>OX460916.1 GCA_949788275.1 Weeksellaceae bacterium
AATAGATAACATTCGGTTTGTTGAAATAGCCTACGTCTATCTCATATCTATGTACACACATCTAACGTTGGGCGAATTGCAATTCGCCCCTACATTGGAAATAGGGGGTTAGATTGTAGATATGAGATGTCAGATTTTAGATCATAGATAACATTCGGTTTATTGAAGATTCCTTGTTCTTTCTAACATCTATGTACTAAAATCTAATATCTATGTACTAATTACTATCGACTGGTTAATTTTATCTAACGTTGGGCGAATTGCGATTCGCCCCTACATTCAAGGCTTTATTGGAAATAACCAATAGATTATAGATATAAGATGTCAGATCATAGATAATATTCGGTTTGTTGAAATAGCCTGCATCTAACTACTAATTACTAAAAACTTTCGACTGGTTAATTTTATCTTACGTTGGGCGAATTGCAATTCGCCCCTACATTCAAGGCTTTATTGGAAATAGGGAATTAGATTATAGATATAAGACATCAGATCTTAGATAGCATTCGGTTTGTTGAAATAGCCTACGTGTATCTCATTATCTATGTACTCACATCTAATATCTATATACTAATTACTAAAAACGACCAACTATTGAAATTTTTTTCCACCGATTAAAACCTCGGGTTTAGTAAGTTAAAGTGAGTAGGTGAAAATTCTTTCAAATTTCTCCCAAAAAAGTTTGGTAAAACGGTTGAAGTGCCCCTATATTTGCAATCCCAATACGAAAGAAGAGTAGTGTTGGTTTACTTGAAAGATCGTTTATTTAGAAGCTGCTTCGGCAGAGGGATAGAGAAGATGATCGACAAATAAAATTTGAAGTTAAAACGGAAAAAAAACTTTTAAAATTTTTGAAAAAAGATTTGGTTAGTTTAGAAATAAGTTTTACCTTTGCACTCGCAAAACACTAGAAGTGTTTATGCGAAAACTGAGAAGTTCATTGTAATTTAAAATAAGACAGAAGAAAATAAAAGTCAAATACATTAAAAGGTCAATTCCTTAGAATGAATGGAGCAAAGGAAAATTTGAAGTTGTACAATATTATTATAATACATACAATGGAGAGTTTGATCCTGGCTCAGGATGAACGCTAGCGGGAGGCTTAACACATGCAAGTCGAGGGGTATAAGTAGCTTGCTACTTAGAGACCGGCGAACGGGTGAGTAACGCGTATGGAACTTACCTTTGTCAAGAGGATAGCCCGAAGAAATTCGGATTAATACTCTATAACAGTAGACATCACCTGGTGTTTACTTGAAAGATTTATCGGACAGAGATAGCCATGCGTTAGATTAGCTAGTTGGTAAGGTAACGGCTTACCAAGGCGACGATCTATAGGGGGCCTGAGAGGGTGATCCCCCACACTGGTACTGAGACACGGACCAGACTCCTACGGGAGGCAGCAGTGAGGAATATTGGACAATGGGCGCAAGCCTGATCCAGCCATCCCGCGTGAAGGATGACGGCCTTATGGGTTGTAAACTTCTTTTATATAGGAATAAACCTACTTACGTGTAAGTAGCTGAAGGTACTATATGAATAAGCACCGGCTAACTCCGTGCCAGCAGCCGCGGTAATACGGAGGGTGCAAGCGTTATCCGGATTTATTGGGTTTAAAGGGTCCGTAGGCGGACCAATAAGTCAGTGGTGAAATCTTATCGCTTAACGATGAAACTGCCATTGATACTGTTGGTCTTGAATTAGTTTGAAGTAGCTGGAATGTGTAGTGTAGCGGTGAAATGCTTAGAGATTACGCAGAACACCAATTGCGAAGGCAGGTTACTAAGTCTATATTGACGCTGATGGACGAAAGCGTGGGGAGCGAACAGGATTAGATACCCTGGTAGTCCACGCCGTAAACGATGGATACTTGCTGTTGGGGCTTCGGCTTCAGTGGCTAAGCGAAAGTTATAAGTATCCCACCTGGGGAGTACGTTCGCAAGAATGAAACTCAAAGGAATTGACGGGGGCCCGCACAAGCGGTGGAGCATGTGGTTTAATTCGATGATACGCGAGGAACCTTACCAAGGCTTAAATGCATTATGACGTATTTGGAAACAGATATTTCTTCGGACAGAATGCAAGGTGCTGCATGGCTGTCGTCAGCTCGTGCCGTGAGGTGTTAGGTTAAGTCCTGCAACGAGCGCAACCCCTATCATTAGTTGCCAGCGTTTAAAGACGGGGACTCTAATGAGACTGCCAGTGCAAACTGCGAGGAAGGTGGGGACGACGTCAAGTCATCACGGCCCTTACGTCTTGGGCTACACACGTGCTACAATGGTCGGTACAGAGGGCAGCTACCAGGTGACTGGATGCGAATCTCGAAAACCGATCTCAGTTCGGATTGGAGTCTGCAACTCGACTCTATGAAGCTGGAATCGCTAGTAATCGCATATCAGCCATGATGCGGTGAATACGTTCCCGGGCCTTGTACACACCGCCCGTCAAGCCATGGAAGCTGGGGGTACCTGAAGTCGGTGACCGTAAAAGGAGCTGCCTAGGGTAAAACTGGTAACTAGGGCTAAGTCGTAACAAGGTAGCCGTACCGGAAGGTGCGGCTGGAACATCTCATTTTTAGAGAGACGACAAATTTTCTTCTATACATTAGAAGGATTGATCTTTGTATTGACTTTTATTTTTGGCTTGTCACATTATTTAAATTACGTAAGATATATAAGAAAAGAGTTATTGGCTATCACACCGATAGTTATTAACATCTATAGACCACTCTTTAAGAGTTTTAAAGAGTCTCATAGCTCAGCTGGTTAGAGCGCTACACTGATAATGTAGAGGTCGGCAGTTCGAGTCTGCCTGAGACTACTAAATACTAATAAAAGAGGGGGATTAGCTCAGCTGGCTAGAGCGCTTGCCTTGCACGCAAGAGGTCATCGGTTCGACTCCGATATTCTCCACCAATCTTTTATCGCAAGGTAGAAGAAGAAGAGTTCATTGACATATTGAAATACAAAAACATACAATCATTAACAGATTAAGAAACGAACAAGATTAGAGATAATCAAAAACGAAGAATAATCGAAGTAATATTAAAGTATACAATTAAACATAAAACGAGTAAGATTAACATAACCTTCGATCAAAAGATGGTTATGAATTCGAGAAAAAAGTTACAAAGGGCGTACGGCGGATGCCTAGGCTTTGAGAGGCGATGAAGGACGTGATAAGCTGCGATAAGCTTCGGGGAGTGGCACATACACATTATATCCGAAGATTTCCGAATGGGGCAACCCGGCAGGTTGAAGATCTGTCACCCAGCAATGGGAGCGAACGTGGGGAACTGAAACATCTAAGTACCCATAGGAAAAGAAATCAATTGAGATTCCGTAAGTAGTGGCGAGCGAACGCGGATCAGCCCTAAAGATTATATAATTCTAGTAGAATAACCTGGAAAGGTTAACCAAAGAGGGTGATAGTCCTGTAAATGAAAGGGTTATATAATTGATAACGAGTAAGGCGGAACACGAGAAATTCTGTCCGAATATGGGGGGACCATCCTCCAAGGCTAAATACTCCTCAAAGACCGATAGCGAACTAGTACTGTGAAGGAAAGGTGAAAAGCATTTCGAATAGAAAGTTGAAATAGATCCTGAAACCGTGCGCCTACAAGCGGTCGGAGCCCTACGGGGTGACGGCGTGCCTTTTGCATAATGAGCCTACGAGTTAATGTCACTGGCAAGGTTAAGTTGTTCAGCAACGGAGCCGCAGCGAAAGCGAGTCTGAATAGGGCGATATAGTCAGTGGTATTAGACGCGAAACCAAGTGATCTACCCATGGGCAGGTTGAAGCTTTGGTAACACAAAGTGGAGGACCGAACCGGTTGACGTTGAAAAGTCTTCGGATGACCTGTGGGTAGGGGTGAAAGGCCAATCAAACTTGGAAATAGCTCGTACTCCCCGAAATGCATTTAGGTGCAGCGTTTAGATAAGTATATTAGAGGTAGAGCTACTGATTGGATGCGGGGGCTTCATCGCCTACCAATTCCTGACAAACTCCGAATGCTAATATATGTTTCTAGGCAGTGAGGGCATGGGTGCTAAGGTCCATGTCCGAGAGGGAAAGAACCCAGACCATCAGCTAAGGCCCCCAAATATATACTAAGTTGACCAAACGCGGTTGGATTGCATTGACAGCTAGGATGTTAGCTTGGAAGCAGCTATTCATTTAACGAGTGCGTAACAGCTCACTAGTCGAGCGATCCGGCATGGATAATAATCGGGCATAAGTATATTGCCGAAGCTATGGATTACATCTTTTAGATGTACTGGTAGGGGAGCATTCTAGCGGCGCAGAAGTCGTTCCGACGAGGAGCGGTGGAGCTTCTAGAAAAGAAAATGTAGGCATGAGTAACGATAAAATAAGTGAGAAACTTATTCGCCGTAAGACTAAGGATTCCTCAGCTATGCTAATCAGCTGAGGGTTAGTCGGGACCTAACGCGAACCCGAAAGGGGTAGTGGATGGCAAACGGGTTAATATTCCCGTACCTGCTCACAACAAAAGTGACGGATGAATGTAGGTGGTGCGTACTGACGGAATAGTACGTTGAACTTAGGTAAACTAAGGATAGTACACAAAGCCTTCGGGTGGCGTGATAATCCACTGAAATTTGTTCCAAGAAATAGCGAGTGAAGCAGCCCGTACCGTAAACCGACACAGGTAGTCGAGGAGAGTATCCTCAGGCGCTCGAGAGATTCGTGGCTAAGGAATTAGGCAAAATAGACCTGTAACTTCGGGAGAAAGGTCGCTCGTCGCAAGGCGAGCCTCAGTAAAAAGGCCCAGGCGACTGTTTATCAAAAACACAGGACTCTGCAAAATCGAAAGATGACGTATAGGGTCTGACACCTGCCCGGTGCTGGAAGGTTAAGGAAGGGGGTTAGCCTTTGGCGAAGCTCTTGACTGAAGCCCCAGTAAACGGCGGCCGTAACTATAACGGTCCTAAGGTAGCGAAATTCCTTGTCGGGTAAGTTCCGACCTGCACGAATGGTGTAACGATCTGGGCACTGTCTCAGCCACGAGCTCGGTGAAATTGTAGTATCGGTGAAGATGCCGGTTAATCGCAACGGGACGAAAAGACCCTGTGAACCTTTACTATAGCTTCGTATTGACTTCGGGTAAATAATGTGTAGGATAGGTGGGAGATTATGAAGCAGTGTCGCCAGGCATTGTGGAATCATTGTTGAAATACCACCCTTTATTTATCTGAAGCCTAACTCCATTCGTGGAGGACATTGCGTGGTGGGTAGTTTGACTGGGGTGGTCGCCTCCAAAAGAGTAACGGAGGCTTTCAAAGGTACCCTCAGCACGCTTGGTAACCGTGCGTAGAGTGTAATGGCATAAGGGTGCTTGACTGTGAGACCTACAAGTCGATCAGGTGCGAAAGCAGGACATAGTGATCCGGTGGTTCCGTATGGAAGGGCCATCGCTCAAAGGATAAAAGGTACTCCGGGGATAACAGGCTAGTCTCCCCCAAGAGCTCACATCGACGGGGAGGTTCGGCACCTCGATGTCGGCTCGTCACATCCTGGGGCTGGAGAAGGTCCCAAGGGTTGGGCTGTTCGCCCATTAAAGTGGCACGCGAGCTGGGTTCAGAACGTCGTGAGACAGTTCGGTCTCTATCTGTTGTGATCGTTAGAAGTTTGAGCGGACTTGACTCTAGTACGAGAGGACCGTGTTGAACAAACCTCTGGTGTATCAGTTGTGCCGCCAGGTGCACCGCTGAGTAGCTACGTTTGGAAGAGATAAGCGCTGAAAGCATATAAGCGCGAAACTCGCCGCAAGATTAGACTTCTTTAAAGGGTCGTGGAAGACTACCACGTTGATAGGCTATAGATGTAAAGGCAGTGATGTCATAGTCGAGTAGTACTAATTACCCATAGACTTTTTCAAAAATAGAATCTCATAACCATCGATTAAGGTTGGTTAATCTAATTTGAATTATGTTAGTAGATGTTGATTTACTAAAATGATTTGTATGTTTTTTCAATATGTTAAGAAAATAGTAGCTGAAGAGCTACACAAAATACTATATATTATTATATTTATATAACAATATTAGGGTGACTATAGCAGTAGGGCTCACCTCTTCCCATTCCGAACAGAGAAGTTAAGCCTACTAGCGCCGATGGTACTGGGAAACCGGGAGAGTAGGTCGTCGCCAGTCTTTATCTAAAAGCCTCAAGATTTTTTCTTGAGGCTTTTTTTTGTCTTTAGTTTTTAGTGATTAGTGTTTTTGGTAGGGGCGAATTGCAATTCGCCCAACGTTAGATAAAACCTTAAACTATTTAAAAACCTTCTTCTCCATTTCTAAAATCTAACATCTGATATCTAAAATCCATTTTAAACCTTAAAAATTCTCTGTCGCTCCTACAGAGCTTAATCGTTTGGGTTATGTTTGTCTATTATTATATCATCCCTCCGGGATTTGATTAGTCTTTAGTAGTTAGATATAAGTACATAGATATTAGATAGATCTAGGCTACTTCAACAAACCGAATGTTATCTATTATCTGATATCTAAAATCTAAAATCCGTTTTAAACCTTAAAAATTCTCTGTCGCTCCTACAGAGCTTAATCGTATGGGGTATGTTTTACTATTATTATATCATCCCTCCGGGATTTGATTAGTCGTTAGATGTGAGTAATTAGTCTTTAGTAGTTAGATATGAGTAAATAGATATTAGATAGATCTAGGCTACTTCAACAAACCGAATGTTATCTATTATCTGATATCTAAAATCCGTTTTAAACTTTAAACCGTCCACTAAATTTCTAACATCTAAAATCTAACATCTAAAATCTAGATTCTAAAATCCATTTTAAACCTTAACTTTACTCAAAATTAAGCGCTATAGAATGACATTACGTACAGTATTGATTATTGATGACGAAGATAAATTGCGCAAGCTGTTATCGCGTATTATCGAGTTAGAAGGTTTTGAAGTTATTCAGGCCTCCGATTTGAAAACGGGGTTAAAGAAACTAGCACTTTTCCCCATCGATGTGGTTTTATGTGATGTAAAATTACCCGATGGCAATGGAGTCGATTTTACCCAAGTGATTAAGGATAAATATCCATTGATTGAAGTGATTCTTCTAACGGCATATGGAAATATTCCTGATGGGGTTAAAGCCATTAAAAATGGTGCTTACGACTATATTACCAAAGGCGATGATAACAATAAAATTTTACCCTTATTATACCGTGCTTTCGAACGGGTTAAAATAAATAAGAAGGTTGTTTTACCGAGTGATAATTCAAAACGGGAACAACAGATCGTATTTGATCGTATGATTGGTAAAGCGCCATTATTTTTACAAGCAATTAAATTAGCTGAACGGGTTGCCCCTACAGATGCAACGGTTTTATTAACAGGAGAAACAGGTACAGGGAAAGAGGTGTTTGCACAAGCTATTCATCAGGGGAGTCAAAGGGTTAAAGGTAGTTTTGTCGCCATCAATTGTTCTGCCTTTAGCAAAGACTTGTTAGAAAGCGAAATGTTTGGGCATCGAGCGGGTGCCTTTACCAATGCTACGAAAGATCAGAAAGGCTTGTTTGAAGAGGCGAATCATGGAACTATTTTCTTGGATGAGATAGGCGAAATGGCACTCGATTTACAAGCAAAACTTTTACGCGTTCTAGAAACGGGAGAGTTTCTGAAAATTGGTGACACGAAACCGACAAAGGTCAATGTGCGTATTATTGCCGCGACCAATCGCTCGTTTGAGAAGGAGATTGCCTTAGGGAATTTCCGTGAAGATTTATTTTACCGCATTTCAGTATTTCAAATTGAACTCCCTGCTTTAAGGAATCGAATGATTGACATCCCTTTATTGGTTGATTATTTTATTGGCGTTTTCACGCCACAATCGAATGCGGGTAGAATTGGAATTTCAGCGGAAGCGAATGAGGCTTTGCAAATGCACGAGTGGCCTGGAAATATTAGGGAATTAAAGAACGTTATTGAACGTGCCCTTATTTTAGTAAATTCGAAAGTGATTGAATTAAACGATCTACCATTCGAATTTCAGCAAATGAAAAGTAAACAAGGGAAAAGCTTATCCGCTTTCGAATTGGCAAGTGCTGAAAAACTACATATTCAAAAAGTATTGCAGTACACCAATGGCAATAAAACGAAAACAGCCGAATTATTAGGGATTGCTCTAACGACACTTTACCGAAAATTGGCCGAATACGAAATTAATTAGGTTATAATTGATACTATACGAGCGTTACGCTAGTCAGACCCTTTCATTATGAAAGGGTTTTTTTATGCCGTTTTTTTTGGTTACACCTTTATTTTGTTGCTTATCAGCTCTTTGTGTTGTTTTTAGTTTGCTGGAACATCTCTTGAATAATGGATGCTAACTAAAATAGTAATCACATGAAAATTCAACAAGAAGTTTCAATGGAAGAAATTGATACATTAAAAGGATTAGCCCTTGCGTTAATAGAAGCCAATGATGAATCACGGGTCCAATTAATCTACCATCGGGTAGAGAAGTTGTATACCAAAACCAACGAACATGGCAAGAATTTAATCTGTAATCGGTTTTTATTGCCCATCAGTTCGAGTATCGAACTCAATCACCATCAGCAAAAGCAATTTTTATCGCTTTTGCCCCTGGAGTTGAAAACAGCATATTGTAAACAAATTAATCACACCTCTCTCTAATGGGCACTTTTATTTTACTTATGGGAATCGGCTTATTAAGCTTCTTTCTTTTTTATAAATGCATCGATTTTCTCGATCAGATTTAAACATTAACACTTATGATTCTTCTTTTTATCATCGCACTAATCGTTTTCGTTTTTTTATGCTATGTGCTGCTTAACCCAGAAAAATTTTAATCTCAACGAACTAAATAATACACCATGAATACAGAAATACTAGGAATAATAACCATGTTTTTGGGCGCAATACTGTTGGCTATCCCGTTAGGGAAATACATTGCTAACGTATATGCTGGTGAAAAAACTTTTTTAGATGTCGTGGCCAATCCTTTGGAGAAAAGCTTGTTTTCGATGAGTCGAATTCAACCCGATGTACCCATGAATTGGAAACAACATCTGCAGGCCTTATTAACCATCAATTTGGTGTGGTTTATCATGGGCTTTGTTCTATTAATGACCCAAAGTTATTTACCATTAAACCCTGATAATAATCCCAACATGCCAGCCGACTTGGCTTTTAATACCATTATCTCTTTTGTCGTGAATTGTAATTTACAGCACTATGCAGGTGAAACAGGTGTTAGTTATTTAGCCCAACTATGGCTTATGTTTTTGCAATTTGTAAGTGCTGCTACAGGGATGGCTGCTGCTGTTGTGGTTTTTGAGGCATTTAAGCATAAATCGACGAAAGAGTTAGGTAATTTTTATGTCTTTTTTGTTAAATCATGTACGCGTATACTCTTACCAATTTGTATCGTTATTGCTTCGATTCTTGCCTTTCAAGGGACACCAATGACCTTTGAGGGAAAAGACCAAATAACGACTTTAGAGGGGCAGGAAATGGAAGTGTCTCGTGGCCCTGCAGCTGCTTTTATAGCAATTAAACACTTGGGAACCAATGGTGGTGGTTTTTTCGGGACCAATTCGGCTCACCCTTTCGAAAATCCAACCTATTTAACCAATATGACTGAAATGGTAGCTCAACTACTGATTCCTTTAGCCATGCTTTTCGCTTTTGGACATTATATCAAACGCAAAAGGTTAACCCTGATGATGTTTGGTGTGATGACCATTGGTTTTTTTTGTTTAGCTATTCCCAATATAGCCATGGAAATGAATGGTAACCCTGTAATTGAACAAATGGGCATCGATAATAGCCTTGGCGCTATGGAAGGTAAAGAAACCCGAATTGGTGCTGCAGCAACAGGCTTTTGGAGTATTGTAACCACGGTAATCTCTACAGGTTCGGTGAATTCCATGCACGATAGCTCAATGCCTTTATCAGGAATGAATGAGTTATTAGCAATGATGATCAATAGCTTCTATGGGGGTGTAGGGGTGGGTATCCTTAATTTCTTCGTCTTTATTATTCTGGCCGTATTTATCAGCGGTTTAATGGTTGGGCGTACACCAGAGTTCCTAGGGAAAAAAATAGAAGCGCGTGAAATGAAAATTGCCCTATTCATCGCATTACTGCATCCGTTTCTTATTTTAACGGGAACAGCCGTCGGTGTAGCTTTTCCTAGTTTAACAGAAGATACATTAAACAACCCTTCTTTTCATGGTTTAAGTGAAATGCTCTATGAGTTTACATCTTCTGCTGCCAACAATGGAAGTGGATTTGAAGGTCTCGCTGATAATACACCTTGGTGGAATATAAGTACAGGAATTGTTTTACTTCTAGGAAGATTTCTTCCCATTATCGGTCCAATAGCCATTGCTGGTTTATTAGCCGAAAAGAAATTTGTTCCGCCAAGTGCAGGAACACTACCTACAGATACTGCCACATTTGGGGCTATGGTCTTAACGATTATTTTAATTGTAGCGGCTTTAGCATTTTTCCCCGTGTTGGTTTTAGGTCCAATCGCTGATTATTTTACCCTATCTCAAATTTAGAAAAATGACAACTCATAATCAATCGCTTTTTCAAAAAGAGCTTCTCATAACAGCATCTAAACAAGCTTTTATCAAATTAAATCCACAAACACTAATCAAAAACCCAGTGATGTTCACCGTGGAAATCGGTACGTTCATTATGTTTATCGTATGTGGCTGGATTTTATTGGGTGAAAAAAGTCAAGGTAGTTTTGGCTATAATTTAATGGTCTTCATTATATTATTATTCACCTTGTTGTTTGCAAATTTTGCCGAGGCTATTGCCGAAGCAAGGGGGAAAGCACAAGCGGATAGTTTACGAAAAACGAGAGAAGAAACTCCTGCTCGATTAGAGAATGGAACAATGGTCTCGTCTGCGGAACTCCATAAAGGGACTGTTTTTATCTGCTTAGCAGGAGAGACTATTCCTGCGGATGGTGAAATTATTGAAGGCTTAGCTACCATAGATGAAAGTGCAATTACAGGAGAAAGCGCCCCTGTCATACGCGAAGCAGGTGGTGATAAAAGTTCGGTAACTGGCGGTACAAAAGTGCTATCAGATCAAATTAAAGTGCGGGTGACTACTCAACCAGGTGAAAGTTTTTTAGATAAAATGATTGCTTTGGTTGAAGGGGCTAACCGCCAGAAATCACCCAATGAAATTGCATTGACCATTTTATTGGCCGGTTTTACATTGGTCTTTGTGATTGTAACGGTCACCTTAAAACCTTTTGCGGATTATGCCCAAGTACCGATTACCATAGCCGCTTTCATTTCGTTATTTGTTTGTTTAATTCCAACAACCATTGGTGGGTTGCTCTCTGCCATAGGTATTGCCGGTATGGATCGCGCTTTAAGAGCTAACGTTATTACCAAAAGTGGCCGTGCTGTAGAAACAGCAGGTGATATTGATGTGTTATTATTGGATAAAACCGGAACCATCACCATAGGAAACCGAAAAGCAACTCATTTTTATCCTGCTGAGGGTATCGATGTAAAGCACTTTACAAAATGTGTTGTATTAAGTTCGATGAGCGACCAGACCCCTGAAGGAAAATCCATCCTTGAATTAGCGCAGATTGATCCTGAAATCTATGGTATTGAAAACCCACGATTTATTGATTTTACAGCTGAAACGCGAAGTTCAGGGATCGACTTTGGGACCACTCGTATACGAAAGGGAGCTGCCGATTCCATTAAACAAATGGCAGAAAAGGCGGGAAATATATTTCCAGAGTCGATGCAAATGATCGTGGAACAAATAGCGACCAATGGTGGAACACCTTTAGTGGTTGCTGAAAACGAACAAGTGGTGGGTGTGGTCGAACTTCAAGATATTATTAAAACAGGTATCCAAGAACGTTTTGCCCGTCTTCGACGGATGGGAATTAAGACCGTTATGGTAACAGGCGATAACCCCATGACCGCTAAATTCATTGCCCAAGAAGCAGGTGTAGACGATTTTATTGCCGAAGCTAAGCCAGAGGATAAAATGAACTACATCAAAAGAGAACAGCAAGAAGGTCGTCTTGTGGCGATGATGGGCGATGGTACAAATGATGCGCCTGCTTTGGCACAAGCCGATGTAGGTGTGGCTATGAACAGTGGAACGCAGGCGGCTAAGGAGGCTGGTAACATGGTTGATTTAGATAATGATCCCACCAAATTAATTGAAGTGGTTGAAATTGGTAAACAATTGCTAATGACACGAGGGACTTTAACCACCTTTAGTATTGCCAATGATGTGGCAAAATATTTTGCCATAATTCCTGCTTTGTTTATTACCGCTATCCCAGCCTTACAAAGTCTGAATGTTATGCGACTTCATAGCCCAGAGAGCGCGATTCTTTCGGCTGTTATTTTTAATGCTTTAATTATTCCAATCCTCATTCCATTAGCTTTAAAAGGGGTGGCTTATAAACCCATTGGAGCAAGTGCGTTGTTGAGAAGAAACTTATTCATCTACGGATTAGGAGGAATCGTAGTGCCTTTTGTGGCCATTAAATTAATCGATCTTGTTGTTTCCTTATTTATTTAAACAATTATCAAAATGAAAAAAAATATTTTATCAGCCATCGTATTAACAGGTGGACTCTTGGTGCTATTATGCGTATTTTATCCTTTAACCGTTTGGGCTATTGCTCAATTATCGCCTAACCAAGGAAAGGGCTTTGTTATAGAGCATAACGGAAAAATGCATTACCATAACAGTGGACAATCTTTTACGCAGGACCGTTATTTCTGGTCGCGCCCATCTGCCGTCGATTATAATGCAGCTGGTTCAGGGGCAAGTAATAAAGCGGCAACCAATCCCGCGTATTTAAAAGAAGTTGAACAACGGATAACCGACTTTATAGCTAAGAATCCAACGATTAAAAAAGAAGACATTCCAGTTGACTTATTAACAGCAAGTGGTAGTGGATTAGATCCTCATTTTTCGGTTCAAGCCGCTAAAATACAGGTCGATCGGGTTGCGAGTGCGAGAGGGTTATCAACACGAACTATTCATCAATTAATCGATGAAAAAACAGAAAAGCCATTATTTGGACTTTTTGGACCTCAAAAAATAAATGTATTAGAACTTAATATTGCTTTAGATCAATTAACAAAGAGATGATAACTAAAAGACTATGGGTTGTTGCCTGCCTCCTGGCAGCAACGATTCTATCTGCCCAAGAGGACAGTATTGTTGCAACAGATAAATTTGTTGATAAATTAAAAATAACCGGCTATGCCGAAGTCTATTATAACTACAATTACAATCAACCCGCGAATCACGAGCAGCCCGCCTATCTGTATTCGTTTAATCGGCATAATGAAGTTAATCTCAATTTTGGGATGATTCAGTTACAGTATTCCGATGCTCGGGTACGTGGTCAATTGGCCTTAATGGCTGGTACCTATGTGAAAGCCAATATGGCGGCTGAACCCGATGGATTAAAAAACATCTATGAAGCCAATGTAGGGGTTAAACTATCTAAACAGCATAACCTATGGTTAGACGCAGGGGTTTTCGCTTCTCATATTGGGTTTGAAAGTGCCATAGGAGCCCAAGTAGCCACCATGACCCGAAGTATACAAGCCGAGAATTCGCCTTATTTTTCAACAGGCGTAAAAGTATCCTATACTTCACCATCGCAAGAATGGTTTCTGAGCGGATTACTTCTTAATGGTTGGCAACGAATTCAACGGCCCAATGATAATCAAACGTTGGCATTTGGACATCAAGTCACCTACAAACCCAGTAATCGATTCAGTATCAACAGCAGTTCTTTTATCGGTAGCGATGCACCAGATAGCATCCGTCAAATGCGTTACTTTCATAACCTGTATGCGGAATTTAAACCCACCGAAAATTGGAAAGTAATGGCTGGCTTCGATATGGGTGTTCAACAAAAAGAGAAAGCGAGTAAAGCCTATAACGCTTGGTATAGCCCAACCATTGTGACCCAGTATCAAATCGATCCTCAATGGAGTGTCACTTTAAGGGGAGAGTATTATGCCGATAAAAAACAAGTTATGGTAGCTACCAATACCCCCGATGGTTTTCAAACTTTTGGATACTCGATTAATGTTGATTATCGCTTAACTGACCATGTGTTGTGGCGTGTAGAAGCTCGGAATTTCCAAAGTAAAGATGCTATTTTTCAGCGGAATCAACAATCGGTTAAAAACGAAGGTTTTATGGGCAGTACTTTAGCAGTCACCTTTTAAATAAACAATCTATATGGACGAAAAACGACAGCGGGCTGAAGATTTTCTTGAACTGATTCGCCGTTCTAAACGCGGAAAATTTAAAATTTATATCGGTATGAGTGCCGGTGTTGGGAAAACGTATCGCATGTTGCAAGAGGCACACGACCTTATGCACAATGGCATCGATGTGAAAATTGGTTACATCGAAACCCATCAGCGAAAAGAAACCCAGGCTTTACTCGCTGGTTTAACCATGATTCCACGGAAAGAAGTTTTTTACAAAGGCAAGCGAATTGAAGAAATGGATTTGGAAGCGATTCTAGCGTTGCGTCCAGAAATTGTTTTGGTCGATGAATTAGCTCACTCCAATATTAGTGGAAGTAAAAATGCAAAACGTTGGCAAGATGTTATGGAAATATTAGAAGCGGGAATCAATGTGATTTCCGCTCTTAATATTCAACATATCGAAAGCTTGCAAGAGGATATCCGCGAAATGACGACTGTTGAAGTTCAAGAACGCGTACCCGATCGCGTATTGCTGGAAGCCGACGAAATTGTTAACATAGACCTGACAGCCGATGACCTTATTGAGCGTCTAAAAGAAGGCAAAATCTATCCACCCGAAAAGGTGCCCATGGCCCTGAAACACTTTTTCACCAACTCAAATATTCTTCAATTAAGAGAATTGGCATTAAAAGAAGTGGCCTCTCACGTTGAGAAAAAGGTGGCAACCGAGATTAGCTCTTCCATTCATGCAAAACCATCACGGTTTATGGCCTGCATCAGCAGTAATGATAAATCGGCCAAAGTTGTTATTCGTAAAACGGCTCGATTAGCGGGGTACTTCAATTCGAAATGGTATGTGCTTTACGTACAAACGCCCAAAGAAGATCCCAATAAAATTGCCCTCGATAAACAACGACACTTGATTAATAACCTTAAATTAGCCACTGAATTAGGAGCCGAGATTATTAAGGTACAGCATAGAAAGGTCGCAAAAGCCATTATGGAACAAGCCGAAGAACGCCAAGTAACCACCATTTGTATTGGTAAACCCAAGTTGCATCTTTTTCAAATTATTTTAGCCACCAATGTCTTCAATCAATTATTAAAAAAGCTATCTTCATTAGCCATTGATATTATAATCTTATCCAAATGAGAATTAAAACCAAATTAACCTTAGGCGTTGGCCTGTTGTTTATTCTAATCATTCTTTTAGGTTCTGTTGGGGCTAGCTATATTCACTCCTTAAAAAAGGATACCGAAAATATCTTGCACGACAATTACAATTCACTACTATATGCAAAAACAATGTTGCAAACATTGGATGCGCAAACCGATCAAGCCCTTGCTCGGTTCGAAGAGCAATTAATTAAACAAGAAAACAATGCCACTGAACAAGGTGAAATAGATATCAATGCACAAATTCGCCACGATTTTGAAGCTTATCGCCATGATCCTCTAAACCTAGAGCGTTTAAAAACCATTCGTATTTCGGTCGTCCAATTAATGGAGATGAATATGCAAGCCATTGAAACCAAAAGTCAGTACGCAGAAACTACCGCCTACCAAGCCACGATTTGGATCGCCATTACAGGTACGGCTTGTTTTGTAATTGCCTTCACTTTGTTAATCAATCTTCCTTCGAGTATTGCCGATCCTATTCAAAAACTCACCCTCAGTATCAAACAAATTGCTGCCAATAATTACGGCGAGCGAGTGCATTTTGAAAAAAGCGATGAATTTGGCGAGCTAGCCCAATCGTTTAATACCATGGCTCAAAAACTGGAAGAATACAACAGCAGTCATCTGGCTAAACTCATGCGGCAAAAAAAGCGAATAGAGACCTTGATCAATAAAATGATCGATCCGGTAATTGGCCTCGACGAAAATATGCAGGTTATTTTTGTCAACGAGGAAGCATGTAAAGTGACAGGGCTTTTAGAAGATCAAATGGTTGGTAAAAGTAGCAAAGACTTAGCTTTAGGAAACGATTTGATCCGTTTACTTCTGCACGATATGCAGCAAAAAACACCCACCAATGAACCTATAAAAATTGTTGTGGACGACAAAGAAGGCTATTACACCAAAGAATTTGTTCACATTGAGATAACACCCACAGGCGAAGCTACAAAAGAAGTGGTTGGCCATGTTATTATTCTAAGAAACATTACCGAATATAAGGAACTCGATTTTGCGAAAACTCGTTTTATAGCCACTGTTTCTCATGAATTTAAGACACCCATTTCGTCCATGAAAATGAGTCTTCAATTGTTAAAAAACAAACAAATTGGGGCGCTAAACGAAGAACAAAATCATTTGGTAGATAGTGTACACGACGATGTGAATCGCTTGCTGAAGATAACAACTGAATTATTAAACATGACCCAAGTAGAAAGTGGGAATATTCAGTTAAATGTTGAACCTTGTTTACCCCAAAAAATACTCGATTATGCCCTGGAGGCCAATCGTACCTCAGCCGATTTAAAAGAAATAGATCTTCAGGTTCATCAATCCCCTATAGCGCATTCGGTTTTAGCCGATGTTGAAAAAACAGCTTGGGTTTTAACCAATTTAATCGCCAATGCCATTAATTATTCACACGACAATTCCGTGATAAAAATAGCACTGGAACAAACCCATATGTTTACTCAAATTACAGTAAAGGATGATGGTATTGGCATTCCCCCCGAATACATTCATCGCGTTTTCGATCGGTATTTCCGTGTTCCGGGAACTCATCGCGAAGGGACTGGATTGGGATTGGCCATTAGCAAAGAATTTATCGATGCCCAAGGTGGAACCATTTCCGTGAAAAGTGATTACGGAACAGGAAGCGAATTTACCATTGAACTTAAAAATAAACAGGGATAACTTTTTTGGGCCTAAATAAAAAACAATTTTCAAATTTTTAAATTAAGCGAAGCGTTTTGCGGCAGGGATTGGAGCAATTGTTTAAGCTTTTTGGTGGAGTGAAACGCAACCGAAAAGCGAGTGCGGAAAGCCCGGCGCGAAGCGGCCGCCCAAAGTAAATAGTGAATACTTTTATTCACAAAAAAGGCCTAACAAATAGTTAGGCCTTTTTTTATAAGGGTATGCGATGTTTTATTTATTGCGGTATTCGTTCCACGTTTTGATTTTTAAATCGTCCATGGTTAGTTGGGTAAATGCATTGATGAAAGCAGAAGCTAAACGGGCATTGGTAACCAGTGGAATATTAAAATCAACGGCCGTACGACGAATTTGGTAATCGTTATCCAATTCAACTTTGGTTAAGTTTTTAGGAATGTTGATCACCATATCGATCTTATGGTTGTGTAAATAAGAAATGACATTAGGTTCTTTCTTATCATTTGGCCAATAGACCAAGGTTGAATACACATCGTTTTCGGTAAAGAATTTATGGGTTCCTTCGGTAGCGTAGATTTTATACCCTTTTTCAAGTAATTGTCTCGCTGGTCCTAATAAAGCAACTTTCGATTCAATGGGTCCACCCGAAATTAAAACGGTTTTCTCTGGAAGTTTGTAACCAACAGAAAGCATCGATTTTAATAAGGCTTCTTCTGCCGTATCACCAATACAACCTACTTCACCGGTCGATGACATATCTACCGATAAAACGGGATCTGCTCCTTGGAGACGAGTAAATGAGAATTGTGAAGCTTTTACACCAACATAATCTAAGTCGTAAACCACCTCACTGTTTCCTTTTTCAACATCGACTCCTAAAAGAACTTTGGTTACTTTTTCGATTAAGTTGTTCCCTGAAACTTTTGAAACAAATGGGAATGAACGTGAGGCACGAATGTTACATTCAATGACACGAACGGTATTATTTTTTGATAAGAACTGGATATTCATTGGACCAGAGATTTCAAAGCGTTTAGCAATCTTAGCGGCTACTTTACGCATTTGACGAATGGTTTCAATGTATACTTTTTGTGGAGGGTAATACATGGTGGCATCTCCTGAGTGCACCCCTGCAAATTCAACGTGTTCTGAAATGGCATAATCGATGATCTCGCCATTGCGAACAACCGCATCTAACTCGATTTCCTTAGCGCCTTGTACAAATTCTGAAACAACGACTGGATAATCAGGTGATACTTCTTTGGCCAGTTTTAGGAAGGCATCTAATTCGTGGTGATTGGATACAACATTCATCGCGGCACCCGAAAGTACATAAGATGGGCGAATTAAGACGGGGAAGTTCACTTCGTCTACAAAGTGATGAATAGCCTCTAAAGAAGATAATTCTTTCCAACGGGGTTGATCGATCCCTAGTTCATCTAAAATTTCTGAGAATTTATGACGGTTTTCGGCATCGTCTATACGTAGGGGAGAAGTTCCCAAGACATGCATATTCTGATCGTACAGTTTCATGGCCAGGTTATTTGGAATTTGTCCACCGGTAGAAACAATGGTTCCTGATGGTTGTTCAAATTCTAAGATATCCATTACCCGTTCAAAAGTTAATTCTTCAAAGTATAAACGGTCAGAAATATCGTAATCGGTTGATACGGTTTCTGGGTTATAGTTGATGATGATGGTTTTATACCCTTCTTTTTTAGCTGTTTGTGCTGCGTTAACACCACACCAATCAAATTCTACCGAAGATCCGATACGGTAGACCCCCGACCCTAAGATACAAACCGACTTTTCGGTTTCTCTTGTTAAATCGTTTTCAGTACCGTGGTAGGTAATGTATAAGTAATTGGTTTGTGCTGGAAATTCTGCCGCTAAGGTATCGATCTGTTTTACAACAGGAATAATCCCAAAGTTTTTACGCAATTCACGAACGGTTAATTCGTTGCGGTGAATGGCGGTTTCTCCTTTAACTAAAACCGCAATTTGCTGATCAGAGAATCCTGAGCGTTTAGCGGTGGCAAGTAATTCGGCCCCCAATTGTTCAAAACGTTCGATGGGTGCAAAGGCTTCTGCTATTTTAAAAATACGCTCTAGACGTTGTAAGAACCAAAGATCAATCTTGGTTAAGTCGTGAATTTTCTCAATGCTGTAACCGGCTTTAAACGCTTCGGTAATGGCATATAAACGCTCATCATTTGGATCCGATAACCAGGTGTCTAATTCTTCCCCTTCAGGAATTTTAAATCCATTGGCAACAAACCCACGGTGACCGATGTCGAGCATACGGATACCTTTTTGGATCGCTTCTTCAAATGAACGACCAACAGCCATTACTTCTCCAACCGATTTCATCGCTGAACCAATGTTTCGACGAACGCCGTAGAATTTATTTAAATCCCAACGCGGTAATTTTACCACACAGTAATCCAATGAAGGTTCGAAACAAGCTGAAGTCACCTGTGTAACGCTGTTTTTTAATTCGAATAAAGAATAACCTAACGCTAATTTGGCAGCTACAAAGGCTAGGGGATAACCTGTTGCTTTAGAAGCTAGAGCCGATGAACGCGATAAACGGGCGTTTACTTCAATAACACGGTATTCTTCTGATACGGTATCAAAAGCATATTGGATGTTACATTCTCCAATCACCCCAAGATGGCGAATGGTACGAATGGCTACATCGCGTAATTTTTGGTATTCTGAGTTGGTTAGTGTTTGTGAAGGTGCCACCACAATTGATTCTCCGGTATGAATTCCAATGGGGTCAAAGTTCTCCATATTACAAACGGTAATACAGTTATCTTCTGCATCACGAACAACTTCGTATTCAATTTCTTTCCATCCTTTTAAAGATTCTTCAACCAAAATTTGGGTAGAGTAGGTGAATGCTTTCTCGGCTAATTCGTATAATTCTTCTTCGTTGTTGGCAAAACCTGATCCTAATCCTCCAAGGGCATAAGCCGCACGAATAATTAATGGAAATCCGATTTCTTTACCTGCTCTCATCGCATCGTCGATGGTTTCTACCGCTTCTGAACGAGCGGTTAAAACCCCGATTTCATTTAATTTGTCGATAAAGATATCACGGTCTTCAGTGCTTTCAATCACCGAAATAGGTGTTCCTAAAACCCGAACGCCATATTTTTCGAAGATGTTGTTTTTATTTAATTCTACGGCACAGTTTAACGCTGTTTGTCCACCAAAGGCGACTAAAATTCCGTCTGGTTTTTCTTTGGCGATTACTTTTTCAACAAAGTAAGGGGTAACTGGTAAAAAGTAAACCTCGTTGGCAATGTCTTCAGATGTTTGTACGGTAGCAATGTTGGGGTTGATTAAAATGGTTTCAATCCCTTCTTCTTTTAAGGCTTTTAACGCTTGTGATCCTGAATAATCAAATTCTCCAGCTTCACCAATTTTCAATGCCCCTGAACCTAATACTAATACTTTTTTAATGTCTTTCATGTTGCCTCGGATTAAGCGTTTTTATAATTTTTTACTTCTTGAATAAATTCATCGAATAAGAATTCGGTATCCACGGGTCCACCCATAGCTTCTGGGTGAAACTGTACGGTAGAGAAAGGTTTTGTGGTATGTTTAATCCCTTCACATGTCCCATCGTTTAAGTTGGTAAAGTAGGTTGTCCATCCTTCCGGTAATTTTGAATCATCAAGTGCGAAACCGTGATTCTGAGAAGTGATAAAACATTTCTTTGTTCCCACTAATTGAACGGGTTGATTGTGTGAACGGTGTCCGTATTTTAATTTAAAAGTCGATGCGCCAGCGGCTAAACCAACCAATTGATTACCTAGACAGATTCCGAAAATAGGTTTGTCTTCGGTTAACGATTTTTTTAAATGTTGAATAGTTGCTACACACATCTCAGGGTCTCCAGGACCATTTGAAATAAATAAACCATCATAGGTTAAGGTTGAATAGTCATAATCCCAAGGAACGCGAATAACTTCAACTCCTCGATCGACCAAACAACGGATAATGTTATTTTTTACACCGCAATCGACCAACACAATACGAACGTCTGCACCCTCGTTATAGCGTTGTACTTCTTTAATAGAAACCTGGTCGACTAGGTTATCTTCATTCGGATTGTATTCTGCTACATCTTCATCGGCGATAATTCGGGCTAAAGTAGAACCTTGTTCGCGTAATTTTTTGGTAATGGCGCGGGTGTCAACACCGTATACCCCTGGTATATTATGGGCTTTTAACCAATCACCTAATTTTTGTACACCATTCCAATGCGAAAAGTCATCGGCGTAATAGTTCACCACTAATCCCGAGATTTGAATTTTACTCGATTCCATCCATTGCTCGATACCGTCAATCACTGCATTTTCGTCAGGAACGCCATAATTTCCAACAATAGGGAACGTCATCACCATGATTTGCCCTTTGTATGAAGGATCGGTTAAACTTTCATTGTATCCGACCATCGCGGTATTAAACACGATTTCTCCAGCGACTGAAGTGTAAGCACCGAATGACTTTCCTTCAATTTCTAATCCATCTTGAAAGATGATTTTTACATTCTTATCCATTGATGATGATGTTTATTTCTGTTTGTAATGCGTTGATGAATTTATCGATGTATGCTTTTGTAACGGTTAATGGCGGTAGTAAACGAATAACGTTTGTACCGGCATAGCCTACAAAAATATGATGTTTCGTTAAAAGGTTGTTTTTTAATTCGTTGATAGGAAAATCAAATTCAATTCCGATCATTGATCCACGTCCACGAACTTCTTTAATCATAGGGAATTTATTGAGTTGTAAACCGACATATTCACCAATTTTTTTAGCGTTGTCCATTAAGTTTTCATCCTCCATTACATCCAGTACAGCAACTGCTGCGGCACAGGCTAAATGATTTCCGCCGAAAGTTGTTCCCAAAAGGCCGTAAGAAGCTTCAAATGCGGGTGAGATTAAAACCCCTCCAATTGGAAAACCATTCCCCATTCCTTTGGCCATGGTGATTAAATCGGCTTGAATATTTGAATGTTGGTGAGCAAAGAATTTACCAGAACGTCCGTAACCCGATTGTACTTCGTCGGCAATAATCATTACCCCGTGTTCTGTACATAGTTTGCGTAATTCTTGAATAAATTCATCCGATGGTAACACAATTCCGCCAACCCCTTGAATAGGTTCGTAAATAATTGCGGCCACTTGCTTTTCGGCAATAACTTGTTTTATTTCTTCCAGATCGAAGTTGACAAAAGAAACAGGATGATGAGCGTTAAAAGGGGCGACAATCTTTGGGTTATCGGTTAATGCAACCGATCCCGATGTACGCCCGTGAAAAGCTCCTTTGAAAGCAATAATGTGATCTTTCCCCGTGTGGAAAGAAGCTAATTTTGCCGCATTTTCATTGGCTTCTGCTCCGGAGTTGCATAAGAATAAAGAATAGTCTTCGTAACCCGATAAGCGACCAAGTTTTTCGGCTAATTCTTGTTGAATTGGAATTTGAACAGAGTTAGAATAGAAACCAATATGGTTCAGTTGTTTTGTTAATAACTCGACATAGTGTGGGTGGGAGTGCCCAATAGAAATTACGGCATGACCGCCATAAAGATCTAAATATTCATTACCTTCTTCATCCCAAAGAATACAATCTTTGGCTTTGACAGGTGTGATGTTCATTAAGGGATATACGTTGAATAAGTTCATTTACTTTGATTGTTTGTTGATAAATAGGGATTAAAAGGCAACTGGTTTTAGTTGAAGGCCAAGAGCCTCGTCCCAACCGTACATTAAATTCATGTTTTGGACAGCTTGTCCAGCTGCACCTTTTGTTAAATTGTCGATAACCGAAGTTATGAACAAGACATCGCCTTGTTTCTGAATGTGTAAAAGACACTTGTTGGTGTTGATTACTTGTTTCAGAGCAATTGGCGCATCAGCGACATGGGTGAAAGCTTCTTCTTGGTAGAAATCTTTGAATAACGCGATGGCTTTTTCTTCGCTCAAGTTCGATTTTACATAAACTCCAGCCAATATTCCACGGGTAAAATCACCTCGCATGGGTAGGAAGTAAATCGTGTTTTTAAAATTGCTTTCTAATTGTTGAATACTTTGGTAGATTTCATCTTCGTGTTGATGTTGAAATTCTTTGTAAAAAGATACATTGTTATTTCTCCAGCTAAAATGTGTTGAGGTCGATAAACTTTGACCAGCTCCAGTAGACCCTGTAATAGCGTTGATATGCACATCGTCTTGCAGCTCCATTTTTGCAGCGAGTGGTAGTAAAGCGAGTTGAATGGCCGTTGCAAAACATCCGGGATTAGCGATGTTTTTTGCTGTTTTTATGGCTTCTTTGTTCAGCTCTGGTAAGCCGTAGACAAATGTTCGGTCTCCTATTTTTTGATCAGCTTCTAAACGAAAATCATTGCTTAAATCGATAATGCGGGTTGTTGTAGAATACGCATTCTTTTTTAAGAATTCCGCCGATTTTCCGTGGCCTAAACATAAGAAAACAACATCGGCATCTTTATCGATTTTATCGGCAAAAATTAAATCGGTTTCGCCTAATAAATCGTCATGGATTAGGGTAACCGGATTACCAGCATTGGATGTACTGTAAACCGACGTAATATTCACCTTGGGATGATGAATTAAAATTCTTAGTAATTCGCCTGCGGTGTAACCCGCGCCGCCAACTAGGCTAACATTAATTGTGTGGTTCATTTTGTTTGTTTCTTGTTGTGGGTGTTCGGTCTATGTGTAAATAAAGTGGATTCGATGACGGAATCCACTTTAGTAATATTAATCGAAACTATGTACAATTTTCAGTTGATTACCAAAAATTTTAATGAACCCTCTTGCATCTCTACTATCCCAAGCTTCATTTTCTTCGCCATAGGTGGCTACTTTCGACTGCATCATGTCATACGGAGATTCAATACCAATCATATTAAAATGATAAGGATTCAATTGCATTTTCACTTTCCCCGTCACATGGTTCTGAGATGACTCTAAGAAAGCTTCAATATCGCGCATCACAGGATCGAGGTATTGGGCTTCGTGAAGAAGTGTACCGTACCAGTTCGCCAGCGATTCTTTATGCAATAACTGCCAACGAGTTAATGTATGTTTTTCTAATAGGTGATGGGCTTTGATTAAGATAACAGGGGCAGGCGCTTCAAAACCAACCCGGCCTTTAATTCCTAAAATGGTATCGCCAATATGAATATCTCTCCCAATGGCATAACTTCCACCTAGTTCGTTGAGGCGTTGGATTAAGGTAACGGCATCTAAACGTTCACCATTCAAACCAACAGGCTGTCCTTTTTCAAATTCTATCTCAATGACACAAGGTTCATGTTGCGATAATTGAGTAGGATATGCATCGGCAGGTAATGCTTCGTTCGAAGTTAATGTTTCTACACCTCCAACTGAAGTTCCCCAAATTCCTTTATTAATCGAGTATTTTGCTTTTTCCCAACTGTAATGAACGCCGTTCGCTTCTAAGTAATCCACTTCTTGTTGACGCGATAATTTCTCGTCACGAATAGGGGTAATGATTTTAGATTGAGGCGAGATCACCGCGAAGGCAACATCAAAACGAATCTGATCATTTCCAGCTCCTGTACTTCCATGCACGATGTATTCAGCATCGACTTCTTTTGCGTATTGAGCAATTGCAATCGATTGGAACATACGTTCAGCACTTACCGAAAGAGGGTAAGTATTGTTTTTTAAAACATTTCCGTAGATCAAATAGCGTAAACATTCTTGGTAAAATTTCTCGGTAATATCAATGGTGACGTGTTTACTCGATCCTAATTCATAGGCACGTTTCTCGATATCACTTAATTCTTCTTTTGAGAATCCACCTGTATTAACAATTACAGTGTGAATTTCCATATTTTGTTCTTTGGTCAAGTTGACTAGACAATATGAGGTATCTAAACCACCACTATAGGCTAAAACTGCTTTGTTACTCATTGTTTGTTGTGTTTATATTGGGAATAATTTGAATCAATTCTTTTAAAACTTCTTCTCGGGTGCTCGTTTCTTTCATAATAATCAAAACGGTATCGTCACCAGCAATGGTACCTAAAATACTATTAAAATGGGCATTGTCAATTTCAAAGCCTATTCTATTGGCATAACCTGGTTTGGTTTTTACAACCACCAAGTTATTTGAAAAAGTTAAAGTCACCTTGTCATCATGGGTCTGTATGCTATTCATGGTTTCCGTTTCGGTTAACCGATAGACATAATTTCCTTGTAGATTAGGCACTTTAGAAACTTTCAACTCACGCAAGTCTCTTGATAAAGTAGCTTGAGTAATGACAATCTCTAAATCTTCTAATTTTTTCAACAACTCATCTTGATTTGAAATTTCTTGGGTAGAAATTAAATCTTTAATTAATTGGAATCTGTATTTTTTATTACTCATTTTGAATATTTATTCGTGAAACTTTGCAAATATACTCATTTTAGACAAAAAAAAACCTATCAGCGTATATTTATTCAATTTCATTTTTAGGGGTGTTTTGTGCATATTCATCATTTAGATTATCATACACTAATCCAGTGCAAATACACATTTTACGTTCGTTCTCCATTAAAATGGTGTAATTTTTACAACTTTTACAACCCACCCAAAATTCATCCGATTGAGTTAATTCCGAAAATGTGACAGGTTTATACCCTAATTTAGTATTCATTCGCATAACGGCTAAGCTCGTTGTAATACTAAAAATCTTTGATTTAGGAAATTTGGTCCGTGATAGGGCAAAAACAGCCTGTTTAATGTCGCGACCAACGCCTGAACTCCTCAGGTCTAGCCGGACAATTAAGCCAGAGTTCACCACGAATTTTTCCTCTTCATAGGTTTCTATATAACTAAAACCAGCGATTTGATTGTCATCATCAAACGCTATGACCGCATTACCATTGCGCATTTTTCGCTCAAGGTAAATTGGATTTCTTTTTGCGATGCCCGTTTTTCTCATACGAGCGGACTCTTCGTACCATTCACATAAAAGTGCACTGTACTGAGCATCATCTGCATTGGCTACTCTAACATACATAATTTAAGGGATTGTTGATTAAGTGACAAGAGGTTAAAAAAATAGATGACCAAGGGCCATCAATACCATTATGACTCCTAGTTAGGCTAGAAATCGATCGACTTAAAAGTGAGGGCTCAGACATGAGCGAAATGATTTGTGAAATTTCTTCCATTAATCAACAAGATATTCAGTTATTATACTGAGATGCAAAGTTAAATACTTTATTTTTGTATCACGAAAAAAAACCAATAAATTTTTCAGAATTATTAACATGTTGAAAATAATTAAAATAGGAGGGGGAATTATCGACGATCAAGTCGCTCTTCATACGTTCTTGCAAGCTTTTGCAAAGATTAAAGATCCAAAAATTCTTGTGCATGGCGGCGGTAAAGGTGCCAGTAATCTCTTAAATAAGTTAGGTATTCAACCCAATATGATCGATGGCCGTCGAGTTACCGATGCAGAAACGCTCGAAGTTATCACTGGACTTTATGCCGGAAATATCAATAAATCCATTGTTGCTCTACTTCAACAAGCCGGGTGTAATGCCTTAGGATTATCGGGCGCGGATGGCAATGCTATCCAGGCGACGAAAAGACCCGTTAAAACGATTGATTACGGCCTTGTGGGTGATCTTGGATCTGATGCAGTGAATGCAACCCTGTTTAATAATTTATTAAAGCTCGGCATCACACCAATCTGTTGTGCCATAACCCACGATGGCCATGGACAATTATTCAATACCAATGCCGATACCATTGCTTCAACTATTGCCATGGCTTTAGCAAAACATACCGATGTTGAATTAAACTTTTGTTTCGATAAAATTGGGGTTCTTCGCGATATCGACGATGAATCGAGTCTTATTCCAAGTATCGACTATACACACTACCAAAAATTAAAAGAAGAAGGAGTAATCTTTGAAGGGATGATTCCTAAATTAGACAATGCGTTTGAAGTGATTCAAGCGGGTGTGAAAAATGTATGTTTGGTTCATGCTAAAAATATAAATTCAGAAATTAAAACCATATTATGCTAGAGCTAGCTCTTTTGAAAAAGAAAGCCGTCGATTTATTGGCGCATCTAATCGAAACACAATCCTTTTCCGAAGAGGAAGATAAAACAGCAGAAATTATCTTTAATTTCCTAGTAGAACATGGAGCAACTGCCCAAAGACAGAACAATAATGTTTGGTCTATTCATCCAGGATTTGATGAAAATAAAAAAACCATTCTTCTAAATTCCCATCACGATACTGTGAAGTTTGGTAAGACATGGACGTACGATCCATTAAAGGCTACTTTTGAAGGGGATAAATTAATTGGACTAGGGAGCAACGATGCTGGTGCATCAGCTGTCAGTTTACTAGCGACCTACATTAATTTTTTGAAAGAAGATTTACCCTATAACTTAATTGTAGCTATTACGGCAGAAGAAGAAAATTCAGGACAATTAAATGTTGGTAGTCTTTTACCTTCCTTGCCTCGAATCGATTTAGGGATTGTGGGTGAACCGACTCAAATGGATATGGCGATTGCCGAAAGAGGTCTTGTTGTTGTAGAAATTGAAGTGAAAGGTAAAACAGGTCATGCAGCACGTAATGAGGGCATCAATGCCATTTACGAAGCAATGCCAGTGATTGACTGGTTAAAAAACCACGAATTTGAACGCGTTTCCGATATGCTAGGCCCCGTTAAAATGACGGTTACACAAATTAATTCAGGAAGTCAACACAATGTAGTCCCAGATAGTTGTCAGTTGGTTGTTGATGTTCGTGTAAACGAATTATACACCAACCAGGATGTGGTGGCTTATATTCAACAAGCGTTACCCAATACCATTGTTAAAGCCCGTTCTTTACGCCTAAATTCATCGCGAATAGCTATACAGCATCCCTTAGTTCAAAAAGGTATCGAATTGGGATGTACAACCTATGGTTCTCCAACGATGTCGGATCAAGCGATGATGAATTTTGATACTGTAAAAATGGGGCCAGGTGATTCTGCACGTTCACATACGCCTGACGAATATATTTATTTATCCGAAATTGAACACGGTATTGAGCGTTATACAGCCTTGTTAAAAGATTTTAAATTTTAGACTTGCATACCTCAAAAAAAAATCGTTGACCAAATTACTTGGTTAACGATTTTTTTTATGCATTGAATGTCCTAAACCATAGGATCTTTAAAGAAGCGTACGAAGTAAAAACAAAAAAAGAGAAGCCTAGGCTTCTCTTTTTTATTATAATGTATACGTTGTTTACATTTGTTGGAAACGAACAGGAATATTGAAATTCAAGATTGCTGCTTTACCGTCGTCCGTTTTTGCAGGGGTAATTGTTTTACCTCTACGTTGTTGTCTTTGAGTGATACGATCTAAAGCTTTTTTAGCTTCAGGACCTAATTTTGCATCACCTTGAGGTTGAATTTGAACAATACGACCTTGGGTATCGATTTGGAAAGTTAATTTTGCAACTGCTTGCGATATACCTTCACGTTCCGCTATTTCACCAAAATCTTGTAATTCATCACCAATCTCTGCACTTAATCGCTTAGACATACAGTCAATCGCTGCTTGTTTACCTTTTGCTGCATCTTTCTCACATCCAGGGTAAATAGCCATAATAGCTGCTGTACGAGCCGTTACAGTTGATGGTGGAGCTGGTTTCTCTCCTTTATCTTCTGTTTTCGGTGCTTGTTGAGTATTTTTAGGCGCTTCGGTATTTAAATTGACAGGTCCACCACCGGTTTGTCCTTTCGATTCAGATCCTTCACGTTTTTCAAAAGATAAATCTTTTCCTTTAAGCTCATCAGTTGGAGGTACCGTTTCCTGCTTTTTTGGTTCAGGTTTTGGTTCAGGCATGATAAATTTCTCTTGCGCTGTCTCTTCTTGATAGTGGTTTTCTTGTTGCTCAGGTTCTGGTTCTGGCTCTACCACTTCTTCCTCCTCTTCAGGAGCATCAGGAATTGTTAAATCTTCTAATACGACATCGACAACGACGTCACTTTTATCCTTATTATCTAAAAGACCGGTACCTGATGCCCAAACTGCTATTGCAAGAATAACAATGATTACACCACCACGGATAAGCGCTTTTAATAAGCTGCGCTCTTCGGTCATTCTCAGGTCATATGCGCCGTATTCTTTGTTTCTACCTTCAAATACTATATCATCTAAGGATTTTAGTTTTTTGTTATTGTTATCTGACATTTTCTTCTTTTTTATTTCAACAAATTAACTAAACTATTTACCCATTTTTTCGTCAAACACCTTTTGTTCAAAAGGTTTAACTTCAACGATTCCGTATTTGGTTGATTTGGTGATGGCCATTTCGTCCAATACGTCCACTAGGTTTTTATAGCTTGCTTCCTCTGTTGGTTTAATAATAACAGTAAACATATCCTTGTCTTCAGCTTTCTGTGTAGCGGTCGTAATAACTTTACGGATCCCTTCAGCAGAATAGTCTGTTTCATTCAGCGTTTCTAAAGCTAATCCTTTCTCATCTTGTTGATGCCAGAACAATTTATTGTCCTTTCCAATCATAATTGTCAAAGAGTTCGACAATTTAATTTCCGTAGGAGCAACAATGTCCTTTGGAATTTTTGGAGGCATGTTCAAGTTCATTACATTCGGTTTGATCGAAGTCGCTGCGAACATAAAGAAAGTAATTAATAAGAAACCTAAATCTACTAACGGAGCCATATCAACTTTCGTTGACTGTTTTTTGGAACGGATTTTTTTCCCGTCGCCACTATCTTGTGCTTCAATTTGCGCCATTGTCTAAATTTCTTTTAATTATTCTTGAGATGTAATTAACTGGAACTTATTCATATTTTTTTCTTGTAATCGTTGGATTAAAGTCTTGAATTGTTTGTATTCAGACGATTGATCTCCTTTGATTGCTAAGAATAAATTTTCGTTCGCTTCTTTCGCCTCAAAAACCCAGTCAATAAGTTCTTGATTTTTTCCTTCAATAGTATCTAATGGAATTCCAGGGTTGTATTTCCCTTGTTTATCCTCTGGAAGATTTAAGAAACTTCTCATATCTTTCATAGGTACTCCAAATTCTACTACGCTTCTGAATGCCTTCTTTTCAGCGTCTGTAAATCTAACACCATATTTATCTCCCATTCGTTCTAATACAGGTATACGATCTTTTTCATCTAATTGAAATAAGAACTTTCCTTCACCGTCGATTTTAACAAGCATCATGTTATCCTCGGCCATTTTTTCGTTAGAAACAGAAGTAGGCGTTACTACAGGAACCACTTCGGGTTCTCTAAAGTTTGATGTTAAGATAAAGAAAGCTAACAAAAGCCACGCCATATCACTCATGGCGGTTAAGTCCATCGAAGGACTCTGTCTTTTTGGTTTTACTCTTGCCATTTCTCTCTATTTTATAATTAATATCTTATTTGTTGTTGTGTGTCATCCAAACCGGGTTAAATCGTCTCGGAATTCTCTTTGATATTAATTATGTGTAGAGAAAGATTGTTGAATACTCATACCAACTTCATCGATTTTGAATGTTAAATCATCAATCTTAGAAGTAAAGTAAGCATAAGCAATAATTGCAAAAGCAGAAGCTCCAATTCCCATACCTGTGTTAATTAATGCCTCAGCAATACCTACAGATAATGTAGCTGAATCAACTGATCCACCACCTTCACCTAAAGCGAAGAAAGATTTAATCATCCCGATTACAGTACCCATTAAGGCGATTAACGTACCAACAGAAGCAATTGTAGAGATAATAGTCATATTTTTCTCTAAAGTTGGCATCTCTAAAGTTGTTGCCTCTTCTAATGTTTTATTTAATTGAACTAATTTTTGTTCTTTGTTTAAAGTTGTGTCATTTTCTAACGCTTTGTAAGTCGTTAAACCTTCTTTTACAACGTTTCCAATTGAACCTTTTTGTTTGTCACATAACTCGATCGCTTTGTTGATCTCGTTTTTGTTTAATAACGCACGGATGTCATTGACAAATTTCTCTGCACTTCCTGTTCCTCTTGATTTGTTTAAAACAATAGCACGGTCAATCGAGAATACGATAACCATAAAGAAGAAAGTGATTAAGAATGGGATAATATGTCCCCCTTTACGAATAATTCCTAAGAAGTTGTGAGGATGTCCTTTGTCTACGTCTCCATTTTCGAAATTATCTGGATTTCCAAAAATAAAATAGAAAATTGCAGCTGCAATTAGATAAAGTATTACAATTGTAATAACCGGATTGATACCTCCCTTTTTAGTTTTAGCTGGTACTGTTACATTCTTTTCCATTTACTAATTCTTTTTTTAAAATATTATGATTTTTATTAATGTGGGTGTAAATTAAGTGAAAATATTTTAAAACATCTACATTTTTTAACACCTTCTCCCGTTAAATTTAGGATAATTTTATTTTAAGGTGTTATTTTTACACTTTCCCTATTCTATAAACTCATCGTTATTCAATTTTTTTTTAGTTTAACGTTCTTTAAGCGTGTGTGTTATGTGTTTGAAACGCTTTTGGGAGTATATTTATGCAGCTTCTTAAATGAAGTGTAAAATAATTTTAAAATTAAAAATTTATCGACAATTTTGTCCCGCTTAACTAAATAATCTGCCATGAAAGTTTGTATTGCCGAAAAACCAAGTGTTGCCAAAGACATAGCCAAAGTCATCGGAGCTCATCAAAAGTACGATGGGTATTTCGAAGGAAACGGCTATCAAGTAACCTGGACCTTTGGTCATCTATGTTCTTTAAAAGAACCACAAGACTATACCAACGATTGGAAAAGCTGGGATTTAAATTATTTACCCATGATTCCTACCAATTTTGGAATTAAGGTAATGCCCGATAAAGGGGTTTTGAAACAATTTAAAACGATAGAACGTTTGGTAACCGATCCACAAGTGACCGAGATTATAAATTGTGGGGATGCTGGTCAAGAAGGGGAGCTGATTCAACGATGGGTATTGTTAAAAGCGAAGGCTACTGCGCCACTCTCTAGGTTGTGGATTTCATCTTTAACGGAAGAAGCCATTAAAGAAGGTTTTCTTCACCTAAAAGATGGGCATGCCTACGACAACCTTTATGCGGCAGGACAAGCGAGAGCAATTGGCGATTGGCTGTTGGGAATGAATGCGACGCGATTATTTACCAAGAAATTTGCACCACCTAAGACCGTGCTTTCTATAGGGCGGGTACAAACCCCCACTTTAGCGATGATTGTGCAGCGACAAAAGGAAATTAATGCCTTTGTCTCTGATGAATATTGGGAATTAAAGACGATTTATAAAGAAGTGGAATTTAATGCTGTTCTACCTCGATTAAAATCGGAAGAGAAAGCCAATGATGGTTTACAATTTCTATTGGATCGTCTTTTTGAAGTGGTGAATTTTGAAGTGAAAGAAGGAAAGGAAAAAAATCCACGCTTATTCGATTTAACTTCATTGCAAGTGGAAGCCAATAAAAAGTATGCCTATTCCGCTGAAAATACGTTAAAATATATACAGTCTTTATACGAAAAGAAATATGTGACCTATCCCCGTGTAGATACCACTTATTTATCAGAAGATATTTACCCAAAAGTTCATGGTATTTTAACCAAATTGTCTGCTTACCAAGATTTGGTAGCTCCTTTGTTGTTGCAGCCTATTCCGAAATCGAAATCGGTGTTCGATGACGCCAAAGTCACCGATCACCATGCCATTATTCCAACAGAGATTTTTCCGCAAGGATTGAACCTGGATGAAAAACGCATTTACGATATGGTTACTCGACGTTTTATCGCGGCTTTCTATCCCGAATGTAAAATAGCGAATACGACAGTTGACGCGAAAGTTGAAAATCTAGGAAAAGATGGAGCGTTAACTGCTATTGGTTTTAAAGCAACCGGAAAACAAATCTTAGAAATGGGGTGGCGTGAAGTATACGCGAAGGATAAAAAGGAAGATGATAAAGACGAAGAGAAAGTGATGCCTATTTTTGAAATTGGGGAATCTGGTCCCCATGCTCCCTTTGTTCATAAAGGGAAAACAACTCCACCAAAAGCTTATTCAGAAGCGACGTTGTTGCGGGCTATGGAAACAGCAGGAAAACAGGTGGAAGATGAAGAAATGCGTGAACTGATGAAAGAAAATGGGATTGGACGACCTTCGACAAGAGCCAATATCATTGAAACCTTGTTTCGACGAAAGTACATTGAAAAGAAAAAGCGAAACCTAATTGCGACACAAACAGGGATTGATTTAATTGATACCATCCAAAACGAATTGTTGAAGTCGCCTGAATTAACAGGGGTATGGGAACATAAATTACGCTTAATAGAAAAAGGGACCTACGAATTAGAGACGTTTAAACAAGAGTTAATTGAAATGGTTACCAACCTCACGCTGGAGGTGAAAAATAGTTATTTTAGACCCATTGCTGCTTATGATACGCCCAAAGAGAAGGCAACACCAAAAGCCGCTAAACCGCGAAAAGAAAAGGAAAAGATTGTTCTTGAAGAACATCAATGCCCCAAGTGTAAAAACCATTTATTGATTAAAGGTAAAACGGCTTATGGTTGTTCAAATTACAAAGTGTGTACCTTTACAATACCTTTTCAAGTTTTTGGTAAAAAGCTTACCGATAAACAGATGTTGGATTTAATAACAAAAGGTAAAACCACGAAAATAACGGGTTTAATCGATCCGACTACCCAAGAAAAAGTAGCCGGTAAATTAAGTTTTAATTTCGATTTTCAATTAGCGATAGAATCTTAGGTTAATGATTTCGATAAAGTGCGGTGATTTTTGCTGCGCTTTCAGCCAATTGTTGTTGTAGTTCTTTGGGTTCGATTACATGAATAAAGTGCCCCAATGATAAGAGCTCGCTCACGAAATCAGGGGTTATATAAACCGTTAACTGAATAAGAACTTCTTCTTCTGTTTCAGAGACTATGGTTTGTGAAGAATGCAAAGGCAACGATTTTAAGTAGGCGGCTTGTTTTTGATCCACCGAAATAATGACTTTTGAAGGGGTGTCGGCATTGGGAGCTACAATTCCAAAGCAATGTTGGTATTTCTCGTCATAATCAAATTGAATAGATTCTACTCGATGGGTGAGTGTTTCTACACGAAGCATTCGTTCTAAGCCAAAGTTTTTAATGGTCCCGCCATCTTCCGCAATTAGATACCATCGGTTTTTGAATTCTTTAATGGCCAAAGGAGATACTTGGCGTATAGTGGAATGATCTTCACCGAATTTTTGGTATGTAAATTCTATTTTTCGTTTCTTTTGAATGGCTTGAACAATTTCGGGTAGAAATTCTGATCGCTTTGGTTTACGTTTCTCCAAATAAACGATGGAAGCTAAGGAATTGGTTAATTTTAGCGCCGAAAAACTGTTTATTTCTTCAATGGTTTTTAGAAATAATTCGGAACTGTAATCGTCTTGAACAATGTAATACCCTTTTTGTTGACGGCTATAGACGATGTCGATTCCTAAAATATTTCGGATTTCACGGATGTCGCGTTGCAAAGTTCTTTTCGAAAAATTAAATTCAAGGGTTTCATCGTTGAGCTGCAACATTTCAAATTCCCGCTCAAGAAAGTCTTCCAACTCTTCATAAGAGCAATATCTTTTTTGGGAAAGTTTTCGTACAATATTAAAATAACGCGCAATATAGCCTTGTTTTGACATAGAAATCCGATTTTGACAAACTTAGCAAGATTTATCTAAATCAAATAAAAAAGTCATGCCGAATGTGGAGCATGACTTTTTTAGAATAAATTATTGTAATCGTATTTTAAAAAAAGATGTTCGTGTTATTGTACTGTTGTTACTTCTACAGCTTGGGCCTCATCAGCAACTGCTTGTGCTTCTGCTGTTTTTACTCCTTCGATGAAAGAGGTTAATTTTGAAACGATCTCTTTGTTGGATGCTTCATCATTTTTAGCCTCTACACTCACAAAGACTGCAGGCGCTAAATTATCTTGTACATAATTGGAATCGGTGTGAAAAACGCCTTCGTTCTTCACTTGATCAGAACTTAAGGTATCCGTTAAATCACGGGCTACTTTAACCGATTCGTCAAACGAGGTGTTTTGTTTAGACACAACCGCGGTTACTTTATTTTCGGTAGCATTTTTGAAACTAATGGTCATAATCATTTCTGGTTGAATGCTGTCTAATAACGCTTTCTTTTGGTCGTCTTTTAAACCTTTGCTAATGTCTTTCCAATCCAATACTTGAATATGATCATTGGTTTTAAAAGCATCGAGTTCGCTTTTAAATTCGTTGGTAATATGTTGTTCTGTTGTAGACTGAATATTGTCTACGATATCAATAATAATCACCTTCGGGTCATCGATTGATTTGAATGAAAATAATACACTTGTTAAAGCGACCATTCCGAATAATTGCATGAACTTTTTCATAATCCTCTTCTTTTATCAATTAATTTTAGTTGGTAGATAGAGAGCACAGACTATTCCGTTAAATGTTAAAAATTCCCAATAAATGTTGGGATTTTCTTAATGGATGGGCTATGTCTTGCAAGTGAGCGACATAGAATTATTTTTTTTAAATGCCACTCTGTTAAAATGTTCGATTGAGAACATTTTAACAGAGTGGCTCTGCGGCAGGGATAGCAGCGGCATCCTTTGCTGCCACCTTCAGCTTCAACTCATCGAGATGTTCTTGCAGCAAAGATAGAGCGAATAGCCCGGCGCGTAGCGGCCGCCCAGAAATGCATGTATAAAAAAAGCGTTCGAAGAATGAACGCTAGTGTTGTTTATGAGTTTGGAAATTCTGAGAAGAATAAATCGACTTGAACTTTTCCGTTTTCGTCTAATGCGGCAATAAGCTCTTGTTGGATTGTTTTTCGTTTGTCGGCCTCTATATGTTGAAGGATTTCTTGACTGACGTTTAAGAAGTCGCCAATTTTTTCTAGTCCGCGTGTACGCAGGTAGTTTTCGTCTGTATTTTTAATTTTTTCATAGACTTGTTTCAGCATATTGAATTGCTCAAAGGCCAATTCATATTCCTCGATGTTGGCCAAGCTTAACATATAGTGAAGCATTAACTGAACCGAAGGCATATTGCGTTGGTGACCATGTTGGGTATATTTTTCTAAGGCGACGCCAAAGCATTCTTTACTGCGCTCTAAATTGCGGTTTAAAGTGGCAGAAATTACGGCATTGAACCAATCGTCTGAGTTATTTGAGTTTTGTGCCAAGGCAAAGAAAGCTTCGTCTGAACTAGCGAAGTCTTGTTTGCTGTAGTGGGATAGGGCAATAAGTTTTTTGGCATCATATAATTGTTTTGGATCTTTTGAGTCTAATAGGCCCTCACAGATTTTGATACAAATATCGAAACTACCTTGGCTAAATACGTCGCGTGCAGTGTTTAAAACGGAATCGGTTGCATTGTGTTCGAAAGCGTTTTCATAGGCCATTCTTCTTGCGCGTAAAACGTCTTCGTAAGTAATATAGTCGTAGTTAATTTTCATGGTTAATTATATGAATAAGATTAAACATCTAAAGTACAGAAAAGCTTTTAATTTTCAATTTCTTGAAACGACTTTTTTAAGAGATAAGATACCACGGTCTCTGCGGCGTATAGCCCAAAGAGTGCGGGCATCCAACTATTGGTTCCATAAAAAGAACGTTTGAAGTTGGAACCATCGGTTAGTTTTAGGGATGTTTCTTGGGGTATTTCGGTTGAATAAACGGCTTTTATCCCTTTGGTAATGCCTATTTTTTTTAAATTTTTGCGAATGTTCTTGGCTAAGGGACACACTTCTGTACGACCAATGTCTTTGACATGAACTTTGCTCACTTGCATTTTTCCACCTGCCCCCATACAGCTAACGAGTTTTACTTTTTTTCGTTTGGCGGCGACAATTAGATTAAATTTTGGGGCAACCGAGTCGATACAGTCAATCACATAGTCGAATTGTTTGTCGACAATGGCATAGGCTTGTTCGGGCGATAAAAATTCTTGAATTTTTGTAAGGTGTAAATCGGGATTAATATCGAGTAGGCGTTGAGCCACCACTTCTACCTTGGGTTGATTCACCGTGGAGTGAAGTGCGGGTAACTGGCGATTGATGTTGGTAATATCAACTACATCGCCGTCGACAATGGTTAATTTCCCAACCCCAGCACGGGTGATAAATTCGGCTGCAAACGATCCTACGCCACCAAGGCCAACGATTAACACGTGTGAATTGTGTAAGTTGCTTAAGCCATCTCTTTTAAATAATAATTCTGCTCTTTCTTGCCAAACTACCATAGCTATTGATTTATATCGGCCCAAATACAGTTGTAAAACTTTGGGTTATTTGTTGTTTTAATTCCTCGAGAGGGATTTCTTGTAATTGACTAGCACATTGGTATATGTCCTTAATGGAGGTGGTGCTGTTGTCGTTTTCAAGAAAAAAGACCTCATTTTTTAAGTTTGCAAATATAGCTTGTATGTTTTGGTTATCGCATAGATTTTTTCCAAAAGAAACATAACATCCAGCGTCGTGAATTTGTTTTAGCAATTGGTGGTTTTTTGAATACCCATGAAAGAGGAAAGGTTGGGTAATTTGTTCTGATTTCCGGATGCTTAAGATCTCTTGAAACGCCCGTACACAATGAATAATAACTGGCTTATTGTATTTTTTGTTAAGATGGAGCTGTTGGATAAAGACTTCTTTTTGAAGCGAAAAATCGATTTTGCTCACTTTATCTAACCCGATTTCCCCTAAGGCTAAACATGGGGGGTGTTGTAGAAGGTTTTCTAAACGTTCTAAATCGGTTTGAAGGGTTACTGTATCAATGGACCATGGATGTAAACCGACCGAAAAATAGGCTGTTGGCTCTATCGTATCTGTCGGAAAATAATTGATTAAATCAAGCACGTTGGCTTGGTTACTGCAATGATGAGTATGTGCATTAATAAACATGGGTAAAAGTTAAAAAAATATTCCCAAAACATCACTAAGGAATAGAATTTGGTAGACCTGTCTTTATGAATTCAAATCTGGATATTTCACCTCGCACACGTACCTATTTGCCGTGGCTTGGAGCCATGGCTATTTTTATGCAAGCTTTGGATGGAACCATCTTGAATACGTCCTTACCAACCATAGCCAATGAGTTAGGGAAATCGCCTCTACAGATTCAGTCCATTATTGTCTCGTATACACTAACGGTAGCTTTATTGATTCCTTTAAGTGGATGGCTAGCGGATAAATATGGAACCCAGAAGATCTTTCAATTGGCTATTTTATTGTTTACATTGGGGTCGGTTTTGTGTGGTTTTTCGACGACTTTAACAGGATTAATTCTTTCAAGAGTTGTACAAGCTGTTGGTGGATCGATGATGGTCCCTGTGGCCCGTTTAGCCATTTTGTATGCTTTTCCGAAAAAGGAATTGTTAAAAGTGATTAATTTTATCACCATCCCTGGTTTAATAGGCCCTTTACTAGGGCCTAGTTTAGGTGGGGTTTTGGTAGAAACCTTATCGTGGCATTGGATCTTTTTGGTGAATATCCCTTTTGGAATTGTGGCTTTATGGATGAGCCGTTTTGCGATTCCCAACTTTATACACCCCGTTTTTCGATTCGACTTACGTGGATTGTTTTTATTTAGTGGAGGAATTACGGTTTTAATTCTTTTAATGGAATTAACCTCGACGAAATTAATTGATTACCGTTATGCGATTTTGTTAACGCTGCTAGGGATCAGTTTAATTGGCGGATATATTCTCCATGCTAAATCGCATCCACATCCTTTGTTTAATTTGAATTTAGTTAAAATTAGAACACTGAGAATAGGTTTAATAGGTAATATGATTACGCGCTTGGGCATAGGTGGAATGCCATTTTTAATTCCGTTACTCTTGCAAGTAGGTTATGGCTATTCTGCTACAGTAGCCGGTTTACTTATGATTCCTTCGGCGGCATGTAATATTTTTGCCAAGTCATTTGTTGTTCCATTGGTGAATCGATTTGGATACCGCGATATCTTAATTACCAATACTTTATTGTTGGGTTTATTGGTCGCTATGTTTTATTTCTTAGAATCGGCATCGCCCATCTATTATATCGTTCCTTTAATGATGGTGCACGGTTTTATAAGTTCTATTCAATTTACGGCGATGAATACCCTTTCACTTTCCGACTTAGATGAAAAAACCTCCAGTGAAGGGAATAGTGTTTTGGCGGTAGCCCAGCAATTGTCCTTAACCTTTGGTATCTCAGTAGCCTCTTTAATTCTTGGTTTTTATAAGGAAGCCGAATGGGTAACTAAGGGAGTAGAGGTGCGAGCCTTCCGTTATACCTTTTTAACCTTGGGTGTAATTACGATTTTATCGACTTATATTTTTATTCATTTAAAATCAACCGATGGCCAATCTATGTCTGGTGTGAAAACAAAAAAATCGTGACAAAGCACGATTTTTATTATTCTATATAACCTTTCGATTTATTCAATATAATGGTGTTTTCTTAATTCGCCTTTTAGGTTAGCTTCATAGGCTGTTCTAAATTCTTCGTGGGTTAAATCTTGTCCCAATAAATAGATAGCTTTGGTAATCGCTGCTTCCATGGTTAGGTCATATGAAGAGATCGCTCTCATTTCCAGTAGTGCATCACTGGTTGCGTAACGTCCAATTTCAACCATTCCACCTGCACATTGGGTATTGATAATCAGATGAATTCCTTGGGCCACTTTTTCTTTTAAAAGATCGATAAACCATTGATCGGTGAAAATATTCCCCGTACCAAAAGCTTCAATGATAAATGCTTTTATAGAGGGAGCATTGATAACGCTTTCAATAAAAGAACGGTTCATACCAGGGAATATTTTTAATACACCCACATCGGTTGAATACTTTTCGTTAATGGTTAAAGGACCTGTGATAGGAAGTTTCAGCGTTAAATCTTCTTTGACTTCTAAATGCACGCCAGAAACACCAATTACAGGATAATTGGGCGATTCAAAGGCATCAAAGTTTTCCGCATTAATTTTAGTTGCTCGGTTGGCGCGTAAAAGCTTGTATTCGAAATAAATACAGACTTCTTTAATTAAGGGTTGATGGTCTTTTCGTAAGGAAGCTAATTGAATCGAGGTAATTAAATTCTCTTTGGCATCGGTTCTTAAATCACCAATGGGTAATTGAGAACCCGTGAATATAACAGGCTTTTCTAAATTATCAATCATAAAGCTTAAAGCCGAAGCTGTGTAAGCCATGGTATCGGTTCCGTGTAAAACAACAAAACCATCATAAGCTTCGTAATTATCGCGAATGGTGTGCGCAATTTCAACCCAATATTCCGGTTTCATATCTGAAGAATCGATGGGTGTCTCGAAACTCGAGTAATCGAAGGAACAATCCAGTAAACTAAGTTCAGGGATTCGTTTCAATAAATTATCAAAATTAAAGGGCTTTAATGATTGATCGCCATAGTCTTTGGCCATTCCGATAGTCCCTCCGGTATAGACTAATAATATCTTGGTTTGCATGCTAAAAAAAATCTGCTTAAAAATACACAATAAAAATAGCTTTTAGATTGACGGACGAGACTATTTTTTTTAGTAAATTGATTCCATTATAAAAGGCAAAAAAAAATAAGCATGAAACAAATCTTTTTAGGAATTACGATGCTGTTATCTTATGGATTAACAGCCCAAGAACAAAAAGATGAAACACTTTTTAGAGTCGAATACGAAATGAATGGCCAAGCCCTTGAATCCTACGCGTTTTCTGTGGAAAATTGTGCCCAATCTACGGTGTATAGTGCTTGGCAAAACTGGATTACCAACAAAGGGGGTACAACCAACCTCTTGAAAAAACACGAGGCAACCAATGTGAAGTTTAAAAACTCGGATGATATTTACAAAGCCGTCTTAAGTTTTGTAGAAGATGGACCGAATAAATTCACCGTTATTACATCACTTTCTGATCAAAATGGGATGAGTCTTAATGATCAATCGCCCGAATTTGGTGAGATATTCGAACGCTTGAAAGACTTATCGTTTCAATCGCGAAGAGCTTGTGTACGAAATGATTTAAGGTTTGCCAATGAATTAATGATGAAATTAAGTCGACAGACCGTTGAGGTGCAAAGTAAGAAAGGTACCGCACTAAAAAATACATTGCGTGACGCCAATGAATTGCTAAAGCTTGAAAACAAAAGACAGCAATTGGGCGAACGTTTAGAATTGTTAGAAAATCAACTCGAAAGAGCATCCGATGATAAAGCTATTGATGGCTTAATGAAGAAAAAGAACAAAGCTGAAAAATCGTTTCACGAAATCGATGCCAGAACGGCAACCCTTACACAAAAAGTTGAACAAGCAGAGGTTACAGACGCCATCTTAGATCAAGACATCGATCGTTTCACAAGACAGTTACAAGGCCAACGTGAAATTATCGGTAAATTAAAAAACAAATATACCGCTATCGTAAGATAAGGGGCATAATATTTGTTTGTAGTACTAGACATTAACAACTCATTAATAACTATAAATTAACATTATGGGATTATTTTCATTTATTAAAAACGCTGGTGAAAAAGTGTTTGGTGGTTCAGAATCTGCTGAAGAAAGAGCAGAAAAAGTAAAAGCGCATTTAGGTAAATTCAATTTCGATTTATCAGGCGTAACTGTTACAGGTAAAGACAGTGCGATTGTGGTAAGCGGCCAAGCTTTAAACATCGACGAAAAACAACGTATCCTAGCAACTGCTGGTAACGTAGATGGTGTTGAACAAGTAGAGGATCAATTAACCTTGAAAACACCATTGAAAATTGAGATTCCAGATCTTACAAAAACAATGTACACGGTTAAAAGCGGTGATTCTCTTTCTAAGATTTCAAAAACAGTCTATGGCGATATGAATCAATATCAAAAAATATTTGATGCCAATAAACCGATGTTATCTCATCCTGATAAAATTTATCCAGGGCAGGTGTTATACATCCCTCAAGATTAAGAATAAATCTTAATTTATTCATAAAAAACTTCTGAATACGCTTAGTAATCAGAAGTTTTGTTATTTTTAACGGTCTTTTCGTTCTAAAATGAGTAAATTCGTTCAACTGAAAATTATAGATATTTATGAAATTATCAATCCTACCCGTAGCACTTATTGCGGGAACAACTTTATTTAGTTGTGTAAGTCAAAAGAAATATGATGAGTTACAAACTCGTTATAATTCAGTGTATTCTGAAAATTCAGGTTGTCAAACTGAATTAGCTGTAGCCAAATCAAAGTTAGCCAACTACGAAACTAATCAAGGCCAAATTCAATCAACTGTTCAAAAAGAACGTGATCAGATTAAAGAATTACAGAATGCCTTGAAATTATGTATGGAAGGTGGACAGAAAAATGTTTCTGAATTGGTGAAAGAAATCAATGAATCGAATCGTTACATTAAGCATTTGGTTAACACCAAGAACAAGAGCGATAGTTTAAATATGGTATTGACCAACAATTTAACGCGTTCTTTATCGAGAGAAGAATCAAAAGATGTGGATGTTCAAGTGTTAAAAGGTGTTGTATACATTTCTCTAGCTGATAATATGTTATACAAATCGGGTAGCTACGAAGTTTCTCCTGCTGCAGGTGAGACTTTGAGCAAAATTGCAAAAATCATTAACGATTACCGCGATTACGATGTATTAATTGAAGGAAACACAGATAATGTGCCTATTTCAAGAACTAACATTCGTAACAACTGGGATTTATCTGCTTTAAGAGCTTCTTCAGTGGTACAAGCGCTTCAAAACCAATATGGAGTTGATGGTAAACGCATGACGGCTGGTGGACGTGGAGAATACAACCCATTAACCAGTAATGCTACAGATGGTGGACGTTCTAAAAACAGAAGAACTCAAATTATCATCTTACCTAAATTAGATCAGTTTATGGAATTATTAGGAAATGCACCTGCATCAAACTAATTTAATAAAACCATTCAATTTATAAAGAAAAGACTACCAATTGGTAGTCTTTTTTTGTACCTTTTTTGCTTAAAAACAAAGCCTTCCCAACCATGGAACTTTATTATTCCTTTTCTGCCCTAATTGTTTTGGCAGCCATTTTTTCTTACGTCAATATCCGTTTCCTAAAATTACCAGGAACCATTGGTGTTATGCTTATCGCTATGTTGGTATCCATCACCATCCGTTTTTTAGGCCATGAATATTTTCCAGATACCACCAAGCAATTCTTTACCCTATTTAACTCCTTAGATTTTAACGAAATTCTTATGGGGGCTATGCTTAATTTCCTGCTTTTTGCCGGAGCCATGCACGTTAACTTTGCCGATCTTAAAGATCAAAAATGGCCCATTGCGACCTATGCCACCATCAGTGTTGTTTTATCAGCTTTTATTGTTTCCGGTTTGTTGTATTATGCAGCAGGTATTTTCGGTTTTCATATTCCTTACATCTACTGTTTACTTTTTGGTACACTGATTTCTCCAACCGATCCCATTGTGGTTTTGGGCGTGCTTAAACAAGCCAAAGTTCCTAAATCCATAGAGACCAAAATTACAGGTGAATCTCTTTTTAACGATGGGGTTGCCGTCGTGATGTTTGCGGTTATTTTACAAATTGCCATCAATCCATCCCTAGAACTTTCAGTCCCTGCCATTTCTTTACTTTTCTTAAAAGAAGCGGGTGGAGGTATTCTTTTGGGATTACTGCTTGGGCTAACTGCATCCAATACCATTAAAAAAATAGACGATTATAAAGTAACGGCCTTAATCACGTTATCGATCGTCATGGGGGGCTTTCTAGTCGCCAAAGAACTCCATGTTTCAAGCCCATTAGCTATGGTTATCGCCGGATTAATCATTGGCAATTACGGTCAGAAATATGCCATGAATGCCGAAACAAAAGATTACCTAACTAAATTTTGGGAGTTAATAGATGAGGTGATGAATGCTATTTTATTCCTGTTCATCGGTTTCGAATTGCTCTTAATCGACGATCTTTTAGACGAAATTTTACTCGGTATTTTAACCATCTTTATCGTTTTATTAGCGCGTACACTCTCAATCCTAATCCCCGTTAAATCCATCCTTCGTAAAAACACCTATACACGGGGGTCTCTAATCGTTATGGTTTGGGGCGGAATTCGGGGCGGCGTATCCATCGCATTGGTCTTATCCATGCCCAATAGCGAATGGAAAGAACTGCTGTTAGAAATAACCTATGTCGTGGTTTTATTCTCAATTGTTGTACAAGGATTAACCGTTGGAAAAGTCGCTAAAAAAGTACTGAAGGATGACTCAGAAGAAGCGCGCGAAAAAGAAGCTTTCGAATCGAGTCATCTGTAAACAGCACAACTAGCTTATTTATTGGGCGGCCGCTACGCGCCGGGCTATTCGCTATATCTTTGCTGCAAAAGCATTACGATAATCATTCAGCCAAAGGTGGCAGCAAAGGATGCCGCTACTATCCCTGCCGCAACAGTACTCCCTTCCAATGTTCGATGAGATACTAGATGTGAGATACTAGATATTACTAACTACTAAGAACTAACCACTAACCACTAACTACTAACTACTAAGAACTAATTACTAAGAACTAACGACTAATTACTAACTACTAACGACTAAGAACTAACTACTAAGAACTAACGACTAATTACTAACAACTAATTACTAACCACTAATTACTAACCACTAATTAATAAAAAAAAATCCCAACCATATGGTTGGGATTTTTGTAGCTATTGCTTGCTAAATTTCAAAAGCAAGATATTTCCTTTATAAAGGTAAAGTTCTTTTCCTTGAACTTGGTATCGATCAACATCGTCTAGAACATCCATAAAAGCTTGTTCGGTCGCCGAATGAGGGCAAAGCATTTCAGCGCTTGTAACGTTGATAAACTTCATGACTTCACCAGTAGATACAATTTCGGCACTATAGGTATTACAACCAGCAAACCCAGCAATGGAGTTATTCAAGTTATCAAAACTCAGGGTGACGTTTTTATCGTACAATCCCTTAACAACTTCATTATCGTGGAGTAAATTCCATTCGGTATTTTGAATACTCGTTTTCGATTTTAAGGTCACAGATTGTTGTTGGGTACAGGAAACAATACTGATTCCAACCAGGGCAAATCCGAAAATAACTTTACTTAACTTCATAGTGAATGGTTTATCTTAATTCTGCGTTAAATTCTTTTTGGTAAGTAGAAATTAAAGCTTGCATTAATTGGTCAATATCTTTGTCGCTTAAGGTTTTCTGATCGTTTTGAATCTCGAAACTTAAAGCATACGATTTTTTGCCAGCCGGTAATTTATCGCCTTCATAGACATCGAATAACTGAACCGATTTTAGCAAAGGATTATTTAAGGCTAAAGCAGCTTCGTGCAAGGCTTGGTATTTAATTGTCTCATCTAACAATAACGCTAAATCACGTTTAGAACCAGGGAATTTAGAAACACCTTGGTAGGTTAATTTCTGCCCTTCAGCCAATTCTAAGAGTAGATTCCAGTCCAATTGTGCATAAAACACGGTCTGATTAACATCTATTTTTTTGGCAATCTTTTTATTAATTATACCGTAAGATCCTAAACAACGATCATGGTGATAAATATCAACTGCATCTATAAAATTATCGTCAACAGAAGGAACTTCTTTGGTAATACGCACATTTAAACGTTCAAAAACTTGAGAAACAATTCCTTTTAAATCAGAAAATGAAGATGAACGAGCATTGCCTGTCCATGAATCCGGAGTATATTGTCCAGAAAGAATAATGCCTAAACACTTTTTCTCTTCATAGATTTCGTTCAACTTACGGTAGATATTTCCAAATTCGTACAGCTTAACATGGGCATGTTTATGATTAATGTTAAAGGCTACATTTTCCAATAAACCATTTAACAAAGTACGTCGCATAACCGCTAAATCTGCTGAAAGCGGATTTAACATCGCTACACTTTCTCCTTCTGGGTAGAAAAAGACTTGTTCGTATTCTCTCTTTGTTAACGAGTTATTCATGGCTTCATGAAACCCAAAAACATTTAATTCTCTCGCCACATAATCTTCTGTTTTCTGTGGGTCTAGACCCTTAGAAGGAACGTAAGAAAAAGAAAATTTGGCCGGAAGTTCAATATTGTCGTATCCGTAAATCCGTAAAATATCTTCAATTAAATCCACATCACGCGTTACATCGACACGGTAAGCCGGAACTTCTAAATCTAACACCCCATCGACTTCACTTAAAATTTTAACCTCTAAGTTTTCAAGGATGGTTTTTATCTCTTGCTCAGGAATTTCCATACCCAATAAAGCATTCACTTTGCTCAAACGCAATTTAACCGAATGGTTTTTAATCGGCGTTGGGTAAAGGTCATCAATATTAGAGCCTATGGTAGCCCCTGCATATTCTTGTAGTAAAAGAACCGCTTTCTTTAAAGCATCAATGGTGATGGTAGGATCTATTCCGCGTTCAAAACGGAAAGAAGCATCGGTGTTTAAAGCGTGGGCTTTAGCCCCTTTTCGAACGACAATCGGATCGAAATAAGCCGATTCTAAAAAGATATTTTTTGTCGTTGCACTAACACCCGATTTTTGTCCCCCAAAGACCCCTGCAATACACATTGGTTTTTCCGCGTTACAAATCATTAATTCATGTCCTTTAAGAGTGCGTTCAATTCCATCTAAAGTGGTGAATTTTGTACCAGCGGGTAATTGTTTAACAATTACTTGGTTTCCAGTAATCGAATCAGCATCAAACGCATGTAAGGGTTGAGCTAAGTCGTGTAAAATAAAATTGGTAATATCAACCACGTTATTAATAGGTGATAGACCAATGGTTCTTAATTTATTTTTTAACCATTCAGGCGATTCCTTTACGGTGATGTTTTGTAAATAAACACCAGCATAGCGCGGAGCAGCTTCGTGGTTTTCAACTTCTATGTGAATTGGGTTAGGTCCAAAATCATCAGAAGGGTAGTGATCAACAGAATAATTGGTGAACGTTCCTGCAATATTTCTCGATTTTAGAGCGGCGTATAAATCGCGGGCTACACCAAAGTGAGACATTGAATCGGCACGGTTTGGCGTTAATCCAATTTCAATCACATGATCAACTTCCTCACGAATTAGTTTAGAAACAGGCGTGCCTGCGGTAAAAGAGTCGTCCATGACAAGGATACCCGAATTATCGGTTCCAATGCCCAACTCAACTTCTGAACATAGCATTCCAAAAGACTCTTCCCCTCTAATTTTTGCTTTTTTAATTTTAAACTCGTCTTCTGTTGAAGGAAGAACGGTTCCTATGGTTGCTACAGCAACAGTTTGTCCGGCTGCCACATTCGGTGCACCACAAACAATTTGTACAGGTGCTTCCTGTCCAAGATCTATTGAAGTTACTTTCAGTTTATCGGCATTTGGGTGTGGAATAGTCGATAAAACTTTTCCAATCACCACCGTATCTAAATAATCTTTGGCGCCACCTACTTGTTCAATTCCTTCAACCTCTAAACCAATGTTTGTTAAAATGGTCGATACGTCGTCCATGCTAATAGGGGTATCCAGATAGGTTTTTAACCAATTATATGAAATTTTCATTGTGTTCTGTAAAATGAATTAGTTTAAATTGTTGAATACCTTAGGCGTTTAACATCACCGGCATAACCAACATTAAAATTTCTTCGCCATCTTCTAAACCATCGACAGGTTTTATAATTCCTGCACGGTTTGGTTCTGACATTTCTAACGTAATCTCGTCTGATTGTAAATTGTTCAACATCTCAATTAAGAAACGAGAATTAAACCCAATTTGTAAATCGGCTCCATTGTAATCACAAGGAAGTCTTTCTTCGGCTTTGTTGGCAAAATCAACATCTTCAGCAGAAATGGTTAACGAATTTCCAATTAACTTTAAACGAACCTGGTTGGTTGTTTTGTTAGAGAAAATAGCAACACGTTTCAATGAAGTTAAAAATAAGCTACGGTTAATGGTTAATACATTTGGGTTTTCTTTAGGGATCACCGCATCGTAATTCGGGTATTTACCGTCGATTAAGCGACATGTTAAAACGATATTCTGAAAAGAAAAACGAGTATTTGTTTTGTTGTATTCAATGGTTACATCGTCGTTATTTCCGCCTAGAATATTTTTCAATAAATTCAACGGTTTTTTCGGCATAATGTATTCTGAAGTACCTGCGTTTTCTAGTCCTTTGCGCGTATATTTCACCAAACGGTGGGCGTCAGTGGCAACAAATAAGAACGTATCAGCAACAGCCTGAAAGAACACGCCTGTCATAATAGGACGTAACTCATCATTTCCAGTGGCGAAAATCGTTTTTATAATTGCTTCAGATAGAATCCCAGCATTTAAAGTGGTCGACGTGGCGTCTTCAATATCGGGCGCTTGTGGATACTCATTGGCATCTTCAAAAGCTAATTGATAATTCCCTTGTTCCGAAACAATTTCCAAGGTATTACCCTCTTTTTGTATAAACGTTAGGGGTTGAGTAGGAAACGTTTTTAAGGTATCCGTTAAGATTTTGGAAGGAATAGCTAATTTACCCGTGTCATTTGACTCCACTTCTAAGGTGGTTGAAATGGTGGTCTCTAAATCCGAACCTGTAATGGTTAATTGATTCCCGTTCAATTCGAACAAGAAATTATCCAGTATAGGTAAGGTGTTGTTACTATTGATAACTCCTCCAATTAAGTTAACATTTTTTAATAGCGTATGGCTTGATACAATGAATTTCATATGAAGAATATTTCCTAAAATATCTAACAAATGTAAGAAATAAACAAGTAAATTATACCAATAGGGACAATTATTTATCATAAACTCTTGTTTTGAAGAGTGCAATTCGTTTTTCGTCCTTCGTCGATAGGAATTCGTCTGTCGTTGGCTGTAATTTGTCTATCGTTATTTGTCTACAGGGATTCGTCGTCGGAAAATTTCTAAACCAATATCTCCATCGACAATCGATTATTCAATCGTTATTATTTTTTGATAAATGGGCGCTCTTTCTTTTCACTTCTTAATACCTTTGCCGTGCATTTGGACAAGGATCGTTGCCGTTATAAAAGTTTGGCGTTTATTTTGCGTTGTATGTTTGTAAAAAACAGGCAGCTATGAAGATTGTATTAAACCAAAACGGAAACGAAGGCGTATTTGAATTGATGAATGAGGAGAATAAAGCCGTGGGTGAATTAACATTTATCGTTAAAAACCAAGAACAAATGATTATTAATCATACAGGTGTAAATCCTGAATTAAGAGGCCAAGGCTTTGCCGAGAAATTGGTTTTAAAAGCGGTTGATTATGCACGGGAGCACCAATTAAAAGTACTGCCATTTTGCAGCTATGTAAGTGTCTATATCGGACGCCATCCAGAAGTGCAAGATGTCGTGAAATAAATTATGAAATTAGCAAAGGTTTTTGAACACAACAAAAATTGGGTAGCGAGTCGCTTAGCTCAAGATGAGAATTATTTTAATGAACTTGCACAAGGGCAAAGCCCCGAGATTCTTTACATCGGTTGTTCTGATAGTCGAGTAACTGCGGAAGAGCTTTTAGGTGCACAACCGGGAGAGGTTTTTGTTCATCGAAATATTGCCAATATGGTCTGTACCATTGATATGAACACAACAGCTGTATTGGATTATGCGGTAGAGCATTTAAAAGTGAAACATATTGTGGTGTGCGGACACTACAATTGCGGCGGAATAAAGTCGGCCATGATTCCCAAAGATCTGGGTTTATTAAATCCCTGGTTACGAAATATACGCGATGTGTATCGTTTGCATTCAGAGGAATTAAATGCCATTGAAAATGAAGGCATGCGCTATAATCGCTTAGCCGAATTAAATGTGCAGGAACAATGTGTGAATGTGGTTAAAAATCCGTTTGTACAGCGTGCAATGGAAAATGGTCTACAAGTACATGGTTGGATTTTTGATCTATTTACAGGGAAATTAATCGATTTAGAGATTAATTTTGATAAAGTATTGAAAGATATTCGCCAAATTTACAACATCACCGAGTAAAGAGAACAATTGCTTTAAAACTTTGGTTTAGCTTTTGCTAAGTTTACTCTTGCCAAAACGAGCCTATGTTTCCTAAAAAGTGGTTGAAAGTAACAGCATTCATTGTTGGATCTCTCTTTGCATTCGTATTGATCGGGTCGGTATTGATTGCTTATTTAATCAATGTCCGACTTCCTTCTATTATCGAAGAACGCAATGATACGCCTTATCATTTTACCTATACCGATCTTAATTTCTCCCTTTTTAATAGCAGCCTTGCTCTTTCAGGTGTTGAAATATCCCCCAAAGATTCCTTATTGATCAAAGATTCCATTGATTTAACCGCTAAGATTAAACGAATAGATGTGGTGGGTATAAATTTTTATCGCCTAATCAATGAAAAAGAATTGGCAGCCCTTTCAATTCGGCTGATAGAACCCGATATTCATTATTATTTATCCGATAAAAAGACCCCGAAAACAGGGAAGGAAAGCCAGCTTGGTCAACAAATCGATGTAAATTCATTGGTGTTGAAAAATGGAAAATTTAAACTTTTCTCCGATGCGGGTCAACAGGAATTGGCTCGAATTCATAATTTTTCAGTCGATATCGATGGCATAAAATTTAACGAGCGAACACGTGAAAAGCGGATTCCTTTTACTTTACAAGATTTTAAAATATCGGTCGATTCACTGTATTACCAAATCAACCCCTATCATTATATTAAAACATCAGACCTGAAGATTAATGCCAAGGATTTTATCATGAAGGATTTTATCATGAAACCATTGGTATCTCGTAAAAAATTTAAAAATAGACGAACTTCGGTGAATACTTTACTCGATATTGAAGCACCTCACTTAACGTTGAACAATACCAATTGGGGGTTTAAAAATGATATTCTGTTTGTGAATACACAGTCGATTCACGTGGATTCTTTAAACGCAAAAATACTTAGTCAAAAGAAAGAAGAACAAACCACCCAAGAAGTGGCCAAGGAAATCAAGAATTTCTTTATCAATTTCGACTTGAAAGTGGACACGCTACGCATTAAGAAATCACGCTTTTTGGCAACCTCTAAATTCGATTTTAAAAATATTGATTTAACATTGGTTGATTTTAATAATCAATACCAGAAGAAAATGGTTGTGCGTGATCTACGCCTAAAAAATGCCCATTTCACGATTTTTGGCCAACCCGAACGCGTGGCTCAAAGAAAGAATTCTTCCCCTGATTTTAATGATATTATAGCGATTGCTTCTACTTCGGTTAAAAACGCAAAATTAGAGCTGATTCCTTATGGAAAGAAAAAACCCGATGTACAACTCGGTACAATAGATCTGAATTTTAAACAGATTCTCCTCGATCCAACGACGATTCAAAAAGCAGTTCCATTTACCTATCAAAGCGTTTTATTAACGTCTAAATCGTTGGCTTATGACATGGATAACGTCTATAAATTAACGACGGGGCCACTGCGTTTTGAAAATGGTCGTCTGGAGGTGGAACAATTAAAGTTAACACCCAAATTAAGCCGAGCGCAGTTTGTTGCCCAGTTGGCGAAAGAACGAGATCTTTATGTGTTGTCGGTTCCTCAATTAACTGCAAGGGGAGTTGCATGGGGTTTAAGAGAGAACAAGTCATTGTATGTCCATGTCAGTCAATTGGATTTACATCAGTTGAATGCCAATGTTTACCGCAGTAAAAAACCAGCAGATGACTTGAGCCGAAAACCAATGTTTAGTGAGAAGCTGCGTAAAATGAAGTTCGATTTAGCCATTCAAAAAGTGGGGTTAATTCACGCCCATTTGGTGTATGAAGAAGAGGCCGATAAAGCCAATAGTCAAGCAGGGAAATTAATCTTCAGTCGAATAAATACCGTAATCACCAATGTGAACAGTGGCTTTCAAAAAAAGACTTTACCCGATTTAGTCGTCGATTGGAAGTCCGATTTTATGGGAGCTCCCATGGCTGTCTTATGGAAATTTAACCCCATGAGTCAGCATGATCATTTTACGGTTCAGGGAAATATCACCAATTTACCTGCACAAGAAATCAATTCGTTTATTCAACCAAATATCAATGCGTCCGTTCAGGGAAGTATTCAAGAAGTGAAATTTAAATTCGCAGGGAATCAGTTTTCGGCCTCTGGTGACTATGCCATGAAACATGAAAACCTCCGAGCTACAGTTTATCGAAAAGATGGTGAACGTAAACGAAAAGTGGTTACAGCCATTGGGAATCTATTGATGAAAAAAAATACCCGCGATCAGTTTAGGGAAGCTCAAATAAAAGATGTCCAAAGAAAACAAGACAAATCGTTCTTTAATTTTTTATGGCTTTGTATCTTAGAGGGCTTAAAGAAAACCTTGTTAATTATATAAATAAACCATGAAAAGAACGGCGTTAATTACCGGAGCTACTTCTGGAATAGGAATGGCGACAGCCCAAGTTTTGGCAGCGAATTTTAAATTGATTCTTTGTGGTAGGCGAGCCGATCGTTTACACGAATTGGCAGATGAACTGGGGCAGCAAACAGAGGTACATGCTTTACAGTTTGATGTGCGCGATAAACAGGCTGTTTTTGCCGCCATCGAAGGATTACCGACCGAATGGAAATCGATTGATGTATTGGTGAATAACGCCGGAAATGCACACGGATTGGCCTCTTTTGATGAAGCTTCGCTGGACGACTTAGAATCCATGATCGATATCAATGTAAAAGGGTTAATCTATGTTTCCAAGGCGGTTATTCCCATCCTGAAACTATCGGATAACGCCCATATTGTTAATCTATCGTCAATCGCAGGAAAAGAAGTCTACCCTAATGGTGCTACGTATTGTGCATCGAAAGCCGCTGTAGAATCGTTGAGTAAAGGAATGCGTTACGATTTATTACCTTATGGAATTAAAGTAACCAATGTCGCCCCAGGAGCCGTTGAAACTGAATTTTCGTTGGTGAGGTTTAAAGGTGATTTAGAAAAAGCAAATCAAGTGTATAAGGGGTTCGATCCGTTAAAAGCAGAAGATGTAGCCGAGACCATTGCTTATGTTTTAAATCAACCACAGCACGTTCAATTGGCCGATTTAACTATTTTTCCAAGAGCACAAGCTGGTGGAACAGTTATTTTTAAAGATCAATTATAAAAAAAAAAATACTGCCAAAGCAATTTGGCAGTATACAGAAAATAAAATGATAGGAATGATTGTTCAATGCGATTGAATAATCGTTTCATTTGTGCAAGTATAATCGCTTAAAGCGACATGCTGCGACGTTGTGTTTTATTTTTTCAAAAATCCTCCCAATAACTTACTTCCTAAGCCCATCAGGTCTGAAGAGTCTACTTTCCCATCCCCATCTTGGTCAAGAAAAGATTCAAAACCACCTAAACTAATTCCGTTAGCAGCAGTTTTACCGCCCATTAAACCACCTAATAAACCAGTAAGTCCGTTAGCGTCTAAATTTTGTTCATTTTTTTGTTTACCTAAATAAGCCATCACAATAGGAGCAACCATGGCCAATATTTTTACAACTTGTTGGGTATTTAATCCCGATTCTTGGCTAATAGCTTGTTCTACGTTTTGTTGTTTATTGCCTAAAACGTGCCCAAGAATACCTAAGCCATCTTGTTGGTTTCCACCCTGAGAAAGAAACCCACCTAAATTGTCCAATAGACTACCATTGTGTTGGTTCAATGCATTCGAAATTCCTTCTGCACCACCTCCTTGGGCATTTTTACCCAATGCGGTTAATAAAAAAGGAACGGCAGAAGAAACCGCTGTTTGAGCTTGTTTTGGGTCAATTCCTAACTGAGATGCAGCAGAGGAAACAACTTGTTGGCCGATAGCGCCTTGAATTAAGCTAGAGAAATCCATACGTTTAAATTTAAATTTGTACTCGAATTTACGCTTTTATGTTTAATTTGTCATTCTAAATTGTGTAATCGGCAAAAGGCTGATTATTTTTGTCTTTTAATTATCCATGAAACAGCTCAATCTTTTTTTCGTATTTCTTATTGCTCTTATCGGACTGTATCCGATATTTCTTCCATCGAAGATTGAAGAAGAATTAACCTATGAACTCGAAGCGCCTTTAGGGCTGGTCTACGACGAATTCTATAACCTTCGCCAGTTCTCTAAATGGGAACAATTAACAAAACAAGATACATTAACGGTGAAGCGTTTTTCCGATCCTCAGGAAGAAGAAAAAAGATCAATGACTTGGGAGAGTACTGATGCTGCCATCGGGGATGGAAAATTAACGATGACCGACTTTGGAATTAATCAATTTGTCGATTACCAAATCGAGTACGAAGGCTGGGATAAAAAAGACGATATTCATGTCAAATTCACTCCTTCTAAAACAGGAAAAACCGATATCATTGTTTCCTATGTTAGCCAAGAAGTTCCTTATTTCTACCGGTATTTTATCTGGTTTAAATCGCCTTTAAAAAAATTCGAAGAATCGTTTGCCTATTTGCAAGAATCGGTGAAAGTACGTTTAGAAAAAGAGCGCAAAGAAGGGAAACTTAACTTCGGTGAATTCCGCTTGGTCGATTTACCAAAGACGACTTTATTAACCGTTAAAAAAGAAACAACGTTTGCTGAGAAAGATATTATGGCCAAAGTCGATCAATCCTTTGAGGCGATTTACAAAAGTTTAATCAACGAAGAAGATTCTTTTAATTACGATTTGGGCTTCCCCCATGTCTACTATACCTCTATGGATGAAGCCAAGAAGAAGATGGTTATTTACAGCGGAGTGAATTGGATTGAAGATTTAACGGTGAATAAAACCATGCAGAAAACCGTTATCCCAGAAGGTGAGTATTTACTCACCCTTCATCAAGGACCACGTTCGCGTAAGAAACAAACCATTGAGGCCATGCAGCGATATGCCAAGACCAAAAAGTTTCAATTAGCCGATCGCCAATTGGAAGTTTTTCTTAACGACCCTAAAGAGACCGATAGCCTCCATTTACAGTCGCGCATCTATATTCCTATTAAGAAAGATTAACAAATTTTAAACCGTTCGTAGCCACTTTAATGTGGCTTTTTTATCGTAATTTTGTGCCTTCAGAAAAATTAAATGAAGAAAGATTTTATCGAAGTTTACGGTGCTCGCGAAAATAACCTAAAAAATATCGATGTGAATATTCCACGCAATGAATTGGTTGTAATAACTGGTTTAAGCGGAAGTGGTAAATCATCATTGGCATTTGACACGATTTATGCAGAAGGTCAAAGACGGTATATTGAAACGTTTTCCGCCTATGCTCGTCAGTTTTTAGGTGGCTTAGAACGCCCAGATGTGGATAAAATAGATGGTTTGTCGCCTGTGATTGCCATTGAACAAAAAACCACTTCTAAAAACCCGCGTTCTACCGTCGGTACGATTACTGAAATTTACGATTTCTTACGTTTATTATTTGCCCGTGCTTCAACTGCTTACTCAACGGCAACCAATCAACCCATGATTGCCTATACCGATGAGCAAATTATCGATCTGATTCACGCCCAATTCAAGAACAAGAAAATTGCTATTCTCGCGCCTCTGGTTCGTTCTCGTAAGGGGCATTACCGCGACCTTTTTGTCCAATACACAAAAAAGGGCTTTTTGGAAATGCGAATCAATAACCAAATCCAAGAAATAACCCCTGGATTAATGCTCGATCGCTATAAGATGCACGACATTGAACTTTTAGTTGATAAATTATTGCTCAACGATAAAGTAACCGATCAGCGCTTACAATCAAGTGTCGACCAGGCTATGCACCAAGGAAACGGAATTATGATGGTACTCGACTACGAGACCAATGAAGTAAAACATTACAGCCGTAACCTCATGTGTCCTGCGACGGGAATGTCCTATGCCTTACCAGAGCCCAATACGTTTTCGTTCAACTCACCTAAGGGTGCATGCCCTACATGTACCGGTTTAGGAGAATTAAAAGAAATTAACCTCGCTAAAGTATTTACCGATAACAGCAAGTCGTTATTCGATAATTTAGAAGACGTATTCGATAGCGTAAAATCAACTGCCCGCATAGAAAAGCAATTCGAAGGAATTTTCGTTAAATATGGCATCGATTTAAAAACGCCACTTAAGAAACTTCCCACCGAAATGCTAGACGATTTACTTCAAGGAATCAAAGAAACCTTGAATGTTGAATTAAAATTTGCCTCTGTAAAGAAAACGTATAAACTCGATTTTGAAGGACTAATTCCATTTCTTCAAGCCATTGTAGACGATAAAACACATCCTTCATCTTCGGCGATTACCAAAAAGTTTTCGACCAAAGTGGTTTGTCCTACCTGTCATGGAATGCGCTTACAACAAGAAAGTTTATTCTTTAAAATAGACGAAAAAAATATAGGTGAAGTCGCGAAATTCGATTTAAAAACATTGCAAAGCTGGATACAAGACGTTCCTCAATCAATGACCAAAAATCAGCAGCTTATCGCCAACGAAATACTCAAAGAAATCTATACCCGTTTAACCTTTTTATTAGACGTTGGTTTAGATTACCTTTCATTAAGCCGTTCATCAAAGAGTTTATCGGGTGGCGAGGCACAGCGAATTCGTTTAGCCACACAAATCGGTTCTCAATTGGTCAACGTCTTATATATTTTAGACGAGCCTAGTATTGGTCTACACCAACGCGACAACGTTCGTTTAATAGACTCTTTAAAAAAATTACGCGACATTGGTAATTCAGTCTTGGTTGTTGAACACGATAAAGACATGATTTTGGAGGCCGATTATGTAATCGATGTGGGTCCACAAGCCGGGTTAAAAGGTGGCGAGATTGTTTGGGCAGGTAAACCAGCCGACATGCTAAAGGCCGATACCCTGACATCCAATTACCTCAATGGCCATACAGCGATCGAAGTCCCTAAAGAACGCCGCAAAGGCAATGGGAACTTCCTAAAACTCTACGGTGCAACCGGAAACAACCTAAAGAATGTTAATCTAACCATTCCATTAGGCGAATTAGTCGTGGTATCGGGTGTGTCGGGAAGTGGAAAATCAACCCTAATCAATGAAACGCTTTACCCCATCTTAAATCATTTCTTTTTCCGAGCCGAAAAAGAACCCATGCCGTATAAAAAAATTGAAGGATTAGAATACCTCGATAAAGTGATCGAAGTCGATCAATCGCCTATTGGGCGAACACCGCGTTCAAATCCGGCAACGTATACCGGTATCTTTTCCGATATTCGTTCCCTTTTCACCAATTTACCCGAGTCAAAGATTCGCGGCTATAAACCAGGTCGTTTTTCATTCAATGTGAAAGGCGGACGTTGCGAAACTTGTCAAGGAGCAGGCTTACGGGTTATTGAAATGAATTTCTTACCTGATATTCATGTCGATTGTGAAACCTGTAACGGAAAGCGCTTTAACCGCGAAACATTAGAAGTACGCTATAAAGGAAAATCAATTTCAGACGTATTAGAAATGACAGTCAATGAAGCGGTCGATTTCTTTCAAGCCGTTCCCAAGATTTCACGAACGGTCAATATGCTGCATAACGTTGGTTTAGGCTACATCACATTGGGTCAACAATCCACCACGCTGAGTGGAGGTGAAGCCCAGCGAATTAAATTAGCTTCGGAGTTGTCGAAAAGACAAACTGGTAAAACCATCTATATCCTCGACGAGCCTACAACAGGACTTCACTTCGATGATATCCGTGTATTAATGGATGTTATCAACACCATTGTAGAATACGGAAACAGTGTAATCATTATCGAACACAATCTCGACGTGATTAAACTGGCCGATTACATTATCGATATTGGACCAGAAGGAGGTGATAAAGGAGGGAAGATCGTGGCAGAAGGCACACCAGAAGAAATTATCAACAATAAAAAAAGTGTCACAGGGAAATTCCTAAAAGACGAATTAAAATAAAAGAACAAACAAATCAACCTCCTGTAATGGAGGTTTTTTTTGGGCGGTCGCTACGCGCCGGGCTTTGCGCTATATCTTTGCGCAAGAAGAATTCGGCAATAACACAAAATCCTAATGTGCGCAAAGGATGCCGCTGCAATCCCTACCGCAAAGCATTTTAATTTAAATGTTCTACAAGAACATTTAAATTAAAATGCGTCCAACGTCGTTTCTATCTACCGCATTAAACAATTCTATACGAAAATCGTTTTAATAGTTAAGGTAGATAAAACACGGGAATCTGTTGGCTTCAGCCAACAATAGTTTATACAAAACGAATCCGATTCTCTGAAGACATAATGGGCATCTACAATCTCCAACATATCTATTTCTAAATACTAACATCTAAACACTAATATCTAATTACTATTATCTAAAACCTAAATACTATAATCTAATATCTAAATCCTATAATCTAACATCTAAATCCTATCCTACTTTACAATCCAATATTAATCCCAGCAAAGGGCTGCCAAGCGGAAGAGAAAATACTTTTATTCTCTTTATAGAGTACATTGTATAGAACCCCCACTTGAAAACGAACTTGTCCGGGCGATTGATAACCTGCCCCTAACCAAAGCGCATTTTCTTCTACGGTATACGATTCTTGTGGATAAATATCTTTTTTTGTTTTTTCATTACCCGAATAATACATGTAATTCGCTCGTAAGAACAGTTCAGGAATAGGATAAACATTCACATAAGGACCAACATTGAATAAGTTACTCTTAAAGTAATTGTTCTTACTGTATTGGTAACCACCAATCACACCGGCCTCTGTATACGTATTCAGGCTATAACCCAAGCTTGGCGAAACATTAAAGCTAAAATAATCGTTACTCCCAAAAGATAATCCCAAGCCACCCCCAACACGCCAATTTGAACTAGCGGGTTGATTACCTATGTTTTGAGCAATAGCGCCGCTTGTAAGCGTTAACAAAAATGTTAAAAACAGGATTTTTTTCATGTTTTTTTAAATAAAATTTAACGTTAAAACCTATGATATTACTAAAAACTACCATAAATTTGCCTCATAGTTAAGAACAAAAATACATAAAGTTTATTTGTTCAAGACATTTGAAAAAGCGTTCTTATAGTTTTTGTTTATATTGATATAGATTTTTAATAATTAAAATCTATTGACATCAAACAGATCATTGGTACATTTGTTGTATAAAATATTAATACAATAAAAATACACATTATGTACCACTTATCACCTAATCAAAAACAAATAATTGCTGATATTTTAATTAAATTATTAGCAGACGAACACTTGTTGTACTTAAAAACAAGAAATGCACATTGGAATGTTGAGGGACCAGATTTCCACACAATTCATGTTTATTTCGAGGAGTTGTATAACGAATTACAGGTTGTAATCGATGATGTAGCGGAAAAAATTCGTCAAAAAGACGTTTATGCTCCAGCAACGATGGGTGAGTATTTGCAGTTAGCTCATTTATCAGAAACGCCAATAGAAGGACACAGTAGTCTGTCTTATATTGGAGCCTTGTTACACGATCATGAAGTGATCATCAACTTTTTAGTTGATTCAATCCCTACAATCGAAGAGTTGAATGATGCGTCGACAACAGATTTTCTAGTCGGCCTATTAGAACAACATCAAAAAACGGCTTGGATGCTTCGATCGCATCTTAAATAATTTTTGAACATTATTTTACTTCATAAGTTTTTAGTGTTAATTCATATTAGTGTTAATTAGGTTGAGCCTCGGAGTTTTCTCTGAGGCTTCAGCTTTTCTAGGAACTAGGTGAATCTCACTAAAGCACTCCTATTATCAGAAAAACCAGCTTATTATCTTCTGTCTAATCTGTCTAGTTTCTAATGATTTAACAGATTTAGTCGTATTCTATTGCTGAATGAGCGAAGGGTGAACACTTTAAAGGACATATCCTCTACGAGCATTTTTTCCCGCTATCTCCACAAATTTATTTGGCTGCTGCTGGAGGATTAGAAATGTTACATTATCCTAGAAAAACGTCGAAAACGACGTCAGGAGGTGGGACGGGCCCCAAAGATGAGGAGGGGATATATGCAGGAATTGAAACAAACTCACAGAGTACACAAGATTTTAGCGTGGGTTTTAAAGCAGAAATGAGTGCTTATTTTGCCACTGATATTGGTCTGTTTCAGGCAAAGTTAGAAGGGTTAATCGGATTTAATGATTACCAAGAAACAACGGCCACTACGTACGGTTTATCCGTTTCTCCAAATACAATGACCAAACATCCGATCAAAGGTCACTACATAGGCTTTGGACTTGGCTATTTTTTAAAGCAAGGGAAAAAGAGAAAGTAAATATACTAAATCAAATTTTTTACCTTTTTTTATATAAACTATAATCTCTAGAGGGAACTTAATTTATTTGTCGAAATTAGTGGTGTCCAAAAGGGTAAGCCTAGAATATAATGTGAAAGAATATAAATTAATCAATCGAAAGAATATAATAAAAGGTATTGTTTTTAATACGTCAAAAGATTTAACTTTATTGATAAATAATCCTGTAGATTATTTAATAGATGAATTATTAGTTCTTAATAATTCCAAAATTTAAAGAGAAAGCGTTATTGTAAGAGAAAATAAAGAGGATATACTTACTAATAAATTTAAATCAACAAGCCTCGAAAATGATTATCAAAAACTAGAATATGGAAATTTTAGAGATTTTTTTCATTCAGTTAAAACAGACAATATTTTTTGTGAATTCTCCTTAACAAAAGAGGATTCGATTTACATCGGGAAAATACTAGATGTTTAGAAAGATTCTGTAGATCTGGATTTTTATACAACTTATTTTTAGGTTTTAGATATAGCATATCTTAAGTTTGAGGACATGACAACTGTAAAGATATTTACTGATTATTCTCTAACGTTTAACAAATTTCATAAAGGCACTATCTCTTAAAGGATGTAAGTTAAAAGATTACTACATAGCTCTAGGGAAGCCTATAGAATAACAGGTGATATAAAAATTCTAAGTGCTAAAAAGAAGTAGGAACTTTAACGAAGTAAGAAGCACAAAGGCTGAAAGACATGAAAAAAATACTGAAGAAAGATTTTCAAGACAAATTAAAGATAAATAATGTTGATTAAAGACTTAAACAACATGCCTTTTAGAAAGGCTCGTGAAGTTATAGTAGATGTTTGTAAAAAAAGAATAAAACTCTCTACAAAAGATATAGGATTAATTTTAAAACTTGAAGATAAAGAGATTATTAACTTATTTCTCTATGATTATCAATTGTTTGATCAAAAAGATTTTATCTTTCTTGAAGAATTTATTAATAAAAATTTAGATAATGAAAATAAAGATTTTGTTTCAGATTTAATTTATGTTGCTTTAGATTTTGGACTTGATTTAAATTTCACAAAAATTTTATCTTTTTTAAAAACAGAAAAGGAAGATACAGATTTAGTCGTTTTGGCGTCTTTAGAATATATACATAAAAATGTTAAAATAATATATATAAAAGAATTAATTGAGAATCTAGAATTTATAAGAAATCAAAAAAATTATTATCAAAATGAACAATTATTAGCTAGTTTAATTTTATATAGAATAACATATAAAACACATTATCTTACTTTTATAAAAGAACTTATACTTTCAGATAATAGCAATTTAAAGTATTTAGAAAATACTTTGAAATCAGAAATGTATAATGAAAAATATTTTAATTTGATAGAAATACATCAGATGTTTGGAGAAACATAAAAACTACAATTAAGTAATGTTTCAAAAGTGTTATTCTTTCATAGAACAATAGTAGATGTTTAGCGTCTAACATTTGTTATTATATAAGTTTTAGTCAAGGTTCCAATCCAATTGGAATATAACTTATTTGTCGAATTTAGTGGTGTCCTAAAAAAGGGAAGCTTACATTGATAACACACCTGTATCTGATATTGATAAAAATGTTTCATTAGGAGGAGAAGTTTTAGCAATACTTCCGATTACTAGAGTAGGAAATACTATTACAAAAATTACAAAACCTTTATGGGGCGCTAAAATTTTTTATAAAGGAAATGGTTTTACTACAGCTATTGAGCATATTGCAGAAGGACATTTTTTTAATTCTAGAATCGGAGAGGGAACAAGCCATTTTTTACAATCTTTAAGCAATTCAACAAGTGTAAAAAATTAGTTCAAGAAGCAACAGCTTTAGGAAACCATAGTAATAAAAATGGTAATTATTCTATTTTACATACATTTGATAAAACAATAGGAACAACATCAAATGGGAGATCGACAAATATTTTACAAGTTTATCTAGATAAAAGTGGAAACGTATTGAATGCTTGCTTACCCAGTTCGAAAAAAATAAAAAATAATGAGATATAAAGTTTTTTTTGATTACAAAATTGATTTATCTGAAATGAAAAAGGAAAATCAAATAGATTTCAGTAGTTTAAGTTTTCAAGAATTATATGCAAATCTATTTGAAGGTAGAATTTATATATTCTTCAATCATAGAGATGAACGAATTAAAAAAGATTTTATATTACTAAAAACAGGGATAATTGACTACATCTTACAGTTTGATGGAATAATTGAGGAAATCGATGGGGGTAATAATGAAACTTTTACAGTTTCAGCTGATTATTATAGTAATAGTCTAAAATATTTTTATTCAGACATTAATGATGAGTTAACAATATTAGAAGTAAACGATAATTTATTTTCAATAATTTGTAAGTATAGTGACTTTAAATTAGGATATAAAAATTTCAGAAAAATAGTACTTGAGGAATTAATATATTACTATCCTAAACTTAAAGATAATATTGAATTTATAAAATATTTTACTTAGGTAATGTTTTACATGTGTTGTTATTACACAACGTATTAATTCAAACAAAAATTCACAATAAAACAAAAGGCAAACCAACGTTTGCCTTTTGTTATTTTATTAATTTTAGGTAAGCCTACAAAAAGGATATTCTAATAAATCAAATCAAGTAATTTATATATTAAAAAATACTTATGGAAAATAATAATTATTCCTACACATTATTACATGAAATAGAAGATATTTTCAATGATGAGATTGATATTATAATAGATTTACAAGAAGATAATTCTAAATATCATGTAACGTTTGTTACATATAAAAGGGTACAAGAATTAATGAATGATGAAAATAAATTAATATATTACTCAAATATTATTCTAATAGAATCTTTAACTGAAGAAAATATAAATTATAGTATTAAAAATGCCATTGATAACGGTATATATTTAAGTGTTTTTTATCCTATTAATAATATTTCAATTAATAAATTAAATAGAAAATTTGATATAGAACAAGAAGCAATAGATAATGTGGGGTAATTTGGTAGTGTTTCAAATGTGTTGTTATCACACAACGAGTTAATTTACAATAGCATAAAAGTAAAAAATTGGTTTTCCTGCACTGTCTCTTAAAGTGTGTAAGTTAAAATCACAACTTGGATTAGGATTAAAAATTTACCAACAGAAGTTCTTTGGAGTAGTCGTAAGAAGATTAATTAGATTTATGATGTCTCGGGAGTTAATTTTAAAAACGTTGTTATAGATGGAACAAACGTCATCTCAACAGATTATTTAGGTGGTTTTCAAATAAGTTAACGAGCAAATTCAGCAGGAGCTTTAGCGCTTTTAGAAGTAAATGATTATGATCTTTTTGGGATGAAACATCAAAATCAACCATTCATAAATAATTATAAATACAACGATTTTCAAGGACAAAGCGCATGCTTTGATCGTAGAAACCTAGCACAGCGATGAACTGTAAGATGAGTTCAATATCAACTTATACGACTACGGCGCTCGTAACTACGATCCTGCTGTTGGACGTTGGTTTAACATCGACCCGTTGGCGGAAAAAATGAGACGCCACTCGCCTTATAATTATGCGTTTAATAATCCTGTTTACTTTATTGATCCTGATGGGATGATGTCGGAAAGCTATAGCTTTCAAGGTGATTTTAGCAGCTATAGTGATTTTAACAGAATGAATCCATTAAATACTGGATTTTATGATCCTCCCAGCAAAGGTACAGAATTAGGACAAACTCATAAAGATGAAGATGGAGAATGGGTTTGGGATGGAACATCATGGGTAGGTCAAAATGGAACTCTTGATTACGTTTTTCTAGATGGGCCTACAATTACTCCAAATAATTCAAGCGAGTTTCAAGTATCTCCAGAATTAATGGCTGCAGGTGTAGCTTTATCATTAGGCGATGGACCTTTACCTGTAGGTGAAATTATTTTCGCTGGAATAGTAGCTTATCAAGTCTATTTATATTATAATGATATACCGAATGTTGTTATGCCTCCTAATAGAGTTGTAAATACAAGTGATTCAGAAAAAACAGCGGATGATTTAATCCCTCCAAGTGTAAAAAAATCTCCATCTTACAATCCTAAGTATGGAGAAAAAACAAGATCTGAATTAGATAAATTGGCAAAACAAGGTGATAAAATAGCAGGTAAAATGAAAAAATTAATAGATTCAGCAAAAAGATTATCAGATAAAAATAAAAATAAATGATAGATATAAAAGATTTAATTAATCAATTGGATAAAAATCAAGAATTAATATCTTTAACATTGTTTGAGTTAAGAAAAAATTTTACAAATGATTATACACTTGAACAATTAAAATCAATAGATAAAACTATAATTACGACACCAATTATTATGGATTTTATCGCGGATAAATTACAATTTATAGAAAATGAAGAATTTTTAAATACTTTTAATCTAGAAGATATTCAATGTATATATAAATTACTTACAAAATATTATCCTTATGACTTACAGTATCAATTAGGTTTAATCAGTTTCACTTATATAATTTTAGATAAGCAAAATGAGGCTTTAGAAATGATAGATAATTTAAATGAAATAATTAAAGAGATTCAACTTAGTATAAGAGAGATTATTAGATAGGTTCGGTAGTGTATCAGATGTGTTGTTATTCTACAACATATTAATTACAAGAAAATTCACAATAACACCAAAGGAAAACGTTAGTTTGCCTTTGGTTCTTTTATAAAGTAACAACATTTATATTGAAGAAATCTTAACTTATTATATTTTTATCTTTGAAAAATAACTAGGTATTCATTTTAAATAGATTTATTATTTTAAATTAACTAGGCGTGTAGGAATACAAATACAACGATGTTCAAGGACAAAGCGTATGTTTTGACCGTAGAAACCTAGCGAAGCGATGAGTTTCAAGACGAATTCAATATTAATCTGTACGACTACGGCGCTCGTAACTACGACCCTGCTATCGGTAGATGGTTTAACATTGACCCGCTGGCGGAAACTTCTCGTAGATGGTCTCCTTATAATTATGCATATAATAACCCTATTTTATTTATAGACCCTGATGGATGGAGGCTGTAAATAGTCTTCAAGAAATGTGGGACAAAACAACTTCTTCAAGTACTTGGACTAACAATGGTGATGGAACTTACGAAGGTGGTGAAGATGAAAAAAAGGAAGATAATGAAGAGAAGTGTTGTAAAAACTTTTTTAATGGTTTAGTAAATAGTTTTAAAAGTGAAGCTAATAAATTTATAGATCAAACAGAAGGATTTAAACAATCCATGATTTCCGAATTTAATTCTGATGATTCTAATACTTTTATAGAAGGACATGATGGATATACCTATACTATAAATCAGAACGGTAGTCTTTTTAGAGTTGAAAAAGGGCGTTGGGTTTCGGTAAATTCTGTTACATTACCATACATTGAATACTATGAAAATGGTGTAGGTAAATCTGTTGTTTCTCTTGTTAAGAATTCACCTAAATTATTAAAAATAGCAAGAGTTCTTGGACAAGGGAAAAATTGGAGTAATCAAGTAAATTCATTAATTTCACAATTAGGTAAAGGAAATAAAAATCCAGGAATTGGATCCAAACATTTATTTGGAAATGTTCATGAGTTAAGACCTGCAGAAGGAGCAAGAATTTACTTTAGAAATAATGGATTAACAACAGAAATCCTTGGATATTCAAATAAAGAAAATCAACAACAAGTCATTAATGTTTTAAAAAATATTTATGGAAAATAATAATTATTCTTATACATTATTACATGAAATAGATGATATTTTCAATGATGAAATTGATATTATAGTAAAATTTAAAAATGATAATTCTAAATTTCATGTTACTTTTTTAACCTATCAAAAAGTTGAAGAATTGATGAGAGAAGAACATAATTTTATACTATATTCAAATACGATATTGATAAAATCTTTAACTAAAGAAAATATCGAAGATAGTTTAAAATACACTATAGATAATAATATGTATTTAAACATCTTTTATCCAATTAATGATATTTCTATTAAAAAATTAAATGAAAAATTTGATTTAGAAAAAGAAATATAAAGAGGGGAGTGTTCCAGATGTGTTGTTATTATACAACCCAAAAATTCACAATATAACAAAAGGAAAACCAACGTTTGTCTTTTTTTGTTTTATAAAGTAGCTACATTTTTATGAAAGAAATCCTTAAATTTTTTCTTAGTGAGGATAATTTCAATCATACCAAATACAATCGTTTTGTCTTTTTCTTCAAGCTCGGAAATAAGTCGAACCTGCTCGTTTGCCGTTTTATCTTCAAGCGTTATTTCTTTAGGAACTTCATTCCCTATGTGTATAATTTGGTCTGTTGTAAGATTAAAGAATTTAACTAACTTCAAAAGTTCTTCTACAGATAATTCACGATGTCCATTCTCCAACTTTAGAGCATCCTACACTATTATATAAAATCAATACAAGATTTCAACAAATGAATTACGCATATTCGTTATAATCATTTAAATTTACCACTAGAAGTTCTTTGGAGTAGTCGTAAGAAGATCAATTAGATTTATGATGCCTCGGGGGTTAAGTTAAAAAAGGTTGTTATAGATGGAACAAACGTCATCTCAACAGATTATTTAGGTGGTTTTCAAATAAGTTAACGAGCAAATTCAGCAGGAGCTTTAGCGCTTTTAGAAGTAAATGATTATTACCCTTTTGGGATGAAGCATCAGAAAGCGTCATTGCTGATGAATTTATTATTTACTAAAAATAATTACAAATACAACGGAAAAGAACTGCAAGACGAATTAAGTCTTAATTGGACTGCAATGGACTTTAGAAATTATGATGCTTCGATAGGGAGATTTCATAATATGGATCCTTTAGCAGAATATTCAACGAGTTGGACTCCTTATCGTTTCGCTTATAATAATCCTGTTTTTTGGAGTGATCCAACTGGTTTATTTGAAGAAAATTTTGAAACCTGTCCAACCTGTCCGAATAAACCTGAATTTAGGCCATTTATAGATGATCCAAATAATGAATTTGTATATGATCCTGAAACAAATACCGTAAGCGAAGTTATACAGCTAGCTGAAGCTGAAATTGTTAAATACGCAAATGTTTTTTCAGATGTAATTGAAAGTATCGGTGGTGGTGCTTCAAGTATATTAAATGATCGTTATTCTTACGGAGAAGGCTTCTCCAATAAACCTATAATTATAAGTACAAAATTAGGTATAGGAATTAATACTACTGCTAAACAAATGGAGAAATTAAGTAAGATAGGTAAAACAGCAGGAAATATAAGTAAAGGTTTAGTTGTAGCTGATATAGCTTTAAGCGGAGAAATAAGAGCGTCTCATGTGCTAACTGGAGCTATGATTGGTGTAAACGCAATTCCTGTTATAGGTAATACTATATCTGGTATTTATTTTGGTGCTGATTTGATAACCATGGGTATTAGTTACACTATTTCAGGAGAAGCAAAAGGTATAGGAGATTATCTGGATGAATCTTTAAACGGAGGAGTTATTATTAATGCACAAGATGTAGGAGTTGAATATGAAGGGGTTTATTAAATTTTAAAATGAAAAAAATAATATATTACCATATATATAATTTATTTAAATTTTCATATCGTGGAGATTATGAAAATGCTGTTACAAAATCTAAAGAGACTTTATCATCTCATATAAATAATTTAATAATTATTTATATAATTTTTCCAATATGGATAATTTTTGATGGAAATAGTTTTATAAAGGAATATATAGGGACTAACAAATATGAAGTAAAAAATTTTTTAATAATTATAATTTTATTAATTGTATTAATAGGATTTACAAAAGTCAATTTTATTAAAACTTACATAGATAAATTATATACTGATGATTTAATAAATAAAAGTTTGGAGATGTTTAAGGATAGTTCTAATATTTTAAATTTTTTATATAGATTTTTCTTTATTTTTCTTAACTTTTTTTGGGTAATGATCATGTTTTTTGTAGAATTAAAAATTTTTCAATTTATAAGAAATTGGTAGTGTTCTAGAAGTGTGTGTTATTACACAACGTATAATTAACAATAAATCAAAAGGCAAACGTTTGTTTGCCTTTTGTTATTTTATAAAGTTGCTACATTTTTATTAAAGAAATCCTTAAATTTTTTAGTGGTTAGCATTTTGTCCACCATTCTAAAAATCATCGATTTATCTTCTTCATCCAATTGGTTTATCAAATGTAATTTTTCAAAATCGGTGGCACGTTCAGACCGAAATAACCACTTATCTTCAATCGTAATTTCTTCAGGAATTATGTTTTAATAATTCAAAATTTGGTCTGTGGTAAGATTAAAAAGTTTAGATAACTTCAAAAGTTCTTCTATAGATAATTAACGATGTCTATTCCCCAACTTTAGAGAATCCTACACTATTATATAAAATCAATACAAGATTTCAACAAAGGAATTACACAGATTCGTTATAATCATTTAAATTTACCAAGAGAAGTTCTTTGGAGTAGTCTTAAGAAGATTAATTAGATTTATGATACCTCAGGAGTTAAGTTTAAAAGGTTGATATAGATGGAACAAACGTCACCTCAACAGATTATTTGGGTGGTTTTCCAAATCGACAAAGGAGATTCGCGAATACCCGTTAAATAATCGTAAACGATGAGCAATACGAAAATAATGTCTTACAATTTTTCCCAACAGTCGAAGGGTATGTGGATGCTGCGAATGAAAGTATTTCGGGTAAACCATTTGAATATGTGTATAATTACACGGATCATCTGGACAAACGAGTGCAAAGCTTGGCTTTGGGAGAAGTTTGAGAGCGTAGCTCAGTTCGGTAAGTTACCGAGCAAATTCAGCAGGAGCTTTAGAGCTTTTAGAAGTAAATGATTATTACCCTTTTGGGTTGAAACATCAAAAAATATCATTTCGGCAAGATAATATATTTACTAAAAATAATTACAAATACAACGATTTTCAAGAAGTTGATTCAGGAACATTAACTGCAATAGATGGAAGTGTATACAATCTTTCTAGTAATGGGGAAATTTCTATTGATATGTTTTTTGGAACTACATCCTTTGATACTACAAGAGATGTTAAGACTTCAGGAGGTACAAATATCAAAGGACTCTTTAATGGATACAGGTACAATTCAGGTACAATTTCGGCACCTTCTAATAGTTATTTTAATAGATGGGATTGTCAAGTTGCTATGGGCTTATTACAAGGAGGAGCTGATGCAACTATTGGAGGAGCTATAGGTAAATCCATGAATGGAATTCAACGTGCAGTGGATTACAGCTCTCAGTGGGTTATTATGAGTAAAGGAATCCCAAAAAACGGAAAATTTCAATATGGTATTCGAAATATTGAAACGAATTTTCATTTCAGAATTGAGAGGCATCGGCTTCAGACATCTAATGGAGGTGAGCTTGGTACTCATATTAATTATGGTGTTAATTGGAAAAAACATTATTTTCCAATTCATAATGATCGTTATAGACCTTATGTCAAAGAATAAGAAAAATGGAAAAAAAGAATTTTATAAGAGAGTTAAATGACTTAAAAACAAGTCAAAATAAAAATGTATCATTATTTGTAAATTTATTACTAGATATATGTGTGTTATTTTCAAATGACATTGAATATCAATTAGAGTATTCAAAAAACAATCTTTCAATAAGGATGATTAGATCTGGAAACGATTTAGATATTGATTTAAATAATAATTTTTTAGATATTCGACTTAATTATAGTGAAATAAATTTTTTTATTGATGAAATTGAAAAAAGTGTATTAATGAAAATTATTGTTGATTTTTTTAAAGGAAATTATTATATAAATTATTACTCTGATAGTGATAATAGACTGATTTCTTTAGAATTAATTTGGAATGATACATCGTTGGCTTCCTTTAATAAACCAGATATTTACGCGAAAGGAAAATATCAGAATATGGTAGTAAAAGAGGGTATCAATTGGTTGGATTGAATTAAAATCTAAACCCAAGCTTGAATAAATTGTCACGGCCTCTTAAAGTGTGTAAGTTAGACCCCTAGCTTGAATTAAAATACAATATACGAACAGTATCTGTCGTGGAGAGTTTAATCGATTGTTCTTCGTAAAAACGTAAAGCCGTTTTTAACCAATAATCTTGCTTCAATAATAGAAAAAGAGCAGAAATGTCTTTCGCATAAATCCGTTTCATTTTAGACTCTTTTATCAGATTCAATTCCTTTGAGGGCTTGTTTAAACTAGTTCAATCTATCTTTAGGGGGTATGTGTGTTTTCTATGGAAGTAAAGTGTTCTAAAATGGTTTGTGGGTGTAGGCGATGGATTTGTAAGGTGTATGCAAGAAGAAATTACGCTATACTAAAAAAATCTTAGCCGGTAGGGTAAGATTTTTTAAACAGCGATTAAGGCAGAACGATTTCTGCAAGGGCTATTTGGTTACTTCTTTAACGGGGGCACTAATGGCATTCGATTTCACCGATTCAATTCCTTTGAGGGCTTGTTTTTCCGATTGATAGAAAAGGCTTGTGCCAACAACCTGTCCATTGAGTGCTGTAATTGTAAAATGCCATGAGCCGGCTTCGTTTTGCGATAACGCGAAACTTTTTTCGAGGTGGGCATTTTTACGAACCGATTCGATGCCATTTTCGCAATTGGCTTTCTTGGTATAGCTTTCACTGATTAAGATAATTTCGCCACTTTTTGATTTTAGACGAAAGCGAAATTCTCCTGCATTGTCTTTGTATAGTTCGAACATAAGTTCATGATTAAGTATGATTTATAAAAGTAGGTGAAAGAAAAGGATTTTGAACTAGTTAGTTCCATTATATTATCGTTAAGCAGTCGATGGTTTTGGTCGTTTTAGGTCGTCGTCTTCAATAACATCTATCCGCTTCATTAAAAAAGCTCTTTTTTTAGGGAAAAGAGCTTCTTGGTGTATTTGGATGGGAAAAATTAATTTTCAGCTTCTATTAGCAAAGCTTCTTCCGATTGTCTTTTAACGGTATTCGCACCTTTTTGGGCGTTAATTTCGCTGTCGAACATTTCGCTTGTTCCCATGATCATTCCATTGTTGGCTTTTAAAATAAAAAACCATTGATCGTCTTTTGTTTTCTTAAAGTAAAAGTTGTTTTCATCTTGCGCATTGTAACGTGCCGATTCTATTCCGCTTTCACAATTTGTTTTTTGTTTGAATCCTTCACTGGTTAAGATGATTTCGCCATTTTTCGCTTTTAAATAAAAACGGAAATCACCTGCATGGTCTTTGTCTATTTCGAACATAAGTCGATCGTTAAATTTAGCGACAAAAATAAGTCGAAGAAAATAAACCTTCCGTAATTACTTCTATTATATTCGTGTAAGGCTTATTTTTAATAAAAATTAAATTACTGTAATTGAAGGTGTTGCTGACTTTGGTGGAATAATTTTAAACGAATAATTTGTTCTATTGTGAAAAAATGGACCTCTAACAAATAAAGAGAAGTCCATTTTTTGTTTTGATGAATAGGAAAATGCTTTTTTATTCCTCTGTAACGATGGCTTCCTCGGCATGTTTTTTTACGGAAGAAGCACCATTTTGTGCGTTTACTTTGGATTCGTACATTTCACTGGTTCCAATGATCTGCCCGTTGGTCGCTTTTAAGTTAAAGTACCATTTACCGTTGGTTGATTCTTTGAATTCGAACTTATTTTCATCTTGTGAATTTCGCCGAACCGATTCAATTCCATTCATGCAATTGGTTTTTTGTTTATAACCTTCACTGGCTAAAATAGTTTGTCCATTACTCGCTTTTAATCGAAAACGGAACTCACCCGCTTTGTCTGTGTATACTTCAAACATAGTCGTTAATTTAATGTTAACCATAAAGTTACACGAAAAAATAATTAGTTGCGTAAAAGTTATGTTATTTTTAATGGGGACTGTGATGCTTATGCTTCGACGATTGAAAAGATTCTGTTGTAATTCGTATTTTTAAGAAAGCCGTAAATTCAAGCGCATAGAGCGTTGAGGTAAACGATGAGGCTCTCAAAGTTGAAAAGCTTTATTGGACTCAATGCGACTGTCTTTTTCGAATTCTTCCACATGCTATAGAGTCTTTTTTAACATCAATTCTAATGGATTCTTTCTTAAAGTGTTCGGCTGAGAACACTTTAAGAAAGAGGCTCTGCGGCAGGGATTGTAGCGGAAATCCTTTGCAGCACCTCCGAATTTTCATTTAAAAACGAAATTTTCTTGTTGCAAAGATTGGGAGTGGAAAGCCCGGCGCGTAGCGGCCGCCCCATAAAAAAAGCCCAATCTTATGATTGAGCTTTGCGTGGGTTTATTTGATTCGAACCAAATCTTTTACGGTTTGTTGATGGTAATAGAGTGGAACTTGTTCAACAACGACATCGTTTTTCTCTAAACCAAAACTTTTGGGAATATTGTATTCGATTTTCTTGAGTAAATAATACATTTTTAAGGTGAAGAATTCCTTCATGGTTAGGGTGCTTTCAATGGATGGGAATTTTTCGATTAACACAAATTTCATATCGGGATCTTGGTTGTATTTTTTTAAGTTTTGGTTGAGGTATTTCAGTTCAAGTTCACCGTTGATGTACATATCATTAATTACCTTCTTGATATATTGTTCTGTTTTAGGTTGTACCCGAAAACCGATGTTGAAGGTAATGCGATAAATTTTTTGTTCAACGATTGGTTCTATGGCATAGTTTAAGGTGTATGGCTGATTGTCGCGATTGATGTTGACAAACCAATAATAGTCGGCCCGTTTCGGTCGTTTGGCTAAAATGGATTGCATTACATATTTTTCGATGTTGCGGGGATTGGTCGATTTGGTTAAATAAAATAAGAAGGTTGAATATTTATTGATGGTCTTATCTTCACTTAATTCGCCCAATATTTTTCCGTATTTTTTTATTTTTACATACTTCAAGTTACGGGAGTTAAGGATTTTTCCGTAGTAACTGCAATACATGACTACGAGAAAGATGCCAGCGATAAGTAAGGCAATGTATCCGCCGTCTTTGAATTTTACCACGTTGGCAATGAAGAATGAGGTTTCTATGACCACGAAAATAGATAGAATAGCCGCAATAATAATCTTGTGCAATTTGAGGTAAAACATCAGGTAATAGGCCAGGAGGAAGGTGGTCATTAGCATGGTGATGGTGATGGCTAAACCGTAGGCGGCTTCCATATTCGAAGAGGTTTCGAAGTAAAGCACCACAAAGACGCAACCGCACCACAGTAAAAAGTTGATGATGGGTATATAGACCTGACTTTTGAATTCGTTGGGCTGAATGATCATGGTTCTTGGCCAGAAACCTAAGTTGATAGCTTCGTTAATAAGGGTAAATGAACCCGTGATTAAGGCTTGTGAGGCGATAACGGCTGCGCCGGTTGCCACCATAATGCCAGGAATTAAAAACCATTGGGGCATCATTTCAAAAAACGGATTTCGACCGTCCAATAACGTTCCTTCTTGGGTGAGTAACCACGAGGCTTGACCAAGGTAATTAACCACCAAGCATATTTTGACGTAGACCCAACTGATGCGAATATTTTTTCGACCGCAGTGGCCCATGTCCGAATAGAGGGCTTCGGCTCCTGTGGTACATAAAAAAACGGCGCCTAATAACCAAAATCCGTGGGGATATTTAGCCAATAAGTCGTAGGCATAGACCGGGTTTAAGGCTTCGATAATTTCGGGGGTGTGAATAATATGCAGTAACCCTAAGCCAAAAAGCATGGAGAACCAGATAAACATAAACGGTCCAAAAATCTTTCCCACTTTGTTGGTTCCATAACGTTGGAACAAAAAGAGAATAGATAGTATGGTGATTACAATGGGAATTGTAGGTAGGTCTTGCAAGCCATCGAGCATAGTAAGTCCCTCTACAGCCGATGAAACCGACACAGGTGGCGTGATAATACCGTCGGCCAAAAGTGCCGAGGCGCCAATAATGGTGGGGATAATTAAATTCTTTCCTTTTTTCTTTATTAATGAATAGAGTGAGAAAATTCCCCCCTCGCCTTGGTTGTCGGCCTTTAGTGTAAGCCATACGTATTTAACCGAGGTTTGAAAGACCAATGTCCAAAAAATACAAGAGACCCCTCCGTAAACAATCATTTTTTGAATGCTGTGGGTCTCTCCAAGAATTGCCTTCATCACATACAAAGGACTTGTACCGATGTCGCCATAAATAATCCCAAAAGTGATTAATAACGTGGCTGCTGTTACCTTATTGGATACATGATTATCCTGCATATTTTTCTTCAATTAAGGTTACGAATGTAGGTGTTCGCCTGCATATTTTTTCATACTATTTATTTATAATAGGGGCTTTTAATTATAGTAAATTCTTTGGTTTATGGGCCCTGTTTTCTTCATCTCAACTTGATCGGTTTTACTTTGTTTAACAAAATTAAATGCTTAAATTAGTGGTTCAACTTATTTTATTTACAAGAAGATATAAAGATAAAGCCTTATAAATAAAATAATTAAATATTTTTTTGGTTGAAGTGGAATATTTTACTAACTTTACTATGCTTGCATAATAAAAAAAATTATATTTGTTAAACCTACAGTATCAACTATGATAAGAGAAGATTTAACGATTGATTATTTATTAAGGTCAACTTGGTTGTCTGTGCAGAAAATGTACAATGAGCAAGCGGGCCCATACGACTCGACAATGGTATATGCATTTACACTATTGTCTATAGATCCCAAAGGAGGTACCCCAAGTACTTCTTTAGGGCCAAAGATGGGAATAGAACCCACGAGTTTATCGAGAACTTTAAAGAATTTAGAAACCCGAGGTTTTATTGTACGCAAGCCCAATCCGGAAGATGGTCGAAGTGTCTTAATTACGCTAACCCCCGAAGGATTAAAGATGCGGGATATATCGAAACATTTTGTTTTACAGTTCAACGATACCATAAAACAGCATATTGAGCCCGAGAAGATGGAAATTTTCTTGGAAGTAATCTACAAAATAAACCACTTAATATCAGACAAAAAAATATTTAAAAACAATTATGAGAAGACACGTTAAACATGTAACCGTATTAGGTTCAGGAGTAATGGGTTCTGGAATTGCTTGTCATTTGGCAGGAATCGGAATCGAAGTCTTGATGCTAGATATGGTTCCTCGCGAGCTTACACCACAAGAGCAAGCGAAAGGATTAACCTTAGAAGATAAGGTTGTACGCAATAGAACCGCACAATCCCATTTGGATTTTGCGTTGAAGAGTAACCCATCACCCATTTATGATAAAGCGTTTGCTTCACGAATTACCGTTGGTAATTTTGATGATGATTTAACGAAAATAAGCTTATCCGATTGGGTAATTGAAGTGATAATAGAGCGTTTAGATATTAAAAAATCGATGTTCGAGAAAGTAGATGCCTTGCGTAAGCCCGGCACATTAATTACCTCTAATACATCGGGTATTCCGATTCATTTAATGGCGGAAGGCCGTTCAGAAGATTTCCAAAAACACTTCTGTGGAACCCACTTTTTTAATCCACCACGTTATTTAAAATTATTCGAAATCATTCCAGGGCCTAAAACGTCTTCGGAAGTGCTTTCATTTTTCCAAAACTACGCTTCGTTATTTTTAGGAAAAACACCTGTACTATGTAAAGATACCCCAGGGTTTATTGGGAACAGAGTGGGTGTTTATTCTATGGCGATGGTAATGCAGTTAGCCCAAGAAATTGATTTAACCGTGGAAGAAGCCGATACATTAACTGGATCTATCCTTGGTCGCCCAAAAACGGGAACGTTTAAATTAGGCGATTTAGTTGGTTTGGATACGGCGATTAATGTGACCAAAGGTCTACAAGAAAATTGCCCGAATGATGCCATGATCCAAGGAATTAAAGCGTCAAAGGCGTTGGATTTCTTAGGTGAAAATAAATTTTTAGGCGATAAAACGGGGAAAGGTTTTTACTACAAAGAAAGAGACAAAGAAGGAAACACCAATCGTTTTGCGTTAGACTTGGATACTTTAACGTATCGTCCAATGGTTCGTGCGAAAGTAGGGGCTGTGGAAGCTGCAAAGCAAGCGGGTTCAACAAAAAACAAATTGGCCGTATTAATTAAAGATAGCGGAAAAGCGGGTGAATTAATTCGCAAGCATTTCGCTTCTTTATTTGCATACGTTTCTCAACGTGTTCCCGAAATTTCAGATACCTTATTTCCAATTGATGATGCGATTCGTACAGGTTATGCTTGGAAATATGGACCGTTTCAGACATGGGATTTTGTTGGTTTACAAAAAGGAATCGATTTAGTGGAAGCTGAAGGGTTTGCTGTAGCCGACTGGGTAAAAGAATTAGCCGCTTCGGGTGCAGACTCTTTCTACAAAGTAGAAAACGGCAAAAAATTATTTTACAACCAACAAACCAAACAATTTGAACCAATTCCTGGTCAAGATGCCTTTATTATCTTAGATAACATTCGTAAAACCAATGAAATTTGGGCCAACAAAGAAGCTTCTATTCAAGACCTGGGTGATGGAATCATCAACCTTGAGTTCCGTTCTAAAATGAACTCATTAGGGGGTGGTGTATTGCAAGGAATAAACAAAGCGATTGAATTAGCGGAAAAAGATCACCGTGGTTTAGTGATTGGTAACCAGGCAGATAATTTCTCTGTGGGAGCCAACTTAGCCATGATTATGATGATGGCTGCTGAACAAGATTGGTGGGAATTAAATATGGCCATTAAAATGTTCCAAGACACCATGATGCGCGTTCGTTACTCAGCTGTTCCTGTGGTGGTTGCTCCACACGGAATGACCCTTGGAGGCGGATGTGAAATGTCGATGCATGCCGATAAAATTGTAGCTGCTGCCGAAACCTATATCGGTTTAGTAGAAGTGGGTGTTGGGCTAATCCCTGGCGGTGGTGGTTCAAAAGAATTTGCCTTAAGAGCTGCGAAAAACGTGTTGAAAGACGACGTGAAAGTAAATCACTTAAGAGAATACTTTATGAATATTGCCATGGCAAAAGTGGCTACGTCTGCACATGAAGCAAAAAACATGGGCATTATTCGTGACCAAGATATTATTGTTGTCGATAGAGACCGTCAGATTGCCGTTGCAAAGAAACAAGCCATTATGCTTGACGAGGCTGGTTACACTCAGCCAATTAAGCAAAAAGTACGCGTTCTTGGACGCGAAGCTATGGGAATGTTCTATGTAGGAACCGACCAGTTAGTTGCCGGACGTTATGCTTCGGATCACGATCGTAAGATTGCCAATAAATTAGGGTATGTGATGACTGGTGGAAACCTTTCTGAATCAACCGAAGTTTCTGAGCAATATCTTTTAGACCTCGAACGAGAAGCGTTCTTATCACTGTGTGGTGAACGTAAAACATTGGAGCGTATTCAACATATGTTAAAAACAGGTAAACCGTTGAGAAATTAGAAAGCAATCGTATAGTTATTAGTACATAGTCGTTAGCCCTTAGTGAAAGCCTTGTGAATGTTCTAGAAGATTTAAAAGTTTGGAATAAAGCGATGAAACTCACCATAGAGATTTATCGCTTAACGAATCTCTATCCTATAGACGAACGCTTTGGCTTAGTTTCACAAATGCGAAGATCAGCTCTTTCAATTCCTTCTAATATTGCTGAAGGGGCTGGGAGAAATTCCAGCAAAGAGTTCGTAAGGTTTCTTAGTATTGCTCAAGGTTCATCGTATGAATTGTATTCACAAATAATTTTATCCGTTGAATTAGGTTTTATTCATCAAAAAGATGTTTATCCCGCTCTTCAGCTTTTAGATGAAATACAACGAATGAATTTTGCGCTACAGTTAAAAATTAAAAACGATTTGCTAACTAAAGACTAAGAACTAAGAACTAAAGACTAAGAACTCAAATAAAACATAAAAAAATGAAACAAGCATATATAGTTACAGGGTATAGAACGGCTGTAGGTAAAGCACCAAAAGGGTCTTTACGTTTCACCCGTCCCGACGAAATGGCGGCAACGGTTCTAAAAAGACTGATGCAAGATCTACCAAATCTAGATCCAGCACGCATCGACGATATGATCGTTGGTTGTGCCATGCCAGAAGCAGAACAAGGATTGAATATGGCGCGTTTAATCTCTTTGATGGGATTGGATACCGATAAGGTTCCCGGTGTAACTGTTAACCGTTACTGTGCCTCAGGATCTGAAGCTATTGCTTTAGCGGCTGCGAAAATCCGCACAGGAATGGCCGAATGTATTATTGCCGGTGGTGCCGAGTCGATGTCATACATCCCAATGGGCGGATACAAACCAATTCCAGACACCGATTTAGCCAAAGACAATCCCGATTATTATTGGGGAATGGGTTTAACGGCAGAGGCGGTTGCACAAGAGTATAAAGTTTCCCGTGAAGATCAGGATCAATTCGCTTTTAACTCTCACCAAAAAGCCTTAAAAGCTTTGGCAGAGGGAAAATTCGAATCGCAAATTGTTCCAATCGACGTCGATTACAACTTCTTAGATGCCAATGAAAAACTACAAACCAAAAAATCGGTTTTCAAACAAGACGAAGGACCACGACTAGACACATCTCTTGCAGGTTTAGCAAAATTACGTCCTGTATTTGCGCAAGGTGGTTCCGTAACTGCGGGTAACTCATCGCAAATGTCAGATGGTGCGGCCTTCGTTATGGTGATGTCAGAAGATATGGTGAAAGAATTAGGGTTAGAGCCAATAGCGCGCTTAGTCGCCTATTCTACGGTAGGTGTACCACCAAGAATCATGGGGGTTGGACCAATGTACGCTATTCCTAAAGCCTTAGAACAAGCAGGTTTAAAATTAGAAGACATTGATCTGATCGAATTAAATGAAGCCTTCGCTTCTCAGTCGGTTGCCATTTTACGCGAATTAAACATCGATCCTGCAAAGGTAAACGTAAACGGTGGCGCAATTGCCTTAGGTCATCCACTAGGATGTACAGGAACCAAGCTAACCGTACAGTTGTTAAACGAAATGGCTGCCCGTCAATCAAAATACGGTATGGTAACCATGTGTGTGGGAACTGGACAAGGGGCTGCATCGATTTTTGAATATTTAAAATAAACAAAACCTAAAAAAATAACAATACAATGTCTACAAATCCAAATAGATTAAAAGGAGGAGAATACTTAGTAAAGAACGCCTCTTACAACGATATTTTTACATACGAAGACCTTTCAGAAGAACAAAAGATGATTCTTGAATCAGCGCGTGAGTTCATCGATAAAGAAGTGGTACCCAACAAACACCAATTAGAGAAAAAAGATTACGCCTTAATTGAAGAATTAATGCGCAAGATTGGAGAACTAGGTTTATTGGGAATCTCTGTTCCTACCGAATACGGTGGAATGGGAATGGGCTTTGTGTCGACCATGTTAGTGTGTGATTACATTTCTGGTGCAACAGGATCGTTAGCGACTGCTTTCGGCGCTCATACCGGAATTGGAACAATGCCTATAACCTTATACGGTACCGAAGAGCAAAAATTAAAATACTTACCCAAATTAGCAACGGGTGAATGGTTTGCCTCTTACTGTTTAACCGAGCCAGAAGCGGGTTCAGATGCGAACTCAGGAAAAACAAAAGCCGTTTTATCGCCAGACGGAAAAGAATACATCATCACCGGACAAAAAATGTGGATTACCAATGCTGGTTTTGCCGATTTGTTCATCGTATTTGCGCGTATTGAAGACGATAAAAACATTACCGGATTTATCGTAGAAAGAGCAAAAGCAGGTGAAGGATTCTCTTTGGGCGAAGAAGAAGATAAATTAGGAATCGTTTCTTCATCAACCCGTCAAGTTTTCTTTAACGAAGTACGTGTTCCAGCAGAAAACATGTTAGGCGAAAGAAATGGTGGTTTTAAAATCGCTATGAATGCCCTTAACGTAGGCCGCATCAAATTAGGTGCAGCTTGTTTAGATGCTCAACGTCGTATTTTAGATCATTCGTTACAATACGCATCAGAAAGAAAACAATTTGGCGTATCGATCAATACTTTCGGTGCTATCCAAGAAAAATTAGCCGATATGGCTGTAGCAACCTTTACATCAGAAGCAGGTGCATACCGTTCTGCCAAAGATGTGGAAGATGCAATTGCAGACAATATTGCCAATGGAATGCCGCATAACGAAGCCGAATTAAAAGGAATCGAAGAATACGCTATTGAAGCATCGATCCTAAAAGTATGGATTTCTGAAGCAGCCCAAGTAGCTGCTGACGAAGGAATTCAAATTTATGGCGGAATGGGCTATTCAAAAGAAATGCCAATGGAAAGCGCTTGGCGTGATGCCCGTATCTCTAGAATCTACGAAGGAACAAACGAAATCAATACCCTGTTATGTGTATCGATGCTTGTTAAACGTGCCTTCAAAGGTAAAATTGACTTAATGACGCCAGCGATGAATGTTGCCAACGAATTAATGTCGATCCCTTCTTTTGATATTCCAGATTACAGCGAATTATTCGCACAAGAAAAAGAAATCATCGAAAACCTAAAGAAAGCTTTCTTTATGGTCGCTGGTGCAGCCTTACAGAAATTTGGTGCAGAATTAGAACAACACCAACAATTAATTATCTGTGCATCACGTATCCTACAAGAAATCTACATGGTAGAGTCGGCTATGTTACGTGCCGAAAAATTGGCGAATACCAAAGGACAAGACGCTGCGAAAAACGCAGAAAAAATAGTTCAATTGCAATTATTCAAATCGGTCGAAATCGTTAAAACGGAAGCTACACGCGGTATTGTTTCTTTTGCAGAAGGAGACGAACAACGTATGATGTTGAGTGGACTTAGACGTTTCACCCGTTACAACGAATACCCGAATGTGGTTGGATTGAAAAACGATATTGCTGATTTAATTATCAAAGAAAATAAATATACGTTTTAAGATAAATTAACAAACCTTGGTACAGAACTTGATTTTAGAAAGATTAAGTACTAGTCTTTTATATAAGTTAGTTGAGTTTTCATAGTACTTAAGTTTTAGTAGAGAAGGCCTCGATTGTGTAAGCAATCGAGGTTTTTTTATGCGATGAGGTTTCGAGATGAAAATAATTGGGCGGCCGCTGCGCGCCGGGCTATTCGCTCTATCTTTGCTGCAAGAGCATTTCGAGTTAAATTCATTTTAAAGGTGGCAGCAAAGGATGCCGCTGCTATCCCTGCCGCTACGCCTTCCATGTACATGTTTTGAAAAAACATGTACATGGAAGGCTAAAAGCCATGAGTTAAAACCTTCGATGGTCCACCTATAACTGACTTCCTCGGGTGGTATTTCCCTCGTGTAGTACAATTTCGGAATGCAGAAATTGGGCAGCCTCCGCTGAATCTTTCACTTTAACGGCACTCCGCTGAATCATCTCGGCTTCAAAATCAATTAAAACACTTTTTTTAAGTCCTTTCACTTTCCAATCTGAAGAACAGCTGCATACATTGTTGATCGCTCGAGCCAGTGCAATGGCATCTAGTAAAGCCTGATTGGCACCTTGCCCTTTAAAAGGACTCATGGGATGGGCCGCGTCGCCGATAAGGGTTGCCGAGTTCGATTTCTCTAACCATGCAGGTTGAAGTAGTTCGCGATCGTAAACCGGATAACCCGAAATATGTGTTGTTTCGGTAGCGGATACGATTTCAGGAATCGGTTCGTGCCATGGTGTTCTTCGGCGAGCTTCCTCCTTAAGGGCTTCCGTACCTTTGGCACTTAAAGCTATCGCTTCCTCTTCAGATATCGGGAAACTGAGTTGCCACATCACAGAGTCGGCCGTAAAAGGCATCATATAGATCCGTTCATGGCCATTGGCGGTCTGAAATACGGTGGCTGAGTCCAATAAAGGATGGTCTATTTGGGGTAATGAACTCAAGGGACAAATGCCTAAGATGACCATGCAGCCGAGGTAGCGTAAAGGGGAAGTCTCATCTCCCATGATTTTTTTTCGAACACCACTGCGAATGCCATCGGCGCCAACGATAAGATTCGCTTGAATGGCCTTCAATTCACCATTGACCTCAAAGCTTAATTCGGCCCCATGTTCGCTTTCTGTATACTCTACCAGTTGATGCCCCCATTCTACCATTTCGTGTCCACCAAGCTGATCCAAGAGGGCGTGACGTAAAGATTGGCGGGCGATATGGATATTGTTGTTTTTTGAATCGGTAATTTCATCTGAATCTTTCCATTTTCGTGCACCCCATTCACCAATCACTTTTCCAGCAGCCGTATGCACCCTGTGTTTTGTGGAGATCACGCCTTCCTTCAATGAAAAAATTCCCAATGCTTTCATGGCTTTACTCGCTTGTTGAAGTGTTAGGCCATAACCCTGTGCCCGAGCTTGGAAGTTTTTATCTCGCTCGTAAATGGTAAATGGAATTCGGCGGTGTAAACAAGCAACAGCAAAAGCTAAACCGCCAATGCCTCCGCCTATAATGGCGATATGTGGAAAGAGATCGGGGTTTGGCGTTGGGGCTTGCTCTGCGTAAATCAACCCAGATCCAGCACAGGTTAAACACGGATGCAAATGACCTTTGGGTGGAGTAGGAGGTGTATCTGTTTTACCAGTCTCCACCAACTGTTTGCATTGTTTTTGGTAGTGAAGGTGGGCTTTCTTGCTAATTCCGCGACTTTTTTTACCAACGCCTTGGCATGCTAGACAAATGGTCCAACTGTTTCCGTTTTTTTCCACGTTTTTCTTAAAAATAGTTTTTTATTTCTTCAAATAAAAAAGTTGACAATTAGGGAGACTGATTTAGTGAAAAAATTAGTAACGAAGTTGTTTTATAGTCCCTTGTATTTATTCAACGATGATTATATATGGTTATATTTTGTAAAATTAGAATAAAAAAGATCAACATGAAAGACGATCATACATATTTAATGTCTAAAATTTAAACTTTTCTATAGTTGATTCATCAAAGCTTATATTATGTAATTTTACAAAAAAAAAACATGAATATCGTATATTTCGTTTTTGGAAATGATATTAATTATTACCAACAAGTATATTTTTCTATTTATACAGCTTTAGCTCATAAAGAGGAGTCAGATCAGATTATTGTAATGACTGAGGATAGCTCTTTTTTTAAACAATTAGAGAATCGGATTCGTATAGTTCCTATAAATCGAAATAGGATTACTGAATGGGAAGGCGATTATAAATATTTGTTTAGAATAAAGATAAAAGCTTTGGAATTCATAACAAAAAAATTTCCGTCTCAACCTATTTTATATTTAGATGGAGATACATTTGTATATAAGTCGCTAAGTATTTTAAAAAATGAATTAAACAAAGGATATAATTTGATGCATTTAAATGAAGGGACTTTGCCTAAATTCACAACTAAAACAGGTAAGAAATTTTGGAAATTGATTAAGAATAAAAAATTTTCAGATATTTTGATCGATGAAAATACTTGCATGTGGAACTCAGGAGTTATTGGGATATCGCCTAAGCATTTTGAAACTATTCCTTTAGCTTTACGAATTACGGATGAGATGTGTGCGATGAATATAACTTGTTTTACAATGGAACAATTGTCGTTTGCTTTAGCAAGTAGTCATCATTCTTTATTAAAACCTGCTGATCATATTGTTGGTCATTACTGGGGGAATAAAGATCAATGGAATGAAGTAATTTCAAACTGGATAAAGAAATCAATGATGGGTAATTTAACCGCTAAAGAAATGACGGAAGAGGTTAAATGTTTTCCTTTTAAAGAAATTCCATATTATTTGAAGTATTCAAATACTTATAAAAGATTAGCTTCACAATTAAAGCGGGTATTTAAACCAAAGAAGGCATTCTATATTCAAGAGTAGTATTGAGAAAATCAAAAGGTTATAAATAAAAAAAGCCCAAGAAAATAAATTCTTGAGCTTTTAGTACCTCGGGCGGGACTTGAACCCGCACGTCCTAATGGACACAGGATTTTAAGTCCTGCGTGTCTACCAATTCCACCACCAAGGCTACTCTTAGTAAAGTAGAGCGGGAAACGAGACTCGAACTCGCAACATTCAGCTTGGAAGGCTGACGCTCTACCAATTGAGCTATTCCCGCATAGAATTCAACAAATTAAATAATAAAAGTACCTCGGGCGGGACTTGAACCCGCACGTCCTAATGGACACAGGATTTTAAGTCCTGCGTGTCTACCAATTCCACCACCAAGGCAAAATTTAATTTATTGTTTTCACTATTTCAAAGAGCGAGAAACGGGACTCGAACCCGCGACCCCGACCTTGGCAAGGTCGTGCTCTACCAGCTGAGCTATTCTCGCGATTGGAGTGCAAATATATAAAATCAATTTCTATAAAACCTAACGTTTTGGTGGAAATTTATTTCAAATACGTGCACTTTTTTTTAATTAGTTGATTGGCATCAACATATCAACCACATCTTTTATCTTCGATTTCATTTTCTTGCGGTGTACAATCATATCGACAAAGCCTTTTTCTAATAAAAATTCTGAAGTTTGGAATCCTTCAGGAAGGTCGCGTCCAATGGTTTCTTTAATTACACGTGGACCAGCAAACCCAATTAAAGCGCCTGGTTCGGCAATAATCACATCACCAATCGATCCAAATGAAGCAGTAATACCACCAAAAGAAGGATTTGTTAATACGGTAATATATGGAAGTTTATGATCGGCTAATTGAATTAACTTCGCTTCAACTTTCGCTAATTGCATTAAAGAAATAGCGGCTTCCATCATACGGGCACCACCCGATTGGGTAATAATAACAAGGGGTAATTTGTTGGCGATACAGTAATCGATTGCACGAGCAATTTTTTCACCCATCACCGATCCTAGCGATCCACCAATGAATTTAAAGTCCATACACGAAATAACGATTTCTCTACCGTGCATTTTCCCAACTGCGTTACGCAATGAATCGGTTAAACCCGTCTGTTTTTTCATCGCTTTTAAACGATCAACATAAGGTTTAGTATCGGTCCAGTTTAGCGGATCCTTACTTTGTACATCTTTATCCAATTCAGTAAATTTACCCTCATCAAATAAAATTTCGAAGTATTCTTGTGAACCAATTTGAACATGGTGATCATCTTCGGGGCTCACATAGGCATTCGCTTTTAGCTCTTCCGTTTCAATGATTTTCCCTGTAGGAGATTTGTACCATAATCCTTTCTGAACGTCTTTTTTAGATTCAGTAGGAGTTGTAATATTTTTCTTGCGTCTAATAAACCAAGGCATATTTTCTCTATTTAGTATGGATTAGAAAAATTGATAAACTAAATTATCCTAATCGATTGATATTATTTAAATCGTGGAAAGCTTGAATTAAACGTTCTTTGAACGTTACTTCTCCGGCTCTTAACCACACACGTGGGTCGTAATATTTTTTATTCGGTTGGTGATCACCATCGGGATTTCCAATTTGAGCTTGTAAATAGTCGGTATTTTTGGCAAAATAATCACGGATACCTTCCATATATGCATATTGTAAATCGGTATCGATGTTCATTTTAATCACACCATAGCCAATAGCTTCTCTAATTTCTTCAAGTGTTGAACCTGAACCACCGTGAAAAACAAAGTTAACATCTTTGTTGACTCCAAATTTTTGATCGATGTATTGTTGAGAGTTATCTAAGATTTTAGGCGTTAAGACTACGTTTCCTGGTTTGTAAACCCCATGTACGTTTCCAAAAGCAGCGGCAATCCAGAAATTGTCAGATACTTCTTTTAAGTTTTCGTAAACATAGGCGACTTCTTCGGGTTGGGTATATAATAATGAATTGTCAACATTAGAATTGTCAACACCATCCTCTTCACCGCCTGTGATTCCTAATTCCATTTCTAGGGTCATGCCAATTTTAGCCATGCGCTCTAGGTAGGTTTTACAAATAGCCACATTTTCTTCTAGAGGTTCCTCAGAAAGATCTAACATGTGTGAACTGAAAAGCGTTTTACCATATATGCGGTAATGCTCTTCGTTGGCATCCATAATGCCATCGATCCAAGGAAGTAGTTTTTTTGAACAATGGTCGGTGTGTAAAATAACCGTTGCACCATAAGCTTCAGCAAGGGTATGAATGTGTTTAGCACCCGCAATTGCTCCTTGAATTGCAGCAAGTTGATTGTCTCCTTTTAGACCTTTTCCAGCGTTGAAAACAGCACCACCATTCGAAAATTGAATAATAATTGGTGAGTTGACTTCAGCAGCAGCTTCCATCGCAGCGTTGATGGAATCAGAACCAATTACATTACACGCAGGTAATGCATATTGATTAGCTTTAGCATCATTAATGATTTCTTGTACCAATGATCCGGTAGCTACTCCGGCAGGGAATTTTCTGCTCATGATGTTATATTTTATTAAACAAAGATATACGTTTTTTTAAAAAGGATAATTAATTCCGAAATGTAATCTTGGTTTTAGCAGGTTAAAGTTGTTAAACTGCCATCTATCCCCTGGGGCATAAGAAGGGTCATAGACCTTATAACCAAAATCGAATCGGATGATTGCAAAGGTACCAATATGGTAACGAAAACCAAGTCCAGAACCAATCCCGAGTTGTTTATAAAATTCGTCGAATTTGAATAAAGTTTCTTCCCGGTCTTTGTTTACGCCCCAGATATTACCCGCATCTAAGAAAAGCGCACCTTCAAGGCTACCAAACATATTGAAACGGTATTCCGCATTGAAGAGCAATTTTAAACTTTCGAATTCTAAACTCTGTTGACCAGAAGCTAAACGTCGCTTGTCTGCTGGACCTAAGGTTAAAGGTGCCCAACCTCGAACATCATTGGCACCACCGGCAGAATAGCTTCGTATGAATGGCGTATAATTGGTATTCCCATAAGGTTGAATAAAACCAACTAAAAATCGGGAAGCAAAACTAGAGCTGGCATCAATTTTCCACTTTCGTCTTACATCCACATCCACTTTGACAAATTGAGAATAAGGAATTCCAAAGACGGCTCCTGTGTCACCATCAAAGTCATCTTCTTTACGATTAAAATCGAAGGTTTTATCTAATACACGAAGCAGATTTCCAGCTAATTCAATCCGTGCCGTAACAAACCACGGGTTAGCAACGGTTCGAAATGCATTTTCTTGATTGTACGTAAACTGATAAATAAATGAATTAATTAAGACGTTTTGCGAAATACTCGCTTTCCTATAAAGCATATTTTCAAAATTGACGTATAAATTCGATTCACCATTGTCAAGTGATCCACGGAATGCATCATCTTTTCGAACAATGTCTGTCATTTCATCATCGGTAATATAGCCATTCTGATATTCTTGCTGATGTTGATCATCATAATCGAAATAAATAGAAAGGATATCCTCTTTTATACGTTGATCATTTTTGAAAACATCGTAATATCGATCTCTACGTCGGTTACTAACAAATTCGGTATTGAATAAAGAGACTTTGTGTTGAAATTCTCCACTGGTGATATCCATATCTAAACCTAAACCATAAGAGGTACGGTCTAACCCTACATTTCGTTGGGTACTAACGTTCATGCGCAATGAAGATTCAGCACTAAAGCGCTTAGGGAGAATGTTGTCTAAGTTGATTGGTGTAAACAAATAAGGAAACTTTAAACGCGTCTCCAACGATATTTCATAAGCGTTTAAGAATTTATCACTCATAGAGAATTCTTTATCAACCGAACCTAAGTTTCCTTTTAGAGTGGTTTCTAAATTTTCTCCACCCCCGAAGAGATTACGAGAAATCAAGGTAACCCCAGGCGATATAGCGAAATCCATATAACCCGATGTATAGCCTTCTAAGAAAATGTTAAGGTCAAATTTCTTTTTTGGTGTAAAGAAGACATCGACATTTAAGATGGAATCTTGAACACTGATTTCAAATTTATGCAAATTGATGTTCTCTTTTTTGAATATATTTCGTTTCGTCTGAATCTCTTGGCGTTGACGGTACAATTGATCAGGTTTTATAACAAAGGCATCGGTAAAGTAACGCGGTCTGTAAGCCTTCTTATCGGTATAAAACACGGAATAGCCATCATATTCTTCTCGGATAGTGTTTTTATTCGTTTCATCAGCTGATTTTCGATCGGCATAGATATTAATATCTCCAAAACTGTAACGAACAAATTGACGTGTACTGTCTTTGCTCATTAAAGAATCCTGAATGTATTTGTCAACAAATAGGGTGACATCTAGTCGTTTATCCGATTTCATGGTATCGGCTTCGAAATATAAATCTTCTTGCGAATCATTAAAATCGTAATAACCTCTATTCTTTAAGAAGTCAACAATTTGCTTGCGCTCATCTTCAAATTTATCTAACGTGTATTGATCTCCTTGATGAATTTTTGTTCGGCGTTCAAAGCGCTCCAAATCATTTTCGATATTTGAATCGAATATTTTTTTAGAATAGGTTTCAATGTAGGACGGTTCACCAAGATCTATTTTATAGATAGCGGTAGCCTTCTTCGTTTTATCGTTTTTGTCGTATTCAACCTTTACTTTCGAGTCGAAATACCCTTTGTCATGAAATAACCGATTTAAATTTTGCGCTGAAAATTCGGATTGTTCCTGATCGAGTAATAAGGGTGGTTCACCTTGGCTATAAAAAAAACGCTCTTTACGAAGACTCTTCCCTACGTATTCAGGGAGTTGATTTTTAGTCAACAAGCTATCTAAAACGGTTTGATTTCGACGTTTTTGATCAATTTGATAATATTCTTCAAATGTTTTATCAAATTTAGCAGGTGACCAATTGTATACCCATTGCCATAATGGAATAGCTCCAAGGAAGCGACCATCGGGTTTTTGTTTTACATAATTCCCTAAATCTTCATTGATGATTTTTTGTTTTTTCTTGGAGTCGGGATCACTCTTATCGTACTCAAATTTATTTTTTACAAACAGGTACTCATTCGCCGGCACTTTCTTCGTCAAGCTACAGCTCGATAAAAATAAGCTTAGGCAAGAGATAAATGCTATATTTGTGGTGGTTTTTTTACGCATAAAATATGTTATCAAATAACGCTATCAAGATAATAACTTCTTTAGGTTCTAAAAAATATAGACAAAAATATAATATGTTTGTCGTAGAAGGTGTTAAAAATATCACCGAAGTCTTGAAAAGTACAATAAAAGTACAAGAATTATTCATAACAGAAGACCTTTGGCCTGAAAATTCAGGTGTAAAGAAAACTTTTGTGGATGATCAACAATTAAAAAAGATTAGCTTTTTGTCTACGCCTAATATAGGTTTAGCGCTATGTGAACTTCCACCATCGTCGTGTTCAACGGCTTTTGACGGATTGGCTATTGCATTGGATGATATTCGAGATCCTGGAAATTTAGGCACGATAATCCGAATGGCCGATTGGTTTGGGATAGAACATCTATTTTGTTCGGTAGAATCGGTCGATCTTTACAATCCAAAGGTCATTATGTCAACGATGGGATCATTTAGTCGGGTCCATGTGCATTATTTGGATTTAAAATCATTTCTAGGAAATTATTCCGGACCCATTATGGGGACTTTTATGGAGGGCACCTCGATTTACGGATCGGTTTTACCTCAATCGGGTATATTGGTCATGGGAAATGAAGCCAATGGCGTTTCAAAAGACATAGAGCAATTGGCAACACACCAGCTAAGCATTCCGTTTTTTGGGAAAAATGGACAAACGGAAAGTTTAAATGTTGCGGCTGCCACAAGTGTCATCTTGGGTGAATTTGCTTCGCAGCGTATGCGCAAATCTTAAAGTATTCTTAATCTTGCTAGGAGTTGACCCGCTAACTGAAAAAAAATTTTACATTAGCTTTTCAACAAGTTTAGGGTTTAATTATAAAAAATAGGAATGAAAATTTTAGGTATTCTAGCCAGTAGTTTACTCATTGCATTAGCGAGTTGTAGCTCGGGAGGGAAAGAGATTGAAAAGAAGGAAGTTGATCCCAATGCACCCCCTCGATTTGACTCCATCGATTGGAAGGCAGAGTATAAAAAGGATACAAAAGAGCAAGGTGATGCACTCGACTACCAGGAAAAAGTGAGTAAGTTTTACCAAGATTTTTGGCAAACTTCCGATGTTAGTGGCGGCCTATTGGTTGCTAAAAACGGGAAAATCATTTTTGAGCGATACAATGGTCTAGCTAATGTTGAAAAAAATATTCCCATTAATTTAGAAACGCCGCTTCATTTAGCATCCATTTCGAAAGTATTTACCTCCATGGCCGTTTTAAAATTGGTCGAAAAAGAAAAAATCCAACTCGATCAGAAAGTAAATACCATTTTAGCCGATTTTCCTTACGATGAAATTCGCGTGCGTGATTTATTAAATCACCGAAGTGGATTACCCAATTATGCCAATGTTTTATGGAATAATAAATTGATAGGTAAGGATCATGTGCTTTCGAACCAAGAAGTTTTAACGATTTTTAATCAAGAAAAAGTTCCTTTGATTCGCAAGGTGGATACCGGATTTTACTACTCGAATACCAATTACGTTTTTTTAGCTTTAATTATTGAGAAGATCATGAAGATGGATTATCCCAAGGCGATGAAATACATGGTTTTTGATCCGTTAAACATGGATAAAACGTTTGTTTTTGATTATGAAAAGGACAAGGATAATGTGGCTTTATCGTACGGATTTAAAGGAAAGAAATGGGAATGGGATTCGTTTGATAAAACCTATGGCGATAAGAATATTTATTCAACTCCACGCGATTTATTGAAATTAGATATGGCGATGTATTCGGATAAATTTTTGTCGAAAGAATTAAAAGACGAAGCGTTTAGAGGGTATAGTTATGAACAGAAAGGGGTGAAGAATTATGGTCTTGGGATGCGAATGTTGGAATTTGAAAACGGAAATCGTTTATTGTATCACAATGGTTGGTGGCATGGAAATTACACCGTTTTTGTGCATGATGTAAATAATCAATTTACGGTAATTGCCCTGGGGAACAAACAAAATAAAAATATTTATACAGCATTCCGTTTGTCGGGTATTAGTGATAGTTATCCCATTGAACTACCCAACAAGGATTCGGTGAAAGTAGAAAAAGAGGTTTTTTAAAGTGAATGAAGAGGTACTTCGTACTTCTTTATCCAACAAAGCGGTTATAGGATTTATATAACCGCTTTGTTGTTTTATGGAGACAGGTATTGCTGAATTGTTGTAATCTGTTCATAGATACACCTCGTTGGGTGTTAAGGGCGATGTGGAAGGAAATTATGAAGGTTTAGATGTGAGCTACCATCTACAAAAAGCAATCCCTTAAAATGTTCTCGAGAACATTTTAAGGGATTGCTTTTGCGGCAGGGATTGCAACGGCATCCTTTGCCACAAGGCCAGATGCTGATAATTGCCGCGTATTTCTTGTGGCAAAGATACAGTGGAAAGCCCGGCGCGTAGCGGCCGCCCAAATTCTTTTAATCTTTCACGGCTAAGACGTCTCGCAACACGTTTCCGAAAATATTGAAGCCAAGCACGAGGAGCATAATGGCTGCACCAGGAAGGATAGCCAAGTGCTGTTGTCCTAGAATAATATGGCTGTAATGTTCTTTTATAATATTTCCCCATGAAGGTGTTGGTGGTTGAGCACCGATACCTAGAAAACTCAATCCGCTTTCAACCAAGATGGCAGAAGCAAAATTGGCTGCTGAGATAACAATAATGGGCGCAACAACATTGGGCAATATTTGTTTGAAGATAATACGCATATCTGAGAAGCCTAATGCTCTAGCGGCTTCTACAAATTCTTTTTCGCGATACGATAAAAACTGACCCCGAACAACACGGGCTACTTCTACCCACATGGTTAAACCGACGGCAATAAATATTTGCCAAAATCCTTTGCCAATGGCTAAGGTGATGGCGATAACGAGTAGCAGGGTAGGGATTGACCAAACGATGTTGATAATCCACATAATGAAATTATCGACATGGCCTTTGTAATAACCCGCCACTGCACCAAGTGTTACACCTACAAGAAGGGAAATTAATACGGCGATAAAACCAATTAAAAAGGAAATACGTGTACCAATCATTAGGCGAGAATAAAAATCGCGACCGTAGCTATCGGTTCCCAGTAAATAGGTTTTTGTTTTAACAAACGTGGTCGCTAAGTGTTCGGATGGTATGCCGTGATCGGTCCATGTTGTAAGCGGTTCTACGAGTGGTTCTCCTTCTAGTCCATTGCCGAGGTAAGGGGTGTACTCTAGCTGATTCCCTTTGATCTGATAGTTGGTAATGGCGAGGTGTTCTGAATCAATTTCTCGACCGAAGAGGTAGCGTTTGAAGGATTGGTCTTGTTGATAATTGGGTAATGGAATCTCTAAGGTTAATTGCTTGTATCCCATGGGAGCAAAAGCAATGGTTAAATCTTGTCGATTGGCATTTTCTGTTTTGTCTGCTGCGAATAGGTAGGCGAAAATGGTTATAAGTCCTGCGATGACTATAACGCTAAAAGAAAGAACACCCAAGGTGTTCTTTCTTAATTTATTCATAATTGATTGAGAAGCGTACTCAGTCATTGTAGGTTATCTTAAATCTCTTAATACGTTAATTGATTCTTCTAGGTAGACATCTTTTTGAAGTCCTTTAAACCAATTTTCACGTCGCGCTTTAAAGACAGTATCTTTTTTCGCTGTTGCTGCATCAATTTGCGTCATGGCAAATTTGAAGTTGTTTTTGTATTTATCTAAGTCTTCGAATTTCTTGATTTTATCTTCTCTTGCTGATCGATACGCTTTGTATTCCGCAATGTTTAAAGGAACCGATTTGGTGTCTTCCATTGTTTTAATGAATTTGAAGCTATCATCGATTAATTTTAAGTGCGTATTGTTTTTTAAACGAGCTTCACTTTTCGCTTTAATCACTTTAAGATCGAATGGGTTCGTCCATTTGGCGAAGTTTAGAGCGCCGATTTGATCCCAAGCTAAGGCTTCTGTTCTTGAGGCTTCGCTATAATCGCTGTAGGTGAATTGATCGACCATTGAAATATCCGAATTCACCCCTTTTAATTGAGTTGATCCGCCGTTAACACGGTAGAATTTCTGGATGGTTAATTTAACAGCACCGTATTCGTCGCTACCGGTATTTCGATCTAAAGGAAGAACGGTTTGAACGGTTCCTTTTCCGAATGTTTTTGGACTACCAACAATAACGGCACGACCGTAATCTTGCATGGCAGCTGCCAGAATTTCGGAAGCTGAGGCCGACAATTCGTTGACCATAACCACTAAAGGACCATCGTATGCTATGGTGTTGTCTTTGTCTTCGTGTACTTTTAGCATGCCGTCGCTGCGTTTAACTTGTACAATTGGTCCGTTTTTGATGAACAAACCAGAGATTTGAACAACTTCTTCTAGTGAACCACCGCCGTTGTTACGAACGTCGAATACCAACCCTTTGATATTTTCTTTTTTAAGAATTTCAATTTCTTTTAAGACATCGTCTGATGGATCTCTACCCGTTTTATCACCCATGGATGTATAAAATTCTGGAAGGTAGATGATACCGTATTTGTCACCTTTCGCGTCGGTAATAATCGAAGAGCGGGCAAAAATTTCGTCGTATTCAATTACATCCCGTACAATGGAGATTTCTTGGGTAGAAGAATCTTTCTTTTTAACGGTAAGAATAACTTCGGTTCCCTTTTTACCACGGATAAGGCGAATAGCTTCATCCAATAACATTCCAACGATATTAACAGGTTCTCCTTTTTTACCTTGAGCAACTTTTAAAATTTGATCACCCACTTCTAGCTTACCCCCTTTCCAAGCAGGTCCACCAACCACTAATTCAGCAATGGTTGCATAGCCTTTTTTGTCTTGAAGTTTAGCACCAATACCTTCTAGTTGACCCGACATAGTTACATCGAAATCCTCTTTGTCTTGGGGAGAATAGTAACTGGTGTGTGGATCGTATTGTTCGGTAAAGGAGTTCATGTATACCGTAAAATAGGTATTCTTTTTACGTTTTTTTAAACGTCTGAAATAATCGGTGATTAATTCTTTGACGTCTTCACGAGCAATTTTTTCGACTTCAGCGAAAGGGGTGTCTTTGGTAATTTTCTTTTTGTCTTTATCGTCGTCTAAAGGGTCTATAAATTCGTTTTCTTCTTTTTTGCCTTTCTTATTATCGGTAAGACGGTCTTGCATTGAGGTAATCTCGAGTAAAACATTGTATTTTAGATATTTTCTCCATAACTCTTTGGCATCTTTCTTATCTTTGGCATATTTGGATGTTTTATAGTCTAAATCGATGCTTTCCTTTTGATTAAAATCGAAAGGTTTATCCAAAATTTCAAGCGCATATTTTTCAGATTCCTCAATACGCTTATAGATGCTATCGACTGTTGAGTGATAGAACTTTAAGTCTTCCGTTTTATAGAAATCATCTAAGTTATGACGGTCTTTTTTAAAGAAGTCATAGTCGGATTGCAATAAAAAGCGTTTCGCAGGATCGATGTATTCCATGTATTTATCGAAAACATTCTCCGAAAATTTATCATCGATTTGTGCCGGCTTATAATGCAAATAGGTAAGCGTGTTTCGGGTGTTCTTGATCACAATTTTGGCCTTATCATCATCGTTATCAAACATTGGTTTACAAAAGCAGAACGCTAGTAAACTCATAGAAAGAAATGATAAAAGGATATACGTTTTCTTAATTAACATATGAAGTTGATTATTTTAATTACTCATTAAATAGGACGCTCAAATATAAAACCAAAAATCAGAATAACTTTAAGTTTTTTACATTTGTAGTTCAAAGAATAAAAATAGACATAAAATATGGAAAGACCATTAATATTGGTGACAAATGACGATGGCGTTACCGCTCCTGGTATACGCGCATTGATCGAAATGGTGAAAGAGTTTGGTGATGTTTATGTGGTTGCGCCCGATAGTCCACAAAGTGGAATGGGGCATGCAGTAACGATTAATTCAACCATCTTTTGTGAAGAAATAGAAGTAGATAGTGAAGTCAAGGAATATTCGTGTTCAGGAACACCTGTTGATTGTGTTAAGTTAGCGGTTGCTCATATTCTTCCGCGCAAGCCCGATTTATGTGTTTCGGGGATTAATCATGGTTCGAATTCCTCAATTAATGTCATTTATTCAGGAACCATGTCTGCCGCGGTAGAAGCGGGGATAGAAGGGATTCCAGCGATCGGATTTTCGTTATGCGATTTTTCGTACAACGCTAATTTTTCAGCCGCTGAGAAATACATTAAAACAATCATTGGCCAGGTTTTGGAAAATAAATTACCCAAAGGAGTCGTCTTGAATGTAAATATCCCGAAATTGGAAGAAGACCAATTAAAAGGAATTCGTGTGTGCCGTCAAGCGGATGCCAAATGGGAAGAGAAATTCGACAAACGGGAAGATCCTCGTGGTCGTACCTATTATTGGATGTGTGGGGAGTTTGTGAATTTTGATAAAGGAGATGATACAGACGAAGCGGCTTTAGCCGATGGGTATGTATCGGTCGTTCCTGTTCGTTATGATCTAACAGCGCATCATTTCTTAGGCGATTTGAAGAACTGGAGTTTATAAAAACAAAAAGGAGCGATTTTAAATCGCTCCTTTTTTTATGTTGATTATTTTCGAATTATTTTTTTCTCTACATCGCGGTAAAAATCTTCTTTCGTTTGATTTTCGGTCGTTTTGTATGCTTCAATTAGATTTCGAATCACTTGATGATTGTTAGGATCTATCTCGTGCATTTTTTCTAAATATGGCAGAACTTCTTTAAAAAGTTCTTTACGCTTTAAAAGATTTTCGCTGTATATCGCTTTTTCTTTCTTTGAAGTTCCTAAGTTGTTGTTCATGCTTTCAACAATCTCTTTATCCTTTTTCAAATTTGTAAGGACTAAATTGCTATAAGACTCAATGTGTTTAGGATTTAGCTCAATCGATTTTTTAAATAAATTCTTGGCTTCTTCAATACTGTTTTCATCATCCAGTAATAACACCCCTAAGTTGTAATAGTTTAAGTGTTCATTTGGGCTGATTTTAATATTCTCACGAATTTTACCCACCAATTTATCACTCATCCCACTAACTTGGTATATGCTTGTTGCTAGGTTATTCATGTCAGCATCTGAAGGGTATTTCGCTAAGGCTTCATCTAAAATAGGATCGTACTTTTTAGCGGTATACAAATTGTTTAAAGCCAATACATATAAATCACGGTTCAAATTTTTCGTTTGACTTCCTGAGATACCTGTAAAGTTGCTTTTCGCTAATTCTTTAATAATCACCAACGATTTGTCGAAATCATGACCGTTATAATAGGTAATGGCTGCTTGGTATTTATAAATATCATCTTTTGCACCTAAGGCGGTAACAAGGTTATAGACATTCATAAATTTATCGCCTGCAACAATGAAGTTTTTTGCTTCAATCGCTGTGTTGGCGGCATCTAATTCTTTATTGGCTAAGGCAGAAACTTCCGACTGCAATAAAAAACCATATTTAGGCGCTAATACAACTTCTTTTGGTTTAGCATAGTTTCCTTTTGCAACAGCAGCATCTAATTCTTCTTTTGAGTAGTAGAACTCATCTGCTTTACTGTCTTTGTTTCTAATTTGAAAAACTTTACCAGATTCATATTTGCTTAATTTGGCTAGATCCTGACTGGCTTTTTTAACATCACCTTTCGCTAAATTAGCTTTGGCGGATGCATTATATTTTTCAGCTAATGTGATTGGACTAACAGTTAACTCTTCATTATTTTGTTGTGCAAATGAAGATATTGAAAGTGCTAATACGAGTCCAAGGCTAAATACTATTTTTTTCATGTTCTATATTATTTAATCTTCTGAAGGAGTTTCTTCTTCAAAAGGCAATTCATTTTGCTCCTCATTAATCGAGGCAACTACTTCAATGATGTTTCCATCTTCATCTAAGATATCGTCAATAATTTCATCATCTACATCGACTTCCACTTTTGCAATTGCAGCAATTTCATCGCTTGTTTTTAGATTGATTAATCGTACACCTTGTGTAGCACGGCCCATTACACGAATCTGATCTAATCCTGTACGAATCGCAACCCCAGACTTGTTAATGATCATTAAATCATTGTCATCTGTTACCGATTCAATAGCGATTAATTTACCTGTTTTCTCGGTAATGTTTAAGGTTGTTACCCCTTTTCCACCACGGTTTGTTTCGCGGTAATCTTCAATTGAAGTACGTTTTCCATACCCTCTTTCTGATACCACTAAAACAGTTTCATTGTCCATATCCGATACCACAATCATACCGATAACTTCGTTGTCTAATTCGTCGCCTAAGTTGATTCCACGAACTCCTGAAGCAGTACGACCCATTGGGCGAACTTTCTCGTCGTAGAAACGAATGGCTTTTCCATATTTAGAAGCAATCATAATTTGTGATTTACCATCGGTAAGCAATGCTTCTAAGAGAACATCGCCGTCGCGTACCGTAATGGCATTAATTCCATTAATACGTGGACGAGAATAAGCTTCTAGAGAAGTTTTCTTGATAATTCCATTTTTGGTAATCATCATCACATAATGGTTGTTTACATATTCTTCATCCATTAAATCATGCGTACGAATATAGGCTTTCACCTTGTCGTCGGACTCTAGATTAATCAGATTCTGAATTGCACGACCTTTTGATGTTTTTGATCCTTCTGGGATTTCGAATACACGCATCCAGAAACATTTTCCTTTTTCAGTGAAGAAAAGCATGTACTGGTGGTTGGTTGCAACGACCATGTATTCTAAGAAATCTTCGTCACGTGTTGTGGCACCTTTGTTTCCAACGCCACCGCGTGTTTGTTTTCTGTATTCTGAAAGTGGCGTACGTTTGATGTATCCCATACGAGAAATCGTCAGAACAACTTTCTCATCTGGAATTAAATCTTCGATGTTTAAATCACCACCAGCATAGTTAATATCTGTACGACGTTCGTCACCATATTTGGTACGAACTTCAATTAATTCATCCTTGATGATTTGCATACGAAGCTCTTCATTGGCTAAGATTTCACGCAAGTAATTAATCTTTTTCATGATTTCATCGTATTCTTCACGAATTTTATCAATCTCAAGACCGGTTAATGTACGTAAACGAAGTTCTAGAATCGCTTTTGCTTGAATTTCAGATAAGGCAAATCCTTCAATTAAACCATTACGAGCATCTTCTGGCGTTGCCGATTCTCGAATAATTTTAATGGCACGATCTAAATCGTCTTGGGTACCGATTACTTTCATGTAACCTTCCAAGATATGTGCTCTTTCCTGTGCTTTTCTCAATTCGTATTCCGCACGACGAATCACAACCTCATGGCGGTGTTCAACGAAATAGTGAATCAAATCTTTTAGGTTTAATTGCTCTGGACGTCCATTGACTAGGGCAATATTATTAACACTAAACGACGATTGTAATTGCGTATATTTATAAAGTTTATTTAAAACAACATTCGGAACGGCGTCCATTTTCATCACATAAACGATACGCATACCATTACGATCCGATTCATCACGAATTTCTGAAATACCTTCCAATTTACCATCCTTCACTAAATCGGCCGTTTTGGCGATCATGTCGGCTTTATTTACTTGGTAAGGAATCTCTGTGACAATGATACATTCACGTCCATGAACTTCTTCAAAATTAGTTTTCGCGCGTAAAACCACACGTCCACGTCCAGTTTCAAAGGCTTGTTTAACCCCCTCGTAACCATAAATGGTTCCTCCGGTAGGGAAATCAGGCGCTTTAATGTACTGCATTAATTCTTCGATCAGTATATCACGGTTTTCAATGTAGGCAATGGTTCCATCAATAACTTCGGTTAAGTTATGAGGGGCCATATTGGTTGCCATACCAACTGCAATCCCTGAAGCTCCGTTAATAAGAAGCGTAGGTACGCGGGTTGGTAATACCTTTGGTTCGTAAATGGTATCATCAAAATTCAATTGGAAATCGACCGTTTCTTTATCTAAATCAGATAATAATTCATCTGAAATTTTTTGAAGTCGAGCTTCCGTATAACGCATGGCTGCAGGTGGATCACCATCAACAGAACCGTAGTTCCCTTGTCCGTCCACTAGCATGTATCGCAATGACCATGGCTGGGCCATACGTACCATAGCATCGTATACCGAACCATCTCCGTGTGGATGAAATTTACCTAAAACCTCTCCAACAATACGTGCTGATTTTTTATAAGATCGATTAGAAAAAACACCTAATTCATACATCCCGAATAATACCCTTCTGTGTACGGGTTTTAAACCATCGCGTACATCAGGAAGAGCTCGTGATACGATCACCGACATCGAGTAATCGATATATGCCGATTTCATTTCATCCTCAATATTGATTGGGATTAGTTTTTCTCCTTCAGTCATATTCATTTGTTATATAAGGTTGCTAAGATACAAATTTTAGGATGAATTCTTATCCTGTCTAAATACGTTTTTCAATATTTTAAGTAAAAATTTATATTGTTTAACTAGAAATATTATTTATATTTGCACTTCGAAAATTACAAGTATTAAACGGAAACACAGTTTAAATTAATTCATTTTTTTTGTAATTTTCATTCTAAGGATGAATTAATTAAGCACTGTATATTTGCAACCCCCATTCGTGTAATGGTTTAGAAACTTAGTAAAGATGAAAAGAACATTTCAACCAAGTAACAGAAAGAAAAGAAACAAACACGGATTCCGTGAGCGTATGGCGACTAAAAATGGTCGTAGATTATTAGCAAATCGTAGAAAAAAAGGCAGAAAAGCAGTGTCAATTAGTGCGGTTAGAGCTAAACGATAATAGCTACTGGTTATAAAAAATAAAGCTTGGAGGTCTTTCTTTCAAGCTTTTTTTTTACATTTGAAAAAAAGACTGTAAAGGAGTATGGAAGCTAAAAATGTAATAGAACTTAGTCAAACCTCGATTTATCAAAGAAGTCATTTGGTTTTATCCAATGTGAATTTTACCTTAAAAGAAGGCGAATTTATCTATCTTATCGGGAAAACAGGAAGTGGAAAAAGTAGCTTGTTAAAAGTATTGTATGGCGATTTGCCACTCGATAACGGCTTAGGAAGTGTTGTTGGTATGGACTTAAAAACCCTAAAGACAAGTAAAATCCCCGATTTAAGAAGGCATTTAGGAATTGTATTCCAAGATTTCCAACTGTTAACAGATCGAACTGTTGAACAAAACTTGGCTTTTGTCCTAAAGGCAACGGGCTGGAAAGATTCCAAAACCATTCAAGCTCGTATTGATGAAGTTTTAGACTCGGTCGGTATGCTTTCTAAAAAGAAAATGATGCCTTTCCGACTTTCAGGTGGTGAACAACAAAGGGTATCTATTGCTCGTGCACTACTGAATCATCCCGACCTTATCCTAGCCGATGAGCCTACCGGAAATTTAGATCCAGAAACATCCAATGAAATTATGAACTTATTGCTTTCAGTTTCTGCACAAAATAATTGTGCTGTATTGATGGCGACACACGATTATGAAATCATTCGTCGTTACCCTGCTAGAATGCTTCGTTGCGAGGACGGAAGCGTTTTCGAAGTAGAATCTGAAACCTTAAACGTAGAATAACAATGTTACCCTATGTTTAAAAAAGAGATTAATTGAAATAATTAATCTCTTTTTTAGTTTATATAGTTTAGAATCATTCAAAATGAAAGACAAAACGTTACATCTCGTTAGTTTCGACCAACCTTATCCACCTAATTATGGGGGTATTATTGATGTCTTCTTTAAATTGAAGGCGTTACACGAAGCTGGGTGTAAAATTCACTTCCATTGTTTTACGTTTAACCCTCAAGTCCATGAGGAACTAGAGCGTTATGCGGAAAAAGTGTACTATTATAAAATTAATCAATCACCTCTATATATATTTAATCGGGTTCCACTTTCTATCGCTTCTCGAAATGGAAGACAATTGGCTAGTAATATCGCTAGGGTTAAAGCACCCATTCTTTTTGAAAGCCTTAAAACAATCGATGCGCTTCGATTTGTAGAACCCGCCTCTCATTCAATCTTCATTCGTTTACATAATATCGAAAAAAACTATTTTAAAGGCATCGCGAAAAGTGAAAAAAATGTATTTAAACGGTTTTTATTTCATCTAGAAGCCATTAAATACAAACATGTTGAACAAAAATTAAATACCTTCGATAAAGTATTTACCCTTTCAAAATTTGAAAGTAGGTATGTCAATAAACGTGCAAAAAACGCCTGTTTTATCCCTGTATTTCATGGCAATTCTTTGGTAAAAGAATTATCTAAATTTGGGGATTTTGCCCTATATCACGGTGATCTCCGTGCTTCAGATAACCGAAAGGTAGTCTCGTATTTAATCGAATTGTTTCGCGGATTGCCCTATCCCTTAAGAATTGCATCAAGCACACATCAAGATTGGGTCACGAAACAAATCAAGGAAGCTGAAAATATACAGTTTGTTCAATTAACCGATTTTAATCATTTACTTCAATTGTTCAAACAAGCCCATATCAATATCAGTTGGTCTTTTCAACAATCAGGCACTAAATTAAAAGTGATTAACGCTTTATTTAACAGTCGTTTTTCGATTATCAATACCAATATTGTCGACGACCCCATAATTAATAAACTCTGTATTTCTGTCAATACAGAGCAACAGTTAAAAGAGGCTATCCTTTTGTATAAAGACATGCCTTATGAACATGTAACAGATAGAGCAGAAGTGCTAGAATATTATTTAAGTGATAAGATCAATGCACAAAACATTATGAACCAGATTTTTAATTAAATTTACAAGAAACTCTACAGATGAATCGATACCTACTCGCTACCTTAATTCTTGAACGAATAGAACAAAGCAGAACACGCATAGAACACCAATTCAAAGCCTCCGAAAACAAAATAGGCTATTTTTGGATAGATGATCTACTTCCAGAAGAAATTGTTCATCAAATAGCCGAACAATTTCCTTCAAAAAAAGAAATGGTTCTTAAAAAAAGCCTTAAAGAAGATAAACATATTGGCGTACAGATGAATCAATATCCGCCTTTGTTAGAAGAAATCACCTATGCTTTTCAAGACCCGCGTATTGTTGCCTTAATCGCTAATATTTGCAGCATTAAAAATCCCATTCCAGACGATTCACTTTATGCTGGTGGTCTTTCATTAATGGCAGAAAAACAATTTCTACAACCTCATCTCGATAATTCACATGATGCCAATAGAGAAATGTGGCGAGTATTGAATCTTTTATATTACGTTACACCCCAATGGGAGGAAGAATTCGGCGGTAATCTAGAAATATGGCCTAATGGATTAAATCAGCCACCCATTACCATTTGGAGCAAATTTAATCGCCTTGCCGTTATGACGACTCACAATGATTCCTTGCATTCGGTTTCTCCCGTTGTCGTAGATAATGAGCGAAAATGTGTTTCCAATTACTACTTTTCAAAAAAACCATTACGAGAAACCGATACTTTTCATGTCACATCATTCCGTGGAAGACCCAATCAAAAAGTACTCGATAAAGTATTGCAAATAGATACTGCTCTTCGAATGGGAATTCGTAAAGTGTTTAAAAAAGGAATCAAAGAAAATCCGCATATTTACAAAAAAAGCGAATAATTTTTGTTGGGCGGCCGCTTCGCGCCGTGCTTTCCACTGTATCTTTGCCACAAGATGTTCTCGGCAATTATCAGCATATGGCCTTGTGGCAAAGGATGCCGTTTCAATCCCTGCCGCTGGGGCTTTTATGTAGATTGTTCTAATTAGAACAATCTACATAAAAGCCGTTTGAACGTGTTGAAGAATTAGAGTATCAAGAGGTTGTGTTTCGGTGTATGGAAGAATCAAAATTCCAATAAATTTGTAAAAACATTTCTATAATTCTAAATCCATTTAGGCGTCTTTATCTAAAAGATAAACAACGTTATTATTTAATGAATTCCGCATATACTTTTTTCAATTGCGCTTCCTCATTCTCCCAACAAAATACATGGGCCGCTTTGCTTAAAGCCTCGCGGTAACTCATTTTTCCTTCAGATAAAAGTTCATTTAGCTTTTCTGCAATATGATGGGGATTATGATTTTCTATTACTTTACCCACCTTATAGGTTTCAATGGTGTGTTTTATTTCAGGTAAGTAAGTTCCTAATACCGGGACCTTTGCCTGAAAATAATCGAATAATTTGTTGGGTAAAGCATAGCGATAACTAATGCCTAAATCTTCCTCTATAGAGACACCCACATCGGCTAAGGGTGTAATCGATTGAAGTATTTTTGGGGTTATTTTTCCCAAGAAAAAAACGGTATTTTCTAATCCCAAGGTGCGGGTAAGTTGTTCGTATTCTTTTTTCTTCGGACCATCACCAGCAATCCATAACTGGCTATTAGGTACTTCCTTCATAGCTTTTATCAGATGATCTAAACCTCTGCTCATGTTAATAGCGCCTTGGTATAAAACAACATTCTTTGCTTGCGGGTTAAGCGGTAATGGAAAAAAGATATAGGAATCTTGCTCGTTAAAACGTTGACGTTTGGGGACGTTTCGTACAACAACAGGTTCAATTTTATAGTGTTCCTTAAACCATTGGGCATAACCTTCGCTCACGGTATAAAAACGATTCATTTTCGGTAATAAAAAACGCTCTAATGTTTTCCATATTTTTTTAGCGGTGGGTCGATCCGATAATGAAGGTAACTCAGAAAAAATTTCGTGACTATCAAAAATCAAGGGTCTTTTTTTTATTTTGCTCACCAAATAAAATGGCAATAAACTATCTAAATCATTCGCCACCAAAACAGTCGAATCCGTGGTTTTTCGCATTAATCTAAAAAATAACTTCCAATTAAATTCAGCATACATCTTAAACGACGATATGTACTTAAGGTGGATGAAGTCGGTTTGGAAGGGCTTATTCAATAATGGTTGCCCTCCCAATGTCGTTCCAATAAGTTCAACCTCAAACCCGAATTTCACCAAAGAATGACAAACCTTATCTAAACGCTGATCATTTTCTAGGTTGTTAATAACCGCTGTAAGAACTTTCACGAGGCTTTATTTTGTTGCTTAAAAAAGATATAATACAATTGGACAAAGAATAAAAGTCCGTTGGGTATTACTACAGGCCAGGCCTCTGTCATTACGCCAAAAATAACAAAGCATAAACAACCAATGGCGTTAATAATTCGTATTCGCAATACATTGTGACTTAGAAATGCACCAATGATAAACACCGAGGCAAAATAACCGAAAAAATCAGCTACACTGAGGTTTGATAAAAAATCCATAGTTGTGTATATTAAGAATGACAAAGTATAGGACAAAAATAAAAAAATAGTCGATAACTTTGTGTAAATTTGCAAAATGATACAGACCTTATCTAATATTAAGCATAAAGATTCTTCCAATTTTTTCTTAATTGCAGGACCTTGTGCAATTGAAAACGAAGAAATGGCTATGAACATTGCTGAAAGGGTAGTGAAAATAGCTGATAAATACCAGATTCCTTATATTTTCAAAGGATCTTTTAGAAAGGCTAATCGCTCACGTATAGATAGTTTTACGGGAATTGGAGATGAAAAAGCATTGGCCATTATCCGTAAGGTTGGAGAGACATTTGATGTTCCTACAACAACAGACATCCATGAGCCTTACCAAGCCGAATTGGCTGCAGCTTATGTCGATGTATTACAAATCCCTGCTTTTTTAGTAAGACAAACTGATTTGGTGGTCGCTGCGGCGAAAACAGGAAAACACGTTACTTTAAAAAAAGGTCAATTTCTATCACCAGAAGCCATGAAGTTTCCGGTAGAAAAAGTCACTGATTCAGGGAATACCAATGTGGCTATTATTGAGCGCGGTACCATGTTAGGGTATGGTGATTTGGTCGTTGATTACAGAGGAATTCCAGCGATGCAAAACTATGCACCAGTTATCTTAGATATTACCCATTCTTTACAACAACCCAACCAAGCCTCTGGGGTAACTGGTGGAAAACCAGAATTAATTGAAACCATTGCTAAAGCAGGAATTGCTGTTGGTGCGGATGGTATTTTTATTGAAACACATCCCGATCCATCGTGTGCGATGAGTGACGGTGCAAATATGTTACAACTCGATTTATTAGAAGACTTGTTAGAAAAATTAACCCGGGTAAGACAAGCGATTCTTTAAGAGAATTACGGCCCCAATAAATCATTTTGTTGACCGATAATTCATCCAATAAATTGGATGAATTCGTAATTTCTAATCATCATGGATAATTTAATTCAAAAATATAATATTCCTGGACCTCGATATACGAGTTATCCAACCGTGCCTTTTTGGGATGAAGCTAGCTTTACCAAACAAGGATGGATTTCGACCTTACAAAAGTCTTTTGACGAGAGTAATGATACCGAAGGAATCTCCATTTATATACATTTACCCTATTGTGAAAGTTTATGTACGTTTTGTGCATGTAACAAACGCATCACCAAGCAACATGCTGTTGAGTTACCGTACATTGAAACGGTTTTAGCAGAATGGAATTTATATTTAAACCTCTTATCGGCTAAACCAAAAATCAAAGAAATTCACTTGGGTGGTGGAACACCAACCTTCTTTTCTCCTGAAAATTTGAACTATCTTTTGAAAACAATTCTTGATACTTCAGATGTAGCAGAAGGGCATGAATTTAGTTTAGAAGGTCATCCCAACAATACAAATCGTGAACATTTACAGGTCTTATTCGACTTAGGATTTCGTCGTATTTCTTATGGTGTACAAGATTATGATCCGAAGGTACAAGAATCAATTAACCGTGTTCAGCCTTTTGAAAACGTTCAACGAGCGACTGATGAAGCAAGGGAAATTGGCTTTACTTCGATCTCACACGATTTAGTTTTTGGTCTTCCTCATCAAAGCCTTCAAGGCATGATCGATACCATTGAAAAAACTAAATTGTTACAACCCGATCGTATTTCGTTCTATAGCTACGCTCATGTGCCTTGGATTAAAGGCGTAGGACAACGCGGCTTTGATGAAGCCGATTTACCGACGCCAGAAGAAAAGCGGAATCTGTACGAAACAGGGAAAAGATTATTTGAAGAAATGGACTACTTTGAAGTCGGAATGGATCACTTTGCTCTAAAAGAGGATACTATGTACCAATCGATGAAAAAGAATGAGTTACACCGTAACTTTATGGGGTATTCGTCGTCTAAAACACAAGTCATGATTGGACTAGGGGTTTCTTCTATTAGTGACTCTTGGTACAGCTTTGGTCAGAACGAAAAAACGGTTGAAGCCTATGAAAAAACAATTCGTAGTGGTGAACTTTCGGTATTTAAGGGGCATATTTTAACCCAAGAAGATTTGGTTATGCGTCGTCATATCCTCAATTTAATGTGTAATTTATCAACTTCATGGAAAGAAGAAGAGATGCATATTGAAAATAGTGAAGAAATTAAAGCTATGCTTGTGGGAATGGAAGAAGATGGTTTAATCCAAATTCTTGAAGATGGTTTAATCGTTAATGAAGCTGGACGACCTTTTGTAAGGAACGTTTGTATGGCTTTTGATAAGCGGATGATCGTTAATCAACCCGAAACACGCATATTTTCAATGACAATTTAAAAGTTTTTGAATAATTTATTGTAAAATTTATCCAAAATAGTATATTTGAACATCTCAGAGTAATGAAGGAAATAGAAATTCACGGGAAAAAATTCGTACCGTACATCGCATTCGAAGAAATCGAACATGCCATCAAAGAAATGGCGAACAAAGTCTATGAAGAATATAGAGACGAAACACCTATTTTTATTGGGGTTTTAAACGGAGTAGTCATGTTCATGAGTGATTTCTTGAAACAATATCCAGGAGATTGTGAAATTTCTTTTCTGAAACTAAAATCATATGAAGGCACTTCATCTACAGGGCAAGTGAGTATCGAAATGGATATTCCAATGAGTGTAGAGGGACGTCATGTTGTTATTTTAGAGGATATTGTTGATACAGGGAATACATTGGTCGAATTGCACCGAATTCTAAAAGAGAAAAAAGTTAAATCTTTGAAAGTAGCTACCTTATTATTTAAGCCAGAAGCTTACAAGAAAGACTTAAAAGTTGATCACGTAGGTTTGTCTATTCCCGACAAGTTTGTCGTTGGATATGGGTTAGATTTTGATGGTTATGGAAGAAATTTACCAGATATTTATCAAATAAAATCGTAATTTAAAATGCTAAACATCGTATTGTTCGGACCTCCCGGTTGTGGTAAAGGAACGCAAGCCCAATTTTTGGAAGAAAAGTATCAAACACCACAGATTTCAACAGGAGATTTATTCCGATTCAATTTGAAACAGGAAACTGAGTTAGGTCAATTGGCTAAAACCTTTATGGATAATGGTCAATTGGTTCCCGATGAAGTAACCACCAATATGCTATGTGAGCATTTGGATAATCATCCAAATCCGCATGGATATATTTTTGATGGCTACCCAAGAACAACAACTCAAGCACAGAAGTTAGATGTCATCTTGGCTGAAAAATACAACAAAGAAGTTAGCATTACTGTTGCCTTAGTTGTCGATGACGAATTGCTGGTTCAACGTTTATTAGAGCGTGGAAAAACAAGCGGTCGTGCCGATGATGTAGACGAATCAATAATCCGTAACCGAATCAAAGAGTATTATGCGAAAACGGCCGCTGTCGCTGAGCATTATAAAGCCCAGGGTAAATGGGTAGAAATTGATGGTGTAGGAACAATCGAAGATATTACCGCTAAATTGTGTGCGGCTATTAACGACGTATTGTAAGTTCAATGCATAAAACCTAAAAAAAACCTCCATCATGGGGGTTTTTTTAGGTCTTTATTTTTTCGATAATCCTTCGCATATTTCTCGAACCACGCCTGGGCCTTCATAGATAAAACTGGTATATACTTGCACGAGGCTTGCACCTGCATCTAGTTTTTCTTGGGCATCTTCGGCTGTGAAAATTCCACCAACGCCAATAATAGGGAATGCGCCTTTCGACTGGGTCGATAAATAGCGTATAACCTCTGTAGAACGTTTGGTTAAGGGTTTGCCACTAATTCCACCCGCTTCATTAATTAAGGCTGTAGGACTTACTAAACCGGCTCTAGAAAGTGTTGTATTGGTGGATATGACCCCTCCAATTTTTGTTGTAGCTACTATTTCTATAATATCATCCAACTGTTCATCGCTTAAGTCGGGCGCTATTTTAAGCAAGATGGGTTTCGGTTTCGGTTTTAAATGATTTAGGTTTTGAAGGCTGTTTAAAATGAATGTCAAAGGCTCCTTTTCTTGTAAATCCCGAAGTCCAGGTGTATTGGGAGAACTTACATTCACCACGAAATAATCGACATAGTCATAAAGGGCATTAAAGCAATCCATATAATCATTGACAGCGACATCATTGGGAGTCGTTTTATTTTTCCCAATGTTTCCTCCAATAATATACTGGTTTCTATTTTTTAATCGTTGAAGTTGAGTTACCGCATAGTCGACTCCTTTGTTGTTGAAGCCCATACGGTTAATAAGGGCTTGGTCCTCTGTTAACCGAAACATGCGTGGAAGATCATTTCCTGGCTGTGGGCGAGGTGTAACGGTTCCAATTTCAATAAATCCAAAACCGAAATGATTTAATTCTTGAATATAGTCGGCATTTTTATCAAAACCAGCGGCTAAACCAACAGGATTTTTGAAATGTATACCGAAAACTTCTCGTGCTAAATCATCTGATTTATACATAAACTTCCGATCGAGTAAACGATCAATTCCAGGGAAGTTTGCATAGGTTTTTAGTTGGCGTGTGACAAAATCGTGTGCATCTTCTGGTTGCAACTGAAAAAGAATTTGTTTGACGTATTTATACATGCCGCAAAATTAATAAATCCTTCGGCAATATTAGATTTTAATATCAACGTAAGAAATTGTAAATTTGCAAACTATTATTATTTTAAAAGTAAAAACTATATGCAATCAAATTTTGTTGACTACGTAAAAATTCATTGTAAAAGTGGACACGGTGGTGCGGGTTCAACGAATTTGCATCGCGAGAAATACATTGATAAAGGTGGTCCCGATGGTGGAGATGGAGGTCGTGGAGGACACATTATTTTAAAAGGTAGTGCCAATTTATGGACATTGCTTGAATTTAAATTTAAAAAACACTTCCGTGCGGAAAACGGTGGACGTGGTGGAAAATCCCGTTCAACTGGTAAAGATGGTGATGATGTGACGCTTTTAGTTCCTGTGGGTGTAATTGCCAAGGACGAAGACGGAAATATCTTAGGTGAGATTGTGGAAGATGGACAAGAGATTATCATCCGTAGAGGAGGGAAAGGAGGTCTTGGAAACTGGCATTTTAAATCAGCCACACGTCAAACACCACGCTATGCTCAACCTGGTATTCCTGGAGAGGAAGATTGGTTGATCCTTGAATTAAAAGTATTGGCCGATGTTGGTTTAGTTGGATTTCCGAATGCAGGAAAATCGACCTTATTATCTGTGCTTTCTGCTGCAAAACCTAAAATTGCCGATTATGCCTTTACCACATTAACGCCTAACTTAGGAATTGTACAATACCACGATCATCAGTCGTTTATTATGGCCGATATTCCTGGGATTATTGAAGGAGCTGCGGAAGGAAAAGGATTAGGACATCGTTTCTTACGCCATATTGAGCGTAACTCGACCTTGTTATTTTTAATTCCTGCCGATGCTGAAGATTATCTGAAAGAATATAATATTCTAGTGAACGAACTTAAAAAGTACAATCCAGAATTATTGGATAAATCACGCGTATTGGCTATCTCGAAATCGGATATGCTCGATGATGAATTGAAAGCAGAGGTTAAAAAACAATTACCAACTGATTTGGAAACATTGTTTATTTCTTCGGTCGCCAATCAAGGTTTAGCCGAATTAAAGGATTTATTGTGGAAAAAATTAATTGATTAATAATTGACTAAATAGAGACACTATGTTTGGAAATATGATGGAAATAATGGGGAAAATTGGTTCTTTTAAAGAAAAGTTCTCTTCATTAAAAGATGAATTAGAAAATGAAGTTTTTACAACGGTTTCGGCTGATCAAACCGTAAAAATTACCATGTCTAAATTGGCTACGATCAAAGATATTCAGTTAGCGGATGGAATGGAGAAGGAGCAAATTGAAGATATGCTTGTAATGACGTTAAACAAAGCTTTAGAGCAAGTGAAAACAGAAGCAATTGAACGCGCGAAGTCAACGGCTAAAGCGAATCTTCCTAGTATTCCTGGGATGCCTTTCTAAGATCATTCCTTAAATAAGAAATTATAAAAGCCCCAATTCATGGAATGAATTGGGGCTTTTTATTGCTAATCAACCAATTATTGAACAATTAATTTGCTCGTTAACTTGTCGTGAGAAGACACCAAACTGACGATATAGGTTCCTTTCGGAATATGTACCGTCATGGTTTTGGAGAATTCACCGCCCGAATGCCGGTATGCTTTTTTATAAACCATTCGACCTGTAAGATCGGCTAATTGTATTGTAACCATACCTGGCCTAAGGTCTTTTGTAATCGTGAACTTTCCTGGCGTAGGATTGGGGTGAAGAAGGAAGGTTTTTTTACGATCAAAATCGTTTATTCCTAGAACGTCATTGTTCGATTTAAAATTCTTTACAGCTAAAAATACATTATCAACGGCTTCCAGCATAATGAACCCATTGTCGGTCACAATGGCATTATCAGGGAGTGGGAATTGTGCTTCTCCATTATTCGGAACTTCACCTAGTTCGTTAAATGTTAGTCCATTATCCCATGAAATTGAGACTTTTACAAATTCTGTGTTAATGGGGGCTATGTCTGTACCCGCTACATTCCAAGAGATTAGCAAAGAGTCTTTTAATATATTGACTTGGTGATCTGTGATATTGGGTGTGGTTATGATAAAAGGCCCATTATTGAGTACCCGTACGCGAACGAGTTTCGTCTCTGTTTGTGGACCCGCTATATTGTGATCCCTGGCGGTTACTGAAAAATCGAAAACACGTTCAACCGTTGTTATCGACTCCCAAACGCTGTTATTCGCTCCTGTATGGGTTAGTGTATTTTTCAAGATTCGATCGAAGGTTGGAAAATAGCGATAGGTTTCATTAACGGGTGAAAAAGAACGAAAATTTGGGCCAATAGTCTTGGTAGCTGAAACCCGACTATTGGCATTTTGTGTTCTAAGTGTCCCTGTATTATTTTGTTCCCAAGTGGTGACTACTTGATCGCCATCGGAATCTGTAATCTGTGCGTCTAATTTGAAAGCGGTTCCTTTTGGAATAGCATAGTTATCTTGAATTAACGTTATTTCTGGAGGTGCATTGAGAATAGGTACTTCTACCCCACATAGGGTTTTGTTAGCCAGATTGCTTTGTATTTGATCAATGCTTCGGTACGCAAAATAATCGTCCGAATTGTTTTGCACATTATATTGAGTAATTCCAGCATAAGCCATAATTGTCGATCCACCACCTGGCTCTACGTTTACACCTGTGCCTTCTGTACGATAGGAAAATGTATGATTAGCACCCACTTGATGACCAATTTCATGGGCGACATAGTCGATATCGAATAAATCACCATGGGGTTGATTGTTATACGGAGAGGTAAATGCACTTCCTTTTGCACGATGGTTAGCGTTAACAGGGTCTACACAGACACAGCCAATACAACCGGCATTTCCACCACCACCACTATGCCCAAATAAATGCCCAAGATCGTAATTTTCATTTCCAAAATGATTGGTTAAATGGTTTTGCAATTCTAAATTCCAATTACCCATCCCACTAATATCGGAGTAAGGATCGTTTTCTGCATCGAGGAAAATAAGACTTTCGATATTGTCTGCTAGCACAAAATTGATGGCTAAATCTTTTTCAAAAACCCCATTAACACGGGTCATGGTCGCATTCATTGCGGCTAAGGCATCTGCAATTGTCCCTCCAAAATACTGAGAATATTCTCCTGTAACAGAAAGGGCAAAACGATACGTTCTAAACTTTTGATCGCTCGATTTATTAGTGAAATCCTCTATTGTATATTGGTGCTCATGGTCTTCAAGTGTTGAACAAATAAAATTTTCACGACCGCCTTTTTCCGTATGCACTTCAAAAAAACGACCATCGGCGGAATAAGTTTCTAAAAACTCAGAAGGTTTGTGTGCTCTGAAAATCGTTGAACTAATGCCTTTGGGGTTTGTACTTAAGCGTAAATAGGCACTAGGGTCGGAAGCACTTTTACCGACGTAGGAACGAATTTGTGGATATTTGGCTTGTGTGCTAGGATGGAAGTTGGAGGCTTCCCAAACGAGGAATTGTTCAATAGTTCCTTGGGCGTTGGGTAATAATAAGGGTGTACCTCGTTTCCCCGTGTTTCTAGGTTCTACAAAACGCAGTTGCTGATCAAAAGACGTGCGGTCGAGTTGATAAACTGCCAGGTTCGTTTTTTGGGTGTGCGCTGGTCGAGGAATAGCTTGCTCGGGGCTTGCTGGTTTCCAGTTTTGTGCCATAACTGCCGTAAATGATAATAGCAGCGACATGGATAGTAAATATGATCTCATAGTGTAAGTATATATGATTTATATACACTAAAATAAAGGTAAATCTAACTAAAAACAAATATTATTTCTATGTAAACATTTGATAATTAGATAATTAATCTAAATATATGTATTGTTCTTTTTTATAATTAGTATTCCCTATTTGCTCAGTTACAATTGGAGTGATATTTCTATTGAATAGAAAATTCAGTGAAAATGATTTAGAGTTAACGATGCGTATTCTTAGATGGACTAAAATAGAGTTAATCTTTATGCGATTTAGAATGAAGTTCATCGTAGAGTTTTAGGTAAAATAAAACCAGAAATATGTCTTATAGTCGGGTGATTTCTTCATGCTATTTTGATAAAAATCCTGGAATGAATTTAAGTAGGATTTGCGGCAGGGATAGAAGTGGAAATCCTTTGCGATTAAGCAAAGATTGGGAACGAATAGCCCGGCGCGAAGCGGCCGCCCCTAAAATACGAGTGGAGTTTTCAGTCGTTCAACTAAAAATGGTCAAAAAAAACCCGATTCGTGTGAATCGGGTAGATGGTATAACCTAGACTATTATTAGTCAATAATTAATTTGGAGGTATGTGTATTGTTGTTCGATTTTATCTGAAGTATATATACGCCTTTGGCTACGTGTGTTGTAAAATTTTTACTATATAGACCACCAAGGTGCTTTGAATTCTGATTGAAGACTACACGACCCGTTAAGTCGATAAGTTGTACATCTATATTTCCTGCTTCGAATGGATGGGCAATAGTAAAATGCCCTTTTGAAGGATTTGGGTAAATTTGAATAGCATTGGATTGAGGTGTGGCTTCAGTTAAACTCAAAGCATTGGTCGAGCTAAAAGGTTTAACCGCTAAGAAAATATTATCAATCGCTTCAATCATGATAAATCCGTTATTGGTTATTTGACCATCTGAGGGTTGAGGGAAATTTGCCGTTCCGGTATTGTTTACTATGCCTAATTCCTGGAAGGTTTCACCGTTATCCCAGGAGATTGATATTTTTACTTTTTCTGTATTGATAGGGGCTGTATTGGTTGCCGCTACATCCCAAGTCACCGTAATGGTTTCATTTTTTAGAGGTAGTTTAGCATCGGTAGTGTTAGGTGTTAATACCGTGAAAGCTTCTGTTCCTATTGCCTGAATGCGGAGTGTTTTAAATTGTGTTTGAGGCCCTTCAGGATTTTGGTCTCTTGCTGTCACCGTAAAGTTATAAACTCTTGGTACGGTTGTTACCGATTCCCAAATTGCATTGTTGATTGAAGTGTTAAGGGATGCTTGCCTAGTAAGCGTCCCCTTAAGGATGCTTTGAAATTTTGGGAAGTAACGGTATGTTTCTGGTACGGGTGCAAAAGAGCGAAAATTAGGCCCTTTTGTTTTTGTTGCTGAAACGCGACTATTCGCACCAACCGTTAAATAATCGGCATTGTCGTTTTGTTCCCAATTGGTTAAAATATGATCCCCTTCCGCATCGGTTACGGTGGCATCTAATTTAAAGGCCGTGCCAACTGGAATGGTATAATTTGTTTTTGTTAATTCAATTTGAGGGGGTGTATTAAGAATGGGTCTTGCGATTCCACATCCATTTAAACTTGCTAAATTCGCTTGTACTTGCTGTATGTTTCGGTTGGTAAAATAAGCATCCGAATTTTTTTGGACATCGTAGTTAGTGATTCCTGCATACCCCATAATACTAGATCCACTACCTGGTTCTACATTTACACCGTACATTTCTGATTTAAACGAAAAAGAATGGTTTGCACCTACCTGATGACCTATCTCATGAACCACAAAGTTAATGTCGAAACCGTCACCTGAGGGAGGGCCGTCTAATGGTGATGTATATCCACTTCCTTTACCATAAGGATCATTTCTACTTGGATCGCTACATATACAACCAATACAGCCAGCATTACCGCCGCCGCCGCTATCACCAAATAAATGTCCGATATCGTATTTTTCGTTCCCGTAATTGTTAGTTAAGTGACGTTGGAGTTCGAGATTCCATTTCGATAAAGACAAGGAATTAGAGTAGGGATCGGTTTTAGGATCTAGAAATATTAATTGTTCTATATTTTCTGAAAATACAAAGTTTATCGCCATATCTTTTTCAAAAACGCCATTAACGCGAGTCATGGTATTGTTCATGGCTTCTAAGGCTTGTTCAACCGTTCCGCCAAAATATTGGGCGTATTCTCCTGTAACAGATAACGCTAATCGGTAAGTACGAAACGTTTTGTCACTCGCTTTTTTCCCTAGACTTTCATCTAAATTAATCCCAACATGCGCAGGGTGGTCATCTGGTGTAGAGCAAATAAGTGATTTGCTCGTGTTGCCATTCGTATGAACTTCAAAGTATTGGCCATCCGATGAATAGGTTTCCATGAATTCAGGTTGATTACCCTCTCTAAATATCGTTGAACTAATTCCTGAAGGACCTGTGCTAAGGCGTAAATACGCATTGGAATCTTCTAAACTTTTTCCAACATAAGAGCGCAGAGCCGGAAATTTGGCTTGCGTTTCTGGTGTAAAATTGGATGCTTCCCAAATGACAAAGCGTTCAATGTGCCCTTGTGCATTGGGTATTTTAATAACATTTCCTTCTTCTTGACTGTAGCGTGAGGCAATATAAGTTAGTTTATCATCGAATGTTTTTCGATCTAATGCATATATTTTTGCGTTTTTTAACGCCTTATGGTTATCTTTAACCTGAACACGCAAAGTGTTTTGATTAACGGGTTTCCAATCTTGAGCATTTACCGTGCTGATTGTTAACAGGATATAAAAAGGGAGTAATAATTTTTTCATGTTAGGCTTATTTAGACTAATTTTAGCTAAAATACTTCGAAAAATTTAGAAATAAAAAAGATAGACTATGACTAAAGTAATGATAAAGACAATTTTTATTTCGGTAGGGCTTTTCTTTATGAGTTGTAGCAACACTGTACGGGAAGTAGCCGAACCAATAAGTCAAGTAGAGCGAAGTGAATCATCTAGGCGGCATTGGTCTAGTGTCGTTGTAAATAAAGAAACGACTTTGGTAATCATTAAAAATGATACGGTAAAGTTGAAAACATCGCCTAAGCAATGGGCTAAAATAACAACTGTTGTGAATAAAATTAATCTCTCTGAACTAGCTAATTTGAAAGTGCCTCAGGATGCCCGTCAGCACGAATTTGATGGAGCACCCATTGTGTCTTTAAGTTTGCAAGATAATAAAGGCGGAGAGGTCTATTATTCGCCTTCCTATGATGCCAGTAAAGCACCTGCGATGATTTATGAGTTGGATAGCTTATTATCGTCACTGGTTTCTGAATGATGCTCATCAACAACAACAGAGGAAATTTCTTCGGCCTCAATTTCATAGGGTTGACTGGTTTGGCTGTCTAAATAGCGTTGCCATAATTCTTCTTCTCGTGGATCGTAATAATTCGGTTGTTCCCATGGTGCTTTTTTCTTTTGTGGTCCTAGTCGTCGGAAGAGATAGGCGAAAAATAACCCGGTGATAAAACCACTAAAATGCCCTTCCCAAGAGATGGGATTATTGGTTTCTGAACCGATTATTTGAGGTAAGAAATTTTCTGGAATCATTCCCCAGATCATACTACCATACATAAAAATAATAATTAAGGACACCGCCATTAACCCTTTTTCTTTCCGAAATAATCCACTAAAAAACAGGAAGGCGGCTAACATATACACGATGGAACTAGCACCGATATGGCAACCGACATAGTCGTCGAGAAAGGGAGGATTTCCAATCAGCCATAAAATACTTCCCGAAATGATCCACCCAAAAAATAAGACATAATAGGCTAATCGGTCATACAGCAGGAAAGCTAAAAAACTAAGAAAAAGCAAAGGAAAACTGTTGCTGATGATATGACGCCAGCCCGAATGAAATAAAGGCGATAATAAGATCCCTTTAAGACCTGTGAATGTTCTTGGAATAACGCCATAACAGTTTTGTAGACCAAAGCCGTTAACTTCAATAAAAAAAATACTCCATATAGCAAGAAGTAAAAATATAGGGATAACCAGCGTTTTTTTCTGGAATGGATAATGCATCATTCTGTGGCGTTTGCCAAGATGATTTCAGAAACCATTCCTTTTTGGGAAAGATGACAGAACGGCTTATTTTGTTTTAAAATAAATAAGGAGTTCTTGGGCGAGTTTTGTCCATTTTATATAGCTGTTTCCGAGCTGTTTATTTTGAACAGCAATTTTATGTTGATAATTTAAATGACGAAGCACCTCGCCATAGGCTTTTATCAAGGAATAAGAAGGGTCATAGATATGGGTTGCTTCTGAATTAGTCCCATTGACTTCAAGAATGACAAAATTGCCGTTTTTTAAAGCTTCCGCCGATGGTGATTTTACATCGAAACGTCCATAGTAGAAACCATCGATGTTTTTCGATACCGCATCAATCGCTTTTTCCAAGGCGTTAGTTTTTAAATGGCTAGCATCTAAAAAAGTGGTGCCTCGTGAATGATTACCAATAGGTTCTAAAAGGAGAGTGGTGTTTTGGGGAAGTATTTCCTTTAACCGCACGGCATATTTGCTTAATAAATACGTTTTATTTCGAAATGCGCGGTAGTTATTTAGAATTAATTCTTGAATGGTCGATTGACCATCCCCTGCAATGGTTAGAAAGTCTTTTTCAGTCACTGAAATTATTTTTCCGTGTTCTTCCATCGGCATACGTACATAAAAAATACCAAATTCTTTAGGGTGGGCACAATAGTCTTGTATAATTAAATCGGTTGAATACGTTTGGGTATATACTTGCCAATCGGTGGTGTTCTTTATAATTTCAACGCCTGTTCCTCTTTCACCTAAATTGGGTTTTGCAACAAAAGGGGTTTTTAAGGGCAACGTTGAAGAACGAACTTCTGAAAGGTAGAGGGTTTTGGGTAGATAGGCGGTCGGGATATTTTTTAAAAAATCATATTTGGGGTAATTGATAAAGCCGCCGTAAAGAAAGCCCGGATTGGCGGTACAAAAATAAGCCGGTGCTTTGGTCTTCAGCACAAAATAAATATAAAAAGGGGTTAATGGGCCATAAAATGCCCAAAAAGGCCAATATTCATAGCGGCTCCATTTTAACCAAAAATTTTTCAGCATGGGTTCGATTGGTGATTAATAGTAGAATAAGCATATCCAAAAGTAGGGGGGACTTCGATGTTTGGGAAATCGGCTGCCAAGGCTATTTTAAGGATGGCTGCATGATGGATTGCATGATCTAGGCAATACAGTAATTCTCGACCAATGGTTGTGGGAAGACTGTGTTTGATAGCGTTAAGGCTGTAGGTTAAACGGATAGCCTTTCCTTGATCAATTGTCGAAAAATCCATCATGATTTTCTCCAAGGAATGAAGGGCCAATTCCAGGTTAGTTTCTAACCTTAAATCCCTTGGTCGTTCATCATAACAGATAAATTCAGAGGTGTAAAGCACACAGCTGTAAAATTCAATCACATGCCGAATCTGCTGACCCAAAGATGCATTTCCTAAGAGAGAAAGTGGTTGGGTGTACTCATCGTCTGTGAGTTGTTGTAAAATACTTCGATATATCCTTAAACTCGCTATTGTCGCTTCTTTCATATTCATGATCCTTTTACAAAGATAAATTTTTACATTTGAATCTAAATGAAAATCAAATGTGTATTGTCAGTTTTTATAGAAATAACGATCAAATTGTTTTAACCCATAATCGGGATGAAGAAATTAAGCGGTTAGCATCTACGGATGTGGAAGAACATGTTTTTTTGGGGAAGACTTATAGGGCACCAGTCGATCAAAGAGCCAAAGGGACTTGGATGTTTTTATCCGATCAATACATGGCTTGTATTCTCAATGGCGGCAAAGAAAAAACGATCATCAAAGACGCCCATTACCGTTTAAGTCGTGGAATTATTTTATTGCATCTCTTAAAGTACAATTCGGTACCCGAATTTATAAAAGCGGAAAATTTGTCAGCTATAGCCCCTTTTACCATTTTTGTATACGACCGCATCGCCCAAGAAAGTTACAAACTATTTTGGAATGAAAAAGAACTGACCGTTGAAGAATTTGGATCAGAAAATTTTATTTCGCATTCGTCTACTACACTTTATACCGAGGCACAAGCCGCCTACAATACAACACAGCTAGAAAATGGACTTCAATGGACGCCAGAAGAAATTTACGAGAAACACTTCGCGCTTAAAATGGAAGACGGACAGGTTGCACCAGGTTTAGCCACTACCAGTATTACCCAAATACGAGTTGAAAATAATACAGGAAAGATGCAATATTGGCAGTTATTCTAATTTTAATCCCAAAAAATACGACTTAAAATCTTTAATTAATCAGATTTGGACAAAGGCATAATTTGTGCTATATTCTCCTTGATTAAGTAAAGTAGTTATACATATAAAAAAGAATGAACGATAATTTCTCACAACAAGTAAAAGACGTAATTGCTTTTTCTAAAGAAGAAGCCTTACGATTAGGGCACGACCAAATTGGTACAGAACACCTTCTATTGGGAATTATCCGTGATGGAGAAGGGAAAGCCGTATCGGTTTTGGAAGCCTTGAACCTCGATTTAAATGATATACGCCAGAAGATCGAAAGTATCAATCCAGCTCGGGAAACAGAGGGGAATCATATAAAAAATTTAAGCCTAACCAAACAAGCGGAAAGGGCGTTAAAAACCACCTTCTTAGAAGCCAAATTATTTAAAAGTGCAACCGTCAATACAGTTCACTTATTACTTTGTATTCTTCGAAATGAGAATGATCCCATTACCAAATTAATGAACAAATTGGCCATTGATTATGATACGGTAAAAGAAGAGTTTAAATTTCAATTTCAAGATGAAGAAGCGACCAAAGGACCTCGCGCTGAAAACCCTTCGTATGAAGGCGATTCAGATGCCAGTGAATTCGAGCGAGCTTCTACACAAAAGGCGCCTTCAAAAAGTAAGACACCTGTTTTAGATAATTTTGGACGCGACTTAACAGCCATTGCCCAAGAAGGTAAATTGGATCCGGTGGTTGGTCGTGAAAAAGAAATTGAACGCGTATCTCAAATTTTATCGAGACGTAAAAAGAATAATCCCCTTTTAATAGGTGAGCCAGGTGTAGGTAAATCGGCTATAGCCGAAGGTTTAGCCCTGCGCATTATTCAACGCAAAGTATCACGGGTCTTATTCAATAAGCGCGTTGTTACCCTAGATTTAGCCAGCCTAGTCGCCGGTACTAAATACAGAGGACAATTCGAAGAGCGCATGAAAGCCATTATGAACGAATTGGAGAAAAATGATGACATCATTTTATTCATCGATGAGTTACATACCATTGTGGGTGCTGGTGGAGCAACCGGATCACTGGATGCTTCAAACATGTTTAAACCCGCGTTAGCTCGTGGAGAACTACAATGTATTGGTGCAACAACCCTAGACGAATACCGTCAGTATATTGAGAAAGATGGAGCCTTGGTGCGACGTTTTCAAAATGTGATGGTAGAGCCTACAACGCCAGAAGAAACCTTGCAGATTCTTCACCAAATTAAAGAAAAATACGAAGCGCATCACAATGTAAATTACACAGACGAAGCATTAAAAGCCTGTGTAAACTTAACAAACCGTTATATTTCCGATCGTTTCTTACCCGATAAAGCCATTGACGCTTTAGACGAAGCCGGATCGCGTGTTCATATTAAGAACATCAAAGTCCCCCAAGAAATTTTAGACTTAGAACAAAAGCTAGAAGAAGTTCGCGAAGAGAAAACCAAAGTGGTAAAATCGCAGAAATACGAAGAAGCTGCACGCTTACGCGATTCTGAAAAACAACTTGAATCTGATCTTAAACGCGAGCAAGCCCAATGGATGCAAACGTCTAAAGAAAACAGAGAAACCGTCACCGATGAAAACGTTGCCGAGGTTGTTTCTATGATGAGTGGCGTACCTGTACACCGTGTAGCCGAAAAAGAGCTGAAGAAACTCGCACAAATGGACGAGCTAATGCGTGGTAAAGTCATCGGTCAAAACGATGCCGTTGCCAAAGTCGTTAAAGCGATTCAACGGAACCGTGCCGGATTAAAAGATCCCAATAAACCGATTGGGTCATTTATTTTCTTAGGAACAACCGGTGTGGGTAAAACGCAATTAGCGAAAGTTTTGGCCCGTGAATTATTCGATTCATCCGAAGCCTTAATTCGCATCGATATGAGTGAATACATGGAGAAATTCGCTGTATCTCGCTTAGTAGGAGCACCTCCGGGTTATGTAGGTTACGAAGAAGGCGGACAATTAACCGAAGCCGTTCGTCGTAAACCCTATGCTGTTATCCTATTAGATGAGATCGAAAAAGCCCATCCCGATGTGTTCAATATCTTATTACAAATCTTAGACGATGGGTATGTAACCGATAGTTTAGGTAGAAAAGTAGATTTTAGAAATACCATTATTATTCTAACCTCAAACATTGGTACACGTCAGTTAAAAGATTTCGGAGACGGTGTTGGTTTTGGAACAACAGCCAAAAAAGATTCCATCGACGATCGCGCAAAATCGACCATCGAAACAGCGCTTAAGCGTGCTTTTGCACCTGAGTTCTTAAACCGTATCGACGATATTATTTTCTTTAACTCTTTGTCAAAAGAAAACATTATGTCGATTATCGATATCGAATTAGCGCAATTATTTGAACGTTTAACGGCTTTAGATTACCATTTAGAACTAGCTGAAGACGCTAAAAACTTTATTGCCGACAAAGGGTTCGATAAAGATTATGGGGCACGTCCTTTAAAACGAGCTATCCAAAAATACATCGAAGACCCAATGGCCGAAGAGATTATTAATACCAAGGTAACAGAAGGTGACCATTTGCTACTCGAATTAAACGAGGCAAAAGACGGTGTGAAAATTACGGTCAAAGAAAAAGCAGAAGAAAGCAAATCATAACAACAGCTCCGCTGTAAACATTATCCCCAAACAACCTTGTTTGGGGATTTTTTATTTTTGGGTGCTCCAGTAAAGCACGTTGCATTTTTATTCAAAAATACAACATACTTTACTGTCGGGCTGTCCGCACTCGCTCTTGCTTCACTGCGTTACGCAAAAGCTCAAACAATTGCTCCCATCCCTAGCACAAGAGCTGGGTAAATTTTTTATAGCTTGACTTCAAAATATAAAACAGAAATATACTTTATTGTTAATTAGTTCAGTGAGTTACGTCCAAATGATTACTTTAAATCATGATATAAGTCATGTTGTTTTATTAGGTAATTTTATATATTTGTTACCAAAGGGTGATTTGTCTATTATTTAAGTAGTTATTGGAAAGTGAAGAATAATCGGTTCGAATCCGGTATCACCCTTTTTTTATTAACACATATTCTTAAACAAATGAAACACTCTAGACGGAGATTCATTCAGCAGACTTCTTTAGGACTGATAGGTTTTACCTTCTTTTCAAATACTTTTTTTATTTATGGTAAATCAGTCTTATACTCTTCAAATATTGAAGAAATGCTCATTGAAGCCTCAAATTTTAAAAAGACAAAAGAATACATAAAAGCAGAGAATATCTATTTAAGTATTATACAGCAATTTCCTTCTGATAATAGAGCATATTTTGGATTAAGAAAAATTTTTTTAGTTCAAAATAAATTTATTAAAGTTATACGTCTATTTGAGAAGAGTGTAAAATTTAATCCAGAAAATCCTGTTCTTTTAAATCAATTAGCAAAAGAATATACGAGTATACATTTGGGGAATAGTAAAGTTGTTGAGGAATTAAATTATAATTTTTCTTTAGTTGATAAAGCAAAAGAATTATATTTATTAGCTAAGGATTATTCTTCTAACTATAAATCAACAGAACGTTTATATAATGATTCAATTGTAATTGATAATTCAATAGTAGGTCTAAATAAAATAGATAAAATTATTGAAAATGAATTAGAGGTTTTGGATGCAAGAGATAATAAGAAAGCCAAGGAAATTCTTAAAGATAATAGATCTAAAAGCAGATTATATGAGGCTGGTCTATCAGAAGATTTACTGGTTAGTAGAATAATTAAATTAAAGAATAAGTCAAGAAATAATCAACGAGATATATATATAAAACGTACATATAGAGAGTTAATATATAAAAATATTAAATCAAAGAATTTTGGAGATGCTCATCGATTCGCAGGAGAACTTTATACCTATGACAAAGAAGATATTTTTAGTCTAAATTTATACAAAAAATCGACATATCGTAATAATAGCTTTGATACTTTAGTACTCATATGTAAAGAGAATGATGATTTTCAGAAAACAAATTGGTCGCGAATTGGCTATATTAAAGCCTTATTAAAACGATATGAAAAAGATAATATTGCTAATTTGTCATTAATACATTCTTTGATAAATTCCTTTCATACTTTATATATTAAGAAACCTTCCACTTCCTTAGAAATTTATTTTTTAGAAGCTAAATTTTCATTTTTAAAAAAAGATTATGCCTTAATGCAAGAAAATATTAAAACTATTTCAGGTAATCTGATTGGTACTAATAATACGCATAGTTTGGTAAGATTTATGAAAATTTTTTCGAATTATTATATGGCAATTGGTAAAAAAGATGAAGCTATTATATTAATTAATTCCTTTTTGTCAAATGCTGTTAAGGATTATATTATTACAGAGGAATTATCAAATAGAATTCTTGCTGTGTCACAAACTAAATCTTATACCATAAAAGAGTTTGGACATCAAAAGGAAATCATGGAATTAAAAAAAACAATTCAATCCGTTTAGATATATGGAAAAAATTATACTTTCTATTATTGGTTTTTTTACAGCATAAAGTGTCATTTCTCAAATAGCTATTACTGAGATTTATTTTGACTCGGATCATATGGAGTATTCTAAAGTAGATCCTTATCATCATGCAGGGGAATTTATAGAATTATTTAATTACACCACTGAAGATATAGACATCGGAAGTTGGATTATAGCAGATGATGAAAATAGTTTTATCTTTCCAAGGAATACTGTAGTGAAATCTAATGATTTTTTAATCATCGCATATATCAATGATGCCATTAAATCAAAAAATGCAAATTATTTTTTAGATTTTTTTCCTACAACAAGACCCCACAGCGATAAGATTATTTATACTGATAAAATAATTTTAAATAACTACAAGGAATCAGTTTCTCTTTTTATGACAACGATTAGAGGTGAAAAATTAAATACTAATTTCTCAGGCGTTAGAATAGATGGTATATCTTGGGAATTCTCTGAAAAAAAACTACCTAAAGGAAAGTATTCAACGCATAATTTAATAACGGATTTTGATTATTACTCATCTTCATATCACAAAAATGCTCCAAAAGACTATATTAATATAGTTGAGATGAGCAGAGTGAATACATTTAATTCTAACTTCGATAAAGCTAATCCATTTGAACTATATTATAAACCATCTCTAATTAATTTAGAAGATATAACCTATGTAAAAGAGGCAATATATCAGTTTGAACATTTTGGAAAGATGAAAATAATACCTGAATTGTTTAATTTAACGTGCAATATACATATTCCTACAATTGGTTATACTATTCCAAGTGATAATTATACGAACAGTAGATGTTTTCAATATGATTCGGCAGGAAATTACATAAATTCAATGCGATTTTGTTTAGAGCAGGCAAGTGATCCTATTGGAGATGATGAAATTGTTATAGGTGTAGAAAAAAGCATCGAAGAATTATTTTTTGTTACGCCAAACCCTACGAATGGAAAAATCACAATTTCTTGGGATAAATCATTAAAGCATTCATTATCTCAAATTTATATTATACCATTTAATGGATCAAATTCAATTCAAATAAAGTTTAATTCTCTGGATTTTGAAACGAGTTATGACTTAATAACTTTTTCAAAAGGAATTTATTTCGTGGAATTTATTTTAGAGGATGGGCGTAAAATTTCTAAAAAAATAATAAAACTCTAAATAATAAAATTCATTATGAGTAAATTAATTACACTTGTTTTTCTATTATCTAGTTTTGTATTTGCTCAACAGATAGAAGACGTTAAAGAATTCAAATCAGATCGCAGTTCTTATATAAATATTATATCTCATCCTAATACTTCCGATTTTATTCCTACTATTAATGCAGAATCAGATGTTAGCGTGAGTGGGGCATTTTCTCAAATAATTCCTATTGAAGTTTTGGGAGGAATAAATAATTTTCAACCAAATATTTCCCTTGTTTATAATAGTCAAACCCATGGAGGATTAGCGGGGGAAGGATGGAATATTTCAGGTTTATCATCTATAACCTTGGGAGGGAAAAGCCTACAAATAGATAACAATAGCGAAGGGATTACTTTCGATGGTACGGATCCATATTATTTGGACGGACAACGACTTATTGAGTCAAATGGGGAATATTATACTGAAGCGTTATCAGCTATTAAGATTAGAAAAAATGATGCGACAACTTTTACTGTTCATTTTACTGATGGTCGTGTTTCTACCTACCGCAAGATAGGTCTCTTTGATTTTGTTATAACAGAGATGAGAGATGCTTTTAACAATAAGATAACATATGAATATGAAAATAATGGAAATATAAGTTATATAAAAAAAATTAGCTATGGTCTTAATGCATTGTTCTCTCTTGAATTTGATTATACTGAAAATCCTAATCGAATTATTTCTTATGTGAATGGAAGTGAGATTATTTCAAATAAAGTATTATCGCAAATTACAATAAATTCTAGAGAAGGATTATTTCGTAAATACTCATTAACACATGACCTTACGAGTTTAAAATATCCTAGATTAAGGGAAGTAAATGTATTTAATAATAAAAATGAAGTATTAAAACCTCTTAAGTTTGATTATAATAGTGAAGATAGTTCTAGAAAATTAATTAAACATGTTGAGCATATCAATCGTTTCTCTAAAAACACATTAACATTAGGTAGTACTACGCAAGGAGATTTTGAAGGAAACGGAAATCTATCGAGTATTTATGTAGTTAATGAATATGATAAGTATAATCCTAAGCCTAATAAAACTAAAGAATTTTTCTCTTCCATTGTTCATGAAAAGATGGGACCAATTGTCTCAGATTTAAAGTTTGATAGCAATCTAAATTTGCATGCAGGGAAAATAATTGATTATGAGGGAAAATTAACTAAAAATGATTATTTATTATTTTTAGATAGAAATGTCTATAACAAAGAAACTCTTCGATTTAATAATAATCACATCATAAATACAACTTATCAAATAAAAGCGATTGATCCGCTGACTTCCAAAGAATATTCAAAAAGTGTTGTTATTCCTGCTGGTATAAATGTAGATAGAGATATGCGTATCATAAGGTTAGCGGACGATTTTTTTGAACTGAGTGGAGATTTTAATAATGATGGTTTAATCGATTTATTAATATTTAGAAAACCATCCTTTGCTTTTCCTTCTAGTTATGAAGCATCAATACTTCTTAAGATCGAAGCGGAAATAAAACTCTCAATGCTTGTTAGTTTTAATAAAATAGAAGTTGAAAAATACCCATCAGCATTATATTTTTATGAATTAGGAAAAGAAATTAGAAACCCTGGTAGTGTAGAGTTAATTCAATTAGCTTCAGATATTGCATTTGAAGAAGGGAAGGTTTACCCAATCAACTTTGATCGGGATGGAATGACAGATTTTTTATTTGTAGATGAAAAGAAACAAGAGTTCAATGTAAAATCAGTAAAGAAAAACTTAAACGGGAGTCACTCCTTAATTACAAAATTAGAAGCACAACATTTAGCTTATTTTCAAGAAGGATCACCATTGGTATTTGGAGATTTCAATGGGGATGGTTTAACAGACTTTATGACACCTACAAAATTATACGATATTAGTAATAGCAATATTCAAAGGGTTGCAAATGAGATTATTAATGATAAAAAGATATGGTGGGAATATATTAACACAGGAAAAGGACAATTTAAAGCAAAAGAAAGAGATTTTTCAATCAATGGATTAATTTCTTGTAAATCTTCACAAAGAGCCGTCACTAAAAAATCGTCTAATTGGCAAAAGTTTTGGTCTGGTAAACCTGATAAATATTTATACTCAGAGTATGCTTCTTGTGGGGTTATTGCAACTGATTTTAATAATGATGGACGATCAGATTTGATTGCTTTTAATTATTTTGGTACAATAACACCAGGAAAAACAGACCCATCTTTAATACAAAATAATATTATAAAATCTTATGAAGAATCTGAAGGTTTAACCAATATATTCCTAAATAAAATTTCATTTATAGAGAACAAGCCTTCTAATTCAGGGGATTATGATTTATATTTAGACTCGAATACACTATATTTAAACAATACAATTTCGCCCTTTACTCTGATTGGAAGCAATAATTCTGAAAAAAAATTAGAAACTTTTAATATTGGGGTTCACTTTATTGATCCTTTTAATTCTATCAAAATTAATTACGATATACAAACGCATAATTTCTTAGAAACTAAAATTTCTAAAATTGATAATGGTACTGGTATTATCCAATCTATTGAATATACACCAATGTCTGAATCTAGTGTTTCTCCTATAGCTATTTTAGATTCAAATAAGGTTTTAGAAAATAAAAACATTTATTACTCAATTGATCAGAATATTTCAGATGATTTAAAATACCCTTATTATGTAAATAGAAAGCAACCAGGATTTTATCTTGTCAATCGTGTTAATACCATTTTTGATAACAAGTCTATTTCCAAAGAGTATCGATACACGAATGCGATTCAAAATTTAAATGGAAAAGGGTTTCTAGGTTTTCAAAGAGTTGCCACAAGTAATACATATGAATCAATATTAAAAGATGGTCAACACTTACCTAAAGAGTTGGGAGCAGATGTCTTATGGTCAACGAGTTTGTATGATCCATTACAAGAAAATCAGCTTATAGAAAAGACAATTGGAAATCTAAATGGTGATCATTACACAACAAAGTCTTCAATTGAGTATAAAAAGTTAATAAATAATAAAGCTTATATATATCTAAAAGAGAAAGAAAAAGCCGAAGATAGACTTCGGGATTTCACGATTTTAAAATCATATACCTATAATTCAGATGGATTAATGATTGCTTCAAGTATTGATTATAATACTGAGAATAATTTAAAAACATTAGAAACTTTCGAATATGAACCGATTTTTTTTAATGAACAAAAATTGTTTTTCGGAAAAATTAAAAAACATGAAAATACATCGATAGACAATATAGGGTCATTTACCTCTAAAAATATTTATACCTATTATAAAACGAATGGCAGTGTTTCTAAAAATGAGAAGTATGGACATAATACATCTGCAATTATTTCAGAATTTAAGTATGATGATGTAGGAAATAGAATAGAAGAGACACTATCGGGAGAAGGTATAAATACTTTAACGACAAAGTTAGAGTATGATGCTACTAAGCGATTTGTCGTCAAGACTATTTCACCAGAAGGTTTGATCACATCTGCAAGTATTGATTTTTATGGAAAACCTTTAATAACAACAAATAATTTAGGATTAAAAACAAGTTACAAATATGATCATTGGGGGAATAATATTGAATCAATTGATCCTTTTAATATAAAGACTACTTTAATAAAAAAAATGTTAGATAATGACCGATATTCTTTATCTACTTTTACGCTAGGTGTACCCTCAACTATAGTTATATACGATAAATTTGAACGTATTATTCAGAAAAAAACACAATCGATAAATAATAAGTGGTCTATTGTGGATTTCGAATATGATTTATTTGGCAAATTAATAAAGGAATCGGAACCTTATTTTGAACTAGAGCCAAAGAAATGGAATGTTACTGAATATGATGCACTGGATCGTATTGTTAAACATACTCAAAGTAATGGAAAAGTAGTTTCAACATGTTATGAAAATTTATCAATTACCGTTGATGAAGGCCATAAAAAGACTTCGAAATTTTATAACTCTGCAGGTCAAATAATTAAACATACCGATAAAGGAGGTAGTGTTTTTTACACATATTACCCAAATGGAGTTTTAAAAACAGCAAATTATGATGGAAATATCATTAGCATCTTGCAAGATGGCTGGGGAAATAAAATTGAGTTAAGAGATCCTTCTGCTGGTACATATAATTATAAATACAATGCATTAGGTAATATAGAAGAAGAAGTAAGTCCTAATGGTAAAACATTATATATTTATGATCGTTTCAATAGACTTGTTAAAGAAAATATTTATTCAAATGACAATACAATTATTGATATTAATTATGAATTTAACCCAATTACTTTATTACCTACTAAAACATATGGAACAAGTAATGATCAATATTATGAATACGAAATTCTATATGATGAGTTATTTAGATTAAAAGGTAAAAAAGAAACAACAAAAGATTTTATCTATGAGTCTTTTTTAACTTATGATGCTGAGAATAAAGTCAAAGAGACTTCATCTAAAACGACACTGAAGTCTATAAATAAGGTTATTACATCGAAAGTTCATAATGTATATGACACCAATGGATTCCTGATAGAAGAGCGAGACGCAATTAAAAACAGAATAATTAAAAGAATTTCTGAAGTTAATGCTCAAGGGCAGGTAAAGAAATTAAATTTAGGTAACAATCTAAGCATAATGACAAGTTATGATAAAGATTTCAATCCTTCCCAAATCGATTTGACAAACAATATTGGAAATTCTCAATTGAGAATTGACTACACTTTTAATTCTAAACGTAATATTTTAGAAAAAAGAAACATTCAATTTGAAGGTTTGACACCTTCTAATGAGTCCTTCATCTATGACGAATTAGATCGATTAACTGTTGAAAAAGAAAATGAAGTCCCCATTAGTAAATATGTTTATGATCAAAAAGGCCGGATGGTTTATAATTCGGAGGTTGGAAAACTTAATTATAAAGATATAAACTATCAGATTAAACAAATTTTCTTTAATAAAAAAGGAGATCAACTAGTTAAGGAAAGAGGTTTACATGAAATAAAATTTAATAGCTATAAACAAGCTACAGAAATTTATTTAGAAGGAAAAGATAGAATTTCGTATGATTTTAATCTTTTAAAAGAAAGAAGTATTGCATATTATGGAAACTTAGATGTTGATAAAAATATAAGACCTTATAGAAAATTCTATACTTCTGATAAAGCGGTAGAAATTCTATTCGATGGAGTCAATTACAAAATCATCACCTATATTGATGGTGACCCTTATTCATCGAGCTATATCCAAATCAATGAGATTTTAGCTAACAATACGCAAACAGAAACAAATTATTTTTTACACCGTGATATTCAAGGAACAATACTCGCTTTATCTTCAGTTTCGGGCGATTTGGAAGAAAAACGATTATATGACGCATGGGGAAATATTAAACTTGTTGTTCACAAAGACGGATCAATTAATAAACTATTAGGAATTATAGATAGAGGTTATACTGGACATGAGCATTTACAAAGTATTGGATTAATTCATATGAATGGTCGTCTATATGATCCTATTTTAAGACGTTTTATCAGTCCAGATAATTTTGTTCAAGATCCGTATAATACTCAAAATTTTGATCGTTATGCCTATGTATATAACAATCCATTATCATATACCGATCCTGATGGTGAATTTATTGTGGGTGTACTTGTTGGAGTTGCGGTTGGCGTAACAACCAACGCGATAATGAATGCTATTCAAGGAATCCCTTTGTGGTACGGTATGGGAAAAGCGATTACGATTTCTGCAATTTCAGCAGGTGTAAGTTTTGGGATAGGATCTATCGCAACGGAAATAGGCAATACTTCCTTTAGAGTTGCTTTTCAAGCAGGAGCTCATGCTACCTCTGGAGGAATTTTTAGTTCAATTGATGGAGGAAATTTCCTAAGTGGTTTTACTTCTGGTGCAATTTCATCACTTGCAGGTTCTGGAATCGATGGCTTAAAAATAGAATCGGATTCTTTCTCAGATGCTTTAATAATTGCCTCAGGTGGTTTAACTGGTGGAATTTCATCTACTATTGCTGGTGGTTCTTTTTGGAAGGGGATACGTCAAGGATTAATTACAACTGGTTTAAACCATGTTCAACATAAATTTGTAAATTCGTTCTTGGATAATGGATACGAGAAAGATGGTAAAGGCGGTTATCGAAGAGTTAATAACAAAGGAGGAGATGATACTGATTATTTATATGAGAAAGGTAGAATCATCCAGAGTAAAGAAGTGTCTGCATCACCTCATGAATTAACTCAAAGAACGTACGGAATAAAAGCGGGGTCTCCTAATTTAATTGAAGTAGATATAATCGGAACCTTATTAGGTGGAAAAGCTGTTTTAATGGGTTTTTACCAATTAGGTAAAGTAGGCCTAGTGATCTTTAAAACACCTATTGCCGCTAAGACGGGAGTGAACACTGTAGTCAGGTCAGAATCGACTTTAGGACATATTTTTAGAAATGCTCCAGGCCATGTTAATCCATCTACAGTTACTTCTCAAAGTAGATATATAAATTTATTTGAAAAGGTAGCCAATAATTCTGCTAATCTTAATCCAAATGTTTTGACCAATTATCAGAGAACGACTGGAGGCTTTCAAGGGTTTTCACAAACATTTAGAAATGGAAGTCAGATATGGACTCAAACACTTAATGGTAAAATCATCAATGCAGGAGTAAATACTATTCCTAAATAAAAGTTAAAAAAATGAATGCAGCAATAATTAAAGAAATAAATAAAGAATATATAGAAGCTGTTGAGCTTTATGAGAAGGATATAAAAAAATCTGCCTCCCTTGAGAGTTATATCAATTTAGCTTTCTTGTATTGGTGTTTTGCTTTTGAGCTTTTTGAGTTTAATATTCCAAATAACATCTCTGAAAAATTGAGCGTTATTGGTGGTAATAGATATTCAAAGATTTTAGGATTAGGGTTGAATAACTATCCCAATAGTATGGAATTGAATTTTTGGAAAAGATATTTCTCACATATAAGCTTTGGTGAGGAGTTTTCAGATAATGATTGTAAACAATTAATAGTAAAATATCGGAACGATGAAAATATTATTCCCTATTTCTACCTTTATCTTTTTGATAAAAAAAAGTATGAAACAGAAAAAAATAAATTATTAGATGAATGTAGTGTAAAACCTACGGCAAAAAATATTTATATAAGGTCTATTATAGAGGATAAGTAAAGTTGCTGCTAAGGGGGGATTAACTGCATATGAAGCTGCATTAGCAGGTGGGAAGCATTCAGGCTTTTTGAAAAACTATGCAGGAAGAAGTGCAGATGAAATAAGTAAAGCTATAAGAAGTATGCAATCAGGAAACCAAGGAATTGGTGTCCACCTTGATAAAATTGCTAATCCGTCAAAGTATGTACCCAATTGGAGTACTCTGCGTCCAAATCACCAACAGAGTCTAATAAATGGTTGGCAGAATACAGTTACAAAACATACTGAACAAATTCAAATTTTACAAACACTTTTAGGCAAATAAAGATTATGGAAAATTACATTGAAGATATATTAAATCAACTGATTGAAGAAGCAAAAGAAATTAAGGTTATTGATGAATTTGAGAAAGGTAAACTATTTGGTTATTATTTTTCAATATCAAAGATTTTAACCCAAGCTTTGAGTTTTGGTGTATTAGAAAAGTTGCCTAAACATTTAAGAGAATTTAATCCTGAGTCTTTACTAAATGAAATTACTTCTTAAAGTATTCTTTTACCTACTGACAATATTTAATACAAATATTGTAGAAGCAAGAGTAGTTGTTTTTGATGCAGCAGTTTCAGAAATAAAGCTTTCTATAAGTGATATAAAAGGTGAAAATTATTCAACTATAATTTTAGAAAATGACTTTGACATAACTTGCAAAACTGAAAATGCTTTAGTAGCTTATAGAAATTGGAGAGACAAACGTTGGACAGTTGCTGCTAAGGGGGGAGGTAGTTGGGTTTATGGTGCTTTCAAATCAGAAGCTAAATGGGCAGGGCAATTATCTAAACGTGGTTGGACAGCTGAACAGATAACAGAGGCAGTAACAAAAGGTAAAAGTTTTGATGCTGTAAATATGGTCAACAAGGCAAATTCAGCGACAAGACATGTGCACCCAACGACAGGGCAATCAGTAGTTATTGATAACGTAACAAAGGAACTTCTACACGTAGGAGGACCTGGCTTTAAATACTAAGCTCTATGGAAAAGAATATTTATATCCAGGTGTTAGAAGAAGGAACCAAAGTTTATAGACCTGTTCCTGCAATAGAAATTGAGAACAATATTTATGAAGTGCAAGGTTATGACATTTATGACTCCGAAGATGAAACTTGGGAATTTCTACCAGGTACATATGTGTTAGTAGAAGAACAAAATCTTGGTGGCGAAAATGTATTAGTAGCAATAAAGGAACAAAGTGCTGAATGATATGATTTTGCAAAAATATATAATGAAATTGCTTATTAAAATATTGTTGTTTGTTTTTGTTGTACTTATTGTTAACGTGAGGGTAATGAGTGCGGCTATTACATTTCCCAATATTCAGGAAACGACAACATCTTTTTCATTTCATAAAGAAACATCAAAAATAGTTTCTAATGTTGATGAAAATGATATTAAGAATTGTTGTCAAAATGGCCGGTATTTAGTAGATTATAGAAACTGGGTACAGGCGCTGAAGTATTTGTTGCTAAGACGGGAAGTAGTGTGTTCTCTTACATAACACCTAAGATTGCAAAGCAGATGGCAGGTCGTGGGTGGACAAAGGAGTTAATACATAATACTGTAAATAATCCATTTACAACAAGAGTTGCCACAAATAGAGCGACCGGTAATACTGCTACTGCATATTTCCAGAAAAATGGTTCTTACATTGTTAAAGACAATGTAACAAATCACGTCATTCAAATTAGCAACAGGTTAGATCCAAAATGGATACCAGATGCAACAATCATTAACCCGTTTATTCCTAAGTAAATTATGAATAATATAGAAAATCTATTTAAAGATAAAGCAATTCAAAGAGGAGGAATTAATCTCTATTCCAAATATGATGCGTTAAATTTTGTTCAGGAATGTTATAAGCAATCGGTTTATATTTTAGGTATAGATGGATTTTATATAACTGACGATACAACTGAACCAAGTATAGGGAATAGCATTGATTTTACTGTTCTACCATTGAAGAGAGAGAACATTTTTGAAATGGCAAAAGAATTTTTACGTGAAAAAGATGACATTTTATTTTTTGAGATTCTTTATGAAGAAATATAATGAAGTTGTTTATCAAAATGTTGCTATTTATTTTTGTTGCATTTTTTACTAATGAGGAAGTAACAAGTGCGATTATTTCATTTACCCATATTCATAAAATAACAGCGCCTTATTCTTTATCATATCATGGAAAGTTACCAGAAATTAATTTCAAAGTCATTGAAAGTGATTCGACCAATTGTTGTAAAAATGAATGAGATTTCGTAAATTATAGAAACTGGGTACAGGCGCTGAAGTAGTTGCCGCTAAGGGGGGATACAGTTCTTTTAATGCTTTTAAATCCGCTTTCGGTTCAGCAGGAAAGGGAAATGCTTGGCATCACATAGTAGAACAAGGTGGAAATAACGTAAGTAGGTTTGGGGCTGAAACTATCCATAATGCAAACAACCTAATTAAGCTACCACACGGTGCAGGTTCAATTCACGCCAAGGTATCAGGATTTTATTCTTCTAAACAAGCATTTACAGGTGGCCAAACAGTTAGGCAGTGGTTAAGTACTCAAAGCTATCAGCAACAGTATGATTTTGGAATTAAAACTTTAAAACAATTTGGATGGACACCGTGATGAAAATAAAAGATATACAAACAGCATTAGAAATCTTTGAAGATGCTTGTATCAAGCATTCAGAAGCAACAGAGCAAGGCGACTATAAGACTGGTAATAAATATCATTCTAAAATTATGAAGGCAATAGCTTTCTTGAAAAGTGAAAATGCAATTACCAATCTGAAAGATTACTTATCCAGTCCTTTCGTTGGTGTTCGTTTGTGGTCAGCTTGTTATTGGTTGCCAATTAATGAACAAGAAGGAATAAGGGTATTAGAAGAAATAGTCAAAAGCCCAGGAATAAATTCACTTACGGCAGAAACAACATTGAGTGAATGGAAAAAAGGAAATTTGAAATTCTAAAACAAAACGCCAGGCTAATAGCTTGGCGTTTTTTACATCAAAGAAATCTTGCTTGCTTTAATAAAGTGGTCAACGGTAGTGAGCAGACATTCCTTTTCCTTTTCGGGGAGCGTTGCAATATCCTGAAACCGTTTGAGCATAGCGGGGTCTTTAAAAAGGTCGGACTGTTCGTTTTCCCCCAGTAAGTAGCCCACCGTAGTATCTAAAATCTTTGCGAGTTTTTTGGCAGCCTCGATAGAAGGTGTCATTTCATCCCTTTCATATTTACCGATAGTGGTATGTGAAGTAGCGAAAACCTTTGCCAAATCTTTTTGGGAAAGGTCTTTTGCTTTTCTGCATTCCGTTAATCTTTTACCGAAACTGTCCATATCTGCACCCGATTATGTGTTAATAAACCTATTTTTTGAAGTATAAGGCAAAGATAGGAATATAAAAATGGTTATGAAAATAGGAAAGTGTTGCCTATATGAATAGAATTATGTTTCTTTGTACCTGATAATGTGTTTTTGAAAATCTTTAAAAATATTTTTTATGGCAGCAGAGAACAAGAAACAGGTAAAGGTACACGGCAAATACAGGGCATTGCAGAACCATTGGCGTGGCGGGAAGGAAGTGGTTATTTCGGTCTGACCGTGCCACCTATTTCGGTCAAATGGTGCCACTTTAAAAAGTTATACAATAATACAAAAAAAGTTATTTCAAACGCTAAAAGTTTGTCTTCCTCATTGATTCTCCATTAAGATCTATTCTATGCGAAGAGTTGACGATTCGATCAAGAACCGCATCTGCAATAGTATTTTCCCCGATTAAAGGATACCAAGCAGCTACAGGTATTTGTGAGGATAAAATAATAGAAGCTTGATTATACCTTTGATCAACGATATCAAAGAGTGCTTCTCTAATCAGATTATCAAAAGGCTGTAGTCCAAAGTCATCCAAAATAAGCAAGTCACATTTGAGTACTTTCTTGATTTCTCTTTGATAGGTTCCATCTATTTTACTTGATTTTAGCAGGTTAAATAGATTGGCTGTATTAAAGTAAAGTACTTTATGTTCCATAAGACAAGCTTGATGTCCTAAGGCTTGAGCAAGATAACTTTTACCAACTCCACTGGCTCCAGTTAAAATAATATTTTGTTTTTTCAGTATAAAATCTAAGGTAGTTAGCCTATTAAAAGCATTTCTGTCAAGATCTCTATTATGGGTATAATTAATATCAGCTATGCTAGCATTTTGCCTAAAATTAGCTTGTTTAATTAATCTTTCTACTTTTCTATTTTGTCTGTTTTCATACTCATGGTCTGTTAGTAAAGCAATGTATTCATCTATGGTAAAAGATGTGATTGTGTTGTCTTTCATGTGTCTGTTGTGTAATGAAGCCATGTCGCTTAATCGCATTGCTTTTAGTTTTTCGATAGTCTGGTTGTTATCCATATAATTAATTATTAAAGTTTATTGATAAGAAGAAGCTCCTCTAATATTGGCGTGTGAAGGGATGTGAGGAGTATTTGCGTTAAGTTGTTGTATCGTTTCTTGATTGAGATCCATCTTGTGATGAAGGATGTTTTTAATGTGAGTATAAGTTGCTATATTCTCTTTTAAAGCAAGTTCACAGGCCTTTTCTAATCTATCTGAACCATAGCTTTTATGTAGCTGTATTACTCCCATAACTCGTTTATACCCTATTTCAGGATATTCGACATTATCAAGTATTCTCTCTACACATTTCACTACATTTTCACCATGAAGTTGAGCTTGCTTTTTAAAGAATTCTGGACTCCAACTAGTGTAGTATTGATGTGTACTTGATAGATGGTCTTTTGTTGTATTATATGATCCCTTTGCAGGATTTCGTTTATGTAGAGCTATGCGTACATGATTGTAATAAACTTCAACTGTGGTATTGGTGTAATGAATCGTAGTCTGATGACCTATATAACGGTAAGGAACACTGTAATAGCTTTTGTCAGGTGAGAAATATACATAACCTATCTTTTGTACTTTAGCTCTTTTATAATCTTTAATTTGATAGTTAGAAGATGGCAGAGTTTTTAAATATTGCCTTTCTATAGATTGGAACAGTTCTATGCGACTTGATTCCTTACGCTGAAAAAGGAGCCGATTGTAATGAGTTAATCTTGTTTGTATTTCTTGGTTTAGCTCCTCTAAGCAGAAGAAGGTCATCTCTTTAATAGGATAATAGATTCTCTGATACACTAAATTAACCGCGTTTTCCACTAAGGCTTTATCTTGTGGAGAATAGGCTCTTGTTGGATTTACAACGCAACTATAATGGGAGGCAAAGTCTTTAAAACTTCGATTAATCTGAGCTTCATATTTACTAGAACGAGATACAGCTGATTTTAGATTATCAGACACAATAGCCAGGGGAACACCTCCATAAAAGTGTAAAGCATTGATACAACACTGGATTAAATCTTCTTTCTTTTGAGTAGCACATACTTGAACATAGGTGTATTGACTGTTGGGAAGGATAGCCACAAACACTTCTACAGGTATTATTTCTCCTGTATGTTTATCTACATACGAAAGCTTTTTACCGGCAAAGTCTATGTACATTTCTTTACCAGGTTCATGCTCTAACTTCATTGAACCTTTTGCTTGTTTATACTTGCGATTATAGTGTTCCATAAACTGAGTATAACTATAGGGGTTTTCTGCAGTTTCAGTATATTGACTATAGTGATAGAGAAAGGTAAAACCAGGATGATTACGGGCTTTATTAACTGTTTCAAAGTACAACATCAACGCATTATGACGCTGTGTATCAACAGTGGTAAAACTAGAAAAAAGCTCTGATAATTGCAGTGTTTCAAACGATAAGAGCTGCTCAAGTGAATACTCACTGGCAGCAAAGAGTTGCATATAGGTATTGACTGTATTGCGTGAAATACTTAGTGTAGTAGCTATTTTTCGATTACTACAACCATCTAAATGCAAGGTGATAATTTGTTTTAAGTCCATTGGATCAAGTTTGTTAGCCATATCTTATCGTTTAGAAAACAACAAGATAGATGTAATTAACTTTTCAAAGTGGCACGGTTTGAACCGAAATAACTACAAGTGTTATTTTAAGTGGCACAAATCAAACTGGAAACTGGCACGGTTTGACCGAAATCACTGGCACAAGTACTCCGAAATCACTGGCATAAATCGAACCGAAATATCCAACTGGGTACAGGCGCTGAAGTAGTTGCTGCTAAGGGGGGATTTGATGCAGTAGGCGCATTTAAAAATGCAATTTCACCGTTTAAAGGTGGGAATTTGACAAATGCAGGTCGTGCTGTAACAAAACATCCTCAATACTTTGGCTTTGAATCAACGGAGGCCTTGATGAAAGTTTACAGAACACCAGGTTCATTAAACAATTTAGGTTCATCAACTCTAAAAGATATTTTGCGAAATGGAGCAACAACAACAGGTGCAGGAGGTAGATACCCTAATGGTTGGACTACCTATACTTTGCCAAATGGTAATGCAGCAAGTTGGGGGTTAGACGGGACTTTCATAGGATTTAGAGGGATAAAATGATAAAGCGTATGAAAAATATAAGAATAGAAGAAGTAGGTGATATTAATTCGGACTTCCCTTATTTAGAAGTCTTTTTGAAAGAAAGTGCAAGCCCTTTTTTGGAAATAGCAATTTCAGAAGACAAAGAATTGTGTTTTAAATTTTATGCTTCACAGACCGATGTTCAGTTAGATGTAGATGAATGGAGTTTTATTCTTTCAACTGCTAATGATTTTTTACCAAGAGCATTAAAAAATGAAGATGACTTTTTAAATTTTTCAAATCAATAAGCAAAACGCCAGGTATTTAGCTTGGCGTTTTGCTTTATAAAGTAGCTGCATTTTTAGCGAAGAAATCTCTAAACTTTTTATTGGTTAGCATTTTATCAATGAGTCGAAAAATGGTTTGTCTATCTTCTTCTTCGAGTTGTTGTATGAACCTTATTAGGTGGGAGAGCTGTTTTAAGTGGCACAAATCAAACTGGAAACTGGCACAAATCGAAACGGAATTACTGGCACGGTTTGACCGAAATCACTGGCACAAGTACTCCGAAATCACTGGCACAAATCGAACCGAAATATCCAATAGAAGAAGTGGGTGATATCCATTCAGATTACCCTTATTTAGAAGTTTTTTTGAAAGAAAGTACAAGCCCTTTTTTGGAAATAGCAATTTCAGAAGACAAAACATTGTCTATTAAATTTTATGCTTCACAAACCGATGTTCTGTTAGATGTAGATGAATGGAGTTTTATTCTTTCAACTGCTACTGATTTTTTACCAAGATCATTAAAAAATAAAGATGACTATTTGAATTTTTCAAATCAATAAGCAAACATGCCAGGCAAATAGCTTGGCTTTTTTACATTAAAGAAATCTTACTTGCTGTACTATTCACTTACGTAAGAGTTTAAAAACTAAATAAAAAGAACTATAGTGCACTAAGTTCGCTTGTTGATAATGAGGATATTCAATTAAAACGAGTTATTTTTAGAGTAATAGAAGTCCCTTTTTTACTGTTTTTTAAGGCGCAAGAGAGGAAGTTTCTACTAAGGAGTAGTAATTAAATTAAATTAACATTGGGTTAATGACTTACAATGGATTACTGTGTTTTTAATTCAGCTTTTTTGTTCTTAATTCTATTATCTCACATCTCCAATCTCAATTCTCACATCTATTGACCTTTTGCGCCAACGATAGGAGTGGAAATCCTTGGCTGCACGCCTTTTTTTAATGGGAAGCGAAATGCTGATGCAGCCAAGATTGGGAACGGATAGCGTGGCCCGTAGGGAGGCGCCCAAAAAAATAGTTAAGCGGGTGATGATTATTTTTACAGCATGGCTTAAAACTTTTTTTTAGGTTAGTTAAATGGTTCACACCAAATGACCTACTAGAAAACTGCGGTGCGCGTGAATATTTTTCCAAATTAATAAGTCCAAGTCTTTATTATTGTTTTACTTTTGTCGCAGCAAGTCGCTTTGTCGCTGCAATCTTCGGATTGGAGAGGAAAGTCCGGACACCAGAGAGTAAGCATAGCGGGTAATACCCGTCACTTCTTCGGAAGGAGGACAAGTGCAACAGAAAGTATGTACAGTTCGGCTGTAGTGAAACCAGGTAAACTCTATGCGGTGAAATGCCATGTATACTAGCAGTTAAGGGCTACTCGTCCGTTGCTAGGGGGTAGGCAGCTCGAGACTTTGGGTAACCAAGGTTCTAGATAAATGACAAAGGTTTCTAGCAATAGAAATACAGGATCCGGCTTATAGACTTGCTATTTTTTTTCTCCATTTTTTTCTTCTTTTATTTTTAAGGTTCATAATTAATACGTATATTCAGTTTGTAAAACCTTAATAATGAGTAACATGAAGAGATTATTTACCTTTGTTGCTATAATAGGATTCTCTACTTTTTCCTTAGCACAAGATAAGAAACCACAAGCGGAACAACTTCGCCCTACGGAAGGTAATGCGGTTAATACGGATGTAAATTCGGTGAAATTAACCCGTACTGATGCTGTTGAAACCCAAAAAAAACCAGTGAACAAAAAGAATGTAACGGCTAAAAAAACAGAACAGCCCATGGACTATGTGGCTATGCGAAAAGAAGAAGAACGCAAAACTGGAATGAAGCAAATGAGTCGATCATCTGCCGATTAAACATTTTAGTGACAAAAAAGCCTCCACATTGTGAAGGCTTTTTTTATAGTTGATATAAATGAAAGGGACTAGTCGTTCATTAATGATTTTACTTTTTCAATAACCGCATGGCTATCAATTCCGTATTTGTGCATTAATTCGGCCGGTGTTCCACTTTCACCAAATGTATCATTAACAGCAACAAAGGCTTGTTTTGTTGGTAATTTTTGTGCCAATACTCTGGCGACGCTTTCTCCAAGTCCACCCAAGATATTGTGCTCTTCGGCCGTAACGATACGTCCTGTTTTCGCAACCGATTTTAAGATAATTTCTTCATCGAGTGGCTTAATTGTATGAATGTTGATTAGCTCACAAGAGATGCCTTCTTTTTCAAGTTCAGCGATTGCAAGCATGCTTTCCCATACTAAATGTCCTGTTGCAACAATGGTTACATCGCTTCCTTCGTGCATTAAGATTCCTTTACCAATTTCGAATTTTTGATCGGCAGGGGTAAACACAGGAATAGCTGGGCGACCAAAACGCAGGTAAACCGGACCTTCATAGGCTGCGACGGCTAAAGTAGCTGCTTTGGTTTGGTTATAATCGCATGGGTTAATAACGACCATTCCTGGAAGCATCTTCATTAAGCCGATATCTTCTAAGGTTTGGTGGGTTGCACCATCTTCTCCTAAGGTTAAACCAGCATGAGAGGCGGCAATTTTTACATTTTTATTGGAATAGGCAATTGATTGACGAATTTGATCATACACACGGGCAGTTGAAAATTCAGCAAAAGTTCCTGTAAAAGGAATTTTTCCACCAATGGTTAAACCAGCGGCTATGCCCATCATATTGGCCTCTGCAATTCCGATCTGAAAAAAACGTTCAGGGTTTTCTTTAATAAATTGATCCATTTTTAATGAACCAACTAAATCGGCACATAAAGCAACTACATTGGGATTGGTTCTTCCTAATTCGGTTAAACCATCGCCAAATCCACTTCGTGTATCTTTCTTTTCTGTATAGTCTAAATTTATCATTGTGTTTTTTTGTTTAATCAAGTGAATTTAAAAATTCATTTAGTTTTTTCTTATCGGCTTTGCTCAATGAATCGTGAAGATTCTCAATGCTTAAAATACTTTTACGAATAGAATCAATGGTCGATTTAATATCAACGGTGTAAGAATTGTGCTCTGAGTAATAAAAATCACAACTCTGTCCTACATACTGAAGGATTAATTGACCCAATTGCTTATTTTCAAAAGTAGGAACTTTGGTTTTAAAATCGGAACAATGCGTTGGTATAGCCTTCATTACACCTTCATCATTGAACGTTTCAATGGCTAATGAAAGTATATTCATATCAATGGCTTTGTAGGTCGATTGATAAGGTTCATACACTTCATATGCCGCCACTTCATCTATATTGTCATAGTCTATTACTGATTCATCGATTTCTTCAGGCGTATAGACAAATACTTTTGATTGGCTATGAATATCTTTAAAAAACGTTAATAGCTGTTTTGATTCACTTTTACTAATTAGCTTGTTTTTGACTAAATTCTTGGTAAATGATTTAGAATCGCGCTGGAAGAATGATAATAAAGCGTCTTTTTTAAAGTCGGTTTCACCATCATAATCCGCATCCATCAGTAGATTACTACAAGTAGACGACATATAGCTACTTAAAACAGCGTTAACTTTATTTGAAAGGTCTTCTGGAATAGACGCGTAGTAAGCGCATAAAGGATCGTCATAAGCCGATGTAAAACCAGCATAGTCGGTGACTACAGCGGCACTATCAGCGTAAGCTTCTGCCTCATCATATACCGCGGCTTGTTCAGCAATTTTAGCCGCTAACGCTAATTTTTCTTTTTCGAAATCAAATGAATACTGAACATTCACTTTTTCGATATTTTTTAATTTTACAATGCTATTTTCTCCTTCTTCATTAGCTTCTCGAATTTCAAGAATTAAACCTTTCGTTGATAACTTAGGTAGGAAATACGAAGCATTATCGATGATGTTTTTGGTATCGATACACAAAGAAATCATACGCGTTTCACTATCAACAGGTATCAGATTATAGTATGTACAAGCCGTTGATAAAATAGTGTTGGTTTCTGTAGTTTTCTGAATTTCTTTAATCGGGTAAAAATAATTATCCTTGTAGGTTTCTTCTCCATCTGAATACCAGGTAGGTGAATTAATTTTAAAGGTATTTTCTAAATCAGAAGATTCAACTAAGAAAAACTGATAACGCGTTAAAGCCGTGGTGGCATTATAGCCATAGTCGGATTGTAAATTAAATATAGAGAAGGCTTTTTCGCCGTATTTCTCAGGAAGATAATGTTTCATTGAGAAAGCGTAAAGATCTTCTTGATTTTCGGTTACATAATCTAAACGATGTGTAAAACGATCCGATTGAGCTTGGATAGCCACGGTAGTAGCTAACATGAAAAGTAAGCGTTGGATTAATTTCATAGAGGATTGATTCAGTAAATATTAGTAATCTGTAAGAATTGTTACAGGGTTTTGCGTTAGTGCTTCGTTTAATTGTTCATCATTGGGTGCTTTTCCATGCCAAGCATGAGTCCCCATCATATAATCAACACCATTCCCCATTTCGGTATATAAAAGGATAACGATGGGTTGTCCTTGACCTGTTTTTGATTTTGCATTTTCTAAAGAAGCAATAACAGATTCTAAGTCATTTCCTTTTTTCTCTTCAATGACCAACCAACCAAACGCTTCTAGTTTAGCTTTTAAATCGCCCAAAGGCAATACATCATCGGTATCTCCATCAATTTGGCGACCGTTGTAATCGATGGTTGCAATTAAATTATCGACTTTTTTACCTGCCGCATACATAAAAGCTTCCCAAATCTGACCTTCTTGTAATTCACCATCACCGTGTAAAGTGAAGACAAGGTTTTTATCGTTGTTTAATTTCTTCGCTTGGGCAGCACCAATAGCTACGGATAAACCTTGGCCCAATGAACCCGAAGCAACGCGAATTCCTGGAAGACCATCGTGTGTTGTTGGGTGGCCTTGTAAGCGAGAGTTTAATTTTCTAAATGTTTTTAATTCTTCGACTGGAAAAAAACCAGAACGTGCTAAAGTACTATACAGTACCGGAGAAATATGACCGTTAGAAAGGAAGAATAAATCTTCATGCTCTCCATTCATTGTAAAATTGGTTGAGTAGTTCATTACTTGGCCATATAAAGCCGTGAAATATTCTACACAGCCTAGAGATCCACCTGGGTGACCGCTATTAACGGCGTGTACCATGCGTAAGATATCTCGTCTTGTTTGTACTACTTGTGTTTGAAGTTCTTGAAGTGTCATTGTTTGTATATAAAGTTTTAACAAAATTAAGCTATTTTTTTACGGAAAAAAAATACACCAATTTAATATGAAGGTCTTTTATCAACAGCTTATTGATAAAAATATAAACGAGGCTATGAATCCATATCCTCGTTTATAAACTAGCTTATTTTTCTTCTGTATGCCATTCGCCTCGATGCGGTTTTAAGGCATCTCTAACGGCGATCATCTCGCTTTCATCAACCACTAAAAATGCCACGGCATAATTTGGTTCAACGTCGATAAACCCCGTGATATTATTTTTCAATTGGTCTCTTTCAATAAACTGCTTCAAATGGATTTCGTGATGCTTCGCTGTTGGTGAGGCATCAGGTCCATAAAAGTCCCATATCAATTTTAATTTCTTTTCCATTAATCAATTTTTTCAAATGAAGTTTTTATGCCTTTAATTAATGAAGAACTAAACCCTTGATGTTCCATCTCGTTTAATCCCGCAATTGTACAGCCTTTTGGCGTGGTTACTTTATCTATTTCTTGTTCGGGGTGTAGGCCGTTCTCTATAAGAAGTTGGGCTGCACCTTTTACCGTTTGGTTCACAATCTTCGAAGCGGTTTGTGCATCGAAGCCAATTTCTATTCCACCTTGAATCATCGCTCGCATAAATCGAAGTACATAAGCAATACCACATGCGCCTACAACTGTAGCCGCATTCATTAATTCTTCTTGGATAAAAACGGTTTCACCAATTGCATTAAAAATTGTTTGGACTACTCTGGTTGTTTCTTTATCGGTGGTGTTGGAACAAATACACGTTAGCGATTCTTCTACTGAAGCTGCTGTATTAGGCATTGCTCGAAATATCTTCAAAGGACTTTTTACAAGATCTTCATAGCTCTTTAGAGATAGCCCGGTAACAACTGTGATTAGAATTTTATCGGATGTTAATACAGGATTTAATTCAGTAATAAGCTCTTTTACTTTATAGGGTTTTACACATAAAATAATGATATTGGCTTCACGAACCGCTTCACTATTGTTGGCTGTTATATGAATTCCTTTCTCTTTTAGATGTTCAATGAAGTGTAATTGATTCCGTGTAGCAATGAGCTGATTGGCTGAGAATACTGATTTTTTAATTAACCCTTCCGCAATAGCACTTCCTAAATTTCCCGCGCCAATAATGGCAATCTTATTCATACAATTTAAATTAGTCAATTTGTGTGTTTTTATTATTTGTAGTACTTACGACCCATAGTCCGATAAATGTTAAAAGTCCGTTAAGCATAATTAATTCAACACCAATGCGGTAATCGGTTAAGCTGCTTACCGTATAATTGATCGCATACGTAAGAACAGGAGCTAATAAAGCTACTGCAATAATTGCATATTTTTTTGTAATTATTCGTTTTGTAAAAATCCCAAAGGCAAACAAACCTAGGAGTGGTCCGTAGGTGTATCCAGCAATTTCCATAACTAAGTATACAATCGATTTATTATTAATGGCTTTAAAAACCATGATTAACGCAAAAAAGACAATGGCAAAAATTAAATGCGCCCGAATACGAATCTTTTTCTTTTCGGCTTCTGTTTTTTCTTCATCATCATTCAGTTTCAATATATCTACACAAAATGAACTGGTAATGGCGGTTAAAGCTCCATCTGCTGAAGGAAATAAAGCTGAAATTAAACCAATGATAAAAATGATTGAAATAAATAGAGGAAAGTGGTCGCCGTTTAATGATAGTGCAGGGAATAGGTCATCCCCCATAATGTTAGCACCACCTTGATTCATAAAGAATCCTTCGGCGCCATAAAAACCACCTTCTTGAATAGCGTATAAGTACAATAAACCACCTAAAAATAGGAAGGCTAAGTTGACAATAAGTAGGGTTACCGCAAAAGTCAACATGTTCTTCTTTGAATTTTTTAAATTATCTACCGAAATATTCTTTTGCATCATTTCCTGATCTAACCCCGTCATGGCAATGGTGATAAACATTCCCCCTAAAATTGTCTTTAGAAAATACGTTTTCGAATTCGGGTCTAAATTTAAGAAATGGGTATAATTTTGGTCGCTTAATACAGTATAAGCTTCAGAAGGGCTTAAGGAAAGATGATTTAAAATAAACCATATACAAGCAATTAAGCTAATGATCATAAACGACGTTTGAAGCGTATCGGTAACAACAATTGTTTTTACGCCGCCTTCATAGGTGTATAGAAGAATCATTAATAGTAGAACAAAAGTTGTTGCCCAAAAGGGGACACCGAGATTATCTAATAGGAATATTTGAAGAACATTAACAACCAAGAATAAGCGGGCAGTTGCACCAATTCCTCGTGATATAATAAAAAAGATGGAACCTATTTTATGCGCCTCTACATTAAAACGGCGACCCAAATAGGTGTAAATAGAGGTTAAGTTCATACGGTAATACAACGGTAGTAAGACTCCAGCGACTATAAAATAGCCTAAGAAAAAACCTATAACCATCATATAGTATTCGAAACCACCATAGATGTAGTCTGTCCCTGTTAATTTTCCGACCGTTCCAGGAACCGAGATAAATGTAACACCCGATAAACTAGTACCAATCATTCCAAAGGCGACTAACCACCATTTACTTTTTTTATTTCCAACAAAAAAAGATTGATTATCCGAGTTCCGACTTGTGATATATGATATGACCAATAAGCCAATGAAGTAAACTACTACACACAGTAGTAAAATCGTTGAGTTCATAATTTAACAAATATTCCTCAAATTTAGTATTTTTGACGAAACAATCTATTTTTATTAACAAGCTTATAAATAGCGTATTTCTAAGCATTAATTAGACGAATTTTACAGAATGAATTACCCAAGTAAAGTATTAGAGAAAGCAGTAGATGAAATGGCGAATTTGCCTGGTATTGGAAAACGAACAGCTTTACGGTTAGTGTTACATATGTTAAACCGTCCATCGTCTCAAACAGTTGCCTTATCGGAGGCCCTTGCTCAATTAGTCAATGGTATACAATATTGTCAACACTGCCATACTATTTCAGATCATGAAATTTGCGAGATATGTGAAAACCCTTTAAGAGATCATTCTATTATTTGTGTCGTTGAAGATGTAAGAGATGTAATGGCAATTGAAAATACCGGGCAATTTAAAGGAGCTTACCACGTTTTAGGAGGGAAGATTTCTCCGATGGAAGGTATAGGCCCAGGACAATTAACAATTCAAAGCTTGGTTGATCGTGTAAATAAAGAACAGATCAAAGAGATTATTTTTGCGCTAAGTTCAACGATGGAAGGTGATACGACTGTGTTTTATTTATATAGACAATTGAAAAACAGCTTGATTGAATTTTCAACAATAGCAAGGGGATTAGGAATTGGTGATGAATTAGAATATGCTGATGAAGCTACTCTAGTACGTTCTATTCAATACCGTGTACCTTATTCGGAGAGCAAATTTTAAAAATGAAAGTTTCTATTATCATTGTTAGTTATAATGCTCCCTATCACCTCCAGCTGTGCTTAGATTCATGCCGTTACGCGCTAGAGGGAATAACCAGTGAGATTATTGTAATTGATAACTTTTCCACCAATCGCTCAATTGATGAATTTCCAAAACAGTTTCCGCATGTTAAGTTTATATTAAATACTGAAAATTTAGGTTTTGCAAAGGCCAATAATCTTGGAGTAGAAATTGCTCAGGGAGAATATATATTAATTTTAAATCCTGATACACTTCTGCCAGAAAATTTCTTTAAGGAAGTAATTCACTTTTATAAAGGGCAATTGGATATTGGTTTTTTAGGCGTGCGATTAATCGATGCACGGGGTAAATTTCATCCCGAATCTAAACGAAATATTCCAACAGCTTATAATTCATTCTCTAAATTATTTACACGGGTTAATACCTCTAAGAAAAATAATTATTATAAAGTTGACGTTGATGAATTTGCAACAGCACATACTGAAATTCTTGTCGGATGCTGTATGTTTTCTTCCAAAGCCATTTATCAAGAAATCGGCGGTTTTGATCCTTGCTATTTTATGTATGGAGAAGATATTGATTTAAGTTACTCCGCTGAAAGAGCAGGCTATAAAAATTATTATAAAGGCGATATGACTGTGTTACACTACAAAGGCGAGAGTACACAGCGAGATAAGAAATACTATAAAGTTTTTTTCGAAGCGATGAAAATATTTTTGAAAAAGTATTATGCGAATAATCGATTTGAATACGAAATTTTACTGTTGGGTATAAAATTAAAGTATATTCTTTCAGTAGTCCAACATGTGTTAAAGAAACAAATACACACACCGCAGCGTTTGCCATTAAAAAATGAGTTATACTGGTTAAATGCATCCTCAGAATTAAATAAATTACCGAATAAAAATATTGTTTTATCGACAACTCACTTTACTTACCAAGAGATATTAGCAATTCTTAACCACCATAACTCATCCAAGAAATCCTTTTATATCCACGCCAATAAACATGATTTTGTGATTGGGGATCAAGGAATTATTACTATTATTTAACTACAGCTGCACTATCTACTTTTTGAGCAGGTATTGCAACAGTGTCATGAGTTTCTGAAGCATGGGCTGCTTCTTCTGTTTCATGAGATGCATGATCACCATGCATTTGCTCTACAGTGGCCGGTGCGTGTTCTTCTTCGATAACACCTTTGTTTCCTCCGGCTTTTTTATTACAAGATGCAGTAAAAGCAACTACCGCAGCTAAAAGGACTAATTTTTTCATGAGATACAATTTATTGTAAAAGAATATTTGTTGATACAAAATTAATTAAAATCATTGAGTTCCACCTACTAAATTATTTCAGTTGTGCAATCTTTTGAGTTCCACCTTTGGTCTTATCGCCAACTTTAACGTTGATAGTAGTATCAAGAGGTAAGAAAATATCCACACGCGATCCAAATTTAATGAAACCGTATTCTTTTCCTGCGACTGCTTGATCATTTTCTTCACTATAACAAACAATACGGCGAGCTACAGCACCAGCAATTTGTCTAAAAAGAACTTTGGTTTGATTCGCCGTTTCAACAACGACTGTTGTTCTTTCGTTTAGTTCAGATGATTTTGGGTGAAATGCAACTAAAAATTTACCTGAATGATACTTTGAAAAAATAACTTTACCATTGACTGGATAGCGCGTTACATGGACGTTTAAAGGCGTCATAAAAATTGACAATTGAATACAGCGTTTGTTTAAGAATTCTGATTCAAATACTTCTTCCAACACCACAACTTTTCCATCGACCGGAGCAATAACACAATTCTCAGAAGAATCTGGCTCGCGTATAGGGTTACGAAAGAACCATATAATAAATCCATACATAATCCATAATGGTAGTGAAAATGCAAAACCATAGGTAGGGAATTGATAAACTAATACGCCTGTAATGATTGCGAAAATAATTAAGCAACCAATTAAAATTGATGTACCTTCTCTGTGAAGCTTCATAAAGTATAATCTAATAAATAATATAAATAGATAAATGGAACTACAAATATAAAACTATCTAATCTATCTAAAAAACCACCGTGTCCTGGAATTAGATTCCCACTATCTTTTACACCAAAGAAGCGTTTTAATTTAGACTCTGTTAAATCTCCAATAGGACCTAAAACAGCAACGATTAATCCGATTATTATCCAGTTTCCATGGAGGTTTTGTTTAGCAAAATAATGAATTAAAATACCTGTAATGATGGTGAAAATTAATCCACCAGCAAAACCTTCCCATGTTTTTCCTCCTGAAATAGAAGGAGCCATTTTATGTTTTCCAAATAAATTTCCCGCAATATACGCAAATGAATCACTTGCCCATAGTAGTACAAAAATAAAGAATACTTCATAGTGCATACTTTTTTCGCCAAGTTCATAAGCAAAACTAGGAAAAGTGAGTGCTAGTACAAATGGAAATATGGTGTATATGATTCCTACTGTTGCTTTTGCGAAAGGGTTTAACAATTCGTTGGTAGACTTAAAAATGGTGTAGAATGCTAAAATAAAAAGTACAGGACCAACTAAACTAATTGAATTAAGGTAAAAATAATAATGCGTTGAGTTGATAAAGACATCTAAAAAATCTTTTCCAATGTAAAAAAAGAGTGCAGGAGCCGCAATAATGAGCATCAACTGATACAGACGGTCTTTAAGTTTTGTTAATTGAATAAATTCATAAATACTAAAGCCGCAAAAAATCATCATTAAGCCAATTAATCCGTAAGGATGAATAGTTGTGCCAAGAAAGATAACGGATGCGTATACGATGCCAGATAGGGCGCGAGGTAAAAAGTTTTTCATTATAAGTTGTCGACCAATAAAAGATAAATCTTTTTGGCATTTTGAATTGAATTAAACGTATGCATATCTTTTCCTCTAATACAGGTAATATTCGTTGGCAAGTTTTCACGCTTGGTGGAGCGTAATTTCTGTAAAGCCTCACTAACATTGGTTACCAATTGTGAAGGCGAGGCAAAAATAATATAATTATTAGGGAAATCTTCGATATTACGACCATAAGTTTGATGTGAGGACAACATAATACTTCCATCGTAAGCAACTAAAAATTCACATTTTAGAAATGATAAGGTATATTTAGATTCAACAGGATTGGTTACGTAAGGGATTTTAATAGTGTCTAGTATTTGCTGTAATTCTAAATCTAAACAAATTAATTCGGATACATTTTCATAATGAATAATCTGATTGATGTTGGCCAATGCCTCGTCTTTATTATCACAAAACAAGAAATGACCTCCGCCTGCATTAAAGTTTCCTGCGAATACTTCATCGGTCGACGGTGCAGAAGACATGGGTGAAAACAAGTCAATTTCAGTCTTATCTTCTTCCTTCTTCGTTGTCTTTTCTAAAAATTTTTTGAGAACTTTCCACATGGAAACATCTTTTTTAATATCGACGTATAGGTTTAGTAGATAAAATTAAGCTTTTTTATCGATTATAAAAACAATAGACAAAATAAAATCGCTGGTTTGCAGCGATTTTATTTTGTCTATTTAAAAAGGTTATACCGTTTCTTCTTCTGGTGTAGGAATTTCGGGTATAGCATCTAGCTCATTTACAAAGGTTCTTGGTCCAAAAACTTCTTCTAAATCTTCTTTAAAGATAACTTCTTTTTCAATTAATTTCAGAGCAAGAATGTCTAATTTATCTTTATGTTCTAAAAGAATATTTTTAGCACGAACGTATTCGTTTTCAATGATTCCGGATACTTCTTTATCAATTAGTTGAGCCGTTTGCTCACTGTAGGGTTTGCTAAAGTTGTATTCACTTTGTCCTGAAGAATCGTAATAAGAAATGTTTCCAATGGCTTTATTTAAACCATAAACACTAACCATAGCCGAGGCTTGTTTGGTTACTTTTTCTAGATCGCTTAACGCTCCGGTTGAGATATTTCCAAAAACGACTTCTTCTGCTGCACGTCCACCCATGGTCATACAAATTTCATCTAACATTTGTTCCGTTGTTGTAATTTGTCTTTCTTCAGGCAAATACCAAGCAGCACCTAATGAACGTCCACGAGGAACAATGGTTACTTTTACCAAAGGAGCAGCATGTTCCGTTAGCCATCCAATGGTTGCGTGTCCTGCTTCGTGGTAAGCAATACGTTTTTTCTCAGAAGGTTTAATGACTTTATTCTTTTTCTCTAATCCACCAATAATTCGGTCAACAGCATCTAAGAAATCTTGTTTTTCAATCACTTCTTTGTCTTTACGAGCAGCCACTAAAGCAGCTTCGTTACAAACATTAAAAATATCAGCTCCACTAAAACCTGGCGTTTGCTTCGCTAAGAAATCGACTTCTACATCCTCTCCTAATTTTAAAGGACGCAAGTGAACTTGAAAAATTTCTTTTCGTTCATTTAACTCAGGAAGGTCTACATGGATAATACGGTCAAATCGACCTGGACGCATTAATGCTTTATCTAGTACGTCTGCACGGTTAGTAGCGGCAATAACAATGACATTGGATTCTGTTCCAAAACCATCCATTTCCGTTAATAATTGATTCAATGTATTTTCGCGTTCATCATTAGAACCATTAAAATTGGCTTTACCACGGGCTCTACCAATCGCATCAATCTCATCAATAAAAATGATTGAGGGCGATTTTTCTTTTGCATTCTTAAATAAATCACGCACACGAGAAGCACCAACACCTACGAACATTTCTACAAAATCAGATCCAGATAATGAAAAGAAAGGTACTTTCGCCTCTCCAGCCACCGCTTTGGCTAATAATGTTTTTCCTGTACCCGGAGGTCCAACTAAAAGAGCTCCTTTGGGTATTTGACCACCTAATTTCGTGAATTTATCTGGGTTTTTCAAGAATTCAACAATCTCTACGATTTCTTCTTTTGCCCCTTCTAATCCAGCGACATCTTTAAATGTTGTTTTGATGTGACCATCCCCTTCAAATAATTTTGCTTTAGATTTACCAACATTGAAAATACCTTGTCCGCCTCCAGGAGATCCTCCAGCCATACGGCGGAATAAGAAAAAGTAAAGGGCACCAATCACCAATAACCACAATAAAATATTGATAAACATTTTACTAAAAGCATCGGGTACTTCGGTGTTTAATGCTGTGTTTTTACGAACACTCTGTGCAACCACTTCATTGAATTCTTTTTCAAAATTTCCTGCATCGGCTACTGTAAAGGTATAACTTGGTTGATTTTTATTCAACGCAGCTATGCCTTCTTCAGGCTGTTTAAATTGCTTAAATTCTTCTTTATTTAGTGCTTCTTTTGTTAAATAAACACTGACTTTATTCGATTCTAAATTTAAATTTACTTTATCGACATACCCTTGTTTAACATAGGTTAGAAATGTATTTCTATCCAATGTTTTTGTAGGACCACCAATTGTATCAGAAAATATAAAGAAAGCGACTAACAATAATCCAATCACGGCGTAAATCCATGTTAGATTAATCCCTTTTGGCTTGAGGTTATTTTTTTTCAATTTTTTGGTTTCTTTTAGCGATTAATATTATTGCATTTCGATACGAGTTACTACTGCATCTCCCCATAGGCTTTCTATGTCATAGTATTCTCGGTGTTCTTTCTGGAAGATATGTACTATAATGTTGGTATAGTCCATTAATATCCAATGATTGTTTTCTTTGCCTTCTACGTGAAAAGGTCTTTCGTGCATTTCAGTTTTCACCACGCGTTCTACCGAATCCGATAAGGCGCGTACTTGCGTATTTGAATTTCCTGTACAAACAACAAAGTATTGACAAAAAGCGTTTTCAATCTCTCTTAAATCTAAAATTGTAATTTCTTCTCCCTTTACGTCTGAAAGTCCTTCAACAATGCTATCCAGCAAGTCTTTTGTATATTGATTATCTACCATCAAATTAATTTATGTAATTGGCAAATTTAATCAATCTTGCCCAAATTATAAATATTTTAAAATAACTTTAACCACTGTTCTAAACATCTCGTCTAAATGAAGATTATAACATACGATTCCTTGCCTAGTACCAATGAGTTCTTAATGAATGAAACCAAAAAAAATGCCACACCATGGATTGTCATTCGTGCAATCCATCAAACGGCAGGCAAAGGCTATGCTGGGAACCCATGGGAATCTAAAGCAGAGCAAAATCTTACCTTTAGCTTTTCCCTTGAATCATCCCTTGAATACAGAGATTTAATCCTTCTCAATAAATGGGTCGCAATGGTTTTACACACCTATTTAAAAGGTCTTTCGCCTTTATTATTTATTAAATGGCCAAATGATCTCATCATGAAAGATAAAAAAATTTGTGGTGTATTGATTGAGAATTTTAAACGTAATGGCCGTATGTTTTCAATTATTGGAATTGGTCTAAATGTGAATCAAACTGATTTTAATCATGTTTCTAAAGCCTCGTCGATTGCTCAACTAACTGCCAAAACTTATGACATAGAGGTAATTTTGTCAGGAATTATGAATTTATTTCAAAAAGAGTTTGCCCTTATTGAACAAAAAGATTGGTCAACAGTGAATGCATATTATCAGGCACATTTGTATAAAAAAGATCAAATCGCCCAGTTTTTTATTCCAAGCACCCAAGAATACACCCAAGGAATTATTCGATCTGCTGCTGATGATGGTCAATTGATCATCGAAATTAATGCTAAAAACAGAGAATTTCAACACAAAGAAATCCAACTGCTTTTTTAATCCTCTTAAATCCGCTATTTTTGTTTCATGGAAGAATTTGTGGTACTTGTCGATCGAAACGATCAACCAAAAGGGCTGATGGAAAAGCAGCAAGCCCATGTCGCTGGATTATTACACCGTGCATTTTCAGTTTTTATCTTTAACGATAAAAATCAATTGATGATTCAACAACGGGCAGCTCATAAATATCATTCTCCTGAACTATGGACCAATACGTGTTGTAGCCACCCAAGAGAAAATGAAACTTACAAACAAGCGGCGCATAGAAGATTGGTTGAAGAGATGGGGTTCGATTGTGAATTAGACTATAAATTCAACTTTATTTATAAAGCCCAATTAGAAAATGGACTAACGGAACACGAGTTAGATCATGTATTTGTAGGTAGTTACAATGATGAGCCTCGGTTGAATGCCGAAGAGGTTATGGCTTATCAATGGATTACCATTGCTGATTTAAAAATAGACATAGATAAAAACCCCAATAAATATACGGCTTGGTTCAAAATTATTTTTGAACATTATAGTGCACATATAGAAGAATAATCCATGAAAGTAACTGTTAATAGAAAAGCGCATTTTAATGCTGCTCACCGCTTATATAATCCGGCATGGAACGATGAACAAAATTTTACTGTTTTCGGTAAATGTTCTAACCCCCATTACCATGGACACAATTACGAGCTTATTGTGAGTGTTGCTGGTGAAGTTGATCCCGAAACTGGATTTGTAATGAACTTAGATCTTTTGCGAAAAATTATCGAAGAAGAAATTGAAGATTACCTCGATCATAAGAACCTGAATATTGAAGTGGAAGAATTTAAAAATTTAAACCCAACGGCCGAGAATATCGTTGTGCTTATTTGGAATAAAATTCGAAATAAACTAGCGTCAAATCTCGATTTAAAGGTGACATTGTACGAGACTCCACGTAATTTTGTAGAATATTCAGGGCAATGATTTTAGGAAGCCACATACCGTCTTTTTCGCTACTCGATCAAAAAGGGAATACATTTAATTCGGATGAGTTTTTATACAAAAAATATTTTGTTCTCTTTTTCTATCCCCGAAATTTTACACCAACATGCACGAAAGAAGCTTGTCTTTTTAGAGATTTCAGTAAAGAATTTAGTGCTGTAGACGCCCTCGTTTTGGGGGTTAATAACCAATCGCATAATGCACACGAAAAATTCCATCAAGCTCACCAATTAAATTTTCCATTATTATCAGATTCGAATGGTCGATTAAGAAAATTATTAGGTGTCAAAAAGAAATTTGGAATATTTGTACCGCGAGAAACTTTCGTGTTCAATAAACATGGAAAACTTATTTTGCATATCAGCGACCTTATGAATGCCGATATACATATTCAAGAGGCTATCAGGGCTATCCAAGAAGATCGAGTAAACTAATTCGACATCTTATTTGTTTTTATAGAATAACTGGCGAATAAAGGTGCGGTATAAAAAGAATATAGCTGCACCAATGGCGGAATAGATCAGCATGGATTGAACATCACTTTTGTCGAATACATATTTCATAACAAATAATACGACAAAAAACACCAACGATAAGACTAAGTTTTGTTTCATGGGGTAAAGATAGTTTATTCATTCAATTTTATCATTCCTATGCGAATCAGTTTCTCCGATTTTGCCATCCCATTGGGGTTACAACCTAATTCACCATTAGGAATAGCAATACCTAAATTCTCATAAAACTGTACCCAATACGCATCGTCTTTTCCTGTGGCAGGGTCGATAAAAGTCATTGGTTCAAGTTCAAAAACACCTTCATCCCGAAAAGCTCTCTCTACATAATCGGAGCAATAATAAGCTTCTTCACTTAATATATAGCTCACATTATACGGTTTTCCTAACATCGTTTTAGCTTTGCGAATACCTTCATTGATCGCATGTTGAAAAGGTTGTTTTAAACGATATACGACCAATGTATTATTGTTTTTAGATTGATTTTGATAAAATAACGTAAAATTTTCACGTTGTGATCCACCACGAGGAGCAGCATGTAAAACAAAAATACTATCCTTTGTTATTTCTACAAGGCCTATATGATCAAAATTTTCAGTTGATTTAGTTTGGGTTACGCGATTAATGGCCCCTGAAAGATGATCTGTTTGGGCGCCAACAAAAATTAAATCCCCATTTTGTAGATTTTTCATTCGCAGCATTTTAGTTTCATCAACGGATTCTGATAATGTTTTTTTTGTCACATGGCAATTTGTAAAAATCAATAGACTACACATAAAAATCAATAGATTCGTGTAGTTAACATCGGATTTGGCGTGTAAATTCATCCATCATAATTTGTTACAAAGTTAAATGCTATAGTTTACAATTCTAAAATATATTTCAGTGAATAGGGATGTCAAGGAAAACGCATCGATAATTAGAAATTTTCCACTATTCAGTAATTGATGTTTCTCAGTTAAGTGAAGTAGGTTGATATTTTCTTAAATCGACCATCGATGTACCGAAGGAAATCAGTTACTTTCTTTTTAAAATCTATCTTCTTATCTCGTAAAAAAATGTATTTTTGATTCAAATATTTAGACAAGCAAACAATCATGAAAATTACTTCACTTAACCAAGTGCACAAAGATTTAGGTGCAAAGATGGTTCCTTATGCTGGTTTTGAAATGCCAGTTCAATACGCAGGTGTTAACCAAGAACATTTTGTTGTTAGAGAAAAAATTGGTGTTTTTGATGTATCACATATGGGGCAATTTTTTGTTTCTGGTACAGATTCAACCGAATTTTTACAGTCTATTCTTTCGAATGATGTAACCAAAGTAAAAGTAGGTCAAGCGCAATATAATGCCATGACCAATGAAAAAGGAGGAATTGTTGACGATTTGATTATCTATAAAATCAACGATTTAGACTGGATGTTGGTGGTCAATGCTTCTAATATCGACAAAGATTGGGCATGGGTAAATAAGCACAATCAATTTGAAAATGCATTATTAGAGAATCGTTCTGATGCCATGTCCTTATTAGCTATTCAAGGGCCAAAAGCCATTGAGGCGATGCAAGCTTTAACCGATATCAACTTATCTGAAATTCCATTTTATCATTTTACGATTGGAAACTTCGCTGGTTTTGAAAATGTGATTATTTCAGCAACCGGATACACTGGTTCTGGTGGATTTGAAATTTACTTTGCAAACGATCAAGCCAAAGGGATTTGGGATCAAGTTTTTGAAGCAGGTAAGGAATATGGAATCGAACCTTGTGGTTTAGCATCGAGAGATACTTTACGCTTAGAGAAAGGCTATTGTCTTTATGGAAATGATATCAACGAAGAAACATCGGTTTTAGAGGCTGGTCTTGGTTGGGTCACAAAATTAGATACTGATTTTGTTGGAGCGGATGTTTTACGCAAGCAAAAAGAAGCGGGCGTGGAGCAAAAATTAGTTGGTTTTAAAATGATTGAACGTGGTGTGCCTCGTCATGACTATAAAGTGGTCGATGATCAAGAAAACACAATAGGAATTGTAACTTCGGGAACACAATCACCTATGTTAAAACAAGGGATTGGTTTAGCTTATGTCAACAAAGATTTTGCAAAAGTAGGAACAACAATCCGTATTCAAATTCGTGATAAAAATGTTTTAGCAGAAGTTGTAAAAACACCTTTTGTCTAGAAATAGTTAATGTTAGAAGAAAAAGCCACATTTTAATGAAATTAAAATGTGGCTTTTTTATTATTACGGGAATATTTAATGAAAAATTAACAATAGAATCAATGTATAAATATGAAATCAATAAAAAGGGTTCGAAATATGATATTAAACCATGTTTTCTTTTTGTTTTCTTAATTTATCCCAATATATTTGTTAAACAAGTTAGCGAAACGTTAATTTGTCAATTAACACTAATTATGATTTACAAAGGCTACTTCTACTAAGAAATAGCCTTTTTTATTTTATAGTTCTTCAATAATAATGTAAGTTCCTTCACTAGTTTCCCTCGGTTTTCCTGCAATAAACGTTCTTCTTCCATCTTCTGGTCCGCGAGCTACTAATCTAATTTTGATCCCCGAATTTCCTGAATAAACAATGGCAATAGGATGTGAGCCTGCACCTGTATGGGTGTTTAAGGAGGGGGATTCTACAACACCGATGGAACTAAAATAGATTTCAGCTTCATCGTGTAAAGGTACTGCGGCTTCGAATAGAGTGCGCATATAGGTTGCACTGGATTGATCACTTAAGCCAATCATCCCTGTGAGTTTATAAGTCTTCCCCGCTTGGAGTTCGATAACCGTTGGATTGTTAGGGTCAATTCGAATGTCTTGATTAAGGATCCCTTCTATTGTATTCCAGCTAATGGGCGTGTCGCTATCATAAATGATTTGGGGGTGAATGGATCTTTCTATTTTTACAATTGTTTTTAAAGCTAATTCATTGACGTATTCATCTAGTTTTATCCATTGTTCCAAGGTCGAATTGTAGTAATAATAGCCTTCTTCTGTTACATGAACTGTTTTGGAAGATAATTCTTCTGTCAGGGGGTAGTTTACATAAACCATCACTCCATCTTGTTCATCATGGTAGAGATGATCCATTTGTTTTAATTGATTTCCTTCTATCTTAGGAATTATGAATCCATCTGGAATCGATTTGTCCAGGAGGTTGTTGTTAATATGTAAACTAACGAGAGGATCTGTTGTGTTTATTCCCACCTGCGCTTTAAGTATACAGATAGGAACGGTACACAACATTAAAAATATAGAAATCTTCATAGGTTTTTTTTTATTAAAGTTCTTCAATAATTAAACTGGTCGTGTAGTAGGCATTGTCTTGTTCATTCCCAGCAATTACAATTCTTCGGTCTCTGTTTCCTGTAGCACCTCCTGAGGCTGGGCGAGCAAATAACCGTAGCGTGGTAGCATCATTATTTGTGGTGAATAGGGCTGTTGCAAACGTGACTCCGCCCTCTTCATAAGCTTCTGAATTCGATTCAACATATCCCCACGATGAAATCGCTAACGGTTTGTCCGCTGAAAATTTTCCGACGATATATCCGCCCTGAGGTACGCCAACATCAAGAATACTGATCATCGCGGTGACCCGAAATGTGCGTTGACCACCTGGAAAGACAATTTCGGTAGGGTTGTGTGGCGAAATTGAAAGATCTTGGATGTTTAGTCCCTGTATTGTAGACCAATCCACAAAATTTTCTTGGTAAGCATCTTTTATCGTCATCATTGGTCCTTGGCGGGTTACGTGTGCAAACAGTCGTTTCTTTTCAGGACCTCTAAGCTCTCGTTTTCCCATGGGTTTCCATTGAACTGCTTGATGATCGTAATAATAATAGCCTTTTCTATCGATGAGTTTAAATGCTTTATCCGATTTTGTAGATGGTTCGGTGATGTAAACAATTGTTCCGTCATAGGAATCGCTTAGCATAAGTTCCAATTCGCTCGGTTTTGCCTTAGGGAATAGTATGCCAACTGGTGTTCGTTGACTGTGATCATTTACGTGAAAAGTGACTTTGGGGTTTTCTTCATTGATGCCCACTTGCGCTAGGAGGATAAGGGAATTACTTACCCAAATAATACATAAAATAATCGGTTTCATATCTGTTCAATAATTAAATAAGATCCAACTGTTCGATCGTCCGAGCCACCTGCTATTTTCGTTCTATTATCAGAGCGTGTAACTTCCACTGAAAACTTTAAACCTTTTGAACCGGTATAGACAATCATGGAAGCGGAGGTTGCTCCACCTGCTGTGGAGGAGTGGTTCGATGAGCGAGAGAATCCAGGCGTGGTTGAATAAATAATCCCATCGAAAATAGACGCTTGATTTAAGCGAAAAATACTGGAGAGTGTCGTGGCCGTTTTTCCGTTTCCATTTGAACCCCCGACACTATATCCTGTTGGTAACATACCTGTTATTTTAAGGGTCATAAAAGGAGGAACTGAAACAATACGATTACCATCTTCTAATTGGATTAAGTGGCTTTGATGGCCTTCTAACGGTCCGTCCCAAAAGACTCTCTCTCGCGGTGACTGCATTAAATGAGTGCGATCCCTATTGACAATTACAACGAGTTTGTCCCTGGATACTGTTTGAGTGCTATCGACCGTTGAAATCCATTTTTTGTGAACATCGTGGTAGATGTGGGGTCCTCTTGTGAAGATATCCTTTGTTTTCGGTGAACTGGCAGTAGAGTCTATTGGCGAGGTTAGAAACACCATTGCACCATCTTGGTCACGGGTGTACTTATTATCGAGTGTAGCCAATTCTTGGGCTGATAGTAGGGGGATAATAACCCCTGGTTTTATAGCGCCATCTGATGCTGCTATATGAAGTGTTGCTTTAGGATCTTCTGTTCCAATACCTATTTGGGCAGTTGTAAAATTGAAACTTGTCGTTAAAAAGCAAAGCAAGATTAGTTTTGTTGAGATAGGTCTCATTTTGATTGTTTTGAACAAATTTAAAGGCATGAGCGTTTTTATAACAAGAAAATGGTTACTCATTTTTACTATAAGCTAAGCAATTTTTTAACTGTGTTCGGAGAAAGTAGTGTTGATTTAATTTATTGGTTTTTAATGTATTGTATTTTTTGTTACTGGTTTTAAATAAGCTAATGTTGTTTATTTCCTAGAGTTAAGTAGTGTTGTGTAAAATGATTTTTCAGCAGAAGTTTTTATCCAAAATACAAGCTAGTTTTTGATGAAAATTTACAAATAAAAAAGTAATAATTTTTTATGAAGTCAAATTTTGAGTAGGTATAATACTCGAATTAAGTAGATAAAACACTTTGTTTAAGTAGGTTATTTGTGTTGATTTGAGACCAAAAGATGCATTTTTGGTATAATTGATTCTCAAAAAGAATAAAAATGGTGAAAATAACACGATTCATCTAAAATTGAAAACATCGAAATTAGAATCCCAATTGCCTATCAATTTATTTTCTTCTTGTCATATAATCGATTGTATAAGACAGTCTATTAATATAGTATATCAACACTTTTCATCGATTTTAAGGCATAATCCCTTTCTTTCCTTTTTCGATGGAATGTTGAAGAATGTGGTTTATTTTTTGAAAGTCGATTTCTTGATCTTTTACCTTCTCATCATACAGTTCCATTTTTAATAACCCAATAATGGAGAAATACTCTTTGGTAAGAATACTGTAATAGTGTTCTATTGCAACCGTATCTGTAGTGACTTGGTTGTGTAAATGTTTATTGGCTTCAAGTAGACGAGCCATATGCTCTAAAATTTGATCAAAGACCGAGGCTGATGTGTGCATTTGAAGATAACCAAATTCAAAGATGAAATCGTGTAGATTTATGATGTGGACTTCCCCAGGTCGTTTGGTATTGAGTTGGATTTTGAATTCTTGATCTTGCAGAATGTGATTGAATTTACTTAAGAAATCAAAATAGACTTCTTGTTTTTTTTCAAATACGCGCAAATGTATTTCCCTTTTTTCTTCACTTTTGGTTTGTCCTTGCAATAGCAATACGGTGATGATTGCTGTAATTACTACGCCTAATAAAGCTCCAAAAACCTGAGTAGGCAATGTTCCCAATTCGAAAATCTCAAAGAAAAGTGCACTAACAATAAATAATAAAGTGAAAGCAAAGGTTCCTACACGAACCCAATCTATTTTTTTTAACATAGCTGCATTATTTAAACAAATCCCATGGTTATTCAGGTGCTGGATCGGATAGCAAATAAAGGGCTTTATCTTACAAAAGCAAAATTGCTTTTTAGCTTTATTTTAATTTTTAATTGGTAGGTGAATTTAAGGCCTTTAATTTCATGATTAAAACGTGATTTGCGCGAGGGATAGAAGCGGCATCCTTGGTTGGGCTTTCAAAAAATAGCCCTAGGTACTTTAAAGCTTGTCCAACCAAGATATAGCGGATAGCCCGGCCAGAAGGGCGCGCCCAAATTGTTTTTATATAGGTCTTGTCTTGCTGGCTCTGTTCTAAGGTGTTGGTGTTTAAAGGTCTTCGTCGTAGAGGTCGATAAATGGTCTTGGGTCTTGTTTTTTGATTTGATAATACCAGTAGACAAATATTCCAATGCCATTACCGAAAATAATCGAGATAATCCATAACAAGCGGTCGTCGCTTTTAATGAGATTGGGATTTTTAACCGCATGGACAATAAAGTAGACGAATGAAATAACCCCCGTAAAAAAACCGGTAAATACCAAGAAGATAAAAATAATTAAGTTTCCTAAAAAGGCGGTAAAAAAAGATTTCGAATTTCCGGTATGTCCTAATTGTGCATCGATGGAGCTAAACATCGAAAAGAAGATGCCAAAGTAACTTAATAAGGCCAAAATAAAGATTGTTAAAGGCACAATAGCTAAAATAGCTTGTAGCTTTTGATTGTTTAACAAAGAGGTTAAATCTCTATCCAATAGAATTTTTTTCATCTGAAAAATACGCTTTAATCTTTTCGGCTCTCGATGGGCCTACAACTTCGGTTAATGCTAACAAAGATGCACTTTTTATTTTTTGAACGGATTTAAAATGTGTTAATAATTCTTTAATTGTTTTTTCGCCCACACCGGGGATATTTTCCAACTCAGAATTAAAGGCTTGTTTACTTCTTTTTGCGCGGTGACGGGTGATTCCGAAGCGGTGAGATTCGTCACGCACCTGTTGCAATACTTTGAGTGTTTCCGAGTTTTTATCTAAATAAAGCGGGTAGGGGTCGTTGGGGTAATAGAGCTCTTCGAGGCGTTTCGCAATTCCGATAACGCTTACTTTTCCACGTAACCCCAATTGATCAATTGATTTTAGGGCGGCACTTAATTGTCCTTTTCCACCATCGATTAAGATTAATTGCGGTAGTGTTTCTCCTTCTTCTAATACGCGTGAATAGCGTCTGTAAATGACTTCTTCCATGGTGGCAAAATCATTGGGGCCTTCGACTGTTTTAACGTTGAAGATGCGGTAATCTTTTTTACTGGGTTTTCCATCTTTAAAAACCACACAAGCTGAAACGGCATTGGTTCCTTGAATGTTCGAGTTATCGAATCCTTCGATATGGCGTGGTTCATTGGGTAAGCGAAGATCGGTCTTCATTTGTTGCATGATCCGATTGGTATGGCGATCAGGATCGAGGATTTTGGTTTGCTTCAGTTGTTCTAATCTGAAAATACGGGTGTTTTTTAAAGACAAATCAATGATATGTCTTTTTTCACCAATTTTAGGAACCGTTATTTTTTTACCAGGAATCTCGATATCCAATTCGAAAGGGACATAGATTTCGTGCGATGTTAATTGAAAACGTTCGGTGAATTCTATAATGGCTCGTAGCAAGAGTTCTTCATCGGGCTCATCTAATTTCTTTTTCCATTCTTCGGTATAGGATTGAATGATTGAACCGTGGTGTATTTTTAAGAAATTGACATAGGCGTATTCCTCGTCTGATGTAATTGAGAATACATCGACATTGGAAATGAAAGGACTAACAATGGTTGATTTTGCTTGGTAATGCACCAATAAATCGAGTTTTTCTTTAACGATTTGCGCTTTTTCAAATGCTAAATCTTGTGCATAAGCGAGCATTTTATCTTGAAGATAGCTTTTAGCATCGTTAAATTCGCCTTTTAATAGATTGCGAATGGCTTTTATTTGAAGGTTGTAATCTTCTTCAGCTTGATAGCCTTCACAGGGACCTTGACAGTTACCGATGTGGTATTCTAAACAAACTTTGTACTTATGGTTCGCTATGTTTTTAACACTAAGGTCGTAGGCACATGTTCGTATTTGGTACAAATCTTTGATTAAACCCATAAGTATTTTCATGGTGCGAATACTGGAGTAAGGGCCAAAGTATTCTGAACCATCTTTAATGACTTGGCGGGTAGACATAATGCGTGGAAAGCGCTCATTTTTAATGCAAATCCACGGATAGGTCTTACCATCTTTTAGGAGAATATTGTAACGAGGTTGATGCTCTTTAATAAGGTTGTTTTCTAAAAGCAAAGCATCGTATTCGGTGTTGACATTGATGGTTTTAATGGCATCAATGTTTTTAACCAATACGTTGGTGCGATTCGAGTCGTGCACTTTATTGAAGTAAGAACTTACGCGTCGTTTTAGGTTTTTAGCCTTCCCGATATAGAGTAAGTCTCCTTTTTTATTATAATATTGATATACGCCAGGCGTTTCGGGCAAGGTGGCCACGATTAGTTTTAAATGCTCTTTCATTGATCTACTGCTACAACCGTAATTTTCTCATTCACGTCATCGATATACACCAATAACTTTGCCTGAATGGTATAGCCCAAAGATCGGAAAAAATCGGCATATTGATTCACCTGTATATAGTGGGTGGTTTGGGTTTGTCCTGTTTTATAATCGATAATGGTACAGTTGTTATGGGCGTCTATAACCACGCGATCTGCTCTAAAAATAGCGCCATCCGCATCGATAAAGTCGCGCTCATTTAAAACGGTCAAGTCTTTTTGAAAGTAAGGCTCAAGTTCGGGATGATCCATTAAAAGATCCATCATATGATGAATACGGGCTATATTTTCACTGGAAATTGCACCCCGTTTTTTTTCAAGTGACAACACATCTTCCAATTCTCCGCGGTGATTTAACTTCGATAAAACCAAGTGGATTGCATTAGCAAATTCGGTTCGTTCTAATTTTAAAGCGGCGTTTTCTGAATTGGTGTTGATGATTAGTTTCGTGCTCCAATCGTAGGAATACAAGGGTAATTGCAGTGATTCGCTACTTTGTTCTTCTATGGTTGAGGTGCGTTGATTTGTTCCATAAAGGGCAATTGATGGGCCGCTTTCCCCTTTTGTTTTTACAAAATCTTCTAGGTAGACCGATACCGTGAGTGCGCTCGCATTGGGTTTTGGTTGAAGCGCTAAGATGTATAATTGTTCCTTCGCTCGTGTTGTAGCCACATAAAGGGTGTTAATCTTATCGAGTTGGGTCAGGTTTTCTTCTTCTTGAATCTTGGCTTGAATGGTTTGATTTTTTATGGCTTTTAAATCTTTGTTAATGGTCACAAAAAAGGATTCGAAGGGATTGTCATCTTCTTTTTCCAACGGAATCCATATTTTATCTTTGGTATTCATGGTCCAATCGATAAACGGTACAATAACCACCGGAAATTCTAATCCTTTCGATTTATGAATCGTCATAATTTGAACGGCGTCTACGCCTTTCGGAGTACGTATACTAGCTTTATCTTTGGCATTGCTCCAGAATTCTAAAAACGAATTTAAATCGGACTCATTGTGAGCGCTAAAATCCAAAACAACATCAAGAAAGCTCATTAAATAAGCCGTTGCTTGACGATTTAAATGGAGCGCGCGAATGGCTTTTTCGGTAAAATCGTACAAGGCTAAGTTTTCATCTTCAATAAAACCAAGATCAATCCCTACCTCTTTGCATAAACGAATAAACCCATTGATCTTTTTGTTTAATGCTTTTTCAATGGTTTGTGTAAGATCGTCGGTAAAAAACAAGTTCAATTCATAAGCCACCAATAAGAAATGAATCTTACTCTGCTCATCCATGGGGTTAGCCGTAATTTTATACAATGCTTCCAAGAGCTGAATTTCGTAGGCATTCTTTAAAAGAAGGGCCTCATTGGATATCACGGTGATGTTATTTTCCGTAAGATGATTAGCGACCAAGACGCCTTCCCCGTTTGTTCTAACAAGAATTGTAATCTCTTGTAAGGTAAAACCGTTTTGAACACATTGTTGAATCTTCTCAAGAATAAGCGCTAGATTTCGCTCGTTGAATTCTTTCTTGGAGTTTCCTTGCTTTTCAATAAAGTCAATATGTACATAACCATCGGTTCGCTTGTTGGTTAATTGTTTATTTCCCACTTCATACAATTGTTGAAATTCAGGGAGGTTTAATTGGGGAGCGATAAACGAATACAAAGCATTGTTAAAATCGATAATATTTTGATGGCTTCGCCAGTTGGTGGCTAAGTTTTCTACTTTTATTTTCTCTTCTTCAGCGTGTTCAATCAAACGAATCATCTGAGCCGGATTACCACCTCGCCAACGATAAATCGATTGTTTTGCGTCACCTACTAAAATAATGGTATCGGTTTGCGATCGGGCATTTTCAATCAATGGCTGTAAATTGTTCCATTGAAGGGTAGAGGTATCTTGAAATTCATCGATAAAATAATGATGGTAGCGCGAACCAATTCGTTCATAGATAAAATGAGCCGGTTGTTCCTGGAGGTTTTTGGAGATAATGGTATTGAATTCGTTGATCAATAAAGTGTTGGATTCCTTTTTTAAGGTATCCAATGATTTTTCAACTTCATTGATTAAGGTAATCGATGAAATGTTTTTTTGAATAGACGATAGAAGAATTAAGCGATTGTTAATCAACATAACCTTGTTGTATAGCTCTTTAAATTGTGGGAAAATCTGTTCTGCCGAAGCATTTTTTACTTTTTCCACATACAAACCGTCCATATCTTTTTGATTGCTATCGGTCGGGAAAATAATAGCATTGTCTTTATTGTTTTTCAATTTAAGAAAGAACGAGGCAATGCTACGGCTTTTACCGGGTAAATCGTCCGACGACAAGCCGTGTAGTTTCAGCAATTCAAAAAATTCATCAGCCAAAATTTCGTAACCACTTTTAAGGATACGTACTTCCTGAAACAAGGTTTTTCGATAGGCCGAGAAGTCCTCCAACGATACTTTTCGCAACCGATCTAATTCTTGTAAATGGCGGTCGTTGGTAATGGTAACGGTTTCTGACGTTAAAGCCTTTCGGATATCCCATGACTTATCATCATCCATATTGTCCATGGCAATTCCAACAATGGTTTTTGTCAACTCCTCGTTTTCACCAATTTTAGAATACAATAAATCGACCGACTCTTCAATCACTTCTTGGGTATTCATTTCGACATCAAAATTCATCGATAATCCTAAATCCTGGGCAAAGGATTTCATTAACCGCAGATTGAATTTATCAATGGTAGAAATCGAAAATTTCGAATAATTGTGTAAAATAGCAATTAAGATGCGTTTCGCTTTTTCTTGAATATCTTTCGGTTTTAACGATAATTCCTCGGCTAGGGAAAGCAGGTAATCGTCCGATTTAGGATCTACATCCGCTAATTCTTCCAATTGCTCAATAATCCGTTCTTTCATCTCATTAGCCGCTTTATTGGTAAACGTTATGGCTAAAATATGTTCAAAATAATAGACATTTTCATGTTGCAATAGAATCGAAATAAATTCTTTGACCAATGTATACGTCTTCCCTGCACCTGCCGAAGCATTATATATCTTAAAATCCCCTGGTTGTAACACGCTATCTTTTTATTCGGTTAATACTAATCGCTTTTTCAAAGCTACAAAAAAAGGAAGCCATACCATGACTTCCTCTAGATGAAGGCGTATATTTTAGATAAAAAATTTTAAACGTTGTTCTTTTAGTCAATGACTACTGTGCCATTTGCCTTGGTCATTTTAAAAGTGAATTTACGAACATCGCGTTCATTGTTATTTTTATCTGTATTGACGTTACTATAAACAACGGTTGTACCTATGCCTTTAATCCCTTGTTTTTTAATGGTTGTCGGTTGAAGATTCGATACCATTTCGGTCGTCAATTTCGTTCCGCTCTTCATTGAGAATATTTTCTTGCCATCAACGATTTCTACGGTCAGGGGTTCTTCATTTATCGCGTTCTTACTGATAATTCGGATAGAATTTTTTTTCATATCGCTTAAATCAACCGATACCGGGTTATCGATGGGCATGTCATTAACCGTTCTTCTGTCAATCGAAATAGACTTAATTCCCTTGTATTTAGTCGTCGTTGCGGGCGTATGTTCTTGGTCAACATAATACACGAGTGAATCATTGATCACAATAGAATTTCGCTGACCAGCTTTTTTCTCAACATTTATTTTTTTAATTAAATCTGTCGGATAGTTGGATAATTGTTCTTTCGTTATTTCCTGTAGTTTTTTCGTTAAAGAGTCATGTATTAAATGCCGTTCATTCAATAGTACAACAGGTTGTTTTATGGTTTTAACCTCTTTATCTAGGGGGTTATTAGAAGTATTAAGGATGGGTTGTGTGTCTTCACGTTGTTCTGTTATTTCAATCAAAGAAGAATTTTTAGGGAGATTAGGTACGATGGGCTGAGCTATCAAATGCTCCAATGCATGCGATTTTTGTTGTAGCTCTTTGGCAAAACTTTTCTGACCAAATAAAACAAAAGAACTCAGTAAAAAGGGAATAGCAGCGACTGATAGTAAACCAATTTTACGTTTCGATGTCTTTTTGGTCATCATCAACAAGCGTTTTTTGGTCAAGATAAAATTAAAATTACTCGCCATTACCGAAGGTGATTGTAGCGCCAGGCAATCTACAATTTGGTGTTGATAAGTTTTTAAATCAATGCCATTTTTTAATACATAAGCATCCGCCAAAAACTCATGGTTTAACTTAATGGCTTTTTTATAGAAATAGATAAATGGGTTAAACCAACATAAAACCTGAAACAGTTCAATGAATAAAATATCCCACGAATGCCGTTGAATACAGTGTGCCTTCTCGTGTTGAATAAGGTTAGGATGTATGGTTTTAAAACTCCGTTTCTCAATAAAAATATACTTTAAAAAACTGTAAGGTTGCTGTGGCTCTTCTTCCAGAACATAGACTACCTCATGCGCGTTCACTTTATCGTTCTTTTTAATTTTAAACATCAAAACCAATAAATTTCTTAGAAATTGCATCACCAAGAAAGTACCCATTAGAAAATAGACGCCTATTATAGTATTTTGCCAACTAATGGCCGTAGAAGGTTCTTTTATTAGCGGAGGGTTCTGAGCTAAATACGCCAATAATTCGGGCGAAATAGCCAAAGCAGCTTCACTTATCGGTATATGTACCGTGTACAAAGGCGCAATCAGGGCGAACACCAAGGCGAATAGCAAATAAAACCGATTAACGGTATACATGCTTTCACGCTCTAAGAACAATTTATAAAATGAAAATAAAAAGCCAGAGCAAAGAATAAATTTTATCAAATAGGCTATCATAGGCTATTTCTTTTTTTTGTCAATCTCAAGATCAATAATTTCACGAAGTTTTTCTAAATCATCCACCGACATGGTGTTGGTCTTTGCAAAAAAGGATGCAAATTGCGATGCCGAATTGTTGAAGAAAGAAGAAATCATTCCTTTCACTTCTTTCGAAAAATAATCGTCTTTTTTTATTAAAGCAAAATACTGTCGCGCATTACCAATTTGTCTATAATCAATAAACCCTTTATCATGAATGCGCTTTAATAAAGTAGCAACGGTTGTTGATGCAGGTTTTGGTTCCGGAAAAGCCTCAATAATATCTTTCGCAAAAACTCCTTCACCACTCCAAATAACTTCCATCACTTGTTCCTCTTTTCTCGATAATTTAATCATATTCCATTTACGTATACTACAAATGTAGAATAAAAATTAAACCATACAAACACTTTAACGTTTTTTAATTAACTCATCTGTATAGAATTAGGGCGGCCCCTTCGGGCCAGGCTTTCCGCTATATCTTTGCTGCATTAATTACTATAAAAATGAGGCATTGGGGTGGCAGCAAAGGATGCCGCTTCAATCCTTGCCGCAGTACTCGTTTTAAAAAATGAAAATAAAGGGCTATTGGCTAGAACAACAGATTGAAAAAAATCAAAAGAAAACCGATTTTGACAAAAAAGGGTGCTTAAGGATTATCAATAAATTAACATTTTATTCAAACAATATCGGGGCCGAACCACATCAATACCTAGATTGAATTTTCCATTATAACTGAGCGAAAACCTGATGAAAATTTCTTATATATATAACACTATAATGTTACTTAATAGCTAAGTATCTTTATAACGACCCTTATTATATTATGTATATCACTTTCGAAAATACAAAAAAATTGACTCAAAACATTCGTGAAAGGCGGTTATAAATGAATCTTACCCAAGAAGGTTTAGCAGAAAGATCGGGTGTACCATTATCTACGCTCCGTAAGTTTGAACAAAAAGGAATGATTTCATTGGATTCTTTTCTAAAAAATGCTGTCTGTTGTTGGAGGATTAGAAGAGGTGGTGGAGGTTTTAAAGCTTAAAAAACCTGAATTCAAATCCATTGATGAAGTCATAAAATCAAACGAAGTTCAACTAAGAAAGAGAGGAAGTAGAAAATGACAACAGCAATAAAAGACTTAAAAGTAGGTTTAAATTTCGGTTCTGAAACATTGTCTGTTGGTCGATCCAACGGCGCTGGTGGCGAACAAAGCACCCTGGTTATGGGAGAAGGGCGAAACATTACAGGTAGTCATCTTGTAAACTTAGGCTTAAGTGCTAAACTACCAAAATCGTTCATAGAAGAAGTTATTCAACAAACAAAATCTGCGCTTACCCAATGGAGAAGCTTATCTAAAGCATATGGAATATCGACAACGAATATTGAGTTAATCAATAAAGTGATTAATAGCTAAGAGAGAATTATTATATGATACGTAATGAAATATATATAAAAAATTCTACTCGGTTTAACCCAAGTAGAATTTTATACTTACACCGTTTTTGGAACAGTCTCAATAATTGTATAGATGTCTATCCTTAATTCGTTTAATGCCCTGTGCTTAACAAGTAATCGTAGTTCGCAAAATTGTTTTGAAGATGAATAAAGGCTTCAACTTTTTCAAAATGCGCTTGTTGCACCATGGTTTGTGCTTCCATAACTTCTGTTAGCGTTGCAAAACCCGACGAATAATTATCTCGAATCACTTTCAAGTTTTCTTCCGTCGCTCGTTTATTCTCCTCGGCAAAGTCGATTTGTTTATAGGCATCCTCAATGCCCAATTGAATACTTTTGTATTGAACACTTAATTGATCCTTCAGGGTTTTTAAATTATTCTCGGCTTTTTTAACTTCAATTTGCTGGTGTTTCACATCATTGTTTTCTTTACTCCATAAGGAAGAAAGAGGAATGCTAACGCCACCCAAAACCATAGGGACAAAATTACCAGGAAGGCTATTATTAAAGGAGCCCGTTTGCATAGCATCTAACGAAATAAACACTTGCGGTTTTAAAGCGGTTTTCTTATCCTTTACCATTAAATGCTGTGCTTCAATATTTTTGTTCAACAATTCGATTAAGGGATGTTGGCTGTTGTATGAATCACGTATTTCGGAAAGCGGCTGTTGTTGTGGATCGTCTAACAAATGCAATTCTTCACGGTATGGTATTCCAGTATAAAAACTAAAGTCCAATAAAGCGACTTTTCGCCCGTTGTCCAATTTGCTTTGGTTCAATAAAATATTCGATCGTTTAACGGTCACCTTCAGTAGATCATTTCGCGCAATTAAACCCGCTTTTAAAAGATCGTTCAATTGTTTTTCCAAGTGCTTCACATAGTCCAATTGCTTATCCAGCACCGTTATTTGTTCCTGTAATCGAACAATATTCCAAAATTTATTTTTGGTCATTAATCGAATCGAATCTTGACTTTGAGTTAATTTCAAGGTGGTGACTTCCGATTGCAACTTAGCCAAGTCATTTGATATTTTTATTTTTCCGCCTAAATAGATAGGTTGCACAACATTTACGCCCATCATGTAGGCATTGTCAATAGGCTTGGTCATAAACGGAATACCATTGATCAAATTATCAAACGCATAAAGCCCCATGGCACTAAGGCTTACTTTTGGGAGATTAGCCGTTTTAGCGGAATGAATCGTTAGTAAGTCAGCTTGCTGATCGAGTTGAATATTCTCCAGTGTCGGATTCTTTTTGATTGCAGATTCTAAGGCTTCTTCAAGAGAAACTTGTTGAGAATACGCGATACTACCCCATAAAAGGAATCCGATATATATCAATAGTTTGTTCATAATTGTATCAATTAAATAAGCGTGTTTGATGATGCGTTTTCGAGTTCGTTGTTTTTTAAATCACGGTCTTCATTTTTAAAGAATACCCAATAAAGCGTCGGTAAAACAAATAAGGTTAACACCATAGAAAATAGTAAACCAAAACAAATCACTGTTCCTAAAGGTCCCCATAAAGTAGAACGCGATAAAATCATGGGAATAACCCCTACAGCAGCAGCGGTTGATGTTAAGAAAATAGGTCGCATTCTTCGTTCAGAGGCATGAATAGCAGCTTCCAAAACAGTCATTCCTTCTTTGTGTCGCAATTCTTCTGCAAAATCAATTAGAATAATTCCATTTCTTACCACGATTCCACAAAGGGCTAATAAACCGATAAAGGCTGTAAAGCTAAAAGCATAATCCAATAAGATTAATCCAACGGCAGCTCCTAAAATACTTAAAGGCATCGTGGTAAAACTGACAATAGCATGTTTTAAATGTTTAAAGTGCCACAAAAGAATTAAGAAAATAACAATCACCGACATACCGATCGACATGGCCATTGCACCGCTGTTTTCATTGAACAGTTCATGTTCACCACCATAACTTAAGCGTACTCCTTTCGGTAGAACAATCGCTTGAAGTTCCGAATCCATAGATGCCAAAACCTCCGATGCTACATCGTCAAAAGTAATGTCCATTCGAACCGTCATTGTTCGTTCTCCATTTCTACGGACAATTTGACCAGGATTCCATACCTCCTTCGCGGTTACTAATTGTTGTAGAGAGACGAGGCTGTTGGTTGCTTCAACGGGAATATTTAAGGCCATTAATTTGGTTAAATCATTTTGGTAATAGGCCATCGATTTTAACTGAACATTTAAGGCATAATCACCTTCCCAAACCTGGGTGGCGTTAATACCGTTCATATGCATCGCAATAAAATTCGATAAATCTTCTCGGCTTATACCTAGTCGGCTCGCTTCTTCTTGGTTAATGGTGAAATCGATACTTTGTAGGGGTTCTTCAAAATCGGTTCTCGCCCAAGTTACTTGGGAATGTTTTTTCGCTATTTTAAGGACCTGATCTGCTACTTGTTCCAACGCTGTAATCGATTGTCCTGTTAATCGGACTTCTATAGGCGCTGGAGAACTCACCATATCCAATTGCTTCATGCGGACATAAGCGGTTGGGTATTTATTCCCTAACTCTTTTTGGTAACGACGAAGTAATTCTTCTGTTGCATCATCATCTACGGTATTTACCAATATCTGCGCATAATTTTTTGCTGCTAAATTAGGCGCGTAAACCGTATGGAATCGAGGAGAAGAAGTTCCGATAAAACTGGCAAAGGAAACAACTTTCTTTTCTTTCTTCAATTCTTTTTCTACGGCTTTTACCACTTCATCCGTTTGGGAAAGCGTATACCCATTTGGAAGGTAAACCTCCATGGCAAATTGATTTCGTTGCACTTTAGGAAATAATTCCATGGCAACTTGTGTCGTTAATGCTATTCCACCTACAATTGCCATTAACCCAATTCCAAGTGTAATCTTCGGATAGGATATTGCTCTTCCGATATGTTTATTAAATAATTCCTGTATTCTATCTAACATCGATCGTTTCTTTGTTGTTTGCTCTGCTTGATGTAGACCCGTTTTAATAAAAATGGTATTAAAGTAGGGTACAATCAACATGGATATAATCAAAGAAAGAGAGAGTGAAATGATAATCACGATTGGAAAAACGCTCACAAAATCTTTCGATGTGCCTTCCATAAAAAACATCAAAGGGGTAAAGGTTGCAATAATGGCTAAAGTGGCGGTGAAAACCGACGGGAACAATTCAATGGCACTTTTCTTGGCCGATTCCCATACCGAATAACCATGGTCCAATTGTTCCACATGATTATCAATAACCACAATGGGGTCATCAACAACAATACCTAGTACAATAATTAAGGCCGCTAAGGTTACCGTATTTAATTCGAAACCAAATAAATGCATGATCCCTAATGTACACGCAATGGTGATTGGGATTGTTGTTGCAGCTACAACCGCAATTCGCATAGGTAGAAATAGCATCGTAACAATAATCACACCCGTTAAGGCAAAACAAAATTCAGTCATAAAGTGCGTAATCGAATGATCCACGACTTCGGGCTGATTCGCTAATGAACTCATTCGGATATCTGCGGGTAAGCCTTGCTGAGCTTCGGTTAGTTTGGCCTGGATAGCTTCACCAAATTGCACAATGTTCTTTCCCGTAGTCATTTCCATCGATAATAGAATCGAATTCTTCCCGTTGGTCGTTATATAGGAATCGGGTTTGTCATATTCTCTTTTAATCGTGGCTATATCCTTTATTCGAACGGCATTACCGCCTTGTACGTCACTTTTAATAATTCGGTTGGCTATTTCGTCCTCTTTATTGACTAAAGCCGATAAGTGAATGGGTTTATCGAGGATTTGTCCTTCAATTTCCCCAACGGGATAAATAGCACCATCCTGTTGAAGCGCTTTCATCAAATGACCAGTGGTTAACCCATACTGCAACAGTTTATCATTGTCAACATAGACACTTAGTTGTTCTTCTAGCGCACCAATTCGGCTAATTTTAGCTAAACCAGGAACCTGTCTTAATTGGGCTTCTACCTCTTTTACATTGGCTTCAAGGCTTTTGTAATTTCGATCATCGGATTCAACCGAAACAATAATGGCAGATGTACTACCAAAATCAGAGTTGACAAGGAGTCCGCGAACGTCTTTTGGTAATTCGGTTTGCTGAAAAATAAGAATTCCATTTTTCAAACGATTCCAGAAATCCTTGGTATTGGCATCATTGACATGGCCAGCAACTTCAATAAAAAGGTACATCATTCCATCTTTCGAATAGGAGTAGGTTTTGTTTTTATCGACTTCGTTAAATCCAAAGACAAATTCTTCAACTTTGGTCGTTAATTGATTTTCAACCTGATCGGAGGTTGCTCCAGGATAGATCCCAACGACTAAGCCTTGACGAATGGTAAATTCAGGGAACTCATTTCGGGGCATATTAAACAGCGCATAGATTCCAAGGGCCACTAATACCAAAGCAAACGCTAGGGGAAACGCTTTATAGCGCATTCCCCATTCAATCATTTTTCCTTTCTCTTTCATGGCGTTATTTTTTTACCGTGATTTTTGATTGATCTGTAATTTTTTGAAAACCAGAAGTGACAATGGTGGCTGTAGCATCTAATCCTTTTTCAATTTCAATAAATTCACCTGTTGTATGGCCTAATGTCACGAGGCGTTTAAAGGCTATTCCATTCTTGCTATCAACAACATAAACAAAATGCTGGTTTTTATTATCAATTTGAACCGCTTCTGCTGGAATATAGCGTTTCGCTTCGCGAATGACTTCAGCTGTGGGTGTTTCAAATTCGATTCGGGCATTCATCCCTGGTCTAATTTGCTGTCCACTGTTTTCAATCCTTACCTTAACGGTATAACTAGGCGTTCCACTTGGTGAAAACATACTGACATCTGTTACTCTTCCGGTCACCATTTTATCCTCCAACGCTGGAAAGAAAACGTTTGCGCTTAATCCATTTTTAAAGAGATGTATTTCATTGGCAGCAATGGAAACCAAGATATCCAATTGCTGAATATCAACAATTCGCATCAAAAATTGTCCTTCACCAGCCAAACTTCCTTGTACGGCTGTTAGGTTGGCGATGTAACCCGATTTAGGGGCGTGTATACTCGATTTTGAAACATAGAATTGAGAAGCTTTCACGGCAGCTTGTGCTTGTTCATAATTCGATTTTGCTTCTAGATACTTTATTTCGGCAATACTTCCTTTTTCATAGACTTCTTTCATGCGCAAGTAAGTCTCTTTAGCAAACTTTAATTGGGCTTGTTGAACAGCCGATTGATTACGATAATCTTCGTTATCTATTCGGGCAAGAAATTGTCCTTTTTGCACATATTGTCCATCTTTAACCCCTAAGTTGATGATGGTCCCCGAAAGCTGTGGTACGACATCGACATAATCATGCGGACTAGCTACGCCAGCATATTGCTGTATTTTTTTAGCGTCGGTTACTTGTTCTTTCGTTAAGTGGTAGACACTTACTTCAGTGGGTAAACGTTCAACAATGGGTTCTGGTTTATTACAGCTACTTAGGACAAGTATACTGGTGAAAGTTAAAAGATATAATGTATGTTTCATGTCGTTTTAATTAATCGATTTGGTGCTTTATTATTGCAATCCTTTGGTTAGAATTACCGTTAGCCAGCGGAGTTTTTGTTCTAAATTTTTAATCTCTTTGTATAAAATCATTTCCAATTGCATATTTCGAAGAGAACTTACAATCACGTCGGTTAAAAAGTGTAATTCTTCATCGTCCTGAGGTAGAATTTCTTTTTTATCCATGGCGTTTTGAATAAACGATTGTACAATATCAAACTCTCGGCATACATCCAACTGATTTAAGTGAACAAATAAGTCGCTGTTCACTTTCATTTCACTTACAATACTCTTGTAGATCAATGCAATTTCTTTTACGCCTTTGGTTTGCCCTAAATAGAAATGATAGAGGTTATCTGCTAAAGAACGATCTGTTCCTGTATCAATTAATGAATCATCCAATGATTTTTCAAATTCGAGTTTAGCAATTAGTTCAAAAATTTCTTTTTTATTTTTAAAATGATTGTAAATCGAGCTTCTGCTCTTATTGGCAGCCTTAGCGATATCATCCATCGATACGCGTTCGTATCCATGGAGTATAAATAATTCTTTTGCAGCGCGTAAGACTTTATCCGTTAATTTCATTTTGTACAATTGTATATTTATTGTCCAAATGTACAATAAAAAATGAATAATCCTTTATTAATTTGAATAATTGCAATTTATTTTTAAAAATGTATATATAAAGATATAAAAAAAGCCAATCGACTGATTGGCTTTTGGTTATGGTTTTAATAATTTTTCAATGTAATCGAGAATTATTTTTGTGGAAGCAGGCGAGTCTTGTACGAAATGCCGTGCGTTTTCACCCACTTTTTTTCGATATTTTTCATCGGTCATTAATTGATGAAAGATGGTATTGAATTGATTCGCATTGGCAATTGAAAACCCTGCGTTGTTTTCGATTAAGTCACAAGCTTCTTGAAATTTATGGTATTTTGGACCAAATATAACGGGAACCCCATAGGTTGCTGCTTCAAGTGTATTATGTATTCCTGCGCCAAATCCACCACCAATATAGGTAATGTCTGCATAGGCATATACTTTCGATAAAACCCCAATGGTATCTAAGATAAAAACAGGAGCTTCTTTCAATGTCGTTTCTGTAGCGTTTTCTAGTTTTGAGTATTGAATAGCGGGAACATTTAATCGTTCGAGGAATCGTTGAATTGTATTGGAATCGATCGTATGAGGAGCAAATAGAAATTTCCACCCCGCAGGTTGTTCATTAATTAACGAGATGAATAATTCTTCGTCTTTTGGCCATGAGCTTCCTACCACAATCAAGGAACATTCATTCTTAAAATGATCCATGAACTGCAATTGGTTATCCTGATGAATCAATTGTTTTACACGGTCAAATCGGGTATCCCCAGCGATGGTTACTTGATTAATGCCTATTTGATTTAACAGTTCTTCTGAGCGTTTGTTTTGAACAAAGAAATGATTCAATAACCCTAATTTTTTGGCAAACCAATTCTCTCCTTGTTTTTGGAAAAAATTTTGTTTTTCACGGAAGATGGCCGATACAACAATCGTTGGGATATGGGCGTAATTCAGTGCTGTGATTAGGTTATACCAGTATTCGTATTTTACGAGTACCAATAATTCGGGATGTAAGACAGCGATTAACTTTTTAGCATTGCTTACCGTATCTAAAGGAAGATAGAAAACCAAATCAGCTCCAGGGTAGTCTTTTCGAATTTCATAACCGGAGGGCGAAAAGAAAGATACCGCAATCTTATGCGAAGGATAGTCTTTTTTTAGCGCTTCAATAACAGGGCGTCCTTGCTCAAATTCCCCTAGGGATGAACAATGAACCCATAACACACGGTCTGTTGGATCTATTTTAGACCGTATTTTGTTTTCCCAATCCTGTCTTCCCTCTACCCAAAGTTTCGCTTTCGGTATAAAAGGGGCTGCCAACTTTAGCGCTAATCCGTAGGCTTTAATTGATGTTGTATAAATTCCTTCCACAATCCTGCAAAGTTAGAAAATATCAATTAGCTTTTTTTGTACATTTGTGTATGAATTGATCAAAAAACGGATACAATTCAGCATAGACTTATAAATTTCGTTATGAAAAAAATACAAATGGTTGACTTACAGAGTCAATATCAGAAAATAAAAGGCGCAATTGATCAATCAATTACGAATGTCATTGAATCGGCAGCTTTTATTAACGGTCCAGAAGTGAAAGAATTTCAAGCAGATTTAGAACAATATCTGGATGTGAAGCACGTCATTCCTTGTGGTAATGGAACCGATGCCTTACAAATTGCTTTAATGGCGTTAGGGTTAAAGCCAGGTGATGAGGTAATTACAGCTGACTTTACCTTTGCTGCTACTGTGGAAGTTATTAATTTATTAGGCTTACAGTCGGTTTTAGTCGATGTCGATTACGATACGTTTTCAATTGATACAGCTCGTTTAAAAGCAGCGATTACACCAAAAACGAAAGCCATTATTCCAGTTCATTTATTTGGTCAATGTGCCAACATGGATGAAATTATGGAAATTGCCCAAGAACATAACTTATATGTCATTGAAGATACGGCTCAGGCTATTGGTGCAGAATACAAAGGTAAAAAAGCAGGTACAATAGGACATATTGGTTGTACATCATTCTTCCCTTCTAAAAACTTAGGTTGCTATGGAGACGGTGGGGCTATTTTTACGAATGATGATGCGATTGCCCATCGATTAAGAGGAATTGTTAACCACGGGATGTATCAACGCTATTACCATGATGAGGTGGGTGTAAACTCGCGCTTAGATTCTATACAAGCAGCAGTTCTTCGTCATAAATTACCTTTATTAGATGGGTATAATGCGGCTAGGAGAAGCGCTGCCGATTTTTACGATCAAGCTTTTGCAGGTATCGAAGGATTATTAACACCTACTCGTGCAACAGATTATTCTACGCATGCTTTCCATCAATATACATTACGCATTACGAATGGACAGCGAGACGAATTACAAGCTTTCTTAACAGAAAAAGAGATTCCTGCGATGATCTATTACCCTGTTCCATTGCGCAAGCAAAAAGCATACGATACAGGAAAATACATCGATGCTGATTTTCCAAATACAGATCGTTTAATTAAAGAGGTGATGTCGTTACCTATGCACACCGAATTATCTAACGAACAATTAGTTTACATTACAGAAGCGGTAAAAGAATTTTTTGTAAAATAAATATTAATTCATCCTTTATATTCCTAAACCTCGGTAAATTACCGAGGTTTATTGTTTGCAAGAAATCAAATTGATTAACTTTGTTTCAACTCAACGAATTACATCATGAAGAAAATTTTGGTTACAGGTGGATTAGGTTATATTGGTTCACACACTGTAGTCGCTTTACAACAAGCAGGCTATGAAGTATTAATTATCGATGATTGCTCTAATGCAGATAAAGATTTTTTAGACCGTATAACATCAATCACATCCATTCGTCCACAGTATTTTTCAATTGATTTGAAAGATCAATTGAAAACGAATCAATTTTTTGAAAACAATCCAGTAGATGGTGTGATTCATTTTGCTGCTTACAAAGCGGTAGGCGAATCGGTCGAAAAACCCTTGATGTACTACCGCAATAATTTAATGGGATTAATCAATCTTTTAGAGGCGATGAATGAAAATAAAGTAGATCATGTTATCTTCAGTTCTTCATGTACCGTCTACGGTCAGGCCGATCAAATGCCAATCGATGAACAGACTCCTCTTAAAAAACCAGAATCGCCTTATGGGAAGACTAAACAAATGGGAGAAGAAATTCTAGAAGATTACGCTTCAACCTACCAAAAAAACGTTATATGTTTACGTTATTTCAATCCTGTAGGAGCACATCCTTCATCAAAAATCGGCGAATTACCGAAGGGTATTCCAAATAATTTGGTGCCTTATGTTACACAAACGGCTGCGGGCATTCGCGAATGTCTTTCAGTTTGGGGCGATGATTACCCAACGCGCGATGGAACCGCTATTCGTGATTATATCGATGTTAATGATCTAGCTGATGCGCACGTTAAAGCGATTACGCGTTTAATGGAGCAAAAAAATAAAACAAACTTAGAGTTTTTTAACCTAGGAACGGGAACTGGATCTACCGTATTGGAAGTTGTTAACGCCTTCGAGAAAGCCAATAACTTATCGGTAAATTACAAAATACAACCCCGTAGAGCAGGTGATATTGTAGAAGCCTTTGCCGATAATTCTTTTGCGAAAAAGGAATTAAATTGGCAGCCCACAATTTCTCTAGAAGAATCTCTTCGCAACTCATGGAATTGGGAACAAAATTTAGGTCAAGAAAAATAGCTTTAAACAAATAAAAAAAGTCATTCAAATTTGAATGACTTTTTTTATATTTATTCATGAAGCGGATTTTATTTCTTCGTTAAGATATAATGATCTTTTAAAGCGCCATCAATTTCATTTCCATCCATATCCAATTGGAAAAGTCTTCCTTCACCCACTTTGTATGTAAACCCATTATCTTTAGATTCTAACGTGATTTTTCCTCCATTGGTATCCCAAGTGAAGATTCCACTATCTTTTGCTACCAAGTTTTTATTTATGTATTCTTGGGTTAAATGGTATTTATTGTCTTGAGAAATTGTTAATGTGTTTTTAATACCCTCACAATCAGCACAAGGCAATACGCCTTCGTATGTTCCGTCCCAATCTAATGAGTTTTGTGAGTTGTGTGCATTATCTACACCAATGCTATCCGTGGTTTGTTCAGTTGTTACAACATTCGTTGTTTCTTTCTTATCACAAGAAGTTAAAAATAATCCGAATGCAGCAGTAATTAATAAGGTCTTTTTCATGGTATACGTTTTTTGAAAGTTTGAATTTTCATTTCCATTCTACCTATTCAAATCCCATTCCAAAGTTGTGCGTTTTACTGTATAGTTGATAAATTAATTGCCTACCGCTTCTTTTAATTAAGAAGTTTATAGGAGAATTTTATTCCGTTTTAAAACGGAATAAAAGATTCGTCGTTTGAGCGAAGGACTAAAGGCTAAAAAGGACTTACTTTGTGAAAATAGTTGTATTTTAGCCCAACGAAATAGTAACGTATGAGTGTTGAATTAAGACCAGATGGGAGAGTAAAAAAACCAGAATGGCTACGTGTTAAACTACCTACGGGAAAGAAGCATAGAGAGTTAAGAGGTTTAGTTGATAAATACCAATTAAATACCATTTGTCAAAGTGGTAGTTGTCCAAATATGGGCGAATGTTGGGGGGAAGGAACAGCCACCTTCATGATTCTTGGAAATGTTTGTACGCGTTCATGCGGATTCTGTGGCGTAAAAACAGGGCGTCCCGACCAAGTAGATTGGGCTGAACCAGAAAAAGTTGCACGATCAATTAAATTAATGCAAATTAAACATGCTGTGTTAACATCTGTTGACCGGGATGATTTAAAAGATATGGGTTCAATTATTTGGGCCGAAACCATTCATGCTGTTCGACGAATTAGTCCAGGAACAACCATGGAAACTTTAATACCTGATTTTCAGGGGATCGAAAAGCACATCGATCGGATTATTGAAGCTGGTCCAGAGGTGTTATCACATAATATGGAAACGGTACGTCGTTTAACCCGTGAAGTGCGTATTCAAGCAAAATATGACCGAAGTTTAGAAGTTCTTCGCTATGCCAAGGAAGCAGGTCAGAAACGTACTAAAACCGGAATTATGTTGGGATTAGGGGAATTTGAAGAAGAGGTTTATGAAACCATTCAAGAAGTAGCCAATGCCCAGGTGGATGTTATTACCATTGGTCAATACTTGCAACCAACAAAAAAGCATTTACCGCTAAAAGAATTTATAACACCCGAACAATTTAAAAAATACGAAGATTTTGCTCGTGGTTTAGGCTTTCGCCATGTTGAATCAGGGCCGTTGGTTCGTTCTTCATACCATGCAGAAAAACATATATTATAGCAACTGATTGATGAAGTTGTTTCAAATGAAAAGAGGTGCAAGTGATTGCGCCTTTTTTTATGCAAAAATTCCAAAAATTGAAATATATTCGTTTTGAAATGATCTTAAAATTAGTCCAATGAAAAACACTTTTCTTCTTTTTTATTTTTTGGTAAGCCCGTTTTCTTTTGCCCAGTATTATACGATTATTTATGACGCCCAAGTTAAAATAGTATACAGCGAAAAGGGATTAGCATGGTTTAATGATAGGATTAAAGATCCTGTTGAGCGCAGATCAATGATTGAACAAAATTCAAACCCACCAATTATACAGTATACGTTTAATTTTAATCAAACTGAAAGTTTAACGGTTTATACACCGAAGATAAATAATAGCCAAGAAGGAGGAAGCTCGATTATTAGAGCTCCTTTTACAATTGGTTTAGGTGAAATGTATATGGATTATACAAAAGGTAAAATACTTAAAAATTATGATGTGTATGGAAAACGGTATATAGGTTACGATTCTATTCGTCGGTTAGATTTTAAGGATACGGGGGCCAATAAAATACTTCTAGGACGTCAAGTAACCCATGCGAAAGCTGAATATAACAACCATGAAATTGAAGTTTGGTATGATCCTGCTATTCCCTACGCTGTAAGTCCAGACGTGTTTTCGGGTACACCCGGTGTAATTTTAGAAATAAAATATGCCTATGAAGAGGAAGGTAATGAAATCGTTACTCATTTAGTGGCAACAGCCATAAAACAAGTGAAGAAAGCAACGATTCATAAACCCACAAAAGGACAATTGGTTCATGAGTCGGCCTTAGAAGCTATTTATAATGAAGCCAATGAACGTAGAAACAAAATGCTGAATAACCGTTAAGGTTTTGGTGAAATACGTTGAGGAAGTTTCACTTTCTTTGTAACTTGACTGCTCTAGTTGAGATAAATCTATGAAAGTAACAGCCAGTTTAGTCACCATTGGTGACGAACTATTAATCGGGCAAATTGTGGATACCAATTCGGCTTACATTGCTAAAGCTTTGAACAGGATTGGTGTGGAAGTTCAAGAAATTTTATCGGTAAAAGATGAGCAAGCTTCGATTATAGAAGCCATTGAACGCAGTCTTTCCTTTTCGCCTATCGTGATAATGACAGGAGGATTGGGGCCAACAAAAGATGATATAACCAAAGCCGCATTATGTGAATATTTACATTGTGACTTGGTGCAAGAACCTTCTGTGTTAGAAAATATAAAACACCTCTTTGTACAGCGTGGCTATAAAGAACTGAACAATCTAAACCAAGATCAAGCATTGGTTCCTCAAAAATCGATGGTTATTCAAAACAAATTAGGTACAGCACCTTGTTTATGGACTGAAGTAGAAGGGAAGGTGCTTATTAATTTACCGGGCGTTCCTTTTGAAATGAAGCAGCTCATTGACCATGAGATTATTCCCCGATTAAAGCAAACTTATCAACAATCGGCGATTGTTCATCACGATTTATTGGTCAGTGGAATTCCCGAAAGTGATTTAGCCATTTTATTGGAAGATTGGGAAAACAATCTACCCGATTTTATTCATTTAGCTTATTTGCCCAATAGGGCTTCCATTGATCTTCGCTTTAGTGCGGTGGGCGAACATAGAGAAGAACTGATTAAAGCCATTGAAGAACAAATCGGTTTATTTAAGCAAGTGGCTGGTCAATATCTAGTGGCCGAAAATTCGGGAAGTATTGCTCAAATTGTAGGGGAGGTTTTAAACCAAAAAGATTTAACGATAGCCACCGCAGAGAGTTGTACAGGAGGTCATATCGCCCACTTATTAACTTCTGTATCGGGGAGTTCAGCTTATTTTAAAGGAAGTGTAGTTGCCTACACAGCCGATGTAAAAGAAAAAGTCTTGAACGTATCCCCAGCATTAATAGAAGAAAAAACGGTTGTAAGCAGAGAAGTAGCCGAACAAATGGCGATAGGGGCTATAGCCGTTTTAGGTACATCGATCGCTGTGTCTACAACCGGTGTTGCTGGACCGAATAAAGGGGAAGATGGTAAAGATATAGGGACTGTTTGGGTGGCAGTAACCAATGGTCAACAAATGCTTTCGAAAACTTATTTTTATCCCTATTTAGATCGGGAAGATTTTATAAAAATAGTGTCGCAAAATGCGTTAGGCTTGGTGGTAGAATTTGTGAAAAGCCATTCGTTGTAAGAAGATGATGAGTAGAGACGAGTGCTGATTTCTGAAAGATGAGAATACCAAGACCAAGTGCTCATACGCTTTTCTTCAATCGATCTAATTTTACCCCAAAAGTTAACTGTATTCTGTCTAAGGTTTTTAGAAAAAACCACTAATTCTTGAAATGATAGACCATCTTTTGAAAGGGGTTAAGGTCTCCTAAGCCACGTACTACAAGTGTTCGTTATCGAACACTTGTAGTACGTGGCGCTGCGGCAGGGATAGCAGCGGCATCCTTTGCTGCCACCTGTGTTTTCCATCAACCGAGATGCGCTTGCAGCAAAGATAGAGCGTATAGCGCGGCGCGTAGCGGCCGCCCAACGAAAAACCACAAAAAAAGCCTCCAAATTCAGGAGGCTTTTATCTATCGTGTTATTTCATTTCTTTGGCGTGACGATCGATCTTTTCGTCTGGTTCTGTTGCATGAACCGAATTGGCTGAATAATTTCTCCAACGATCTAGCAGTTCTAGAATATCGTTAGGGATGGGTGCTTCAAAAGACATGCGTTCACCAGTTGTTGGATGATCGAATCCAAGGGTGCGTGCATGCAGTGCCTGACGTGGACATATTTTAAAACAGTTGTCTACAAATTGTTTGTATTTATTAAAGGTGGTTCCTTTTAAAATGCGTTCGCCACCATAGCGTTCGTCGTTAAATAACGGGTGACCCAGGTGTTTAAAGTGCGCACGAATTTGGTGGGTACGTCCGGTCTCTAATTGACATTCGACAAAGGTTACGTAAGAAAAATGCTCGATAACTTTATAGTGAGTTACCGCGTGTTTTCCTTGACTTTCGTCTTCGTAAACAGCCATTTGCATACGGTCTCTTAAATGACGACCAATATTTCCGGTAATGGTTCCTTCTTCTTCCTTAAGAACTCCCCAAGCCAAAGCGTTGTAACGACGGTCTGTGGTGTGAGCCGCAAATTGTTCGGCCAAGTTCGTCATGGCTTTCTCGGTTTTAGCAATGACCAATAAGCCACTTGTATCTTTATCGATGCGGTGAACCAGTCCTGGACGTTCTAATTCGGCCGACATAGAAGGGAGGTTATCAAAGTGATGCTTTAAGGCATTGACTAAGGTACCAGTATAGTTTCCATGACCTGGATGCACAACCATTCCGGGTGCCTTGTTAACAACGGCCACCTGATCGTCTTCATAGACAATATCTAAAGGGATGTCTTCTGCCAACACTTCGTTGATACGAGGTGGGGTAGAAAGCATAATTTTAATTTGATCGCCGGGTTTTATTTTGTAATTCGATTTTACAGCTTCCCCATTCACCAAAATATTTCCGTTTTCTGCTGCTTGTTGAATTTTATTACGAGTCGCATTCTCAATACGAATCATTAAAAACTTATCAACACGTAAAGGCGATTGCCCTTTATCTGCTGTGATAGCATAATGTTCGTAAAGCGAAGTGTTTTCTTCGTCTTCGTAGATGAAATCATCAATATCTTCCTTCATTTATATTCTTTTATTCAATAATAATTTCCTCTGGTAATGCAACCGTCGGTTCTTTTGGTTTAGTGGTGGTTGGTGCTGTTGATGGCAGCTGCTCTTGTGGAGCAGGTCTGTTTTGATCGATTATATTCAAGTATTTTGAACCCGAGATGGTATCTTCTCCGAAGTTCTTATACTGTATGTTTAATTGTCTTAATTCATTTTTAATCATATCCCGTGTACTGGTTGATAACCAAATATCAATTGGTTGTCCTTGATCGTACATATCAGAACTCAACGGGAATTGATACACGACACGTGCTCCTGGGTCATTAGCTCCTTCGCCAATGTATTTTATCTGTCCTATTTCGAAGAAATTTTGTTCAATCACTTGTTTTGCTTCATCTAAGGTGAGGTTTGCTAAGTTAGGCATGCGTACACCCGATAACATTCCGCGACCTAAAACTAAATCGACAGTGGCAAAACGAGGCAGTACTTCACCTGCTTTTAAGATTCGACCTTTATACAAGATTTTTAAAACGGCATCTTTTGCTAAATCGGGCTCATAAATAATAGAACCTACTTTTAAACCAGAGATGTCTAATTGGGTAAAGGCTAAACGTTTCGATTTACCAATTAAATCGGGTAATTCTACAGGGCGGTAGGTGCGTGGATTCGATTTAATAAAAATACGGCGACCTTCTTTTACACGCGATTCTGCCGTTGGGTAAAAATCCATAATCGCAAATGGTTTAATAGCCGGGTCAAAACGAACACTATCTACCTCATAGGTTAACCCTAAATCGTCCAAAGTGGCCGTGGCTTCGCTAACGCTCATCTTCGATAAATCGGGAACCTCTACAAACTGGTTGTGATTGGTATAGGAAGACAACCAAATATTAAAAATAAAATGGTACAGACCGTAACTTAGTCCTACAACAATTACCGCATTCAGGATAATCTTTATGAATGAATTGATGCTTTTCATTAATCTTGTATATAAGCTACAAATATAGTTTAAAAATAATATTTATGATTGATGTCAATGTCCTATATTTGAATAATTTTAATATTAAATCATGTTAAGAGTAGCAGTTGTCGCAGGAGGCTATTCAGACGAAAGTGTTATTTCCCTGAAAAGTTGCGAGTTAATCTATGCGAGTTTAAATGAAACGACCTATGAGAGGGTTCGTGTACGCATCTTAAACGAAGGATGGTATGCCGAAATAGACGGCCAAAAATACCCAATAGAAAAAGAAGATTTTAGCTATAACCAAAACGGAGAAAAGAAAACCTTCGATGTGGTTTTTAACACCATTCATGGAACTCCCGGCGAAGATGGTTATTTACAGGCTTATTTTGAATTAATCGGTATGCCTTATACAGGTTGTCCTTTTTATCAATCGGCCCTAACTTTTAACAAGAAAGATTGCATTGCAGTGCTTAGTAAATACGGTATTCCACACGCACAATCGGTCTACGTACACCAAGGCGATTTATACAATGCCGAAACCATAACCAATGTGGTCGGTCTACCTTGTTTTGTAAAACCAAACCGATCGGGTTCTAGTTTAGGAATTTCGAAAGTAGCCAAGGTAGAAGATTTTGAAGCCGCCATGCAAAAAGCCTTTAAAGAAGATCACGAAGTTTTAATAGAATCTTTTTTAGATGGTGTAGAAGTTTCAGTGGGGGTCTTTAAATACCGCGGTGAAACCATGGTTGTTGGAATCACCGAGATTGTATCAGACAACGAATTTTTCGATTATGCTGCCAAGTACGAAGGCGAGTCTCAAGAAATAACACCAGCACGTATTTCAGCTCAAGCCGAAAAACGGGTTAGAGATGTCGCTATAAAAGCCTACGAAAGTCTGAATATGACTGGTTTTTCGCGATCAGAATACATCTTAGTCAACGACGAACCGCACTTTATAGAAATGAATACTTTACCTGGTTTTTCACCCGCAAGTATTTTTCCACAACAAGCAGCCTATTCAAACATCGCATTAACCGATATAATGGATAGTGAAATTAACCTAGCACTTAACAGAGGATCAGCATGGAACGTATAGCCGTTTTCCCCGGATCATTTGATCCTATCACCATAGGACATTTAGATATTATAGAAAGAGCCGCCCCTTTATTCGACAAAATTATTGTCGCGATCGGTATTAATTCGGCCAAAACTTATATGTTCGACTTAGAGCAGCGTTTAAAATTCATTGAAGCCTCGGTTGCTAAATTCGACCATGTGACTGTGGATCAATACGAAGGCTTAACGGTCGATTTTTGTTTAAAAAACAATGCACAATTTATATTGAGAGGGCTTCGAAATCCTGCCGATTTCGAATTCGAAAAAGCGATTGCTCACACCAACCGTGCCATCACCAATAAAGGCATAGAAACCGTTTTTTTATTAACCTCTTCAGGAAAATCCTACATCAGTTCAAGCATCGTTCGCGACGTTATGCGAAACGGAGGTGACTACAAAATATTAGTCCCTGATGTGGTTCGAATTTAAAATTACAATCACACAATAACACCCATAAGCCAGATTTAATCTGGCTTTTTTAATTTTAATGGCTATTCGTTGGGCGGCCGCTCCGCGCCGGGCTATCCGCTATATCTTTGCTGCAAGAGCATCTCGGATGAATGCAATTGAAGCGGGCAGCAAAGGATGCCGCTGCTATCCCTGCCGCAATTACTTCGTTGAATTAGAAAGGGGGGCGATTTGGACCTACAAGCATTGAATTTGATAAAATGACTTGATCGTATTATTTTCCCTTTTTTAACACTTAATCAGAACTAGGTGCTAAAAATAGCTAAAAAGATAGATGTATTTATAAGTGAATTTATTGGGTTGTGTATTTTTTAGAACGATTCAATAAAATCATTTATAATTATTCAATTATGTTAATAAAAAATCGTTTTAAGTTCTCGATTTTGACTTAATATATTTTCAGAAAAATTATAAATTTTAGTTATTATTTTTATCTACTCCTCATATAATAGAATTTATTTTAATTCAATGAGTCCGATTAAAAAAACTCAATGGAGTTCCATTCTATTTCCCTATAAGTACACTTTTTTACGAATTAATTTGTTTTATTCTATTTAATATGATTAATGCATAAAATTAAACCTCTTTTTTTGATTAAAATGTAATTCTATTTCTTTTTTTTAATCCTAATTGATTAATTTAAAGAGAACTAAAAAATTACACTAATGAGGAAAAATGTTAAAAAATTGCTCATCATAGGAAGTTTTCTTTTGGGAGTTTCAGCCTATGCGCAAGAAAAAACAGTAACGGGTCAGGTGACAGACTCTGAAGGATTTCCAATTGCCAATGCAACGGTGATTAATGCAAGCGGTATGGAAGTAACAACAGATGACAATGGAATGTTTTCTATTCTATCAAATGTTGGTGAAGTGATTACGGTTGAATCATTGAATTACCTTATACACGTATTTACAGTAGGGATTGGTGATCAGTACGCTGTTACATTAAAAGATTCCGATTCCATAGAATTAGAAGGCGTGGTGGTCACCGCTTTAGGGATTACGCGTGAAAAAAGATCGCTGGGGTATGCGTCTCAAGAAGTGAAAGGCGATATTATACAGGCTGGTAGAGGAAGTAATGCTTTGCAAGCTTTAGCTGGAAACGTAGCGGGTGCACAGATTACGGCGCCTTCCACCATGGGAGGATCTACTCGAATTGTTTTACGAGGTTTAGGCTCCATTACAGGCGAGAATAGACCGCTAGTGGTTATCGATGGGATCCCCATGTCAAACAATAATGTGAATACTAATTCAACTCAAACGGGGCGTGGGGGTCGTGATTATGGCGATGGAATTTTTGATATCAATCCTGATAATATTGAAACCATTAATGTCCTTAAAGGTGGTCCAGCGTCGGCTCTGTATGGTTCGCGTGCCATCAATGGGGTTATTATGATTACGACTAAATCTGGAAAGAGAGGCAAAGAAGAAATTACCTTTAATACAGGTATTTCTTTCGAGGAAATTAATCAAATTCCTAAGCTTCAAAATTTATACGGTGGTGGGTCAGATGATGATTTTGAAAGTGTTTTAATCAATGGTATATCGTATAACATTGTGGAATATGCAACAGATGAATCGTGGGGTCCGCGTTATAACGGTCAACAAGTGTTGCATTGGGATGCTTTCGACCCTGAATTTGCAAACGACTTTATGCAAACTAGAGAGTGGAAGGCTCCAAAGAAAGGGGCTAAAGCATTCTTCAATGTCGGGGTTAATTTCACGAACAGTGTTGCCTTTTCAAAAGGCTTTGAAAAATCGACCATGCATTTATCTTTAGCGAATGTCGATTCAAAAGGGATTGTTCCAAATTCAACACTGAAGAGAACATCCCTAGGATTAAATCTCACCCATAAATTTAGTGATGTTTTTACGGCTAAGTCATCCATGAATTATGTACGAACAGATGGTTTTAACCGTCCAGAACAAGGTTATGGCGATAATTCAGTACCTCAAAAAATGTTTCAATGGGGGCAACGTCAATTGGATTATAGTCGTTTGAAAAATTATAAACTAAAGAGCGGCCAACAACGAACATGGAATAGAAAATCGTGGAATGATGGTGAAGCTGCTTATTCAGACAATCCTTACTGGAGTGTTTATGAAAATACCTCAAAAGATAAACGGGATCGTTTCTATGGAAATATAGAATTCAAATACGATATTCTTCCAGGAATGTATGCTTTGGCCGTCATTAGTGGCGATACGTACGACCTATTTGTCAGTGAGCAAAATGCTGTTAATTCGCATGCGACTTCATCTTATAGCGAGGAGTATCGGAAATTTACAGAGATGAATTATGAAGGTCGGTTGCATTACGATAAAAAATGGGGTGACTTTTCATTGAATAGTTTTATAGGTACAAATAGAAGGCACCTTACCAGTAGCCGTTTATCTTCGTTTACTTCAGGTGGTTTAATCGTACCTAATCTATATACCATTACCAATAGTGTGGGTGTAGCCACCACCAATTCTAGGCGATCGACGTTAGAAGTAAACTCCATCTATGGAATGCTATCACTAGGGTATAAAAACTTATTGTTTTTAGAAGGAACAGGTCGTAATGATTGGTTTTCGACACTTCCCATTAAGAATAATAATTACTTCTATCCTTCTTTAACCGCTTCACTTGTTTTCTCCGAATTAATAAATAATAAGTGGTTGAACTTCGGTAAATTAAGGTCGGGTATCTCTCAGATAAGTTCGTCGTTAGAGCCTTACCGTACCCGAGATTATTTAAACCCGAGTATCAATTTTATCGGTGCACCTACGTTTGAGTTAGCCAATACAAAAAACAATAGTCAATTAAAACCCGAAATTAAACAAACATGGGAAGTAGGGCTGGAAATGTCCATGCTCAAAAACCGAATAGGATTTGACGTGACCTATTACCACGAAAAAAACATTGATTTATTAATTCCTATTGAACATAGTTATAGTACCGGATGGGCCTATAAATGGATGAACGCAGGTGAAAGCCTTAATAAAGGAATCGAGGCTTTGGTCAATCTAGTGCCTTTGCGCTCCCAGGAATTTCAATGGACATTGGCTTGGAATTTTTCCAAGAATAGCAATCGGGTCATCAAAATAGCTGATGAAATCGATTCTTACAGTGTGATGAATGCCTTCTTTGGTGTGCAGTTATGGGCTTTGAAAGGCGAAAAATTCGGACAATTAAGAGGCCGTGATTTTGTGTATACCGATCAAGGTGAAAAAATAGTTGGGGCAAACGGACTATATAGCCGGTCTGAAGTCAAAAATTTAGGTTCAATTATTCCCGATTATAACATGGGATTTCGTAATTCATTCACGTATAAAGAATTTACATTGTCGGGCTTAATCGATGTGCAAAAAGGAGGTAAATTCTATTCGGTCTCTCATATGTGGGGGATGTACGCTGGAATGTTGGAAGAAACGGCAGCAAATGGAGTTCGGGAGAATGGCGTTATAGCAGATGGCGTTGTTTGGAATCCTACAACAAACTCCTATGAGCAAAATGCAAATTCAGTAAGTGCTTTCCGTTACTATAAAAGCTATTACAATGGAGTCGATGCACGGAATGTTCTCAATGCGGATTATATAAAACTACGTGAAATGACACTTGCTTATACTTTTCCTGCCAAATTAAGAGGTCCTTTTGCTAACGTAGTCGTTTCAGCTTTTGGTCGAAACTTAGCCACTTGGGGCTTAGATAAAAAAGGTTTCGATCCAGAACAAGCCTCCTATGGAAGTGGTAATATTCAAGGAATAGAAGGAGGGTCGTTACCCTCTACACGGACCTATGGAATGAACTTGAAAGTTATTTTTTAATCTTTAAAAACATAAAATATGATATCATTTAAAAAAATTATTTTAGGAATAGGTTGTAGTGTGTTTTTGTTCTCTTCATGTGATAATGGTTTCGATAATATGAATATAAACCCTAATAATCCTGAAGTTGCTCCTACCTATACCATTTTTAACGCTTCTACTCGACGATTAATGAATTTTACAAGAGATGGGTGGGTCTCGGGACGTATGGTTTTGCCATGGGTGCAATATTCGGCCCAAAGAAATTATGTCGATGAAGATAAATATTTGTATAGGCCTTCGACAGGCGATAGAGCCTGGAATAATATTTACCGCTCTATTCACAACTTCAAGAAGATTATTGATCTCTGTACCGATCCTCTAATTAAAAACCAAATGGAAGAATATGGTGATTTAGAATCCCAAATAGGTGTTGCCCGCATTATGTTAGCTTATTCTTTTGCCGAACTAGCAAATTATTTTGGCGATGTACCCTATTGGTCTTATAGCGGAAAAGACAATGCCTCTTACCAAGCATTGGATATTGATCGTTTTCCTCAACCACAATACTTATCTCAACAAGAGATTTTTCAGAATCTATTATTGGAATTAAAAGAAGCTGAAGCACAAATTGATTCAAAAGCAAGCGTATTTAGTTCAAGAGGAGGACTTATAGGGGATAAGATTTACGATGGAAATGCAAGCCAGTGGAAGAAATTAGCAAATTCATTGCGGTTACGCATTGCCAATCAAATTAAAGACGTTGATCCTTCTGCTCGATCGCATATCAATGAAGCTTTGAATAATGGAGTATTTACATCAAATAGTGATAATGCTGCACAAAGTTATGGGCTTTCATCCATTGAAGGGTCTCCTTTTTGGTCCGAATTCTTTACAGGTACGCCAAGGGATGATTTTTTTATCAACAATCAGTTCGTGAAATTATTAAAAGGAGTTTCTGGAAATTATGGAAAGGATCCCCGCTTGGTGAAGTTTGCTGCTCCTATGGGGACACCGAAGAGTTTAATAGCGACAGGTGGATACGAAGAAGCGGAGGATTATGCACAATATCAAGGAATGCCTTATGGCTTACCCAATAATCGATTGATTCATAACAATGCATTTTCAAAAATATCATTTTTTTCATCCCATATTTTAAAACCAAATTATGGCGAAATGATTATGGAATATGCTGAAGTTGAATTTATTTTATCAGAACTGAATGGATGGAGCGATGAACATTATCGTAAGGGTATAAAAGCTTCCATGGAAAAATGGGGCGTAGATGAAGAAAAAGTGAATGAGTATATGAATGCATTACCAAATGCGAATAAAGAGCATGTGATGACTCAAAAATACATTGCCCTCTTTATGCAGCCACAAGCAGCTTGGGTTGACTACAGAAGAACAGGTTTTCCGGATGATTCCATATTACTATTACCAAATCAAACGGGGCACGAGCTAGATGGCACACCTTATATCTTTATTTCCTTAGTCGATGGAATGGTCGATTTACCCTACCGAATCGCCTATCCTCTAACCGAACAGACGCTTAACCGGCGCAGTTGGACTGCCGCTGTGGAGAAATATGGAGGTAGCGATCCGATTAATGCTAAGTTATGGTGGATGCCTTAACGTTTAATAAATAAAATCATTTCATCTTATAAATTATGAAATGCTTTGTAATCAGGTTATTGAAAGAGCTGAGAGTTTCTCACAGCTCTTTTTATTTCGATGAATATTTTTATTTATAATGGTAGTATACAGTTTTTCTTTATTCAATAGGATATTCTAAAGTATGGGAAAATAATTCGTGATAATTCATTGAATAGTTGTAACTTATACAAGTTTATGAAACAAACACAATGAAGGGAAATTTATATTTATTTACGCTTTGCTTCCTCTTAGCAATGGGCTCTACCTTTGCGCAAATTAAAAAAGTCGCCCAAGAGGTGATCGAACTTAGAAAAAATCATACGAAATTTGAACCTATTTCGGTTTTTGATGTAAACAACGATGTACATCAAAATAAGGCTTATCAACAACTCATCCCAGGAGCAGAAACATTTCAATTGGATATCGTTAAGTTGAAAAAATTTTCAGGAAAAGGATTGAAAAATATTCTGTTTGAAGTGCCTTACAATGGTCAAAATTTGCAATTAGAGATGTATGAAGTGGATATCTTTGAAGAGTTTAATGCAACGGATGAAAATTTTATTCCCATTCCCTATACTAAAGGTAAATTCTATCGTGGAATCTTGAGAGGAGATGAAACCTCATTGGTAACATTAAACGTTTTCGACAAAGAAGTTTCAGCGCTTATCAGTTCACCTGCCCTCGGAAATTTAAATTTAGGGAAGCTAGAAAACACAAAAAATAATTACATTATATACAATGACAGTAACTTACCCGATGAGGTTAAGTTAGGCGCTTTTTGTGGAGCAGATGCATTAGATCAATCAAAAGTTGCCCAAGTGGAAAGCCTGGTTGAAAAAGCAAAATTAGCTGATTATGAAACCACTAAATGCACAACGATTTTTTTCGAAATCGATCACGATATCTATAAGCGTAAACAAAACGATGTCACCCAAGTACTTGATTGGGTAACAGGATTGTTTAATAATGTTCAAACGCTTTATATGAACGATAATATTAAAGTTGCTTTAAGACAAGTTTTGATATGGACTACACAAGACCCTTATCAAAACATAGGAAATTCTTCTATCGATTATTTGCAAAAGTTTCAAAAAGAACGCCCTTATTTCGATGCCGATGTTGGTCAACTAATCGGAATTGACCCAGGAGGATTAGGTGGAGTAGCTTATGTGAATGCTTTGTGTAGTGATTATAATTATTCATATTCTGACGTTAATATTACCTATGCCGATGTGCCTACCTATTCATGGAATGTCATGGTTGTTACGCATGAATTAGGACACAATTTAGGTTCTCCTCACACTCATAGTTGTTCTTGGAATGACAATAATACAGCTATAGATAGTTGTTACACAAATGAGGGATCTTGTCAAAATGCAGGTATTCCATCGGATGGAGGTACAATTATGAGTTATTGTCATTTACAAAGTGTTGGGATTAATTTAGCCAATGGATTTGGACCCCAACCCCGTCAAAAAATAATTAATAGCATCAATAGTAAACCATGTCTTTCAGGTGATTGTTCTAACATATGTATTACAACAATTGAAGATTATACCCTAAAGAAGTTATCGGATACTTCGATTGAAATTGAATTAGGTACTTTAGACGATGCTGTATATGAATGGGAATATACATTTGCCGAAAATGTTACAGCGGCTTCGTCAGATTGGAAACTAAACACCAATAATAAATTTATTGTAAATGATCTTAAACCCAACACTTATTATCGCTTACGTGTAAAAAAGAAATGCGATTTAACTAAAAACCGTTATGTCGATGTTGTGTTTATGACGGATGGTAATTTGTGTGGTGAAGTATTTAAAGATGCTAAATTAGATAAAAATTATGGTCACAATGAAAATTGGACACGAACCATTTTACCATTAAACCCCGCTAGTAAAGTTCGTTTAGATTTTACAAAGTTTAAAACTGAGGCTAAACACGATTATATCTACATCTATGATGGTATAGATACCAATGCACCACTTTTAATCAAAGGTTCAGGGGTAGAACTTTTAGATAAATCATTTCTGGCAACCAATGAAAAAGGTGCACTAACCGTGAAGTTTACTTCCGATGCAACCGTTGTTTCAACAGGATGGGAGGCTGATGTAACCTGTTCTTTTCTAGGTATGAATGATGTTGATCAAGCAGTCAATTATAGTTTTTACCCAAATCCAGTAAAGAATCAATTAACAATAACATCTAAATCACCTATTCTAACGGTAAAGTTATTTAGTATCGATGGAAAGTTATGGTTAACAAAAGCATTTAGTGCTGTAAATGAAGCTAAAATTGATACATCAACCTTGCCTAATGGAGTATATATGGTCCATGTAAAACAAAGTGATCAGAATTCATCCTTTAAAATAACAAAGAAGTAGATTGATCTATACAGACATTAAAAAAGCCGGATATATCCGGCTTTTTTAATGTCTTTAATTTTTCTAAATGAAAATAGTACAGATGGCTTACAATTCTAAACTCAATTGTTCAGGAAGCAAACGAAAAGATTTTCGGTGATAAGGCGTTACACCATGTTCCGCAATAGCTAATCGGTGTGCCTTGGTGGGGTAGCCTTTATTTTGTTTCCAATTGTATGCGGGATATTCTTGATCTAATTTTTCCATCCAATCATCGCGGTATGTTTTTGCTAGAATAGAAGCAGCAGCAATATTTACAAATTTACTATCGCCTTTTACAATGCATTCATGTGGGATATCCTGATAAGTATTAAATCGATTTCCATCAATAATTAAAAATTCTGGTCTTAAGGTCAACTGATCAATTGCTCTATGCATTGCCAAAAAGCTTGCGTTAAGAATATTAATTTCATCTATTTCAGATTCATTCACCACGCCTATAGCCCATGCCAAAGCATTTTCTTCGATGTATTCGCGTAATTCATACCTTTTTTTCTCCGTTAACTGTTTAGAATCATTAATTTTTAGCGCTTTAAAGTTTTTTGGTAATATGACAGCTGCAGCAACTACAGGTCCACTTAAACAGCCTCTACCAGCTTCATCACAGCCGGCTTCTAATTTATTATCTGTTAAAAAAATATTCATTTCATTGGCTTTTAAGCAAAAATATTAATATTTTCTTAAAAAATGTTTCATTAATATTAATATTATCTTAAGTTTATAATAGTTTTAAAAAATAACACAGATGAGGAAAAATTTAAAAAACCTGTGTGTATTAGGGGGGCTTCTTTTAGGGTCTTCTTTGTACGCTCAGGAAAAAACTGTTACAGGTATTGTAACCGACCAAGATGGTTTTCCTGTAGCAGATGCTTCAGTGAAAGGATCGAATGGAGCTGAAGCTTTTACAGATGCTGACGGAAAATTCTCTATTGCGGTAAGTAAAGGAGAAGTTATTTCAGTTATGTCCATGGGGCTTCCTATGCAAAATTTCATCGTAGGCGATTCTAATCAGTATAAAGTCTCTTTAAAAGCAACTGACACCATCGAATTGGAAGGAGCTGTTGTGACTGCACTGGGAATTTCGAGAGATAAACGTTCATTAGGTTATGCATCTCAGGAAGTAAAGGGGGATGTTGTTCAGGCTGGTAGAGGAAGTAATGCGTTACAATCTCTTTCAGGAAATGTGGCGGGTGCGCAGATTACAGCCCCTAGCTCAATGGGTGGATCTACGCGTATCGTTTTACGCGGTATAGGTTCTATTACAGGTGAAAATAGACCTTTAATCGTTGTGGATGGTATACCATTATCAAATTCAAACGTCAATGATTCAAACACCCAGAGAGGTGGCGGAGGTCGCGATTATGGTGATGGTTCGTTTGATATTAATCCTGATGATGTTGAGTCGATTAACGTTTTGAAAGGAGGGCCAGCTTCTGCTTTATACGGTGCTCGTGCGGTGAATGGAGTTATCATGATTACTACCAAAACAGGTAAAAAAGGACGTGAAGAAATCGTGTTTAATACAGGTATTGCTTTCGAACAAATTAATCAAATTCCGAAACTTCAACGTTTATACGGTGGTGGTTCTTCAGATGAATTTGAAGAAGAAACAATCGGAGGTAGAAAATATAAAGTAGTTGAATACGCTACAGATGAGTCTTGGGGACCTCGATTTAATGGTCAAGAAGTTTTACACTGGAATGCTTTTGATCCAGAGTTTTCACGTGATTATATGAGAACAATGCCTTGGGAAGCTTCTAAGAACGATGCAAAATCATTTTTTAATATTGGTACAACCTATACGAACAGTGTGTCATTTTCTAAAGCATACGACAATACGTCAATGCGTTTGTCGTTATCGAATGTTGACACAAAAGGTATAGTCCCAAACTCTACTTTAAAACGTACATCTTTAGGATTAAATTTATCGCATGATTTTAGCGATATTTTTAAAGTTACATCGAATTTAAACTACGTACGTACAGATGGGTTCAACCGTCCGGAACAAGGGTATGGAAATAATTCAGTTGCTCAAAAAATGTTTCAATGGGGACAACGACAATTAGATTACAAAGACTTGAAAAATTATAAGTTAGCCGATGGTAGTCAACGTTCATGGAACAGAAATTCTGCTACTGATGGAACACCTGCTTATTCTGATAATCCATATTGGACAGTTTACGAAAATACATCGAAAGATAAACGTGACCGTTTTTATGGTAATGTCGAGTTTAAATATGATATTACGCCAGGAATGTATGCCGTAGCTAACGTGTCGGGCGATACATACGACATGTTTATTAGTGAACAAGTTGCCATGGGATCGGTCAATGAATCGTCTTATAAAGAAGATTTTAGAAAATTCACCGAGATGAATTATGAAGCTCGTTTCCACTATGATAAAAAGTTTGGTGATTTTTCGATCAATGCTTTCGCAGGAGCCAATAGAAGACATGTTACATCTAGTCGTCTTTCATCAGCAACTTCAGGAGGATTAATCGTTCCAGGCTTGTACACCATTACGAATAGTATGGGGCAACCTACAACAAATTCAAATCGTTCAACACATGAAGTAAATTCATTGTATGGAATGCTATCATTAGGCTATAAGAATTTTTTATTCTTAGAAGCTACAGGGCGTAACGATTGGTTCTCTACACTACCTGTAGAAAATAATAGTTATTTCTATCCGTCCATTACAGGATCTATCGTTTTTTCAGAATTAGTGAAACAAAGTTGGTTGAATTTTGGTAAAATTAGAGCTGGTATTGCAGAAATTAGCTCTGACTTAACAGCCTATCAAACTAAGGATGTCTTAATTCCTGGGATTAACTTTTTAGGATCACCTTCTTTTGAGTTATCTAACACAAAGAATAATAATCAATTAAGTCCAGAAATCAAAAAAACGTGGGAAGTTGGTTTAGAAATGTCGATGTTTAAAAATCGTTTCGGTTTTGATGTGACCTACTACAATGAAAAAACAACCGATCTATTGGTACCTGTTCAACACTCTTATGCAACAGGGTATGGTTTCAAATGGATGAATGCGGGTGAAACAGAAAACAAAGGAATAGAGGCTTTAGTTAACATCGTTCCAATCCGTTCTCAAGAATTTGAATGGAGAGTAACATGGAATTTCTCGAAGAACGATAATACAGTGACTAAAATTGCTGAAAATATAAAATCATATAACTTAACCAATGCTCCATTTAGTGTTACTTTATGGGCGATGGAAGGTGAAAAATACGGACAATTAAGAGGTACGGATTATGTGTACAACGAACAAGGTGAAAAAGTAGTAGGTGCCAATGGTTTATATGAAAAATCCAATGTTAAAAGTTTAGGATCAATTATCCCAGATTATAATATGGGAATACGGAATTCGATTTCTTACAAAGGCGTTAGCTTATCGGCTTTAATTGATATTCAGAAAGGCGGTAAATTCTTTTCAACATCTCATATGTGGGGAATGTATTCTGGTATGCTAGAGGAGACAGCAGCAAACGACGTTCGTGAAAATAATATAGTTACTCAAGGAGTCGTTTGGAATAAGACCAGTAATGCTTATGAACAAAATACCAAAGAAGTTTCAGCTTTTAACTATTATAAAGCGTACTATAATGGTGTAGATAGCCGAAATGTTTTTGATGCCGATTATATTAAGTTAAGAGAAGTAACTTTATCGTACACCTTCCCTGAAAAATTAAGAGGGCCTTTTTCAAATGTAATTATTTCAGCATTTGGCCGAAACTTAGCGACCTGGGGTCTTGATAAAAAAGGATTTGATCCAGAACAAGCTTCTTATGGAAGTGGTAATGTACAAGGGATTGAAGGAGGTTCTTTACCTTCGACAAGGACGTATGGTATGAACTTGAAATTACAGTTCTAATTTTTAAAACTTTAAAAGAAACAAAATGAAATTTAATAAAAATATTGTTTTAACAGCATTGGTTGGGGCTTTTATATTATCTTCTTGTGATAATGGCTTTGACGAAATGAATACAAATCCCAATAATCCAGAAGTAGCACCTACCTATACCATCTTTAATGCTGCGACGAAAAGATTAATGGATGAAACACGTGATGAGTGGGTTTCGGGACGTATGGTTTTACCGTGGGTGCAGTACTCATCTCAACGTAATTATACTGAAGAAGATAAATATCAGTATCGACCGAGTTCAGGAGATCAAGCTTGGAATAATATCTATCGTTCAATTCATAATTATAAGAGAATTATCGAGTTATGTGAAGATCCAGTAACAGCTGGTGAAATGAAAAACTATGGCGATTTACAAGCACAGATAGGTGTCGCTCGTATCATGTTAGCTTATTCTTTTGGAGAATTAGCCAATTACTTTGGCGATGTCCCTTATTGGTCACATGGTGGTAAATCGAATCCAGAATTTCAAGCCTTAGATATTGAAAAATACCCTCAACCAATTTACAATAAACAAGAGGATGTTTTTAAGGACATTTTAAAAGAGCTTAGGGAGGCGGAAGCACAAATTGATGGTAAAGCATTAGCTTTTGTATATGGTTCTGTTGAAGGAGATAAAATTTATAAAGGAAAAGCAGCTAATTGGAAGAAATTTGCGAATTCCTTGCGTTTAAAATTTGCCAATCAAATTAAAGAAGTATATCCGGCTGCTCAAAGTGATATTCAGGATGCGATTGCGAAAGGTGTATTTACCTCAAATGAGGATAATGCAGCACTAAACTATGGTAGTTCTTCTTTAGAAGGTTCTCCTTTTTGGGCTTCATTTTTTACAGGAGATAAACGAACTGATTTCTTTATCAATAAGCAATTCTTGCATTTAATGAAGGGCGAATCAGGAACCTATGGTAAAGATCCGCGTTTAACTAAATTTGTAGCTCCTCTAGGAACTTCAAAAGGAGATGCCGCAGGAGGAAAGTATGTTGAAACCGATGATTACTCGAAATACCAAGGAATGCCTTATGGTTTACCTTCAAACAGATTATCCTCAAATAACGCTTTTGCTAAATTATCAATGTATTCTAGTAAAATATTTAGCCCTACTTATGCGGAGATTTTAATGGAATATGCAGAGGTTGAATTTATCCTTTCGGAAGTGAATGGCTGGAATCAAGCCAATTACGAAAAAGGGGTTCAAGCTTCCATGGATAAATGGGGGGTAAGTGAAGATAAAGCAACGGCTTATATTGCTGCTTTGCCACCAGCTAATAAAGAAAACGTTATTACGCAGAAGTATGTCGCTTTATTTATGCAACCGCAAACGGCTTGGGTTGAATACCGCAGAACAGGGTACCCAAATGGTTCAATTTTATTGCTTCCTGGTCAAACAGGGTATGAATTAGATGGAACTCCTTATGTGTTTACGCCGCTTGTAAGTGGAATGACCGATTTACCATCTAGGATTGCTTATCCGCTTGCTGAACAAACTGTGAATAGTAAGAATTGGAGTACAGCTGTACAAAAGTATGGAAACAAAGATATTATTACTGGTAAGCTATGGTGGATGCCATAAAAACACTTAAATAAAATAATTTATTAAAAGAAGTTATCTTTGGATAGCTTCTTTTTTATATTTACAGCGAATTAACATTTTCGAATTAATAACAAACATTTAAACATACACTTATGAAAAAATATATTTGTACATTTTTTTTAATTGGTTTTACTGTTGCTATATGTGCACAGCAATTTGATGTGATTACTCGTCAGGCCGATAATTTAAATAGAAAAGTTAGAAGCTTACCAGGTAATGAGTTTAATGGTATAAGCGGAACGCCTTATTTTGATGAAAAATTTTATGATGTGATTGTTCAGGGAATTGGAGAGTCCAAGGATAAATTACGTTACAATCCATACAAAGATGAAATGGAATTTGAGCGAGGTGGTGTGATTTATTACTTAGATAAAAAAGACAATACTGAAATTCAATTTAAAGATATTAGTGGAACCATTTATAAATACATGAGCTACACATTAGATGGTGTGTTTGATAAGGGATATCTACGCGAAGTTTATTATAGCGATCAATTCAAGGTATACACCAAAGAATTGATGATGCTCGACAATGGTCAGCTGAAAGATAATTATGGGAAAGGCGAAACAAAATTTTCTTTTAAAAAAGGTGCACAAATCTATATCCTTCAACAAGGAAATCAATTTTCGAAAATGACGCTTACGGCAAATGGATTAGGTAAATTATTTAACCATAAAAAAGTAACGGAGTTTGTGAAGACAAATAAATTAAATTTGAAAGATGAGCGCCAATTAGCTCGTGCACTCGATTTCGTGGAAAAAAATCAATAGATAGTTCACCAATTTATAATATATAAAAAGGCCGAAGTGAAAACTTCGGCCTTTTTATATAAGAATGCGTTTTAGCGTTTAAATGATTGAGCTATTACATATAAGCTTCAATAGGCGCACAGGTACAAATTAAGTTACGATCTCCGTACGCATCATCGATACGACAAACCGATGCAAAGAACTTATTATCGCGTAAGTATTCTACCGGATATGCAGCCTTTGAGCGCGAGTATGGGTATTCCCATGTATCTGCCGTTAATAAATGCTGTGGGTGAGGAGCGTTAGATAAAACATTGTTATCTACAGGGAAATCCCCATGGATTACTTCATCAATCTCTTTACGAATAGCAATTAAAGCATCAGCAAAACGATCCAACTCTTCTTTATTTTCAGACTCTGTTGGTTCAACCATTAAGGTCCCAGCTACAGGGAAAGAAACCGTTGGTGCATGGAAACCATAATCGATTAAACGTTTAGCGATATCCGTTACTTCAATTCCATCCTTTTTAAATGGACGACAATCCAAGATAAACTCATGCGCAACAACATTGTTCGTGTTGGTGTATAGGATGTCGTAGTGCTTCTCTAAACGAGCCTTAAGGTAGTTGGCGTTTAAGATGGCCGTCTTTGTAGAGCGCGTTAACCCTTCAGCACCCAACATTAAAATGTATGAATAAGAAATCGGTAAAATAAAAGCTGATCCGTAAGGGGCTGCAGCAAATACATTCGTCGCTTCTTTTCCACCTGTTTCAATTAAAGGCGAAGATCCTAAGTAAGGCTCTAAATGTGCTTTCACACAAATTGGTCCAACACCAGGTCCACCACCACCATGAGGAATAGCAAATGTTTTATGTAAGTTCAAGTGACATACATCGGCACCAATATTCCCCGGCGAGGTTAAACCTACCTGAGCATTCATGTTAGCTCCGTCCATATATACTTGTCCTCCATAGGCATGAATCATAGCAGTTACTTCTTCAATGTTATTGTCAAACGCACCGTAAGTCGATGGGTAAGTAATCATTAAAGCCGCTAAATTATCTTTATACAACTCACATTTGGCTTTTAAATCGTCCAAATCAGTTTCACCACTTGGTAAGTTCTTAATCACAACCACTTTCATTCCTGCCATGGCAGCTGAAGCCGGGTTTGTTCCGTGTGCCGACTGAGGAATTAAAGCAACGTTTCGATGACCTTCACCACGGGCTTGAAAATAAGAGCGAATCACCATCAAGCCAGCATATTCTCCTTGAGCACCCGAATTTGGTTGTAAAGAAGTCGCATCGAAACCAGTGATTTCCGATAAGTATTTTTCTAAATTTGTAATCAATTCTTGGTAACCACCCACTTGTTCTTTGGGTGTAAAAGGATGTACATTCCCCATGCGCTCCCAAGACATATGCATTAATTGCGTTGCCGCATTTAATTTCATTGTACAAGAACCCAAGGCAATCATCGACTGATTTAAGGCTAAGTCTTTGCGTTCTAAACGCTTAATGTAGCGCATTAACTCAGTTTCTGTATGGTATTTTTTAAAGTTTTCGTTGGTTAAGAAATCCGAAATCCGAATTAAATTAGATGGTAAATAGGTTTTCTCTGCTTTGAACGTAAACGTTTCTGTAGCCCCTTTTAATTCAGCAAATGAAGCTAAAAGATCCAAAATCGCTTGATGAGAAGTCATCTCGTCTACCGTAATTGAAACCTTTCCAGCTTCAAAATAATTCAAATTGGTATCTTTTCCTTCGAAATAAGTCTTTAATTCATCCTGATTTTCAACAGCAATCTGTACCGTGTCAAAGAAGTGTGTATTTACAACATCGTAACCTAATTTATTCAAGCCTTCGTGTAATACAGCTGCTTTCTCGTGAATCCCATTAGCGATAAATTTCAATCCTTCTTTACCGTGATAAACGGCGTAAAAAGAAGCCATAACAGCTAATAAAACCTGAGCCGTACAAATATTCGATGTCGCTTTCTCTCGTTTAATGTGTTGCTCACGCGTTTGTAAAGCCATACGCAAAGCTCGGTTTCCTAAACGATCCTGAGAAACCCCAATAATACGTCCAGGGATTACCCGTTTGTAATCTTCTGTACAAGCCATAAATGCAGCATGCGGTCCACCGTATCCCATCGGTACACCAAAACGTTGCGATGTTCCAATAGCAATCTCAGCACCCCATTCACCTGGAGGTGTTAATAACGTTAATGCTAATAAATCGGTTGCAGCAGCAATCTTTACATCAACAGCCAAAGCTTTTTGGGCAAAAGCATGGTAGCTATTTATCTGTCCACCTTTTCCAATGTATTGTACAATAGCTCCAAAATATTCTTTTGTAAGTTCAACGGTTTCAAAATCACCAATCACCAATTCAATTCCTAATCCTTCTGCCTTAGTTTGTAAAACGGCTATCGATTGAGGAAATAAATTATCGGCGACAAAGAATTTAACCACTTCGTTTTTCTTTTGCTCACGGCTTCTAGATTCCAATAACATATGCATGGCTTCACCACAAGCCGTTCCTTCATCTAATAAAGACGCATTAGCAATCGGCAAACCACATAAATCTGAAATAACCGTTTGAAAATTTAATAAAGCCTCTAAACGACCCTGAGCAATCTCTGCTTGATAAGGTGTATAAGCTGTATACCATCCCGGATTTTCAAGAATGTTACGTTGAATAGGTGAAGGTAAGATGGTACCGTAGTAACCATAACCAATATAGTTATTTACTTTTTTGTTTTTTTGAGCAAGACCACTTAAATGATTAAGGGCTTCAAACTCTGACAAGGGTAGAGGTAAATCTAACGATTTTTTTAATTTGATATTCTGTGGTAGAGTAGCTTCAATTAAAGCATCCATCGAGTTCTTACCAATTACTGAAAGCATATCTTTTGCCTGTTCAGCATTGTTCCCAATATGTCTTAAGGAAAAATCATTTGTATTCATTGTGATTGTGCTATGTTTATTTTGTGGTGTAAAAATAGGATTATTTCTTTGCTTTATAAAATTAGTTATCCACCAAAAACAAGTTTTTAGAATGATTTAAATTACCTTGCGCCGAATCTTCGCAAAGTCGAGATTGTTAAAGTTAGAATTAATTTGCTTTTATATCTTATTTAGCAAAATAATTGGGTAAATTTAATCGAATAATTAATCAACACATTCAAAAGCATTTTTTGAATGGTACACCTTAATAAACAGGCAATGGAAAAGCAAGCTGAAATTAGTCTTAAAGAAAAACAATTTCCGTTTTTAAAGAAATTAGAATGTTTAATTGAAGAAGCAAAAGACGAAGCCGCCAAAAAATCTAAAATCAAACGTGTTCATCAAAAAGGTTCATCACAAATCGCTAAAAAAATGGGCGAAGAAGCGGTTGAAATGGTGATCGCTTCAGAACAAACCAACGATGAGAACTTTTTAGAAGAATCAGCCGATGTTTTCTTTTATTACCTGATGGCTTTGCATGCCAGAGGGTACGAGCTTAAAGACGTATTAGAAATTCTTAAACGCCGTCACAATAAATAAAAACCAATCAACCACATACATTATTCGCTATGCAGAGAGGAGGATCATCATCACTTAAACTTATAATTGCAGCAATTATAGTTGTATTTGCAATTGTTAAGTATTACTCCAGTGCCGAAATGAACGATATCACGGGCGAAAAACAATATATTTCGTTATCCAAAGATCAGGAAATTGCCCTCGGTATAAATTCAGCACCCGAAATGGCCAAAGAATTTGGCGGACTTTCAACCAATCAATCTTATCAAGATCTAGTTAACTCAGTTGGAAAACGCATTGTTCAAAAAAGTGTTGCTGCCCAAAGCAATTACCCCTTTCAGTTTTATGTTTTAGCTGATAACCGTACCGTTAATGCCTTTGCATTGCCAGGAGGACCAATTTTTATCACCGAAGCCTTGTTAACGCGTTTAGAAAACGAAGATCAATTAGCAGGCGTTTTGGGTCACGAAATTGGTCATGTCATTGCTCGTCACAGCGCCCAACAAATGTCTAAACAAGAGTTAACCCAAGGTATTGTAGGTGCGGCAACCATGGCAACAGGTGATATGAATTCTGCTCAATACGCCCAACTCGTTGGGAACATGATCAATATGAAATACGGGCGTGCCGATGAATTACAAAGCGACGAATTGGGGGTGAAATTTATGCTTCAATCGGGCTATAATCCCAAAGAACTTATCCACGTTATGGATATTCTCGAAGAAGCTTCAGGGGGAAGCAATGTACCAGAATTTCAAAGTACACACCCCTCACCAGCCAATAGAAGAGCTAAAATAGAAGAAGCTATTATAAAGCACCAATAATTCTTTATGGCGTAACCTTTCAGGTCGGGCTATCCGTTCCCAATTTTGGCAACAATAGTTATTGTTGCCAAAGATTTCCACTTCTATCCCTTACGCAAATAAAGGACCTCTAAAAATACGATACCGTATTTTTAGAGGTCCTTTATTTTTTAGATTCATTCTCCGCTCTAACCCCCCTTGGTTGGTGCGTTTAAATCGGAGTACGGTTTTATCTATTTGATTAGTTGTTGTTTAGAATGAAATTATTTAAATAGACAATAATGCATTGTTCTTTGATTGTTTCAATGGCTTTTATTAGTTTTGGGTTTCAATTTACCAATTATCCGTTTAAGTAATAATGTATTACAGTATTGTAAGAGATAATCGAATTCTACTTTAATAAACTAAAAATAATTAATCTATTACCCATGAAAAAGTATTTTAAAACAGCCATATTAATGGCAACGATTCTCATTAGTTTTGGCGCTTTGTTTGCGTGCAGTAGTGATGATGATGGGCCGTCAAGACCAAGTGCCGCTCAAGCACTCATCGGAAAATATGAAGGAAGTCTTTACCCAGGAACCACTCAGCTCTTTGCAATTATTACATCGGCTGGTGGCGATAAAGTAAACATTACTTATGAGGGAAAAGGAACTATACCTGCAAGTATAGAAGGCGCAACGCCTATTTGGGCCAGTGAAAATGTCGTACAGGTTCAAGGTTCAGTGATTGTTATGTATGATACCAACGCTGGTGAAATCCAAATCTCTAAATATATGGTACCCGTTTATCAGTTTAACGGAAAGCGGGGTAAATAAATCTTCGAACCGATGTAAATAATTCGTTAGCCCATAATTTATCCAAAAAAAGATAAAATATGGGCTAATTTTATTCCAGACAATTCCGTGAAATAGTTGAATTTAATCTCCATCTTTTAGAAATCGATCGTTCAGTTCGGGTGTTGGTAACCAGCAACTTTCCTGTTTGCCAAAAAAGCGATAACGATTATTGGCGATAAAGCTATAAAAAGGATCTCGAATAAATTTCGGAATCAGAAGAAATACCGACAAAAAACGATAGGGAGCCGAAAGTTGTTGAGCAATTTTTAACGCGGCAGTCGATTTTTGATAAAAATGATCGCCTTCAATTAAAATAATAGAGTCAAAAGAATCCATTTTTAAATGCTCCTTTTCTAAGAATGTTTGGCCGTAAGTAGATTGCAATGAAGCGAACACGAATAATCCTTTGGGATCATGTTGAATAATCCATTGTACACTTGTGTTGCATAAATTGCAAACGCCATCAAATAAAATTACCGATTTTGCTTTCATCAAAGATAAATGTACGTCAAAAGTTATAAATCTCGTTAGTTACTTTTAAATTAGCCAAAAATAGAACAATTAATGTTTAGTGAATTCTTATTTCGAAAAGTGGATAATTCGCCGCTAACAATATTCCGAATCTTATTTGGAATATTAATTATGGCTGAATGCTGGGGGGCAATTTATACCGGTTGGGTAGGTGTGAATATGGTCGATCCTAAATGGAATTTTTCCTTTATTGGTTTTGAGTGGACCAATGTGTTTGTTGGGCCAAATATGGTTTATTTTTATGCCGTAATGGGTTTTTTAGGATTGTTAATTGCCGTCGGTTTTACCTACCGTCTTTCTATGATTCTTTTTGCAATCATGTGGTCGTTGTCCTATTTTATGCAAAAAACGAGTTACAATAACCATTACTATTTGTTTATGTTGGTTTCGTGGTTTATGACGATTATTCCGGCACATCATTTTTTTTCCATCGATAGTTTTATTTTCCCTCGTTTAAAACGACTAACCTGTAAACAATGGGTACCTGTTCTATTTATAGCTCAATTATTCATTGTTTATACGTATGCCGCTTTGGCTAAAATTTATCCCGACTGGATGAACGGTGTATTTTTACATGCTCATTTTGGTCCATTTGGTGATCTTTTGACCCACCGATACAATCTTTCTGGAATAGGCGCCATTGTTAAAAGTTTCGAGTTTTCACAAGCCATCTCTTGGTTAGGTTTCTTCTTCGATTTATTAATTGTTCCTGCCATGTTGTTGAGTAGAACTCGTGGTTGGGCTTTTAAAGCAGCGGTATTTTTCCATATTTTTAATTCGATTTGCTTTGGAATAGGAATTTTTCCATTTTTCTCCTTGGCGATGATGATATTTTTTTACAATCCGCAGAAAATTCAATCCATTGTCTTTCCTCAGAAATCGTTTATGATGGACCGCAATGATGATGACAGTCTCTTAACAACGCGGCGTGTCTTTTTTTCTTATTGTTTAATGCTTTATTTAGCATGGCAAGTCTATTTACCTATTCGGCATTATTTTATTCCAGGTAATGTGTTTTGGACCGAAGAAGGGCACCGACTTTCATGGCGAATGATGTTGAGACGAAAAGCAGGTGATATCAAAGTGTATGTCATGATTCCCGATAAAAAAGGCGTGTATGCAAAAAAAGAAGAAGTTGTGCTCTATGATTATCTGCTAGCTAAACAAATAGCGAAAATGGCAATATCACCTGATATGATGTGGCAATTTGCTCATTTTTTAAAGACCGATTATGAAATTAAAGGAATTAAAAACGTTAAGGTGTTGGTCGATGCGAAGGTATCAATAAATGGGAGTGAGTTCTATCAATTTACCAATCCAAGGGTTAATTTAGCCGCGACTAAATGGAGCTATTTTGGTCATCAGAATTGGATTATGAATCAGCCAAATGAATTAAAATTATCGTTTTTCCAATAGATTGTCTTACATTTAAGTAGACTATTAAATACTAAATATGAAAAAAGTAACCTTGTTATTTGCTATGGCCTTCGCATTTACTGCTTGTAAAAAAGGAGATGATGTAGCAAAACCGTATCAGAAAATTGTTGAGAAGGAGTTAGAAATGGCCCAGTTGGATAGTATTACATTAGAAGCCCGTCAGACTTTTGACGATTTTAAACTGGCTTTACAAATGAAGGATACAACCATGACGAACTTTTTTGTTAAGCAAGAGTATAAAATACCTAATTCGGAGTCTTTTGAGCACTTGTGGATAAGAGATGTGGTATATATCAACGATACCTTAAAAGGAGTTGTTGATAATGCGCCTACAATGACGAAAGAAGTAAAGCATAACGATACCATTGTGATTGATGACAATAAAGTATCAGACTGGATGTATTACAAGGGTAAAAAGATTATTGGTGGCTATTCGGTTAAGTTTGAAAGAAGTAAACTAAGCGATGCCGAAAAAGTGGAGTTTGATAAACAATATGGAGTGGAGTTTGAGTAATATGATCGTCTATTTCACCTGTTTTTAAGTATAGAATCCAACGAGTCTTTCGTTGGATTTTTTATTGAATGAAATTACTTTTGGCGGGTTGCTGTTGCGTTTAATATACTTTTTTTCATAAATGCTACATTTTTCCCTTTTTAGACGTGTTTCGCGCCAGGGATAGTAGCGGCATCCTTTGTTGGTTTTCCGCTATTTTCATTTGGTGTAGGAATTTCCTACCAACAAAGATAGAGCGAATAGCCCGGCCTGAAAGGGGCGCCCAGAAAACGAGTTATTTGATCATAAAACAGTCAGTTTTGAGGTGTATAAAATTGTTCGGTAAGCATTTAGGTATGTAAATTGCTAGTTATTATGAAAACAATGTTGAATTAAAAAAAGAGACAATGGCTGAAAAAAGACAATATCAGTATGCGAGTTCTAAAATTGCTTTACGCGAATTGAAAGAGAAAGGATATACATTGGATTATAATTTAAAAAGTGATGATTTACTAAATAATCCAGAAGATTTTGAAATTATTTATATTTACCGTTACGAAGGCGATTCAAACCCTGATGATGAGTCATCTGTTTATGGAATTCGTCGTCTGTCTACCCACGAGCAGGGTTTTTTTGTGGTCGGTAATTTGGCGTATGCCGAAGATGGGATTGCAGAGATTCTGATTAATTTAGAAATTAAAAGAAAATAAGTGTGGTGAATAGGGGATAAAAAAGGGACGAATTAATTACTAATTCGTCCCTTTTTTATGTGTGGTATATTATTTGGCTCGTCTACACATCACCTTGAATGGGATGGAGAACGCACTGTTGTATCTTGATTTTAAACGTTTGATGTCTGCACTAGCCGATTTTTTAGTGAAATAGTCCCCCACCAAAACGCGATAATCTGGAGCGTAATAGGTTACTTGTGAAGACATGTTTGGAAAATCTTTATCAAATTCTTGTCTTACCTTCTCGGCATCATTTCGATTTTTTGAGTAAAAGATTTGAATTTTAAAACCAGAAATTTGTGTCTGATTGGCACAAGGATCGGAAGAAGTTCCTGTTGGACGTGGAATTTCTGTGCGTTTTTCTGGAACGCGTCGCGTTTCTATGGCACAACTCGTTCGTTCACGGGTTTTAATAGCTTCATTGATTCTGCTGTCTAATTCAATGGTCAGTGTTCCGGTATTATTGATCTTTATGGTGTCAATCTTTTCTTGTGCAGCGACATATAGAAAAGAGAAGAACAAGAAGAACGTTAATAATTGCTTCATAAATTAGGGTGAGTTAATTTGTACAAATATACTTCTAGAAATTTAGTTAAAAAACTAATTGTTTAAAACATAAAAGGAGGGGAAGTAAAAATCGTTCCAATTTTAATTGAAGGGGTAAAAATGATTATTTGACTAACCCATAGCTCTTTTTTCTTAAATTAGCAGTTATCTTTTATTCTAGGGCAGATGAAACGGGTTTCATGAAACGATAACCTAGTATTGATAATGTGTTGTAGTGTGTGAACCAGCGGGGTAGCGGTTATTGTTAATTTAGAACTGTTTTAAATTAAGCTCAATGATAAAGTTCAGTATCTAAACTTTATGATTTTATTAAGTATTGCAAGTATTTTTGCTGATAGTTAAGTGTTCAAAGAGAGTAAATATTAATTAAAAAGAAACAACGAACTGAGATATTAAGTAAATGAAAGCAAGATTTCTAACAAGAATACGTTTATGGAGTTGCGCGGTGCTTATGGCCACGTTCTCCCTAACTCAAGCCCAAGATGCAATCACAGGGGATGCAGCAAAAGGTTACGATTTGTTCGAAGCCAATTGTACAGCATGTCACCAGGTTGATGGTGTTTTGATAGGACCTGAGTTCCGAGGTGTCGTACAGCGTGTAAACGAGGAAGCTGGTTTAGGCCGCGAATGGTTACATGCCTGGATTAAAGACAACAAAGCATTACGTGAATCCGGTGATGCCTATGCAAACAAGATTTTTGCACAGTATAACAATACTGAAATGTTGGCCTTCCCAAGTTTATCTGAACAAGATATTGATGATCTTTTAGCGTATTCGCAAGATCCTGACGGGGGAAAGACAGCATTTGAAGCTGCAAAAGCAGAGGCAAAAGCGAAAGCAGATGCTGAAAAAGCAGCCGCTAAACAAGGTGGCGGTGGTGCAAATTCAGGGGTAATTGCCATTGGATTTGTGGTTATTGCAGTTTTATTATTGTGGTTATTAGTTCGTGTAAATGCTTTAGTAAAAGCAACGACACTAGCCGAATTGAATCCATTACAAGAAAAAGAAGCAACGTCTTTCTCAGAAATGTTCGAGAAATACAAAAAAGTCGGTGGGATTACTATTGCACTCTTTGCTTTCTTCGCTTTATTTAATGTGTATTGGGGATTGATGGGTATTGGTGTTGATAAAGGGTATGAGCCTGAACAACCAATTTACTTCTCGCACAAGATCCATGCTGATATTCAAGGAATCGACTGTCAATACTGTCACAGCTCTGCTAAGTACGGTAAGGTGTCGGGTATTCCATCAACGAATACATGTATGAACTGTCACAAGACAATTAAAGAGTACAAAGGAGACTATTTTGAAGAAGACTTAGTAGCATCAGGTAAATTTGCTGATGGCGATGCTGTAAAAGCATTCTATACAGGTGAGATTCAGAAAATGTATAAAGCCATTGGATGGAATCCTGAAACGAATAAATACGATGGACCACAGAAACCAATAGAATGGGTTCGTATCCATAATATGCCAGACTTTGTTTACTTCAGTCACGCACAACACGTTGTTGCTGGAGAAAAAGCAATTTTGAAAGCTATTAAAGAAGGAACAATTCCTAACGCAAAAGAATTGAACATTGGTGGAGGAGATCAAACCTGTTTTGCTTGTCACGGTCGTGTAGATCAAATGGACGAAGTGAAAATGGCGAACGATTTTACCATGGGATGGTGTATTGAATGTCACAGAACTACCGAGGTAGATATGGACAATGAGTATAACAAGGAATATTACGCAGAGTTACACGAAAAACTGAAGAAACAATACGGTGATGCTACAAAGATTACTGTAGATGCTATTGGAGGGTTAGAGTGTGCTAAATGTCATTATTAATATAAAAAAGAGAGGAGTATAAATGGCTTCGAAGAAAAATTACTGGAAAAGTTTTGAGGAGTTAACCGATAACACTTTAAGTGAGAAGTTAACAACCAACGAATTTGCAGAAGAAATTCCTGTAGATAATTTCTTAGGGAATGACAACGCCATGGAGAATAACCAAACTTCACGACGTGACTTTTTGAAGATTTTAGGGTTTAGTACAGCAGCTGTTACTTTAGCAGCCTGTGAAGCTCCAATCATAAAATCTGTTCCTTATGTAGTGAAACCAGACGATATTACGCCTGGGGTTCCTACGTATTACGCATCGACAATTTTTGATGGGTACGATTATGCTAGTGTCTTAGTAAGAACTAGAGAAGGTCGTCCGATTAGAATTGATGCGAATAAAGGCGCTAAATATTTTGGGTCTACCAATGCGAGAATTCAAGCATCGGTATTATCATTATACGATTCAGATAAGATCAAAACCCCATTATTAAATGCGGGAAATAATTTCAAAGCAACTTCTTGGAAAGAGGTCGATGGTCGTGTTACAAAAGCATTGGCATCGTTAGGCGGAAAGAAAGTCGTTATTTTAACGTCTTCTTTACCTTCACCAACAACCAAAAAGTTATTGGAAGAATTTAAAGCTAAATACCCTACAACTCAACATGTAGTTTACGATGCTGTTTCATATTCGAACGCATTAGACGCTGCACAAGAAGTTTATGGAAAAAGAGAATTACCTTTCTACGATCTAGCGAAAGCTGAATTAGTAGTGTCTTTCAATGCTGATTTCTTAGGAGATTACAATGGAGGAGGAATGGACGCAGGTTATGCTGAGGCTCGTAAGCCAGGTGCTAATATGTTACGTCACATCCAAGTGGAATCTATTTTATCTTTAACAGGAGCGAATGCAGATACACGTATTCCTGTAAAACCAACCGATACTGAAAAGTTATTGGCTGAAGTTTACACAGGTTTACAAGGTGGTTCTGTTTCTAAAGAAGCTGCATCAATTGTAAAAGAATTACAAGCGAAAGGTTCTAAAGCTGTTGTTATGGCTGATGGTAGTAAAGAAGCGTTTAGTGTTGCTTTTGCCATTAACCAATTATTAGCTTCAACCGTGGTTTCGAACAAAGCGGTTCTTTTAAAAGAATCGAACGATACTGCGTTTAAACAATTTGTTAACGAAGCGAAAGCTGGACAAGTAGGGGTGTTATTAACATTCCAAACAAACCCGGTTTACAACTACAAAAATTCGGCTGATTTACAAGCTGCATTTAAAAATATCGCTTTAAAAGTGGCTCTATCTGAGAAATTAGATGAAACAGCTTCTTTAGCGGATATCGTAGCGCCAGTTACACACGGTTTAGAGTCTTGGAATGATTATTCACCTTTAACAGGGGTTTACTCGTTACAACAACCTACTATCCGTCGCGTATTTGATTCTCGTCAGTTCCAAGATTCTTTAATCGCATGGATGACTGGTCAAACCGAAGTTGTAGAGGTAATAGATGCCAATGATCCTTTAATGGTAATGGCACTTTCAGCTACGAAACAAAAAGTATCTCCTTATTTCTTATACTTAAAGAAAAACTGGGAAGCTTCTATTTTAACACAAGTTGGTGTTGATTTTAACCGTGCTTTATACAATGGATTTAATGAAACTGCTGAAGCGACTTCTTTCTCTGCATCAACAGCAGTAGCAAATGCTGCCGTTGCTAAATTAGCAGCAGGAAAAGCGTCTGAGTGGGAAATCCAATTCTACACTAAAACTGGTTTAGGAGATGGTACACAAGCCAATAACCCTTGGTTACAAGAATTACCAGATCCAATTACCCGTAACTCATGGGATAACTACTTAACAGTTAATCCAATGGATGCTGAGAAGTTAGGAATCAAAATTCAAGATAACTACAACGTGACCAATGGTCGTATGCAGTTTGACGGAGATTACGTGAACTTAACGGTTAATGGAACGAAATTAGAAAATGTACCTGTTTTCATTCAACCAGGTCAAGCCATGGGATCTGTAGGTCTTGCCTTAGGGTATGGGCGTACAAAAGCTGGTAAAGTTGCGAATGCTGTTGGGGTTAATGCCTATACGCTTTACAACGGAACAGTAGGTGCTACTGGTTTAACCATTGAAAAATCGACAAAAGAAGGGAAGCACGAGTTTGCAAATATGCAACAGCAACCGACTTTAATGGGACGTTACGAAATTGCTCGTGAAGTATCGTTAAACGATTTTATCAACAGTGACCGTAAAGAATGGAATCCATTAAACACTATGCCAACCTGGAGAGGTGACACCCAAGTAGGGGAAGTTGATCTTTGGGCAGGTTTCGACCGTTCTACAGGACCTCATTTCAATTTAACCATTGATATGAATGCTTGTACAGGATGTGGTGCTTGTGTTGTGGCTTGTCAAGCTGAGAATAACGTACCTGTTGTAGGAAAAGATGAAATACGTCGTTCAAGAGATATGTATTGGTTAAGAATTGACCGTTACTACTCTGATGTAACGTATGCTGATCCAAACGGACGTTTAACTCAAAAAGTAGCGATCGAATTAGATCCAGACAACGAGCCTCAACAATACAAACGTTTGATTAAACCTCAGGCTGAAAATCCAGATGTGATTTTCCAACCTTTGATGTGTCAACATTGTAACCACGCGCCTTGTGAAACTGTATGTCCTGTTGCAGCGACATCTCACGGACGTCAAGGTCAAAATATGATGGCCTACAACCGTTGTGTTGGTACTCGTTATTGTGCAAATAACTGTCCTTACAAAGTAAGACGTTTCAACTGGTTTAATTACGCCCATAACGATAAGTTCGATTTCAATATGAATAACGACTTAGGACGTATGGTTTTAAACCCAGATGTTGTTGTACGTACAAGAGGAGTAATGGAAAAATGTTCATTCTGTATTCAACAAACTCAATCGGCAATCTTGAAAGCGAAGAAAGAAAACAGACGCGTTACTGACGCCGAGTTTATGGATACCGCTGCTTGTGCTGCTGCTTGTGGTACCGGTGCGATGAAATTTGGTGATATCAATGATGATAATTCAGAAGTTAGAAAAGTATCGAAAGATAACCGTTCTTACGTCTTATTAGAAGAAATTGGTACAAAACCAAATGTTATCTATCAAGTTAAGGTTAGAAACAGAAAAGAAGAACAAAAAGCATAGTTTAATTAGTAAAGAATTATAAGGTAAACAAATATGTCACATTACGAATCACAGGTAAGAGAACCCCTTATTTTAGGACATAAAACCTACCACGATATTTCAGTAGACATCGCTCGTCCAATCGAGAATAAAGCTGGAAAGCTTTGGTGGATATCGTTCAGTATCGCGATGGTTGCCTTCATCATAGGTGTTGGTTGTATCGCGTATACCGTAGGAACGGGTATCGGGGTATGGGGATTAAATAGAACAATTAACTGGGCGTGGGATATCACCAACTTCGTATGGTGGGTAGGTATCGGTCACGCAGGTACTTTAATCTCGGCCGTATTATTATTATTCCGTCAAAAATGGCGTATGTCGATTAACCGTTCAGCGGAAGCGATGACCATTTTTGCGGTAGTACAAGCGGCTTTATTCCCAGTTATTCACATGGGTCGTCCATGGTTGATGTACTGGGTATTTCCAATTCCGAATCAATTTGGTTCGGTTTGGCCAAACTTTAACTCGCCCTTATTATGGGACGTTTTTGCAATTTCAACGTATTTCTCTGTATCAGTCGTTTTCTGGTTGATGGGATTAATCCCTGATTTTGCAATGATCCGTGACCGTGCAACAAAACCATTCTCAAAGAAAATCTATGGAATATTAGCTTTCGGATGGGGTGGTAAAGCAAAGCACTGGCAACGTTTCGAAGAATTGTGTTTAGTTTTAGCAGGTCTATGTACACCATTGGTTTTCTCGGTACATACCATTGTATCGTTTGACTTTGCAACGTCGGTAATTAAAGGATGGCACTCGACAGTGTATCCTCCTTACTTTGTTGCTGGTGCGATTTTCTCTGGTTTTGCGATGGTACAAACTTTATTAAGTGTATTACGTAAAGTTTTACATTATGAAGCATACATTACGCGTACACACATCGAATACATGAATATTGTAATCGTTGTTACAGGTGGAATGGTTGCTGTAGCTTACCTAACCGAATTATGGGTTGCTTGGTACTCTGGATCTAGATACGAGGATTTTACATATTTCTCTCCTGGTGCAGCTACCGGACCTTATTGGTGGGCATTCTGGGCACTTATCTTATGTAACGTGTTAATACCTGGTCTACTATGGTTTAGAAAAGTTAGAAGATCTTTCTTCTGGACTTTCATTATCTCAATTGTAGTAAACGTGGGGATGTGGTTTGAGCGTTTCGACATTATTGTTATCAACTTGTCGCGTGACTACTTACCATCGAGCTGGACTATGTTTATGCCAACGTTTGTCGACGTCGGAATTTTCGTAGGAACTAACGGATTCTTCTTTGTGTTATACTTATTGTACGCACGTACATTCCCAGTTATTTCACAATCGGAATTGAAAACTATTTTGAAATCATCAGGCGAAAGCTTTAAAAAACATCATACGGAAGATGAGCATCACGAACACTAAAATCGTTTATGGTCTTTACGGAGACGACGATGATTTATTAAAAGCAATTAAAGTAATTCGTAATAAAGGAATTACAATAGAGGAAGTGTACACGCCTTTTCCTGTTCACGGACTAGATAAATTATTAGGATTAAAAAAGACTAGAATTTCTGATCTTGCTTTTTTCTACGGATTATTTGGTACTACGTTGGCGTCAACCATGACATGGTTTCTTATGAACCACGACTGGGCTCAAGATATTGGGGGGAAACCCGCCTTTACTTGGGGGCAAAATATGCCCGCTTTCGTTCCAATCATGTTTGAGTTAACCGTTTTCTGTGCGGCACACTTTATGTCACTAACCTATTTAGTGCGTAATAAAATGTACCCAGGGGCTAAAGCTCAAAATCCAGATCCAAGAACGACAGATGACAAATTCATGATCGAGATTCATACAGCTGATGTTGATGCAATCAAAAATGTATTTGTTGAAACAGGTGCCGAAGAAGTTACTGTAAAAAGTGACGCTGTACAACCTAGTGTTAATAACTTAGTTCAAGAAGAAGCGTAATGAAAAAGATAGCATTATTTATAGGATTAGGATGTGTTCTTGTAAGTTCTTGTTCTGATAAAAAACGTAAGTCGAGTATCGTTTTCATGCCAGACATGTATTACGCAACGGCTTATGATCCTTATCAAAAAGCAAACTTTGAATACCCAGAAAGAGAGTCTGGATCTGATGTACCTGTGTTCAATGATCACTACAATATGTCAGCTTTAGAATCTGTCGATGGTACGGTTTCTCGTACAGAAGGAGATCTTTTACCATGGACTTTCAAAAACAATAATGCTGGTTATGCGCAAGCAAAATCAGTAACGGTCTCTCCGCTTGGTAATGTAAACCAAGCGAATGACTTAGAGCGTGGGAAAAAACTATATGCACAAAACTGTGCCGTGTGTCACGGAGACGCAGGTGATGGTCAAGGAAATATTGTAAAATCCAAAGCGTATTCAGGTGTACCTACCTATGGTGAAAGAGATATTACAGTTGGTACTGTGTATCACGTCATCATGTATGGTAAAAATGCCATGGGAGCTTATTCTCATCATTTAACACCAGCTGACCGTTGGAGAGTTGCAGAGTATGTAATGAGTCTTAAGAATGGAGGTGCGACCGCGACAGAAGCCACAGCAACAGCTGTAGCTGAAACGCCAGAAGCCGCTCCTGCAGACGAAACAACTAATTAATAATCAAAATATAGTTAATTATTATGCAATATACATTTTCCCCAAAATTAAAAATGGCATCGCTTATCATGGTTGTGGTAGGGGTTGTACTTTACGGGATAGGATTTTTCTTACATCAATCAGATGTTTCTAATTCAACAGAGTATATCAACGGTTTAATTGAGGCGAACCCGTCTCATTTTTACGGTGATTATATCACAGATTCTTATGTCGCACTTAATTCTGACCACGAAGGTCATATGCAACATTTAGTGAATCTTTTAAAGAATAGACCTTGGGCTGCTTTTTACGTACCTGCTTATTTAGCTTTTGGTATCGCTGCTTCTGCCATGTTCTTTTTGTGTATTCAATTCGTTGCTAACGCAGGTTGGTCAATGGTTGTTACACGTGTAATGGAAGGAATTGCTTCTTTCTTACCTGTTGCTTCAGTTTTATTAGCTGTTATTGTAATTGCTTCGGCTTTACATATGAATCACTTGTTTCACTGGATGGATGCTGATTTAATCAACCCAGATAGTGATAAATATGATCACTTTATAGCCAATAAATCGAAACTATGGTTGAATACACCTTTCTGGGTAATCCGTTGTTTTATTTATCTAATCGGTTTATCATTAATGGTGTATGTAATCAAAGGTGCTACGCGTAAATTAGATGAATTAAAAGGTGATCGTAAGACCTACTCAAAATTATACACAAAATCTGTTTGGTACATTGTTATTTTTGCTTTGTGTTCTGCAGCATTCTCGTGGGATTTTGTAATGTCTTTAGATCCACACTGGTATTCTTCGTTATTTATGTGGTACGGAATGGTATCTTACTTAGTAAGTGCAGTTTCTATCATGGCTATTATTTCGATTTACCTAAAAAGAAAAGGATCTTTACCTTTATTCAATGATAACCACTTACATGATTTAACGAAATACATGTTCGGATTCTCATTATTATGGTCTTACTTATGGTTCTGTCAATTCTTGTTACAGTGGTATGCAAATATTCCTGAAGAAGTTCAATACTTCCAACAACGTATGGCACAATACCCTCTATATTTCTGGATGCTATTAATCAATTTAGTTGCTCCATTCTTAATCTTGATCAGTTCAAGTATGAAACGTAGATACCAAGTAGTTTTCATCATGGGGTTTGTAATTATCTTCGGTCATTACTGGGATTTCTACAACCAAATTATGCCAGCTGCCGTTGGACCATTCCATAACTTTGGATTCATGGAAATCGGTTCTTTAATCGGAATTTCTGGATTATTTACATTTGTTGTAATGAATGCTATTTCTAAATTAAACTTAGAAGCAAAAGGGCATCCTTACTTCCACGAATCTAAAATCTATGAATATCCTTTCTAAGATTCGATAATCATCTAAAATATAAAGGCTCGATAGAATTTTCTATCGAGCCTTTTTTTGTGATTCTATGAGCTTATATCTTTGTTTAAACTGCGTTTATCGTTAGATAACGCGATTTAGATACTTATTCAATACAATCTTTATCTTGGTTAATTCCATAACTTCTTGAATTAATTCTTGGCGTACCTCGCCAGCAAAATCAGGTCCCTTTGTTAATTCTAATATTTTAATAATGGCTTTATCTACGTGCAGGTATTTAAAGCGTAATAAAATATCAAATACATCTTTAGAAATAGAGTCTTCAATTCGCTTTGTATTAATTCCTTGTTTTAATTTCCAGTTTTCACTAATAGAATAAGGGTCAATCATCATTTCGGTAGCCGTTGACGTCATTTTTTCATCCATTAATTTAGAGAAGAAATCGCCAGTACGTAATTCGTCTTGGGCATAGCCAACCACCACTTCATCCAATATTTTTTGATAAAAAGGATTACTCATACGGAGTTCGTTGTCTTCAAATTGGCGTAAAATTTCATCAATAACAGTTGTTTCATACAATTCATCATTTTCATCGCGCAACGAAACGATTACATCCCCATGTTGCATGATTAAACGAATTATTTCCTCTTCAATCAATTGATACTGGTCAACCACTTCTTTTCTATAGTCCGTGGGAACAACGGTTAATTCTCCCGATTTTTGAACTGGTTTTTCAACGGTAGAACCTCCTTTATTCAATTGCTGTGCAAGTTCTTTGTAAAGAACTTCCTCACGTATATCCATTATACGTGATGTTTCCATCACATACAACTCACGCTGAATAATATTAGGGATTAAAGCAATCGATTGAATCATTTCCCGAATTAATTCTGCTTTTTTAACAGGATCATTTTTTGCTTCTTTCAGCAGTACGTTCGCTTTAAAACTAATAAAATCAGTGGCGTTTTCTTCTAAATACGCTTTTATTTCAGTGGTCGATAATTTTTTAGCGAATGTATCGGGATCATCGCCATCGGGTAGTAATAAAATTTTAATGTTTAATTCTTGTTCAAGAATTAAGTCAATCCCTCGGAAAGAAGCTTTAATACCAGCGGCATCACCATCATAAATAAGGGTTATATTATTTGTTAGTCGTTTAATTAATCGAATTTGTTCTTTTGTTAAAGCTGTTCCAGAGCTTGCAACGGCATGTTCAATACCTGATTGATGCAATGATAATACATCGGTATACCCTTCAACCAATATACAGGCATCATTTTTTAGAATAGCTTGTTTCGCCTGAAACAACCCATAGAGTGTTTTACTCTTGTGGTAAATTTCTGTTTCTGGTGAGTTTAAATATTTGGCAATATTTTTATCGTTGCGCAAAGTTCGACCACCAAATCCTAAGGCCCTTCCAGAATAGCTGTAGATAGGAAAAATAACCCTTTCCCTAAATTTATCACTTTTTCTCCCGTCTTCACGGTAGTTTACTAAACCTGCTTGTTCTAATAGCTTAGGCGAATAACCTTTTCCTTCCGCATAATCTGCAAAGGCCGTCCAACTAGCTGGTGAATACCCTAATTCGAATTTTTTAATCGTTTCTTGCGTGTACCCGCGTTCTTTGAAATAGCTAAGACCTATATTTTGTCCTTCTTCACTGTTATGGAGTTGATCTATAAAATATTTCTTTGCAAATTCAGTCAGAATAAATAAACTTTCCCTGGCTTTTTCATTTTCAAGCTCTTGTTCAGAACGTTCTCCTTCTTCTTCAATTTCTATATTGTAGCGTTTTGCTAACCAACGCAATGCTTCTGGATAAGAGAATTGTTCTAATTCCATTAAAAAGGTGACGACATTTCCACCTTTTCCAGAAGAAAAATCTTTCCATATTTGTTTAACAGGAGAGACCATAAAAGAAGGTGATTTTTCTTCAGAAAAAGGAGATAGTCCTTTTAAACTACTACCGGCCCTTTTTAATTGAACAAAATCACCGATTACTTCTTCTACACGAGCAGTATTGAATATGGTATCGATGGTATTTTTTGAAATCAAAATATTGTTTTTAATACCCAAAATTACACTAAATTCTGCAAAGATTTCGATTGTTTATTTTAGACTGATTGTCAATATTTCTATTGTGTCATTCTTCTCGCACCTTCTTCATCCCTCATTACTTTTAAAATCAAATAATTTATTTTAGATCATTGAATAGGTATATATGCTATTTAATCTATTTATCCCTTTTAGGTTAAAAATATTTAGATGCTTTAGTAGACGGTGTTTCTTACTTGTTTTTTAAAATAAATTTACTTTTTGGGTATATTTGGTATAGTATTCGCATGTTCTTGTTTGTTATATAAAATACGACTATGAAAAACAAATTAGCTAGTTTATTAACTGTAGCATTTTTGTCTACAGCTTTTTTATCTTCTTGTACACCTGTTAAAGATTTAAACAATACGACTGTGAGCACTTCAAAACAAACAATCAATGGTAAATGGGAATTAAAAGAATTAAAGACAAATGATGGTAAATCATTGGCTCAACATTTCCCTCAAGGCCTTCCAACCTTAAACTTTACAGCAGGTACAATGCTAAACGGACGCGATGGGTGTAATAACTTAAACGGTGCGGTTTCTATCAAAGAGAATAACATTTCTTTCGGAAATATTGCTTCAACGATGATGGCATGTCAAGGAGTTAGTGACGGTTTATTCAATTCAACATTGAAAAATGTAACTGGATTTGTCGTAAGTGGAGATCAGTTAATGTTAAAACAAGGGGACAAAGTATTAATGACTTTTCAACGTCCTGCTAATTTAGAAGGTACTTGGGTATTAGAAGAGTTTATCGGAAAAGACCGCAGTGCTAAATCGTTAGATCAACGTTTCCCTAACAAAAAACCAACGGTAACATTTCAAGACAATAAAGTTTCAGGAAACAACGGATGTAACAATCTTACTGGAGCATACCTTGCTGTTGGAAGTAAAATTACGATGCAAAACATCGCAACAACTCGTATGATGTGTGATGGTGTAGATGAAGGTGCTTTCAACGAGCGTTTCAATGCGGTTAACAAATTTGAAATTGTTGATGGAAAATTAGTTCTATATGCTGATGATGTAAAAACAATGGTGTTCGGAAACATGCGCCAACCAAGATAATATCGATTTTTTGAAAATCGTTAATCGCTGCCAAAATAGTTTTGGCAGCTTTTTTTATGCGTATATTTGAACACTTTTATCTTAAGAGTGTCTAAAAATTAGAAAGCATGAAATTTCCAAAAGTTCATACATTAAAATACATAGCATCGCTTGTTGATGCAAACTACATTGGCGATGATGATTTTCCTATTCAAGGAATCAATGAAATCCATCGGGTAGAAGCTGGCGATATCGTTTTTGTTGATCACCCTAAGTACTACGACAAAGCTTTAGAATCTGCAGCCACAATTATTCTCATCAATAAAGAAGTAGAATGTCCTGTGGGTAAAGCGTTAATTCTTTCGGACGATCCATTCCGCGATTTTGTAAAAATAGGACAGTATTTTATGCCTTTTCAATCGGCGAACAAGCGAATAAGCGATACAGCAGAAATTGGTGAAGGGACCATTATACAGCCTGGAGCATTTATTGGTAACCATGTAAAAATTGGTAAAAACTGTGTTATACATTCCAATGCTTCTATTAACGATCATACCATCATTGGTGACGATGTAATTATTCGTTCAGGAACGGTCCTTGGAGCCGATGCATTTTATTACAAGAAAAGGGAAACCGGTTACGATCGTTTAAAATCAGTAGGAAATGTCATTATTGAAGATCGCGTAGAAATTGGTGCAAACTGTACTATTGATCGTGGTGTTACCGCTTCAACCATCATTGGTGAAGGAAGTATGCTCGACAATTTAATTCAAATTGGCCACGACACCATCATTGGAAAAAAATGTTTAATCGCTTCCCATACCGGAATTGCAGGCTGTACAATAGTAGAAGACGAAGTAACCATTTGGGGTCAAGTAGGTATTATTAGTGGAATTACAATTGGTGCTAAAGCTATAATTTTAGCTCAATCAGGGATTTCAAAGTCGTTAAAAGGTGGTTTAACTTATTTCGGATCACCAGCTGAAGAAATGAAGCAACTTTATAAAAAGAAAGCCATCAACGAAATTATGATCAAAGAATATCGAAAAAAATAATTTCTACCAAAAATAAACTATAAATCCAGTCAAATAGTGCATTCGAATTGAGCCGAATAAGATACTTTATCATGTATTTTTTACACCGTTTATTTTTAAAAGCCAATTCAAGATGCTATATTTGTCTAAATTAAAAAATCACAATGTCTGTATTAGTAAACAAAGATTCAAAAATAATTGTACAAGGATTCACAGGAAAAGAAGGAACTTTCCATGCTGAGCAAATGATCGAGTACGGTACAAATGTAGTAGGAGGGGTAACACCAGGAAAAGGAGGTCAAACTCACCTTGGATTACCAATTTTTAATACAGTACAAGATGCGGTTGATCAAGCAGCAGCTGACGTATCTATCATCTTCGTTCCACCAGCATTTGCAGCAGACGCTGTAATGGAAGCTGCTGAAGCGGGTATCAAAGTAATTATTTGTATTACAGAAGGTATCCCAGTAGAAGATATGGTAACTGTTCAAGCTTATGTTGATCAAAGAGATGTTATTTTAATCGGCCCTAACTGTCCAGGTGTTATCACTTCTGGTGAAGCAAAAGTTGGAATTATGCCAGGTTTCATCTTTAAAAAAGGGAAAGTAGGTATCGTTTCTAAATCAGGAACTTTAACATATGAAGCTGCTGACCAAGTGGTAAAAGCTGGTCACGGAATTTCTACGGCTATCGGAATCGGTGGTGATCCAATTATTGGAACAACGACTAAAGAAGCGGTTGAATTATTCATGAATGATCCAGAAACGGAGTGTATCGTAATGATTGGTGAAATTGGAGGTCAATTAGAAGCTGAAGCTGCTCGTTGGATCAAAGAAAACGGAACTAAACCAGTTATCGGATTTATCGCAGGTCAAACTGCTCCTAAAGGTCGTACAATGGGTCATGCCGGTGCTATCGTTGGTGGTGATGATGATACTGCTCAAGCTAAAATGAAAATCATGACTGAGTGCGGAATCCACGTGGTTTCTTCTCCAGCTGAAATTGGTGCGAAAGTAGCCGAAGTTTTAGGTTAATCAATAAAAAAAAATTAATCGCTATTTGTCGATTAATCTTTCAATACATAACCAGTGAGCAATCACTGGTTTTTTTATTTTAGGGCAGCCGTTACGCGTCGGGCTATCTGCTATATCTTTGCTTATCAGTAAAGGATGCCACTCCTATCCCCGCTCAAAGGCGTTATTATATTTGACAATAGACTTATATATTTAAAATTTCATCTACGTATTTTTTGTGCTTCATTAGATCTATCCTTTTAATTCAAAAAACATATATTTAATTTTTATTAATCCCACTTATTATAAATCGATGAACACACGTTTATTTTATATACTTATACTCGTCACATGCTTAGGGTGTAAATCTCAGAATACAAATTCGGTTAAATTAAATAATCAACAAGACGAACTTAATTATGAGTTTTATTTCGGTTCAAATGTTGAAATCAAATTTGTCGATGAAAAAACAATTGCTAATCTCTTTAAATTGGGAAAAGAATGGGGTAAAATAAAATATCATAGTTCAGTTGTCTCAAATGGATCTTTAAATTGGGATAATGAATTATTCCGTTTATTACAATCTATAAATAATCCCGATTTTGACACAATTTTAATGAAATGGTCAAAGTCCTTTCCTACGAATAAGAAAATAGAAAAAAATAAGTATATCGATTTTGAACCTCAAATAGGTAATCCTATATTTAAAAATGAATTACCCTATCCAATGATGGATTGGTCGGATGATGGATTAAAACTATTAACACTTTTTCGATATTGGAATATAATTGAGTTTTTTTTCCCTTATAAATATCAAACAGATATGCATTGGGATGAAGTTTTAAAAAAATACATTCCGAAATTTTTAGAAAGTGATAATGAATTAAAATTTAAATTAATAACACTGCATTTAATTCAAGAAACCAATGATACGCATGCAGACAATCCCAATTTAGGAGATATTATTGAAACCTTTTTTGGAGATAATATACTACCCATTCAAACAAAATTTGTGGAAAATAAATTTGTCGTAGTAAATGATTTTTCGGAATCTGATTCAGAAATTAGATTATTGAAAGGAGATATTATTACAAAGATTAATCATGTTGATATTGCCCAACTATTTCAAGAAAAAAAGAGGTATACCATATCTTCAAATGAAAATGTTTTACGTAGAAATATTCGAAGTAAAATTCTGCGCACGAATAAAGAAAGTTTGCAACTTTCAATAATTAGGGAAGCGAATCAACCTCCTCTTATTATTAACATAAAAACTATTCCTGTTTCTAGTTATAATTCTCATTTTATTGAATTAATACCTTCACATAAGAATTTAGATAATAATATTGGGTATATCTATCCTGCCTCTCTTAAAGTAGATGAGATTGACTTAATAATGAGAAAATTTAAAAATAAAGCGGGTATTATCATTGATCTCCGTTGTTATCCATCTGAATTTATTGTATTTAGTTTGTCAAAATATTTACTGCCTTCACCAAAAGAATTTGTTAAGTTTTCCTCCACATCAGTTCAAAAACCTGGAGTCTTTAAATTTACTAAGCCACTAAAAGTTGGTGAAATAACACACGATTATTATAAAGGAAAAGTAGCTATTTTAGTAGACGAGACTACTCAAAGTAACGCAGAATATACTGCAATGGCACTTCGAACTTCTCCCAATGCTGTGATAATAGGTAGTCAAACAGCAGGTACAGATGGGAATGTTTCAAAAATAACTCTTCCAAGTAATATAACAACTTATATTTCTGGTTTAGGAGTTTTTTATCCCGATGGAAGAGAGACACAACGTTTAGGTTTACAAATAGATATTAATGTTAAACCTTCGTTAGATGGCATTAAGAAGAATAAAGACGAAGTTCTACTTAAAGCTAAGGAATTCATTAACCATGAACATTTCTAGAATAAGTAAGCTGATTTCACATATATCAACGCCTATTTATTTTCGGATTGTTTTAGTCTTATTTGATTCACATAGTCTAACGTTACATTGGTTAAATCGGCAATTTCTTCATCAGTAAAAAGTTCTTTTGCTAAAAGATTTTGAATAATCTCAAAACTATTTTTTTCTACTCCTTTTTTGATTCCTTCTCTAATTCCTTGTTCTATGCCTTGCTCGAGACCTTGCTCGAGACCTTGTTCTATACCTTTTTCTATGCCTTTTTCTAAACCTTCCTTATAGCCTTCTTCTGCAGCATCTTCTTTTGCCGATTCAAGAATGTTATAGGCATCCCATTTTCGTTTTAAATAAGTATCGTACTTCATTTGTTCATTTTTTGTTAGTTGTGTAAATTCTGCTAAATCAAAAAGTCTTTCAAAAAGTAGCGGATTAAGGAAATGTGGTCTATTTTCAAATTGATGCAAGTGCTTCAAAACATATAGCCATTGGTCTAAGTTGTTGCGTAAATCCTTGGGCTCCTTTTTAAATTGTTCAAGTTCTAAGTAGATTAAGGAGAGTTCATTAGAATGGATGATATCCAATTGACGATCTTTTAAACAAAAGTCATAGAAGTAGACCGATTTTGTATTGAATAACGAGAATCCATCAATAATGACAATCACATAAACCTCATTTATAGTATATCGCCATTGCTTTCGTTTCCCTCTAGGAATCTGATCAGCGATTAGTTTACAACCGTAATACGCCATGCGTTGCTTTAAATTTTTTTGGCTATTCCGTTGTACCTCAATTAAAAATTGAGTTCCATTCGTATCGGTACAGGTTAAGTCGAAAATAACACTCCCCGCTTTTTTATGATCACCTACATGCTCATGTTTATTGTAGACGATATCAACAATCATTTTACGTCCATCGAAAATGGCATTTAAAAAAGAGATTAATACATCTTTGTTCGGTTCAGAACCAAAAATCTTCTTAAATGAAAAATCAATGAGTAAATCTATATATCTCATTGTGATTAAAATGAATAGTTATTAATTGTTTTTTACATTTTGTATAAAATCAATTGTTTGATTGGTCAATTCAGCAATTTCTTCATCAGTAAAAAGTTCTTTTCCTAAAAGATTTTGAACAATCTCAAAACTATTTTTTTCTACCCCTTCTTTAATTCCTTGCTTTAAGCCTTTTTCTAATCCTTCTTTATAGCCTTCTTCTGCCGCATCTTCTTTTGCCGATTCAAGAATGTTATAGGCATCCCATTTTCGTTTTAAATAAGTATCGTACTTCATTTGTTCATTTTTTGTTAGTTGTGTAAATTCTGCTAAATCAAAAAGTCTTTCAAAAAGTAGCGGATTAAGGTAATGTGGTCTATTCTCAAATTGATGCAAGTGCTTCAAAACATACAGCCATTGGTCTAAGTTGTTGCGTAAATCCTTGGGCTCCTTTTTAAATTGTTCAAGTTCTAAGTAGATTAAGGAGAGTTCATTAGAATGGATGATATCCAATTGACGATCTTTTAAACAAAAGTCATAGAAGTAGACCGATTTTGTATTGAATAACGAGAATCCATCAATAATGACAATCACATAAACCTCATTTATAGTATATCGCCATTGCTTTCGTTTCCCTCTAGGAATCTGATCAGCGATTAATTTACAACCGTAATACGCCATGCGTTGCTTTAAATTTTTTTGGCTATTCCGTTGTACCTCAATTAAAAATTGAGTTCCATTCGTATCGGTACAGGTTAAGTCGAAAATAACACTCCCCGCTTTTTTATGATCACCTACATGCTCTTGTTTGTTGTAGACGATATCGACAATCATTTTACGTCCATCGAAAATGGCATTTAAAAAAGAGATCAATACATCTTTGTTCGGTTCAGAACCAAAAATCTTCTTAAATGAAAAATCGATGAGTAAATCTATATATCTTGGCAAAACAATATAGTGTTTTGATTATCAGTCGTTTAAAAGATATATAAAATCAGGAAATTTTGCAAGAAATTTTTTAAATAATAATAATAATTATTGATCTAATCGATTAATGAAAGTTGAATTTTCCGTTTTATTTCATCTAATCCTATTACAGTAACCGTAACTTCTTGGTGTAAGTGGACCTTTTCGTTGACATCTGAAATAAATTCGGGTGAAATTTTAGAGATATGAATTAGCCCATTCTCTTTAATGCCCATATCGACAAAACAGCCAAAGTTGGTAATGTTGTTAATAATTCCAGGTAGTTTCATGCCTAATTTAAGGTCTTCAAAAGTTTTAATACTTCTGTCAAAACTAAATACTTTAGCCGATTGACGAGGATCTAAACCTGGTTTTTCTAATTCTTGAAGAATATCTTGAAGTGTTAATCGCCCAATTTTATCGGTTGTATAATGGTCGATATTGATTTGGTCGATTAATGCTTTATTTTGAATTAATTCATTAACCTTTACGTTTAAGTCTTTCGCCATTTTTTCAACGACGGCATAAGATTCTGGGTGAACAGCGGAATTATCTAATGGATTTAGTGGTTGGTGTATACGTAAGAAAGCAGAAGCTTGTACAAACGCCTTTTCACCTAAACGAGGAACCTTCTTTAACTCTTTACGGCTTTCGAAAGCGCCATTTTCTTGGCGGTAGTTGATGATGTTTTCTGCCAATTTCTCTCCAATTCCTGCAACATATTGCAGTAAATGTTTACTCGCCGTATTTAAATTAACGCCTACTTTATTAACACAAAACATGACGGTATTGTCCAATTCGCTTTTTAAGAGTTGTTGATCAACATCGTGTTGGTATTGGCCAACACCAATTGATTTAGGGTCAATCTTTACCAATTCAGCTAATGGATCTTGTAAACGACGCCCAATAGAGACAGCTCCACGAACGGTAATGTCTTTGTCACCAAACTCTTCTCTTGCAATTTTGGATGCTGAATAAATCGATGCACCCGCTTCATTCACAATAAATACTTTTAAAGGGCGATCGAATGCAATAGATTCTATTAATTGTTCCGTTTCCCGAGATGCGGTTCCATTACCAATAGAAATGGCTTGAATACCATAGGCATTCACCAAAGATTTTATTTTTTTAATCGCTCCAACACGGTCTTTTTGAGGAGCATGAGGATAGATATTTTCATTGTGAAGTAAATTCCCTTGCGCATCGAGGCATACAATTTTACATCCAGATCGGTAGCCAGGGTCAATAGCTAAGACTGTTTGCTCACCTAGCGGTGGAGCCAGAAGCAACTGATTAAGATTTTTTGCAAAAACGGTAACGGATACTTCATCGGCTTTTTGTTTGGCTTCTTTTAAAGCTTCATTGGCTAACGAAGGTGAAAGCAATCGTTTATATGCGTCTTTTAAAGCCTCTTCTATAATCCAGGCAACTTCGGGTTGTAACGATTTGATGAGTGTATATTCTAAAAAATTGATGGCTTCTTTTTTATCGATGGCAATGGTTAGCTTAAGAAAACCTTCACTTTCACCTCGTAGCATCGCCAAGAGGCGATGCGAAGCACATTTTTTTAATAGCTCGCTATGATCGAAATAATTTTCAAATTTTTTGGCTTGTTCATCCCCAATTTTTGTTTTTATAACGTTGGTTTCAATGGTTCCGTTTTGACGAAACATGTCGCGTAAACGATGACGAACGTATTCGTTTTCATTAATCCATTCCGCTATAATAGCCTTTGCACCAGCCAAGGCATCCATGGAAGTAGGGACTTCTGAATTGATGTAGCGTTCGGCTAAATGATCTAAATCATCGATGTTATTTTGTTTCATGATGATTTTAGCCAAAGGTTCTAAACCTTTTTCACGGGCGATGGTAGCTTTTGTCTTCTTCTTTTTCTTAAAAGGAAGGTATAGATCTTCAAGCTGAATTAAATCAAAACTTTTTTCAATGCGTTGTTCCAATTCAGGGGTTAAAACCTGGTCTTGGATAAGTGTTTGTAGAATATAGGCTTTCCGACTAACGATTTCTTGGTGTATAGACGATAGTTTTTGGATGCGTGCGATCTGATTTTCATCTAAATTCCCCGTTAACTCTTTTCGATAACGAGCAATAAATGGGATTGTATTATCATCCGCTAAACATTTTAAGGTATTTTTTATCGATTTCTCCGAAATATCTTTTTGATGTTGTTGTATATATTCAACCAATTCCATGCATTAAATTTTGAAAGGTAAAGTTAATCATTTTAACGGAAAGCTAAGCTATAGCTTGTTTGCTAATAACAATTATTGTTATTGTATTTATCGCAACAATTGAAAAGCCTTATTGTTGATAAGGTAGTGATAAAATATTTTAATTAATTTATGCGTAATTATTTTGTTTATTGGTTATTGATTTGTAGTTTAGCAGTGGTAGTAGAGAGTAAGATTGATTTTTAATGTTAAATGAACTTACATTTATGTAGGTTTTAAAAATCGATTGGGTTTTAGCATTTATGCTAAAACCCTTTCTTATTTATAATTCATTTCTTTTGATCAAAATATTTTTTATGGGGTCCATATACATAGAGCAAGACTTCATAAAACGGCCAATTCGAATAATCGATTATCTAATATTCCTCATCGCGTTTTTTATCATTGTATACCATCAACCTAAATCTGCGACAGGGATTGAAGTGGAAATCCTTTGCAACACTCCGCGATGTTCCTTTGAAATTGATTTTTCTTGTTGCAAAGATTGGGAATGGAAAGCCCGGTGCTTTAGCAGTCGCCCACTAAAAGCAGGTTTCGATTTTGTTATTTTGCCAATTCGCTGCTAAATTTAGCTTATTATCGCCTAAAAGTGTTTTTCTATGAAATAAATAGATCTCCTTTTGAAGAGACTTCGTATTTTTGCAGCTCAATTATGAAGATTTTACCATATAAAAATTTGTTTATCGGGATAACCGATACGTTGTCAGCGATTTTCTTTGAAGGGAAATATGCCGATAAAGAAGTAGAGCGAACACTAAAGTCTAATAAACAATGGGGGGCAAGAGACCGCGCGTTTATTGCTGAAACTGTTTATGATTTAGTGCGCTGGAAGCGTTTAGTTGAAGGGGTGATGAGCCGTCCTTTGGCTCCAGATAGTATTTGGGAGTTCGTTGGGTCTTGGTTTGTACTCGATCCAGATGAGAAATTACCCGCTTGGCCTGAATTTAAAAAGGTGAATGCAAGGGATATTTTAAAACGTCACCACGAGTCGTCTAAGAACATTGCCGTAGCAGAATCTTATCCCGATTGGTTGTTTGAACTAGGTGAAAAAGAACTAGGCGAGCAATGGATAGAGGAGGTACAGGCTATGAACGCACAAGCACCGACTGTTTTAAGGGTGAATACCTTAAAAACAGATCGTAAAACATTACAGAAACTTTTAAAAGATAAACAGATTAAAACGAAAGTTTTGTCTAAATACCAAGATGCATTAGAGTTGGAAGTGAAGAGTAATGTTTTTAGAACAGAAGAGTTTAAAAACGGTTTCTTTGAAATTCAGGATGCGGGATCGCAAATGATTGCTCCTTTCTTGCGTGTAAAACCAGGTATGCGTGTTGTTGATGCGTGTGCGGGTGCTGGAGGTAAAACGTTGCATTTGGCTGCTTTAATGGAGAATAAAGGGCAGATTATTGCCATGGATTTATACGACTGGAAATTGAAAGAATTGAAGCGTCGTGCTAGTCGTAATGATGTACAAAACGTTCAAACGAAGTTGATTGAACAAAAGACGATTAAGCGTATGGAAAATTCAATTGACCGTTTGTTAATTGATGCACCTTGTTCTGGAATTGGCGTTTTGAGACGTAATCCTGATGCGAAATGGAAACTTCAACCGGAGTTTTTTGATCGTATTAAAATTGAACAACAAGCAATTTTGTCTGATTATTCGAAAATGCTTAAAGTTGGTGGGTTGATGGTTTATGCTACCTGTTCAATTTTTCCTTCTGAAAATAATCTGCAAGTTGAAAAGTTTTTAGCGGATCATCCAGATTATAAATTAATTACAGATAAAGCGTATTTACCTTCGGAATCGGGGTATGATGGGTTTTATATGGCTTTAATAGAGCGAATGGCTTAAATAAAATACTATTCTATAGATTGAAAGGACTACGTTTTACTTAGTCCTTTTTTATATTTATAATCACGCGTCTGTTTTCAAAGTTTTTCCAATCGCTGCATTGTTCGGCTATCGCACATTCGGGATGTTTTAGCTCTTTTGCTCCTTTGGCTATTAATTGAATTCGATCAGCTTGAATACCTCGAAGGATTAAATAATCTTTCACCGCTTTTGCGCGTTGATAACTTAATTGATTATTGTGTTCTTCGGTTCCAAAAGCATCCGTATGCCCAATTAAAGTAAACTCAAGCGTAGGGTTCTCTTTAAATAAACGACTTAATTGGTCTAATTTCTCGCTATCTTCCGGGCGTATTTTCGCTTTATCAAAGTCAAATTCTACAAAATATAAAAGGCTATTCGATTGGCTTTCTATTTTCTGAATTCGTTCGGTAGGATTTAATCGGTGATCAGGGCAGCCTTTCCCTGCGCTATCTCCTCTTTCAAAAGGGCAATTGTCTTGCCAGTCCATCACCTGATCTCCATCGCTGTCATAATCATTATACCCCTGGGTTGCACCGTAGTTTTGGATAAATAAATTATAGGGTGTTGACACGTTATGATGTGTTCCTATTTCTTCAATTGTTTTTCTGTAGCGCCCATCTTTTTTACAACGTTCGCCACAGCGATCTTCTTCTTTTAATAAATAATCAATGGCTTGTTTAACCCAATAAAATTGGATCGCCTTAGAAAGCGCTTCTGTTTGCTTAGTCGGTATAAGTATTGTTTTATCAAAGGAAACAGAGCCATTGGTGCCTAAAATAGAGAATTGTTTCGGATAATTTTTATGGCAATCTTTGGTTACAAAATGCAATGGTTCATTGGATAGAAAACTATTAAAGTTTTTGGGATAAGTAGCATCTAAATCCATTATCGAAGATTGAAGACGAATATTGCGTAACAATGGTGTAAGAATTCGTTTTTCAAATTCGTTTATTCGTTGTGGAATGTTTTCGGGTTGGTCGATAATAAAAGGCGAATAGCCCGTGGTTAAGGCTAAAAAATTCATGGTCCGGTAATCGATGTCGTTGCCAATTCCTAAGATAAAAAATTGGGCATAGCGCGCATGCGTTTTTAAGGCCAAATGAATATTGGATTCAATGGTCATTTTACCATCACTAACAATGGTTACAATTCTATTGTAATTGGGCTGTAAACGATAGTTACTAAGGCTTTGTAAAGCATCGTTTAATTGTAGACCTCCTTTGGCTTGTGTTTGGTCTATTAGGGCCATAGCTTTACTTATATTATCGGGTGTGGCCATTAGCGTCTGTTGGCTTGTTTCGGTTTGTTTTATTCCATAGAAGATTATCGCAAAACGGTCAGATCCTGTTAACTGGTTCAAGACATTTCGAATAAGTTCTTTAGCTGCTTCCAATGGTTTTCCTTTCATAGAACCCGATGCGTCGAGTATAAAGATGTATTCACGTGGTTTTAGGATGGTAGAATCGATCTCTGCTGGTGGATAGATCTCCCCAAGCATATAATCGCATCCATCGATATGGATAGACTGATGGTTGGTAAGCATTGCATTGGTTTGGTAGGTGTATTTAAAATCGGTAGCCGAGGGCGATGTCTTGTTTATGGTAAATGCAGTTTGTTTTACAGGATGTGTTTTTTCTTCTCCATTTAGGATGACCGATTGAAAGGCGAGTTGACCATTCGCTGTAAACTGCTCTTCGGTTTCCATGGCATAGGCTTTTAAGCTTTTAGTGGCTTGAAAGGTCTCTGTATAAGAACGACTTCGTTTACTGATTCTTTCAGGTAAGGAAAATTGGTAGTAACCTGCTGCATAGGGAATAAGCGTTGTATAGCTTACAACGACTGTAAATAGAGTCTGAGGGGGGATTTTTCCCAGTTCTAAACGAATATAGGGAGGCGCAATACCCAACGTGTTTTGTCGTTGCGTTAATTGCTTTATTTCCTGACGAACTAAACGAATCGGTTTGCTTTGAAGTTCAATTGTTCGTTCGTTAATGGTCGCTGAAAACCGATAGAGGTTTTGATCACGGTGGTGTGGATAAATAAAATTAACATCCACAGAATCGTTGCTGTGATTTGAAATGGTGTAATGAAGGTCTAAATCGCCCAAAAGCGATTGAAAGGTATAGGTGGCTTTTAACTGGGTAACATCTATTTTCGCCCAATCTTCTTCGTGTTCAATTTCTAAATACGGTAAATGATGTTGTGCCTTGGTGGAAGAGCATAAAAAGAGAAATAAACCAAAAATAAATAACCCTAGTCTGTTGGTTGCCATTATTTAATATACAATAAAAATGAATTATTTTATAATCATCATTTGTAAATATCGGGAATTTAACAAAAAAGTTAGCTAAATTTGTTGGAATATTTACATTGAGCAATGAGTTTTAAGTTCACCGAAATAGAAAGACATCAAACACTTTCTGCGAAAGCGTTTCAAAAATTCTATGTAAAGCCTCAAAAGCCTGTCGTTATAGAGCGATTAACCGAAGATTGGCCGGCTTATGAAAAATGGAATTTTAAGTATATTCAACAACTCGCCGGACAAAAAATAGTCCCTTTATACAACAACGACCCTGTTGATTTTACAAAAAAAGTCAATGAACCTGTGGCTGAAATGAAAATGAGCGATTATATAGACCTACTTCATCAAGGACCGACCGATTTGCGTATTTTTTTATACAACCTAATGAGCCAGGTTCCCGAATTGCAGAATGATTACAAACTTCCAGATTTAGGGTTAAAACTCTTTAAATCGTTGCCGATGTTATTTTTTGGAGGCGAAGGTGCTACTGTATTTATGCATTACGATATCGATTTGGCCAACATTCTTCACTTTCATTTTGCAGGAGAAAAGCGATGCATTATTATTCCACCCGAAGAATCGAAGTATATGTACAAAATTCCTTATTCGGTGATTTGCCGGGAAGATATCGACTTCGACAAGCCCGATTTTAACCAATGGCCAGCCCTGAAAAATATTCACCCCATGGTGGCCAATCTTTCACACGGACAAATGCTGTATATGCCCGAAGGCTGGTGGCATCATATGACCTATTTGACGCCTGGTTTTTCAATGAGTTTACGCTCCTTAGCGCATAAGCCCAAAAATTTTACGCAAGCCATTTACAATATCTTTTTCATGAGAACCTACGATAATTGGATGCGAAAGCGGAAAGGTCAAGCATGGATCGATTATAAGAATCAACAGGCGATAGAATTAACAAATAAAATAATCACTAAATAAATGCATTTAATTAGAAAAAATATCTAAATATGAAATGGTCTTAGAAAAGAAATTCCCTTATTGTATTTATATACATTAAATGCAATATGTCAATATTTTCGGTGTTTTAATTCTCATTTTTTTTCTTCGATATTTGTCCGAATATTTTTCTAGTTGAACCGCTTTATGGAATTGAAAAAAGGAAATTTTTGGGCTTTATTGCCTTTAATTATATTTATTGTTATTTATTTTTCGTCATCATTAATCTTAAACGACTTTTATGCTGTGTCGGCATTGGTGGTTTTTATGATTGCTTTTATTGTGGCTATGCTTCAATTTCCAAAGGTATCGTTCGATAAAAAAATGAAAATATTTAGCGAAAATGCAGGGGAACAAACCATTTTACTCATGGTTTTAATCTTTCTTTTTGCAGGCGCATTCGGACAATTGGGCACTGCAGTTGGCGCTGTAGAATCGACCGTTAATCTCGCTTTAACCTATTTGCCCTCTTCTTTTATTATTGTTGGCTTCTTTTTAGTCGCTTGTTTTATATCCATCTCTATTGGTACATCGGTGGGTACCGTGGTAACCTTAGCGCCCATTGCTGTAGAAATGGAACGTGTAATACCTGGGTCATTAGCTTTATTGTTAGGCGCAATCGTTGGGGGGGCTATGTTTGGCGATAACTTATCTTTTATTTCCGATACGACCATTGCGGCAACCCGTACCCAAAATGTCGATATGAAATCGAAATTCAAAACCAATTTCCTAATCGTTTTGCCCGCAGCCGTTATTTCAATTATCATCTATTTCTATTTATCTCAAGGATTAGCTGTTCCCGATTTTAGTCATAAAGAATTACCTTTCGACGTTATAACAATTATACCATATATTTTAGTTTTTGGGCTATCCATTTGGGGACTTAATGTTCTTTGGTCGTTGGTGATCGGAATTATTTCATTTTTGCTCTTAGGTGTTTTTTATATAGACCTTCCCTTTGTAGATTTAGTGGGTTCTATTAATCAAGGATTTACGGGAATGTTCGAATTGAGTATTCTATGTTTAATTATAGGCGGTGTAGTAGGAGTAATTCGTTACAACGGTGGTTTAGATTTTATTATTTATCACATAACCCGCAATATCCGTTCTAAAAAAGGCGCAGAAATTAGTATAGCCGCCTTAACGGTTTTGGCAAATATAACGTTAGCCAATAACACCATCACCATTTTAATCGTCGGTAAAATAGCCAAAGAAATTTCTAATTTTCATCAGTTAACACCTAAGCGCGTAGCGAGTATATTAGATACTGCATCCTGTTTTACACAAGGAATGTTGCCTTATGGTGCACAAATTTTAGCCGCATTAGCTGTAACAAAATTAGGACAAACAACCAATCTTACCTTATCACCCATCGCTATTATCGGTAACTTATTTTACCCATTTCTTACTGGCTTATGTCTTGTGCTTTATATCCTTTTCAACAAAACCTCATCCAAAGTTTCAGGCAATTGATGTAAGGTAACTTTCATTCGCTAGATAATTCGTAATTTTGTCGCTTGAAAAACAATAAAATGAAAAGAGTTGTTGTAGGACTTTCTGGGGGTGTAGATTCTAGTGTTGCTGCTTATTTATTAAAAGAGCAGGGATACGAAGTAATCGGGTTGTTTATGAGAAATTGGAACGACGCCTCAGTCACCTTAGAAGATGAGTGTCCTTGGATAGAGGATAGCGCAGATGCACTATTAATCGCCGAAAAGTTAGAAATTCCTTTTCAGGTAATCGATATGAGCGAATCGTATAAAGAGCGAATCGTAGACTATATGTTCAATGAATATAAGCAGGGTCGCACACCAAATCCTGACGTTTTATGCAACCGTGAAATTAAGTTCGATCTTTTTCTAAAGACCGCTCTAGATCTTGGTGCCGACTATGTAGCTACTGGTCATTACGCTCGCAAGACGTCGTTTATAGATGACAACGGACAAGAAGTGTTTCAATTATTAAAAGGCGATGATAACAACAAAGATCAATCGTATTTTCTATGTCAGTTATCACAAGAACAACTAAGCAAAGCGTTGTTCCCAATTGGTGAAATTCAAAAACCAGACGTTCGTAAAATTGCCAAAGAACAAGCCTTGGTGACTGCCGATAAAAAAGACTCTCAAGGTTTATGTTTTATAGGAAAAGTGAGCTTGCCCGAATTTTTACAACAACAATTAAAACCCAAAAAAGGGGATATCATTGAAGTCGAAAAAGACGCTACCGTCTTTAACCGCACCATACCCACATTCAATACCAAGTACGACGCCTTAGAATTCGAAGCTCAAGGTTTCACTTATCAACAAACCGATGGCCATAAAGTAGGTGAACACCAAGGTGCGCACTATTTTACCCGTGGTCAACGAAAAGGATTGGGAGTTGGTGGAAAAGTAGAGCCGCTGTTTGTGATTGCAACCGATGTCAACGAAAATATAATCTATACCGGTCAAGGCGCCGATCATCCAGGATTGCTCAAAAAAGCCCTTTTCATTAAAGAAGATGAGGTGCACTGGGTTCGGGAAGATATGGCCTTAAAAACCGACGAAACAATGGAGGTTTTAGCACGTATTCGCTATCGTCAGCCTTTGCAGAAAGCAACGCTTCACAAAGCAGAAAACGGCTTATATGTCGCTTTCGAAAATCCACAATCTTCAATTACCGAAGGGCAGTTCTGTGCTTGGTATATCGACGAAGAATTAGTGGGTTCTGGCGCAATTGCTATGTAAACGAATGACCATAAAATACCCTTGAAAGGAGCACTTAGTGCTCCTTTTTTTATGGACGGCCGCTACGCGCCGGGCTATCCGCACTCGCTTTTCGTTCCGTTTCACTCCACCAAAAAGCTCAAACAATTGCTTCTATCCCTGCCGCAACAGCATGCTTTTAATTTGTTTGATACCAATCAAATTAAAAGCACGCTGTTTAGGCAATTTCGATTTCTCCATTACAGCTGGGCTAACTTTTACTCCTTGGGAATTATCGTCAGATCGTTGTACGAAAGCAAAGACGAGTTGAGTTAAAGCCTATCATGCGATTAGAATTATCGATGAATAATCGCTTACCCGAGGTATAATAAGGCCTAATTTAGTTTAAAATTACAAAGATGATTATAAAAGAACTAACGCTTTTGGTGAATGATATCGCATTAACAAAAGCATTTTATACTGATAAATTAGCCGCTGAATTAATAATAGAGTCAGCTACGGAATTGGTTTATCAATTCGGACAAACAAAGACAACATTTAAAGCGACTGAAGAGGCCGAAGCTATGGTCTATCATTTTGCCTTTAATATAGCCGCCAATAAATTGGAAGAAGGAAAACAATGGGCAAACGAACGTTTTACGTTAATGCCTAATTATGCGGGTGAATTGGTTACGGTATTAACGACTTGGAAATCTGAATCACTTTATTTTTTCGATGATAATGGCAATCTTGTAGAATTTATAGCCCGTGAGGATGTGGGTGAAAGCGAGCGTGTGGGATTCGACGCATCCCATATAGTGAGTATTAGTGAAATCGGATTAGTGGTCGATGAACCCCTGAAAACGGCAGCGGAATGGATAGCGAAGTATGGGATTAACTTTTTCGATAAAGCCGAACCAACCAAAGATTTTCTTGCGCTAGGAGACGACGAAGGTTTAATTATTTTTGTCTCTAAAAGTCGTCAATGGTTTCCTACTCAAATAGTCGCTAAAAGTTATCCTTTGAATTTTTCAATAGCCATTGGTGATGAAATCCATAGAATTAACATGGATTAAGTCGATAAAAGATTACTTTAGTCTTTTATTAAACCTTCAATGAAAAAGTTTATTTACTATCTATGGCTGTCAATTTTTCTGACAGCCTGTGCTGCGCATCACAATGTGCCCGATTCGCAAGTACCGAATAATTTTATAAAGCCGAATACGATCAGTGCCTTTGTCGATCAAAATGGTAATTTTTATCCCAATCAATGGAAAACAACTTATGGTGATCCACCCAAAAGCGCCAAAAGAGATGCCTATTCTTTGATGAAAATTGCGACGGAAAAAGGAATTGAAAAGCAATTAACCACCTTTGAGTCGAGGCATTTGAATCAAGTGGGAAACAAACTACTGAACAAAGAGCGCGTCTTTATTTTTGTACATGGGATCAATAGCGATTATATGAGTAGTTTGAAAAACTACAACTATGCAAAAAACATGATCAATGTAAGCAATACGAACGATCAGGTGATTAATTTCTATTGGGATGGTTTAGTGTCTGAATCCCTTTTTGGGGGAGCAAAGGTATGGGTGCAAGCAACGACCTTTAGTCAGACGGCAGGGGAGTTTGGATTGAGAAGAGTGCTAAATACAATGCATAAAAAACAGGTATTTATTATTTCCCATAGCCGTGGTGCCTCTGTGGTGTTAAGTGCACTTAGTACACCCACTTACAAAAAAAGTTTGGTGGAACGAACCTATAAGAAGCACAATGTAGACATTGATCGCATAAACGAATTAAAGGAAAATAACAATGAAATTATTTGCATTATGTTAGCTCCTGCTGTTGGTTTAGAAGATTTTAAATCGAAAACAGAAATGGACTCTATTGAAACCTTCAATACATTTACACCCCAATTAAAACGTATGCATATTACAACCAATGAAACGGATAGGACGTTAGCCAAGTTTTTTGGGTTTTTATCGAAGAAGCTAAAGCCAACCGATTTAGGGTATAAAGCAGATGCCTATAACGAATTAATCAACTATTATCCGTTTTTAGAAAAAACAGATTTTACAGGAATGGAATCCCATGAGTTCCGTCGTTATTTACGCAATCCTAAATTTAAAGATGTTTTAAAAGAATACAAATTGGCCAAATAACTCAACTATTGAGTGTTTGGTTTTCAAAGAAAAAGGCCCATACAATGAATGCAAATATTCGTTGTATGGGCCTTTTTATAGGGTATAATTCGCTTAATCGTAAACGAACTCTTTTAAGCTAATATTTGCAATACGCCACTCAGTTTAACCGAGATAGTTTCTTGATAAAAAATTTGGCTCTGAATAAGAATATCGTTGTTTTCGCCTGTTTTAATGGTTAGTTCAATGCGCAAAACATTGGATACTTTGGGATCGATTAAACTGGAGAACTTGGCTTGTTTCACTTGTTGAAAAAACAGAGTCTTATCGACAATTTTTTCAGTGATCTCTTTAACAATCTGAATTACACAAACACCCGGAGTTACTGGTTGGTGTGGAAAGTGACCATCGAAAATCGGGTGGTCAGCATTCAGGGTTAAGCTAATGGTGTATGCGTTCTCTTCGAGAGCCTCGATACGTTGTACTTGATAAAAATCGGCTAGTAGTGTTGGCATTATCGTGCTAAAATTAATTTCATTTCACCTCGTGCGATCAACTGATCATTTACTTGGGTGGTAATCTCTACCACATTCACATTCAGCATTTCTTTTAGAATAATTACCGTTGTTGTAAGCGTGTCACCTACTTTGGGTAAAGCTGAAATCATAAAGTTTTGCATTGTAGCAATATACCCTGTTTTTATAGGTTGTTTTGCTAAATAATACTCATAACCACTGTAGAGTGCTACCGTTTGGGCCATATGTTCAAGCAGTCCAGGTTCTTGCAGGAAGTTATTTCGTACAAAAAGGGTTTCTGTTGATACCGTTAAAGCGCTTATAGCTTTAAAAACTTCAAAATGCAGCAATTGATGCACCATAATAATTGGTGAACGTTGCGGAATAAGGCATTTTATTTGGTCAGGTTGAGTGATAGGTAAAATCAAATTCTCCATAATAGTTCAAAGTTATCCAATAAATTAAAGAGATAAAAATTTGTTGTCGTAAAACTTTTTAGTAAAAAAAAGGCTCATTTAGAGCTGTTTTTAATCAGTGATTGATGAAGGACTTTTTAAACTTTAAAATATTTTCTTTCTCATTCGGTCTATGTGGTTCTTTTTTAGCGTGTAACAAATGTTACTGCGGGCGCTTTTTGAAGTTCCTAATTTTGCTCAATCAATCCCAACAAAAGGCGAATGAACAAGGTTAATCATAAAATCACAATCGTTTTTTTTCAATTGGAGGATGATAAACTTAAAAGTAGACATCAATCAGATAACAAACAGACCATAAAATAAATAATAATTTAAACAATAAAAAGATGATTATAGAACAAATATACACCGGTTGTTTAGCGCAAGGAGCTTATTATATTGAGAGTGCTGGAGAAGCTGTTGTAATTGATCCGTTAAGAGAAGTTGAACCCTATTTACTTAAGGCCAAGAAGAACAATGCAAAGATAACCTATGTTTTAGAAACTCATTTCCATGCCGATTTTGTAAGCGGCCATATTGATTTAGCTGAGAAGTCGGGCGGTAAAATTGTTTTTGGTCCTACCGCTCAACCAGGTTTTGAAGCTTATATCGCTCAAGATAATGAAGTATTAAAAGTAGGCGATTGCCAAATTCGTGTTGTGCATACACCAGGGCATACCTTAGAGAGTACCTGTTATTTACTAATGGATGAAGAAGGTAAAGAAGTCGCTTTATTTACGGGTGACACGCTGTTTATAGGGGATGTTGGTCGACCAGATTTGGCGCAGAAGGTCGTCACCGATTTAACCCAAGAATTATTAGCGGGCTATTTATACGATTCGTTACACGATAAGATCATGCCTTTGGCAGATGATATTATCGTTTATCCAGCCCATGGTGCTGGTTCTGCTTGTGGAAAGAATATGAGTACAGAAACTTCCGATACGTTAGGCCATCAGAAAGCAACCAATTATGCACTGCAACCAATGTTAAAAGAAGAGTTCATTCACCAAGTATTGGATGGTTTATTACCTCCACCGATTTATTTTCCTGCGAATGTGCGGATGAATAGCCAAGGGTATGAAGGAATTGATACTGTATTATCCCGGGGATTAATCAAATTAAGTCCACAGGCCTTTGAAGAGATTGCGAATGCCAGCGAAGCAATTGTTTTGGATACGCGCGACGCCCAAGTCTTTGCAAAGGGGTTTATTCCCAACTCGATAAATATTGGTATCGATGGGGGATTTGCTCCTTGGGTAGGGGCCTTGATTCCCAGTGTAGAGCAACCATTGTTAATTATAGCCGAAAAAGGGAGAGCGGAAGAAGTGGTGACTCGTTTGGCCAGAGTGGGGTATGACTTTGCTTTAGGGTATTTAGAAGGTGGTTTTGAAGCTTGGCAGGATGCAGGAAAGGAAATCGATCAGATCGAATCGGTTAGCGCGCATCAGTTCACACAGCAATGGGTGGATGATCCTTCGCTTTCGATTTTGGATGTGCGTAAAAAAGCCGAATATTTATCCGAGCATTTAATGGATTCGATCAACCAGCCCTTGGATTATATCAATGAAGAAATGAGTATTTTAGACAGCAAAAAGACCTATTATGTACATTGTGCTGGTGGTTATCGTTCAATGATTTTTATTTCCATTTTGAGAGCGAGAGGGTTTACGAACCTCATTGATGTACAAGGTGGTTTTAAGGCGATTAAAGGAATAGGAACAATGCCCATGTCGAATTTTGTCTGTCCTTCTACATTATAGTATACTTGACTTAAATTATTTAAGGAATCGATGAAGGTTGAAATCTTTAAAAAAAAGGGAACGTTCGCTCGGCGAACGCTCCCTTTTTGCGACAAGGATTGAAGCGGCATCCTTTGCTACCTCCTTTATTTCCATTAACGAGGAAATTTCAGGTAGCAAAGATATAGCGTAAAGCCTGGCCCGAAGGGGGCGCCCAATGACTATTTCTTAAATTCAATGACTTCAAGGTTTTCAATATTGCCTTGATTTAATTGAAAGCGCAACATGGTTCGTACTTGTTGAAATCCGTGTTTTCCTACCGCTCCAGGATTCATGTGCAACAATCCTAATTTTTTATCGGGCATGACTTTTAAAATATGGGAATGGCCTGATATAAAAAGCTTGGGTGGGTTTTTTATCAATTCTTTTCGAATTCCAGGGCTGTATTTTCCTGGATAGCCACCGATGTGGGTAATCCATACATCGACCCCTTCCAAGGTAAATCGATTATTTAAGGGGAAGGTAGCGCGTGCGCTATGGTCGTCTATATTTCCATAAACTGCTCGAAGCGGTTTTAAAAGGGCAATTTTATCGGTAACATCCAGTGAGCCGATGTCACCAGCGTGCCATACTTCGTCTGCTTCTTCAACATAAGCTAAGATGCGATCGTCTAAATAGGAATGCGTATCGGAAAGTAAAAGGATTTTCTTCAAAAGGTTGTATTTTTGTCTTTCAAATTTACAACAATTGCGGTATTTTTTAGAATTAGCCTACAATGGTGAAAAATATTTTGGTTGGCAGAGGCAACCGAATCAAGTATCAGTACAAGAAGTTATCGAAAATCGCTTGACCAGAATGTTGGGTGAAACGATTGCTATTGTAGGTGCTGGACGAACAGATTCGGGCGTGCACGCTAAAAAAATGTTTGCACATTTTGATTACAATGGCGAATTTAGATTGGATTTTATAAAACGTTTAAATTCTTTTTTGCCCAAGGATATTGCCGTGTTTGCAGTCCATGAAATGAAGGCTGATGCTCATGCGCGGTTTGATGCAACAGCGCGATCATATAATTACCATTTGTCTCCTCATAAGGATCCATTTGCCTATAAAAGCGCCTGGGTTTATGGGAGAGATTTGGATGTAGACGCCATGAATGAAGCGGCTAAGTTATTGATTAAAAAAGGGGATTTTGAAAGCTTTGCCAAAGTGCATACCGACGTTAAAACAACCATTTGTGATGTAAGCGCAGCGTATTGGCAAATGAATGAAACGGGGCAATTGGTTTTTACAATTACGGCCGATCGTTTTTTGCGCAATATGGTTAGAGCTATTGTTGGTACTTTAGTTGATGTAGGTTTGAAAAAGATTTCTAAAGAAGATTTTAAACAAATTATTGAACAAAAGAAACGAAGTTCTGCTGGGGCATCTGCACCGGCACAAGGACTTTATTTGGTGGATGTTCAATATGATAAAGAGTTATTTATACATGAGTACAGTTAATCAAAATACGTCGTTTGATATCAATGGATTGAAACGGATATTACAGGTTGGAATGCACCGGAAAGGGTTGTTTTATACCGTAATTTTTATCGCCGTTTTCAGTGCTTGTTTTTCGGTGTATCGCCCTTATTTAACGGGAGATATTATCGATAATTACATTCAGACCAAAGATTTAGTTGGTTTAAAATACCAAATTCTGAAATTAGCGTTAATCCTGGTTTTTGAAGGTGTTTTATCCTTTTTTATGGTCTATATGGCCAATGTTGTGGCTCAGCAGGTTATTTGCTACCTACGCGTACAGTTATACAATCACTTGATACGTTTTAAGTTGGGGTATTTTGATAAAACACCTAACGGGGTTTTAGTCACCCGTTCTGTGTCGGATATTGAAACCATTGCTGAGGTTTTTAATGATGGGATTCTCGTGCTACTAGGCGATGCGTTGAAGATTATCTTTATCGTTATTGTGATGTACTATATGAACTGGGTTCTGGCGACGATAGTAATCGTTATTCTACCGCTTATGATGATTATTACGCGTCTATTTCAGAAAGCCTTGAAGAATGTGTATCAGGAAGAGCGCACATTGGTCGCTCAGTTGAATACGTTTATTCAAGAACGTTTAACGGGAATGAATATTATTCAGGTGTTTAATCGGCAGAAAGCAGAATACACCAAGTTTGTTGGTATCAATAGTGAACTAAAGCAAAACTATTTAAAAACCGTTTTCTATTTTTCGCTCTTGTTTCCTGTCGTCGATATAATTTCTGCTTTAGCAACGGGTAGTTTAATCTGGTTTGGTGGTTTACGAACGGCTGTACATGGGGATGTATCGGTAGGGGATTTAATCGCTTTTACACAATATATTGCGTTGTTAACATCGCCAATGCGTGCGATTGCGGAGCGTTTTAATACGATACAACGTGGATTGGTAGGTGCTGATCGTGTGTTTAAAATCTTAGATGCCGATGAAACGTTACCCAACGAAGGTAAAATAAAATTAGCCCAAGTAGAAGGTGCCATTGAATTCAAGAACGTTGTTTTTTCTTACGTACTCAATAATCCTGTGCTGAAAGGAATTTCCTTTTCAACAAAACCAGGCGAGACCGTGGCTATTGTTGGTGCAACCGGAGCAGGTAAATCAACGATTATTAATCTATTAAGTCGTTTCTATGATATTGATTCTGGCGTAATTACCATTGATGGAGTGAATATCTATGATATGAATTTAGTGAATTTACGACAGCATGTAGCCGTTGTGCTTCAGGATGTATTCTTATTCAATACAACTATTTTTGATAATATTGTTTTGGGGAATCAGAACATTACTTTGGAAGAGGTGGAAGCGGCAGCAAAGGAAATTGGGATTCATTCTTTTATTCAAAGTTTACCCAATGGCTATTACAGTGAGGTTAGTGAACGTGGATCGACGCTTTCGGTTGGACAACGTCAATTAATTTCTTTTCTAAGAGCCTATATCTACAACCCCCAAGTGCTTGTTTTGGATGAAGCGACATCATCGATTGATACGGCTTCAGAAGAACTGATTCAATTGGCTACGGAGAAATTAACCCAAGGTAGAACCTCTATTGTAATTGCTCACCGTTTGGCAACGATTCAAAATGCAGATAAGATACTGGTGATGGAAAACGGAATGATTGTTGAACAAGGAACACATCAAGAGTTATTATCTAAAAAGGGTTATTACGCAAATTTATATGATGTTCAATTTTCGAAAGTAAGTTAATTTTAGATAATATTTTTTAGTACATTAGATTTTAAACATAGTATAAAAAACACTGACAAATGAAAAAATTAGTATTAGCAGTTACAGTATTGGGATTATTTGCTTTCTCAGCATGTAAATCAGAAAAAGAAAAAGTAGTCGATAATGTGAATTCAGCACAGTCTACCATTGAAGAAACAACAGACAAAGCGGTTGAACAAACGCAAGAGACTGCAAAGGATATGAGCAAAGTATTGGCCGAATTACCAACTTTCGCAAGCCCTGAAGCGTCTACATTCGCTAAAAAATACACCGATTACGTTAGTGAACTTCAAGCTGTAGCAGCTTCAGGTGATCAAGCTAAATTAAATGAATTAACAGCGAAAGCGGTTGAATTCCAAAAAGAAATGCAAGGAATTACTCAAAAATTATCTGCAGATGATGCAAAAAAATTAAGTGATTTTGTTGTACAATTACAAAAAACGATTCAATAAAGAATACCCATCCTGATGGTTAGAGCTCAAGTAATCACTTGAGCTCTTTGTTTTAGAAGGCATCATTAGCGCCTTAGTTAAAAGAAGAATCCGTACCTTTATGCAAAATTTTAGATGACATTAGTTCAACTCCATTATGTTCTTGCTGTTGCAGAATACAAAAATTTCACCGTAGCTGCAGAGAAGTCCTTTGTGACTCAGCCAACGTTGAGTATGCAGATTCAAAAGCTTGAAAAAGAACTGAATATAGAGATTTTTGACCGTACATCTCATCCTATTAAAATCACCCAAATCGGTGAGAAGATTGTGGCTCAAGCCAAAACCATTTTAATGGAAGCCAACCGAATGAAACATTTGGTGAATGAAGAAAAAGGCCTTTTAGAAGGTGACTTTGTTATTGGGGTTATACCAACCATTCTTCCTTCTTTAGTGCCATTATTTTATAAAACGTTCCAGAAGAATAATCCAAAGTCGAATCTCGTTATTCGCGAATTACAAACCGATAAGATTTTGAAAGGAATCAAAGACGGTTCATTGGATTTTGGTATCGTTGTTTCTCCGCTCTACGAAGATCAGATTATGGAGCGTGTATTGTATTACGAGCCTTTGGTGGGTTATGTGCCCGATTCACATCGTCTATACAGTCATGAGCGTATTAATGAACACGATTTAGATACGGCCGACTTATTAATTCTACAAGAAGGTCATTGTTTTAGAGATAATGTATTGGCCCTGTGCGATGCCTCTAAACTAAAACAACGTCCAATTAAATTAGAGAGTGGTAGTTTTGATGCGTTAATTAAACTATCGAATGATGGTTATGGAATGACGCTTTTACCATCTTTAGTGGCCGATGATTTACCCGAAGACCATAAGAAATATATTCGTCAGTTTGAATCTCCGGTTCCTACCAGAGAGGTTTCTTTAATCTATCACCAATCGCAGTTAAGGGATTCGTTTGAAAAAGAGTTAGTCAACACGATTCAAAGTATTCTACGCGGTAAAATTTTCTTAGAAAAAGATCAAAGTAACCAGCAGAGTTTGGTTAGTTTACCGAATAAATAAATGGATTGAATTTATATACATAAAAAAAGACCGTTGAAAAACGGTCTTTTTTTATGTATATTTTCCTACTTAAGGAACAACGGTTGTAAATAAATACGTTGCAAATAAAGTGAGTAAGACAATTCCTTGTTGAATGTTGGTTCTTCCTGAATTTAGCGACAAGAATACCGTGAATAAAGACAGTACCAATAGCAAGACCGATTTAGCGTCTAAGCCAAGCGTTACATGCATCCCTGTGAAATAACACACGATTGCTACAGCAGGAATGGTAAGTCCAATAGAAGCAAGCGCTGAGCCTAAGGCAAGGTTTAAACTGATTTGCAAACGATCCTGACGAGCGGCTTTATAAGCTGCCAGACCTTCTGGTAATAAAATAACCGTTGCAATGATAATTCCAACCAACGATTTTGGAGCACCTAAATCGAACACAATTTGTTCAATGGTTGGTGATAATTGTTTCGATAATAATACAACAGCAACTAGGGCGATGATTAATAGAACTAAACTCGTAATGGTTGTTGGTAAGTTGGGTGGGTCTTCGTGAATTTTCGAAGACGTACCATCGTTTTCTTTATCGGGTAGAAAATAATTTCGGTGACGAATGGTTTGTACCGAGATAAACCCCCCGTAAAGGATTAATGAAATAATAGCCACAAAAATTAATTGACTATCTGAATATTCACCTAAACCTTCTGAGGTGGTGAAATTGGGTAAGACTAAGGTGAGTACAGAGATGGCAATTAACGTTATTAATGCCGTTGTTACTCCTTGTTGAATAAAGTTCTGTTCTCTGAATCGAAAACTTCCCGCTATTAGACAAATTCCAATAATTCCCGTAAGAATAATCATGATGGCTGCAAAAACGGTATCTCTAGCTAATACAGAGGGGGTTGTGCTGTCTTCAGCAAGCATTAAGGAGACAATCAATGACACTTCGATAACCGTAATGGCTAATGCCAATATAATAGTCCCAAAAGGTTCACCGACTTTATGTGCAATTACTTCTGCATGATGTACAGCAGAAAGAACTGAAGTGATTAAAACTACTCCTAAAAGTAAAGAACCGTAAGAAGTGCTAAGTACTGCAGATGAAAAGAATAATAAAACCAGCGAAAGAATAGGAAATATAATTGTCCAAAGGGGTAAATTAAGATTAAATTGATTTAAAAAATGTGGTTTTTTCATACGCGAGATATAATTTCTACGAAAATAATAAATTTTAATGATAAAGTTAGCTGCTAATTATCATTAAAATAGATTATGTTATAGAAACGAATGATAAAAAAGACGATTTTATTCATTTTTTTGTTCGAATAGTTAATGTAGTTTTGTAAAATGATAACATTTAGCGAAAAGCAATTAAAGAGATGGTTTGAAGTTGCCTGTGTGTGGGAAACCATTAGCTGTGCAATATTATTTTTAATTGCTATGCCCATTAAATATCAATTTGGGTATGTGTTACCAATGCCTTTTGCAGGAACCTTTCATGGAATTTGGTTCTCTGCCTACATCATTTTAATCTTTGTAACGCGTAAAATGTACAATTGGGAAGACGAAGATTTTATTTTTTATTTAATTTTTGCATTCATCCCTTTCGCTACATTAGCGGTGCATAAAGCAATTAAAGATAAAAAGGCTGCGGAATCCTAGGCCTTTTATCTATCTTCTTGAAAATAATTCATTAATGGGTTAATTTGATCAGATTAATTTTTATATTTGCGGCCTCAAATCAAGGCTTTATATGAAAAATAATTTTTACCTTTTAATGGTGTTGTTCGTGTTTATGAACAACTCCTTTTTAAACGGCCAAGTTGCCAAGGCCCCTAATGCATCAACTTCAACACCGGTTTATTATCCTAATGCAATTGCACCAGAATACGTCTTCGACGATTTTAACGTCATTACGGGGAATGGTGGTGCAGGAGTAAGTGGACCTGCAGCTTTTTACGATGTAACAGGTACCTTATTTGCTGCACAAATGCGCACGTATGGATTCGGACCAAATCCGTCCCTTAAAAACATTCGTGTTGGTTTATCGACGAATCCTGGCTGGATTACTTCTAAAACACTCAAGAGTTTAAACATATACAGTGAGAATATTAAATTGACTTTTAAAATTAAGCAGTTTAATGGTCAGCCACTAAAGGTTAAAGTGGTTATAGGGATGGCTGATGCTGCTGGAGTTATTGTAGAATCTACTGCAGCTCATGTGTATACAATTAATGAAACGACGGGTACTTCCTTTTTTAAAGATATTGCTATTGAGATACCCAGAACGGTTACACAAGATATGAGTATTCAAATTAAAGACAATGGTACAGGTTTCGTAAGTGAGGGTGTACGTTCGTTACAAACATTTGATATAGACGATTTTAAAATAAGTAATGAGTCGTTAACGACTTATGTGAATGGAGACTGGACCAATGGTATTCCGACCGAAAATAAGGATGCCACAGTTTTAGAAAATTACAATAAGACCATTATAGCGAAATCATTACGCGTTGATGGTGGGGCTGTTTTAGTTGTACCAAGTGGGAGTTATCACGATATATATGGTCCATTGAACGTAACATCAGGAAATATTATTTACGAACATGGGGCCTATTTAAAGCAACCCATTACCACGAATACGGGGAATGTTTCTTTCAAGCGGAATTCTAAACCGATGTACCGCATCGATTTAAATACATGGTCGTCTCCAGTAGAAGGACAAAATTTGCGTGCATTTTCGCCAAAAACGGCTGCTGATCGGATTTACGAATACAATACGTTCGATGATACTTGGTATGCACTCGATGATACATACGACTTTCCAATTGGAATTGGCGTAGGGATTCGTTCGCCAAATAACTTTCCTACATGGTCTGTAGAAAAACCGACAAAACCGTTAATTTACAGTGGTGTATTTACAGGTGTACCGAATTCTGCCGAATATGCGAATGAAGTTTTTGGTGTTGGTCAGTCGCCGAATGGCTTCAATTTAGTGGGTAATCCTTATGGAGCTCCTTTGGATTTAACGAAGTTATATGAGGCCAATCTCCTAATTAATCAAACCAATATTTTATCGGTTCACTTCTGGACACACACGGTACCCAATGTTTTAAATTGGGGTGATAACTGGCAACAGATGAATCAATCGGGGGCTTCGGTACCCTATTTGAATAATTTTATCGATGTTGGAGCAGCTTTCTTTATGAAAGTGACATCACCGATTGCCGCGCTTACAATTTCACCGAGTATGACAACGCTAACACCGACAGATCCTCCAATTTACCACCGTACTGCGCAAGTAGGGAAAAGTAGAATTTGGTTAAGTTTAAATGATGCCAATTACAAATTGAACTCTTTTATGGTAGGGTATATTGATGGTGCAACAGATGGTTTTGATCCATTTTATGATTCAAAAAAGCAACACAGTAATGCCAGCGGTTTGTATAGTGTAATCGATTCCGATTTATTTACCATTCAAGGGAAGGCTAACCCATTTGTTGATACCGATCGTGTTCCATTGCATTTATCGGTTAAATCACTTGATAAAAACAACAAGCAACCCCAAGAATTGTTTATTCAATTAGAAGGAGCTGACGGATTATTTGAACAAGGACAAACCATTTATTTACGGGATAACGTAGAAAATAGAGTGCATAATTTATCGGAGAATGGGATTTATCATTTTACAGAGGCCATTGGTGAGTACGCCAATCGTTTTGAAATTACTTACACGAATAAAGTTTTAGGAAGTCAAGATCAAACCCAACCCAAAGTATTTGAAGTATATACGAATGGAAATGAACTGAATGTAACTTTATTTTCAAATGATTTGATAAAAAACATAAAACTATACGATATAATAGGTAATTTAGTGTTTCATAAAGAAGGAATCAATAACAAGAATTTTTCTACCCGTTTAAACAAAAATGTATACATTTTAAAAATGGAGACTAAAAATGGGAATGTATACACTAAAAAAATAATAATTCAATGAGAAAACTCTTAATTATATCTTTTTTCTTTTTCTTTGCTAGTGTTAACGCACAATTTTTTAGCGGAGATAACGAAGAACAACCAACGGAAGAAAAAGGACTTTTCAATAGTGCAAGAGCAGGTGAAAACCCAACTGATCCGCCTGTTGATGATGATCCACCCGAACCCTTACCGATTGGTGATTACCAATATGCTTTATTAGCCGGTGCAGTTATTTTGGGCTTAGGTTTTCGCAAACAGATGAATAAGAAAATAAACGCATAAATATAAAGGAAGTCTTCATGACTTCCTTTTTTTATTGCACATAAACCAGCTATATCCTTTAAAAGGAGGGATCAGTAAAGCGTGTCCTTTTTTGTCGTTTTATATTCAAAATTTGGCAATCTTCTTATGAATAACCTACGTAATTTTGCCCCATTCAATCTATATCCCATTCAATGAATCACTCAAAAGAACAACAGACGAGCAAGAAAATAGAAATTATAGTTTCAGTGGCCGCCATTGTTTTAGTGGCCGCCAATCTCAGGGCTCCTATAACAGCTTTAGGCCCTGTACTTGATGAAGTCATCGCTCAACTTGGTTTAAGTAGTTTAGAGGCGAGTCTATTAACCTCTATCCCTTTATTTGTATTTGCCGTGATGTCGGCATTGGTTAGTCGATTTTCGACGAAGTTAGGTACCACCAATATGGTGTTAGTCGCTTTATTAGTGCTTAGTTTTGGCCTATATATGCGGATTGTAGGAACCACCTCGGCGATCTTTTTTGGTTCTTTTATGATTGGACTGGGAATTTGTGTTGGGAATGTGATGATGCCCGGTTACATTAAATCGGTTTTTTCGAATCAAGTGGGGCTAATGACGGGCGTATTTGCGGTATCGATGAATCTATCAGCTGCCTTGGCTTCAGGATTAAGTATTAAAATTGGTCAATTAACGACGTATGGTTGGAAAGGATCAATAGGTATCTGGGGCATTTTATCGATGGTTGCGGCTTTGGTTTGGCTTATTGAATTGGTTTTTCGACGAAAGAATACCGTGGGTTCTACCCATGTAAATCCAACCACTCAACACTCTTTTTTACGCTCGAAACAAGCTTGGAATATCAGTCTTTTTATGGGTTTACAGTCGTTAATCTATTACTGTGTAATCGCTTGGTTACCCACTGCATTAATTAGCGTCGGATTTCCGAAAGAAGAAACGGGTTGGGTGTTGTCCATTTCTCAATTAGCCATGATTCCAGTGACCTTTATCGCTCCAATTATTGCGATGAAATTACCCAATCAAAGACCTTTGGTCGCTTTATCGGGATTGTGCTTTATGATTGGAATTCTATTATTGCTTTTATTTAAAGCCGATTATGTTTATTTAGCATCTGTGTTAATTGGGATTGGGGCTGGACTGGCCTTTAGCTTATGTATATTGTTTTTTTCTATTCGGACAGAGTCACCTCTTCATGCGGTTAAAATATCGGGAATGTCACAATCGATAGGTTATGGTTTAGCGGGTTTTGGCCCTGGAATATTTGGAAAGTTATACGAATACAGTGATCACTGGGATTACTCTTATTATTTTTTACTTTTTAGTACCATTTTACTGATTTATTTCGGGATGAATGCGGCTAAGAACCGATCGATTGAAGAAGATCTTGAGGGGATGCAAGCGGCTAATAAAAACAATAATTAGTCGATCAGTGTCGAGTTATGATATTGACCGTTCCCTTCATTCACCATCTTGGTAGAAGAATTAATCAGTGAATTTTCAACGCCTAGTATGTTGCCTGTTCTGTTTCAGAACAGGCAACATACTAGGCTCTGCGGCAGGGATTGTAGCAATTGTTTGAGCTTTTGGTGGAGGGTAACGGAACCGAAAAGCGAGTGCGAAAAGCCCGGCGCGTAGCGGCCGCCCAGAATTATTTTCCCGTCGAAATTTAGAGATTAAATGGCTAGCTTGTTCGCGACCCAATAGCCACTGCTAAAGCAGGCTTGGAGTAAATAACCGCCCGTGGGTGCTTCCCAGTTGAGCATTTCGCCGATGCAATAAACGGCAGGATAGTTTTTGAGTGAAAGGTCTGGGTTAAGCGCGTCAAAGGATACTCCGCCAGCGGTAGAAATAACCTCATCGATGGGCCGAAAACTGGTGATCGGAATTGGATATCGTTTAATGTTTAACGCCAGTTGTTGTGGGTCGAGGTAGGTCTCTTTATCGAGCATTTTTAATAAAGCGAATCCGGTAGGCTGAATTTTAAGCTGTTTTTTTAAATGGTCTGTTATTTTTCCTTTGAACCGAAGGGCTGCTTCTACGTCAGCGAGAGGGGTTTCGGGTTTTAAATCTACATAAAGTGTTGCTGGGAACTGATGGGCTCGTACAAAGCGATTCATATAGTAAATAGGGCTTCCTTCTAGGCCATAATTGGTAAAAACAACTTCCCCATTTTTGGCATATTCTTCAAAATGAACAACTATATTTTTTAGGTATTTGCCTTCAAGTGCTGTTGTATTGATAGGGCTATTAAACCCTGAATTAGCTGATTGCAGGGGTTCTGTAAGAATGTTTTTCGATTGAAATAAATCCATCCACTTGGCATCGGAACCCGTTTTGGCCCAAGAGCCTCCGCCCAATCCTAAAATTAGGCGATGATAATTTTGTTCGAAAGTGTTATGCTTATGTTTTAAGGTGACTGAATTTTCATTAAAGTCGATCAATTGATGTTCATAGCGAATTTCAACCCCTAATTCTTTTAAGCGTTTTAGCCAAGCTTGCAGCACCATAATGGGCTTGGTCTCTTTAAGCGGAAATATTTTTCCTGAACTTCCGACGAATGTTTCAATGCCGATTGCTGAAAGCCATTGTCGGGTAGCTGTATTGTCGAATAAACGAACCATTTCTCGAATTCGGGGATGATCATATTTGGTAATAAAGGAATCGATGGCTTCGTTATGCGTTAAGTTGAAGCCGCCATGACCCGCTACCAAGAATTTTCTTGCCGCGGCTTTGTTTTGTTCATAAACACATACGTTAAAGCCTTTTTTAGCGAGTTGCTCAGCAGCCATTAATCCAGCAGGACCAGCGCCAATAATTACAATTGGTTCAGTATTCATAGCCTGTAAAATTACTGCTTTTTACGCGAAGTTGGTTTAATTATATGCTATTCCGGAATGACTAAATGCAAGGGAATCCGAAAACGGTAATCAACCGGTAGTTCTTCTTCTTTCATGGGATTTATCATGGGTAACATGCGAAGTACACGCAGGTATTCCTTTTCACATAACAGACATGGTCTACTACTGTAAATTATTTTAGGGTCTTTTACTTGGCCTTCTTTGGTTAATACAAAATCGGCCATTAATTGAATTGAACCAATACTGTCGTAAATAGCTGGTGGAATTCGGTAGTTATTGGCTAAAAATTGTCGAATAAAGGCAATGGTTTCTTGTTTTGGTTCAGCAGTCTCTTGCTGCGTAGGAACTGGATGAACTTCTTGTGAAAAAAGAAAAGAATTGAATAGGATTAAACCTAAAAGAGCATATTTTTTCATGGTAGGATCATAAGGTTGATTTGTAAAATGGTGTATTTTGATGTTTCTTAAAAGGCATAAATCTACAAAATATACGCTTGATTATAAAATGGTTAACAACTATTTGTCGGCTAACGCTTTGAGATTGTATACCTAAGCAATAAAGATTAGTTGTTTTTCATGTAAAATGTTAAATTTTTGATTTATTTTTAAAGAATATTCGTTTTTTTATTAAAGTATTAAACATCCTGATTCATCTACTATGGTATTCGTTTATTATTTATACTTACTGACCTTTTTAGTGTTTCCTATCTTGGCGATTATCTTATTAAGGAACCGTTGGATACGAACTTCAAAGACCATTTATATCGTCTTGTTGGGGTGTTTTTCCCTCTATACCATTTTTTATTCTTTTGGTTATTCATTGGAGGGTGATTACCCCGATTTTATTGCTTTCTCATTGGCTTATTTACTGTTTTGTCTACTTATTTTTAGATGCTACGGTAAAAAAGGAAAGTTGGTAGCCATTGTTCGTACGGTTGGTGCGCTTTGTATTGTGATTGGTTTTGTACAAGCTTTGTTTGGTATTGTACTCTTTGCCAAAATCTCGAATTCTTTTCAAGCTGATAAAATTTATTCCATGACTAATGATAAGCAGCGCTATGAAACAAGACGCTATACTTTTGGTTTTGCAACATTAGAAGATGTGCATTATAATTTTTCAACCTATAAAATGCATGCCTTTCTTCCAATAGAAAAACAGGTGAATCAGACGGTGTTTTCGTTGAAGAAAAGTCCGATTAATCTCGAAAGTAAAGCATTTAAAATAACCATGTTTCAAGAGTCTAGCACTGTATACCTGGTATTCGCTTCTGATAACAACGCCTCTTTTAAAGTGGCGATCAAAGACTAATCGATCTTGGTCGTTGCTGATTTTAATTGAATGCCCATACTGGCTTGTGCGCCACGAGGATCGTAAACCGACCAAACATTTCCCCAAGCGAAGTGAAACACACAGCGAGGATAGGGTTTTTTTTCAACCTTTACAGGTTCGTTTAATACTTTAGACAGAAATTGATTGTTTCTGTGAAAGAGGTTTATTTCAGCTTCTTCATTCCAATTGTCCCAACTGGTTGAATCGCCATTTTGGTAGGTGTAAAAATGAATATATTTTAAACAACCTTCAAAAAAGCATAAATTAAGGGTGATTGCGTTTTCTAAAACCTCAAATTCTTTAAAAACGTACCAACAATAGCCCGTATTCATATCATTTTTTTTCTTGAAATTGTGTTGATAGAAAGACGTACGCTCTAGATCTTCAAGAGGCATGCCTATGAATAGCGTGGTATTAAAACCAGGTACTTCAATATGACCGTTATTTTTGTTAATCATCCAAGGAAATTAGAAGGTGGTGTTGTGCAAAATTAGGCATATTAGCGTTTATTTCATCATTGAATCAGTTTAAAATAGGAATTAAAAACCGTAGAAATAAAGAAAATTCAAAAAAAGTTCTTTTAGAAAATAGATTTTTTCATCGTTTTTTTTATCTTTATTTACCGCCTAAAAATTGAATAAGACCATTAGAGAAGTAAATAATATGTTTCGGCAATAATTTATAGAACGATGAAAAAAGATGAATTAATCTCCGTTTTTTATTCAAATCATCAAACGTTTCTAGACTATTTCAATGGCTTGTCTATGGATGAATTGAATTACCGGTATGCAGACAAATGGACTGCCATTGAACAATTAGAGCACATAACGTTATGTTTAAAACCATTAACCAAAGTGTTGCTATCGAAAGAATACATTCGGCAAAATTTTGGAAGCCTTAACCGTACAACATGGTCCTATAATATAGTCATCGAAAATTACCTTGCTGCTATCCAAAAAGGAGGGAAAGCACCAGCCCAATTTATTCCCCGAAAATCCCCAACGATTCAGCGGGACGAAATAATTGATGAATTCATCGTCTCTATGGTGAGTATTAAACAATTATTAGAAAGATACACCGAAGAGGAACTCGACACATTGGTACTCCCGCACCCATTACTTGGCCTACTAACCATTCGCGAATTATTCTACCTCATGTCTTATCACGTCATTCACCATCAAAATCAAATTAAACGAATGCTTAATCTTAATCACGATTAAAAAAGATATTTCGTAAATTGAGTCCCATCATATTAAAGTATAATTTTACTCACTATAAATTTTACAACCATGGAAGATAATGCTTGGATCAAACGATGGGATGATCGCTATAAAGACAATGCCTATGCCTACGGTATAGAGCCGAATGAATTTTTAAAAGAACAATTGGATCAACTTCCTCCTGCCTCAATTCTTTTTCCAGCCGAAGGAGAAGGCCGAAATGCCGTGTATGCTGCTAAAAACGGATGGCAGGTTACGGCGTTTGATATCAGTGAAGAAGGAAAAAAGAAAGCCGATTTACTGGCCCAGCAAAATCAAGTCGCTTTAGATTACCACGTTGGTGTCTTGGAAGATTTAAATTTCGCCCCAGAACAATTTAAGGCCATTGCATTCATCTATGCTCATTTTCCAGCAGCGATAAAATCGCGCTATCACAAAACTCTTCTAGACCATCTTCAACCCGGAGGAATGGTTATTTTTGAAGCCTTTAGTAAAAATCATATCGCGTATCAGCACCTTAACCCAAATGTGGGCGGTCCTCAGGACATGGATTCTTTATTTTCATTGGAAGAAGTTGCTGCCGATTTTAGTTGCTGTGACCACCTTCTCCTAGAAGAAGTGGAAGTGGAGTTGAATGAAGGGCTTTTCCATATCGGTAAAGGGTCGGTGATTCGTTTTGTTGGACGTAAACGGTAATTACATTCAATACCATGATTATTTGGGCGGCCGCTTCGCGCCGGGCTTTCCGCACTCGCTTTTCGGTTTCGTTTCACTTCACCCAAAAGCTCAAACAATTGCTGCAATCCCTGCCGCAGAACCAATTCTTTAAAGTGTTCTTTAACGAACACTTTAAAGAATTGGCGTTTATCGCTTAAAAGATTTTACGGTAAATTTGTCTTCGCTGATGCCTTTTTCTCCTTTCTAAAGACCATCGACTTTTACCAACCTTCGTACTCCAATATCTTTTTTATCCCATACGTATAGTGGTAATGAAATCGTTTTGTACTTAACCAGCCACGAACTGTTTTAGGCTGATAAAATTGGGTGTTATAGAAATGATAATCCCTTAGTTTTCGATGAATTCCGCCATTGGAATAATCCACTTCTATTCGATCGGCACTATGTTGAATCGTTTTACGACCAAATCCGCCCCCATGAGCCTTGTATTGTTCCACAATAGGACGCCAAGCTTTCCCTTTTCCTGCTGGTCCCAAAGCATTTCTAAACGCTCCAAACGAAGTATAGCCCTTTCCCCATCCCGTTTCACCTATGTGTATCCCTTCCAATCCACTGGGATCCATGTAATTTATAGGGTCATTCAATACATAAGCATAATCGTTAAAACCCCCACTTAAAAAACCAATCGGATCTTCTGAAGTCCACTTCCCCAATTCGGGTAAATAGTCCCGTGCTCCAAACCGAACAAGACGTATTCGGTTATCGTACAAACCGCCCGCATAACCAAACGGCGTATAACCTGGGTGGGTGTCCACAATTACATTGCCAAATGCATCATAGGCTAACTGTTGTATAATAGCCCCATCATGAAGTCTTATCACCATCTTTACAGAACCCCGAATATCAGAAATAATATAATGATCAATCTCCTTTCTTTTCATAAGAATAGGCGTTTGGTTATCGGCATACACAAATGTTTTTAGAATACGGTTTCTCGGATTAAGTTCTGCAATAGGAAGGCTGTTTATTCCATAAACCAATTTCTGTTTCACAACACCGTTTAAATAGGTTGCTATCAGTCTATCAAAAGCGTCATAAGTCATATCCAAATCATATCTTGACCAATGAACCGAATTCAAGTTTCCGTATATATCGTACGACCATCGTTTATCCGAATTTAAGTTGCCTCCCGTTTTACTAATCAACGACGCTAATTGTCCCGCCTGGGTGTAGCTGAACTCTTTTTCGTCTATACCATTGGCATAGTTCACCGTTTGATTGAACGGATTGTTGATGTAGGTATAGTCCATCGTATTTAACAAAGCATTTGTTCTATTTCCAAAGTCATCGTACGTATATTGCTCTTTTCGTATACCATTTTCTGACACAGTTTCCAATTGACCTTGGGCATTGTAGAGGTAAGTAGTGGCTGTTGTTCTTCCATTAATTGTTTCACGGGCATGTTTAATGCGTTGCATCCCATCATACCCATAAACGACTTTATATAGAGGTGTATTTTTATAAGACACGTTTTGCTCTGTCAATAAGCCCCAGTTATCGTACAGTCTATTTTCCTGAATAGACCCTTTGGATATAGAGACAATCTCACCACTATACGGTTTCCTCGTAATCAGCAGACCATCGGCCGCTAGTACTCTTCCATAAGGATCGAGCACATAATGCAAATCGACCGTTTTTCCTTTTCCTGGACTTACCTTGGTCGACTCAATTTGGATGGTCAATCGCTGCTTTTTATCCGCTAGTTCGCTCGTCCTATAGGTTACTTCCGTCGCGACGGTTCCTGTATTTTTTAAGCTATAATTGTTTAAATTTAAAAGACGTAAATCGGTTGCTTCTCCATCGCTAGACATTGCGGTTAAGGAATCATTGGATATGGAAAAATCAATCCATCTATTGGGGGTGATTGAACTTTTTAAATTATTATTTTCATCATACGCCCACCGAATCGTTCGCTGGTTCGCATCCATTAAAGAAGTAGGCAATTTAAAGGCATTCCATTCGGTGATAAGGTAATTGGTTCTATGGGGAGGGTGGTAGAAAATTTTCAACCCATTGCGAGGCAGGTTGTGCGAATTCCACGAATACATTCCTTGCCCAGTCTTCATACTTACTAATTCTTTACCCGCATAGTTAAATTCAACTGTTTGTAACGGGGTTTCAACCTTCGTTAAATAAGAACGACGGTTATAGGTATACGACTGCAAATAATCGGTCGTATCAAATGATCGATGGGTAGAACTTAATAAATTATTTTTATCATCATAGGTATAGTCCATGGTGAATCTTCTGTTTACATTATCGTGTATTTTATGAATTAATTCATTTTCGTAAGTCAGCCAATTTCCTTTTAAATATTGCGCGTAATACGCCCTATTATTTTTAAAATACGCATGGGTCACCGGTGGACTAGCCCTTTCAGTTTGCCCTTTTAAATTTGCATATTCAGCATGGGTTAATGTCATCGACGGATAGCGTAGGGGTACATAACGGTTAGAAGAATGAAGATGAGCAATTAGATCGGAATAAAAATTCTCCACTCGCCCTAAATTCCATACTTCATTAAAATTGTGCACAAAACGTTCAACGGTATTTCCAGCGGCAATTCGATTAAAGATGAGCAAATTTTCCATACTGTTGGTTTCCGAATTGTAAGAATAATTATAACTGCCCACAGCCACAGTATCATCATCAAAAATGGCGTATTTATGGTGCATTAAAACAGCCGTAGCCACATCCCAGCTGTAGGAGTAAATTTTAAACCTCACCTCAATTCCATGCAGAATAAAATGATAACTGTAGATAAAGTTTTTTTCCAAACAATCCCTTGTTTGTGCTGGTGTTGAAGCATTGTGTAAACACTCTTCTCGGACTGAAATTTGGTAATTATGGTAACTTTCGGTGATGTACTGTTGTTGATCGGTAATTATTTGTATTGTTATATGGGGGTTTTGTATTTTCTTTTCAACCAAAGCTTCGCTAATGGGACGAGACCTTAAATAATTGGCCGAAATTTTAATCGAACTTTGGGCCTGATGAATAAGTTCAACCACTCTCTTGGCTACTTCTTGTTTATTACCTACTTTCCCAAAAGTAGGGCCCGAAGAGGAATTATAAACACGGTAGTTCGACGTCGTAAACACAGCATCTACATGCGGGTTATCGGTAATCGAATCCAATAAACTTTCGGGTGTTATGGGGGTATAGGTATATGCTCTGCCAAATTCCCTCGAATTATTCCACAATAACTCAAATTCTGCTCTATACCGCAAAATAATTTCAGGCTCAGAAACAGAAAGCGTACTGTTGTTATAAGTCCAGTTAGACCTTGTATTCCAATTTCCGCTTCCTGTCATCAAGTAACGGTTATCCGAAATAATAAATTTATGATGATTGGTTTTGTTTACATATTTTACATCAATCCCAATTTCTTCGAGCTTATGAGAAACCGTTCCATTGGCTTGGTTTCTGTCCTTCAAAGCCCCTTCATAGAGCATTCTAACTTGTACATTTCTTTCCACGGCTCTTTTTAAAGCGAGAAAAACCAGGTAATCATCCATTCCATAGATGGCAATATCAATGGTTTGTTGGCTGTTATCAATTGTTTTTATCAGTTCCTCCAAATAGCCGTGTAAATCTTTCTGTGGGCTAAAAACCACTTTAAAATGCGAGAAATCCCTATCAGGAATATCGTCATCCGCCAATATTTCAATTGTAAACGGATTACTATTCAACCAATCGCTGCACCCATCACATTTCACTTGGCTTATATAGGCATAAACACCCACTGCCTGGTCTTTGGGTACAGTGTAATAAATAGAATTCGAATTCGCTATCGCTGTAGCATTTTCCAACCAACGATATTCCATTCCTTCACCCTGAGAGGGTTTCTCAATAATTGGTATGGCATAGGGTAAGTCAGCTTGTTTTAAACGAAGGTCTTGTCCAAAAAGAAGATGAAAGAAAAAAAACATCAAGAATACAGCACGAAATTTTTGTAAACCTGTTCTCATATCGCTCAAATTTTAATCAATTTTTTCAATACAACAACATGGCCATCCAGTCGAATATGTAATACATAAAAACCACTATTTATAGAACTTACATAAAGTGTTTCCGTAGAATTCTTACCCGAATAATTTCTTTCAACCACAACGTTCCCATGAGCATTCAGAATACCCAAGTAATCAATTTTTTTATCGTTCGACGAAACACGCAGAAAATCATTAACCGGATTGGGAGAAACCGTCACTTTCCCCAACACATCATCCCCATCAATCACCCGAATAATGACCTTATCAAAAGCATCGGGGCAATTTTCCAAGGACGATTTTACGGTATATTCCGTCGTTATGAATGGAGAAACAGTAGCAACCTCTAGCGCTTTATTATTCCCATACCAAGTCACTTTTCCGGTCCATTTCAAAGCTTTTAATTCAATGGTTTCACCCCGCTTAATTTCAAGATCATCCATAGCAACAACCCTGTTATTACTATGGGCATCGGCATGGGTTATTTTACCAATAACAGCAGCTTTAACACACGGACATGGTTGCTGAGGTAGTGCAGTTAAACTGAGGAAGCATAAGATCAAACTATAAGCTGTTTTCATAATCCTATTATTGCAGTTAAACGTTTCAATCAAGTCAACTTCGACTCCTATTGAACTGAAATCTAAAGGAATAAAAATATAAAAAACAACCACAAAAACCAATAAAAAATTAAATTAATTCGTTGATATGTAGTGATTTAGTCTAGTAAGAAATGTTGAGGTAGATTAACTGTATCGATTAAAAATGATACTTCAAACCCATTACAATATACCCATCCAACATCGCAGTTTCTATGTTGTCGATGCTAATGTAGGTAAATCTTGAAACCAGTTTTGTGTTGTTCTTTAAATTAAAAATATTATTTCCATACGCCGAATAATTACGTAACAAATCGGCTTTATCAATCATATCGTCTTTCAAGTTTTGAGGAGCCATTATGATTGGCTTTTTGTTGAATGTAAAATAGAAATTTCAAATTAAATCATCAACCTGCTATTTAGCTAAATTGGTGTTGTACGACGTGTTTTTAATCCCATTGAAATATTTGAATTTGTTTGTTTTTTTTAGCGTCAAAAAACAAATAAGTATTAGTCGAGCTTGATGATAAATAATCCCATTCATCAACCTGCCCTATAAAAATTGAATCTTCGGGTGTTTCGTTATTTTGTATAAATTTGGGTCTTAATAATAAATTGTCAATATAATTTTTTTTACCTAAAGTATTATAATCAGAATTCAAAATAGTTTGTTCTTTGATTTCTCCAGCTGATACTTTATGTAAATAGTAAGTGTTATTATCAAACATGGAATTTACAATTCCATACTTTTTAAATCTATATTTAGATAAAAGTGAAGAAGTAATTCTTTCGAAATAATGGCCTGCCTCAAAGGTGCCAAAATCAGGTATTTTATCTAGAATCAATTTTGCTCCTCTTTCAATTTTTTTTGCTTTTGAACCATACTCTATATCAGATAAGTAATTGTCTTTCTCTAACTCAAAATCACTTTCAATAATTTGATAAGCTTTTTCTAGATAGTCAATTTTTGGAAATAAAATTTCGTCCTTATACTCAAGTAGATCTCCAACAATATTAAATTGTATTTCGTTCACATCAATTCTAAAGTCTCCTAAATAGTCTTTTTCATAATCACCAGTATCCCAGATTGATACAATATGGAAAGTTTTTGAACCTAATTCTTTATGATTAAAAAGTTTGATAGTCACTAATGGTAAAAACACAAATTTTGCCTTAGGGTCTGTTTCTTTAACAAAAACGTCTTCAAAATTAGGGTACGGAATTAATTCAAATTGGTTATCAATTTCTTTCAATTTAAGTATTGAATTAACTATTGAAATTGGTAAAACTTGAAAAACAGCTTCTTTTTTTTCAGGCAAATAAGGTAGGAAATGAATATTGTCATAGGCGTTTTCAATTAATATAAAAAGAAACGTTTCCTGTATCGAATTGTCTATATCGAATTGATAATTTAATCTAAATATTTTATAATCTTTATAATAGTCCTCTTCCTCTACAACATTTATTAAGTCAAAATGAGTTCGCTTTTCGCTGCTTTTAATACCAAAAACATAATCTAAATCACTAATTTGAATTTTATCTTGAAATTCTGGTAAAAGTAATTCAAAATATCTTTCGTAATCTCTTTCACTAATACAGTCAAAATATAATTGTAAACTTTGTTGAAATTTATCTTTACTCATAATTGTATTGAAATATATTATACATGGTTCGGGGCTTGGCGTCAGTGACAGAAATGGATACGGAAAGCTTCAATTTAGTGACACAGTAAACAAAAGCCAATTTATTGATTAAATTTTTATAAAAAAAGCCAATACAATAATAGGCTTTTTCGGAATAGTAAGCCGAAACTCCAAATTTTAGCCTTAACTCGTTATTGAGTCAAATCATTGTTGTGTACAGTTATATTTTATGAGAACCTCTCACATCAATTAAATAGGAGTTGTTTGTTTTATGAAGCAATAAAATTGTTTATAAAAGCATCCATCTTTAATTATAATCAATTGAATGATGGTCAATTAATTTAATGATTGACTCCGTTTTTTTTTGGGCGGCCGCTACGCGCTGGGCTTTCCGCACTCGCTTTTCGGTTTCGTTTCACTTCACCCAAAAGCTCAAACAATTGCTGCAATCCCTGCCGCAAATTTTCGGTGAATGGAAGAATTCGGGAAATAATTGCAAGAGTACCAAAACACCTAACGGCGTTTGTCTCGCGAAACTTCCTTTTATGGAAGTTTTTTAGAATACGGTGTTGCAGGAGGAATAATGAGTGCATCGTATTTTTCAATATAACGAACACTATTTTCACTTAACCGAATGTTATTTAGAATACTTAATTCATTTAATTTATGTAAATCGATCACAGTCCACCGATTGGGTAAAGTAAATTTTAAAATCTCCTTATCATCCTCTTCAATAATATCGTTTATTTTTCCTGTTTTTTCATTGAGTATGTATCTGGGAAAAGTAATTACCGAAAAAGATTGAGTTTTATTGAAGTTGGCCAACTCATAAATCAGGTTACCCACTTCTAGATTTCCACTAAAACTTAGGCCCCTCGCTGTATGAACTGCGCCTAATTTAATAAACAGTTTTGGTGATTTTTCCTTTGTGTTTTTAGAATGATAGTATGTAACGAAATTGCGTTTCATAAGATCAACTCTCCGTTCCCAAAAACCCAAGGTTAACTGATGATTAATTTCTAGTGAAAGCTCAAATTGTTGAATCAAAGGCTTGTTTATTGCATTGTTCGATAAGGATAAAAATTCTTTTACATCACTAGATAGAAGTGTTTTATTCATTAAATACGGATTAAAATTCTTTTTTCCTTTCCTATATTCCGATTCAATAAAAGTGTATACCCGACGATAGAGGGCTTCTGAAATTTTACCTTTATCGGCATTGGAATACAACTCATCGATATACGTCAAATATGAACCATAATTTTCAAAATCGATTCCATGAAGTTGCATTGAATAGTGCTTTAACTGTTGAAGCGTCTTTTCTTCTTCTTTTGTGCTAAAAAAACCAAAAGGAGGAAGATGAGTCTGTCCCTTGTATTTTGAATAGTAAAGCGCTAATGGAATAGAGCGCTCGGTTAAATCGGTAAGTTTAACAGCGGCCATTGGTCCAATCTCAGTGAGGTAATCATTGTATCCATTTTCTTTTAAGAAAGGGATTAATGCACTTACAAATGTCTCAATCAAATGTATATGGTGCTGTTCACCAACTAAAAAAAACTGTGCTTCGGCTATCCTTTTTTTTAGAAAATGGGCCCCATCGTGGTTCATCTGTCCCAAAGAATCCAAGGAAAAATAGGAGGTAGATGTTTTAAGAATATCCTCTGTCTTTTGAGCAAATACAAATAAGCTAAACAATAAAAAGCAGAGGTACTGTATTGCTTGAAATGAAAAATCATCGGTATATAGGGTATAATGTATACGGTTTGTTTAATCACACAGCCGTAAGGCTCTCTCAGGGCTAAGCAAGTGATCAATGTGGGAATAAAAATATAAAAAACAACCACAAAAACCAATAAAAAATTAAATTAATTCGTTGATATGTAGTGGTTTGTCTTGATAAGAAGTGTTGAGGTAAATTAACTGTATCGATTAAAAATGATACTTCAAACCCATTACAATATACCCATCCAACATCGCAGTTTCTATGTTGTCGATGCTAATGTTGGTAAATCTTGAAACCAGTTTTGTGTTGTTCTTTAAATTAAAAATATTATTTCCATACGCCGAATAGGTCCATCTTTTATTCCGACTATCCAACGTAAGTGTGGGCGATACCATAAACTGTTTATTTTTTCCTAACGGACTTTCTTGGTGTAAATTAGTGAATTTTACATCCCATATTAGTTGCTCTTGTATCAAGCCTTTCAACTTTACAAAACCATTGTAAGTGGAAATCGCCGACGAAGATTGGTTATAGCTTTGTCTTAAAGCGGTCTTATTAAACTGCATTCCTGCCTCAAATTGAAAAGTCTTCTGCTTAAAATGCGAGAAGATGTTTAAGCGGTAGATCCACGTTGAATTGGCTTGAACAGAAGGATGATCATTCAAATAATTCAAGTTCTTCATGTAATTTACATGAAGAAAATTTTTCACGCTGAACGGAATTTTCCGAAATTTTTTATTGACGATCACTCGCCCTTCATAACCCTCTTCAAAAGGGGAAAACACATAGACATTGGCAACATAATTATCCATAAAACGATTGGTCAGAATAAGGCTATTTTTCCGGTGGGTATAGCCCACATAACTATTAAGCATCCATTCTTTTAGCGGTTCGAAACGCATATAATTCAACGAAATGTTTCGGGCATTGGTCAAAGTCGTGTTGTTTGCTAGTTTGCTTTGTGTAACTGTTCTATAGTCTAAAAGAATTGGATTTTCAGCCAGATGTAAAACCCCGAAATTCTGATGAGATAAGCCTCCACTCAACGTTAGCTTCTGTGCAAAAGAAAAAACATAGGCTAAACTAAGCAGTGGTTCATAACGTAGTTCTGCAGAATTTTTTTTATAATCGCTCATATAAAAACGAAGTTTATTCTCCGTAGCCAAGACCCATTTTTTCGTCAGATAATGAGTCGTCTTAATAAGTAATTGCGGCACTTGATTGGTTAAGTGTATATCATTGGTATAAACCGTTTCCTTAATCGCCGTTTCCAATTTCTGGTAATCATTCAAGTAATCCAAAGCAAAACTATAGTTATCCTTGTTGTGCTTGTATAGAAGGCGGTTATTAAGAGTAGACGTCCAGTTCATAAATTTGTACTTCTGAAAAAGAGGCATGGAATCATCTAAAAATAGGAAAGATTGATCGCTCTCCATGTGCAAGTCCTTTCTATTGGTTGAATAATTTTGAGAAGCCTCAGACCTAAAAGTCCAACGATCATTCAATTTTCTTTGGTAGAGGAGGGTATAACCCATTGTTAAATTGCTGTTTTTTCTGTAAGTCGAATACGCTTTATGGTCACTATGCTCGTCAATTTCCAAGGACTCATCCGATTCATCCGTATTTGGATTAACGTTAAGCTGTAAGGTCCAGAAGTCTTTTGGATTCGCTGTATATTTTACATTCAAATAGGTTGTGTTTAACATCCACATACTCCGGTCAGCGAGTAACTCGTTAAACCGAAGATTGGCGTCATTTAAAAATATGCGGTTCCGAAAGACATGGGTGCGCTGTTTCGAATAATTTAGAAAATTGTAACCGTTAACATTCAATTTATCGCTCGTTTTGGTGTAGTTAAAGGCCAGAAAACGGTTGTTTTTCTTAGAAAAATGATCATCATTGAAAATAAATTTCGGAAATTGATTAAAATCCAATTTTGTCACCTGATTCATCGATGATGAAGAAAAATGAACGATTCCCCCTCTCATTTCAATATAATCTTCAATCGTTATCGGCGATGTTCCAAGATTATTAAAATCGGCAATTATGCTTAAGTTACCAGCATCTACAAACCGAAAAAGATTACCATGATTGTTGTATTTATTTTGCAGACCACCATCCATGGCAAAGTTTCCTATAAATTTGTTTTTATATTCCGCTTTCATTTTCAAATTTAAAACGGTTTTTCCACCTTTTTCTTCATGTACATTCGCCGAATAATTACGTAACAAATCGGCTTCATCAATCATGTCGGCTTTCAAGTTTTGAGTAGCCATTTGGTGTTTATTCCCAAAAAAATCATGACCGTCTACCAACAATTGATCAATTTTTTTACCCTGATGACTTACAATCCCTTTTTCATCCACATCTATACCAGGTAATTTATTCAAGGCGTCGCCCAGATTTCGTTCCGTTCCATCCTTTACGCTTTTTAGGTTGTAAGTAATGGTATCCTCCCTAAGCGTAAAACTTTTCGGATAGCCGGTGATTAAAACTTCCTTTAATTGAATGTTGTCCTCTTTCCTCAAGTGAACAATCACTTTCAGGTGGTCATTAATGGTAATCCTCTTTTCATCGGCCACATACCCCAACAAGCCTACTTTCATCAATACACTATCAGCCTTTACGTCCAAGAAAGTTTTATTTCCAAGTTTATCACTAAAACCGAAATGCAGCGTGTGCCTATCTTTTAAACTCAGAAGTTGAATACTGGCGTTGCTAAGTGGTTGATTAAAATGATCTAAAACACTAACTTCAACCGATTGAGCAAGAGTCTGTTGGTGAAAAAGGCACATCAAAAATAAGACGATGTTTCGTATTACAACCATTAATTACTTCGTATAATCCGTAATCTTTCCGTTCTATTACCCTCTGTTTTATCGTAGTCCTGACGATTCTTTAATTCCTCAACAATTTTATCCATTTCCGTTTTCGAGATTTTTTTACCCTCTGCCAAAGGCTGGATAATCAATTTTTCTGGAAATTTAATTTTGGTCGCATAAATAGACAGACTAGGATTTTCTATTTTTAAGATTAAACCGGGTAAGCCTTGGTAGATTGAGGGCCCGTTCGAAATCGCAATATCCTCAGTAAACCAAGCTTTGGTAATCATGCCGTTCTTGTTTGTTGATGTTGCCGTTTTGCATAAATAGCCACTAATCTCAACCGTTTCAGAACCAATTTCCCAATCAAAATTTCTTAATTGCTCCTCAATAAGGTAAGTGTCTCCTCTAAAAATACGTTGATTAATTAATTTTTTATTTTCAAAATCCTTGAAATAATTCGAATAACCGATACTGTAGTTTTTCACTGCTTTTATGGTTGTATTGCCTTCAGTACTCTCTTCCACTTCATCGGCTATTTTAACATCACTCGCCATTTGATAAACCGAATTCTTCGAATTCGCCTTGAGAATAAATAATTGATCTTTCCAAAGTTTCTCTTTTAATATAGCCTTTCGATCATCAGACAACTTATTGAGTTTTTCATCCTCCAGTTTTATCGATAAAGTGTAATAAACCTCTATATTTTGTGAAACCTCAGTATGCTTTTCTTTTTCTTTTTTATCTATGTTGTAATCATTCGTGTTTACGAAGGTATTTTTTAGTTGACAGTTATTAATGACATCCTTACAAAGTTTACGGTCATTCAAATATGTGTTTGCTTTTGTCATCGAGGAAAAACATAACACAATAAGTATTAAAATAATAGTTCTCATGGATTATAAAATTTACTATTCTTAATAAAATGCTTCCTTCTAAAAATAAGAATAGTAAAAAATAAATACCAAGTTTTACCAAGTCAAAAATATGTTAAATATATTGTAAGTAATTTAACAGTAGTGTTTTATAGTTGTTTTGGCTCTTGTTTTTCAAAGTGTTTCAATAGATTTTCAACATATAATTACTACTATTTTTTTGGGCGGCCGCTCCGCGCCGGGCTTTCCGCACTCGCTTTTCGGTTTCGTTTCACTTCACCCAAAAGCTCAAACAATTGCTACAATCCCTGCCGCAAATTTTCGGTGAATGGAAGAATTCGGGAATAAGCCCTAGTACATAGACCTTACTCGCATTCATTTCAATCCCATTGTGAATGCATGGTAGCGCTGGTGACAATAGGTACCCGTAGGCGAGTATCGAGCCATAGCCTATGGAAAAAAAAGGCAGAATCTAGAAGCTTATAAAACTTTTGTTTCAAGGTATTTAAACACCAAGGCGATAAGAACGGCGATAATTAAATACTTAAAAGGTAACCTTTGAGAGGTCGATTTAAAAAGGACTTGAATCAGCTGTTTAAATTTTTTATAATCGTAAATAATCACAACAAAGACCAGTGATTGATAAACGATGGCCGAACTTAAGGCTGATATTTCATAGAAATAATCTTGGAGAATAATGTTTGAAAGAATAATGGTGAGTAAAATACAACCAAACATTCGCGTTTTATTCAATAGGAGCGAGAGAGCTCCTAAAATCTCCAGTAGACCTAAAATAATAGGGTAGGCTTTTGTAAACCCGTAGAACTCCCACATACGTATATGTCCTTCTGAAAGGTTCAAAGGCGTTGAATTCGAAAAGTCCCCAAATTGAAATGGCTTTAAAACACCATATATAAACATGGAAGTGGATACAAAAAATAGGATACTCCAATAAATAATTTCAATCAATTGTTCTTTATAAGTTCTCATTACAACAGTGGTATGGGTTTTATATCAATCCATTAGTCGGTGATTTCGGTAAAAAATTACACCCGATTTGAAATTATTTTGCCAACCACGCTTTCCATCGCTCAATTTGTTCACCAGCATCCATTAATTTCTCTTGATGGGTGTCGTAAAAAACAGCCAATTGCTCACTCTCTGTACCCACACATCCAAGGTTACTCCAAAGGGTTATGAATTCCACAAAATTAGCAGCGAGTCTTTCACCATGTAAAGGCCCATCGTCGTGGCTAAGGTAACAAACTTCACCTAACTCATTGAAAGCGATAAAATCACCGTTTGGAACTTCAATAAAGGGAATTTTGTTGTAATAGTGCTTTCCATAGGCATCGGTAGGATCGTTATAACAATTCGTCAACCAACCTTGATAGGTTTTATACATTTCAGCCAATAAACCAAAGTCCCATAAGTTAGGCTGTGACTTATAAGCAGAAACACCACCACACCCACAGAAAATAGATATAAACTCTTTGGGTACCTCTTCATCCGTTAATTGCCACCAACATTGCACTGCGGAGGAATAGTTCGCTAAAACAGCCTTAAAATCGGTCGGATACGAAATAGAAAAGGCTTGCTCTATCAACTCGATTTCTGAAAGCTCTATAGGTGGTTGTATTTCAAGCGAATTAAAAGACCATTGACGATCCTGCGCCACCTTTATAATCCAATTCCAGTCTGTCATCCAGTTGTCCCATTGTTGTTTATCCATAGAAGATTTTCTTGTTTTAGTCTAGATTGAAGTGGTATTTAGTTCGGTACACCCCATAATAAAGGTATTTTAATTTCTGAAGCAGTGAATGCCGATTAGTTCTTTTCCTAAAGTCTTTCTACGATCTAAAAAAAGTGCAAAAAACATATTCATCTATATCAAAATCACCTCGTATTAAGTGGTTAAAAGGATCTAAATCGATTTTATATTTTTATAACTCATCTTTATACCAAGTGTTTTCTCCTACAAAACCATATTTTTTAGTGTCAATTTTCCAGCACACTCCATCCTTTTTCAAGACAAATTGGTCTTTTGCTTGAGTACCATATTTGTAAATGATTTCGACAACAGCACGGTTTTCCGATTTCATGATGAAAATAATTTGAGTATCCGGATATGATAGATATTCATATTTGGTTGGTTTTCCAAACGATCTTCCACCTTGAATTGATTCTTTTAGACTTATGGGGCTTGTTATTTCTTTGCGACGTTTTGCATATTCTACCCATAATTCCTTTTCTCCAGGTTGAAGTTGATGTGGCTCATGGGGATTTTTTAAGCTTTTACTTCGTTCAAGTATTTCCTGTTCCAGTATGTTTATTTCTTGGAGTATACGAATTAAAAATTCAAGAATTTCTTCTGCCCTATGTTGGTACTTTTCAGACGATTGATTTCTATCAATTTTTAATTTGTCTATGAAATTATTTTCCATTTCGTTATGCGGATTATTTTGTTCTTTCCCAAAAGGATCAATTTAGTAAATAGTTGTTGGAAGTCTTTAGGCCTGCTCGAACGGCCAAAAAATTCAAGGTAGCCGAGGTTATTTTTTAAGCCTCTGATTTGACTATAAAATTATAAGCATGTTCCGTAAAGTAGATAGGAATATTACCCCACACTAATTTTCTTTCTTTGGCCATTTCGTGTGCTTTTTTCATGACTTCCATAAATCTTGAAATAATAATTTGTTCACACCAATCTCTAGCATCTTGCATATCATCAGTCCATTCGTCATTCTCTTCCTGTTCTTCAATGGATTCAAATAAAGTCTGGAAGTTTTCAAAACCGGTCAAAATATATTCTTTCGTTGTCATTACATCCCTTTTACAGTCCGAAAGCCATTCCATATCGTCCAGGTCAAGCCCGCCATCTTCTTTATACGCAATTCCATCGATGTACCAAATGTCCGTATTAATGTCAAATTCGTTCATTTCAAAGTACATGGCCTTAATTTCAATTTTCGTTGAAATTTCGCTGTGAAATTGGTCAATCCAATCGACTAAATCTTCCAATGGATTGGTAAAAGTTTTGCCAATGATCTCGTGAAAAGGTGTTTTAGTAATTGTATGAAGTTCAGTTTCCGCAGAATTAATTGCTTTTTCAAAGTCAAGTTTTTCAAGGTCGGAATTTATTTGTTCGGCAAATTCAAAATTCATTTTTGTGTCTTTTTAGGGGTAGGATTAACGTGGTTTAATTTTGCGAAGTAGCAGATTAGATAGCCATAGCTTTTAATCTTACACTAAGCTAAACAACAGCCCTTTATTATTTCATAAATTTATGAAAAAAGGCCATATAAAACGCTGTTGTGACAAAAAAGAGATATTTTCTGTTTCTTTCTTAAACCGCCGTTTCACTAATACGATTTTATGTACTTTTTTTTCTCTAAGTCGAATTTATTTTCCTTTAATTTGTCAGCTTGCTTATGATTTTCTACAATCCTGCCATCCCGCTGGGATTTTGATTAGGAATAAAGTCGTTAGTTGATAGTCGTCTGAAAGAATCGATTAAAACCGCCAGTCCTTTTACGGCTGTAGCTATCATCGAAGTCCATTTACCACGTTATGGTAGGGGCGAATTGCAATTCGCCCTTCATAGTGATCTGAAATCTAGCCTTAAGCGATTTAAAACTTTAAATCATAAGTAATTCAAAGGTAAATTGGTTTCTATAAACCTGCCATTTTATTAAATTGATGTTAGCCGTAGTGTTTTCTTTTTTCAGTTATTAATATAAGATTGGATTTGAAGGAATATTTTTTAATGTAAGTAATTATTTCTAATAAATTCCCATATTCATTCATTGAGTTATCTCTTTGAATTTGATTTAAAACATTTTCGTAATTTGAATCAAATTCTTCAATTTCGATTGTTTTATCTTTAAACTTGGTTAGATTATAAATAGTCTTATCCATTTTTTCATATATTTTTTCAAACTTAAATTCAGTTTTAAAAATGAATGTCAAAATAACGTTTAAGTTGTCAAGATTATCAATAAATGAAGATTGAATTCCATTTCCATTGTTTAAGTACTTTTCAAATAATTTGTCTTCATTAGTCAGTTCAGCTAAATCAATATAATCTGGAGCAACAAAATATAGGTCCATGAATAAATCACTTAAGTCAGTTAAAACGTAAATTTCAACGGTTTCCCTTTTTTCACTGTTTTTAATTTCTTCGCCAACAATATTGTGATTTATAGTCCAATTTTTTCCTAGAAAAACACCAATGTTTTTAACAACTTCATTTAAATTTTCACCTAATTGAAGTTTTTTTCTAATAGCATTAATTAATGGTGCAGTTCTATTGTTAAAATCTAAAAAATATTTTGGTAAACCATCTTCAAAGATAATCCATTCATCAAGTGATAATTCATAAAAAGGAAATGCTCTGAATTGAGAGTTTGATTGTTTAAAAAGGTATGATTCTGTTTTTAGTTGAAGGGTTTCCATTGAATTATACTTAACGTTTCGCGGCTTAGCATAAGTGGCGGATTATAAAGCTGAAACTTTCAATCTTACAATAGCTTAAGCAACAGCCTTTTATTGTTTTATAAATTTATGAAAAAAGTCAATACAATATACTGTTGCAACAAAAAAGGGAGAAGTTTTCAATTTCTCCCTTAATTTGCCATTTCGCAAAACTGTTATTATAAAGTGTTTTAATTTTTTTGTTTAGATAGGTAGTCAATAAATTTGTCTTCTAAATATCTAATTCGTAATGATTTTGGGTGATGAGAACGATAACTATTTTCAGGCAAATCTGGGTGTTTTAGTTTACAAAATTGTGTTATAGTAAAGTTAGGGATCTCAATAAATTCAATGTCCTGAAAAACTTTTCTTAGTCTGTTGTCAAAAGATGGCCCTGTATAAAACAAGCAAAATTCAGGTTTAATTATTTTTAGTTCAGACAGCAAAATGTCATCAAGTTCTGAAATTACTTTTTCATATTCTCCAGATGGTCGTCCTGCGTTTAAATCAAATTTATTCAAGTTAGTCCAAGCACAAGAATGTGGTTTGTTACCAAGTGCTTTTTCAACTTTTCGTGTGATATTCCAAAAAGGCGAAGCGTAATATTCGATTCCAACATTGAAATCTTCATAAGTTTTCATTTGTTTTGCGATGTCGTCTAGGTGATAGTTCCAACCATTAGTTTCTTGCCCTATGATTAAAAGCTTGTTCTGTGAAGTATAGTAGTCAGGATTTGGCGACATCAAAAGTGGTCCCGCTAAATCGTCTTCGGGAAATGTTTCCACAATTTTTTTAAAATCCTTTTGTCGTGATGTATAAAGTGTATATAATTCGTTTTCCATTTTGTCTGTTTATTAGTTGTGGTGCATTCTAAAATATCCTATATCATTTTTCTCACGAAACAAAATACATTACAGTTCTATAAAACTACACTATATAGGTATTTCGTAAATTATCAACAAATATAATTAATATTTTGACAATTAGAGATTTAAGGATGATTGAATTTATCGAAGGGCAATTACCACGTTATGGTAGGGGCGAATTGCAATTCGCCCTTCATAGTGATCTGGAATGTAATCTGAAAGGAATTGTGTATTAAGCCGTATTGATAGTTTTGTATGTGTATTGCAGAACTCTTGTTAGTGGATGCTTTTTTCTCGTAGTTCAAAAAATTTTATTACATATTTTTCAAAATCTTTTATTTGTAAAAGCCTTTCTCTTAAATTTTCTATTTTTAATAAATCTTTAGATTTTGTCAAAACGTTAAAAGCACAATGTCTAACATCTAAATCTTCTTCTTTGTTCTCTACAGTGTTTATAGAAAATTCGATAACGTCAGGAAAACCGCTAAAATTCGAAGACAAAGATATAAATCCATATTGTCTGACCATTTCATCTGTTTCAATTTTTAAAGCTTCTAAAATTCTATTTTTTATGCCTATAATGTTCAGATCGGTAAGGTCTGCAATTTCAATAATCTTATAAACATTCACCTTGACAAGGTCATAAGTTTCACTTTGCTCAATTAAATGCAATAAAAAATCCCATTTATTTTTATCATCCAAGAACTGGAAGTCTGTAAAAATAATTATAGCCTTTTCATCGTCGTCCGATTCTGATTGATACTTGTCAATTAGTTGATTAATTTCTGTCACTACACACACTCTCTAAGGTTTCCACGGAAGCTAATTTATTAATAAAAACTGAATGTGAAAGACATTCGGCGGGTAAATACGAAGAGAATATAAAAATACATTGGCGTGAATTGAAGCTAAAAATTTCAATTTTGACCTTTAGTCCCGTTTTCGCCAATACGATGTTAGGTGTAGTGTTATTTGTAGTTCTTTTCATTAAACATCCAAACAGGAAATTCTTGTGTCTTTCCTCTTGCAAATTTTATTTGTCGCTCAGCTTCTTTTCTTACTTTCTCCGATTTGTCGTTTGTCATCGTCAAAATTAAGTCCTCTGAATTTTCAAACAAATTACCTAATCCCAATAACCCCAACCAACGAATTGTTGCGTTTTTATTTCCGAGGGCTTTCTCAAAATATGGTTTGGTTCTTAAATCAGGTAAATGCCTATCACAAATAAAGGCAATTGCCCAAATTAATTCTTGTAATACTTTATTGTCCGTCTCCACTTCAATGGCTTCCAGAAATACTGTAATTGTGTTCGGATGTGATAGAAAATTATTCCATTTTCGTGTTTTTGTTCGTGCTTCTGAATTAATTCTTTTTGATGCTAAAACTTTTTCTTCATTTGTTCCGCTTTTTAAAAAATCTAGATACTCACTCTGTTTATTTGTCAAACGGGGATACGGGACATTTTTGTAAAAGTCATTTTGAGCTTGGTCATCTAATCTAATAACAAACCCATTTAGAAGTAATTTCTCTGCTTCCTCAAAAGGGATTTTAGGGTTAACGTCAGTTGGTGCAGTATGGTTTTCTTCGCCTCCTGTTATTTCGCTTAACAAGAGAGCTAACTTTAATAAACCTTCTTTAGTTTGTGAATAGGCACAAAACATTCCTGCTTCACTATCAAAGCTAACTTCTTTTTGAATTTTATGTTCTTTTACTAGTTTTTTTGCAAGCTTTTCTATTGTGTAACCACCACAACCTTTATCTCCAAAATAATTATCGAAATAATGAAAGTCTGAACAGATAATTGAAAAACCTTTTTGGTGTTCAACTAATTTACAAGGAAAATACGCATTCATTTTGTGTCGGTTATTTATTTGGTCGGTCGATTGCCAAAGGTTACACATACATTGTTTTTTCACTAAAAAAACATCACAGTTTCGTAAATATTGTCAGCGAATATAATTAATATTTTGACAATTCGAGATTGAAGGATGATTGAATTTATCGAAGTCCATTTACCACGTTATGGTAGGGGCGAATTGCAATTCGCCCTTCATAGTGATCTGGAATGTAACCTTAAGCGATTTAAAATTTTCAACATTTCAAAAAGACGCCATTTTTTTTCTTAAATCAATCTATTACTACAAATACCTATCAGACTCACATATTTCAAGATCATTGATACTTGCATATCTTTTTTCCATTAACCCATTTTCGTCAAACTCCCAGTTCTCATTTCCGTAAGCTCTAAACCATTTCCCGTCTTTGTTTCGATATTCATACTCAAATCTAACCGCAATTCTATTTTTTGAATGAGCCCAATATTCTTTTTTAAGCTTATAATCAAATTCCTTTTTCCATTTATCGGTTAGAAATTTTATGATTTCTTCTCTTCCATTGACAAATGTGCTTCGATTTCTCCATTCACTATCTAGGGTGTATGCTGAGGAAATTTTTTCTGGATTTTGAGAATTCCAAGCGTCTTCAGCTATTTGAATTTTCTGTTTTGCAGTTTCTAACGTAAAAGGAGGAAGTGGATATTTTTTGTTCATTTTGATGTTTTATATTAAATTGTTTATTATTGATTTTGAGCGAATAACAATATCATTTGATTTAAATAATTGACTTTCTATTATAGAACTTTCAAATAGTAGATAAATATGTGTCGCCAATAGTTCATCTTCGAGTAATTGTCTAAAGAAAATTCTTAACTCATTTTTATGAGCTTGGATAACCTTTAGAATATTATCTTGATCTTTTGATATTTCTGATAAAATATTCAAGAAACTACAACCTCTAAAGTTTTCCTTTTCATTCATCTGTATAATGAAATCAAATGCAGAAATAATTTTTGCTTTTAGTTTTTTCTCTTTTGAAGTATAATTTGAAAGTTCATCAAACCAATACAGATGTCTTTTATTGAGAAATTCAACACATAAGTCATCTTTCGATTTGAAATGTTGGTAAAAGGTCGCTTTTGCAACCTTTGCTTCATTTATAACTTGATTAATACCTGTACTATTATAGCCTTGTTGATGAAATAAAATGGAGGCTGTTGCCAATATTCGTTCTCTTGGGAGACTCGTCATGTTTTAATTGTTTCAACAAACGTACAATAATTAAAACATACAGACAAGTCTGTATATTGTTTTGTTTGAAAATTAGGCCTTCCTTTCTGTCGCTCCTACAGAGCTTGTTTCTTTGTATTTGATTTTTCTACAATCCTGCCATCCCGCTGGGATTGTGATTAGGAATAAAGTCGTTACTTGATAGTCGTAAGAAAGGATCGATTAAAACCGCCAGCACTTTTACGGCTGTAGCTATCATCGAAGTCCATTTACCACGTTATGGTAGGGGCGAATTGCAATTCGCCCTTCATCAATGAACCAGAGTGTAAGCTTTATCGATTTTAAAGCCTTTAAAGGTCTGTGTCTGCGGCAGGGATTGCAGCGATATCCTCTGCTGCCACCTTTTGCTTCAATTAACCCAGATGCTAATGCAGCAGAGATTTAGCGTAAAGCCCGGCGCGTAGCGGCCGCCCAAAAAGGATAAATTTGTTAAGGTATTGTTGTTCCTTGAAATGTTTCAGAGCTGTTAGAGAAGGAGATGCTTAGCGTTTGTTTTTAAGGTGTGAGATTTCTTTTCGCAATGTCTTTATTTACAAATTGGTCTATAACACCAACAATTGTAATACCAGTTCTTTTTGTATCTTTATTCTAAGGCATACTTAATACGTAGAGCGAACTAATGGCGAGTATCCCCAAGAGAAGAATTACAATCATTATTTTTCGGTAATTCTCATAGCCAAACCATTCTACTAGAACCATTGTTTTTCTATTTCCCGTAGGGTCAATGGCCCATTTCCATCGTTTTATGTAACCTATTAAAACAATAGTAAAAATAATGTCAATAATAATATAGGCCAGTTGGGGATTGGCTTTTATGTGGTTAAAAATTTCGTCAATGTTCATGGCGTTTTCTATTTGTAAATGTTTGTGTATTCGGTAAAATTTCCAAGATCAATGCTTAAAAAAAGATCACATATGGTTCAACCTCTTAATCTGCCAAGTTATTATTCAGAAGTATTTTTTGGTAGTACTTCTCTAACATCTTCAGGTTATCGATTTTATTCGTTCTATCGGTGTAACCAAACCAATCCATCATAAGGTGACTAAAGATCAATTGTCCTTTAGCGGTAAGATCTTGGTTTTTGTAATTCATATACAGAATCCGGTTGTGGTTATCTAAAGGATTTACGGTTAATAATTTCTTTTCATAACAAAACCGAAGAAAGATAATAAACATTTCGTAGGTGTTGATTATGTGTTCGGGGTATTTTCTGTTCGACGAAAAATGAGTCGAAATGTCGCACACAAAATTTGCCCAATCAAATTTTTCCTGATAGGTAACCACCAACAAATCCTTCGCTTTTTCTAGCGGAATTAAAAGCATTTTATGTTGTGCCTGGGTAGAATACCCTTTATATACGGGCGTGTTATGGTTAAGCAATGTATGCGCAGCCTCGGTGTACACAAAATACAACGCTTCGTCAAATAATCCACCAATAAAATGATTGTTACACATCATCATCCAATTTTTATTTTTGGCGGGTGAAAACGTTATTCTATAATCTTGACTATTTAAAAGATCATCTATTTTTATGATAAAATCAATCGATGTCATGGAGCGTAATGTTTTAACGAAACTACGTAATTTATTTCACGCATAACACCATAAAAATATTTCGATAAACACTTCATAAGCTTTGTGCTCATGGTACGTAATCAATTAAAAGGCCTCTAATAGTAAAGATTAATTTACCATTTAATTATTTTTTGGGCGGCCGCTCCGCACCGGGCTTTTCGCACTCGCTTTTCAGTTTCGTTTCAATCCACTAAAAAGCTCAAACAATTGCTTCAATCCCTGCCGCAATTTCTCGGAGAATGGTAGAATTCGGCACGAAGTATCAATGCAGAGACCTTTTATGCCACTCCTTTAAAATCCGATTGGTCATGCAAGGGGGTAGGCCAATATTTTTTATACTATGGCACGTTTGGGTTTTAATTTACACGCTTTTAGCGAGCGCGCTAAAAATGAAGTTACTGATAAAGACTCGAGAACCCATCCCTGTCTATTTCCTTATCATTGATCTTTGAAGACAACAACGTATGCTTTTTTAATAATCTCATACTGGGCGATTTAAATCTCCATGCCATGGGTCTGTCTAGAAAATAGTAATATTCCCCATTGATCATTTTAATCTCAACCAGGTACAAATAGTATTTATTAATTGCATTGCGAAGTCCTATACTCGTTATCTGTTCTATTTGATCTGCGTGATAGGCCACATCATCAATTTTAAGCCCCTTATCTTGTAATACAACTTTATGTAAACGAATATTCTTTTTTAGACGGAAATAACCCGAAATCGATATAAGCGATACACACGTCAAGCAGAAAATGACATAACAAAGAAAAAAAACATAATCTCCGTCGGCTAGAATTAACATCGGTACCATGGTGAATAGCACAATGGGGACAAAAATTACACATGAATACATTACATAGCTCTGACTTAAAAGCTTTAAATCCATAAAAATGCTCTAATTGGTGAATAGATCTCAATAACAAAACTACAAATTTTAAAAGCGATCTCCTATAACATGACGTGGAGAATAGGTTCTGTTATGGTAGGGGCGAATTGCGATTCGCCCTTCATCCTTCATCCTTCATCCATAAACCTTAAACAATTTAAAAAACGTCCACTGCTATCTTCGAAAGGTATTTACCACGTTATGGTAGGGGCGAATCGCAATTCGCCCTTCATCAGTAAATCGGAATCTATCCTTATACAATTTAAAATACGTCTACTGCTATCATCGAAGGGCAATTACCACGTTAAAGTAGGGGCGAATCGCAATTCGCCCTTGATCAGTAAACCGGAATCTAACCTTAAACGATTTAAAATACGTCCACTGCTATCTTCGAAAGGTATTTACCACGTTATGGTAGGGGCGAATCGCAATTCGCCCTTCATCAGTGAACCGGAATCTAACCTTAAACGATTTAAAATACGTCCACTGCTATCATCGAAAGGTATTTACCACGTTATGGTAGGGGCGAATTGCAATTCGCCCTTCATCAGTAAACCGGAATCTAACCTTAAACAATTTAAACCTTAAATCCTAAACCCCTACCCCTCAAAGGAGAACTGTTTTTAGATCGCACAGGACGGGAAAAGCATTGGCAAAGGGGATATCCAAACCTTCAGCCCAAGTATTTTAGACCCACTATTGGCAATGCCTTATTCGCATACTTCGAAATTATTCATTTCTTAATTTCATTTTTAAAACATTCTTCTTATCTAAACCTGTTTCGGTCTTAAAACCAACTTTTTTATATAGATGGATAGCAGGTAAATTATCAGTCGATACTTCAAGGCAAATAGCCATGTTACCGAATCTATCTTTCACCTCCTCCATAAGGCTTTTAATTAGTTGTAAACCGATATGAAGACCATGATATTCTTTCTGAATATACATTTGATAAATGCTTCCACTATTCTTTTCATCATTTATAAAAGCACATATTCCAATTAATGTTTTATCATTAAATGCCCCATAGACAAACCTGTTTAGCGTTTGTTTTTCAATATCAAATTGCAGTATGAGTTTTTCCATCTTTAAAGCTTCTTCATAACTCGTCGAAAAGGATTCAGGAAATTCTTTTAAACTTTCTAAGCGTATATTTCGATAGAGTTCACTTTCATTAGGAGCTAAAACGCGATAAATGATTGACATTTTCAAATAGATTTTATAGGGTTATATAGCGCATTGTTTTTATAAATATCGGCCTACTTTAGCAGCTTTACGGATCTCGTAGCCGATGATTATAGGCGAGCGATAAACGCGTAAAATAGAAGAGGGGTGTTTGTTGATACGATTATATTTTTGGTTAAAATTATTTGAGCTTTGAATTAAGCCATTCCGCCTTATTTAATTCAAACCAGTTATGTTCAGTGCCTTCATAGTCAAACATTTCGATGAGTTTTAAACCGCTTTTTAGTAAAACGTTTTTTGAACCTAAATTTTCGATGTGGCAAATAGCATACACTTTGTCGGTTTTTAAATTTTCAAAAGCATAGTTCAATAATGCATTCGTTGTTTCAGTTGCAATGCCCTTACCCCAATATCTTTCTATTAATCGATAACCTATTTCATAAAAATTTTGATGATTATTCATCGGTTCTCTTATCAGTTTAATTCCTGACCAACCTATAAACTCCCCGGTAATTTTATCAATGACTGCCCATCGCCCAATTCCATTTTCCTTGTATTGTTGATGCAAAGTTTTAATATAATCTTCAGCTTCCTCTATTTTTGTTATTGGATTATTTCCTAAGTAAGTATGCACAGCAGGATTACTATCTAGTTCAAATAATCCGTTCACATCACTTGGGATTATTTCTCTTAAGTATAGTCGTTCGGTTTCAATTTTTATAGTCATTTTTTTAAGATTTTAGATGTATTTTTATTCTTGGTTTGTGTCACTTGGGATTGATGCACAATGTTTTGCGGCTTTCCGAGGTTCAGGTTTACATTAAACGAAAGTTCAGTTTAGAATAGACTTTAAATGTATTGCCAAAATTAGATAAAAGCCTATGAATTGATAAATTTAAGTAAAAAATAATGAGATTTGTTTTGATTGTGAGCGAAGTAGCCAAGAGATCTTATTCCTTCAGTTTAATTGAAAAATTACCATTGCATTTAATCCTAACCTAAGTTGTGTTTTTAGACTTACACACTTTAAGACACAGTGCCATAATTAACTAAAATGTAATTGTATATTTATTTTCTGTATGATTTACAAAGTGATGCTTAATAAATTTTTTAGATTTTAAATAGTTAAGAATTTCATTATTAACTTCGTTTAATTCAATTTTATAGTTTTGTTTTTCTTCTATATTTTTAAAAGTATCAGTATGCTTTAATAAAGTAATTACATCATCTTCTGCTAAATGCGGACATAATCTAAATTTTATCGAAATTAAATCTATTTTTATATTTTCTTCATCAATATGTGATAAAAGATGATCTAAAATATTGAAGTCAACATTTATATTATTCTCGTTTATATATTCTATTAACATTGAAACAATTCTTTCTTCTTCAAAATCAATTTTATCAAAATCATTTAAAATATATTTAATTAGAACTTTAGATATTGGAGTTTCACTTTTAATTATTAATTGAGTATAATTTCCAACTTCGATTTCTAATTCATTTAAATCTAAATCTTGACTGATGTAATTACTGATAAAGTGAAGTTTATTTTCGTCATTTATTATATTAAAAACTTCTGTGTTTAAATCAACTCTATTTGTAACAATAATATATTCAATGAACTTTATATAATCAATATAATCTTCAATTTCATCAAATTTAATATTAGTTGCATCAAAAATTTTAAAATCTTCTATTTTATCAGATTTTATTAATGAAACTATTAATTCTTCATCATTATCAATTGATAAATCTTGATCGTTTTCTAATTCTTTTCTATTCAAATTAATAAATGATAATAACTGATCCGTTAATTGAGTGCGAGGATATATGATTTTAACATTATTCCAACTAGGTTTTATTCTATCACTCTCTAAAAGAGGTTTAAATAAATTATCATCAAAATCAATGACTGATATATCAATATCATGTAAATCTATTTGAAACTTAATATCCTTAATATATTTTTTAGTGTAATCTGAATCAATGTTTTTATTTGTAAGAATCCTGCTTAATATTGATATTCCATTACCATCTTCTTCTGTCACATTAGAAAAGTATATATTTTCTAAAAACTCTTTAATATTTTCATATATATAATCATCTAAAGGTTCAACACTAAAATTCGATAAATTAGATAATCTCCAATCTTTTATATTTTTTTGTGTGATTTTTAAATTAATTACTTCCAAATTAGATTCATTAATATAATACATATTATTTTCATAAATATATCTTTGAGTATCATCATTAATAAAATGATTTAAATCTGTTATTTTATATGAGACATTCATGTTTAAAGAATTGATATCTTCTTTAGTAGCCTCTTTGAGAATTTCTTCATTATCTTTCAAATATTCTATCAATTTTGTTTCAATATTTAATTTAATTAAAAGTTTATTCCGTTGATTTTCCCTTTCTTTAATTATACTGATAACTATAGCGTTGATGATTTCATTTTGATTTTCCAAATTTTTCCAAAATGACTCACTCTCAATTAATTTGTAATAAAATTTAAATCTATTTTCTTGACTTAAAGAACTAAATGCGCCAGCAATAAAATCTTTTTGAAATTCTTCATTAGATAATAAATTAGAATAAAATAAACTATACTCATACTCAAATTTATTTGAGTTTTTTATTAAGAAATCAAGGATTAAATAATTAAAGATTGCTCTAGAATTAAAATGACTAGGAGATAAATCTTCCATAAAGTCATTTATATTTTTAATTTCATAGTTGAACTCTGGATTAACATTATCTAAGATTTTATTTCTGAATTTTAAATCATTAAAATCTAATAATCCCTCATGTTTATGAGATATATAATTTAGATATTGTTCATTGATATAACCATATTTAATTAATAAAAACAGTAGTTGATTCTTATGTAATAATACTTTGTTATTAGTGTAGGCTTCATCATTTTCAGTAATTTCACGAACTTTAGTATATTTTGATAAATTCTCATTTGAATATCTATTAATAAGTTCGCTAACTGATTTAGACTTAATAATTCCAATTGATTTATTTAACTCATTTTTTTCTTTTTGAAGTTTTTCTATTTCATTTTCGCTTTTTTTCTTAATATTTTCATATTCTTTTTGATAATTTAATCCTGATTTCTTTTTTATGCTTTCAAATGTTATAGAAATTCTTTCAAAATTACGGTGAACACCATCCTTTATTTTAATATCATCTTTTAATGTTTGAAAATTTTCATTTTTATGAAGATTTTCTAAATTAATATTATCACGGTTTATTTGAATATTTATTAAGTTATTATAATTACCAATTAATAATAAAATAAATGAGTTAATCATAAGCTTATTTAGACTTTCAATATCAGGTATATAAATAGTTGCTAATTCTGAAATTTCTTTTTCAATCTCTTCTATTCTTTTAGTCTTATTTGAAATGCTATTTTTAATAAATTCATCTTTCTGATAAAAGATAGAATATACAATACTCTCAAAATTATTGGACAATAGATTAACATAATCATTTGTATAGAAGTTCTTGTAAACAATAATCCCAAAAATTTTATCTAAAGGTAATTTACTTGCAATTAGAGTAATGGTCTGGTTATTCTTCTCCCAATTACTTATATATTGTTGTTTGAAAACTATAAATTCATTAATAAGATTTATAGCCGTACGTGTATCATTTATATATGGTGAAACTTCTTTTATTAAGTTTTTAAGTTTATTATTATTTAACAAATCACCTTCTAATTCGGATATTTTTTTTGTAATAAACTCACGAGATGTATTAGAATTAATAAATGGAAGTATTGGTATTATTAAATCAAAGAATTTTGTTTTTTTATGTTCATCGTCTAGCAGATCATCTTTTACAGCGTATACAAAAGTTGTTTTTTTATGCTTAAGATCTTTTGAATTATTTAGCTGCTCATTAATTTGTCGAAGATGAGTAAATATTGATAGTGATCCATTAAAACGATCTAAATCTTCAATAAAAACTATTTCTACTTTAGAATTTAAAAAAAAGTTTAAGATTTCATCATAATATTTGCTTAAAATAGATTCATTTGATTCATTATTATCATTTGTAATTTCAATGTCTGTAGGAGATATTTTAGTAATTCTAAAATTTATTACATCATCATATAACCTATATAAAACTATAAAAGTTTGAATAATGAATATAATTACATAAATATTTTTTTGATACTCCCAATACGGAAAAATTGAAAGTTTTCCATTTATTGAAGAAAAAAATATATTAATAATCGTATATAAATAAAGTACTATAAAAAAAATAGACCAAAATTTATAATTCCATGATTTATTTGCTATCCTTTTAAACCTTGAATTATTTAATTTTCCATGTTTTTCAGAGTATATAATTTGATTTACGATATTAAATTCAATCTCTTCTTTTTTGATTAAGTCTTCATTGTTTTCAAAATTTGCAAAGGATATAGTAAGTGAAATATCCATTAAATTTTTATTTTTCACAAAGGATTTAATAATACTACTTTTTCCAGTACCATAAGAACCAGTTATAGCTATATTTTTAACTTCATTATTATTAATACCCCAATTGAGTTTATCAGTATAATTTTGAATCTCGTCATCTTCTAAATGAATAGCGTTAAGATGAGAAAATTGTATTTCTTTCTCTTCTTCTTTTTTTTCAAAATTTGATTTGATTTTTTCAATGCAATTAATGATAGCATTACAGTAGTTAATAATTGATTCCTTTGAAAACATTTGTAATAATATATAAGAGTAAATATACGAATCAATTTAGTATTTAGTTATTTAAAAATATTTATTAAAAAAATGAAGAAAGGATACTAATGTGTAACTCAATAATTCGAATTAAAATAAATGATCTAGTTAATTGTTATAAGTAAGGTTTATTATTTTACACAACAATGTATATATCTTGTTTTGTCCAATTATTTTTATGCCCTACAAAAGCTTCTACAAGTATAGGGTTATTATTTACCGCTTTACGAAATGCTTAATTATCATAATCGTCTAAAAATTTAGTAAGCGTACTACCTGTCTTATCATCTGTAAAAGCTACAATGTATTTATAAAAATAAAAAAAGCCCGATAAAATCGAGCTTCATATTCATTGGCGGAGAGAGAGGGATTACAAGGTAATCCCCGTAGGGGCGAATTGCAATTCGCCCTCAGAACCCCCATAAGCTCCACTTATTATTTTTTTGTTTTTAAAACCTGTTTAGAAAGTAAAACTTTCAACAGGTTTAGTAAAAACAAAAAACCCAATAGATTTTTATCTATTGGGTTTTCTTAGCGGAGAGAGAGGGATGACTGCGTGATCCCTTGGATGGGAGAGCAGTTCAATTAATCTGTATCCTCGCTACGCGTGTATATTTTTATTTTCCAAAATCAATTTTACGAGCGAGCTCGACATTGATTTTATAAAAATAAAAAAAGCCCGATAAAATCGGGCTTCATATTTATTGGCGGAGAGAGAGGGATTCGAACCCCCGGAGGTGTGACCCTCAACAGTTTTCAAGACTGCCGCATTCGACCACTCTGCCATCTCTCCAGACGCGGTCTATTGCGTTATTGTGAGTGCAAATATAAGTTAAAATACTTGAGTTATGCAACTATAAAATTGAATATTTTTCATGCGCTTTCCTAAAGTGATCGAATCCAATGAAATATGGGTTAAACTATTTTTAATTGAGCTGTTTTAGCGGCGTGTAGTGGGTAAATTGCTTCACGAAATGGCGTAAGCTGGGAAGGCGATAAACAAAAAAGGAACACAGTAAGTGTTCCTTTTTTGTGTTAATTGGATGATTCTTCATCAAAATCAAACCAATCGCTATCGTCATCATCATCATCGTCGTCATCGTCATGATCGTCGGGATGATAGTCTTCGATAAATATTTTAAACAGTCGTGGACATATCACTTGCTGTGATGTTAAATTATCCTCGTCCCAAGTTAATTCGATATCGGGATAGTTTTCCTCGAAGTAAGGAAAATGATCATACGCCATATAATCGTGCAAATCGACCTTGAATTTTTCTAAAAAGGCTTGATCAGCCACAAAGTAAAAATTCTCGAATTCGTATAAGTCGTTTTCGTTGAATCCCTCTTCGAAATAATTCGCTAAATCATCAGGCGAATTAACAGCAGTGTAGAAAAAATCTTTTCCTTGTGACATTAACCAATTGCGAAAACAATGGAAGCCATCGTCTGAACTCCCTTCATTCATAATGGAAGCGGCACACCACATTTCGGATGTATAGGTTTCAAAAAGGTAATAGGTGGTTCGTAACTTAAACCCAATGATGTCTTCTGCCGTTAAGGCCAAGAGTTCTCGGATTAAGTTTTCTTCTTGGTTATCGAGTGTTTCAGCGTCATCTAATGAGTTTTCGATGATCTGCCAATATAGGTCAGCCTCCAACATACGAGCACATTTCTCGGTTGGTAAGGCTGCTGGACTAAATAAATGATCGAATTCTCCCATGGTTATCTGTTAGTTTTCTATAATATGTGGTACAAACCGGCTTTTGTCGGTTGTAATTAACTGATTACTTTCTCTAAATGTTAGACCACATGCTTCTTGGCCAATAAGCCAACTTCCTATAATTGAATAGCCTGTGCTTTCTTTGTGTAATTGAGCAATCTCTTGATAAACATAGCCTTCTTCGCCGTATTCACCAAGTGTTTGCTGAATAACTTTTCCATTACTGACCACTTCAATGTTAGCACCTTCGCGCGATAATAATGGTTTTTTTACGTATTGTTTAAGGTTTTTAGGCTCATCCAAATACGTTTCGAGTAAGAGGGGGTGATTGGGATATAATTCCCAAAGAACGGCTAAAATAGCTTTATTGGATAGAATCATTTTCCAAGCAGGTTCAATCCAGTTGGCTTTCATTTCATCGTTTTTGATGTTGTAAGCAAACATTTCATTCACCATCCATTCCCATGGATAAAGCTTAAATATATCGGTGATCGGTTCGTCTTCCATATCGACAAAATGGGCATTGTTCCAGCCGATTTCATCCACATAGATGAGTTTTGTTTTAATGCCTGCTTGAATGGCGCTATCGCGTAAATATTCGATATTGGTGAGATCTTCTAACGACTCGCGAACGCATGAAAAATGCACTGTATCGCCTTTTAAATAAGGTTTTAGGGTTTTCCAGGTGTGAATTAATTTTTCGTGAACCGAGTTAAATTGGTCCTTGTCTTTGCCAAAATAATTTTCCATCCAAAGCCATTGCACCACGCCACATTCGAAAAGTGAGGTAGGGGTATCGGCATTAAATTCGAGCAATTTGATGCGTTGACGAAGGGCATCGTAAGCAAAATCGAAACGACCATAAATACTTGGTGCATCGTTTTCCCAGGTATCGATAAGATAGGGCTGTATGAAGGGTGGAATTTTAAATTCGTCCATTCGGTTGGTGGTGATTACATGCTCTACCGCCGCTAAACACATAGTCCAAAGCTCATTGGTTGCATCAAAAAGTGCATCGGCTTCTTTTTCGGTAATAGAATAATAGTAATCTTCGACCCAATAGGTGAGATTATTTTCATCGGTATGGTAACCGAATCCAATTTTTTCTAATCGGTCTTGCCAGTTGGCCTCTTTTTGTATAAATTTTAATTGCATGTTCTTTTTTAAGATGAAACGGTTTTTGAGGCCGCTGATTTACCAAATCCACCGCGAACGGCTTGGCTTTTCACCGCATTGGCTTTGGCCGTGTTGGTACCTACATTCGATTGTTGATGAATACCAGGACTGGCATAGCCCATTCCTCCGGTAAGGCTTCTAAAAGCCATAAACCAAAGTAGGGTGCTCCCCATCCCCATACCACCACCGCCATTGTTTTGCGATTGGTTGTAATTTTCGGTAACATCCGTATAAGGGGCAGAATCATCGGCACGCATATACACTTTCTGATTGGGTGCTGCGGCAACTTCTGGTGTTGGTTCTACTTTCTTCATACACGAGGTGAGTACTGAAGAAATTAATACCAAGGTTACGACTTGACTACTTCTCTTTTTCTTCATAACTTTTATTGAATGGTAACGTAAATAGGAACTTTATTTAACAATTGGGCCGAATCTGTCGCTTCGTTCCAATCGGGTAATTTAACCGCCGTTTTAATGGTGTCTATTTTTTCGGCAAGGATTTGTCCCTTGGCCCAAATTTTTTGAGATGATATATGGTATACCGTATCGCCTACCGTTTTCGTTGACAGGACTACTTCACGGGCAGATGCTTTATCCATGGTTTCTAAAACTTGTTCTTTTTCTGTGGGTGTTGTTGATTGACAACTGAATACAGTAAGGGCTGTTACTAGAATTAATATGTATTTCATAAATCGATATAAATAGATTGTTCCAAAGATTAATGTTTATTTTTAGGTATGCAATGACTTTTATTCATATTTGTTGACATACTATACAAAATTAAGAATTTAAAATCAGATAATAGAGTTGATGAGCTAGTGGATTTTAGAAGTTAGCTATTCCATCCAGTTAATAGACGAAGAGGGATGTCAAGATGGAAGATTATAGACCGGAAGGTAAAAAAAATAAATGACAGTGAAAAAGATCTAATGCCAGATTCTCGCCAATTAACGGCATAAAAAACGGTGTATAGATTAGACCTAAATAAAAAAAGGTGCTTTCACATCGAAAATCTTCGTGAATGCACCTTTTAACAGTTAGTGGTAGATCTTCAGCTTAACAATTCAAGCGAAGAGTCTGATACTATACGTGTTCAACTTCTGTTGGTTGTTGAAGGGTATTGGTTATTTTCATAGCGCCTGTTTCACGTAGGCGTGTATGCCAAGAAAATGCCTCTTCTAAGATGTGGGGAGTTTGTCCGCCACGTTCGGCACAAGCGCGTTCGAAATACGAAAGTAATTCGGCTTGATACGAAGGGTGTGCACAGTTTTCAATTATAACACGTGCGCGTTCTCTAGGGGCTAAACCTCGTAAATCAGCTAAACCTTGTTCGGTAACTATAATATCCACATCGTGTTCCGTATGGTCGGTGTGTGAGACCATAGGTACAATAGACGAAATGTTTCCATTTTTAGCCGTAGATGAGGTGACGAAAATTGAAATATGTGCATTACGCGCAAAATCTCCCGATCCACCGATTCCATTCATCATATGTGTACCCGATACGTGTGTTGAGTTCACATTTCCGTAGATATCGCACTCCAAAGACGTGTTGATACCAATAATTCCTAAGCGACGAATAACTTCAGCGGCATTTGAAATGGCTTGTGGACGTAAAATAATCTTGTCTTTATAGTGTTCTATATTGGCCATTACACGATCGTAGCACGCTTGCGATACCGTCATCGAAGAAGCTGACGCAAAGGTCATTTTTCCTGAATCGATTAAATCGAAGGTTGAATCTTGTAAGACCTCAGAGTACATCACCAAGTTTTCGAAATCTGAATTTTCCATTCCGCCAAGAACGGCGTTGGCTACTTTTCCAATTCCACATTGTAAAGGCATAAGTTGGTTGGTTAAACGCCCTTCTTTGACTTCGTTTTCGAAGAATTTGACAATGTTTTCGGCGATAGCCGTCGTAGCTTCATCCGCAGGAACAATATCCCCAGCCATATCTTGGATGTTATGGAATACAATTCCAACCACTTTTGAAGGGTCTATAGCAATGGTTTCTGTTCCAATACGGCTGTCGCATTTTTCAATTCCGATTGGTGTGCGCTGACCGTAGTCTTCTACTTGATAAATATCGTGTAAGCCTTTAATGGCAGTCGGAATAGCGGTGTTAATTTCTAAGATCAGTTGCTTGGCATTTTTAGCAATCGCGGCATTGTTTCCTACAGAAGTTGTAGGAACTATAGAACCGTCTTCTAAAATTTCAGTGATTTCTAAGACGCCTAAGTCAATGCTAAATTGACCGTCGAAAATATGTTCGGCTGTTTCGCCTAAGTGTTGATCGATGAATAAAACCTTTCCAGCATTAATTGCTTTTCGCATGGTCGTGTCCACTTGAAAGGGAAGGCGTTTATGTAAAGCATTACTTTCAACTAAGGCCTCGTCGGTACCATGACCAAGAGATGCCCCAGTTAATAAAGTCACTTTAAGTTCTTCTGTTTGTGCTCGTTCTGCTAAAGCTTTTAAGACTACTTTCGAGTCTCCTCCACGGGTAAAACCACTAGAACCTACAACCATTCCATCTTTAAAAAAATGGGCAGATTCCTGCGCCGTCATCACTTTAGACTGTAGAGCAGTCAATTTAATTCTCTCTAACATAATGCAACATTTAATACTACTTTTCAAATTTTGTGCCCTTAAAAAAAAGGGGAACTACAAAAGTTGTAAAAACTTGAGATTTGTCAGTATTAAAAAAAGCCAAATATTTATTCATTTAAGCCAAGTTTAAATGTGTACCCTGTACACATTATCTAAAGAAAAGTAGTATATTAGTTTTATCATTGATAAAAAATATGAACGTAAATTTACATAACAAATTTGACACCCGTTATTATTTAACCGAGATTGACAAGAATTTAAACTCTATTTTCTGCTACCACAAAGAAATTTCAGAGGCTTATGTAATTGCGCATCAACATGAAAAAGGGCAGTTTCTATATTGCGAGGGCGGCATCGTCTACGTGAAGATAGGAAAGGATACCTTTTATTTGCCTGCACGCCATTATATGTGGATTCCACCCAATGCCGAGCACAGTATACACCCCAATTCACCCGAAGTGATTATGCGGAACTTATATTTTCCTATTTCAGAGAACGATCACCCGTTTTATAAGGAGATTGGAATCTATCCTGCCGATGGATTGTTGTTAGAATTATTATTATTCTCTAATAAGTGGATGGGCGATATTACACCAAGCAATAAAAGTGACTATATCATCGCTCAAGCTTTTAAAGAGATTCTTCCACAAATCAGTAAAAATAGTTTGCGTTTGGCACTGCCTTTGCCATCAGATGAACGATTAAAGAAAATTGTTCAATATCTAGAAGATCATATGGACAGTTCAATTACCATGAAAAAAATCACGGGACAGTTCGGATTTAGTGAACGATCGTTATCACGTCTTTTTCAAAAAGATCTCAGCATGACTTTTGTCCAATACTTCACCATCCTTCGAATGTTACGTGCTTTGCAGTTACTCATTAACGGTAGTTATTCAATTAGCGAAATTTCAAATATGGTGGGCTACAACAGTTTGCCAACCTTTAGTAACACATTTCAAAAAGTAATTGGCGTTCGTCCTACCGATTATTCGAAGATGAAAGATATTTTGTAAATGAAACTCTACCAAATAAGCGGCTTAGGCGCTAATGGTAACGCCTTTAGAAATCTACGAATTTTACCAGGTATCGAACCGGAATATGTGCCATGGTTACAACCTGAAAAGGAAGAAACCTTGGCCCATTATGCTGAGCGGATGATGAATGCCATTAACCCTAAAGAAGATTTTCTCTTAATGGGTATCTCTTTTGGCGGGATTATAGCCCAAGAGATGAATCGGTTTATCCAACCCAAGCATACCTTTTTGGTTTCTACGGTGAAGGGTAGGGAAGAGTTACCCCCATTTATGCGTTTTACGGCTAAAATCAATGCCCATAAAATGATACCGATGGCTTTTTTAACTTCTGAAAAAGCGTTCTCGTATATGATGCTCCGAAAATTGTATTATTCAGATCGAGAAAAGGATGCCATCGATGATATTTTCGAATTCAAGGATGCCGATTATCTTCGATGGTCCATTCATAAAATTGTTCATTGGGAGCATTCCAAAGCGTATAAAGAAGAACATATAACGCATTTGCATGGAAATAAAGACATCGTTTTTCCATCGCAATATATTCAGAATGCCAAAATAATTGAAGGCGGTTCTCACATTATGGTGATGCAAAAACCCAAAATAGTGAGTGCAGAAATCAATGAAATCATAAAAGGCTTGTAATTTTACAAGCCTTCTTTTTCTTTATGTTGTTCGAAATACGAACGTTCAAACGATGCATTGTCTGCATTTTCAACGTCGTAATCACCACTTTTTGTTCGTCTTAGAGCGGTTAAATAACCACCCGATTTTAAAGCTCGTCCAAAATCATCGGCTAACGTCCTTATATAGGTTCCTTTGCTGCATTGGACTTCAAAATCAATAAAAGGCATATCGATCTTCGTTATTTTAAAGTCGTATACAGTAACCGGTCTCGCTTTTCGCTCAACTTCTTCACCTGCTCGGGCTAATTCGTACAAGCGTTTACCATCGACTTTCACCGCCGAATGCATCGGTGGGTATTGTTCAATTTCACCGATAAACTGTTTCGTCGTTTCGTGAATTAATTCGGGCGTAATATGGTCGGTGGGAAAGTTCTTATCCTCTTCCGATTCTACATCAAACGTTGGGGTAGTAACACCTAATTTAATGGTTCCCGTATACGTTTTTTCCTGTGCTTGTAAAGTATCAATCGTCTTGGTTAGTTTACCCGTACATATTAATAACAGTCCTGTTGCTTTGGGGTCTAACGTTCCGGCATGCCCAACTTTAATTTTCTTTAAGTTGTATGCTTTTCGAATATTCCATCGAATTTTATTCACCACATCAAAGGAGGTCCAGTCTAGGGGTTTATCAATTAAGAAAACATGCCCTTGTTCTATTTGTTCTTTGGTCATTATTATTTTTGTACAGTAATTGAAGTAACTTCAGTTGTTGGTTCTGGTGTTGAGGTGGTCGGATTTTGCCAAAAATAAATTAACAAGCCAATCCCAATAATAATTCGGTACCATCCCCAAAATTTAAACCCATATTTCGTTAAAACAGTGATAAATGTTTTAACAGCGATTAAGGCCACAAAGAAAGCCACCACATTTCCAATGATAAATAATTGAAAATTGCCTTCCTGCATAATCATTTCGTACCCCTTCATCGGGTTTCCGGTTTGCTCGCCCCATGTTTTTACAAAGATAGAGTAAACAGTTACGGCTAACATGGTAGGTACCGCTAAGAAAAAAGAAAATTCGGCTGCAGCTTTTCTACTTAAACCTTGTGTCATTCCCCCAATAATCGAGGCTGCAGAACGAGAGGTTCCCGGCATCATGGCTAAACATTGCCAAAAACCAATGGTAATGGCTTTTTTAATGGTGATGTCTTTTTCGTCATGAATTTTCGGGTTCTTAAACCATTTATCCACAAATAAAAGAATTACACCTCCAAAGACAAGCATACCCGATATCGCAATTTGGTTTCCCAACACCGCTTCAATCTTGTCGTCTAATAATTTCCCTAAGATTAAGGCCGGAATAACGGCACAAATTAACTTGACATAGAAACTGAAATTAAAGTTCTTGAAATCAAAAAACTTTTTCCAATATAACACCACAACCGATAAAATAGCACCGAACTGAATCGAAACTTGAAACATTTTTAAAAACTCGCTTTCAGGTAAACCCATTAAAGCGGCGGTGAAGCCCATATGGGCAGTTGATGAAATCGGTAAATACTCGGTTAAGCCTTCAATAATGGCAATAATAATAGCTTCTAAGGTGCTCATTCGTTTGTTTTGGTAGGAGGGGTTAATATGGCATAAACTTCAACGATAAATCCGCAAACCACCAAGAAAGGGGCTAGACGAATACGACGCCAAGAGAAAATGTCATCGTTCCAGAAAGTCGTATCATAGGTTCCGTCGGGAAGGGTATTGGCATCATGACCAGTCATTAGGATAAACCCTAAACCGATCAGTGCAATTCCGATCGCCATAAAAATATAGTTGCGCTTTCCAAATAAAAAGGTAAAATCAGCACCTGTTCGAGGTGCTGATTGATTATGGGTTGAATTTGTTTTCATTAGTACAGTTGATCTGTTTTTAATCTTAAATATCTCCAAGCAGCAAATAGGGTACTGAAGATGGCAATCACAACACCAATTCCAATTAAAATAAGAATTAAGTAATTGTAGTTCGGGTTCCAAACAGGATAATTCACTTTATTGGCAAAAACATACCATAAAACCGATAGTCCTATGACAGCTATTGAACCGGCTAATAAGCCAAGCAATGCCCCTTCTATAATAAAAGGTTTAATAATAAAGCGTCTTCGTGCACCAACCAATTGCATGGTCTTAATGCTAAAACGTTTGGCGAAAATTTTCAATCGGATCGAGTTGTTGATTAAAACAATTACAATCACTAAGAAAATACAGGCAAAGCCAATTAACCAAAACGTAATTTTATTAATATTTTGGTAAATCGTAATCATCGCTTGCTTATCGCTTTTCACTTCATCAATGATGGGGTTTTTAGCCAACAATACATTAATGGAGTCAATTTGTGCTACACTGGTAATCGTATTCGGATTCAGTGTAATTAAAACCGAGGCAGGGAAAATACTCTCTTCAAAGAATTCACTTCCGTCTGTTCCTAGTTCTTTTTTAGCGATTTTTAGCGCATCCGTTTTACTGATGTACTTGGTTGCTTCAATAAAAGGATACTTGACCTTTAACGAATCGATATAGACTTGTTGGTTGATAAGTTCCTTATCTTTGACCCGAGGATCCTTCTCATCTTTAAAATATGCTTCTATTTTTAATTCTCGTTTTAGATGTTCTGCGTAACTTTGCGCATTAATAACAATCAAGCCGAAGATTCCTAATAAAAATAAAACTAAAGATATACTGATCACTACGGTGATGTTTGAGGAGCGAAGTCTTCTTTTCTCAAATTTATCGATCGTTTTTGACATTTGGATTAATTTTGGGGCTAAGATAAAAAAATCTTATTGTGAATGAAAGCTATTCATACACAACTTGGTTAAAGAAAACTTAAAATTTTAAGAACAATTGAAAGTAAAAGCTAAAAAACACCTCGGTCAACACTTCTTGAACGATGAAAATATTGCACGTAAAATTGCAGAAAGTCTTACCTGGGAAGGGTATAACCGCGTTTTGGAAATTGGCCCAGGAATGGGGGTTTTAACAAAATACATCCTCGAGGCAAAGCGTAATATATCTGTTGTAGAGATCGATACCGAATCGGTCGACTATTTAAAAGAAAATTTCCAAATCACCTATTCCGATTTCGAGATTTTTTCAGAAGATTTTTTACGAATGAATTTCGACGATAAATTCAATGAACAAATCGCTGTTTTAGGAAATTTTCCTTATAATATTTCTTCGCAAATTGTTTTTAAAGTTTTAGAAGAAAGAACAAAAGTTCCCGAATTAGTCGGTATGTTTCAAAAAGAAGTCGCCGAACGCATCGCTGCGAGCAAAGGTTCTAAAGTTTATGGTATACTTTCTGTATTATCACAGGCTTATTATCACTGCGATTACCTTTTCACCGTTTCAGAAAATGTCTTTACACCCCCACCAAAAGTAAAATCGGGTGTTTTAATTATGCGTCGTTACCGCGAAGAAATTGAAGGCGTCAGTCAAAAGAAATTTTTTCAAGTCGTTAAGGCAGGTTTCGGACAACGTCGTAAAACACTTCGAAACGCATTAAAAGCCCTGGGCATTCCCGAAACTTTAAAAGACCACCCGTTTCTTGATCTGCGCGCAGAACAATTGGACGTCGAAGAGTTTATCACATTAACAAAACTAATGGAGTAAGAGTATGAATATCGAGATTACAAAAGATTTTATTGAGCAATTAACCCAAGGGATTAACCAACAAAACGCAAAAGTGGTCGGAGAGCTGTTGAGGGATTTACACCCCGCAGACATCGCCGAATTATTTGACGAACTCAATACCAAAGAACAATCTTTTGTAATGGATTTACTCGAGAATGAAACGTCCGCCGACGTAATTCTCGAATTGGAAGAAGAAGATCGTAAAAAACTGCTTCAAACATTTACCGCCAAGGAAATTGCCGAAGAAGTCATCAATGAAATGGATACCGATGATGCGGTAGATATTATTAATGAACTCTCAGACCGCAAGAAAGACGAGGTTATTGCCCAACTAGAAGACCAAGAACACGCCAAGGAAATTGTCGACTTGCTTCGTTACGACGAAGACACTGCCGGTGGGTTAATGGGAAAAGAATTAATCAAAGTTAATAAAGATTGGTCGGTTATTACAGCCGTTAAACAAATGCGTAAGCAGGCTGAAGATTTCGAAGAAGTCTATTCGATCTATGTCGTCGACGACGACAATAAATTGTTAGGCCTACTTTCTTTAAAACGTTTACTAACAACACCAGCCAATACCAAGGTGGCCGATGTATATAACGATAAAATTCAATTCGTTAAAACCTATACCTCCGACATGGAAGTGGCTAAGGTCATGGAAAAATACGATTTGTACGAAGTGCCCGTCGTAGACGAATTAATGCAATTGGTCGGCGTAATTACCGTCGATGACGTCTTGGATGTCATCCGAGAAGAAGCCGAAGAAAACTACCAATTAGCAGCCGGTATTACGCAAAATGTAGACGGTGACGACAATATTTGGAAGCTAACCAAAGCGCGTCTGCCTTGGTTAATGATTGGGATGTTTGGTGGACTTGGAGCAGCCAGTATCATGTCGGGGTTCGAAGAAGCCCTCGAGAAATTTACCATTCTCCTTATGTTCGTTCCTTTAATTCAATCCACAGCCGGAAACGTCGGTATTCAATCATCCGCCATCGTGGTACAAGGTTTAGCCAATGGTTCTATTAAAGGTGGAATATGGCACCGCTTAATGAAAGAATTCTTGCTAGGCTTAATGAATGGCTTGGGAATCGCAATGGTCGTCCTTCTCATCACTCATTTTGTCTTCGGAACCACCTATTACGTATCCATGACCATCTGTGTGGCTTTGGTCGCTGTTATTATCAATGCCGCTATTATCGGAACATTTATTCCTATTTTCTTATCCAAAAAAGGAATCGATCCCGCTGTTTCCACCGGTCCATTTATTACAACAAGCAACGATATCTTAGGGGTGTTTATCTACTTTTCAATCGCTAAGATAATCTTAGGATTTTAAAATAAATCCAATAAATTTTATTTGGGCGCCCCCTTCGGGCCAGGCTTTCCGCTCTATCTTTGCTACCTGAAGCTTCCTAGTCGATGCAACAAAAGGAGGTAGCAAAGGATGCCGCTTCAATCCTTGTCGCAAAAGCATCTGCTAGGTTTTACCTCACCGGTAAAACCTAGCAGATGCTTTTTTAAATAGGCTCAAATAACAACGGCTTCCTAACGATTCGGTCGGCATTAAAAATGGGCAGGTGAGGCGATTTTAAAAGTGAGTCAGCCGACGATTGGTGATCGATCCATTGAAAAATTAATTATTTCGTCTTTATACGAATGTCTTCTGGCGACCATCGAACTCACTTCTTCAGGACGATTAAAAAGGCTGTGCCTTTGTCTTTCGAAGAATGTTCGACCATTATTTTACCTTGGTGATAATCTTCAATAATCCGTTTAGCCAATGAAAGGCCTAAACCCCAACCTCGTTTTTTAGTCGTAAAACCCGGATTGAAAATCTTTTTCTGTAGTTTATGCGATATGCCTGGGCCCGTATCGTGAATCCGGATGGACATTGTTTTCTTATCTTCGAAAACATCGATATTCAAACAGCCTTTGTTTTGCATGGCATCGGCCGCATTTTTCATTAAATTTTCAATCACCCAACTGTATAAGGGCGGATTTAAAGGAAGCATATAAGAGTCAACCGATGCGTTGAAGGTGATGGCTATGCCTTTCGAAATCCGCAATTGAATGTAATCGACGGTGGTTTTAGTCGTTGAAACAATGTCGTGAAATTTTAATTCCTGAACCGAACCAATCTTTGAGAAACGCTCCGCGATCTGATTCAAGCGCAAGACATCTTTTTCAATTTCTATAACCGATGTTTGATCGATGTCTTCAAGTTTCAATAATTCAATCCATCCCATCAAAGAAGACAAAGGCGTCCCAATTTGGTGGGCTGTTTCTTTGGCCATTCCGGCCCACAAATAACTCTTCTCGGTTTCCCTTACCGTATTAAAATACCAATAGCTAAAAAGTAAGAAGAGGGAGATTAACGTGACCAACATCAAAGGGTAATATTGCAATTGGGTAAGGAGGGTAGAGTTTCTAAAATAGACGAAGTTTTTTCCTTCGGGTAGCTCAACTTCGATGTATTGATTTTCGCGTTTCATCTTTTCGATGTAACGCTCCATTTTTTTAGAATTCGAGGTAATCCGTTCAGAAATATTTTTGCTGTAATTTACATGACCTTGGTCATCAATTAAGACCACAGGAATGGATTTATTGTCTTCAATAATCTTAAATAAGAAGTCTTGTGTATAGGCATCGAGGTATTCATTAGAGCTTATCAACTCCAGTGATCGAGCGTAATTCTCCACTTTTGCCTTCTCTTCTGTTTTTAATTCGCGCACAATTTTAACACTTAACCAAATGGTTAACAAGAAAATGATACTAATAATAAAAAAGCCTATCCAGCGGGTATTTAATTTTGTTCTTATAAAATTGATCATATTTGTAGGCAAAATTTTAGAAGTCTTTATCAAATGTAAAAAGAATTTAGGTATAACGCATTTTTATGGCCTAATAAGATAATATGATGACTGTAATTTTTTTTAAGAAGTATAAATAGTTTATTTTTGTAGCTAAATCTCATAGAGAGTAAAATTTATGGATCGTTTTTCGTTTTTAAACGCCGCTCATTTAGAGTTTATCGGTGACTTATATGAACAGTATGCCCAGTACCCGGACAGTGTAGAGCCGAGCTGGAGAGTATTTTTTCAAGGGTATGACTTTGCAAATGAAACCTATGATGGGGAACCATTATTTGTGCCATCTCCGCAATCGTCAACAAGAAAAAATGGTAGTCAGACAGTGTCGACTTCAGTGAACCCAACTGTTGTTGCGCAAATCCCAGAAAATGTACAGAAAGAATTTAAGGTGATCAATTTGATCGACGCTTACCGTACAAGAGGGCATTTGTTTACCAAAACTAACCCCGTTAGAGAACGTCGTAAGTTTGAACCTACTTTGGATCTTGCCAACTTTGGCCTGATTGAAGCAGATTTAAATTTAACGTTTAATGCAGGTGAAGTTTTAGGTTTTGGTGGACCAATTACGTTACGCGAAATTGTTGGACACTTAGAGAATATGTATTGTGAATCCATTGGAATCGAATACATGTACATTAGAGAACCTCAACGTTTGAATTGGATTCAGACCTGGCTTAACCAGAATTTGAACCAACCCAAATTATCCAAAGAGGAAAAAGAAAGAATTTTATTGAAACTGAATCAAGCTACGGCTTTTGAAAGTTTTATGCACACCAAGTACGTAGGGCAAAAACGTTTTTCTGTTGAAGGAAACGAATCGTTAATCCCTGCATTGGATACCTTAATTAATCGTTCTGCGGAGCACGGCGTACAAGAAGTTGTTGTCGGAATGGCTCACCGAGGACGATTAAATGTTTTAGCGAATATCTTTGGGAAATCGTATTCTCAAATTTTCTCTGAATTTGAAGGAAAAGCATTCGATACCGATTTAGTCGCTGGTGATGTAAAATACCATATGGGTTCTACAAACACCATTGCTGCAACAAATGGAAAAGAAATAAAAATTAACCTTGCCCCAAACCCATCTCACCTGGAAACAGTTGATGCCGTGGTTGAAGGGATTACCCGTGCAAAAGTAGAAACGGATTACCAAGAAGATTACGGTAAAATTTTACCAATCTTAATTCATGGTGATGCCGCCATTGCTGGACAAGGTATTGTGTACGAAGTGGTACAAATGGCTGGTCTTGATGGTTACAAAACCGGAGGAACAGTTCATGTGGTTGTCAATAACCAAATTGGTTTTACAACCAACTACTTAGATGGACGTACGTCTATCTACTGTACCGATATCGCGAAAGTAACGATGGCGCCTGTGTTACACGTCAACTCAGACGATGTAGAAGCTGTTGTACACGCTTTCCGTTTTGCGGCAGATTACCGTTCTGCTTTTGGTCAAGATGTTTTTATCGATTTATTAGGTTACCGTAAATACGGACACAATGAAGGGGATGAACCAAAATTCACCCAACCTAAATTGTATAACTTAATCGCTAAACACCCTAACCCTCGTGAAATCTACAAAGAGAAATTACTGAAGGAAGGTGTTTTAGGTGAAGAGATTGTGAAGCAAAAAGAAGCCGAATTCAAACAATTGTTAGAAGAAAACTTCGAAAATTCGAAAAACATCGAGCGTAACCACATTTTCCCTTTCATGCCAGAAGAGTGGGAAGGATACGAAATTGCGGATACAGCCAAAATCGAAGAGCAAGCCGAAACCGCTTATGATATCGAGAAGCTGAAAGAAATTGCTAAAACCATTTCAACCGTTCCTACCGATAAAAAGTTGATTCGTAAAATCTCTCGTTTAATCGAAGGACGTGGTAAAATGATCGCTGATGATAAAATCGATTGGGGATTAGGAGAAGCATTAGCTTATGGTTCTATCTTAACCGATGGTCGCGATGTGCGTCTTTCTGGTGAGGATGTTGAGCGTGGGACCTTCTCTCACCGTCATGCTGTTGTTAAAACAGAAGATACCGAGGAAGAAATCATCTTGTTAAACCAAATCAATAACGAACAAGGCCAATTAAGAATTTATAATTCATTGTTGTCTGAATACGCTGTGCTAGGTTTTGACTATGGATATGCCATGGCGAACCCTAAAGCATTAACCATTTGGGAAGCGCAGTTCGGAGATTTCGTCAATGGTGCACAAATCATTATCGATCAATACATCTCGGCTGCAGAAGATAAATGGCGCTTACAGAATGGTTTAGTAATGTTGTTACCTCATGGGTACGAAGGGCAAGGGGCAGAGCATTCATCTGCACGTCTTGAGCGTTTCTTACAAATGTGTGCCGATAACAATATGTTTATCGCTAACATTACCACGCCTGCTAACTTCTTCCATGCATTGAGAAGACAAGTCGTGACCAATTACAGAAAGCCATTGGTGGTGATGTCTCCTAAATCATTGTTACGTCATCCAGCAGCTGTTTCTAAATTAGCTGAATTTGCAGAAGGTGGTTTCCAAGAAATCATCGATGATGCAACTGTTGTCGCTAAAAATGTGAAGAAAGTCGTTTTCTGTTCAGGTAAATTCTACTATGAATTAGATAAAAAACGTCAAGAACTAAACGACACCGAAACTGCGATTGTTCGTCTAGAACAATTATACCCATTGAACGAAGAGAAAGTAGATGCTTTAATCGCTCAATATGGTAAAGCAGCATTGGTTTGGGCTCAAGAAGAACCTGAAAATATGGGCGCGTGGACCTATATCTTACGCAAACTAAGAAAACACCCATTTGATGTCGTTGCTCCAAAAGATAGCGCAGCAACAGCACCAGGATCAAGCAAACGTTTTGCGCAGATCCAAGAAGCAACAATTAATAAAGTATTCAATAAATAAAGCTAATTACATATGTTAGAAATGAAAGTCCCATCACCGGGGGAATCTATCACAGAAGTAGAAATTGCTACTTGGTTAGTACAGGATGGTGATTACGTAGAAAAAGACCAAGCAATCGCAGAGGTTGACTCGGATAAAGCAACTTTAGAATTACCAGCTGAAGAAAGTGGAATTATCTACTTAAAGGCCGAAGAAGGTGATGTGGTAGAAGTAGGACAAGTAGTTTGTCATATTGATACAGCTGCCGCTAAACCTGAGGGTGGTGCAGAAGCAGTGAAACAAGAAGTAAAAGAAGAAGCGAAACCAGTTGAGGCTCCTAAAGCAGCAGCTCCTGTTGCTCCAGCAGCACCAGCAGCTACGTATGCTACTGGAACGCCTTCGCCTGCAGCGAAAAAAGTATTAGACGAAAAAGGAATCGATGCTGCACAAGTAGCAGGTTCTGGTCGTGATGGTCGTATCACAAAAGAGGATGCTGTTCGTCACACTCCGTCAATGGGAACTACGCCTGTTGCAGGTAACCGTTCTTCTTCTGAAAAGAAATTATCATCTTTACGTCGTAAAATTGCACAACGTTTAGTATCGGTTAAAAATGAAACAGCGATGTTAACAACTTTTAACGAAGTCGATATGTCAGCTATCTTTGCTTTACGCAACCAGTATAAAGACGAATTCAAAGCGAAACACGGAATTTCTTTAGGGTTTATGTCTTTCTTTACGAAAGCCGTTACTCGCGCTTTAGAAATGTATCCAGATGTTAATTCAATGATTGATGGTGATTACCAAATCAAACACGATTTTAACGATATCTCTGTTGCCGTTTCAGGTCCTAAAGGATTAATGGTTCCTGTTGTTCGTAATGCTGAAAACTTAACGTTTAGAGGTGTTGAACAATCGATTAGAGATTTAGCAATCAAAGTGCGTGATGGTAAAATTACAATTGATGAAATGACGGGAGGAACATTTACAATCACCAATGGTGGTGTATTTGGTTCAATGATGTCTACACCAATTATTAACCCACCTCAATCGGGTATCTTAGGAATGCACAATATCGTAGAAAGAGCTGTCGTTAAAAACAGTCAAATCGTTATTGCTCCAATGATGTATGTTGCTTTATCATATGACCATAGAATTATTGATGGACGTGAGTCTGTTGGTTTCTTGGTAGCTGTTAAAGAAGCGGTTGAAGATCCATTAAATGTATTAATGGGTGGTGACGCTAAACGTGCCTTAGAATTATAAGATTTTAAAACGTATATAAAAAAAGCCACGCAATTTGCGTGGCTTTTTTTTATGATGTCTATAAGGAATTATTGATCTACATTTTTAGCATAGCGGTCTACCATCATGCTCAAGGCACCATCGCCTGCAATATTACATGCCGTTCCAAAACTATCTTGTAAGGCAAATATGGTTAGAATTAATGCAATTCCTGCTTCATCGAAGCCTAAGACGTTCGTGATTAACCCTAAGGATGCGATAACCGTTCCACCGGGTACTCCTGGTGCTCCAACCGCGAAAACGCCCAATAGAATAATAAAAATAGCCATTGTACCCGGATCGGGTAAGTGTCCATACAGAACCTGAGAAACCGTCATCACAAAGAATACTTCCGTTAATACCGAACCACATAAATGGGTGTTAGAGAAAAAAGGAATGGTAAAATTGGTGATGGATGGCTTCATCACTTGACTGGCATTGGCCGATTTTAAAGCCATTCCCATACTTGCTGCTGAAGACATGGTGCCTAAGGCGGTGATATACGCCGGAGGATAATGTTTTAATACCTTGAATGGATTGGTTTTATGATAATATCCCGCAAGACTGTACAATACGGCTAGCCATATAAAATGGGCTACAATGACAATAAGGATAACTTTAATAAAAACGGGTAATTGCGATTGAATTGAACCTTCGTAACTCAAGACAGCAAAGTTACACGCGATAAAGAAGGGCAGTACAGGTACCAATACTTTGTTCACGAGCAAGAGAATGATGTCTTTAAATTGATCAATGATACGCTCTAATTCCTTGGCTTGTGTAATTAGTATACCCATTCCTAACATCAAGGCCAACACAAGTGCTGTCATCACCGAAAATACGGGTGGTATCGATAATTCGAATAAGGTCGCTGGTATTTCCTTTAAACTTTCAACATGATTCACAATGGATAAATTCGGGATGATTTGGTAGCCTAAGAGCGAGGAAAAAAATCCGGCACTCACAGAAGATAGATAGGCAATGACTAACGCGAAACCCACAATTTTCGCAGAACCTTGATTTAGTTTCGTAATGGAAGAGGTCACAAAACCAATGATAATTAATGGAACAAGAAAGAAAATTAACTGTCCTGTGAAATATTTAATGGATAGCACAACTTGAAGAGTCGATGGGTTAAGGTAATTCCCTCCGATTAATCCAACAATGACGCCTAGGATAAGTTTGAATAAAGTGTTCGAAATAATTTTTTTAAGCATGACAGCGAATATTAATTTTGTGCAAATATATAGTCTATTGAGTTAATAGAGTTTATATTTTCCACATTTGTATCTAAAAATAATTCTTTTCTACCAATGCGTTCATTCCTCGTTTGCTTCATAGTGCCTAAAAACAGTCCATAAAAAAAGGACAACGCATTGCGTTGTCCTTTTTTGGATTTTATTTTGGCGAATGTTTAGGCATTCAATAAGGCACGTTTACGAATCATGTCGACAATTTCATCGACTGATTTTCCAGTGTATGAACCTACTTCAACAATTGGGTATAATTGATCGTAGGCCATTACTTTGGTATTGTCTACACGTAAATTAACGTGTGAACGATTAAAGTCGCGGTGAGATTTAACACCTGTTGCTGAAATTAATTCCGAAAGGTTATGCATCGTTTTCTTGTGGAAATTATACATACGGGTTGCTTTATCTTCAACATCTAATCCTTTCATTAATTCACGATCTTGTGTGGCAACACCTACGGGACACGTATTGGTATTACACTGTAAAGCTTGAATACAACCTACAGCCATCATCATTGCACGAGCAGAGTAACATAAGTCGGCTCCAATTGCCATTGCACGAGCAATGTGGAACGATGAAATAATTTTACCTGCAGCAATTACACGAACGTCTTTCTTTAAATTGTATCCACGTAAAGTGTCTACAGCAAAAGCTAAACCGTCTAATAACGGCATACCCAAAGAGTTTGAAAACTCTACTGGTGCAGCCCCTGTTCCTCCTTCACCACCATCGATAACGATATAATCGGGTTTGATTCCGGTTTGAATCATGGCTTCACAAATTTCAACAAATTCGCGTTTTATACCGATACAGATTTTAAAACCAACAGGTTTACCGCCTGAAAGATCGCGTAATTTTTCAAGGAATTGTAACATTCCTACAGCATCAGAAAAAGCCGAGTGAGAAGGCGGAGAGTCTACAGTTGTGTAGGGCTCTACTGCACGAATTGCGGCAATTTCAGGAGTGTTTTTATTGGCGGGTAAAATTCCTCCGTGACCGGGTTTGGCCCCTTGAGAGATTTTTAATTCGATCATTTTTACGTTGGGAAGACTAGCGCGTTCGATGTATTTGTTTTCATCGAAGCCACCATCAGCAGCACGACACCCGAAGTATCCTGTACCGATTTGCCAAATTAGATCCCCATTGGGTTCTAAATGGTAAGGTGAAATACCTCCTTCTCCTGTATTGTGTGCAAAGTTTCCTAACTGTGCCCCTTTGTTCATGGCTAAAACAGCGTTTTCGCTCAATGAACCAAAAGACATGGCTGAAATATTTAACAAACTAGCTAAATAAGGTTGTTTACAATTTTCTCCTCCAATTTTAACACGAGGGTCATCGGCATGTTTAATTTTACCGGCGTACATCGAATGGTTTAACCATTCGTATCCTGGTTGGTAAACATCTAATTGAGTACCGAAAGGAACGGTATCGATAACGTTTTTTGAACGTCTGTAAACCATGTTACGCATTAAACGATCAATCGGTTTCCCTTCTGTATCGGTTTCAACAAAATACTGCATAATTTCTGGGCGAATACTCTCGAGGATGTATCGTCCATGTCCAAGGATGGGAAAATTACGACGGATGGCGTGTTTTTTTTGCGTCATGTCGAGTATGCCTAGGATAATTAAGGGCACAACAAGCACCAAGTACCATAGAATTCCTTTCCAGAAAAATGAAATTCCAGTGATGGCAACTAGTAAAACTATTGCAACTACTACGAAAAGTTGTCTTACTTTCATAAGTATAATTTAGAGGATAAATTTTTTAATTATTCGTGCTCAAATATATCCAAAAAAACTTGGATATAATTAAAGATTTGCACAAAAAAATAGATCAAAATTGTCAATTCAAATGATTTCAACCTTTTGAATTTTCACATTCACTAAAAAAACAGATAACTGAGCAAAAAATAACGAAAATTTTAAGGACTATTTTAGAAAATGATTAAGAATTTTGATTTATGATTGCGGTTGTGTCTCCTTGTAAACCCGTGTCAAATTGAGCAGTTTTATAGGGCTCATTGAAAAATTCCGTATGTTTTTATTCAAAAACAACGTAGTTTGGTCATAGAAAAGAGGAATTATAGGCGCTTGTTTCATCATTAAGGCATCCATTTGTTGATAATAGGCCGCTCTTTCGGTCGTGTTTTGGATTTTAAATGCAGATTCGTATAATTTATCGAAGCCTGTATGTGTATAATGGGAGTAGTTTGGACCTTCGGGTGCGAAGTTATGACTATAGAATAAAGACAGAAAATTCTCGGCATCGGGATAATCTGCTCCCCAGTTGGCTCGGAATAAATTAAATTTCCCCGTCGATTTTCCATCCCTCATGGTTGGACCTGGAACAACATTAACTTGTATGGGTAAACCTAATTTGGCCATTTCGGCGGCAATGTATTCACAGACATCCACATATTCTTGTACGGTGGTTAATTCGATTGGGGTTAACTTACCCTGTTTTTTTTGCTCTTCTTTGATTAAAGCTCTAGCTTTTGATGGGTTATACGGATAACCTGATTCAGGAGAGTAGCCTGGTAGTCCTTTTGGAATAAAACCACCATCTGCGGCAAAAGCCTGCCCTTTCATTAAATATTTAATAATTTTCTCTTTATCAATGCCGTAGTTCATGGCTTGGCGTAACGATAGTGGAACAGCATCAGCACGATCTAAATAAAAGGATAGATAGACGGTACTTAGATAAGGGATCTTTTGCAGATTCAGAATAGTCGAATAGTCAGGGTTTAATTCACCCAAGGGCGTTAGAACCTCATCTTTATAAGAAGGGTCTAAATCGGCCATCATATCAATATTTCCTTTAATTAGTTCCAAGAATTCGGAATTTTTTTCAGGGAGGAAAGTGAAATTGACCGCCTCTAAGTAGGGTAGGCGAGTTCCCTTTTCGTCGAACTCGAAATAGTTGGGGTTTTTTCGTAGGACTAATTTTACATTATCTTCCCATAGTTTATATTGAAAAGGCCCTGTTCCGATAGGGTGGTCGATAAATGCTTGGTTTCCTTTTTGAAATAATTCTTTTGGAAGCACAGAAGCATATTTCATCGAAATTAAACCCAAGAAGGGAGGGAAGGCACTTTTAAGGGTAATGTTAAACGTAGAGTCATTGGTAGCTTTATAGTGTTCGATATTATTCATAATCCATCCACCAGCACCACCAGCATTCGGATCTTTTAACCGATTAAAGCTAAATTCAAAATCGGAAGCATTGACGGTACGCGTTGAATCTTTTCCAAACAAAGGGTGTTTATGGAAGTATACATCCTTTCTTAAATGAAATGTATAGCTTTTTCCATCGGGAGAAATATCCCATGAACGAGCGATATCGGGTACAATTTCTAAATCATCATTGATGCTAACAAGACTGTTGTAAATTAAATTACAGGCCCATGTATTTGCTTGAGTACGGGCATTAATAGGGTCTAAGGAAGATATATTGTCATACCGATTTAATTTAAACACTTTTGATTGATCAATAACAGTATTTTCTTTACAAGAAAAAATTGTAGCGACTAATAAAATGTATCCGAAGTATTTACTCATCATGTTAAGTTAACTTTTTGTGCTTTAAAAATAGCATTTATTTAGTGCAAATGTATAAATTTGCATTTATGATTCATCAAACAAAAACGGCTGCATTTCATACCCTAGGCTGTAAACTAAACTTTTCGGAAACATCGACCATTGCTCGTAATTTGAAAGCAAGTGGTTATCAGAAAGTTGACTTTACTTCAGAGGCGGATGTCTATGTAATCAATACATGTTCGGTAACAGCCAATGCAGACAAAGAATGTAAGTTAATTGTTCGAAATGCGCTACGCGCGAATCCAAACGGATTTGTTGTGGTTGTTGGGTGTTATGCCCAATTAAAACCAGAGGAAATTGCTTCTATTGAGGGGGTTGACTTGGTTTTAGGTGCGTCAGAAAAATTTAATATTGCCCAATATTTAGAAGATTTAGATAAAGATAACGATACCATTATTCATTCATGTGAAATTGATGAGGCCGATTTTTATGTCGGTTCTTATTCGATTGGCGATCGTACCCGTGCTTTTTTAAAGGTGCAAGACGGGTGTGATTATAAATGTACCTATTGTACGATTCCTCTAGCACGAGGAATTTCTCGTTCTGATACAGTGGATAACGTGATTAAAAACGCTTATGAGATTGCCGATCGTGGAATCAAAGAAATCGTGTTAACAGGCGTTAACATCGGGGATTACGGAAAAGGTGAATTCGGAAATAAAAAGCACGAGCATACCTTCTTAGACTTAATTAAAGAATTGGATCAAGTAAAGAATATTGAACGAATTCGTATTTCTTCCATTGAACCGAATTTATTGAAAAATGAAACGATTGAATTTGTAGCGACCAGTAATCGTTTTGTACCCCATTTTCATATTCCATTACAGTCGGGTAGTGATGTCCTACTAAAGAAAATGAAAAGGCGTTATTTAACATCGCTTTATAGGGAGCGAATTGCAACGATTCGTTCGGTTATGCCCCATGCATGTGTAGGTGTTGATGTGATTGTTGGCTTCCCTGGTGAAACAGAGGAGCTCTTTTTAGAGACCTATAATTTCTTAAACGAGCTACCGATAAGTTATTTACATGTTTTTACGTATTCGGAAAGAGATGATACAGAGGCTATTCACTTTGAAGGCGCTGTACCCATGGGTGAACGTAAAAAAAGAAACAAAATGTTGCGTATCTTGTCGGAGAAAAAACGCCTAGCATTTTATCAATCTCAATTAGGAAGTACACAGTCTGTATTGTGGGAACACGATGAGAAAGATGGAAAGATGGTGGGCTTTACCGAAAATTATATCAAAGTACAAACGGCTTATCAAGAAGAATATGTTAACCAAACCATGGAAGTTGATCTCGTTCAATTAACAGAAAATGGAATTGTTGAAGTAGCTGTTCATGCAATTGAACTGAGCTAATTGATTAAAGCAAACTAAAATAAACCAACCAAAAAAGACATTAATACATTAATTAACAATACAATGAATCAAATTAAAACAGTATTTATCTTGTTTTTAGGCTTTTTTTCTTTTTCAACATTGATTGCGCAAGTACAGATTGGTGCTAAAGCAGGAATTGGAGGAAGTAATATCACCAAATTGGATTTGGATTCTAAAACAAGAGTTGGGTTTGTAGGGGGATTAGTAGCTAAAATCCAATTGGATTCAAGATACAGTGGCTCTTACAACCACTATATTCAACCGGAATTAATTTATTCCAATCAAGGGGAATACAACGCGAAATACAAGCGTTTTATTAATTACCTCTCTGTACCGATTATGTATCAATATTACTTTTCGGATTCTGACAAAGATATTTTTTTAGAACTAGGCCCACAGGTTAGTTATATTGTTAGTGATAAGTTAGAAGGGTTTATTGAACGGTATGATAATCCACAAACAGGCTCTCAAAATCAAAAAGTAAAAAATACCGATCTTGCCCTTAATTTTGGGATTGGGTATTCGAATATTCGTAAGTATGAGGTGAATGTGAGATATCAGTTTGGTCTTACTGATATTGTTGATGGAGTCCATTTTGATAATGGATTCAATAGAACGTCTTTAATCTCCATGACGTTCACCTACTTTTTTAATTCATTTAGATGATCAGCATTTATTTAACTATAATTAATGTAAATTTTTTACTAACTTAGTATTCAAAGATTTTTTTATAAAATTCAATAGAGTTATGAAATACGTTTCAATGTTATTTTTAGGAATAATGACACTTCTTCTTACGAGTTGTGGTGTTGTTCAGGTGAGTGCAGATTATGATAAAACAGTTGATTTTACAACGTATAAAACCTATATGTTTCATCAGAAAGGTATTGATAAATTACAAGTAAACGACCTTGATAAAAAACGACTAACCAATGCGATTGAGTTGGAGATGAATAAAAAAGGAATGATGAAAGTGAGTCAAGATCCCGATATAATTATCAATATATTAACGAGTTCGAAAGAGCAAATTGATATCGATAATAGTTATATGTATGGTGGTTATTATGGTTGGAGTCCTTATTGGGGAGCTCCTGCTAGCCGAGTAACCCAATATACAGCGGGAACCATTGTGATTGATTTTATTGATGATCGTAGAAATATTTTGGTGTGGCAAGGAATGGGTTCAGGTTTAAACCTGTCGAACATTAGTGCCAAGGCCGAACGAATTCCTCAGGCTGTGGCCGAGATACTGGCAAAGTATCCCCCAGGTGTTAAAAAGTAATTACTTTATAGTAGAACATATTCCATAAAAAAGCGTCCTCTTGGACGCTTTTTTTATGGAATGAATCTGGGGTCGTGTCTCTTTATTTATGTGAAGGCTATTATCTAACGATTTCGTTATTCGATTGAATAGAAATTGTGATTGAATTTCTACGATTGAATTCGATAAGTTCTGGCTTATACTTCCATGGATGCGATTAATTTGTAAAGAAAGCCCTCTTATGGTCAAATTACCGCATTTTTAAGATCATCGCCTTTTGCGGCAGGGATAGCAGCGGCATCCTTTGCTGCACGCCTTTATTTCTACTAACCCGCAATTTGCTTGCAGCAAAGATAGAGCGAATAGCCCGGCGCGTAGCGGCCGCCCAAATAATTTAACGCCCATAAAAAATGCCTTCTACGAAATCATAGAAGGCATTTGGTTTATGTATACCAGTTGTTAAGCTGTCTTTTTGGCGGATAGTAGCGACCAAATAATGGTGGTTAGTAATACACCGCCAATAATCATTAACGACACTGTAGAGTCGAAATGATAGAAAGGCATGGCGATCATTTTTAAACCGATAAAGGTTAAAATAATAGCTAGCCCATAGTGCAGGCGAGAGAATTTGTCCATTGAATTAGCCAATAAAAAATACATAGAACGCAATCCTAAGATGGCAAAAATATTCGATGAATATAGAATAAAGGGATCATTGGGTGCAATGGAGAAAATAGCAGGAATACTATCAACAGCAAACACTAAATCGGTAATTTCTATCACCACTAAAGCAACAAACAGTGGCGTGGCCATTTTTATACCGTTTTGCACGGTAAAAAACTTGTCGCCATCGAAAGTAGGTGAAACTTTAAAGAATTTGTGAACGATTTTTACGCCTAGATTTTGCTGCATATCTTCCTCTTCTTCTTTGTCTGAAGACCACGATTTGATGCCCGCAATCACTAAGAATAAACCAAAGAAGGTTAAAACAACATTGGGTCTAAAGAATTCTTTGGTAGCGAAATTCGCGACTCCGGCTCCATCACCATCCATGGTGAATTGCCAATCACCTAATGTAAATGCAGGTAAATAGGTCATTTTAATTAATTCTACACCAGCGAATATAAAGATAGCACGGAAAAATAATGCTCCTAGAATTCCCCAAAACAATACTTTGTGTTGGAATTCTTTTGGGATTTTGAAAAAACCAAACACTAGAATAAACACAAACAGGTTGTCTATAGAGAGGGCCTTCTCGATCCAATAGGCGGCTTGAAATTGAGAGAATTTCTCCATGGCAAAGGCGTGGCCATCGTCTGCTTCAAATACAAAATACAAGACTCCACTAAAGACCATCGCCAGTGAAATCCAAACAATGGTCCAGCTTAGTGCTTCTTTATTGGAAACAGCATGCGGTTCTTTGTTAAAAACGCCTAAATCTAATAACAACATAACGATTACGGCTATTGCAAATCCTGCAATTAACCAAGGGTGATTCAACATATTATCTTGAACCACGCTAAAAATACTCATATACTCCATTTTATTGTGCAATTTTAGGTTATTTTTACCAAACCAAACTTTTTAAACAAGGTAAAATTGCCACTTTTTGGCGAATTTCCTTAAACTTAATATTAATTTAACATGAAAAAAATAATAGCCACTACTTTTTTAACTGTTTTATGCTCTTCATCCCTTGTCGCTCAAGCAGATCCGTTGTTTAAAGACTCGATTCAAATGAAATGGGTGGATGAAAAATACCAAGCCATGTCTTTGGACGAAAAAGTAGGTCAGCTTTTTATTGTTGCTGCTTATTCTAACCGCGATGCAGTACATGAAAATGAAATTAAACAGTTGATTAAAAACGAAGCGATTGGTGGATTAATTTTTATGCAAGACCAAGCCGCCAAACAAATTAGTTTAACCAACGAATACCAGCATTTGGCGAAAATACCTTTGTTGATTGGAATTGATGGTGAATGGGGGGTTGCGATGCGTTTAAAAGGCGTGGAGCGTTTTCCTTGGAATATGACACTAGGGGCTTTACGGAATGATGAGTTGGTTTATCAGGTCGGTAAACAAATTGCGCATCAGGCACAGCGTTTAGGAATTCATTTTAATTTTGCACCTTCAGTTGATGTGAATGTGAATGCCAATAACCCAGTGATTGGTAATCGTTCGTTTGGTTCTGATCCCGATCGCGTAGCCCAAAAGGGAATTGCTTATATGAAAGGGTTGCAAGATCATGCGGTTTTATCTTCTGCGAAGCACTTTCCTGGGCATGGAAATACGGATAAAGATTCACATAAAGTTTTACCCCTTATCCCCGATAATAAAGCCGATTTAGAGAAATATCATATTGCACCCTTCCGTCGATTAATCGCCGAAGGCGTACAATCGATTATGGTGGCCCATTTAAATGTGCCAGCTCTGGAAAAGGATCCTAAAATGCCTTCGACCTTATCGAAATCGATTATCACCGATTACCTGAAAGGGGAATTGGGCTTTAAAGGAATTATTATTACCGATGCCTTAAATATGTCGGGGGTTGCAAATGCATTTGCACCGGGTGATGTGGATTACCGCGCTTTTGTAGCTGGAAATGATATTCTGTTATTTTCTCAAGGGGTAAAAACAGGAAAACAAAAAATACGAGAGGCTTTAGAGCGTGGTGAAATTTCCGAAGCCCGCTTAGAAGAAAGTGTCAAGAAAATTTTGAAAGCGAAATACATCGTGGGGCTTCATACTTTAACGCCGCTCGATCCCACCAATGTGATGACCGATTTAAATTCGGATACCAACTTGGCTTTATCGAATAAGATTTTCCAAGAAGCTTCTACGCTAACCAAGAATAATAAATCGGTTTTGCCCATTAAAGATTTGTCATCGAAAATAGCCTTTGTTCCTCTGGAAGAAAAAGATTACCAAGTTTTTCATGACTACCTGAATAAGTATGCCAAGGTCGATATCGTAGAAATTGGTTCGCCTGCTCAATTAAATAAATTGGCGGGATACGATCAGATTATTTTCGGCGCATTTATGTCGAATGAAACCGTCTACAAATCGTATAAACTTTCCAATAATTCAAAAGCGATTCTTCAGGCTGCTCCCAAAGATAAAAAAACAAGTTTATCCTTATTCACCAGTCCTTACGGTTTAAAGGATCTCGATTTGTCGAATGTAGACGCTGTTACGGTGCATTACCAAAATACAGCTGATGCACAAAAAGCAGCTGCTCAAGCTATTTTTGGCGCTATAAAAATGGATGGTCAGTTACCGGTTGAGGTGAACCAAGATTTAAAAGCAGGTTCTTCTGTGGTCTTAAAAGACTTGGGGCGTTTGGGGTTTACCGAACCTGAAAATGTTCAACTGAGTAAAAAAAAACTTCTAGAAATTGATCGGATTGCCTTAGAAGCTATCGAGAAGAATTATACACCCGGTATGCAAATCTTGGTGGCCAAAGAAGGGAAAATCGTGTACGAAAAAGCGTTTGGCGTTCAAGACCAACGTTCAAAAAAAAAAGTTGAAACAACCGACCTGTATGATGTTGCCTCAGTAACCAAAGTAACATCGACTCTTCCGCTTGTCATGCAACAAGTTGGGAAAGGAAAGCTTCGCCTCGATATGACCTTGGGTCAAATGGATGAAGAAGCGAAAGCGTCGAATAAAAATTTATTAACCTTAAAGGAGATTCTTGCCCATCAGTCCGGATTAGCTCCTTGGATCGGATTTTACAAAGAAACGGTGAATGTGAAAAATGCCCGTTTGTATTTGGATTACTATGCCCGGAATGCCGACGCTGATCATGGGCTGAAGGTAACCGATAATATTTTTGCCATCCATAGCATCAAAGATTCTATTTATGAGGATATTTATCGCTCGCCTTTGGGAAAAAAAAAATACGAATATTCCGATTTAGGGTATTATCTTTTTCAAAAGAAACTAGAGCACGATGGGGGTGAATCCTTAGCTGATCTCGTTCAAGAAAAGCTGTATCAACCGATGGGGATGTTTCGGACAACTTACAACCCGAAAGAGAAGTTTCCGCTGGAAGAAATCGTTCCCACAGAATATGATAAAACTTTCCGAAACCAGTTAATCCATGGGTATGTTCATGATCAGGGTGCTGCCATGATGGGCGGTGTTGCAGGGCATGCTGGTCTATTTTCAACCAGTTACGATTTAGCCAAATTAATGCAGATGTATTTGAACAAAGGAACTTACGGTGGTGTAGCGTATATTCCAGGTGAGGTGGTTGAGGAATTTACAAAAAAACAATTTCCAGCTAATCACCGTGGTGCAGGTTTCGATAAACTGACTTCAACCAATGGCAAAGGTCCATCAATGGACAGCTTTGGGCATACAGGTTTTACGGGCACAATGGTCTGGGCCGATCCTCAACAACAACTCGTGTATATCTTTTTATCGAATCGCGTCAATGTCGATCCTGATAAAAATACCTTGTCTTCAAAAAAAATTAGAGAATCGATTCGTCAAGTAATTTACGAAGCAATTTTACCGTAAATTTGTTTTATGAGTACCATTATGAAAATCGGAATTGTTTGCTATCCTACCTTCGGAGGTAGTGGTATTGTAGCAACAGAACTAGGTATGGATCTTGCAGAGCAAGGCCATCATATACATTTTTTCAGCACCAGTTTACCTGCACGTTTAGATAATAAGCTACCCAATATATTTTTTCACCGCGTTGCCGTTGAAAATTACCCTTTGTTTCAGTATCAGCCTTATGCCTTGGCTTTGAGTACGATTTTAGGAGAGGTAGCCGAACGTTATCAGTTAGATTTAGTCCATGTACACTATGCCATACCTCATGCGTATGCCGCCTATTTTACAAAAATGATGCTGAGGGAAAAAGGGATCGATTTGCCAGTAATTACCACCTTACACGGAACTGATATTACCCTGGTCGGTAAGCATCCTGTTTACAAATCGGCGGTGGAATTCTCCATCAATCAATCCGATTATGTAACCTCTGTTTCAGAAAGTTTAAAGCGAGATACGTTAAATATTTTTGATATAAAAAAGGACATTATTGTTGTTCCCAATTTTATCGATAACGAACAATACCTTCCAGAAGACAATCTGTGTTGTCGCGAAAACTTTGCTTCACCCAATGAACGAATCGTTCTCCACGTTTCTAACTTAAGAAAAGTAAAACGAATAGAAGATGTAATTGCAACATTCAATTTAATTCAGAAAGAAATTCCGGCCCGATTAATCATTTGTGGCGAAGGACCAGAATGGGAAGTGGCTGAACAGTTAATCGAAGAATTTGGTATAGAGGATAAAGTAAAAAGCCTTGGAATGGTGAATGATCTGCACGCCGTTTTACGCGCAGCCGATTTATTTTTATTGCCTTCTGAACAAGAGAGTTTTGGTTTGGCAGCCCTTGAAGCTATGGCAGCCAGTGTTCCGGTGGTTTCATCGGATGCGGGTGGTTTAGTCGAAGTCAATATCGATGGGGTAACCGGTTTTACATGCCCTATTGGTGATGTTGAGATGATGGCGAAAAAATCACTCGAAATTCTAAAAGACGATGCAACCTTAAATGCGTTTAAAGAAAGAGCAAAAGCCCAAGCAATTGCTTTCGATAAAAAGAATATTCTTCCGCAATATGAAAAAATTTATGCCGAGGCCATTCAAAATAAATTGCCTTCTTAAGCATCCACAAACGGTCTACTTAAACAACCATTGCCGAGTTGTCAGTTATCTGCGCTTTGGCATATGGTTTGACTTTACTAGTGCTCGAACATTGCCGCCTATCAGCCCGTATGTTAAGCATACTGATTCAGCGACCTGTCGTGCTTACAGCTAAATAGATCAAAAGTTTAGCTGCCAATTTAACGAATACAGATATATGAACATAGACAATTTGTCATTAGCACAAGTAATGGAAGAAGAAATAGAGTTAATCCCTTTGATGAGTAAAGACGAAGAAAATAAATTGCAAAAACAAGAATTGCCTTCAGACTTACCTATATTATCCCTTAGAAATACGGTTTTATTCCCTGGTGTAGTGGCTCCCATTACTGCTGGACGCGATAAGTCGATAAAATTATTGACCGAAGCTTATAAAAACGATCGGATCATTGGTGTATTATCTCAGAAAGACATTCAAGTGGAAGATCCTTTTCCAGACGATTTGTTCGAAGTAGGAACCGTGGCCAAAATCATGCGAATGATTAAGCTTCCAGACGGAAATATTACCGTTATTCTACAAGGAATGAAACGTTTCAAGGTAAAAGAATTTACCCATGAAGATCCGTACTTTAAGGCCGAAATCGAAGTGTTATCAGAGAAAATCCCTACCGCTCGTAACAAAGAATATCCAATCATTATAGATTCTATTCGCGATTTAGCTTATGAAATTATCGATGCAAATCCTATGCTCCCTTCCGAAGCAGTTGGTGCTTTGCGTAGTATAGAGAGTAAAACATTCCTAATTAACTTTGTCGCTTCTAACTTAACCCTCACGTTAAGCGAAAAACAGATGCTGTTAGAAATATCAGACATGAAATTGCGTGCCTTAGAAGTTATGCGTTTTATGAATGTGGAACTACAGAAATTAGAGTTAAAGAACACCATTCAAAATAAGGTTAGACGCGAGTTAGACCAACAACAAAAAGAATACTTTCTTCATCAACAAATCAAGTCGATTCAAGAAGAACTCGGTGGAAATTCAACCGAAGAAGAAATCAATGAAATGCGCAAAAAAGCGCAATCTAAAAAATGGGACGAAGAAACGGCCAATCATTTCGAAAAAGAAATCAACCGCTTATCGCGCCTAAATCCACAAATGCCTGAACATAATATTCAACGCAATTACCTTGAATTTATGCTCGAACTTCCGTGGAACGAATACACCCAAGATCATTTCGACCTAAAGGCGGCTCAGAAAATTCTCGACAACGACCATTATGGCCTAGAAGATGTTAAAGAACGAATCATTGAACATTTAGCTGTCCTTAAATTAAAAGGCGATATGCGTTCACCTATTCTATGTCTTTACGGACCTCCAGGTGTAGGGAAGACCTCGTTGGGGAAATCTGTTGCTGAAGCCATCGGACGTAAATATGTTCGTATGTCTTTGGGGGGCCTACACGACGAATCTGAAATTCGTGGACACCGTAAAACCTATATCGGCGCTATGCCCGGACGTATTTTACAATCCATTAAAAAAGCAGAGTCTTCAAATCCCGTTTTTGTCCTAGATGAAATCGATAAAATGACTGCTTCTGCCCATGGAGACCCATCTTCGGCTATGCTCGAAGTGTTAGATCCTGAACAAAACGCCAATTTCTACGATAATTTCTTAGAATTGGGCTACGATTTGTCTAAGGTCTTTTTCATTGCCACAGCCAATAATATTGGTGAAATTCCAATTCCATTGCGCGACCGTATGGAAATGATTAACATCGCTGGCTATACCATCGAAGAAAAATCAGAAATTGTTAAACGTCACCTTCTACCGAAGCAATTGGTAGAACACGGCTTGTCAGAAAAAGACATCACTTTAGGGAAAAAAGAAATCGAATTCTTAATCACTGGGTACACCCGCGAATCGGGCGTTCGTAATCTAAACCAAAAAGTAGCCAAACTCGTTCGTAATGCAGCAAAGAACATTGCTATGGAAGAAGCTTACGATAAGAAATACTCGGTAGACGATATCACCCGTGTACTCGGCGCTTCAATCACCGCAGATCGGTATGAAAATAACAATCACCCTGGTGTAGTGGTTGGTTTAGCATGGACCAGTGTCGGTGGCGATATACTATTTATTGAATCGATTCTTTCTAAAGGAAAAGGTGGCCTTTCTATTACGGGTAACCTAGGGAATGTCATGAAAGAGTCGGCAACCATTGCTCTTGAGTACATCAAAGCCCATGCGGAAGATTGGCAAATTAAACCTGAAGTTTTCGAAAATTATAAAATACATATTCACGTTCCCGAAGGCGCAACTCCTAAAGACGGACCATCAGCGGGTATCACCATGTTAACCTCATTGGTTTCAACCTTAACCCAGCGTAAGGTTCGTGCTAAATTGGCTATGACCGGTGAAATTACTTTGCGTGGAAAAGTCTTGCCAGTTGGCGGAATCAAAGAAAAAATATTAGCCGCTAAACGGGCCGATATCAAAGAAATAATCCTATGTGAAGACAATAAAAAAGACATCGAAGAAATTAAACCCGAATATTTAAAGGGCCTAACCTTCCATTATGTAAAAGACATGCAAGAAGTGTTGGCGATTGCCTTATTAGACCAAAAAGTAAAAGGTGCTAAAGATTTAAGCTAATTTTTTGGGCGCTCGAGCGGGCTGTCCGCTGTATCTTTTTTAGTGGTTCTTCACAGAACAACAAAAAAAGGATGCCGCTGCCATCCCTAGCGCAATTTGCGGTTAATTCAAGAAAAGATAAACCATCAAAAAAGGTTCCCATGGGGAACCTTTTTTGATATATCAAAATCAGATTTTATATTATTCAGGCTGAGGTGCAAATTTCCCCACACCAAGTATCTCTTGTGCCAACTCAATCATGCGCGGTTGACCCGTATGCTTATTGACTTCATCCGATAATTTAACAACACCACTCCATGAAATATCTATCGACGAAATCTCGGTTAATTTCATCACAATATTCATCGGTTTTAAACCAGTGTCATTGGTTAAATTAGTGCCTATCCCAAAAGATAAACCAATTCTTCCTTGGCAATGTTTGGTAATAAGTTCAACTTTTTCCGAATTCAAACCGTCCGAAAAAATAATCGTCTTGTGCAACGGATTAATGCCCATCTTTTCGTAATGTGCAATCACCATTTCAGCATACTCAATCGGATCGCCACTGTCATGACGAACACCGTCAAACAATTTCGAGTGTTTTTTATCAAACTGTTCAAAGAAAATAGCACTGGTATAGGTATCGGTTAAGGCAATTCCTAAATCGCCATAAAAGACCTTTACCCAACGATCTAAACTAATCGAATTCGCAATTTTAAAACCATAGCGAGCGCCATGAAACATAAACCACTCATGTGCATGTGTACCAATAGGTTTTACACCGTATTTCATGGCTAAATGCACGTTGGATGAACCCACAAAACTCTTGCCTGAATGATTGGTTAATTCTTTGACCACTAAATCGTGTACTTCATACGAATGCCTTCTTCGTGTACCAAATTCGGCAACGGTAACACCTAGGGTATTGTATAAATCAACCTTATCGCTTGTGCGTTGAACAACTTCGGCATCGCTAACGCGTTCTGCATGGGTCATCTTGTAATATAATTCACTAATCAAAGCGAGCAAAGGCACTTCCCATAAGATAGAACGGTACCAATAACCTTCCACCTTAACCTCTACATGGGCTCCGGTCTGAGTAATAACAACTTCCTTTGGATCGTAGCGGTAACCTTGTAAAAAATCCAAATACGTTGGACTAAGATAAGGGCAGTTGTCCGTTAAAAATTGTTTCTCTTCAAGGGTTAAATACAATTCGCTCATCGCACTAACTTGCTTTTGTAATTCATCAGCAAAACCTGTAGGAAACTGGTGTTCTCCACGGTTGATAAATTTATAGCGGGCCATAACATCAGGGTATAGTCTGGTCACGGCAAACTGCATCGTGAACTTATAAAAGTCGTTATCAAGTATTGAATGAAATACGTTATTCATGGTTTATTTTTTGTTGATATGAAAGCTAAAAATAGAAAAAAACCATCGATTCGATGGTTTTTTTAGTTGAAAATATTGTTGTATATTATATGTGTATGACTACTTGGTTGAAGCGGGTTTACGATCTTCTACTTGATGTAATTCAAAGCTTAAAATAAAGCTAATATCACGCAAGTAACGATCCGATAAAGAGGTACCTGTAAAGGCTTTTTCACGGCCAAAAGCTAAACGTGAAGGGATAATTACAACCCCTTGAAAATGGTATAAATCTTTATGATTTGTTCCTGTCGATTTAAATTGCTTTAAACCTTTTTCAAGATTTTTAATTTCAATATGTTCTCTTCGAATTCCTGCCTTGTATTGCTCTGCTGGGATTTCAACATAATAAAAGCTAGGGTCATATACGCCTGAGCCATCGTTTAGGTTAATAGAAGATCCATACGTACCTAAAGCACCATATGTCTTCTTAGCTTCTGTATTCGCTTTAAATGTTTTTAAATCATAAGAGATAAGAATCTTTGATTCATCGTTTGATTTAATAACGGATCCTTCAGCATTTTCGGCTACATCCGGGTTTTTGACATACCAAACCCCATCAATCTGTTTAGCATCTTGCTCTAATCGACGGTATTGATCGTCATCATTGCCTTCAATGTCATCAAAAGCAGTTGGTTTTCCATTCAATGGATGGAAATAATGATCGGCTAGATATTCTTTGATAGCTTTATCGTCTAGGTCATTTTGGGTTTCCACATTGGGTTCCTTTATGCCATCATCATCATTGCTACAACTCGTCAATAAAGCGGTTGAAGCTAAGAAAGCGATGAAGAATTTCTTTATCATGATTTTTCGATTTAAATTGCGAATTTAGAAAAAATATTAATGAGAATCCTATAATTCTTGATATAAGTATGAGAATAGATAAATTCCTTTGGAGTGTAAGATACTATAAAACGAGATCATTAGCGACAGATGCATGTAAAAAAAATCGCATCAAAGTCAATGGTGAACCTGTTAAGGCCTCAAAAATAGTCATTGAAGGTGATAAAATAGAGGTCAAGAAAAATCAAATTAACCTTTCTTTTAAGGTCATACAAATACCTAAAAGCCGTATTGGTGCTAAGTTATTAACCTTACATATTGTAGATACTACATCAAAAGAAGAGTATGAAGCCCTAGAAGTTCGAAAGCTCGCACAAGATTATTACCGTGAAAAAGGGGAGGGAAGACCAACCAAAAAAGATCGCCGTGACTTGGATGATTTTGTCACAGGCGATGATTTTTTAGTCGAAGATATCGATTAATCGTTTTTCAATAAAACCAATAAACGATCTAAGATGTCTAAGGTTGTTTGATTTGTTATTGCAAGCGTATGATGCGCTTGCTGATAGATCAAATTGCGCTCGAAAAGATGTTTGGCTATAAATTCAGGCAACTCTTCTTTTTCTACATGCGCAATCAATGGACGTTGAGCTTTGTTATTCTCTAAGCGTTTTACCAAATCAGGTAAAGCAACACGAAGATAGACAGAGACCGAATTTTCATTTATTAATTCGATGTTGTTATAGTACATCGGCGTTCCTCCTCCCACCGATAACACGACGTTCTTCTTTTGCAATACTTCGGTCAGCGCAGCTCGTTCTTTTTTTCGAAAACCCAATTCGCCTTCTTTTTCAAAAATGGTAGCAATAGTGGTCTTGAATTCTTCCTCAATAAAATGATCCAAATCGATAAATTCAAACCCAAGCGTTTTTGCGAGAATTTTACCAGTGGTCGATTTCCCACTGCCCATATAACCTATTAAAGTAATAATCATTGTCTTTTAATCTACAGGTAAGTCTTCTGAATAATAAATGGTCAATTTAGCAAAACCATCGTACGTATCAATTTGGTACGAATAGGTATTTCGCAGCTTTTTGGCATCAAAGCGTTCAATGTTGTACGTTACTTGATATTCGTCACTACTGGCCATCGTTGAGGTATGTGAATAACGTTTCTTCTTCGTCTCTTTTTGAATCTCCACTTTATATTGATTCAAGTATTTAATTGGAAAAGTATAAATTAATTTGTAAACAATTTCCTGAGAAATTTGCAAAGAAGTTACTTTGTTTAAGAAAAAGTCGTTCTGATCTTTGTATTTAATCTTTAGCGAATCTACTTTATCCATATCTTGTATAAAAAGCAATTTACCTAATTCTGAACCTTGAAAACATTTCCCTTCCATGGTTGAAGCAACAGAAGAAGGTTCCATTTTAATCATCTTTTTTAATTCTTTTAAGCTAAAATCGCTTAAAGCCTCTTCCTTTTTTTGGGTGTTGCACTCAATCATTTCTCGAGTTTCCGATTCAGTTGTTGCTTTTTTTTCATGACAAGACATCATTCCCGCTCCAAAAAATCCCGCCATTACAGCTCCATACATTAACCTTTTTGTCATTTTATCCTTGGTGTTTTAATTGCAAACATGCCTTGCAAATATAGTTTTATCTCGTATTAAAAGTTATTTTCAAAAACAATTCAATGACTTTTTTCGTTTAGGCTAGGATGAACTGGCAAAATTAATATTTTTTTTCATTCGATAAGTTTCTAAATTCGAAATGTTTAAAAAAAATATTCAAACAAACTTCTATAAACGTTTGTTAAATTGGAATGAATCACCCTATATTTGCAACCGAATTAAGAAAAAGACTTGGTAGCTCAGCTGGTAGAGCACAACACTTTTAATGTTGGGGTCCTGGGTTCGAACCCCAGCCAAGTCACTTTTTAATTACTTACCTTGAAATTAAATTTAGTTTAAATTTCATTTGACGATTTCAAATATCCTTGTATATTTGCAATCCGAAAAAGACTTGGTAGCTCAGCTGGTAGAGCACAACACTTTTAATGTTGGGGTCCTGGGTTCGAACCCCAGCCAAGTCACAACTTCTCTCTATTGAAGTATAAACAATAGAACTCCAAACGGAGACCTGGTAGCTCAGCTGGTAGAGCACAACACTTTTAATGTTGGGGTCCTGGGTTCGAACCCCAGCCAGGTCACAAACTTGTTCTATTCAAGTATAAAACATAGAACTCCAAACGGAGACTTGGTAGCTCAGCTGGTAGAGCACAACACTTTTAATGTTGGGGTCCTGGGTTCGAACCCCAGCCAAGTCACAAACTTTTCTCTATTAAAGTATAAACAATAGAACTCCAAACGGAGACCTGGTAGCTCAGCTGGTAGAGCACAACACTTTTAATGTTGGGGTCCTGGGTTCGAACCCCAGCCAGGTCACAAGAAGCTGAACATTGTTCAGCTTTTTTTATGGCTATACTTCAAAGTAAAAGAGTGATTGGATGGCTATATAAACACCTAAAAAATGCTTTTTATCATTTTTTAGCCCAAAAGACCTTCTTAAGCCAAGATGTTCATTTTATTTAAGGAATTATTCATCCTTCACTTACAACTTCTACTTCGTGAGCTAAGTGTCTATTCCTCCAGCTTTTTAACACTGAATTACTTACGAAAAAAATCCTTTTAAAAAAAGGAGTAAAATAAAAGAAATAATCATAACGACTTTAAAACTTAATTTTTGTAAATTTGCAGTCTTAAATTTCATCAATGCAAAACATTCGAAATATTGCGATTATCGCACACGTAGATCACGGTAAAACAACCTTGGTTGATAAAATCTTACACAGTACCAATCTTTTTAGAGATAATCAAGAAATGGACGGCCTAATCATGGACAACAATGATTTAGAGCGCGAACGTGGAATTACGATCTTCTCTAAAAATGCCGCTACAGAGTATAAAGGCGTTAAAATTAACGTTATCGATACTCCTGGCCACGCGGATTTCGGTGGTGAAGTAGAGCGTGTGTTAAAAATGGCAGACGGGGTAATTCTTTTAGTAGATGCCTTTGAAGGACCAATGCCGCAAACACGTTTCGTATTGCAAAAAGCATTGGCACTGGGCTTAAAGCCCTTAGTAGTTATCAATAAAGTGGATAAAGAAAACTGTCGTCCTGACGAAGTCTACGACCAAGTTTTTGAATTATTCTTCAACTTAGATGCTACAGAAGAACAATTAGAATTTCCTGCATTTTACGGTTCATCGAAGCAAGGATGGTTTAACACCGAAAATGTACAGGTAGAAGATATTACGCCTTTATTAGACGGTATCCTAGAATTCGTTCCTGCTCCTAAAGCAAGCGAAGGTCACTTACAATTGCAAATTACATCCCTGGATTTCTCTAGCTTCTTAGGTCGTATTGCAGTAGGTAAAGTAACCCGTGGAGAAATCAAAGAAGGTCAATGGATTGCTTTGGCAAAACCAGACGGTTCATTTGCAAAACAAAAAGTAAAAGAACTTTATACATTCGAAGGTTTAGGTAAGAAAAAAGTTTCTCACGTGAAAGCGGGTGATATTTGTGCTGTTGTAGGAATCGACGGTTTCCAAATTGGTGATACCATCGCTGATGTTGAAAACCCAGAAGCTTTGCCAATTATGAAAATTGATGAGCCTACGATGAACATGTCTTTTGGAATTAACAACTCGCCTTTCTTCGGAAAAGACGGTAAATTTGTTACTTCTCGTCACTTAGTTGAGCGTTTAGAGTCTGAATTAGAGAAAAACTTAGCCTTACGTGTTGAGCCAACAAATGATTCAAATACCCAATTGGTTTATGGTCGTGGTATTATGCACTTATCGGTCTTAATTGAAACCATGCGTCGTGAAGGATATGAATTAACCGTTGGTCAACCACAAGTTATTTTCAAAGAAATTGACGGTGTGAAATGTGAACCATACGAACATTTGGTCATCGATGTACCCGATCATTTCTCATCTCGTGCCATTGATTTAGTAACACAACGTAAAGGTGATTTATTAATCATGGAAGCTAAAGGTGATTCTCAGCATTTAGAATTTGATATCCCTTCTCGTGGTCTAATCGGTTTACGTTCATTAATGTTAACTTCTACAGCCGGTGAAGCGGTAATGGCTCATACTTTTAGCGAGTACAAACCATTCAAAGGAAGTATTCCTGGACGTTCGGCTGGTGTATTAATCTCTAAAGATCAAGGAACAGCAACCCCTTATTCAATCGATAAATTACAAGACCGTGGTAAATTCTTTGTTTCTCCAAGTGAGGAAGTTTACGCAGGTATGATCATTGGTGAGCACGCTCGTAACAATGACTTAGTGGTAAACATCGTTGAGGCAAAAAAATTGAATAACATCCGTGCCGCAGGTAAAGATGATTCTTCTGCAATCGCTCCAAAAATCGAAATGTCTTTGGAAGAATGTATGGAGTATATCCAAGCTGACGAATGCATCGAGGTTACACCAAACCACATTCGTTTAAGAAAAATCTTATTAAAAGAAGAAGATCGTAAGCGTTTTGCAAAAACAATGGAAGGATAATCATCCTTGTCTATCTAAATATAAAAAATCCTGTAACGTGAGTTCAGGATTTTTTTTGTTTAACCTTGTTTTTATATGAAGGAATTGAATTCGTCAAATAAAACAACATGGTTTAAACTAATGTAACTACTTAGCGCATTTCGTTAAGTTGTTTTAGTATAATAAAATTCTTTTGATTAAAATAATTAATATATTATTGTTCTAAAATGATTGTAGTTTAAGTATATTCGTATTCGGAAATAATCGATTTTATTTCATTCTTAATCGAATTAAAGGATAATGAGCTATATTTTAATAAAGGAACTTTTAAAACTCATCGAAGAGTTTGAGGCGGAATTAGTAAAGAATACCACTTCTAAGTATGAAAAAAGTTTAGATGGATTTCTAGAATACGTTAAGGATTCAAGGGAATGAAGTTATTTTAAGCATCGATATAAGTAAAAAGATCCCTTATAAATGTTGATAGAAGGAGAAATCCAGTAAAAAACCTAGGTTTAGACATTCTATAAAGTGAATAAAAAGGAATGATGTTTAAGAATGAATTTCATTCATGTAAGGGAAATGATCAGAAACATATTTCAATAAGTCTTCCGATTTCACGTTTTTTGAATAGATCGAGTAGTGGAAAGCATCTAAGCGTTGCAATAAATCAATTAATGTTAATTTTTCATCTCTACTCAAATCTCCAGCAACAATTTTAGTCGCTAATCGTATTTTGTCCATGTGCGATTCTAAAGTCAACTTGCCTTCTTTTGATAATTCAATTGTTTTACTACGTCGATCTTCTAAATCATCGGTTTGCATAATCCATCCTTGGTCAATCAGTCGATTAATAATTTGCATTCCGGGTGATTTTTCATGAACACTTTTTTTAATCAAGTCCATTTTTGTCATTGGACCAAATACATTTAAGTTAATTAAATAAATAAAGTCTTCTTGAGAAGCAAAACCAGAATCGAAAATAACCGATTTTGAGTAACTTCTAGCATACCTATTCATGTGGATAAATAGGGTGTTAATAACACTATCAATCCCTCGGCCATCTTGTTTTCCTTCCCAAGTTAATGCTGGGTTAAATGTATAAGCTTTCTCTTTTATAAGCCATTTTTTATAACCCGCCATATCGTTGCTAAATAGGAAATTTTCAGATTGATCTTTTTCAAATTGCTCAACACTGTCTATGACTTCTTTTAATAATGAATAATCCATAATCCTAATTTGTACAAATATACATCATATTTCAGTTTTTTTATTTTAACCGTTATTTTAACCACATCTATTTTAATGGTGAAATCAGGTTATTTTATTTTTCGTTCCAACGCTTGAAATCGCTTGTTGAGGTCATCTAATTCCTTTTTAAGGGATTGATTGCTGCGCTTTTCATTCATGAGTTCTTTTTTTAGTAACTCAATCGATTTCATTTGCTCTGTAAACTGTTGTTTTGTGATAATGTCTTCAGCACTAAATGTGGCGGTCTTTACGATTCCATGGCTATCAATCAATAATACTTTGCCGTAATTAAATGAGGATGATGTTAATTTAAGACTTGTTGTAGGTAAATTATCTTTCGTGAGTTGTTGTGCGAAAGTTGTGATGGTTAGACTAAAGAAAAAGAATAACGGGAGCTTTTTTTTTATCATTTTGTTTAGGAAGATACACCATTTGTTTTAAATTAAAAAACCATTAAGTATTGCTAATGAGATAGTACACTTAATAATACTTCTTCTTTTTTTGAAAAATTAATAGTATCTTAGATCATGTTTTTTATGGAATGAGGTAAATACGAGGAATCAGCGGTATAGAAATAGTTTCCGATTTAAATAAAAAATCACGCTATTATATTATTTTGACAAACAAAGTATTTATAAGTATTCTTCTTGAAGGGTTACTATAACGGAGTTAAGTATCTATTGAGTATTTGTAAGTATAAAAAGTATATCTAATATTTTTTTCAATGATTGTAGTTTTGTAAACGAAAACAGAATTCATGTAAAAAAGCATGATGAAGTGAGGTCTGATTCCGAACTATTCAATCGATTCAAGCTGATTGATAAAGTGAAAAATTGTGTATATAGAGATTGGGTAAAAAAACCAAAAGCATACAAGGAGCTCACTAGAGTGATGAATATTTTGGGGTTTGTACCTATAATGATTTTGTTTTCGATTAATGAGAATAAACCGAATGTTAAATTATATGAAAAAATTAAATTACTTAGTTATTTTATTTGTCTTGACCATAAGTTTGGGGTCGGCGCAAATTGGAGTGAATACAGAAATTCCCGACAATACATCGATTTTAGATGTAGTATCGAGCGATAAAGGGGTCCTTTTCCCACGAATGACCACGGCTGTTCGTAATCAGCAGTTAGCAACAGCAGCTGTTGGGTTAATGGTATATAATACCACCGAGAAATGTCTAAACATCAATGTAGGTTCACGAGACCTACCTGTTTGGGAATGTTTAAAAGAATCTGAAGCGCCTAGTGGTGTAATTGCTCGAGCACCTGTTTGGGGTACCTTAAATGCACCTACAGGGAATAATAATGTTCTTGGAGGTTATCCAGGTAGGAGTACGCCAATTAATAATAGTCGAGTTTCTTTATTCTCTGATTTCTCTACCGTTTTTGGTATTGATGCCACGCAAGGTTACGATCGATTTATTGCCTATCGATTTATGGATACGACGGCTGATCAATTCAATATAGGTAGTCTCGAATTTATGAAAAAACATTTTGAAATTATTTCTGTAGTGATTAGCGCACATACCTATATTAGCTCGCCTCGATTACATATTGATCTCAAAAAATTCTCTGAAGAACCTGGTAAAGCTGTATTTATTACTTTATCGAATTACCCTTTAGAGTTAACAAGGGTGTTTGCTGAATATAATATTGTAAATGGTAATTTTTCTACATCGATATCGGGTACAAATCAGATGAAGGTCGTGAAAGTGCCAGATTCGCCTAATGCCCAATTTGGAAACCTTTCGGTAGGCGATTTTTTAGCAACAGGTAATAATTCTATCGTCGGAATCCCTCAAGCCGATTTGCCTCCTGAAGCCATTGTTTATGCCGTAAAAGTATCGAATAATAATGCCGTTGTTTTCTCGATTAAGAATGTGTTTTTTGTGGGTGATAATTCTTTTCATGAAGGTGGAATTTATAGTTCCCTTCAACAAAATCAAATGAATTCGGTCACCCTAATTAAAAAACTCACAGCCTTAATGTTAGATAATGTTCATAATTATTAATTTGTATAAAAACGAGAAAGAATGAAAAAATTATTATCATTTATGATGTTTATAGCTTGTTTAATGTATGCAAGTGCGCAAGTGGGAATTATGACTGATTCCCCAGATGAAACAAGTATTCTAGAGGTGTATTCTGAGAATAAAGGGGTCTTGATTCCTCGTTTAACAGAGATTCAAAAGGAGGCAATTCTAAGACCTGCTGAAGGCTTAATGATTTACAATATAGATAAAAAATGTCTTCAGATAAATGTAGGGAGTCCAGCAGATAAAAAATGGTCGTGTATTTACAGTAAACCATCTGTAAAAGCCTAAAATAAAATGTAAATTTTTAAAATACCTATAACCTTAACTTAACTAACCTATCTAGCCCGTATTATACGGGCTTTTTATATACAGATGGATTATGCGTCTCCTGTATAGTTGATGTCTATCTGAAAAGCTACTATGGTCTTGCGTTTATTGAGTTTAATGAAATGCAAATTAGTTTGTAAGGTTCAATATGATTGATGGTGTGAGTCAGTAAGATAGAGATAATTGTGTTAGGGTTATCTAATTTTTAAAAGATATTGTCTGCTTTATAAAAAAGAGAATTTTTTTATGGATTGAGTTACATTGTCATCCCTCTTTTTAGTCGTTTTACAACTATGATTTCCTGTAATTTTAAAACAAGTACTATTAAGTAAGTTTATTTAAGTCTTTTGTTTAGGGCTTTAAAGGCGGATTGAGTATATGTAAGTAGTAATTAAGTAATGTTTTTTAGATATTTCATCGATACATTTGCATTCAATAATTATAAATAAGCGAGAATACGTTGAGTTTAATTGTAATTCCCATGTTGTTCAGTACAATCAGTACAAGTAAATAATGCTTAGAAAATTAAAGGAATTTAACAAATGAAAAAAAGAAGAAAAACCAATGTAAGAGAAGCAATTTTGTTAACCTATTCCCATACATAGAGGGTGCATACTATCTAATCACGCAGATAGAAATGTTTAACCAACCTTGACCTTGAATAAGGTATTATTAATCTAACCCGTGATGGATGTATCCATTAAATAAAACCTGGTGCTATAGTTATGTTCTATTGATCTAAACCATCGAATTTAACCATTACCAACCCAATGCAAAGACTATAGTGCCTAACCAACCTAAACCAATAGGGAGAGTGTAACCAACTTTGCCTCTATTACCTTAGAAGCAGTCTCCAACGAATTGTGGATGACTGTTTCTTCTTTCGTTCTTCTTTTGTGATTTTACAATCGCCTTATTTTTCTGTTTAAATCATTAAAATCACACGAGATAACGAACCAACCTAATTCTTTTATGAAAGGCAGTCTCCAACGAATTGTTGATGACTGCCTTTTTTTATGGTCGCTTTTTATTGTATAGGCTGCTTTTTAAACCATAGCATAATCCATTAATAATGAAAAAGGCGCTAACTACAGTCAGCGCCTCTACATTTTTTTATACAATGGCTTAGATTTTTCCTAAGTTCTCTGCAATGGTTTCAATAAAGGTTGTCAATGGTTTTTTTGCCATCATTTCAATCATCATATTGAATTTACCATCAAAGTCCAACGCTACATCGGTGTGCGTGTCATCGATTGCTTCCATATCAATGGTTAGGGTGTAGTCAAATGCTGGTGCTGGAGATTCGAAAATAATTTTAGAAGGCTCAATAGCTTCTTTTAAACGCATTCCAACTTTTGGTAAACTACCAACGCCTACTGTGAATCCTTTCCCTGATTCATGAATTTCAAACGATTTCGTGTCTGATGGCATCAGTTGCTCATAGTTTTTCATGTCTAATAAAAAATGAAAGGCCTCTTGCTGACTTTTATTTAAACGGACTTTATTTGTATTTACCTTCATATCCTTAAGATTTTTTATAAATTTGTAACAAATCCCTCAAATGTACAAAGTTTTTTTTAATGAAAGATCGCTAACATTCTCAAATCAACCCGTAGAGAATGCTAAAAATATGTTATTCCATCACGTTTCTCAATTTGATGAAGCTTTCCATTTTCTAAGCAACTCCGTTGCAGAAGAAGTGCATATTTTCAGCGAATCCATTGAGGAGGTTTGGACTTTGTTTAAGCACAATTTTAAGTTGATTCAGGCCGCTGGCGGTATCGTTCGAAATGATAAAGAAGAATATCTTTTTATCTTTCGTCTAGGGAAATGGGATCTACCCAAAGGAAAAATGGAAGCTGGCGAAACCAAAGAAGAATCCGCTATCCGAGAAATAGAAGAGGAGTGTGGTATTTCTAACCTTGAATTAAAGGAATTTATTATGCCCACCTACCATATTTATTTTCAACGCGAATACATTATTAAAGAAACCTTTTGGTTTGATGTAGCTTATCATGGCCATGAACATCCACAACCACAAGTTGAAGAAGGGATTGAGACTGTTGAGTGGAAGAAAGAGGAAGAAATTCCTTCTTTGTTGAAAAATTCTTATCCCAACATTCAATTACTTCTAGATAATTATTTAGATTTGCTATAAATAAGAAACACATGAAAAATTATATTGCAACACTTTTTATCGCGTGTGCTATGATGGCTTCTTTTGCTCAAAGTAAAAAGAAGGATAAAAAAGCTCCTTCAAAGACAGAAGTCTCTACAATGTCGTTGAAAGGAAATGCCAAGATTGCCGATCTATATGCTTACCAAGTGTATGGTGAGCCTTTTAAAATAGAAAATACCCTAACCAACGAAGAACTAGGTAAAGCCTTCGACGGAATGAAATCGGGTGATGTAATTGAAAATGTTCAATTTGTTTCAACCATTGAATCGGTTTGTAAAAAGAAAGGCTGCTGGATGAAAGTTGATCTGGGTAAAGCCGATGAACAGTCATTTGTTCGTTTTAAAGATTACGGATTTTTTATGCCTTTAGATGGTGAAAAAGCCGAGGTTATTGTCCATGGGAAAGCGTTTGTAAGTGAAATATCTGTTGATAAATTACGTCATTACGCAGAAGACGCAGGTGATTCTGCCGAAGAAATTGCGAAGATTACACAACCTAAATTACAGTTCAATTTTGAAGCGGATGGGGTGTATTTAAAAGAAAATTAAAATAGTTTACGATACATACTTATTGAAAAGCTCGGTTGATACCGAGCTTTTTTCGTTAACGCTCCATTAACGCTCCATTAACCCTAAAAGATCCTTTTTTATAGAACTTAGCTAAAATTATTTTCATGAAAAATTATCTTATAATGTTGTTATTCTGTCTTACTTCTTTCAGTTTTGCACAGTCTAGAACCAAAAGTAATTCGGTCTATGTGGCCGTTAACGAGAAAAATAGCTCGTATACCTACAACGCCAGTTTTCATATAGACAAAACGCTGGCTGTTAAAAAAATTATAGAGAAATACCTTGGTCGTGCTTCGGGTGAAACAAACAATTGGCGATGGACGCCCAACGAGGTCTTAGAGGCTTCTTTGAAAGCAGGTAAGGTCCGTGTGGAATTGGACAAGGAATCGAAATCATCCGTTTCGATGGAGAAGTTAAAAGAAATGGCGGATGAAATAGGGGAAATTATCAATGAAAAAGGGCCTAAACGCCCTATTCCTCCAACGCCTCCGAATTCGTAATTTGACGTTGTTAGCGATCCAAGACCTAAGGAATGGTCCTTGCAGAGTGGTTTAGCCCTCAAAGCCTATAGCCTTCAATGTTCTGACAAGAACATTGAAGGCTATAGGCGCGCGGCAGGGATAGCAGCGGCATCCTTTGCTGCCCCCTTTTGCTCGAATTAACCGATAAGGTTCTTGCAGCAAAGATAGAGCGAATAGCCCGGTGCGTAGCAGCCGCCCAACTGAAATGACAAAGAAAAAGAGCATCAAACGATGCTCTTTTTTTAGGGTTAAATAGACGATTAGTCTGTATAGAGTAAATACTTTTTACGAACGTGTTTAAATTGTTCTAAATCGGCTTTCCAAGTCGCTCTAATTTGCTCTTCGGTTTTACCTGCTTCAATTTGTTTTCTCAGTTCATCCGTTCCTGCTAATTGATCGATCCACAGTTTTTTTCCGTTATACGTCCAAAATGGTTGTTTGGTGTTGTTTTTATAGGCCGTGATTAACCATTGAAGATTTATACGGGTTTGAAACGGGGCATTCGACAAATCTTCGCCATAACATACTTCATTCTTGAACTTAGGCTCTTTTGCGCCAGGCATCGACTTTGGGGTGTAGCTGTAAGGCATATTTTTTAGATAAGGCGATCCGTAAACCTGAAACTGGGTGGTTGTTCCCCGGCCTTCGTTTACATTAGTCCCTTCGAATAGGCATGTACTAGGGTAAAGGTTGATCGATTGATCGTTGGGTAAGTTAGGCGATGGTTTTACTGGTAAACTGTAACGCGATTGGTGGGTGTAGTTCTTTAAAGGAACCACCGTAAGATCGGCTTTAACTTGACCGTCTAACCAGCCTTCGCCATTAATCATTTGGGCATATTCGCCCATGGTCATTCCGTAGATAATGGGTACGGGATGCATACCGACAAACGATTTGTTTTCGGGTTTCATCATAGGACCATCGATGTAGTGCGCGTTGGGATTTGGGCGATCGAGTACCATAACTTTTTTATTGTTTTGCGCGGCGGCTTCCATTACATAGTGCAAGGTTGAGATGTAGGTGTAAAAACGGGCGCCCACATCTTGCATATCAAAAACAAGGATGTCAATATCCGCAATTTGAGCCTTGGTTGGTTTACGATTGTTGCCATACAAAGAGACTATTGGTAAGCCTGTTTTCTCATCGATACCCGATTTTACTTTGTCTCCAGCATCTGCCTCGCCTCTAAAACCATGTTCTGGAGAATATATTTTAACCACCTCTATGCCTTGGCTTATTAAATAATCTACCAAGTGCGTATAATTTCCTTTGACCCGTAAAACACCTGTTTGATTGGATACAACACCCACTTTCTTTCCTTTTAATTGGTGTAAATAGGCCGTATTGTTTTCGGCACCTAGTATAATCTCGATTCCGTGTTTCTGAGGGTCTTGTTCGTTAAATAGTGCTTTTCCGTTCGTAGGGAAAGGCATAAAGGAGAAAAAAATACCTGAGCTTAATAAAGCAATTGATGTATATTTGACGAAGTTTTTCATATAATTGAAGTTGTTACGACGATTGATGATTAATCGGCTTGCATTGAGCCAATCATATATGTTTAATCTTTAAATTAATAGACTTTGAGTTTTTCGTGGTGGTTTTCAAAAAAAATTGCACTTGGTAAAAATACTAAAAATAATCTATCGAGTATTATTATTCGTATTGGACAAGTTGCGGTAGCTTTGGGAATGATTGTTTCTTTGGTTACAATCTCAACCGGGGTTGGTGCCGGAAAAGCCATCAAAAGCAAGCTGGCCGATTTTAATGGGCATATTACCATTAAAAATTACAACAGCAATACTTCGCTTAATTCAGATTCGTTATCGATTAATCAAAATTTTTATCCGAATTTTAAGGGGATTCCCGAAGTGATCCATGTACAGGCTGTTGCTAATAAAAGTGGGGTTATTCGGACAAAGGAGAATTTTAGTGGCGTATTGTTTAAAGGCGTTGGAACCGATTTTGATTCGGTTCGTTTTCAGAAATTTTTGATTCGAGGGCATTTCCCGAAAATTAATAAGGACTCTTTAGTGAACAGTGTTGTGTTGTCCGACAAAATAGCCAAGGAATTAAAACTCGATGTCGATTCGTCTTTTGTAATGTATTTTCTGAAAGAAGATAATACACCCATCTATAGACGTTTTACCATTGACGGTATCTACAAAACCGATATCAAGAACTTTGATGATATCTTTATGATTGGCGATCTAAAACACGTGCAACATTTAAATCGTTGGGATAGTACTACCGTTGGCGGGTTTGAGGTTTTTGTAAAAGACCTGGATAAAATAAACCTAACAACCGAAAAGGTGAGTGGTGCCATACCGTATAATTTATTTGCCGAAAGCGCATCGTCTTCATTTGCTCAAATTAACGATTGGATTTCTGTATTTGATAAGAATATTGTCATTATTGTGGTTATTATGCTTTTTGTTGTCGTGATTAATATGGCCATGGTCCTCTTAATTCTTATTTTAGAACGTACGCAATCCATAGGTTTATTAAAAGCTTTTGGCGCTACCAATTGGCGCGTACGGAAACTATTTATTAATTACGCCCTGTTTATTATGGCGCCAGGGCTAGTGGTTGGTAATGTAGTAGGCATTGGCCTTTTATTGATACAGAAATATTTTAAAGTGATACAACTACCGCCCGAAAATTACTATTTATCAACGGCGCCCGTTTACCTCGATTTTAGTTATATTCTTTTCTTAAACCTAGGGGCTTTATTAATTTGTGCAATTGTCTTACTTTTGCCATCGTATATGATTGCGAAGATAACCCCTTCAAAAGCCATTAATTTTAGATAATAATTTATTTCACACCGCATAAATAATTGAACATGAAATACGCACATAATATATTAGAAACCATTGGGAATACACCCATGGTAAAACTAAACCAAATTACCAAAGAATTGCCTTGTACAGTTTTGGCTAAAGTGGAATACTTTAACCCAGGACACTCTTGTAAAGACCGTATGGCTTTAAAAATGGTTGAAGACGCCGAAAAAGATGGTCGTTTACAGCCAGGAGGTACAATTATCGAAGGAACGTCGGGGAATACCGGAATGGGCCTTGCTTTAGCGGCCATTATTAAAGGGTATAAGTTAATCTGTGTAATTACCGACAAACAATCGAAAGAGAAAATGGATATCTTACGTGCCGTAGGTGCGAAGGTTATCGTTTGTCCTACCGATGTTGAGCCCGATGATGCCCGTTCATACTATTCTGTTTCTAAACGTTTAGCAGAAGAAACACCCAATGCATGGTATGTGAACCAATACGATAATCCATCGAATGCCCAAGCCAATTACGAACAAACCGGTCCTGAAATTTGGGAACAAACCGAAGGAAAAGTAACCCACTTTATTGTAGGTGTTGGTACCGGAGGTACCATCTCGGGTGTTGGAAAATACTTAAAAGAACAAAATCCGAATGTGAAAATTTGGGGCGTAGATACCTACGGATCGGTGTTTAAAAAATACCACGAAACAGGTGTTTTCGACGAAAATGAAGTTTATTCTTACGTAACCGAAGGAATTGGAGAAGATATTTTGCCTAAAAATGTCGATTTTAACGTGATCGATGGTTTTACCAAGGTTACCGATAAAGATGCTGCCGTTTATACGCGCCGTCTAGCTTTAGAAGAAGGTTTATTTGTAGGAATGTCTTCAGGCTCTGCCATCAAAGGATTGCTACAGTTAAAAGACGAATTTGGACCAGACGATGTGGTAGTGGTTCTATTTCACGATTCAGGTTCTCGTTATGTCGGAAAAATCTTTAACGACGATTGGATGCGCGATCGCGGATACTTAGAAGAAGAAGTGAAAAAAGCAATCGATTTAATCGATGCTCATATCGATCAACCATTGGTTATTGCTCGTACAGAAGAATTAGTGGCCCATGCCATCGACCGCATGCGTAAGTTCAAAATCTCGCAAATTCCCGTAATCGATATCAACGGATTTGCCGGTTCTGTCGATGAATCAGACTTATTTCAAGCCTTTATGGAAAACCCAAACATTGCCGAGAAACCAATTCGCGAAGTCATGGGAGCAGCTTACCCTGTTGTAAAAGCAACGGCAAGCATTGAAGAAGTGTCGGCTTTAATGACAAAAGAAAATCAAGCGGTAATCGTCGCGTTAGACAATGGTAAACACCATATCATTACAAAACACGATATTATCAACTCAATTAAATAAAAACATTGTATTTTTGATGTGCGTATGGGAATTGTATTAAGAGGTCAGAATTTAATTAAAGACTACGGAAAAAAACACGTCGTTAAAAATGTATCGTTCGAGGTGCAGCAAGGCGAAATTATCGGATTGCTTGGCCCAAATGGTGCGGGGAAAACAACATCGTTTTATATGATTGTTGGGCTGGTACAAGCCACACAAGGAAAAGTCTTTCTAGACAAACAAGACATTACCAATGATGCCATGTATAGACGTGCGCAAAAAGGTATTGGCTATTTGGCACAAGAAGCTTCGGTGTTTCGTAAATTGTCGGTCGAAGATAACATTAAATCGGTTCTGCAATTTACCAAGTACTCAAAGAAAGAACAGCAAATGCGTACAGACGCTTTGGTGGAAGAATTCTCGTTAGAACATGTGCGCAAGAACCGTGGTGATTTATTGTCAGGGGGTGAACGCCGTCGTACAGAAATTGCTCGCTGTTTAGCAACCGAACCCAACTTTATCTTACTCGATGAACCTTTTGCTGGTGTAGACCCTATTGCGGTAGAAGATATTCAGAAAATTGTCCGTTCGTTAAAAGATAAAAACATCGGTATTCTAATCACCGACCACAATGTGTCGCAAACGTTGGCAATTACAGATAAAACCTACATTATGTTTGAAGGTAAGATACTGAAAGAAGGCTCTCCAGAAGAACTAGCGACCGATCCCGATGTACGCCGGGTTTATCTGGGTGAAAACTTCACCTATCAACAGATCTAAAAAATTAAACGATAATTTCAGCCTCCATTTTTTGGAGGCTTTTTTATTTCATCTTAACGCGTTCTCAATGGGTTGATGACTCGTTAAGCATACGATTTAAATTGACTGGGCGGCCGCTCCGCGCCGGGCTATACGCTCTATCTTTGCTGCAAAAACATCCTCGAAATATTCAGCCAAAGGTGGCAGCAAAGGATGCCGCTGCTATCCCTGCCGCAAATCCCAATAAGGTTGATTGAAAAGGCTTTGTGGCCTAAGGTTTAGGGCGCTTTCTCCTCTAATAACCCACGGTGTTTAGCACCCCAAAGATCCAGTAAATCCCATATCGGAAATAACTCACAAGCGACAGCCGTTAATTCATAATCAACACGGGGTGGAACTTCCGCATAGACCGTTCGTTTTACCAACAGATCTTTCTCCAGTTCACGAAGCTGAAGGGTTAACATACGTTCTGTAATGCCAGGAATACATTTCTTTAATTCCCCAAACCGGAGTTTGCCCGATTTTAATTCACATAAAATCATCATTTTCCAACGACCTCCTATTTTACAGATCGAATAAATTGAATCACAATAGTTGGTGATGATTTCTTCATTGATTTTATTGGTCGAATTTTCTTTTCTTAAAGCCATTACTTACAAAATTGTTAGTACCATACATTGGGTAGTGTACCCTGCAAAATTACTGTATTTAAAATAATTTTGCGCCTTAATGAATTCAAAATAAAATGAAAAAATTTGCATACATCGGTTGCTTAGGCTTTATAGGCGTAATCACCACAGAGTTTGGTGTTATTGGTATTTTACCTCAAATAGCCCAACACTACCATATCACCATAGACATTGCAGGTTATTTATTAGGTGCGTTTGCCTTGGTTATTGCCCTAACAGGGCCATTTATGACGTTATTGATGTCGCGTTACGACAAGCGAAAAGTCATGTTAGCATCCATTGCTATATTTGTCTTTACAGGGTTAGTGTCCTCTTTTTCTCCGCCCTTTTGGTTATTGATGGTGGTTCGAATTTTACCAGCATTCTTACAACCCGTTTATATTGCCAATGCCTTATCGGTCGCCGTTGCCCAATCGGATAAAAGAAACGAAAACGAATTAATGGGCATCGTCTTTAGTGGTGTAGCCATCGCGATGGTTACCACTGTGCCTTTAGCCACCTATTTAGCCAGTATTTGGTCGTGGGAAGTTTCATTTATGCTTCAAACAGTCGTCAGTATTATTGCTTGGTTAGGGATATTCTTCGTTTTACCGCCTATGCCTGTTAAGGAAAAAAAGTCTTATGGAAGTCAGCTTAAAGTCCTTCGCAAACCCGTTTTCTTAGCGAGTATAGCCATGAACTTTTTTATGATTACAGCCTGGTTTTCTACCTACAGTTATTTTGCAGACTATCTCAATAACGCCAAACAGATGGATGATACCCAGATGAGTGGAATGTTGTTTTTATTCGGAATTGTTGGCGTGTTTTCCATGTGGATCGCTGGTAAAATGCTCAATAAGAATATCACCAAGACCACTGGATTTTTTCTGTCGGGCACTATTGTTATTCCAATCCTACTCTTTCTATCTGGCACCCATCTTTGGGCAACAATCGGCGTGATTATGATTTGGGGATTTTTATATGCGCCCAGTTTTCTCAATGCATCGACGTATATGATCTCTTCAGCCGATGGGAACTTAGAGTTTGCCAATAGTTTAGCGACATCTTTTGGGAATTTAGGTATTTTCCTAGGCTCTTTCTTAGGCGGCTGGGTAATTGTTACCTATGGGGTTATCTACACGCCCGTGATTAGTATTGTTTTCGGAATTCTAGCTTTATCTATGATGGCATTAAAATCCTATTTCGAAAAACACCCCACTAAAATTAGATGGAACAACTGTGAAACTAAAAAAGAATTATGCCGATAAATAAATTAAATTTTAACTAAAAAACCTTTTATAAATTCCCTTGTATCGCCCTATCTTTAGCGAATCAATTGACTTATTCATCTATTTTTTAAAATGCGAGAGCTTATGCGTAAAATTCTACTTATTTTATTGTTTTTACCACTGTTTTCAATGGCACAATCACCGCTTGATATTGCTGTTGTCGATAAAACAGCACCGCGTTATACAGAAGTGAATGATAAAGTTAAATCATTAGCATTGATAGGGAATACACGGAAATTAATCGAAGTCAAAGGAAATCCATCAACTTCTTATGCCTGGTTTTTAAATCAATACAACCAACAAGGGGAAATCACGGTTTTAAATAGCTATATCCTTGGCGAACAGCATGGTGGTTATCAAGAAATTATTCGGTTTGAAGAAGAAGGTTCTGGGACGAAACAAGTCGCTTACTTGGAAAACGAAAGTATAATTGCCGATGTAGACCACGATGGTGAACCAGAATTTTATTTAGTCTATGTTACCGATCGGACGTCAGAACAAGGAAGTAAAGTTGTTCATGTATTGGTTTTTACTAAATTAACGAACGAAATCGATTTTACCATTGGGGAAATACAAGGGGTCTACACCAATGCGGGTAAACTAAAAATCCAAGAGGCCGACGGAGCGCTCTTAAAACTGGCTAAACCTATTCAAAAAAAAGCCCATTCTATTTTGGCTCATCTAAAGTAGTTCCATGAACTTCTTGTTAGACGAGTGGATAGTGTAAGACATGCTGAGGACCTTTCGGGCCTTCAATCACACGACCCGTGTCTATATAACCCGTGTCTTCATAGATTTTTAAAGCGCGCCGATTACCAAAGTTAACGCAAAGTACAATTTCATCGATTCCTGTAAATACGTCTTTCACATAACCCGGAAGCATTTTCATTAATTTGGTACCCAGTCCTTTGCCTTGATAAATTGAATCAATGCTTAGAGAACGCAATAGAATCGAATTTTTATTGGTGGTTAAAGCCATCTTATCTTGGCTAATATCCAGTACAAAGAAACCCACAGCGCGTTCGTCCTCTGAAAAAACGGTTGGGTATTTGCCCTCTAACAATTCTACTTTTCGAATCATTAAGCAATCGTAAGGCGTTGCCGTATATTGAAGTTGATCTTCGGCTAATTTAAAATTAACCAAATCGCCATAAAAACTTGATTGATAGGGTTGAATACGTAGCGTCATAAGTAACAAATCGGTGGTTTATAAGACTAAATTTAAAACTATTTCAGGAATAAACAAGCACTGAATAGAAATAGGTACAAAAAAAGCTGAAAGATTTGGGTCTTTCAGCTTTTAAAATTATTGGTGATTATTTTTTAGTTTTCGAAGTTGTTTCTTCGACGTCTTCATAATAATACTTTTTGCGAGGACGGCGTACACCGTAAGATCCTCTAATAATTTTTCCTCTTTTCGTTTTTTTATCTCCCTTTCCCATAAATATGCTATTAGTTAATAAATCGATTAATTAGTTTAAATGTACAAATAATTAATGGTACAACAAAAGAATTTTATCAAGTTGCCGTAACTTTACGACGTTCAATGACGTATTGAATAATGACCTTTGAGAAAATGAGTAGAAGAACAGAAGAAAACAAGTTGAAGCACAAAAAGAAACTTGATCAAAAGAAAATCAAGGAGCAAAGAGCTCAACAAGAACGCAAGGATCGATTAAAAGCCTTGAATGATAAGTTCAATCAACAGAATAAAGACAATAACGAAAACGACAATAATCAAAAGTTATAGCAAAAGCCTGCGTTTACTACGTGTTTATTGCTAAATTCGATGTCCATTAGGTATTTATACCGCATAAAAACTAGAAATAGCGACACATGAAAATTCTTCATACGGCCGATTGGCATTTAGGTAAACGACTGGATTTCTTTTCTCGTATCGAGGAACAAATTCAAGTGATGGATGAAATCTGTCAGATAGCCGATCAACAACAGGTGGATGTTGTTTTAGTGGCAGGGGATTTATTCGATACCTTTAACCCACCCATTGAAGCAACGGAGTTGTTGTATAAGACCTTGAAACGGCTAACGAACAACGGAAAACGTCCCGTGATTGCTATCGCTGGAAATCACGATTCGCCCGATCGTATCGACGCACCCGATTCCTTGGCCAAAGAATGCGGAATTATCTTTGTCGGGCATCCCCATGCAATCATTAAACCCTATGCCGTAGAGAATGGGTTTTCAATTACCCAATCCGATGAAGGGTTTATCGAAATTCAATTGCCCTCATCAACGACCCCTTTACGCCTTATTCATACGGCTTATGCCAATGAAGTTCGCTTGAAACAATTTTTTGGATCCGACGATAAAACAAAAGCTTTAAACGAAGTGTTGCGCGATCAATGGAACACCCTTGCAAATCGGTATTGCAATCAGCAAGGGGTAAATGTATTAATCACGCATTTGTATATGTTGAGTCGTGGGGGAGAAATTCTTCAAGAGCCTGAAGGGGAGAAACCGTTAAAAATAGGAAATGCCGATTTGGTGTATACCGATGCCATTCCAGCAGCCATTCAATATACAGCGTTAGGCCATTTGCATCGCCACCAAAACATCGGGAGCAATCAGCCCGTTATCTACAGTGGAAGCCCTTTGGGCTATAGCTTTAGTGAAGCCGCTCAAAAAAAATATGTCGTTATTGTTGATGCTATGGCCAATGCACCAGTACAAATGGAGCGTATAGAACTAAACAGCGGAAAGGAGTTGGTTCGTAAAACTTTTCAAGCCATTGACCAAGCCGTGGAGTGGTTAACATTGCATCAACATGCGCTGGTTGAATTAACCATTGAAAGTGACACCTTCTTAACCAGCGACGAACGAAAACGTTTGTACCAAGCGCACAGCGGTATTATCCATTTAATTCCCAAAGTCAAATCCAAACAACTTCAAGAGACCGAACTCAAGGCCGTTAACCTCAATCAGTCCATGGAAGACTTGTTTCAAGATTACTTTAAATCAAAATACGCCAACCAAGAACCCAACGAAGAGGTGGTGCAATTGTTCAACGAAATATTAAATTCTTAAGCCATGATTCCTATTCAGTTAACCCTTGAAGGTTTGTATTCGTATCAAGCCCGACAAACCATTGATTTTACCAACCTGATTGAAGCGGGTTTATTCGGAATTTTTGGCGCCGTAGGTTCAGGAAAGTCTTCCATTTTAGAAGCCATCTCTTTTGCGTTGTATGGGGAAACTGAACGTTTAAATAGCCGCGGCGATAAACGCAGTTATAACATGATGAATTTAAAATCAAATCGGGCCTATATCGAATTTGATTTTACCAATTTTGAAAACCGCGTTTTTCGAACAACCCGTGAATTTAAACGGAATTCAAAGAATTTCGAGGATGTCAAGTCCCAAACCCCGGTCTTTTATGAAAAAATAGCGGAGCAATGGGTACCACTCGAGCATACCTCGGCAGACAAGCTGATTGGGTTGAGTTACGAAAACTTTAAGCGAACCATTATCATCCCTCAAGGCCAGTTCAGAGAGTTTTTGGAATTGGGTGCGACAGAACGGACGCGTATGATGAAGGAAATTTTTAGCCTTCAGCGCTACGATTTGCAAGAGAATGTAAAACGTCTATACAGTAAAAACACCACCGAGCTCAATCAGATTGAAGGTCAATTAAAGGGATTTGAGGAGGTTTCACCTGAAATCATCTTAGAAAAACAACAGCTTCATACACAGCAAAAAAGCATTTTTGAAACGGTTGAAAACAACTATAAAACCCTGCAAATTTCCTTTCAAATCCTTCAGAATTTAAAAGCTGATTTTGAAGCGTTACAAGCAAAGAGTTCCCAGTTCAATCAATTAAAGCAACAAAAAGAAAGCATCGATCAGCAAGCAGAACAGTTAGCGGTCTATGAAAAATTAAACCTGGTTTTCCGACCTTTATTGGATGATCAAACCAGGGAATCGAATGCACTTGAACAACATAAAAAAGGTTTAGTGATCGCCCAAGCCACTTTCAAAGAGGTGGAAAACGAGCGCTTAGTGACTGAATACCGATTGAAAGAAGTTAAAAAAGCCATGGCGCTTTTGCCTCATAAGCGTTTACAGGAAACCGATTTAAACCACTTATTTCAAATCGCCCACTTTATTCAGCAAATTAACCGGCTAAACGAACGTACCACGAATGGAAAAACGGCACTGAGTTCTAAAATAGAACAATTAACGGCATTTAGAAATAAGCTCGATCAGAACAGTATCGAATTAGAGCAACTGAAAAAACTACGCCTAGATTCTTCCGTTTTAATGGAAGTGTCGACCTGGTTTAACGAAAAAAAATCCCTCGACAAAGAAGCCATTCAGCTCCAAGAGACTTTAGGTGCTTTACAGGATAAATCGAAGGCTATTTCGGCTGAATTAACCGCTTTAAATGTCGATCCAAAGCTTTGGAAAGTGCAATTAGATACGGAAATTCTACAAGCCAATAGCCAGCTAAAAAGAATTCAAGATCAGAAAGAAGCACTTGTTTTACAACAGGAGTTAGCCCATTATGCAGCTCATCTAAAACCAGGTGAAAATTGTCCTTTATGCGGCTCGTTAGAACATCCTTCCATTTTAAGGGGTGATGATAACCAAACCGAGGCATTAAAAGCGGTTGAAATTCAACAGCAAAAGGCGCAGCAAATGGTCCTTGCTTTGCAGAAAAAAGAATTAACCATCGAGACCATTCTCCATCGCCAAAGCGAACAAGAGCAAGTGTTAAACGAGTTAAATCAAAAGATCAAAGGGGTAAAAGAACAGCTAGAGGCCCATCAAACATCTTTCAAATGGACGGGATTTAGTTCAACCGATGAACAGCATTTCAATACCAAGAAGATTGAAGCCGAAACCCTTGAAAAAGTGCTGATTAACAAAGAAAACCAATTGATTGCCCAACGAAAAGAATGGGAAAACTTAACCCTCGAGGTCGATAAATACAAAGATGCACTCAACAATTTCGAGCTCGAAGAGGCCAAGTTGAGATCGTCTATTGAAGCGCATCAGCAGCAATTGAAAGTTCTTTTGGAAGCCGATTATATAAATAGATCTCCAGAACAATTAGCTGAAGAAGCTGAACAACTTCAACAAGAAAATAAAGAGACCGAACAAGCGTTCGAACGGGATAACGCCCAATTTTTAAGCATTTATCAGCGATATGCCGAGCTAAAGAATACGGTCGAAGTCACTCAGCAAAACATTCAGCAGACCGAAGTGCAATTGGTGGAATGTCGCAAAAAGCTTCAAAACGCTTTGAAAGCGCACCATTTGGAGACCGAAAACGATGTGCAAACGATTTTAGCTCAAAACCTCGATACAGCAACGATTCGTTCCCAAATTAATCAATTTCTAATTCAGTACGAAACCCTTAAGAATTCGATGACCGAGTTAAGCGAACGCTTAAAGAACAAAGAATTTAGCGCAGAAGCCTTCAACAATCAACACGCCCAATTGCTCGCATTAGAGGCCAGTTATAAAGAACACACGGAAGCCTTGGCTAAATTATCGGCCGAAATTGAACGCCTTAATAGCTTGTGTCAACAGAAGAAAGCGATTTTAGAAGCCCAAAGCAGCTTTCAAAAAAGAGCAGACAATCTTAAAATCATGAAATCCCTTTTCGATCAAAGTGGGTTTGTGAAATATGTATCGTCCATCTATTTAAAACAATTATGCGACAATGCCAATGTCCGCTTTCACCGCATGACACGCAACCAGCTTAGCTTGCAATTAAGCGATACCAATGAATTTGAAATTATTGATTACCTCAACGAAGGTCGTAGTCGAAGTGTGAAAACCCTATCAGGAGGCCAATCGTTTCAGGTTTCTTTAAGTCTCGCACTCGCTTTAGCCGAAAGTGTACAGGCCGATGCCCAAGCTCAGCGCAACTTCTTTTTTATCGACGAAGGCTTCGGAACCCAAGATGCCGAATCGGTGAATACCGTTTTTGAAACCCTAACCAATTTGCAGAAAGAAAACCGCATTGTGGGAATTATTTCCCATGTGGAAGAACTCCAAGAACGTATGCCGATTTCCTTAACCATTGAAAAAGATGAAGAAAAAGGGAGTTATGTGGTAGAGCAACGCCTATGAACAGTTTAAAGTTTAAAACAGTTGAGGATTTGAAGTACGTTCATCGTTTATTGAAAAAGATGAAGAAAAAGGGAGTTATGTGGTAGAGTAACGCCTATGAACAGTTTAAAGTTTAAAACAGTTTGAGATTTAAAATGCGTTGAGATTTTATGAAAGCGTTTCCCATTGATACAATTCAAGATATAAGATTTTCCACAAGAGGTTTCCATCAAAGCTTCTAAAATCTCACATCTAAAATCTCACATCTCGTATCCATTTTATCTTGAATCATTAAAAATTCATTAAAATCCACTTCATTGTTATTCCATCAATAGATTTATGAGTAATTTTACAAAGTGAAAACCAAGGTAATCTATATCGTACTCACTTGTTTTGTATTATCGTCGACCCCCTTAATCGAGCTATTAAAGGTGCCGAAGTTAATCGAACATTTTGCTGCGCATAGAGCTGAATGCCAAGAATTAAGTTTTAAAGATTTTTTGGTGTATCACTATTCTACCGTTCCACATACGGATGACGACGACGACGAAGACAATAAACTGCCGTTTAAAGTTTTAACCATCACGCCATTGGAATACACGCCGATTGCTATCAGTGATTATAATGCCTTAAATTATATAGAACATATTTTTGAAGAACGCTCGCCTAAATTGAGGTGCGCTTATCAGTTTAGCCTAGGTTCTGACCACCTTTCTTCGGTTTGGAACCCACCCAAAGCATAAAATTTTTACAACAGAATTATCTTATCACTGCTTTTTTTTCAATAAAAAGGAGTGCAAATCTGCTATGTTTAAATTTTAAAAATCATGTTACATAAAATAATTGAGTTTTCTGTTCGCAACAAACTCATCGTTGCCTTATTTGTATTAGGGCTAATCGGTTATGGATCATACCAAGTGACACAGTTGTCTGTGGATGCTGTACCCGATATTACCGATAACCAAGTTCAAATTATTACCGTTGCCCCTGCACTTGGCGCAACCGATATCGAACGTTTAGTCACTTTTCCCATAGAACAAGCCAATAGCAATATTGCTGGAATAAAACACATCCGAAGTTTTTCGCGATTTGGTTTGTCCTTGGTCACCATTGTCTTTGACGATGAGGTGGATGTTTACTGGGCTCGTCAGCAAGTAAATGAACGTCTTAATCAAGTAAAAGAAGATATTCCCGATGGGGTCGGAATGCCTGAGTTAGGACCTATTTCTACCGGATTGGGCGAAATCTATCAATATGTCGTTCGGCCTAAAAAAGGCTACGAATCCAAATACGATATCACCGAATTGCGTACGATTCAGGATTGGGTGGTTCGCCAACAACTGCTTAGTGTTAAGGGAGTTGCTGAGGTAAGTAGTTTTGGGGGAAACCTGAAACAAATTGAAGTTGCGGTTAAACCCGAGCGATTGAATGCTCATGGGGTAACCATTACCGATTTATTTGCCGCCTTAGAACAAAACAACGATAATACAGGGGGTGCTTACATTGAAAAAGGAGCCACCACGCTCTATATTCGCTCGGAAGGATTGGTGAAATCCTTGGAAGAAATAGAACATATTCCAGTAAAATCGAATAAAAATGGACTACCGCTACAATTGCGCGATGTGGCTGATGTAAAGATTGGTCATGCGATTCGTTATGGCGCGATGACCTACAATGGTGAACAAGAAGTTTCCGGTGCTGTGGTCATGATGCTGAAAGGCGAAAACAGTAATAAAATTATAGCGAATGTAAAAAGTCGGATTGAAGAAATTCAGAAAACATTACCTGAAGGTGTGGTTATTGAAGCATTCTTAGATCGGACAAAAATGGTGAATCAATCGATTTCAACCGTGGAGACGAACTTAGCAGAAGGCGCATTAATCGTGCTTTTTGTGTTGGTTTTCTTTTTGGGTAATCTTCGGGCTGGTTTTTTAGTGGCTTCGGTTATCCCTTTATCAATGTTATTCGCTATTTGTATGATGAATTTCTTTGGTGTCAGTGGAAACTTAATGAGCCTTGGAGCCTTGGATTTTGGTTTAATTGTCGATGGTGCTGTGATTATTGTCGAAACCATTTTACACCATCTGACCTCGAAAAAATTATTTGGCCAATCGACTCGATTGAAACAAAAACAAATGGATGAAGAGGTGGTTGAATCGTCGAGTAAAATGATGAATTCAGCTGTCTTCGGTCAAATTATTATCCTGATTGTTTATTTACCCATTTTTAGCTTACAAGGCATAGAAGGAAAAATGTTTATTCCCATGGCACAAACTGTAGCTTTTGCTTTATTGGGTGCCTTTATTTTATCGTTAACCTATATTCCAATGATGAGTTCATTGGTGCTGGATAAACGTTTGAAAACCAAGAAAAATAGTTCAGATCGCATCATGCATCACGTAGAAAAGATCTATTTGAAATGTTTAAACCCCGTTCTTCGTCATGGAAAAATAACCATCGCACTTATTTTAATCCTCTTTACAACCAGTTTATTTGTGGCTTCTCGCTTAGGTGGTGAATTTATTCCCTCGCTCGAAGAAGGCGATTTTGCTGTTGAAACCCGGGTATTAAACGGAAGTAGTTTAACCACAACGGTTGAGTTTACCAATAAAGCAGCCAAAATTTTAAAAGATGAGTTTCCTGAAGTAGAAAAAGTCGTCACCAAAATTGGGTCCGGTGAAGTTCCTACCGATCCAATGCCTATGGATGCAGGGGATATGCTGGTTATTTTAAAAGACAAGTCGGAATGGACTTCCGCCAAAACCTTCAACGAACTGGCCGAGAAAATGACCAAAGCAGTATCTGTGGTACCAGGTATTACAACCAGTTTTCAGTACCCCGTTCAAATGCGTTTTAATGAATTAATGACCGGTGTAAAACAAGATGTGTCGGTGAAAATATTTGGGGAAGACCTCGATCAACTGAGTCAGTTAGCCGAAAAAATTGGAACCATTGTTAAAACTGTTGATGGGGCCGAAGAATTATACATTGAACCCGTTACGGGAATGCCTCAAGTGGTGATCGATTACAACCGTGGACAAATTGCTAAATATGGTCTGTCCGTAGCCGAAATTAACCGTGTGGTGAATATGGCTTTTGCAGGTCAGTCAGCCGGCATGTTTTACGAAGGAGAGAAGCGTTTTGATATGGTGGTCAGATTAGACCAAGAGAAGAAAGCAAATCTTGAAGATATTCAACAGCTTTTGATAGCGACGCCTAGTGGTCAGCAAATTCCGTTGAAAGAACTGGCAACGGTGAATGTGGTTATGGGACCTAATCAAATTCAACGCGAAGAAGGTAAACGACGCATTATTGTTGGGTTTAATGTGAAAAACAAAGACATTCAGACCGTCGTAGAAGAATTGCAACAAAAAGTAGATGCTCAGTTTGAACTTCCTGCGGGCTATTTTATCCGCTATGGAGGGAGTTATGAAAATTTAAAACAGGCCAAAGAACGATTAGCTATTGTTGTTCCTATATCCTTGGCTTCTATTTTTGTCTTATTATTCTTCGCCTTCCGTTCGTTCAAAGAAAGCTTACTAATTTATACAGCGATACCGCTTTCTGCCATAGGAGGAATACTCTTACTCGCTTCGAGAGGTTTACCGTTTAGTATTAGTGCAGGAGTAGGGTTTATCGCGCTGTTCGGAATTGCTGTATTAAATGGAATTGTTCTTTTAGCCGAGTTCAATCGCATTAAAAAATCGGGTATTAAAGACCCGCTACGAATTATTATTCAAGGAACAACTACCCGATTACGCCCTGTATTAATGACGGCTTTTGTAGCCTCTTTTGGTTTTATACCCATGGCGCTAAGTAACGGAGCAGGAGCAGAGGTGCAACGTCCTCTAGCAACCGTTGTTATTGGCGGCTTAATGTCGGCCACCTTCTTAACCTTATTTATGTTACCCTTATTATTTTATGTAATGGAAAAAAGAACGCAAAATAAACAAAAAAATAAAACCAATGCACCCATTAAATTGGTTGTCACGATAGGATTGCTTTTCGGGTTATGTGGTCAATTACAAGCCCAAACTCCAATAGCGTTTACCGATGCGCTTCAATTAGCGCAAGAGAAAAATTTAACGCTGCAGTACCGGCAGGTTAAGGTGGAACAAGCTAAGCTGAATGAGACGACCAGCGTCAGTATTGCGCCTTTGTCGATTACGGCAGGTTTTGGTGAGCTCAATGGTCCATACAGCGATACCAGTTTTGGTATTGGGCAGAATTTTCAATTTCCAACCGTTTATAAACGATTGAAAAATGTGTTGCAAAAACAAACCATCATTCATGAATGGGAGTTAAAAAATGAAAAGCGAGTGATTAGCCGCGATTTGGAGCTCATTTTTGCACAAGCATACAGCGTTGAGCAACAGAAAGAAGTGCTGACTTATATCGATTCTATTTATAGTCAGGCTTTAATGCGTCAACGAAATCGTTTGAAAGCAGGAGATATCAATGCCATCGAATTATCGGTTTTCGAGAATCAACGGTTTGGCATTCTTCAACAAACCCAACAAATGACCCTCGATCAACAAGAACTCGCTTTGCAGTTAAATCGTTTGTTAGCTACCAAAGGGTATTTTCCGCTGGTTACTCAACCCGTTGTCGAACAGCATTTGGCTGAAATTGAGACCAATCATCCTTTACTAAACCAGCTAACGGCGGAAGTGGAAGCCAATGACGCACGCGTAGTGGCGGAAAGATCACGTTTATTACCTGAATTTACTTTAGAATACAACAACAATAGTTTTAGAGGTAATGGACCCGATGATCAATTTTACCAAGGGAAAGACCGTTTCCATTCCGTTCAAGTAGGAGTTTCTATTCCTTTGTTTACAAAAAATGTGCGTCAATCGATTGAAGTCATGAAAATTGAAAGTATTTTAGGTAAACAGGCTTATGCGATTCAAAAACAACAAATGATGTTGGAGGTTGATCGTTATGAAGCCGAAATTAATCATTACAATGGATTGTTAACTTATTATGAAAAGTTGACGAAACCCGATCAAGTTTTAACGCGCATCGATGCACAATTTGCTCAAGGAGAAATTAACTACATCGAATTTGTAACGTTAGTCAATCAAACCGTTGAAAACCAAATGAATTATTTGCGTATTCAACAGGCGCGTACACTAGCCATTATTAATCAACAGTACTACACAAATTTATAAAATGAAACAGATCATCCTCTATACATTCATCGGTTTTTTCTTGGCAGCATGCTCAGAAAAGGCCGCTCCAGAACAATCAAATACGCCCGAGAAAGCTGTGTTAAATGAACAAATCGTTCATTTAACAGATGAGCAATTAAATCATTTGGATATACAGACCGCTGAACTTCAGTTACACCCTTTGGCAACGACCCTCCAATTGAATGGTAAAACAACGATACTCCCAGAGAATGAATCGGTTGTTTCCAGTTTAATCGATGGTCAATTAACCGGGAATAAAGCCATTGAAGGGATGTACGTTCGTAAAGGCCAAGTATTGGCTTGGTTAGAGAATACCCAATTTATCGATTGGCAAGAACAATTGCTTATTGCTCGAGCGAAATATACCATGGCCAAAGCCGAATGGGAACGTCAAACGGAATTAAATCAAACGAAATCGGCGAGTGATAAAGTTGTACAACAAGCAAAATATGCCATGCAAGAACAAGCGATTATGATTCAAACGTTGAGCAATAAATTACAGATGATTGGCATACGTCCTTCGTCGGTCTCAGCCAATAAACTCACGAAACGGATTGCAGTCACCGCACCTATTAGCGGTTATGTTCGGCAAATTTCAACGGTCAATGGGACCTATGTTAGCCCAAGCGATGTACTCATGACCATTTCAGATGCGAGTAGTTTATTGTTAAAGCTAAAAGTTTACCAAGATGATATGCCTTATTTAAGCGTTGGTCAATCTGTAAAAGCGAAAGCGAATACCGGTAATCAAGAAATTAAAGGAAGTATTAAATACATCAATACGGCCTTGAATGAGGAAGGATTTGGTGAAATTATTTGTTCTATTCATGATAAAAGTACCATTCCAGGAATGTACTTAACGGCACTTATCGAATTAAACGGAAAAGAAGTATACGCCATTCCATCGGAGGCGATTGTCGATTTTGAAGGCAAGCGTTTTGTCTATGTTAAGAAGAGTAAAAACGAGTTTAAAGCCGTTGAAATCACGTCGTCTGTTGAAGAAAATAAAATGACAGAAATTTCAAATTTCAAAGATTTACTAAATAAACCCATTGTCATAAAGGATAGTTATGCTTTATTAATGAAGGAGAAAAATTTAGAAGAAGAGTAATTTCTTCGATGAGCGTTTTATAAACCTGTAGGCTATTCGCTTACAGGTTTTTTTATTTAAACGAATTAACGTTGTGGTAGGTTTAAATAATGAGTCGCAGAAACGATTAAAGTATCTTTTTCTCGGAGGTAATCGTAATTCGTTTCTAGGTGAATTTTAAATTCATCTAAATTGCCACAAAAACCATCTGAACCACAGATGGGACCAACCTGAGAAAACGAAAAGCAGAGGTAGTCATAGGGCAATACCATAAACAAGTAATCGTGACCATAGGAAACATTAAAATTAATGTAGGATGAGGCGACGATTCGAGGCCCATCTTCACCACCACTAATAACAGCCTTTCCAAAAATCCGTGCATTTTCATACACGACAGAATTCCACTCAACCACTGCCTGATCATATACCCAAACACCTTCATAGACAAAAGCATTTCCACATATAACAGCCTGGTCTTTGATGATGCAGTAGGCATAAACACGTGCATCTTCTTTCACAACAGCATCATCCATCACATAGGCATTCTTAAATACCCAACACGGTCCTTCTTGTGATAAATTCTTTTCAGATTCAATATAGCCTCCTAAAGCGCCTTTTCGCAAGGCTATTTCAGGAATAGACCGCAACGATTTTATTTGGAAAAGGGTACGTCCTTCAAACGTGATCGATTTTTTGGTTAATTCATATTTTTTCATGAATGTATGTTGTAAAATTTTTAATTCATCGTTATAAAAAGTGAACTTCTCCATTGGCTAATGCATAGATGCCACCCACAATTTTTATTTCTCCTTTCTCTTCCATTTCTTTTAGAATTGGGCTTTTCTTCCGAATTTCTGCAATGGTATTGAGTACATTTTGCTTCGTTACCGCATCTAAATACTGTGGATTATCGGAATTGCGCTCTCCTTCAAAATTTTTTAAGTCGGCCATGGCTGGCTCAATTTTTTTCAGAAGCGGGGTGATATTACCTAACTCAACATGATCAACGGCCGATTTTACAGCACCGCAATCTTCATGGCCTAATACAAGGATCAGTTTGGCTTTTGATACCTTACAGCCGTATTCTAAACTCCCCAACATATCTTCATTAACAATATTTCCAGCGACACGAGCCACGAACAAATCGCCAATCCCTGAATGAAAGACATCTTCTACGGGTACACGAGAATCCAGACAAGACAAAACAACGGCTCCCGGATGTTGACCATTCACACCCGCATCTAATCGATCGGTTGTATTACGAATGGTTAATTTACCGTTGACGAAATCTTTATTACGAGCCCTCATGATATCTAAGACCAAATCTGGCGTTAGTTTAGATTGGAGTTGTTCATCTAGAAAAATATTGTCCACAACGTCGTCTTCTTCTATGATAAGGGTCTTTTGAGCAGAGTGATGGGGCTGTTCTTTACAAGCGTTTGTCGTTATTATAAACGCTGTACAAAGACTAAGGATTAATAATTTATTCATATTTATAGGTTTTTTGGTGAGTTAAAAGGGGCGTGTTTAGAAGTGTTAATTTAATAATAAATGAAGTATAAACATAAAAATATAATGCATTACTTCTCTTCTTTTTTTACATATTGTATGACTAATTTATCAGTGGTTAGGGTAAGCGTATCATTTTTTAGGCTGTAGGTACTTTCGTACTGATTGTCTATCGTAGAAAGTGTATTTCCTTTGATCTTGATTTGTTGAACAATGGCAGACTCTTTCCCATTTTTTACAAGAATTTGGGTCATTTCATTATTTCCATCCAATTGAATAGCGAAACGTTTAATATCATTTTCTTCCATTCCTTTTGTTACAATACCTTCCCATTGTCCTATTAATTCAGAAGGTTTCTCTTTAACGTTTTGACAAGATGTAAAGGTGGTCAATGCACCTAGTAGAATGATAAATAATGAGGTATGTAAAGACATATATAGGTATTTAATTAAACAATTTTTTTCGATTGTAAATGCCAGAAACTAATTTTCCTTCTAAAGACAAAACCTAGTTTCTCATAGAGCTTTATGGCACCAAGATTATTTTCTGCGACATGTAAAAACGGTAACTTATTTTCTGCGAAAATGGAGTTTGCGACATGGGTAACCAATTGTTTCGCTAATCCTTTACCTGTATGGTTGGGATGAGTAATTACGGCACTAATCTCGGTAAAGGCATTCATTTTCATCCGTTCGCCCGTCACCGCAATGAGTTCTTTTCCTTCAAAAATACCATAATAGTTCCCCATTTTAGGCGTTTCATGTGTAAAATAACCTGGCTGTACTAAATTCACTAAATCGTAAAGTGCGTTATAGTGCTCGGGTTGCAAATGTACAATTTTATTCATTATTGGCAGGTCAATAGGGGTTTCTAGCACCATTTGGTCGCAAATTAATTCCTGCTTAATAAGCATGTTTTCACTGAGTTGAGGTTGTTCTCCAACACAAAAAAAACGTTCAATTTCATTCCCGTAGGTATCAATTCCAGCCACCTTATTCAATGCCGTAGTTATACAACCAAACGGACATACGGCTGGGTTATAGCCTAAAAAGTCGAGTTGTTGTTCCGCGAAAGCGGCATGAGTTTGTGTTAAGGCAGCATAGACCGGATTGTCGAGGGGATTACTTCGCATAGTTTTGTTTTTTAATTGAAGTTAAACAAAATTAGACAAGCAAGGCCATTCGGTATACGTAATTCTTTTTTAATGCGGTCTTTTTTTAAAGAATGCGAACGAATCTAGGCGTCTTATAAACGTGAGTTGAACATTTCCAGAAAACAACCCTAAATTGGTATTCTGCCGCTCTGAATAGTCGGAGAAAATTATATTGTTGACGGTGGATAAACGCAACGACCACAAATCGGTTGCATAACCAACGGCTATACGCGGTAAAAAAGTAGGGTAGATTTCCAATTTTTCTTTTCCGAAAATCCCCGAATCATTGTTGCCTAGGTTCATCCCAAGAGTTGCGGAACCACTTAATGACCAATGTTTATTGATAACCCATGTATAGGCATAGCCCGCACTAACGCCCAATTGAAAGTTGCTTAAACTGTTATCCTCTTTTAAGATAGAGGTACTGTCTACTTCAATTTTCGTGATATAAGCACCCCCACCTACAAGAAAACTACCAGCGGATTTCAGCTGGCGTTCACCTTGATTGAATGCGGCTTTGGTGGAGAATTTTTGATGATTAAAGACATAATCAGCATGAATTCCGTATTGGCGTAACTTTAAATCAGGAAATAGTTCGATGTTTTCGCTATTCGAGTCTTCACTATAATAGCCTTTGTATTTTTGTATAAACACATCAACCATTACTTTTCGACCATAATGGTGAAGCTGGAAATCCAACGCTTTTGTTTTACCTTTCTCCTTTTCACTTAAAAATTGAAATCCATGGCCATAACTAACGTTGATTAACGTATTGGCAACAGATACACCTAAACCAATAGTCATGGGATTATTGGGATGGTATTGAATTTCTTCATTCTCATTGATGGCATGACTCAAGAATAAATAGCTTTTACCCAAATAAGCACTCACGGCATTCTTTTTTTCGTAAGGAGCAATATAAAGGCTGTCTACTTGTGCAAAACAAGGGTTTGCAAGGAGGGAAAAAATAAAACTAAGAAACAAATAAATAGTCAATCGGTGGTAGGTCGTCATTTTGCTTTGATTTTTACTAAAGCTGTGTTAAGCAACTTCTAATAAGTCGATAAAGCTAACATTTCTTTTCATACCTTGATGCTGATATTTGTTATGGGGGTTTTTAGGTCAAAAAAAGAGCGGGTGGTCTTTTAATAAAACGGGTGAATCTTTATATTGTCCTCGGTTAATAGGTGTTCTTGGGTGAAAAAATGGCTCAATTGCTTGCAGCGATTCGATTCTCCAACGATATAAGCCAGTGTATTGTGTAAATTTTTTGGAAGTATCGCCTTTAAATCGTCTCGGATGTCTTCTTCCCTCGAAAAAGGCAATTGATGAAAATAAAACGGGTAACTTTGATCCAAATCGGGAAATTTATCTTCTTTATGTTGATAAAAAATAGCACTAAAAACTTTTTTGCTGATGGCCAGATTTCGATGAATTTCGTAGAGGTGAGCAAGGGAAGTGATATCACCCATAAGTAAATATTGTTCAGCTGATTCATCGACGATAACGGAATTGCTCGATTCTTTAAAGTATATACGGTCATAGCTTTGAACTTGCTTTACCCATTCGGCTCCTAAGCCATTTGAAAAGGTATTGATGGCTAAGTCGGCTACTTGATGAATGGGTTCTAAATTCCAAAAAGAATAGGTCCTTGTCTTAATTTCTTTGGTCGTTCGTGGATGATTAACGATGACTTCTAGTGTACTGGATGAAATGTTTCGAAAGGCATTGCTTTGAACTTTCAAATGATAGGTATGTGCCGATATTTGTTGAACATTTAAAATGATTCCTTGGCTAAAAGTTTCCATAATTATTGAATGATTTAGATCCCAAAATTGCTAAAGTCTTTTAGTAAAAAGATTGATAAAAGTCAAAAAACTAAATCTTTGATTTTATTCGACTTAACGTCTCTTGAGAAATGCCCAGGTAAGAGGCCACTATTTTATTGGGTAAGCGCTGAACAATGGCAGGATTCTCTTGTAGGAGTTGTCGGTAACGTTCTTTAGCATCCAATGTTATAAAGGTCATTAAGCGATTGGTATTGTTTACATAAGCCCCTTCGAGGTAATGCCGATAAAATTTTTCCCAGGGTGGAACAATTTCTAGAAGGTGATGAAAATCGGTGTGATTGATATACAGTAGTTCGGTATCTTCAACGGCTTGAATAAATTCTTCTGAAGGTTGACGTGTAATAAAACTAATTAAGGCAGTTGCAAACTGATTTTCAAAAGCAAAATAACGGGTAGCATCTTGCCCATTTTCATTGATAAATAAAATCCGTAGGCAACCTTTGCCAACGAAAAAAGTTCGTTGGCTCGTTTGCCCATGGGTTAGTAAAACCTCATTTTTTAAAGGGGTTAAAGGTTTAAAATGGGAGAGAATAGTGGTTAATTCCTCTTCTGATACATCAATAATCCCTTTTATGTATGCTGTAAGTTGTTGTTTCATGGGTTAGCACCTGTAATCGCAAATAAATTTACGGTAATGGATGAGATCTTCAATGGATAATACCGTGAAATTATTTTCAATGGCAAAGTTGATTACTTCGGGAAATCGTGCCATTGAACCATCGTCGTTCATAAGTTCACAGAGCACGGCTTGTGATTTTAATCCAGCTAATTTCATTAAATCGACACTTCCTTCCGTATGACCATCCCTGCCTAAAACACCGTTCCGATGAGCACGTAAAGGAAATATATGGCCAGGGCTTACAATTAATTCTTTGTCTTCTAAACAAGCAGCGTGAACCGTAGCCGTTCTGTCGGCAGCAGATAGGCCTGTTGTAACACCGAATTTGGCTTCGATAGAAATGGTAAATGGGGTTTGAAATAGACTCGTGTTGTCTTCAACCATATAGGGTAGTTCTAGATGATCAGCCTGTTCATGTGTTAAACACAGACAAACCACACCGCTACAACGTCTGATCATTAAAGCCATATCTTCTTGACTCATAGCCTCGGCCGAAAAAACCAAATCGGCTTCATTTTCGCGCGTTTCCTTATCGATTAATAAGACGCCTTTTCCTTGGCGTAAATCGTTTAACGCCTGTTCTACGCGTTCTTTACTCGATTGTCCAAACAGGACAAGTTTTGAATGTTGCATATCCATTGGATAATTGTTAGTGGTTAAAAAAACAAAGTTGCGGCATCATTGAAAGCATTCTATTGATAAATGTCAAAAAGCATTTGGTGTAAAAATATAATTCACCGTTTTTAAAAGTAGTAGGTGTATTTAACTAAATAATTCGAAGGCACTCCAAGGTTATCCAAAACAGAAATGGTATTTTTGAAAAAAATAAAGTAATCATGGCAATAATAGATTGGGAAACGGTTAAAGAATACGAAGACATTACCTTCAGAAAAGCGGATGGTGTAGCACGTATAGCTTTTAATCGTCCAGAGGTGCGCAATGCATTTAGACCAAAAACAGTTTCAGAATTATTAGATGCTTTTCATTTAGCTGAAGAAGCACAAGACATTGGTGTTATCTTATTAACAGGTGAGGGACCTTCTGAAAAAGATGGTGGTTGGGCCTTTTGTTCAGGGGGTGATCAACGTGTGCGTGGAGCTAGTGGATACCAAGGTGAAGACGGAGTAGGTCGTCTTAATATCTTGGAAGTTCAACGCCTTATTCGCTTTATGAACAAAGTGGTTATCGCCGTTGTTAATGGTTGGGCCGTTGGTGGTGGACATAGTTTACACGTGGTGTGTGATATGACAATTGCCTCTAAAGAGCACGCTATTTTTAAACAAACCGATGCGGATGTTGCAAGTTTCGACGGTGGCTATGGTTCGGCTTATTTAGCTAGACAAGTGGGGCAGAAAAGAGCCCGCGAAATTTTCTTTTTAGGATTAAACTATTCGGCACAAGAAGCCCACGATATGGGAATGGTGAATGCGGTTGTACCTCATGAAGAATTAGAAGAATTTGCCTATGATTGGGCACAAGAAATTATGACTAAATCGCCGACAGCTATTAAAATGTTGAAATTCTCTTTTAACCTGATTGACGACGGCCTTGTAGGTCAACAAATTTTTGCTGGTGAGGCCACGCGTTTAGCTTATGGAACGCCAGAAGCCGTAGAAGGTAGAAATGCATTCTTAGAAAAACGACCAAGAGATTTTTCAAAATTTCCTAAATTTCCTTAATTAGAAATAATACCTCTCTATAAAAAAACACCAATCTCTGATTGGTGTTTTTTATTGTTCATCGTTTTTTTTTTCTGCATTAGAACCACAAGGTCGCTAATTACCAACGACTAAATACGAACCATTAGTACTGTTTAATGAGGTATTTAATTAAATCGGTTGTGGTGACTAGACCAACAATTTCACCATGATCTACAATAGGTAAGGAGTGGAAACTTTGTTCGGCTAAAATTTCAGCCACATCTTTGATATTGGTATCGGAAGACACAACAACCAGGTTTTTCGTCATGATGTCACTAATTTTATAGCTGTCATAGATGGCGTCTAGGGCTTCCTTATTTGTTTCTCCAAGTCCATAACCAATTTTTAGTACATCGTTCTTACTAATTACGCCTATAAGTTCTGTTCCTTCTAGGACGGGAATATGGCGAATGCCGTATTCATTGAATAATTCGTTGACTTCACTAATTTTTTTGGTCGATGGAACGGCTATAATATTTTTAGCCATAATTTCTGATACAGGGACTCTTTGTTTCATGTTTGTGTTTTTTAGATTAGTTACTTTGTTTCACTACCTAAATATCGATCTTATTTAATTGAAATTGAATGATAAGCCTCATTCCTGAATCTGCTTTTTTTTCTTATCTTAAGTACGTATAGGCGCTTGAACGAATGTAAATCGGTTTCTTATTGGAGGTGTTTCGATCGTTTATAGGGCCTCTAGGAACTCGATGTAGTCCTTTGTGCTTTGTTCAATTTCATCGGGTGTAGCCGATAATTCTATACCATAGTGCGCAAATAAAGGTCGATAATCAGCACGCACATAGTTAAACGTGATTTTAAAAGGACTGGTTAATTCAGCTAAAGTATAGTGATATTTGCCAGTGGGGCTATATTCTTTTTCATCGATTCCGACGGAGATGGCCAATGCGATCTTTTTTTCTGCAAGCTTGTAACCACTCTTACTTCCATAGGCCCAACCATAGGTTAACACTTCGTCGAGCCATTTTTTGAACAAAGGAGGACAGTTAAACCAATAAAAGGGAAATTGGAAGATGATTTTGTCGTAAGATTCTATAAGTGCTTGTTCGGCTGCCACGTCAATTTTCTCGTCTGGATAGGCTTCATACAAAGAATGGACAGTGTACTTTTGGTGATATTTTCGCAGTTCTTCTACCCATCGTTTATTAAAAACAGAATTTTCGATATTGGGGTGGGTTACTAGAATGAGTGTTTTATCTTGTGGATTTAATAGGGGTGTCATAGCTAACGTTTTGGAATGAATTTTTTTTCGAAGGCGGACTTTTTAAAACAAAAGTAGTAGAGAAAATTAAATTTTAAAACTGGACACTTAATTGTATGTAACTATAAAAAATGTATGTGAATTAACCATGGGATTGCGTAAGGGATTGAAGCATTTGTTTGAGCTTTTGGGGCGGAATTTTCAAAGTTATAATAGGGTTTTGTTTTCCCAAAAGCGAGTGCGGAAAGCCCGCCCACAAGTTGGTGTTATACCTAACACCAACTTGTGGGGACGCCCAAATACAACGTATAGAGGTTGTTTATAGCTATCGTCTGAACGATTAGTCAACGACCAATAAATTACAGCCTCTGACGTCTGAATGGTCGAAACGGCCTAGGATTTCAAATTGATTTTGATTTATTTTCTTCCCTAAATCGTCTGTCGCGATGAAGCTGATAGAGTTGTAGTTGGCTAGATCGATAACATTTACACCTCCTGTTTTTCCTTCGTCGACATAGGTGAAGGGGTCTTCGGTTTCTCTGACCATAATCTTCATCCATTGGGGTGTTTTAAAACTAAGGTCGCCACGGGAATAGGCTTGGGAAAGCAGCTCTGTCATTCCGTATTCTGAGTGAATCTCATTGGTTCCAAACCCTTGGCTTAGGATGGTGTGCAGTTCTTGGCGGGTAATCTCTTTTTTACGACCTTTCATACCGCCCGTTTCCATAACAATGGTGTTTTGGAGGTTCATGGTATAGGTTTCAACAAAGTCTAAAAGGGCAAATGAGACACCGATAAGAATCGCTTTTTTTCCTGTCTTTTCATGAGCCAAGAGATGTTCATACAAATCGTTGTGGTTGTACAGGTAAAAGCCACTTTGTGGTTGATTTGATTTATCGATCCAAAATTCGACCATATCGATAAGCGATGAGCCATTGCGTTCTAAATAGGATGGAAGCAGGGCAAAAATGGTGTAATCGGTAAGTGGGCCATAAAATTGTTCGAAGCATTTTTCTAAACTGTAGTGGTACAACGACAAGTCGGTCACGTAATGTTTACTCGTCACCATTCCGGTGGTTCCCGAACTGCTAAAAATTTTCTCAACAGGTCTGTTTCCACTGATTAGTTCGTATTGTTTGAAAAATTGAATGGGTAAAAACGGAATTTGTTCTAAGGTTTCTACGGCTTCAATAGGGGTGTTCAACAATTCTACATAGGTTTTGTACACCGGATTGTTTAGGGCTTGATAGCGAAAAACAGCCAAGGATTTTTCAATAAATTCCTCTTCGGTGGTGATGGAAAAAATACTTCGTGGATCTAACATGGCGCAAAATTACAAAATCCTTAGCAATCGCTTAACTTGACAATGGTTTTGTTTGCTTTGTACAAATGATCGCCTAATTCTTCGTAATTCTGAATTAATTCTTTGTAATACAAAGCGCTTAGCGTAGACAGTTTTTCTTTTTCGATGGTACGCATTAAATTAAAATCGGCCTCCTTGAATAAAGAATTGATATTTTTCTCTACAATTTCGGCATGACGAATCGTTATTTCTTCTCTTTTTTCGTTGAGGTTTTGGTTTAAAATGGTCGTGGTTTGGTCGAGACAGTTTTGTAGTTCGACCAGATAAGAGCGCATTTTTGGGGTGAAATAACTGTTGGTCATTCTTCGCTTACGGTGAACAGAGGAAATTTTAATGGCGATATCGCCTACACTTTCGAGGTGATGACACAGGGTGATGATTTGATGAATTTCGAAGGTATTCTCATTGGGCAGGTCCAATTGTGAAATTTCACTTAAAAAGGTATTCACTTCATGTTCCAATTGATCGCCTTCATTTTCGAGTTGAACAATGCGCTCTCTGAAAATAATGATTTTCTCTTCATCGCTTTCGGTAATCATTCGCCCTAATGTGTGAATGGTCTGACGGGTTGTTGATGCTAATTTAAGCAGTTTTTTGTTGGCTTCGTTTTTATAAAGATCGGCGTTGGTGCCAAAAGGGATTGCAAATAATTCTAATTTCTTCGCTTTTTTATCGGCTTGAATTAAGACGTTTTTCTGCGCAAAATCGGCCAATTTGTTAATAAAAGGAAATATAACAACAGCACCTATTAAATTGGTGATGGTGTCGAAGGTAATTAATACGACGGCTATGTTGGTGGATATAGAGGTCTCTATAAAAGCGAGTAGGTATTTGGCTGTAAATAAAAATACAACAGCCGAGGCCACATTGAACAAGGTATGAAATGCCGCCACAATCTTGGTATAGCGGTCACCAATGGCTGCCACCAAATGGGCTGTGAATGTAGTCCCTATATTGGCGCCCAGTACGAGCATAGCAGCGAGCTCTAAAGGTAAACCTTTTTCGGCTAAAATGATGGAAATAGCGATGGAGGCCGACGAGAAGTGAAATACCAAGGTAATCCCTATTCCGATAAGAATAAACAGAATATGGGTAAATACACCTATGGAGTTTAGGTTTTGGATGAAATGCTGTACACTTTCGTTGGACTCGATATCTGGAATAAACATCTTTAAAAAGTACAAGGCGATAAATAAAAGCGATAACGAAAGAATAATTCCGCCAATTTTACGGTTGTTTCTCTTTTTAGCTAAGTAGAATGGAAAGGCGATGACCAACATTGGAAGGGCCAATTGAAGTAAATCGAATTTTAGACCCAAATAAACCAACCACAGGGTTAATGTTGTTCCGATGTTGGCACCAATGATTAGTCCAAATGCTTTTCGAAGGTTGATTAACCCCGCGTTAATGAATCCCAAAATAAAAACACTGGATCCCGATGACGATTGAATAGCGGTTGTAAAAAACGTACCCGTTAAAATGGTCGAAAAATTATTTTTGGTTAATTGGTTGAGCGTCCGCTTAAAATTTGAACCCGACAAAGCCTGCAAATTTTCGCTTAAGATTTTAATGGCATAGATAAATAGGGCTATTGAACCCAATAATTGGAGTATATGTACAAGAAAATGCATACGGATGTTAAACTAAGTAGCAAATGTAATTACTCTTATGTAAACTGAATATTATATTTTTATTAGAATTGTGAAAAAAAATAAAATTATTTTTAAATGTTAAAAAATTGATACTCATATTTTAACCGATTAAAACGAAAAAAAGATGCATTTTTTTTTCAAAAGGACTTGCGTGATTCAAAAAACCGCCCTAATATTGCACCACGAAAAAGGAACAATACGACGTTTTAAAACGTTTTATAACGCCTGTTTTCTAAAAGTTGAAAATTTAAAGATTTCATTCTATTTTTTGCCGATGTAGCTCAGTTGGCTAGAGCAGCTGATTTGTAATCAGCAGGTCGTGGGTTCGAGTCCCTCCATCGGCTCCAAAAAATAGGCGGGAGAATACTCAAGCGGCCAACGAGGACGGACTGTAAATCCGTTGGTTTCACCTTCGCAGGTTCGAATCCTGCTTCTCCCACAATTACAGCAATTAGTCCTTGCTGTATGAAAATCTTTAAATGCCGATGTAGCTCAGTTGGCTAGAGCAGCTGATTTGTAATCAGCAGGTCGTGGGTTCGAGTCCCTCCATCGGCTCTCTTTTTTAAGAATACTTTATTATATTAGGCGGGAGGATACTCAAGCGGCCAACGAGGACGGACTGTAAATCCGTTGGTTTCACCTTCGCAGGTTCGAATCCTGCTCCTCCCACATTATATACACTCCCTAGCGAGTTTTAAAAGCCCTTTTTTATAGGGCTTTTTTCATGGGTATAAGTTGCTGAATAACTTCGATGGAATAACAGCTCGAAACCTTCTGGATAAATCGTTGAAAATCGATGGTTGAAGATTCATTGGCTTCATCTGAAATGGTTCGTATAACCGTAAACGGCACACCAAATTCATAACAGACTTGGGCTACAGCTGCCCCTTCCATCTCTACACACAAAACATCCCCTAAATGATGCTGAAGATTGACCTTTTGTTGGTGCTGATGAAAGAATTGATCACCCGATGCAATTAGCCCACTGTATCTTTTGGGGTGTTCAATGCCAAAAGCCATTAATTCCTCCTTCGAAATTAGTTGATGCAAATGCTGTTGATCCAGTAAATGATCAATGGCTGCTTCCGCTTTTTTAACAGCCGCTTCATCGGCTAAAAAAGCAGATATACCCAATAATGGAATTTCGTGAATAGGAAACAAAGGAAAAGCATTCATGTCGTGCTGAACCAACGAGGTGCCTACAACAATGTCACCCACTCTTAAATCGGGATGGATTGCGCCAGCAACGCCCGTAAATATTAGCTCATCTATGTTGAATCTTAGCAGAAGTGTTGACACGGTGGTGGCTGCTGCTACTTTTCCTATTCTTGAATAGACAACGACTACTTTTTGGTTATTTATAGTGCCTGTATAATAGGTGCGCTGGCCTATAACGGTTTTTTCTTGGTGTTGAAGGAGTGCAATTACGCCATTAATTTCTTCGGGGATGGCCCCCATAATCCCGATGATTTTCTCGGTTGTAGACATAGTGTATTTATTTTCTGTATTTCACAAGGCTGCAATAAATTTCGTACCCTAAGATAAAAGGCAGACAAACAATTATTAACAGCGTATTGAATAGGTTTCTTAGCATGGCACAAATTTAATTTATTTTTTTGGTTGATAAAAATCAATCCTATAATGCAGTGGGAAAGCGTAAATTTGTACGATAAATTATAAAAATGAAAAAATCAACTATACTGATAGCTTTTTTAGGGTTATCTTTTTTTTCTTGTGAAAAACAACACGTAGAAGAACCAGTTGCTGAACAAGTAGAGAATCAGGCTACCATGGAAGAGCCAACCGAAATTGTGAACGGCGTAATTCGCCAATCAATGATTGAGTGGACCGGGTATAAAACCAATGAAAAGATTGGTGTAAGCGGAAAATTTGACGTTGTTCAAGTAAAAAATGTGCAAGAAGGGAACACGCCTGAGCAAGTGTTAGAAGGCGCAGAGATCTATGCCATGATCAACACACTGAATTCAGACAATCAAGCCAGAGATCAGAAATTAAAAGATATATTGTTTGGTACAATGCGCCAAACTGGGCAGGTTAAGGGCGTTTTGAAATTTAGAGATAACAAAACATTCTTAACTTTAACCATGAACAAGGAGAGCAAAGAATATGAAGTGAAATCGACCTTCGAAAAAAATATCTTTACCATTGAAGCCGATGTTGATTTATTGGATTTTAATGCCAATACAGCTGTCGAAGCTTTAAATGCAGCTTGTTTAGAACTGCATAAAGGAGCCGATGGCGTTTCTAAAACATGGAGTGAAGTGCATATTAAGGGACAAATTGAGTTTAGTGAAATGTTTGGAAAATAAAAACCAAACCTCTAAATTAAAAAAAGCTGTAGATCTACAGCTTTTTTTATGCCCTAAGACAACCTTACAGAGATACACTGTTGTTATTTTAACAATAGTTTAAGTCCCTACATAAACGTTCAAATTTTTTATTCTTAATAAAAGCATTAATTTTACAGCCATGAAATGGATCAGAATATACTTTATTCCCTTACTGGTACTCCTTGTCTTAGTGACAAGTCAGTGTGGAATACGTAATTCTGTGCAATCTGTTTTTTTAACAGAACTAGCTCAAGCCAACAAAACCAATGCGAACGCTAATAGCGGACAATCGTGTTCTGTGGCGAGAGAGGCAAAAGAGACGAAAATCGCTTTTGTAAAAAATCTACGAAAACAAGCCATCGAAGAGGCGGCGTATTCGACTTTCTTTATCGCCCATACAGCCAATGTTTTAGATGTTTCCAAGTCGAATACTCGATCACAAAAATATTTGTATTTATTGTATAAGCAGCTCAAACTCACCGACTGCTAATTTCCTTCGCTTTTTTATTTTTTAGAAATAGACCAGGTCTTTATTTCTAGAATAAATACTTAATTTGTAGTGGTTTTAGTCAATATGATTCATCAACTAAACGCGTGATAAAATCATTATATGCAGCCACCTACAGCAATAAAACGGAAAAAATGAATACAAACAGCATCATACAATATATGAGAAAAAATTGGGTTAACGCCATCTTAATCGCCTTTGTAGCGGCCATGTTATTTGTCCCAGAAGCAAAAGCCTACGTCAATCAAGGATTAATGAAAATCGGACTATTTCAACCCGATTTATCAACCGATAAATTAGAAAAATTAAATGGATCAGTCGCTGCTACCAATGGCGATGAGCCAACTTATCGTTTCACTGCCGTCGATAAAAACGGAAAAAAAATCTCCCTAGAAGAATTAAAAGGGAAAGTGGTCTTTATTAATTATTGGGCAACATGGTGCCCGCCATGTATCGCCGAAATGCCTTCAATTCAAACTTTGTACGATAAATACAAAGGAAAAGAAGATGTGGCTTTTTTAATTGTTGAAATAGAGAATAGAAAAGACAAAGCCTTAAAATTCATGGAAAAGAAAAATTTAGACTTACCGGTCTTTTTTCCAGAGGGAAAAATTCCAACCGAATTCTTTAAAGGAAGTTTACCCACTACCGTTATGCTAGATAAAAAAGGAAATATCGCCCATATTACAGAAGGTATGGCTGATTATTCAGGACAAGATGTCGTCGATTTTATCGAGATGCTACGCGAAATGAAATAAAACGAACAGTTGATCTTAAAAATAGGATAGTCATAAAAAAACCTCATTTAACGATTTAAAATGAGGTTTTTTTAATGAGAAAAAATTGATGAATAACTATTTGTTTAAGGTCGATTATTCTTTTTTAGAACTAGAATGCATTCCCGAAAATGGATTTTTCTAATCAATTATATTGAATTTTATGCGTTGTGGTGCTAAAAAGCTTATTTTATTTTTAGATTTTCAAACTACGTTAATTGTCATGTATAGAGCTTGTTATGATTTTATTTTTGTTGTTTTTTATAAAAAAACAAATTAGACCTTAAAAATAAGATAGTAGATTCAAAACTTTATCTATATTTGACCAGAATTAATAGAAACGAAAAATGAAAAATTTAGTTGTCATTCCTACTGTCATTATTGCAATTGTGATTATCACTTCTGCAACGGGAATGCTGTAACTTATTTTTTAAAATAGTGTCAAAAGCCTCCCGAGAAATCGGGAGGCTTTTTTTATACTTATAAACTCCATTATACAGAATTAATTATGATGAATACCTATACAAATATTGTCATTGTCAGCATTATTATTCGCTCTTCCGAGTGAGTCAGGCTGGTTATGTCCAAATTTTAAGCCTTTCTCATTTGCGTGAGAAAGGCTTTTTTTATGCATTAAAATAAAAATTATAAAACACTTCTATGTATTACAACGAGAACACAGTGATTTTTCTAGATGGAAAATTCATTAAAGAAAATGAAACATCTAACAGCTTATACAGCCAAACCTTGCATTATGGGTATGGAGCTTTTGAAGGGATTCGCTCCTATGAAACCATCAACGGCTGTCGCTTATTTAAACCAGATGAACATTATCAACGATTGAAGAAGTCTTGTGAATTGGTTGGCATTCCTTTTAATTATTCCGTAGATCAATTGACAACGCTGACATATGAGTTGTTAGAAATGAACGGATTAACCAATGCTTATATTCGACCATTGGTTTTCTGTGATCCGAATATGAGCCTAACGAAACCAAATAATGTATCATTAATGATTTGTGCATGGGAATGGGGGGCTTATTTGGGCGACAAGCAATTACGTTTGAGTTTATCTTCTTTCTGTAGACCTCATCCAAGATCAATGAAAATTGAAGCGAAAATCTGTGGGCATTATATTAATTCAATTTTGGCAACAACCGAAGCCAAAGAAAAAGGATTTGATGAAGCATTGTTGTTAGATTCGGATGGTTTTTTAGCGGAAGGACCGGGTGCTAATCTGTTTTTCGAAAAAAACGGAAAATTGTTTACACCACAAACAGGGAATATTTTACCCGGAATTACGCGTTCAACGGTACTTGAATTAGCCCGTGAAAAAGGAATTGATGTGGAAATCGGTCACTTTACCCTTACGGATTTAACAAATGCGGATCACGCATTTTATTGCGGTACTGCTGCTGAGATTGTTGGAATTGAATCCTTGGACGAATTTGTCTTTCCAACCTCATGGGAGAATTCATTGGCGAAACAACTTTCTGCAATGTATTCGGCTCTTGTTTATGAAAAGATCCCATTGGAAACATCGAAGTGTTGATTATGAAGGAATTAAACACATACAGTAAAACGATTACCCAAGACGATACTCAACCTGCAGCCCAAGCGATGTTATATGGGATCGGTTTGACCGAAGAGGATATGCATAAAGCTCAAGTTGGGATTGTGAGTATGGGGTATGAGGGGAATACGTGTAATATGCATTTAAATGATTTATCTAAAACGGTTAAAGAAGGGGTTATCGCTGAGGATTTAGTGGGGTTGATTTTTCATACGATTGGAGTAAGTGATGGAATCTCAAATGGAACTGATGGTATGCGCTTTTCTTTAGTTTCTAGAGATTTAATAGCCGACTCAATTGAGACCGTTGTAAGTGCTCAATGGTATGATGCAGTGGTTGCTGTACCGGGATGTGATAAAAATATGCCTGGGGCAATTATGGCAATGGGGCGACTTAACCGTCCAGCACTCATGGTTTATGGAGGGAGTATTCACTCGGGCAAGTGGAAGGGGGAGTCCCTGAATATCGTTTCCGCTTTTGAAGCCGTAGGTCAACGTATGAATCAAACCCTGTCGGTTGAAAATTTTAAAGGGATTATTAAAAATGCTTGTCCAGGTGCAGGGGCCTGTGGAGGAATGTATACGGCAAATACGATGGCTTCTGCTATAGAGGCCTTAGGTATGAGCTTACCATTTAGTTCTTCAAATCCAGCTTTAAGTGAATCAAAACAAAAAGAGTGTTTAGCCGCAGGAAAAGCCATCAAGCATTTATTAGAAAACGATATAAAACCGCGGGATATCATGACGAAGAAGGCATTTGAAAATGCCATAACCCTTGTTACTGTATTGGGAGGGTCAACCAATGCTGTTTTGCATTTAATTGCTATGGCGCATTCAGTAGATATCGAACTTACACTAGAAGATTTTCAACGGATAAGCGATTCAGTTCCTGTTTTAGCAGATTTAAAACCCAGTGGTCAATATTTGATGGAAGATTTACATCAAGCTGGTGGAGTACCTGCTGTTCTGAAGTATTTACTTCAACATAATTTAATACATGGAGATTGCTTAACCGTTACAGGAAAGACACTGCGAGAAAATTTAATTGAAATTCCTGACTTAATGGAAGGTCAAAAGATCATTTTACCTTTAGCTAATCCTTTAAAAGACAATGGTCATTTACAAATTCTCTATGGCAATTTAGCGCAAGGAGGAAGTGTTGCAAAAATTAGTGGCCAGGAAGGCGAATACTTTGAAGGTAATGCGAATGTTTTCGATGATGAATTCTCGGTGATCGAGGCCGTTAAAAATGGGGCTATTGTGTCAGGGGATGTTGTGGTTATTCGTTATTGTGGGCCTAAAGGAGGACCTGGAATGCCTGAAATGTTAAAACCAACTTCCGCCATTATGGGGGCCGGCCTAGGAAAAGAAGTCGCATTAATTACGGACGGACGATTCTCAGGAGGTTCTCACGGATTTGTTGTGGGGCATATAACACCAGAAGCCTATGATGGAGGAGCCATTGCCTTGGTTGAAAATGGAGATCGGATAGCCATTGATACGAACAATAACACCATAATGGTGCATTTAACAGCAGAAGAATTACAGACGAGGAAATCGGCATGGAAACAACCTGTTCTAAAAGCGCAAAAGGGAATTCTCTATAAGTACGCTCAGTGTGTATCGGATGCGTCAACAGGATGTATAACCGACAATCATTCTAAAACAATAAACGATGAGAGAAACTAGAATTACGGGGGCAAAAGCAGTACTGGAAAGCTTAATCCATGAAAGAGTAACGCAGGTTTTTGGTTATCCTGGCGGAGCCATCATGCCCATTTATGATGCTTTATACGATTACGATACCCGTTTAAATCATACACTTGTACGTCACGAGCAAGGAGCCATACATGCAGCACAAGGTTATGCTCGTGCTTCGGGAAAGGTGGGCGTAGTATTCGCTACCTCTGGTCCTGGTGCTACTAATTTAATAACGGGTTTAGCCGATGCCTTAATTGATTCTACCCCATTGGTGTGTATTACGGGACAAGTGGCATCTCACTTATTAGGGACCGATGCCTTTCAGGAAAGTGATGTAATTGCTTTGTCTACTGCTGTTACTAAATGGAATATTCAAGTTACAGAAGTGGAAGCATTAGCCGATGCTCTTGCCAAAGCATTTTATATTGCACGTTCTGGTCGTCCAGGTCCCGTATTGATCGATATCACGAAAGATGTACAATTTGCCTTGGTAGATTGGCTGTATACACCTTGTGAGTTCATTAAAAGTTATCGCCCTGAACCCGTGATGAATAGAGGTGTGTTGGAAGCAGCATCGCTCTGTATCAATCAAGCTAAGAAACCCATGCTTTTAATAGGACAGGGCGTTATTTTATCCCAAGGCGAAGTAGAATTGATAGCTTTTGTTGAAAAGTCAGGTATCCCGGTTGCATCAACTCTTTTAGGACTAGGCGCTTTTCCTCAACATCACGACTTATATATAGGTATGTTAGGTATGCATGGTGATTATGCGCCCAATGTAAAAACCAATGAGTGTGATCTTTTAATTGCTGTAGGAATGCGTTTTGATGATCGTGTAACGGGCGATGTCAATCGATATGCCAAACAAGCTAAAATTATTCATATCGATATTGATGAAGCTGAATTCAATAAAATTATTCCTGTCGATTTTGAAATTCATGCCGATGCAAAGCAAGCACTAGCTTTCCTTACAGCGAATGTGGAGAAAAAATCGCATCACCAATGGGTATCCGAATTCAAACAAGGGAAACAATTCGAAATTGAAACGCTAGAATCAAAGAAGCAACAAAGTGGTGTTACCGATATAACCATGACCGAGGTGGTTCAATTGATATCCGATATGACGCAAGGGAATGCTGTAATAGTTAGCGATGTAGGTCAACATCAAATGATTGCTGCACGTCATTATCAATACCGTTATTCAAAAAGTCATATCACTTCTGGGGGATTAGGAACCATGGGCTTTGCATTGCCTGCAGCCATTGGGGCTAAAATAGGTGTACCTGAAAAAACAGTCTTGGCGATTATTGGGGACGGTGGCTTTCAAATGACCCTGCAAGAATTAGGAACCATAATGCAGAGTCAAATCGATGTTAAAATTGTTATTCTCAATAACGAATTTTTAGGGATGGTTCGACAATGGCAACAGCTTTTTTTTGAGAAAAGGTATTCATTTACAGCCATGGAAAATCCAGATTTTATCGCTTTAGCGAACGCTTATGGTATTGAAGCCGAGAAAGTAGATCAACACGCAAATTTAGAAAAAGCATTAGAGCGATTATTCCTGTATAAAGGTTCTTACCTATTGGAAGTAAGAGTAGCCCAAGAAGAAAACGTTTTTCCAATGATTCCTACAGGCGCATCCGTTGCAGAGGTTCAATTGCATGAATAAATAAACATTAAATCATGAATAAACAATTTACACTTAAAATAGAGACCGAAAACAGTGCTTCAACACTCAATCGTATTCATAATGTATTCACTAGACGTCAACTAAAAGTCAATGCCTTAATGGCAATTGATATTCAGGCAACAAAGCATATTTGTTATGTATATACTTTCGAGTCGGACGAAATTATCCTCGCCAAAGTCGTGGGGCAATTAAAGAAGATCATCGAAGTCTTCACAGTCTCGGTCTGCCCTGATGCGAGCACGATAACTGAAAGTATTCACCAATTGACGCATGATGTAGGAGCAGTTCCAACTAGACATTCAGTCCTTTTGTATCAATAACCTTTTCTATTTAAATAAAAATGATTCATCGAACTCATTAGTTTAGTTCGTTTAATTTAAACAATGTAAGGCAATCAAAGCGGTTGACCTTGTAAAAACACGTTAAAACTTAAGTAAATAATAAAACATTATGGGAACAATTAATTTTGGAGGCGTATTCGAAAACGTAATCACGCGAGAAGAATTTTCACTGAATAAAGCAAAAACAATCTTAAAAGACGAAACCATTGCCGTAATTGGTTATGGGGTTCAAGGACCAGGGCAAGCCCTAAATTTAAGAGATAACGGATTCAACGTTATTATTGGTCAACGAAAAGGCAGTGAAAGCTGGAATAAGGCCTTGAACGATGGTTGGGAAGAAAACAAAACCTTGTTCGATTTAGAAACAGCGTGTGATAAAGCGACTATTGTAATGAATTTACTCTCCGATGCCGGGCAAATTCAAGTATGGGAAAATATGAAAAAATATTTAACACCAGGAAAAGCTTTGTATTTTTCCCACGGTTTTGGAATTGCTTTCGAAGATAAAACAGGCATTATCCCACCTGCAGATATCGATGTTTTCTTGGTTGCTCCAAAAGGTTCGGGAGCTTCTCTAAGAAGCTTGTTCTTAAAAGGGCACGGCTTAAACTCCAGTTACGCGGTTTATCAAGATGCAACAGGTAGGGCGCAAGACCGCGCTTTGGCATTGGGTATTGCTATTGGTTCAGGCTATCTATTCGAAACTACGTTTAAAAAAGAAGCCTATAGCGATTTAACCGGCGAAAGAGGGGTACTAATGGGCGCTATTGCAGGTATATTTGAAGCGCAATATAATGTGCTACGCGAACGCGGACACTCTCCAAGTGAAGCCTTTAATGAAACGGTTGAAGAGTTAACCCAAAGTCTAATGCCTTTGGTTGCAGAGAATGGGATGGACTGGATGTATGGAAATTGTTCTACAACAGCTCAACGGGGTGCACTAGATTGGAAAAATAAATTCAGGGCTGCTACAGAACCCGTTTTAAATGAATTATACGACAGTGTAGCCTCTGGACGCGAGGCCGAAATTGTAATTGAAGCCAATAGTAAGCCAGATTACCGATTAAAATTGGAAAAAGAATTAGCCGAAATACGTGCAAGCGAATTATGGCAAACAGGTATGCAAGTCCGTCAATTAAGACCTACCCAAGAATGAATTTATTCCATCAAATAAACGAAGCAAGAACAAAAATAAAAGGAGTGGCTATGCACACTCCTTTGCTTAAAAACGAAAATTATAGTTCAGAGTTTAATGCCGATATTTGGTTAAAGCGGGAAGATTTACAACCCGTACGATCGTATAAATTAAGAGGCGCTTATCATAAAATGGTATCGCTCACTCCATTTGAAACCAACAGAGGTGTCGTCTGTGCAAGTGCGGGTAATCATGCGCAGGGTGTTGCCTATGCTTGTCATAAGCTAGGCATAAAAGCGACTATTTTCATGCCCGAAACAACCCCTCAACAAAAGATAAAACAAGTACGCCTTTTCGGAAAATCGTTGGTAAATATCACCTTAGCGGGTGATACTTTCGACGAGTGTTTTCATCATGCCAAGGTCTTTTGCGATGCTCAAAAAGCGGTTTTTATTCATCCGTTCGACGATTATCAGGTCATTGCGGGGCAAGGTACCGTTGCCTTAGAATTAGTAGACGATTGCATTCAACCCATCGATTATGTATTTATTCCCATTGGCGGTGGCGGATTGGCAGCGGGTGTCTGCACCGTTTTTAAACAACTTAGCCCAACAACTAAACTTATTGGTGTCGAGCCTGCAGGAGCTGCATCCATGAAAACTTCTATTAAAAATAATTGCAATACAACCTTAGACGATATCGATAAGTTCGTAGATGGTGCGGCTGTAAAACGGGTTGGTAATTTAACCTTTGAATGTTGTCGGAACAATTTACACGATATTGTCCTAGTGCCAGAAGGCAAAGTTTGTACAACCATTCTCCGCTTATACAATGAAGAGGCCATAGTAGTAGAGCCCGCTGGAGCATTAACCTTAGCCGCATTGGATTTTTATAGAACACAAATTGCAGGTAAACAAGTGGTATGCATTATCAGTGGCAGTAACAATGATATCACCCGAACCGAAGAAATTAAAGAACGTTCCTTGTTGTATGAAGGCTTAAAGCATTATTTTATCATCAACTTTCCTCAACGCCCAGGAGCTTTAAAAGAATTTGTGAATGAAATCGTAGGTGATCAAGATGACATCACGTATTTTCAGTTTTCAAAAAAAACAAATCGAGAGTACGGTCCCGCTGTAGTGGGTATCGAATTAATGAATGCTGACGATTATAAGCGCATTGAAAAAGAGCTTATTCATCGAAAATTTAACTATCGCTACCTCAATGAGAATGAAGATCTATTCACCCAGTTAATCGGTTAATCATAAAAATCAACTTAGATTGCTAGAAACGAGTGATAAAATACACAAAAAGGCTTTTCTTATTGGGCGGCCGCTGCGCGCCGGGCTATTCGCTATATCTTTGCGCATGAAGTACCGTTCAATTAAGAAATGCCTACATGCGCAAAGGATGCCGCTGCTATCCCTGCCGCAATCCTCATTGCGAAATAGGAAATCCCCAAAATAAACGCGCTCTAGAACAACAAGTGTTTACAATGTTCACAACTTTAGAAAATAAGTTTCCTCCGAAATCAAGGGGTAAATAGTTAGCTCATTAAGAGCTAGTGTTTGTTCAGTTGCTGGTACTGATCAATAATGGCCAGTAAATCGTCTTTAAACTTTACACCGCTGTGTTTCCATACTAATTTTCCCTGATGAAAAAGCATCAAAGTAGGTACACCCATAATCTGATAAACCGCATCGAATTGTATGGTGTTTAACTTGTCATTATCCACATCAATTTTAATCAAATGGACATTGTGCGGTAAGTCGTCTTTCATCGCATCCAATTGCTGTAACTGCAACTGACACGGAGGACACCAATCGGCATAAAAATCGATTAAATAAAAGTCCTGACCTTGGATAGTTTCCAATAAATTCATAGTGATAATTTAAACGATAAAGATCGCGAAACCTTTACCATCCAACAGTAACATTTGTTACACCCTTGCTATACTTTTCTCAAAGCAGTTAAAAACGCCTTTCCGAAAATCAACTTGGCCTACCAACTGATAGTTTTTGTTTTTATACAAGGCATTGGCCGTTTCGTTTAAGCTATAAGCATCTAATCGAATAGAGGTATACCCAAACGTTTTTGCAAAGCTTTCTGCAAATTGTAAAAACCGTGAAGAATACCCTTTTCCTTGAGCGCTTGGTAAAATAAATAGACGGTGAATAACGAGGGATGGTTCGGGGTACTGCCAATTTAATGCTTGGTATTCTACATCCTGAAATTCATTTAAGACCATATAACCAACCAGTTGATCAAGTGAGTATAAGCCATAGGCTTGGTTGTTCACAATATCTTGATGAAGGAGTTCACGAGAAGGGTAGGTGTCGTCCCATTGGTGTAGTCCTTGTGAAAGCATATGTTCCTTTACAGCTGCTAAGGCAAAGGTAGCTTGATCCAGGGCTTTGTTAGATAGGCGTTGAATATACATAGTGATTCATTTTACCCGGGAAAGATAATAAGATTAACTGATTTTTATAAAAAAAGCCTTTGGAATTACAAAGGCTTTAGAATTTCTATGGTATTTCGATTTAGTTGAATTAATCCTTCGTTTTCGAGTGATTTTAGCAAACGGGAAATGACTACGCGTGATGTATTGAGTTCATACGCAATCTCTTGGTGGGTTTTGTTAATAACTGCCGAGCGGTTGATTTTGCTAATTTCTTTGATGTAGTTCGTCAAACGTTCTTCCATCTTATTAAAAGCTAGATTATCAATCGCCTGTAGCATTTCTTGAATACGGTTGTCGTAACTCGTAAAGACAAAACTTCGCCAAGTAGCAAAATCGCCTAACCAACTCTCCATCTTATCAATCGGAATCATAATAAACTGACCATCAGTTTCTGCAATAGCACGTATTTCACTTTTCTTATGTCCCCAACAACAGGCCATGGTCATGGCACATGTGTCCCCTTGTTCTAAAAAATAAAGTAAAAGTTCGCCTTCGTCCTTGTCTTCACGCATTATTTTAATGGCCCCTTCTAGTAGAATAGGCATGGCTTTTATATACTGATTAAGATCAATCAATACATCGCCTGCTTTAAAGTGCTGTAAAGCACCGGTTTCGGCTATTTTATCGATTAAAGCATCTTCAAAGATGCCTTGGTAATGCGTTTGAACAATTTCTTTAGTTAACATTAATGGGGAATTTTATGACGAATTAAACCATAACAATAAGTACCTAATAAGGCACCTAAAAGTACAATTAATATCGGATATACACCTGCTCCTAGTAAAACAATCATAGGTCCAGGACATGCACCAACCAGCGCCCATCCTAAACCAAAGATGGTGCCCCCTAGGAGATAGCGCGCATACGATTTCGCCTTAGGTGCTATATGAATTGGCTGATTGTCAACGTCCTTTATTTCGTTTCGCTTAATCATTTGGATGCCAATAACACCCACGGCTAGCGCACCGCCCATAAAGCCATACATGTGAAACGATTGAAACTGAAACATTTCGTAAATTCTAAACCAAGATGCTGTTTCGGCCTTGTACATAATGATCCCAAAAAGGATTCCGAGTGATAAATAAATACTGTTTTTCATGGTTTAAAAAATTAGAGGGAATAAAAGATGGGTCATGATTAATCCACCGATAAAAAATCCGATAACGGCTATCAAAGAAGGCAACTGTAAATTACTTAAGCCCGAAATAGCATGACCTGAGGTACAACCACCAGCGTAACGCGTTCCAAAGCCAATCAATAAACCGCCAATTAACAAAATTAAACCGTTGCGCCAAGTTAGTTCACCAAAGAGTTCGGTAGGTGTATAAGCCATTCCAGCACTGTTAAACCCTAACGTGTGTAGCTGAGTAATCGTCGCCTCAGAAATAGCCGGTATTTGATTGTTCGACAGTCCGTAAGCTGCAATCATGCCCCCGATAAAGGCGCCGACTAAAAAGACGAGATTCCACTTTTGAGAGCGCCAATCAAATGCAAAAAAATCACACGATTTACCTGCACCCATCGCCGAGCATAACGTGCGAAAGTTCGACGAAAAGCCAAAGCTTTTACCAACCAAAATAAGGGCAAGCATAACAAGCCCAATTAGTGGGCCACCTATATACCAAGGCCAAGGTTGTAAGATCCATTCCATAATTTAATTTTTAGCAAAGTTCATTGATTTTACCCAACTCCGCTGTATCATTTGTTACAGAGTGCAAACGTTGATTCCTTTAATTTTGTCGTTGATTGATAAAGGAATGAAAACAGATTTAATTTTACGAGAAAAATTAGCATTAGAACGCACGCACATGGCCAGTCGCTCTACTTTTTTAGCCTTCTTAAGAACCTCGATGTATTTTATGGTGGCCGCCCTATCTTTAAATCAGCTATTGGAAATACCTACAAAGAATATGCTCATTATTGGATTAGCCATAGGGTCTATACTTATTTTTATATATGGGTTGTTTACTTTTATTAAAGAAAAACGTTGGATTGAGGCTCAAAGAAAACATATTGGCTGTTACCAATTAACCTATGAAAACACCAAAAAAAATCCTCTTTGATAGAGGATTTTTTTAAAGTTTAAGCGTTGGAATTAGGCATGAAGTTCAAAGAACGCTCTTTTTCCTATTTTAATTTTGGTGGAATCAATTAAATCAATCTGCATCAATGGGTCAATTATTTTTTCGTCATTTAAGTGAACAGCACCACTTTGTATTAAGCGACGAATTGCTGATTTAGTGACATCTGTTTTTAATTGTACCGCTAAATCGAGTAAAGAAATCGTATTCCCTGTAACCGTTAACGACTCGATAGCGATCGGTTCGAAATGTTTTTCTTCAAACTTTTTGTTTTGAAATTGGTTCACGAAAAAAGCCTCTGCTTCTTCAGCAGCCACGGTATTGTGGTATTGAGTGATAATGTTTTTAGCGATCAGCTTCTTAATATTCATTGGGTTTTCACCTTCGGCGAGGCGTTTTCTAATAACAGTCTCTTCTTCCAGTGAAAAATTAGTTGTCAATCTTATGTATTCATCAATCAATTCATCCCCAATAGACATCACTTTCCCAAACATGTCGTTTGGTTCATCCGTTAAGCCGATAATGTTATTCAACGACTTACTCATCTTCTCTTTTCCATCTAAACCACGAAGTAGGGGCATACACATCACAATCTGAGGACTCATCTGAAAGTTTTCTTGCAATTGACGGCCCATCGCGCAATTAAACAATTGATCCGTTCCGCCCATTTCGATATCACTATTAATTTGAACAGAATCATAGGCTTGTAATATAGGGTAAACCAATTCGTGCATGGCGATGGGAGTGTTTTCAGTAAATCGTTTATTGAAATCGTTTCTATGCATTAATTGCGCTACGGTCACTTTCGACATAATTTGTAAAACTTCAGAAAAAGGAAGTGCATCCAACCAATCTGAATTGTAAACAAGGGTACATTTTTCAACGTCGATAATTTTGCCAACTTGTTCAATATAAGTTTGAGCATTACGCATCACCATGTCTTTGTCTAATGGCGGGCGACTTTTATTCTTTCCAGAAGGATCGCCAATACGAGCGGTGAAACTACCAACCAAGATAATAACTCGATGACCTAAGTCTTGGAATTCTTTCAGTTTTTTCAAAACCACAGCATGCCCTAAATGAAGGTCTGGAGCTGTAGGATCGAATCCTAGTTTAATTTGTAAAGGGCGGTTTTCCTCTTTAGCTTGTTTTAATTTTATCTCCAATCCGTTTTCAGGAAGGATAATGTCTACATTGTTTTTTAATGCTTGAATCATGGTAAAAGTTTTTAACAAAAAAAGCCCGAACGTGTCAACGTTCGGGCCTGTATATGGTTGTGATTTAAATCGATTAACGAATTAATATTTATTTCGTAAAAAAGCACAACTACCCGAACCATTATAACGGCTGCTATAATAGTTGTTAAAAAAAGGTAGGCGTAAAATATTTTTTAAGAATTTCATATCTGGCAACAAAGGTATTAATTATTTTAGAGGATAAAAAAATAGTCAGCTGCATTTATTGAGAAATCGTAACAACTGCACAATAGTTAAAATTTAAACGAATATTTTTTGAATAACCGTTATCTTTTTGAATAAAAAGCCCATTTTTGCAGCAAATTTATAGAATCAATGAATTGGATCATTTTAATCCTTGCTGGCCTCTGTGAAGTAGGTTTTGCAAGCTGTCTAGGAAAAGCCAAAGAAACAACAGGCAATGAAATGTATGCTTGGTATGGTGGTTTTATCGTATTCCTCGTTGTTAGTATGCTTTTATTAATTAAAGCGACCCAAACGTTACCGATCGGTACAGCTTATGCTATATGGACAGGGATAGGTGCCGTAGGAACGGTTTTGATGGGCATTTTCTTCTTTAAAGAGCCCATGAGTTTTTGGCGGATATTTTTCTTAATCACCTTAATTTCTTCAATTGTTGGTTTAAAGTTTGTTGCCAACTAAGCGCATTGAATTTAGAAATTTAAGTGGTAAACGTCACTTTCATTACGAGGGATTTTTCCATAACTAAATCCACCTGGTTCGGGGATAATTTCAACAAAATCAAACGAAAGACAATCTTTTGGAAGACCTTTAAAGATCAAGGTGAAATTCAATGTTTCGCCTAGCTTTACAGGGGTCCATCGTGGATACATGCGTATACCTTCCGCATGAACTAATGGGTAGTGGTAGCCGTTTTGGTTACTAATAATGTACGTACTAGGCCATATCCGTGCAGCATCTTCCTCATCCGTCGCTGTCATGTGACAATGAATGATGACTTGTTTTTCTTCATCAACCAATTCCAATAATTCAGGTGAAATATGGGGTTTAGTAAGCAGATCCATTTTTTTTATTTATAACGTTGATGTATAATTCTTCGACCTTGGCTCTTGCCCAAGGGGTGCGACGTAAAAATTTTAAAGAAGATTTTAGACTAGGATCTTGCTGAAAACAATTAATCGATATACGATTTCCTAAGCCTTCCCATCCTCCATAGTGGAGAACCAATTCCTCTAAGATATCGTCGAGTCTTTTATTGTGTAGGGGGTTGTTGGGTTGTTTTTCCATGCTTCAATTTTCAGGGCAAAGGTAAAGATATTCTTGAGATGTTTAATAGTGCTTACGAATAGTCCCTTCAAAATTGGTGTTTTTTCTTGAAAAGCAGTAACTTTAAAAGGACTAAAGAACCCAAAACTATGGCATTTGTAGATTATTACGAACGATTAGGTGTAGCTAAAACAGCTTCAGCCGATGAAATAAAAAAAGCGTACCGAAAATTAGCGCGTAAATACCATCCCGATTTAAATCCAAACGACGAACAAGCGAGTCAGAAATTTAAAGAGATTAATGAAGCCAATGAAGTATTAAGCGATGCTAAAAAACGCCAGCAATACGATCAATACGGAGAACATTGGGAGCAAGGTGAAGCTTATGCAAAAGCTCGTCAGCAACAATCCCAACAAAACTATTATGATAGCTCCCAAGGATTTAATGACTTCGATGGGTATTCCGATTTTTTTGGATCGATGTTCGGTAAAGATGGTCGTCGAAGGAGTTCTGGATTCAAAGGTGAAGATATTCAGGCCAGTTTACGCTTAAACTTAACCGATGTGTTGACCGATCAAAAACAAACGCTCACCGTTAATGGGAAGAATATCCGCTTAACAATTCCTGCTGGAGTGGTTGATCAACAGACTATAAAAATTAAAGGACATGGCGGAAAAGGGTATAACAATGGACCAAATGGTGACTTGTATATCCGATTTGACATTGTTAATAATACCGCTTTTGAAGTCAAAGGAGCAGACTTATATACTACAGTTCCTTTAAATCTCTACGATGCCATCTTAGGGGGAGAAGTTCTTTTGGAAACCTTGTCTGGAACAGTAAAAATACCAGTTCAGGAACTCACTCAAAATAAGAGAAAGGTGAAGTTAAAAGGAAAAGGATTACCCGTTTATAAGAAAGAAGGTGTAAACGGTGATCTGTATGTCACTTTTGATGTTCAACTCCCAACGGCCCTTTCAGCGAAAGAGAAAACACTTTTTGAAGAATTGAAAACCATACAATCATCCTTAAATCAATAAAGTATGAAATCGCATTTAAGCATATCTCTGCAAACATATTGTACGTTTCATGAAATTGAACCTGTATTTATTCTCGATTTACATCAACAAGGGTTGGTCGAATTAGCCCTGCAAAACAATGAATATTTTATCCTCGAGCATCACCTACCTCAAATTGAACGGTATATTCAATTTCATTATGAATTGGGTATTAATATCGAAGGTTTAGAAGTGATTAACGGATTGTTGGATCGAATAACGGATCTCCAAGCCCAAATTAATCAATTGAATCATAGATAATGATTCGCATTCGAAGGTTTATCTGTATTTTTGCATAAAATAATGAAGAATGAATACGCCTGAAAAGAAGAAAGTAAAAAAACTCCACCCGAGAAATAAGCATTTATCATCGTATAATTTCGAGAAATTGATCGCGATATATCCTGTTTTAAAAAAATATGTTATTCCGAACAAGGAGGGAGAACCAACTATTAACTTTTCGGATAGAGAAGCGGTGAAGGCGTTGAATAAAGCGTTATTAAGAACGTATTACGATATTGACTACTGGGAATTACCTTCGGATAACTTATGTCCTCCAATTCCAGGGCGTGCAGATTATATCCACTATGCAGCCGATATTTTAGGCGAGGCCCATGATGGCGTAATTCCTCGTGGACGTGATGTACATGTTTTAGACGTGGGTGTCGGTGCAAATTGTATTTATCCAATTATTGGGAATTATGAGTACGATTGGACGTTTGTGGGGTCAGAATTGGATTACCAATCCCATAAAAATGCATCAGAAATTGTCCGTAAAAATAATAGTTTACGTAACCGCGTCGACATTCGTATGCAGTTTAATCCCATTAATATTTTTAAGAATATTATTAAAGAAGGTGAAAAATTTGATATAACGATTTGTAATCCTCCCTTTTTTCGTTCAAACCAAGAGGTGATGGAACAAACTATGCGTAAATTAAAAAATCTTGGAAACCAATCCGATCAGAAACCCATCCAAAACTTTGGGGGAAATAATTCCGAATTATGGTGCCGTGGGGGTGAACGTACGTTTATTACCGCCATGATCCGAGAAAGCGTCGACTATAAAAAACAAGTAAAATGGTTTTCAACGCTAGTCTCTAGAAAAGATAATTTAAAACCATTGGAACTCTTATTGGGTAGATCCGGTGCAAAAGAAGTGCGCATTGTGAATATGGAACAAGGTAACAAGATTACACGAATTTTAGCCTGGCGATTCTAATTTAACCAAGATTTAATCGTGGTACATATCATCACCAAATGAGTAAAAACCAATACCCAACATTTGATATTTGTAATTTAAATGCGAATAAAAACGAAAACGATCTGTTGAATATTGATCGGTTTAAAGGCTATATATCGAGTAACCCACACTTAGAGGAGGTCCATAGTCATTCGTATTTTCATTTGGTCTATTTTACAAAAGGTAAAGGAAAACATATTATCGATTTTGAATCATTCCCTGTTGAAAAGGGAATGATTTATTTTATGAAACCCAGTCAAGTTCATCAATGGTCTTTTGAAGATGATTTCGATGGCTATGTGATCAATTTTTCCGCTCACTTTTTCGATTGGTTAAAGATCAATTCCACATTATTGGACGACTTTTCATTCTTTCGTACCTTTAAATTATCAGAACAAGTCGTAAAGATAAAAGAGGAGCACCAAACCCAAATTGAAGCTATTTTTGAAAAATTGTTGAATGAAAGCCTAAAACACTCCATTTTTACAAACTTACAGATTGCCTTAACGCTAATTGAACTATTCATAGCTGTTGAACGCATAAAAACACTACCAACCGCATTGGGCAATACCGATAATAGTCACAGTGAATTTATGAAACGCTTTCAGAAATTATTGGAAAATAATTTTAAAACAGAACGGTTACCTAAAAATTACGCTGCAAACCTTAATGTCACCACCAGTTTCTTAAATTCTGTCTGTAAAGAGTTTTTTGGGAAATCATCCGGTGAAATGATTCGTGATCGTGTGATCCTTGAGGCTAAACGATTATTGGTGAATTTTGATCTTACCATCAATCAAATCAGTTATTCACTTAACTTCAACGATAATTCTTATTTTGTGAAGTTTTTTAAAAAATATACAGGCTTAACTCCAGATCAATTTAGGAAAACAAATTATTTATAATCGTTATATTTAAGCGCAAATCTGAAAAGTACCATTTAATCTAGCTTTAATGCCATTTTTTTTGCATTTATCTCCGTATTTTTGTTTGTATATTAATAGACAAATTGATAAGTAAATGAAGCAGTCTAACTCAGATGATTTTACAAAAATCATAGATGCGGAAAATGAACAGTTTCGAACCGAAATTGGAACCATGAACCGTAAAGGAGAACGTAAATGGGTATATGCAAAAAAACCTTCTGGACGATTAACAAACTATCGTACACTGGTGGCTTATGCGTTACTTTTAGCTTTGGTTCTTTTACCGTTTATTAAATTACCCAATGGTAATCCAGTTTTTATGTTAAACGTGTTTAGTTCACGTTTTATTCTTTTTGGTCAACCCTTCTTTACAACCGATTTCTTCTTATTAGCCATCGGAATGATTGTTGGTGTTGTATTCGTTATCCTATTTACAACTGTGTACGGACGTATCTTTTGTGGATGGATTTGTCCGCAAACTATTTTTATGGAAAGCGTCTTCCGACGTATTGAATTTATGATTGAAGGCGATCGAAACAAACAAATTCGCTTAGATAAACAAGAGTGGGATGCTGATAAAATTGGAAAGAAAGGATTAAAGTGGTTTATCTATGCACTGATCTCTTTCTTCTTTGCCAATATTATGTTGAGCTATTTAATAGGAATGGACGATTTAATTTTTAACATCAAAGAAGGACCCGGTGAAAGTCCAACCATGTTCTTTGTTCTTCTTATTTTTACGTCATTATTCTTCTTTGTATTTACATGGTTTCGTGAACAAGTGTGTACCTTAGTGTGTCCCTATGGACGTCTACAAGGTGTATTAATTGATAAAACAACCATTCAAGTATCCTACGATTTCAAACGTGGTGAAAGTACAAATGGTCGTTCCAAATACCGGAAAAATGAAGACCGAGCAGCAGCCGGAAAAGGAGATTGTATCGACTGTGGTCAGTGTGTTGCTGTATGTCCTACAGGAATCGATATTCGCCATGGTTCTCAGTTAGAATGTGTGAACTGTGCCGTATGTGTGGATGCTTGTGATGAAATCATGGAAAAAATTGATCTACCTAAAGGATTGATCAAGTATGCATCGGAAGACAATATTATCAACGGAACCAATTTTAAATTCACCGCCCGATTGGCCGCTTTTACAGCTATCCTAGCAGGACTTCTAGTTGTGATGAGTGTATTCCTTACTAATCGAAGCGACATCGAAGTAAAGTTTTTACAGACACCAGGACGCGATTATGTGGAGAAAAAAGGTCTTATTGAAAATCAAATGCAGTATAACCTAATGAATAAAACCAATAAAGATCTGCAAGTGCATATCCGTGTAAAATCGCATAAAGATAGTCAAGTCGATATATTATCCGATGGAGGAAAAATCTTTGTGAAGAAAGGTGAATTAAAACAAGGCTATGTAAATGTTAAAATTCCTAAGAAAAACCTTTCGTCTTATAAAGAAAAAGTAATGCTTGAATTAGTCGATGAGAATAATCATGTCATCGATGCCTTTGAAATAAGTTTCATGGCACCATTCAGCTACTAAGTTTAGATATTTAATGTGAAGGCCTTCATTCTTTTTTAAGAGTGAAGGCCTTTTTTTATGAGAATTTTATGATTTGGCACGATATGTGTTAATGTTGTTTTGAGGATTTAACGAAATATTCTTTTTCTTCAATTCGAAGTAATTAGAGAATCATTAAGATGGTTTGATAAAAAAGGAAGTAGTTTTTGTTTAATCTTTAAAAGGCAACCAACCTAGGCCATATAAAAAAGGAAAACCCCCGTAAAAACGAGGGTTTTAACCTTAACCAACCTAAACCTATGAAAAAGCCATTAGCCTTTTATGTTTACAAATGTAACCATCTTTTTGTAAAAACCAAATTAATATTGTTTATTTCTTAAGAAATAAATGGAATTCGTAGTGCTTTATAACCTTATAATGTTGTTATTCAGCTTGTTTTACCAGTGAAAATATATTTTATTTTATTTCGCTTTGTGATAACCTCCTCCCTGATTTTAAATATCCTTGCCTTATTTTAGTACTTTTTGAATTAGCTTAACACAAACAGATTCTTTAAAATGAGTCTTGCTTGCCTAAGCGTAGATTTAAGCCATCTAAAAACAATTAGAACCTTGTTGTTCATCTTTCTTAATACAGGCGCTTAAATTGCTCCTTTTTAATCTAGTAAGGCAGTAACACGATGGGAATCTTTGACGAGACAATCAACCTAAATTAATTGGCGGCTTAGAATTAATTTAGGTTGACTAAACCTTATAGATGGAAGATATAAGAAAATGAGAAAGGACAATCATAACACTAATCGAAATAGATTCATGGACGTAATAGTATCCATTGAAGCTAGCCATCGTTTTTTAATCTTTTTCAGATAATAGTGTTTCTTTATTCAAAAAATAAAAAATAGTTCTATATTTGCACCTCGAAAAATAAAGTAATTAATAACAACAAAAAGTTTTAAAATGACACATTACGAAACTGTTTTCATTTTAACTCCCGTTCTATCTGATGCTCAGGTAGAGGAAGCAGTTAAAAAGTACCACGATTTTGTGACTTCTAACGGAGCAGAAATCGTTGCTACTGAGAATTGGGGCTTAAAAAAATTAGCTTACCCTATTCAAAACAAACGCAACGGATTCTACCACTTAGTAGAGTTCAAAACAGAAAATGCTGAGTTAGTTTCTCAGTTAGAGGTTGCTTACAAACGTGACGAGCGTTTAATCCGTTTCTTAACTGTAAAGTTAGATAAACACGGAATTGACTGGGCAGAAAAGCGCAGAACGAAATTAAAGTCTAACTCTAACAAGTAATTACAGCTATGGCAATCGACGATTTAGCAAAAAAAGCAGCAGGTGGAAACGAATCAGAAATTCGTTACCTATCTCCATTAGATATTGAAACGAAATCAACTGAAAAGTACTGTCGTTTCAAAAAGTTCGGTATCAAGTATGTAGATTACAAAGATGCTGGATTCTTAATTCAATTCGTGAATGAGCAAGGTAAAATCTTACCTCGTCGTTACACAGGAACTTCTTTGAAATACCAAAGAAAAGTTTCTAAAGCGATTAAAAGAGCACGTCATATGGCGTTAATGCCTTTCATCGGAGATCAATTAAAATAATTAAAAACCTAAAAAAGATTTATCATGAACGTAATTTTAAAACAAGATGTAGATGGTTTAGGTTTTGAATATGAAATTGTTTCAGTAAAACCTGGATACGCTCGTAACTTCTTAATCCCTCGTGGATTAGCGTTAGTGGCTACCCCTAAAAATATCACTGAATTAAATGTAGTTTTAGAAGCTCGTAAAGCGGAAGAAGCAGCATTAATCGCTGAAGCTACTACTAAATCTGCTAAATTAGAAGGTTTAGTCATTAAATTACAAGCGAAAGTTGGTTCTGGAGACAAATTATTTGGTTCTGTAAACAACGCAAACTTAGCTGAAGAATTAGTGAAAGCTGGTGTTGAAATCGAAAAGAAAAACATCAAAATCCCAGGAAATACAATCAAACGTCTTGGAAAATATACTGCTAAAGTACGTTTCCATAGAGAAGTTGAAATTGATTTCGATTTTGAAGTAACTCCAGATGCTGCATCTATTAAAGCGGCGGAAGATGCTGCTAAAACAAGAGCAGAATTAGCGAAATTAGACGCTCAAAAAGCGGTAAGAGCGCAAGAAAGCAATGATGTAGGTTTCAACTATGATAACCCTATCTATGCGAATCAAAAGAAAGAAGTTAAAGTAGAAGAAGTTGAAGAAACTGAAGTTGTTGAAGAGACACCATCAGAAGATTAATTTCACACTTTTAATCGATCATATAAAAAAGCCGTTGTCATTGACAACGGCTTTTTTTATGCATCCGAATTTTAAATCAAATCCGTTAGCGCCTCTTTTAAGTCGGGGAAAATATAGCGATAGCCTGATTTCTCAACTTTCCTCGTCGATAAGCGACTTCCTTTTAAGATCAAATCACTCATTTCACCTAAACCAGTTCGTACGAAAAATGCCGGGACAGAAGGCATTATAAAGGGCCTGTTCAAAGAATCTGCTAATTGGCGATTGAATGCGTCCTGATTTAATTTTGCTGGTGAAACGGCATTGTAATTCCCCTTTATGGTGTCATCTTCCACCGCTTTTATATACAGCCCACACAAGTCTTCTAAATGAATCCAGGGCATCCATTGCTTACCGGTTCCTAAATTTGCGCCTAAACCGACTTTGAATGGTTTTTTTAGGACGTCCAATGCTCCTCCTTGCTGAGATAAAACCATGGAAGTTCGTAAACAGACAACACGAGTGCCTAAGGCTTGAAATTGATAAGCCGCTTTTTCCCAATCAACGCAAATTTGAGCTAAAAAATCAGATCCAGCAGGATCCTCTTCCTCGAAAATACGGTCCGAAGTCACTTGGCCATAATAACTCGATCCTGATGCAGAAATGAATGTACGTAATTCGGGGGCATAGTCTTTTGCGTATTTAAACAACAGGTTTGCGGTATCAATTCGACTGCTGTGAATGAGTTTTTTATAGGTGGGTGTCCATCGGTGACTAATACTGGCACCAGCTAAGTGGATGATCACGTCCACCTCTTCAAAAGCCTGGGTATCTATTTTTTCGCGATCCCAATAAAAATCACCTTTCCCTTTTTGATGCGATAACGTCCTGACGTTATGCCCTTTTGCCTTTAGCTGTGGAACTAATCTTTGCCCTACTAAACCAGATGCTCCTGTAATCAAGATATTCATATCTATTTTTTTCCTAATTTAGCTTATTCCTAAAAGATAACCAATGTCAAAGTTTCGAATTCCTTTTATGCGAATGGAAAAAGATGAAAAAAATAAATTGAAACTCCAGATATTCAATGTTATTTTTGAAGCCAATACACCGTACGGAAAACTGTTCGACGTGACACTTTTGGGGCTAATCCTCAGCAATGTTGGCCTAGTAATGCTCGAGTCTATTCCAACGATCAATGCGCGCTATCACACCACCTTAATCATCCTCGAATGGATATTAGCCATCTTGTTTACCATTGAATATGCATTGCGTATTTATTGCGTAAAGAATTCTTGGCGCTATATTTTTAGTTTCTATGGTGTCATCGATTTATTATGTATAATTCCGTTTTACCTTGGATTGGTATTCCCAGGAGCAAAATCATTATCGAATATCAAGATTTTGCGCCTTTTAAGAGTCTTTCGAATTTTTAACCTCACTCAATTTACACGCGGAAGAAATGTCCTTATACTCGGTTTGCGCCAAAGTAGAGATAAAATTGTGGTCTTCTTATCCTTCGTGATTCTGATTGTGGTGGTTATTGGATCGATTATGTATGTGATTGAAGGTGATCACCCCGAATCGGGCTTTACCAGTATACCCGTTAGTATCTATTGGGCAATTGTGACATTAACAACCGTCGGCTATGGGGATGTTACACCGGTGACTAGTCTCGGTCAAGCACTATCGTCGCTTGTCATGATCGTCGGTTATGGAATTATCGCCGTACCAACAGGAATCGTATCCATGGAAATGAATAAAGCGGCCAGAGCAGATGTGCCAACGAATACCGATGTTTGCCATCACTGTGGTGATGATTACCATATGGATGGCGCTAAGTTTTGTAAAACATGCGGAAACATCCTCAATCCATAAGGGAAAGAGAATCGTTATGACTTGGATAATTCGCTTGTATTTATTCTAATTTAATGGAGTGTTTGTTGTCGATTTTATTGACTTGGTCGTAATTTTTGGTATAATTAATCGACATATTTAATTCATAACCCACCAGCATAAGAATCACATTGAAATAGACAAAAATCATCATAATCATCACTAACCCCAAAGACCCGTATAATAAATCGATATTGCTGAAATTCTTTAAGTAAATATTAAAACCAATAACGGTGATGACAAATAAGATCGATGTGAGAATTGCGCCTGGTAGAACCGTGCTTTTCGATTTTTTATGGTTGGGCCCAAACGAGTATAACATGCACATAGACACAAAGTAAAACATAAAGACAGCCAAGTAATTAATTAAATAAGACACCTTTCCCAAGATAGATAAAAACTCGACGGTCGTTAAATACCGCCAAATAACCGCTGAATAATAAGAGATAAAAACCTGTAGAATAATAAATAATGTAAAAAACAAGGTCAAGATAATCGAAATTAATCTCGATTTCGAGTTCTTCCGCTTGATGTAAACATCTTGATAGGAGACATTAAACCCGTTGATAATTCCTTGAATACCATTCGACGACATAAAAATCGTAATAAGAATTAAATACCAATTGACTTGTTTTTTACCCTGCTGCTGTGTGGTGTTTTCAATGTAGGTAATGACTTCGGTACTCAATTGTTCAGGCAATAGTTGTGGGAGTAACTGACTAAATAATAAATGCCGAATATCTTCGTAATAAGGAATATGGGGTAAGATGCTGAAAAGGAATAACAAAAAAGGGAACATACTAAAAAACAAGATCCAAGATACAGCCGCTGAGCGTAATGGAAAGTTACCTTTCATCACCCGAATCCAAAATACTTTCAAAAAATCGTGGTAGGTAATCGACGATGTCTCATTAATCGTCGTGGCCTTGGTCCAATCTTTCAAAAAATTTATTCCTGAATAGTGCTTAAAAATCTGGATAATGCGCATATTTTTGTATTTCAATTTATTTCCCAATGAATATTACCACTATTTGTATCGGCAAAACGGACGAAAAAGCAATAGAGTTGTTATTGCAAAAGTATGAAAATAGACTACCATCTCACATTAATTATCAACGCATTGAGATACCCGACCTTAAAAATCGTAAAAATCTAAGTGAAATCCAACAAAAAGAGAAAGAAGGCGAGTTAATACTGGGTAAAATTCAATCCACCGATTTTGTTATTATCCTCGATGAAAAAGGGAAACAGCCAACATCAAAACAATTAGCCGATCTTATTCAGCAGTATATGAATCAAGCGGTTCGCAACCTTGTCTTTGTTATTGGGGGGCCTTATGGTTTTAGTGAAGCTGTTTATAGTCGGGGTAATCAAAAGATGGCCCTATCCAATATGACGTTCACTCATCAAATGGTTCGTTTGTTTTTGACCGAACAACTTTACCGTGGATTTACTATCTTGCAGGGTAAACCTTATCACCATGAATAAGTTGGAATCAAACGCTGTTCAAGAGCCTTCTTTCGCCATTGCGAAAGCCTTTTTTTATGCCTTTATGGCGATAATCACCATTCAAGTAGTGGGCGGTGTTTTTGTCCTTCCAGGTTATTTTTACCCGGTGTTGAATCATTTTATGATGCCATTCGGATTCTTCGTTAGTTTTCTAGCAAGTATTGCTATTTTATTAACATCGACGAAGGCCTCTACCGCTTATTTAAAGAAAGAATTGTTTCAAAAAAACAAAAGCATGTCCATTTTATTATCCATAGGGATCTGGTTTTGTTTTTTACCCATAGCCGAATATTCGACCACCTTAATCCCTAAAACAGGCCCTCTAGAAGAAATGTATAAAACCTTTGAGGCCAATTTTTCAACACTTTTAAATTATAAGGTGGCAGGGTTTATCATGGTATGTATTTTAGCCCCCATCTTTGAAGAAATCATTTTCAGAGGGATTATCTTAAAAGGAATGCTTAATTATAAAGTACACCCAGCAGTTGCAATTGTTGTTAGTGGAATTATTTTTGGTATTGCCCACTTAAACCCTTGGCAATTTGTCGGTGCCGGAATCTTGGGGATTATCTTCGGATTCATTTATTACCGTACAAAGTCCTTATGTATACCCATCCTATTGCATGCCTTAAACAATTGTTTATCTTTCGGATTAATGCTCTATTACGGTGGTGTTGAAGAATCTGTTTTTGAAGAATCTCACTACTTTATTATTCCGGGAATGACAATAATGGCCTTGTTATTCAGCTATTTACTGATTAGAACAACCAAAAAAATAAACATATAATGGAAATCGTTTTTGCTACCCATAACCAACATAAATTAGAGGAAGTTATGCAAATGCTTCCTGAAAATATTTCATTATTGTCATTAGACGATATTGGCTTTAATCAGGAAATAGAAGAAACAGGGGATACTTTTGCGTTAAATGCGGCTATAAAAGCGAAGGTTATTAGCGCTTCGACCGAAAGAAATGTCTTTGCCGATGATTCAGGCTTAGTAATCGAAGCCTTAAATGGAGCACCCGGAATTTACTCTGCTCGCTATGCAGGTACGGGGAATTCAAAAGACAATATTGTCAAAGTATTGAACGAGTTAAAAGGAGAAACCAATCGGAACGCTTACTTTATCGCTGTTATTTGCCTTATCTTAGATAAAAAAGAATACTATTTCGAGGGCCGTATAAACGGTACAATCACCGAAGAGATAATGGGTGAAGAGGGTTTCGGCTACGATCCTATTTTTATTCCAGAAGGCCACAGCCTTTCTTTTGCTCAAATGTCGCCCGAGCAAAAGAACAGCCTAAGCCACCGTGGCAAAGCTGTAGAATTATTACACGATTTTTTATTAAAAAAACACTAAATTGAGTATCAAACTAACTATACTTGGCTTTAATTCGGCTGTCCCAACGGCCAATTCCTATCCTACATCACAGTTGTTAAATATCGAAGAACGCTATTTTCTAATCGATTGTGGCGAGGGAACACAGGTGCAACTGCGCCGATCAAAAGCTAAATTTAATCGCATTAATCATATTTTTATCTCCCATCTGCACGGGGATCATGTATTTGGATTAATCGGACTTATTTCAACCTTGCAGCTGCTAGGAAGAGATACACCATTAAATATCTATGGTCCTTTAGGTATCAAAGAATTCATTCTTAATCAACTAAAATTCACCGAATCGGTTTGCTCTTTCGAATTGGCTTTTCACGAATTAACGGGTAAAAAATCGGTGTTGGTCTACGAAGACAACTTAATTGAAGTCTATACCATTCCACTTAATCACCGCGTATACACCAATGGCTATTTGTTCAGAGAGAAACCGAAAGCGAGACGACTGAACATGGATGCCATTGCGGAGTTCAATGAAATTGAAATATGCGATTACCAGAACATCAAGAACGGAAAAGATGTCGTCTTAGAGTCGGGTCAAGTCATCGAAAACAGTTACCTCACCTTCGATCCACATAAATCGCTTAGCTATGCCTTTTGTTCAGACACCAAGTATAAACCAGACATCGTTCCCATTATACAAAATGTCGATTTGTTATACCACGAAAGCACCTTTTTGCACGAACTAAAAGACCTCGCTTTATATACCGGGCATAGCACCGCCAAAGAAGCAGGAATGATTGCAAAACAAGCCAATGTGGGGCAATTGATTTTGGGGCATTTCTCGAATCGCTACCACGATTATGACATACTTTTAAAAGAAGCTCAAGCGGAATTTCCAAACACCATTTTACCAAAAATATTGGGGACCATTAAGATTAAATCATAACCCCATTTCATGGCGAAGATCAGGCCTAAATCCATCCGGCAATCGTTTGATGGCCAGACGATTTTGTTAATAAAAACAGTTGAATTTATCAAAATTTGAGTAAATTTATAGAACCATCGGTATCGATAGCTCACAACAATAACCAACCAAATTATACCGTTTTGACTCAACTAAAAACTAAAAAAAACAAAAAAGGGAAGAAGCGCTGGGTCGCTTTAACCATAATACTCGTACTCGGATTGGGAACGTTTACGGCATTTACCTATTCACCATGGCCCTCTGCGATGTTCTTTCGCGTCGTATTCGATTATGCAGGCAATAAAGGCAATAACGAATTAGCTGTATTCGTGCCCAAAGGCATCGAAAAAGTAAGCGATGTATGCTATGATCAAAATAGTCAAGATGCGGTACTCGATCTCTATTACGCGCCAACAGAAGTAAAAGCCAAAGGAAAATTGCCACTCATTGTCTGGGTACACGGAGGCGCATGGATTTCAGGCGATAAAAGTCACCTCGAAAATTACGCCCGCATCTTGGCGGGAAAAGGGTTTATTGTAGCGGCTGTCAATTACTCTTTGGCACCAAAATACCACTACCCATTACCTGTAGAACAAGTCAATCAAGCCTTGGCTTTTTTAACCAAACACGCCAATGCTTACTCCATTAATTCTGCCGCCCTATTTATGGCAGGTGATTCTGCAGGCTCACATATTATTGCTCAAGTAGCTAATTGCATTACCGAAGAAAGTTATGCGGAACTAATGAACATAGAACCCGCTATTCAACCTACGCAGTTAAAAGGGCTACTCTTGCATTGTGGTGCTTACAATGCCGAAGTTATCGATATGCAGGGCGACTTTAAAAACTTTTTAACCACCGTGCTATGGTCGTATAGCGGACAAGAAAATTTTAAAACTCACCCCGAATTCAAATCAGCCTCTGTCGTGAATTACGTCACCAAAAACTTTCCTCCAAGCTTTATCTCTGCCGGAAACGACGATCCATTATTAAGTCAATCCCAAGAAATGGCCCAAGCGCTAAGGAATCAGCAAGTGGTAGTGGACATTTTGTTCTTCCCCACCGATTATACGCCCAAATTACCCCATGAATACCAATTCAATCTCACCACAGAGGCCGCGAAAAAAGCCCTCCATCAAAGTGTTGTTTTTATGCAAAACCAATTGGAATCACCCCAGTAAATTGACCATTTAACTTATTTTGGGCGATCCCTTCGGGCGGGCTATCCGCACTCGCTTTTCGGTTCCGTTGCCCTCCACCAAAAAGCTCAAACAAATGCTCCTATCCCTAGCGCGGCTTGAGGGGGATATGGAAATTCCGTTTTCAAATTCATCAACCAGAATTTCAAATTTGACAACCCAAGAATGTTCTGAAAAAGCTCTTGAACTTTCTCTCATAAAGGAATTGTTTTAAGCCATGGTGGTCGCTATCCATAGCCCTTCTAGATCAACAAACTATTTCATTTTTCCTGCGCTAAAAAGAGGAAAATTCCTTAAAAATGCACATTTCAGGTAAAAATTAGTATAACTGAGTATTTGAATAGTGTTTTGTAAGTATTTATTTATCAAGAATGTAGCGTTATTGAGTATTTCATTTTTTAGTTATTTGTTTATTTTTGAACAAAATTTTAAACATATGAAAAAAATCGTTTTAGCAGGTGCACTAGCACTAATCGGATTAATGAATGTAAATGCACAAGAAGGGCATTTTAAATTAGGCGCTCACGTGGGATTACCTGTAGGTGACTTTAGTGATAGCCATTCTTTTAACTTAGGATTAGATGTTGCTTATCTATGGCAAATAACCAATGAGTTCGAGTTAGGAGCAACTACAGGTTTCACCAATTACTTTGGTAAAAAAGAAACCTTTATGGGGTACTCTTTTACGTATGATGACGTACAAATGATTCCTTTAGCCGCAACAGCTAAATTTAATATCGTTCCTCAATTCTTTGTAGGGACTGATATTGGCTATGTATTCTTTTTAAACAAAGACAGTGATACGGGTGCTTTTTATTACCAACCTAAAGTAGGATACAATTTAGAAAAATCAGAGATTTTTGTAGGGTACAAAGGAATGGCCAAAAGCGGTGAAACATTAGGAGCAATCAGTTTAGGCTATGCCTATAACTTCTAATTATTTCTATGCGTAATATTTATTTTTTCAAGGCAACTTTTTAAGTTGCCTTTTTTAGCTCAAAACTTAACCGGGCCTATTTCATGATAAACTCCTTGTTTAGCGTGTTTCTTTGGACGCTATGCAAAGTTGTTGTACATTAGTCTTTATTCGTAAAAGAGTCGAGTTAAATGATTATTTCAATTCTTATTGTTAAAAATACTCACTTATCGAATCGTTTATTATCATTATCATATTTATTGGATGATATTTTCTTAAGACGTTCGAAAGAGTTTATTCCCTAATCCCTGTCAAAATCCAAGACGGGGAACCTCAGTTTATTTCATTATTTATTCAACCATTTTTTCTTTCAGGTAGTGTTTACACAAAGAGAAGGCTAATGTATGGCCGCTATTTTTGTGTTTGGGTTTTACAAACCTACTTTTAAGAGAGGATTAAAATTTTACAAAATGTCACAACAAATATTAATTACAACAGGAATTTACGATTTAATTAAAGATCACTTAAGAAGAAAAAAAGTAACGGTAGAAGTAGAGAATACATTATTACAAGAGCTAAGAACAGCAAAGCAAGTGCTTCGTAGAGATTTACCCGAAGATGTAGTTACAGTAGATCGTTTAGTTACCGTGAAAGATCACTCGACCAACGAAGAAAAAGAATACCTGTTTGTTTCAGACAAAGAAGCCAAACCAAAGAAAAATAAACATTCTATTCTTTCAGACATTGCTTTAGCTACAATCGGCTACAAAGTCGGTCAAATTATTGAATGGCCTTTTGCCGATGGTGAGAAGAAAATTGAAATTTTAAAAGTGGAAGCCATTGCTTAAGACAATTGCATCTCTAAATATCCTAAAATCCTGACGCTTGTTCAGGATTTTTTTTATTTTATAGACTTGTGTTTGACTTTAGGTAGTGGAGTAATAGGTAATCGATTCTACAAAATTAACATCATTTTTTAATGGAGAATTGATGATGAACTCTACCTAGATAGGTCTTGATTTCGTTGAAATAAAAGGCGTAAACGATTGAGAAGTGGTTGATGTAAATTCTTTTTTCTAATTTTAAACAAATCTACAGAAAGGATAGAAGTGACATCTTCTGCTGCCTATAAATGAAAATAATAGTACATTTAGGCTTACAGTAGAGATACAGGAAATAGCCAATCGCGAAGTGGTTACACCAAAAAAATAACCCTATGGAAAATACAATTGTAAAAGAAACCGAAGAAGCAATCTACATTGAATTAGAAGAACACCCAAAAAGTTTGATTGCGGGTATTGTTAAGGAAACAGTTTCTTTAGCCTCCTATATAGATCATTATAAAGGACCAGCGATTTATCTCGATTTTGATAAAGAGGGTGTTTTAATTGGAATTGAGATTTGTTAGGGTTTATTTCACCAGAAAACTTTTTAAATCGTCTTTGGTTCCATTAAAAATATTGACATCCACAGGACCTTTTATGCCTGGTATTTGCGCCTTTTCAGAGAATTGCCAAAAATGCCAATGCGCTTTCATCTCTTGTACAAAAAAGTTATAATTCGCAATCCAAAGAACATGAGAAGCGAAATGCTCGATTAAAAAATCTTCGTAATAACGATCGGATGTATAAATAATGGGCTGAATCCCATAGTGTGTTTCAATAAGTGTACACCAATTTTTTAACCCTTCAATTAAACGTTCCATCGATTGATTTCGGGGCATATTTTCAATGTCTAAAACAGGAGGAAGATCCCCTTTTTCTAATCGAACCGTTGCAATAAAATTCTCCGCTTGCGTCGTAGAGCTTTCATCGGGTCTATAAAAATGATAGGCACCTCGTATTAAATTGTTTTCTTTGGCACCAGACCAATTCGCTTTAAACGTTTTGTCTTGAGATGCCCCGCCCATGGTGGCTCGGATAAAAACAAAGTCGATCGGATAAATACTGTACATCGTATGGGTATTCTGCCAATCAATTTCCGATTGATAATGGGAAACATCCAGACCAAACGTTTTTAAATAATACCGATCCATCACTTCAATATTACGAATGTCGAATTTAGTAATCTTGGTTTCTTCAACAACTTCATTGCTCCATTTCTTTTCCATTACTTTCCAGTAGTATCGAATTCCATGGCGGTAATGGTAACTGAAATAGGTGATCAATAGCAGCATTACTCCAATAAAATAAAGCAAGTAAGGTGAACGTTTATGTGGTTTTCTTTTTGACATTGAGGCTGTTCAGCAAAATAGGTTTATTCTGCAATGATACTAAATTCTATGAAGATGGAATAGGATTTGTTCATTATATTTGTTCCGTATGAAAAAATGGATTGCAGCCGCAAGGCTAAGAACTTTACCACTCTCTATGAGTGGTTTGCTATTGGCAGGTTTTATTGCCAAATACAATGGCATCTACCAAGGAGATATTTTTGCACTATCATTATTAACGACATTGGCCTTTCAGATCCTTTCGAATTATGCCAATGATTACGGTGATGCAATGAAAGGAACCGATAAACACAGGGTAGGAGAGCAGAGAGCTGTTGCTTCTGGTCTTATCTCGGCCAAACAAATGAAAACCGCCATTGGTGTCATGATCGTTGTATCGTTAATTTCAATGTGTGCATTATTGTATGTAGCCTTTGTGCCAGATCATATAGACGCTTTGGTAATCTTTATCGCTTTAGGAGTAGCTTGTATTTTAGCTGCACTGTTTTATACCATGGGTAAGAAACCCTATGGTTATATGGGTTTAGGCGATGTGTTTGTCTTTATATTTTTTGGTTTAGTGGCCGTTTTAGGGGGGGAGTTCTTGTACTCGAAAACCTTTAATTGGATGAATGTTTTACCAGCTGCTTCCATGGGGTTTTGGAGTGTAGCGGTGTTAAACCTAAACAATATGCGTGATATTGAAAACGATGTTCGTAACCATAAAATCACCATTGCCTCTAAGTTAGGCTTACAAAACAGTAAGTACTATCAGATGGCTTTAATGACACTTCCGTTTTTGTTAAGTGCTTTCTATGTGTCTTTGTTGCCAGGAAAGCAAGGTAAATTATCCGGTTTTGTTTTCCTGATTTTAATCTTTTTAGCCAATTCGCTTCGCCGACAAATTTTTACGGTGAATGATCCCAAAGAATTGGATAAATATTTAAAACCCGTATCGTTATTGGCGCTATTTTTTGCCCTTTTATTGGGCTATAGTTTGATTGGTTTCGATTTTATTGATACCTTAATTCGATAATTCTAAAAAAGTTGAGATGAAAATTACCTATTTAGGACACGCTTCTTTAGCGATTGAAGCCAATGGAAAACAGATTATTGTTGATCCATTTATTACCCCGAATGATTTAGCGAAACATATTGAATTTGATCAACTTCAAGCCGACTATATCGTACTAACGCATGCGCATCAAGATCATGTATACGATGTTGAGGCGTTAGCTAAAGCAACCGAAGCTATTATTATTTCCAATGCCGAAATTGCGGCTTATTATGCAGCCAAAGGTTTAAACACCCATGGAATGAATACAGGTGGGAAATATACCTTCGATTTTGGAACCATTAAATCGACCATCGCATTTCATTCAAGTTCTTTTGCCGATGGTACCTACGGTGGAGATCCCAATGGTTATATTATAGAAAGCGATGGCAAACGCGTTTATATAGCAGGTGATACCGCTTTAACCAACGAAATGAAATTGATTCCATTAACCGTTGGAGTGTTGGATTTAGCCATTTTACCCATTGGTGATAACTTTACCATGGGGGCAGAAGATGCTGCTATAGCAGCCGAATTCGTAGCAGCAAAACATGTTCTGGGTTATCATTACGATACTTTTCCTCCAATTACAATTAATCACGAGGAAGCGACCCAGGTATTTGCTTCAAAAAATATCGACTTAACGTTGCTCGCTATTGGAGCTTCTTTAGCTGTTTAAAAGGGCATACATCCTAAGAAAAAAAAACGCACTGAGCAATCAGTGCGTTTTTTTTTGTAACCTTTTCTCGTTTAATGCATCTTCTCTATAAAACACGTCTATTATGAAAAAAATCATCGTTTGTTTATGCCTAATTATATGTGCATCATCATGTATTTCTGTACGCGTTAACCCAGGGAAATCGCACACCTATGTCTCGTCGTCGAACAACGATGATTTCAAAATTGGAGGAATGAATTACGACAAAAATTTTAAAGCGAATAAATGGACCAATGAAAAAAAATCGAAACAGACTAAATTTAGCTACGGTGATTTTAAGGGGTATACTTCGATGAATATGGTCGTGTATAAGAAATCGAGTATACAATTTACCCATGACTTTATCCTATCGTCGGGCAATTTAATCATCGAAGTGAAAAACGAAAGTGATGCCGTTATTTTCTCGGAAAAATTTTCCGGTAAAGAAAAAATACAATTCCCTGTTTATTTTCAAGAACCAGGAGAATATACGCTATACATTAAAGGTAGTGGTACTTCTGGTGAAAGCATTTTAAGTTGGAAATAAAAAAAAATCTTCGTGATAACTCACGAAGATTTTTTTGATAGGCTATTCGCATCAATACCATAGAATGGCCTTGCGAAAAACTATTGATAAGCGCCTAGTGTAGGTGAAGTTCCACGAACAACGCCATTATAATCCACAGGATATTGCGTTGCATAGAGGATATTTCCAGCACCCTTCGCAGGTGATTTCTCCGTTACCCAAAGTCGATTTACTTTATACGAAGGATTGTTATACAATGGATCTTCAATTTTATTATTGGTAAATCCTGGTCCAGTTAAAGCATTGTAAAGGGTTGTGTTTCTATTTTTAATGATGTTGGTATCGAATAGGAAGTTGAATGCTGCCCCTTCTTTTCTTTCGAATAAAATAGCGTTTTCATTGCGTTCGTTATAGATAATCGAGTTCGCAAATAATGCTCTTTCTAAGGCGGCAGTTGACTTGTTATCGTTTGAAACATTGCTCAAATAGATCGAGTAAGCCGGTCCAGCTGTCCCTACAAAATTAAAGTAGTTCGCAAAGGTCGAATGGTAAAACGCATAGTTTCCACCCAACTCTATGGCTAAGCCTGCAAGATTACTATTGTTAATAACAACATTATGGCCTGTTATTTTAGCATGAGTGGCCAATATGCCATAAGATTGGTTATTGACTATTTTCGAATTACCGATGGTTAAATCAGCTTCATTCACATGCAATCCTATATCACCCCCAATAATTTTGGTGTAATTGATGTTGGCTTTTACATTGGCTTGCAGTTCAATCTTATTCCATTGGTTGGGTAATGAATCGTACTTGGTGTCATGTCTAGCCGATCTAAATTTTACTTCTTCACCGAGACGACCATCAATCTGGACAATTGCATTGGGGGCAACCGTTAAACTTCCCCCTTTTTTGAAATAAATTTTCGATCCTTTTCCTACATGCAATGATGAGGTGATGGTCATATTACCGTCGATGACTTGAGCTTCACTTTCGGTCCATTGCGCACTAGATATGACCGCGTCTTTCGAATGGATTTTAGCTTTCTCTACCCACGACATTAACTTTATTTGTTGCTTGCTATTGGTTGTTTCAATGGTTAATTCATCGGTATATAATGGATTAGGTGATGCTTCTTCCGCATGGGCTTCAATAAAAATAAATAAACTATCTTTTTTACGAATAGGTGTATTGATAAAACTAGCTCCTGCTTTTCCATCCACGTTGACTTTAAAAATAGAGGCTTCTCCACGGTTCAAATAAATTTTAGGGATAACTAAATCTTCATTTTTCGGATTATAAACCTTTAATAAATAGGTTTCTGATCGAGAATAATTATAAAGCGTATCCACAGAAACTGTATCTTTGGAAAATCGAAGGTCGTCAGACACAGGGTCGAAATCGAAATCGTCCCTACACGATTGAAAACCAATGGTAGAGGCTATTCCAAGACCAACGATAAAAGTTTTAATGTTCATAGATGTTTTATTTGTGACTCAAATTTATAACAAATTATTATAGATTTTATTGTTTCGTTCATAAATATTGTTATCTTTGCACACCAATATAGTAAGAAAGAAGATTTTTAAAATGAAAAAAGATATCCATCCACAAAATTATCGTTTGGTTGCTTTCAAAGATATGTCAAACGAAGAAGTATTCATCACTAAATCTTGTGCTGATACCAAAGACACAATTGAATTCAATGGTGTAGAATATCCATTAATCAAAATGGAGATTTCATCAAGTTCTCACCCTTTTTACACAGGGAAGACTAAATTAGTTGATACGGCAGGTCGTATTGATAAATTTAAGAATAAATATTCGAAATTTACAAAATAAGAATAGAATTAGATAAGTAAGCGATCTTGCTTAATTAAATACTATTGTTATATTAAAATATTAAAACCTATAAGTGAATCTTATAGGTTTTTTTGTGTTATTGTATGAAATTATAATGTAAATTTGTTCATCTTTTAATACAATAAACATACGCAAAATATGTCTCTATTTGACAATACTCAGTACGCTTTCGAATCAAAGTCTGATGCAGAACTTCAGAGAGCTTATTACTTGTTCAAGTTAATTGGTAATTCTACATTGACCAATCTTGGAACAGTCTTTTTTAAATTGCCGTTTGCCGTGCACATTCCTTTTGTGAAAACTTCTATTCGTGGAACGATTTACAAACAATTTGTCGGTGGAGAAACAGCAGAGCAAGGCGTTCAAGTCGCTAAACAATTGTATAAGTACGGTGTAAGTTCTATTTTAGACTATTCGGTAGAAGGGCAAACTGAAGAAGCCGACTTTGATCATGTGAAAGACGTTATGTTTGGTCTAATTGATATGGCGAAGAACAACCCCGAAATTCCTTTCGTCGTCTTTAAACCAACCGCTTTTGGTCGTATTGCTTTATTTGAAAAAGTAGGTAAAAAAGAAACGTTAACCGCAGATGAAGAAAAAGCTTGGCAAAATATTCGTTCTCGTTTCGAGACGGTTTGTCGTGAAGGTTTCGAAAAAGATGTGAACATTATGGTGGACGCGGAAGAGACTTGGATGCAGGATGCAGCCGATGAATTAACCGACGAAATGATGGTGAAGTACAATGTGAAACGCCCAGTGATTTGGAACACCCTTCAAATGTACCGTCACGACCGTTTAGAATACATGAAAAAAATGTACGAAAAAGCAGACCGTGAAGGTTATTTCTTAGGGTACAAAATTGTTCGTGGAGCCTATATGGAAAAAGAGCGTGCACGAGCCTTAGAAGAAAACTATCCTTCGCCCATTCAGCCCAATAAAGCAGCTTCTGATCGTGATTATGACAATGCTTTACGTTTTGTTGTAGAACATAAAGAGCGTTTCGGACTTTTTGCAGGTTCACACAACGAAGATAGCTGTGCCTTATTAATCCAATTAATGCAAGAACATAACATTCAACCTTCCGATCGTAACTTCTGGTTCGGTCAGTTATACGGAATGTCAGATAATATATCGTTTAACTTAGCGCATATGAAATACAATATTGCTAAATATTTACCTTACGGTCCTATTAAGGAAGTTATGCCTTACCTTATTCGTCGTGCGCAAGAGAATACCTCTGTCGCCGGACAAACTGGTCGTGAGTTAGGGTTAATCGAAAAAGAACTTAAACGTCGTAAAAAATAAAAACCATTTTTTTCGATAAAATAACAAACAAGCAAGGCTTTCCATAGGGAAAGCCTTGCTTGTTTGTTATAAACTATTTTAAAGCGGTTGGTTGGCTTTAAAATCTAAGATGAGTATAAATAATGCATCTTCTAACGCCACAACGCTGTGCTTTTCATGTGGAGTAATCTCAAAATGATCATAACAATTCAAGGGGGTTTCTTTGTCTTCAGTTCGAAACAAAACGTGCCCTTTTATAACCATTAATTGAGTAGGTACCGGTGTGGTGTGCTCTTTTAAGACACCATCTTTTTTTAATCCAACAGCCATAACGCGTGTATCATCATTTTTTACCAACACTTTTGAAACGGGTTGATCGCTTTTTGCTAATTTTGCTAATAGTTCGTGTAACATGAGGTATTGTTTTATAAAAGGTACGTCATATTCTACAAATACTTGGGGAACCAAGTAGAATAATTTAACTTGCTATTGTTTCAATTGCTTAATTTATTACCCCATGGAAAGACCATTTTTTGCCGAAATTATATTACCTCTTGCTTTAGAAGGTACGTTTACGTATCATTTAACATCAGATGATGTTCAGCAGATAAAAATTGGTCAGCGCGTAGCTGTTCCATTTGGAACTCAAAAACTATATACTGGTATTGTTCATTCAATGCATCACCAAGCACCCGAATTGTATAAAACCAAAGGGATTTATGCCTTTTTAGATGCAGATCCATTGGTAACAACCCATCAAATCAAGTTATGGGAATGGATGGCCACCTACTATATGTGCGCATTGGGCGAGGTCTTTCGTCAAGCATTTCCTGCCGCATTAAAACTCGAATCCCAAACATTTGTTCGCCTGATTCAAGCCGATTTTGAAGATTTGACCCAATTAAACGACCAAGAATACCTCATTTTTGAAGCCCTAAAGCTTCGAGAAATTATTTCGGTAGAAGAAGCTGCCTTAATCATTGATGCTAAATCGGCCATTCCTACGTTGAAGTTGTTAATCGACAAAGGAATTATCCGATTAGATGAGAAAATCAATGAAAAATACACGCCAAAAGTCGTTAATTATGTGCGAATTCATCCCGATCTAAAAGGGAATGATGCCGCATTTATGGACCTACTAGCCGCATTAAAAAACGCGCCCAAACAACGGGAAACGCTTTTGCAATTAATCACCTTAGAAACCCAATTGACAGAAGGTATAAAGGTGGCCGATTTTATAAAAAGAGGAGCGACCAATGCGGTGCTTAAAAGCTTAAGCGAGCGCAATGCCGTCCAAATTTACCCGTTCCAAGCTTCTCGAGTCGAGCAAATCCAGCACGGTCAAGAGGCGATACATACCCTTACAGAACACCAAAAACTGGCCTTAAACCAAATCCTTTATTCTTTTCATTCCTTCTCAACGGTTCTATTGCATGGAGTTACTTCAAGTGGTAAAACCGAAGTGTATTTACAATTAATGGAAAGGGTGATGAGTAAGGGAAAGAAAATTTTATACCTCTTACCCGAAATTTCTGTGACAACCCAAATTGTTCATCGCATTAAAAAGCATTATGGTGATCGGGTAGGGGTCTACCATTCTAAATTTAATCAAAACGAACGCGTCGAATTATGGCAGAAAACGTTGGCAGGTGACTATGACATTGTTATTGGACCTCGTACTGCTTTGCTGTTACCGTTAACAGATATCGGATTAATTATCGTCGATGAAGAACACGAAAGCTCTTACAAACAACACGATGTAAAACCTTTTTTTCACGCCCGTGATATGGCGATGTTACTGGCCAAACAGTTCAAGGCAAAAGTCTTATTGGGTTCAGCAACACCCTCCATTGAAAGCTATTACAATGCCACCCAAAAAAAATACGGTTATGTCCAGTTAAACCAACGATTCGGCGAAGTGGCTTTGCCCGAAATTCAATTGGTTGATCTGAAAAAAGCCCAAAAGAAAAAAGAAATGCAGGGTGATATTTCGTTTACGTTAAGAGAAGAAATCACGGCCCAATTAGCCGATAAAAAACAAGTGATTCTATTTCAAAATCGCCGCGGCTATGCCCCAATTATGGAATGCAACAGCTGTGGTCATTCACCTGGCTGTCCCAATTGCGATGTTAGCTTAACTTATCACAAGTTTTCCAATCAACTCAAATGCCATTACTGTGGTTATGCCCAAGCCAAACCCATGCGTTGTCCTTCGTGCAATTCCCATGAATTAAAAACAAAAGGAATTGGAACCGAGCAAATTCAAGATCAGATTCAAGAACTGTTTCCAGACGCCAAGGTCAAGCGGATGGATGTCGATGCCATGCGAGGGAAGTTCGCCTATGAACGCTTAATCGAAGACTTCGAAAATAGAGAAATTGATATACTTATAGGAACGCAGATGATTACCAAAGGATTCGACTTTGGCAATGTGAATTTTGTGGGGGTTATTCGAGCCGATTCTTTACTGAATTTCCCCGATTTCCGTGCCCATGAAAAAGCTTTCCAGTTATTGGTGCAAGTAGCTGGGAGAGCTGGCCGAAGAGCCGAACAAGGAAAAGTGATGATACAGAGTTACGAGCCGAATCACCAGATTTTGCAAAATGTAACCACCTATAATTACCACGAAACCATGAAAGATATTCTCTACGAGCGTAAAGAATTCTTTTACCCACCCTATGTGCGTCTTATTCGTATTCGCCTAAAACACAAAGATAAAACCCGATTAGACAAAACGGCTGCTCAGTTGGTTACCCTTTTACAACCAAATTTTACGGCTCGCTGCCTTTTAGGGCCAGAAGCTCCCGCCATTGGGCGTATAAACAATATGTACATTAGCGATATTATGTTAAAGATTGTCGCCGAACAATCGCCGCAAAAGGTGAAAGAATTGATTCAGAAAGAACTCGAGCGCATGAATACAGTAGCTGCATACCGTTCTGTGCGTATTGATGTCGATGTTGATCCTGTTTAGTTTACTGAATAATAACCTGATAATCGTTGATGAAAATACGACCAGTTGAATTTAAAACCTCGGTACCAAATTCAACAGAAGATAAATATTGAGCCTCTTTAATCAAATTCATTGCCTGTAAAAACATTCAAGAGATAGAGCAGGTCAACCGTACCGCTTGTTCGTTTTTCATGCCGTACAAAAGCGATATAGGTCCAAGCTAATCCAAGGTCTTTTTTGTTCAGTTTTCCTGTATGCATGTTTTAAGATTCTTTTTTTTAAATAGGGCGGCCGCTGCGCGCCGGGCTTTCCACTCCCAATCTTTGCAACAACAAGCTTCTTGTTTCTCATATAAATCCCCGCATGTTGCAAAGGATTTCCGCTTCAATCCCTGCCGCTAATCGCTTCGCTCAATGCTAAAATTGAAGCAGCGTTGTAATGGCTATGCACTCGCATGCAGGGATGAATAGTAGATAATTTACTTTCAGATAAAGAGGTCAGTTTCTAAGCTTTTCTTGTGCTTAATTTTATCGCTTTCTAAATGCGCTCATCAAACATTGACGAACCAACGTTGCCATTGCCAAAATTACCCTCAAAATTGGATCCCCTTATTTTATCGGTTAGCTCACAGCTGGTTGAATAGTCGTTGTCGAGCCACTTCATAATCCGCTAAAAGTTCATCAAAGACTTCAGCGACCGTTGGAATTGAATGAATAAGGGCAGAAACTTGGCCAATTTCTAATTCGCCATGGATTAAATCACCTTCGAACATCCCTTTTTTGGCACGTCCACGTCCTAGTAGTTCAATTAATTGTTCTTTGGTTTGTCCAGCTTGGTAAGCGGCCTGAACCTCGTTGAAGAAATCATTTTTTAATAAACGAACTGGAGCCAATTCTTTTAAGGTAAGCATGGTGTCTCCTTCTTGGGCTTTAATAATTTCATCTTTAAAAAGTGCAGAAGCAGAAGATTCTTGCGTTGCCGCAAAACGAGAACCCAATTGTACACCATCGGCACCTAAAGCAAAAGCAGCGAGCATTTGAGCGCCTGTTGCAATTCCACCAGCTGCTATTAAGGGGATCGAAAGATGTTGTTTCACATGTGGAATAAGGCATAAAGTCGTTGTCTCATCTCTGCCATTGTGTCCTCCAGCCTCAAAACCTTCTGCCACGACCGCATCTACTCCAGCTTCTTCACATTTTTGTGCAAACTTCGTACTACTCACAACATGAGCTACTTTTATACCTTCTTTTTTTAAAATTTCCGTCCATGTTTTCGGATTGCCTGCCGATGTGAAAACAATTTTCACCTTTTCTTCCACAATAATTTGCATTATTTCCTCCAAATCGGGGTATAACATAGGAACATTTACACCAAAAGGTTGGCTTGTGGCCTGCTGACATTGTTGAATATGAGTGCGCAAAACATCAGGGTACATGCTGCCTGCCCCAATTAAACCAAGGCCTCCTGCATTACTAACAGCCGATGCTAATCGCCATCCACTATTCCAAATCATTCCTCCTTGAATAATTGGATGTTGTATTGAAAATAATTTTGTTATATTCGTGTCCATTTTTATATATTTATCGACTTAAAATTGGTAATAAATGTAAAACTAAAAGTTTGATATTACCAAAACACTGACACTTTGTCTTTGGCAAATTTTTTGATTTGGCAAATTTGTAATAAATGAATAAATTAGAGGGGAATCTCTACAAAAAATAATAAAAATATAGACTATGTATTGGACTTTAGAATTAGCATCATATTTAAGCGATGCGCCTTGGCCAGCAACAAAAGATGAATTAATCGATTACGCGATTCGTACAGGAGCTCCTTTAGAAGTTGTAGAAAACTTACAATCTATCGAAGATGAAGGAGATTCATATGAAAGTATCGAAGAAATCTGGGCTGATTATCCTACAGATGATGATTTTCTTTGGAACGAGGACGAATATTAAAATTGAAAAGCCCGAATTGGGGCTTTTTTCAATTCTATTTTTTTAGTACCAACATAGATAATGTATATTTGTTTTAGGAAACAAATGAGTTTTAATAAGTTTCTTAAAAAAGAACGACAAAAAAAGTTATGAATTTAATCGATAAAATTTTACAAGGGTTCTTAGGAAACAAGAACACAAAAGATGTAAAAGAACTTACCAAATATGTCGATTTAGCCAATGAGGCAGAAAAAGTGCTTGAGGGGTTAACAATCGACCAAATAAGAAATAAAACTGCTGAGTTTAAGACTAAACTACAAGAAGCGACAAAAGATTTTAAAACTCAAATTGATGAGTTGAAGAAAGAAGTCGAGCAAACAGACGATTTCTCAGCAAAAGAAGAATTATATACTAAAATTGATAAAATCAATCGCCAAGCCTACGATGTAGAAGAGCAGATTTTATTAGAAATACTTCCTGAAGCTTTCGCCGTAATGCGTCAGACTGGGAAACGTTTTAGTGAAAACGAAACCCTGGAGGTGGAAGTTTCAGAACACGATCAAAAATTAATCACACGCGGAGTTGACTTTGTAACGCCGAAAGACGATAAAACGGCGGTATGGCATAACTCATGGGATGCTGCTGGTCGACAAGTGAAATGGGACATGGCTCATTACGATGTTCAGTTCATCGGTGGGTCTGCCTTACACCTTGGCCGTATTGCAGAGATGCAAACCGGGGAGGGTAAAACCTTAGTTGCGACGTTACCGATCTACTTAAACGCTTTAACAGGTCGTGGAGTGCATTTAGTAACGGTGAATGATTACCTTGCTAAACGCGATATGGCGTGGATGCGCCCTATCTTTGAATTTCATGGACTAAGTGTCGATTGTATCGATAATCATCAACCTAACTCTCCTGGACGTCGCGAGGCGTATGCTTCAGATATCGTGTATGGAACTAACAACGAGTTTGGATTCGATTACCTAAGAGATAATATGGCGAACTCGCCAGATGCTTTAGTGCAACGCGAGTTAAATTTTGCGATCGTCGATGAGGTCGATTCGGTTTTAATCGATGATGCACGTACACCATTGATTATTTCTGGTCCTGTTCCTCAGGGTGATCGTCATGAATTTGATGTTTTAAAACCGAAAATTGATACCCTGTACCATTTACAACGTGAAATGCTAGGTAAAACCTTGAATGAAGCAAAAAAACTGTTTCAAGAAGGCGATACCAAAGAGGGTGGATTTAAATTATACCAAGTATTTAGAGGTTTACCAAAATATAAACCATTGATTAAGTTTTTATCGAAAGATGGAATTAGAGCGCAGTTACAAAAAACAGAAGCTTATTTTATCCAAGATAATAACCGTGAAATGCCAAAGGTTGATCAACACTTGTATTTCACAATCGATGAGAAAAATAACCAATCGGATTTAACCGATAAAGGAATCGAGTACTTGTCGAAAGGCATGGAAGATAACAACTTCTTTATCTTACCAGATGTTTCAACCAGTGTTGCTGCTATCGAAAACTCGGGTAAAGCCATTGAAGAGGTAGCTCAATTAAAAGAGGATTTCTTCCGCGATTTCTCAATTAAATCGGAACGTATTCACACCCTGAGCCAATTGTTAAAAGCTTATACGCTGTTTGAAAAAGACAACGAGTATGTGGTGATGGAAGGTGAAGTGAAAATCGTCGATGAACAAACGGGACGTATCATGGATGGTCGTCGTTATTCCGATGGACTACACCAAGCGATTGAAGCGAAAGAAAACGTGAAAATTGAAGCCGCTACCCAAACCTTTGCAACCGTTACATTACAGAATTATTTCCGTATGTACAACAAGTTAGGAGGGATGACAGGTACTGCAGAAACAGAAGCAGGGGAGTTTTGGCAAATCTATAAATTAGATGTGGTTTCAATTCCAACCAACCGACCAATTTCTCGTATCGACCGTAACGATGTGGTGTATAAAACCAACCGTGAGAAATACAAAGCCGTTATCGAGGAAATTGTCAAATTATCACAAGAGGAAAAACGTCCTGTGTTAGTGGGTACAACCAATGTAGAGGTTTCTGAACTTCTATCGAAAGCGTTAAAATTACGTGGTATTAAACACAATGTGTTGAATGCTAAAATGCATAAAAAAGAAGCGGATATCGTTACCGAAGCTGGTCAACCAGGTGCGGTAACAATTGCAACCAATATGGCTGGTCGTGGTACCGATATTAAGTTAGCAAAAGAAGTCAAAGAATCAGGTGGTTTAGCGATTATCGGTACCGAGCGTCACGACTCTCGTCGTGTAGACCGTCAGTTACGTGGTCGTGCTGGTCGTCAAGGTGATCCAGGATCATCACAGTTCTTTATTTCTTTAGAGGATAGTCTGATGCGTTTATTCGGTTCAGAGCGTATCGCTAAGTTAATGGACCGTATGGGCCATAAAGATGGGGACGTGATCGAGCATTCAATGATTACCAAATCAATTGAGCGCGCACAGAAAAAAGTAGAAGAAAATAACTTTGGTATTCGTAAACGTTTATTAGAATATGATGACGTAATGAATAAGCAACGTGAAGTGATTTACAAACGTCGTCGTAACGCTTTATTTGGAGATCGTTTAGAAGTTGATATTGCTAACATGATTTATGATGTTTCGGCATCCGTGGTCAAAGCAAACAAAGATTTTGAAGATTTTAAACAATATGAATTAGATTTAATCAATTACTTCACCATGGGGGTTCCCGTGTCTGAAGACGAATTTAAATCGAAAACAGCAGCCGAATTAATCGAGATTACTTATCAGGCAGCATTAGCCGATTACCAAGCTCGTATGGTGTATGTTGCTGAAACAGCTTTCCCTGTGATCTCGGGTGTTTTTGAAAACCAAGGCCATATGTTCTCGCGCATTCAAGTTCCATTTACGGATGGTATCCGTGAAATGACGGTGGTTTGTGACTTGAAAGAAGCATATGAATCAAAAGGTAAAACGGTCACAAAAGATTTTGAAAAATCGATTGTTTTAAGTTTAATCGATGACAACTGGAAAGAGCATTTACGTGATGTTGATGACCTACGTCGTACCGTTCAAAATGCTGTTTATGAACAAAAAGATCCATTGGTTATTTACAAGCAGGAATCCTTCTTTATTTTCCAACGTATGTTAGATACGGTAAACAAAGAAATTATTTCATTCTTGTTTAAAGGTGAATTACCCAATGCTCGTAAAGAAGAACAAGCGACGATTGAAGAAGGTGTAAACCCTTAACAAACGAATCGCTGAATGATCATAAAAAGAACCTTTTCTATTTTCTAGAAAAGGTTTTTTTATAACATTTATTTTAAATGAAAATATTTTATTTACACGGTTATCAGGGGAGTTTAACCCCAGAAAAACGGGACTTATTAGAATCGCTTGGTGAATTGGAAGCACCACATGTTGACTATGATCAACCGGATAATTTATTCTCGTCGCTTTACGAACGTGTAAAGGCAGGCGGTTTTAATGTTTGTGTGGGAACCAGTTTGGGTGGAATTATGGCATTATTTATTGCCAATCATTTAAAGCTTCCTTGCTTGGTTTTTAATCCAGCAGTTACCTATATCGATCAACTGAGAAAATTTGTTCCTGCGCCTTATTTTACGCTAGAGAATAATCGTATTATTGATGTGGTAAGTGGTGTAAAGGATGAGATAATCCCTTACAAAGAGCAATTGAAATTTGTTGAACAACTTAAGACATTGAATACTTCAGTCAATCATTATATAGAAGATCACGTAGAACATGGGATCGATTATAAGATCTTTGAGAAGTATGTCGAAGGCTTTATCCTAAAAAAACCCGTTTAATGATTTAAACGGGTTTTTAAATTATAATTTTTCTTCAATGTACTCTTGAATTTTCCGTGTAATTATGGGTACGGCTAAAACGATTAATCCGGAGATTAAAATTTTAGAAATACCTTTCATCGGGAATTTGTCGCTGGCTTTGTTTCCGATCCAATGAAGGGATTCTTCAACCTTTGACGAGGTGAAAGATGCATCGTTTTTAACATTGAAAGCTAAGTTAACGGCTTTATTAATAAATGAGTTATCATGCGCTTTTTCGCTATGTCTCATTTCAGCTTTTAACCGCTTCTTTGCTAAGCGTAAATCATCTAAATTCTTAATGTCGTGCATAGAGTTGGTTTTTAATGTTCATCATCTTCCTCTTCCTTTGAAATCGCTTCCATAGCATTATCAATGGCGAAATTCACTAGCATTAGTTTAATGCGTTTTCTAAAAAGTATGGCTAAAACCATGACCAATAGGTGAACGCCTGTGATTGCTAAAAAGCCCAATCCTACATCGTCAAAATAACTGCCTAAAATAAATCCCAGTGCCAAGCTACCTAGTAATAACAGAAACAAGAAAAAGACGCCTAAGATTAAGGCATAGATTCCGCTGGCCAACATATGGCTCACTGAATCTAAAATATCTAATTTTGTTAACTTGATTCGGTTGTTAATATAGGTTTTAAGTTCGTTGAACATAGCAAAGGTTTTAAAGATCAGACAATATTAAGCTTTTTTTGAGTGAATAACACGACGATTAAACTCCGATATTCTCTTGGAACTCATCACGAGTCTCTTTTGCTTTGGTTTTTAAGTCCGATTTTGCTTCTTTTGCTTTCGCTACAAATTCCTCTTTTTGTTCTGCTAATTTAGATTTTACGTCTTCTAATTTAGCTTCCAAATCTTTCTTGGTTTGTTTTGCTTTTTCAGAAAAATCATTCGCGTATTTATCTAATTCTTTTTTGTATTTATCAGCTTCTTTTCTTAATTTTTTACGGGTGTCTTTCCCAGCTTCTGGTGCATATAATAAACCTACTACGGCTCCAATAGCAGTACCAATTGCTAAACCAGCTAATAATTTCGTTGCGTTATTTAATTTACTCATAATAAAGTTTTTTTTAAGATTAAACGTATTTATATTTACGCTATTAAAATTACAAAAACAATACCAAAGTTAGTTACTTTCTTAAAATTAAATTTAAATGTTAGTATTATCAGATAAATCGCTTCAAATGCCTGCTTCACCTATTAGAAAGCTGGTACCTTATGCCGATGCAACGAAAGCAAAAGGAATAAAAGTTCACCATTTAAATATTGGTCAACCCGATATTGCTTCACCTCGAGCTGTCTTAGATGGCCTAAAGAATTTTCCGCTGGATATCTTATCCTACACCCATTCGGAAGGTACCTTAGCTTACAGACAAGCGTTGGCTGATTATTTTACCAACCGTGGTATTGAATTAAACCCTGACCATTTTATAGCCACCATCGGTGGGTCGGAAGCTTTGTTATTCATCTTTGGTATTATTGCAAACCCAGGGGATGAGGTGATTATTCCAGAACCGTTTTACGCGAATTACAATGGGTTTACTTGCGAGAACGATGTCAATATCGTTCCTGTTCCTTCAACCATTGAGAATAATTTCGGTTTGCCTTCGATTGAAGAATTTGCAAAGCGCATTACCGATAAAACCCGTGCTATCTTAATCTGTAATCCAGGGAACCCGACCGGGTATGTGTATTCGAAAGAAGAGTTGAATCAATTAAAAGAATTGGTTTTAAAGCACGATATCTACTTAATCGCCGATGAAGTGTATGCCGAATATTTATATACCGAAGAAGAGTTTACATCGATTTTAAGCTTTCCTGAATTAAAAAATAACGCCATTGTTATCGATTCAGAATCGAAACGATTTAGCCTTTGTGGTGCTCGTTGTGGTGCATTAATTACCCGTAACGAAGAATTTCTGAAAGTAGCGATGCGTTTTGCACAAGCTCGTTTAAGCCCCGTAGAAACTTCGCAATATGTTGCAACATTAGCCCATCAAAATCCAGGGACTTATTTTGCAGACTGTCGTAAAGAATACCTAAAACGCCGCGATGTCCTTGTTCAAGGTTTGCAACAAATTCCCGGAGTTATTTGCCCAAATCCAAAAGGCGCTTTTTATTGCATGGTGGAACTTCCTGTGGATAATGCAGAAAAGTTTGCCATATGGTTATTAGAAGATTTCTCAAGCAATGGGGAAACCGTGATGTTAGCTCCAGGTGCTGGCTTCTATAGTACGCCGGGATCAGGTTTAAAGGAGGTCAGATTGGCTTATGTACTAAAAGAAGAAGATTTAGTTCGTTCTGTGGAGATTCTAAAAGAAGCTTTAGAGACTTACCCCGGAACTATCCGCTCATAAATTGTCTGTCAATGACTATTCAAGAACATTATTCGTTAAAGAAATACAATACGTTTGGCGTAGAAGCTTTCGCAGATTATTTTGTGGAAGTCTCTACCTTCACGGAACTTAAAAAAGCCCTCTTATTTAGAAGACAACACGATTTACCCATTCTTTTTATCGGAGGGGGGAGCAATATGTTGTTCGTAAATGATTTCAAAGGCTTAGCTTTAAAGTTAAACTTAAGCGGAATAGAAATCGTTCAAGAGACCGATGAGCATGTTTGGGTGAAAGCACAAGGCAGTGAGAACTGGCATGAATTTATTCAATGGACTCTATCCAAAGATTTTGGAGGATTAGAGAATTTATCCCTTATTCCAGGAAACGTAGGAACAGCGCCTATCCAAAATATCGGTGCCTATGGAATTGAAGCAAAAGATAGCATTACCGAGGTACAAGCACTGGCATTAGACACAGGCGATGAACGGCTATTTTCAAATGAAGAATGCGAGTTTTCTTACCGGGAATCGGTCTTTAAAAACAACTATAAAGGCGACTATGTAATTGTTGCGGTAACGTTTAAACTCACTAAACACACCCATGTTTTGCATTTAGATTATGGTGCTATTCGTCAAGAATTAGGAGCGAATACGACCCCAACGATTCAGCAAATTAGTGAAGCGGTTATTCGTATTCGTCAATCTAAATTACCGGATCCTGCTAAAATTGGGAATTCAGGTAGTTTTTTTAAAAACCCTATTGTGGATGTGAAAGCCTTTGAGAAAATTTATGCACTTCATCCGACCATGGCACATTATCCAATGGGTGATCATGTGAAAATTGCAGCTGGTTGGCTTATTGAGCAAGCTGGTTGGAAAGGTAAGCGATTTGGCGATGCAGGCGTTCACGATAAACAAGCTTTAGTGTTGGTGAATCATGGTGGGGCAACAGGCCGTGAAATCTATGATCTTTCTGAAAACATTATCGCCGATATCTATGCCAAATTTGGTGTTCGTATTGAACGAGAAGTGAATATGATTCTATAAAACAAGATACCATTATATACTCTATTTTTAAGATAGGGCGGCTTTTTAGTCGCCCTTTTTTATTCCTTTATACGGAGTTAACACAACCTCGAGGCGTTTAATGTTTTCTTAAAGAAATGTTAAGGTTCTGCTAACTCCTTTGCCAAGAGATCCCTCTATTTTTGATCAAAATTAAAACACAATGATCAATTTACGTCTCTTACAAACTACGACAGTGCTCTGTTTAACAATGGCTGCTATGCAAGTAAATGCACAAGGTGTATTGGCCGGAGTAGCTGGGAAAATAACCGATGAAAATGGTTTTGGAATTGCACAAGCCGAAATCATTTTAAAGAATGAATCGACCGGATTTACAACCACAGGTAAAACAAATGAAGCGGGTGATTATGCCTTTAAGCAATTGCCTTTGGGAGGACCTTATTCTGTACGCATTATAACGGATGAATTCGGTGAAGAACTTTTAACGGGCTATATGCTTAGCCAAGGAGATTTGGTGTGGGTGCCTTTTCAATTTAAAACAACCGATACAGCTCTACAAGAAGTGGTGGTGAATGGTCGATCGCTAAAGTCGACGATAAAATCGGCTGGAGCATCAACGGCCGTAACGGAAAAGGATTTAAAAACCTTGCCTGTGAATGGCCGAAACTTCACATCGTTAATGGATTTATCGCCTTTGAGTAACGGACAGAGCATTGGCGGACAATTGGCTTCTTCGGTCGATTATACCATTGATGGAATGTCGAATAAAGGATCAATATCGGGGGGTGCTACTTCCGCAGCTTATTCCATCTCCATGGAAGCGATTCGTGAATTTAAAGTCGTGACCAATGAATACGATGTAACCAATGGCCGTGCAGGAGGAGGAACCATTAGTACAGTTACAAAATCGGGAACGAATAAATTCGCTGGGAGTGCTTTCTTGTTTGGAAGGGCTGATTGGTTATCGAGCCCAAACGATATTAAAGGAAACCGACGAAAAGACGAATTTTCAACTTACCAATATGGCTTTTCTTTTTCAGGGCCTATTAAGAAAGATAAAGCTCATTTTTTTGTTGCCTGGGACCGACAATCGGATGCTCGCCCACTTTATATTGCTAACATCAATGGACCCGATGATGAAGCTGATTACAAAGTAACCCAATCAACGTTAAACGAATTTTTGTCTATAGCCCGAGATCAATACGGTGTCGCTCAAAGCGATCAATTTGGATCTTTCGATAAAAAGAAAGAAACCGATGCGGTATTTGCACGAATCGATTGGCAGATTAACCCCAAGAATTTATTAACTATTCGCAATAATTTTATTTACGAAAAACAAGACCAGGCGGAAGGTGATAATACAGCGATCAATTTATACGAAGTCTATAATAACCGTAAAAAATTAAACAACAGTTTAATGGCTTCCCTACGAACGGATATTTCTTCGCGCTTAATTAACGAATTAAAAGTACAATACTTTATGGAAAATGAAGATGTTTTGGCCAATACACAATTGCCAAAAGCATCTATTCCTAGAGCTATTGTGAAAAACGTTTCTTCGGAAGTTGAAGGAAAAAAACCTTACTTAACGTCTATCCAATTAGGTGGGCAACGGTATACACCCGAATGGTTTAAAGGCGATGTGTTTCAGATTGTGGATAATGTGTATTTAACAACAGAGAAAGCAAAATATACCTTTGGAGCCGATTTGTCCTATTACCGCATGCACGATCTTTATGGTAGCGAAATGAATGGGCGTTTTTATTTTACTGGAATGGAAAACTTCAGGCAGATGAGGCCCGATAGTTATGCCCGTGAAATTACCATGGTCGATGATGCATCAACGGTTATTAACCAATTAAGTACGGCTGTTTATGGACAGATGGAGACGAGTTTAGCACCCGGACTAGATGGTTTAATCGGTTTACGAATAGAGAATGTTCACTACATGGATCGTGCGAATTACAATGAGGTAGCCGATAAACAACTGGGGGTACGAACGGATGAGAAAATTAGTACATGGCAAATTCAACCCCGTTTTCAATTGACATGGGATGTGGGTGAGAGACGAACCGATTATATTAAATTGGGGGGAGGAATCTTCGGCTCATCGTTGAACCCGTATTCAATGATTAATAATATGCTGTTTGATGGGACCAAGGTGGCTTCTGTCAATATTGAAGGAGATTTAGCGCCAACGCCTAATTTCCCAGGTTACCGGGATAATCCTTTATCAGCTCCAGGGCGTGAATTATTCGATATTCCGGGTGTAGAAAAATTAATCACCATTAATGCCAACAGCAAAGATGCCAAGGTTCCTTTGGTGTATAAATTAAGTGCATCGTACAACCATTTTTTTAACGATCGACTGAAAGTAGGGATTACTGCTTATGCCAATTGGGCCAGAAATAATTATATGTATGTGGACCGCAATATGGTCGATGAGCCTTTTTTTAGAATTAAAGATGAAGGAAATCGGGGGGTCTATGTTCCGTCGAATGCCATCAATACCAAGAACGGTTATGCCAACTGGGCCAATGGTCGAAAAACAAACGATTTAGGCCGGGTATTAGAATTGGTGAGTGAAGGAAAGAAAGATCAATATGCTATTGTTGTAGATGGGACCTATCGCTATTACAAAGAAGGGCAAATTTCGGTTTCGTATACCTGGAACGACTCCAAGGATAATACATCATACAATGGGAATGTAGCCAATTCGGCAACGTTATCGCTTATGGTGCCTCAAGACCCGAGAGATTTAAGCCAGATGAGTTATTCAGACACGCATTTTACGCATAAAGTCGTGGTGTATGGATCAACACCAAGTTTTTGGGGAATAACGGCGGGTGTACGTTTCTCAGGTATCGGAGGAACGCGCTATTCTTTAGCCGTGAATGGGAATGTAAATGGGGATTTTGTAGACTCCAATGATCTAGCATTTATTTACGATCCCAATGACGCCAAGACGCCGCAGTATTTACGGGATGGAATAACGGCTATTTTAAATAATCCGGATGTCGAAAAATCGACCAAAGAATACATTCGAAAAAGCTTTGGCAAAATAGCCGAAAGAAATGGGGGGGTAAATCCTTTCAATGGCTATTTTGATCTTCGATTGGCGAAAGCATTGAAGATTATCGATAAACAGCAGATTGAATTATCGGTTGATATTTTTAATGTCGCTAATTTATTGAACAAAGAGTGGGGAACTGGTCCACGTTTAGGCAAACAAAATATCTATACCGTGAAGTCATTTGATAAAGAAGAGGAGCGTTTTGTATACGATGTAAATCAGAACGCAGGTAAAACCGCTTTTTCACGAACACCTTATCAGATACAATTAGGGTTACGTTATAGCTTTTAAATTTTGGTTATGATGAAAATGAAACAAATGTTGGTCGTTTGCTATTGTTTAGTTCAGACGGGTGCGATGGCCCAGCAAAAACACCATGTGCCTATTCATAACTTTACTGAATTGAAATCTTTTTTTAAGTACGACCCCATGAAATCGGTTATTATATCGGGTCACCGCGGTGGAATTGTAGCGGGATTTCCGGAAAATAGCCTGGAAGCATTTGAGCATACCCTCGGTTTTATGCCCTCTTTTTTTGAGATTGATCCGCAATTGACCAAAGATTCGGTCTTGGTTTTAATGCACGATAAGACGTTAGATAGAACGACTACGATGACGGGGTATGTTAAGGATTATACCTATGCTGAATTGAGTAAGGCAAGATTAAAGGATAAAGATGGAAAACAAACGATGTATACCATACCAACACTGAAAGAAGCGTTGGATTGGGGAAAAGGGAAAACCATTTTTAACTTAGATAATAAAAATGTGCCTTGGGCCCATTACGTTCAATTGATACAACGCGAAAAATATCCGCATATAGCCATCAGTGTGCGTTCTAAAGAAGAATTGGACTATTATTATAAACACCTCGATGAAGTGATGTTTGTGATGCCTATTCCGACGATGAAGGAATTGGCGATTTTTGAATCGACCAACGTCCCTTTTGATCGCTTAGTGGCTTATGTGGGACCATCTTTAAAACCAGAATTGGAATCGATGTATCGGTATTTACGGAGTAAAGGCGTGATGATTTTTGTTGCGATCGCACCGACACTCGATCGGGTTCAGCCTGCGCTTAACCAAGCAAAAGGATATATCGACTTATTGAAACAAAAGCCCGATATTATAGAAACCGATTACCCGATTAACTTTCTTCCTAATTAATAGTTGCAAAAGGCCGATAATTTTATCGGCCTTTTTATTGTTCCATATGCGTGTAAGAATTGATTTTACAAGAAGGCTTTACTGAGTCAAAATAAGTGGTTGAATTTCTTAAATGCCTGATTTTTAATTAAATTTGTGCCCATTTTAATAACCTAACCAACAACTGAATGATTAAATCAATGCTAATTAACTTTAGGGGATACGCTGTACGACCCCAATTATACCCTGAATTAGGAAGAAAAATATACAAGAATATTTTTGAAAGAGATAATGTTTTCTTGGGGAAAGATATTGCACGACAATGGTGTGTAGAAAGAGCTATTCCTATGGAGAAGGCCCTTATTCAGTTAACTGGAAAAAATTTTTCCTTTGAGGAAACCTATCCTTTATTGATGAGTGAAGCCACTGAAATTCAAGAAAATTGCCCTGTAGAAATGGAAGGAAGGTGTGCTTTGGATCTAATTTACGGTTTATGTGAGTTTACAAAGGCGACAAAAGTAATTGAGACTGGCGTAGCGTATGGATGGAGTTCTTTGGCTGCATTACAGTCTTTACAAAAAAGAGGAGGAACTCTATACAGTTCAGATATGCCTTATGTATCTAGAAACAATGATCAATTTGTTGGATGTGTTATTCCTCCGAAACTTCGGCAGAGTTGGAAATTATTTCGTCAGGCCGATCGAGAGGCTTTACCGAAGATTTTTAAAGAACAAGATCGTTTTCAGCTTGTTCATTACGATAGTGATAAATCCTATAACGGAAGACTTTGGGCCTATGATGTACTGTGGAACAAATTAGAAACCAATGGGTATTTTATTAGCCATGAGATTGCGGAAAATGCAGGTTTTATGGATTGGGTGAAAAAAAATAATTTAATTCCGATAATTATTGAGCTGGAAGGAAAATACATTGGCGTGATAAAAAAGAATGCGCTATCGACGCATAAAGGCTGATATGAATGTTGCGCATAGGGTCTACGAAATAGCCAAGGAGTTCCTTGGCTATTTTTATAGGGGCGTTTTATGATTGCGTAAAATAAATGGTTTGGGATCAATCGTCTTCATCCGTTTTACATCCATGAAGTGCGTATCCCCTTGCGTTATTAATGTTCTTTTAGAACATTGATAACGCAAGGGGTCTGCAGCAGGGATTGCAGCGGTATCCTTTGCTGGGCCTAGGATGTTCTTTTGGAATCGTTATTTCCATGGCCCAGCAAAGATTTAGCGTAAAGCCCGGCGCGCAGCGGCTGCCCAAAAAACGAGTAACATGCTCCTTTACTACTGGTTGTAATGGGTCATAATGGTTTCTAGTTGGGCTAAACCGTCGGTTAGAGCGGCTGGACCTGGTTGTAGAATGAATTCCGATTTTATTTCGTGCAATTGGTTGGTTTGAACGGCTTTAATTTCACTGAAATTCGGGCGATTTCGGACCGTTTCGGGTTTAAACATTTTTCCGCACCATGAGCCGATGATGATGTCGGGATTGCGTTCGACTACTTGTTCGGGAAGTAAAATACGGTCTTTGGCTAGAAATCGGCCTTTCATTTCGGGGAAGATGAGTTCGCCCCCTGCAATTTCGATGAGTTCGTTGACCCAAGTTACCCCAGCCATAATGGGGTCGTACCATTCTTCGAAGAAGACGCGTGGTTTTTGAGGGAATGATTCGGCTCGTTTTTGAGCTTGCTGTATATTGGTTTGATAGACTGTGAGTAGTGCTTGGCCTTTGTCTTTTTCGCCGATAAGGGAGGTGAAGCGAAGAACAAAATCCAGTATGCCTTGTACGGTATAATGGTTGAAAATATAGACTTCTATGCCGCGTCGAATCAGTTCGGCTGCGAGGTCGGCTTGCAGATCGGAATAACCAATGACTAAATCGGGTTGAAGGGCGATAATGGCATCGAATTTGGCGTCTAGAAATGTAGATACTTTGGGCTTTTCTTTTCGAGCAATAGGGGGGCGATAAGTAAAACCGCTAATGCCAACTAGCCTATGTTGTTCGCCTATGGCGTAAAGAATTTCAGTTCCTTCTTCGGTTAAACAAACAATGCGTTGTGCATAAGTGGATCCGTACATTTTTTGTTTTAAAAATAGGGAAGATTTTTTGAATGGATAGCCCCTAGGTGATAAATAACTGAAAAATAATTGGATTGGTAGTCTATACGGATTGTTGATTTGATTTTTAGAAAGATATATTGAAAAAGTTGTAACTTTTTCTAATAATTATCAACCTATAGAGTAACTTTAGTCAAATTTAAGCCATTCATGATTTCAATTAAAGATCTTAACAAGTCCTATAAAATGGGTGCCAATAGCCTGCATGTCTTAAAAGGTATTAACCTGGAAGTGGATGAAGGCGAGTTCGTGGCTATTATGGGTTCTTCGGGCTCGGGGAAGTCGACACTTTTGAATATTATTGGGATGTTAGATGAACACGATTCTGGAAGCTATGTGTTGGATGGATTTGTGATTGAAAACCTGACCGAAACAAAAGCAGCGAATTACCGCAATAAATTTTTGGGGTTTATTTTTCAATCGTACAATTTGATTAACTTTAAAAATGTGGTTGAAAATGTCGCTTTACCTCTGTATTACCAGAAAGTGAGCCGATCTAAACGAAAAGAAATGGCCATGGGCTATTTAGACCGTGTGGGGTTAACCAATTGGGCCGATCATATGCCCAATGAACTTTCGGGTGGACAAAAACAACGTGTTGCCATTGCAAGAGCCTTAGCGGCTAGACCCAAGTTATTGTTGGCCGATGAGCCAACAGGCGCTTTGGATACCACAACGTCTCATGAAGTAATGCGTTTAATACAAGAAATTAACGACGAAGGGAAAACGGTTTTAATGGTGACCCACGAAGATGATATTGCGAAAATGTGTAAACGAATTGTTCGCTTGAAGGATGGGGTGATTATTAGTGATGAAAAAATAAACCAAGTACGCGCATAGGATGTTTGATATTGACCGCTGGGCCGAGATTTGGTCTTCTATTTCGAGTAATAAACTAAGAACATCGCTGTCGGGCTTAACGATTGCTTTGGCTCTTTTTGTGTTTATAACCTTATTTGGTTTAGGAAATGGGCTACAGAATGGTTTTCAGAAAGAGTTTTTTCAATCGAATTCGCTGAATATAACCGTTCGCGGTGGAACGACTTCTGAATCGTTTCAGGGCTACACAAAGGGGAGAACGATTACGTTAAAGAACCGGGATTTGCATTTTATACAACAAAGTTTTCCCAATGAAATAAAACATGCGATAGCCACCATAGCCAAGTCGGTTTTGGTGCGCAATAACGAAAACTCTGGGACGTACTCCATTACCGCCGTATACCCGGTTTACGAAGACATGATTAACGATAAAGTAACCATGGGGCGCTTTATTAATGAAGAGGATATGGACGATCGTCGAAAATCCATTGTCGTTGGCCGTTTGGTTGCTCAGGATTTTTTTCCGAATCAGATAGCTGTGGGGAAATACATCAATGTAGGGGAGAGCATGTATCAAATTGTGGGTGTTTTTGAGAACCCAGAAGGCGGAGATAATGCCGAACGTAGTATTTACGCACCCTACACCACTTTTGAAACTATTTACGCCACCGATGAGGTTTCGTCTATTATTATTACCCCCAACGACCGCTTAAACCTGAAAGAGATTTCTCAACTGGCTTCGACCATTGAGATTAATCTAAAAAATCGCCACCATATTGCACCCAAAGATTACAGCGGTTTACGCGTTCGTAATGCAGCCGAAATGATGGAGGATACCGATATGTTCTTCTTTGTTTTATCTGTTATTGTATTTATAATTGGCGGTGGGAGTTTAATTGCGGGTATTGTAAGTATTGGAAATATTATGGTTTTTAGCGTTAAACAACGCACCAAGGAAATTGGTATACGTAAAGCCTTAGGCGCTACACCCCTGCATGTGCTTACATTGATTATGCAAGAAGCCATTGTGATTACCTTAATTTTTGGGGCTTTGGGGATTATTTTAGCCTCATTGCTGATTGAAAATATAGATGGTGGCTTGGAATCGTATTTTATTTACGATCCGGGTGTAAGCATCGATTCATTAATAATGGCCACCGTAATTTTATTTTTCGCAGGGTTTATTTCCGGGTTAATTCCGGCCTTAAATGCTGCTCGTATTAAACCTATTGATGCCTTAAGAGACGACTGATGAATATAAAACAATTATTCGATGCCGATGCTTGGAGCGAAGTCTATGCATCGTTACGCAAAAATAAACTGCGCACCATCTTAACCATGATTGGGGTGGGCTGGGGTATGTTTTTGTTTGTAACCCTCTTAGGAATGACCCGTGGAATGCAAAATGGTTTCGACCGTAGTTTGGCCAATTCGGCCACGAACTCCTTATTTGTATGGGGCGAGCAAACAACCATTCCCTACAAAGGTTTTCAGAAAGGGCGTACCATTGAATTAAAAATGAGCGATGTACGTCAGGTACAAGCCAGTTTTCCACAAATAACATTGGTTGCACCCCGAAACTTTCAAGATCAGGCCGTTATTGCTTATGGCTCAAAATATAACTTTTATACCGTTAGTGGCGATTATCCCGATCAGAATCGCATGTTTGGGAAAGACATTATTCAAGGTCGCTTTATAAACGAGGACGATATTAAAAACGAAACAAAAGTGTGCGTGCTGGGTATTGAAATCGTGAACGAATTTTTTGGTAAAGGCGCTAATCCATTAGGCAAGTCTATGCGCATTAGCGACAGTTATTACACCATTGTTGGGGTCTATGAAAAGCCCTCTTCTCCGGTAGAATCGGAAGATGGCGTTTATATTCCATTTACCACCTTTCAGAAGGTCTATAACCAAGGAGAAAACATTAAATACTTATCGCTAAGCGTACCGCCCGAAGTCGATATTGTGGGGTTTGAAAAACAATTGAAAGCGTATTTAAAAGAATTGAAAACCATTTCACCCGATGATAACCAGGGGATTGGTGGTTTTAACCTTGGCGAAATGCTGGGGAAAGTTGTCACTTTTGTAAAGGGAATGCAGCTTTTAGCCATTGTGGTTGGTGCGATGACCTTGTTTTCGGGGGTTATTGCCATCTCAAGTATCTTATTAATTACGGTGTCCGAACGAACCAAAGAATTTGGAATTCGTAGAGCCTTGGGGGCCATTCCCTCGCAAATTAGAGGACAAATACTTCTTGAATCGGTTGTACTAACCCTAATTGCAGGACTAAGTGGCATTGTTTTTTCGACGGGTATTTTATATGTATTAAACGAATTTATAGTACCCAATAACGATAGTATACCCATTTATAATGCCTCGGTCGACTTGTTTACCTTGTTTTCGGCCTTAGGAATTATGATTGTTATGGCTACTTTAGCTGGAATGATTCCCGCTCAAAGAGCAATTGCCATAAAACCAATAGACGCATTAAGAGATGAATAATAAACGAAATAATACAGCATGAAAAAGTATCTTAAAATAGGATTAATTATTGCTTTTATCGCCGGAGTCATTTGGGCGATAATGTACATGGGAAAGACCACTTCTAAAGAAAACGAAACCTATGAAGTGGCACAAGTAACCACGGGAAATATCGTTGTAAAAGCGGTTGCCACAGGAGAGGTAAAGCCCTTAGAGACCATTGAGATTAAACCCAATATATCGGGTGTCATTCAATCCATCAATGTGTCCGAAGGTCAATTTGTTGAAAAAGGCCAACTGATTGCAGAATTAAAAGTAGTGCCCAATGTACAGTCGTTAAACGCCGCTCAAATGGCCATTAATTCAGCGCGTATTTCGTTAGACCAAGAGCAAAAGAATTTTAACCGTTCTAAAACGTTATTCAACCAAGGTGTTGTATCAAAGCAAGATTACGATAATGCTTTGGGAAGTTTTCAATTAGCACAACAACGATTAACATCGGCTCAGAACGACTATAAAGTTGCTCAAACAGGTGTGGCTCCAGGTTTAGAAGCCTATGCAACAACACGTATTACAGCAACTACCACAGGAATGATCCTCGATATCCCTGTCGAAGTAGGAAATATGGTTCAAGAGATTAACAACTTCTCTACTGGAACAACCATCGCCACGTTGGCCGACGTTAATAAAATGATCTTTCAAGGAAAAGTGGATGAAGCAGAAGTGGGTAAACTAAAAGAAGGCATGAAAATTAATGTGTCTATTGGTGCCATTCCCGATAAAAATTTCACCGCGATTTTAGACTTTATTTCCCCTCAAGGTGTCGCCAGCAATGGGGTTATTCAGTTCGAAATTAAAGCACCTTTGCAGTTGAGCAGCGATACGTTTGTTCGTGCGGGGTATTCGGCCAATGCCGAAGTAATAACGTCAGAAGCCCGCAATGTACTAATGGTGAAGTCGGCCCATATTCGCTACGACGAAAACACCAAACCCTATGTAGAAGTATTGAAATCGGGCAGTGGTTCCGATGCCAAATACGATAAGAAATACGTTACCTTAGGAATAACCGATGGCATAAACGTTCAAGTAAAAGCCGGAATAACCAAGAACGACAAAATAAAAATATGGAATACAGACCTTAATAAAAAAGATGGTCCTGGCCCACATTAATCAGCTATAACGCCTTAAAACATAAAACAAAAAGCTCCATGATTCTCACAATCGTGGAGCTTTTTTACGTTAAAATTCTTAATTTTGCCCATAAATAGCCCCTATGTTTCTTTTTTTTAAAACCATCCTCAACTTTCTTTACGACAGTAAATACCGCCAACTCTTATACACCAGTGCATCCATTGTCGTTATTGGGGCTTTGGTCTACCGTTACCTCGAAGAATGGTCGTGGATAGACGCATTCTACTTCTCAATCATCACCTTAACCACCGTGGGCTATGGCGATTTTTCACCGCAAACCGATGCTGGTAAACTGTTTACCATCTTTTATATTATTTTGGGTATCGGCATGATCCTTAATTTCATCAACACCATGCAGAGTTATTACAACGAAAAAAAAGACATACACAACCAAAAACACAATGGCAATCCTCACGAAGATTAAGGGCGTTACGTGGTTTGGTTATTCACCATAACCAAACCACGTCGGGCTTTCCGCACTCGCTTTTGGTGTCGCTCCGCTCTGCCAAAAGCTCAAACAGATGCTTCAATCCCTAACGCAAATACGGGTTTTTTTCAGCGAAAGATTAGGGGATTCATAGCCCGATTGTACCTTGTAAAACGTAAAAGATTCCTCGCAAATTCAATATAAAACAACTGTTATGGCCAAACAAAAAATAGCAAAAACCAATGCCGCTCGCCTTTTAGATAAACAGAAGATAGCCTATACGCTTATTCCGTACGAAGTGGATGAGTCCAATTTAAGTGCGGTTCATGTGGCGCAAAGCCTCGACGAAGACGTGGCTCAACTCTTTAAAACCTTGGTCTTATCAGGTGATAAAACAGGCTATTTTGTTTGCTTAATACCGGGCGATCACGCGCTCGACCTAAAGCAAACCGCCCAATTAACGGCCAATAAAAAATGCGATTTAATTCCCATGAAAGATCTTTTAGCATTAACGGGCTACATCAGGGGGGCCTGTTCGCCTGTCGGTATGAAAAAACCTTTTCCCACCTTGATCGACAAAAGCTGCCTGCAGTTTCCTTTTATCTATGTCAGCGCAGGCCAAAGGGGAGTACAGCTTCAAATAAATCCCATGGATCTTGTCCACGTCGTGAATGCCCAATTAGTCGAATTTAACTAAGAATAGGTTGATATCCGTACAGCCATTTATTGAATCAAATACCTATGGCGCAAGATATCAATCGATTCATACAACAAGTGCTCGTAATCTAAATGATGAAAGGGCAGGGCTTTCTTTCCACGTCTGTACTGTTTTAAGAGATGGGGAAACAAAAGCGGATAAAATAAAAAACCAATGCTAGCCACCATATACAAATACAAACTTCGTTTACCATTTCCATATAAATAATACTGCATGCCAATTTCATCGGCTACTTTCACCTCGGTTTGGGTAAGTATATGAAAAATATCGTGATTCTCTAACTTGGGCTGTATACTTAAATTGTATCGATCCAAAAATTGCCCCAAATGCAACCCAAGGCTGCCACTCGGGTAGTTTAATAAATCTTCCTTTGTCACATTCCAAGCTGTTTTATTCTTCATTAACCTGGTGTATGGTCCGCTACTAAGCTCATACAAACGCTCAATTATTTTATCTCTCATTTTAAAAGTACTTTGTTTTTCAAAGTTAAATAGTAAAAAAAATAGCCTGAATTTCAATCCCGACTAGTGTTTAGAAATTAGTTTCTCTAAGGCTTCTATATGGGCCCTAAAAGCATCCCTACCCAATTTGGTAGCAATATAGCGCGTATTGGGTTTTTTACCAATAAACTGCTTCTCAACCACAATATAGTTCTCGGCTTCCAAAGCTTTTGCATGACTAGCCAAATTCCCATCGGTCACGCCTAAAAGTTCTTTCAACGTCTTAAAGTCAGCATAGGCATTCACCATCAGAATCGACATGATCCCCAGTCGAATTCGATGATCAAAAGCTTTGTTGATATCTAGTAAAATATTTTTCAATTTAGTTTTTTCTATCGTATTTAACATACATGATCGTCCCGTAAATAACATGACAGACCCCAAAGCCTAACGCCCAAAATAATAACCCATGGCCTGGGAAATTTGTCGCAAGCAAGCCCAGAATCGTTACCGTAATTCCCAAGTAACGTATGTCTCTTAAAGTATATTTACTAGCATTTACGCAAGCCAGTCCATAAAAAATAAGTGTCACAGGGGCTATCAGTCCAAATGTTCCATTTTTAATCAAGAGCACAGCAAAGAGACCACCTGTTACCAACGGAATTAAAAAATTAATGAACAGTCTTCTCGAGGTGGTGTTCCATATCTTTTCGCCTTCTTTCTTCGCCTTTACACCACTCAAAATTACAGCCGTAACAACAGAGAGTGTTAAGACTATTGCAGCTATAAGAACAATCGCTTTAAAAGTCCCACTTTCTAAAGTAACAACGGCTTCTGTGTTTTTAGCCAACAGCACATGCGTAAACCACGCACCAATTAAAGCATAAACCCCTGCCAATATACCCGAAGGACCACTCAACGAAATAAACTGTGACGATTTGTTCATCATCGTTTTTATTTCGTGCAAGTCTTGTAAATATTTATTATCCATCTTAAAGAACTTTGAAATACAAAGTAAATGATAAAAAATCAAATACCCAAATTCATTTCTAATTTACATTTAAATGTTATTGTGTTAAATAACAATAAACATAAAAAGTGAGATTATATTTGGAGAAAAATTAAACAACCTTATGAAGAGATCCATTTTCTTACTCCTCTTATCGCCTTTATTCTTGTTTTCTTGTACTTCAGATGATGATGTGGTATCACCCATTGATAGTTCCATAACACCACCGGTGATAACCCATCCAGTTCAAAAGGTCAGCTTTAAATATGCCGATAGTTTTAAAGTGATCAATGCACACTACTATAAAGGACCCGATGGAAGGGACTATGCGTCAGAGGCCGATGCTTTTTTATTAAGTCAGTGGGGTAATTATTACGAAACCACTAACATTCATTCAATTGACCTTGAAGAAGACTATCTCGTAATCCGCGAAAATAACAACGTTAAAAGATTAAAATTCTCTTTAGAAAATAACCTTATTTATGCTGATTATTTTGGTAAAAAGATCTTGTTTGGCTACTTTAACGATAGTAAATCCATACTTAAACTCTATAAAAACTACCAAAGCTATGGCATCGTAGAAAAAGAAAGGGGTGCGACTTACTGGGGTCAAGTATCAGAATATGGTAAGGTAGGTTATGATAACTTTTTTCCCTTGTTAACTTCGAAACCGACCGATTTAACCTTTAACAGTGAGTTTATTTTCTGGAGTACCATCGAATATACCTTTGTTCGGTAAACAACCAATTACTAGGAAGTTACTCTCCAGATGCTTCACAACCCTTATTGCCTACGATTTCTGTAAAATCGGGTACAAAGCTCAAACCCCAATCATTTACATCCGCTAAGATGGGCAATACTTTTTCCGCGCGTTCGGTCAGTGAATAATCGACTTTTGGTGGAATCTCAGGATAAACCTTTTTTTCCACCATTTTATAAAACTCCAAATCTTTAAGTTGCTGATGCATCACGCGTTTCGTAAGACCGGGTATGGCCGAAACGAGATCTTTAGGTCGTGTTATACCCTCAGCAATTTTAACAAGAATATAATATTTCCATTTAGACAATACAACTTCTAAGGCAATTGTAATTCCACAATTTTTTTCTAGGGGTATTTTTCTTTTATACATAATTTTTGATGGTCTCCGATTGATGGTGCGAAGTTACAAATCGATTAATTCGCTTTTCATGGTGATAAAAGAATCACTAAGGGATTAATAAAACGCCTATTGGTGAATAGGCTTTGGCATTTTAATTTTGTGATTCACTTAACCTTAAATAGGTCAACCAAGTAAATAAAAGTATGAAAAAATTAATTGTAGTCACACACCCTCATCTAGAAAATTCAATCATCAATCAACGCTGGGTAGAAGAATTAGAAAAATACCCCGAAGAGTTTGTCATTCATCAGTTATACAAAGAATATCCCACGGCTAACATCGATATTCAAAAAGAGCAGCAATTACTCGAAAAATTTGAAACCATTATTTTTCAATTTCCAGTCTACTGGTTTAGTTCACCCCCTTTATTAAAACAATGGACAGACGATGTGTATACCTACGGTTGGGCGTATGGTTCCCAGGGGAATAAAATGCGGAACAAAAAAATTGCAATCGCTTTATCGGTTGGTGGTTTTCAAGAAGATTACACCCCCCAAGGGAGAAATCAGGTAACACTCCACGAGTTGTTGTTCCCTTTTAAAACCACAGCCAAGTATGTTCATGCCAACTACATTGATCACTATTATGCGTTTTTTGGGGCTGAGCATCAACCGAATTCACAAGACATTGAGCAAGGAACAATGGATTATATCCACTATCTACGTTCGCTATAAGTGGTAACAAACAATCGCTTATCATCTATGTACTAGCAATTGAGCTAACCCAGATGATAAGCATTGGTTTTTAGTTCAATTTATTCCTCGTTTATTTATCTTTAAACCCATAAAATAATGCTATGAACTCTACGCTGCTCTTTCTCCATTCAATAATGCGCTGGTTTGTTGTTCTCCTTCTCCTTATAGCTATTATCAATAGCATTTTGGGGTTAAGATTAAAGCGGAATTATACCGCCACAGATAAAGCCCTACAAAACATCACCATCTTCATCGTCCAAATGCAATTTTTGGTTGGTATAATCATGTATTGGCAAAGTCCTATTGTGGCCTTCTTTTGGAAAGATCCCTCGCTAGGCTTGCAATCGTGGCCCGTTACCTTTTATGGGGTTTTTCATCCTCTTTGCATGGTAGTAAGTGTATCATTGCTCACTGGAATAGGCCGAAAAACCGATCAGAAAGTAGGAAATCAGGCTAAATTTAAAATAATTTGCTTTGGCTTTATCCTCGCATTCCTCATTATATTTATCGCGATTCCATGGCCATTTTCGCCCCTCTCTAGTCGACCTTTTTTACGATAAATTACCCCCTTTCAAAACCCACAGGAGGCCAAAAGCATCTTTTACACACGATATTACGCAATGATCCTAATTGATTGACAGTGTTTAAATATATATAATTTATACTTAATTTTAAAGACCTTAACCTTAACGATCATTCTCTTACTAAAACAGGCCCATGATTAAATATACGATCCTTTTTATCCTCTTACTCGCGATGTATTCTTGTATTTCAAGATTGAGTCGGCCTGCAATTTCAGGTATACTTCTTACGTACGATAATCAACCCATAGAAGGTGGTCGAGTAGGTGAGGGGGAAACAGATTCGCAAGGGCGTTTTTTTATATCAGAAAAGCGCTATACTAAATTTTTCTTATCCGAGTTGATGGTGATGGAAGCTCCTCCATTACATGTCTATGAGCCTATTGTGTTTGAAGGTTACGAAAAGGATGCTATCCGACTGTTTAACTCCCGTGGAGGTGGACAGCGAAAAGGATCGATTTATAGCATCGACACCATCTATGTAAAGAGGGTGAATGAAGTTTTCGATGTGAAAGCCATGCTTTTAAAAGAAGTTTGGCAAATGAGCTATACTCAAAATGCAGACACCATTTATTTAGTTGGAAAAGAATTCACGCCTTTTTGCAAAACAGAAAACTGCCAAAATTTCTATAATGATTATTACGCGTTAACCGAAAACTACGCCTCTTCCAACCGAAAAAACCTCCCCCCTGAAGTTTTAAAACGGCGTATCCATGCAGAATTCCATGCCGATCAATCGGTGAAAATTCATCAGGAAATCCATTTCAAAACCAATTTTAACGATCCCCATAAACCAAGTCAAAACCAAGAAATTAATTTCCAATGGAAGGTGAATCAACCGAATCAATTACAGTTTTTAGATTCCAGTGACGCGACTTTAAATGGAGATTATACCATCAACTCCATCGATAAACATCAAATACGCCTAATTAAAGCACTTTGATCGATGTAATTGTACTAAGATAATTGTTTTTTTGAGCGCAGGTCGTTCGTTCAATCTTTGGTGCAAAAACGTCACGGTTTAATGCAAGTTGAGGGGGCAGCAAAAGATGCTTATGCGATCTTTTGCGCAGATAAGGAAAGACTCCAAGGAAAGATAATAACATCCATTCAATCAAGTTTTTATAATTTATTTTTTGATTTCTTAAAGAAATTAATTACCTTAAGTGTACTGATTATCAATCTGTAGTGTTGTTTTTTAAATTATTGTAACGCTCCCTGTGTTCTTGTAATTGAGATGACTTATCAACTAAACCCTACCAAGTTTCATAGCCATAAATTGGTAGAAAGGTCTACGGATTGTTATCTAAAGCCTGAAGAATATGATCATTCACTAGCGTTAATCAAAGTGCAAAACCATGGATGATAAAAGTTTACCTCCGAAATTAGATGCGTTCAATCACCTCGATCTAGCCCAAAAAGAAGGTGATAAACAAGGACGTGAAATTGTAAAACACGAAATTATCCGCAACCTCATCCTGGATACTGATTTTGCCGATGATAAAATCGCTCGTTTAACCTGTGCGACGGTCGATGTCGTGCAAAAAATACGATTAGAAAAGGGTTAAAATGATCTGATGCTTCTTGTAAAACGTACTCACTTTAGACCACGTAGAACGTCGCCTATCTTTTTAAGCGCAAAGCTTATGGGTTATTTTACTTCTTTTTTTCGTGAAATTGAATGATCCAACTGGTCTATAATTTCTCTTAAATCGCTTAATGTTTCTTGTCGTCCTTCTGGATCGAGCATTGAAAATAAAACAAAACGATCAGGCTGATCATAAATGTTGCTCAGGGCATGCTTTAAGGTGAGTAATTCCAGCGAAGAGATTTCAAACGTGACTTTTTTAGCACCATAAGCAAGGGATAAATCCGCATAACCGTTCATTTCGCATTCAGCAACAATTGCGGTTAATGCAATAACCGCATCTTCGTAATGAACAGATTGAGTAAATTCGGAATTTTGAAGATAGACATTCTGGTCTAGGCGTTGGAGTAATAAATCGGGTTGATCAAAATATTTTTTTAAATCACAATGGGTGTAGATCTCTGATAGCGTTAATTGATCGGTAGAAAGATTTTCTAAAAATTGTTGAAAGTCACCACCGTAATCACTTCCAAAAGCAGTGTCTTTCCATTTTTCTATAAACATAGTTCTTTTTTTATCGTTATATTTTTATTAAACATCGGCAGATGGTGTGCCCATACTTCTTTTCAAGAATAGCTAAATAAGCGAATCTTTCCATACGCTCATAGTTCCACTTTATAAACCACCGAATGAGGGATCATTTTTTCTTTGATTTATAATTCGTTTAAGAGAGGTAAGTCATTCAAAAGCATCTCTTTTTGACCATTTTTCAAATACCGCGGTAAAATCACAAGCTTTTGTATTTTTTTTAAAGAAAGTAAAGCACTGATATCCTCATTCTTTTTTTCAACATTCAAAAGGAAAGCTAAGTAATTCAATTGTGTTAATTTCGATAAAGGCTCCATGCTCTTGACGGCTTGTCCTGTTCCACTCATTTTTCCATGGTCTAAAAAAAGTTCTTTTAAATTTGTCAAACGCGATAGGGGAGACAAGTCGTATAAATGATTGAACTCGTAAATATATAACGTTTTCAGCGTGGTCAAACCCTGAAGAAAATCAATGTTTTTCACTTTTTTAATCCCCGAAAGAATCAAGACTTCCAGATTTTTCAAACAGGATAAGTCAGGGATTTCATCTTGCTTATTCAGGCTTATATGAAGGTATTTTAAATGGGGTAGGGTCGAAAAAACGGCTAATCGTTCTTCATCTAACGCTCCAATAACCAATGCCTCTATCATTGAGTTATGGGATAAAGAATCAAGATTGGTGTATTTTAATTTAAATTTTTTTAAAGGGGTTGACATTTCCAAGACGGTTGTGTCTTTAGGAAGTTCAGATAAATCAAATAGTCCTCTAACAGCCCCTTCAAAAACGCCTAAATGGGCATAATCACCAGACGGGCTTTTTTTTTCCAATAAATAATTGTTCCAATCCATAGCTTAGGATAATTTCTTTTTCGCCACAATGGAATAGACCATAGGAATTTTGTTCTCCAAATGCTTTATTCTGTATTTTTTAGGCTCGAATTCAACCGTTTCGTTAAAACAATTATAAGGCGAATAGTCAAATTCGCGCATAGCTTCGAGCGTCAAAGAATTGCTCAACAAACCACTTAATACTTCACTCATGCTATGATTCCAGCTCACATAAGACTGGGTAATCGCTGCATTTTTATCGGCATAGGTCCCGTTCTCCGTTTCCACAATGGGAGCAGTATTAAAATAGGAGTAACCAATTTTATCAAAATGATCATCGAACATCCAAACAACCGGATGAAATTCCACAAAAACAAATCGGCCGTTGGGCTTTAAAAATTTTTCGATTAGTTGACCCCATCGGTTTAAATCGGGTAACCATGTAATTGTTCCATAGCTGGTAAAAACAATATCGAATTGCTGATCCAAATGATTTTCCAAATCATACAAATCACAACAAATAAATTCCGTGTCTGCATCGAGTTCTAACGCGATTTTTCGTGCACTTTCAATAGCTTTGTCCGATAAATCGACACCTGTAACCTTGGCGCCTAGCCTGCTTAAAGAAATGCTATCCTGCCCAAAATGGCATTGCAAATGTAAAATGGATTTTCCTTTTACATCGCCTAACAAGTCCAATTCAATGGAATTTAAGGAAGTCTCACCCTTTAAAAAACCATCCAAATTATAAAATTCGGACTTTAAATGGGTCTCTGTTCGGTTATTCCAAGATTGTCTATTAATCTCAATATAATTATTCGCTATATTCATTTCGTTGGGGTATATAGTTTAACGGCAGATTGAGGTGGTTATAAAAAATAGGGCCACCTAAATCCGCTGTTAAACTACAAAAAATAAGCATAAAAAACGGTGTTAAATTGGTTGTTCTATACAACGCATTATTCGTTAGAATAAAGTCGCTTGGTTATACATTCACCACCACCTTACCAACCACATGATTGGTCTCTAATGCGCGATGAGCTAATCCTATTTCATCAAACGCAAATGCCTTATCAATATGTGGCTTTAGAATTTCTGCTTCCAAGAGTTGGGCAATGGCTAAAATAGTCTCCTGCTTGGAGGCCACCATCATAAACTCGACATAGACCTGTTTTTCATCGGCCTTTGTTTTTACTTCCGCTGGAATTTCAGGCGAGGGTAGAGTAACAATCATGCCCTTGGAACGAACAACATCAACGGAGTCTAATAAGGTTGCTCCTTGGATGGTGTCCAAAACGATATCGATGTCTTTCAATGTTGTTTTAAAGTTTTCGGCTGTATAGTCCACATGTTCGTCCGCACCCAAAGACAAAACAAAATCCCTATTTTTGCCCGAGGATATACCGATCACATAGGCTCCAAAATGTTTCGCAATTTGAACGGCTAAATGCCCCACACCACCTGAGGCACCATGAATAACAACTCGATCTCCTCGCTTAATTTGTGCAACGTCTACCAAAGCTTGGTAAGCCGTCGTGGCAACCATAGAACTAGCTGCTGCTTGCTCATGGGATACATTGACGGGTTTTAATGCCAAATGACTAGCCGGTGATGCTACATATTCAGCGTAAGCTTGTCCATTTCCAAAAAAACGAACCATTCCAAATACCTGATCGCCTATTTTAAAACGAGATACATGTTCACCAACTTCCACCACTTCTCCAGCAATATCCCATCCTAAAACAACGGGACGTTTGTCTTCGTAAATCCATCCCAATACGGCTTCATAGGCCCTTGCTTTAACATCGACAGGGTTAATACCAATCGTGGCTACTTTTACCAAGACTTCATCACTTTTTATGGTTGGTTTATCCATTTCCACAACCTCAAGGTTTTTGACTCCTCCGGCCTTTTGTAAAATAATTGCTTTCATTTTCACTAAAGATTAAATTAGATTGTAAAAGTAAATTATCAGTATATTGAAGTCAAGTAGGTACTTTTTTGTAACCTAGAAACCTAGAATAGACTAACATTGATTCTCAGTAAATTAAAAAATGTTAAAAAATGAAAAAATATTTAGCAGATGAACCTTCTTGCCCTGTAGACTATGCTTTTCGGCGAATAGGCGGAAAGTACAAAGGCCGAATTTTGTGGTATCTTCATCTAAATCCAATCATGCGCTATGGCGAATTGAGAAAAACCTTGTACGATATAACACCGAAGATGCTGACTCAAACGCTCCGCGACTTAGAATCGGATGCATTGATCAATCGCCAAGTCTATCACGAAATGCCCCCAAAAGTAGAGTACACTTTAACAGAGCTCGGTTTGGAATTAATTCCTTTTATCGACTACTTACGGGAGTGGGGGGAAAAACAAATTCAAAAAAATAAAACTCCACCTTCATCCTTTGATTTTGAGAAATAAATGGCGTTTAAAAAGTGTTTTTTAATTTTTTTTACTATATTTATTGGATAATAGAAGGCTTTATTTTCTAGGAAATAGAGTCTATCTGGTGTAGCCTCAACTTGTTTGAGGCTACTATTTTTTAAATCAGTTCTAATTCATGTATGGCTATTACGGCTAAAGAATGGAATAAGATGATCATTTCGTAAGTCCATAACAAAGGCCATCTGATAAGACGGCCTGAAAGTATTATAGTGGGTGTAAAAGAAAAATTACCAAGCAATAGGTACATAATCTTTTAAGAATTTACCAGACCAGTGCTTTCCAGTATTTATACCGTCAAACAAGGGGTCCATCACGCGGGCTGCGCCATCGACAATATCCAAGGGCGGCTGAAAATCCTCTTCTTCTTGTTTTCTTTTGGCCATTTCAGCCGGATCTTCATCCGTAACCCATCCTGTATCAACCGCATTCATATAGATACCTTCTTTAGCCAGTGAACCCGCTGCCGTATGCGTTAACATATTTAAAGCGGCTTTAGCCATATTGGTATGTGGATGGCGATCGTCTTTGTAGCCGTGGTAAAATTTTCCTTCCATGGCCGAAACATTGATGATGTGTTTTTGACCTGTTTGGTCTTTTTTCATCACTTCTGCTAGGCGGTTGCATAAAACAAAAGGGGCGACAGAATTGACCAATTGAACTTCAATCATTTCCGTAGTTTCAATTTGTCCTAGTTTTAGTCGCCAGCTGTTGGTTTTTCGCAAATCAACCTGCTGTAAATCGGCATCCAATTCGCCTTCCGGGAAAACTTCTGTGGCCACTAAGGCCTTGTCAAAAGAATAAGGAATTTGAGATAATTGGGCCGAAGCTCTTAAACCGATTCCAGGTTCTGGACCGTGCCATGTAACGGGCATATTCTGATTGGATGAAGCGCCGTTCGTCAATAGTTTCAGTTCTTGTAGGCAATCGGTATGATCGGTTAATAAAGCCTGTACAGATAAGGGTAATTCATTCACAGGACGTTGTTCATTATCCATTAAGTGGGTATAAAACCCAGAAGGACGTCGAACGGTCTGTGCTGCGTTATTAATTAAGATATCCAGGCGACCGTATTTCTGTTCAATATAATTACAAAAGATTTCTACACTTGGAATGTGCCTTAGGTCTAGGCCATGAATCTTTAGGCGATGTCCCCATACGGCAAAATCCTCTTCTTTGGCAAAACGAATAGCCGAATCAACGGGGAATCGGGTAGTAGCCACCACAGTTGCACCGCCACGCAATAGCATCAAGGTAATATGATAGCCAATTTTTAATCGCGATCCCGTAATCACAGCCAATTGACCTTTTACATCAGCTGTTTGAAAACGTTTAGCATAATTAAAATCGCCACAATCGGTACACATAGTATCGTAAAAGTGGTGGAGTTTGGTGAAGCGCGTTTTACAAACATAACAGTTTCTCGGTGTTTCCAATTCAAGTGGTTCTTTTTGCGCCAAATCGGTAAAAGCCAACAATTTTGGAGCTACAAAAATATGGGCTTCGCGCGCATGACGAATGCCTGTGACTTTTCGCGCAGTTTTATCTTTATTCTCTTTCTTGCGTTTAGCAATCAGTCGTCCATCCTTTTTTCTTCGCGCCAATTCATCGCGATCCGGTCTAGAGAATTGTCCAGCAGCGATAATCAAAGCCGTTCGCTGATCTTTTGGTATATCAAATATCAGATCGGTATTGGTGTTAAGCTGTGTTAATAAAGCAATGCATTGGTCAATCTCTGCTGCACTTAGGGCAGGTATTTCATCATTCGTCATCATAAAAAAACGGTTCAATCTTGGTTAAACGACCAAGAGGCCAAAGATAAGTTTTATAATTAGGGTGGGTGTTAGTTTTTTTTTTATGCGGTGGTCTCCCCTAAAAATGGGGAGGTAACAATAAAATAGATTATGATTCGCTATAAAAAGTTCCGTTCAACGGGCTTTTATCTTGGCTTACAGGCAAAACCAAAGCTTAGATCTTAGCTGTGGCTACAATTTTTAGTTTTGTAGATCTTCAATACACATTTCTCTAATTTCCCATATTTGTTTAAGAGTAAATTGTGGCTTGTCTTTTATCCAATTTGAAAGAAACTCTTTGTGTTTTAGAATTTTTTGGAGGTTAATTTCATTGAATTCTATCTCTGTTTCTATTAAAAGTCGATTTTCGACTTCAGAATATGACGAATTTGAATGTGTAAAGTCTAAATAATCGTTTCCTATTCTTAAATAGTTGTGTGCTTCTGGAATATAATTTAAATGATTTAATTGTAATGTCTTTTGAATTTTTGGAGCATAATTTGAATCCATTTTGAAAATCCCAAGAATTAATTTGATTTCTGGTTTGTAATTTTCAAGTGCTAATTTCCTTAGCGTTGAATGTTTTGTACTACAAGTTCCTGCATTATCCTCAAAAACGCAAAGTATATTTTCCTTGTTTATATTTCTTTTGTAAGGCAGGAGTGAAATGAATTTACAAGCACTTCTAAAATCTTGAATTCCTAATTTTAAAAATTCATTAGAAACTGCTCCGTTATTCTTTATTTCGAAATTCATTTGTGTCAGTTTACGTGCGATTAACATTTCAAGGTGTAGGCTTCCCTAAAAATGCTTATTTTAGATTCTTAAACTAAGATAGTAAATCAATATGAACATTAATTTGCAAATTTTTTAGACAAAAATAAAAACTTTAATCAAATTCCTCATTTTGCAATACCTGTGTTGTACCTAGTTTTTAATATTGAGGTTTGATTTTCATAAATCTTCCTGAGTTTATTATAACGTGTAAATCGACTCTATAAATAAACTCAAATTCCAAATCATTAATTTTTTTGAAAGTGTAAAATGGATGTTGTTTGTTAATTATTTTTTGAAACTCTGTTAAATTAGTTTCATCTATTTTTTCTTTTTCGATAACCAGACTACAATCATTATTTTTCTCGATTTTAAGACTGATTCCATAATTATTTTCATAAAAAGTAATAGAGTCATTTAGAATTCTAAACTCAAATTTCGGATACTTTTCAAATTGCTTATCAAACTCTATTTTATATTTTCCATTGGGCAATACACAATCTTGAGAAAATAGATTGTTCGTTAAGAATAAAATGAAAATCAAGTTTATTTTAATCGACTTAAAATAAAATGTTTTATAAAAATTTTTCAAAGTCATTTTTGAGGAATACTTGGTTTAAATTACGTACAACGGGTCGCGTATTGGCGGATTTAGAAAGCCGAAACATTCAATTTTGCAATAAACTAAGCAACAGCTTTTTATTATTTTCTAAATTTAAGAAAAAAGTCAATGTAATTGGCTTTTTGCGGAATAGAAAGCCGAAACGTTGTTTTATGACTTAACTCGCCATTGCGCCAAACTGATTTTAGCTGTAGTGTGATTTTATATTTTTTCTATAAAAGACTTCAAGTTTTTGTTAGATGTTTTATAACTAACAATTTTTATATCTAAAGGCACATTTTTAAACTTATTGATCGCTTTAAACATGGATTCCAGAATCCAATTTTCCTCATTTCCAAAAGCACCTCCACCAACTAACGTTAGAAATACAGAATTTGAATTATTATTTTCCATATTTAACATTCCTGAATATAATGTAGCTTCATATAATGCTTCTAAGATAATTCTTGAAAAAGATTCCCAATAAAAGAATTCTATTTGAGTATATGCAACAGGTAAAGCAGCACAATATATTTGAGATACTTTATGTTTTGTTTCCGAGATTGTTACTTCAGTATTCCATTGAATTCCTACCTTTAATTTCCCTTTTAAATCTTCTCGTTGAATTATATTCATATCTGCTATTTTTTTATTAATAGCTAAAAGTCCATTCGGGTTAATTAAAGCATAACCATTTTTCATTGTCCAAAGATTTAATTGATCATTACTTAATTCTTTACCGATTAAATCTAAACAATTTATCTGATTATTCTCAGTTTGACCAATTTCACCATTAACATCTAAAAAGTAATTTCTAAAAATAGTTCCAGCACCACAGGCTATAGCACAAATAGGACCTTGAGTATGATCATATTCGTATCTATCAATTCCTAATTCAGGAGTAATATTTGGATGAATCATTTCTAGTAAGTTAAACTGGGATGCAACCTGAAATAAGGAGTTTTCGTTATCAGCGTTTTGATGTAATTCCATAACATCAGCGATAACTTCTCTTACTTGAATTTTACTATTATATTTTTCTAGCTTATAGAAATTTTCTCTTAATTCTTCTAAAGTTGGAATTTCTAGATTTCCAATAGCAAATTCTTGGGAATTTATTAAAGAACATAATTTCCCGTCTTTTATGACGATATTTTTTAAAACATTATCAGGTGATTCTTCTTCGAATCCAGTGAGTTGTTTGAACCACATTTTTTTAAATATTTCAGCAAACGTTTCAGGTCTTGGCGTCAGTGGCGGAAATTGAAGCGAAAAGTTTCAATTGAGCGACATTGTAAGCAAAAGCCAGTTTATTGAATAAATTTAAGAAAAAAGTCAATGTAATTGGCTTTTTGTGAAATAGAAAGCCGAGACTTCAAATTTTAGCTTCAACCTTCTATTGTGCCAAACCGATGTTAGCGGAAGTATTTTATGTTGTTCTATTCATTTCATTGTTTACTTGAATTCCATCTATAGCTTCAAATACTTCGTCTTGATTATGTTCATTTGTCCAACCTAAAGAAGATAGCTCAGCTCTAACTTGAATTTCCTCTTTGCCTTTTACAAAATGATAAAAAGCAAAGTCAATTACCTCAGTTGGTATTCTTTTAACCACATAAGAAATTAAAAAACGAGTTAAGTTTAAATATCCAAACACAAAGGTTAAACCTAATTGCAGAACCCAACTAATAATTAAACCAATTGCACCAACATTTAAACTTTTAATAGTTAATCCTTGTTGAAGTCTAAGTTTTAGAAATTCAAAAAATCTAATACTTTCTAAATTGTTTTTAACTAAAATTAGATTGTATTGAAATAGCTGATTACCAATAAAAAATATGATAATTGAAACGATTAATATATTTCTCAATTTATTTAAATCTGTAAAATTCCCTAATTTGATACCTATCTTTAATGAAAATGCTAAAGCCAAACCAATTAGAAACTCAAAAAGAAATATTATATAATTTCCTGTTAAAGATATTTTCGCAATTAAAAAAGCTAAAATTATAGCTGTAATAATTGCAAATATAATTGGGAAAATAATATTTTCTTTACGTACAGTATTCGGTTTTGGTAATTCTGTAGGGATTTGATAATCATCCCAATTATCTTTTGCTTCTTGTTGCTTTTCAATTTCTTTTAATTCGTCTCGATTGTAATTTTTTTCAATATCCTGAAATATGTGAATGAAAAGATGTACTCTTTTAGAATTTTTCCCATTGTCCCAAAATTCATTTCCTAATGATTCACTTTTTACTTTTATTTTACCATAATTAAAAGTAACAAGGATAGACTCTGTATATTGACTCATTCCTAAGCTCTTTACTTTTCGTTTTGCTTCTATAGAATATTCGTCTACATAAATAATGTCCCAATCTAATTTTTCGAACGTTTGGTTTGCTGTTGCAAAAAATGCTTTTTCAGAAAGTTGAGTGTGAAATTCAGATTTATATTTTGGTGTAAAAGCAAACTTGTGAGTTTTCTTTATTTGCTTTTCAATATTTTTTAATTCTGGTGTCATTGTTGAGTTTTGGTTTGGAAATATTTCCGCTAACATTGTTATTTCACGAAATAAAACACAATGTAGTTTCGAAAACAACACCTATATGCGCATATCGTGAAATATGCCACGAATATAATTGATTTTTTATAAATTAGGTCCTTAATGAAGTCGCCCTCGAAGCAATTCTAAAAACTTTGCATAACCGATTGCAAAAACAACGATATGCCCATAATACCATAAAGTCGTAGTATGGTTATATACAAATATTCTTCGAGTATATGAGCCAATACAGAGATATTACTAAAATTATAATAGCTATACTAGTTAATGAGTTCTGATAGGAATTTTTCATTTGTATGATTGGTCTATACATTACTGCTAACATTGTTATTACATGAAACAAAACATAATGTAGTTTCGTAAAACAACACCTTTAGTGGCCGTACTATTTTCCTGCAATTTCTTTTAAAAAGGTTACAAAACTGTCTGCATATAATTCAAATTTCCAGTCGCCACTTCCGTGGATACTTGTATAAATGGGTGCATCATTTTCATTAATCTGATGAATATCTATACAATATGGGTCAGCTCCCGCATCGGCAACTACAACAAAATTCGTTGGCCATTCGTCAATTTTACAGTTAGTTACAGGATTAAATGAATATCCTTCTTGCCTTTTTATCAATTCAGAAGCTCCGTATAAATGCAAACCTTCAAAATAGTTTTTGTTGTCAATAAATACTTGAATAGGTGAGTAGTTTTTAAGGAACAATAAATAGTTCTCAGGCAATTTCCATTTTTTTGTGATGTTCAAAATGTCGGTTTCGTTTGCAATAGCCAGCCAATTTGTTAGGTTTGATAAATCTTGATTTTTAATTCTTTTTGCTTCGAGTTTTAGGTTAAGTTTTGAAGCAATTTTTTCAAGCTCTGTTTTTGGATTTTCTAAGGAAATGTGAATTTGAGGTTCCGTATAACCTTGTCCACTTGGATAACCATTTTTCTGCCAAATTTCTACTTCTACTATTCTTAAATCTTCTACCTTCCAATGCCCTGGATCTTTAGGTAATTCACGGTTAAAAGGTTGTTTGCTAAATATTGAAATACTTTTGATGGCTTTTGCACGGATTGAAGTTTTAAAGCTTTCGTTTTTTAGAATTTCGATTAGTGCTGAAAATGATTTTTTTCCATTGGTTTTTAGTAGCCCATCAATTCCCCAATAGGTTAATTCTGGTCGAGTAACACACCACTTGAAAAAGTCAATGTAATAAACTTCATCTTCGTTTACAAGTTTTATAATATCAGTCAGAAGAAAATTTTGCCAATGCAAAATTTGTCCATTTTTTGCATACTCCGTTAAAATACCCAAAACATATTCTCTGTCTGTTTCTGAATACTTTTTTAATAGTTTTTGTATCAGTTGATGAAATTTATTTCCATCAGTCTCATCAACTATTTGTTGTCTTAATTTATCTAAGTTTTTGTCTATCATGTGTGTTCTATAAACATTACCGTTAACGGTTCTTGGTTTGGCGTTCGGGCGGGTTTTGGAGCACAAAACGGTCAACCTGCACATAACTTGAATAGAAGCACAAAGTTCCAAGTTTGCATGTCACCCTGTCTAATGCAAAACTATTATTATGTGCTGTTTACATTATTCCAGCTCATTAATTCGTTTTTCAATTATATTAATAGCAGAAATGATGGCTTCTTGCAAATCATAGAGACCTTTATTCGTTTTTGCCACTGGATTTTCCCAATCATTATCTTTAATTATAGCAATTATATAACCATTCATTGTGCCATACCAACCGACATCAAGTAAATAGTTTTTAGGATAAGTTACTTGCAATATATCTTCTTTTAGGTTTACTCTCGAAAAATCATTCTCAATATACGTCACAATACCACTTTTAAATTTAATACTTTCAAAAGGATTTTTCGGGAGTTTAGATACTATCGGTTTTACTGTTTTTTCTTGATTGTTATACCAATTCAATATTGCTTCAACATTATGATTTGAAATTATTTCGTCCGCAATTGGTGGGAAAAAATGGTACACTCCTTCTTCCAACTTTTCACTATTAAGAACCCCAATTTTTGGATGAATAAAACAATCCCTAAATTGATTTATTTTGTAAGATAACTGTAATTTTTTATCGTCAGAGATTATCCTTAAGTGATAGTATTCGTAGTCGTCATCTTTAATAATATACCACAAGTATAATTTTTCCTTAAATATTATTTTCCGTTTTCGCTTGTGTGATATTGCCATAATGTAGGTTAAAATTTCGGTTATGGACGCTATGTCGTAAAATTGCATACAACGGGAAACGGCTTTGCGATGGTGGGGCAATCGAAGCTCAAATCTTTAATTTTGTACAAAAGTTCAATCGAAGAACTGCCGTTGAACTTTGTAGTTTCGCCCCACTATTGCAAAACCCTTGTTACCTGCAGTGTTAGCGTTACATTCCAATGGTCAGATATTTCATCTTTAAATTTATGTCAGTCGCTATTTTTAATAAATATTCATTTAATGTTATCAAATGCTCAATCTCATCTGATTGTACGGAAAGTAGAGAGCTTTCTGTATCAAATCGTAGATGTTTTATAAGGCTTTTATCATTATCTGCCAAGAATAAATTTATTGATTTTTCTATATCGTAAGCATTTATCTCAACTTCATTTTCTAATTCCGCTTTGTTAAGAAAAAAGTTAAAATCGTTAAGTAAGTATGTAAATTCCGTGTTGTTAGACTTAAAATAGGTTGGATTGAAAATAATTGACTTTTGATTATCAGTGGCATCAGAATTGATGACCTTCTCCTGACCTCCATTATCCAATTTTTCGAGACAATCGTGTATGTAATTATGCAGAGCATTTCCTAATTTTCCTTTATATATTTCTTCTGCTAATTTTTCATATCTATCTTTTAGTTCTTCATTTTTAATTGTTAGTGTAATTTCTCTTTCATAATATTTTTCTTTCCAACGGTATTCAGGATAATCTTTTGCTTTTGATATAATTGTTTCAAGGTCTTTTGATAAATTTTGTTTGAAATCTTTTCTTATTTCTTCGGGTATTTTTTTTTGTATCCTTTCAAAATATTTTAGTAAAATTTCTTTCCATTCCTCTGCTTCTTTTTGAATTATTGGAATGTCAAAGTTATTAGAATGTACACTAAGTAAACTTAAAGCGTGTATGTCACCAAAAATAGAAGTGTTAACTTTTCTCAAATTTTTATAAAATCCAATGGCTTCTCTAATCTGTTTGACAGAATAATTCATTGCACCATAAAAACCCATTGCTGAAAAGTCATTTTTATGTATTTCGGAAGTTGTCACTTTCATATATTGTATTTTGTAGATTTTTTTTAACATGGCAGGTAACTGGCCGTGTATTGGCGATAGGGGCGGATTAGAAAGCTAAAACTTTCAATTCCTCCATTAATCCAGTATTTTCCAGTATGGTATTAGCAGAAGTGCTTATTTCAGTTTCATTACTTTTTCGAGAAGTGGTGGCAGTTTTGTTTCAGGATTGATTTGGTCATTATCCCAAAAACTCAAAACACAACTTATATAATTCCCTCTAACTTCTTCTGCTACATAATAGATAGTTACTGTTTTTCCTCCAGATATTCCAGCTAAAGCACTAGTAGTTCCTGTAAAATCATAAACAACTTTTTTGGCTTTGTTTGGCACATTTTCAAATTCAATATCTATAATTTCTTCTGAAATCACTTTTCCTCCTTTACCAGATTTGGTTAGCGTAAATTGATTTTCTACGGAATTTTTTGCGTCTTGAAAATCCTTGTGAATGGACCAATTCATTTGTCCAAAGTATGGACATTGTACATTGTTCAAAAAAGTCCAATAACAATTATTTCCTAATTCAATTCCTCTGCCTCCGAAGTTGATTTTTTCTGTTTGCATTGTAGCAAAATTCTCTTTCGGGATTTTGTTTTCTATGATGAGATTAACTAATTTTCTCTCAGTTTCTCTCTCAGTTTCTCTCTCAGTTTCTCCTATTTTAGCAAACCAAACTACAGTTATCTTTTTGTGTTGATTTTCAAAAATGTAAAAAGAGTTTTTTTGAAAAAGATTGTCTGCTACTTTTTCAGTTGTAAAAAAATATAAATTATTAGCATTTATCTTTTCGTCTTTCACTCTTGAATTATCTTTGATAGAATTATTTTTTAGCGCTTTTATTAATCCTTTTTCATCAAAGTTATATTTGAGATTTTCGCTTGTAATGCTATATCCATCAATATTATACCAAATTTTACCATTATTATCTAATGCTTGAAGTCTTTCAAGAATATTATTTTCCTGAGAATAGGCAGAACTGTAAACAAAAATTAGAAGAAAAGCAATTTGTTTCATTACTCTTTATTTAAAGTAAAAGTATAAATTGGAGCATTGTCTTTAGAAGACTTTTTCCAATTTTCTCGAATTTTCGGGTCATTTAATTCAATTCCTTCAACGGGTAAAATATCAAACTTTGTAAACCAATTCTGTGGATTTTCTCCATCTCTTTTGAAATAAGTTTGTCTTGCAATTATACTATCGTTTGGATTTACAGTAAAAGAGTTTGTTATAATTTGAGGTCCTGCAATTTGAGAATGTTTTAAAACTCCTGCTGTAAAGCTAATTGGTTTTTCAGAAGTGTTTTTAACGATAAATGCAGTCATTGGACTATTTCCGTTTAAAACTCCGCAACTAATCAGAGTTATACTTGCTAAAATTAAAAATAAGATTTTTTTCATTGTTTATTTTTCGGTTTACCATTTCTGCTAACGTTTCGAGGCTTGGCGTCAGTGACGGAAATTGAAGCGAAAAGTTTCAATTTAGCGACACGGTAAGCAAAAGCCAATTCATTGAATAAATTTAAGAAAAAAGTCAATAAAATTGGCTTTTTGCGAAATAGAAAGCCAAAACTTTAAATTTCATCTTTAACCCGCTATTGCTCCAACCTCATGTTAGCGGTAGTACTTCTATTTTATTAATAGTAGATATATTAAGGCAATAGGTACTATAAAAATCACTAAGTAATAATGAATAAAAATTAAATGATTGAATTTAAATTTTATATACCAGCGATTAAAATTACCCAGTTTAATTTTTTGATTAAAAATCAAAGTATAATCTTCTTTATACTCCTTTAGTTTATTATTGCTTTGAAAAAACTTAAAATCTATTGGTCTATGATTTTCATATAAATCAATTATTTTATCATATTTTTTTTGAATTTTTCTATGTTTTTTATATTTTTCATCATCATTTAAAGAAGTGTTTTCTTTTACGAACTCATGCTTTTTAAATAACTTACTAACCGCTTTAGCACAATCGTGAAAATTTTCTGCTTTTAAATTATATTGCATAGATGATTCCATTAGTACAAAAACTAAAAGTGTTACTGATACACAAATAGTAGCAAAGTTTACAGTTTGTATTATATCTTCACATGAAATTATTTTGAATGGTTGTAAAAGCGATAATATTATTACATATACAGAAAGGAAACTTGTAGAATATGAAGATAAATAATATGTTTTTGATAATCTTTGATAAGCATTAAGCCTTGCTGATTTTGTTTTCCAAATTCTATCATATAATTCTTCAATAGTAGTGTTTTCTTGTTTTCTCATTTATTGTCTTACGTCTTCTTTTAGTATTACGCCAATACCTTGTTAGCTGTTCGCCCGTTTTTTTTGTTCATTTTGTTGTGTCGTCGTAGTGTGCGTTGGCTTGGTAGCTCTTCTGCATTTTGTGGGTTGGCTAAAATGCAAATGTACTACCAAAAGCGTTGGCAACCTTGGCTAAGAGCTTGCAAATTCTATACTGTCATCTAAACCTTTGTATTTGAGTTTTAAATAATCTTGTTTAATCTCTGCGACTTCAAAGTCTGTCTTTTGATTGTTGATATCAATTGATATTTCAGTTTTAGTTTGATTATAATTCCAAACACCTTTACTAACATTTCCTGCTTCGGAATAGATAAGTTCATTGTCTTGTGGCTGACCATTTCTGAAAAAATACTCGATTTTGTCCAAAGTATTTTTTTGTTTCCAAAATCTATCCTCTAATTTGGCTCTGTTTATTGGCTGTTGAATATTCGGAATGTTAGGGTCAGCAATGTTTTTTTGTCTGAACTCTTCAATTCTTTTTATGGCGATTTCATTTTGTACTTCCGCCAATGTTTTTAATATTTTTTCTTGTAATTCTTTTTCAATTTCAAGTTTGATTCTTGATTTCTGTGTGTATTTTTGATTGTCAAGGTCTTTCAATTCATTTTTAAGAGCAGTTTCTTTTTGATATTCTATTCTCGCAAGTTGCAATTTATTATTCTCTTCTTCCAAAATAAGTTCGTCATAGCCACCTTTATTACTCATCAGCTTTGTTAATAGTGGCAAAAGCTCAATCAAAACAAATAGAATTGTAATTGCCAAATGTGTTCCGCCCAATGAATACAAAACTTTTACACGTTCTATCACTCCGATTTTTTGAGCTTTGTATTCATTTACTTTTCTTTCTAAGTCAATTGTGTTGAGCAAGGTTACTTTTTGATTTTCTAATATTGCTAATTCATTGTTGACTTTATTTAGTTCTTGGGTGGCTTTGTCAAATTCCTCCTTATAAAGCATTGCATAAGTTCCGTAGCCAACACCTTGACCTGTTTTTCCTTCAACTTCGTTTTTTAGATTAATTCTTGCATCTTCTTTGGTCCTTTCTCTTTTAGCAACTTCTTCTTTTTTCGTCTTAATTTCGTTTTGAATGGTTCTTGAACTTTCATCTTCAACCTTTTTTGAAACAGTAGCATTTATTTCATTATTTACTTCTTTCTCAAAAATTTTAAATTCAAGCGGTGTTGCAACCACTATTCCAATCATCAGAGCCAACGCTACACGTGGAATTGATTTTAATATTTGAATACTTAACGTGTCATTTTTGCTTATTGTAGAAACAATTGCTCTGTCAAGCGATAAGATTATAAAACCCCAAACAATACCGATTGGCAAATAAAGCCAAACGAAGTTTGTGCCTTCAGTATTGAATGCGAAAGAGAAAAAATATGTCGCTGAAAAAATGGATAAAAAAGCCACACAAAAAACAACAATGCCAATGTTGGTGTATTTGCTAATTTCTTTATCGTCACATTTTTTGACGATTTCAACACTGGCACCACTGCACCAAATAAAAAAATTTCTCATTGTTAAGGTTGGATATAGGATTTGATTTTATCTACTATCGATTTTATGTTTTTGGGCTTCGTTACTTTTTTTGCAATATTTGATGAAATTTCGCCGTTGCTGTGGTCTATAGTTAAATTATAGTCAATTGTTTCAAAACTGATTGCTGTATCATAATCTACTGCCGGAATAAAATTGAAATCGAGATTTACGGCTTTGCCAATATCGGGAACGATTTGGTCAAAGCGTGGTACTAAATTTTGTAATTCAAGTTCATATTTGTTCTGAATTACTGTGATATGAAGTTTTACAGATGTTTCATTGAACAATTCATTATTGCACCATAATCTGTATGTAGTATCTTGTTTAATGTGTTCTGTAAGTTCGGTTTTGTTTGATACATCTGTTTTATTTCCCAGATTATCTTCTATGATGATTTCAGTTGTATTCTCAATATCCCAATTCAATGTAACAGGAACTGAAGTAACCACGAATAAATAATTTGAAGTGAAACTTTTTATTTTAATACGGCTGTAAACTTCAACAATTACCTCTTGTTCGATTTTTGTAATTTCGTCCAAGGCTGTCGCAATTATTTTATAGTGAGTATGTTTTTCTGGTTCAATGTTTTTTTCTCCACGATTGTTTAATACTTCACTTTTGCCATCATAAAATAGTTCAATTTTTTCGGCATTCTCTACATCCCATTTTAAATCTGTTGATTTTCCAAATTCGATTTTATGTTGCTTACTTCTGAACTCTTTTATTTTAGGTAATGCGAGAACTTCAATTCTGATTTCTTCTTCAGCCTTTCCGAAAGCGTTTTCGGCAGTTAGTTTATAAATTGTCGATTGAGTAGGAGATACAGAAATTGAATTTTTGCCTGTTACATTTCCTATTCCACCAATAATGATGCTTTCAAAATCTTCAACTTCCCAAAATAATTCTACATTTTTACCATTTAGAACTGTAGAAGAATTGGAAGTAAAACTTTTTATAATTGGTTTAGTCATTAAACTACCAATCGTTCTATGCCATTGGTTGTAGCTTAACCTTTTACTTGGATTTTTGTAACCAGCATTTACAGTGTCGTCAAAAGCCTTTAAGATACCGTTGGGAAGTTGTTTTAATCTCTCAATATACCAATCATAAGCCTTCTCTTCTCTAAAGTTGTTATCCTTTTTGTTGATGGATGGATATTTGTATTTAGACAGATAATTAATCATCTCATCCCGTCCAACTGTTTTTAAGAAAAACAATGGATGAAATGGAAATAGAAGAAAATGTACACCAATAGCAACAGCCCAAGTGTCGGTATTGATATCAACAGTAATTAAGGATTTTCCACTTCTCAGTTGCTCTTGAATTTCAGGAGCAAGCCAATCTCCAGGTTTTCCGAAAATTTCAGGATTGTCATTTATTGCACCTCCTTCGTAATCAATAAGGCAGAGTTTTCCTTCGGTCATATTTACGAAAAAGTTCTTGGGATTAAGGTCGGCATATATGAAATTCATATTGCCTAAATGTTTGAAAGCTTCAACTAAATCATAAGCCATTTTTAACTTATGGTTTGTAGAAAGATTGTAAAATTCTCTTTTTAATCTTTTTCGTTTATCAATATCTTTTTCGTTGAAAAAACTATCAAATTCAATCCATTTTTTACTCTCCAAGAGATTAGCAGAATAGCCAATTACTCTTTTATTATTAAGTGTTCCTTCAAAACTAAATTGTGGTAAAGCTCCAAGTCCGTTTACTTTGTCTAAGGTTTTTTCGTTATTGTCTTTTAGTTTTTGATTGTATTTTGAAATTTCATCTTGAAATCTTCTAATAGTATTAAATCCTCTTTCATCGCTACCTGTTCCATCATTCAGCAGTATTTTTATTACTTGAATGCTTTTTAATGTTTTACCATTCGCTGATTTGCATAGATATACTTCGCCAAACCCGCCACTTGCAAAAGGTTTGTCGTCAATAATAATGTGTTTGAAGTTGTCAAACTCATTGTTTAGATTGGTAGTTTTATAAAGGTTGCTATTGAGCTGAATTGTTTTCAATTACTTCATCATTTGAAAGGTTATTGTTGTTTTTAATTCTTTTGTTATTTTGGTACAGAAAAACCTGAGGTGTGATTAAGATACCAATACTTGCATCATCATCAATTATTGGTTTTATTGCTTCTAAATAATTGGTTACAAACTCGTTTAAGTTTTCTCGATTAGGTTCAGTTACTTCTTCAAAATATATCTTTAGCTTTTGAAAAAACAAGTTCATTGTTTCTTCAAATTTTATCCATTTACCAGCTGAATTGCTACCCATATTCAATTGGTCATTGGAAAAAATACCGTCAGTACAAATCATTAAAATGTCTCCGAAAAAATTGTCTTTCTTTAAATTTATTATACTTGGTTCTGCTTCTTGAAATGAAGAATTCGCGGATATTAATCTATACAACGCTTCTTTTCCTCCTTGTGGTATAGAGTGAGGATTTAACAGGTTTACAGCATTCCATGGAAATAAATAAGTACTTGGGAATTCGTTAAAATTTCCTTTTAAGTGCCAAATTGCTCCGTTTCCTACGTAGACAATTTCTAATTCTTCTTGTTTGTCCAAAGCAACAATTGCTGTTGTTCCGTAATGGTTTGGGTCATTGTTTGTTTCGGATGCTTGACTAATCAATTTGCTCTTTGCATTTTCAAAAATTTGTTTGAAGTCTGTTCTTTCAGACTTCTCAAAATTGTTCAGCAATTCTGCATTGATACTTTGTACAACTATCTGAGAAGCCTCCCCAGCAAAAGATAAACTGCCTAAACCATCAGCAACAACAATAGCATTTTCAAGCTCAATATGTGCATCTTGATTTTCCGACTTATTTGTAATCGTTCCTGTTGCGGTAAGTAAATTAAATGTCTGATTTTCCATACTTCGTATTTGCAGATAGAGACGATGTGAAAAATTGTCTCAAATCATTTTCTGAATAACTTGTCTTGAAAAAGTTAGGTGCAGAAGCAACATCAAGAAGAACGTTTTTAGCCAACTTGGTTTCTTCTTCTCCAATTTGCTCTTTAGCTAAAAACAGGGTTGTGCAAATTTGAATTTTGTCGTTTTCTTTTACTTGTTTTGAAATGTTAAGCGTTTCATCAGCTTTTAAACATAAACCGTCAGACAAAACGATAATACTTACTTTATGGTCAATACTATTTTGAATTGCTTCGGGAGAAGATAAAAATTCTTTGGCAAGTTCTTCCGCTTTTTGCAATGCACCACCAATAAAGGTTCTACCACCGTGTCCGTTATTTACAGGATTATAGTCAGCATAATCGTCAATATCCTCCAATGGAGTGATAGGAGTATGAATAGTTGCATTGTCATCAAAAGTTACAACTGCAATTGAGAAGTTATTTTTTATTGAACTATTTTTGAAAAAGCCTAAAAAGTCCCTTACAGAAACGTTTACATTGTCCGCTAAAGGTCGGTTTCCATCTCCAATGTAATGTTGCATAGAGCCACTTCCATCAAGTACCAAAATACCCAATTGATGGAATGTTCTTGACGATGCAACGTCTGGAATTTCTGTAATGTTACTCATATTATTTGATTTTAAAATTTATTTGTTGTAAATATAGAAAGTTGTTTTGGATGAAAAATACGGTTTCCTGTAAACGTATCTGTCGAATGTGCGGTTGGTTGCACCTATTTTGTTTTTTGAGCGTTGGCTTTTTTGTTCATTTGTCCGTCCGTTGATTTATGCACTGTCGTTGGTTAGGGTGACAGCTAACATTGTTATTTAACGAAACAAAACACGATGTAGTTTCGTCAAATAACGTCTATATATGTATATCGTTAAATTTGCCACAATATAATTAATTTTTTGTAAATTAGATACTTAGTAAGTTGTTTTTTGTGGATAGCGAAACAAAATAGGTTAAATTAGTTTTACTTAAGTATGGATAGCGAAACAATTCTAAAAACTTTACACAATCGATTGAAACTGCAACGATATGCCAATAATACCATAATGTCGTATTGTGGATATGCACAAATATTCTTAAAGCATATCAGTAAATATCGTACGCTCAATGAAATACCTATTGCTTAAAATGGAGGCTTTTATTAATGAAAAAGTATTTCAAGACAACATTAGTGCATCTTATCAACGCTCTTTAGTTGGGGCAATTAAGAAAATTTATGAGTTGGTCAATAATCAAACGATAGCGTTAAATTATTTATATCCTAAACGAAAATCAACTCAACTACCTACTTTTTTTTCTCAAGACGAAGTGAGAAGAATATTAAATGCTACCGAAAATTTAAAGCATAAAGCAATTCTTACCACTATTTACAGTTGCGGATTACGCTTAAGTGAATTAATCAATCTTAAACTAACCGATGTAAAATCCGACTGTGATTTACTATTAATACAACAAAGCAAAGGAGGTAAAGATAGGCTTGTAGCTTTACCTGATAAGCTATTAATTTTGTTGCGAGAATATTATATTGAATACAAACCCAACGTATTTTTATTTGAAGGTACCAATGATAAGCAATACAGCGAAAGAAGTGTTCAGTTAGTTTTGAAAAAGTCAATGAAAAAAGCCAATATTACTACAAAAGGAAGTGTGCATACTTTGCGCCACTCATACGCCACGCATTTAATAAAGAGCGGAATTGATATTCGGGTTGTACAAGAATTATTAGGACATAGTGATATTAGAACAACCATGATTTACACGCACATTACAGATGTCAATAAGAAGTCAACTCCAAGTCCATTAGATTTTTTATAATCTAAAATTAAAAAACCAACTTTGCATTCTTGGGTTTTATGTTTTAACTGATTAATGATCAGTGTGTACTGCGAAGAGAGAGGGATGACTGCGTGATCCCTTGGATGGGGAGCAGTTCAATTAATCTGTATCCCCGCTACGCGTGTATATTTTTATTTTCCAAAATCAATTTTACGAGCGAGCTCGATATTGATTTTATAAAAATAAAAAAAGCCCGATAAAATCGGGCTTCATATTAATTGGCGGAGAGAGAGGGATAACTGCGTGATCTCTGGTATGAGTTAGTGAATCTAAGAAAATCCATAAGCTTCGCTTATTACTTTTTTGTTTTTAAAACCTGTTTAGAAAGTAAAACTTTCAACAGGTTTAGTAAAAACAAAAAACCCAACAGATAAAAATCTATTGGGTTTTCTTAGCGGAGAGAGAGGGATGACTGCGTGATCCCTTGGATAGGGAGCAGTTCAATTAATCTGTATCCCCGCTACGCGTGTATATTTTTATTTTCCAAAATCAATTTTACGAGCGAGCTCGACATTGATTTTATAAAAATAAAAAAAGCCCGATAAAATCGGGCTTCATATTAATTGGCGGAGAGAGAGGGAATATAACCTATGTGTAAACAGAATGCGATAAAGTGTTATTATTTTGATTTATTGATAGTTATGTTTTTATTAAGTCGGTTAAATACCATAAAATAGTATATGATAGTATTAAAAATGGGTGTATATTTGGGTGCTATTACAAATAACTATGACGATAAAAAGAAAGATAACTATTGCTATTGAAAAGAGAAAAAAGGATGGTGTTATAATCACGGAGAACGTTCCTATACGTGCAAGAGTGGTATATAACGGCGGTCGTATAGAACTCTTTACAGGCTACCGCATAGATGCTTCTAAATGGGATGAAGCCAAAGAAAAGGTACGAAATGGGTGTACTAATAAACTAAAACAAAGCTCTTCAGAAATCAATACCGCGATACAGGAACTATCTACAATAATAGATAGAATCTTTAAAGAATATGAATTGAAGAATGAAGTACCTTCTTTTGAACTCTTAAAAGATGAAATAAAACGCTACTCTGATAAACAAACTACATCAGCAACAGAAAAGAACCTCTTTACTGCTTTTGACGAGTTTGTAAAAAACAGTGGAAAACGCAATGATTGGACTACTGCGACGTATACCAAGTTTAATACTGTTCGTTCACATCTTTTTTCTTTCAAAAGCAACTTTCAGTTTTCAGATATTAATGAGCAGTCTTTATTAGGCTATGTTTCATTTTTACGCATTGAAAGAAAGATGCGTAATAGCACCATCGAAAAACAGATTAGTTTTGTAAAATGGTTTTTAAAGTGGTGTAAAAATAATAATTATACAATTGCTTATAATTTTGAAGATTTTAAACCAAAACTCAAGGAGACCTCTAAAAAGATAATCTTCTTAACCCAAGAAGAAATAGAGCAGATTAAATCAGCGGATTTAGGTACAAAATCGTATTTGGAACGTGTGCGTGATGTACTGCTTTTCTGTTGTTATACAGGACTTCGCTATTCTGATGTTTTTAATCTAACAAGACACGACATTAAAAATGATGCTATTGAGTTTGTTACCAAAAAGACAAACGATTTTCTTACGGTAGAATTAAACAAACACAGTCGAGCTATATTAGAAAAATACAAAGATGTACCTTTTGAAAATGGAAAGGCACTACCTGTAATATCTAATCAAAAGATGAATGATTACATCAAAGAGCTTGGAGAATTGGCAGAGATTAAAGAACCAATAAGGGAAACGTACTATGTAGGCAATGAAAGGATAGATGAAGTAAAACCCAAATATGAACATTTAGGTACTCACGTAGGAAGAAGAACGTTTATTTGTACTGCCTTATCTTTGGGAATACCTGTGCAAGTAGTTATGAAGTGGACAGGACATTCAGACTATAAATCAATGAAACCTTATATTGATGTAGCTGATACAATTAGAGCCAATGCAATGACTAAATTTGATATGATATGAATACAGTAGATGCCCAATTAGAATTGACAAGATTTATGACTGATAACACAATAGTGATGTGGGAAAAAGAATTAAACACATCAGGAAATTCGTTTAATTTCGATTCCCAAGATATTTATAGACAATATATGATTAATATCTTAATGTTTGATTTTAAAGACCGAATTGATTCTGCAAACGACACACAAGAAAGAAAAGAGATTTTATCTATTGTTAGAGAAAATTTGGAGACAATAATTAAGTTGTATGAAAAAAATTCTGATTTCTTTACTAATCTTGATAGAGAAGGACTTCGTTTAAAGAAGTATCGAGAAAGAAATAAAAGTAGTTTATCAGATAATGACTTAACAATGGAATTGTATAGAGAAACAGAGTTGCCTGAACGTAAAACGTACTTTGAATCAAGTTTTTACAAAGAAATAGGTTTTTTAAACTACGACTATCACCAAGAGATATATAATCATAGTAAAAGGCTTTTAAAAGATGTAAAATCAAATTTTAAAGACTATGAAATGTATGACAATGATTATCTTTTTATTAATGACAAGCCTATATTTTCAATGGAACTTATTAGTAAACTACATAGTGTAGTGAACAACCAATTCATAGAAGATATATCAGAATATGACTTTTATAGAGAGATAAATATATTGCATACAGTGAACAAGATTAAAATTAGTGAAGATTTTCTATATACCTTCTTGTATGTAATTCATTCCTTGCACAATACCATGGAAAATAAGCACTTAAAGAAAAAATGGTTAAATCAGATATTAAAAGAATTTAAAATTAAACGAACAACATTTGATTCTAAATATAGGCATATAGTAAGTGACAATGCTCCTCTTAAATTAAAAGAGTATTCAAAACTAATCGAATCAGCTTTCAAGTAGTAGAGTCCTATTAAGATTTTTAAAATATCCAAATCCACCTTTGAACCACTTTAGAATTTTACTATAGTGGTTTTTTTGTGCAATAAAGTTTATATTTCCACCTCTTCTCCACCTTAGACACATCGTAGTTTTGAATTGTTCGAACATCACAAAATCGTATAATTTAAAAACTAAAACTATGTATATAAACGAATTAAAAGAAAAGCCAGTTTGGCAAATGACAGGAGAGGAGCTACTACAGTTATTACAAACCGTATCTATAAAAGAGTTTAAAGAGCTCAATACTTTACAAGAAACCCAACAATCTACAAAGCGCTATGTGTATGGCATACGTGGTATAGCAGAACTACTTGGTTGTAGTATTACTACTGCTAATAAAATAAAAAAAGAAGGGCATATCAAAAAGGCGATTATACAAAGAGGTAGAAAAATCATAGTAGATGCCGACTTAGCATTAGAGCTATTCGCTAAAAAATAAAAGGGACAATTTCCGCAAATCATCCCTTAAAATCCAATTAAAGTATAACTCAATTCTTATCGAATAAAGATAAGAATTATTAAAACATAAGTAAATATGAGCTTAGATATACCCTATATCCGAGTAGGAACTGCTTACTTCAAAATTATCGAAAAACCTTTAATATCAGGCGATAAAGTTAAAGTAATGGTGCGTTGGACTCGTGAAACGATTATATCAGATCACGGAAAGTCATACTTAGAGAACGTCCTAAAATTAGATGGATTTTGCTGTATTCCCGACCATCTTAACTATCAACCCATCGTAGAAAACTTTTTTAATACTTATAACGAGTTAAATATGAAGTCAATAGAAGATAGTTTTAGCCAAAACGAATTAGAACAACTGATTCCTAATTCACTACACTTTGTAAAACACATCTTTGGAAGCGAACAGTATGAATATGGTTTAGATTATCTAAAACTATTATACGAAAGACCTACCCAAGCCTTGCCTATATTATGCCTTGTTAGCAAAGAAAGAGCGACAGGAAAAAGCTCTTTTATTAAATGGTTGAAAAACATCTTTGGACTCAATATGACTTATATTAAAGGGGATTCTTTTGGATCCCAATTTAATTCAGATTGGGCAAGTATGTTATTAGTTGCCATAGATGAAGTATTCTTCGATAAAAAAGAGATTACAGAGCGTTTAAAATACCTTTCAACAACCGACAAAGACAAAGTTGAAGCTAAGGGAAAAGACAGACAAGAAATAGAGTTTTTTGCCAAGTTTATTCTATGCTCTAATAATGAGGATGATTTCATTCAGATAGACGAAGAAGAAATACGTTTTTGGATTCGAAAGATTAAGCCTATTAGAACTGAGGATGTTCATTTTGTGAAGAAGCTAACAAGTGAAGTTCCTCATTTTATCAAATATTTACTTCTACGACCTTATTACACTACACAACAAACCCGAATGTGGTTTACTCCTAAACAGATACTTACAGCATCACTTTTAAAGCTAATAAGCAAAAACAAAGTTGAAATTTCACTTTTGGAGCTTTTTAATCTATGTTTTGAAAAGATGGATGAAGATGAAATTTATGTAGCTCCTAATGATTTACTCTTGTTATTGCGCAAGACAAACCCTAAGCTAATTATATCTGCTCGTGAAATAAGAAAAACTTTAAAGAAATGGGATTTTGAACCTCAAAACAATACAAAATCATATCAAGGAATAGAGCTTTTATCGCATGGTGAATTCGTTAAAATAGAACGTAGAGGACGTTACTACATCATTAAAAAAGATTTATTCTATAAAATATTTGATGCAATGATGCAAGAATAGATTAAACAACTATATATTAATTAGTTACACTGCATCAAAGTTTGCATCAAACTAAAAACACATCAATTTTGATGCAAGAGTGATGCAAGAAAAAAAATGAGTTTGATGCAGTGATGCAAGAGTGATGCAGATTATTGTTTTGATTTATAGTTAATTAACTCATTTCTGCATCACTGCATCACAAAAAACAGATTTTTAACCCGACTATTTCAAAACATATGAATTGTGAATTAGCTAAACAAATTAGTCTAACAGACTTGCTTAAAAAGTTGGGTTATACTCCGACAAAAACAACGAGAAATGATTGGTGGTATATAAGTCCACTTAGAGAGGAAAAAACAGCTTCATTTAAAGTAAATATTGATAAAAATGTATTTTATGACCATTCTGCTGGATTTGGTGGAACAACACTTGATTTCGTAATGAAGTACAATAATTGTGATATTAAATCAGCATTAGAGTTACTTAAAGACAATTCTTTTTCTTTTCATCAGCCAATTATTATGAGTTCTAATATTATTCAGGAACCAGCATGTAAAATCCAAGCGATTATGCCATTAATGCACCCAAACTTGATACAATATGTCAGCAAGCGTAATCTTAATCTTAAAATGGCTGAAACTTATTGTAAAGAGGTGCATTACACCCTAAACAACAAGACTTATTACGCAGTTGGTTTTCAAAATGAGGTAGGCGGTTTTGAACTTAGAAACAAGTATGTAAAAATGTGTATTGGTAAAAAAGCAGTAACCTACTTTAACAACAAGAGTAAAAATATTGTCTTGTATGAATCTTGGAGTGATTACATCAGCTTTTTAACCCTTTATCCAAATGCTGAAAAGCAATATGATTTTTTGATTCTTAATTCTGTATCAATGCTGAATAATGCAATAATTAAAACACCAAATAATTATTTGTACAAATGTACAAATGGGGAAGTACATAAAAACGTAAATGTACAAATACGTAAAAGTGTAAATATGTATTTGTACAAAGAATTAAAGTATGATAAAATCATTTGTTGTTTTGATAATGACAAGGCTGGAGAAAATGCCTTTCAAAAAGTGGTACAGACATATATAGGCGCTGTTGATGGACGTAAACTGTACGAGAATCACAAAGACTTGAATGATTATTTACTAACTATTAACCGCAATGATTTGACGTGAGAATTATCGAGATGTGTCTTTGTCCTTACAAATTGGAAATTTGACAGCCAAAGACCACTCGTTTTTCTCCCGAAGGTCGCAAAATGGGTAAGACGATGAAAAAAACAAAGAAGATAGAATTTAGAGTTACCCTTACAGAAGCTCTAATCATAAAAAACAAAGCAGAAAAAGTAGGTTGTAGCGTTTCGGAATACATCCGAAACACCGCACTTAACTATTCTTTAGCGTATAAATTAACTCCTGAAGAAGTAGAAGTTTATAAACTACTGAACAAATACGCTGATAATTTTAGGCGAATAAGCAACCTTTTTAAGCTTGGCGATACAACAGGAGTTAAACAGCACACTATTGAAACAGCTAATCTAATTCGGACTCACTTACAAAAACTACTGTAATTATGATAGCTAAAGCAAAATCTTGTGTTGGTGGTACAGCACTGTTTAATTACGTGATTGATGCTAAGAAAGGATATGAACTATTGAGAAATAATCTTTCGGGGGTAACTCCGAAAGATATGTTTCAAACAATGCAAATATTACAAAATCAAAACAGCAGATGTAAAAATAATACCATATCGGCAGTTATATCTCCAACCATTGCAGATAGTCAAAAGATGAGTGATAGAGATTTAAGGGCATTAGCAGTTGAGTTTTTACTTGGTTTACAAATCGATCCTACCAAAGCTCAAAATATCGCCTTTGTTCATACAGAAAAAGAACACAAGCATATTCACATCATTGCTAATCGCATAGATGAAAACGGAAAGGCTCTAAAGGATAATTACATTGGTTTTGAAGCTCAAAGAGTAGCTCACGAAATAGCACTTAAATACGGATGGACTTCTATAAGACAAGAAAATAAGAATAAGAATCAAAGAGCTAACAATACTAATTTAATTGCTAAAAACGCTATTAAATTAGCTCATAGAGAAGCTTTAAAGCAGAAACCGAAAGATTTACAAGAGTACATTCATTTAATGCTCGAAAAAGAAATTGAGATTAAGCCTACCATTAATAAACAAGGTAATATTCAAGGGTATCGTTTTATTCATTTACCAACTAATACAAACCTAAAAGCAAGTGAAGTTGACCGAAATATGAAGCTCAATGACTTATTTAAAAATACAGCAAGTACAGAGTCTAAAGATGAAGTAAACAAATTATTTATGAGTCAAGAACAATTCGAACCACAAATGCAGAATTGGAAAACAGATGTGTCTGTTTTATTTAGTATGCTATCTGTTTTACAGTTTGGTGGTAACGATGAAGATGATGAACAGAAAAAACGCAAACGAAGAGCACTAAAAAGATAAACTATGGCAAAGAACCAACCTAAGCTTACAGATATGACTGAATTATTACTTCAACAAGTCATACAATTAGAGCAAACAATTAAACAAAGTGAAAAAACTCATTTAGATACTATCAAAGAATTGAGTAATATCAAAGTAACAGTAAATGTTGCTGAACTCAGACAGATAGAAAAAGAACAACGACAACAATTACAGAATGACTTTGACGAGTTTCATCGAGAGATAACAAAAAATAATGAGGAGCTTTTAAAAGTTCATAAGGCTGTTAGCTCTAAAAGATTACTTTACTTGATTACATTAAACGTTTTCCTTCTTTTTGCAACAGGTTTTTTAATGTATGTAGCTGTTAAAAACACTATTGATAAATCCCAGTATGAGCGTTTAGCAAATGAAAAAGAACAATTAATAAATCAACTAGAAAATATAAATCAGTTTTTTGTTGAAAATCCTAAAACAGCCAAGTTTTTCAAAGAATGGAAAAAAAAGGAATAAATGTTAATCAAAGTTATTTCCGTGAAATTTTTAGAGCTGTGAAGGCTCAAAATTTCACAGAACAACTTTGTAAAATATGTTCATGCTATTTTAAAAGATTTGCTAACGTTTTGCGTAGTGGCGGATTTCGAAGACAAATCTTTCAATTTTGCACTAAAGTTCAATTGAAAAACTGAACTTGAAATTAGCACCAAAACCCGCCATTACGCGAACCCGTTGTTTTGTTATAGTATATTCTATTTCAAGTATTTATCTATTAGTTCGTTCCACTTTTGCTTATGTATTTTTTTTATTTCATCGTCGTTTTGAACCAATTTATTATAGTTCCCAATAAACTCGTCTAATGAAGTAATCAAACGCAAATAATATTTTATTGTTGGCAAAAGTCCGTTGATAATAATTTGACAACCATGTACCTTTTTTAGGTCGTCTATTAAACTCGCAACTTCTAATTTGTCAGTTTCTTTGATGCCGATGTAAGACAAAATATAATATCTGTCTGGGTTATAACGTGCAATTTTTTCAATTGCAATTCTTACCATTGTTGCGTCAATTGCTTTGTCTAATTTGATTTCAATTGCTTCAAATAAGGTTTTCTTTTTGAAAATTTCTATGTCGCCTGCTGATTTTGAAGTTCTGTCTGATGCAGTATGGCTTCCCATTTCTGCCAAAGTACAGTCTTTGTATCTTCCCATTTCGTTAATTAAACTTTTGTAGATAGCAAAGAATGCCAAAACAGGAAGTTTTGAGCCTCCGTGAGTGTCATATTTTGTTCTAAAATGTTCGTCTAATGCTAAAATGATTTTTTCAATTGTTAGTTTTTCGGGATTATCTAATGGAATAATATCTACAATTGCATCATTTTTTGAGTTTACCGCTTCGTTTAATAGTAACCGAAGTACGTTTGTTGCTGATTTCGGATTTTTTTCAACAAAGTCAAGAACATTTAAAAATGCTTCTTTTACTACTTTGTTGCTAATTTTTCCATTATAATCCAAGTTATACGGATATGGTTGTTCTAATGAGCGGGTAAGCCAACCGCTTTCCGCCATAGAAGGCAAACCGAGTACTTTTAGAGTTGGTGTAATGTGAACTGTGTCAATTGACCGACCCGAAAAACCACCTTTCATACTTGTTTGATGCTTTCTAATGTCTTGTTTTGGGTCAATTATTTTGTGAGTAATCAATGTAATTAAAACAGTAAAAACACCTTTTTGGGTGTTGATTTTTTCTCCAATAGATTTGATGAAATCTTTAGTTTCTTTGTTTACGTCTTTAATATTGGTAACTATGGAAGAGAGATTGTAAATCTCCAACAACTTGTCTTTGTGGTTCATCAATAAATAATTTTTGTTCGTTTATACTTTCGGCAATTGCTCTAATAACTGGAATTGCAACAGAGTTACCAATTTGCTTATATTGTTCACCAACATTTGAATGTCGTATAAAATCGGGATGAAAGCCCATTATTTTATAGCATTCATTAATTGTTAGTTTTCTAACTGCATCTAATTCTGGAATATAAATAAAAAATCTACCTGCTGTTTCTTGCGATGGAATTGTTGGGTGTGTGCCGTCAATTGAATAAATTCTATTAGGTTGTCTATGAACTCTTGAAAGGTGTTCAGTGTTTTCTCTAATGCCATTTTTCCAAGTATTTTTATTTCTGTAACCAACGAAAATCAAACCACTTTCTTGCTTTTTTGGTTCGTCAATTAATGTATATTCTGATTTTTCTAAAAATTCGAAATTTCCCTCTTTGTCCAAAAAGTCTCTTAAAATAACTTTCTTTTTCTTTATGAGTTTTGCAAAGTCAAAATAATGATTTTTTGTAGCAATGATAAATATTCTTTCTCTATTTTGTGGAAGTCCGAAATCTTTAGCGTTCAAAATTTTATGAGTTACATTATAACCTAAATCCATTAATGCTTTTAATATTACTGTAAAAGTTCTGCCTTTATCGTGATGAATTAAATGTTTTACATTTTCTAAAACAACAACACTTGGCTGTTTTTTGTCTATAATTTGGCAAATATCAAAAAATAGAGTTCCTCTGGTATCTTCAAAACCCATTTTTTTGCCTGAAATACTGAAAGGTTGGCAGGGAAAACCACCCAATAAAATATCGAAATCTGGAATGTCTGTTGGGTTAATTTTGGTAATATCTCCAAAAGGTTTGTCGCCAAAGTTTGTTTCGTAAACTTGTTGGCATTGTGGATTTATTTCAGATGTGAATACACATTTGAAACCTGCATCTTCAAAGCCCTTTCTAAAACCACCAATTCCTGCGAATAAGTCTATAAATTTATATTGCATCTTGATTTGATTTTTGATTTTTGATTTTTTCTTCTGCTACGATTAAAATATCATTAGCATAATCAACGTCTTTCAGTTCATAAATTATTTTGTCTGAAAACCACTCAATTAATAAGTCTTGTTTGGATAAACTGTAAAAGTCTGCAAGTTTTATAAGTTGTTCCTTTGTCGGCTTACGTTCTCCCTTTTCAAATTTACTAATCAAAGATTGGTCAATGTCAAGTTCAGAAGCAACTTTACGCAAGATGAGTTTTTTCTCTTCACGTGCCGACTTTAGTATTTTGCTTAAATTACTCATTTGGACAAATTAATTTTAGACTAATGAAGTCCAAAAGTACAACTTTATTCTTATTTTGAGTTAAAAAGTTCATGTTTTTTCGGATCAATAACAAAAGTTGGGGAGGAAGTTGTAAAATAATATCTTTGTGTTATGATGGATAGCACAGAAATATTAAAACTGATTCTCCCAGAGTACTTGGTAGAACACTTTAATATCAGGAAAGTTGAAGAATTAAATAGTCGTTTAGATATCTACTTCGAAGAAAAGAACGATTATGGTAATCAACTTAAAGATAGACAACTAATTTCAAAAGGATTTTATCCGATGGCTGTCATTGAAGATTTTCCATTGCGTGGAAAATCAGTAAAACTGCATGTTCAACGCCGTCGGTGGACAGATAAACAAACTGGAGAAATAATTGCTAGAGATTGGAATGTAATTGCTGAAGGAACCCGAATGACTAAAGAGTTTTCGGAGTTCTTAAAAAAAATTAGCCGATACTAAAATACTTAGCTGTAAGGTAATAGGAGAACTGTTTGGTGTTGATGGAAAGAAATTTCAACGCCAATACAAAAACAAAACCAGTGAATTTAAGTCTTGGAATCAACGTGATCACGCTAAAGATTGGTTATTGTATCCCGAAAACATAACGGAAAAGCTATCAATAGATGAAGTCTGTTTGTCTAAAGGAGAATTATACACCATTGTCACCTCTAAAGCGGGTAAAGGCAAGAAAAACACTATTGTTGCTATTGTAAAAGGAACAAAGTCTGAAACCGTTGTAGAACATTTATCAAAACTACCTAAATCTCTTAGAAACAAAGTCAAAGAAATAACCCTTGACATGGCTGGTTCTATGAAACAAATAGCAAAAAGATGTTTCGTAAACGCTGCACAAGTTATCGATCGTTTTCACGTGCAAAAACTTGCTAGCGAAGCACTTCAGAATATTAGAATTAAACATCGTTGGATTGAAATGGACAATGAAAATAATGCCATCATTGATTCTAAAGCTAAAAATAAAACCTTTTCCCCTGATATCTTATCTAATGGAGATACAAAAAAACAATTATTAGCCCGATCTAGACATTTACTATACAAAAGTCCTAATAACTGGACAACAAACCAACAAGATAGAGCTAAATTATTGTTTGAATTATATCCAGAAATAGAACAAGCATATGACTTAACAAACAAGTTAAGAGCGATATATAATCAACTTATTCCAAAAGAAGTCGCTATGACCAAACTTGCCTATTGGTTCAATCAAGTAGAAAACACGAACCTTAAACAATTTAATACTGTAACTAAAACCTTTATGTTACACTACGCGGATATATTGAACTACTTCAAGGATAGAAGTACCAATGCATCTGCGGAATCCTTTAATGCTAAAATAAAATACTTCAGAATGATGTATAGAGGAGTAAGAGACAGAAGTTTTTTCTTGTTCAGATTGGCAAAACTTTTTGCCTAGTCCCCAACTTTTGTAACTGATCCGTTTTTTCTGTCGGTCATTTTCTATGAGGCTGCTCGTTGCATTGGGTATAACATTGTTTTTTTTTCGAAATACAGTAGATCGAAGTTTCGTAAAACAACGCCTATATCCGCATTTCGTTAAAGGTTTACAGTATAACGAATGTAGTGTACAGTTAATTTTAAAAAAGGCTATGAAAAAAGCCAAAATAATTTCAAAAGGTAGTGTATATACTTTACGACATTCATATGCAACACATCTCATAAGAAGCGGTGTAGATATTCGGGTGGCGCAGGAATTATTAGATCATAGTGATATAAGAATTACGATGAATTATACTCATATTACAAGATGTCGATAAAAGATTAACGTCAAGTTCTTTTGATTTTTTGTAATGTAAAACAAAAAACCCAACTTTACATTTTTGGGTGTAAAATTGGGTGTTTATGTTTTAACTGATTAATTATCAGTGTTTATTGCGGAGAGAGAGGGATTCGAACCCCCGGAGGTGTGACCCTCAACAGTTTTCAAGACTGCCGCATTCGACCACTCTGCCATCTCTCCAAACGCGGTCTATTGCGTTATTGCGAGTGCAAATATAAAATCATTTTTTAATATTCCAACTATTTTTTAAAAGTTTTGTGGAAATTTTCTATTCGTAGTTTTTTATGCAAGTAAATATTATTGAAAACGAAATTCTTTTATCTTTAACAAAAATCAATAACACTTTGAAAATAAAACTCTACTTCATTTTTTCGATATTTTTGTTCAGCTATGCATTGGGCCAACTGGAAGCGTCGAATTGGTATTTTGGAAATCAATTAGGCATGCGTTTCGATTCCAACGAACCAACAGTCTTGACGGATGGTAAACTATCCACCCTAGAAGGTTGTGCCTCGATTTCTGATGCCCAAGGGAACCTTCTTTTTTATACCGACGGTACTACGGTTTATACTAAAAATCACCAGGTGATGAAAAATGGCTCGGGTCTGTACGGAGATTCATCGAGTACACAGTCAGCGATTATTATTCCTAAACCCAATGATCCGAATGTGTATTATATTTTCACCGTAGGGGCAGATGATTCCGCTGGGCCACATGGAACCAAGAATTTGGGCTTTAATTATTATGTGGTTGATATGCGGAAAGAGGGAGGAGTGGGTGAAGTGGAGGTTCCGAAAAATAATAATTTAATGCGACTGACTTCTGAAAAACTCACGGCGGTATTGCATCAGAATAAAAGAGACGTGTGGATTATTACCCACTTTAAAGATGAGTTTTATGCTTACTTGTTAACCGAGAATGGGCTAAAGATAACACCCGTAATTTCTAAAATTGGAAAATATATTGACCCGGATACTTATCCAGTGAATTCAAGAGGGTATTTGAAAGGAGCACCCAATGGTAAGAAAATAGCCATAGCTCATTTATCTAATTTACCTTTTAGCAAGGTCGTTGCCGATCATTCAGGTTCGGTGACCAATAATTATTATGCCAATGGATATCCAGGGATTATTGCGCTCTATGATTTAGACAACTCTACTGGAAAAATAACAAATGAACTGATCCTTGATGATGCTTCTTCACCCTATGGAATTGAATTTTCGCCCAACAGTCAAGTATTGTATGCCAATACTGATTATCACGATTTTTCGGATCCTCTGATGGTGAGTTGGTTACTTGGTGAGCTGGTGCAATATGATTTGACGGCTCCTTCCATTAAATCGTCTAAACATGTTCTAAAAGAATATTCGAATTATAGTCCATCGTTATTTGTTGCACGTGGTGCGTTACAATTAGCCATTGATGGCCGTATTTATCTTTCGCGCAGTGGTGGTCGCTTTCTAGAGCGAATTAATAAACCCAATGCGATTGGAAGTCTGGCTCACTTCGAAGCTGAAGCTGTTTTTTTTGGTGGCTATAAGTTAACCACCTATGGGTTACCTCCATTTTTAAGCTCGTATTTTGTGACGAAAATCAATGTGAATGGTGAAATTTCCGGGAATGACCTCTGTTTAGGATCAGCCATCGATTTTTCAGTGGATATGGATGATAGAGAAATTGTTTCGTTGGAGTGGGACTTTGGCGATGGTACGTCATCTGTTCTTATTCGACCATCGCATATGTATTTAAAGCCAGGTACTTACCTAGTAAATGTCAAGGTTATTACGAGCAGTGAAACTTTTACAGCAAAACGCACACTGAATGTTTTTGAGATTCCCACGATAGCCAATCAAGAATTAACGGAATGTGACTATGATCAAGATGGAAAAGCAATTTTTGATTTAAAAACATGGCGAGATGACTTGAAAACGAAAGATAAATTAAAATCGGTGCAAGTTTTTCTTACGCCGAATGATGCCAAAAATAATGTCAATCCGCTTCCCGATTTTTATGAGAATAAAACGAATGATCAAGTACTCTATATTCGGGTTAGTGATGTTGTTCAATGCTTCTCAATAGCGACTTTGCATTTAAAAACGGTGTCCATTATTCCGAAAAAACGAGCCAAAGAGCAAGTTTGTTCCTCTACAAAGAATTATGAAGTCGATCTTACGGTCTATGCAGAGAAAATAAAATCAAATAGTACCGAAGTGATTCAATCGATTCGATTTTACACCGATTTAAAAGATTTGGAAAAGAAACAAAACGATAAGAGAAGTATTCAAATAGCCAATTACGCATCGGCGACTAAAATTTTTGCTCGCATAGAGATTGTTGGGCAAGCATGTGCGCAAACGGTTATGTTTGATATTGAATTATTGGCGTCACCTGTCGTGAAGGTGGCCGATACTAAAATGTGTGAAAATGACCACGTAACGATCCAATCGGATCTGTTTACATCCTATCGCTGGGATGGATTAAAAGGAGATGATGTAAATCAACCGAATAATGCTTCTTCCGTGACCATCAAAAATCCAGGAACCTATCGTTTAACTGCTACAAATACCTCGGGTTGTTCAGGTACTACTTCATTTACAGTTAGTCACTACGAACTTATAGCTATTCGTTCTGTTCAAATAGATAATGGAAATTCGGTGACGATTGAGGCAACAGGTCAAACCTTGGAATATAGTTTAGATAGAATTACGTGGCAGAAGAGCAAAACTTTTTCCAATTTACCGATTGGTGATTATACGGTATACATTCGTGATATGAATGGGTGTACGACACAGACTGCGCAGTTTACGATGTTTTATATTACGAATTTTATATCACCGAATAATGATGGTAAAAACGATTTTTGGAAGGTGGCTGGCCTAGAATTGATTGAATCGATTGATGTGGAAATCTATGATCGCTACGGGAAGACCATTCATAAAAAAATGACCCACTATGATAATGTGTTATGGGATGGTAAGTCGAAAGGGCACTCTTTAGCCGATGCTTCTTATTGGTATACGCTTGATTTTAAAAATGGTAAACGTTATTCAGGATCAATCTTATTGAAAAATAAATAACGTCCATGTGAGCGGTCTTTAAAATGTAAAAACCACTCTATCTAAGAGTGGTTTTGTATTTTAATACGAGGAAAGAATCTCGATTACTTTTTTGGCATCTTTTGAATTCGTGAAAACATACCAAACATTTTCATACTTTACTTTATTGTTTTCTTCCCAAATCATGGCGTTCGTCATAGTTCCATTCGCCATAGAAATCGATAACATATAGTCTGGGGCTTGCATTTTTATCATCAGACCTTTTTCGTTCCAGTCCTTGTCATAACTCGCTTTCTGAAGCAATGAGCTTATTTTTTGTAAATCGGCTTTTGGAAGGTCCACCTGCTTCGAGTCGGCAATACGATCTAAAGTGATGGCGGTGATTTCCGATTTTATTTCAAGGGATTTCATAGGCGTGGTGGTGTTTTCTTCGCTGCTTGCTCGTGTGGCGGTACAGCTTGTAAAGGCAATAGCAGATAAGGATAGTAAAGATAAGGTAAGCAGTTGAGTCAATTTTTTCATTTCTTTGATTTAAACGATGAACCTAGCAAGAATTACACCGTTTTCAAGCGAAATTGATCAACTATCCATCAACACTTTATTGTTTTATGAATTATATCAAGCCTTCTTCGTGAAAAAGAGTTTACCAACTCAATAGAATTACCTACTTTTGCAATTATTGAACAAGTATAAACACAAAAACATAACTGTAATGAACCACACTTCGTATGAGCAGCAGCTTGCCTCACACAATGCTAAAAGTAAAAAGGTTGTTGAATTCAATAAAATCGTTGCCGATTTATGGTATGATCAATCAATCGAACTAGTTTTTTTCCGCAATCAATTAGTCGATCGTAGTGTTAGTGATATCATTAATCTACATGAGTATGCTGAAGAATTTTTAGGAAAAGCGATTGAAGTAGATCATACATTAACCTTAGCCAAAACAATTGTAGAGGCAAATTTACCGGCTTCTCGTTTAGATATTGGAAAATTAGCAGCTGAATATCAGGCTGAATTAGCCGATTTTAACTCACCAGCACAGTTTATTGAAACGAAATTAGCTGAAGGGAAGGACTTTAAGAATGTTGAACCGAAAGATGTTGTTTTATATGGTTTTGGACGTATTGGACGTCTATTGGCCCGTGAGTTAACGAGTAAAGTAGGAAAAGGACAGCAATTAAGATTAAGAGCTGTTGTAACACGCGATAAGGTGGATCCTGTTTTATTAGAAAAAAGAGCTTCTTTATTACGTTATGATTCTGTTCATGGTGATTTTGAAGGTTCGGTAATCGCCGATCATGAGAACAATGCGTTAATTATTAACGGAACAACTGTACAAATGATCGCCGCTGGACAACCAGAAGATATTGATTATACGGCTTACGGAATTAATGATGCGTTAATTATTGATAACACCGGTGTTTTTAAAGATGATGTTGCCTTGGCTCGTCATTTAACAGCGAAAGGTGCAGATAAAGTGTTATTAACCGCTCCAGGTAAAGGAGTTCCAAATATTGTTTACGGTGTAAACCACGACGAATATAACCCAGACGAAGTAAACATTTTTTCTGCTGCTTCTTGTACAACCAATGCGATTACACCTATTTTAAAAGTAGTTGAAGATAACTTTGGTGTTGTAAAAGGACACTTAGAAACGATTCATGCCTATACAAACGACCAAAATTTGGTGGATAATATGCACAAAAAATACCGTAGAGGTCGTGCTGCTGCACTGAATATGGTTATTACGGAAACGGGTGCTGGTAGCGCTGTTGCCAAAGCCTTACCAAATTTAGCAGGGAAATTAACGTCGAATGCTATTCGTGTTCCTGTTCCAAATGGATCGCTGGTTGTGCTTAACCTAGAAATGGGAAGAGAAACAAGTGTTGAAGAGGTGAATAAAATTATGAAAAATGCTGCACTAAGCGGTGAATTAGTTGAACAAATTAAATATTCGTTAAACAACGAATTGGTTTCTTCTGATATTGTTGGAACTTCTGCTCCTGCAATTTTCGATAGCAATGCAACCATTGTTTCTTCAGATAAGAAAAATGTGGTGATGTACGTATGGTATGATAACGAATACGGTTACAGCCACCAAGTAATGCGCTTAGCAAAATACATTGCGAAAGTAAGACGTTACACCTACTACTAAATCGTAATTTTTATACATATAAAGCCTATTGAATTTTTCAATAGGCTTTTTTTTGTTTTAATTAATTAAAAACCGACTGGGAAATATAGAATTAATAATTTCATAATGATATTTTAATTTAACGAAAGGGAGACTCCATTCGTTTTAATCTACTTTTACATCATTCAAAATGAGTGTAGTAACTTTATTTTGTAGAAGAATTAATGCAATGAATTATCGATTATGAAACACCTCTACTTTTTCCGCTTATTATTTTTACTTTGTTCCATTAGCCAAGCGCAAACATGGTCTAAAATTGAAAACCACTCCGATGTTTTAGAAGGTTCCACTTACCTCATTGTCGATGTAAATAAGAGGGTCGCATTAACCAGTGCTAATGGAACGGGTTCAGCCCCTGCTGCCCGTTCTGTTCAGATAACCAATGAATCAATTATTTCTGGGGAGATCGCCTTGGATCTTCAATGGGTGTTTGTAAAGTCAGGAAATTTTTATACGATTCACCCCAAGGAAAATCGAGGAGTATGGTTATATTCTACTGCGACGAATAATGGTGTTAGAGTTGGAACGAATAGCAATAAACTCTGGTCGTTGGGATTTGAATTATCTGCTTATAAGGGAATGGTCAACGAGTCGTTGACGGAGAAGCGCTATCTCGGTGTTTATCTCAACCAAGATTGGCGAGCGTATACCCATAGTAGTGTCAATATTGGTTCTACACAAATAGAATTATTTAAATTAGTGGAGGCTGTAAATCCGCCTATCCTTGTTAACGAATCGTATAAAGCCACTGTTGGAGAGTCGTTTATGCAGACGATTCATAATAGCGGTGGTAACTCCTTGTTTTCCTTGGTTTCTGGATCTCTTCCCGATGGAATAACGCTCAATTCGACGGGATCATTCGCTGGAGTTCCACTTCAATCAGGCCGTTATGAAATGGTTATAAAAGCTGTAAATGGCCAAGGAAGTTCTCAGGCTGTGTATGTTATCACAATAGCCAAAGGAAACCAACAATTGAGTTTACCAACCATTGAGGGACAAATTAATGAACAGGTCATGCTTCCGCGTATTACATCGGTGGGTGGGCAAGAAGTGACTTACCAAGTGATCAATCCAACAATTGCACGAGTTATAGACAATGAATTAAGATTTCTTCAGGAAGGTATGACACCGGTTCGTGCTTCTGCTTTAGCGAATGATCATTACACCGCCTTTGAGACTACGTTTGATGTAACGGTGAAAGATCCATCAAATGGCTTTGAACTAGTGACCTCGGTGGATGAATTAGATGAGGGCGATGAAGTAATTTTTGTAGGAAGAAAAAGTAATCAACTCTATGCGATGGATGAGCAACGAGCTCAAAATAGAGGTTCATCCGCCATTGTAGGAACGTATTTAAGTGTTCCTTCCTTTATTGAAACACGCTTTTTGAATGCATTTAAAAAATTGAAGATTAAAAAGGATGGCCCTTTATTTTCATTTTTCGATGAAGAATTTCCAGGCTTTTTATATGTAACCTCCACATCGAGCAATACTTTATTAACCCAATTGTCACTAACCAATCAAGCCAAATGGTCCATCTCGACACTTCCAAATGGAGAATCAACACTAACCAACTCGGTGAATAATCGTTTGCTAAGATTTAACTTGAATAACCAAAACCCACCTCTTTTTTCAACCTATGTTAAAGATCAACAACCGATATTCATCTACAAGAAAAATGCGCCCTTACAACCTCAGGAGGTGGAAGAACCATTTGAAGATGTGGTTTATGAATTAGGACAGACTCCTGTAGCATTGGATCAAACACATACCCTTCAAAATTCTCCATTGACCTATTTATCGAGCAACAGCACTGTGGTGAATGTTGTAGCAGGAAATCAATTATCTTTTCAGGGCATAGGCACTGCGGATATTCAGGTAATCGCGCCCTCATTACCAGGTTATCAGGCTTTTTACACCACATTTTCAGTAGAAGTTATTGCGAGTACTTTGGGAAAGGTGAAGGCTAAAAAGGCGACGCATATTTATCATGATGAATTCACGATGAATTGGGAACAGCTATCCAATGCGACTAATTATCTGGTGTCTGTTTATCAGAAAAAGCCGACCAGTTTTTCCAATAACCTAATAATCTCGGAATATGGTGAAGGTAAAGGGGGTTCAAAAAAGTATATTGAATTAGCCAATTACACGGGGAAAGCAGTCAATTTAGATGATTATAGAATTGTTCGAGCATCCAATGGAGGTACATGGACAGATGGAGGAAATTTGCGAGTGAATTTTGAAGGTCGGGTGCTTCCACATGGTCAAGTTATCGTTATAGCACACAATGCGAAGGATGTCGATGTATCCGATGTGGAATACACCCTTATTTCTTCTTTTATCAATATGAATGGAAACGATGCGATAGGACTTCAATGGAATGGGGGGCAAGGGGATTATTTTCACTTGATCGATGCCGTTGGTGAACACAATAATAATCCCGGTATTGCCTGGGATGTTGCTGGCGTAAATCAAGCCACCAAAGATCGAATTCTAATTCGTAAACCGAGTGTTCACCAAGGAAATACCAATTGGGATATGGCTCGAGGGACTACTGTTGAAAATTCAGAATGGATGGTTTCTGATTTTGAATACAATCATCCTTCTCAAACGACTAATCTGGGTGTTCATCATTTTGGAGGAGTTGGATTTGTTCACGAATACGTATTGAAGCAGTACAATGTAGGGTTATTGAATCATTACCGATTAACCAATAACCAGCGTGATATACAAACCCTTTTGGTCGATGATACACCGTATTATTATGGCATTTATGCCGTTAGGGATACACAAATTAGCCCTGTGTCGAACGAGGTGGAAATGAAAACGAATAAATTAACGGTTTGGGATAATGATCATTGGAGCAAAGGTGCGCCAGTCGATTATTTGACGGATGCTGTTGTAAAGGCCAATTATCCCAATGATGTTGCTGATGAGGGTTCTTTGATGGCCCACGCTTTAAAAGTTGGACCAGATGCTCAAGTTACAGTAGGCGAAAACCATTTTTGGATGATCAAGAACGAATTGGAAGTTGATTCAAGCAGTCGTGTGAAATTTAAAGAAAAAGCTTATTTGTTGCAAGAAAATCCTGAAATAGTTAATCGGAGTAATGTAGCCTTTGAACGTCAGGCCGAATTTTATAAATACGATACTAAAATGTGGTCTTCCCCTGTGATCGCCCAAAAGATTAAAAAGGCGAATCAGCATGATACTTCGGGCTTTGTATTCAAACCTTCAGGTGTATTTGTCTTTGATGACCTTACGACGAAATGGATTCAAACCAAAGACACGCAATTTATGCCAGGTGTTGGCTATGGTATACAAATGAATTTGGGCTATAATGCCTATCCGAATGGAGGGCCAAGTCAGTTATTTGAAGGCGTATTTCAGGGCGTGCCGGTGAATGGAACTGTTCGAGTACCCATTACACACCAACTGAATGGATATAATGCGATAGGTAATCCCTATGGGTCACCTATTCGTTTAGATGCATTGATAGAACATAATTATTTAAAAAACGCCCAAGGGATTGAAATAGAATCGATTCATTTTTGGAATGAAAAAGCCCATTATGCGATCCCTGGAGGTTACCAAGGACAGTTTTGGGATGTCTATAATGGTACAGGGAATACGGCAAATTCCTCTGATGATGTTTGGGTAGGCGTTGGTGTTGGTTTTGTGGTGAAAACAACGAATGCAGGCGATCTAGAATTGACCAATGCTATGCGTGATATTCCTTCAGCTCAACAAACGATACTCCATAAAAAACCAGAAGAGAAGTCGCGCTATTGGTTAACCTTATTTGCGGATTCTTTACCTCAAAATAATTTATTAATCGGGTATTTAAAAGGAGCGACTGATGGACACGATGCATGGTTTGATGCAGAAAGTATTCAAATGAATGGAAGCCACCTTTTATCCCGTGAAGGACCATACCGTTATCGGATTCAAGGAAGATCATGGCCGATGGATAAACAGGATCGAGTATCGCTTTCCTTTACAGCTGAAAAAGCGGGGGAATTTCGAATCGAATTAATGTCCATGGATGGTGTTTTTATCGATCGTCAACCTATTTATTTGATCGATCATCACGCCCAGAAACACATTCATTTAACAAAGGATAATGCGTATGTATTTACGTCTGAAAAAGGGCAATTTGATCATCGTTTTGAAGTGACTTATGACGTGGATAAATTATCGAATGCTGTTGAACGATCTTCAGACGATGTTCAGGCTATTGTTGTCGGTGAGCATATCCATGTAAAGTCGAAAAATAATATTCTTTCATATCAACTCTTCGATCTTTCAGGACGACTTATTCAATCTAAAAACCAAACAATCAATTCGAATTTCACCATTCCTGTACAGGGTAAGAAAGGCGTTGTTATTTTACAAATTCAAACCCAGCAAGGGAAAAATTTAACCTTTAAATTAAGAATTCGCTAATATGAAATCAATCCAGTTATTTGTGTTTATCCTTGGTGTTTTCAGTGGATATGCTAATTCAGAAAATCCTTCATTTTTTTTAGAATCCAATCCTTATCAAGAAATAGGTACGATCGATGATTATCAAATTAAAGGGGATAATTTTGTGGAAGTTTATAGAGATCATCATGAAGTTCAAGATGGGAAATTCGAGTTTTTTAAGCTTTTTGAAACGCAGGAAGATTATTTTGAAGAGCCTAAAGCGGAGGCGAACGATTTGCCTCCGTTTCCAGTTCCGATAGATCGGCATTTTTGGGTTCTTTTTATGGTGATTGGTTATTTGTTTTGGAAGTATAGAGCCTATGGGTTATTCCCTAAATTTTGAGTTTGCTTCACCATTAATTGAATAAACGTATCCAGGATTTCACCCATTGTTGTTGCGTTTTCAAAAATAGGCGTTTGGTAAAATTTACCCAAAGTGGTTTTTAATTGAATGATATGGGCTTCAGGTGCCAAGGTATCTAACTTCATAACCGCCAATAAGTCTTGGTAACGTTGTTGGCTGTTCCACACCCTTTTCGTCATTAAAGAACGAACCTCTTTCTGATATTGTTCAATGGAATTAGGCTTTAAACGGTTGGTAACCATCTCCACCATGACCCTGTTTTCTTTAAAATATTGGGGACGGTATATTTTTAAATTCCCTTCGTACGACTGCTGATCAAAATCAATAGCGCGAACGCGGTAAAAAATTTGATCGAAATCGTGCATCGGAATAACCACATAATTATATGAACGCATATCGCCTAATAATCCTAAGAAGCAGCGTTCGTTAAATTTGACGAACTCTTTTGCAATCTGATTCTTTTCCAGTTCACTGCATTGATCCAGGTAATTTTCAATAAACACATCGCCTGGAATACCCAAAATATGCTCTTCGATTAAGGTATCTTTGTGCACTAAAAAATTGATGCGGTGAGGCGATAGAATCTCTTCCAACTCTAAACCATAAATTCTAGAAGCATCGGCTTTTTTAATGTAAAAATTGGTGTAGTTATCATTCAAAATATTGCGTACCCGAATTCGAAACGGTTTCGAATTGCCAAACGTACAATAATCAATAGAATCGACTTTTAAGTAGGGTAGGGCATCCAAATTTCCATCGGAGTGCAGCAATGTATAAATTCGATTTAAATTATCTTCAATCTCTATTTGTTCAGATGCTGAATAATATACGCCAAGCCAATGCGTATCTCTTCCTTCTTTATCATAAAGAATAATAAAATCTTCAAAGCGCATTAAATCGTCATACACAAACGAAATATCGGTTAGGCGATTGTATTTGCGCAAATAAGTTTGTAGTTTTTCACTAACGGGATAGATGGGTTTTCTAAATTCAATTTTAACGTCTTTCATCGGTGGTTGATTACAGAAGTAAAGGTGTTACTTTATTCCATCAAATTAAAAACTTTTTGTACCTTTTTACAAACTTAAACAAAATGAATATACAAGTACGGAATCTAACGTTGGAAGATTATCAAGACTTGACAGAATCAACCAAAGAAGCTTATCACAATACCTTAGGCACTTGGACAAAAGAGGAACTCAAAGAGTTGTTGACTATTTTCCCAGAAGGTCAGTTCTGTGTTGAGGTTGATGGCAAGGTTGTCGCCTCAGCTCTAAGCATTATTGTGAATACGAAAAAAACCAATTTACATTCCGACTACGATTCCATTACTTCCAATGGAAAGTTTCTTAAACACGATAGTGATGGAGATGTTATGTACGGAATTGAGGTATTTGTTCATCCGAACTATCGCAAATTGAGATTAGGACGAAGACTCTATGATGTTCGCAAAGAATTGTGTGAAGAAATGAATCTTCGTTCCATTGTTGCTGGTGGACGTATCCCTAATTACCACAATTATTCAAAAGAATTATCACCCAGACAATACATAGAGAAAGTAAAGAGCAAAGAGATCTTCGATCCAACACTTGCTTTTCAGTTATCCAACGATTTCAATGTGAAGAAAATTCTTAAGAATTACTTGAAAGACGATAAAGAGTCTATGGAATACGCCACCCTGTTAGAATGGAATAATATTTATTATGAACCCAATTTACAGTCCAATTCACCTACGAAACGCAATATTCGCTTGGGCTTAGTCCAATGGCAAATGCGTCTCTTTAATGGGTTACAAGATTTTTATGATCAAGTGGAGTTTTTTGTACGAACGGTGAGCGATTATGGGTCGGATTTTATTATGTTCCCCGAGTTCTTTAATACCCCATTGATGAGTCCTTATAACCATTTGTCTGAAGTGGATGCTATGCATCAGTTGGCTGGGATGACCGAAGAAATTGTGAAAAAGATTCAAGATTTGTCCATCACCTATAATGTGAATATTATTGCGGGATCAATGCCTGAAATCAAAGATGGGAAATTGTACAATACGTCATTTTTATGCCACCGTTCAGGAAATTTAGATTCGTATAGCAAAGTCCATATCACCCCCAATGAGTTTAAATATTACGCTATGAATGGGGGAGATAGCATCAAAGTATTCGATACCGATTGTGGTAAAATTGGCTTGTTAATTTGCTACGATGTGGAGTTCCCTGAATTGGGTAGAATCTTGGCTGATCAAGGTATGCAAATTTTATTTGTTCCCTTTATGACCGATACCCAGAATGGGTATACTCGGGTTAGAAGTTGTGCACAAGCTCGAGCTATAGAAAATGAATGTTATGTGGCTATTGCTGGTTCGGTTGGTAACCTTCCAAGGGTGAATAACATGGATATTCAATATTCTCAATCGGCTGTTTTTACGCCTTCCGACTTCTCTTTTCCAAACAATGGCGTTAAAGCAGAAGCGACAACCAATACAGAAATGGTTCTAATTGCCGATGTCGATTTGTATTTATTAAAAGAACTGCACGAGTATGGAACGGTGAAAACACTCAAAGATAGGCGACATGATTTATATACTATAAATGTATTGAAATAAAAAAAGCCTAAGTCTTTTGGCTTAGGCTCCATAAAAATCTTCTAAACTGCTCGATATTGTTGAGTAGGCTAAGGAAAAAACCATGTTCCACTCTCCCGCAATGGATTTATTCAACATTTTCATTTTCCAATTGGTTGCAGCAATACTGATGGTAGGCGTATCAGAATTAATCGAATCTTTGCTTATGATAAACAATAATTCTTTCAAATCTTCAAAGGGAACATCCACGCGCTGCAATTCATTTCTTAGATGATTTAGATCTCCCACATATTGTTCATTATTCATCACACTAATCATTTTATGGTGCTATAGCAAAATACCCTCCAAAAAATCTTAAAGTGTTTAAAAAGAAGACTAAACGGCTTTTTTTAACACTTTGTAAAAAAAGAAAACACGCTTAAATACAGAGTAACTTCTTTGTTATCTGTCGATAAAAGATATATTTGTTAAAAATTATTTATGATTCAATTGCCAGTCATATTATTTTACTTGATCATTGGTGTCATCATTTTTTTAGTGATTATGGTAACCTATGTTGTGATTAGTTATCAAAACGAAGTCAAAGCCAAAGAGGTCTTAGCCGATAAATACGAATTGCTTCAAGAAAAGATGAATGTGGTTAAACTAGAAAACTATGAGGCGAAGTTAAACCCCCACCTTTTTAAAAATATCTTAAACTCGATTCAGTCCCACGCTTATCAAACCTACAATGCTCTCGATAGCCTAGCTTCTGTTTTAGATTATATCTTATACGAAAGTAAAGCGCAATTGGTCTCACCCAAAGATGAAATTGAGTTTGCCATCCACTTAATCGAAATCAACAAAATAAAATTAAGCCCCTTATTCGATCTCCAAGTGAAGCAAAAAATAGATCCAACGTCGATTATTTATAATAAATCGTGCTTAGCCCCTATGATTTCGATTGATTTGATTGAAAATGCGTTTAAACATACCGATTTTTTACACGAGAATGCCTTTATAAAGATCCAATTTGAATGCAACGAAAACAATTTTGTGTTAACGGTTAGCAATCGCATTTCTCCTTTAGTGTCCATTAAAAAAGAGAAAGGAGGCTTCGGCATCGATAGCCTTCACCACCGTTTAAAAATGATTTATGGCGATCAGTATACGTTAAAAACGCGTGTTGATCAGAATACCTTTATTGCTCAATTATCCATTAATTTAATGAACTACCATGCTTAGATGTGTCCTCTTAGATGATGAATTACTCGGATTAACTTATTTAAAGCGATTGTGCGAACAAATCGACGATTTAGAAGTGGTTAAATCCTATACCGATCCGGAATTATTGATTAAAGAAATCGACCACTTAGAAGTCGACTTATGCATCCTCGATATCGAAATGCCCAACTTGAATGGTATTCAAGTGGCGAATCTTATTCATGATAAGTGGATTATATTTGTCACGGCTTATAAAGAGTATGCGGTTGATGCATTCGATTTAGCAGCGGTCGATTACTTGCAAAAACCGTTAAAGCGCGAACGACTTGAACGGGCGATTGAGCGGGTGCGTCAACGACAAAAAGAACACGTTAGCATGGCCACAAAAACCTACCTCAATTGGAATTCAGAAAAAGGGAAAACGGTTCTTCAAACCGATGATATTGCTTTTATTAAAACGGCCCCCTTGGATAGTCGAGATAAAGTGGTGGTGTTAAAAAACCGAAGCGAGGTTTTATTAAAGAATATCAATTTTCAAAAACTCAAAGAATTATTGCCGATTCACGATTTTGTACAGATCAACAAACGCGAAATAATCAGTGTGGATATTGTGAGTTATTTTACGTCCGACGTGGTGACTTCAAAATTGGTCGATGACCAACAAAACAGTTTGGTGTTTACCTTAAGTGAAGTTTATCGCGAAGATTTTTATCAGAAAGTTTCTACTTGATTACAATATTTTACCGTTTCATTACAGATTGAAACCTTAGCAGGGCAAACGCGGTAATTCCAATCCATATTTGCTCGAACTTTGTACCAAATCAGTTAGATTATGCTAAAGAAGTACAAAAATTCTTTATTTTATTTTTTTACATTGACCTTTTGTTTTGGATTAATGTACCTTATTGTACAGCAGGCTCACCTGCTAGAAATAGATCGTCATATCGTGGTTAATACCAATGATAATTCACAATTTCAAGAATTTTTAAATTCGCTTCAAGTCAATATTTTTCACCCTTTAGCCATCTTACTTGCTCAGATTATTACCATTATAGTAGTTGCTCGTATCTTCGGATGGTTATTTAAAAAAATTGGTCAGCCATCGGTTATTGGAGAAATATTGGCTGGTATAGTTTTAGGACCTTCGCTTTTGGGCCTTTACTATCCCGAGTTTTTCGATCAACTCTTCCCTAAATCATCTTTGGGTAATTTGGAATTTATTAGTCAAATAGGGCTTATTCTGTTCATGTTTGTGATTGGGATGGAACTCGATCTAAAAGTTTTAAAGAAAAACGCCAAAGACGCTATTATTATCAGCCACGCGAGTATTATCTTTCCTTTCACGCTGGGAATGGGGCTCGCTTATTATATTTACCAAGAGTTTGCTCCAGATGGGGTTCAATTCTTATCTTTTGCCCTGTTTTTAGGGATAGCGATGAGTATTACCGCCTTTCCTGTTCTTGCGCGAATTGTACAAGAACGTGGAATGAGTAAGACTCGTTTGGGTTCTATTGTTATTACATGTGCCGCCGCTGACGATATAACAGCATGGTGTTTATTAGCGGCTGTTATCGCCATTGTAAAGGCTGGTAACTTTGTGAGTTCACTTTATGTTTTAGCCTTAGCGACAGCCTATGTAATTCTTATGATTAAGGTGGTCAAGCCTTTTCTTAAACGAATTGGCGACCTGCATTCAACCAAAGCCAGTTTAACCAAGTCGATTGTTGGTATTTTCTTTCTCGTTTTATTGTTATCGGCTTATTCAACTGAAGTGATCGGTATTCATGCTTTATTTGGCGCATTTATGGCGGGAGCTATTATGCCAGAAAACGTGAAATTCAGAAATTTATTTATCGAAAAAGTAGAAGACGTATCGCTGGTTTTATTATTACCCCTATTTTTTGTTTTCACAGGACTGCGTACGCAAATAGGTTTATTAGGCGATCTTCACTTATGGAAAATTACAGGGCTTATTATTTTAGTCGCTGTTGTAGGTAAGTTTATTGGGAGTGCTTTAGCAGCCCGTTTTATAGGGCAGAATTGGAAAGACAGTTTAAGCATAGGAGCCTTGATGAACACCCGTGGACTGATGGAGCTCGTCGTGTTGAATATCGGATATGATCTTGGGGTTTTAACCCCTGAAATATTCGCTATGATGGTGGTTATGGCCTTAGTGACTACTTTTATGACAGGCCCAGCCCTTGATTTAATCAACCGAATTTTTAAATCATCCCCGGATGCTTATGACGAATTGAGTCAAGTGAGTAAATACAAAATATTGAATTGTTTCGAGTCACCTGATAAAGGGGTTAAGTTATTGCGTTTAAGTCATTACATGATTCAGAAAAACCAAGAAAATTCTTTAATCACCAGTTTACACCTCGTTCCAAGTTCCGATATACACCAATATCATGTGGAACAAATGGAAAAAGAAATCTTTTCACCTGTGATTGAAGAATCGGAAGATTTAGATCAGCCGATCAATACGCTGTTCAAAGTATCGAACGATATGGAAAATGATATTTTGGATATATCAAATAAAGGGGATTATGACTTATTGTTAATTGGTATTAAACGATCAATTTACGAAGGAAGTGTCTTGGGTAAAGTGTTGGGCTATACGTCTCGCATTATCAATCCCGATCGATTATTAAATCAAGTTAAAGGAAGAGAACGTTTTTTTGATACCGAGTATTTTGATGAAAAAACCAGAGGGATTATTGCTCGTTCAAAAATACCGGTAGGGGTCTTGGTGGATAAAAACCTCGACACCGTCCAGCAAATATTTATTCCAATTTTCAGCAAAAAAGATGGTGATTTGATTAAGTATGCGCAACGGTTTATTACGAATGCGGATGCGCAGATTCACATCATCGACATTATTGGATTAACCAAATACCAATCGGAAACCAAAGAGATTATTCGAGCGATAGAACAATTAGCACCACAACATATTCATTTATATTATAAACAGAAAATAGACAAAGAGTTTCTTGAAAATATCGATCTGATGTTAATTGGTCTCGACAGTTGGAAAGAAGTTGTTGGAACAAAAAGTGTTTGGATATCATCCGCACCATCAACATTAATCATAGCGAACTAATTTCGTATACCCTTAAAAAAACAATAGCTCCGAAAGGAGCTATTGTTATATAATCGAATGGGTTAAGTTTAAAAACCACCTTTACGGGTAGGTCCTTTTACTTCTGGCCATTTTGTTTGTTGTCCGTTTCTATCCAAAGGCATAACACGACGCTCTCGACTAACCAGGTTTTCTTCTTCTGAAGCCATATAGGTTAAAGTCGCTGTTAAAATCGCATTGTTTTTGATTTCATCGAAGACAATTTTATCGTACGTATCTTTATTGGTATGCCATGTATATGAACCGTAGCCCCAGTTTAAAGAACTCAACATAAATCCAGGTACACCTGCTGCGTTAAAAGAGGCGTGATCAGAACCCCCACTACTTGGTGTTCCAGGAAAATCGGTTTTAATATGTTTCGTTACAAAGTTAGGTGCTGCAGATAACCAACGCGTCATATAGTCGTATGAATGAACATACCCTGCTCCATTAATATTCACGACACGTCCCGTTCCATTATCTAAGTTAAAAACGGCTTGTGTGTTTTTAACGATTTCTGGGTGATCTTCTACAAAAGCACGTGAACCGTTTAATCCTTGTTCTTCACTTCCCCATAAACATACCAAGATGGTTCGTTTGTTATTTGGGTAATATTTCTTAAGTGCACGAACCGTTTCCATCATGGCAATTACACCCGTTCCGTTATCGGTAGCACCTTGTGCACCATCCCAAGAATCAAAGTGAGCAGAAAGAATAATGTACTCATTTGGTTTTTCTTTCCCTTTAATTTCAGCAATGGTATTATATGTTTTAGCTGTTCCTAAATCTTTCGATTGAACATCGATTTTTAATTTTGGGGTATTACCGGCAGAAGCTAAACGGTAAAGCATTCCATAATCTTCGTTCGAGATATCAATCATCGGAATCTTTGTGGTTTTTGCGCCGAAAATACGGTTAGCCCCCATAATTCCTGTCCAGTAAGAAATGGCTACGGCAGAAGCGCCGGCCTTCTCTAAAGCTTCGGGTAAAGTGTTTGCGTTATAACCTGTTGCTTTCATAGAAGCATCCCATGCTTTATTATCAGCTTCACGTTCTTTTTGTACTTTTTCGTATAATTCGGTTGTTCCAAATTCTTTGTATTGGTAATCTGAACGTCCAAATTTTTGGTTTTGAGCCATTAAAACAATCTTTCCTTTTACGCTTGGTAACCAAGCCTCAAAATCAGCTTTTGTTTTAAAAACAGGCATAGCAATTACATCGGCATGAATCGCTTTCTTTGTCGCAGGTGACCACGCTAATTGTGTGGCTTCAATGCTTTTTACGCGTGGGAAAGACATTTCTATCGTTGAAGTTCCTCTCTCCCAAGCTTTCCATTCACCATAAGCCTCGTTACGAGCGCTAATTCCCCAATTTGTAAACGCTTTTACCGCCCAATCATGAGCCTTATCCATTTGTGGAGAGCCCACTAATCGTGGTCCAATGCCATCTAATAATTCCTGAGCAATGCGCTCTAATTGCGAATTGTTTTGAATTTCATTGACAAAGTTTTGTACGGTAGGATTCAATTTTTCATTCACGGATACGACCTGTGCTTGTAAAGCAGTCGCTGCGAATAAAGCAGTAGAGTAAGCAAGTGTTTTGTATAATCTCATTTTCTTAAATTTCCTTAAAAGTAGGATTATCTATAGCAATTACCCAAATTATAGGCTATAAAAATAAGCGATTTGTTAAAAGTTGAATAATGTTAACATAATAATACATTTCTTTCAATCGAAATCAAGGGCTCTACTGTAAAAGAAAAATAAATAAACCATGGTTTATCTCAATAGAGACAAACTGAAAGCATGGTGTGTTATTGTATAATTATACGGTTTTAGATGCAGCTCCATGTCTATTTAGTTTAAGGTTTAAAAATTTAAAGTTGGGTTGGGTAGTTGGTTTGGATTGTTGGGTTTTGAATTCCGTTTTTTGTTCTTCTTGGATCTATAATCTGATATCTCACATCCATTTAGTTTAAGGTTTAAAAATTTAAAGTTGGTTTGGTTTGGGGTGTTGGGTTTTGAATTCCGTTTTTTGTTCTTCTTGGATCTATAATCTGATATCTCACATCCATTTAGTTTAAGGTTTAAGGTTTAAAAATTTAAAGTTGGTTTAGATTGTTTGGTTTTGAATTCAATTTATTGTTCTTCTTACATCTATAATCTTACATCTATAATCTTACATCTATAATCTGATATCTCACATCCATTTACCTTTTTGCGCCAACGATAGTAGTGGAAATCCTTGGCTGCGCGTCTTTTTTATAATGGGAAACGAAATGCTGAAGCAGCCAAGATTGGGAACGGATAGCGTGGCCCGTAGGGAGGCGCCCAACAATTGAAGGTGTGATGATGCGTTTGATTAACACGGGATTAGGTGTGTGATGTTGTGCTTTTGTTGTAAATTTGAAATAAAACAGGTATGAAGTTACGGTTGATAGGAATATTGTTTGGTTTGGCTAGTGTTGGTTTAGCGCAAGATAACTATGTGCTGGATAGTGTTAGTTCTGGGGCTAAGGCGCCAATTGATGCGCATTATTCACCACTTTTTGTCGATTCAATTTCCATTTATCGGCAAACAGATACAAAAGCCACATTAAAAGAAGGAAAGGTAAATGATCTATATGTTAAGCATTTTAGAATTGCTGATAAACATACACTGGTGGGCACCCAAGAGCGAGTGGTTGTAGAATGTGTTATAGAAATTGATGGGCGTGTAGGGGAAGTAAGAGTTTTAAAAGCGGGGCGTTTGGATTATTTTAATCGGCAGGCGATTGCAGCTGTGGAGCGAACGAGCACTTTGTGGAAGGCAGCAGAGCTACAAGGTAAAAAAGTTCGTTCTTATTATAGGGTTTTAGTCACATTCGTTCCGCTAGAGTCCAAATAAAAAAAGCTTCTAAATGAATGTTTAGAAGCTTTCGATTAGGGGGTTGACTTTTATTTAAAAATGTCGTTTAATACTTTCGCAAGGCGAAGTCCTCCTTTTAACAATTGATCTTCGACCACTAATTTATTGTCGTAGTGGTAACGGTAGCTCAATTTATCGTCCATATTTACACCCGCATAAATTCTGTTGGCTTGTTGGTATGAATCATAAATCCAATCGATGAAGGCTCCTTTTTGAATTTCTTGTGCTTGCTCTTTTTTAGCAATATCTAAAATCATTGAATATTCGGTATAGCTGTAGTTTTCGAAATCGACCAATTTAGAATCCCATACTGTGTGAATATTGGTGTTTTCTCTAAACCATTGCACTTTTACTCTGTTTCCGCCTAAATCTTCAGCGCGACCTACGTGTAAGGGTTGGTGAGCGTCTCCGATAATATGAATAAGGAAATAAAGGTATTCTTGTTTTTGTTGTAGCGTTAAATTTTTATTGTTTTTAAGCTCACTCATAAAGAATAGTCCTTTCTTATACATATTGTCATCAGAAGAATTTTCCATGGCTGTGATATACTGCTCGTGTGACATTCCGCTTGGAACGTTTACGTAATGGTAGCTATCGGCGTGTTTCCAATCTGGATTTGACTTGATAAAATCAGGCCAGTTTGCCCAATAGGCAATTTTTTGGGTACCAATTATTTTTTTTATTTCTTTTTGTGTGTGTTTGCTAATGTTGTTTTGTGCAATATCTGCAACAACGCGATGTCCTGTCAATCCCCACGCAAAAGAAGAGGTTGATGCTAGTAATGAACCCACTAGAAATGCACTTCCTACTAATTTTTTCATTCAAATAAATTTTTCTCAAAGTTAATAAAACTCTTGGTGCAACCCTTGTATTTTGATAAAATAAACGGGTATGAATTTTAACAGAACGTTAATTTTTTTAAATAGAACTAAAAATATTTAGGTACTTTGTTTTGCATAATACTATATTTAATATATATTTGTATCAAATACTAAAGTAGAACCCACATGAATATAGAGAAAACAAAGACTCAGATGCGGAAAGGAGTGTTGGAGTATTGTATTCTTAGCATTATTAAAAAAGGGGATGCTTATGCATCAGACATCATTGATGAGCTAAAAAAAGCTGAAATGATTGTGGTAGAAGGAACATTATATCCTTTGTTGACCCGATTAAAAAATGACAACCTTTTACAATATCGCTGGGAAGAATCGACCTCAGGACCGCCCAGAAAATATTATTCCTTAACCGATCAAGGGGAATATTTTTTGATAGAATTAGCAAACACATGGACAGAGCTTATAGAAGCTGTTAAGAAAGTAACTCAAGAAATCGACAAAAATGGATAAAACGGTATCAATTAGCTTAGGAGGTTTTCCTTTTATCATAGATGAAAACGCTTATACAAAACTAAAAGTTTATTTGAATGATGTAAAAACATCGTTGAGAGGAACAGAAGGGATCGAGGATATTATTGAAGATGTTGAGATCAGAATAGCCGAACTTTTTCGTGATAATTTAAAGTTTAGAGAAGTTGTAGGTCAGGAGGATGTAGAGAAAGTGATTAGCATCATGGGAAGTCCTGAACAATATAAGGTAGATGAAGATGAGACGTCTTCAAACAACCACAGTCAACAAAATCATTCTTATACCCATCATTCGACTGGTGATCAATCTGAAAAGAAACGTCTTTTTAGAGATCCAGATGATCATATTATTACAGGACTGTCTGCTGGTTTAGCGCATTATATGGGCTTGGATCCATGGGCTGTTCGAACGGTTTGGTTAGTCTTAGCTATTTTAGGGATTTTTACGGCAGGTGTTTCTCTATTTCTAGTGGGGTTCTGTTACTTTGTTTTATTATTGTTTGTACCCAAAGCTCAGACAACGACGGAAAAATTACAGATGTATGGTAAACCAGCCAATATTGAGACTTTAAAAAAAAATGTTCAAGAGGCGAGTGATACTGTTTTAACAAAAGGACAGGAAGTGAGCAAATCTCTCGGTGGTGTTTTTGGATGGTTTGGTAAATTGTTACTTTGGTTTTTTGGTTTTACCTTAATTTCAACAGGAGTTTCCCTTATTATTGGAGGGTTTGCAATTATGTTTACGATGTGGACTCAAATGCCAACACAGCTCTTTGGTTATTTAGTGGAAGACGAGTGGATGAGTTTAACGGTAAAGGTTGCTGCGGGTATTCTATGTGTTGTACCAGGAATTCTAATTACCCTGCTAGGGCTTAAATGTTTTTCATCTATCAAGGTGAGTAAAGCACTTATATTTGGTTCAATTATCGCTTGGTTTATAGCACTTCTGGTAGGGTTTGGAATCACGATTTCAACGGCGAGTAAGTTTAAAGATTCGGTTGAATTTGTTGAAGATAAAACGTTTGATATACCATCAGATACTTTACAGATATCATTTAATTCACATGATCAGGGGAATTACAAATACCGTGTATTCAACAACAATATCGATCAGTTAATTGATGCTGATGGAAATCTAATCATTCCGATTAACGATTCGTTTGATGTGAAGGAAAGCCTGGATGATCAATTTCATTTACAAGTAAAATATGAAGCGAGTGGTGGAAGTAGTTTAGAAGCCAAGCGAAACTTGGAAATGATTACTTACAACTACCAATTAAAGGGGAATACCTTGGCGTTGGATGAATTTATTAAAGTACCTAAAAAAGGGAAGTTTCGTAATCAGACTGTTGATATAACGTTGTTCGTTCCTAAAAATAAGCTGTTTGTTGTTCAGAAAGCTGATCGCATAGGTATTGCCATAATTAATAATGAACGAGAAAATTTTTATGATGTTGATCGAAATTTATTTCAACATAATGGAAAAAGATTCGTATGTTTGAACTGTGAATCGACTGATAATGACTATGAAACAGATTATTCTTCAGAAGATGATAGTGCAGTTTTTAAAGCAAATACACCTGACACTCAGGTATTGATTGATGAAAACGGCATTCGTGTTACCAATCAGTCAGCGAAAGGAAAGAAAGAAAAGGCGGAAATAAAAATTAACAACAATCAAATTCAGATAAAAGATGATACAGATTCTATTAACATTCACTACAGAAATCATCAAGGCAATCGTTGATTTCTTTGCATAAAAGAAGGAAAATATTTTATATATTGTTAAGGCATTCTATTGATAGAGTGCCTTTTTTTGTAAACATATTCTATGGAAGGCTTATCAAAAAAATATTTACGAATAGTATGGCTCACGTTGGTGATAGGTGTTTTAGCGCTGTACTACTTTTTTCCTGGGGTTTTCAGCTATGATTACCTTGAGCAACTTATAGCCGAAGACTTACTGCTGGGGTCAATGCTAATTTTCGGAATCCATATCGTTCGGAGTTTTACGTTTATTCCGGCTTCGCCACTCATTGTACTCAGTGTGGTTGTTTTTCCTGATTCACCTTGGTTTTTACTTTTAGTGAACTGGTTGGGAATGAGTCTAAGCGCGATGATGCTCTTTTTGCTGAGTTATTACCTCGATTTTAATCAGTTTTTAGAAAAAAAGCCGAAGACAACGGCTAAGATAACGCATCGTTTAAACAGTCCATCGGGCTTTTGGTATATTTTTATTTGGTCATTTGTCCCTGTTTTTTCTTCGGATTTGATGTGTTTTATAGCGGGGTCGCTGAAGTTGAGATTTCCACAATTTATTCTTGCGTTTTCAATGGGAACAATCATTATGTGTGGATTTTATATTTATGGAACATCAATCATTCAGTTACAGTTTTAAGTTTTTAGATATCTTTGACAAATGAAAAAAATAATAGGGAATATATTATACGCCTTAGCGGGTTGGAAGTTAGATAACCACCTCGATCTGTCGAAAGTAGATAAATGTATTTTGGTCTGTGCACCCCATACATCGAATTGGGATTTTTACTACACCATTGGTGCTTTTTGGCAAATGGGTATTCCGATGAAAATGTTTATTAAAGATGCTTGGACAAAGCCTTGGTATGGTTTTATTATTAAAGCCTTAGGTGGAATTGGGATCGATCGTACACAGCGCCACAATATGGTTGATTTTGCGGCAGATATTATGAAGCAAGCCGATCGACTTTATTTGGTCAATACACCTGAGGGATCGAGATCTTATGCGGAGAAATGGAAAAATGGATTTTATTATATCGCTCAAAAAGCAAATGTACCTATTGTTTTGGCGTATTGTGATTATGAAAAGAAACGCGCTGGAATCTCTAAAATTGTTTATACCGAAGGCCGTTCATTGGATGAGGTAATGCAAGAGATACAAGATTTTTATTGGAATGTTTCGGCTAAATACCCTAAATTATATAACAAGAAAATTTATTAGACCATGGATCAGCATATACTTTTAGACCAATTTAACAAGACCAATACAGATACGTTAATGGAAACCTTGGGTATTGTTTATACCGAAATAGGCAAGGATTATTTGATTGGTAAAATGGAGGTGACCTCGAAAATTCATCAACCGTTTGGTTTATTGCATGGTGGTGCTTCGATTGCCTTAGCAGAAACGTTGGGGAGTATGTTATCGAATCATATTCTTGAAGGTGATGACCAAGTGGCTGTGGGGCAACATATGGATGCAAATCATGTAAAAGCGAAGCGCGATGGAACGGTATTTGGGCATGCGACGGTTGTGAAAAAAGGGCGTTCTTCTCATATTATAAAAATTGAGATTAAAGATGAAAAGGATCAGTTAATCTGTTACTGTCATCTGACGAATGCCGTAATTCCTAAAAAATATGTCTAAAAAATTTCAAGACCAGCTCGATGAATTGATTCGCCTTCAACACGATTTTGTATTGATACGCAAGCCGAGAGAAGATGCTATTCATTTGCATTGGGATGAGTCTGTTGATGGTGCAGAGCAATTTGTTTTTCGGAATTTTGATAATTCGGTTCATGAATGTTGGAAACAAAAAGAGCGTTTGACGATGGATATGAATCAATTCAATTTTTCAATTCCCTTAGTTTTACAAGAGAATACGGTTGATGAAGGGATTCACCATGCAGACTATTTGACGATGATTGATGAAACGGTTGAAGAATTGCAATCGCGTTCAGCGATTGAAAAGATTGTGATGAGTCGAATTCAAGAAGAATCGCATGATGGAATCGATTTGTCGGCCTCTTTAAAAGCTTTGCATCGCCGTTATCCCAAGGCCTATGTCTATTTATGGCATAGTTTAAATCACGGAACATGGATAGGAGCTTCACCGGAATTGTTATTGCGTGCAAAGAATTTGACCATAGAAACGGTTTCTTTGGCTGGTACAAAGGCCAAAGACAGGGGGTGGACTTCAAAGGAAATACACGAACAGCAGGTGGTGACCGATTATATTACTTCGACTTTAGCAGTAGCTAAACCATTGAAAGTGGATGGTCCCCATACAGTAGATGCAGGTTTTTTTGAGCATTTAAAGTCGTATATCTCGGCTGAAATTGAAACAAGAGATCAAGTAGAAACCTTCTTAAATGCTTTGCATCCAACACCTGCAGTGTGTGGATTGCCTAAGGAAGAAGCCAAAGCTTTTATTCTTGAGCATGAAGGGTACAATCGGAAGTTTTACGCTGGTTTTATGGGGTGGTCGAATGACTATGAGTCGGAATACTTTGTGAATTTGCGCTGTGCCCAGTTATTTTCGAACAAAGTAAAGCTCTATGTCGGAGGTGGAATAATGGCTGATAGTGCTGCTGAAAATGAGTGGACAGAAACCCAGATGAAAGCCAAAACGATAGGCGAATTATTGATTTATAGTTAATCAATAATTCGCTATTACGCTATTATTGGTTACTAATTTCTTTGTAAAGTACGCGGATCATCCCATCGGATAGTCCAATTTTGGGTACATGAATAATGGCTGTTTTTGACCATCTTATTACGTTGGTATAGATTTCTAAAGCATAGACCACGACATCGGCACGATCGGGTTTCATATTGAAGTCGTGCATTCGTTCATCGGAAGTCAAGGATTGCAATGCGTTGTACTGGTCGTAGAGGTATTGCGCATTTAAAGGTTTTCCTATTTTTGTTCCAGAATACTTAAACACGTGGTTGATATTTCCACCAGTTCCGATTAATTCTACTTCTTCTTGGATATTCTCTTCAATCCATTGCTTCATGAAAGAAAAAGTCCCTTTTTCAACCCGGTTTTCCAAAAGACGAACAGTACCTACTTGGAACGATTGCGATGTAACTACTTTCCCATTTTTCAGGAGGGTTAATTCGGTGCTTCCACCGCCAACATCAACATAGAGGTAACTTTTATCATTTTGGATGAAAGCGCCTAGTTCGGTACTAAAAACCAGTTCGGATTCGGTTTTTCCATCGATTATTTCAATTTGAACACCGGTTCGCTGTTTTACTTGTTCAACAATAGCTGTTCCGTTAAGGGCTTCCCGCATCGCTGAAGTGGCAAAGGCTCTGTAATGCTCTACTTCGTAGACCTTCATCATTAAAGCATAGGCTTGCATGGCATCGCTTATTCGTTCAACATTGGCCTCTGAAATTTCGCCTTCTAAAAAGACATCATGGCCCAGGCGAATGGGCATTCTTACGATACTTGTTTTATTGAATATGGGTAATTGACCAGGTTCTTCATAAACAAAGTTGATCAATAATCGCATGGCATTTGACCCAATATCGATGGCGGCTAGTTTTCTAATCTTCATGTGGAATGGCGTTTATTTGGCTTAAATAATCATAGGTTGTATTCTGTGATCGGTTAGGCGGTAGATGATTGGTTTTATAATCTAAAGAGGACTGAGCCGTGATTAATCGTCCTTTGACATTGTCATTAAAACTCAGGTCGAAGGTATCCATGACGATTTTTTTTAATTGGCTATCGTAAATCGGGCAAGCGACTTCAACACGGTGGTCGAGATTCCGTTCCATAAGATCAGCAGAGGCGATAAATACTTTATCTTCACCGGCATTTTTAAACCAATACAGCCGTGGGTGCTCTAAAAACTTGTCGATTACACTGACGCATTCGATGTTTTCTGATAGTGATTTTACACCAGGGATTAAACAGTTGATTCCGCGAACGACCAATCGGATTTTTACCCCTTTTTGAGAGGCTTTATAAAGTAAATCGATCATTTCTTTATCGCTAAGGCTGTTTAATTTCAGGTTGATTTCGGCAGGAAGACCCGCTTGTTGATTCTTGATTTCCCGTTTTATCATTTTGACAATCTTTTTACGGGTTCCGTGTGGAGAGACCAATAAATGACGGTAAGATTGAATAAGGTAATTGGCGCCAAAAAATTGAAACAATTGTTCAACCTCTTTACAAATACCTGGGTTTGCTGTAAAATAGGTATAATCGGAATACACTTTAGCCGTTCCAGCATGGAAATTACCTGTACTGATTACGGCATATTTTTCAGCTTTTCCTTCTTCAGGTAAGCGTTCGATATAGGCTACTTTGCTATGAACCTTTAAGCCAGGGACACCAAAAATCACATTGACACCCGCTGCTTTCAGCTTTTTAGACCACATGGCATTGTTGGATTCATCGAAACGAGCCCGAAGTTCTAAAACAGCCGTTACTTCTTTTCCATTCATGGCCGCATTAATGAGCGAATGCATGACCTGAGAATCTTTAGCCACTCGATAGACCGTAATTTTTATCTTGGTTACTTTGGGGTCGATAGCCGCTTCTCTTAAGAACTTTAGGAGTAATGAATAATCGTGGTAAGGGGCATAGATAATTTCATCGTGTTCTGTAATGGCTTGGAAATAACTCGGATACTGAATAGGCCGAAGTTGAACGATGGGTTTAATCACGTCATAGGTTAATTCCTTGATACCAAACGTAGGGAAATTCATTAAATCTCTTTTGTTATGGTATTTTCCACCCGGAATAATACTATCGTATTCATCGAGTTTCAGTTTCTTCAGAAAAAACTGCAATGTATCTTGTGCGATTTCTCGGTCATACACCAAACGAACAGGTTCGCCTTTCTTTCTTCCTTCAAGACTTTGAATTACTTTTTCAAGCAAACTATGTTCTAGATCGTTATCGAAGTCCAATTCACTATCTCGCGTAATCTTAATTGAATGCGCCTCGATGGTATCGAACTTAAACGTTTTAAAAATATCTTCTAAATGGAATCGAATGATGTCTTCTAAGAAAATGACATAATTCTCTTCGCCGAGTTTAGGTAGTTGTATAAAACGCGGAAATAAGTGTGTAGGAACAATGATTAACGCATATTTATTCTTGTCTTTGATGGTCATTTTTACTGCTAGATAAAATGAACCGTCTCGAAGGGGTGGTACTTTTTTGATGTCTTCTAAAATGAAAACCCCCACCGTATGAATAAATTCGTTGTTGAAGAAATCGGTGATATAATCCAAGTATTTTTCGGGGAATGTTTGATCATCGACGACAAAGATGTTATTGGATTCGAGTTCTTCTAAAAGCTCGTCGTATAGGCGATCGTATATTTCTCGTTGAATACGCACAATTTCGTTGATTTCTTCGATCAATTCTTCATCGGTTTGATCAGTGATGATATTGCGGTATACTTTTTCAACATTTTGAAGTTGAATAGAACGCAGAATAGCGGAATAACGAACCGAATAGAATTCATCGAGGTTATTGGAATAGATTCCTAAGAATCGAATTCGTTCTAAAAGAGGAACTTTTTCATCTTCTGCTTCTTGAAGTACACGGGCATTGAACTTCAACCAACTGATTTCTCTGTTGACGTATTTTTTCATGAATTGGGGACATCGTTTTATAACATCGCACGGGATGTTGGGTTAAAAGCCTCGATGATCGTTTGCTGATCATCGAGGCTGGATATATTTTACACTAGGCCTTCGTAACTTTCGATATCTTCTCTAAGCCAGGTGGGTATTTCAATACTTTTCCCTTGCTTTAGGTCGATCAGGACTTGAGTGCTTTTTCCAAAGGCGTGAATAACGGCTTCGTTATTTTCTGTTTGACTGGTTAATAGGTATTCAAAATCGAAACTTTTTTTCCCTAATCGAGCAATGCGCAAACCAATTTTTAGGTTTGGCTCGAGAAGTTTAGTTTCTTTTAAGTAATCACATTCTATATGGGCAATAACAAACATATGTTGTTGCCAATTCCAATTGGAGCTGATTTTTTCCATGTAATGACCACGGCCAATTTGGAAATACTCAAAATAATAAATGTTGTTGACATGACCGATGGGGTCAAGGTCATTCCATCGAACTTCGATGGGCTGAAAAAATTTAAAATCGTTTATGTTCATGGTAGTTGTTCTTTCGTATTATCCTCTAAATGGTCTTCGGGATTTGGATCAACAAATTCGTATTTATACAATTTAATCAACCAAATAAACAGTGAAAAAAGGATAGGTCCGAATATAATTCCAATAAATCCAAAGAGATTGATTCCAACAATCACTCCAAAAATAGTAATTAATGGATGAACATCGGCCATCTTTTTTTGTAACATGAACCGAATAAGGTTATCGGCGAGACCAACAATGATGACACAATAGGCGAGTAAACCAATAGCGGAAGCGGTTTCACCCCTGGCTAAGAGTAAAACACTTAGAGGGACATAGATAATGGCGGCACCTACTACAGGTAACATGGCGGCGAATGTGGTTAAGATAAACCAGGTAAAGGCATCTTCAACCCCAAAAATAAGGTAACCCACCCAGGCGATGATGGCCTGAAAAAAAGCGGTTAAAGGCACGCCAATCGCATTAGAAACCACCAAATCTTTCATGTCTTTGTTCATGTTGATGAGGTTTTTCTTTTTAAAAGGCATATTTTGATAAAACCAATTTTCTAATTTGGTGTTATTCATCAGCATAAAGAAGAGAATAAGAAAGGCCACCCCTAATTGGACCGTCATATCTAAAGAAGCATTCAATGTTTTCTCAAGGATTTTGACACCCACTTGCGTTATTTTTCCAATATTGTTTTCGCTAAATACATCGATATTGAATTGCGTATGTACATTATCGATTGCCTTTTTAATATCGCTTTGAATTTGTTCGGTATCATTTAACATGACCATAATTTTATTGGTCAGCATTTGAATTAATAGATACAAGGGGCCAATAATCACGAGGGCGCTTCCGATTATTAAACTGATTACACTAACGGTTTTGTTTATTTTTTTCGTTTTGGTCATCCAACGAAGTGGATTCAATAAAAGAACATACAAACATAACGCGCCTAGTAGTCCCGGCAAAAAACTGGACATATTGATAACCAATAAGCTGAATACAAATAAGATAATTAATAGGAATCCGATTTGTAAAAGGACATTGTTGGAGATGTAATTCTTTCTATTCATAGTCGTATAATTGAGTATTCGTCGGTTTAAGAATCCTTTGGTGGATGTTTATCAAATTTGATACAAAAATGTTCAATTAACAAAAATAATGCTGTTTTACTATCCACTAGATCGCTTTTTACTTTAAAATGTGTTTTTTTGAACAGAAAAGGGTTTATAGAAGAAAGAAATGTTTAATTTTAGCCTATTCTATACGATGATTTCAATGAAAAAAACACTTTTACTCGCACTATGTCTAATCAATTTGACAACTGTTATGGCTCAGAAAAAAAATGATAAAACGGTTTTAGTAATTCATGGTGGTGCTGGCACTATTCTGAAAGAACAGATGACCCCTGAAAAAGAAAAACAATATACGAAGGCTTTAGAGGAATCTTTGCAAGCTGGCTATAAGGTATTAAAAGCAGGAGGCGAAAGTGATCAGGCTGTAATTGCTGCGATAAAAGTGATGGAAGATTCGCCTTTATTTAATGCTGGTAAAGGAGCTGTTTTTACCCATGAAGGTAAGAATGAGTTGGATGCTTCCATTATGTTAGGAAAGAATAAAATGGCGGGTGCTGTTGCTGGGGTATCGACGATAAAGAATCCGATTGAAGCAGCCTTTTCAGTCATGAAAAATTCTTCCCATGTGATGATGATTGGGAAAGGAGCGGAAGAGTTTGCGAAAGTTCAAAAACTAACGCTAGTCGATCCGTCGTATTTTAGAACCGAAGATCGTTGGAATTCACTTCAGCGGGTGTTAGAAAAAGACCAAGAGCAAATGCAACTGGATCATGATGGAGGACCAGCTACGACTTTTGTCCCTTTTAATTTTGTGGATGAAAAATTTGGTACGGTTGGAGCGGTTGCTTTGGATAAAAATGGTTTTTTAACGGCAGGGACTTCGACAGGAGGAATGACGAACAAGAAATTTGGACGCGTAGGGGATTCGCCGATTATTGGTGCTGGAAATTATGCCAATGAACAAGTGGGTGTTTCTGGGACTGGTTGGGGTGAGTTTTTTATTAAAACGGTTGCTGCTTATGATGTTGCTGCTTTAATGGCTTACAAGAATTATACGGTTCAACAAGCAGGGGATGAGGTAGTAAAAAAGATTGGTGAGTTAGGCGGAGACGGTGGTTTAATTATCTTAGATAAAGATGGGAAGGCTCATTTTCCTTTTAACACAGCAGGGATGTACCGAGGTTGGATTACAGAAAGTGGGAAGGTAACGGTTAAAATATACCAAGAATAGATTTTTTACAATTTTATAGCAAAAGTTGAACAAGAATCCTAAATTGCGCCAAGGATAGAAACGGCATCCTTTGCTGCCTGCTGCGAATGAATTTTATAGGATTTTCTAGGCAGCAAAGATATAGTGGATAGCCTGGCCCGTAGGGGGCGCCCAGATTAGAATGAATGCAAATTAACAATATAGAATGATAAAGAGAATAGTTTTAACATCAGCCCTATTGATGGGTGGCCTGGTTATGGCCCAAATTAATACGTTTGTGGATGCCCATAAAGCTGACCCGAAGGTACAATTAATTGGGGTTTCGAATGAAATTGCAGCAGATGCCAAGTATGTGAAGTATAATTTTTACTTAGATAATGCGACTAAAATAGCCCAAGAGAAGTACAATTTGGAATATGGTTTTGCGACAGACAACCGATCTGTGGAAGAGGAGAACTTTATGGTGTATGTGGTGAAGGATAAAAAAATTATTGACCAATGGTTGATCAACCCAGGGTTTTATAATGCTTTTCACGATGGAATTGCCTATTCCTATGATGCGGATAAATTGCAAAATTTAGCCACAAAGTATCCGTTGAGTTATGAATTAGAGCGAATTTCTTATAAAAATGAGAAAGAGTTTAATAAAGCGAAAGCAAAGCTTTATCAGGAAGTGTCGGCCTTATTGATTATTGATCCTGTTTTTGGATTTGAAGGAAGTTTTGAATTATCTTTTCCTAAAAACGAACAGTTTACCTCGCCTGAAGCGATTGGTGAGTTTTTAAAGCCACAATTGGAGAAATTAACCAAGAATAAGTTTGATATTTCCTATGCGATTACTGAACGTAATTTTACCGATAGGGATCAGATTACCATGACGGTCTTTGGTGATATGGCGTTGCATAAAAAATTACAGTTGGATAAAGTTACCAAAGGCGAATGGCAAGCCGAAGTGTTTGAGGCGCTTGTTTATAGAAAAAAATAATTAGAACAGTTGTGAGGGTGAAGAGTAATTCTTTTACCCTATAAAGCTGTGCAAAGTACATAGGATATGAATACAAATTTTTATACGGTATTGAACCATTCGAAAGAGACCAAGTCGATTATTGCTTTATTCAATGAGGTGGCAGGAAATCATTTTTGGGCAGGTTATGTATTGGATTTTAATGATGAGTTTGTAACGTTTCAACATGTTTCTAAATTTGGGAAATTAGATGGGATTTTGGTAGAGCCCATGTATAAAATTCGCCGTATTGATGTGGATGATTACTGTAAGTGTTTGAACTATTTGGTGCAACATCAGGCAGAATTAGATACCGAGCAACCAATTGATTTTTCTATTCCAGCCGATGAGAATTGGATGTATCAGTTGTTGGATCATTTAAATGGGGAAACCGATTATATTTCACGTATTCAGTTAGCCAATGAGACGCGTTTTTCTGGTTTTATAACGGCCTTGTCGGAAGAAGATTTTCAGATGAAATGCGTTGGTGAAGAGGGAACCGATGAAGGGACGCTGTATTTTCAGTTGGATGATGTTAGTTCGATACGGATGAACGACTTGGAAGCGAGAAGGCGATTAATGCTTTACCATTACCGAAGATCGATTGACTTTTATGATGAATAAGAACAGATAATGACCATAAAAAAAGCTCGGATAATTCCGAGCTTTTTGTTTTTTATGTCTTTCGGATGATTATCCGTTAACGGCTTCAACGTTTTCAACAACGCCGGGCATCATTTGTTTCAGAATTCCTTCAATACCATTTTTCAAGGTGGCCGTTGAGGATGGACATCCAGAACATGCACCTTGTAAAAGCATAATCGCTGTTTTAGATTCTTCATTAAATTCTAATAATTCAATGTTTCCACCATCGTTGGCTACCGCTGGTTGAACGTATTCATCTAATATCGCTTTAATCTCGTTCTCTACAGAACTAAATTCTTCTCTCGGCTTAACGATGATTTCTTCTGGGGCTTCGGTGGTGAATTCATAAAATTCTTCGAAAACCATTCCGCCAGCTTGTAAATAATGAAGAATAAACGAACGAACGTCCATTGTCCATAATTCCCACGATTCTTCTTCGTTTTTGGTAAGTGAAATATAGTTTTCAGTAAAGAAGACTTGCTCTACAAAAGGGTATTCTTTCATGATAGCGACCGCTAATGGAACGCCAGCTGCTTTTTCTCTCGATTTAATTTCAATTACTTCTGGAACCAATAGCTTATTGGCTACAAATTTCATCACAGAAGGGTTAGGGGTCATTTCCGCATAAACCGTGTACGGTTCTTTTTTACGCTCTTGTTGTAAAACAATCCCTTCTTCTAAATGTTCGTTAATAATCTCTTTTAAATCCTCTACGACATCTTCCCATGAAACAGCATCTATTTTCTCAATGGCTACAAAATTAGCCGTGATAAATACTTTTTCAATAAAAGGAATCGATAGTAAAACTTGGGCCAAAGGGGATTCGGTTGCTGAAGAATCCTTATTGAATTCAACGCCACCGTGTGTTAAAGTTTCATCACAGATGAACTTCATCACATTATTGTTGGGTGTATTTTCTACATAAACTCTCATAGTAGGGCAAAAATAAGGCTTAATTATGTATATTTCTACATTCAAAATTATAAAAAATTAGTGATGGCAATTATAAAAGAATTGAGAGGGAAAAACCCTGTGTTTGGAGCGAATTGTTTTTTAGCAGAGAACGCAGTGATTGTAGGCGATGTAACAATGGGCGACGATTGTTCGATCTGGTTTTCGGCTGTTTTACGAGGCGATGTACATTCAATTGTAATGGGCAATAAAGTAAATATTCAAGATAATGCGACCATACATGCGACCTATTTAAAATCGCCAACCGTGATTGGTAATCATGTTTCTATAGGTCATAATGCCGTTGTGCACGGTTGTACAATTCACGATAATGTCTTAATAGGGATGGGGGCTATTGTAATGGATGATTGCATCGTAGAATCGAATTCTTTAATTGCTGCGGGTGCTGTTGTAACCAAAGGGACTCATATTAAGGAAGGTGAGCTTTGGGCTGGAATGCCTGCTAAGAAGATAAAAGATGTTCCACAGCATTTAAAAGAAGGAGAAATAGAGCGAATTGCGAACAACTATTTAATGTACAGCAGTTGGTATAAGTAAACGATTTAAAGTTTTGGACGTTTTGATTTAGGAAGATTTTTAATTACTAAATGATAGGAGTCTACAATCCATTCTTTTAACAAAGCATCTGGAACATCGTCGTTAACCGTTATGGTGTTCCAGTGTTTTTTATTCATGTGATATCCGGGTTCAACAGCTTGGTATTGTTCTCTTAATTCAATGGCTTTGTCGGGATCACATTTTAAATTGATCGATTTAAACGCTTCCACATCGACTAGACAGAACATTTTATCGCCTACATTAAAAACCAAGGTATTGGCATCAAAGGGAAACTTCTCTGTTGTTTCAGGCAAGGCCAAACAAAATTCTCTTAATTCTTCACAGTGCATCATCAATCATTTTAGCGTTCCGGTAAAGATAAAAAACGCTAGTCAATTTGACTAGCGCTGCGTAAACTTTTTGATAATGAAGATTTATTTAGGGCTTTTGCCACCATACTTTGGTGGTTATTTGATCTCCGCCCATTTGCTCAGCGGCTTTTTTGTAATTCTCTTGGTTGTATGTTCGTGCTGACGCTGGATAGAGGATTCTACTCGGCATTTCTTTATTGTTTTGCATACTGTTGGTAGTGGGTAACAGAGGAAGCCCCGTTCTTCTATACTCAAACCATTGTTGGTAATCGGTAAAGAATAGTGCAAAGTACTTCTGTTTCATTACTTGTTCCAATGATCCGTCGTAACTAACTTTTGTTTGTGCTAAATACTCGGCCGTTGCATCGGTACCTGTCCAAAGCTTAATGGCTGCCTTAACACCATTGGTGTAATGCGTTTTAGCATCGGTAAACAGATTTTTCTGGGCCAATTCTGCCTGAATGAATTCCGTTTCGGCATAACTCATAAGCACAATTTTCATGGGGTATTGCACCAATTTATTATTCGGTTGCGATGGGGTATATTTAAAATCGGAACTGTTTTCATCGTAAGCAGCCGGTATGCCTTTATAACCTAGACTTGCTCCTTTTAAATCTTTTGCCGTGGTGGTGAAAATCGCCAGACGCGGATCTTTAATCGCATTTAATTCATCGACAAAGTAGCTAGCAAAGGCTCGGTTATCACGGTAATCCTGTGGTCGAGGCCATGGGGAAAGATTAGGTGTAATCCCCGTTACCTGAAAGACAGCCTCATCTGTGCTCGAAGAGAAGATCGGGTAGGTTTGTGGGTTGCTTAATATCGTTTGCAGTTTTGCCATGGCATTGGTCTCGGTTTTATTCGAAACCCTTAACAACAAGCGCATATGCAGCGAATTGGTGAACTTTTGCCATTTGGTTACATCGCCATTGTAGAGATAATCGGTTCCAAACTTTAGTCCAGTGGTTGGTGTATATAAGGAATTCGCTTTCTCTAAATCGGTTAGAAGAGTCTTGTAGATCGATTCTTGCGTATCAAAAGCTGGTTTAAACATTCCTTCTTCACCTTTCGATGCTTCAGAGAAGGGAACATCACCAAACATATCGGTTAAATTGGCCATCATCCAAGCCCTTAGTGTTAAGGCAATTGCGTGGTAGTTATTCTCTTTGGTTTGCTCGCTTTTGGCTAACATTTCTTGTACGTTAATTAGCATTTTATAGGTGGTATTCCAAGTCGAAGCTCCCGTTCCTTCGGTAATGTCATAACGATGTACTCCAAGGGCATTACTCGGAAAAGGAATGTGAACTTGCATCAACTGCGCTGTAATGTCATAATTTTTCTTGGCATTATTCGTTGCCATGGTGTACAGAATGGGGTTCATCATTGAACCTGCATTGATAGACGTTACGAGGTTAGGGTTTTCATTAATTTCCTCAAAATCATCGGTACAACCTGTCAAAGACAAACTAAGGATAACAAATAGAGAAGCGAATTTTAAAGTATATTTTTTCATTTTATAAAGCATTGTGTAAATTAAAGAGCGGCTTTTATCGTAATTCCGTAGCTGGCTGTAGAAGGCATTTGCCCCATTTCTACGTTGGGTACAAAATATTTTCCATTTAAGGCAGCTGTTTCAGGGTCATACATCGGAAAATCGCTAATGGTGAATAAATCACGTGCATAGACCGTAACCGATAAGTTGTCTAAGCCCGTTGAACGGATCAGTTTTTTAGGTAAAGTATAATTTAAACTCACTTCACGCAGTTTTAAGTAAGAAGCATCGAATGAATTCGATTCCACATTTGCTCTTCGGTTGTATTCGGCATAATAGGTTGCCACATCCACCTTTTTGGTATTTGCAGAATAACTTCCGTCGGTATTTTTAACTACCCCATCACCAATGATAAAGCCATCTTCACGACCTGGTAAAGAATCGGCTAATTTTCCTTGTTCCATTAATTTATGGTAGCTCTGTGAATAAACAATACCACCATATTGAGCGTCAAAAGTGAAACTAAACCTAAAATCCTTTATCTTAAAGCTATTGGTTAATCCCGCTCTCCAATCTGGGGTAGCATCCCCAACCAACTCAATGGCATTTGGACGAACAGGTAGACCATTGCTATCATAGATAATTTGCCCTTGCTCATTCCGCACAAATTTATAACCATATAAACCGGTTGCAGAAGAACCTTCACGTGCTAGCATACTCACGGTTCCTGCACTCCCCATCACCACTTCATCAACGCCCATGTCTTTTGGTAAGGATAGCACTTTACTGCTATTGGTCGACCAAGTTCCACTTATACGCCATTCAAAACCAGAACGTTTTATCGGTGTAAAATTCGCGGCTATTTCAATTCCTTTATTTTCAATTTCACCCGCATTAATTACGCGGCTTGAGTAGCCTGTTGTTAAATCAAGTGGGATACTGACAATTTGGTTATCGGTATTCTGTTTATATAGGGTAATATCTAAACCGACGCGTTTTTTAAATAACAGCATTTCAAGACCTGTTTCCCATGCTTTGGTTGTCTCAGGCTTTAGATCGGGGTTGTATAATTCGCCTGCCACTTCCGATGAAGAAGGGAATTCGCTGTTGTTGTAATACTTGCTTGTTCTGTACGGCGTTGTTCCGTTACCTACTTTAGCAAAAGACAAGCGGTATTTTAAGAAATTAACTGGCCCTTTAATTTTAAATAAATCCGATAAAATAAAACTCGAAGAAACCGAAGGGTAGAAGAAAGAGCTATTGGCTTTAGGCAATGTACTCGACCAGTCGTTACGCGAAGTAACATCCACAAAAATGCGGTCTTTCCAACCAAAAGAAGCCATTCCATAGACCGAATTTTCCTTATACGCTTTATCGCCTGTAGCTACTAAAGGAGCGTGTAATCCATTCGATAATTTATAAACACCTGGTACAACCAATCCATCGACATAGGCAGAAACACTTCGGTAGTCGTAGTTTAATCGATTTCCTCCCAAATTTCCATTAAACGTAAAATCCCTTCCTATTTTCTCATTGTAGGTAAATAAGAAATCGATATTCGTTTCATTTTTCGATATATCTTGGCGTTTGTAATACCCTCTCGGGGTTCTATTCAAATCGTAAGGTCTATTCTGTTCGCGCAGTTGGGTATAGGTGTTTAAGGCGGAACGCAACATTAAATTCACTTTGGGCGATAGCGTAAAGTCGAGACGTAAATTTCCAACCAATTGACTGCTTTGAAAAGGATTTACGGCTTCATGGGCAATCACGTAAGGGTTGTCGATATACGAACTAAAAGGACGAATCATATCGGTACCTTCAGCATCTTTTTTCCAACGCGGTTTGTACCAGTTTAAGTCGGCACTTGGATTATGCATAATCATAAAATAGGCAATAGACCCGTTGTTATATCCTGTTCCAGGAATATTGTCACTGCTCTTATTGGTGTAGTTGACCACCGTACTTACTTTTAGATTTTTCGACAGTTTATAATTCCCATTCACCGAAGCCGTATAATTTTCATAACCTGTGTTGGGCATAATCCACTGATTTTTCTGATGGCCAATCGATGCTCTAAACGATCCATCTTTGTCGCCACCCGAAAACGTTAAGCTATTGCTTAGGGTATAGCCTGTTTTCCAATAACCTTTATGCGTATCCTTGTAAGGAACCCATGGCGTACGTTCACTGCCTTGTCCTTGGGTCAAAGGATCGTATTGGAAAAATTGTTGCCCATTAAACTTAGGCCCAAACGCAGAAGAAGAGCTCGAGGTACTCGGTCCATCTTCCGAACTGCCGTATGAGTAATAGGGTTGTCCATTTTTATCAAAATTCTTTCCAGTACCTTGTCCATATTCATATTGGTAATCGGGCCAATGATTCACCACATCCAGTGCTATACTCGTTTTATACTCAATGCCTATTTTATTGGTCTTCTTGCCCGATTTGGTGGTGATAATTAAAGCACCATTACCTGCTTTATTACCGTATAGAGCCGCAGCAGCTGGTCCTTTTAAGACCACAACACTTTCTATGTCGTTTTGGTTCAGTTCCGACAAAGCATTTCCAAAATCAACCGGAGAATCATTCCCCATATAAGCGCTATCATTTCCAGAAGAAGACATTTCTGTACTCATTATCACGCCGTCAATCACGATTAACGCACTGTTTTTATCCGAGTCAAATGAATTTGTTCCCCTTAGAATAATTTGTTGCGAGTTAATTGGTCCCGAGCCCGACGAGATAATGTTTAATCCAGACACCTTTCCTTTCAGGCCAGAAGACCAGTTGTTAGCCTCTGCGGAAGCCAATTCATCGGCATCAATTTTCTGTTGAGCAAACCCTAACTTCTTCTGTTCACGTTTAATTCCTAAAGCAGTCACTACCACTTCATTTAACTGGTTATATTCGGTGTTTAACGTTATATCGACGAACGCTTGGTTGGTATAGTTCACCGCTTTGCTGGTAAACCCAGGGTAATTAATACTTAAAACCGTTTTAGGTAAAGAAGGGGTTGTATGAAACGTAAAAAAACCTTTGTTATCGGTATAGGTCACCAAATCAGTTCCTTTTATACGAATCTCAACATCTGCAAGTCCAAGACCATATTCATCTTTAACTTGTCCTTTAATGGGGTTCTGTTCATTGGTCGTAGAATAAGAAGAAGACCCTTTGTCATTTCCATCCATAGCCATTACAGGTATAGCAAAGAAACTTCCCAAGAGTAAAAGGGGAATTTGTAATTTTTTCATTCGTAAAATACTTTAGTAGATTGTGTGTTGTTTTATGGCAACAAACTTAGACAGATCGCTCTCCAGGTAGATTAATACAAGCTTAAATGATTATGAAGAAGGAGTAAATTTTTCACACAAACAACGAGGCTATTAAGCTTCAGACAACAATTTATTAACTTTAACACAACAACAGTCTACCTATTTTGATGAGGTTTATATAGGCCGTTTCTTTATTTGGGCGCCACCCTGCGGGTCGGGCTTTACGCTCTATCTTTGCCCCACGAAAAATCCGAATGCTATCAACACCCTACAAAGGGGAAAAGGATGCCGCTCCAATCCCTGGCGCGGGGCTTTAGGCGTAAAACGGATTTTAGATTTTAGATATCAGATAATAGATAACATTCGGTTTGTTGAAGTAGCTTACTTCTACCAACTAATTACTAAAAACTATCGACTGGTTAATTTTATCTTACGTTGGGCGAATTGCAATTCGCCCCTACATTTTAGGCATTATTGGAAATAGGGAATTGGATTATAGTTATAAGATGTCAGATCATAGATAACATTCGGTTTGTTGAAGTAGCTTACACCTAACTGCCAATTACTAAAAACTATCGACTGGTTAATTTTATCTAACGTTGGGCGAATTGCAATTCGCCCCTACATTCAAGGCATTATTGGAAATAGGGAGTTAGATTATAGATATAAGACATCAGATCATAGATAACATTCGGTTTATTGAAGTAGCCTACATCTAACTACTAATTACTAAAAACTATCGACTGGTTAATTTTATCTTACGTTGGGCGAATTGCAATTCGCCCCTACATTTTAGGCATTATTGGAAATAGGGAATTGGATTATAGATATAAGATTTTAGATCATAGATAACATTCGGTTTGTTGAAGTAGCCTAGATTTATCTAATATCTATGTACATACATCTTACGTTGGGCGAATTGCAATTCGCCCCTACATTGAAGGCATTATTGAAAATAGGGAATTAGGTTATAGATATAAGACATCAGATTTTAGATAATAGATAATATTCTGTTTGTTGAAGTAGCCTGTGTCTATCTCATATCTACTAACGAATCCAATCCCGGAGGGATGATATATTAATAGCCAAAGAAACCCCACACGATTTAGCTCTGTAGGAGCGACAGAGAATTTTTAAGGTTTAAAACTGATTTTAGATCATAGATAACATTCGGTTTGTTGAAATGCTTACACCTAACTGCCAATTACTAAAAACTATCGACTGGTTAATTTTATCTAACGTTGGGCGAATTGCAATTCGCCCCTACATTCAAGGCATTATTGGAAGTAGGGAATTAGATTATAGATATAAGATGTCAGATCATAGATAACATTCGGTTTGTTGAAGTAGCCTGTGTCTATCTCATATCTAACTACTAATTACTATCAACTAATGACTCCTTTCTAACATCTTTGTACTAAAATCTAATATCTAACGTCTATCTATTGATCAATTCACTCCTCCAACCCCGCAAAAACCGTTAATAAACACCAAATCCATGCCGTTTTAAATAAAAGCTAAAAATAATTTTCAATATGTATTGATTAAGGCTAAATGAGTTAGGGTATTTTACGCTATAAACTTTAAAATACTTTGCAAAAAAGTTTGGTAAAACGGTTGAAGTGCGCTTATATTTGCAATCCCAATACGAAAGAAGAGTAGTGTTGGTTTACTTGAAAGATTGTTTATTTAGAAGCTGCTTCGGCAGAGGGATAGAGAAGATGATTGACAATTAAAATTTGAAGTTAAAACGAAAAAAAACTTTTAAAATTTTTGAAAAAAGATTTGGTTAGTTTAGAAATAAGTTTTACCTTTGCACTCGCAAAACACTAGAAGTGTTTATGCGAAAACTGAGAAGTTCATTGTAATTTAAAATAAGACAGAAGAAAATAAAAGTCAAATACATTAAAAGGTCAATTCCTTAGAATGAATGGAGCAAAGGAAAATTTGAAGTTGTACAATATTATTATAATACATACAATGGAGAGTTTGATCCTGGCTCAGGATGAACGCTAGCGGGAGGCTTAACACATGCAAGTCGAGGGGTATAAGTAGCTTGCTATTTAGAGACCGGCGAACGGGTGAGTAACGCGTATGGAACTTACCTTTGTCAAGAGGATAGCCCGAAGAAATTCGGATTAATACTCTATAATAGTAGACATCACCTGGTGTTTACTTGAAAGATTTATCGGACAGAGATAGCCATGCGTTAGATTAGCTAGTTGGTAAGGTAACGGCTTACCAAGGCGACGATCTATAGGGGGCCTGAGAGGGTGATCCCCCACACTGGTACTGAGACACGGACCAGACTCCTACGGGAGGCAGCAGTGAGGAATATTGGACAATGGGCGCAAGCCTGATCCAGCCATCCCGCGTGAAGGATGACGGCCTTATGGGTTGTAAACTTCTTTTATATAGGAATAAACCTACTTACGTGTAAGTAGCTGAAGGTACTATATGAATAAGCACCGGCTAACTCCGTGCCAGCAGCCGCGGTAATACGGAGGGTGCAAGCGTTATCCGGATTTATTGGGTTTAAAGGGTCCGTAGGCGGACCAATAAGTCAGTGGTGAAATCTTATCGCTTAACGATGAAACTGCCATTGATACTGTTGGTCTTGAATTAGTTTGAAGTAGCTGGAATGTGTAGTGTAGCGGTGAAATGCTTAGAGATTACGCAGAACACCAATTGCGAAGGCAGGTTACTAAGTCTATATTGACGCTGATGGACGAAAGCGTGGGGAGCGAACAGGATTAGATACCCTGGTAGTCCACGCCGTAAACGATGGATACTTGCTGTTGGGGCTTCGGCTTCAGTGGCTAAGCGAAAGTTATAAGTATCCCACCTGGGGAGTACGTTCGCAAGAATGAAACTCAAAGGAATTGACGGGGGCCCGCACAAGCGGTGGAGCATGTGGTTTAATTCGATGATACGCGAGGAACCTTACCAAGGCTTAAATGCATTATGACGTATTTGGAAACAGATATTTCTTCGGACAGAATGCAAGGTGCTGCATGGCTGTCGTCAGCTCGTGCCGTGAGGTGTTAGGTTAAGTCCTGCAACGAGCGCAACCCCTATCATTAGTTGCCAGCGTTTAAAGACGGGGACTCTAATGAGACTGCCAGTGCAAACTGCGAGGAAGGTGGGGACGACGTCAAGTCATCACGGCCCTTACGTCTTGGGCTACACACGTGCTACAATGGTCGGTACAGAGGGCAGCTACCAGGTGACTGGATGCGAATCTCGAAAACCGATCTCAGTTCGGATTGGAGTCTGCAACTCGACTCTATGAAGCTGGAATCGCTAGTAATCGCATATCAGCCATGATGCGGTGAATACGTTCCCGGGCCTTGTACACACCGCCCGTCAAGCCATGGAAGCTGGGGGTACCTGAAGTCGGTGACCGTAAAAGGAGCTGCCTAGGGTAAAACTGGTAACTAGGGCTAAGTCGTAACAAGGTAGCCGTACCGGAAGGTGCGGCTGGAACATCTCATTTTTAGAGAGACGACAAATTTTCTTCTATACATTAGAAGGATTGATCTTTGTATTGACTTTTATTTTTGGCTTGTCACATTATTTTAAATTTACTATATAATATACCACTCTTTAAGAGTTTTAGAGAGTCTCATAGCTCAGCTGGTTAGAGCGCTACACTGATAATGTAGAGGTCGGCAGTTCGAGTCTGCCTGAGACTACTAACTAATAAAAGAGGGGGATTAGCTCAGTTGGCTAGAGCGCTTGCATGGCATGCAAGAGGTCATCGGTTCGACTCCGATATTCTCCACCAATCTTTTATCGCAAGATAGAAGAAGAAGAGTTCATTGACATATTGAAATACAAAAACATACAATCATTAACAGATTAAGAAACGAACAAGATTAGAGATGATCAAAAGCGAAGAATAATCGAAGTAATATTAAAGTATACAATTAAACATAAAACGAGTAAGATTAACATAACCTTCGATCAAAAGATGGTTATGAATTCGAGAAAAAAGTTACAAAGGGCGTACGGCGGATGCCTAGGCTTTGAGAGGCGATGAAGGACGTGATAAGCTGCGATAAGCTTCGGGGAGTGGCACATACACATTATATCCGAAGATTTCCGAATGGGGCAACCCGGCAGGTTGAAGATCTGTCACCCAGCAATGGGAGCGAACGTGGGGAACTGAAACATCTAAGTACCCATAGGAAAAGAAATCAATTGAGATTCCGTAAGTAGTGGCGAGCGAACGCGGATCAGCCCTAAAGATTATATAATTCTAGTAGAATAACCTGGAAAGGTTAACCAAAGAGGGTGATAGTCCTGTAAATGAAAGGGTTATATAATTGATAACGAGTAAGGCGGAACACGAGAAATTCTGTCCGAATATGGGGGGACCATCCTCCAAGGCTAAATACTCCTCAAAGACCGATAGCGAACTAGTACTGTGAAGGAAAGGTGAAAAGCATTTCGAATAGAAAGTTGAAATAGATCCTGAAACCGTGCGCCTACAAGCGGTCGGAGCCCTACGGGGTGACGGCGTGCCTTTTGCATAATGAGCCTACGAGTTAATGTCACTGGCAAGGTTAAGTTGTTCAGCAACGGAGCCGCAGCGAAAGCGAGTCTGAATAGGGCGATATAGTCAGTGGTATTAGACGCGAAACCAAGTGATCTACCCATGGGCAGGTTGAAGCTTTGGTAACACAAAGTGGAGGACCGAACCGGTTGACGTTGAAAAGTCTTCGGATGACCTGTGGGTAGGGGTGAAAGGCCAATCAAACTTGGAAATAGCTCGTACTCCCCGAAATGCATTTAGGTGCAGCGTTTAGATAAGTATATTAGAGGTAGAGCTACTGATTGGATGCGGGGGCTTCATCGCCTACCAATTCCTGACAAACTCCGAATGCTAATATATGTTTCTAGGCAGTGAGGGCATGGGTGCTAAGGTCCATGTCCGAGAGGGAAAGAACCCAGACCATCAGCTAAGGCCCCCAAATATATACTAAGTTGACCAAACGCGGTTGGATTGCATTGACAGCTAGGATGTTAGCTTGGAAGCAGCTATTCATTTAACGAGTGCGTAACAGCTCACTAGTCGAGCGATCCGGCATGGATAATAATCGGGCATAAGTATATTGCCGAAGCTATGGATTACATCTTTTAGATGTACTGGTAGGGGAGCATTCTAGCGGCGCAGAAGTCGTTCCGACGAGGAGCGGTGGAGCTTCTAGAAAAGAAAATGTAGGCATGAGTAACGATAAAATAAGTGAGAAACTTATTCGCCGTAAGACTAAGGATTCCTCAGCTATGCTAATCAGCTGAGGGTTAGTCGGGACCTAACGCGAACCCGAAAGGGGTAGTGGATGGCAAACGGGTTAATATTCCCGTACCTGCTCACAACAAAAGTGACGGATGAATGTAGGTGGTGCGTACTGACGGAATAGTACGTTGAACTTAGGTAAACTAAGGATAGTACACAAAGCCTTCGGGTGGCGTGATAATCCACTGAAATTTGTTCCAAGAAATAGCGAGTGAAGCAGCCCGTACCGTAAACCGACACAGGTAGTCGAGGAGAGTATCCTCAGGCGCTCGAGAGATTCGTGGCTAAGGAATTAGGCAAAATAGACCTGTAACTTCGGGAGAAAGGTCGCTCGTCGCAAGGCGAGCCTCAGTAAAAAGGCCCAGGCGACTGTTTATCAAAAACACAGGACTCTGCAAAATCGAAAGATGACGTATAGGGTCTGACACCTGCCCGGTGCTGGAAGGTTAAGGAAGGGGGTTAGCCTTTGGCGAAGCTCTTGACTGAAGCCCCAGTAAACGGCGGCCGTAACTATAACGGTCCTAAGGTAGCGAAATTCCTTGTCGGGTAAGTTCCGACCTGCACGAATGGTGTAACGATCTGGGCACTGTCTCAGCCACGAGCTCGGTGAAATTGTAGTATCGGTGAAGATGCCGGTTAATCGCAACGGGACGAAAAGACCCTGTGAACCTTTACTATAGCTTCGTATTGACTTCGGGTAAATAATGTGTAGGATAGGTGGGAGATTATGAAGCAGTGTCGCCAGGCATTGTGGAATCATTGTTGAAATACCACCCTTTATTTATCTGAAGCCTAACTCCATTCGTGGAGGACATTGCGTGGTGGGTAGTTTGACTGGGGTGGTCGCCTCCAAAAGAGTAACGGAGGCTTTCAAAGGTACCCTCAGCACGCTTGGTAACCGTGCGTAGAGTGTAATGGCATAAGGGTGCTTGACTGTGAGACCTACAAGTCGATCAGGTGCGAAAGCAGGACATAGTGATCCGGTGGTTCCGTATGGAAGGGCCATCGCTCAAAGGATAAAAGGTACTCCGGGGATAACAGGCTAGTCTCCCCCAAGAGCTCACATCGACGGGGAGGTTCGGCACCTCGATGTCGGCTCGTCACATCCTGGGGCTGGAGAAGGTCCCAAGGGTTGGGCTGTTCGCCCATTAAAGTGGCACGCGAGCTGGGTTCAGAACGTCGTGAGACAGTTCGGTCTCTATCTGTTGTGATCGTTAGAAGTTTGAGCGGACTTGACTCTAGTACGAGAGGACCGTGTTGAACAAACCTCTGGTGTATCAGTTGTGCCGCCAGGTGCACCGCTGAGTAGCTACGTTTGGAAGAGATAAGCGCTGAAAGCATATAAGCGCGAAACTCGCCGCAAGATTAGACTTCTTTAAAGGGTCGTGGAAGACTACCACGTTGATAGGCTATAGATGTAAAGGCAGTGATGTCATAGTCGAGTAGTACTAATTACCCATAGACTTTTTCAAAAATAGAATCTCATAACCATCGATTAAGGTTGGTTAATCTAATTTGAATTATGTTAGTAGATGTTGATTTACTAAAATGATTTGTATGTTTTTTCAATATGTTAAGAAAATAGTAGCTGAAGAGCTACACAAAATACTATATATTATTATATTTATATAACAATATTAGGGTGACTATAGCAGTAGGGCTCACCTCTTCCCATTCCGAACAGAGAAGTTAAGCCTACTAGCGCCGATGGTACTGGGAAACCGGGAGAGTAGGTCGTCGCCAGTCTTTATCCAAAAGCCTCAAGATTTTTTCTTGAGGCTTTTTTTTTTGTCTTTAGTTTTTAGTGATTAGTCTTTAGTAGTTAGATATTAGTACATAGATGTGAGATAGACACAGTCTATTTCAATAAACCGAATGTTATCTATTATCTGATATCTAAAATCTAAAATCTAAAATCTAAAATCCGTTTTAAACTTTAAACTATTTAAACCTTAAACCTTAAATCTTTTCCTTTTCTAAAATCTCACATCCAATTCCCAATAAAGCCTAAAATGTAGGTGCGAATTGCAATTCGCCCAACGTTAGATAAAACCTTAAACTACTATAAAGCCTTCTTCTCTACATTTCCTAATTCTAACATCTGATATCTAAAATCCGTTTTAAACTTTAAACTTTTTAAACCTTAAACCGTCCACTAAATTTCTAACATCTAACATCTGATATCTAAAATCCATTTTAAACCTTAAACCCAAAAAATCTATTTGTAGATTAACGTACTTCTTTATAAGTTTGAAAGAGATGAAAAAAACAAAGGAAATTAAATTTTATACGCAAAGTGATCAAGCCAAAGGCGGAATAGAGGTTTATCATTTCCCAACCGACTTGGCAACCATCAATGACCGTTTCGCTCATATCAGTCACCGCCATGATTATTATTTAATCGTATTAATTGAAGAAGGCGAGTTACTTATACAAGTTGATTTTCAAGAACTGTGTATACAGGCGAATCAATTGCTCATAATTCACCCATTTCAGTTGCATTCATTTATATCTAAAAGCATCGATTTGAAAGGCTATGCCGCAGGGATCACCAGTTTCTTGATGCCCATATCTGCCATTCAGGTATTAGAGCATATATTTCATAATTCATCGTTATCCCCTCATCATTTTAACGGACTGATGAATTATTTTAAATTGTTGCATTCAGCCTACAATGAGACAACTTATTTTCAAAAACAATTAATTGCTAGCCTTACAGAAAGTTTAATCTATAAGGTAACCGATTTATCGATAGATCGGCATAATGAACTAGAGCAAACTACTAAAACATATCAAATTGTACAGGCCTTTAAACAATTAATAACCCCACTTAATCTACATTCACCTTTAACTTTTTTTGCAAAACATTTGAATGTTTCAACAACCCATTTAAATTATTGTGTAAAAGAAGTGACAGGAAAAACAGCTTCATCCTTATTAAGAGATCGAGTTGTTGTAGAAGCAAAACGATTGTTATACGCTACGAATTTAGATGTCAAAGAAGTTGCGTTTAAACTAGGATTCGACGATCACGCTTATTTTTCGCGTTTATTTAAAAAAGAAACTGGTCAAACGCCCAAAAATTTTCGTTTGCTAATCTATGAATAGTCCAATAAGGTGCTTATTTTGTCTAATTCTAAATAAAGAATTTTATAGATCTTTGACGTAAATATTAAAACAACTCATCATGCCAAAGATTCCTAAAATTATCGGTAATTTTTTAGAACATAACTTCTCTAAATTATTCATTAAAGCAACAATTACAAATAAAATTTACCTTTCAGAATCTCTTTTACTCGTGCGTTTTGAAGGTGAATTTGAGCGTATTAATTTTGAAGTGGGTCAAGCCATTTTGGTTCGTATTGACGAAACCCAATACCGAAACTATTCCCCTAGTTTATGGAAGAGCGATTTAGACTTTTTTGAAGTTATTTTCCATATCCATCAAAAAGGTCCTGGGTCAGATTATTTAATTCAGCTTCCTATTGGTGAAGTTATTTCTTTATCCGTGCCTAGAGGGAGTAAAGTATACAAGCCCGAGTCAACGAAACATTTCTTTTTTGGAGACGATACCTGTATTGGGTTTTACAATAGTTTAAAAAAAGAAATTGAAAATGATGGTCATTTGTATGCAGGTATACTAGAAATAGAGGCTGAATCCCGCGTTTATGTCGAAGAACGATATAAACATATTAAAATGGTGGAAAAGTCGATTAATCCAGGGGAGAATGCCCTTAAAATGTTAAATAGCTTCTTCAAACAGTTTTGGGATGATTTTAATGATGCTACCTTTTATTTAATGGGCAATGCCAAATCGATTCAGTTAATCCAGCGTAAATTGAGAAATCAAGGTATCCCTAAAAGTCAGATTATTACCCAACCATTTTGGGTAGAAGGGAAAATAGGATTATAGTTAGTAGTCAATAGACGTTAGATATTAGATTTTAGTACATAGATATGAGATAGATGTAGACTGCTTTAATAAACTGAATGTTATCTATCATCTAAAATCTAACATCTGATATCTAACATCTAACATCTGATATCTAAAATCCAATTCTCTGTTTTCAAATTCCACTATCTAACACCCAATTGATCAATTCAAAAAAAAAATGATTTGGATAAAAGAATCCAAATCATTTTAAGTAGGTTATTATGTGGTATTATTATTTTAAGGCCATTAGATCTTCTTTGGTAAAGCCTCTGAGGGCGTCGTAATTATTTTCTTTAATTTTCATGGCCCATTGAGGGTCTCCAAGTAATGAGCGACCAACAGCGACTAAATCGAATTCGTTGTTTTCTAGTCTTTCAATTAGTTGATCGATAGAACTCGGCTCTGATCCTTCTCCTTTAAAGGCATTAAGGAAAACCGAAGATAGACCAACAGAGCCAACTGTAATGGTTGGTTTTTGCGTTATTTTCTTCACCCAACCCGCAAAATTTAGATCGGAACCTTCAAACTCAGGTTCCCAAAATCGACGTTGAGAACAGTGAAAAATATCAACGCCTGCTTCAGATAAAGGTAAAACCCATTGTTTTAACTCTTCGGGATTATGAGCGATTCTCGCTTCATAGTCTTGTTGTTTCCACTGAGACAAACGGATTATTATCGGATAATCGTCTCCAACGGCTATGCGGATTGCTTTAATTATTTCTACAGCAAAACGATTTCTTTTTTCAATCGTATTTCCTCCCCATTGGTCGGTTCTAAGATTCATTTCTGGCCAAAAGAACTGGTCAATAAGGTAACCATGGGCTGCGTGAATTTCAATGGCATCAAAACCAACCGTTTTTGCATTTAAAGCGGCTTCAGCAAAAGCCTTAATGGTATCCTGAATATCCGCTTCAGACATTTCGTTTCCTGTTTTTTTACCAGGTACTAATAAACCCGACGGACCTTCCATAGCGGCCGATGGCTGCCAATTTTTCGCATAGGGTACTACACCCATATGCCATATTTGTGCGGCAATTTTACCACCTGCAGCATGAACTTCTTCAACTACCTTTTGCCAGCCTGCTAAAGCTTTTTCACCGTAAATATGGGGTATGTCTTTTTCGTTAGAAGAAGAGATACGCTGAATAACAGTTCCTTCTGTAATAATCAGACCTACTTCGCCTAAGGCTCTTTTTTTATAATATTCGGCTACTTCATCTGTTGGTACACCTGCTGGTGAGAATTGTCTGGTCATGGGGGCCATTACGATTCTATTTTTTAGGGTTACGTTTTTCATCGTTACCGATTCAAACAACCGTTGAGAATTTTTATGAGGCATATATCGTTTATTTATATTTTATATACTAGGTTGCAAATACATGTCCATCTTTTAAAAGCTGTAATTATGGCAGAGGATCATTGATTTTTATCCATAAAAAAAGGCAGTGATTAAGCTTAATCACTGCCGTATAGAAGTTAAATTTTAAAATCACTTCCTATTTTTTTCTGCTCATGACATAGTTCACCATTAATTCTAAAGAATCACGGTATTCGCTTTTCGGAAAATCCTGAAGAATGGCTAACGCTTCGTCACTGTATTGTTTCATCATTTTTTGGGTGTATTCTATACCGCCGTTTTTCTTTACAAAATCAATGACTTCACGCACCCGTTTTTTATTGTTGTTGTGACGCTTCACCGAGTTGATTAACCATCTGCGGTCTTTCTCGTCAACATTGTTTAAAGTATAGATCAGCGGTAAGGTCATTTTTTGTTCTTTAATATCAATACCAACGGGTTTTCCAATGGCATTGGATGTGGTATAATCGAACAGGTCGTCTTTTATTTGGAAAGCAATACCGACCAATTCACCAAAGCGATGCATCTTTTTCGCATGCTCTTCTGAGGCTCCAACCGATCGTGCACCCGATTCACAGCAAGCAGCGATCAGGGTAGCCGTTTTCATACGAATAATCTCAAAATAAACATCTTCTGTAATATCCAGTTTACGGGCTTTTTCAATTTGTAGTAATTCCCCTTCAGAAATTTCTTGAATAGCCACAGAAACAACCTCCAACAGATCAAAGTCTTTGTTCTTGGTTGAAATAATAAGGGTTTTAGAAAGCATATAATCGCCCACTAAGACAGCCACTTTATTTTTCCAAATGGCATTCAGTGAAAAGAATCCTCGTCTTAGTGTGCTATCATCAACCACATCATCGTGAACGAGGGTCGCGGTATGAATAAGTTCTATAAACGAAGCGGCACGATACGTTCTGTCATTCACTTCACCATTTAATTTGGCAGCCAAGAAGACGAACATGGGGCGCATTTGTTTTCCTTTACGACGTACAATATAATGCGTAATGCGGTCTAATAAGGGAACATTACTCTTCATTGATTCGAAAAATTTGTTCTCGAACAATTTCATTTCCTCTGCGATTGGCGCTTTAATAAGGTCTACAGTCGTACTCAAAATAGTATTATTTTATTTAGAAAATCCATCTATGCAATGCATTTGTTGCTTGGCATAAAATCCTTTAAATTTAAATTCTTCACCACTTATACATACTTGGTTTTTTAAACCATGGGTTGTTGATATTCCTTCTAGTTGCCCTAGTTGAGTGGTGAACCCTAAAGGCAAAACCATTTTTTTAGCCGTTGAATCAAAAAAAGTATCGCTTTGGGGTGGGGGTAATTCGAACCACGATATAAAGGCAAGTGTTTCTAGGGTATAGCCCAAAAGGTAAATTCCTTTTGTAGCAGAAGCAGGGTTGCGATCGATATAGGCTGCTGTAACGGCATAATTTGTTGTCAACGTTTCGACCTTTTTAGCAGCATGTTTTTTTGAAGGATCTATCGGAATGGTGTAATGGGTAGTGGCCATATTCCCCCATTCTTTGGTAAATAAATGAATTTTATGGTTGTGGATAAAAAAAGCTTCCGCATCCCAATTGGTGGTTAAATTTTTAAAACCAAATACCGTTTGTTCGGGATAATAAAATTCAATTTTTTTAGCGGTAAGTTGTTGGTGTTCTCGGGTGTAATCGATGGCTGATTTTGGAATAAAATAAATGGCTAAATCTTTTCGTTTACCCAAGTTATTCCCAAAATCTGCAAAATATAAATGCTCCTCATCCGATGAGATTTCTTCCCAATCGATGTTCGGAGCATTTGTAATTTCTATCGTTTGAACAACGTGTCCATCCTCTGCGCGAAAGCGGTATAATTCGGCCTTATTACGGCTATCATTTAATCCCCAATAGGTTACTTCATCCACTATATTAGGCTCATACTCCAAAGCCGAAATTTCATTTAACATCGCTGGTAATTCTAGCGTATGCATCTGAAGATCGTCGATAGCCAATGTATCTATTTTTTCTTGCGCAAGGCAAAAACAAGAGATTAGCAATAGGAGTGGAGTAGCTAATAATTTCATGTGGATAGGCAGAAGTTTAAGACGTTGTTTTATTGGCTAATTGTCCACAGGCCGCATCAATATCTTTTCCACGACTACGACGAACATTCACCACAATATTGTTTGATTCTAATCCATTAATATACATTTCCAATGCTTCGGGTGAAGCCTGTTTGTATTTCGGATCGTCGATTGAGTTGTACTCAATGATATTCACTTTAGAAGGAATCTTTTTACAGAAACGAACCAAGGCATCAACATCTTCTTTCTTATCGTTTACACCGCCCCAAACTATGTATTCAAAGGTTACACGTGTTTTGGTCGTTTCGTACCAATATTGTAAACTCTCTAAAAGATCGGTTAATGGAAACTTTTTCGAAAAAGGCATAATCACATTTCTAACTTCTTCGCGTGCCGAGTGTAAAGAAACCGCTAAGTTGATGCGTAAATTTTCATCCGCTAACTTTTCAATCATTTTCGGAATTCCAGAAGTTGAAAGGGTAATGCGTCGTGGCGACATACCTAAACCTTCGGGCAAGGTGATTTTATGAATGGCCATAATCACTTCGTTATAATTTAACAAAGGCTCGCCCATACCCATAAATACAATATTGCTCAATGGTTTGTTATAGAAACGTTTGCTCTCTTCGTCGATAATCACAACCTGATCCACAATCTCTGCTGCCGTTAAATTTCTCATGCGTTTAAGTTGAGCCGTTGCACAGAACGTACAATCTAAACTACAACCTACCTGAGAAGAAATACAAGCAGTTGTTCTTGATTCTGTTGGTATTAGTACCGATTCCACAACGTTTCCATCATGAAGCTTTACAGCATTCTTGATGGTTCCGTCGCTACTTTTTTGTAAAAGATCTACTTCTACGGGTTGAATTTGGAAAAATTCGCCCAATTGCTCTCTCAGATTCTTCGAGATATTGGTCATGTCATCAAACTGATGTGCATTTTTTTTCCATAACCATTCATACACTTGTTTCGCGCGGAATGATTTTTCACCAATCGTCGTAAAATAGGCTTCTAAGTCAGCTTGTGATAGCTTACGTATATCTTTTTTTGTTCCGTTCAATGTTATAGAATTAGCATCGCATCGCCGTACGAATAAAATTTATAGCCTTCTTTAATTGCTTCTTGATACGCTTTCATCATTAAATCATGACCAGTAAAGGCCGAGATCATCATTAATAAAGTCGATTTTGGGGTATGGAAATTGGTAATCATACAATTGGCAATAGAAAAATCGTACGGTGGGTGGATAAATTTATTCGTCCAACCATCAATCGGATTTAAGTGACCATCCGCTGAAACCGACGATTCAATAGAACGCATAGACGTTGAACCAATGGCACAAATTCTGCGTTTTTCATCAATGGCACGGTTCACCAAATCAACCGTTTCTTGTGGTACAACCACTTGTTCAGACTCCATTTTGTGTTTCGATAAATCTTCCACTTCAACAGCCTGAAAAGTCCCTAAACCAATATGCAATGTTAATTCAGCAAAATCAATCCCTTTAATTTCCAAGCGCTTTAATAAATGCTTCGAAAAGTGCAATCCAGCAGTAGGTGCTGCAACAGCGCCTTCATGTTTTGCATAAATTGTTTGGTAACGCTCAACATCGTCTTCATCAGCTTCACGTAGAATGTACTTCGGTAAAGGCGTCTCACCCAACTCTTTTAATTTCGCACGAAACTCTTCATAAGAACCGTCAAATAAAAAGCGTAGTGTACGTCCTCTAGACGTGGTATTGTCTACAACTTCAGCGACTAATGTATCATCGTTGTCAAAGAATAATTTATTTCCGATACGGATTTTACGCGCAGGATCTACTAAAACATCCCAAAGACGCGTTTCAGCATCCAATTCTCTTAGCAAGAACACTTCAATCTTCGCACCTGTTTTTTCCTTGTTCCCCATAAGGCGAGCAGGAAAAACCTTGGTGTTATTACGAATCATGACGTCTCCTTCCTCAAAATATTCGATTAAGTCTTTGAATAACCTGTGCTCAATCACTCCAGTGTCGCGGTGAATAACCATCAAGCGGGCTTCATCACGGTTTTCCGAAGGGCGTTCAGCCAATAGTTCTTCCGGTAATTTAAAATCGAAATCGGAGGTTTTCATCTTCATATCTAAACAATTTTTAGCAAAGATACGAATACAACATACCCTTTGTCAAGTTTATCACCAATTATTAACCATAACACCGCATAATTAACTATTTTTGGGAGTTAAACTTAGGTCAATGAGAAAATTTAGTGTTTTATTTCTAGTAATAGCTTCCCTGTGGAGCTGTAAAAAAGAAGAAAATAAAGCGGTTCAAACCAATGAAAATCAAGACACAGAGCTGTATGAAGTTTCATTGAATAAAGCCCCCGATTTTACTTTAAACGATATCCATGGGAAACCTCATGCTTTAAGCGATTTTAAAGGAAAATACATCTACATGGATATCTGGGCAACCTGGTGTGGACCGTGTCGGGTTCAAATACCGTTTATGAAACAACTCGAACAACAATTTAAAGATAAAAACATCGAGTTTATTTCGGTGTCCGTCGATAAAGACAGCGATAAACCCGCTTGGGAAAAAATGGTCAACGATGAAGCCATGTCAGGGGTGCAATTATTCGCAGGAAAATCGACCAGTTTTGGGGCCGACTATCAAATACAATATATCCCTACATTCTTGTTAATTGGTAAAGACGGCGAAATTATTATGCCTCAAGCACCAGCACCAATGGATTATCAAACCGGACAGATCAATCATCAATTGGTTCAAATATTAGAAGCTTTACCAGGATCTTAAAGAGTTGGGCGGCCGCTACGCGCCGGGCTTTCCGCACTCGCTTTTGGGTTGCGTTCCACTCCACCAAAAAGCTCAAACAATCGCTTCAATCCCTGCCGCAAATTTGCGGTTTATTGAAAAATTTAAAGTTAAATTTATAAACGAACAAATTATAAATAAACAAAGCGCCTATAGGCGCTTTGTTTATTTATAAAGAATAGATTATTAAACCTTCAAGTCAGTATTGGTACCCAATAATTCTTTGTTGCTATCGATAATGGGTTGAACAACATCTTGGATAAAATCTTCCGTTTGTTCTGAAGCAAAACCAACAAAGTTTTTAGGATCCAACAGTTCAATTAATTTACGTTTATCAATGCGCACATTCGGATCATTAATAATCCGTTCGATTAAGTCATTGTGTTTTCCCTCCATTTTTACTTGACGCGCCGCTTCCATTGAATGGGTACGGATAATTTCGTGTAACTCTTGACGGTCACCGCCATTTTTCACCCCTTCCATAATAATGTATTCGGTGGCCATAAAAGGAAGTTCTTCCATAATATGTTTTTCAATGATTTTTGGGTAAACCACTAAACCATCTAAGATATTATTCCATATAATCAGAATAGCATCCATAGCCAAGAATGCCTGTGGTATTGCTAATCGTTTGTTGGCAGAATCATCCAACGTTCTTTCAAACCATTGTGTAGCGGCTACCATGGCAGGTGAAGAAGCTAAAGACATCACAAACTTCGCTAAAGAAGATATACGCTCAGAACGCATAGGATTACGTTTGTAGGCCATGGCCGAAGAACCGATCTGGTTTTTTTCAAAAGGCTCTTCAATCTCTTTTAAGTTTTGTAATAAACGTAAATCATTGGTGAATTTATGCGCCGATTGGGCAATATTTGAAAGCAATTCTAACGCTTGTGCATCAATTTTACGATCGTAGGTCTGTCCAGAAACGGCAAACACATTGTTAAAACCAAAGCGCTCAGATAAACGTCGGTCTAACTCTTTTACTTTTGTGTAATCCCCATCGAATAATTCCTTAAACGAAGCGGCTGTACCCGTGGTTCCTTTTACGCCTCTAAAACGTAAGGTATCTATACGGAACTCCAATTCTTCTAAGTCTAAAAGAACCGATTGTAACCATAGCGTAGCCCGTTTACCTACCGTGGTTAATTGGGCAGGTTGAAAATGGGTAAACCCTAATGTGGGTAAATCTTTGTATTCCTTCGAGAATTTCGCTAAGCCATGAATCACATTAATCAATTGCTTTTTAATCAATTGAAATCCATCGCGAATTTGTATTAAATCGGTATTATCACCAACGAAAGCCGAGGTAGCCCCTAAATGAATAATAGGACGTGCTTTAGGTGCAACATCCCCATAGGCATGAACATGGGCCATTACATCATGGCGGAATTTTTTTTCATAAGCAGCAGCCACATCATAATCAATGTTGGTGGCTTGATCTTTTAATTCCTGAATTTGCTCATCCGAGATATCAAGGCCTAAATCCTTTTCGATTTCAGCTAAAGCAATCCATAATTGACGCCATGTGGTAAATTTTTTCTCTGGCGAAAAAATATACAGCATTTCATCACTACAATATCTAGATTCTAGAGGGTTTTGGTATTTGTTCATTGTATGTTGTTTTGTTTGTTTTGAAAAATGAAATTAAAATTTCTTTAAAATCGCTTGTACATCTTTAATGTAATACCCTTCGAAGAGGTAGGCATGGATTAGAAGCGGGAAAAGTTGAGCAATCGGTAAACGATCTTCCCAATTTTCAATTAAAGGATGCGTTTCGTGATAAGTTTCGAAAAAAACCTCATCGAAACCACCAAAAAGTTTAGCCATCGCAATATCCATTTCACGATGTCCATAATAAACCGAAGGATCAATTAAAGCTATTTGATCTGAAGCCGTTGGAAAGATATTACCACTCCATAAATCACCATGAACCAAAGAAGGTACTTCTACGGGGAAAATGGAATTTAATTCTTTGTATAATCGTTCGGCTGCTTTCAGGTCTTTTGCAAGAAGAAGTTTCTTGTTATAAAGCATTTTTACCATTGGTTCAATGCGACTAACAATATAAAAGTCGGTCCATTTTTTTACAAAATTATTCGGTTGAATAACAATGCCAATGTAGTTGTCTTCGCGCCAACCAAACGTAGGGTTCGTATTTTTGTGCAGTTGTGCAACTTGTCGTCCTAATTGTTGCCATCCTTTATAAGATGGTTCATCACGTTCAAGCCATTCAAGTATTAAATATTGAAAGTCGTTATGGGTTTCGCCCGTTTTAATAACGCGGGGGGTATAAGCTGTATCACTTTTGCGAATAACCTCAAGACCACTGACTTCTTTTTCGTAAAAACCAGGGAAATTTTTAGCGGTGATTAATTTTAAAAAATATTTCTTATCAAACGATTCTACCCGGTAGGTATCGCTAATATCACCCCCTTGTACCGGAATAATATGCTCAATTTGAAGATCTAATTCTTTAAGTTGTTCTAAAATCTCGTTCATGGAAATAGTCAATCAATCAGATAGAAAGCCCAACACTTTTGGTGTTGGGCCTCCATATTTAAAATAAGGTTGTACGGATAATGTTTTGAGAACGTTCTGGTCCAACAGATACAAGGTATACATCAATACCTAGGTATTTCTCAATAAAGTGAATATAGTCTTGTGCCGTAACGGGTAAGTCGTCGAAGCTATTAATTTTCGTAATATCTTCCGTCCAGCCTGGCAGTTCTTCGTAAATTTTGTCGTAGCTATCTAACTTATCGGTAGACGATGTGAAATAATTAATCACTTTTCCATCTTCTGTTTTATAAGCTGTACATACTTTAATGGTATCAATGCCTGTTAAAACATCCAATTTCGTAATAACCAAATGGGTAATTCCATTAATCATACACGCGTGACGTAAAGCCACTAAATCTAACCAACCGGTACGACGAGGACGACCTGTAGAGGCACCAAACTCATGACCAACTTGGCGAATGTGTTCACCTAATTCATCATGTAATTCAGTAGGGAATGGTCCATTACCTACACGGGTACAGTAGGCTTTCGATACACCGATTAAGTTTTTTAAAGCGGTAGGAGGTACACCAGCACCAACACAAACCCCACCTGTTGTAGGCGAAGAAGAGGTTACATAAGGGTATGTTCCAAAATCGATATCAAGCATTAAAGCTTGAGCACCTTCGAATAAAATGTTTTTGTTTTGGGCAATCGCTTCATTAATTTCCAATTCAGAATCAATGATACGATCTTTTAAGCGTTGACCATAAGCCAAGTATTTTTCGTAGATATCTTCAAATTTCAACGGTTCTTTTTCGAACAATTTTTCGAATAAAGCGTTTTTAACCACTAAATTCTCTTTGATTTTTTCTGCTAAAATCGCTGGGTTTAATAAATCAATGGCACGGATTCCTACACGAGCAACCTTGTCTTCGTAACATGGTCCTATTCCTCGTTTAGTTGTTCCAATTTGTGCTTCTTTACCTGCAAATTCCTCACGGTATTCATCCATTAAGATGTGGTAAGGCATAATGATGTGGGCGCGACGGCTAATAAAAACGTGATTGGTATTTAAACCACGTGCTTCTAACTGTTCTATTTCATTGTAAAACGCTTCGGGATTAACCACGACACCGTTTGCAATAATACATTTCCCTTTACATTGTAAAACGCCTGAAGGCAATAAGTGAAGAACAAATTTATCTTCGCCTGCATATACCGTATGTCCAGCGTTGTTTCCGCCTTGGTAACGTACGACATAATCAGATTTTTCTGCTAAGACATCTGTTATTTTTCCTTTTCCTTCGTCACCCCATTGAAGACCGACTACTACGTGTGTTGACATGTTTTTGATGTTTGTTATTAGAATATGGGAAAAAAAATGCTTTCCTTACTCTTAGTTCTGTGCAAAGGTAAATTAAACCCTATCTAAAAAAAATTTTAAAAGACGTTTTAGCTGTTTTTTTTCGAAAGATTGAAAGACTTTTGAATAGTCGTTTTTTAACCGATATATTCAAAAATAATGTTGTAGTTTTATAGTCTTTATCTAAAAAAATAACTGAAATGAAAATAGATATTTGGTCAGACGTCATGTGCCCGTTTTGTTATATCGGTAAAAAACACATTGAAGCTGCTATTGAGCAACTTCCGTTTAAAAATGAAGTGGAAGTTGAGTGGAAAAGTTTTCAATTAGCCCCTGATTTAAGTCCAACGGAAGCCATGGATATTTCAACGTATCTGTTAGAGCGGAAGGGAATGGAAGCCGCCCAAGTGGAAGGAATGAACGCCCAATTGGCTGAAATGGGGAAATCGTTGGGTATTAAATTCAACATGGATGCTGCTTTAGCAGTGAATACTTCAGATGCCCATCGATTAATTCATTTAGCCCATACCAAAGCCTTGGGGTCTGCCATGAAAGAACGCTTGTTTAAAGCGTATTTTACCGAAGGAAAAAATGTAGCGGATGCCACGGTATTAATTCAATTAGCAACAGAAGTTGGATTGGATGCGAAAGAAGTGGAAGAAATGTTAATTTCTGATGCCTTTGTATTTGAAGTAGCTTCGGACGCTTTAGATGCGCAGGATATGAAGGTCCAAGGCGTTCCATTTTTTGTGTTGGATCGTAAATACGGAATTTCAGGTGCTCAACCCGTCGCTTCTTTTATCGATGCATTAACACAAACGTATAATGAAGGCAAAGTTAATCCGTCTACAGATGGTGCTTCTTGCGATGTCGATGGAAATTGTAACTAGCGATAAAGTTATTCATTTTTAGATGGTCGCATTGAGATGGTCGCACACAGCTAAGTCGATTTCGAGAAAAAGTGATTAGATCGAAGTATTTAGACGTAAGCTCGTACACAAAATGTTGATTTTTCAATAAACCCAATCATCTAAAATCTATCATCTAATATCTATTATCTAATGTCTAGTATCTAACATCTGATATCCAGCACCTAACATCTAATTTGAAGTAATTTGGGCCAGGGATTGTAGCATTTGTTTGAGCTCCTTTTGTGTAACGAAGTGGAGCAAAAGAGCGAGTGCGGAAAGCCCGCCTCACCTCTTTTGTAGACTTACAAAAGAGGTGAGGGGCCCCCTTATAAAAAGAAAAATTCTAAAATATTCCCCGAGCCTTAATTTCTAAATATTTATTGATCGACTGAACAGTTAGTTCATTGGGTTCACTGTATATCGTCAGGATACCGTGTTGGTGAAGCCGTTGCATGATCAGCTCTTTGTCGTACATAAAACGTTCGGCAATGACTTGGGTATAGATTCCTTTTATGTTTTTGGCCGATGCTTCGGCGGTTTGTTTTAATAAGGTGTTTTTAAAGAGCACCACCACCACTACATGACTCTTCTTTAGGAGTTTTAGATAGGGCAATTGCCTGTCGAGGGCATCGATGGTTTCGAAATTGGTATAGACAAAGAGGAGAGACCGTTGGGTGAGTTTTTGCTTACAAAAGGCGTATAAATGCCCAAAGTCTGATTCTTCGTAAGTGGTTTTTATGGCGTATAACTGCTCCAATATCAGGTTGAGTTGGTGATTTTTCCGATCGGCAAGAATGGGTTTATGGATGCGCTTATTGAAAGCGATAAGGCCTACTTTTTCTTGTTTTTGAAGGGTGATATTCGCAAAAATAAGACTGGCATTTATGGCGTAATCCAATAAACTTAAACCTTCGAAGGGCATCTGCATGGCCCGTCCTGTATCGATAATCGCGTATACGGGTTGAGATTTTTCGTCCTGGTATTGATTGACCATTAATTTCCGCGCCTTTCCGGTGGCTTTCCAATTAATAAATCGGTATTCATCTCCGATGGTATAATGTTTAATGGTATCGAATTCCATTGAGCTTCCAATTTTTCTGATTTTCTTAACGCCTAGTTCATGCAAGCGATTGGTGGTTGCAAAAAGGGCATAGTGGTTAAGTTTAAGAAAAGAGGGATAACAAGGGATTGTTAGCGGTTCTTCGTACTGAATTCGTCGTTGAATAAGCCCAAAGAAGCTGATAAGGGCATTAATCTTCCCGAAAATATATTCGCCCCGTTCGTGCGGAGTAATTGGGGTTGAGATGTGGGTTGCCTGTTTGGCCTGGTAGCGTTGTGTATGCTGGCTACTTCTGTTTTGTAACTGGATAGGGTACTCTTCGAATAGTTGAATTTTTAAGGAAAATACCGTTTGGTTATCAACGATTAGTTCACAGTCATTGACATCGCCATTTGAAAACCGTTCAGGGTAGTGGCGACGCACAGAGAGCTGCTTCGTGAAAAAGAAGACAATAATCCAGTCGAGAAATAAAACCAACAAGAAAACACCCCCCATGAATTGAAGGAGGTCTATTATGGTCGGAAAGAAAAATCCGATGGTGTATAGAAAAGCTAATCCCAAGAGGCTATAAAAGAACAGCGTTGAGAAATAGAGTTGTTGAATGAATTTCATTAACGAGGTATTTCGACACGGTCAATAATCTGCTGAATGATGGTTTTGGCTTCGAAACCTTCCATTTCTTTTTCGGGCATTAAAACAACGCGATGTCCTAGAATAGGGTAGGCAATGGTTTTAATGTCTTCTGGAATTACGAAATCGCGCCCTTCTAAGGCTGCATTGGCTTTGGAAGCGTCGAGCAAAGCAATACTTGCACGAGGTGAGGCCCCAAGGTATAACGAACGATCGGTTCGGGTTTGGTGAACGATTTCGGCAATGTATTGAATAAGGTCGTCGTGGATGAATACTGATTTTATACGTTGTTGAAAGTCGATTAATTGCTGACGTTCAATAACGGCTTGCACCAACGATTCTTTCGTGGTCTTTTTACGGGCTTGTTGCTCTTTTATAAGCGTAACCTCATCGGTTAAACTTGGATAGTGCACGATGATTTTAAACATAAAGCGGTCGAGCTGAGCTTCGGGTAAGCGATAGGTGCCCTCTTGTTCAATGGGGTTTTGCGTTGCTAAAACCAAAAAAGGTGGGGCTAACGGATAGGTTGTACCATCGGCTGTAATTTGATTTTCTGACATACATTCAAAAAGAGCGGCTTGTGTCTTTGCGGGTGCTCGGTTAATTTCATCTATTAAAACGATGTTAGCGAAGATAGGCCCCTTTTTAAATTCGAATTCATTGTTTTTCATATCCAAGATCGACGTTCCAATGACATCGGAAGGCATTAGGTCGGGTGTGAATTGAATTCGGCTAAATTCGGCCGCAATGGTCTGCGCTAATAATTTTGCCGTCATGGTCTTCGCAACACCTGGCATGCCTTCAATTAAAGAATGTCCGCTCGATAATATGGCTAATAAGAGTTGGTCGATCACCGCATCTTGTCCAACAATAACTTTTTTAATTTCTTGTTTAACGGCATTCATCTTTTGGTGAATATCACTAAAATCTAAACGCTCTTCAATGGGTTGGTAGTGTGTGTAGGTTGTATTCATGATAGGGTTGCTTTGGTTTTATAATAATCGATAGACTGATTGACTTGGGTTAAGTCTTTATGGGTCGCTTTCTTGTTTTGATAACTATGGTGAAGGAAGTTAAATAATTCCTTGGTTTCTTCTTCTGTTAATTGGGCTTTTTGAGCAGCAAATTTAATCCATTCACCGGATTGAGTATCGGTTAGGTCAATTTTCCAATTTTTGCGCAAGGTGTAATAGAAATGATCAATTTTCTTTTGAATCATATCGTGTGGCTTTCCACGTTCATAATACAATGAAGCAATGGTTTCTGCAAAGTCTACCGTTAAGTTTTTAGGGGGTTCTACCACAGGGATTTTTCGTTGCGTTCGTTTACTTTTAAAGAGTAGGTAAAGGCCTAAAGCGATTAAGAGAATAAACCAAGCCTGGCGTAAAGCAGGTTGAGATAAAATATAACGCATGGGCGAATCGCTAATGTTCTCGTAATTTTTTTGGGGGTTATAGACTAGAATTTCTTTGTCTTTTAAAGGGAAAAGAAGTTGTTTAACGTAAAAATAATTTGGCTCATTTAACAAGGCATAATTGGTAAAAACCTTTGGATCTGTATGAATGTAATAGCTTCCAAGGGCATTTTGGGGTTGAAACTGAACATAATTAACATACTTCTTGTTTTCATAGTGCACATACCCCAGCGGTTTAACGGCTTTGGGCAGTTCTTGGTGAAGCGATAAGATATCTTTAAATGCTATGGATTGATGGGCTTTATGGGGGAGAACACTCAGTGCAATGGGCTTTTTATGGATGGATTCACCCGAAGGAATAACTTCTTCCACCAGATAGTCTTCGCTTCGAATAGACCCAAAAACAGTTCCACCTTGCGCAACAAATTTTTTAGTAGCTTCTCGCACCGATTCAGGAAAATAGTTCACTTTACCAATGATGATTAGCGCCGTGTGTTTAGCTTCATCATTGGTCATGTCAAGTTCATCCAAATGCGTTAATTCATACGAAACGCCATCGGATAAATAATCTAGCTCTTGGTCGAAAATATACAGATCATAGGGTTTCTTTCCATTGGTCTGATAGGATTCAATCCAATTGGTTTTTTTGGTTTCCGATGGGGTGAAAATGGCCAGTAATCCAAATAAAACAAGAAAAATACCAGCGATGATAAATAAGGTCTTTTTCATTATTTTAACGATTTATTGAAAGCAAGAAAATAGGCTTTTTCAGTTTCATATTGCTCGGATGACAAAGGGTTTTGCCCAAACCAAATGCGATTATAAGCATGCATATTGCGTTCATAGGCTTTTGCGAGGCTAGGATCTTTTATTTCGTATAAGAATTGGCGGTTGGTTTTCTTGGGCTGGTAATGAATATACTCTTTCGCTGCCAGTCCTTTCAGGTTTTGGTAAAACAAATAACGAATCGACAAGGCATAGTTCAAGGATTGTTCGGTTGAGTCGACTAACCGATCAAAATCGGTCACCGTTAAGTTTTCTTCTATTTGGTCACCGTTCACCAAGTCTTTATTCCCTTTTTCTCGGTGAAAATAAAAACTTCGGTTGATATACAATCGGTATAAAATATATCCAAAAACAAGAATTAGAATCGTTATAAATATAAATTTCCAAGGGATATGCGACAAAAAACGAGACAACTGATACAAGGCTTCAGGGAAAGCTGATGAGGTTTGAGCCGTTTCAACTGTTTCTGTATATTGAAATTCTTTGCCACGATAGGGTTCTTTAAACGTTTCAAATTCCTGCGATGGTTTCTGAGCGATTAAAGACAGGTGACAAAAGAAAATATAGACCGTAAAGAATGAACGTAAGGCAATCATAAAACAGGTGTTTTTTTACCCACCCGAATAGGATAGACAACATAATAATAGCCAATGAGTAGAATGGAAACAAGAATAACCGCTAAACTTAAAAGCAGGCTTACATCGTATAAACGGGTAATATAACCTTCTATAAAACCAGCGACTATAAATAGTGGAATGGTGCTGATAAGAATGGTAGTGGCTTCTTTGGCTTTTCGAATGAATGAGGCTTTACGACTGTAAGTTCCGGGAAATAAAAAAGAGTTCCCCAGCATTAATCCACATCCTCCCGCAATAATAATAACAGCAATTTCAATGGTTCCGTGCATCCAAATAGCCGACATGGCTTTTCCTAGAACACCTTCTTGATAGAACATATAATGAAAAGCGCCCAACATAATACCGTTGGAGAAGAGGATATAGCCCGTGCCAATACTGCATAGAATTCCGGCACCAAAGGCTAAAAAAGCCACCCGAATATTATTGGTTGTAATGGCTAATGAAGAACCTATTTCGCCGCCCGACTTGTAGATGGCTGCCGGATCACCATTTTGTATATTCCGCATACTTTCTTCCACATAATCATCCCCTAAAATTAAACGTACAAAGTAAGGGTCATAATGCGATGATAATAGTCCGATAAGAACGGCTAAAGCAAAGATAATAAACGCATAAAGAAAGGTGCGGTGGTTGCGATAAACAGTTAGCGGAACTTCTGTTTTAAAGAAATTGAGGAACTGATTCCCGTTCGATTTATAATCTTTATACACCGATTGATGCGCAAACAAAGCCAATTCATTCAGGTAGTCATTGGTCTTGCTTTTAGGGTAATAGGTTTGTGCATATGCTAAATCATTCGTAATTTCGACGTAATTTGAGGCAAGCGTGTCCGGATGAACCGTTAATTTGTTTTTTAAATTATGTTCAATTTCTGTCCATTTCGGCTTATTTTTATCAATGAAATGAGCTTCTCTCATAGGTAGTAGGTTCAGTTTAAGATACCCAAATATATGAATAAACTTTTAGTCAATACCCCGCAAAATGTTCAAATTGCTTATACGATAGCGCCTTTTACGCGAAGAATGGGTGCTTTTATAATTGATGTCATTCTACAAGCCCTTTTAATTTTTGGTGTGGTTTACACGGTGAATAGTTTCCGAATCGAAGATCAGTGGAATTCGAGTGGCTTCACCAGTTTACTCATTTTTCCTATTTTTATGTATCCTTTTATTTGTGAACTTTTAATGAACGGTCAAACCGTAGGTAAATGGGCTGTGAATATTCGTGTCGTGCGCTTAGATGGGCAAAGGGCAACGTTTTACAATTATTTTTTACGTTGGGTCATTGGCTTTGTCGAAATTTGGGTTTTTTCTTTTATCCCCGCCTTTCTTTCAACTATTCTCACCAAGAATAATCAGCGAATTGGCGACTTAGCGGCTAATACAGGTTTAATAGACCTACGACCAAAGCTCAACCTGAGCCAAACTATTTTTGAAGATTTAGCCGATAATTATGCCATTACATTTCCCCAAGTCGAACGATTGTCAGACCGGGATATTAATATTGTAAATGAGAATTTTCAACGGGCATTAAAAACCGATAATTACGATGTATTTGAGGCCCTTACCCGTAAATTAGAAGAAATTATGCAAGTAGAAAGTGATGGAATGGGATTCAAAAAATTCATTCAATTGGTTCTTCAAGATCATTATCATTTTCATAAGGATAAGTAAACCGCTATTTTTGTATAAAAATTAAGCATGGAAAAATGCCCCTGTGGTTCCACGAAAGAATTTAGTTCGTGTTGCGAACCTTTTCTAACCCATAAACAACTTCCTTTTACACCCGAACAATTAATGCGTTCTCGTTATACGGCTTTTGCCATTGTAAATGTGGAATATTTAGTAGCAACGACCCATCCTTCGGTTCGTCATTTGCACCAACCAATCGAAATCAAAGAGTGGGCGCAATCGAATCAGTGGATCCGTTTAACCATTGTCAATACCAGCGGTGATCAAGTTCATTTCAAGGCGGTCTATCAAGATGGAAAAGGCAAATTACATCAACACGAAGAATTATCTACTTTTGCTTCTGTCGAAGGTACATGGTATTATGTGGATGGTGAATACGATTTTTAAAATACGTTAATGAAAAAAACCGAATCCATCGATTCGGTTTTTTAGGTTATATAAAATAGTTTTCTGCTTCTAAAATACTTTCGGGACGACCTACATCAATTAAAGTGCTGCCACTATGGTCGTAACCCCTAATTTGTTCGGTTTTCATTAAGTCCATATAGACCTCCATAATAGAGAATTTACCGGTTGACTTCACCAAGTCAAACAAGGCTGGTCGAATCACATGAATACCACTAAAAGCCAATTCTTTTAGGTCTTTCAATGCCGTGTTCGCAAGTATTTCCTCACCCGTTTGTAGATTCCGCCAACCTTTTAAGCTTAAGTCTTCCTGAAATAATAGTTTCCGAGAAGAATGTCGATCGCTCACCGCAAGGGTCACCAAAGCCGAATTTTTGAAATGGTCATCCAATAAATCACGCAAATTCAAATTCGTTAAAATATCCACATTCATCACGATAAAATCATCGGTAAAATGGTGCTTTGCGTTCATTAAACCGCCGCCTGTTTCTAATACTTCGCCAGTTTCATCAGAAATAACGATGTCTATCCCGAAATGGTTATTTGCTGTTAAAAAATCAATGATTTGATCAGCGAAATGATGCACATTCACCACAATTTCTGTACAACCAACATCCTTTAAATACGTAATATTCCGCTCTAAAAGCGTTTTACCATTTACCACAGCCAAAGCTTTGGGATGGTGGTTGGTAAAAGGTTGTAAACGAGTACCAAGACCCGCAGCAAATAACATGGCTTTCATAAAAATTATTTATAGAATTCAGTTAGTAGGGTAGGTTAATCCAGTTTTTTTCTTCTTGCATAACATGGTGTACAACAACCTTTGCATCCGGAAATTTTTCTTCAATATGCTTTGCTGTTGCATCCGCCGAATACACCGAGCGGTGTTGGCCACCCGTACAGCCAAAGTTAATATCTAAGTTCAAAAATCCACGGTTCAGGTAATCTTCAATGGAAATATCAATCACTTGAAAAACGCCGCCCAAAAATTCGTGAATTTTCGTCTCGGTTTCTAAGTAAAGCTTCACAGCTTCATCACGTCCAGTTTGGGTCTTGTATGCTTCAATTCGTCCTGGGTTTAATACCCCGCGGCAATCAAAAACGTATCCTCCACCATTCCCAGAAGTATCTTCCGGAATTCCTTTTTTGTAAGAAAAACTACGGACATTAATTGTTAAATCAGCCATTTATTTTTAGTTTAATTTGTTCGTTTATGGTTGGATCAATCAACTGATCAATCACTTGCTTTAATTCAGGGAAATCGTTTAACAAGGTAAAATCTTTAATTTCGGCTAAATTTAAAAGGCCAAAAGCAATGCTTTCTATAAAGTGCGTTTTCTTCTCAATTAAACCTCTAAACCCGTATGTTCCTAAAACCTGAAACAAACGGATAATTACACAATATTCATACGCCTTTTCAACCACCTTCGCATCCAATAAAGGTTGTAGATTCAATAATTCTTGGCTGTAAATCGCATAAAAATGGCGCTTATCCTCGGCAGAAAAATTAGCTTTGGCTTGCCAAATTAAAGCCACTAAATCGTAGAGTATACACCCTTTTAAACCGCCCTGATAATCGATAAAAAAAGGCTGCTCATCTCGAATCATAATGTTTCTCGATTGAAAATCACGAAAGACAAACCCTTGGGGAGCTAAACCAATAAAACAATTGGCTAATCGCTTAAAGTCTTGAATTAATTTGCCTTGATGATAACGAATATCAAGGGCATTGAGAAAGTAAAATTTAAACTGAAATAAATCCCGTAATACCATGGTGTCATCGAGCTCAGGATAAGAAAAAGCCTTATCAAAATCAACCGTTTTACCTAAATGAATCTGGCATTTAATCAGCTCAGGAATCAAGTCCTCATAATACCTCTTGGCCTTCGTTCTATCGCTCAGTAAGACATCGAGCAAACTTGTAGGCCCTAAATCTTCTTGGCTATAAATCGTCCGATCGTCCGATACAAAACCCAATTTAGGAACCGCATGGGTACATTCGCTAAGCAATTTTGTAAAATAGAAAAAAGCCTCATTCTCTTCAATATTGGTGCTAATTGTCAGAATCATACTCTTTCCTTCAAAAATAAAGCGGTAATAGCCCCTAGAAGACGCACTGCCCGTTAATAAAATCAACGAGTCAATCGCTTCCTGACCATAAAATTTATTCAAAAAAAGATGAAGAGATGTTTGCATGCTACAATTTGCCGCAAGATAATAAATTTTAAGCTTCATTTCTATAAAAACCACACTGTTTTAACGGGTTTTCTTACTTCATATAACCAGTATTGTGCTTTGTGGGTAAATCTCAATTTATTCAAACCGATTTCTTTACCTTTGTTTGTATAAACCACAGTAACTTTTGTATGAATTATTTTATCATTGGCGATATCCATGGATGTGCACATACGCTCGATACTTTATTGATTAATTGGAAACCAGAACAAGAAATACTGATAGCCGTCGGCGATTTAATCGATCGCGGAAATTACTCACCAGAAGTTGTCAAACGAAGCATGGAATTGTCTAATAAGTCTACGCCATGTATTTTCCTCCAGGGGAACCACGAGTTAGAAATGCTAACGCATATCGAATCGGGCTACAATCCGTATTGGATAAAACAAGGTGGTGAAGAAACCCTACGGCAATTTGAACAAGCACAAACCGACATGGAGAAAACAATTCAATGGATACAAGAATGCCCAATCCTCTTTCAAACACCCAATTTACTTATCACCCACGCCGGATTAAGCGATACCGACCAACCATTCGATAAACAGAACATGGACGGTGTTCTTTGGAACAGAAATCCATTGAAAAACACGGGGCAACTGCAGGTTCATGGTCATACACCTCTAAAGCAATCGGGCCCAATCTATACCAAACAATCCCATTCGTGGAATATTGATACGGGGTGCGTTTATGGCAATGGGTTAACAGCAATTGTGGTCGATGATCAAGGGCAGTTTATAAAAAAGTATTTTATAGCAACCGATTTACGCGATATTCAATAGGCTATCTTTTAGGTTTTGGGCGTTCCGTTCGCTTGTTGTTTAGACCAACAACAAGCGAACGTCGGGCTTTCCGCACTCGCTTTTGGTGTCGCTCCGCTCTGCCAAAAGCTCAAACAGATGCTGCAATCCCTAACGCGGCATAAAATTTTTTCAGAACGACATAACAAACCATTTAATGTCACGTTTTCAGAAGATAAACTCAATTGTATAGACCATGAGAAAAAAGTATCTTAATTTATTAGCAGTATCTGTAATCCTTACACTAATTGCCTTTCTAATGGATGGCGATGTAAAAGAACCAAGTATGGTTATGCGGTTTGTCGAATTTTTTGCCATGTCAGCTATCGTCTTTGTTCTAATCAGCAGCACCGTCTTATTAACGCATTTTGCAATTAAAAAGTTTCAAAGGATTTAAGCGAAATAATCCATAACCTTTAAATTTTTTTAAAAGGTATTGCGTTATTGTATAAAGCATAAAAAGGGCTTCAATTGAAGCCCCTTTTTTAAATGTGTAAATGGATGAACAGTGGTTTAACGCTATTTTAAAAAATTAAATTTATTTTCAAACATTCCTCCAATCAATGGAATTGGCTTCTTTTGTTCATTGGCTGCGTTAATAATGGCAAATACCCATAAAATAACTAAAATTAAACTCACGTAATTCAGGAATGATAAAGTGGGAACAACGGTGATAATGATCGTTAGCACAATGTTTAGTAAAACCGAGAAAAGGATAAAGCCCAATCCTTGTTCAAGATGATAGCTCACCAAATCATTCTTCGGTTGTTCGTCTTTGCTTTTTATAAAAGCAAATAACCATCCAAATAGGGTAATATAGCTTAAGATAGCAAGTGTTTTGTGACTCATAATGCAATTATTTTTCACTAAAACTAAGTCGAAGCGATCTCAAAGGCAAGTGTAGCTTTGTGTTTGGTTATTCTGACTTGGTATCGGTTGCTTTTCGCTTGATAGTTTTTTCGATTAACTCGTCATTAATTTGAAAAACAATTCTTTTTTCGCTCGTGAAATGGGAATCGATACCGAATCTGCCATGAATACCATTCCTTCTTTTGAGTAACGAATAATGTAATGTGTATTGATTAAATGCGATTGATGGATTCTGAAAAAAGTAGGGGGTAAAAGTATCTCTTCGTAGTGTTTTAAAGACTTAGAAACAATAATCTTTTTTCCATCGCTTAGGAAGAAGGTCGTGTAAGAACCCGATGTCTCACATCGTATTATCTGATCAATGTGGACTACATGCATCGCTTCTTGTGTAGGAAGAACAATTCTTTCAGGCATCTTTTTTACATCCTTATCAACCTGATGAAAAGGCGTTCCTAGAATAAAGGTTTCTCGCTGTTGATCAATCCGATCAATCGCTGCAGTGAGTTCTTCAGCATCAATGGGTTTCAGTAAGTAATCCAATGCATTGTATTTAAAGGCCCGTATCGCATGTTCTTGGTAGGCTGTGGTGAAAATAAGGTGAAAGGCCTTGTACGTAAGTGCGTTTAACACATCAAATCCAGTCCCGTTCTTCAATTGAATATCCATAAAAACGAGATCCGGTTTTAAGCGGTCGATTAGTTTAACGGCTTCATCCATGGATGCCGCATAACCTATGATTTGAACTTCCTCATGGGCAACCATCTCTAAAAGAATAGAAAGGGCTTCTCGTAAATGGTGTTCGTCTTCAACAATAATGGTCGTGTACATAGTATTTATTTAAGAGGGATAGTAATGGTTACAATGCATCCAGATTCACCTGTAAGCGGTTTTGCATCGGCAATATCAAGCCGTGTGTATGGATTGTTCTCAAGGAGAAGCGCTAGGCGTTCATCCGTTATTTTAGTCGATAACGAATGATGGGTATTCGCTGTTTTTCGCCGCTTCGATTCATTTAATCCAATGCCGTTGTCTTGTATGCGGCAGATAACGATTGCATTTGTGGCGTCGAGCAGGAAGTGGATGCTTAAAATTCCTTTTCGGGTATCCGCAAGTGGTTTCAATCCGTGTTCTATCGCATTTTCAACAAAGGGCTGAATAAGTAAGGGGGGAATATGAATAGCGATATCTATATCTTCGCCCATCTCAATTTGATAATCAAAACGATTGTTTAATCGCAATTGCTGTAATTCGATGTAATTTTTTAAGGTGTGAATTTCGTCTTCCAATGAAATATATTCCATGCGTGATTGTTCCAGAACTTGCCGAGTTAATTTAGCAAATTTCCCGAGATACGTAATCGCTGTTAACCGATCGCCTTGAAGAATCATGCTTTGAATATTCCCTAGGAGATTAAACATGAAATGCGGATCCATTTGTGCTTGGAGTAATCGTCTTTCCAAAGCGATTTTTTCGGTCAAATTTTCCAGCGTTTCTTTTTCCATCAACTGAACTTTCAGTTCGCTATTGGTTTTTTGTTGTTGAAGAATATCTTCCCTGTTTTGAAAATATTTTTGGCGGTAATAATACGAGCGATACATAAAGATTAGGCCAATAAATAGAACAGCTGATAAACCATACCCAAGAAGATTAATCTTCTTTTGAAGTGTATTTTCTTTTTCCAGTTGATCGATTCGAAAAAGGCTTTTTTCCGATTCAAATCGTGCATCGGCATTCTGAAGTATCTTTTGGGTATTCTCGTCGTATTTTAGTTGATTATAGGTATTGAAAAGTTGATCATATTCATAATAGGCCGAAAAGTCGTGTTCTAAAGCAGCTAGGTTTTTCAAGGAACCATAAAATGCGGCTAAAAGTTCATTGTCTTTGTATGGCAATGTATGTTGGTAAGCAATGCCTTCCATAAATAGCCCTTCTGCAATTCGATAGTGTTCTTTTTTAACAAAATATTGCCCCCGCAAGCCTAAGGAGCTTCGGTAAATATTTCTTAAACCATACGTACGACCAATGGTTGTTGCTTTTTCTAGGTTTGAAAGAAAACCTTGCTCATCCATGGGTTGAGGTCCATTCATATAGAGAGCGGCTAAGTTGATGTAGGCAATCCCCAGATTACTTTTGCTAATAATTTTTTCTTTGGCCTCTTCGGCAAGGGCAATGGTTTGTTGAAAGAATTCGACAGCTTCTTGCCATTGGGTTATACCTTGATTGGGTAACTGATCTGAAAGATAACTTCCCACAGCTAGTCGGGCGTGAAGAATACTTTCTGCGTCTTGTGATTCTTCGGCATATTTTAAAGCCTCTTCGGCATATTTTTTTGCTTTAGTTTCCGATTTTGACGAAAATAAGTACGAAATATCAGCCCCTAATTTTGCACTGTTTTCTTTTTCGCCCAATTGACCAAATACTCCATAGGCTTTGATTAAATAAGTGATTGCACCCGATTTATCATCGATATACGACCGGAGTAGACCCATCGACCAATTGGCATAGGCCATTGCACGGGGATTTTGTGACTCTTGGGCCTTCTCATAGGATAAATCGGTATACTGTTTAAACGCTTTTAAGTTGAGTAAGCGACGGTAAGATAGGGCTAGATAAGCATAACAAATGGCTTCGTCGGCAGTGTTTCCTCTCTGCTTAGCAATATTCAAGGCTTGTTGTTGTTCTTTAAGACTGTTCGTTGAATCGATAAAGCGTTTCGCATAACCTTGTTCAGCCATGTGTTCAATGGAGGTCGGTTTTTGTGCTAAACCATGGAAAGAGGATAGCAAAAGCACAATTATTAGAGGTCGAATAAGCACAGAATGAGATGTCATTTTTTTAAACTTATTCAAGAAAGGAGTCAATCGTTTCATGTGAAAATTAAAAGAAGCTAATTTAGGTAATAAGCACTAAAAAAATGGATTAATTAATGGATTGAGTTGATTTTGAATGATTCAATCGATGGATTGACTGTGATCAATTTATTTTTAAAAAGCATAATCGTCTAGAGTTATCCAAATACAAACCGAAGTCTTCTAAATGCAAATTGATTAGAAAAGTAAATGCAATAAAGCAGTAACCTTGCTTTATAAAATTATAAATTATGAAATCAATAGTCAACTTAAGAAATGCGTTTTATGCTTTAATATTAACCTGTCTTGTTACAGTAAATGCGCAGGCTCAACAAATGGATAGTTCAAGAATGGTTGTTGAAATGACTTTGCGCAATTCCAAAAATTCAGTTGTTTCAAAATCATCTAAGTTAAGTTCGTTTTCAGTTTCTTATACGAGACCAACGAAGACCGAAGGGAAAAAAGAGGTTAAAGAGGCCGATGAAAACGGATGTTATGTGGTGCTTACTTTTTTAGTGATGGATATCCCTATTCTGAAAACCTTTACCGAAACCACTGAAAAATTAGATGCTGAGATAACCATCACCGATCGTTATGGTAAATTTCCAAATCGAAAAATAATTTTAAAAGATGTGGTGATGGATGGTATGAATGACCAAATTAGTGGAGATTACTTTAATTCATATATGAACCTAAGTTGTAAAGAACTTACTGTTGATGGTGTGAAATTAAAGGATTAATGCCTACAAATTATTAAATTCACTCAAACTTTGAAGGTCTATGAAACAACATGAACTAATGGAGTTAATTGGCTTAGCCACGACCGATGTGAAAATGGTTAATTTTTTTGAACAACACCAATTGGGGAAATTACCTAAGCGTATTACACCGAATCAGAATACAAAAAGTTTGATTTTTAAACCCTTAAATATCTCGTTTTGGTTTAAATATGATATCACAAACAATCGGTTTCAACCCCCAATAACCCCCAAAAATGATGATTATAAATTTGTCGCTTATTTGTCATCCATTATGTTTACGCATGTGGATGATTCGGTTAAAAAACCCGACCCAAAAGATAAAGCATTCTGGGATGTTATCCCTTCACCGTTGCATTCTGGTGAAGAGATAGCCAAGTTGATGGGACCTCCTACTTATGAAATAGATAGTTTAACGATCTATGAAAAAATCATCGAGGAAGATAAAGTGCTGAAAGTTTTCTACAACCGGGAGAAAAAAAATACGCTAACGACTTCTTGTCAGGTTTCCATTGTAGAGCAGTCGGAGATCCTTAGTCGGGTATTTTTCGATTCGAAGTATAACCACGAAAGTATGGTGTTTTTGAGAAATTCCTTCGCAATCATAATTAAATGGTTATACGATAATCATTATTTAATGTTAGATCAACAGATCTACCAGCGTAAGTTAGCCAACAATACCGATGATGTTTTGACATTTATTCATCAGGAATTAAATAGTCATTTATGGTCTAATCAATTGACGAATGAAACCTATTTAGGGTCGTTTCTCTACACCATTTCATCCAATAGAAATACATATGATGCCAATGGGGATAAAGTCTACTTCTATATCCAAGACATTATATTAGACTGTTTAGGGAAGAGAGAAGAATTTGAAAAGGTGTATGAAGAAAACTTTAATCAAGTCGATCATTACTTGGATGCGATTGTTTTTGACAGAGAACTTTATCGAAAAGTAATCGATCAATTGACCATCAAGTTCAAGCAGTTTAAAGCGTTAAAATCAGAAAAGAATTAATTAAATGAGATCGGTTATAAAATTGAAACAATGAGTGATCAATTAAATCAACAAGCGAAGCAAGCACTACACAGTGGAAATTATGCATTGGCTGCTAAGAATTGGATCGAGGGGTTTTCCTTGCCCCAAGACGAAACCGAATTGGCTGAATTATTTGACCAAGTCGATCGTTTGAATAATAAAAATCCAAACCCCGATTTATGTGCTATACTAGGTTTAATAGCCCTGGATCACAATGATGTTTTTAATCCCGATAGGGAAGAGGCGCTAATACAATGTATACAATGGGGTAAACAAGGATTAACGATTGACCCGGAACATTATCAATGCAACCGTCATACAGGTTCTGCTCTGTATTGGCTGCATGAATGGGACACAGCGTATACGTTTTACGAAAAAGCCAACCAAATTCAACCTTCACCAGTCTTAGAAATTCGGTTATTCAAAATTGCCAATGAAGGGGTTATAGCCCCCGATTACTCCACCTTGAATCCCTCCATTGATGGAACACAAGGGATGGAAATTTACAATGCAGGTACAGAACTCAACCATTTGGTTGAAGATGGTGCCCATATGCCGCCATTCGAAAAAGAAAGATTAACAGCCTTGAAACGCCAATGTTATGAACATGCGTATGCTATTTACAGAGGGGCTGTAGTAGAAAAAAATGGGGATCTTTTGAACGATGACCCCCTAACGTTTGGTATGTGTTGCAACAACTTGGCTTTGGAGTTGTCCGATGAAGGGCAGTATGAAAGAGCGATAGCCATCACCACAGAAGTTATGGCATTTTATTCCTCGATGTATATTTTACAAAATCGATTTAGTGCTTATCTCGAATCTGAACGGTATCAAGAAGCCATTGCAGATGGAGAGCAGTTAATCGAAGAATACATCGAGCAAATGGATTTTGTAACCTATCTCAACACCATCGATCATATCTGTGCGTGTTACATGGAATTAAAATTTTATCAGGAAGCCCTGGAATGGGTAGAGGAGGGGTTTGATGCTTATTATTCATTCGATCCAACCGATCCAATAATTCAAGAAGAAGAGGTTGTGCGTTGCTTCACGAACTTTTTTATTTATAAGGCAAACATTGATAGTAAATTAGGTATTGCACCTTCTGTAGAGGAAATCTCCGAAGATACCGATTCGATCTTAGAACATATGCCCGATAATCCGAGTATTTTAATTGGTAGAGGGAATACATTTGTGGAGCAAGGGAGTTTTGAAAAAGGATTAGTGTGTTATCAGCATGCCATACGTTTTGCATTAGAAAAAGGGTTGGAGCGATCTGTTCAAGTGGCTTATTATAATATGGGGTATATGCAGATTGCTCATAGGCAGGCAGAAGAAGAGGCGTTAATTAGTTTTGAGAAAAGCATTGAGGCGGGAAATAATGATTTTTGGTGTTATTACTGGGCCATGAAATGTGCCTACTTTTTAAGTAAAAATCAGCCAACCGTTTATTATGGTCAGCAGGCATTAGCCATGATGGTCCATCAAGAGGATATCACCAACGAGATCATGGCTGAAGTGTATGAGCATATCGGAACTTCCCAATTGGATTTACGTTATTTTGATGATGCCATCGCTAATTTAACCCATTCACTTCAGTACGAGGTAACGAAAACGGCGGGTGATAACCTACAACTGGCGCAGGATTATAAAAAATCTTCTTCAGGCTTTTTTGGAAAATTGTTTGGTAAATAAATTCCTACACCTTAGTATAATCCCTTGCTGAATAGGCGTTGAGAATGATCGTATAAAAAAAGAACGTATTCTAAGAATAGGTTCTTTTTTTAATTTCAGGCCCGTCTTGTGTATGATTCACTGGATATTATTTAAGACAATATTTTGTCGTACTTGTTTATGCTAATACAACCACGCTATCTGGTATGGGAAATAGTCGTTTAAAATGAACGCTTAATCACGTGAAAAATTTTAATAATGTCGTTAATTGGATACTGAATATCAGCATGAGATTTATTCCTAGAACTTAAGGACGCAAGACCATCATCACAATTAAAATCGGTAATATCTTTGTGGTAGATCCCTGTTTTTGTAATTACAATAAAACCGTATTTTGTCTTTCGGAAACCGTTATCACACCATAAATGATGACCAATCTCTCTCGCTAAAACATCGGCGCCTTCAGGCGTATCGTCAATACCGCCCGCGTTCATCGAATCCCCTTGGGTTGTAAAGGCAATATAGTTTCCACGACCAATGTGGTCAACCTTAAATGTAATCGTATCAAACTCTTCTCTAAGTTTAGTTTCGTCTTGGTAGGCTTCAACGTAAGAAGCATAAGCAGGAAATGGAACTTTTATCACTTCAATATTAATAGCCCCATTGGCATAGAGATGAAAAATATTACCGTGGGTGTTAGAGAGTGTCTCTGTTTGATCGGTATATTGAAGCGATTTTACTTCACGGTCATAAACAACCGCGATGTCTTTTGAATCGTCTAAATTAGGAGGATTAATCTCTTTATACATCTCTCCATCTCCCGTAATCAACCATTGTGGGTTTATTTCAGGGTACTGAGCTAAAATTTTAGCAATAACATCGCCGCCTACTTCACTTTTAAGCCCTGAGCTTCGAAAATTAGAGGCAGAAACCCCAAGCTCTTCAAAAAAATCTTTCTTTGTAATCTTCTTTATTTCAGCAAATTGAATAACTCTTGCCTTAATTGGTGCTAAAATTTTACCCATAAATTTGTTATTGACAATATTTTGTCTTTATCTTTGTCAAGACTTCCTGCAAATCTACGGAATTAAACGAAATAATAGCGCATAAAGTCGAGAATTAACAAAATAAATCACCAGATAGTGACAATATTTTACCATATAAAAAAGGCCCGAGGATACAAATTTAAACTGTTTGAAATCGGATAGAGAATACTGAACATAATTTTTTAAGCCCAATACCATGAAACAAACACTCACTAAAAAACAAATTAAAATACGAATAGATACTCTCAATCAATGGTTAAAACTCCATCCTGATAATCCGATGCATGGAACGGTTAAAAAAGAAAGCAATCTCTATCGGTTGTTATTACTTGAATTGGAAGCGAAGCAAGTAACAGCAATTACCAACAGTGTACATACATCAATTTACCAACAAATAGGACATACATTATGAAAAAATTCACACCAAAAGAGTTGACCCTCTTTTTAAATTACGACACCCATGGGCGACAAGTATTTCACCTGAATGAACGTGTAGAAATTCATCAACGAATTATTAACGAATGGACCGCAGCGCCATTTATGCCTTCTTTTCACGCTAAATTATGTCAAGTTTTTATTGAATTATCAGCATGCCATTTCCGTAAAGTTGAATGTAGATACGCCGAGAATAAAGAAAACTCAACCATTGAATTAATCATTATAAAAAACTAACACATGACCACAATCGATCTTAATCAATTATCAGAAACACAACTAAAAGAAGCATTAAAGCTAAAGCAAGAAGCTCGTAAACACGATCGTACAGCCTATAAGGAATTAGTGAATGAAGTCGTTCCATCCATGATTACCACTATTCAACAAGCGTCTAATGCTTTATCAAAAGTCAAAGAAAATGTCTTTTCGGCATTCGAAGATTTACTCAAAATGAAGGTAGATATCTACGGAATCAAAGAGACTCAACAATCACATACCTTTTCAGATGAACAAGGTCATACCATCGAAATAGGCTACAATGTAGTCGACGGTTGGGATGATACTGTGAATTCGGGGATAGCCAAAATCAATGCCTATATTAAAACCCTTGCTGCAAAGCAGGTCGATGCCGATACCATTACCATTATCCATCACCTACTAAAACGAGATCCCAAAGGCAATCTGAAAAGCTCCCGAGTACTCGAGTTAAGTTCACTTGCAGATAAATTAAACAACGAATTTTTCATCGATGGCGTTCGCATTATAAAAGAAGCTTATCGCCCTATTCGTACCTCCTTTTATATCAATGCAACAACGTTAGACAAAGCAGGTAATAAAATCAATGTTCCCCTAAATATAGCTAGCGTTCCTTTTCCATCTCGGTTCGATTATTCATTTATCCTTCCCAATCAAGTCGATCAAGCCGTTGCTTAACGGTCTAGAATAAACGGCTTGTGCGCTATGAATGGCTAATCTTGGTCAGTTTTAGCCATTTTAATCACTATTTAAAATCACTAATCACCTCGTTAATTTTGTACTATGAAGGATTTAAGTAAAAGAGAAATTGGTCGGAAACGTAATAAGTTACTCCGCTACAAGATGGTCATGGAAGAGTTTAATCAACACGATTGTCGGATAATCCCCATTACCGTTATTTGGCGAGAATATATTTATCCTAAGTTCCATATTTCAAGAGAAACACTTTATCGAATTCTCGCTACACCCGTAGACGAAGAGCTCGAAAAATTGAATGCGCAACTCGCATCCCTCATCAATCTATAGTAAGCTCTTAATATTAAATTAAGAAATCTATCGCATACAGGCTAAAAGTAATTTTAGCCTGTATTTTATTTTATATAAATTTATTGGGGCAGCCGCTCCGCGCCGGGCTATTCGCTCTATCTTTTTTGGGAAATGAAGCAAAGGATTTTGTTGTAAAATAGCCCAAAAAAGGATGCCGCTGCTATCCCTGCTGCATCCATCAAAGCGGTTACACCTTTGCTTTGACTCCAAGAATAGTCTTCTTTTTAAAAATGCTTAAAACGAGCTTTTAAGAGTTGCTATAATCTCAATGATACACTTCTGTGTCATTACTTGTCACTTGTGTTAAGTGGTTTAAGACAAGTGTTTTACAGCCATACAATGTTTTTTTTTACCCATCAAAATACTGGAATTTTGTCCAAGGAAAATGAAAAGAATCCACCTCGTTGAATGGTGAATAGGACTGTCGACCTAAAGTACCATAGTAGAACTCATATACCACTAGTCAGCAGGTGAGTTCTTTTAATTTCCAAGATATTCAAAGTATTAATTTAAAAAAACAAACGAATGAATGGAGTAAAATTCATAAGAGAAAATGGTGGTCTAGCACGTAGACTTCCTGGCTCAGATTATATTTCTGGGTTAATTGTCTACGGAGAAAAAGCGATTGAAAAAACGTTAATTCTTTCAGTGGACGAACTTGAAACAATGGGCGTAAACGCGCAAGAGAATCCTGTTCTTTTTTACCATGTATCCGAATTCTTCCGAATCAATGCAGGTGCTAAATTATACATTCAAACACTTCTAGAATCAGATGATGATTTTGCGGATGTTAAATCATTGCAAAATTTTGCAGATGGTACAATTAGACAATTGGCGGTATGTGATTTCAAGCGACCAATGACGGCTTTAGTAACGGCGGTTGCTCAATTGAATGCCATTGCGGTTGAGTTAAGCGCCTTCAATACACCCTTAAGTATTTTATTATCACCAAAAGTAACAACAGAAGACATGACTTCTTTGGTCGATTTACATGCCTTAAAAGCGGAACGTGTGGCTGTGGTTATCGGTCAAGATGGCGCAGGTTTCGGAAATGAATTAGCAACAAAAAATTCATCTATAGGCTGTGTTGGTGCAGCATTAGGCGCAATTTCTAAAGCCAACGTTCACGAATCAATTGCCTGGGTTGAAAAACAAGATCTTGTGTCAATCGCTTATCCTAAAACTTTAACGGCTTCCGAGTCATCCGCTCGAGAGTTAGATAAAATAGCGTTTGCGGATGGCTCATTATTAAGCAAATATACATCTCAGCAAATTCAAGCGATCAACGACAAAGGGTATTTGTTCTTAATCAAACATACCGGAATTGTAGGGACGTATTTTAATGATAGCTATACAGCAACCTCCCTAGAGGATGATTTTGCTTACATCGAAAATAACCGTACGGTGGATAAAGCAATTCGAGAAATTAATCGTGTGTTATTGCCTAGAATATCAGGCCCAGCATATATCGATCCCGATACAGGTCTGTTAGCCGCCGCTACAACCAATGCGCTCGAAGCACTGTGTGATGAGGTCTTAGATCAAATGGCGCGTGATGGCGAAGTAAGTGGATTTGATGTACAAATCGATCCGAATCAAAAAGTATTACGCAACTCAAAATTAGAAGTTGTTTTAAAAATTATTCCAGTGGGTACCCTACGAGAAATTCGAGTAAAAATTGGTTTAACCCTTAAAAAAGATTAAAAATGGCAGTAGAATTAGAATCATTAATTAACGGAAGAGAATACGGTTGGTCAGACATTGTGGTGTCAATCGATGGAACAGTGGTGTCAGGCATTCGTGCTATTAAGTACGAAGAAACCATGGAGAAAGAAAATATCTATGGGGCTGGTAGAAATCCAGTGAGCCGAGGATATGGACGAATTACCACCACAGGTAGTGTAACCTTATTGGCTGGAACTGTGTTTGGCTTAAGAGCAAAAGCACCTCAACGTCAACTTCATCGGATTGCTCCTTTTAGCATTGTCGTGAACTATCAACCGGAAGAAGGGGCCATGGTCACCCATGTATTAAAAAACTGTGAATTCCAAAAAGCAGGTTTCGATTGGAAGGAAGGGGATATGAATAAAGAGGTTGAATTAGAATTAATCATTTCTCATATCGTCGATAAATCCAAATAAAACCTAACACCTTTAAAAAAGCCATTATCATTAACGTAAGCAAAGGTCGTAGACCATATAAACTATGAAAAAAGTAAACAATACCATTTGTGGATTAACAGAAAGTCAAATCCAGGATTTAAAAGAACAACATGGGTTTTTAATCATCGGAACCGTTAAACAGGGGGATGAGGAATACAATACCATTTTTAAAGAACCAAGTTTTAAAGTGCTCGAAGCAATGGGAGCTATCTCTAAAAATAATGAGGTAAAAGGCACTGTTGCGTTGTACGAAAATTGTATAGTCGCGGCTGATGAGGCGTTCCAATCACGGGATTTCTTAAAACTAAAAGCAGTCGAAAGTTTAGCACAACATATGAACTCGTTCAATGTGACCGTAAAAAACTTATAGGCTCGCTTCAGGGCGAGCCTGCGGAGAAAGAAAGATGGAAAGGTGATGCACTGATCCGATCCAATTTTCATATAGATCCGGAAAGAATACCAATGAGCGAATGGGCAAAATTAAATGCCCAGGCTCAATGGCTTGAAAATTATAGAATTCAAAATCAGGCCGATTTATTCGTTGCGCTATTTGGTGGTAAATAGGCTCCAATAATCGTATCCTTTAAATAGACCGTATGTCAGTAAACACACAAAATGGGAATAACCAAGAAATTACGAATACTGCTGAAACAATTTCGGCTTTAGATAAACTAAAAAAAAGTTTAGAAAAGATACTCTCACCTGTAAAAATTTTTAAAGAAAATCTTGCAACTGTAAGCGGTATTAATATCAAATTAAATGAGGCAATTGCTAATTCGACCGATGGATTGAAACAGCAATCAGACCAAACCGTCAATCAAAATGAAGTGATAAATAACGCGGTGGTTTTACAATATCAATGGCAAAAGTCTTTAACAGACTCATTGGAAGATCTAACAGCGTATGCCTCTAAAACAGAAGAGATTATTACAACGTGTGTCGATTTAGTCGAACCAATTCAACAGTTACAAGAAGGTTTTAGCTTTCTGTCTTCCAAAATTATGAGTGGGGGGAAGGAAATGCTCAAAATGGTTCGAACAGGACGACTCTACCTAGCGAACCTAATCCGAACGAACATTGAAAAGACAATTTCGGCTTCTAAATTTGCTGTACAAGAAGTGGCAATGGCCAAGAATTCAGTTCAAATGACTCTTTCAACGATAAAGACCAATTTGCTAAGCAAAGAGTTTTATAGAAATTCCTTCGAAATAGCGAAGAATTCCATCGCCATGGCCTACCGCAATACGATAACCTGGATAAACACCAAGGTGACGATGCTCGCTGCTTTAGCAACTAAAATTTGGGATTTCATGGTTAAATCGCTTACGAAATCGTTGGAGAAGAGTACCTACAAAATGATCTATTTTAATCTATTAACAAAGCAAGGCATTGTTTATATGGGCCTAAGTGGATTGGCTGCACGTTTCTTCTCTACAGGCATTAAAAGCCTTTCTAAGGCTATTTATCAAGCTACAATTGCCACAGCTGGCTTTCAGTTAGCCCTAGATGCTTTAGGAATTGGACTCATTGTTTTGGCAATTAGCGCACTGGTCTATGGCTTCATTCATTTGTATAACAACTCCAGAAAATTTAATGAAATATTGGGGTATATCGGTGGTGTGGCATCAGCCGTTTTTGAAAACATAGGCGAAATTGTTATGCGTTTGTGGGAGTTGGTTTTACAACCTGTTATTACGTTTTTCTATGAATTGTTTATATCGGCTATCTCCGGTATATGGGAAATATTCGTAGCATTTATAGAGGGTGTGGGAACCGGGTTTACTTGGATTTGGGAATCAGTTATTCAACCCTTAATCACGGCAGCTATTGATTTATTTAGCTGGGTTTTTAATAGCTTAAGTGAGTTATGGGAAGGGTTTATAACTGCATTTCCAGATGTGGTTACCTGGATTGATGAAAACATTGTTCAGCCAGTAGTCACGCTATTTACGGGATTGTGGGAAAAGGTTTCAAAAATTATAGAACCTTTAAAACAAATCTACATCAAGCTAACAGCACCTGAAGGACTTGTAAACATCCATCAAAGAGGTTTAAAAGGCGCCGAGGATAGTGGGAAAGCATTTGATGAGAGGCAAAATCAGAAAAAAAGAGACAAGGCGGCTGAGAAAAATATCGATAAAGATAGCGGTATGGCCTCGAAAATCGATTTTTCATTGGATGCTGGGGTTGGTAAAGGTGGATCCATCGTAAAAAATAATATGGGAACAACCGCAGTCCAAAAATCCAAATCGTTCAATAATACGTCCAATAGTTCAAGTTTGGGCGCCGCGCAAAGTGGAGGTAAAACTTCCAATAATGTGGGGAACTTAAATATCAATAAGTTGGTTGAAAGTATTCATATCCACAATCAGAACGGTACAACCTTAAGCAAAGAAGCACTAGTTCAACAGGTAAGAGAAGCTCTCTTAACTGCTGTAGCAGATTTTACGCTAGCAAGTGAATAGCGCATAAAAAGAACATAAACATGGAAAAATTAAATTTAACAAATGATTTATCAATTCGTTTTGCGAGAACATTTGATATCACCACAGTGTTAGATCCTAAATCCAAAGGTTCCTTCAAACAAATATATGAAGGAACCCCATGGGTAACCTCTTTAGCATTGAAATATGGGGATAATGAATTCACACTCATCGAATGTGTCATTTCCTTAAGTCAAGAAAAAAATATTGTCAGTACACCACTTCAAGGCAGAGACGGAACCATTAAAGAATTTATTTCAGATGGCGACTATCAAATAACCATTGCTGCAGCGGTCAATAATTACCATGAGAAAGTAGAGGAAGAAGGTGAAGACAACCGAATTTACTCAAGCTTTGATTATCCAAAAGAAAAAGTTCAAGGGTTACATGAATTACTCAAGGTCCAGGATACGTTAATTGTAGAGTCGCCCTTTTTAGCTCTTTTTGGTATTAATTCAGCCGTAGTGAAATCATATAGCTTAGAGCAAGAGACGCATTCTAACCGGCAAGCATTGCAAATTATGATGATATCCGATGAAGCTTATGAAATAAAATTAAAAAACGAAGAAGATGTTAAGACTCACCAGTGAAATTACAATTGAAGGCGATAGCACTTGGCGGTTTAATGCAGTGGCTGCTTGCAAAATTGTTGAAGATATTTCCACCCTTACAGATACGTGTGAATTACATCTTCCAAAGAAAATTAAATGGGAAGAAGCCATCGATAATCAAGGAAAACCGCCCGTAAAGCGAGGGGATAAAATTACCGTAAAACTGGGGTATGATGGCGAGTTAATCACTCGATTTACCGGATTTGTTAAGTCAATCGACACCGAAGTTCCAATTGTCATTAAATGCGAAGATGGAATGTTCCTCTTAAAACAATTAAAGGTGAAACCTAAAGCCTATAAAACAGGCGTTTTATCAGAAATTATTTCCGATTTACTCAAAGAAACCAAGATTAATTTTAAACTCATCGATGAAGATTTAAAAGTAGGGAAATACAGAACTACACGTTCAACGGTCGCTGAAGAATTACAGGAATTGAAAGAACGCTATATGCTGAGTTTCTATTTTCGAACAATCAATGAAGAGAACGTTTTGTATGTAGGTTTAGTCTATCCCTTCGATAACCGAAAGAAATTGATTTTTAAACATAGTAAAAACATCATTAATGAATCGTTTGAATACCGGCAAAAAGAAGAAATAAAAGCGAAGGTAGAAGCGATCAGTTTCGATCAAAAAAACAATAAAATTAGTCTCGAGCTTGGTGATCCCGATGGCGATGTAATTAAAATGCGTATCGACGGCCTAACCAAAGAAGAATTGCGAAAATATGCTGAACAATCCCTCGAAAGGTATAAACACAATGGTCTTAAAGGATCGTTTGAAACTTTTGGAGCCCCCGAAGTGAGTAAATGTGATGTGGTTGATATTACAGCGCGTAATGCAAGTCAAGGGGTGTATCTCGTTAAGAAAAATGAAATTGATTTTGGCATGAGTGGCTACCGACAAAAAATAGAAATAGGACAACCTTTAAGTGTACAATAAATGAAAGATATTATTCAAAAATTAGCCGATAATGGGAATGAAATGTATGCGAAAATCTGTGAAGTTGTAGCCATTGATTTGAATGAAAAAACAGTAGACCTTCAACCACTCGATGGTACAGCTGAAATACAAGATGTATTCTTAATGGTGGGTCATGAAAATGGAGGCCAATGCTTGGAGCCCGAAATTGGAACCCTTGTGTGTGTGGTCTTTATTAGTAAAGAAACAGGTGTCGTGGTCAATTATTCTCAGCTTAAAACCTATAATCTTTTGATTGATGATGTACAGTTCAATGTTTCTTCTGCGGGATTTTTAATCCGGAAAAAAGAAGAATCCTTGGGGAAATTAATGGTCGACCTTTTAACTGAAATTAGAAAAATGAAGTTTACAACAAATACAGGTAGTACCATTTTATTGGTCAATGAACCTGCTTTTGTATTCCTAGAAAATAGATTTAAAAACCTTTTAAAAGAAAATTAGAAATGGCTCTCAATCAAGAACGTCTAAAAAATAGAATCACATCCGTAATGGATAAATGCCAACAAGAAACCGAGAATCCAAACGAATCGAAAATGAAATTTGCCGATGAATTAGCCCAAGCCATCATCGAAGAAATTCAACAGATGCAATTGGTGTATAACGGTGGTTTACTAGCTCCTTCAGGTGGAGGACCCGTAGGAGGTATTTTAAACTGTAGTGTGTTATGATCGATCTATTGGTAGAAGAAAACGACTTAGTCATCGCCAAAGGTGATTTAGTTCTAGGTGATGCACAAAATCAAACCCTAGAAATGTTACTCATCAGTAAGCAAGGGGAGTGGAAGCAATTCCCTGAAGCCGGTTGTGATATTGAGCGAATGAAAAATGGAGCGATTAGTCGCTTTATGGAACGTAATATTAAAATACAATTGGAAGCGGATGGGTTTCAATTAAAGAAAATGACAATAACTCCGCAAGGAATAGATATCACAGGGAAGTATGGAAAAACATAAAGTATATGAAAATCAGAGCTGGGTGGATCTTTCGATCCAGTTATTTGGGAATCCCGACTTCGCTTTCGATTTAGCATTCCTCAATCAACGGGAATTAACCAATTCACCTCGCGCAGGGGAAGAAGTTATGTACCCGCCTCTCCCTGTCAACAAGCTCGTGGTGATGTCGATGAATACAAACAGTAGCATCCCCGCAACCACTTTTGACTTAAATGCACCTGGAGTGGTTGAGGATTTTGGGATTGGCGAAATGGCGATTGCATCCACCTTTATTATTCGCTAAATGAAAGAGGAGATGATGATAACCGTAATGGGAATTCTAAGCGCAGGGGCAACTGGATATTTCGGTTGGTTGTTTGGTCGTAAAAAAACGATTGCAGAAGCAACGACCGTTGAAATTGAAAATGAGATAAAGCTGAGTGATTATTATAAAATCATGTTAGATGATTTAAGTCAACGCTATGAAAATCGGTTTTTAGAACTGGAACAACTTTACCTCAATAAAGGCAAAGTGTTAGAGGATGAAATGTCCATGCTCAAGCAAAAGATAGCCATTCTCACCGCTGAAAATAGAGAATTGAGAAAACGAATTAATGAACTTGAAAAAATAGAATAAAATGGCAAGGACAATAGAAGAAATACAAGATTCAATTCTTGAGAATAAAAAAGAGTCCACTGCTTTAACTGGGTTAGAGCTAAATACAACACATACCAATACCCATAAAACATCGATATGGCAATTGTGGGTATACATCATGGCGTATGCCATTAGGTTGTTGGAACTCATCTTTGATCAACATACCAAAGACATTACAAAAGCCCTCAATGAGCAAAAAGCGCATACGGCTAAATGGTACCGTTCAAAGGCTTTGGCTTTTCAGGAAGGCGTTGCCTTGATAGTGGATTCAGACCAGTTTGATAACAAAGATCAATCACCAGAAGAAATCGTCAAAAAGAAAATCGTTAAATATGCTGCTGTTACCGAGCGAGTGGATGATGCCGAATTGCTGATTAAAATTGCAGGGGAAGATACCGAAGGCACTTTAAGTGCTTTAACGAATGAACAAGTAAATTCCTTTAAACGGTATATGCAAAAAATTAAAGATGCTGGGGTTAAAATTACCGTGATAAGTTATAAGCCGGATATTTTAAGTCTCGATTTAATCATAGAGTATGATCCATTGGTTTTAAAAAAAGATGGCAGACGGATAGATGATAATTCTTCATCAGTTGAAAACGCCATCAATGCTTATATGAAAGAATTGCCTTTCGATGGAGAATTGGTATTGGCGCACCTGGTTGATAAATTACAACAGGTAGAAGGTGTCCGAATACCCACCATTAACAGCGCTTCCAGTGCTTGGGTTTCTTCCGGGACAGATGAATATGAGAATCCTCAATTTTTCGAAATAAAGGTTATTCCGAAAAGTGGATATTTTACAGTTAACGATTTTAGCAAAATTAAATATGTGGTATAATGTAAACTGGTCGAAGTTGATGCACCTCTTGTTGCCAACATTTTTACGCCAACCCAGAATGATCGCTTTTTTGAACCTCTTTGCACAACAAATGACCTTGATTTTCAACAAATGGTTACTCGGTAAAATACAACACGAAATTTGGTTAGCTCACAATGCCCAGGTTTGTTATCTGCAAAAGATATTAAACGACGAATTTCCAAACCCCGATCGCAAGATCCGAATCACCGATGGGCAGTTGTATCAGCGGATGTATATCTACACCAAAAACGAGAAGAAACCCAAATGGTTAGGCGTTATGCATATTCGCCAGGCGATTGATTATGCCGATGTGGGCTACGATTTTTTTGTTGTAGTTCCTAAAACACTTCAATTGGAAGAGATTAAACACAAAATGAACGCTTTAATTCAACGCTATAAACTAGCGTCTAAACGATATACAATTATTTACGATGAATCAAATTAATTACAATCAAACCGGTGGTTTTCCTTTGGATACCAATATTCTAGATTTCGGTCAAAAAGCCAATCAAATCACCCAAGAGTTGGGTGGTATTATTAACCCGCTAGCCATCATTAAGGGGTGTGAAACCAATGGGACTTATGTGGGCGATGGTATTGTTTTTATCCACGGCGAAATACTACCCTTCAGAGGAGGAACCAATACAGGACGTGTTATTATTCAAGAAGAATATGAAGGCCGACAATTCGAAGGAAAACCTACCCTCGACAATGTCTTGGTTACCCGTACCGCCTGTTTTGGCGAAACCGTTTCCGTAGCCTATCAATGGAGTAATTTTTATCGGCCGATTAAGATCAGTGAAATTGAGCGAAGGTTAGTTCATGTGGGCTTTATTCAAGATTATTACGGCTCAGTGGATCATATCCCACAGGGGTGGTATTTATGCAATGGTGAACATGGTACGCCCGACTTAAGAGGACGCTTTATCGTAGGGCATGATCCTTACCATGATGATTACAATACCATCGGTAAAACAGGGGGAGAAAAATCAGTCACATTATCTAAAGAACAAATGCCAATACATAAACATGATGGTAGCACTTCTAATAATGGGGGGCATTTTCATTATTTAGCTACAGGGCTTTATAGCGGAAACAAAAATTTGATTAGGTTAAATACTGATAACGCTATTCATGTAGTAGGTGAGGCAATGGGGGATGGACACCGATATCAGCTTCACGGAAATAATGATCCTGCTGATAAAGGAAGATCTTCAAATTCTGGAGCTCATAGTCACACATTTGATACAAATGATGTAGGCGGATCTCAAGCCCACGAAAACAGACCACCATTTTACACCCTAGCAAAAATAATATTTAAAGGATAGACGATGAATCAAAAAGAAGTGATAAAAACCGACAAACCAACGATTAAGAATTGGTTTAAGACGGGGTTAAAACCTACCCAGGCCCAGTTTTGGGCCACTTGGGACAGCTATTGGCACAAAGACGACCAATTACCAATCACGGCTATAGAGGGGTTAGTATCCGCAGTCGATGGGAAAGCACCCTTAAAGCACGATCACTTGCAATATGCCACCAATGATGCGACGTCTTTAACACCCCAGAACATCACCCAATGGAAAGATCAATTGGGGGTAGCCAATTTGGAATTTACCGATCAGGCGATTTCATTAACGCAAGCTTACCCTTCGTTAGGCTTGGACGGTAGCGAGAAACAAGCCGATTTCAACCAGCGAATTACTTATTCCCTTGCCAATAAAATGGATCAACCCGATGAGGAAGGCGATTCATCCGAGTACCCGTATTTAATTGGCGTCGATGAAGACGGTTCTTCCGCCTTATTGAAAGTCGAGCACTTAGGGTCAAATATGGCCAATTCCGATCTTGTTTTAGAAACACCTCGAAAACATATAGGCGAACAAATGGAATTGGCTATGCCTCTGGTGTTATCAAATAGTCAAAAGCTACCCAATCTAGTCGATAAATCGTTAGATGGTGCTTACACGGGAATCGTTGGATTCCATAAATATACAGGTGATGTTGCAAAAGTAGGATTTGAAGCCATCTATGGTCAAGTGAAATCGTGGACGCCTTTACAAAAACAAATGTTTCGTCAAGCTTTGTCTTCTACCGATAGTAATTCTTTACCTCGTGTGAAAATCGTTTCTCCATTTATGATCGACAATAAAGTAAATGAAGAGACCAGGTTAATCATTAAGGGTACAGAGCTGTTTTTTGACCGAAACGATCCACAAAATAAAATTTTTATACAGGACAGTCATTTGCAAACATGGGAAATAACAGATTATACGAACTATGAAGAAGATAAAACAAGAATAGACGCTTCGTTTAATTTCTATAATATTCCTAGTGGGGAGTATAAGATTTTAATAGATAAGGGGGTAATTATTAATACCGATTATCAGAACTTTTATGTGTACAACCAAGAAGAGGAATTGCCTATACCTGATTTAGGAATTGTCAAGACGATTGCGCCAGGTGTAACTTATTCAGAAGCGAATAATACAAATACGGTTTTCAAACGAATAATACACAAAGAAGACAGTAATCAAATAAATGAATTACCACAAGCACCTAACTTTAAAACGGATGTATTTTTCAAAAGTACAAATCCTTTGATAACAAAGCATTTTTGGGAAAAAAATGATTTCACAATTAAATTTAAAATTGAGATAACGAAAGGATCAAAAGCTGCAGGAATAGGATATAGAGGTGGTTTGTTCTTGTCTTTACAAGATATAAATGCAGATTTTGAAACGGATTTACTAACTCAAAATCTATTTAAGTTAGGTATAGTTGAAAGAGCGATTAATAAGAATCTTTATGTGGAGTATCCCTCAAAAATGATACATAGTTCGCCTGCTTTTTTAGGATTAGAGTATAATTACGCCTTAAGCGTGGTGAAAATAGGCAATTACGTGAAATTTTATTTTGAAGGTGAAACAGGTGAATTATCTCAATCTTCAACTTATTTTATCCCAGAGGAAGACATTAAACTTACGATTGGGTTTATAAAGCATAGAACGACAGAGTGGAGTGATGGATGGGGGAAAACAATCACCTTAGAATCAATTAAAAAATATACTTAAAAGTGCAATTTTCCCTAAAAATAAATAAGAAAAATAGCTAAGCAAACATGAATCAAAAAGAAACGATAAAAACCGATAAACCAACGATTAAGAATTGGTTTAAGACGGGGTTGAAACCAACTCAAGCACAGTTCTGGGCCACTTGGGATAGCTATTGGCACAAAGACGACCAATTACCAATGACAGCCATAGAGGGGTTAGCGACAGCAGTCGATGGGAAAGCACCCTTAAAGCACGATCACTTGCAATACGCCTCCAATGATGCGACGTCTTTAACACCCCAGAACATTACTCAATGGAAAGATCAATTGGGGGTAGCGAATTTAGAATTTACCGATCAAGCGATTTCATTAACGCAGGCTTACCCTTCATTAGGCTTGGACGGCAGTGAGAAACAAGCCGATTTCAACCAGCGAATTACTTATTCCCTTGCCTATAAAATGGATCAACCCGATGAGGAAGGCGATTCAACCGAGTATCCGTATTTGATTGGCGTCGATGAAGATGGCTCATCCGCCTTGTTGAAAGTTGAGCATTTAGGGTCAAATATGGCCAATGCTAATCTGGTGTTAGAAGCACCACGAAAGCATACAGGCGAGCAAATGGAATTGGCTATGCCGTTAATATTTTCTAATAAAGAACAACAATTCAGTGGCTTAATCGATAGATCATTCGATCGCTCTTTTAATAAATATATGGTCAGTGATGTGAATGGAAATATAGGTACTTGTAATTTATCGGTTGTTCACCTGGTGCAAGAAATACCAACTCAAATTGAAATGTCCAATTGGAGAATAGGAGATATATGCGTATTTACTTTAGATGGAAGATTAATTACAGAAACTCAACGAACAATTTTTTTAGGGAAAACTTTATTGAGATGGACTGGAACATACGAGGCTTATAATGCATTATCGATGGATCAAAAAGCCAGTATTGAAATATTTGATATTTATTAATTATGATTAGGTTAAATAAAGCTGCGTCAAACTTGGCAAGTAAAATAAAATTTAAAATTGATGACAAGAACACCATGTATACATTGTATGGTGGAGTGAATGCCTTTGTTCCAAATGAATACGTGAATTCTGTTCAGGTGGGAGTCGGTTTTAGATATTCACAGATGCTGGGAAGTTTTTATATTGAACAATCTAGAACAAGGATAATTAAAAGGACCGATACCAAAAATCAGATAAGTAATACCTTCCCGCTTGTTGAAGCCAATGATAAGTTTATTATCCATATGGATACCCCTTTAATTGAAAATAATTTGGCAATTTATAACCATTTGGCTAATTTAATCATTAAAATTGATGATGCATTTAGTTGGAATGCCGTTGATGGAACTGGCTCCCCTAATGGACATGCTGTTCGTTATCAGGGTGAGATTAAGTATCTGTATAGTCGATTTAAACCAACCTTTGAATTTACTCAATCAGGATCAATGTCTGCAATTCTAGGTAGGTATGAGGAGATACCTCTAAAAACATCTATTTTAGGAAATGCTTATGCAACAACTTTAGTTAATAATCTAGGTTTAAAAGGGTATACCTCTATTAATTGGGTAAATCATCAACTAAAGTCTTTATGTGCTATCGTAAATACTGGCGATAATCGATTGACACAAGAAGAGTTGTCTAATTTAATGGTTGATTTGGTCAATACTTTACCACACCAAATGAGTGATTTTATTGTTTATGGCTCGAAAATGCCGGTTATTTTAGATGGCCACTTGAAAATGGAATTGCATAAAAAAATTACCCGTTATTTCATGTTGAATGGCCCTGAAGCAACTATATCTTTAGCAGAGCCTGTTATTGTAGGAGTACCGAATCAATGTATTTTTACTATCCATACACCTAATTATAAGGCAGTTAATATGAAATGGTCTTCTTCTCGTGGTGAAATTGATGAAAAGGGATTATTTACGGCGAAAGAAGCTCTATATCAGTTTATTCGCCTAACGTTAGATGGAGCGACTGTTTATCAAAAAGCCTTTACACCAATACTTTAATAACTACTGAAAATTAATGATAAACTTATCTAATACGAGATGAGCAGGATATACCTATTTTAAATTATGAAAAAAACATCCAATAAAGGGGCTGCATTTATAGCAGACTATGAGCAATTTATACGTAAACCCTACCTCGATCAAGCGGGTATCCCAACCATTGGGTATGGAGCTACGTATTATGAGAATGGGCAGCGTGTAAAGATGACCGATGTACCCATTTCCAAAGATCGCGGTCTTCAACTCATGCACTATCATTTAGCAGTATACGAAAAAGCCGTTAATAAACAAGTGAAATCTATCATTAATCAAAATCAGTTCGATGCCCTAGTTTCTTTTACCTTTAATTGTGGCGAAAGAGCCTTGGCGACCTCTACATTGTTAAAAAAAGTCAATGCGAATCCAACGGATAAATCCATTGTGTTAGAATTTGAAAAATGGAATAAAATTACCGATCCAAAGTCCAAACAAAAAGTGGTCTCGAACGGTTTAACCCGAAGAAGAAAAGATGAAGCGGCGTTGTATTTTTCGTAATGGACTCGTGCTTTGCGTAATCTTTTTTACGGGATGTAAATCAAAGAAAGTCTTGATAGATAAGGAATATCACTACGAGAAACTTGCCACGAAAAAACAGAACGATACTCTAAGGATAACGAATCTTGACTTTACGTTAAAAGAGACAACACAGGTACAGAATAAATTGGTGGATGTTTTGAAAATATTAGATGTGACTTATGATGGAACACAAGAAAACAACTTAAGTATTCGTCTTTCCGAAGTAGAGGGAGTCACCGAATTAGTTATAGAAGGCAAAGGAAAAGCAAATTACCGCTCTGCTGATTCTAACAAAGAAGCTGCATCAGATCAAATGGCAGAAACCAAAAAAGATTCTTTTTTGGTGTCACAATCAATGGGGATGAGGTTGAGTGAAAATAAACAGATTCTAAACACGCTATCCACGAATAAAATTGTTGAAACTACAGGATGGCAATTTGGAACTTACATAATGGGTACCCTTATTTTGATGGTGATTATCTTATTGCTCTGGTTCTATTTCTTGGTGCTTAGAAAGTATTAAATAGAGTAGAATTCTTTACCATAATAATAAAAAAACCGCTAAAAGCGGTTTTTTTATATTCAATAATTAAAATCTCTAGTTGACGATTAATTCTTTGCTAATTTCACCTTCAAGTTATCTAACATGGTGGTTGTCATTTTCTCAATCGAGTATTGTGGCGCATAACCCCAATCAGCTTGAGCAACTTGATCATCGATGGAAGAAGGCCATGAGTCGGCGATAGCTTGACGGAAATCAGGTTCAAAATCCAAGGTGAAATCAGGGATATGTTTCTTAATTTCTTCAGCTAATTCGGTTGGCTCAAAGCTTAAACCACCTAAATTATACGATGTTCTAACGGTTAATTGATCACCATCGGTTGTCATTAACTTCATAATGGCATCAATGGCGTCGTCCATGTACAGCATTGGTAAATAAGTACCAGCTTTCAGGAAGGACGTGTATTTTCCTTCTTCAAGGGCTTTGTAATAAATATCGACAGCATAATCTGTTGTTCCACCACCGGCAGGTGTTTTCCAAGAGATAAGACCTGGGAAGCGGACGCTTCTAACGTCTACACCATAGCGTTGGTGGTAGTAGTTACACCAGTATTCACCTGCTAATTTAGATATTCCGTAAACGGTAGAAGGTGTTTTTAGGGTATTTTGTGGGGTCATTTCTTTAGGCGTATCCGGACCATAGATCCCGATAGATGACGGCCAAAAGATTTTATCAATGACTTTGTCTTTGGCTAATTCAAGGAAAGTTAACAAGGTATCCATGTTTAATTTCCAACCAAAAAGCGGATTTTTTTCAGCTGTTCCCGAAAGCAGGGCGGCTAAATGATAAACGGTTTTAATGTTGTATTGTTCAATGACTTCTTTTATGCGATCTGCATCCATTACATCAATCACTTCATAAATTCCATCGTAATCTACCTCATTTCGAGGGCGAATGTCTGAAATTATCACATTTTCTTTTCCGTGGATTGATTTTAATTTTTCTGCTAATTCAGAGCCTATCTGGCCCAATGCACCAGTGATTAATACCGTTTCGGTTTCCATTAATTTATACTTATATGTTTGCCCTCCAAAGATAAAAAAAAAACGATTCGGCATCCCTTTCTTTGTCGATTTTATAAAACATGACAGTTATTAATTAATATACACGTGTTTAATTATTTATACCATAATCATTCCTGAAATTGTTGATTAATACGGCAAAAATTAGCGGTATTTAATCGTTTTTTAGCTGTTTTTTATAAATATCGGGTTAGATTTGTAACAATTCAATGCGAATACTTAACTTATAGATTGATTAAAATTTTAGTTCAATGAAAAAACAGCTTATAACAGCAGCGTTTGCTTCTGTATCCATGCTTGCTTTTGCCCAAGACAAATACCAAGCAATCAATTTAGAGTACATGGACAAGTCTGTCCGTCCTCAAGATGATCTTTACAATTACGTAAATGGTAATTGGATGAAAACAACACAAATTCCTTCTGACCGCGCACGTTGGGGAAGTTTTGATGAGCTACGTGAGAACACAGACAAAGTGACGCTGAAGTTGGTACAAGATTTATTGAAAACCAAACACGCCAAAGGAAGTAGCGAACAAAAAATTTCCGATTTATACAATTCATACATCAATTTAGAGGCCCGTAATAAAGTTGGTTTACAACCTATTCAGCAATATCTAAATCAAATTGATAAGATTAGTAACTTAAAAGATCTTCAAGATTATTTAATTGAAGTTACACCAATCGGGAAGAACCCATTCTACGGAATGTACGTTTACACGGATTTAAAAAATAGCCAACAAACAGCAGTGTATTTAGGCGAGGCCGATTTGGGATTAGGAAAAACCTACTACCAAAAAGTCGATGCTAAAAATACAGAGACGTTAGAGAATTACGCTAAATTCATCAACCAACTTTTTCCGTACACAGGGCAAAAAACAAGAGACTTAAAAGGTCCTAAAATTGTTGCTTTTGAGAAAATGATGGCGCAATACATTAAAACGGTTGAAGAGGATCGCGATCCAAACAAATCATACAATCCTGTTAAATTATCAGAGGTTAAAAAATTAACCAAAAACATCGATATCGAACGTTTTGTAAAAGCATTTGGCATTAACCCAGACACGGTGATTGTAGGTGAATTAGATTATTACAAAAACTTAGATAAAATCTTAAGCCAAGACAATTTGCCGATGGTAAAAGATTACTTGCGTTATACGTTAGTGAATTCTGTTGCCGGAGCTTCTACAACCGAATTAGATGCGATTAATTTCGATTTCTACGGTAAAACAATGTCGGGTCAAAAAGAACAACGTCCATTAGACAAAAGAGCCTTAGGTTATGTGAACGGAACAACGGGAGAGTTATTAGGTCAAATCTATGTAAAAGATAACTTTCCACCAGAAGCCAAAGCCAAAGCAGAAGAATTAATTAGTTACTTATTTAAATCGTTCGATAAGCACATCAACGAATTGGCTTGGATGTCTACAGGGACAAAGAAAAAAGCCATTGAAAAATTAAATAAATTTACCGTTAAAATTGGTTACCCAGATAAATGGAAAGATTTCTCGGGTCTTCAAGTAAAATCTCTAGCAGAAGGTGGTTCGTTAATCGAAAATAACCTGGTCATGAGCAAATGGAAATTCCAAGAAAACTTAAAAGATTACGGAAAACCAGTCGACAAATCGCGTTGGGGAATGGCTCCACAAACCGTGAATGCCTACTTTAACCCAACCAATAATGAAATCGTTTTCCCAGCGGCTATTTTACAACCACCATTCTATGATTACCGCGCAGATGCCGCTGTAAACTTTGGTGGAATTGGCGCTGTTATCGGTCACGAAATTTCACACGGATTCGATGATTCTGGAGCAAAATTCGATGGCGATGGTAACCTAGTTAACTGGTGGACACCAGAAGATGAGAAAAAATTTGAAGCAGCAACAGGCGCCTTAGCCAAACAATACGATGCTTACGAACCCGTGAAAGGAGTTCATGTAAACGGTGTATTTACCTCTGGTGAAAACATTGGCGATTTAGGTGGAGCTTCTGTGGCATTTGATGCCTTACAAATGTACCTAAAAGACAAAGGAACCTACGCCAATATCGATGGGTACACACCACAACAACGCTTCTTCTTATCATGGGCAACCATTTGGAGAACCAAAGCAACCGATGAAGCATTGATTAACCAAGTAAAAACAGATCCACATTCACCAGGATTCTACCGTGCTTTTGGTCCAATCATTAACATCGATGCTTTCCACGATGCCTTTAAAACCAAACCAGGTGATAAATTATACGTGGCACCAAAAGACCGTATTAAAATTTGGTAATTCATGTTACGCAAATTAAAAGAGTGGATAAAAAACAGAAAAAGAGTAATTGCAATGACAACAACTGAAGCAATAAAGAGTGCAAACGTTACATTAATCGATGTACGTGAGCCATATGAATTAGAAACCGATGGCGTAGTGCCTAATGCGATTAATATCCCTTTAGGAGAAGTACCTGCTAAAATGGATGAAATCCAACAATTAGACACCCCAATCGTTGTTTTTTGCCGCAGCGGACAACGCTCTGCAACGGCTGCACAATTTTTACAACAAAATGGTGTAGAAAACATCTATAACGGCGGAGGCTTCGAAGATGTCTTAGCCGTATTAGAAGCCAAATAAGCTGAAAATACCGCATATTAAAAAGAGCGAATCGATTAGGTTCGCTCTTTTTTATGCCGTAAAATTATCTTCCATACTCGAATAATTGACTTAAAAATAAGCATATTCTTTTACACTCGAAAAATTTCGAATTCCAATTCATCTATTTGGGCGCACCTTTCTCTTGTTGTTTTAATCAACAACAAGAGAAAGGCGGGCTTTCCGCACTCGCTTTTCAGTTTCGTTTCACTTCACCAAAAAGCTCAAACAAATGCTTCAATCCCTTGCGCGCTTCTTTAGCGTTTTAAGAAAATAGAAGTAGTAAGAGTTCGTCGTTTGTAAAAAGTAAAACAATCTTCTTTCTAGCGGAGCACAACCACCTATCGAAGGGGATTGTATTAAATGCTAAGTATAAAACGGCAGAATTTTTAAAAAAAACCATGGAGTTCTATTATCGAACCTCATGGTTTTTAATTGTATTTTTTGGGATAAATACCCCTTTCGTTGAATCGATTAAAGACAATTTAACAGCGTTATCGAACGCTATCTAAATCTAATATCTCACATCGATAATCAATTTACTTCTTAATAAACTTCCCTTTGGTTTGATCCAATTGGTAGAAATAGACACCAGGGGTTAATCCCGAAATATCCAAGGAGATGTAATCTTGATCACCTGCCTGAACGCTCTTTTTAAGAACAGTGGCTCCATTGGTCGACAAGACTTCAAGGTTGTATGAACCACGCTTTCCTTTGACGCTATTCGAAATATTAATCGATGTAGTGGCAGGATTAGGAAACGAAGCATTCTTTTGTTTTAGAATAAGTTCTTCTTGTGCCAGGGTTAATGTGCCTGGAAGAGTATATATAGCAATGCTTCTATCGTGATGTGATTGCAACTTTAACTCATATTTTCCATCAAGTACTTTATATAAATCGCTTACATAAAAAGATGCACTACCAAATTTTTTGATGATTTGACTATTCTCATTGATCAGCATTAAGTCGCCAACGTTATTACCGCCAGATTTTTTACTTGTTAGAATCAATACCTCAATAAGGTCATCATGATTAAATAATTTATCCGTTATAAGAATTTCACTCGATGTTGATGGTAGATCCGTATTAGGTATTAGAATTGTTTTATACAATATCATATCATGATTGTATAATTCAAGTTTATTATCTTTCGTTAAAACCGCATAATAAACAGAATTTTTAACGTAGCCAACTGCAACAGATTCGTAATTTGAGTTAAAATTATGTTTTAAATTAATCTGCCCAAAAGCAGTAGAAGCAATTAATGCAATAAGAGGAAATAAAATTTTTTTCATATTTATTTATTTATTTAGATTTTTTAATAGATGGTCGATTTCAGACTTTAAAAAAATCCACACTTTAATTTTTTTTGTTTGTGGTTATTTTGCAATGTGACTTGTATAAATAATCAAGTGATAGAAAATAATTAAACATCGTTTACTTTTTACTTATATCTAGCCTTTGTTTTCCAAAATCTTCTAGTTAGAATCAAAATTTACTTTTTAATAAACTTCCCTTTGGTTTGATCCAATTGGTAGAAATAGACACCAGGGGTTAATCCCGAAATATCCAAGGAGATGTAATCTTGATCACCTGCTTGTACGCTCTTTTTAAGAACAGTGGCTCCATTGGTCGACAAGACTTCAAGGTTGTATGAACCACGCTTTCCTTTGACGCTATTCGAAATATTAATCGATGTAGTGGCAGGATTAGGAAACGAAGCATTCTTTTGTTTTAGAATAAGTTCTTCTTGTGCCAGGGTTAATGTGCCTGGAAGAGTATATATAGCAATGCTTCTATCGTGATGTGATTGCAACTTTAACTCATATTTTCCATCAAGTACTTTATATAAATCGCCTACATAAAAAGATGCACTACCAAATTTTTTGATGATTTGACTATTCTCATTGATCAGCATTAAGTCGCCAACGTTATTACCGCCAGATTTTTTACTTGTTAGAATCAATACCTCAATAAGGTCATCATGATTAAATAATTTATCCGTTATAAGAATTTCACTCGATGTTGATGGTAGATCCGTATTAGGTATTAGAATTGTTTTATACAATATCATATCATGATTGTATAATTCAAGTTTATTATCTTTCGTTAAAACCGCATAATAAACAGAATTTTTAACGTAGCCAACTGCAACAGATTCGTAATTTGAGCTAAAATTATGTTTTAAATTAATCTGCCCAAAAGCAGTAGAAGCAATTAATGCAATAAGAGGAAATAAAATTTTTTTCATAATTGGTTTTCTACAAATATAATCTATAAACTAAAACAGTTAATATGAAATGGCTCATTTTCCTTATAAATTAGCGCCTTAGATTAAAATCGTTGAGCCTAAAGCTCGTGTCTAAATCCCATTTACAATCAATCTAACTTCATTCCAAATAAACGTAGGAAGTGTTAATCTTAACATTCATCATGGTTTGTCCCAATGGTAATGTCTAAATTTGCCCTAAAATCATAAATCGTGTTAAAAAAATACTTAGCAACATTAATTTTAGTGTTAACAGTGAGTGCTTTTGGACAAGGGCAACACAATAAAGGAAAAATGTATGTTTATTGGGGATGGAATCATTCGCAGTATACCAAATCGGATATTACGTTTAGAGGCGATAATTACGATTTTACGTTAAAAGATGTCATGGCACATGACCGTCAAACCCCTTTTGGAATAAAGTACATTAATCCAGGGAAAATGACAATTCCGCAATACAACTTCCGTTTAGGTTATTTCTTCCATGACAATTGGAACATCTCTTTTGGGATCGATCATATGAAATATGTAATGGACCAAGGACAAGTGGTTAAAATGAATGGTTATGTGAAAGAAGGCGGTGATTTCGATGGGGAATATGCCAATGCTGATCGCGAATTAAGCGAAGATTTCTTAACTTTTGAGCATACCGATGGATTAAATTATGCCAACATCGAACTTCGTCGCTTCGACAATATTCTACATATGCCGATCTCGAAGAATGGAAAAGGTATTGACGTTAATATTACCGAAGGTATTGGTGGAGGTATTCTTTACCCGAAGACCAATACGCAATTAATGGGTAAAGAGCGCTACGATGAATTTCATTTAGCAGGTTGGGGAACTGCCGCCATGGTGGGGATCAATTTTACTTTCTGGGATTATTTCTTTATCCAAGCCGAATTAAAAGGTGGATATATCAATATGAGCGATATTCGTACTACAGAGAATAAAGCAGATAAGGCAAAACAAGATTTTTTCTTCTCTCAACAAAACATTGTATTCGGAGCTGTTTTTCCATTATTTACTCCTAAAAGAACGTTAAATTTATAATTTAACAACCTTAGTTTAAATAAATTATAGTAGCTTTATCCTAATTGATTAAGCGTTTTGAAAATAATTGGCGGAGACATCATTTTATTAGTAATTTAATAAAGTGATGTCTTTTTTTAGGCCGAAAGCTTACTTATTCAAGAAAGAATTTCTAGTTTTACGAAACTAAATCATACAAAAAAATAATCCATGAATCGTTTTTCTATTTTAGCAGCTACCGTGTTGATGGCAACATCAGCTATGGCGCAGCAGGTAATGACGCCCGAAAAATTATGGCAAGTGAAAAAGGTGGCACCAATTGGTGTAACCAAAGATAAAAAAAATGTAGTCTATAAAGTCACATCAACCGATGTGAAAACACAAAAAGATACGTCAAAAACCTATATGGTTTCTTTAGCCGGTGGTCGTGCCACGGAAACGGCTAATTATAAACCGTTGATTGCTGATGCAAACCTTTCTGCCAATTCAATCTTTTTAGCGGCTACAGAAAAAGTTCAATTGCAAAAAGTTTCCGGACAAGATTATTACCCTGAAATGGATCAAGCCGATGTGAAAATTTACAACGAATTAAATTATAGACATTGGGATACTTGGAACGATGGGAAATATGATCACGTAATCTTAACCGATAAGAAAGATGCGTCTAAAAAAGTAGATATTCTTAAAGATGAGCCTTATAGTGTTGTTGATTACATTTGGTCACCCGATGGAAGTAAAATAGTATACGTCTCTAAGAAAAAATTTGGAACCGAATACGCTTTAACGACTAATACCGATATTTACCAATACGATATCCAATCACAAAAAACCGTTAACCTAACCGAAGGCAAAAAAGGCTACGATATGTCGCCAAGTTTTTCAAAACAAGGTGATTTTGCTTTTTTGAGCATGGCCCAAGATGGTTTTGAAGCCGATAAAAACGACTTAATTGTTCGTCGTGGAGACGTGGAGGTTAACCTAACCCAACATTGGGATGGAACTGTAGGTAATTACCTTTGGAGCGAGGATGGTTCTAAAATCTATTTTAACGCCCCAACCAAAGGAACAGTGCAATTGTTTGAGGTTGATGTCGACTTTAGAACAAAGAAACTACCCGCGATTAAACAAATTACCAAAGGCCAGTTTGATATAGCGAACTTATTTGCTGTTACAAGCCATCAGGCAGTGGTGACAAAAACCGATATGAATCATGCTGCTGAAATTTATACAGTCGATTTAAAAACGGGGAAATTAAACCAGTTAACCAATGAAAATAAAGAGGTTTACGAGGGAATGGCGATGAGTAATGTCGTTGAGCGTACCATTAAAACAACCGATGGCAAAGATATGTTGGCTTGGGTGATCTATCCTCCAAATTTTGATCCTTCAAAAAAATACCCGACTTTATTATATGCCCAAGGTGGCCCACAATCAGCTTTAACACAAACCTATTCTCCGCGTTGGAACTTCCAATTGATGGCCGCAAACGGTTATATTGTGATTGCTCCAAATCGACGTGGTATGCCAGGACATGGTGTAGAGTGGAATGCAGCCATTTCGAAAGATTGGGGCGGACAAGTAATGGATGATTACTTATCGGCTATTGATGATATTGCGAAAGAAGCTTATGTGGATAAAGATCGTTTAGGTGCTGTAGGTGCTAGTTATGGTGGATATTCCGTGTATTATTTAGCGGGTATTCACGAAGGGCGTTTTAAAACATTTATCTCGCATAACGGGGTTTTTAATTTAAAATCGATGTACGGAACAACCGAAGAAATCTTCTTTACCAATTGGGATGCAGGTGGTGCACCTTGGGAATTAGATAACAAAGCGGCTCAGAAAACCTACAATGAATTCGATCCAAGTAGCCCTAAATTAGTCAATAAGTGGAATACGCCTATGTTGGTTTTTATTGGTGGTAAAGATTACCGTGTACCAATGGGACAAGGACAAGAAGCTTTTCAGGTATTGCAATTGAAAGGAATTAAGTCGAGAATGGTGTATTTCCCAGAAGAAAATCACTGGATCTTAAAACCTCAGAATGCAATCATTTGGCACACTGAGTTTTATAAGTGGCTAAAAGAAACCTTGTAATATAAAATAACGGATGGCGCTTTTAAAGCGCCATTTTTTGCCTAATCGCCGAAAACATTGTATCTTCAAATCCGGTAACTAAAGCCCTTTTATGAGTAAGGAAAATAATAAAATATACTTTACAAATAGCCCTTTTACGAATGGTCACAAAGTCGTTGATTTTGTCTGGAGCGCTCGTTTAGATCAAGATTTAAACTTGTATATGGATCTTCATTTAGAATCTGACCATTACGATCAAGAAGAGGAATACAAAGATGATATTGAAGAAATTGATGATGTTTCAAAAGAAAACGTCAAAAAAGCCATGTGGGTCAATTTCGACCATTGCGTACTTTCTAGTTCGTATTGGAGCAATAAAGGAATTCCTATTGCGATTGATAAATCACCTTTTAATTTCGAGGATTTAAATTCGAAAACTTTTTTAATCGATGAGTTACCCATTGCGTTGGACGAGCCTGAAACACTCGCTTTTGGAATATCGATGCTAGGGAATGACACGGTTGCCAACCACGAGATTACGTTTTTAGACACCGAAGAATATGGGGTGTTTGATATTAAGTGGAAAGCAAAAGTAGCCAACACCTATGCCGATGAGACTTCATTCGATTACGATTTATATGCGTATATGAAGAACATTAAGTTTGCGGGGATTAAGGTTGATCCTCGTTTAACAAAGGAGCAGGCAAAGAAATTTTTCCAAGAGAATTTAGTTGATCTCAACGAATTCGAATTGCTAGAAGAAGAAGAGTTTTCACTTGAAAACTATGCTTTAAAATTAAAACAACGTCTATAATCTATTCGTTCTAAAATAAAAAAAGCCGATGCATTTGCATCGGCTTTTTTGTATTTATCTAATTTTGAATGAGCTTATTTATTCAGCCTTAAAATCAAGCGAAGCGTTTGCGGCAGGGATAGCAGCGGCATCCTTTGCTGCCACCTTTTGTCGACTTTAACCGAGATGTTCTTGCAGCAAAGATAGAGCGTATAGCCCGGCGCGAAGCGGCCGCCCAATAAATAGTTCTTATTTTAAATAACGCTTTATAACCATGCTATTTCTTGTCTTGTAAACCAAAGACTTGTTGCAATAAAGGCGTTGTTCTTAAACCGATGTTGGAACGAATTCCTTCTTCTTTTTGAGCCACCATTCTAAATACGCTTTGGATGGCTTGTTCAGTGACATAAGCGTTTAAATCGGGATTGACTTTTTTGGCAGAAACGGTGTTGTACTGACTAATTAATTTAGTCCATACTTGGTTGGCACCTACTTTTCCTAACGATTGTTCAATTTTGGGTTGAAAAGCAGTCGTTAACTCAGTGGTGGTTTTATTTTGTAAATAAGCAGTTGCTGCATTTTGGTTTCCTAAAAGGATTCCTTTGGCATCGTTAAAACTCATGGAAGTAATGGCATTGCTGAAAATTGGTGCAGCTTCTGAAACAGCATCTTCTGCGGCTCTATTCAAAAGCTTTAGACCTTCGTCGGCCATGCTTCCTAAACCAAGGCTACGCAATGTTTTTTCAACATTTTGTAATTCGGTTGGTAACAGGATTTTAGCAACTGGGTTTTGGTAGAAACCATTGCTTTTACCAAGGGTAGCAATACCGTCTTTTAAACCGAGGTTTAAAGCTTCTTTTAATCCTTGACCAATGGTTGCATTGGATACGCCTCCAACTCCTTGTTGAGTTGGTTGACTTCCCGGAAGTTGAGTTGCTATTTGTTGCATTTCTGCACAACCACTCATAAAAATGGTTGCGATAAAGAGGCAGGGGATGATTATTTTTTTCATGTTGAGCAGTGTTAATGAAATACCTTAAAGATAATTATTTTTTGTTTTTCTTAGAATTCACTGACGAAATGAAGTTTTAACGAAGGAAATTTTTCCTGTGTCATTTGAATGGTGAAGGCCGAATCGGCTAAGAAAACCAACTGATTGTATTTGTCGCGCGCTAAATAGCGTTGTTTAACACGTAAAAATTCTCTAAACTCTTCGGTATTTTCATCTTCTACTTCAATCCAACAAGCTTTATGCACTTGGAAAGGTTCGTATGTGGCTTTAGCACCATATTCGTGTTCTAAACGGTACTGAATAACCTCGTATTGTAACGCACCTACGGTACCTATAATTTTACGGTTATTCATTTCCAGCGTAAACAATTGTGCAACCCCTTCGTCCATTAATTGATCAATTCCTTTTTCAAGCTGTTTCGATTTCATCGGATCAGCATTATTAATAAAGCGGAAATGTTCTGGTGAGAACGATGGAATTCCTTTAAAGCTTAATTTTTCTCCTTCGGTCAATGTATCTCCAATTCTAAAGTTACCTGTATCATGTAGCCCAATAATGTCTCCTGCAAACGACTCGTCGATGACTTCTTTTTTATCGGCAAAAAAAGCGTTTGGTGCGGCAAACTTCATGTTTTTACCTTGGCGTACATGGAAATAATTTTTATTTCGTTCAAATTTTCCTGAAACAATCTTAATAAACGCTAAACGGTCGCGGTGTTTTGGATCCATATTGGCGTGAATTTTAAAAACAAATCCGGTAAATTTATTTTCATAAGGCTCGATTAAACGGACATCACTTTCTTTCGATTGAGGGGTAGGGGCAATATCCACGAAGGCATTCAGCAATTCGCGTACACCAAAGTTATTTAAAGCCGAACCGAAAAATACAGGTTGTAAGTTTCCGTCCATATAGTCTTGCATATTGAATTCTGGGTAAACGCCATCGATTAAATCGATTTCGCTTCGTAGATTTTCGGCATAAGAATCGCCAATGATCTCTTCTAAATCGGGATTGCTTAAGTCGTCAATTTGAACCGCTTCAGAAATCTTTTGTTTATTATCACCCGAGAATATATTGATGTTTTTTTCCCAAATGTTATAAATACCTTTAAACGTAGCACCAATACCAATTGGCCAAGATAATGGCGTAACGGTAAGTCCTAGTTTTTGCTCTACTTCGTCCATTAAGTCGAAAGCATCCTTCCCTTCACGGTCCATTTTATTAATAAAAACCAATAAGGGAATATTACGCATGCGACAAACTTCGACTAATTTAACCGTTTGTTCCTCAACTCCTTTTGCAACGTCAATTACCACAATGGCACTATCTACAGCTGTTAGGGTTCGGTAGGTGTCTTCAGCAAAATCCTTGTGACCAGGCGTATCCAAGATATTGATTTTTTTACCTTTGTATTCAAATGCCAATACCGATGTGGCTACCGAAATTCCACGTTGACGTTCAATCTCCATAAAATCGGATGTAGCCCCTTTCTTAATTTTGTTGCTTTTTACAGCCCCAGCTTCTTGAATGGCCCCTCCAAATAATAATAATTTTTCAGTCAATGTGGTCTTACCAGCATCGGGGTGGGCAATAATCCCAAAGGTTTTTCTTTTATCTATTTCTTGCGCTAAAGTCATTATCGTCTCTTTTTTCAGGTTGCAAAGATAAGCTATTCCAAAGAAATGAGTAAATTCGAATGAAATAAAAGAATAAACATTCGAAATAATCGTTTATTAAATAGAATTTAACCAAAAACCTTATACATGCGTAATTTTTTAGTGTTCCTATTTCTCTTTTTAGCCACATGGATGCATGCTCAAAATATTCCTGCAGATATCCATAACCTGTGTGGGAATAATACGGGGCTAATGGTTGAAGCAACGCGTGATACACGAACTGCAGAAACACAGGGAGGGTGTACAATAGATAGTAACTATAACTACAGGAAATACCTATATTACAAGATATCAGCTGGAGGTACCTTTGGTTTTGAGTTGCAATCATCTAAGAATTTACAATATCATGTTTGGCAACTCTCGGAAGCACAAATAAATAATTTTTTTGGTTCTGGTAAAACCAATTATCAAGCGGTGCGTTCTAGTTATAGTGATTATCAATCTACTAAAGGGCTTTTTACGGATATTGCAGAAACATGTCATTATTTCAACCATGCCAATGGTCGTTTAGCACCATTAACAGTTGCTTCAGGTGAATACATCGTGATTGGCGTCTTTTCAAACCTGCCAAGTGACGGCCCTTTTTCTATTACGCCTACAGGAACTGCCGAAGTATGTGAGGCAGAACCTGAGAAAGAAACGTTGGTTTATGATGTACCTTGTGGCGAGACGAACAAACCAATAGCCGATATTGAAACGGATATTAAGACTAGGACAAGCTTAGTCGATGTTCGTTTTTTTGAAGATAATGTATACACCATTCCTTTTACAGGAACAAGCATTACCACAACCCGAACACTTTACGCCCAAGTGCGTGATAGTGCTGGGAAAGTGAAGTTTGTGTACACCATTCAGATTAATTTTAAACCGATATACGATTTTACAAATTTATTAAATCAGATTGCTGGGAACTTGACCCAATCAACCTGTGGTTCAACGTTCAACTTAGGCAATCAACAGCATATTCTTCAAAATGTATTGGGAATTTCCGATTATGCCAACTATACCATTGTAAGCGCTAGCTATAATGCGGGTGGTGGTGATATACCTTATGATTTTACGACACCTATCCCTAACCCATCAACCGTTAGATTAACGGTTCGCTATGTAGGGAGTGCATCTTGCCCTGGACCTGTGGACGAGGTTATCCTTATAAATTTTATCAATACAAATCCAGTTATTTCTTCAGGGCAATCATTGAATAAATGTGATCTAACAACCATTGCTTATAGCGAAATAATCAACGCACTTGGTTTTGATCCTAATCGTTATATGCTAGAAACATCGGCATTGAGTGATGGGAGTATACTAAATTTTGGTACGACTACTCAATTAGTGATTCAGGTTCGTGTGAAGGAGAAGGGCACGAGTTGTGTGAGTAATGAAGTGAATTTTATCATCTATAAAGTACCCCCTGTGGCGATTCAACCCCTGGTTAATTTAGAAACCTGTCTAAGTGATTTTACACAGACTGACATAGATAATGCCGTCGCCAATTTGAAAAATGGAACCACAGCGACCTTGTCTTTCTATAACGGAACACAGGTGATAGCTGAATCGGATTTATTGAATTATATGAAGACCAATAGGGATGGTGTAATTCAGGTGACAGCACAACAAAGTGGATTTTGTGATACCCAAGGTGTTATTCAATTTAAGTTAAATACATCTTCTATGGCATTAAATAATAACATAGCGCCTTTAAGAAACCCGAGTTGTTTAACCGAAAATCAATCCTATCTATTTACGCAAACAGCGATAGAAACTTACTTGAAAGGGGTTCTTGCGAATAATACCTTAACGTTTTCTGGTATTTCGACCGAAACGCTTCCAGCCAATGGAAAGAAAGAAATTCGTTTTCAGGCTAAAAAAAGTGGAGAAACTTGTTGGTCAGAGGTTATGACCGTCGAATTACAAGTTATTAATACGCCAAATGTAATCGATTTAATCGATAACTATATGGTCGACTGTGATCGTAAATTCACCATTAATGCTCAAGTTTTAAAAGCGTCCTATGGCAATAATGTCTTTATCGACTATGATGTTTTTATCAACGGACAAAAATTTGATGCATCAATGTCTCTAACAATGACTTTAAATTTCACAACAGGTGATCCTGTTGAAATTCCTGTTGAGATTAGAAACAAATTAGTAAGTACCTGTAATAAAATTGTTTATTTGGAGGTGCACAATAAAGCGAACATCAATGTGGATACGACTTTATTAAACAACGAATTAGCGAATAACAAAATCGTTTTCTGTGAAACGGATACAGCTTCAGCAGAATCGCAGTTGAATGGAAGATTACAAGCGATCTATACGCGTTATCCAACGCTTCAATCTACGTTAACCAATGGTGAGATCTTGAACCAATTTAAAAATGCCAACGGGATTGTTGAGGTAGAATTTACTGATCCAGCTGCTTGTGGAAATGTTGTTCTTAACATTCACTATGTGAAAAATCCATTACCAAAAATTGATTTAGCTGCCGTGCACTATGTGTGTAATGAAGAAAATTATCTTTTAGATTTATCTGCTTACACCAACTATCGTTTTAAAGTGATCAATACCCATACCAACCAAGTGGTTCCTGGTATTTCGAGTTATCAATTAACGGTAGGGGATTACCGAATAGAAATGGAAGATAAAACCTCGGGATGTTCCGCTAGTCAAACTATCAAAGTGACCTATGCCGATGTTCCAACCATTGAAAAAGTAACTATCACAGAGAATACCATTGAAATCATCTCAAAGTCGAAAGGGAAACTTGAATACTCCATTGATGGCGGAAGAACGTGGCATCCATCAGGTATGTTTAAGCATGTGATGAAAGGCCAGCGGATTATTCCGGCTGTTCGCTTAAATGGGTGTGGTGTTTTAAAACTGAAGGAAATTGTTTATTTAAATTTCCCTAATTTCGTTTCCCCAAATGGTGATGGAAAGAACGACCAGTGGAAACCAATTGGATTAACCGATGGTGTAAATTCGTATCATATGCTTATTTTTGATCGAACAGGAAAAAAGATGGCGGAAGCTGAAGGAGCGAATGTCTTATTTTGGGATGGTAAATTAAATGGAAATAATTTACCCTCTACTACCTATTGGTATTTAGTGAAATTAATAGACGACAATAAACAAGTGGAAGTTCAATATTCAGGAAGTATTCTTCTTAAGAATGCAAAATAATTCGGTAAACAATGACTAAAAGGAATATATTAAAATATACAATTGTGCTTTCATTATTCACTTTCTTTTCAGAAGAAGTTAGAGCGCAACAAGGCTTGCCAATTCATGGGCATTATTTAATTAGCGATAAGATGTTAATTAACCCTTCCTATGCGGGGCAGAATCCTGAAATAATTTCTGTGTCGGGATCCCACCGAAACCAATGGGATGATTTACCCGAGAGTCCGAGCACACAAACAATCAGTGCGCATGGTGTAATTGTTGATCGATTAGCTGTAGGAATGTACTTCTTTAACGACCGTAATGGCGCTGTAAAGCAAACGGGTTTTAATTTAACGGCCGCTTATCATATTCCTTTAGATGATCGCCGATACGACATGGATGATGAAGAAAGCGTCTTTTCGTTTGGGATTGGTGCATCGAACGTATCTCAGAAATTTGATTTTTCAAAAATCGTTGTTGAAGATCCATCGGATCCTGCATTAAATCAGACCAGTTACAATGCCTTGTTCTTAAACCTAGGTCTATCGTTTAAATATGCCAATTTCTTTGGGGGTGTTTCGGCTTTGGATATTTCCTTGGGCGAGAACAAGTATTTTATTAATAATATAGAACCGTTGCCTACGTGGTACTTTATGAATTTAGGGTACAACTGGCATGTGGCCGATGGTATTAAGTTAGAACCATCATTGGTCTATAACATAGGATCGAATTCCGTTCGTCACTTGGACTTAAATTTGATGACGCATTTTGCCTTTGGTGATCAAGACCAGGGCGTAGGCTTGGGGGTCAGCTTTAAGCAAGGAATGAGTGCTAAAGTGAGTGAACCACTCTTTGTATCGCCTATGTTAAAAGTAAAAGTAGGTACCCTTAAAGCAGGTGTTTCTTATGACATAGGCTTATCCGATTATCAGGTGGATGGCCGTAAACAGGGCTTTCTGTTTAGCTTAGGTTTCGATTTACAAAATCCGTTTGGAGATCGTTATTATTAGTTGGTTTTTGTCAATTAAAATTGATAGGGATCACCAATAATCTATTTTATCTTATAATTTATATTTAACAATATATATTTAGGATTCATATTATAAGTGGTTTTCATTTCATTATTCATATCAAAATTAGTTATATCATATGTTTTTTCATTGAATAGATTTCTACCTCTTAGACCTATTTCTAAGTTATTATTCATTTTATACACTAGATTCATATCAAAAAAGTACACTTTTTTTGAAGGCATACTTGTTTGAAATCGATTAATCGATGTATTAAATTTTAAAAAATTAAATTTTAAAAAAAGATCTAATTTTGTATTAATAGTATGGTTTTTACTATTGTAAATTGATTTAATTTTATTAATATCCAATTTATTATTGAGTGTGTAATTAAAAAAACCATTAAAACCAGAGCTTAATTTCAGTTCAAATTCATATTTTGTATTATTAAATTTCATTAAATCCTGATTTGAATAAAAATAACCCTCTCCTGTTGAAAAAGTGTTTTTAAATCTCAATGATGATTTTATTGGTCTTATATAATAATCTATAAAACCAAAAAAAGATAATGACTCAGTAGTCTTATTTAAAACAAACTGTTTATTAAAGATAAAATCACTACTAAACGAAATCTTTGAAGTGTAATTACCATCTAAAAAACTATAATTAGTTCCTAGATTATAGGTTGTTAATTTATTGAAATTCCCAAAGTTATAATTAAAATTAATAGTAGTATTTCGGAATAATCCTATTTCATTGTCTCCTTCTGAAATTGTATTTATTGAAGTATATCTCTTAAAATTCAATAAATTATTAAAATCTAAATTTTGAATTTTACTACTAAATCTTAATTCAAAAAAATTAGTAGATTTTATTTCATATTTCATAGATAGATTCGGGTCTATATATAATTTATACCTCGAATAATTCCCACTATAATTTGAAGAATATAAATTCACGCTTGATGCTATTTTTATATTTTTATACGTATATAGGAAATGGTTTTTTAAATGCATATTAAATAATCCTAACTTCCTCTTCGCATTGATATCTTTAAACAAATTATCTTCTTCTCTTTCAAAATTAGTAGAGTATATATCATTACTAAAACCTAAACTTAGATGATATAAAATATTTTCACTTTTAATTCTTTTTTGAAAATCAACCATATAATTAATCTTTCGAATTGTTAGTCTTTGGCTTATTTGATCATCTTTATATAGTTCATAATCCTGAGGAAGTCTTTCGTAATTATAATGTGTTGATAATATATTTACAACATTATTATTTTTGGCTTTTAAAGTAATTATATTCTTTTGTTGAATATGAGTACTCTTACTGTTTAATGATTGAGTTAGTAATTCACCATTATATAACTGATTTGTATAATCTTCTCTAAAACCATAACTTAATCCTAGAAATGATTGGACTTTTATTTTTTTATTTATGAAGCTATTTAATTCTAAACTTGATGTATTGTTAAAAATTTTAGAGTTACTCGTATACATATCTTCAAAGTTTATAGTTTTATTATCGTCAAAATATGTCTGATTACTTGTCTTATTAAATATAATTTTATCATATAATAACTGAATATTCAATTTTATATTCGTTTGATCAGATAGTTTATATAAATCATTTAAAGCATAAATTTTGTTGTTATTAAAGTTAAATTTTTCTTTATCAATAAAACTTATTTTTTCTGTAATATTCATAGGTTCATTGATAATGTAACTTGCTATATCGGTCTTTATTATTTCATTTAAATTTCCTCTATAGGTATTCAAAGACTGATCTTCTCCAATATTGTTTATATAAGAAGATACATATATTTTATTCTTATTTCTTAAATTAAGGATCGATGAACTTGCTCTGTAGTTTTTATCTAAATTATAGCCTAAATCGGCATCTCCAAAGATTATATTTTTATACTCTTCCTTAATTTTTAAGTTTATGGCATATTTTTTTTCTATATTAGTTCCTTTCAGAAGCTCATTCTCTTCATCATTATAATGAATTTCTACATCTTCGATAACTTTAGGGTCTAACCCTCTTGATAAGGCTTTATAGTTTCCTCTTAGAAGATCATCTCCATTAACCATTATTCTTTCGATATCTTTCCCTAATATTTTTATTTTACCATTATTATCCACAGATACTCCTGGTATTTTATTCAGTAGATCTTCTGTATTAGATTCACTTCCGTTTAAGAATTGATGTGCTTTATAGGTAACCGTATCTTTTTTAATTTTTATCTTATTAGATATTTTTACATCCTCTAAATATATAAGTTCTTTAAAATAGTTTTCTTCTAATTCTATATGCAAAAAGAGATTATCTGTTTTTTCGATTGTGATTATTTTATTTAGATAATCTAAATGGCTAAAGTTTATTACATCACCAATTTTTACTTTTTTTAATTTAAAATACCCCTCTTTTGCAATGTTTTTTTCAATTATACTATCATTCCTTAATAAAAATACGCTCACATCTGTAAGCGTATCTCTAGTTTTATTCTGAATAATACCTTCTAATGTATTTTGTGCATACATATAGTTAGTTAATAATACAATAATTAAAATTTTTATTTTTCCCATTCAAATTTTAATTCAATGTCATCTCTTTCTAGTTCAGGGAATTGAAAGTTGCTATCAATCTGTCTCAGTTTTGCTTTTATTCTTTCTGGTGTTGAAAATTTTAATTTAGGATATTGTTTTATATCAAATTCTTTATAAGAAGTTTCATTGGAGAAGTTTTTGAATTCACTTTCTTTTATTTTAATAAATTTAGTTAATATCCAAGAATATCTATTTAGACTTTCTTTTGCTTCTACAATTGCTCCAGGTAAACCATTAAGTTTCCATGGTCCTATGCTAACGGGAATATCTAACGTATACCAAACTTCATAATTTCTCCCTCTAAAACTTGTAGTTGCTTTTTTTAAATTAAAACCATTTTTAACTTTTGTATCATTTGATAGTGTCCATTTTATTTTAGGCGTTTTCTCTTTAAATATCATCATTTCTATATCCACTTGGTCTTGTATAAGAGTCAATGAATCATTAAAATTAGTATAAACAATTACATTATCTATATTGTCATCACCTAGCATAATCGTATTATTATCGGTCGATGTTTCTGATTTTATCCCTTTTTTAAAAACAGTATATATACTTTCTTTTGTTAATGTATTATAATCCAATGTGGCATCGTAATTCATATACCCAACCATTGGCACATCATCTCCAAACTTATATGCAAGCCTATATGTTTGACCAAATAAGTTTGCGTTAGCCAGAATAATAAATAGAATTAATATTTTTTTCTTCATTTTACCATGTTTTAATATATACACACAAAAAATCAATGTGAAAACATTGATTTTTTGTGTATCTTAAATTTTGATCTCTATTAAAACTGAGATGCGTACGCACTCGCCTTGTTATTACAATCAGACTCAGATGATGCATACACAATTGTATATGCTACTAATTTACCCCCTTTGTAGACTCTTATTTCACAAGATCCAACATCATTTTTAATGATTTTTGTGAAATTCCCTGTTTCTGCGAACGCGGATGATATTCAAACAAGGAAAAAGCTCCTAATAATAAAATTTTCTTTATTTTTTTAGTTTTTAATATTATTGTTAATTCAACTAATATAATAGTTTTATCGTTAAAAACAAATCTTTATGCTTAATTATCAATAATTTACTTCTCTGTGTTCTTCAAGTAAAAGATGTCTTATAGCATTGTTAAAGGGTTTATTATTTGGTGTTAATTCAGGGTTTTTCTGTTTAGTTTAGGTTTCGATTTACAAAATCCGTTTGGAGATCGTTATTATTAGTTGGATAGGGATGAACGTACGTATAATGGACGTCGTTTCAATTGTAGAAGGAAAGCCTAATAGTATATAATAAAAAAGGGTTTATTTCACTCATGTGAAATAAACCCTTTTTAGATTGATTTTAGCTAAAAATACAGTCTATTCAAGCTGTCGTTTTTATTTTGTGCATTTGGTAGAGTAATCATTAATCACTTGCACTAGCCCTTCTTTTGTTTTGGTGTCATAAGCTTCAAAACTCATGGCCGAACAGCTTAAATACTCATCGAATATTTTCTTTATTTTATCAACCTTCTTCGTTCCAAATGTCGCGCGGTCACCTAAATAAACGGCCTTTTTAAGTTGGTTTTTAATTTTCAAGTAGTAGTAGTCTGGGTTTTTAACGTAATTAAGTACATAATTTTCGTTATGTTCAGCTTGAATTTCAAAGAATAAGCTTTCACCAAATACACCCAATTGCGAACCGCTACTGTTCCCAGTACCCCCATCTTCAGATCCGGAAGTTCCAAGGAAACATCTTTCTCCTGCACAGAATTTAATCCCGTCTTTTGCTTTAAAAAAAGTGTTTTTTTCATCGATTTTCAACATCACTGAGCTACCATATTTGGTTAAGTCGGCCATGTTTTTATCAATTTGAGTGGTAATCGCTTCAAATTCTACCGTGATTAAACCTTCTTTTTTAGTTTCATTACTCTCTATAACATACCCAGGGACTTCGTAAATGTTTTTCGAGTTTAATTTTGCCAAATCATTTTTTTCTTGCCACTCTTGCTGAAGAGCTTCGTTTTTTTCCGCCATCGTAATTTGCATTAGCGACTTCATATCGCCCAATGTATATCCGTTGGCATAAAGTTTTCTTACCGTTCTTTTCGCTAAATCATCGGCATCAATTTTTTCAGAAGTGTAGGATGCTCTATTTATTTCAGCCGATTTCCCATCATAGGTAATAACTTTAAAGCCATAATAAGCATTCTGGGTAGTTGAGCTTGAGAAGTTAACAGAAGCAACCTCAATTTTATTCATATCTAAAATATGATAACTGATTGAGCTTCCCGTTGCTCCGTCACTTTTTGATTTTCGAAGGATGTACCCAATTTTTTGATTATTGGCATGGATGAATCCATTCGGGTTAATAACGAGTTTATTGGCAGATGCAATTGAATCTTCGATGTTATTAATGCGTTTGAACTCTTCAATAACAAGATCTTCTGCTGTAGAAATCGAACGGTCTTCGGTTTGTAAAAAATCGTTAACAGCTGCTTCACTTACTTGGTTGGGAAATAAAGAACTCGCGTTTAATAACAGAATTTGACTCACATTACGTTCATTGCTTAAGGTAAAGCTTCCTCTTTCTTCAATGGAAACCTCTCTTACAATACCATTATTTGCTTTTAGTTGTAACCATGTCTTGGTTGCATAGTTGTCTAAAGGAGTTTCATTGGTAATAATAGCTGTAAATAATTCGTTTCCAGATAAATCACTGATAGCGTATTCTTTGTTCTTTTTTTCAATCTTAGCAACAGACTTTCCGTTGACTTGGATTTCGCCTTTTTTCACTTTGATGTCTTGGGCGTAACTTAAAATACTTAGCAGCATAGCTGCAATAAAGAATAGATTTTTTGTCATTTGATAGGGTATAAATAGATTAAATAATTTTCAATAGGGTCACCCTAAACCGAGAAAAATCTTTTGACTATTTCACTTGTATTTATACCTAATCACTTTGTATGTGCTATTTGAAGCAAGTAGCTATCCGATTGAAGGAAATCACAATTCTTTAAATAGTTACTAGACATACCACAATACGCTTATTCGTATTATAATTCGAATAATGGAGATAAAGTGTTAACCATGGATTCAAGAAACAGGGTAGTGTTCCAATACACATTTTAATGAGAAGTTTATAAAATAGAGGCCGTATAGATTTTTAAAAGTTTATTTATTAGTTTTTTAGGGTGTGTTTCGACTTCAAAGATAAAAGAAATACTATACACGTCATTAGCAAATTTAAATTATTATTTAATCAAAGGATAAAAGCATTTACAATGCGATGTATTAAAAATAATCAACACCCATCCAACCATTTTGATTCGAATGGCATCTAGTTTATAAATACCATTGTCTAACACTAAATTTTGAACGATGAAAAACCAAGCATTTTTAGACTTATTATTCGAAGGCCGTAACAAAGCGTACGGCGCTTACGATTTACGAACATCTTCTGATCGTATCCTTTTAAAAGCATTATCATTGGGTGTTGCTACAGTAACAATTTTAATGGGTGGGGTTTTATATTCATTTAATAAACCAACCGATTTGAATCGTGTTCCTGAAAAAATAGAAGGTGTAACAGTTACGATGACTGAACTTGAAAAAGAGAAGAAAGAAGATATAGTGGTTGTGCCTCCCGTAGAAATACCACCAATGGAAGTGAAAAGAAAACAGTTGAATACCGACCAGACAAAGCATGTTATTCCCGATCCAACGCGAGATGCGAAGAAGCAAGAAACGGTTAAGAATGTGGAAGAACTTGTAAAGGTAGACTTAGGCGCCACAGATCGTATAGGAACAGAAGCGGGAGGCAAGCAAGTTGGCGGGGGTGAAGTGAGTGATGGTGATAAAAATGTAACCGGAAATCAAAACACCAAAGTCACAGAAGGGCCCGTAACCATTGTAAAAGAAACCCCTGTTGTAAAAACCAAAACCATTACAACACGTCAAGCCACTGTAATGGCTATTTACCCTGGCTGTGAGAAAGTGAAGGGAAAGGGCAATGACGCGTTAACCAAATGCATGAGCGAGCGAATTTCTCAGCAATTGGCCATGGAACTCGAGGATTTTGCGCAGCGTACAAACGAACAATCTGGCACACAAATGGTCGCTAAAATGCAGTTTGTAGTGAACCAAAATGGCGAAATAGCGCAGATTAAACCCCTGGAAGGGAGTAATAAAGATTTAGGTATAGAATCTAAAAAAGCATTGGATAAAATAAACCGTACGTTTCAACGTCGAGGTCAAAAAATTCAACCAGCCCAATTAGAAGACGGTACTTCGGCCAACTTAATTTTTAGTATCCCCGTTAAATTTCAACAACAATAAACATAAAAACCTCTATTCATCATGGTGTAGAGGTTTTTATTTTGAAAGGTATCGATTGCTTTAATACACCCTTTTTTTCATTATTTCATGGCTTTAAGAATAACTTCACACAATAAAATTGTAACTTCGTTGCGACATTATGAATAAAAATATTGCATACGGACTTATCGGTTTCGGTTATATGTTAATCGGAATTTTTACTTGGATCTATAAATTTTTCATTATTGAATTAGATAGTATTCAAGCTACTTTATTCGGGATCTTGTTTGTTATCTACGGAGCTTTTCGTATTTATCGTGCTATAAAAGGGTATAGAAATGACCAAAAAATCAATTAATATGTTTGGGCTATCTGTCTTGATAGCCTTTTCAACCTTGGGTTGTAAAAAAGAAAAAACAGAAGTTACCGATCAAAAATCGGCGAATAAAATAGAACGCGCTACCCATAGTTATGGTACATTGCAAATGGTTGTTGATCCTAGTTTTAAAAACCTAGCCCACGCTTTGGCCGATATGTATATGGTAGAATACCCTGATGTAAAAATTGAGATTAAAGAAGAAATCGAAGAAAAAGCGATTAAACAATTTTACGAAGGAGAAGTTCCCCTTTTAATCGTTGGTAAAACCCTTACACAACAACAGCAAGACCACATGTTTGCCAAAACAGACATTCATTATAAAGCCTCACAAATTGGCTTAGATGCCGCGATTTTTATTACTTCGGTAAATAATCCGATAACAGAAATTAGCGAAAAAACAATCCAAGAGAATTTATACAAAGAAAATCCGGCTGTTACCTTTGTATTCGATCATCCCAACTCGGTCAATTTTAATACAGTAAACAGCAGACTAAATCTTACGGTGCCAAAAGATAAGAAAGTTCCTGCTATGGGCGATGCTGAGAAAGTGATAGACTATGTGCAGAAAAACCCCAAAGCAATTGGTATTATTGGCTTAAACGTTTTAAGCGACGAACACAATCCTACGATTAAGAAATACTTAGAAAACGTAAAAATACTGGGCATTGAAAACCCCAAAGGTGAAGTTTATTACCCCGACAACAACACGATACGAAAAGGACAGTATTCCTTTTATAGACCTATTTATATACTGAAAAACGAAAAAGGATTTGGTATTGGTGCGGGCTTAACTCGTTTTACAGGCTCACAACGCGGCCAAAAAATTGTTTTGCGTGAAAACCTTCAACCGTATTACCTTTTTAAACGAGAAGTCGTCTTAAAATCGGAACCGTTGAACAAACCAAAAAGAGATTAAATTCAATAGAAATACAAAAAGGCTAAAACAGATGTTTTAGCCTTTTTTTGATCGTGGTTAGATCATCCATATGGTTGGTTAACTTACACGAATAAATAAATACCTTTTTAAGGTGGGCGCCCACTGCGTGCCGGGCTATCCGTTCCCAATCTTGGCAACAAGAAAATCCATTTTCAGATCAACATGAGGCGATGTTGCCAAGGATTTCCACTTCTATCCCTGGCGCGAATTGGTTTAATCTGTTAGGGTTTAAAGTTGATACAAGCGCTAGGAATTCTTGCTTTGTATTTATGGGGCTATTATAGTTAGAAACCTTAACCCCCTTTCACCTAGCGCTATAAAAAAGTTCTTTATTTTCATGAATAACTTTACTTAGTTAAAGCGATTGAAGCAATAGGAATGCTAGATTTAAGGGTATTATTTTACATGCTGCATAACCTTAAACCATTAAACCCTAAAACCCCGCTATAAAAATGTTCTTCGAACTTTTTTATAGCGCTAGTTAGCGGCAGGGATTGAAGCAATTGTTTAAGCTTTTGGGTGGAGTGGAACGCAACCCAAAAGCGAGTGCGGAAAGCCCGGCGCGCAGCGGCCGCCCAAAATAGATTTAAAATAACCGATGAGATGGTGCGTGGAGATTGAATTACTTGAAAAGGCATTTGGTAGATATGGTCTTTAAAGATTACCTTTGTTTTTGTAAAAAATTAAGAACAATGCCAAGAGTACTTACGGGAATCCAAGCAACAGGAACACCACATTTAGGAAATATTTTAGGGGCGATACAGCCAGCAATTGAAATGACACAAGCCGAAGGAAATGACGCTTTTATTTTTATTGCCGATTTGCATTCGATTACCCAAATTAAAGACCCTGAGGTTTTAAGACAGAACACTTATGAAGTTGCTGCAACCTGGCTTGCGTTAGGTTTAGACACATCGAAAGTGGTTTTTTATCGCCAATCTGATGTAACGGAAACAACAGAGTTGACTTGGTATTTACTCAATTTTTTCCCTTTTCAACGTTTAACATTGGCCCATTCGTTTAAAGATAAACAAGATTACTTAGCCGATGTCAATGCAGGGTTGTTTACCTACCCCATTTTAATGGCGGCGGATATTTTATTATACGATGCCGAATTGGTGCCTGTTGGTAAAGATCAACAACAACATTTAGAGATTACACGGGATGTCGCTTCACGTTTTAACCATCAAATGGGTGAAACGTTTGTGTTGCCCGATGCGAAGATCGACGAAAATGTGATGTTGGTTCCAGGAGCCGATGGTGAAAAGATGAGTAAATCGCGCAATAATTTTATCAATATATTCTTACCAGAGAAGCAATTACGTAAACAAGTAATGGCTATTGAAACCGATTCTACTCCGTTAGAAGATCCTAAAGATCCAGATACCGATAAGGTTTTTGCCATTTACAGATTGATCGCAACACCAGAGCAAACCGAAGAAATGCGTCAGAATTATTTAAACGGAGGCTATGGCTATGGCCATGCAAAGCAAGCTTTGTACGAGTTAATCTTAGATAAATATGCCGATGCCCGTCTTAAATTCGATGCCCTTTTAAATGATAAAGATACCCTAGATGCCTTTTTAGAAAATGGTGCCTTAAGAGCAAGAGTTGTTGCCCAAACCGTTTTAAAACGCGTGCGAGAAAAACTAGGATTAAAGCCATAGATTTTATTCGTTAAGGTATAGTTATAATTTATCCATTTAGTTATTTAATCTCATTCTTAATTGTACCTTTGTAGTGATTTAATAACCGATAAATTTATTATCATGATTAAAGTATCAGAAGAAGCAAAAAATAAAATAGCATCCTTAATGCAAGAAGAAGGTTCGTCGATAGAAGAATCTTTTGTAAGAGTAGGAGTAACCAGTGGTGGTTGTTCAGGATTATCGTATAATTTAGTATTCGATAAAGAACAGAAACCAGAAGATAAAATATTTGAAGACAACAATGTACGCATCTTAATCGATAAGAAATCGTTCCTGTACTTGGTCGGTATGACCCTAGAGTATTCAGGTGGTTTAAACGGAAAAGGATTTATTTTTAATAATCCCAATGCCAATCGTACATGTGGTTGTGGAGAAAGTTTTGCCGTTTAAGACATGAAGCAATACCTTTTCGTTTTCTCGTTACTGTTCAGTTATTTTGCAACCGCACAAGCTACAATTAAAGAGGCTGATTTAATGGTTTTTGAACCCACTTTAGCATCAAAAAAATTGAATACAGCCTATGCTGAAAATATGTTTTTTGGGTTGTTTGGAATTAAGCCTTTGGTAAACGCGATTCCGGTTGATTTAAAAAATGTAAAAGAAATAACAGTGTCAAGTGCATCCTTTACAGGGAAAAAGAAAAAAGTATTTAGCGCCAAATACAATCCCAAAGGTCAGTTGGTTAGTTTTGAATTGATGGAAGAGTTAGGGAAGCCTTTACAGGTGAACTATGCCTACAAGGATGATGTGATTCAGCACGAAACCATAACAACCAAAGATCAAGGGACTAAACAGCATGCGTTTTATTATCAAGGAGATAAGATGTATGTAAAGAATGCCAATCAACTCTTTGACGTAATTTGGTTGGAAGACCAAATCATGATGAAAAAAACCTTCCTAGAAGAAAAACTAGGGTTTGAAGACCGATTAATGCATAATTGCCGAATAACGAAGTCGTTAGGGCAAGACATTAATAAGGTATGTTTCAGTTCAACAAGCTTAATGCTTCCTTTTAAAATAAAAGAATATACACCCGATGTGAATGTAAAAACACAGAAAGTGAATATGCTTGAAGGCGGTACAAGCGAGATTGTTGCTGAATCTGATAAACAATACGGTATAATTAAACAGGGGACTAAGCAATTTACGATCCTTTTGAATAAAGATAACCGTATACAACAGTTTAATTTTTTAGGTAATGCCGCCGAAAAACAGAATCCATTGAATTTCGAATTTACCTATTCATATTATTAAAATAAAAATGAGTAACACAAAATATACAGAAGATGATCTGCGTGAAGATCTAGCCGCTCCAAGAGAATACGAATTTGGTTGGTCAACGGATATGGAATATGAAGATTTTCCAATCGGTTTGAATGAAGACATTGTTCGTGCGATTTCTGCTAAAAAGGAAGAGCCAGAGTGGATGACAGAATGGCGTTTAGCTGCTTACCGTGAATGGTTGAAAATGGAAGAACCAGAATGGGCCAATGTCCATTACGAAAAACCCGATTTTCAGGCTATTCGTTATTATGCCGCTCCAAAGATTAAAAAAGAATTGGAGAGTTTAGATGAGGTAGATCCTGATTTATTAAAAACATTTGAACGTTTAGGAATATCGTTAGACGAACAAAAACGTTTATCGGGTGTAGCCATTGATGCCGTAATTGATTCGGTTTCTGTAAAAACAACTTTCCGTGAAACACTCGGAGAAAAAGGAATCATCTTTATGTCGATTAGTGAAGCGATTAGAGAATATCCTGATTTAGTGAAAAAGTATATTGGACGTGTGGTACCCCCAACAGACAATTACTATGCGGCATTAAACTCAGCCGTTTTTTCAGACGGATCGTTTTGTTACATTCCAAAAGGCGTTCGTTGTCCAATGGAGTTATCGACGTATTTTCGTATTAATCAAGCTGGAACAGGTCAGTTTGAGCGTACCTTATTGGTGGCCGACGAAGGATCTTATGTTTCGTACTTAGAGGGATGTACAGCGCCTCAGCGAGATGAAAACCAACTGCATGCAGCTGTTGTAGAATTAATCGCGATGGATGGTGCAGAAATTAAATATTCGACTGTTCAAAACTGGTATCCTGGTGATGAAAATGGTCTAGGAGGAGTTTTTAACTTTGTAACCAAACGGGCTGTTTGTGAGAAAAACGCTAAAGTTTCGTGGACACAGGTAGAAACAGGTTCTGCCGTTACATGGAAATACCCTTCGTGTATTTTAAAAGGTGATAATTCGGTGGGTGAGTTTTACTCAATCGCGGTAACCAATCACTTTCAACAAGCAGATACAGGTACCAAAATGATTCATATCGGTAAAAACTCAAAATCGACCATTATCTCAAAAGGGATTTCAGCGGGTCGCTCTCAAAACTCTTACCGAGGTTTGGTGAAAATTATGGCAGGTGCTGAAGGTGCTCGTAATTTTTCTCAATGTGATTCATTATTAATGGGGAACGATTGTGGTGCACATACCTTTCCATACATTGAAATAAAAAATAAATCGGCCCAACTGGAACACGAAGCAACCACTTCTAAAATTGGAGAGGATCAATTGTTTTACTGTAACCAACGTGGTATTGATACCGAAAAAGCCATTGCCCTAATCGTTAACGGATTTAGCCGCGAGGTATTGGATAAATTACCAATGGAATTTGCGGTAGAAGCCAAAAAATTATTAGAAATTTCCTTGGAAGGATCAGTAGGGTAGCCGTATAATTTGAAGGTTACAAATTGTTTAAGGTTTATTAGTTTAATGTTTAAGGTTTTTTTTCTTGTCGATTGAATTTAAGATGTTTAAATTGCTTTTGCTTTTAAATGTTCAGTCATGGCAACCATATATAAATTTGAAGATTTGCAAGTGTGGAAAGATGCAAGAGATTTAGCAAAACAATTAAAACAATTAATTGATCTAAATAATGATTTTAAAAGAGACTATAAATTTTCTAGTCAATTACGAGCCTCAAGTGGTTCAATAATGGATAATATAGCTGAAGGATTTGAAAGAAATGGTAATATGGAATTTAGACAATTCCTATCCATAGCAAAAGGATCTGCTGGAGAAACAAAATCGCAGATTTATAGAGCTTTAGACTATAATTATTTTAAACCTGAAGATACCAAGGATATGATTGTTTTACTTGAAAATATAAGTAAGCAGTTGAATAATTTAATTAAATATTTAAATAAAAAGGACTTTAAAGGAACCAAGTATCAATAAACTTTTAAACTTTAAATTCTAAACTAAGATAGTATGTTAGACATTAAAAATTTACACGCTTCAATTGAAGATAACGAAATATTAAAGGGATTAAATTTAAAGATTAATCCAGGTGAAGTTCATGCGATTATGGGACCAAATGGTGCTGGAAAAAGTACCTTAAGTTCTGTTATTGCTGGAAAAGAAGAATACGAAGTAGGGGAAGGAACAATTAATTTCCTAGGTGAAGACATTTTAGAGTTAGCGCCAGAAGACCGTGCGCATAAAGGAATCTTTTTATCGTTTCAATACCCAATCGAAATTCCAGGTGTATCGGTAACGAACTTCATCAAAACTTCAATCAACGAGACCAGAAAAGCACAAGGTTTACCAGAGATGAAGGCGGCTGAAATGTTGAAATTAATTCGCGAAAAATCGGAATTATTAGGCATTAAAAAAGACTTTTTATCTCGTTCATTAAACGAAGGTTTCTCGGGTGGAGAGAAAAAACGAAATGAAATTTTTCAAATGTTAATGTTAAATCCAAAATTAGCCATCTTAGATGAAACCGATTCTGGACTAGACATTGATGCTTTACGTATTGTTGCTGAAGGAGTGAATGCATTCCGTAACGAAGGAAACGCTGTGTTGTTAATTACACACTACCAACGTTTATTGGATTATATTGTACCTGATTTTGTTCACGTTTTAGCCGATGGTAAAATTGTGAAGTCAGGGGATAAAAATTTAGCGTTAGAATTAGAAGAGAAAGGCTACGACTGGGTTAAGGACGGAGCGGCTATCTAATGATCTAACTTGAAAAGAAGCGGTATCCTAACAGATTAAGCGACTTTTTAAATTCTATATAATATAATAAACATGATTGATTTAAAAGAAAATTTAATCTCTCGTCATTTCGTTTTTAACGAAAAAAATAAAGTCAATAAAGACATCGCTAACCTTCGTCAAGAAGCAATCGAAGTTTTTAAAGACAAAGGTTTTCCAAACCGTAAAGACGAAGAGTGGAAATATACAAATCTTGCCCCTTTATTAAAACTGGACTATAAACTGTTTCCGGAAGATGAAGTGGCCATTGAATACAAAGACATTAAAAAATACTTAATTCACGATATCGATTCTTATGTGATCGTTTTTGTGAATGGAAAATACTCATCATTTTTGTCGAATACAACCCATGACGAAGCGGATATTTGTGTATTGTCTAGTGCCTTACACAAGAGTAAATTTCAAAGTGTTATCGAAAATTATTACGGTAAAATAGCTGCGAAAGATGATGGATTAGTCGCCTTAAATACTTCGTTTGCGAAGGATGGCGCTTTTATCTACATTCCAAACAACACCATTTTATCTAAACCTATTCAGGTGCTTTACTTTTCAACGGGTGTTACCTCAGAAGTAATGTACCAGCCAAGAAACCTAATTGTCGTTGGCGATAATGCGCAAGTTCAAATTATAGAAAGACACCAAACATTAGACGATAAAGCAAACTTAACGAATGCCGTAACCGAAGTCAATGTTGGTCGTAATGCCGATTTGCAAATCTATAAATTCCAAAACGATTCTGATGCCGTTTCGTTAATTGATCATACGTACATTAATCAAGAGCGCGATTCTCAAGCAGCTGTTTTTACTTTTTCTTTTGGCGGAAAAATTGTTCGTAACAATTTAAACTTCTACCAAAACGGAGAAAACTGTAATTCAATCTTAGATGGTATTACCATTATAGACGGAAAACAACACATCGATCACCATACATTTGTAGAACACAATGCACCCCATTGTGAATCACATGAAATGTATAAAGGAATCTATTCAGATAAAGCACACGGTGTATTTAACGGAAAAATTTATGTGCACAGAGAAGCACAAAAATTAAACGCATTCCAACAAAATAACAACGTTTTATTATCAGACGAAGCTTCTATTGACTCGAAACCACAATTAGAAATTTTTGCAGACGATGTAAAGTGTTCACATGGTTGTACCGTAGGTCAATTAGAAGAAGAATCATTATTTTACATGCAACAAAGAGGTATCCCTAAGAAAGAAGCGAAAGCGTTATTATTATATGCCTTTGCATCAGATGCCTTACGTCATGTAAGCATACCACAGATTACAAACCGTGTTCACGGCTTAATTGCACACAAATTAGGTGTACAATTAGACTTTGAATTATAATACATCATTCATTTCTCTGCTGCCTTTAGCGCCAGGGATTTAATGCTAATACATGGTAAGTATTCTAACTTAGAGTACTTACTATTTTTATTTGTAACAACAACGAATACCCCAAAAATTGAACGCTATGGCATTGGATATACAACAAATAAGAAGTCAGTTCCCTATTCTACAAAGGCAAGTCAACGGGCAAGCTTTGGTCTATTTAGACAACGGAGCAACATCTCAAAAACCACAAATGGTCTTAGATGTTATAGACCATTACTATAAAAATTACAACGCGAATGTTCACCGCGGTATACATACATTAAGTCAAGAAGCCACCGACAAAATGGAAGAAGCACGGGTGAAAATACAAAACTTTATCCATGCAAAACACGTTCACGAAGTTATTTTTACCCGCGGAACTACCGAAGGTATCAATCTTTTAGCTACTGTATTGTCGAGTGTTATAAAGGCTAATGACGAAATTGTAATTACCGAAATCGAACATCATTCGAACATTGTTCCTTGGCAAATGCTTTGCGAACGTACAGGCGCTACACTAAAATTCATCCCCCTAACAGCAGACGGAATTTTAGATCTAACTCAACTGGATACGATCATTACAAAAAACACGAAGTTGGTGTGTGTAAACCAAGTTTCCAATGCATTGGGTGTGGTTAATCCAATTGAAAAAATCATTGAAAAAGCGCATCAAGAAGGGGCGTGGGTCTTGGTAGATGCCGCACAATCTGTACCGCATACTCCCGTCGACGTTCAAGCCTTAGATTGCGATTTTCTGGTTTTTTCGGGCCATAAAATGTACGGACCAACGGGTATTGGTATATTCTATGGTAAAGAAGCTATCTTAAATCAATTGCCTCCATTTCATGGGGGGGGCGAAATGATTAAAGAAGTAACTATGGAAAAATCGACTTACGCCTGTCTGCCTTTTAAGTTCGAAGCAGGGACACCAGACGTTGCCGGAATCATTGGTTTAGGAGCAGCTGTAGACTTTATAAACGCTATCGGAATTCAAGCGATACACGATCACGAAGACCAATTGGTTAAATACTGCATGGAGCAATTAAGCCAATTAGACGGTATAAAAATCTATGCAAAAGATGCCCCACATGCAGGAGCCATCTCATTTAACCTACTATTCGACGGTGTTCACTCATCCGATGTTGGAATGATTCTCGATAAAAAAGGAATTGCTGTTCGTACGGGCCATCACTGTGCACAACCCATTATGCACCACTTTAACATCCCAGGAACCGTCCGTGCCTCTTTTGCTGTGTATAACACCAAAGAAGAAATAGACGTTCTAATCAATGGCTTAAAAACGGCCATTCGCATGTTGGGATAACAAAAAATAGTTCTTTTAATAGATGGATTAATTTACGCGCTATATTTTTAGGGCGCTCCCTAGCGGGCGGGCTCATATCTTAGCAAAAAATATTAACTTTCATAATAATTAACTAGAAAACAATACAAAGCTGCATAATTGAAACCGGGCTAGATACATTAAAAATGATATTGACGTTATAGGAAAATCAGCTTTGTTTTTTTACAAAAAGTTACAATAAGTACTTAGGCACTGATGACTTTCATTAGATGCAGAATAAATATGAGCAAGGACTATTGTAAAAAATTTGTTTTCCCTAAAACGATAGAATTATGAATTTAAAGTACAGTGTTGGAATCGATGTTTCAAGTGAAAAAATCGATGTATGTCTTTCAAGGATTGATGATAAACAGAGTGTTAAAGTGGTATCTAGTAAGAAATTTACCAATGGATTATCTGGTTTTTTAAAGCTAGAAGAATGGATTGAAAAAAATCATAAAGAAAAAGAGATTTCTTTAGTTATTTGTATGGAAGCCACAGGAGTATATCATGAAAATTGTGCGTTTTATTTTCACCAAAAAGGCCATAAAATATCTATTATACTACCTAATAAAGCGAAGCATTATTTAATTTCATTGGGACTTAAATCAAAAAATGATCGCATAGATGCAAAAGGTTTATCTCGAATGGGAGCCGAACAGTGTTTAGAATTATGGGAACCGATGGGTATTTTCTTTTATAAATTACGCCAGTACACGCGTCAATATCAGAATTTACAAGAACAAAAGACCGTTTTTAAAAACCAACTTCATGCTTTTGAACATTCGATGTATGATAATTCTGAGATGATGGAATATCAGAAAAACATCATCTTATTAATTGATAGTCAACTTAAAGGGATAAAGGAATCTATAAAGAAACATCTCGATTCAGATCCTATAATTAAGCAAAAGGTAGAAGGGATTTGTAAGATCAAGGGTATTTCGACTCTTAGTTTAGGAACAATACTAGCAGAGACCAATGGTTTTTCTTTATTTAAAAATTATAAACAACTTGTTTCTTTTGCAGGATTTGATGTGGTTGAGAATGAATCGGGAAATAGTCGAGGCCGAACAAGAATATCCAAAAAAGGAAATGGGCGTATAAGAAGAGCGTTGTTTATGCCTGCTTTTACAGCAGTAAAACATAATGAAAAGCCTTTATCAAATCTATTTCATCGAACTTATGAAAAACATGGAATAAAGCTGAAAAGCTATGTCGCTGTGCAAAAGAAGTTACTGGTTTTAGTTTATCATTTATGGAAGAAGAATCAAGCTTATGATCCTCTGTATAATCAAATGAAATATAATAGCCCCAAACAAGTTGAGGCTACACCAGATAAACTTACTTTTCTAGAAGAAAAGAAGCTTTCTATTATTTAACAAATTTAATCAAAAAAAGGATAAAAAGTTAGGTTTTTAAGATAGTACCTATACGCTCCCAATCTTGCCAACGAGAAGAAGTTTTCAAATGAACCTAAGGGACAGTTGGCAAGGATTTCCACTTCTATCCCTAGCGCAATTCTGGGTGAATGGAAAAAAGGGCTTTTTGTTGTAGAATATAAAAAAACTAGAACCTATTTTATCTTGAATGCAGTGCTTACACTGTCTGAAAGCAAAGCTAGTGATGGAATAGGAGGCGCTGAACAATTATCATAAAAGCGGAAAAATGATCAATCATTTTTCCGCTTTTATCGTTACATTTCATAATAAAATCAAGTCTTGAATAATGACTTCGGTAATCGACTTAGAATTTCCGTCCTTATCGACATAATCTCGGTAGGTTAGTTTACCATCAATAGCAATCTGCTTTCCTTTCTTTACGTGGCTATCAACCATATCTACTAAATTTCCCCAAGCAACAATAATATGCCATGTCGTTTTGTGGGTTTTCTCTCCTTTCGCATTCGTAAAGTATTCATTTGTCGCCATATTAAATCGGACATTTCTCCGATTGTTTTCAAAAACTTTAATTTCTGGATCCTGCCCGACGTGACCAATTAATAGAACTTTGTTTCGTAGTGTACTCATGATCAATATTTTATTTAGCGTTAATACACTTAAAAATAATAAAATCATTTTTAAACAACTCGTTTTTAAGTACTTAAATAACCTGCTCTTCAAATATTTTTTCGAAGGTCTTGTCCAAATCGTCACTTATCCCAGGGTGTGGACGAGACGTTTGTATACACGAACTACGTACAGCGGTTAACCAACGAAAACGTTCAGCAATATCAAATTCAGCAATCGGGGACTTCGAGCAATTTCCCTCTGCAATTGCTTGGAAACTTATTAAGTTCTTTTGTAATAATTCCGTATCATGCGAGTGCGTAAAGGCATTCAAACGATCGGTGTTTAAAAAATATTTTACTTTTAAAAATCGGGCTTTTTTAGCGAAAACAACCACACCAACATTCACGAATTCCTCTCGTTCAACACAGGGTAAAATTCGAATTATCGCATATTCATAAACTGTTTTTTCGTGCATCTTCAGCTTCTTTAATAAAGTTAACCGTGTTGTCTAAACGGGTTTGAATAAATTGTTTGTACACCATTCTCATTGCTTCTTCAGATAGATGGTAACTTTCGGTGTCTAACCACTCATCAGGAATTAACTCAACAATTTCATCAATTAATTCAGGGGTAAGAATTTTCTTAAAGGACTGATCTACTTCATTTAAATAACTGGCATTCTTAAGGAGAACATGGTCTTTAACTTGTGTAAAAGGCGTAAGTGCACTTTTTTCCCAATTATCCCATGAATGGTGAAAGTAGAAGGCAGCACCATGGTCAATTAACCACAATTCTTTATTCCACATCAACATATTGGTATTTCTATAGGTGCGATCTACATTGGTAATAAAGGCATCTAACCAGACTACTTGAGATGCTAAAAGTGGATCGATATCCATTACTGCAGGATCGTAGTTAATCGCACCAGAAAGAAAATGAAGGGCAAGATTCGTCCCCTCGCTAAATTTCAGCAAATCCTGAATTTCTTCATCCGCCTCCGTTCGCCCAAATTCTACACCAAGATCAGCAAATACCAATTCAGGAACTTTAAATCCAAGAATACGCGCAATTTCGCCACCAAGTAATTCCGATATCAACATGCGAGGGCCGTGTCCAGCTCCCTTAAATTTTAAGACATAAGTAAATCCGTCATCTGCTTCAGCTAAAGCAGGTAAAGATCCGCCTTCGCGAAGCGGTTGCAAGTAACGTTCAACCGTTACATGGCGTAGTTCAATATTTTTCATCAGTTAAATTTACAATGAAACTTCTTTTTGTCCAAATATGTTAAAGTTTTGTGATATTCAGACAGGTTAAAGGGAAAGCGTTCTATAAAATGCTATTTTTGCGTAGATTTTGTTCTGAATTATGTTTCGTAATAAATTATTTAAAAAAATACTTATTTATACAGGTATATCAGGGCTTCTTATTGTCTTGTTTACTTCACTTATTCAGCTCTATACCTCATTTTCTATTTTCGATAAAATCGAAGAATTGCCAAAGACGCATCGCGTTGCGGTGGTACTTGGAGCTAAATTAGATAAAAAAGGACGACCACAAGTTTATCTCAAAGATCGTTTAGATGCCGCTCTTCAATTATATTGTGAAGGAAAAGTAGATGCCATCATGTTATCAGGAGAGAAGAAAAATGAAAATTTTAATGAGATTGATGCTATGGAAAAATACATCCTTGACGCGGGAATTCCTCTTAAAGATACGTACCTAGATACGGGAGGAGTGGATACCTATAGTACGGTGTATCGGATGAAGCATATTTTTCAATTCGATCAGGTAATTCTTGTTTCTCAAAAATACCACCTGAGTCGTGCCGTTTTCTTAGGAAAATTAATGCATTTAGACTGTGTTGGTTTCAATGCCGATAAACACACCTATAAAGATCTTGGAAAACAAGAGTTTAGAGAGGTACTAGCCAATGTAAAAGCAGCACTAGACCTTAGTAAAGATCGTGCTGCAGATATCGTTGTAAAAGCCCATGAAGTAGAGTTACAAGACTCTTTAAATGGAAAAGATACTATTAAGCCTGCATCACAAAAATAGCAGGCCTTTTATGAAAATCATAACGGGTCTTTTTCCATTCTTTAATGGGCATCGATTTAATTTCTTCATCAGCCAATGTAATATGACAAGCAACACAAATACGGGTAGAAGGGTTTAAAAATTTCGTTAAATCTTCCACCATCTGATTATTCCGGTAAGGCGTTTCCATAAAGATTTGAGCTGTACCGTTTTGTGCGCTTTCTTTTTCTAAATGCAATAACTGTTTCTTTCTCTCTGCTTTATCAATGGGTAGATAACCATGAAATGCGAAGTTTTGTCCGTTCATTCCCGAAGCCATTAATGCGAGTAGGATAGAGGAAGGACCAACTAAAGGGATAACCTGAATATTTTTTTCTTGGGCAATTTTAACCAATTGAGCGCCTGGGTCAGCGACAGCTGGTAAACCAGCTTCAGAGATAATTCCCATTGTTTTTCCATCCGTTAATAAGCGCGTTAACTCCATCATTTCTTCTGGACGCGTGTCCTTATTTAAGATATGCAATTCCAATTCAGATTGTATCTTTTCTGGGCAGGCTTGCTTAATAAACTTACGCGCTGATTTTTCATTTTCAACCACAAAAATGTTGATTGAACGAATAATGTCTAAGTTATAAGCAGGTATAACACGATCAATAGGGCTTTCACCTAATAAACTTGGAATTAGGTAAACTTTTGCGAATGCAGGCATAATTTTAAAACGTATATTTTGTTATCAGTTGATCTGTAGCGTCATCAATTAAGTCAAAAACAGCTTCAAAGTCAGCGATAGTCCCATAATAAGGATCAGGAACAGGTTGAGGTTCACCAAAGGCATCCTCTAAGAATAATTTAATTTTTTTTCGGTCTTCATCCGTTTTTGCCAATTCAACAAGATCGTTATAATTGGTTTGATCCATTGCATAGATGATATCAAATTCATCGAACAAGTGAGGCGTGAAATGTTGAGCACGTTGGTCTGAAATATCAATTCCTCTTCGTTTCGCAACGTCAACCGATCGTCGATCGGGTTGTTCCCCTACATGCCAATCACCGGTTCCGGCTGAACACACCAAGTGTTTAGAACCTACTTTATCTTGTAAAATACCTTCCGCAAGGGGAGAACGACAAATATTGCCTAAGCAAACCATTAAGATTTTCATACGATACAGTTTATAGTTCTAAACGAATTAATCGGCTATTTTACGAGATATATCTTCAATATAGCCGCGGAAAGCCTTATCGGTTTCTTGTAAATTTTTTACAGTTTTACACGCATGGAGTACTGTCGCATGGTCGCGTTTACCAATCTGAGAACCAATGCTCGCTAAAGAGGCTTTGGTGTATTGTTTGGCAAAAAACATGGCTAATTGACGAGCTTGTACAATATCTCTTTTTCGGGTTTTTGATTGAATATCTTCGACCTTAATATTAAAATACGAACAAACCGTTTTTTGAATATAGTCAATAGAAATTTCCTTACGTGCCGTCTGAATCAACTTCGATAGCGTACGCGAGGTTAAGTCTAAGGTAATCTCTCTTTTATTTAATGTAGCTTGAGCAATAATTGAATTTAAAGACCCCTCTAATTCGCGTACATTCGTATCTATATTTTGAGCAATATAATCCATGACTTCATCGGGGAACTCAATGCCATCTTTTTCTAGTTTTTGTTTTAGAATAGAAAGACGAGTTGGGTAATCGGGGTTTTGTAAATCGGCCGATAGCCCCCATTTAAAACGAGAGATCAAACGATCTTCCATATCTTGGATATCTGCGGGTGATTTATCCGATGTAAGTATAATTTGATTGCCGCGTTGATGTAAGTGATTGAATATATGAAAGAAAACTTCTTGGGTTTTTTTCTTACCTGAAAGAAATTGAATATCATCCATGATTAATACATCAATCATTTGGTAAAAGTGAATAAAATCGTTCTGATTATTATTCTTTACTGCTTCAATAAATTGTTGCGTAAACTTTTCAGTAGAAACATATAAAACGGTTTTTTCAGGATGTAGTTCTTTAACCTCTAAACCAATCGCATGCACCAAGTGTGTTTTACCTAATCCTACTCCTCCATAGATAAATAAAGGATTGAAAGAAGTACCACCAGGACGCTTAGCGATGGCACGACCAGCTGCACGAGCAAGACGATTCGACTCTCCTTCAATAAAATTACTGAAATTGTAATTGTAATTTAATTGAGAATCAATTTTAATTTTTTGTAATCCTGGGATAATGAAAGGATTAACAAGTTTGCTTGCCTCAATCGCAACAGGGATATCTACTTCCTGTGGACGGGGTTTTTCTTTATTCGAACTCGGGATTCGAACCGTAAACGGATCTCTTCCTTGTTTTTGTTGATCCATCAAAATACTGTATACCAATTTGGCATCAGCTCCTAACTCTTTTTGTAAGGCACTTTTTAAAATTTTAATGTAGTGCTCCTCTAACCATTCGTAAAAAAATTTACTGGGTACTTGGATGGTTAACACATTCGTGTTTAGCTTAGCCGGATGTATCGGTAAGAACCAAGTTTTAAAAGCATCTTCGGCGATGTTATCTTGGATATAAGATAAGCATTTATCCCACACAGAATTTGCAGTTAGCGTCATATTGTTGAAAAAAAACGGTTAAATTTATAATTAAATCTTTGGAAATCAAAGAAGTGTGAAAGCCTAAGCTTCGAAACAAAAATGTGAACAAATTTTGAATAAAAAAAACACTTTAGCTGTTGATAAATCGAAAATTACTTTGTATAATCTTTCCGGTTGATTTTTTTCGGTTATCTTATTCGGTCAAAGCCGTTTTTTTCTATACAAAGATGGTTTATCCATCCCAAAATTATTATTTTTGTATCTATGGAACTGACACAAGAACAAATCGATTTAGCCCTCGTGAAAATAGACCATCATTTTGCAAAAATTGGTCTACAAAATCTCGTCAAATTTACGAAAATAATCTCACATGATGAAACAGATGAGCTAAAGCTGTTTGTTTATCATTTGATCGATTCATCGCTTAAAACAACCTTAACGGTTGAGTTGAATACGAGTGATTTAACGATTTCAGATACCCCTAACAGTGGTTTTAGTTGGATGGATTATAAAAAGATTACGGAATAAATTTTTTATTTTTTTATTCTTTAAAGCCTATTAATGGCTTGTTTATTTTCATTCAATATTGATTTGTTCTGAAAATAATATCAATCATCCTATATGAACCATTAAAATTTTGCTACTTATGAATGCAGAACGAATTTCAGTGAAAAAAAATCAACGAACTACCCAAACAAGAATCCTTTATAAGCACACCGATCAAATGGGGGTTGTGTATTATGGTAATTATGCCGAATTCTATGAGATTGGGCGTGTGGAATTAATGCGAGAAGCTGGTTTTCCTTATAGTGCTTTAGAAGAGATGGGGATTCAAATGCCTATCATCGAATTACATGTTCAATATTTAGGTTTTGCAACCTACGATGAAATAATTTCTATTCAAACGACAGTCTCCGAAAAACCTTCTGGTGTTCGAATTCAATTCGATTACGTCATTTTCAATGAAGCCGGAAAAGAGATTAACAAAGGCTATACTATATTATGCTGTATTGATGCTGCGACTAAACGTCCCATTCGCTTACCCGAAAGAATAGCTAAAAGCTTAGGTTTCTAAGTTAGATTCAATTATAAACAATTACACCAATAAATTAATTAAAATATAAACCTGTATGTCGCTTACTTTAAGTCAAAAAATTGATCAAACAGTCACGAATGTCGCTGATTTTCCAAAACCAGGAATTCAATATAAAGATATTACGCCATTATTTTTAAATCCTCAATTATCGCAAGAGATAATTGATGCTTTTATTGAAAAAGCAAAGGGGAAAGTAGACATTGTCTGTGGTATAGAGAGTCGTGGCTTTTTATATGGTATTCAATTGGCTCATCAATTAAATGTTCCTTTTGTACTCATTCGTAAAGCAGGTAAATTACCACCGCCTACTATTGCACAGTCGTATGATTTGGAATATGGCCAAGCAACAATCGAGGTAAATAGCACCTATATTAAAGAAGGCGATCGTGTTTTAATTCACGATGATGTTTTGGCTACAGGGGGTACAGCCGAGGCCTGTGCTAAATTGGTGGAGAAATGTGGCGGCAAAGTTGCTCAATTCTCTTTTATTATTGAATTGGATTTTTTAAATGGGCAAGAAAAATTAAAACCCTTTTCAGATGACTTAGTTTCGTTAGTTCACTATTAATCATATTGATAACGATAAAAAAAAGCTTCCATTGGAAGCTTTTTTTATAAATTATAATTTATGCACGGTTATGGTCACGCTGCCATTGATCAATTTCGGTCGTATTTAATAAACAAGCATCTAATTCTTTTTCAATTTGTTGTTGATCCATTCCTTCTCCAATAAAGACAATTTCAATTAAACGATCTGCCCATTCAGCGGACCATTTGGCATCAATTTCTTTTTGGTTCATTTGGTAGGCAGCAAATTGAATGCGTTCTTGAAATGGCATTGAACACCACCACGCACCAGCAGGGTCAATTCGGATACTTCCCCCGGCTTGACTTAAGAAAATGGCCTCGTCTGGTCGATTTGCAATCCAAAATAATCCTTTAGAACGATAGATTGTTGGGGGGTAATTATTATTTAAATACGTTAAGAAACGTTCGGCCTGAAATGGCGTTTGACGTCGATACACAAACGAAGTCATTCCATATTTTTCTTCCAAATGATGAGGGTGTTCATGGGAACAATGTTCCCCACATTCATGATCGTGTTCATAGTGATGATGTTCTTTCTCTTTTTCTTCCGCTTCAAGTAAGCGAACCCAAGCATCCATATCTTGAGCTTTCTCGAAGTCGAATAAATGGGTGTTTAGAATTTCATCCAATTCAATGACTGAAAAACGGGTTGGAATAATTTTAGCAGAAGGATTTAATTTTCGTAAGAATCCTTCGATTTTCACCAAGGTTTCCTCATCGATTAGATCAATTTTATTTAATACCAAAACATTCGAAAATTCAATTTGATCAATGAGTAAATTAACGATTGGTCTGTCGTCTTCTTCATTTCCTGTGAATCCTCGATCGAATACATTTTCATCGGTTCCAAAATTCTGGAAGAAGTTAAAGGCATCAACAACCGTTACCAACGTATCTAAACGCGCATATTTCGGAATATCAACGGTTCCGTCTGGAGAAACGAAATCCAAAGATTGAGCAATGGGGCCTGGATCAGAAATTCCAGAACTTTCAATGACTAAATAATCGTATTTATTGGCTTTCGCTAATTTTTCAATTTCAATAATTAAGTCTTCGCGCAGTTCGCAACAAACACAACCGTTGCTTAATTCAATGAGTTTTTCATCGGTTTCTATCAGGTTATGTTCTTTGGTAATCATCTGTGCGTCGATGTTTACAGCACCCATATCATTTACGATAACGGCGATTTTTAATCCTTTTTTATTATGTAAAATAGTGTTTAATAAAGTCGTTTTACCACTTCCTAAGAATCCAGAAAGAACAGTAACTGCTAGTTTTTTTTGCATGATTTTCAAAAAATATAAGGGGACAAAGTTATCTAATTCTATTCAAAGCAGTACGACCATTTTCATCAAAGGACTGATAAAAAAACGTTAATGCTTTGGTAGATGGTTGGCATCAAGAAAGAAAGGATTAATTTTGTCAACAAATTTGTTAAAACCTATGTTTCAAGGAAGTTTAATTGCCATTATCGTTGTCATGATCTTAGTCGAGATCTATTTATATACCGCCTTAAGGAAATTTACTGATAATCAGTATATTCTGTTTGGATCTATCATGGCAACCGTTTTTGTGTTGAGTTTTATGGCCTATAATTTTTTCTTTTTTGACAGGAATGTCGGTCAAACTCCTCGTTTTATGTGGTCTGTTGGTCTATTTATGCTGATATCTTTCCCAAAAGCCATTATGCTCTTCTTTTTTATAACAGAAGATATGTTTCGTTTAATGGCCGCTATGGCCAACCGAATCTTATACCAAAATCATAGTGGTTCTTTTATTCCGGAACGACGAAAGTTTGTATTCCAGGCGGCGATGGGATTTGCTGCGATACCCTTTTTAGCGCTTTTGCATGGAATGACATTGGGAAAATATAATTTCAAGTTACTCAAAGAAAAATTAGCCTATAAGACACTACCTGACGCGTTTGATGGTTTTCGAATTTTGCATATCACCGATATTCATTCAGGTAGTTTAGATAACCGTAAGAAAATAGAGGAGGCTATTGAATTAATCAATGTCCAAACCTATGATCTATTATTGTTCACAGGAGATATTGTCAATAATTTTCATTGGGAAATGGATAAATGGGTGGATGTTTTTTCTAAGATTAAAAAAGCGCCTTACGGAAATTTTGCGGTTTTAGGAAACCATGATTATGGCGAATATTCCGATTGGAAAACGGAAGAATTAAAATTAGATAACTTCAACAAGATTAAAGCTATATTTCCTAAAATAGGATTTGAATTATTGTTGAATGAAAATAGGGTCATCAAGAAAGATGGGCAAGAAATTTCCCTTATTGGTATTGAAAATTGGGGTGCACGTTTCAAAAAAGCAGGTGATTTAGCCAAAGCCTCTATAGGAGTTGATCCCAACCAGTTTAAAATATTAATGTCTCACGATCCTTCTCATTGGGATTTAGAAGTAAAAGATCACGATGTGCGATACGACTTAACACTTTCGGGACACACACATGGAATGCAACTGGGAATTGAAGTGCCTGCACTAGGAATCAAATGGAGCCCCTCTCAATATGTCTATCCACAATGGGCAGGTTTATATGAACACAAAGATCGTCGTGTATATGTCAACCGAGGATTTGGTTATCATTTCTATCCTGGGCGCGTGGGAATATGGCCAGAGATTACTGTTTTGGAATTAGTCAAAGGGTAAACAATAACATTTAAAATTAGTTAAATTTAAATCACTTTCTTTCAGAAGGTATATGCCCTTATCCATAAAAAAAAATCATCTTCTGATGATTTTTTTTATGGATAAGGTTTAACTTTATTATTTTTTAATTAACTTTATGTAGTTAATAATCAATAAGATATATTGTTTTGTCTAAGTATATTGATCCTTTAGTTGATTTTTCATTTAAAAAGCTATTTGGTTCTGAATCGAGTAAGGATATTATGATTTCGATGCTTAATTCAATACTGAAAGGACAGAAAATTATTCGAGATATTGTTTATAATAAAAATGAACATGTAGGTGATCATAAAGAACGGGGAACGGTTATTTTTGACTTACTATGTACGAGTGACGATAACATTCACTTTTTAATTGAAGTACAAAGAAGTCTTCAGCAAAATTTTATAAAACGAATGCGTTATTATGGTAGTAAATTAATTACAGATCAGGCGCCAAAGGGAAGACGTAAACATTGGAACTATCAGCTTCAGCAGGTTTATGTGATTGTTTTAATGGATGGCTTTACATTATTTAAAAATTCATTCAACTATTATCACACTGTAGGGTTATGTGAATTAGAAACGGGTCACCGATTTGATGAAGAGTATTTGTACATATATTTAGAATTGGATTATTTTAATAAACAACCAATCGAGTTAGAAACGCATTTGGACTATTGGTTGTTTGTTTTAAAAAACTTGACAAAGTTAGAAGAAAAACCTCATTTTCTTACTGATGCTGTCTTTGAAAAAGTATTTGATTTAGCTGAATTTACTAATTTATCAGAAAAAGAACAGATGATGTACGAATCAGATTTAAAGAGAATGTGGGATAATCGGAATGCTTTGGATTATGCCGAAAACCAAGGAATAAAGCGCGGCCTAGAAGTAGGCCTAGAGCAAGGCCTGAATCAAGGAATTGAACAAGGTCTGAATCAAGGAATTGAACAAGGTCTAGAGCTAGGTCGAAATGAATTGAGTAAAGAAATTGTTCAAAAATTGGTGCGCAAAGGAATCTACAGTGACCAAGAGATCGCTCAAATTATGGATGTAACTTTAGCGTATATTGAAGAAATTCGTAAAGAGATTGCTGAATCAGATGAATGAACGCTGTTCATATTATTCGATTAGATCAATTCTAGTATTGGATCATTTTAATAAACAACCAATCGAGTTAGAAACGCATTTGGACTATTGGTTGTTTGTTTTAAAAAACTTGACAAAGTTAGAAGAAAAACCTCATTTTCTTACTGATGCTGTCTTTGAAAAAGTATTTGATTTAGCTGAATTTACTAATTTATCAGAAAAAGAACAGATGATGTACGAATCAGATTTAAAGAGAATGTGGGATAATCGGAATGCTTTGGATTATGCCGAAAACCAAGGAATAAAGCGCGGCCTAGAAGTAGGCCTAAAGCAAGGCCTGAATCAAGGAATTGAACAAGGCCTGAATCAAGGAATTGAACAAGGTCTGAATCAAGGAATTGAACAAGGTCTAGAGCTAGGTCGAAATGAATTGAGTAAAGAAATTGTTCAAAAATTGGTGCGCAAAGGAATCTACAGCGACCAAGAGATCGCTCAAATTATGGATGTAACTTTAGCGTATATTGAAGAAATTCGTAAAGAGATTGCTGAATCAGATGAATGAACGCTGTTCATATTATTCAATTAGATCAATTCTAGTACTGGATCATTTTAATAAACAACCCATCGAGTTAGAAACGCATTTAGACTGTGGTTGTTTGTTTTAAAAAACGTGACAAAGTTAGAAGAAAAACCTCATTTTCTTACTGATGCTGTCTTTGAAAAAGTATTTGATTTAGCTTTTATTCTTCATCTGGCCTATAGGTTATGATTTCTCCAGGAGTACATTCCAGGGCTTTACAGATTGAATTTAAGGTTTCGAATCGGATTGCCTTCGCTTTTCCTGTTTTTAGAATGGATAAATTGGACAGTGTAATTCCTACTTTATCGCTTAATTCGTTAAGCGACATTTTTCGTTTAGCCATCATTACATCCAGATTAATTACAATTGCCATAATGTATGTTTAAATAGTTAAGTCGTTTTCTTCTTTTATTTTGATGCCTAGTTTCATAGCCATAACCATGGCCAAAACCATAAACCCGCCAACGGTCCATGAAAAATGAAAACTAAAATCTTTAATGACCTCGAAGGTTGTTTGAATAAACAATTCGTTAATAGCTTTCCACTGTATATACATCATAAGATAATCGGCTATAGGAAAAAGTATAAGTGTTAGGCCAATGTATAATAAAGAGGTGTATGTGGTTTGGTGAAATATTTCACCATTGATTAATTTTTGTATGAACAGGATCATGTTGAGAACAAGTATTCCAAAAACAATAAATTCAACCAAGAGGACGAAATAAAAATAGAATGGTAAATTGGGAATGTCTGTTCTAGATATTAATGTATACTGCCCATAATTTTGTTGGTATTTAATGACGTGTTGGTCTTTTAAGGTGAATTCTTGTTGAGAAGGTTGCTCATGTTTATTTTTCAAGAGCACATGGGTATAGAACACTTCTGTTAATTGTTGAGATGATGGATCTATGTGTTGAATACCAGACCCTTCCTTAAATCCCGCAATCGCTTGATCTAAATGCCCACCAAATACAAACCAACTTAAGCAAGTAAGGGTAATTGCTAGGCCGATTAATTTTAAGAATATTTTATTCATACGTTTTAATTGAGGGTGTAAATATCGTTAAAATTATTGTTTAACACTATTTATTTATTGTTTTACAATAAATAAATGATTTGAAATACCTTTTTGAATTAACCGGAGTCTGCGACAGGGATTGCAGCGGCATCCTTTGTGCCCTATCGATAGGCTCTTAATAGAGGGATTTTTCTTGGCACAAAGATATAGCGTAAAGCCCGGCCCGATAGGGGGCGCCCAATTTGAATGGTTGATAAAGGAAATAAAAAAAGCGGTCGAATTTCGTTCGACCGCTGGGTAGATTTAATACAATAATTTTATGCGTGTGGTGTAGGTTCTTGCTCAACAGCAATATGTCCTTCCCATTTATCAACGGCCGTAGTCGCTAAAGCGTTTCCTAATACGTTGGTCATACTTCTCGCCATGTCACAGAAGTGATCGATTGGTAAGATTAGAGCGATTCCTTCTGGCGGAATACCAAACATTGAACAGGTTGCTACAACAACAATTAGGGATGCACGTGGAACTCCAGCGACACCTTTTGAGGTAATCATTAAGACCAATAGCATTAATAATTGTTTTTCAATAGGCATATGAATTCCATAGACTTGGGCGATAAATAAGGATGCAAAAGTCATATACATCATCGAACCATCGAGGTTAAAGGAATAACCTAGAGGAAGGGTAAATGAAATGATTTTTTTCTGTGCACCAAATTTTTCTAATTCTTCGACCAATTTTGGAAAAACTGCTTCTGATGAAGTCGTTGTAAAAGCAATTAATAGAGGTGTTTTAATGTGACGTAATAAGTCTTTTAGACGTTTTCCTAAAACGATATATCCAACGGTTAGTAACACCGCCCACAGGGTTAAAATACCCAAAGAGAAGGCAAAGAGGTATTTAATATAAAGCCCAAAAATATCAAATCCGTATTTGGCGACTGCGGCTGCAACGGCACCTAAAACACCTAATGGAGCGGCCCACATTACATAGTTTACCATAATAAGAACCACGTGAGAAACTTTATCTAAGGCATTGACCAAAGGCTCACCTTCTTTCCCAAAAGCAGCTAGTGCAACACCAAAAAAGATGGAGAAGACCACAATCTGTAAGATTTCATTGGTAGAGAAGGCTTCGAAGACACTTTTCGGAATCATATGATTAACGAAATGTTCTAGCGTAAGCGCCGATTGGGTTTGTAATAAGTCGGCCGCTTCAGCAGCATCCATCGTTATTTTAAGCCCTTCACCGGGTTTTAAAACATTCACGAAGACTAATCCAATCAACAACGAAACTAATGAAGCGGTAATAAACCAACCCATTGCTTTTCCTCCAACACGTCCAACCATTTTCATATCGCCCATTTTTGCAATACCGACTACTAAAGTAGAGAATACAAGGGGGGCAATAATCATTTGAATTAATCGAATAAAAATTGTGCCTAATAATTTTATGTTCTTCGCAAAGGTATCAATGACTTCTTTCGATGTTTGATAATGGACATAAGCACCCATGATCACACCCATAATGAGCGCACCGATAATTGCGATGAATAATTTATTATTTTTCATGTAAAAATTTATTTACGCCAAAACTACTATTTTTTTTATAAAATCAAGACTTATTGTGTTATTCTATCGCTTGAATACACTTATTATTTTATAAGTTATTGATTTGTTATTGTTTAGTGTTGGTGTTTTATGGTGTACCTAAGGTTATTCTGGTTGAGTAAATGGAATGGACGGGTTCAGAATTTCTTCGATTAAGTTGGCTAAATGCTCGGTTGAATCAGCCACAATCTTAGAATTTAAGATGGTTTCTTTATCTACTTTTAATTTAATTAATTCTTTATTAGGGAATTTAATGGGATAAATGCAAAGTTCAATTTCTTTATCGATATTGGCTGAATCGGCATAAAATAGATGAGCATAGAAAATTAACTGCAATTGTTTGGCTTTGTCGCTGTCTTCATAGACTTTATAGATATCGTCTGTTTTTACAGAAATATCGCTCGCATATCCCGTCTTATAATCAATAATACGGAGTTGTCCATTTACTGAATCAACGCGGTCAATAACTCCTTTTAGTTTTACTGTTTCTTGGTTGTTCAAAGTAAAAGGAATGGTGTGTTTACTTTCTAAGCTCCAAATAATCATTTCATTTTTTTCGGCTGTTTTTTGATCTTTATAGAGTACGCCATCCAATATGCGTTCGGCTATTTTATAGATCAAATAGTTAGGTCCTTCGTTGATTTTCCCTTCTTTGTATTCCAATTGGAAATGTTTGGTAAGAAATTCGTGTTTGACCTTGTGCATGGCTTCAAAGTCTTGTGCGAATAAAATCCTTTTAAGACATGGGGTATAGAGTTCTTCTAGTGCAGCATGAACAATATTCCCTAAGGTTCTAGCGCTAATCGTTTCTTCGGCTTCTTCTACCTGGTCTACACCAAAAATACGTTGTTCGAAGAAATCCATGGGGTTTCTAAGATAGGCGGAAAGCGACGATGGTGAGATTCCGTATTGGCTCCATTCGTGTAATTTTTCCATGGTTCGCACGGTTTTCTGAACCGATAGATTTTGTTGAGGTGTAGAGTCGAAGGTGGGTGCAGCAAAAATTTCGTTGATATCGTGTTGACTTTCAAATTTTATTTGGGCAATAAAGCGCGATTTTTCCCCACTGCTTAGACCATCTGATTCTGTATTGTAAATTAAGTGAGCCGTTTTTACCCGTTGCATTAAGCGGTAAAAGTGGTAGGCGTAAATGGCATCGTTTTCGGTAAAGGTATTCAGTCCCATTTCTCTACGAATATCATAAGGAATAAATGAGTTGTTTTGGCGTCCTAAAGGAAGAATTTCATCATTGACAGAGGTCATAATAATACGATCGAAATTAAGCAAACGGGTTTCTAAAAGTCCCATGAGCTGTAAACCTTTCAATGGTTCACCAATAAATGAAACCGTTTCGGCTTGCATAATTTTGGTGTACAATACATACAAGGTGCGGTAATCTTTAATGTGATCTACCGTTTGAAGGTTTTCGTGCAATTGATTGAACACTTTTTTGAAATAGAAAAGGTATTCTTTCATTAAAGGGCTATCCATGGTAGGATTTTGCAATAAATCATCGGTCCAATCACGTACGATCAGTAAAAAGTCGGCAATGGTTGTGGGTAACTTAAATAGAGGTTGAAAAACATTGTCTTCCAAAGCCGAAGTAAGGGATTTTGGCGCATTGAATATTCGATTTTGGGTACGAATCTGATGAACTAAATTTCGGCTAGAATCGGTTGCGAATTTAGACAGCGTTCTGTTTTCTAAAATTTGCAACACATTTTTATAATAATAGGTTTTTCCTTTCCCCAGCTTTTCACGGTTCATCTGCAATTCGAAAATCGATTTAAACAGTTGGGCGAGAGGGATCGACTTTAATGGAATTCCCATCGAAATATTTAAATGGGTAATATTTTCGGGTAATGAATTTAAAATACTGGGTAAAATAGATTCATCGGCTAAAATTAGAGCTGTTTTTTTAATCTCATCCTCCGATAAATCTTTTAAAATACCAGCGACATATTTGGCTTGACCCACTTGTTTTGCCACCCCAACTACGGTGACGTCTTTGGGTTTAGAAAACTCGTCCATGGTCCATTTCCAGTTTTTAACTAGGGGTTGATAGCGCCGCAGAAAAACACCAGCTTCTTGGTTTTTGTCGTTTAAGTAGTACTTATCTGCATCCCAATAGATGGTAGCAAGACCTTCTTTTTCTAAGGTGAAAAATAGTTGTTGTTCGGCATTGGTTAAGGCATTAAAACCAACGAAACAGAAATGTTTTTTAGGTTGTTGTTCTATATATTGGGGTAAATTTTCCGCCGCAATTCTATACACCAAACCAGCATACGCATGACCTTGTGCTAAAAGATCTTCCCTAAACTGAAAGTAAAATCGAGCAATAATATCCCAAAAAGTAAGATGTTTCTGAATCAACTCATTTTTCTGAATACTCAATTCATCTTCTCCCCATTTGGCTATCCGCTCTGCCGAAATTAAATAATCTAATATTTTCTTCGGTGGAATCATCGATAGATCAATATCTTCAAAATCTTTCAGAATCGTGGGGGCCCATTTTATAAACTCTTCAAAGGTGTCGGGTTTGTCAATCACTTTTTTGTAAGAATGATAAGCGCTGAACCACAGGTTAATGCCCGCCAAAATATCCAATTGAGCTATAGAAGCAACAAATTCTTCAATGCTCTGCATTTCGGGCAGAATAAACCCCTGTTGTTGTTGTTGAAATTCTTGTTTCAAGAAAAGCATAGGTCGTTTCCCCGGTAAAATTAAGGTAACATCAAAAAAGGTCGAATGCGATTTTCGAAGATCTTCTACGACTTGTTGAATAAATTGTGGCATACCAAATTCTCTAAATTAAAGAGGTAAAGATAGATTTTATCAACGACAATGGATGACCATTGCACTTAAAAATTCCACGCTGAATAATAGACATTCAACCATCGTATACCACAAAAAAAAGCGAACCCGTCGGTTCGCTTTTTTGTTTCTTATAGCGTGGGTGTTATTGAATAACACCTAATTCTTTTCCTACCTTGATAAAAGCAGCGATGGTATGGTCTAACTGTGCCTGTGTATGTGCAGCCGAAAGCTGAACACGTATACGTGCTTTATCACGTGGTACAACAGGGAAGAAGAATCCAATAACATAAACACCTTCATCCAATAATTTGTTGGCCATAACTTGTGATAATTTAGCATCATACAACATTACAGGAACAATAGCCGCATCCCCTTCTGGGATATCAAAACCAGCTTCCACCATTTTGGTACGGAAGTAGTTCGCATTCCACATTACTTGATCGCGAAGACTCGTATCGTTCGATAACATATCTAACACCTCTAAGGCCGCACCAACAATTCCAGGGGCTAGAGAGTTTGAAAATAAATACGGACGAGAACGTTGACGCAATAATTCAATCACCTCTTTTTTACCCGAAGTAAATCCACCCATGGCACCGCCTAAGGCTTTCCCTAAAGTTGAGGTAATAATATCTACACGACCCATTACATCGGCATGTTCATGGGTTCCACGACCCGTTTTACCAATAAAACCAGTAGCGTGAGAATCATCAACCATTACCAAAGCATTGTATTTATCGGCTAAATCACAAATGCCTTTTAAGTTAGCGACAATACCATCCATTGAGAAAACACCGTCAGTAACAATAATTGTAAAACGATGATTTTTCGCTGAAGCAGCAATTAATTGAGCCTCTAAATCGGCCATGTTATTATTCTTGTAACGGTAACGCGCTGCTTTACACAAACGTACCCCATCAATAATAGAAGCATGGTTCAATTCGTCCGATATAATTGCATCTTCATCTGTAAATAAAGGTTCAAAAACACCCCCATTGGCATCAAAAGCCGCAGCGTAAAGAATGGTATCTTCCATTCCTAGAAAATCGGCAATCTTTTTTTCCAGTTCCTTATGAATATCTTGCGTTCCACAAATAAAACGAACCGATGATACACCATATCCACGACGATCTAGCATTTTTTGAGAGGCCTCGATAATGTTTTTATTGTTAGAAAGTCCTAAGTAATTATTGGCACAAAAATTAAGCAGTTTTTGCCCATTTTCAAGGGTTATTTCTGCACTCTGAGAAGAAGCAATAATACGTTCACTCTTGAACAATCCTTGCGTTTCCAAATCATCTAACTGATTTTGTAAATATTGTTGAAATTTTTCGCTAAACATGATTTCAAATTTGTTTGTTTCTTACCTTACAAATATAACGGAAACACTCAGATTTTACTTAACTTTGTCGTTATATCTTATTACCAAAACATGTTTGTACTTATATTATTGGTTTTCCAATTTTATTTTTTAGCCAAAAGATTCGATAAAAATCGAATGAAGGTTGTTTTATCTGTTGTAGGACTTTTCTGTTTAGGAATATTTGTCCTCGCCTTCAACTTGGCTTTGTTAATGATGCTTGGCGTTATCACAACCGATCCCGAAGAATTAATGAAATCAGAATGGATGAATATTGTCCCTTCAGCAATCTTATTTATTCTAATAGGGGTTATTTACTATTGGTATTTAGCCAAAAAATGGGCAAAAGAAGTACAGGCCAATCTCTTTGTGAAATTGGAAGAAGTAGTCGAAAAAAAGAACCCAAACTTCCCATTAGAAATGCCGAAAATAGATGCTTTTTGCCATTTCCATACCGTTAACGAAAGCAATATACATCTCATTATACCCTTGGCCACGACTATTTGGCAAGAAGCCTATAAAGATATTTTGTCTCAAGAACAGATAGACTATATGCTACAGAAAATGTATGCAGTCGAAAAAATAAATGAAGACCTTGCCCAAGGTGATCAATGGGAAATTCTAAAAGCCGATAACATTGCAGTCGGTTACCTTCATTACAAGATAGAAGATGAAAAGGTCTTCTTATCTAAAATTTACTTAAAACAAGACAGTCAATTAAAAGGTATTGGTCAGTTAATGTTAAATCACGTTATTCAATATGCGCTAGACCATAACAAAAAAACCGTTTACTTAACCGTCAATAAAAATAACGCCAAAGCCATCCGATTCTATACCAAGAATAACTTCAAAAATACAGAATCGAAAACATTTGATATCGGAAATGGCTACATCATGGACGATTATATCTTTCAAAAAGATTTAGTTTAATTCGTATTTGGGCGCTCCCTTCGGGCGGGCTCTCCGCTATATCTCTGCTGCCTGAAAATGGGGTTATCCAATGAAATTGGCTAGGCAGCAGAGGATGCCGCTGCGATCCCTAGCGCGACAAAAAAGGCTTATTTATGCTACAAACTTGTAGCATAAATAAGCCTTTTTATGAAAAATGTATTTTGGTCGTTTTAAAATTCAGCTCCTCAACAAGTTTGCTTTTTTATAATCAAAATGAGGTGAAATAATGGGCAGTTACCCAGCTTTTTCTTTTCTTATAAATACGTTTTACCTTTTAAAGGACTTTGTTTATGATGGAGTAGATCCAATCCAATCTGAATCATTCCACTGTTATGTGAACCACCCCAAATGGCTCTTCCTAAAACGTAACTAGCAACATACTGCGACCACGTAGAACATACCGTTTTCAGTTCGTAATAAGACTCTTCTAAATACAGTTTCATTTCGTTCTCTGAAAGATAGCCTAACTCAAAACAACACCGTGCTAAAAAAGCGCCTTTACCATAGTCAAATGCACTATCCTTAACGCTGCTAATCTGACTGTAATGCGTAATTATATTTTCAGCAATCAGTTCATCAACAATGGTATTTAAACTTCTATACATTGCTATGTAAAGCTTAAATTTATACTCATCATTTGGTAAGTTTCTTTTTAAAATTTCAACAGCGTTGTCTTTATTTTCAAAAGCATTAAACACAATTTCTAAATTTGCATCAGTATTTCTTTTTTTTAGATCTTGTAAAACGGCTAAAGCTTGCTCTTTGTTATAAATCGCCGAGTATTCTTCGAGTATTTCTATAAGGGTCGATTTCGGTAAACCCGTTTCATATGAATTCAAATAGGCCGATTGTTGTTCTGCATAGAGGGAGCTTAGGAGTAAATAATCTAAAGATTGCCCAACAACGGCGTTTCGATTGTTTAATCGAATACGTTTAAAGGTGTTGAATAGTTTGGATAATAGGCCCATACACTTTTATACTGATTTTAAATGATCAAATTTGTTTTGTAAAATAACGATGAACTTTTCTCCTACGACTTGATATTTAGCACGCGTTAAAAATTGCTTTTTTACATTCAGTATATCCAAAGGATCTACAATATAATTTAAACGATCATGAATTTCCAATGGAAGTGGAGCCCCCTCTATATTAAAAGTAATAATATGGGTTTTAGGTAAGTAGGCTTCCGACGATTGAAGATAAATGGCTGCTTGCGTTTTTAATGTTCCGCCATAGTGAAGTTGAGCCTCCTCAATGCGGAAATTATCAAAGACAATATGTTCATCCAACTCCCCAACGGTATCTGTACGAAAGAAATGCAAATCATTTCCACTTAGTACCCAAAAACAATCGGTTTCTATATTCCTCAATTTTAGGCCTACAGCCGAGAGAGCAACGTTTTTAAGACCCGTACTTGCGATTTCAGCTACTTTACTCAATGTTGATTGGGGCACCGATGCCGAAGTAAAAGCATCAATCGGTTTTCCTTTCATCCATTGCACAATTTGGGAGAAATCTTCGTGTAATAACTCATTCTTGTAGTTTTCGTAATTTTTTCTTTCGACCTCTAAATCGATCTCATCTTTTACAGCACTGTGTTTTTTATTCATGTACACCATAAAGGCAATACCTGCAATAACAAGTACGACCGGGATTAAATAAAGTGGATTCATAAATCTTAAATAGTGGTTGGTGTAACATCGTCTTTTTTAGAAGGCATGCTTCCCCAAATCGCAAGAAGAACAACAAGTACCAAAACAATTTTACCACCTATTTTTTGCCAAAATGTTAAAGGATCTTTAGCTTCTTCTATATTGAAATTATGCTTTTCTTTAAGGATAGTCGCTAACTCATCATCAATTTCTAAGTAGGTCATATTCGATATATCACTTAATACATAGCGTCCATCTGTATTCCATACAGGTATCCATACGGCACCATACTCATTATGAATATAAGATAAATTGACTTTCTGACCGACCATTTTTTGAATTTCTGAATCCGTTGGTAGTTCTTGAATCGGCTGAATATTTTCACATGGAAAACACAGAGGAATTTTTGCTTTTGCAGATAATGCACTCATTGTCAATAAGCTGATGATTGCGGTAATAATAATTTTGTTACTCATAATTTAATGTTAATATAGTGTTAATTTTTGTTAATTGTCAAATGTACAATAAAAAACAATAGTGTATAAATAAATATATGTTATGAAAATTGAGTTCACTGTATTGCGTTTTTCCAATTCAACGATACATTTAATTCTAAAATGTATATTGTATACAATATGCAAAAGTAATCATTTTTCTCACAGTGAAGTTATTAATAGCGTTTTTTTTAAGGCTTCATACGGCATTTTTTTTACACCTTTTTAAAAGATGTATGACATTCAACAACAATTCGCTACAAGGTTATAGTCCTCGATATTATAAAAAAAAGGATGAATAGAATCAAGGTGTAAGCACACTAGTTTTGAATTTTTCGTGAATACAATTGTCCTTTTATTGCTTTGCATTCCCTCTTCAACCAATTATACTTAAATTAGACAAATGTTCAATATTTAAAAATAAGCTTTGAAGGATTTCAACCAACGCATTCAGAAACAATTTGGACCACTCACTCTACAAGAGATTGATCTTATTCGCTCTTATTTTAAGGAAGAGCACCTTCATAAGAATGAATTCTTTACCGAAGCAGATAAGGTCTGTAATCGTCTTAGCATTGTTCAGTCAGGAATTTTAAGGGTTTATTCGTTATCCGATGGAAAGGATATTACGCAATGGATTTCTACGGATAATGATCTTATTACAGATGTGGTTGGGTTCTTCTTTAATCGGCCCAATCGTTGGAATATTCAAGCTTTTTCCGAGACTGTATTATGGACGATAACACAGGACGATTACCGCAAACTTTGTGTAGAATTTCCGCGATGGAATGAGATCGAAAAAGCGCTGATTGCTAAATGTTTCGCAGGACTTGAGAATCGGGTTTTTTCTCATTTGTCGATGACGGCAGAAGAGCGGTATAATGCTTATTTTGAGCAAAATAAAGCACTATTTAACCAAGTTCCTTTACAATACATTGCTTCAGTATTGGGAATGACTCCAGAGACATTTAGCCGAATTCGAAAACGTCAAAGAGATAATTCTTGACTTTAATCAAGTGGAAATGGATGAAGTTTTTACATTTTTGTAGGCGATAACCAAAAATAAAATCGGTCTTATGAAAAATAGTTTAAAACTTGAAGAATTCGGGCAATTGTTGCTATCTGTATGTGCATTTATCCAATTAGATTATGCATGGTGGTTATTGCCAATCAGTTTATTCTTGCCAGATTTATCGATAATGGGTTACGCAATAAACACAAAAGTTGGGGCTTGGTTATACAATTTTTTTCATCATAAGTTATCCGCCATAATTATTTGGGGAATAGGATATTTGCTTCATAATTCCTTTCTAGAATTGGTTGGAATAATTTTATACGCACACTCCTCTTTAGATAGAATGTTAGGTTATGGACTTAAATTTAACGATGATTTTAAAAATACTCATCTGGGCTGGATCGGTAAAAAATAGGAGGTGTATAATGGTACTAAGCATGACGAACTTATCCTGTATTTGGTTTTTTTAGAAAAAAAAATGAAAATTGGTGTAACTTTTTCTCAATCGATACGTCTTAAAAGTAAATACACTAAATTTGAAAAAATCATTATTCACAATAGCTTTATCTTTACTAACCTATAGCGTTTTTGCTCAACAAGAAGTGAAGGCAACAATTCAATACCCCGATCATACACCGGGTACTTTTTTAGATGTCTATATTTTATCTGCCGATGAAAAAGTCATTGCCACAACGGCGACCGACGAATGGGGGGCTTTTTTTATTCAGATAACTGAAGGTGAGTATTCTTTGATTGTTGAAGAATATGGGAAACCACGCTATACTCAAAAATTATTCGTTAGTCAATCCGTAGATTTAGGATTAATTTTGTTAGCTAAACCCGAAGAGGTAGTACTAACTGAAGCGGTGATTACAACTCAAAAAAAGTTGATTGAAAAAAAAGTTGATCGACTAGTCTTTCATGCCGATCAGGCTGAAGGTGCAAAAGGTGGAGATGCATTAGATCTTTTAAAATTAGCCCCTCGTGTGAAGGTTGAAAACGATATTATTTCTATGGTAGGAAAAAATAGCCTTTCCGTTATGGTAAATGATCTGCTCGTCGATTTAAAAGGGGAGGAATTGTCGAACTACCTAAAGTCAATTCGCGCCGAGGATATTGAAAAAATTGAGGTTATAACCAATCCTCCTGCTAAATATATCTCTGCTGGAAATAGCGGTTTGTTGAATATTGTTTTAAAACAAGGTAAAAGAGATTCATGGAATGGGAATCTAAGTATGTCGGGCTACAACCGAAAAAAATACGGGTATAACACCAATGCGGCATTTAATTACCGGAAAGATAAATGGACTGTGACCACTAATTTTTTAATTGGTGAAAGCCAATGGCATAGCGTGGGGACTACAGCCAATTATTACTCTGAAAACCGATGGAAAGAGGTAGCGAATTGGCTGGGTAAAAGTAATTTTATCAATGCCAGACTTGGAATTGATTATGAAATTAATGAAAAATTATCAACTGGTTTTAATGTGAAATTTAATCAATACAAAAACGATAACCACAACAAGATAACCACTTTTGTCGAGGACTATCCCGATTATCAATTAAATAATTATTTTGCCTCTACTCAAGATTACAAAGCAAAAACCCATTACTCAACCTTCAATTATCACGTTATTTATAAACCTGGTAACGATCACAAATTAACGTTCGATTTTGATTGGGTCAATTTCAATCCAAAAGAAGAGGTTAGCGGAACTAATCGATTCTTTACCAAAGAACATCAAGAAATAGACAATCAATATTCGAGCAATCAGAGAGACAAAGAACAAGACGCTAAAAATTATATTTTTAACGTTGATATGGAACACCCTACCAAATGGGTCAAATTGAATTATGGTGGTCGCTTGAGTTTGACGACCAATAAAAATGATAACAAACATTTCGATACAACAACAGGGATACCCATCTATGACGACGACGTGAGCAATCGTTTCAATTACGATGAAAATATTAGCGCGCTCTATGTTTCTGCTGAAAAGAAAATTTCAGAAAAATGGACCGCTAAAGCTGGCCTACGTTATGAAAATACCCATGCCAAAGGCCATTCTCTTGAAAATAATACGGTTGATACCTACAGCTATGATGGTTTTTTCCCAACAGCTTATGTAAGTTATACCATGGATGAAAAAAATACGTTTAGTTTTAATATTGGTCGTCGTATTAATCGCCCCTACATGGGCTTTTTGAATCCTTACCGCGTATATACAACGCCTTATTCGTACTCAGAAGGCAATAAAGATATTCAACCTTCTTATGCTTACAATTATGAATTAGAGCATGCGTATAAAGATATGTTTATCACTACGCTTTATATCAATGATACCCGCAAAGAGATTGAACAAGTAACTATTCTACTACCAGAAACCAATACCCAAGTCTGGACACCTCAAAATGCTTACAATAGTCAGTCGATTGGTTTAAGTGAAACCATGAACTTTAAACCTTGGCGCTGGTGGAAAGCAACCATTAGTTTAGATGCTTCTTATGCCAAAATTGAAGGAAAGATTCCCGCGATGAATTATGCAATAGAAGGTTGGAATTTTAGCTCGCGATTTACCAATGCATTCGATTTAAATCAAGAGAAGACATGGATTGCGAATTATACATTCGCCTATACGCCAAAAGGAGTCTCGGGCGTTAATAAATTTACAGCAACTAACCAATCGCATGCAGGATTAAGTGCTTTGTTTTTAGAAAAAAAATTACAGTTATCCCTTAATATTTATAATTTATTCAAGCAAGATGATGCGAAAAACAGTTCGTATTCTAATCAAGTATTAACCGAGGAATCTTTTTTAGCACGAACCACTATCCGTTTTGGTATAACCTATAATTTCGGTAAATCCTTTGCTATAGAAACTTCTAAAAGTAATGCAGAGGAGGGGCGATTGAAATAGCATTGAACTTATTTGTTTGCTATCTAAAAAAATGGACGTTTATAGAGATACACATGGTAGTGTATATTAAAAATAGCTTGTTGAAACCTAAATAAGCAAACCAAAAACGTGAATCAGATCTAAAATCCCTCGAGATATAATCTTTAGGGATTTTTTATGATCTAAGTTTATCGATGAATAGGAGATGTTAAGAAGGGTAAGTAGCTCAAATAAAGCCACTATACCTTAGGCGACAGATTTTTTAAGAATAGATTAAGCTTTTAGAGAGTAGCAAGTCAGGCCAGGAGTACTGGAATGGTATAACGATTTAACGGATGAAGATAAATGAGATCTTTATTTTTTTGGCGGATATTCAATTCCTTCTTCTTGTATTAATTCGTAACCATATTTCATAATCGTTTCAATTACAGGTATAGATCTTAAGCCTTTAGCGGTTAAACTATATTCTACTTTTGGAGGAACGGCAGGGAACACTTTTCGGTCGATAAGGCCTTTACGTGTTAATATTTTTAATTGACTCGCAAGTACTTTGTCGGTTATATGCGGTATATCGTTTTTTAATTCTGTAAATCGCAAAGGTTTTTCCTGTAAACGCCATAAAATGGGCATTTTCCATGTTCCGCCAATATGACTAATTGCAAATTCTATGGGGGTGTAATACAGGGTTTTGTCATGAAAAAATTCAGGCATATCTTCATTTTTTTAAATAAATGGCAATTTTATTATTTTCGACACACCCTAGCCAATAGGTGTTATTTATTTGAATAGCTACCGTTGCATTCGCAAAATTGCGATGGCCATCACGGATCAATGTTTTTTTTACTGTTAAGGTGCTATCAATTTCCATCACTGAAAAATACATATTTTCTTCTGAAATTCCTCGACTTAAAAAAACCTCTTTGGGTAATCCTCTTTGTCCAGCGATTAGTAGATTTCCTTCCGCTGACCACCGAATATTATCAGGAAGGAAATCGACATTCACCGATTGACTTACCCTGCCATCAATGGTGGAAAGAAGATGAACTTTTTGCGCCGCCCATTCGGCTATATAAAGGTTTTTTTCATCTGCTGAAAGCGCAATTCCATTGGCTCCTGAAAATTGATTTTTACTCAATTTACGCCATTTTTTATTTCGATCCCATTGCCAAATACGACCCGTTACTTTTTTATGCTGAAATTTTTCAAGAAAATCAGTATCCTTTGGGTTGTACATACTGGTGACATATATTTTTTCTCGACTGTCAATTACCAATCCATTAGCCCAAACAGGCGCAGGTAATGCTATATTCTCAAGCCATTTTATCTGAGGAGTTGATGAGTTAAAATCCAATTCGAATTTTTCAATAGCTTCCCGTGTACTATGATTAATTACATAGAGGTAATAACCTTTGCTTTTATTTCCCTTTACATAAATTCCATGGGGTTTAAAAGGTTGAAGTTTCTTTGGGTTGTGAGGTGCTGGTAATTGACCATTAAAGAGTTCCAGTACTTGGTAGTTCTCTTTATGAACAGCATATATTTTTCCTGGATGGGTGCTAGAAGCCATTGAGCAAACAATAATCCACTCTTGATCGTGTATATGGAATAAGTCTTCGGGGTTTGATATTCCTTCTATGTAATGCGAAAAATGAATATTACGCGAGTGGAATGTTTCTTGACAAAATACACGGCCTACTAAGAGTGAATAAACGAGAAGGTAGAAGTAAACTATTTTCATCTGATTTTTTTGTAAAAATAGATGGATTGATGGTAAGCAATCCGTAACTAACTAAAAAGAAAGCAACTAACAAATAAGAAAGAGATTTGTTTGTGTCGATAGAAAGAAATAAAAATGCCTTTGAATTTCTTCAAAGGCATGGTTTAAAATCGATATACAATCGGTTTTTATGATTTTTTGATTTTTGACTTTAAGTTCATGCGTTGTCCAACGCGGGGTTGTGTACCAGGATCCATACGGTTGTATTTGTATAGGTTACTGATTTTTACACCAAACTTCTGTGAAATGGTATACATATCATCACCGGGCTGAACTTGGTAAGCCATCTGAGATCCTTTACTTTTCTTTTTATCAAAGAAAATAATTTGTCCTTCCGTAATTCGAGTTCCTAATTTTAACTCGTTGTAACGAGCTAAATCGGTTGGCGTTTTCTTGAACGACTTAGCAATTGAACCAATTGATTCACCCGCTTCTACAACAATGTAAGGAATATTGTTGGTGTGTTTTTTAATACGTGCTGTTGGATTTACTTTACGTTTTTCAACCGTAATAGAGGGCGCTGTAGAGGTTGTTTTTGCAATTGTAGTGGTCGTTTCTTCTACATACGCATCTTTTTTACCAGGATTTACAGTCGCAATGTTTGTTTTAACAGTCGTGTTGTTTGATTTTGAAACTTCCTGCATTGCTAAGTATTGGTCGTCTTGGTTACCGTATAAATTATACAGTTTTGCATATACTTCCTCAAGCTTAGCTTTATCAAATTGGTCTAAATTATAACGCTCAATACGAGAGATTAGTTTAGGGCCGTACTGAGGATCAGTCGCATAACCCGATTTCTTTAACCCATGTGCCCAATTTTTATAATCGGTCATCGATAATTTGAATAAGGCGGTGTAATAAGGTCTTTCAGCTAAAAATTTAGAGTGATCGCGGTAACTTTCTTCAACCGATGGGTATTTTCTAAAACATTCCCCTTTAGCATCATCATCGTGATAGATGCGTGGTTTAGAACTAGGCCATTCGCTTTCCCCTTTACATTTAATTCCAAAGTGATTGTTGGCCTGATCGGCTAGACGGCTTTGTCCACCACCCGTTTCTAATAGCCCTTGTGCTAATGTAATACTTGCTGGCACCTTATAGATATGCATTTCTTGCACAGCGATATAAGCATGTTTGCGAATATATTCAATGTCTCTTGGCGATTGGGCCGCTAAGCTTATTGTTACGAAAACGCTTACTACGAATAACAATTTCTTCATTCTATACAAATTTTATTTTTCTGTTTTAATACTTGGTTTATGCCGGTTATTCCCTGCAAACCTCCTGTATGAATCATCAGGATTTTTGCACCTTGCTTGAAATAACCTTGTTCAATTAAATGCATTGTACCATAAACCATTTTTCCCGTATACAGTGGATCTAAAGGAATTTGATGTTCCTTCTTAAATTGGTTTATAAATACAATTAATTCGTCAGAAACTTTGCCATAACCACCAAAATGATAGTCAGTAACAAGTTTATAATTCTGTTTGGGTGTAAAATTACGGATAATTTCACTAAAATCGATGCCTTTTACAACAGGAAACCCCAAAACGGTCTGATGAGGCTGTGTCGATTTTAACACACCCGCACAACTCCCACCTGTTCCTATGGCTATAGAAATATAATCAAAATTATGGAGATCAGGTGTTAAAATTTCCTCACACCCTCGGATTGCGAGTTCATTAGTACCTCCTTCAGGAACCACATAATAATCGGGATAATCGATGGCTAATTGTTCTAAAAAAGCAGGTGTATCCTTATTTCTATAGGCTTCTCGGGTTATAAATTCAAATTGCATACCGTTTTGACTGGCAGAGAATAAGGTCGGGTTTTGAGCGATTTTATCTTTTATTTCTTCACCTCGAATAATTCCCAATGTTTTAAAATGGTGAATTTTACCAGCCATTGCCAGTGCAGCGATATGATTGGAGTAGGCTCCACCAAAGGTGAGTAATTTGGTATATCCTAGGCGTTGCGCCTCCAGCAAATTATACTTCAATTTACGGAATTTATTACCAGAGATTTCAGGATGAAGTAAATCTTCTCGTAAAATAGCCACTTCAACCCCAACACGTTCAAAAGCATCAGACGTTAGAATTTGCAGAGGAGGGGTGGGTGAGGTCCAGTCCATCATTAGATATAGTTAATAAATGAATAAAATCGGCGCTCTTTAAGGTAATTTAAATTGCCTTCACAATGATAAGCTTCGCGCTCAAACGATATGTTTCTATACGCTTGGTGTGCATTTTTGTACTGAATAAGGCGAATAAAATACTCGAGGATGTACCAGACAAAAAAAGGAAGTATGCACAGTTCTATTTGTTGAACAAGATGGATGGTTTCGTGATTAATTAATTTTTTATTGGTTTGGTCTTGTTTGTTTCGTAGAAATATAAATGGAAAAATAGTGATTCCAACAAAATTTTTACGAAAAATATGGCTTAACACAACGATAAACATTTGCTCTATTTATTTCTACACAAAGGTAAGTAGAAATTAATAAAGACCGTTTTAAGGATTTTATTTGGAAATAATAATTAATTCATGTATATTACTCTATACATGTAGATGATGAAGAAGTTTGAAGAAGGTGATTTTTATTGGTCACCAGAAGGTTATCGGGTGTTCACGGCTCAATACCTAAAAAGAAGAGGGTATTGTTGTAAAAGTGGATGTAAACATTGCCCTTATGGCTATGATAAAAACACACATCAAGTGATTAAACCGATGCCCTTGAAAACGGATAAAATATAGAAAATTCACTTGTTTAATGCCATAAATTGGTAAAGAATAAGGAATTGTTAGTTAATTTTAGCTGAGGTAATTTTATTACTTCAGCTTTTTTTTACCCAAAATTTCCACCAAGAATATTTTATTTGCGCGTTTCGTTCTATTTTTTCTACAAAATGGATAAGACCAGCGATTTTTAATTGATCATCCGCTGTAAAGACGATATCCGCTTCACGTTCTGTTAAGCGTTGATTATTGAGCACAAATTGTTCTTGCATAATCTTTTTAGATTCACTGGTGATGACGTCGGGAAACACAAGGCCATAGGTGCGAGAATTCTTCATGTAAATGACCACTTCATCATAAGGAGGTAAATCGTCATTTTCGAAAAGCAAGCGCGAGTAATCAATGACTTCTTTAGCGTAATAGTTGGTAATAATAACAAGTGTTTTCATATGCAAAAAGCGCCCGAAGGCGCTTAGAATTTATCGTCTTAATAATCCTTAAGGATTGTATTTTTTGTTCAATGCTTTTAAAATGGCCCATGTTTCAGGATCCATCGTTCCTTCATAGCGTTGAGGTCTAAAGTGGTATTGAAAAGATAAAATAACTTTTCGGGTGGCATCATCCCACTTACCACTGGTAGGTACATCATAGCCATATTTTTTAAATTCGTTCTGCACACTTAGAATAAAACTGTAGTTGTCAGCATCAAGTGGGTATTGGGTAATAAAAGCTAATTTATCAGCTTCTTCGTACCAAGCACCCACTTTATATTCGTCGTATAAGCGTTTCCAAGGAAATTGTGGACCTGGATCAGGCTTACGTCCTGGCGCAATATCCGAATGACCCACCACATTCACCGGTAAAATTTTGTAGCGCTCCACAATGTCTTTGGCTAATTCACCTACTTTCTTTATTTGGTGATCAGGAAAAGGCATAAAAGCCTTATTGGTTTTTCCATCAGCAAAGCCTTTGTTGACGATTTCTATACCAATAGAGGTAAAGTTTAAATTATCGATGTTTTTCCATTTACTCACACCAGCATGCCACGCACGTTTGGTTTCATCAACCAATAAATGAATTTGGTTATCGGGTAAGTCGGTCACTAAATAATGGGCACTTACATCGCGTTCAGATAATACTTTTAAAGAAAGATCATTATCAATGGCGGTATAATGCATCACGAGATACCGAATCCGCTCATCTTGTCCAACGGCAGGATATTTATCGACGTTAATTTTATAATTATCGAGCTTGGCCGCTCTCGTCATTTCGGGTTGTTCTGTGTGCTTATTAACGATAATTGTATCGCGAATAATTTTGGTTATGGTCTTGGGTGGGTATTTTTTTGCCGTTCCACAGCTGGTTAGTACAAATAAACTAGTCAGCCCGACCATCATTAATCCTTTAACATTCATTTCTTTAGTTGTATTTAAGCTAATTTGACATCAAAATTACGCTATTTTTTTAAAAAATATTTCTAAAAAGACTTGTTTTGATTAAAATCTCATTCTATATTTGCAACCGCTTTACAGAACTAATCACGGTTAGTAAACGTAGCGTTGGAGAGGTGCCGGAGTGGTAACGGAGCAGATTGCTAATCTGTCATCGGGTAACCGATGCCAGGGTTCGAGTCCCTGTCTCTCCGCTGTAGTTCATTTTATATTTAGTACAAGAAAAATTTTCGGGGTGTAGCGTAGCCCGGTCATCGCGCCTGCTTTGGGAGCAGGAGGTCGCAGGTTCGAATCCTGCCACCCCGACAAATTTTAACCTACGGGTTATGGCTTGGTCCAATAGCTCAGCTGGATAGAGCAACTGCCTTCTAAGCAGTAGGTCTCAGGTTCGAACCCTGATTGGATCACAAGACTTGTACTAATTTAATTACATGGTTTAAAAATAAAAATTCATTAGAATTTAGGAGAGGTGCCGGAGTGGTAACGGAGCAGATTGCTAATCTGTCATCGGGTAACCGATGCCAGGGTTCGAGTCCCTGTCTCTCCGCTTTTTTTTTTAGAATTACACCTCGGGGTGTAGCGTAGCCCGGTCATCGCGCCTGCTTTGGGAGCAGGAGGTCGCAGGTTCGAATCCTGCCACCCCGACAAAATCTAACTTCGGTTAGTGGCTTGGCCCAATAGCTCAGCTGGATAGAGCAACTGCCTTCTAAGCAGTAGGTCTCAGGTTCGAATCCTGATTGGGTCACAAAGCCTTCAAGCCATTGGTTTGAAGGCTTTTTTTATGGGCGTTCACCGCTTTATTGTTGGTAAGAACAATAAAGCGGTGGCGGGCTTTCCGCACTCGCTTTTCAGTTCCGTTTCACTTCACCAAAAAGCTCAAACAAATGCTTCAATCCCTTACGCAAAGAAGGGAGGTAATATTTGGGATGCCTATTCTTTGCGCCAAACTTCATCAAACCATGTTCTCCATACTTACCGTTCAGTGAGAATGTCTGCCATACGATGAGCGATGCACCACCAGTCCCAATAAATAGGCAGATGTAAGAGTTTACACTTGCCATGTACAGTATCATGGTGAGGATAAGTACACTGAACAAACCTCCTGCAAAAATGAACAGATATTGTGCTTTCAGTCTTTTGAACTCCACCGTTCTTCCAATGCCTTTATTGATATTGTAATTACTCATAGAACAATAGATTAAAGGAAGAATGAACGTAGGATTGTTGCGGCTACAATCAAGAAGATACAGGCTCCGAACCAACTTGCTGCTGTCTTCGAGGTGTCAGGGTCACCAGAACTGAATTTGTTATACACCTTTACTCCGTCGATAAGTCCAACTACCGCCCCGATGGCATAAATTAATTGGGTTGCAGGGTCGAAATAGGATGTAACCATTTGTGTGGCTTCGGTGATACCCGCTGTACCGTTTCCCTGTGCGAATACACCTAGTGCCGACAGCGAAGCAATGCTTGTCAGCAACATTTTTTTGCTTTGTTTTTCCATGATTAAACTGAATTTATTGTTAAGATTTCCCCGCTTATTGCGGGCTTCAAAACAAAGGTGTCATGGAAATGAAAACACAATAACGATGTGTCTTTCAGTAGTATTATTTGGCAGTGAATGGCGATTTAAGTGCTAAATAATAGTATATTAGCAAGCGTGTGTTATTAAAATTAAATAACACTATTTTTTTTAACTATTAAGCGCTAATGAATGATATAAGTTCTACTCAAGTACAGCATACGGCGGGACCACAAGACATAGGGTTTGCATACCAATTTTATTATTTCATGTTATTGGCTCTTGAGCTTCGACACGGACAAAAAGTCGGTTTTGAAGTTAAAGATGATGTTCATATTGACAAAGGAGATGGGATAACCATTTTATTTCAGACAAAACATACTGTTATAGCAAATAATCAAGGGGTTATTCAAAATCTAACAACATTAGACATAGACCTATGGAAAACGCTAAATAACTGGACTGATTTCATCAAATCAAACAACAATAATTTTTTAAAAAAGCATTCCTTTGTTTTGGTTACAAATAAAAATGAAGGAAATAATCAATTCATCAATCTACTTAGTGTTCTTAATACCGATAAAGATATTGATAAAGCAATTGTTAAAATAAAAGAATTAAAGAACAAAACAAAAGACGAGACTTTACAAAAGTATATACTTAATCTTATTTCACTTGATAAAACAAAATTATTATCCTTTTTCTCAAAAGTATCAATAGAAACTGGAGTTGATGATATAATTGAAAGAGTTAAAAGTAAAATTCTAGAAAAATGTGTTCAAGATAGATTTGTTGAACCAATTTTTGAAAAGCTATCCTCGAATTTTCATGAAGCAAAATACACAGATATAAAAGACCGTAAAAACTTTGAGATTAGCTTCGATGATTTTAAGAATAAGTTTGGAAAATGCTTTCAAATAGCATTTCAAGAAAAGTCTTTACCAAAAAGAGAATTACAAGTTCTTTTACCTGAAAACTTGGAAAATCAAACTTTTATAAAACAATTAATTGACGTTGGAGAGATTCAAAGTGGTTCTAAATACATCAAAGAATATACTACCCAAATGCTAAAAGCATTAAATCACTTTTCTTTTTGGATAGATGAAAACTTTGTATTACCAACTGATATGGACGATTTCAAGAAAAATAGTATTCAAATTTGGGCAAACGAATTTAGGGCAAAATACAGACAAATTGAAAAAAAGATAAGTTCAGGTATACCAGCTAGTGATTTAGAAGAAGATATTGGCAACCTAAGTATTGAACTCGTTGATTATTTGCGTCAACAGGATTTATCAATACCAAGTTACCCACCTATTGGAATAGAGTTTAGTAATGGACACTATTACGCTCTTTCCGATAAATTAGAAATTGGCTGGCACTTTAACTGGAAGAAAAAATATAGTTAATAATGAAAGAAATCTATTATACATATAATAATGAGGCCATTGCGAGCTGCATTTTTCTATCCGTATTGAACAATATTGAAGAATTAGGCATTGCACGCTCATGCTTGATTTTACCTTTCCTCTTAGACGACCGAACTGTGAATTATTTAATAAAAAATCAAAATCTAACCTTAGAACAATTTGTAAAAGAACAACCTCGTTTATTTGTTTCTTTCAATAAACGATACGTGTCATTATTGCCAATAGCTATAAATTCTCTAATGATTTTAAGTAAAAGTAATCAAATCATTATTGGTGATAAGATAATTAAAACCGACAACTCTCTTTTTGTTGACAAAAATCTAGGAGACCGATTTTACAAAATAGAAACAGTTATACCCGATTTTATTGCTATGCATGAAAAATATACTACATCAAAACTGTATAAAATTTTAAAAATTCAACTATGAAATTTATACTTCACGAAATAAAACTTTGGTTCAAAGATACTTCAGCAGAACCTAAAAGCTATCAATTTCTACCTGATAAGGTTAATGTCATTACAGGAGATGCAACCACTGGAAAAACCAGTTTTTGGAGTATTATTGATTACTGTCTATTATCAGGAAAAGTTAATGTTGCGAATACAGTAAACGACAAGGTTTTATGGTTTGGAATGCGGTTTTCGATAAATGAAAAAGAGATGTCGATTGTTCGAAAAACGCCAGATAAAGGGACGGTGTCATCAGATGTTTTCTTCAATATAGGTTCTTTCCCCAATAAACCTGAAAGAAATATGGAGATTGCAGAAATAAAATCGATATTAGACAGCGAATTTGGAATTACAGATACTTTAAGATTTCCTTATGGAAAAGAGTTAGGAAAAACTTCTTTTAACCTATCTTATCGTCATTTTTTAATTTTTAATTCATTAACTGAAACTGTCATAGGGGCGCCTGAAACATATTTTGATACCACTTTTTACGGTAAAGAAGAATACGACAAAGCACTTAGTCATATTTTCAATTTAGTCATTGGTATTAATGATATGGAAAAAATTAAGGCTTCTGAAAGATTAAATGAAGTTGAAAATGAAATAAGAAAAATTCAAAATCAAGAAAAAAATAATCAGAGGAAAACTAAAAATTTTGAAAGAGATGTAGAGACCTTATTTAATAAGTGTAAAACTTCCAATTTTATAGAATATTCAGAGTCTTTTGAAACAGTGGACTCTGCAATTCCTCTTATTCAAGATGTAATCTCAAATACGCAAAAAACAGCTCAAAATTCAAATTTATTTAGTGATATTAATAAACTGTATGAAAGAAAAAGAGAACTCCAAGGTCAAATCAATGCTATAACTCAATATCAAAAAGAGTACGATACGTACAAAAGGAATTTGAATAAATCAGCAGACAGTTTACAACCAATTGAATTCCTAAATGAAAAGTTATCTGACCAGTTAGTAGATTCATATGAAACCAAAGTATTTGTTGAATCTCTAGAGGTCTCATTAAAAAAAATTAAGGATAGTTTATCTAAAAAAAAATCTGAACCAATAAAGGTGACAGGTGACGTTAAGGAACTCAAGAACCAATTGCAGAAAATAGATGAAAGGGTTAATCAACTTAACCAAATTAAAAAAAACTACCTGGAGGAAGGTGAAAAGTTCATTGCATTAGGAGGCATAAAGTTTGAATTGGAGCAACTTTTAAAATTAGAACTTATTAAACCCATAGATAATGTAAGGTTGAATGTCTTAAATGAAGAAAAAGAACGATTAGTGCAGATGCCTTTAGAAACTGAGCAAATAAGATTTACGATGAAATCATTGTTAAATGAAAGTATTCAACGAAATTATTTACAGTTAAAGTCACTTCCAACTTACAAAGATTACAAAACGGTTTTTGATGACACCCAAATGGTTCTAAAACTATATCCACCATCTGACCAATTTCAATTTCCTTTGGATAATGTAGGAAGTAAGTCAAACTATATGTTTATGCATTTATGTGTTTATTTGGGATTACATGAACATATGATAAATATAGAACAATTCCATGTTCCTCAATTCTTATTTATTGATCAACCAAGTATTCCATATTATGCAGGTAGTAGTGATTTAAAAGGAAATGATGACAGGGTTAAACTTATAGACGCATTTACTATATTGAATTCATTTATTGATTTTATTGTGAAAGAAAAAAATAATCATTTTCAAATATTCATGGTTGAACATGCGCCTAAAAGTTATTGGATAGATAACAATTTGTCTCATTTTCATACAGTTGATGAGTTTATAGATGGTAAAGGACTTATTCCAAAAAAAGTATACGATAGTAACTAAAATTTATGCAAAAAATTAAACTAGGGAAACTAAATAAATTAATTATCCATAACATAGGTAACAAGGGCAGAGCTGATGGGGTAAGATTTTCAGATGAACTAACAGACTTCGGAAATGTTGAGGAAATAATTAACAAGCTGATTGTTAGTAGTTTCAAGTTTGAGGAATTATACGAGTTTCATTTTGTTCCTCAATTAGATTTGAATCCAATGTATTCTTTCGTTAGTTCAATTTTCAGTAATACAGGAGAAGATAATTTTATCGAACAATCTAAAAATAAAGGAAGATATCTCTACGATAAAAGTACGCATCCTCAAATTAAGTCGGGTGAATTATGTGTTTTTTATATGAATGATTGTTCTATAAATGACGAGATAATGGATTGTATCGGTATCTTCAAGTCAGAGAATAAAGAAAATGTTTTGAAAATCGAAGATAAAGAAACGAGATACGGTTTGACTAATGTAAGTGGAATGAACACACATAAATTAGACAAAGGTTGTCTTGTTTTCAACATAAATAATGAAAGTGGCTACTTAATTGCGCTTTTAGATAATACGAACAAAAGCGCAGAAGCACAGTATTGGAAAGATGATTTTTTAAGTGTTAAACCTCAAAGAAATGAGTATCATCAAACTAATCAGTTTTTAGGAATTGCAAAACAATTTGTTACCAATCAATTAGATGAAGATTTTGAGGTAAGTAAAGCTGATAAAATAGATTTTTTGAACCGTTCAGTTGACTACTTCAAAAAGAACGAAACATTTGATAAGAAGGATTTTGAAGACGAAGTTTTTGGTGACAGTAATGTAATTGAGTCATTTAGAAAGTTTGACCATACCTACAGACAGGATAACGAAGTTGAATTAGCAGACAACTTTCAAATATCTTCCCAAGCTGTGAAAAAACAATCTCGTGTTTTTAAAAGTGTTTTAAAACTAGACCGAAATTTCGACATCTATATCCATGGAAATAAAGAGCTTATAGAAAAAGGCATCGAGAAAGATGGTAGAAAATATTATAAAATCTATTACGAAGAGGAAAAATAAAAAAATATGGCAATTATTAAGCGCTCTATGTTTGACGCCTCCGTATTAGAAGGATTATGTCGTTCTATTGGGAGTACATCGGATGGATTGACAGGTACAGAAATTGGGCTAATCCTTTTGAATTCCAATATTCCAGATATTGACCCTCAAAACACAAAATGGAGAAGATTATATTCGGCTTTTGCTGATTGGCAAAATAAGAATCAATGTTCAAATCATATACTAAAATTTGTACAAGATGCATTGCAACCCGTAAGATACATCGGAAAAGAAGATGTATTTCATAATCGGAGATTGGAGGTAAATAAGCGATTGGCTTTTCTTGGCACAGAGCTTACAGAGCAAGGCAAATTCAGATTGGTTGAAAAGGCCACAACAATTGCGGAGGCCGAACAACGTGCCAGCCGTTTGAAACACAAACTGGAAAATAGAAATGTTCATTCTGCGGTATTTGAATATTGCAAGGCCGAATTATTGGTTGAAAATTATTTTCATTCAGTCTTTGAGGCCACCAAAAGTATTGCTGACCGTTTAAGGGCAATGACTGGACTTTATGCAGATGGGAATGCTTTGGCGGAAACCTCATTTTCTACTAGTAATCCTTTGGTTAAAATCAACGATTTAAAAACAGATACAGACCGAAGCGAACATTTAGGGTTGTGCAACCTAATTAAAGGTGTCTTTGGTTTAATTAGGAACTCTACTGCACATGAGCCTAAAATTAAATTTGAAATTACGGAAGAAGAGGCTTTGGATGTTTTGAACACCATATCCTACATTCACAAAAGGCTGGATAAAGTCAAATAAAAACATTGGGGAGTTTGCTCACACAAACTCCCCAATATCAAAATCACCCACATCATATTTCCGCAAATCGGAAGAACTGAAATCTGTTTCGGCGGAGAGGCTCTTATCCAACAACTCTGCAATCCTTTGCGAAGCGCCCCCCATTGAGTTTTCGAGCAGACTAAACAATTTCTTTCCTTTCCGCACTCGCTTTTCAGTTCCGTTTCACTTCACCAAAAAGCTCAAACAAATGCTTCAATCCCTTACGCAAAGAAGGGGGAAATAGAAATAAAGCAGAAATAGATTTAAATCACCCTATTTTCAAATTACCCCACTGCCTTGCAGCAGGGATAGCAGCGGCATCCTTTGCTGCCACCTTTTGTCGACTTTAACCGAGATGCTTTTGCAGCAAAGATAGAGCGAATAGCCCGGCGCGTAGCGGCTGCCCAACTATTTAAAAAGAAGCATAATTAAAATACAACATATACCATATTAGTTTATTACCTTTATAGAACTGAGCTGTCAGTGCAACTTAAAATATTAGATTATGAAAAAAACGTCTCATTTATTTTCAAAAATTGCTTTAGCCGTCCTATTTACCGGTTTAACCGTTGATGCATCTGCTTGTACACGTGTTGTTTACAAAGGACCCGAAAACACCATTATGACGGCCCGTTCTATGGACTGGAAAGATGAAATTGCCGCCAATCTATGGACATTTCCCCGTGGTATCGCCCGTGAAGGGAATGTGGGTCCAAACTCGATTAAGTGGACGTCAAAATATGGTAGCGTAATTGCCACCGCTTGGGATATTGCTACGGCTGATGGAATGAACGAGAAGGGATTGGTAGCTAATATTCTTTGGCTCGTCGAATCTAAATACCCTGCCTTTAATCCGAAAGGCCACGAGAAAGGCCTAACCATTGCGGCGTGGGCACAATATGTCTTGGATAATTTTGCCACCGTAGACGAAGCGGTAAAAGAATTGCGTAAAGAGAAATTTGTCGTGGTATCCGATTATATTCCAGGGACACAAAAATTTAGTACGCTCCATTTGTCTATTTCAGACGAAACAGGCGATAACGCTATCTTCGAATACATCAATGGCAAGCTAGTTATTCACCACGATCCGTCCTATACCGTTATGACCAACTCGCCTGTTTTCGAACAGCAATTGGCCATTAATAAATACTGGGAAGGAATTCCAGGAACCATTATGTTACCAGGGACCAATCGTGCAGCCGATCGCTTTGTGCGCGCATCCTACTATATGCAAGCCATCCCCCAAACCACCGATACCCGTACAGCCATAGCGAGTGTATTTAGTGTGATCCGAAATTGTTCTGTTCCCTATGGAATCTCTTCGGCCGAAGAACCTAATATTTCTTCGACGCGTTGGCGTTCGGTATCCGATCATAAAAACAAAGTGTATTATTTTGAAACAGTGGTTACACCAAATACGTTATGGGTCGATTTAAAAAAGATCGATTTTAACCAAAAAGCCTCGGTTAAAAAACTAGACCTATCCAATAACAAAGTCTATGCTGGTGAGACCTCTGGTCAATTTGTAACCACAAAAGCATTTACATTTGTCGGTATATAAAATAAAACAATGATATGTTAATCCTGTTACCTCTTGGAACAGGATTTTTTTATGGGCGTACCTTTTTTTATAGTTCATCACTATAAAAAAAGGCGGGCTTTTCGCACTCGCTTTTCGGTTGCGTTTCACTTCACCAAAAAGCTCAAACAAATGCTTCAATCCCTTACGCAGAAAGGCTTTTTAGTCACTATTGTATTTACATTCAGTGGTGCTAACGCATACTCTCTTATTGAACGACCCACTTTTTTATACTCGAAAATACTTGTTTTTCCCGTCGTTATAGAAAATGCAGTACATTAGAAATCACTTAATTATGTACTAGTTAAAAGATTGAGAAATGAATCATTTAGTCGATGTTGACAATGTGTACCTATCCTTAAATCAACAACTGCTTCTTCATCAGGTATCGTTTCGTGTGAAAAAAGGAGAAGTCTTTGCTGTTTTGGGTGCTAATGGAGCCGGAAAATCCTTATTGCTCGATTGTATTGCCGGAAATTTAGCGCATTCAGGCCATATCCGGTTTTACTTTGGCAATGGATTAGGACTCGATAAACAAAAATTAGGCTGCTTATTCAATCATTTTACATCCATTCCACTGCTGCGCGTTAAAGAAATCATTCAATGGCTATCGGTTATCTATAACAAACCCATCAACCACCCATTAATCAATCAATTAAACCTAAGGCCATTATTCAATAAACCGCTAGAAGTCCTCTCAAAAGGAGAAAATAAAAAAGTGGGTATTTACAGTGCCTTGTTTCATGAACCCGTTTTGGCTTTACTCGACGAGCCTACCGACGGTCTAGACCCTTCTACACGGTCTGCCTTTTGGGCATTAATCGCCCGATCTTCCACCACGATTATTTTAACAACTCATTTGTGGAATGAAGTCGAAAAAACAGCCAATCGAATCGTCTTCATCGACCAAGGTCATCTTCTAAATTCACCGACCACTCCCATGACCTTATTAAACGAAATGGTTCCCTTTAAAGGTAAAATAGTGGTGGAACAGCATTTATTCACGGTTCCCCTTTTTCACTCCTTAGAAGAAGGAATCTATTATATAGCAGATGTAGACGGAGAAAAGAGCTATTTGTATTTTACGACAGACGACCAAAAGAAGCGACTAGTCGACTTCTTAACCAATGAAAATAATATACACTATTCTGTTCAAGGAATTAACCTTCAAGATGGTTATCTCATGCTGCGGCATAAAAATAAATCCTATGAGACTTAAATCACTTACAGCGACGTTTTATTATCAGTTTTTGTCTTCACTTCGCAGTTGGCAGTCCATCTTTTTTACCATTTTTCTAACGCCCATTTTATTGGTTGTCTTTGGTTATGCTTTTAACATGAATAGCGACTACATCCAGTTCTTTTTACCCGGCATGATTGCCGCAACAATTTGTTCAGATGCTCTTTATGCCGTGGGGCCCGTCATAAAAAGTTATTACCATACAGGTGTAATCAAATATTTTAAAAATTATGCCCCCAACATAACCTACCTCTTTTTTGGTTTTATAGCCACCCGACTCGTTTTTGTAATTAGCGCCACCACATTATTAATCGCTTTAGCTTATTTACTATTCGGCTTTAGGCCAAGTATTCAAGAATTAGGGCGATACGCCATAGGAAGCGTTCTTATTTTTTCAATTTACTCCTTCATCGCTTTGTCCATTTCATTTAGTGGCTTAAAAGACAACAAAGATCAGAATATCATCAGTTTTTACTATTTAATCACGATCTTCTTAACCGATTGTTTTTTTCAATTATCCAAAGCCAATGCATTCTTTGAAATCATCGGTTATCTATTTCCAATGAAATACATTTTACGCTTTATGCGGGGCGAAAACACCTATTTAATTCATAGCCTTTTATGGCTATTGCTAACCTATACAGTGTTTTATGTGCTGATTCATAGCAAGCAACCCGATCGTTCATTATAGCGCAGAAATAAACTAGTCAACCACCTCCACAAAGCGCAATAAATAGCCATCTGGGTCTTGAATTAAACATTGCGCCTGCGTTGTTGATTGACCATTAGCCATGGTATATGTCTTTACTTCTCGTTCTTCGTAAAAAGGGTAGTGCTTGTGTCTTAACGCATTTTCAATCGGCGTTAATGAAGATACTTCCATCTGAAAATTAATCCCTCGACCAAGTGGATAGTCAAGGGGACCTGTATTCCAACCATCGTCCTGATACTCCTCCAGCATCAATTGAATGTTCTCTTCCAGTGTAATGTAAGCAAAAGAAGGATTTTGACGCTGATAGCGTATTTTAAAGCCCAACAGTTCGGTATAAAAAGCAACCGATTTGTCAAAGTCAAAAACGGTTAACTCAGGCACCATTACATTCCATGGGAATGCAGAAGAATCTTCTCTCATAATTGTGTGTTCTGTTCTAAAAAGTGTTTAATAGCAATCAGCATAGCCTTCCATGCATTTTGGCTATGGCATCGTTCGGTTTCATCGATAAAATTTTCTCCTTTAAGTGTTAATAGGGTCGAATTTGCCAAAGAAGGTAAGAGTTCAAACGTGAGTTTTAACCGATGAGTTTTATGGTCTTTGACGTACCAATAACCTAATTTTTTCTGGGGTTCTAAATCACATAGAATCGCACAATCAACAGTTCGCTGATTGGGGGAATCAGAAATAAAATAAATGGTTTCGCCTATCTTCAAATCCTTGTAGTACATCTGAATAGAAGGGAAGCAGGCATTGAAACAATCTGCTGAAATTAAAAAGTTCCATACATTACTCACTTCGGTAGCAATAGTCATTTTTTCAGTAACATTTTCCATTATTGTATCGGTTGTATGGGAGTGACTTAAAGACGAAATATCGGAGAGCAAGTCTATTTTTAGGTTTAAAACGGAATTAGAATCCCGAAATTTACCCGAAAGCCCTGTAACGACTTAAATTCATTCGGTTCATCAAATTCAGCAGCATAACCCATCGTGTATTCCAGGTACCTGAATAGTTGAAACCCAATTTCAGGAGTGATAGTCCAAGGTGAAACATTGGTCCGAATTACATATTGAAAAAAAGGATGATTTGAGCCCATAAATCCTTGGTTATTCATGCTCTTAAAATTAAACAAATAACTTATTCCTAGTTCAGGAATAACAATCCATTTATCGCGCATATAACCTAAATGCGCATTCCCCATAACCTGAAAAGCATTGCGGTTATTTTGTTCAATAAGCATTCCGCCACCCACCTTTAGGTAATTACCACCCTGATTGACATAACTAAGACTAGCAATGGGTTGCACCCGTTCATACTGAGCCAAAACAACTACTGACCCAACCAATAATATCCATAGAAAGAGGTAGTTTTTCATAAGAGAAAGATTTGAGTTTACGCCAACAAGATAATGATTTCTACGGTTCAATTTTAAGTATAATCTCACTCATTCTAAATGTAGACATCAAAAAGAAAGGGAATCTGTAAAAACAAATTCCCTATATAGGCCTCACAATACTATCCGAAGATAATAATTGCTATCCTGAAGAACAAATATAAAAAAAAATACGTATAAAAAAAAATAAATCCCCGTGATGAGGTATTTTTCAACCGTTATTTCTTGTTAATCAATTCGTAATTGTATCGTGTCACAACACTATCCTCTTTACCATCTTCATCATAATCATAAATAAACTCGATAGAAAGTACCTTATTCGGTGATGTAAAGATCCTTACAAATCCTTCTTTAATTAAAACACCAACTCTAATTGAAATTTTATTGTCTTTAGCATGAATGGCATATGTTCCGTTTTCAATTTCTTCTCTGCAATCAAATATATCGACATACTTATAAGTTAAATCTTTATTGAATTGAAGATAATCGAAACCGCAAGCTTCATGATCATCATAATCAATTTTATTATTATTGACGATTATTTCATAAGGTACCCATTTCCCAATGATGTCATTTTCTATATTATTAGATTGATTTTTAATAGTATCATCATCATTGTTATGGCACGATGCTAACAGTATGCATACAATTACTAGACTAATATTGAGTATATTCTTCATATATTATTGGAATGTTAATTACATGCAAATATACATTATTGTTTAAAAGAAACAGAATTTTGTGAACGTAATTTAAACGATAGTTTTGGCGTTCTACTGTTCAAGTGTTCGTCCCCTTAACAAGACTATAGGCTTTTTATACGCACTTTCTACTTCGGTTAGCCTTATCAAAAGCTAAAAAAAGGCCTTGGACGTTTTATTGCGTCAAAGGCCTTTGAACAAAGTCGCTAATCTATGAATTAGGCGTTCTATTGTACCGAATCAGTTGTTTTTAAGTAATCACCTGCAATGCTCGCCCCGCCGCTACAGAAATAATTCAGAAGCCCACGATCTGCTTCTTGCGCTGGAGAAATGGTTAATTGATCCCCTGTGAATTTAAAAATAATCTTCTTGTTATCAGAAACAGCAACGTAGGTTGATGCATCTTGCTTTTCAGCAACCGCATCAAAGGTGCAAGTCGGTTTCTTTATATCCGCTCTAGAACGAATAGCAATTTTTATCACGCTATCATTGGTGTTTTCAATATTTACGGCTACCCAATCGGCACCTTGATCGCGTGTGGCAAAACCTTCAGACACGTAATTTCCAGTTACATTCACGTCAACAACTTGCACAATCGGTTTGTCTGCGCTTTCTTCTGCATTGGTTTTGGGTTCATTACAGCTTACTAAAGCGATAGTACTTAAACCAAGTATCATTAAATTTTTCATTTCTTTTTTTTAAGATTTTTCTCTGTTATGTACCAATACAAATTGTTGTCCAAAATAATAGAAAACAGTTTTTTTTTGAAATTAAATAAGTTATTCGTTTATCGTTTTGTCGTTCGAGATTCAAGTACCTCTTCGTAAATCTTAAAAGGATTCATCATTCGAAAATTCGATGTCGATGATTTCCTATCAAGCGTCTATTTTTTTAAAGCAAGATTCTCCGAAAAACTTCGGGCTGTTCAAAGGAATTGAAGTAATTTTGTGAGACAAATAAAATGGTTTAAAACAAGATAATCTACATATGAAACAATTTACTTCAGTAGCCGATGTACAGAACATTGACGAGTTATTAAAAACAGCTTTAGCTATCAAAGCCGATCCTTTTGGTCAACAAGAAGTTGGAAAAAATAAAACAGTGGGATTAATTTTCTTTAATCCGAGTTTGCGTACGCGTTTAAGCTCTATTAAAGCGGCTTATAATCTTGGAGCCAATACATGGGTCTTAAATGCGGGTGCCGATTCTTGGACGCTTGAGATGGCCGATGGAACAGTGATGGATGGCGACTCTCAAGAACATATTACCGAAGCAATTCAAGTGATGAGTGCTTATTGTGATGTTCTGGGTGTACGTACCTTTCCCAAGTTAGTGGATCGCGAAGAAGATTACCAGGAAGTGATGTTTAATAAAGTAAAAGGATTGTCGTCTGTGCCCGTAGTTTCTTTGGAGAGCGCAACCTTGCATCCATTGCAATCGTTTGCCGATTTAATTACCATTGCCGAGAAAACAGGGTACGAGCCAGGAAAAGCTTTGGCAAAAAAAGTGAAAGTGGTAATGACTTGGGCGCCGCATCCAAGACGTTTGCCTCAAGCTGTTCCAAATTCATTTGCCGAATGGTTTTCGAAAGTCGATTGGGTTGATTTCACCATCGTTCAGCCAAAAGGATATGAACTGGATCCGCGTTTTACCGAAGGAGCAACCATTGCTTATGATCAAGATGAGGCCCTAAAAGAGGCCGATTTTGTATACGCCAAAAACTGGTCGAGCTTCGAAAATTATGGGGAAGTTATTCCACAAGAGAAAGATTGGCAAGTGACCTATGAAAAAATGGAAACGACCAACGATGGAAAGTTTATGCATTGTTTGCCTGTACGACGAAATGTCGTGGTAGCCGACGAGGTTTTAGACTCGGATTATTCGATCGTAATCGATGAAGCGACCAATCGTATTTATTCGGCTCAAACTGTATTTCACGAGTTATTGAAAAACAAATAAGAAAATAACCGATTATATTTCGGTAGGCGCTTCATAGCGCCTATTTTTATTGGGTAAACATAATGAAAATTAAATGTTAAAAAAATGAGAAATTGTAACAAAGCACGCTTTTTCCTTGTGATTAATTGAAAAAGAAATTCTACATTTGATTCAACAAATAAAAATAGATATGAAATCTGTCTTAAAAAATACGTCGATTCGCCAACACATTTGCTTCATGCAAATGATGGGGAAAGTCCGTGTTTAATAAATTGTTTATCCTATTTTTTAAATACTTTTCATTTCCCCGCCGATGTTTTCGACGGGGATTTTTTTTAAGAATTAATTTGAATCAACAACCTTTAAATATTGAATAGCATGCAAGTATTACAACAACTAACAATTCCAGTGTGGCCCTTAGAAGATAACACGGTCCTGGAAAACGTTTCAGTAACTTACCAGCACTTTGGATTGCCTATTGGCACTGCACCTGTCGTTTTAATTAATCATTCCTTACATGGCGATTCTGACTGTGTATATCATTGGGATGGTGTAATGGGCGAAAATAAAGCCATTGACTTAAACGAGTATACCGTTATTTGTATTGATGTACCTGGAAACGGTATTTCAAATGAAATTAAGTATACCTACTTGCCTTTTGAACAAATTAGTGCACGCGATATCGCTGTCTTATTTTGGCTAACGCTTTTTGAATTGGAAATCAATGAATTGTTTGCCGTTATCGGAGTGGATTTAGGAGGCGGTATTGCTTGGGAAATGGCCTGCTTATTTCCGAAACGTATCCTAAACTTAATTCCTATTGCGTCTTCTCCGAAAACAGAAGGTTGGTTACGCAAAGAGCCAAGTGCAAAGAGCGACTATTTGAAATCAATTTTTTATTCAGTGGATATCGCCCGTAATCGAAAATCAATCTTGGAGGTGGCTCAATACATCAAATCGAAAATCCACGTGATTTATGTGAAAGACGAAGATTATTTTAGCAAAACTGAATTGAGACGTTTCTATATTCAATTGCAAAATCTGCATAAGAATGTACAGTTTTACGAATTGCAAACGGTGGCCGATCGCCAAGCCTTACAAGAAAATATTATCGAAGTCGAGCAGGTAGTCGATGGTATTCTCGAGAAAGAATATGTAAGTAAAGTTGCTTGAGATCTTTAAATAGTATGATTGACAAACATCGGCTGAGAATAAGCGGAATGGATGACATAAAAAAAAGGCTAAAAAGTAATTTACTTTTTAGCCTTTTTTTAGGGTATATCTTTTGTTAGATCAACGCTTTCTTTTTTCCGAAATTAACATTCATAAAAACAATAGCAAATAAAATTAAGACTATTCCAGCCCATTGAATCAATAAAACTTGCTCGTGTAATAACACAAAAGCCATGGTTACCGAAACAGGTAACTCAATCGATGCAACAATACTCCCAAGTCCTAAACCGGTATTTGGAAATCCTTTATTCAATAAAATAGGAGGGAGTACCGTTCCGAATAATGAAAGAACAATTCCCCAACGCATAAAAATATCCGTATTGAATTCCTTGATTCCCGTTGTGTCGTCCGAAAAATTGAGGTAGAATCCTTTTAAGCCTTCAAAATGATGAGGACCTATCTGACTAAAAAACACAAAGGTGGCCACAACCACTCCTCCGCCTAACACCATAAACAAACTCTTTTTATAGGGCGGTAAGTAATTGGCAATACTATTCGAAGTAAACATGGTCGTTGTGAATGAACAAGCCGCTAACATTCCCCAAAATAAGCCTTTGTAATTTAATTCAACCGATTGACTTATCAGGTTGGTCGCTAATGCAGTCCCTACCAAGACAATGATGGTTGCAATAATCTTCTTTCCACTAGGGAAAGTCCGGGTTAAAATACTTTCGGTAATAATACTAATCCACACGGTTTGCATCAATAATACAATCGCAATAGATACATTGATGTATTGCACGGCTAGATAATAGAATAAACTGGTAAAACCAATTGAACTCCCTGCTAACAATAATTTTTTAACGTCTTCTTTTTTAATCTTCGCTAAATTAGGGTAGATGGCGTGCATCACAAGGTTGATAATCCCAAGGGTTAAGATCCCAAAGATAAATTGAGATGCGGTGACCTCAGCGGTGGTAAATCCTTCATCGTAAGCCATTTTAACAAACGTTGCAAGCATTCCGTAGAAACTGGCTCCGCAGGCTACAAAAAGGACGCCTTTGAATATATTTTTATTTTCCATGATAGAATTTTAAGCAAAAAAGGCTTGATATACGTCAAGCCTTTAGGTATATAATTGAATATTTAATTAGAATAAACCGTTGATTTCAGCATCTATTTTTGTGAAAATACTGCCTAAATCTTCGGGGTTTTGGACAAAATCTAAATGATCGACATCAATCACTAAGATTTTTCCTTCTTTATAACTCGACGTCCAAGCGTCGTATTTTTCATTTAAGCGGCTTAAGTAATCAATGCTAATAGAGCTTTCATACTCGCGACCTCTTTTTTGAATTTGTTCAACTAAAGTCGGGATCGATGCTTTTAAGTATATTAAAAGATCGGGGGCTTCAACAAAACTGGTCATTAGGTTAAATACACGCAGATAATTATTATAATCTCGTGTCGATAATAAGCCCATATCGTTTAAGTTACTCGCAAAGATATGCGCGTCCTCATAAATCGTACGGTCTTGAATAATATCTTTACCACTGTCTCTGATTTCTTTGACTTGGTTAAATCGACTTCCCAAGAAATAGATTTGAAGATTGAAGGCCCATTTTTCCATATCATTGTAAAAATCATCCAGATAGGGGTTACGGTCAACGTCTTCAAATTGAGGAGTCCAGTTGTATTGTTTAGCTAAAAGATTGGTGAGCGTGGTTTTACCCGCTCCAATATTTCCTGCAATGGCGATGTGCATTTCTATTCAGTTTTTCGGGTGTAAATATACATAACCTTGTCCGTTAACACAAAAAGTTGCAAGGGACTCATAGTAAAATATTTTATAGAATAAAAATTCTGAACCGATGATATTTCATGGGTCGTGATATCCAATCGCTCTAAGTTTTCTTCATTTAAATAATAGAGGTGTTTTCCTAAGAACTGATGCGTTTTACGCGCATCAAAGGGAATTCTAGTTCTAAAATTTCCTAAGTCGTCATAGACATAAATCGTTTTTTGACTCAATAAAAATAACTGATTCTTATACGAATGAATTGCGGTGATGGATTGGTCGTCATCTTTAAAGGCGATGTTTTTTGATTTTAAGATCACTTTTTGCAATTGATAATTGTAATAGACCAAATTCTCTTCTAAACTATTGTATAACCAGAGGTATTGATTGTCAACCACTTTTAAGGAAAGTGGAACAATCGAGTGATCCTGTAACTTAATCGGCGATTGAATAGGAACTAAATGTTGATCCAGAATAACCAAATCACGATAGTCAACAAATGCATATACACGGAGTGGATTCGTGGCATCGAGTTGGGTGATAAAACCAGTTGTTTTATAAGAGAGCGGCGGTGCGTTCCGGTTGATTTGGTAGATGACTTGCTGATCTCTGTAAAACAATGAATTGGCTGAATTCGCTTGTAATTCTTGAGGTGATGATGCAGGAAGGGATACGCTATCCATGCGTTGAAATTCTTGAGCGAACCCCAAAGTTCCGATGAGTAGCAACACGAGAATGTGTATGTTTTTTTGTATCATAAGTCGTAGTGATTTACCTCATAGCCCAATCGATTTTGTTACGCCATGCTAGACAAAAATAAACATATAATTTTAAGTTTCTTTAAATTAATAGCTTGCCTACAATACCTCGCGATTTAAAGCCATCGTGGTGCGTTGATATAATAATCAGTCTTGTCAGACTAAATCATCGCTGTTTTTTAAATAGAATAATTCAATCATCCCTTTATAGTGTTCTCAACAGGGGAATCACCTATAAAAATCATTTCATCGCTTGTTGCTGTATAAGGATCTAAATCCCAACTGCCATAAAGTTGCTTCACGTGTAAACCTGCCTTTTCAATCAAGGAATAAATTTTTTCTTTGTTCGGAAATGCTATTTTTGACGTGGCTTTCCACTGCCTATTTGTATGTAAAACCTGGTAAAAGGTTTCATAGATAATAAGATCATTTTTAGCCCTCCAATCATTCCAAGATTTAATAATCCCAAATTGAGGATGTTTGAAAAAACGAATTGAATCCTTTGGTCCCCAGCTAGTCCATTCTTCTACCAACGGATTTCTACTATCAAAGACAAATCGCCCTCCTACATTTAAATGATTTTTTATGTGTTTCAATAAAGTCAATCGCTCTTGATCATTCAATAAGGTTTGAAAACTATGGCCTGATAAATAGATAAAATCAAATTTCTTTTGGAGACTAAAAGCAGTAGCACTAGCTTTAATCCACTGTACAGAAGGTGTTTTCTCTTTGGCTATCGCTAACATTTCTTCAGAAATATCGAGCGCATAGACTGTTTTGCATTTAGTGATAAGAGCAGCAGCTAATGTGCCTGTGCCACAGCCTATGTCCAAGACTGTATCAGTTGATTTTATCCATTTGATAAGTACGTCATAACTTTCTAACCAGGGATTATCATAGTCGTAGAATTGAACCAAATTTTTATCGTGATATAACGTATCAGTGTGGTTGTTCATAAAATAATTTATAGAGAGATGTTAGTATTTTGAATTATCACGCTTTAAGGAGATTGATAACGCTTAATAAATGAAATCTTGAATTACCTCGTAACCAAATCGACAAATAGATAAGGTAATCACAAAGATAAATAAGTAACGGATAAAGTGATTCCCTTTCGAAATAGCCATTTGTGCCCCTAATACAGCCCCAAGACCATTAAAAAAAGCCATTGGAAGCGCGATAGACCAAATGATTTTCCCTTTGATTAAAAACAAGCATATCGACCCCAAGTTGGTCGCTAAATTTACCAGCTTCGCATTGGCATTGGCTTTTAAAAAATCCATCCCCAGCAGCGTAACAAACCCTAAAATAAAAAAGGTCCCCGTCGCTGGTCCTATAAAACCATCGTAAAATCCGACGACAATGCTAATGATACAGGCATTGATTAATACCGTGTGGTAAGGAATAGCACGTTCCTTTGCTTGGCCAAAATCTTTTTTGAAAATGGTGTAGATGGCCAAAGCAATTAAAATAAATAGAAGCAAAGGCTTCATAAACTCATTGCTGACTACCGTAAGGAGTTGAGAACCCAAAAATGCTGCAACAAAGGCAAGAACAGCCATCATAATAAAGAGTTTCCAATCGATGGCGACTTTCCTTAAATACATCACTGTAGCAAGGGATGTACCTGTTAGGGCCGGAACTTTTAATGTTCCAATAAGGGTAGCAACGGGTAACTGCGGTACAAGTGCTAAGGTGAGCGGTGTTTGAATTAGGCCACCACCGCCCACAACTGAATCGATAAACCCCGCGCAAAAGGCAATGGCGCAAAGGTAAACTAGAAGGTCATATTCCAAAAGATAAGTATTTAACGGCGAAGATAAAAAGAAAGAGGATACACGCTAGGTATTGATGGGTTTAAATTGCCATGAAGCTTGTTTTTTATTCGCCAACATTTTAAGTACTTTTGAATAAATTAAGTTTTTTTAAAGAAAATACAAATGAAAGTTACAATTGATCGCGTAAATAGCGCTTCACATTATCAGGCTACAGCCCCTTCTTCGGAAGTGAAAGTGAATATTGATGGACCTGCATCGATAGGTGGCGAGGGAAAAGGCGTAAGCCCAATGGAAATGGTTTTAATGGCTTTAGGCGGATGCAGTGTGTTTGATTTAGGCGAAATCCTAAAAAAACAACGCCAGACGGTAGACGATATTAAAATTGAAGTAACAGGTACCCGCCGGGATGAAGCGCCTCGTGTTTTTACAGCAATTCATATTGAGTTTTTCTTAAAAGGGGAAATCGATATTGAAAAAGCCGAAAAAGCAGCCGATTTAGCCGTTAAAAAATACTGTAGCGTACATGATATGTTAGCTGCTGGTGGAATTGATATTACCTATAGCATTCACGTCAATGCCTAATTAAAAGGCTGAAATGGACCCATTTCAGCCTTTTTTAAAATCAGAGCTTTAGCCAATGGAAATTTTAGTTGTAGAAGATGATCAACGCGTTGCCGAGTTAATTCAACGTGGTTTACGGGAAAATGGTTTTAACCCCACCATCGCTTATGATGGTATTTCGGGAAAAAAATTAGCCTCTCAAAATCAGTATGATCTCATTATATCCGATATCATTCTTCCCAAAATGAATGGGTTAGACCTATGCAAAGAAATTCGGCAGACCCAACCCGATATTCCAATTATCATGTTAACCGCTCTTGGGACAACCGATGATAAAGTGGAAGGTTTTGATGCAGGGGCAGATGATTATTTGGTTAAACCCTTTGAAATGCGCGAATTATTGGTCCGTATACGGGCTGTGCTAAAGCGCCACCATCCAGCCGTGCAACAAGCAGGCTTTATTCTTCGATTTGCCGATTTAGAGATGAATTTGCATACCAAAATTGTGAAACGCCAAGAGAAAGAAATTAATTTAACGCCCAAAGAATTTAAGCTGCTTGAATTTATGCTTCAAAATCCCGAACGCGTTTTATCTCGTACCGAAATCGCAGAAAAAGTATGGGACACCCATTTCGATACCGGGACCAATTTTATCGATGTCTATATCAATTATCTAAGAAAAAAAATTGACCGTGATTTCGATCAAAAATTAATTCATACCAAATCTGGCCTAGGCTTTATTTTTAAAATAGAATGAAAATTAGAACGCGTTTAACACTCCTTTTTACCGTAATTACGGCCACCATTCTTTTGGTGTTTGCCGCTGTTATTTATTTTTCAGCAAAACAAGACCGTGAACGTGAATTTTATTCGGTTTTAAAAAGTGAAGCCGTAACGAAAGCCAACCTTTTTTTTGAAGCGCAAGTTCCTGTAGAAACGCTTCAAAATATTTACCGCAATAACCGCCAAACCATTAATGAAGTCGAAGTCGCCATCTATGATCCACAATTCCACTTGCTTTACCACGATGCAGTAGATATCGATGTGGTCAAAGAAACCGAAACGCTTATCGATCAAATTTATAGCCGTAAAGAAGTTCACTTTTACCAAGATCAATGGCAAGTGGTGGGAATGGTATATACATTCAAAGGCAAACAATACATTATTACAGCAGCAGCTTTAGACCAATATGGGTACAATAAATTAGAGAACCTCCTTCAAAACAGTTTAGTGATTTTTATAATTTCACTCGCTTTTATTTACCTCCTTTCCCATTTCTTTACCAATAAAGCACTTAACCCCGTGCGAGAAATGACGGATAAAGCCCGCTTGATCTCTGCCACGAACCTCGATTTAAGATTGTCTTCAGGAACCGATGGCGATGAACTGGCCGAACTAGCCAATACCTTCAATGAAATGCTAATGCGCTTAGAAAAGTCGTTTGATGCCCAAAAACATTTTGTTTCAAACATCTCCCATGAACTGCGTACGCCTTTATCGGCTATTATCGCCGAATTGGAATTGGCATTGGCTAAAGAAAATACCAATGAGGGCTATCAAAAAGCTATCGCTTATGCACTAACAGATACCCAAAAATTGGTTCGACTTTCAAATAGTTTATTGGATTTAGCAAAAGCGAGTTACGATCCTTCCGAAATTGCTTTCAAAGCGGTTCGCATCGACGAGGTTCTACTCGATGCCATGCAACAGGTTCAACAAGCTAATAGAACGTATAAAGTCGATATACATTTCGAGAATGATTTCGAAGAAGATGAGCAAATATGTGTCAATGGCAACACGTATTTGCTGAAGGTCGCGTTTGCCAATTTAATCGAAAATGGCTGTAAGTTTTCCACCAACCTTCACAGCCGTGTAACCATATCGTTTAAACCAAGAACGATTGCCTTAACCTTTGTCGATCATGGTATTGGCATTCCAAGCGATGAGGTCGCTCATATTTTTACCCCTTTCTACCGAGGACAAAACAGTGAGTTTTCCTATGGTCATGGAATTGGTTTATCGCTTACCCAAAAAATTATCGTGTTGCACAAAGGGAGTATTCGTGTTGATTCTACTCTAGGAAAAGGAACGCAGTTTCTAATCGAACTTCCCCACTTATAACACTAAAAAGAAATGTCTACCTTTGTTAAAATCAATTTTATGCGGTCTATTCAATATCAACTTAACGGGGTGTTCCTTTTTCTGTCTTGCATTCTTTTTGCTCAACAGCCAATGGCGGTGAAGTGCGATTTTAAATCGGCATCAACCTATTTAAAATCCGCTATTCAAGAGGCCAATATGGAGTTAATAGCGACCATCGATCATAGTGAACTCGCTAAGGATCATGGTTTAAAAATGGATCCTACCCACGTTTATCTATTCGGAAACCCAAAAGCAGGTACACCTTTAATGATTAGTAATCCCATGCTGGCTATTGAACTTCCCTTGAAAATACTAGTCTGGGAAAAAGATCAGCATGTCTACCTACAACAACAGAATTTATCCACAATTCAATCCCAAACCTTAAACGAACAACAGACGCTTGATAAAATGAATACCTTGCTCAATCAACTCGTGTTGAATGTTCAAAAAAAGTGCATCCACTAAGTGAAGAGCTTAAGTTAAGACCTATCAACAATCTCGAGGAATAGTCAATTTACCTGCTTATTTTGTCTAAAATCCGTGTTTTTAAAATCAACCAAATCAAATCAATAAAAAACTAATCAAAATCAACATGTAGACGATGTTGTTTACAGGTTAAACATTGAAATAAATAGCCCACTAAATGACCATCTGTTGTTAAGTTGTTCTTGATCAACTCAGAATTAATTCCTAATGAATCGATGTCGTCTTTCAACTCGTCCAATAAAGGTTCAATCATCTCACTATCGGCATAACCTACAAAGGCACATGGCGTATGGCAATGCGTTAACCAGGCCTCTTGTTGCCACGAAAAATAACTCGGTGTTCGGGTGCAGATTTCATCCAGCAATCCTTTAGGAATAGAAGACTCTTCATCGCCAGGCATCACAGCTACGCCTTCAATACCACAGTAATCATTAAATTCGCCGTCGTATTTTTCAGCGGCTTTTCCGTTGGCGATACACCAAGGGCAAATATAATCGGGCTCTTCAATGCTGTAAAAAGAACCCACATATTGCAACGATCGCTGCTCATGGCAAATTGAGCATTCCCCTTCATTGGTTTCAAAAAGGTCCAATGCGTATGCATTTGGGTTGTATGTAAAATGAGGTAGATTCATTCCAAAATGATTTAAAAAGAATTATAAAGTTAGAAAGAAATTAGTCAAAATTTGTACTTTTCTACTTTAATTCTAACAGACACCAATGCGGTATGTGGTACACATCATTTAAATTTTTCGATCGAACCGAAGGACGAACCGATTTTCCTTTGTCCTATTTTGATCCACCTTTAACACGGGATGAAGTTGGTGAATGTATTCCCGGCGATTTAATTCAATTCAGTCAACGTTTTCAAATTGTAAGTCAACACAAAGAACTATTAGCTTATGCAGATGGAGGTGGAATAATCCATGGTGAAAGAGAGTTTGGTTATTTTTCCCTTACAACCATTCGTTCTTACTACCTCGATTATGGTTTTCACCAATGGGCTGCTTATTTTTTACCCATCGCCTTCAATGGCGGCGGTAAATTTTATGCCTACGATTTTAGAGATCCAGAAAATATAGCCCTCGTCGTGGTTGGAGCAGGAGATATAGCCTATGAAAGCGCTGTTTTCTTAGGCAAAACATTAAACGAAGTGTTGCAAAAACAAACCAATATCGAGGATGAATTGGATGTGCTCTATCCTCAAACAATCAATCCAAAAGACGAACAATTGCATAAAATAAACCGAGAATTAACTCAAATAAAACAAGAAAGAGAATTAGGTATTTTACCACTTAAAGCCTATTTCAAAATGAAACAGGAATTAGAAAATGAAAAACGCGAACTATTAGATTAATGTCGGTTAAATTTGTAATCAGCCTAAATTGAGGTCTTTATGTTTGTTTAAAAGCCTTGTTAGGTTCGTTTTTTTATCTTTACTCATCAAAAATTACCATAAACTAGACGAATCATCATGAAAAAAATACCCCTATTACTTTCTTCTTTACTATTTACAATCCTTTTAAATGGTCAAGAAAAAATAACATCGCTTGAGTTAAATACCGCTTTTAATCAATTTAAAAAGGCCGCCAATAAAGAGAAAAAAATATGGGCTAAAAACCTCTATGGTCCACTTCTTATCATCGATCCTAGTACCCGCGAAGTTTACGCCAATGCAAAAGATTCTCTCGGTGAATTAACATTAAAAGACGGTATTTTTGTTGGGCAATATCCCCAAAATAAACTTATAGCCAATACCCATGTCAAATGGAATGGAACCGATTGGGCAATGGTTATGTTGCCTTTTCCCGAAAATAAAAATAACCGCATCGGTCTAATGGCGCATGAACGCTTTCATGTTGTGCAACAAGAATTGGGTTTTTTTGGTAACAACCAAGAAAGTCATCACCTCGACAAAATCAATGGCCGTATCTATCTTCGGTTAGAACTCGAAGCCTTAAAACAGGCCGTAAAGTCCACCCATAAAGCCACTACAAAAGAACATTTAACCAATGCCATGGCTTTTCGAAATTTCCGCTATCAACTTTTTCCTGGGGCAGACCGTCTAGAAAATTCATTAGAAATGAATGAAGGTCTTGCTGAATATACCGGTGAAGCCACCAGTGGGAGGAAAATAAAAGAAAAAGCTACCCATTTTATCCAGCAAATCGATTCTTTTTATCAACAACCCAGTTTTGTACGCTCATTCGCTTACCAAACCACGCCCATTTACGGCTATCTCCTAGACCAACAAAAAAAAGGATGGAATAGAACAATCAAAGCCGACGACAACTTAGCACAGCTTTTTAACACCGCCTTTAAACTGCCTAATCAACAGCCCACACAAGCCAAAGTAGATTCGTTAACGACGTTTTATAATGCCGAGTTTATAAGAACAGAAGAAAAGGAAAGAGAAAAAAAACGTATTGAACGCTTCGCAGGCTATAAAAAACAATTTATAGAACAACCTCACTTTATCATTCCATTAGAAAATATGCGGATTCAATTCAATACCAATAATTTATTCCCTTTAGATGATTTCGGAACCGTATACCCAACCATGACGGTAATCGATAAATGGGGGCAGTTAACTGTAAATAAAGGCGGATTATTAGATCCTTCATGGAAAAAAATAACACTGACCATGCCCACTAAAATTGACAAAAATAAAGCCGCTGGTGACGGTTGGGAAATCGATTTAAAAGACGGTTACTCCCTGCATAAAACCGAAGAAGGTAATTATAAATTATCAAAAGAATAAAGCCAAGGCCAAGCTATACAAGAACGGTCGGTTATAACAATCGACCGTTTTATTAGGCATACCGTTCCAGTTTTTCACCAAACTTCGTCATATAAACTGCCCATTCTTTCGCATAAACCTCATTATCGTAACGTTGTTTAGCATACGCAATGGTCTCTTTACTGCAATGGTGACTAAAAATACAGTCCACCCATTCAACCCCATCATCAATCACGGTAAACAAGATTTCCTGTTTATTCAATCCATGCGTTTTACACACCTTATCCAAGTATAAGCCCTTTCCTAGTTTTAAATAACCAATGAGCAAGGCGGGCGTAATAAAAGAAGCAGGAACATCTGTCATATCCGGTTCAAAACGGCTATTTTTCATCACCGATAAAATAAGCGCTTCCGAGTAAAATTTTTCAGGAATAAAGCCCAATGAAGTGCCTTTAAGCGCAGCCATTTCACAAATCTCAACCGTTAAAAAATCATGCGGAATCACCTGTAAGGCAAAACCATCCGCCTTTACCAATGCTATACACAGTGTATCCGTTATATAGACCAATGGCACATCTTTTAACGCAGCATAGCTCTTTTGTAAAGCGAAAAGACATAAATCCAAATCTTTGTAACGAGCAGGAACACGTTTCAAATCACGGTAATTAAAGCCCACTTTTTTTAACCAATACGCATAATCATTTCCCACTTTACTTATCCCTATATCATCAGGTAAAATACCACTCTTTAAAACCCATTCACCTTGCGCTAAATCGCGTTTTAACTCCTCAAACGCTGTCGAATCATGAACTAAAAGCGCCTGTAATTTGGGTGATATCAGCCATTCTTCCGTTTCTTCATCCTCGTAGCAATCATTTTCTGCCGGGAAATCCTCATCGGTTTTACTATTGTAGTAAAAAAGAATATTCTCACGACGCTTAAAATAAGTAGAATGGTCTTCCACAATAAAAACCGGTGCCGAAACAACCCCATTACAATTCAAAAAACCATGATTGTAATCGGTCATCACCACCTCTTGTGCAACAATATCCCCTTCAACCACCACATAAGCACCGCCCAATAAAAGACTCTGACACGCTATATTTCCTTTCACATAAACAAAAGGCCCATAATCCCCCTCTGCATTAATCACTGAGCCATTCACGGTTAAATTACCTAGAAAGACCAAGCCCTGAATTGGTCTATCCGTAGACACTTTCAAATCAAAATGCTTCAAGAGAGCCCCCTTCACATCATCGTCAAAAATATCCCAATAGAAGGACCCATCCATCACCACATCCTTCTCAAAAACAACCAATAAATCACGATCTTCCCAATCATCATACAAATCAAAACCCTCCCATTCATTCAAAATAGGAAAATCAGTTTTAACATTGAAGTAAGTCTGTATATAAGGCATAGTAAACGATTTAGTCAAACAAATATACACAAAGAAGAGCGTTTACAAAACGAATTCAATCCTCATAAAATCGATTTGGGCGGTCGCTACGCGCCGGGCTATTCGCTCTATCTTTGCGCAAGAACCTCAGGCAATTTAGAAAAAACCAATTTGCGCAAAGGATGCCGCTGCTATCCCTACCGCTGCGCTCTTATTTGTATTTGTTTAGACAAACAAATACAAATAAGAGCTTTTTTCTTTAAATCAACCAGATTTTGTAAATGAAAATATGAGTGTTTTAAAAAATAAATAAAAAAAATAACAGTACTTTAATCCCGGTATTTATATGATCATAAATTCCATGATTTTAAAGAATAAACAATAAGAAACTCTCTACTTAAAATAAGATCTAATCCGACACTAATCTATCGGTGTAAATTGCTTTTTTAATCACATTTTAAGCCAATCTTCATTAAATAAGTGTTTATACTCATTTAGATTTATCCACACTCAATAATTTAATAAAGCAAAAAGTATATATAGTGTATTTGGTAATGAGATCGTTGGTCCGTAATACAATAGGACACACCTCGTTTTTAAAAGAAAAAATCATTCAATTGATTTCCTAAATAGAATATAATTAATAACTTAGCCGCAAATTAACAACCATTTTATACTATCCATCTACTCATTTATTAATTCTACTATGATGAAAAAATCTACTTTAAATCAAATCGAAAGACGGCTATTTCTTTTGAATCCAAATTCTCATAATTGTATTTAACTCATCTTTAAAAAGATTTTTCTATTCTATTTTTGTCTTATTTAGATTAAATACCTCTTTTATAACCGATTTTAAAGGGTTGGTTATTCTAGATTAATCATGCAGTTATCGAATACAGTCTATGATTTAGCTTGTAAACACTAAGTTGCTTTTAATAATTTGCACTTCTTTAACGTTAAGTCACAATAATCATAAATCAACCATATTAGCTATTCTTTTATCCATACACCATTCAATTTATGAAGCACATTCTATTCTTTTATATATTTTGCATCAGTTCCTTCGTTCAAATCCATGCGCAATCAACGCCCGATGAATTACCTCAACCACATATTCGTGTTAAAGTAGGCGTCAAACAAAATGAAGTTCGATTGCGTTGGGCAGTTGATCAAGCTAGTGCATGGCAAAAAGCAAATACTTTAGGATTTACATTAAAACGATTTACACTTGTTCGAGATGGAAAAACCTTAACTGTTCCTGAAGAAAAAGACTTAGGACAATTTTTTCCTGCTAAACAAAATCAGTGGGAAGCTATAGTAAATCAGAATGATTATGCTGCAATTGTAGCGCAATCTTTATTTGGTGAAAGTTTTGAAGTTGAGTTAGGAAATCAAAAACAAGGCGAATTAGAATCAATTTTAAATAAATCCCAAGAACTAGAACAACGATTTGTTTATGCTTTAATGGCTGCAGATCTAGATTTTGATGTTGCCACTCTAGCTGGTTGGGGATATATTGACAAAACTGTAAAACCAAATGAACGATACGTTTATATTGTCAATGTTAATCAAAATAATACAATAGACAAAGGCGAAGCGTTAGCAATTATTGAAGATAAAGCTCCTGAATTACCAAAACCATTGGATTTTATTGGCATTTTTCAAGATAAATCAGTGATTTTATCCTGGGAATATATCCAATTAAGAGATGTGTATACGTCATATTTTATTGAACGTTCTGAAGATGGAAAAACATATTCATCTTTGAGTGATTTACCTGTTGTAAATATGAATAGTGAAGCTCAAAAAGAAGCTCAAAATTTAATTTTTGTAGATTCTTTACAAATAGCGAATAAACCTTATTCATATAGAATAAGAGGAAAAACTATTTTTGGAGATTATGGCCCCTATTCGAGTATAGTATCAGGAGAAGGTCGCAAAAAATTAGAAGTAACTCCTCGTATAAAATCAGCCAAAGTTGGTGATGATGATAAAATTACATTAGAATGGGATTTTCCAAAAGAAAATGAAGTCGAAATTCAAAATTTCGAATTATTGTATTCGCCTACGGATAAAGAAAATGACTACAAAGTCGTTAAAAATAAGCTTTCAACAAATTTAAGATCTGTTGTCACTAAAAGTGCATCAAGATCTAATTATTATAAAATTAGAGCACTTGGAAAAAATAATGATCATCGCGAGTCTTTTTCAGTTCTCGTACAACCAGAAGACAATACGCCTCCAGCAATTCCAACACATTTAAAAGCGAAGATAGATTCAGCTGGAATTGCTCACATCGAATGGAAACCAAATACAGAAGTAGATTTAGAAGGTTATCATATTTTTAGAGGAAATCAAAAGGGAGAAGAGTTAATGCGTATTACAACGCAACCAATTAAACAAGCTGTTTTTAATGATTCGGTTCAATTGGCTAATTTAAACTCGAGCGTTTATTATTATGTAACTGCTGTTGATTTTAGAAAAAATCAATCACAACCTTCCGAAATAATTGAAGTTGAAAAACCTGATATTATTCCTCCACAAAATCCTACATTTAATAAATATGAAATAAAAGATGGCATAATTACGCTTCATTGGTATAAAAGTGTGAGTGAAGATGTGGCGTTGCATCAATTATATCGTATCGATATAGATGAACAAAATACAGCTCCTAAAAAAATATATGAAACAAAAGAATTAACTCCAACTTTTAGTTTTCAAGATAAAGAACTACAATCTGACAAACGTTATGTCTACTTTTTGAAAGCTGTTGATAAAAGTAATTTAGTTTCCAAAGAATCACAACGCATCACTTTACGAAGTATAGATTTAAGACCTAAAAAAGTGATTTCGAATTTAACTGGAACAGCAAATACTCAAAAAGGAAGAATAGATCTGATTTGGAAAAATCAAACAAATGATATCACTGAAATTGTCATTTACAGACAAAAAGAAGGAGAAAAATCTAGTCTATTGACGACTCTGAATGGTCAACAAAATTATTTAGAAGATAAAAATGTAACCGTTGGTACGAAATATACCTATTTAATAAAAGCCATGTTGTCTACCAATCAACCATCAACAACCGAAAAAATAACCGTAGAATACTAACCAACCTTATTTTACTATGAAAAAAATTTTACTTTTTACGCTTATTATATTAAGTGGATTTGTCTTTGGGCAGAACCCAGAAGTAGATAATTATAAGTTTGAATTTTATGATTTAAAGTATAGATTAACTAATAATGCTCAAAGCGGATCCACTAATTCTCATATATCATTTTATGTAAAATATGAAAATAATCTTGAAGACCAGTTTTACAGAAGGAGAATATTTAATAAACAAAATAATAATGAGAATGGAGATATTAATCAAGATGTTTTTTGGATAAAACCACCATTTTATTCAAAAAACAAAATTATATCTGTACGATTAAACTCGTTTATTAATTGGTCAGGTAGATCAGATCATACAAATATAGATAGACTTTTTAATGTATTCACTTGCAATAATTCCTTTTTCAATGAAGAGATTGATAAAGAAATAAAGGATTTTCAATTTAAATTTAGACAAACTCCTATTCACACATTAAAAAATCAGATTATAAAAAATGAACTTGGAAACTCTATTGTAAATACCTATCTACCTCATGATAATAAAATCCAATTATTAGCAAAAGATATTTTCTCTCCAGAATTATATCATTATCAATATAATATTGCAGATGAGAATGGAAATATTACGGAGTCAAATTGGCAAGATATTGAAAGTAGTTTGTATAACAAACATATTCTTAGTGTATCAGGAAAAGAATTATTAGGAAATAATTACAAACAATATTTAGGACGTAAGATTTATTTCCGAGTGGTTTCATGTTTTGAGAATAATGACTATTTATCAAAATCAACTCCTGTATTTTTAACCTTGATCTTATCAGCTCCCAAAATCACATCAGCCTCATTTGCAGATATCACTTGTTTTGGCGATAATAATGGACAAGTTACCTTAAATTTTGACCGTCAATTAGAACAAAACGAAGTCTTAGAAGGATCTTTAGTCAATACAGATACAGGCGGTGTTGTTGGGAATTACAATTTTTCAACTTTGACAAATTCGACAAGTTATACTATTGAAGGATTGGCAAAAGGAAATTATAAATTAGATTTAAGAGGTTCTTATAATGGAAATCCTACGTATACGGATGGAGCAGAATATTCGTATAGATTCACCATTAAAGAACCAAAACCAATCGAATTTTCAGTAACACAATCAACTGATGTTTTTTGTTTTGGCGGAACAGATGGTACAATTAGTTTATCTGTTACAGGAGAACCAGGACGAACATTCAAATATGCTATTACTGATGCGAATAATGTAGTAGATGACTGGGTTGATTTTTTATCAATAGGATCAACTAAAATTGAAAACTTACCAGCAGGTAAATACACAATAAAAGTAATAGATTCTAGCGGTTGTTATGCAAAAGAAGGTACTTCAATTAAAGAGGTTAAAGTAGAAATTAAGCAACCAGATGCACCGCTTAGTTTACCTGACAATGAAATGACCATAGAACAACCAAGTGGTTTCGGATTATCAAATGGACTAATTTCTGTTCGTGCAATTGGTGGAACTCCAAATACCAATGGTTCATATAACTATGAATGGAGAAAAAATTCTCCAACAGGAGAAATCATTGATGCTTCAAAAATAACAACAGATGCTGTAAACAATCCTTTTACGATTATTTTGAAAGATATTCCAGCTGGAAAATATTACTTAACTGTAAAAGACAAAAACGATGCTTTAGCATTGAATGGAGCGACAGGTTGTGGAATAATTTCTAAAGAATTTATTGTAGAGCAGCCTTTGCCATTAGTAGCAGAAATCAAGATTCAAGAAGAAATTTTGTGTCACATCGACAATGAATTTATTGGGAATTTTGATACCGATGGAAACCTAATTCCAGATCAGGCAGAAAACGGAAAATTACAAGTTAATTTAACTGGAGGTATTAGTCCTTATCAATATAAATGGTTCAAAAAAGAAAATGGACTATTTACTGAAATGCCAAACGAGACAACACTTAATTTAAATAAACAAACAGCTGGAACATATAAGGTAGAAGTTACAGATAAAAATAATAACAAAACGGAAGCAGAACTTGTCTTTAATTCACCAACAAAATTAACCGTTGCTGTTGAAGCAAATGAATTAATTTGTAACAGTGATACGGGTGGAATTGTAAAAGCCATTCCAAATGGTGGTATTGCAGATTATACTTATAGATGGAATACATCAGATACAACAAGTACTGTATCTAGGCTAAGTGCAGGAAATTATTTTGTTACGATAAAAGATAAGAATAGTTGTGTTGCTACAAATTCAGTAACAATCAAAGAACCTTCAAGTTTTGAGGTGGATATTGTTCAACAAATCAATCCAACTTGTTTTGGATCTACAAATGGCTTAATTGAAATTAGTGAAGCTGGTGGAACAGCTCCTTATCAAATTGAATGGTCAAATGGAGCAAAAGGACAATTAATTTCTGGATTATCTGCTGGAGATTATACTGTAACCATTACAGATACAAACGGATGTCAAACAGTCAAAACTTATACATTAACACAACCTCTAGATACAAAAGTTGATTTAGGAAAAGACATAACACTTTGTCTTGGAGATTCGATGGAATATGATGTAACAATTGCAGATAAAAATGCGAAATATGAATGGTTTGATCAAAACGGACAATTGATTTCGACTTCGCCTAAAATTTCTATCGCTTTACCAGGAGAATATACAGTAAAAGTATATAATGAAGCAGGATGTTCAGCAACGGATAAAGTGATTATTAAAAGTTCTTCAGCTATTTTACAACCCGAATTTATGATTGCAACTCATGCTTTTGTAGATGCCAATGTAAAATTGGTAAACACTTCTAAAATAGCTCCAGAACGTGTTGAATGGATTTTACCTAAAGGAAATGAATTCAATATCATTCAACAAATGAATGAGAACATTGAAATTAAATTTTCAAAAACAGGAAAATATCAATTTGGATTAAAAGGCTATCAAGGCGAATGTGAGAAAACATTTTACAAAGAAGTTTTGGTAGAAGAAAATATCAATGGAATTGATACAAATCCTAAAACAGTTTCTAATATCAAAGAATTTATTGTCACGCCAAATCCAAATGATGGACAATACAAAGTCATTGTAAAATTATACGAAGCCAAATCAATTCGAATCAGAATGGTAGATATGTTGTCTCAACAATTTTATGTATCAAATGATTTCAGCCCAAATACTGAATTTGAAATTCCATTCAACCAAACCTTAGCATCAGGAACTTACTTTGTCATTTTAGAAACAGAAAATGAAATGTTCGTAAGAAGAATGTTAATAAAATAAACTACCATGAAAATCTTAGTAAATTATATAACAAATTTGATGATTGGATTATTAATTTTTCAATCATGTGCATCTGAAGAATCTATTGCCATTGGAGCAGATTTTGAAATTACCATACAAAATAATGACTATTCTGTTCCTGTAAAAGTTGACATTAAAAACAAAACAATTGGCGCAGATACGTTTAATTGGACATTCGAAGGCGCAACAGAAACAACTTCAACTCAAAAAAATCCAAAAACAGTTGTTTATACTGTACCAGGAACTTATACCATCAAATTGGAAGCATCGAATAAAGACGGAATAAAAGAAGAAAAGACCATTGAGTTGAAAGTTGATGCAGCAATGAAAGTCGATTTCGAATGGATTCAAGAAGGAAGTAACACTTCTCCTGTTAAAATTCAATTGAAAAATTTATCGAAAGGTGCTACAAGCTATTTATGGGAATTTGAGAATGGAGCACCTTCTACATCTGCAATAGAAAATCCCATTGTCGTATTTCATCAAGCAGGTCAACATAAAATCAAATTAACGATTCAGAACGGAAAAGAAGAATATGTTGTTGAAAAAACAATTGAAGTAAAAGAAGCCATGAATGTTGATTTTGATTGGACGGTTGATTTTATTGACCAAGATTATGAGGCACCAGTTACATTACATTTAACAAATAACACAACACAGGCAACGTCTTATGAATGGTATTTAAATAATTCTGTTACTCCATTTAGTACAATACAATATCCTACAATTGTCTTAACAACTGTTGGGGTAAATACCATCAAATTAGTTGCGAAAAATGACAAAGAAACAAAGGTTTTAGAGAAGCAAATTCATATCAAATCAAATAAAAACTTACTTGTTTTCGAGAATGTAAAACTAGGAATCAATACAGCTCATTCTACTATTGGTTCATTCTTTTCATCCCAATTAGGAAAAACCATTACCAAAACAACAATCAATGAAATTGATGGAGTTTTAATTGATTTTGCTTATTTCGGATTGAGTGCTGCATTTGATTATAACGAATTTTTATCACCAGATCAGGTTCAAAATAAATCATTTAATGCGATTAAAAATAGTATTCATACGAAGATTATTAATTCACAAGAATTAGTAGGAGCACAATTATCATCATCACAATTTGATGCAATAGATCATGGAAATGATTTTAATCGATTATCAATAACAGAGACTTCTCGAGGAAAAACGCCATTTGATGACAAAGTATCCACTCGAATTGTTCTTTTTGAAACAACAGACGGACGAAAAGGCGCTGTCAAAATTGAAGGATTTATTAATAATGGGCAAGAATCTTACATTATGACGACCATCAAAGTACAAAAACCTAAGAATAAATAAGCCACGCTATGAAGAAGAATACAATTAGTATGGTCTTTGCATTTTTTTGCTTTTGTACCATTCAATTAAATGCACAAGAAGTTGATTTAGAGAATTTAGATGATAAGTTAATAGAAACCCTTAAAAAAAATCCTTTCAAAGTTTCAGGAGGTGTTTCTGCAAATACTGTATTCTATAATTCGAATGTTAATCAGAATAGAGAAGCATTTACTTATTTCTTAAATGGAAATCTAAATTTAGGTTTTTACAATTGGTCTATGCCAATATCCTATAGTTTAACCAATCAAGGTTCACAATTGGGTTATCAAGTACCTTTCAAGTTTAATCGTATCAGTATTAGTCCAAAATATAAATGGGTGAACGCACACATAGGAGATTCGAATATGACTTTTTCTCCTTATACCTATAACGGATTATTATTTACGGGAGTCGGTTTGGAATTAACACCTGATATTCCTTTCAAAATAGCCCTGATGGGTGGACGATTAAACAAAGCGATTGAAGATGATGGACAAGAACAAACTATTCCAGCTTATAAACGAATGGGGTATGGAGCACATCTTAAATGGGAAAAAGACCGTTACAAATTGGGATTAATCGGATTTTATGCAAAAGATGATTACAATTCACTAAAACAATCTATCGACCATAAAGGCATCACACCACAAGAAAATCTGGTATTATCGATGCAAGGAAGTTTCAAATTATTAGAAAATTTAGAAGTTTTTGCAGAGTTTTCAAATTCGGGAATCATCAATGATACACGGGCAGAAAAAGGCAATTTTTCAAAAAGAATTTCGAATCGATTTTTGAAATCCAATGCTTCTTCCGAAAGCTTCAATGCCTATAATGCAGGAGTTAATTTGAATTTAAAAACGGCTAGTCTTGGTGTGAAATATGAACGAATCGACCCAGGTTATAAAACGTTGGGCGCTTATTATTTCAACAATGATTTGGAAAATATCACACTGAATACAGCCTTCAATTTATTCAAAGGAAGTGTCAATGTAACGGCAAATGTCGGGAGACAGCGCGACAATCTTGATGCGGCTAAATTAAAACAAACGGAGCGTTGGATAGGTTCTGTCAATACCAATGTAAAAATGGGAGAAAAACTAATGGTAACAGCTAGTTACTCTAATTTTACAATGTATACCAATAATCAATTGAATCAGTTTAAAAATATTAATGATAATCCTTTGGCTTTACAACAACCAAAAGATTCAATTAATTATAAACAAATTTCTCAAAATATCAATGTGAATACCAATTATATTTTATCGAATAAAAAAGAGCTGACACAAAATATCAATTTCAATTATTCTTTGAATGATATGGTTAACCGAGAAAATAACATTGTGAGAAAAGGTGGATTAAATCGTTTTCATAACGCAAATCTAACCTATTCGTTAGGATTTCCCGAAAAAACAATGAGTATTGCAGCTTCGGCCAATTATACCAATATGTATGCAGCCACTAAAACAACTAATATTTGGGGACCTTCTGCAAGTATTAACAAAAGTTTTATGGAAAACAAGCTTCAAACATCATTTGGAGTGTCTTACAACTCTTCTTCAGGTAGTGAAGTATCTACAAAAGTAACTAATTTCAGAGTTAATGGGGCCTATTCACCTTGGGAGAAACATAATTTTAATGCGTCTGTTATTCAAATGTTCCGTACTACTAACCAAGATATACCTGACAAAAAATTGAATGAATTAACTGCTACAATAGGATACAATTATTCTTTCTAACATTAACCTCGATCCAATGATAAAACATATACATTTTAAATTTTTCATCTTATTTTGTCTTTTATTGTCAATCAATTCATGGGCAAATGATAGACTAACAGGAGAAAATCCAATAGAGTTTTATAAGGAATTATACTCTCCTATAAAACAAGATCCCTTAATAGATCAAGAAATTGGTAAAGCCATAGGAGCTTTTAACCTGACAGAAAAAGAAAAACGTTATACAACTTCTATTAATCCAAATCAATTAACTGAATTTCCAATTGGTTTAAAAGAAGTTATAGATAATGTAGAATACGGAATTGTCGTAACTAAAGCAAAATTTACACCCGACTATGCATTAATTAACGTATATGCACGAATTATTACGCCACAACAAGGTGCTGAAGGCGGAAAGAAAGAACTGTATTTTGGAGCCGAAGATGTAAAATTATCCTACCAAGGAAAGATTATTGGTGATGCCAAACTTTCTTTATTAGGAAATGTACATGTACCATTTAATAATAAAGAATGGTTGCTTACTTTAGAAGGAGGTTACCTTAATAAAGAAAAAGGTTCTGGTGGAAATTCAGTGAATGATTTAACCTATGTTGTCATTGACTGTGATGGAATAAAGGAACTTTCTTTAAAAGGAAATGTACAAGTTTCAAGAAAAGTTTTGGTTCCTGTAGAATTAGAAACAGGAAAAGTAATTGCAAATGATGATGTACGTGTAAGAGGAGATTTTTCTGTAAAAGCAACGAATTGGAACGATTTACTTGTGAATGTAAGTATTTCACCATTTGCAGTAACCAAGCAAACACAAAAAGAAAACCAAGGATATTTTACGTTTTACGCCAATCAAGCCATATTAGACATGAGTGATTTACGTTCAGATCCAAATGTTGTATTTCCAGAATACTATGAAACCCATGGTTATTTGATTGATGGAACAGAAAGTTGGAGAGGATTTTATGTTCAATCATTACATGTCGGATTACCTGCAGAATTTAAAACAGAAAAAAATCGAACTGCTCCAATCTCATTTGAAGCTCATCATTTGATTATTGACCGCTATGGCGTATCAGGAAAATTTGCGGCTAATAATGTTTTTCCTTTAAAGGAAGGTATAACAGGAGAAAAGAATGCATGGAGTTATTCATTAGATCAAATTGGAGTTGATTTAGCTGCTTCAAAAATAATTGGAGCAAACTTAAAAGGTCAAATGCAACTCCCTATTCAAAATAGCAAAGAAACAACAACCAATAATTTAGGTACATTAGCTTATACAGGGTACATTACAGAAGAAGAATATTTACTATCTGTATCTGTTCAAGAAAAATTAGACTTTTCTATTTGGAGTGCAAAAGCAACCATACTTCCTGGTTCCTATGTCGAATTATTAGTTCGAAACAAAGAATTTTTACCAAAAGCTGTTTTAAATGGCTCGTTGGATATTAGTGCCAATGGGAAAGCCGATCAGAATAATACAGAAGGTCAAAAAGAATCTGAATTTACAGGAGTCGAATTTCAAGGATTGACCTTACAAACAAGAGGTCCTATCATAACAGTTGATTATTTTGGTACGAAAGGTGCTCATCAAATCGGAAATTTTCCTGTCACAATTAATAAAATTGTATTACAACTAAATGAATCGCAAGCCAATTTAGGTTTAGATATTACGGTAGGATTACAAGATGGTAATTTTGCTGCAAGAGGAGCTTTTTTTATCAATGGAGCAATCGAAACAAATAACCTTAGACAAAGATGGAGTTATAATGGCTTTAGAATGTCAAAATTAGGTTTATACAATGTTGATATAGGAATAGCGACTGTTAGTGGAGAATTAGAATTTATGCGTGATGATCCTGTTTATGGAAAAGGGTTTAAAGCTTTCCTTTTGGCTGAAAAAGTAAAGGGTTTAGGAGAAAATGGAACCCTATCGTTAAACGCAATTTTTGGACGTAGTACTTTTAGATACTGGGGATTTGAAGGAATGGTTGATGGTTTAAAAATTAACACCGGTTATTTTAACATAACAGGGTTTAGTGGTGGAGCATTTTACCGTATGATTCCAGATTCTCAGCTAAGTATGAGATATAAAAACCGAGCATTAGTTTTTAAACCCAATGAATCTGTAGGAGTAGCATTACGTGCAGGTATATTTGGAAACGTGGGATCAAAACAAGCCGTATCACTTATGGCTTCCTTTAATATTTCGACAAATAAAAATGGAGGATTACGAAACATTGGCTTTATAGGAGAAGCGGAAGTGATGGGAGACCTTACTGCAAGTTTTCCAAATCCATTAAAAAAATTACAAGATAAATTACATGAAACAATTGGTGGTCGTTTTACAGAAAAGTTAACACAAGATTTAACAAGTGAAAATAGTCCACTTAAAAATATTTTAGACGTTTCTGACAAAGTTGATGATTATTATCCAACAGAACTTACTGGAAAAGCAGCTTTATCAGCAAAACTTGCCATGGATTATGATTTTAACAATAAAATTTTCCATGCAACTTTAGATGTCAATGTTAGTGTTGGTGATTTCATAAAAGGAACAGGACCTAATGGTAGAGCTGGTTGGGCTGTCTTACATATTGCTCCAGACGAATGGTATATGCACATTGGAACACCAACCGATATGATCGGATTAAAAGTGGGTGTTGGTAACTTTTATGTAAAATCTCAAAGTTACTTTATGGTTGGTGACCGAATTCCTGGATCTCCTCCTCCTCCCATTGAAGTTGCTCAAATATTAAGATTAGAACAAGGTGATTTAGATTACATGAAAAATCTAAATGCTATCAGTGAAGGCAAAGGTTTTGCTTTTGGGTCGCATTTTAAATTTGACACAGGTGATATGACTGCATTAATCTTGTATGCGCGTTTTGCAGCAGGATTTGGTGCTGATATCATGTTAAAAAATTATGGTGATGCTGTATGTAGTAACCGAGGAGGAAAACAAATCGGAATAAATGGATGGTATGCCAATGGTCAAGCTTATGTTTATTTACAAGGAGAATTAGGAATTAAGATAAAACTATTTTTCATCAAAAAGAAAATTCCAATCATCAAAGCAGGTGCTGCGGCGTTATTACAAGCTCGTGGGCCAAATCCGTTTTGGATGAGAGGTTATTTAGGCGGAAACTATGAATTGTTAGGCGGATTAATTAAAGGGAAATATAGATTCAAATTAGAATTTGGAGAAGAATGTAAACTGGAAAACGAATCTGTTTTAGGAGGTATGAAAATTATTACGGATGTAACACCTCAAAAAGAGGATAAAGATGTAGATGTTTTTGCTATTCCACAAGCTACGTTTGCTTTAGCAGTTAATGAGCCTGTTGTTATACCTGAAGATGATGGCGATCATACCTATAAAATAATCATCGATAAGTTTACAATAATAGACGAAGCTGGAAAAGAAATCAAAGGTAAAATTGAGTATGAAGCAAGTGATCGTGCAAACTTTGTATCTGAGGATATTTTACCTCCAAACAAAAAAATGAAGGCAGTAATCGAAGTAAGTTTTATGGAGAAAAAAGGAGGAGCTTATCAAGTGATGATGGTTAATGGTAAAAAAGCAACAGAAATAGAAGAGCGTGAGTTTACGACTGGTGGAGCTCCTTCTGTTATTCCATTGCATAATATACAATATGCTTATCCTGTTGTCGATCAGAATAATTATTATAAAAAAGAATCGAACAAAGGATACATTAAGTTAAAACGTGGACAAGATTATTTATTTGAAGATCCAAATTGGACAACAAAAACAATCTTAAAAGCCAAAGAAGGAAAAGATCTTGAAACAGATTTTACCTACGATCAAGGTGCGAATGAAGTACGTTTTGCTGTACCAGAATTAGCGAATAGAACAGCCTATACATTAGGAATTGTTGCTAAATCAGCAAATGGTTCAACTAATCAATCTATAGATAATAGCACGACTACCTCGAATACGCAAGGAGAAGGAGAAGGTTCTACAGTAGAAACAGAAACGACAACTAAAAAAGCGCAAAAACTATCAAAAGATGGAGAAATAGAACGTTTAGCTTTTGCATTCGAAACGAGTAAATACAATACGCTAGAAGAGAAATTGAATCGTTTAAAATTTAATCATTATTGGGAAAAAGTGAGTTCAGATGTGATTATGCTTCAAAATGCAATGACAAATGGAGACGAAGCATTTGATATACCAGAATTAGTTGGTACTAAATATACAGACAACAAGCCATTAATCAATATTCATGCGTTAATGGAAGACGATTTTGCGAATAAGTTCAAAGGATTATTCTATACGAATTATCCAATTGATAGACTTTCTTTAGATCGTCAAGGAGATGAAATAGGAATTCCACCAACCAAGGCATTACCTGTATTTTCTTCTTACATCATGTATTTAGAAAACAATGAACCGACAAGCTTCTTAACCAACTATTTCCCTTACAAATATGATTTGTTTAGATATTATAAATCAGATTGGTACGAATTGGTTTCAAAAGCTGCTTCTAAATATATGAGCACGCCAGCGAATAATCGACCTGCAGGAATCAATGAGTTGATTAATTCATCTTATGGAATTGTACCAAAAGGAAAGTATTCGATAAAAGTACAGTACTTGATGCCAGGTGAAAAGAACGGAACGATCAAACAACTTTATTTTGAAAATAAATAACTAGAAAAAGATGAAAAATATAACTCTATTCCAACGCTTTATAATCTTAAGCTTCCTTTTTCTACTTCAGTTAGTTGGAGCACAACAATATCCAGTACAGGTAACGCCTGTACTGATCCCACCTTATAGTTTGAAATTAGGCGATTATGCCACAACAAACGAAAATAAATTACAGCTTCAACTGCTTATGACCGATTTGATGGAACCAACCCATCAAATTCGGTTACGCTTTTCGTTAGAAAGTGGCTTAAATGCGACTCCAATTGCGATATCGAATCAATATGTAAACGGTATGAGAGATATTACGTTATCTCCAGGCGTTCCATTATTCTTAACCAATGTAGAGTTAAGAGCCTTATTTCAGTTGCAAAATCTTTCAGGAATTTCTGCTGCAAATTATGCGAAGACTTTACCTCAAGGACAATACAATTTTTGTTTCGAAGTAGTTGATAGTCATACAGGTCGAACTTTGTCTCGTAAATCGTGTTCTACCGCTTATTTTGTTCAATATGATCCACCAATGCTTTCCTTGCCTCAAAACAAGGAATTGGTACAAAAACAAAATGAAATTCAGAATATTGTGTTTCAATGGATGCCAAGACAAGTAGCGCCTAATACGCGTTATATTTTTACGATGAAAGAGATTTGGGATTTGCAAAGAGATCCTGTTACAGCTTTCTTGGCTTCACCAGTTTTGTGGAAAGAAGAAGTGTATAGCAATTCTCTTTTTTATGGATTTGATAAAACACAGTTATTACCAGGTAAACGTTATGCATGGCAAGTACAAGCGAAATCTGGGAATCCAGTTTTAGGCGGTAATGCAACTGAAGATAATGGCGTGTACAAAAACAATGGATTATCAGAAATCTTCTATTTTGATTATATCCAAGATTGTAAAATTCCAAGCTTTTTATCTGCAAAAAATGCAGGACGTGGACGTGTTGAAATTCGTTGGTCTTATCCAGGTGAAAAACCAAATGGCTTATACCGTATTCAGTACCGTAAAAAAGGCTCATCGACGGCTTGGATGGAGCAAGAAGCCTATCAAGAAATGATTTACATCTCTGGATTAGGCGATAAAACAGAATACGAATACCGTGTAGGCGCTGTTTGTGGATTAGCACAAACCTATAACAATGGTTACGAGAATGGTGCAGATAATGCCTATTCGTACAGTAATATTCAATATTTCACTACCAATAGCGAAGATACTTCAAACAATGTGCAATGTGGGATGATGCCAGACATCAACATTACCAACAAAGCACCATTACAAACTATGTTGGTTGCCAATGAAGTGTTTACAGCCGGAGATTTTCCTGTAACGATTATCAAATCTACAGGTAGCGGAACATATTCAGGCGAAGGATACATTGTGGTACCTTATTTAGCAGATACAAAAGTAAAAGTAAGTTTCAGTAATATTCAAATCAACACCGATCATCAATTGATTGGTGGTGTGATTGAAACCACGTACGATCCTACAGAATCAGCGGTACATTATGTATCACAAACAATTGACGGAATATTTGGCGATGGAGGAATCAAGGAAATTAATGTCGATTTCCCTATCGATTCTGTTAAGTATAGCGCAACTCCACCTCCAGGTACAATTACAATCATCGGACCTCCAGGTAAAAATGGAGAAGAACCACCACGTCAAACTTATCCTGGTGGTGTCGACACTACAATTACAGATCCTGATGGGACTATTTGGGAAGTTGACAAAGACGGAAATATTACCAAGGGAGGTCAAGTTGCTCCAGGTGGTGCTCCTACTTCACAAAATACAGATGGTGTTTCGGGAAGTGGAAAAGATGCTGTGGTCAATCAATATACAGCAAAAGGAATTGAGTTAGAATGGAAAGAAATTCCTTTTAAAAATAAGGAAACTCCATACACTAAATTTAGCTTTGATACACAAGACAAAACGAATTTACCACTAAGTGATTACGAAACAGTAAAAGACAGTAAAGGACAAACGATAGCTGTACCTTATAAATTGGTGGTCAATGGACAGTCGGATATTTTACAAGCTGATGTTAAGCTAACAGACGCTTCGTTAAAAGAAGCACAAATTGTTTTCAAAACACTGCGTTCAGGTAAAAAGATTGAGGCAACCGAAACCAAGTTATCGGAAACGACACGTCGTTATGAATTGACGCTAAAAGGTGCATACAACTACCAAGAAGAGGATGTAATTGCAGTTATTGTACCTAAAGATTCTTTAGCGAAACAACAAGTAGTTAGTTCGTTTAAGTTGGTGCATCTAAAAGAGAAAAAAGCCAAAATACATTTGGTTCCGTTGGATGCCAACTCGAAAGCTAATTTGACTAAAATCCGTGAAAACCTTACAAAAGTTTACAAAGGAATCGGCGTAGATTTTGAAATCGTCGAAGAACCTATTTTATCAATTTCTGAATTAGGAATAAACGAAAAAATAGAATCTGGCGATCCAAAATTGATGCATACCTATGGTAGCGATCAGATAAAAATCAACAACCATTACCTAAATACCCGTAGCAAAGAATTACGCTATGTCATATTTGTAACAGATAAAGCGTCTTCTACAGGTCAAGCAGGTTATATGCGCCTAAATGGACAATTTGGGTATGTGTACAAAAATGCACCTCCTAAAACAGCTGCTCACGAATTAGGACACGGAATTTTTAAGCTTGAACATCCAACAGCAAGCAACACAAAGTTGTTAATGGATTATAGCGCAAGCGAACTGCTATCACACAAAGATTGGCAACAAATTGGTGATCCAGCATTTAAGTTCTATGGTTTCCAAGGACAGGAAGAGGGAGAGTTTAAAGAAATACAATTAACGCCAGACTGGGAACCTTTTAAATACACGGGTTCTAGTGTATATGTTTCTGGAACAATACAATCTCCAAATGGAGCTGTTCATGGAATAGCAATGTGCAAGAACAACGATTGTTCAGAAAATACCTTGTATTATTGGAAAACGGTTGGAAATGTTAAAGGTTATTTTTCTGAAGGAATTTCAAAACCTTTAGATATTGTTACTTTATCTGAAAAAGAAAAAAACGAAAATCCATCGATTACGCTATTCTGGAATTACGGAACATGTGGTTATAACCAAACACATACAACAACTTGGGACTATATTAAAGACAAACAAGGGTTTAATATAACAAAAGTTACGGATGAAAATGTTATCAAATACAAAGAAACTATACCTTGTATAGATGGTTCTGGAAGTACCTTAAATCCAAATGATAGTTGTGAAGGAAAAGACATTTCGGAAATCAATAAAGGCTACAATAAAGTTTTAGGTATTATTGATTCTTCTGATAAGAGTATCATTATAAAAACAATTAATGAAACAGATTTATGTTCATTACGTTTATTGAAATATGATGAATTTCTGAAATTATTTACCAAACTATCGAGTGATAATACGATAGCAAATGGTAAAGAAAATGCTATTGTAAAATTAGTACAAATTGTAAAAACCGAACATTTCAACGATTTCTTAACTCTTTTACAAGCTGACAACAATAAGATTTTAAAAAATCTGATGTTTAAAGTAGACGACCAAACGGCTTTTTATGGTTCTAACAATTATACAGCTTTAGTTCGTCTTTTTGGACAAATGTTTAATGAGGTAAAGAAAGAAACCATCAAAAACATTAGTAAAGATGAAGTAAAAGCATTTACTGTCGTTCAAAACAGTTATTTAGTACCTACTAATGGTGAAAAGATATTCCAAATCTATTTTCAGTATAATCAACCAGAATTTAGAATATCACAAGGAGTTTGGGAAGTAACACAAAATTGTGATAACATAGGAGCAATTCCTTCTTGTACGAATACACAACGGGTAAAATACGAAGAACCTGTCTTTATAAAACCATTTGATATGGTAGCACTTACAGATAATTTGGATTATAACTTGGTAAGTGGAATTTCTGATGGAAGCAAAACTGTGCCAGTAGTACCTGCCTTGTTCTTATATTATGCACATTCTAAAGGAGAAGTAGAAAATGTAAAAATCTATTTACAAAACACCTTAGATGTAGTAACTTTAGTTGTACCTGTTACTAAAATAGCTACAGGACCAAGATGGTTAGCCAAAACTTTTACCTTTGTAGACAAATGGAGCAAGGTAAATGCCGTAGCTAACTTAGCGATAAACAATAGCGAATTAAGTAAAATCCCTGAGCTAAAAGCAACGCTAGATGCCTACAATGCTGTAACAGCATTAATGAATGTTACGACCTTAGCAGGTGCAATAGGGAAAGGACAAATAGCGAAGTTCTTTAAAGAGTTAGATAATCCAGCAGCTAAGAAAGCACTAATAGAACAAGCGAAGCGAGGAAATAAAGACGCTGAGAAAATACTAGATGTAGAGGCCGAGCTAAAAGCCTATAGCGAAGCCAAAGAAGGTAAAGGTTGGTGGAAGAGTGTAGATGATGTGATCATTTCTATTTACAAAAATGTAGAATATGGCGAATTCATAAAAACATTTTCAGCAACTGATAAGCAATACAGAAAAGCTTTTGAATTGTGGGGTGAAGGAAAATGGAATGAGCTTTATTTATTCTTTAAATCCGAAAATATAAATAATTGGAATAATATTACTTGGCCTCCCTATAGTGGTTTTGATAAAGTAGTTGAAACGGTGAAAGGAAATAAATTCGAATTGCCAATTGATAGATTTCAGAAAGAGTCTAGTTTGAGTGGAAGTTTCGGAAGTCCTATTAAAACGAACTCCGAAGGAATTGAAGATTTAATATATACTTATGATTCAAGAATGCTTGCGGATAGATTAGATGATGGGATTTATTATTTCAAATTTCTACTGAGTAATAAAGCGACAAATGTCGATTTAAAAATAGGAGACGTAGCACCCTGGTTTAAGAAAAACGTTAATTTAGCTGGAGAACAGATCGAATTTTCTACAAAATTACAGGCTATGGATATTAGTTATTTCAGTAGAGTTGAAGCTTTACAAAGGGTAAATGGTCAATGGCGAAAATGTTTAGTAGAAGGAAAAACAGTTCTTGTAGATATACAGGAAGTCTTCAATAAATTACCAAAAGATGTTGCGGATGATCTAATTGACTATATCAATTTAGACAAAACAGGGAAACGAATACACTATTTTAAGAACGCCCAAAAAACAGGTAAGTTAGACAAAACAATAGAGGCTTATCAAATTTATAAAAAGAATAAAATAAAAGATATACTATGTCCTTAAAATTAGATGAACCCCATGCGTTTCAATCCAAATATAGTGATATTCAAGTGGTTGCTACAGAATTTAACGAACCCCAATATGGATGTACATTATGGAGATTTAAAGTGTATGTTGACAATGAGGTTTATAATAACAAGTTACTAGACTATGATAACAAATTTTGCGGATTAGTCGCGAACTTGAAAGAATATAATTTAGAATCAGCAGAAGGTCGATATGTTTTTATTCCCTATGGAATACTTGTATTGAATACAAATAGTTTAGAATTAGATAAGTACGAAAAGCAGGGAGGCCCTAATAACGATTTTATTTCTAATATTTTTGTGGGAGAAAACTTGGTCATTTTGGAAGAGAGGAGTATCTCCATAGTGGATTTAGTTGAAAAAAGAATAACACAGAAATTCTATGATTTTGAGAATCGGAAGTTTAAAAAGATGTGGTATGGCAATAAGAACGTTTACTTTTTGTATAAAGATAAATTTTCAAAAACGATAAGAACATTAATTTACAATACTGAAACTAAAATATTTACTGATGAATAAACTTAGGAAAGCATTACTAGTTTTTATATTATTGTTAAGCAATTTTGTGGTGGGACAATCTTGCAATTTTGATGATTTCGTTAATGATATTTCAAGAAACAATACCGCATTTGATAACCTAGTTAAACAAGAAGATGGATTTAAAGCCTGGCAGATACTGGCTGATGAAGCTCCAAATCTTAGAACAAATTTAGATGAGCTAGATTTAGTTTCTAAAAATCTTAGTGCTATTAAAAGTACTGGAGGGTATGTGAAATGGAAGAATTTGGATGAGCTCGCTAAGGGGGGATTTAATGCTACATCCTTCGCAGATGAGATAGTTACACTTAATAAGGCAACCGATGGCGGTGGAATTTTATTAAACGGTACACCATCCTCTGCAATAAATTCAGCAATGTATTATGAAATTGCTGCTGAACAAGGAGCTTCTATATTCAGATCAATATCTGGAGGGCATATGTTTATAAATGGAAATAAAAGAACTGCTGTAGCAGCTTTTCAATCTTTTGCTAGGCAACACGGCTTAAAAACTGTTAGCCATCAACAAATGATGAACGTAGCAACACAAGTAGCCACAGGAAAAGTAACAGATGTATCACAAATTGCAAAAATGTTAATCAAATAAAAAATGAAATTCATAGAAGAAATAATAGAAAAGCAGAACCCATCCCTCGAAGAATTAATTAACTGCTTTGAAAAAATAAAATCAAATGGAGAAGTAGCTGTAATTAAATTTGATGGTGAAAGAGAAAGTAATGAATACACGGTATTTGTTTCTTTTCCAAAAGACGAAAGAGAAATGATAAGAGCCGATGAAAGTGATTTAAAATATGCATTATTAAAAGTATTAACTAAGTATTTAATAGAGAGCCACTAAGACAGGAAGTGACGTTTTGTTAAACACTTCGAAACAGTTACAGGCTAAGTTTAAACACGCAGGCGACTTTGGAGTAATTGGAAATTATAATAAAGCAAATGCAGGCAAATTCAGTTCTGCTATAAATCAGCATATTAATTCTGCATGTGTTCAGACTATTCAAGGAACATACAGAGGTCAATCTGTAATACTGGATGTGCTAACTTAGATTCCATTAAAAGTTAAGCATAAAATCTTACATTTAATCTATGAAAGCAACACGACAAATTTATGACTCCAGCTTTAAACGCCAAGCTTTAGAATTAAGCAAGGATAGAAAGAATCTCTCTGAATTAGCAAGAGAGCTTGGTATTAAACCTACTATGCTCTATAAATGGCGTAAAGAGTCTGAAGAGTACGGTGAAGGAAGCTTCCCAGGTAATGGAAATTTAAAACTCACTGCAGAACAAGAGCGTATCCATGAATTGGAAAATAAGCTAAGGGACTTCGAGTTAGAACATAATATATTAAAAAAAGCAATCGCCATTTTCTCCAACACCGATCGATGAAATACGATTTCATAAGAAGTAATGAAAAAATATTTCCGATTGATAAAATGTGCAAGGTACTAGAAATCAATACGAGCAGTTATTATAAATGGAAGCGGTCTTCCATCAGTAAAAGAGAATTACAAAAATGAAAATTTTAAAGCATTGATTACGTCCCTGTATTTCGAATTTAAGCAGCGATATGGCAGTCCAAGAATTACCATAGAACTCCAAAGTAGAGGATATAAAATATCTAGAATTACAGTTGCTAAATACATGAGAGAAATGGGTTTGTGTAGTAAATTGTGTAAAAAGTTTAGAGTTACAACAGATTCTAAGCATGATTATCGAATTGTAGAAAATGTATTGAAGCGTCAGTTCAAACAAGATAGCCCTTCAAAAGCCTGGGTATCGGATATAGCTTATATTCCTGTTAAAGAAGGCTTTTTGTATCTAACAACCATCATAGACTTGTATGATAGAAAACTAATAGGTTGGAGTTTAAGTAGGGGTATTGTAGGCTTCCCATAAACTGTAGGCTTCCCCTTTTTAGGACACCACTAAATTCGACAAATAATTTATATTCTTATTGGATTTGATGAAAAAATTATATTCTTGATCAAATCTTGGTTTAAATTCTTTAGGCGATTTATTTCCTAATGATTTGTGAGGATGATTGAAGTTATAGTCCTCCCTCCACCTATTAGATAGTCTTTGCAATTGGTATATGTCATCAAAATAATATGCATCTAATATATCTTCTCTAAAAAATCGATTAAATCGTTCGATGAATCCATTTTTCATCGGCTTTCCTGGTTGGGTATACTTAATCTCTATAAAGTTCTTAGTACACCAATCTGTAAAGATTTTAGAGGTAAATTCTGGTCCGTTGTCACATCGAATAAATTTAGGAACTCCAATTTCATCTTTTAGATTCTCTAATGTTTCGATGACAGTTCGTGCTGGATAGCACAGCGAAGCTTCAGTGGCAATAGCTTCACGATTACAATCATTTATAACATTAAATATATTTAAGCCCCTTAAAAGCTCGGAGTAAAATAGTAGAATTAAAATTCATAAATTAGAGTCTATGAAATACTAGAGATGGAGCTTATCTGAGAAGCTAGAAATATTACAAAATTGTGAAGAAAACGGTGTTATCGAAACCTGTCGAAAATTCACAGTCAGTACAGCTACGTATTACAATTGGAAGAAAAAATTTGATTCTCAAGGAGAGGATGGCCTAAAATTAAAATCCGATCCCAAAAGTAAAGAATTAAAAAAAGCAGAAGAAGAAAATAGGATATTACGTAAATTGCTCAGTAATAAAGATATTGAGTTAGAAGTTCAACGAGAATTATTAAAAAAAAAGTTTGGAACATCCGATCCAAAAAAAATTTGGTAGACCAATTTTACGAGCGTCATAAGTGTAGTAAACTACGGTTAATTCAGATGGTAGGCCTAGCCGAAAGTAGCTATTATCGAAAAGTAAGTGGTGGTAAAAAAGGCTTAAAACCCTCCATTAACACCAAGCATAGTCGTTTAGGGAATGTCAATGAATCAGAAGTTATAAAAAGCATCAAGGCCATATTAAATCATCCTTTCATAGATTGTGGCTATCGTCTGATGACGAGCTATTTGGTAAGAAAAGGGTATCAAATAAATCATAAAAAAGTTTATCGAATCATGAAACAGGCTGGGTTATTAAAGCTTGATGATCGCATAAAAAGAAGTGGTACTGGTAGAAAGTTCGTTAAGTATAGAAAAGTTTTAACGAATAGACCATTTCAGTGTATAGAAATGGATATCAAATACGTATGGATGGTTATTTCGGTCTGACCGTGCCACCTATTTCGGTCAAATGGTGCCACTTTAAAAAGTTATACAATAATACAAAAAAAGTTATTTCAAACGCTAAAAGTTTGTCTTCCTCATTGATTCTCCATTAAGATCTATTCTATGCGAAGAGTTGACGATTCGATCAAGAACCGCATCTGCAATAGTATTTTCCCCGATTAAAGGATACCAAGCAGCTACAGGTATTTGTGAGGATAAAATAATAGAAGCTTGATTATACCTTTGATCAACGATATCAAAGAGTGCTTCTCTAATCAGGTTATCAAAAGGCTGTAGTCCAAAGTCATCCAAAATAAGCAAGTCACATTTGAGTACTTTCTTGATTTCTCTTTGATAGGTTCCATCTATTTTACTTGATTTTAGCAGGTTAAATAGATTGGCTGTATTAAAGTAAAGTACTTTATGTTCCATAAGACAAGCTTGATGTCCTAAGGCTTGAGCAAGATAACTTTTACCAACTCCACTGGCTCCAGTTAAAATAATATTTTGTTTTTTCAGTATAAAATCTAAGGTAGTTAGCCTATTAAAAGCATTTCTGTCAAGATCTCTATTATGGGTATAATTAATATCAGCTATGCTAGCATTTTGCCTAAAATTAGCTTGTTTAATTAATCTTTCTACTTTTCTATTTTGTCTGTTTTCATACTCATGGTCTGTTAGTAAAGCAATGTATTCATCTATGGTAAAAGATGTGATTGTGTTGTCTTTCATGTGTCTGTTGTGTAATGAAGCCATGTCGCTTAATCGCATTGCTTTTAGTTTTTCGATAGTCTGGTTGTTATCCATATAATTAATTATTAAAGTTTATTGATAAGAAGAAGCTCCTCTAATATTGGCGTGTGAAGGGATGTGAGGAGTATTTGCGTTAAGTTGTTGTATCGTTTCTTGATTGAGATCCATCTTGTGATGAAGGATGTTTTTAATGTGAGTATAAGTTGCTATATTCTCTTTTAAAGCAAGTTCACAGGCCTTTTCTAATCTATCTGAACCATAGCTTTTATGTAGCTGTATTACTCCCATAACTCGTTTATACCCTATTTCAGGATATTCGACATTATCAAGTATTCTCTCTACACATTTCACTACATTTTCACCATGAAGTTGAGCTTGCTTTTTAAAGAATTCTGGACTCCAACTAGTGTAGTATTGATGTGTACTTGATAGATGGTCTTTTGTTGTATTATATGATCCCTTTGCAGGATTTCGTTTATGTAGAGCTATGCGTACATGATTGTAATAAACTTCAACTGTGGTATTGGTGTAATGAATCGTAGTCTGATGACCTATATAACGGTAAGGAACACTGTAATAGCTTTTGTCAGGTGAGAAATATACATAACCTATCTTTTGTACTTTAGCTCTTTTATAATCTTTAATTTGATAGTTAGAAGATGGCAGAGTTTTTAAATATTGCCTTTCTATAGATTGGAACAGTTCTATGCGACTTGATTCCTTACGCTGAAAAAGGAGCCGATTGTAATGAGTTAATCTTGTTTGTATTTCTTGGTTTAGCTCCTCTAAGCAGAAGAAGGTCATCTCTTTAATAGGATAATAGATTCTCTGATACACTAAATTAACCGCGTTTTCCACTAAGGCTTTATCTTGTGGAGAATAGGCTCTTGTTGGATTTACAACGCAACTATAATGGGAGGCAAAGTCTTTAAAACTTCGATTAATCTGAGCTTCATATTTACTAGAACGAGATACAGCTGATTTTAGATTATCAGACACAATAGCCAGGGGAACACCTCCATAAAAGTGTAAAGCATTGATACAACACTGGATTAAATCTTCTTTCTTTTGAGTAGCACATACTTGAACATAGGTGTATTGACTGTTGGGAAGGATAGCCACAAACACTTCTACAGGTATTATTTCTCCTGTATGTTTATCTACATACGAAAGCTTTTTACCGGCAAAGTCTATGTACATTTCTTTACCAGGTTCATGCTCTAACTTCATTGAACCTTTTGCTTGTTTATACTTGCGATTATAGTGTTCCATAAACTGAGTATAACTATAGGGGTTTTCTGCAGTTTCAGTATATTGACTATAGTGATAGAGAAAGGTAAAACCAGGATGATTACGGGCTTTATTAACTGTTTCAAAGTACAACATCAACGCATTATGACGCTGTGTATCAACAGTGGTAAAACTAGAAAAAAGCTCTGATAATTGCAGTGTTTCAAACGATAAGAGCTGCTCAAGTGAATACTCACTGGCAGCACAGAGTTGCATATAGGTATTGACTGTATTGCGTGAAATACTTAGTGTAGTAGCTATTTTTCGATTACTACAACCATCTAAATGCAAGGTGATAATTTGTTTTAAGTCCATTGGATCAAGTTTATTAGCCATATCTTATCGTTTAGAAAACAACAAGATAGATGTAATTAACTTTTCAAAGTGGCACGGTTTGAACCGAAATAACTACAAGTGTTATTTTAAGTGGCACAAATCAAACTGGAAACTGGCACGGTTTGACCGAAATCACTGGCACAAGTACTCCGAAATCACTGGCATAAATCGAACCGAAATATCCAATGGATACCGTCAAGAGGTAAAAACGCTTATCTTTTATCTATTATTGATGTTCATACCCGAAGAATACTGAAAGATATATTGGCTTATAAGATCAAGAAAAATCATGTCATCAATTTTCTTTCAGAACTGTTTGAACACTATAACTACCCTGAAAATGTAATTATTAGAAGCGATAATGGAAGTCAGTTTATAGCCCATGATGTTCGTGATTATCTAAGTCTGATTGGTGTAGAACAAGAGTTTACACATGTGGCGACACCAGAAGAAAATGCGCATATAGAAGCTTATCATGGAATTCTAAAAAAGGAAGTATTCGATCGATTGGAATACACTACTTTTGAGCAAATACAACAAATTCTGAAAGAGTATGTCATTTTCTATAACAATGAAAGATTACATGGATTACTTGGCAGGATAACACCCATGGAGAAATGGAACGCAGAAAAACACCTGATTTTTAACGAAAAAAAGGTCGCTTAAATATTATCAATAAATTAACATTTTACTCTAGGAATATAGGGGTCAAACCACTCTCCATAAATTTCCTTTTTAAAGAAATAATACAATAGTTTAGTGAGATGTTATCAAATGTAAAAATTATTATTGTAAATGGAACCAAATAATATATTAGAAGTAGATTACTCAAAGGAAAATATTCAAATATTGAAAGAATCAATAGAAAAATTTAAGAGGGTACATAGAGTCGATTTTGAAGTAAACTTTGACGAAACTAAGTCAAAAGTTTTAATAAATTTGGAAAAAATGTCCTTTAATAATTCATTCCTTATAGGCTATTACTATGGAGCTTTACAGTTTATAGAAAAACATCAAAAGGGATTATAACATCCCTTTTGCTCTAAATTCCTCTACCATTATGCCATAATTTTTACCAAGGTAGAAAGCATCTTCTTTGGTCAGCTTATCGGATTCTATTGTTGCGAAATAAGTACCTGCACGATTTTCAAAATTGATGATTTTAATATCAAGATTATGAATTTTATTATATTCATCGATTAAGTTTTGTACATCTTCTGAGTCATCCCAAGTTGCAATATCTATTTTCATAATTACTTAGCAAAAGCATATTTAGTTTTAAAATTTTGGATGTAGGTATCGATAACGTTGAACAAGAGGTTTTTGGTGGCTACATCCATTTTTTGTATATCGTTAATACGGTCAAGGGTTTCTTTGTCGTAGGAGGCATGTTCTCCCGCTCCGATTAGAAGACCTACGGTCACCCCCAAATGCTTTAGCCATCTTAGCGATCCTTTCAATGGATGGTAAATTTATTTCGTTCGTATTTTCCGATATACTTTCTTCGTAAAATTATGAAAATATCAGGGATATCCGATTAAAAAAGACTTATTTTTAAGGCACAAGAGAGGAAGTTCTCGCTAAGGGGGGAGGTAGTGTAATTAGAACTAGTTTACTGTCTAAATTGGCTAATCACCCTAAGATTTCGAGTTGGGTTAGTAAGCTTGATGATGCAGTAGATGTCAAATTACTTTCTAAGCTTGATGAATTTTATAAAAATATGAAAGCTCCAGCAGGGAAAGTTTTAAAATGGAGCGAACAGGGAGTTAAAGATATTGATAATGCGATTGCAGCATCAAAAAATTTAGACCCTTTAAACCCCAATAATATTGGAAGAATTACAGAGGGTAAAGTAGGTGAATTTGTAAAAAATAAAAAACAAATAGCGGGTTTTGGACAAAAAATAGATCCAAATATTACAGATTTGGATGTTTCAACTATTGATGAGATTATTGAAGTAAAAGCCTCTTTTAGTCCAGTAAAAGAAGGACAATTTGCTAAATTATTAGATAAAAATCTAGATAACTTCTGCAACCCTCATCAGAAGAAAGTGATATTGTATATTGACAAGCCAATTAGTGAAGCTACACCAGCACAGATTAATATGATTAATAGAATTAAGCAGCAAGGTGTAGTTGTTGTAAATTCATTGGATGAACTCGGACAAATTTTAAAATAATGGGAACATTTTCAAAAGCATACATAAAATCGGAAAAAATAAGCGAAGTCTTAAATGAATTAAAAAAATACTATACTATTAAAAGAATAGAGAAACTAAATGAATCTAAATGGTGGTATTATTCAGAAAACGGTAATGAAACTATTATATTATCTAATAATTATAGTAAATATTGGTGTGAATTAGAATTAGAATTTAATTATTCTGTTTATTTCTATGACGAATTTCTAAGGAGACTTTCAAAAAAACTCAATACAATTATACTGTTAGGATATTATCAATCTACAATAGGAAATGGTAGAATAGCGGAGTTTAATAATGGTCAGCTAGAATTATCCTTAGTAGAATTATACTCAAGCTATAATGGCTTTGACAAAATTTCCTTAGTAGACAATTTCGGAATATCAGAAAAAATAAAAAATGAATTGAATATTCCTAGGTTAGGAGAAGATTCAAGTGTTATAGACAACGATTTTATTAATGTTTTTTTTGAAAATAAAGGATTGCTATCTGATGATAATTTTAAAGAATATTCTGATTGGTCTTATCTACATCTTGAAAAGATTAACTAGTGGATTAATAAATGGGCATAGTATTAAAAAATAATATAGTTTGGGGATCAAAAAAAGCTTCAAATGTGAAAATTTATAAAATTAAAAAGCTGTAATTATGGATTGGAAAATAATAAAGGAAAATTATTTAAACTATGTAGGTCCATATAAAAATTTAAAAGAAGAATTTATATGGGTAAATAATGAATTTTATTCTAATGAGATAGATATTGATGAAGAATGGAATAATATGAACAGTAAAGAAAAGCAATTAGAACGAATTTATCGCTCAAAATCAAGTAAAAAAACAGAGGGATTTAAATTGGGGCTTTTTATTTATGAAGAGAGCATCATAGATTTAGTAGAGGCTATAGATTTAGTGCTTAGCAAATTAAAAAATACAGAGGAAAACAGTTTTCAAATAACAAGATTAATAGCACATTTATATGTAGAGAAAAAAAATGTTAATAGATTTAGAGATTGCAAAAAAATAAAAAGTTTGTTTTATGACAGAATAAAATCTATCATATATGATTGTCTCAATGGTGAATTGGAACATTATTTTATAAAAAAAGCAAATATTCTTTATTTGGAAAGTAAATTGGATATTGCCCAAATGTATCATTAAAAAAATAAGGGCACTGTCTCTTAAAGTGTGTAAGTCTAAAACCACAACTTAGGTTAGGATTAAAAATTGATCAACGATTACTCCCCAATTTCTTACGGGCAAAGACCATTTTTTAGTTGCTTCTCTCACAGCTAAATATACGGATTTCATCACAGCATCGTCGGTAGGATAGGATAATTAATTTTTAGTATACTTTACTCATTGTCTTCTATTTTTTATTGGTATTCGTGATGTGCTTCGCAGTTCTAATTTTGCCGTTTAAGTTTTCAATTAGATTGGTTTGTACGCTTACTAAATTTTTAGACGATTGTGATAATTCAGCATTTCGTGAAGCGGTAAATAATAACCCTATACTTGCTGAAGCTTTTGTAGGGCATAAAAATAATTGGACAAAAGCAGATTATGAAGCCTTAGCAGACGATTTAAATTTAGTAACGACAGATACTAAAACACAAGAGCTTATTTCGAATTGGATGGATCGAAGTGGCAAAATTATCAACTTTGGTAATGTTGTGAAGTTAGGAAATAGTTTAAGCAAAAAGATTGTCGCAGCTATCAAATCTAAAAAAGGTAAATTGTTTGACGATTTAGCAAAAGAAACAGGAATACCGCTAGACCAACTAAAAAATTATGATGTACTTACAGAGGTTCCTTTAGAAACGACAGGCGGTTTTATGAAGGCTGATGCTGTTTTAATAAAACGGAATGTTTTAGGAAAGATTGATGATGTTATCATCATCGAAAACAAACTAAGCCAGGGAACACAATTTACGATACGCCAAAAAGAAGGTTTTAGTGCTATTATAAATGGACAAAAAGAAATGAAGATTAAGTATAACTTACCCAAGCAAAATCTAACTGTTGCAGATGGTCCATTAAGAATATCTAAAGATAAAATTTTTAAAATCGCTGATGGGGGAACAGATAATATCTCTAATGTTACAATTAATAAAATAACGAAAGTAAACTAAAGATTATGCTAAAAAAAGATAAAAAAGAATATGTGTACTCAAAACTTGATGAGTTATTAAAACCACAAGGGTATAAATTTTATAAAGCAGGATTAGATCCTTGTTATAATTTAAATACAGAAGATTATGTTGTTTCGTTGATCTTTAATTTTAAAGATATGGGAGAAGTATATTTAGGAAACATCATTTTATCGATAAAAGTTGTAGAAGATATTATGTACGAAATAAAAAAGCCAAATCAAAATTATGAACACGTAGATTTCAAAAAATATTATCTATACACTTTAATGGATAAGAGTTATATGAAAGATGAAAAAAGTGATGAATACATAGATACTATGGATCAATTGCAAGTATTAGTAGATAATTATGTTAATTACCTAGAAACCTCAGGCAAAGAATTCATCGAGACTTACAGTTATTTACCTAATGTTCTAAGGAAAATGGATGAATTGCAAGCAGAGGGAAAATACTGGAATGAATTATTAGCAGGAGGTCCCGAGTTTTTATTAAGAGGCCTTATAATATCCAAACTATGTAACGATAAAAACTACGAGAATAAGTTGGAATCTGTAAAAGAACTTTATATATCGATGGCAGATGAATATTTACCATATTTAGATAAATTAAAAGAACGACTAAAAACAGTAGAGCCTATTTATAATTTGTAACTGTAGATTTTAATTTATCATCGAAAACAAACGAAAGCAAAACACAGCATTTACAATTCGCCAAAAAGAAGGTTTTGGTGCTATTATAAATGGACAAAAAGAAATGAAGATTAAGTATAATTTACCCAAGCAAAATCTAACTGTTGCAAATGGTCCATTAAGAATATCTAAAGATAAAATTTTTAAAATCGCTGATGGGGGAACAGATAATATCTCTAATGTTACAATTAATAAAATAACGAAAGTAAACTAAAGATTATGCTAAAAAAAGATAAAAAAGAATATGTGTACTCAAAACTTGATGAGTTATTAAAACCACAAGGGTATAAATTTTATAAAGCAGGATTAGATCCTTGTTATAATTTAAATACAGAAGATTATGTTGTTTCGTTGATCTTTAATTTTAAAGATATGGGAGAAGTATATTTAGGAAACATCATTTTATCGATAAAAGTTGTAGAAGATATTATGTACGAAATAAAAAAGCCAAATCAAAATTATGAACACGTAGATTTCAAAAAATATTATCTATACACTTTAATGGATAAGAGTTATATGAAAGATGAAAAAAGTGATGAATACATAGATACTATGGATCAATTGCAAGTATTAGTAGATAAGTATGTTAATTACTTAGAAACCTCAGGCAAAGAATTCATCGAAACTTACAGTTATTTACCTAATGTTCTAAGGAAAATGGATGAATTGCAAGCAGAGGGAAAATACTGGAGTGAGATTTTATCTGGTAGTGATGAAAACTTGTTTAGGGGTCTAATAGTTTCAAAATTATGTAATGACATTAATTTTAAAGAAAAAGTAAAATATGTAGATTCAATTTTTTATGAAACTCCTGATGATTGGCTTCCTTATTACGAAAAACTAAAAGAACGACTAAAAACAGTAGAGCCTATTTATAATTTGTAACTGTAGATTTTAATTTATCATCGAAAACAAACGAAAGCAAAACACAGCATTTACAATTCGCCAAAAAGAAGGTTTTAGTGCTATTATAAATGGCCAAAAAGAAATGAAGATTAAGTATACACCACAAGATACAGATTTATTGAATGGTATAAAGTCATTGCAAGTTTCCAAAGACAAAATTTTTAAAATAGCCGATCACGGAGCCGATAATGTTTCCAATACTACTATAGAGAAAATAATAAAAGTGAATTGATATGTTAAAGTCAGATAGAAAAAAAAATGTTTTTAAAATTTTTGATGAATACTTAAAACCGTTGAATTTTAAAGCAGAGAAAGCAGGAGGTGATCCAGCTTATTTATTAAAATTAGATGATAGAGTTATATCTTTTTTTATGAATTTTAAAGATGCTGAATGGATAGCCATAAGTGGAATTAAAATTTCAATTTTAGAAGTAGAAAAATATCTTATAGAAGCTTTTGGAAAGGGTTATATTATGGATAAATATTTTTTTGACGAAAAAAAATATTTTTTGACTACAATAAATGATAAAAATTTCACAAATATTTATGATGGTATAGAAATTAATTCTGAAAATGAAATAATAAATTTCACTCACTGGTATATTAATTACCTAGAAACCTCAGGCAAAAAATTCATCGAAACTTACAGTTATTTACCTAATGTTCTAAGGAAAATGGATGAATTAGATGTAAAGGGAAAAACATGGCAAGATAGAGAGGAAGGCATTCTATCTGGTTCTTTAGATGCTCAGTTTAGGGGGCTAATTATTTCTAAATTATGCAATGATCGTAATTATCTAAAAAAAATAGAGTACTGTGATAATATTTTTAATATAGACACAAGAAAAGATTGGCTTCCTTATTACGAAAAACTAAAAGAACGACTAAATACAGTCGAGCCTATTTATAACTTGTAGTATTAAAAAAAAGATACGATTATCATTGAAAACAAATTAAGCCCAGGAACCCAATTTACGATACACCAAAAAGCAGAGTTAGTGTTTGAGAATTCTTTGTCTGAAGAAGAAATAATTAAAAATGGATTGGCAAAATTGACAAAAAAAGATGATAAACATCTCGGCCTTTTTACCGTTTTTAATAATTTACCTGCATATTATTTCATTTGCAGATGTAAAGATTGTCTAGAAAGCTATATAGCTATTTTTGGATTAGGAGAATCACAAGCAGGTAGAGATATTGCTTATGTATCTGGGGTTTGGCACATAAGATGATGGACTTTTTATATGTGTTGTTATTTCCAACAAATTAATTTTAAAGTAATTAACTGTTAAATAATTTAACCTAAAAGTAGACTATTCTCTGCTACTGGGTATTTTTATGTAAGTTCTTAAAAAAAAGATTGTCTAGCGATTTCTTGATAGTGCATTTAAAAGGTACTCGGTCTCTACATAAATGCCATACATTACAATGCAGCAAAAGAGTTAAAAGAAATTTTAGATAAAACCGAGCCAATTTACACTATGTAAGTTTTAAAAGCAAAAAGCGATCGATTGGATCGCTTTTTTATGAAATGGTGTTCAGGATAAGTTGCCGGAAACCATATATGCGTAATATTACGATTTGGTTAGTCATGCGGTATTCATCACTCTTTTATATGTTTTTATCTTTCATAGCAGGCATATGAATTTCTTTTACACAGGTTGCTTGGGTGGTGGACAGTATAAATTTTATGGCTTGAATTACATCAACCAGTGGAATTAATTCACCACAGGTTTCTTCTAGAACCTTTGTTGTGTCTTCGTATTGATATTCGGTGGCGAGGTAGCCCAAATTTAAAATAGACACCCCAATATTGTCAGCTCTTAAATTTTCTCGAAGGGAATGAACCATACCGCGCAAAGCGAATTTTGAGGCTGAAAATGCAACCTCATGGCCATTGTGGTTTTCTAACCCCCATGTTGAACCAATTAATATAATTTTGGCGTTCTTGGCGTGCTTCAGGTTTTCTATAAACGATTGTATAGCCAAAATACAAGCTGTAATGTTGGTGTTTATTAAATGAACGATTTCTTCTGGTGTAGAAGTGGAGAAATTATAATCGTCTGTAAAGGCGTTGTGTTCCCAAATACCGACATTATAAATTAAACAATCTATGGGTTGTTCACCAACGACCGTCTTGACCGATTGGGCCGCTTGTATGGGATTCGACAAATCGGCCGAAATCCATTGAATATGGGGTGATTGGTCTAAAAAAGGGGGTAACGATCGTGAGATTCCAAAAACGTGATCGTTGGCTTGGGGTATGTGTTGGGCTATGGCTTTTCCTAAGCCTTTACTAATGCCGTAAATAATATAATTCATCTTTTCTTATTAAGGTTATTGTTTCATGCTTCTCCACCAAGGGGTATTTTTTACATGTGTTTGGTTTAAATAAACTACTTCACCGATTAAAGGCGTGAGTAACTTTTGGGCTTTTGAATTCGCCAGTTCGTGAATTTTTTCCAAAGGTTCATTCCAGGCATGATTAGCTAATGCATATTTTGATGAATGCATCGGAAATAAATAATGGGCTTGTAAATCTTCACTCGCTTGTAGCACTTCTTCTGGAAACATATGAATATGTCGCCATCCACTATCGTATTGACCGTTTTCTAAAATAGCTACATCAAATGGGCCATATTGCTCCCCAATTTCTTTAAAATGGGTATCGTAACCGCTATCACCGCCAATATAGATATGTTGACGGTCTGTTTTTAAGGCATAAGACACCCAAAGGGTATTATTGGTCCAGATACTTCGGCCAGTAAAATGACGAGCAGGGAAAGTATTTACGGTTAAACCCGGTTCAAGTTCAAAGGTTTCGTTCCAATCTTTTTCAAGGATGTTTTCCACTGCATACCCCCAATGGGTTAGATGTTCACCAACTCCTAAGCCACAAACTATTTTGCCGATTGACGTTTTTAAGGCTTTTAGGGTTAAATAATCTAAATGATCATAGTGGTCGTGAGTAATGAATACATAATCGATAAAAGGAAGATCTTCTAGGCGAACGACATCGGTACCATTAAATCCTTTTCCACCAAAGGGGAGGGGACTGGCATTTTGACTAAAGACAGGATCGACTAAAATTCGTTTTCCATTCAGTTGCATATAATAGGATGAATGACCAAACCATACAATTAGATCGTGATCAATGGTGAGTGAGTCGAAGTTTACGTCGTTATGGGGAATATCAGACTTGGGTTTTACATTAGGCGATTTTTGAAAAAAATATTTAAATAAACTTTTCAATATGCCCTCTGTTAATTGGGGTGTTTCGTGCACATTTTGAAATCGACCATTTTTATAATTAGGCGATTGGGTGATTGTTTTTAAACGTTCGCCCGACGGACGTTTTCCAAATTTTGGGTGTAGCATATAGGCAGAAATTAATACCAAAATTCCTAATACTAGGAATCCTGTTTTTTGAATGTTTAAAAACCGTTTTCTTTTTTTAACCATGAATGGGTGTCATGAATAAGACAAAAATACATTCATTCCCTGAACTATTCTTTGTACAACGGTTATAATTCAAAAAACAGATGGGTAAGGAAGTTGAAACTAAAGCTTCAACATCCACTTTAGTAGGGTTTGCGCAAGGGATTGAAGTGGATATCCTTTTGTTTTTTATGATGAATAAAAAACAAAAGATTGGAACGGAAAGCCCGCTCGTGCGCCCAAAATAATTGTGTATATAAAATGTGAATGTTAGCGTTATGTTTTTCCTCTAATGAAATTCTAATTTTTTTCTAAAAGGTCTCTAATGCCTTTCAGCAGCGAGCTGACTTAGCTTTGCACTACAAATTTAAAGGCATCCGAATGGACCTCGATCAGATACAATTAATTCATCAGCACAAACGCTAGCTTATCCTTGGTTCTCTTGGGGTGACTCTTGATGGTGTTGACCCAAAAGAAAACAAGGTTATGAATACGTTAGATTTTACAATGCGCTTAGGCTTAGCGTTCTTTTTAGGAACAGCCATCGGTTTTGAGCGTGAATGGCGACAAAAAAGCGCAGGTCTGCGTACGAATACTTTAGTGAGTGTTGGTTCTGCCGCCTTTGTTTTGTTATCGTATTCAATTGGCGGAGATGCCACCGGGCGGGTTGCATCTTACATTGTAAGTGGAATTGGTTTCTTGGGCGCTGGTGTGATTATGAAAGATGGTTTAACCGTTCGTGGGTTGAACACGGCTGCAACCATTTGGTGTTCGGCTTCTGTGGGATCGCTTGCCGGGGTGGGGCTCATTAAAGAGGCATCTATTGTTACGGCCGTGATTATGTTAGCACATTTAATTTTGCGACCCGTGAGCAATCAGATTCACCGGTATTCTTTTAAAAAATCGACCAATGTGCAGACCGATTATTTGTTTAAGATTAAGTGCAAGAATGAAGTGGAGAATCGCCTTCGGGTCTTGTTAATGCAATATTTAGGGACCAACGAGAAGGTTTTGCTGAAATCCTTAGCAAGCGATGATTTTGATGATGAACCACAATATGCTTTAATCTCTGCAGAGATTGTTGCCATTAGCCAACAGGATAGTTTGATGGAGAAAATGGCTAGTCGATTAACCATTGAAGAAGATGTGCAGAAAGTAAGTTGGGAAATATTAGGAACACAACATGACGTATAGCTATGGAACTAATTTTTTTTATAACGTTTATTTACCTCGGTTTAGTCTCTGATTATATGGTGCTGACCGATGGGAGCCGCTTCAATTTACACCCCGTGAATTGGCTAGCGCAACTTAAACCTAAGCAACAACGGGTACTCATTATTATTTTTTGGTCGATGGTGAACGCATTGTGCTTTGTGATGGGCTACGGCTTAGCGAGTTATTTACCCAGCAATGGACACTCGTCGATGATGTTTTTAGGAAGTGGCTTATTGCTGGCAATTGCTCTGCGTATTTTTCATGAAGCCAATGGTAAAACAATTTATTTTTCGACCCATCAGCGATGGGATTTGCCTAAAATTGGTGCGTATAGCACGGCAATGGGTATACATTTTTTAGCCGTTGGCCTGGCTTTACAAACGTTTCAAATCAACATAAAATTCCTCCTAATTCTTTTTATAACCTTAACCTTCATTTACCTAATTGGATGTGCTTTTTTACCGATGCACTGTACAACCAACCAATTAAAAATGGTAAAAAAAAGCACTGCCGTTTTGGTACTAATCGGTAGTGTTTTTTTAATTATTAGTAACGCTAAAAACTTAATGTAAAACGATGAAAGCATTCCTAACAAAAAATGTTAAATCACGTATTTCAATCATTCAACCCAACGGCATGAATGCCGCTAGTATTACGAAGCTGCACCAAGCAGCGAAGCAAGACAATAAGTTGGTGTATGCGATGTTGGAGAGTAGCGACGAAGGCCTGTCGAAGGATACAGCCCAGGATCGATTACAACAGTATGGTCTTAATGAAATACAGATGGATAAAGCGCCTTCGTGGTTAAAGCAATTGCTTAAGGCTTTTATGAATCCGTTTATTTTGATTTTGATCTTAATTGCAACCATCTCTTTTGTGATTGATGTGGTGATTGCAGCACCCAATGAAAAGGATTTTACGACAGTTGTGGTTATTTTAACCATGATTATTATTAGTGCACTGATGCGCTTTGTGCAAGAGTACAAAAGCAATAGGGCGGCTGAACAATTAAAGAAAATGGTGAAAACCACAGCCACAGTTTCCCGAAAGTTTTTAGGCAAAATAGAATTAAATATCAATGAACTTGTCCCTGGTGATGTGTTTCATTTATCGGCAGGTGATATGATTCCAGCCGATTGCCGCATTATGCAAAGCAAAGATCTTTTTGTAAGCGAAAGCATGTTGACCGGTGAAGCGTTACCAGTCGAAAAAAACTACCTGCCTATTCGTGATGCAGAGGATAAACTACCCATTGAGTTAGCCAATTTATGTTTTATGGGAACCAATGTGGTGAGTGGTACAGCTGTGGCCATTGTTGTAGCTACAGGCGATCTATCGTATTTCGGATCAATTAGTAAAAGTATTGTAGGGGAACGCCCTGAAACGGCCTTTGATAAAGGGGTAAATAAAGTGAGTTATCTCTTAATTCGCTTTATGCTTGTGATGGCACCGATTATCTTCTTGATTAATGGTGTTGTGAAAGACGATTGGATGGAAGCTCTCCTTTTTGCGATTGCCGTAGCCGTAGGACTTACACCTGAAATGTTGCCCATGATTGTGACGGCTAATTTAGCCAAGGGTGCCGTGAATATGAGTAAGAGAAAGGTGATTGTGAAACGTTTAAATGCGATTCAGAATATTGGTGCAATGGATGTGTTATGCACCGATAAAACGGGGACATTAACCTTGGATAAAATTGTGCTGGAGAAACACCTTAATGTGTTTGGTGTGGAGGACGATGAGGTACTGAAGTGGGCTTATTTAAATAGTTTTCATCAGACGGGTTTAAAAAATCTACTCGATGTGGCTGTTTTGGAGCACATTAAGTTACACGATTATTTGAAAGTGGAAGAGATGTACACCAAAGTGGACGAAATTCCTTTCGATTTTCAGCGCAGACGAATGTCTGTGGTGCTAAAGAAAGCCAATGGTAAACAATTGTTGATTTGTAAAGGGGCTGTGGAAGAAATCTTGGATTTATGTACACATTCCTTCGATCCAGGTGAAGATACCAGTATTCATATGGAAGAAGATACAGTGGTGGCCATGGATCAGAAAATGCGTGAAACGGTCTTGCGAACTTCTCAGAAAATGAATGCCGAGGGGCTACGGGTATTGTTGGTGGCGATACGAGAATTCGATAGCAATCACCCATTGACCTATGCTGTTGAAGACGAAAGTCAATTAACATTAACGGGTTTTATCGGGTTCTTAGATCCGGCGAAACCAACGGCGAAGCCAAGTATTGAGGCATTGCATAAGTTGGGCGTTTCGGTTAAGGTACTAACCGGTGACAATGAAACCGTCACCCAGAAGATATGCCATGATGTAGGTATTCCTATTGGGCATATCGTGTTAGGCACTGAGCTGGAATTGATGTCGGAAGAGAAATTAACGTCCATCTTAGATGAAACGACCATTTTCGCGAAACTCAACCCCCTGCAAAAAGTACGTGTAGTGCAATCTTTACGCGCGAAAGGACATACCGTTGGCTTTATGGGCGATGGGATTAATGATGCTGCAGCTCTGAAAGAAGCCGATGTAGGAATTAGTGTAGATACCGCAGTGGATATTGCCAAAGAAAGTGCCGATATTATTTTGTTAGAGAAAGACTTAATGGTTTTACGAAAAGGTGTTATCTATGGCCGAAGAACGTTTGGAAACATTATTAAGTACATTAAAATGACCGCCAGTAGTAATTTTGGTAATATGTTTAGCATGTTAGGGGCAAGTGCTTTCTTACCTTTTTTACCGATGCTACCCGTTCAGTTATTGGTGCAAAATCTATTGTACGATATCTCACAAACCACGATTCCTTGGGATCGCATGGACGAAGATTTTTTAGAAAAACCTAAAAAATGGGATGCATCAGGAATACAGCGTTTTATGTTATTTATTGGACCGATAAGCTCCATCTTCGATTTCGCCACATTCGCCGTTATGTTCTATGTCTTTAAGGCCAATGCGCCTGAACATCAAACCCTGTTTCAGAGTGGATGGTTCGTTGAAGGATTGCTGTCGCAAACCTTGATTATTCACATGATTCGAACCAAGAAAATCCCCTTTATTCAGAGTTGGGCTACCGCACCCGTGGTGGCGTTAACCTCGCTAATTATGATGATCGGAATCCTGATTCCATTTACTTCTTTTGCAGAAGTCTTAAAAATGCAACCCCTACCGCTAAGCTATTTCCCTTGGCTATTCGGAATATTAACCGCCTACTGTCTACTAACACAGGCTATAAAAACATGGTATATTAAAAAATTCAATCAATGGTTATAATTCAAAAACAAAAGCAATTGCCACAGATTAACTCAACAAATCTGTGGCAGAAAAAACTGATTTACTCAATGTGTACAGGCATTTTACTGTTTAGTTTATCGGCTTGTGATTCTAAAAAAGAAGTTACAGAAACGGAAAACTATACCATGAATGGAAGTACGATCACCCTAGACGAAAATTCGACCATCAAGGCGCAAATTAAAGTGGCTAAAGTATCGGAAGAATTGTCGAGTACCGATTTAACCACCACTGGCTATGTAAAGGCCATTCCAACCAATTTTGCCCAAATAGCTTCGCCTTTTGCCGGTAGAATCACCAAATCGTATGTGCGTTTAGGGCAATATGTAAAAAAAGGAACGCCGATTTTTGAACTGTCTTCAAGCGATTATTATTCGGCTCAACAAGAGTACTTTTCGGCCCAACAAGAATTAAAGCAGGCCGAAATTAACTTAAAAAGACAACAAGATTTGTTAAAAAATGGGGTGGGTGTTAAACGTGAATTGGAAGAAGCAGAAACCGATTTTCAAATCGCTCGCTTGGCCTTAAACAACACAGCGGCTGCTTTAAAAATCTTTAATATCAATCCCAATAAAATGCGTATGGGGCAATCTCTACTCGTTACCTCACCCATAGAAGGCGAAATATTAACCAATAACCTTATTCTTGGGGAATACCTTCGCGAAGATAGCGAACCTTTAGTAACGGTGGCCGAACTTTCTAAAGTATGGGTTGCTGCCCAAGTCAAAGAAAAAGACCTAGCAATGATTACCAATTTAGACCACGTGAATTTAAAAGTCGATGCATATCCCGATCATCATTTTACGGGTAAAATTTATCACATCAATCAAATGGTCGATGAAGAAACCCGAAGCGTGGAAGTATTAATTGAATCGGAAAATCAAGGGAGAAAATTAAAACCAGGCATGTATGTCAATGTTATCCTAAGTGATGTTGCCCAACAATTGGTTGTGGTGCCTACCAAAGCTGTTTTTCAACAGAATAACGACCAATACGTCTATGTCCAAGTGAAGAAAGATAATTACCAACGTCGAAAAATTACCACTGCGACCTCTACCGAGAATAAGATTGTGGTGAAAACAGGCTTAAAAGCCGGAGAAACCATTGTGGTGGACGGAGGTATTTATTTATTGCAAGCAAAATAATCGTTGAAAAGTTACAGAAATGGATAAATTAATTAATACGGCAATCGGCAAACGATGGATCATGGTGGCGCTTTTTTCGTTAATGGCTGTCTTCGGCTATTACTCGTGGAAACAGCTTTCGATTGAGGCCTATCCCGATATTGCCGATGTCACATCACAGGTGGTTACTCAGGTTCCTGGACTAGCCGCCGAAGAAATGGAGCAACAGATTACCATTCCCATTGAAAGAGCCTTAAATGGTTTGCCAGGAATGCATGTAATGCGAAGTAAAAGTACCTTTGGTCTTTCTATTATAACCATTGTATTCAAAGATGGGGTCGATGATTATTGGGCGAGACTCCGCATAGAAGAACGTTTAAATGAGGTCGAATTACCCTATGATGCGGTGCCAGGACTCGATCCGCTAACATCGCCCATTGGCGAAGTCTACCGCTATATCTTAGAGAGTAAAACCCACGACTTACGCGAGCTTACCGATATTCAGAACTTTGTGATTATGCCCCGAATTAAGCAGGTTTCGGGTGTGGCCGAAGTGACTAATTTTGGCGGAATTACAACGCAATATCAGATTGAACTCGATCCTAAAAAGCTAGAAAGCTATGGACTATCCCTGGGTGAAGTAACCGAAACCATTGAAGATAACAACATCAATGCGGGGGGAAGTGTCCTTACACGCGGCGATTTGGGGTATGTGATTCGAGGAATTGGGTTGGTAAAGGATTTAGAAGATTTTGGAAAAATTGTCGTGAAATCCGATCAAGGAATGCCTATTCTTCTAAACGATATTGGAACCCTGAAATACGGAAACCTTGAACGTAAAGGTATCCTAGGCTATACCGATAAACAACGCGATTATTCCGATGGTATTCAAGGGATTGTTTTACTGTTAAAAGGCGAAGATACCTCCGAAGTTCTCGAAGGAATTCACGAAGCCGTACACGAATTAAACCATGGTGGTTTACCAGGCGATATTCAAATTCATACCTTTTTAGATCGAATGGATTTAGTCGATACCACCCTAAACACCGTTTCTCACACCTTGATGGAAGGAATAGGGTTGGTGATTATTGTCTTAATTATTTTCTTAGGGAGCTGGCGAGGAGCCTTACTCGTGGCCATTACCATTCCTTTGTCGCTTTTAATTGCATTTATTTTAATGCACTTTACCAATGTGCCTGCCAATCTTCTGTCTTTAGGAGCGATTGATTTCGGAATCATTGTCGATGGGGCCATTGTGATGATGGAAACCATCTTAAAAAAGCGAGAAAAAAACCCGAAAGAAGAATTAAAAGCCAAAAGCATTGCCCAAGTGGCCATTCAGGTATCAAAACCAATTTTCTTTGCCACCATTATCATCATGATGGCTTATCTTCCGCTATTCGCCTTTGAACGAGTAGAAAAGAAACTGTTTACACCAATGGCCTTTACCGTGAGTTATGCCTTGTTTGGTGCCTTAGCGGTGGCCTTATTGCTTATTCCTGGCTTAGCCTATGTGGTCTATAAAAAACCCCGAAAAGTCTATCATAACAGGTGGTTAGAGAAATTAACCAATAGCTATACGTCGCGTGTTAAAAAAATAATGCGGGCGCCTAAGCGCGTATTTCTACCCCTGATTACAGTTCTTGTTATGGCGTCTGGTCTAACCTATTTTGTGGGTAAAGACTTCTTACCACCTTTAGACGAAGGATCAATCTGGTTACAAGTTCAATTACCACCAGGTATTTCGGTTGAAAAATCGAAAGAAATGAGTGATACGCTACGTGCCAGAACCATGAAATACGATGAGGTGACCTATGTAATGGTGCAAGCGGGGCGTAACGATGATGGAACCGATCCATGGACCGCTTCTCATTTCGAAGTTTCTGTGGGTATTAAACCCTACAAAGAATGGCCTCGTGGAAAAACCAAAAATGATTTAATCGAAGAATTGGCTGCCGAGTACGATCAAATGCCAGGTTATACCGTTGGGTTCTCTCAACCGATGATCGATGGCGTGATGGATAAAATTGCGGGTGCTCACAGCGAATTAACCGTTAAAGTTTATGGGGAAGATTTCGATGAAACCCGTCGAATTTCAGAAAGCATTTTGGCTCAATTAAAAACTGTTCCAGGGGCTGTTGATTTAGCCATTGATCAAGAACCGCCGTTGCCTCAATTGCAAATTCATGCCAACCGCGATAAAATTGCACAATATGGTTTAAATGTTTCTGATGTGGCCGAATTAATCGAGGTGGCCATTGGCGGAAAAGCCGTTTCTCAGATTTTTATTGGCGATCGGGTATACGATATCATTTGTCGTTACGAAGAAGGAAGCCGCGACACCCCAGAGAAAATTGCTCAACTAATGTTAACCACAGAAGAGGGAATAAAAGTGCCTTTGGCCCAAGTGGCCGACATCCAGTTAAATACAGGTGAAAGTACCATTACACGTGAAATGAACAAGCGTCATTTAACGGTAAAAGTAAATCTTAGAAACCGTGATCTTACCTCGTTCTTAAAAGAAGCCGAGCAAAAAATAGAAAGCAATGTAAAGTATGACCATCTGAAGAATAAAGTGATTTGGGGCGGGCAATTCGAAAATCAAAACCGTGCCTACGAACGTTTATCAGTGATTGTACCTTTGGCGCTTACCGTGATGTTTATCCTGTTGTATGCGGCGTTTGGAAAAGTGAGACAAGCCGTTCTCTTAATCAGTATTGTACCATTGGCGCTGTTTGGTGGTATGCTGGCCTTAAATGTAAGAGGAATGACGCTGAATGTCTCTTCTGTTGTCGGGTTTATCGCCCTATTTGGTGTGGCCATTCAAAATGGTGTCATCATGATTTCCCATATCAATCAACTGCGTAAAGAAGGAGAAGAACTACTGAGTGCGGTTATTAACGGTGCCAAAGATCGTTTCAGACCCGTATTAATGACGGCTACGGTGGCAGTCTTAGGATTATTGCCCGCTTCTTTAGCAACAGGTATTGGTTCAGATGTGCAGCGTCCATTGGCAACCGTAATTGTATATGGATTATTATTTTCAACTATAATTACACTGTATGCCTTACCGGCCTTGTATTATCTATTCGAGAAAAAATGGGGAAAGGAAACCGAATATTATCCTAGTCAAAATCAAGATTTAGCAGATGAATAACATGAAAAATACACTTAAAATAGTAGCGTTTTGTTTGGGAAATTGGATGGCTGTCCATGCCCAAACACAACCTACCTCACGTACAATTCCTTTACAGTATTCAAAATTCATGGATTTGGTAAAGGAAAATAACATCGGCTATGCGGCTGAGCGGTTCAATGTCGATATTTCTTTAGCGACCATTGAAGGTGAAAAAGTTTTTCCAGATCCCGAACTATCGTTCGAATTTTTCGACAATGGCGAAAGAAGAAAAGATATGGGGTACGGATTTTCATCCGAACTAGAGTGGACGCTCGAGTTGGGAGGGAAGCGAAAAGCCCGTATCAATGTCGCCAAAAGCGAACACGAGCTTACCAAAACACTGCTCTTGGACTATTTCAAACAATTGCGTGCCGATGCGACCAATCACTATTTAACCGCTTTGCAAAATAAGCTCTTATTAGACGTGCAACGAAGTTCATACCAAAGCATGAAACAATTGGCCCATTCCGATAGTGTTCGCTTTGCGCTGGGCGATATCTCGGCGGTAGATGCCAAACAGACCAAGCTCGAAGCTCGAACAATGCTCAACGAAGTCTTTCAAGCCGAAGCCGAATTCCAAACCGCTTTGGTAGACCTTAGTTTATTAATGGGGGCGGCCATCGACGAAACCCAGTTTGGTGTCGACGGAGATTTTAAGCAATTTGATCGCCAATTCACCCTGTCGGAACTCATTGTTTCTGCTCAAAATAACCGAACCGATTTGTTGGCAGCCCTTCAAAGCAAAGACGTTTCTCAGCGAATGATCGATCTAGCCAAAGCCAATCGAAGTATAGATTTAGGACTATTGGCGGGGTTCGAACACAACTCAGAAGTTAAAAACCCCGATGCTGAAGGCCCTGCTTTTACGCAATTTAAAGTGGGCGTTAGCATTCCTTTAATGTTTTCTAACCGACGAAATCAAGACGTGAAAATTGCTCAGTTCGAATTGCAACAAAACGATAGGTTATACCGCTTAGCCGAGCTCGAAATTCAAGCCGAAGTCACACAAGCATACTACGCTTATCTCGCTTTTCAAAAACAAGTCAAGCAATACGATCTTGGATTATTGGAAGAAGCCAAAGCAGTCTTGGACGGAAGAACCTACAGCTATCAACGCGGTAATACATCGTTGTTAGAAGTGCTCGACGCCCAACGGACTTATAACGAAGTACACCAAACCTACTATGAAACCTTGTACAATTATGCCAATGCCTTGGTCGAATTAGAACGTGCAACCGGTATCTGGGATATCGATTTCTAATCATCAACCACCAATAAAAAAATCCGCTCTAGAGCGGATTTTTTTATTACGAGTCTATTGTATTTTGTTGGGCGGCCGCTACGCGCCGGGCTTTCCACTCCCAATCTTTGCAACAACAAACACCTATTTCTCTTGAAAATAAGGATGTGTTGCAAAGGATTTCCGCTTCAATCCCTGCCGCAGAGCTTTTTCTTTTAAATGTTCTAATAGAACATTCAAAAGAAAAACCGATTAAAACTTTATTTAGTTTAAGGTTTAAAACTGTTTAAAGTTTAATATAGTTTAAGGTTTAAAATTGTTTAAAGTTTCATGTAGTTTAAGGTTTAAAATTGTTTAAAGTTTCATGTAGTTTAAGGTTTAAAATTGTTTAAGGTTTATTTCTTAATTATTCTAACGACTTATTACTCTCCTTACTAATTACTAATTACTAACTACTAACCACTAACCACTAACCACTAAAAACTAACAACTAAAAACTAACCACTAATAACTTCCCACTACTTCAACCCCAACATTTTAGGTCCTTGTTCAAACACGACATCAACAGGGATGTTATGAGCTTTAAGTTTATCCAAATCCTTTTGAAGATCGGCATGAATGGTTCCTTGTTCGGCATAAAGTTTTTTCACACCGGCATAATCACCATTCCCTTGCAGTTTTAAAATCAAGGCTGATAAACCATTCATGGCTTTTTCCATTTGGGCAACATTTACTTTATAACGGCCATTGGCTGTTTTTTCAAAAGCCCCATTTTCGGCGAGGTAATTAAAGCAGATCATGTTGGCCTGACCATGAGCTGAGCTCGCTCCAAAACGGATCAATAACAAAAGTTGGGGAGGAAGTTGTAAAATAATATCTTTGTGTTATGATGGATAGCACAGAAATATTAAAACTGATTCTCCCAGAGTACTTGGTAGAACACTTTAATATCAGGAAAGTTGAAGAATTAAATAGTCGTTTAGATATCTACTTCGAAGAAAAGAACGATTATGGTAATCAACTTAAAGATAGACAACTAATTTCAAAAGGATTTTATCCGATGGCTGTCATTGAAGATTTTCCATTGCGTGGAAAATCAGTAAAACTGCATGTTCAACGCCGTCGGTGGACAGATAAACAAACTGGAGAAATAATTGCTAGAGATTGGAATGTAATTGCTGAAGGAACCCGAATGACTAAAGAGTTTTCGGAGTTCTTAAAAAAAATTAGCCGATACTAAAATACTTAGCTGTAAGGTAATAGGAGAACTGTTTGGTGTTGATGGAAAGAAATTTCAACGCCAATACAAAAACAAAACCAGTGAATTTAAGTCTTGGAATCAACGTGATCACGCTAAAGATTGGTTATTGTATCCCGAAAACATAACGGAAAAGCTATCAATAGATGAAGTCTGTTTGTCTAAAGGAGAATTATACACCATTGTCACCTCTAAAGCGGGTAAAGGCAAGAAAAACACTATTGTTGCTATTGTAAAAGGAACAAAGTCTGAAACCGTTGTAGAACATTTATCAAAACTACCTAAATCTCTTAGAAACAAAGTCAAAGAAATAACCCTTGACATGGCTGGTTCTATGAAACAAATAGCAAAAAGATGTTTCGTAAACGCTGCACAAGTTATCGATCGTTTTCACGTGCAAAAACTTGCTAGCGAAGCACTTCAGAATATTAGAATTAAACATCGTTGGATTGAAATGGACAATGAAAATAATGCCATCATTGATTCTAAAGCTAAAAATAAAACCTTTTCCCCTGATATCTTATCTAATGGAGATACAAAAAAACAATTATTAGCCCGATCTAGACATTTACTATACAAAAGTCCTAATAACTGGACAACAAACCAACAAGATAGAGCTAAATTATTGTTTGAATTATATCCAGAAATAGAACAAGCATATGACTTAACAAACAAGTTAAGAGCGATATATAATCAACTTATTCCAAAAGAAGTCGCTATGACCAAACTTGCCTATTGGTTCAATCAAGTAGAAAACACGAACCTTAAACAATTTAATACTGTAACTAAAACCTTTATGTTACACTACGCGGATATATTGAACTACTTCAAGGATAGAAGTACCAATGCATCTGCGGAATCCTTTAATGCTAAAATAAAATACTTCAGAATGATGTATAGAGGAGTAAGAGACAGAAGTTTTTTCTTGTTCAGATTGGCAAAACTTTTTGCCTAGTCCCCAACTTTTGTAACTGATCCTCCAAAACGCACCGAACGGAAAATACCCGCTAAAAAGGTCACAAAATAATCCTCTTTACTGCCCGTTAATTCACCTTTGTTCAACAATTGGTTCACCATGTACAGACCTAAAATATCGGCTTTACCTTCTTCCAAAGCCGAATAAGCTTCTTTTAAAGCATCGCGTACCGAGCCTTTGCCATCTAACGTATTTTTAATACCTAAACCATGGGCAACCTCATGAAACATAACATTCGAGAAGAAAGCATCAAACTGAATATTCTTTTGTTGTTCTTCAACGATTAATGAGGTGGCAATGGGAACCAAGATTTTATCAAATTTCGCTTTCATCGCATTTTTTAATTGCAGACGACGCGTTCCTTTTTCCAGTTGAACCCGCTCATCATTCGGTAGATTAATGGCAATCGTTTTCCCTGCAGCATTACAGTCACCCGCATAATACACGACATCGTAGGCATTCAAATCCGAGTCGGTTCCTGGGACTTCTTTTTTATAGGCAGCATCCACAGGCAGGTTGCGTTGCAGTTCAGGTAAGTATTTTACAAATTTCTCTAGGCGTTTCGACCATTCCACATCTTTTACTAAGACATAAGCCGAATAAGCCGATTTATACCCAAATAATTGATCCTCGTAATTTTCAATCGGTCCAATTACTAAATCAAGATTCGAATTTTTCATATCCATCCATGCTAGATCACTGGCATAAAAATCGTCATTGAGTAAAGCAGCGGCGCGTAGCAACAGGTAATTTTTTAACCCAGCATCTTCGGCCAGTTCAGAAGCCTTGCTCAATAAGCCAGCTGCATTTTGCAATTGATTTTTATAGTTCACATGGTAAGGAACTGTATACAATTGCCCTTCACGGTTACGTTTTACCAAGGTATAAGGCGATTTTCCATCTTTCAGATTAGCTTTTTCAAACTCATCTTTGGTGATGTCTGTCGGATAGAACATAGCTCCAGCTGGTTTAGCACCGAAGTTGGGTAAAAAAGGCTTTTCGTTATCCAATCGATCCCAAGGACCGTAATTAATTTTTACATAATTTAGGGTTTCACCCTGTAAGCCATCCACGATATCAATTTTAGCACCATAAGCTTGTTGCCAAAATAGATCATCCATAATATCGGCTGCTTTAAACATTAAGCCTAAAATGGTTTTTTCGTTCTCACTTAAATGGCTAATATCCGTTGTTAAAGGAACGGTTGCATAATATTGAAAAGGGGAGTGGTCTTGTTTATTTTCCATTGGGATACGCGCTGTTGGGTTTTTCTGTACCTGACATGATGACAAGAGTCCTATACACGTCAAAGAACCTAAAATAACTAATTTAGTCTTCATCGAATTCATTGTTTTCGTAAATTTAAGAAATATCTGTTGAAGGAAGGGGGGTAAAAAAAAATCTCAACATAAAAATGGTGAGATTTCTTAGGGTGAATGATGGGTTTCGAACCCACGACCTCCGGAACCACAATCCGGCGCTCTAACCAACTGAGCTACAATCACCATTTCGAATAGTTGTTTTAAAACGCTATTCCAACGTTTTAGGGTGAATGATGGGTTTCGAACCCACGACCTCCGGAACCACAATCCGGCGCTCTAACCAACTGAGCTACAATCACCATTTCGAATAGTTGTTTTAAAACGCTATTCCAACGTTTTTAGGGTGAATGATGGGTTTCGAACCCACGACCTCCGGAACCACAATCCGGCGCTCTAACCAACTGAGCTACAATCACCATTTTGAATAGTTGTTTTAAAACGCTATTCCAACGTTTTTAGGGTGAATGATGGGTTTCGAACCCACGACCTCCGGAACCACAATCCGGCGCTCTAACCAACTGAGCTACAATCACCATTTTTACTGGACTGCAAATATAGGGTTGTTCTTCATATTTACAAATAATTTTAAGGAAAAAATAAAGGTTTAAAAAACCTTTATTTCTAACGTAAAGAATCTAAATTATTTACGCCAATATAACTTCGCGAAATAAATCCTTCTCCAGCCTCTGTACCGATCAATCGCCCTAAATCCCACGCTCTATAACGGATAGAATCCGTGAAATTCTGAGAAGAAATAGGGGTTTGTGGTTCATTTGAAGTCGGATCAAAAAACTGGGTTTTGTAGGCCATACATGCATCGACTTTTACATCTAAATAACCCGATATATCCATCACAAAATGAGGTTCTAACGGTAGCCATTGAATGTAGTGAAAATGCTGTTTTGGACGCCAAGCGGCTAAACCGTTTTCAATTTTCGGTAAACCCGATAAGAAAATGGCTTTATTCACTAAATCCGACCCTTTCCCATGATCAGGGTGGCGATCATGAGGGGCATTGCTTAAAATAACATCGGGTTGGTATTTTCGGATCACCTCAATAATCTTTAATTGATTTTCTTTGCTGTCTTCGAAAAAACCATCAGCAATCCCTAGGTTTTCACGAACGACTACACCTAAAATTTGACGTGCATTTTCCGCTTCTTCCTTACGGGTAGCATCGGTTCCACGGGTCCCTAATTCACCTTTGGTAAGGTCTAAAATCCCTACTTTTTTTCCCAAGGCAATCTCTTTAGCCAACGTGCCACCACATCCTAACTCTACATCGTCAGGATGGGCGCCAATGGCGAGTATATCTAATTTCATTGTTTGCTTATTTGTTGATCCAATCGATGATTTCTTTAGCGTCAGGTTCTACTGCTGATGGGTAAGAAGCCGCTAACGTTCCATCTTCATTGATTAAAAATTTGGTAAAGTTCCATTTTACTTCAGTCGATAACTGACCGTTTAAAGCTTTTTGGGTTAGGAATTGAAAAATAGGATTTTGATTTTTACCAATCACATCACTTTTTTCCATCAAAGGGAAAGTAACGCCAAAATTCACTTTACAGAATTGAGCAATCTCTTCATTGTTATCAAATTCTTGTCCACCAAAATTATCAGAAGGAAAACCAATAACCACTAAACCTTCGTCTTTGTATTGTTGGTAAATTTTTTCTAATGCGTCGTATTGTTTTGTATAACCACATTTCGAAGCGGTGTTTAAGATAATCACTTTTTTCCCTTTCAGGTCGGCCATATGAAACACGTCATCATTGATGTCGTTAAAGGTATAATCGTATAATGTTTTCATTTTTTGAACTTTTTGAGTTGTTTTAACCGTTGATTTTGTTTTAGCTTTCGGTTGTTGGCCTTGACAGCTCAACATTAAACCGATGAATAACAGTGAAAAATATTTCATGGAATATAGTTTAATACGTGAATAAATCGTAATGTAAATTTACTCTAAAAATAAAAGCTTCCCAAGTAGGGAAGCTTTTTTAATTATTTTTTATAAAATTTATTATAGGTTATTCGTGAAACGAATGTTAAAACGATCATCCCGCCGAATGTAATCCATACCCATGCTGGAATCGGAATTGGATCTCCTGCCGCGTACGAGTGTAATCCTGCTAAATAATAGTTAACACCGAAATACGTCATAATCACAGACCATATAGCCCATAAAGCAGCTACATTAAACGACCAACGACCACGAAGACCTGGCACTAAGCGCATATGCAACACAATCGCATAGACAATGACTGATACAAAGGCCCATGTTTCTTTTGGATCCCAAGACCAGTATCGGCCCCAAGATTCATTGGCCCACATTCCGCCTAAGAAGGTTCCTACCGTAAGTAAATAGACACCGATGGTTAATGACATTTCTGAAACATAGGTCATTTCTTTCAAGGACACATCAATTTTCTTATTGGGTTTAATCAACATAATAATCAACGAGAAGATCGCTAATACAGCACTTAATCCGAAGAAACCATAAGAAGATACAATAATAGCGACGTGAACAATTAGCCAATACGATTTAAGTACAGGTACTAAAGGTGTAATCTGAGGATCTAACATAGAACCTCCATGCGCAAATCCCATCATAATAACGGCCACCATTACACCTGTTGCTGGAATAAAAGCATTTCGATTACGGTGAAGCACTAAACCAGACAATACACCAATCCACGAGATAAAGATAATGGCTTCATACCCATTCGACCAAGGTGCGTGTCCTGTAAGGTACCAACGAAGGCCTAATCCTGCTCCATGGATTAGAAAGAGAATGGTTGTTAATCCTAAAGTAATATTGGTTAAATTGGTCAGTACTTTATTTTCTCTAAACAATTGAATAAAAGCCAATACCAAGAAGAAAAAGCCAAGGATTGAATAAGCAATTAAAAGTTTTAAGAAAATATTCGATTTATTGTAGAATACCTCTAATTCAATTTTTGTTGAAGAAGGCACTACATTTTTACCCCATTTATGTTGGTATTCACTAATGTAATCGACCGCATTATCAGCCGCTGTAAAATCGTTGTTCTCAATTCCCTTCGAAACCATGTTAAAATACACAGAGACCATTCCTAAAGCCAATGTATCAATTTCTACAGGATTATCCTTGGTTTGATAAATCCACGATGTCCAACGTTCAGTGGGATCGTTTTGGACCGGAATAATTTTTAATTGATATCCTTTGGCTGTTTGGTCTAAAATATTGAAACGTTCGGTTACATTCATCACTTCTTCGTCGAATTTAGAACGTTCTGCTGGTTTTCGTGAAAAGGCTTGGTTATATAATTGATCCAATTTAAAACGCGTCGTTTTTGGATCGATCAAATTCATTAAAGACGTATACCCATCGGCATTCGAGTTCGTTAAGTCTTTTAAGCGTTTACCTCCTTTCAAATCCACCTTAATTAAAGGCGCATTGGCCCAATAGGTCGGATCCATTTGAATGGCGATAAACCACTGATCTGCACTTAAACCGTGGTAACTGTCTTTTTTGTAGATTTTACGTAAAATATCCAACGATTGAGTATTGATTGGCTTTATTCGGCCTTCAATATCCTGAATTAAAAGATGTCCAAATTTATCGGCATGGACTTGAGGAATTTTTAAATTCTTCACCAATTCGGTAGGATTAGACATTTCGGTTGAAAATGCAGCCGAATGATCACCCGAAGCATGGGGGTTATTTTCTTGAGGCAATTCAACCAATTCTTCTTTTTCGATACGACCATGGGTTTCGATCTCTTGTCCGAAAGCCAAAGAAGTCAACAAGAAGAAAGGCAATAACATGAATTTCTTTTGATGTAATTTTTTTAATAAACTATTCACTTGCATAAAGCGGGTTCCTTTCCAAAATAAAGACACAAACATTCCACCAAAAAGCATAAAATAACCAACGTAGGTGATGTTTGTTCCCCACCAATCTTGGTTAACCGATAAAACAGTTCCATTCTCTGTTGGGAAGTAATTGGCTTGGAAAAAACGGTAGCCCTTATAATCCATCACATTATTCATGTAAATATGGTAGGGTTCTTCTTTTCCTTCATCGATTACAGTGATTTCTGATTCGAAAGAAGATGGATTCGTTGATCCAGGATAACGATCGATGATAAAATCATCTAAGCGAATACTGAAAGGTAGTTTAACCACTTTAGATCCGTAACCCATGGAAATATTAATGCCGTCTATATTCGTTACAGCCGTATAATTGGTTTGGCCACGTCCACCAACGATGGTCACGGTGTCCGATTTACCATCCACAGCAACTACAGCACGTATCGCGCCTTGTAAATCTTTTTGAACCGGATCAAATTTGCTTCCTTCGCGGTAAACAACTTCACCAGAGAAGGCCGGATTAGGGAACACAAACTGTGCATTTAAGATGGTGTATAAAGAACGTAATTTTAAAGGCTCTGTAACGTTGAAACCAACTTTACCAGCCCCTTCCTTAAACAACGCCTCATTGGTTACTTCACCCATTTGTTGGCCAGCCATTTGTACATAATCGCCTTCAAAAGGGGATTTAATCTGTAGGTTTTCACCTGAACCCGTAATTTGAACGGTTCCATCCATAGGACGGTTAAAGGCGACTAGAGTTCCGTTGATGCTTTTTATTTCACCCGATTTAATAAAAATCGTTTCACGACCACCGCCCCCTACGGTGACCAATTCTAAAATTTGGATGCCGTTGGGTTTACGAATAATCGAATCCAATGCATGGGGAATATAATCGAATGTTTCTAGGGTAATTAATTTATCTTTGAATTGATATTTTCCTTCAAAATGACGATGGAAAAGCGCTGAAGTACTGTCTTTTCTGTCGAAGTAAGTCATATTGTATTGGTGATTGTCGTAAGCCAATTGTTGTTCATCATCCGAAACAATTAATTTAAAATACGAACGATCAGATATAACCTCATTGGTTGTATCACCTTCGGGGATGGGCATTTGCCCTTCAAAGCTGATGTAACGCGTTACACCACCACCAACGAAGATAAATAAGAAGGCCAAGTGAAACACCAATAAAGGTAACTTCTCTTTTGACCACAAGCGGTATCGTTTAATGTTGGCTAGGAACAAGACAATTAACCAAACCATTAAGACCTCAAACCACTTTGCCTCGTAAATAACAGCCTTGGCTGTCGCTGTATCATAGTCATTCTCGATAAAGGTCGCATACCCCATTGCAAAAGCATAAATGAAAAGTAAAACCGACATTGTTCGAGTAGAAAATAAAACTTTTTCTATTCTAGTCATTTTATAAAATTGTGCCTACAAAAATAGTTGAGTTATTCAGATTTCAGGCTATGTTTCTGATGATTTTTATTATGTAGGTCTAGTTAATAGTTTGTTAAAAATAAAGTGGTTATCGACGGAACATCACCAAATTGAGATTATTGCGTAATTCTGAGCATCAAAAGGGTGAAAGTGATGAATGAAGAATAAAGAGGCGGTGGCTACAATTTATTTAAATGGAATTTTTAAATAAGGCTTTTAAATGATTAATCTCTTCCTGATGAGTCGATTTTTTCCGAGTTGCAAAATAAAGGGTATTGGTTAGTTTGTTTGATCAAATGAGGCCATTTGGTACAGATTCTTAAACCAGCGTTGGAAGGATGCATAATAAGCGATGATGTGGTTTTAAAAAGGGCGAATGATTTTCGTCCTTTTTTAGATCGAGCGAAGCGAGTAAGCGCCAGGGATTGCAGCGGCATCCTCTGCTGCCAGCTGTGTTACCAAAGATGTCCTATTTTAATGCAGCAGAGATAGAGCGTAAAGCCCGACCTGTAAGGGGGCGCCCAAATAGAAACGTAAGAAATAAATAGTTTTCACATTCTTTTAAGAAATTCTCGTTCAAATTTGTGTAATTTTACACTTTCAACAAGGTTCATGCGAAAGTTGCTTTATACATTTATGCTGGTTTCTATGGTTGGTTTGCTCGTCTTTCCATCCAGAGCATTGGCGTGCATGGGTATGGAGACTTCTCAAGCGATGATGTGTTGTACCTCTTCAGAAGACAATCAACATTCATGTGCGCATGAGCATGATGATACCCATACTGATTCAAATAAAACCGATAGTCATTGCCCAGATGCCTCGTGTGTTTGTAATGGTGTTCGTGTAGCGAATGGATTCTTAATGGCCTCTTTTCTTGAATTTAATGTGCCTTTTCCGTTAGTGGATCAACACCAGTTTTTTTACTCGGAAAACAGCCTTCCTTATGTGTTTTACACCATTTGGACCCCTCCTAAAATTGGTTAAATAATTTTAAAATACGTATTAATTCTTCTCTTAGAGCGGGATTGATGCATTTATGCTATTATTTATTTAAACCATAATCCAATGAAATCTTTATTTATATACGGCGTTTTACTGTCTACAGTAGGATGGCCCTTACGTGCTAACGCACAATTTAAAAATCAGGAAACGAAATCGGTTTCTATCCTCGCTCTACCAAAAGAATGCCGTGAGAGCGTTGAAATGGCCGTAAACCAGAAAAATACCGCCAAAATTATATGGGGTGAAACAGACAGTCAACTAACCTTTGTCCCCCTTAAAATGAGCGAGGATGCCTTGATGAAAAAGATGGCACTCGCCGGCTACGATAATGCGTTGTATTTAGCTCCTGATGATACCTATGCGGCTTTGGCAAAAGCCTGTCAGTACCCCAGAGGAAAGCGACCAATGACGGACCATAGCGACCATCATCAGCCAAAAAATGACGTTCATGCAAACCACCAACACGCATTGAACATCGCCCAAAAAGCGACTTCTTTTGATGGCGTTATGGAGACCTATATGCAGCTAAAAAACGCCTTGATTAAAGCCGATTTTACAACTGCCAACCACTCGGCCATGGCGCTTCAAACAGCGTTAAAAGGGGTTGATTGGTCGAACGAAAAATCTGCTCTTCAGCAACAATGGAAAGGCAAAGAAGGGGATATCCTAAATCAGCTTCAAGCACTGATTAGCGCAAAAACCATTGATAAACAACGGAGTATACTCGGACCTTTGTCGAATAATCTTTATCCGTTAATTCAACAAATGCCTCTCTCTAAAACGGTTTATTTTCAGGCCTGTCCTATGTATAACGACGGTAAAGAGGCGAATTGGTTTAGCCATGAACAAGCCGTTAAAAATCCATTTTACGGTAGCCAAATGTTAAGCTGTGGATCTACCATTGAAACCTTACAAAAATAATCTTCCTATGAAAACGACTTTTTTTATACGTTATATCGGCTTAAGTGCTGTATTTCTTTTAACCGCTTGTGCGAAAACCAATGAAACTTCTGAAACGAATGATTTAACAACCGAATCGGCTGTTGTTCAGGCAACTGATAATGCCCATCATGGGATGCATTTAGGTGCCGAACAAGCTGTGCAAAACGCGACCTATAAAGTAGGCGATGAACTGCCCAAAGACCAAGTTTGTATGGTGAATAATGCCTACATGGGTAAAAAGCAGTTTGAGGTGCCTTTTGAAGGAAAAATGTATTACGGCTGTTGTAATATGTGTGTAGAACGAATTCCAAACGACGAATCTGCCCGTGTAGCGATCGATCCTTTTTCAAAGAAAAAAGTCGATAAATCAGAAGCTTATATTGTTCTGGTAGATCAAGCTGGTACAGTGAGTTATTTTGAAAACGAAGCCAATTATCACCAATTTCTAAACATGTAATCATGCCGTTTATTAAGAGAAATGAATGGATAGTGGGCGGAGCGCTAATGCTTCTTCCTCTATTTTCGAACGCCCAAAAAGTGGTGCGTTACGATTTGTATGTTCAAGATACGCTGGTCAATTATTCCGGAAAAGAACGTCGGGCGATTGCGGTTAACGGACAAATTCCGATGCCAACATTAACGTTTACCGAAGGTGATATCGCCGAGATTTATGTGCATAATCAATTAAAAGAAAATACGGCCCTGCATTGGCACGGAATCTTTTTGCCCAATAGAGAAGATGGTGTTCCTTATTTAACCCAAATGCCTATTGAGCCTGGTAAAACCCATAAATACACCTTTCCAATTATTCAGAACGGAACGTATTGGTACCATAGCCACAGTGGTTTGCAAGAACAAATAGGAATGCATGGTTCAATGGTTTTAAAAAAGAAACCCGATGATAAAACATTTCGAAAAGGAATTGATGATTTGCCCGAAGTTCCTTTAATTCTAAGTGAATGGACCGATTTAAAACCGGAAAATGTGCACCGTATGCTGCACCATGCCGATGATTGGTTTGCAATTAAAAAAGGGGCGACCCAGTCTTATTCAGAAGCCATAAAAGCGGGACACCTAAAGACCAAACTGAAAAATGAATGGAAACGGATGGCCGCAATGGATGTAAGCGATGTGTATTACGAACAATTTCAGATAAATGGACAACACCAAAGTTCCTTCTCACAATTCAAAGGTGGCGATAAAGTCCGGTTGCGTATTGCCAACGGCGGTGCTTCCACTTATTTCTGGCTAACGTACGCCGGGGGTAAGATAACCGTTGTAGGAAACGATGGAAACGATGTTGAACCCATTGAAGTGGATCGCTTAATGATTGCAACAGCCGAAACCTATGACGTTGTTATTACCATTCCTGACGACGGAATTGCTTACGAATTCCTAGCGACACCAGAAGATCGTTCCGATGATACGTCGGTGTTCTTTGGGAAAGGGAAAAAACAGTTAACCAGCCGATTGCCCAAGTTAAAGTACTTTGAAGGCATGAAGATGATGAACGATATGATGAAAATGGATGGAAGTATGCATTCTATGGGAATGGATATGAGCCTTCAGACTATGGATATGAATGCCGTTATGTATCCCGAAATTACGGGCCCACCAGCATCCAAGAAAAAACCGACGCCTAAAAAAGCCGACGAACATGCTCATCATACCATCGATGCGGGGAAGGCCAATACCTCAATGCCCAATGAACACAGTGAACATGGGGCATCATCAACCGATTTGGTAACCCTGAATTATGGGATGTTAAAAGCACCCCATTCAACCGTTTTACCAAAAGAGGCACCCGTTCGCGAATTGCGTTTTGAACTTACCGGAAACATGAACCGTTACTTATGGAGCATGGACAATAAAGTAATTTCTGAAGCGGATAAAATTAAGGTGAAAAAAGGCGAAGTGTTGCGCATTACCCTGTACAATGGCTCAATGATGCGCCATCCCATGCACTTGCATGGCCACGATTTCCGATTGATCAATCAGCACGGCGATTACTCGCCTTTAAAGAATACCATGGACATTATGCCGATGGAGACCAACGTGATCGAATTCGAAGCGAACGCCGAAGGTGATTGGTTCTTTCATTGCCATATTCTCTATCATATGATGGCCGGTATGGGCCGTATTTTTAGTTACGAGGACCAAGAACCGAATCCGTTAATTCCCAATCCGAAACATGCACAACGAATGCTCTATGCTGACGACCGCATGTTTCATGCAATGGGTGAAAACGATTTTGCATCCAATGGGTTAGACGGTATGTTTTCCCTTCAAAATACCCGTTGGGGACTAACTACCGAATGGAGTGTTGGTTATAACAAAGAACATGGTTACGAAGTTGAAACCCATCTTGGTCGTTACATAGGCACCATGCAGTGGTTTATGCCTTTTATTGGTTTCGATTGGCGTTACCGTAAAATGGGGCATAACGAGGTCGAAAAAAACATGTTTGGCCAGAAGAACACCAAAGACGATCGTGCCTTATTTAGTGCTGGTTTTGTGTATACACTGCCTTGGATGGTCCAACTTCAATCGGAAGTATACCACGACGGAACGTTTCGTATGCAATTAATGCGCGAAGATATTCCTTTAACGCCACGCGTTCGCGGAGGATTTATGGTGAACACCGACAAAGAATACATGGTCGATTTGCGCTATATTCTAACCCGACAACTTTCGGCCAGAACCCATTACGACAGTGATATGGGCTTTGGTGTAGGACTCGTTTTAAAATATTAACCGCTTTTTACTTTTTAAATAACTTTAGAACCAACTCTTTTTAGAGTTGGTTTTTTTATGCATCCTCTACAACAAGGGGCACTTAATCACCCTAATGCTTCGTCTGAGGGCGTGCCCTTTTCTTGTTGTTTTCAAGAACAACAAGAAAACGTCGGGCTTTCCGCACTCGCTTTTTGGGTGGAAACAAAGGCGATAATGAAATATCCATATACCCAAAAAGCTCAAACAAATGCTACAATCCCTCACGCTCACGCTCAAGGGCTATTAACCGATTGTTTAATTAATAAAACACCGCTTATTTTAATAATAATATAATATTCACGTTTTTTTACATTAAAAACATCAATATTTTAAAAGAATGCTTATCATATGCTTTTTTTTATGATATATTTGAGAAACGCACCCTTTATTAAGGGGGCAATTCGTTAAGTTACTGTTTAAAATGCTAAAAATGATACCACCAACAAACCAATTTGTTCTATTTTTCTTGTTTGTATGTTCTTCGCTCTATGCACAGACGGATCACTACCTAGTCAAATTAAATTATCCTGGTTTTGGAGAAATTCATTTTTATATGACCTTCGAAGTCAATGCCACAGACTCCAGTTTTATAGCCTATACCAATCCGGAAAGCTTAACCAATACCATGTCTTTAAAAGATAAAATGTTAATTCGTATGTTTTCTAAAGGAACCAAAAAAGGGGCTGTTTTGCAAGTTTTAAAAGGCAAAATATCGGCCAATAACCATTATCAAGGCGATGCAGTGTCTTCGTTGGGAAACTATTCTTTTTATGCTTTTAAGGGGGACAAGAGCCAATTAAATGGTCGTTTTCAAAACAAACGTATGCAGTTCGACTTCTCAGCTCATTTAGTCGGTGAACCGACCGAATTAGATGATTACAGTGAGTTGTACCAAAAAATAGAACAGGAGTTCACCCAGCAGATTTATAACCCCAAAGTTTTAAAAAGAACAGATTGGAAGCATTTTTTAAGAAACCTAAAAAGATCTTTAGCACAATCAAAAGATGATTTAGATGTCATTGTCGCCTTTCGTTACCATACCCACAAATTAAAAACATCCCATGTTTTTTTAACCAAAACCAACGAAACCGATGCCATTGCAGAGTCATCCAATGTCGATTTCAAACAAATAGACGATAAAACCAGTGTCATCACGTTTAATCGTTTTCTTCTAGCCGATACCGCTGTGGTGAATACATTAATGAAAGAGATTAAGACACCGAATTTGGTTGTCGATCTTCGATCGTGTCCAGGGGGCGATTTTTCATCCCTCTTATTTGCTTCCCATTTTATCAAAGAAGAGCAGGAGGTGGGCTATTTTTTAGGAAATAAGTATTACCAATTCAACAATCAATTACCCAATGAAAATCAAATCGGTAAAATGCCTGTTTTTACCAAGGGAACTTTGAAAGATTTTTTTATGACAATCGATCAACAAGGAGCGCTATTGGGTAAAGTTAAACCCGCAAAACACCATTACACCGGTAAAACCTACGTTTTAATTGGTAAACAAACGGCCAGTGCGGCCGAACCTTTGGCCTACTTTATTAAAAGACATAAAATTGGCCCATTAATTGGCGAAAATACCAGTGGACATATGTTATCTTCAAAAGGATATCCCATCTATAAACAATGGAACTTAACAATTCCGGTGGCCAATTATTTTACAATTGATCAAAAAGAACTCGACCAAGTTGGGGTATACCCAGATGTTCATGTTGCAACCAATCAGGCCATGAAAACAGCTTTGGCATTAATTCAAACGAATTAATAAATAGTTATTTACCTAGTTAAAGGGCTAATTAAACGGTTTCGAGCTTTAAATCTTTTTTAAATAGAAGGTGTGCTGTTAAACCTAAAATACAAAAGGTGAATCCCACAGCACAAACCCCTGGCCATTGGGCATAATCCCATGCATAACCTGCGGCTAATGTTCCAACAGATCCACCGACAAAGTAACTCACCATATAGACGGTATTTAAACGACTATTGGCGTTGAGGTGGGTTAACGCAAAAAAATCCGATTGATTCATAATGTGCATCGCCTGTAAACCAAGATCGATTAAGATAATGCCTATAATAAGTCCCCCATAGGTGTAACCTCCGAAATAAAGAAATGCCCAACTGCTGATAATAATTCCTAAACCATATGTAATTAATCGATTTCGAGGAATGTAAGCATTCATTTTCCCTACAAAAGCAGCGGCTAATGCTCCTACAGCACCAATTAAACCAAAACTTCCAACGACCGAGGCACTCGCATGAAAAGGCGCTTCCTCCATATGAAATACAAGGGTTGTAAAAACAGCCGACATCGACGCAAAACCCATTGCTCCACGAAAAGAAGCTAAGCGCAATACGGGTTGAGTTTTAGCCAAGTTCCAAACCGATTTCATCAAAGAACCATAACTCCCCTTAAAGGTGGGTCTCATTTCGGGAAGCATAAAAAATAACGCGATCCAGATGATCACCATTAAACCACCCCCAATAAAGTACATGCTCCGCCAACCGAATAAGTCACCCATAAATCCACTAATTACACGTGATAATAGAATCCCAATTAATAATCCCGACATCACTAAGCCAATGGTACTACTTCGCTTTTCAGGGGTTGCTAACTCGGCCGCCATCGGGACAAATAATTGCGGAATAACCGATGTAAATCCAATAATAAAACTCATCACAAATAACCCTTCGATAGACGAAGCGTACGCCATGCCAAGCATAGCGGCAATAATAAAAATTAAATCAAAAAGAATTAACCGTTTGCGTAAAAGCATATCCCCCAAAGGCAAAATAAATAATAACCCAAAAGCGTAACCTACCTGCGTTAACACCGCAATCTTACTTATTTTAAGCTCAGAAACACCAAAGTCTTGAGCGATTAAATGAAGCAGCGGTTGATTGTAATACAGGTTGGCAACAATTAGCCCTGTGGCTATGGTCATTAACCACAATAAAGGTTTGGTTAAGACCGGGTTCGATTGATTTTGCATGAAAGCAAAGGTAAATGAATTTCGAAAATCAAAAACTAATTTTGGTTAGAAAAGTGAAATGAAGATCTAAAAATACATGCATCATTTTCCATCCCTCTGGGATTTTTTCACAAGATTCAAATACAACCAAAGGCTTTAAATACCCATTAAGATTTTGTCTTAGTTCAGCCCCATTGGGGGCGATATGATTTTAGCTAATTGGAATCTCAGAGGTTTAAGCCCCTTTTAGGAGTAACAGAATAATTCACAGAATTCAAATGCAACGAAAGGCTTTAAATACCATTAATATTTTGTCATAATTCAGCCCCTTAGGGGCGATATGATTTTAGCCAATTGGAATCTCAGAGGTTTAAGCCCCTTTAGGGGTGAAATATAATTTCTGATAATCAGCATCCTAGATTAAAATCTGTCGCACCTACGGCGCTTGACTTGTTGCAGTCTATAAATAGCTACTAAACTACCATCCCTCTGGGATTTTTCACAGGTTTCAAATACAACCAAAGGCTTTAAATACCATTAAGATTTTGTCATAATTCAGCCCCATTGGGGGCGACATGATTTTAGCCAATTGGAATCTCAGAGGTTTAAGCCCCTTTAGGGGTGACATATAATTTCTGATAATTAGAATCCTAGATTAAGTTCTGTCGCACCTACGGCGCTTCACTTGTTGCAGTCTATAAATAGCTACTAAACTACCATCCCTCTGGGATTTTTCACAGGTTTCAAATGCAATGAAAGGCTTTAAATATTCATTGAAAAATTGTCTTAGTTCAGCCCTATTCGGGGCGACATGATTTTAGCCAATTGGAATCTCAGTGGTTCAAGCCCCTTTAGGGGTGACATATAATTTCTGATAATCAGCATCCTAGATTAAGTTCTGTCGCACCTACGGCGCTTGACTTGTTGCAGTCTATAAATAGCTACTAAACTACCATCCCTCTGGGATTTTTCACAGGTTTCAAATGCAACGAAAGGCTTTAAATACCATTAAGATTTTGTCATAATTCAGCCCCCTTAGGGGCGACATGATTTTAGTTAATTCGAATCCCAGAGGTTTAAGCCCCTTTAGGGGTGACAGAATAATTCACAAGATTCAAACACAACCAAAGGCTTTAAATACCCATTAATATTTTGTCATAATTCAGCCCCCTTAGGGGCGATATGATTTTAGCTAATTGGAACCCCAATAGTTTAAGCCCCTTTAGGGGTGACAGGATTTTTCACACGATTCAAATACAATGAAAGGCTTTAAATACTATTAATGTTTTGTCATAATTCAGCCCCCTTAGGGGCGATATGATTTTAGCCAATTGGAATCCTAGTGTTTAAGCCCCTTTAGGGGTGAAATATAATCCTGATAGAAATAAAAAACGTAATTGATCAGAATAAATATTCCTGTTTATAATTAACCTTATGAAAATCTAAAAATTCACGATATTCTTCTTTAAAACTTTTCTTTTTATGATGAATTTCTTGATTCAATATATATTTATAAATAGCGCCAATTTGTGAATTAGAGTGTGAAAAGACGGCGTAACCTCCTTGCCAGAAAAATTTCCCTTGAACTAGTTTTTTTTCATTTATGTATTTGCTCGAGCTACTTTTTATATCTCTAATGAATGAAGCTATATTAAGATCAGGTTTAATGGAAACTAATAAATGAATATGATCTTCAACGCCATTTATGATTAAAGGCTTTTGATTTTTATGAATTATAATTCCAGAGATATACTTGAATAGATCAATACGCCATTCTTTTTTTAGAACTGGTTCACGATTTTTTACAGAAAAAATAAAGTGTAAATAAATTTGTGAGTAACTATTAGCCATTTTATCTATTTTAAACACATGAATTAAAAATAATTAAATGTTCGTTAATACCAAAATTTAATTACTGATTTTTCATAAGATTCAAATACAAGGTAAGGCTTTAAATAACCATTAAGATTTTGTCTTAGTTCAGCCCCCTTAGGGGCGATATGATTTTAGCTAATGGGAATCCCAGAGGTTTAAGCCCCTTTAGGGATGACAGAATAATTCACAAGATTCAAACACAACCAAAGGCTTTCAATATCATTAATATTTTGTCATAATTCAACCCCATTGGGAGCGATATGATTTTAGCTAATTTGAATCCCAATAGTTTAAGCCCCTTTAGGGGTGACATATAATTTCTGATAATCAGAATCCTAGATTAAAATCTGTCGCACCTACGGCGCTTCACTTGTTGCAGTCTATAAATAGCTACTAAACTACCATCCCTCTGGGATTTTTCACAAGATTCAAACACAACCAAAGGCTTTAAATACCCATTAAAGTTTTGTCATAATTCAGCCCCATTCGGGGCGACATGATTTTAGCTAATTGGAATCCCAATAGTTCAAGCCCCTTTAGGGGTGACAGAATAATTCACAGAATTCAAATACAACGAAAGGCTTCAAATACCATTAATATTTTGTCATAATTCAGCCCCATTCGGGGCGATATGATTTTAGCTAATTCGAATCCCAGTGGTTCAAGCCCCTTTAGGGGTGACATATAATTTCTGATAATTAGAATCCTAGATTAAGTTCTGTCGCACCTACAGCGCTTCACTTGTTGCAGTCTATAAATAGCTACTAAACTACCATCCCTCTGGGATTTTTTACAGAATTCAAATACAACGAAAGGCTTCAAATACCATTAATATTTTGTCATAATTCAGCCCCATTCGGGGCGATATGATTTTAGCTAATTCGAATCTCAGAGGTTTAAGCCCCTTTAGGGGTGACAGGATTTTTTACAGGTTTCAAATGCAACGAAAGGCTTTAAATACCATTAATATTTTGTCATAATTCAGCCCCTTAGGGGCGATATGATTTTAGCTAATTCGAATCCCAGAGGTTTAAGCCCCTTTAGGGGTGACAGGATTTTTCACAAGATTCAAACACAACCAAAGGCTTTAAATACACATTAAGATTTTGTCTTAGTTCAGCCCCATTGGGGGCGATATGATTTTAGCCAATTGGAATCCCAATAGTTTAAGCCCCTTTAGGGGTGACATATAATTTCTGATAATCAGCATCCTAAATTAAGTTCTGTCACACCTACGGCGCTTCACTTGTTGCAGTCTATAAATAGCTATTAAACTACCATCCCTCTGGGATTTTTCACAAGATTCAAAATACAACGAAAGGCTTCAAATACCATTAAGATTTTGTCTTAGTTCAGCCCCATTCGGGGTGACATATCATCCCTAATCCCACTAAATATTTGAATCCCAAAAAAACTCTAAAACAAAAAAATCTCGCATTTCGCGAGATTTTTTATATCTATTTTAACGCATTAATTCGTTAAACCAGCGCGTTTTAACAACGCATTATTCGAAGGTGCATGGCCTCGAAACGTTGTATATAAAGTCATCGGATCAACCGTACCACCTGCCGAAAGCAAGGCATGGAATTTATCGGCTGTCACTTCATTAAAAATACCTGTTTCCTGAAAAAATGCAAACGCATCCGCATCCAATACTTCAGCCCATTTATACGAATAATAGCCCGATGAATAACCCCCTTGGAAAATATGCGAGAAAGCTGTACTCATACTGCTGTTCTCTACTGTTGGATACAGTTCTGTTGCCGAAAAAGTCGCTTCTTCAAACGTTTTTAAATCGGTAATCGAACGCGGATCCTGTCCATGGTAAGCCATATCCAATAAGCCAAAACTCAACTGACGAATTGTTTGGTAGCCTTCCATAAAGTTAGAAGCCTGTTTCACCTTATCAATTAAAACCTGCGGAATTACTTCCCCAGTCTGATAATGTTTCGCAAACAATTTCAACGCTTCAGGCTCATAACAGAAGTTCTCGTAAAATTGCGAAGGCAATTCCACAAAATCCCAAAACACATTCGTCCCAGCCAAGCTTTCATAAACCGTATTAGGAAGCATCCCGTGTAAGGCATGTCCAAATTCATGAAACAACGTTGTCACCTCCTGAAACGTTAATAACGAAGGCGTAGCTTTGGTTGGTTTTGTAAAATTACAAACAATCGAAACATGCGGACGTTTCTTATTGCCCTGTACATTCGATGCCTCTCTAAAGCTCGTCATCCAAGCCCCAGCACGTTTACCTTCTCTTGGAAAGAAATCGGCATAAAACAAAGCTTGGTGTTCACCATTCTTATCAAACACCTCGTAAACGGTAACATCCTCATGGTATTTATCAATATCGTTACGTTCTTTAAATGAAATACCAAATAATTTAGTCGCTATATCAAAAGCACCTTGCGTCACTTTTTCCAATTGAAAAAACGGCTTTAAAGCCTCATCAGATAAAGAAAATTTCGCTTGTTTCAGTTTCTCTGCATAATACCCATGATCCCAGCGTTGCAGCTTATCAAGACCATCAATACGTTGAGCAAAAGCCGTTAATTCTTCGATTTCTTTATCCGCAAAAGGTTTCGCTTTACTCAATAAATCTTCCAGAAAATCGATTACTGTAGTGGGGTTTTTCGCCATACGCTCCTCCAATACATAATCCGCATGCGTTGCATACCCTAACAAATTGGCGCGTTCATAACGCAAGACAGCTAAACGCTTCACATTTTCTTCGTTGTTGTATTCATTGTCCTGAAAAGCCTTTTGTCCATTGGCTCTAAACAACTTTTCACGCAATTCACGTCGATCTGCATACTGCAAGAACGGAATAAAACTAGGCGCTTGAAGCGTAAACAACCAACCTGTTTTATCCTTGGCCTCTGCATCCGCCTTGGCTTGTTCAATAATGTAGCCAGGCAAACCGCTTAAATCAGCCTCATCGGTTAACACCATTTCAAACTGATTGGTTTCTGCCAACACATTTTGCCCAAACTGCAAAGCCAGTTGAGCCAATTCTTTATCTATTTCTCGTAATTGCTGCTTTTGATCATCGTTTAAATTCGCCCCATTTCTAGCAAAACCTTTGTATTTCTTATCTAATAGATACGCCTGTTCATCTGTTAATTTAAGCGAATCGCGTTGCTCATAAACCGCTTTTACACGATCAAACAAGGCCTGATTCAAACGGACATCATTTCCAAACTCCGATAGCCATGGCGAAACTTCTTGCGCAATATTTTGCATTTCTTCCGACGTTTCGGCCGAGTTTAAGTTGAAAAAAATACCCGAAATCCGACCTAATTTTTCGCCCGATAATTCCATGGCTTCAATCGTATTCTCAAAAGTAGCTGGTTCTACCGACGCCGTAATGGCATCAATTTCAGCTTTAGCTTCATCAATCGCCTGTTTAAAAGCAGAAAGATAATGATCGTAGGTAATTGTAGAAAAAGGAGCGCTCTCAAAAGGCGTTGAAAATGTATTCAATAATGGGTTGTCCATTGGATTATATTTTTTTGGTATGTTCTATCGTCAACCATTCAAAATCTAATCCAAAACGCCAATCACTGCCAAATCGTCAATCGTTTAAATAATTTGGGCGTTCCCTTCGGGCGGGCTTTTCGCACTCGCTTTTCGGTTGCGTTTCACTCCACCAAAAAGCTCAAACAGTTGCTTCAATCCCTAACGCAAAACGCTAGTTGGTCTGCTCACCGCACACCAACTAGCTTGTAGGAGGGGTGTAATTTAATGTGAAATCGTCTTTTGCTCATTAAAAGACGATTGTCTAGAATAACGTATAAGATAGAAGTCTCTAGTGTATTATAGTTTTGTTGGAAAGTGATACCTCTTAGAGCATAGAATTATCTATTTTAGAAAACCAGAAGGCTGTACGGCTTACTGCAATGAAAATAAACGATTCCAAGATTGCGTTTTATATTACATAATTACACTTCTACATTGATTTCAAATACCTTATTGAATTGTTTTAAAAGTAAAATTCGAAAGCTTTTTCTATTATTTTCCATAGTTCATATAATTGTGCTATGTGTATGCACAAGAATATAGCAAGGTGTATTTTTGAATCAAAACCTTAGAAAGGAGATATCAAAATAACACCTTTTACTAACCATAAAAGGTTGTTGTGAGTTTTTGTCAACCCAGTGTTGTGCGATGTGCTGCTTTTTATTCTAATTCATATTTGTTTGCGTAATTTCTAACTTTTTCTAAAAAATGTTGATTAGATTCTTTAGATAACAATTGATGATATTCTTTATTTGCTTTTTCAAATTGGTTCAATTCACCAAAAACGATCATTTTACTTAACGATGGAGAAACTATTAAGTTTTCTATTTCTAGTAAAAGTTTTTGTTTTGTATTAAGATTTTCAAAATAGGGCAAAATAAAAAAATGAATATTCGATTGTATTTCTTCAATTAATGAATTTTCATCGGTTTGTTCATTTAGCTCATACCAAGTATCTTTTTTATAACGCAATTCACCAATTCGTTTTCTGATTAAACAAACGGGTTCTGTAGGAAATTTTGGTATTTCTACATGTTGATAATTATAAATAACTGACCAATATTCAGGAAGAAAAATTCCCGTGTTTATAGTAAAACTTATATCATCTTTTGTTGACCATTTACTTTTTTGAATATTAATAATTTGACCTAGTTCTTCAAGCTGCAAATAGAAATTGTTGGTTTTCTTTTTAAACCCAAGAGATTTTAGAATTTCTTGAAAACCTTGTTTTATTATTTTTTCAAATTTTTCTTGAGTTACTGTTTTCATAGATATTTACATGATTAGTTTTTTTTAGCGAATTTTTTTAGCATATCGCACAACATACTCCAGCTTGGCGAAGTAGCGATAAAAAATATCACAAACTTCAAAAATTGCCAAAAACAGAGCAACGCATTTTTATTTTTTGAATTTAATAAATAAAATAGCGATTGCGACAAAAAAAGAGACAAAGTTTATGTGTTGCCTTAACTCGCTATTTTGCCAAACGGGTGTTAGCTGTCCTAATTGTGGTCAGGTTTTAAAAACACCTCCTAAGAATGTAGGTTGTTTTATGCAGACAATGAATTTTGGTTGTATGACAGTTATTGTAATATATTTTGTTAGGGGAGCATGTATTCTTATCTATAAATACTACATAGAGTAAACTATCCCTTCCCTTTAGATAAGGGGGTGTTCACTTAAAAGAGGATAAGAACTTGGAAAAGGAAAAAAATTGCAGTAGAAAAACTAGATTTTTATTTTAGATGAACTGAGAAAAAGTTAAATTTGTATTTAAAGAGATTTGAATCAAATACTGTCCTATTTTATGGGAAGCCTACAAAAATAAGTTCTTTGATCCGTAAAAGAATAGGGAATGGGAGCAGAAGCTATTTACAACATAAAAATGTATTTTTGTAAAGTTAATTAGTAGCTTACTCATGATCGATAAATATATACAATCCTATACTTTAGAGGATATTATTAAGACCAGTCCCGATAAGATTGTGAGTAAGAGTATGACCATTGTTGATGTAAATGCTCAACAACCGAATTACTTACGTATCCATCGACCGTATAAGTTTGCGACACTAGGGATTATTTTAATCACCAAAGGTAGTTGTGAAATTACGGTGAATCTAGAACAACACCACATTAAAAAGGACGATATCATTGTAGTTTTGCCGAGTCATGTTTTCGAGATATTATCCTTTACCGATGATTTTGCCGTAAAAGCGACGTTCATCTCTTCCGAGTTTGTTATTGATGCGGGTTTCCATTTAAAATCCCATAATTTAATTCAGTTTATGTCGTCCAGCTACCCTAAAATTATTGGATTAGATCGACAAACGGTGCGTACAATTCGCTACCATTTAGGCCGTATTCGGCAGTACATCGTTGAAAATGATAATATTTTTTCAGAAGAAATTATTTTACATCATTTCTCGATTCTTATGTACGAAATGGGGAGTTTTTATAACCGGATGGTTCTTGCTAAAACCACGGGTTCTACGGTTCGTAAAGAGGAAATGGCCAAACAGTTCTTGTTTTTAGTCGCCACTTATTTTAAGAAACAACGCAATGTCCAATTTTATGCCGATCAGCTTTTTGTAAGTCGAAAACATTTAACCAAAATGATGACCGATGTATTTAATAAATCGCCCAAACAGATTATTGCTGAGGCAATTATTTTAGAGGCTAAAGTCATGCTTAAAAACCCAAATATTAGTGTGTCCCAGGTGATGAATGAGCTCAACTTTAGTGATTCGTCCGTGTTTAGTAAGTTTTTTAAAAACTACACCAACCTTTCGCCTTCCGCGTATAAAGCCAATAATTAAAATTGTGCAAGATCAAAAAATGAATAGACGCTTTTTTTATAAGGTATAAAAACCAAAAGCAGCCGAAGCCACTTTTGGTTATGTTTATTTATGAACGGGTAATGGTTGTTTCCCATATGGCTCCGCTAATATCAATTAACGTTAGGGTGTATTCGCCTTTTAAGTGAATAAAACCAGCATCTGTAAACGTTAAATTGGCACGTGCCCCCAAAGGCAAGACCAAACTATGCTTACCGGGCTTAACTTTAGCCACATAATCGTTTGTGATTTGTTCTTTCTTAAGTTGAGCCAATTGGTTCTGATCTTGTTTAAACACTAGATTACCAGACTTATCTTTTAATTCGATACCAATTAAAAATGAGCCATAGACATCGGCACCTTCATCTCTAAACACGGTAAATGAAAGCTGGTCTTGGTTTATTTGCTCATTGGTAATGGTCACATGGGGTTTGACCGATTTATTGTGCAGTGTTCCATACACCCCACCATGAAAGTATTGATTCGTAAATAACGTTAAACCAACAATTCCCAACGATCCAATTAAGACTATTTTTTGGGCTGTTTTTTCCGTTAAGGCCAATGCTCCAGAGCCTACCCAAGAAAACCATTTTTGTTTTGTAAATGCTTTATTTTTAGTGATAAAATAATGATCGAGGGTATATTTTCCACCACCCGTAAAAAAGATGGTAAACCCAGAAGCTACACCTAACACGCCAATTTGCCATTCGTCTAAACAGGTTGTCCCTAACCATCCTGAGCCTAAAAGAATGCCCATAGCTAAACAGAATACGCCTATGCTCATTAAACGTGTAAAAAGGCCTAGTATTAAGCATAAACCTACAATACCTTCAATAATGGTGAAACTGACCATGGCCCACCATAAACTGTCGGGGTTGGAAACCAAATGCTCTATTAACGGCTTTATACCCAAGGCATGGGGTAAAAAATGATTGAATTTTTCGCCTATATAGCCTGCTTCTTCAGGGTTAAGTTTGTTTTCTAAGACCAATCGCCTCCAAAAAGCAGAAAAATAAGTCCAACCAATAACCCAGCGTAATGACGTGGTAAATAGGCCTGCGAATGAATAATTTGTAGTTTGCATGTATGTTTTATTGTTTTAAAATAAGAGAATGATTGAAGGGGCATAAACTTTATTTAAGAATATGCCACAACACTACATTGATGAGGTTTCACCAATAGAGAAGCCTTCTGAAGCCTTAGCGACGAAGGGATTGTGTTAATGTAAAATCACAAACGGTATTGTTCATGCAGAATAAAAAGGGGGAGGGGGGATGTGATAATTAGATCGGGTAGGGCAGCTTGTTGCTGAAAAGCAATTATGGCATCAAGAACTTCATCAAAGAAGATCGCCCTAGGTAAAAAACAGGTGTGCTGATCGGTTAGGGTAACCGATTCACTCGCCGCGCTTTCGCTTAAAACAGGGACACAAGCCAACGGATGCTTACTTTCGTGGCTATTTTCCGTCATTGGCACATTGAAAGCTTGCTTCACTTCGCGTTTTAATGGACATGGTAAACACAGTAAAATCACCATGCTAATCAGGGTGATTCTTCTAAATAAACTGTAAAAACCTTGTTTCATGAAGCGAACTATGGCTGTTTTGAATTAAAAACAAAGATAGAGAATTAAACATCAGGGAAGGAGGGGGTTTTCTATTTCAAGATAAAAGTCATTGTTTTAACATTACCGCAGTTAGTCCAGTTTGCAAAGAAAAAAGAACCCTAGGCATAAAAATCACCATTTGTCATTTTAAGGCTTTCTGTTCATTCTTGCGATTGATTTAAATTGAACTGAATAATAGCTTATTACCCTATTTACAATCTAATTTCAACCTTTTTATAAAAATTTACCCAGTGATTCAATGTTGTAAATGATGCGTCTTTTTGACAAGTATTCACGTTTATTGTACTACCTAATTCTTCAAAACAAGTGGCAACTTTGTCTGTGATTTTTTTGGGAATTTTCTAGGCTTTAAAATAGAGCGAATTTCGCGTCGATTAAACCTTTAAAAAAACAGAAAAAATGGAACGTAAAATGGATTTATGGGGTTAGGAGTAGATAAAAGAATAGTAGCCAATATAACCGCTATAGGCGGATTTGTGCCAGAGAACCGCCGAACCAATTTTGATTTGGAAAAGGTGACTGAAACATCAGATGAATGGATTGTAAAGCGCACGGGAATTAAAGAACGCCGTATCTTAGATGAAGGTCTAGCAACATCCGATATGGCTGTTGAAGCCATTAAGAACTTAGCCGTAACATACAGCATAGATTTAGCAACCATCGATTGCTTGATGGTTGCGACCTCAACACCCGATATGTTAATGCCTGCTACCGCGAATATTATCGCTGGTAAATTAGGGATTGAGAATATCTGGGCTTTCGATATCAACGCTGCGTGTTCAGGATTTTTGTATGCCCTGAATATGGGCTCTTCTTTGGTAGAAAGTGGTCGTTATAAGCGTGTTTTAGTGGTGGGTGCGGACAAAATTAGTAGTTATGTCGATGTCTATGATCGCTCAACCAATATTTTATTTGGTGATGGAGCCGGTGTTGTCCTTTTGGAACCATCTGCAGATCAGAACGGTTTATTAGACGCTATTTTAATGAGTAACGGAACGGGGAAAGAGTCCCTTCATATAGAGGGTGGTGGATCGATGTATCCTGCCAGTGAAACTTCGATTGAAGCAGGCCGTCATTTCATAAAACAAGATGGTAAAGTGGTGTTTAAAAATGCCATCCAATCCATGAGTGATACGTGTATTAATGTGGTAAAACGCAATAATTATACAATGAATGATGTGCAATGGCTTATACCACATCAAGCCAATAAACGTATTATTGATGCCGTTGGAAAAGAAATCGAAATTGAAGAAGGAAAAACCTTGGTCAACATCGAAAAATATGGAAATACCATTGCTGCAACCATACCATTGTGTATGTGGGAAAATGTCCATCGTTTAAAGAAAGGCGATCTAATCCTTTTAACCGCTTTTGGAGCTGGTTTCTCGTGGGGATCAACCTTGTTAAATTGGACATTGGATTAATTATTTTACTTTATGTTGACACTTGTCAAACGAAACAGCCTAATCGGAACGTGATTAGGCTGTTTTTTTTTTACCTTCCACCACGTACAATCACTAACTAACTAACTAACTAACTAACTAACTAACTACTACTACTACTACTACTACTACTACTACTAGTACTACTACTACTACTACTACTACTACTACTACTGATTCTAATTACTCACTACTAATTACTCACTACTCACTGCTAACGACTCACTACTAATTACTAATTACTCACTACTAACTACTAATGACTAATGACTCCAATTACTAATGACTCCAATTACTAATGACTCCAATTACTAATGACTCCAATTACTAACGACTACTTACTCACCCATTAAAACTTTTTTGTAACTTTTTAATCGCTGATGCGTCTTCTAGGTAAATACACAAAGATGATTAAAAATTACCTGCCTATAATTTGTTGCCTGTTTGCATTCAATGCCTATGCTCAGCAAAGTGTGACGGCTACTATTCAACATCAAGACCAAACGCCCGCTTCTTTTGTTGACGTTTATGTATTAGCAGCTGATGAGACAGTGGTCGCTTCTACCTCTACAGAAGAAAACGGAACGTTTATTTTAGATATACCCCTAGGGCAATTCAGTTTAGTGGTTGAAGAATATGGAAAAGTGATCTATAAACAACCACTTCGCATTACTGAATCTACCGAATTAGGCTTAATCCTTTTAGCAGAAGAACAAATTGCGTTAAAAGAAGCGGTGGTGACTGGCCAGAAAAAATTAATTGAAAAGAAAGTGGATCGGTTAATTTTTAATGTCGATCAGGCTGAAGGTGCAAAAGGGGGTGATGCCTTAGATGCTTTACGTTTAGCACCACGGGTAAAAGTAGAAAATGATATAGTTTCTATTGTTGGGAAAAACGGCTTAGCCGTTATGGTGGACGATCGACTAGTTGAAATGAAAGGCGAAGAACTTTCCAATTACCTGAAATCGATAAAAGCCGATGATATTGAAAAAATAGAGGTGATTACTAATCCACCTGCCAAATACATTGCGTCGGGAAATAGTGGTCTTTTAAATATTGTCTTAAAACAAGGAAAGAAAGATTCTTGGAATGGAAGCATAGGGACTTCCATTTATAACCGCAAAAAATGGGGCTATAACAATAATGCCGCTTTCAATTACCGAAAAGATAAATGGACGGTGACCACCAATTTGAGAGCTGGAGAAAACAACTGGGATAATTTAGGCTATGTAGAACTGTATTACAAAGATATACGTTCGCGAGAAGAATCGAATTGGAAAGGAAACAATACCTATTGGACAGCCCGTTTGGGGGTCGATTATCAAGTTACGGATAAGGTAACCACCGGATTTACGGTGAACCTGAATAGTTACGACAACAGTAATGCAAATTCAGTAAATACATTTTTTGAGGAATACCCCGATTATACCATACAATCATCTTTTAAAGTCCCATCGAAGTATTCTGCACAGACCAATTACACCACCTTTAATTACCATGTGATTTACAAACCTGGTGACAACGATAAGAAATTAACCTTCGATTTTGATTGGGTGAAATTCAAAGTGGAAGATGAAACGGCATTAGAAAATAAGTTCTATAACAGTCAGCATCAGGAAGAAGTTGATCGATATCAATCGATGCTTCGTTTTAAGGATCAGGATATACAAAACTATATTTTTAATCTCGACATGGAGCATCCCACCTATTTTGCAAAATTAAATTATGGGGCACGTTTTAGTATGACCAATAATAAGAATGATAATGAACACTTTAAAACAACGAGTGGAACCCCAATTTTAGATACCGACATTAGCAATCGCTTCGATTATAAAGAAAATATAGCCGCTATGTATATTTCGGCTGAAAAGGAATTTTCAGAAAAATGGACCGCAAAAGTTGGTTTGCGCTATGAAAATACGTTTTCGAAAGGGATTTCACCAACGACCAACACAACCGATAAGTATCGTTACGATGGCCTGTTTCCAACGGCTTACTTAAGCTATACCATGAACGAGAGCAATACGTTTAGCATCAATATAGGTCGCCGAATCGATCGACCTTATATGGGCTATTTAAATCCTTTCAAGGAAATTACATCACCTTATTCGTATTCTCAAGGGAATAAAAATATACAACCCGCTTATGCGTATAATTATGAATTGGAGCATGCCTACAAGGATATTTTGGTGAGTTCATTGTATGTAAACCATGTAAAAGGAGAAACGGAATACGTTATTATTACGGATCCCGAAACCCATGTGCAGTTATGGACACCTCACAATGCGTCTGATGCCTTATCGATAGGATTAAGTGAAACCATTAATTTTAAACCATGGAGATGGTGGAAGGTAAACGCCAATGTGGATGTATTTTATTCGAAATCGAAAGGATTAATTCCCGAAATGAATTATACCAATGAAGGCTGGAATTTGAGTACGCGTTTAACTAATGATGTCGATTTAAATACCAAAAAGACAATTATTGCGAATTATACGCTTTATTTTAGTCCGAAAGGTCGTTCTGGAATGGATCAGACATCAGCTTCAGCCACTTCTAATATTGGTTTACGGGTTTTAGCGTTGAACAAGAAGTTACAGTTTTCACTGAATGCTTACAACGTATTCAAGGATACACAAGCCACCTATTCTTCGATGTCGAACGATGTGCGCAATGTGTATAAAAATCAATCTTTGCGTATGTTTCGCTTCGGAATTACCTATAATTTTGGTAAATCTTTCGATATCGTTGAATCTAAAAGTACCTCGGAACAAGGTCGTTTTAAATAGCATTTTTTTATAGCATTTTTTACGAAAGGCGAATCGATATGGTTCGTCTTTTGTATTTTACTGTAAAAAGAAGATGGTTGAAACATGATTTTCTAAAAACGAAGGATTATATACGGACGTCTGCTATCTAAAAAAAAATGCCAGGGTATATTGCGGCAAGGATAGCAGCGGCATCCTTTGCTGCACACCTTTATTTTAAATCAACCGAAATGTTCTTGCAGCAAAGATATAGCGGATAGCCTGGCGCGTAGCGGCCGCCCAAATAAATTAGATGATAGATTTTAGACATTAGATGATAGATATTAGATGATAGACATTAGATTTTAGACATTAGATGATAGATTTTAGACATTAGATTGATCAAATTGTATTTCTACTATCTAATTACTACTATCTAACTACTACTATCTAACTACTAAAATCTAACTACTACTATCTAACTACTAATAGCTAACTACTAAAATCTAACTACTAATATCTAACTACTAAGTACTAAAATCTAACTACTAATATCTTAAATCTAACTACTAGCTTACTTAATCTCGGGATTCACATCCAATAGGTGTTCATCCATATAACGTTTGATAAAGGCATCGGTAAAGTTTTCGCTCCCCATTAATTTATTTTCTTGCAATAATTTTTTAATGTCCAGCTTTTGGTAAGCTCTTAACATAGGTTGAGAAATTGGTTTATAGGTGAAGTGCCAAGGTTCGTATTTAAAGCCTTTGCGATCTTTGTCGTTGGTATAGACCAAGTAGAAACCGTAGGTATGGGCATTTTTATCTAACCATAATTTAAAGCCGCGCATTTGTCCACCTTCGTTGAAATGTTTTTCGTGCAATGGGTCAGCAGGAACGCCTTTGGTGGTTTCGACAATATCGAAATCGGTTCCCCAATGATGTCTTGATGTACCTGGAATGGTTGAGTATTCAATAATTTTATTGATGTTGTTAATGGCGGTCATTTTCTTGGCGAGATTCCCTTTGTATTTTCGTTCCCAGATGCCATTTTGGTAGGAATAGGTGCGGTAGCTAGAGACAACCCATGGTTTAAAGCCAGCTTTACGGGCATCGGCCATCATTAGTTCCAGTTGTTTTGAGACTTCGGGCAGTAATTTATAATCTTTTCCGACCAAGGTGGGATTCCCTTTTCCGATGAGTTCATCGTTGGTGAATTTTACAGGATCTTGCTGATTTTCTGTGGATGATTCATCCTTTTTTTCATCGGCAGGCTTATCACTTGTTCCATAAGCGCAACTTGGGTGAAGGATAAGTACAAAGGCACTTAAAGCGGCAATTTTGAAGATTTTTTTTGGCAACATTGATTTCGGTTTAATGAATTGATGATTCAAAATTACAATTTTCTTTTCGACTAGCGTAGAAACCGATCCCCAAAAAGGGAATCGGTTTGGTGATTATTTTTTAAATTGAATCGTTCCGCCAGCGATTTTCTTTTCACTGCGCTGCTCCGGATCACCGTATATAACGATAGAACCACCCGCACGGGTTTTGGCATCAACCGATTCACTTACATTCGCCTCAATAACTCCACCGGCATTGGTGGTTAAACTGGCGTTATCCGACTTTAATTGCTTCGCGTAATATTGTGCCCCCGAATTAACGATAACCGATTGTGAGGTCGCTTTACCCTTTAAAATAACTTCCGAACCCGAATTGGCTTTCACCTCCAGTTTTTTTGTTTTAATGGGTAATTTAATCGACGAACCTTCATTCGACGTAATCTTCAACAACGAAGTCTGTAGTTCATCGTCCGAATAGATCATTGATCCTTGGCTCGCTTGTACCTCAAACAGCGATTTATAGTATACTTTTACCGTCACTTTGTCACCTTGCATCAGGTTTAACGTCGACATTTTAATTTTTAATTCATCATTTTTGGTCACTACATCCACTTCATTTTCCAGCTCCCCAACAATTTCTACCTTGTTTTGACTAGAAGCAATAAGCTCCACAGGAATCTTATCGTAAACCTTGATCACCTTAAAATCACCTACATTCTTTTGCACTTGAGCAAATCCCATCTGAATTCCCAACAAGGCAACAGCAGTTACAAGAATATTTTTCATAAAAAAAGTTTTCATATTTTGAATCAACTTTATACAAAAGTCAATCCAAAAAATGAAAACTGTTGATCTATTTCCCCGCTATAGCACGGGAAATACAATTTATTAGGCCTGTTCTGCTGTTAATTCAGCAATACGAACAATAACTTCAGTTGCTTTTTCCATCGATTCTACGGGTACATACTCGTAAGGACCATGAAAATTGTGACCTCCTGCAAAAATATTTGGACAAGGTAAGCCCATAAAAGATAAACGAGCACCGTCTGTTCCACCACGAATTGGCATAATGTTCGGCGTTATTCCACAATCTTTAATCGCTTGTTCGGCGATTTCAACCGATTGAAATTTCTCTTTTACTTTTTCAACCATGTTAAAGTATTGGTCCGATACTTCAGCCGTTACCACTTCATGGTCAAAACGCTCTTGAATATCTTCTGCAATCTGTAAAAACAAAGCTTTACGAGCCTCGTATTGCTCCATATCATGGTCACGAATAATATACTGTAAACGCGCTTCTGTAACCGAACCCGTCATTTTTGCTAAATGGAAAAATCCATCGCGACCATCGGTTAATTCAGGAACTTCGTCGTTGGGTAATTGACTCGCAAATTCCAACGCTAAATTACTGGCGTTAATCATTTTGTTTTTAGCGTAACCCGGGTGAACCGATTTTCCTTTAAACGTCACAATCCCAGAACCAGCATTAAAGTTTTCATACTCCAATTCACCAATTTCAGAACCATCCATGGTGTACGCCCATTCGGCACCAAATTTTTCTACATTAAAGAAATCTGCTCCGCGACCAACTTCCTCGTCCGGTGTAAAACCAACAGCAATACGACCATGTTTAATCTCAGGATGTGCTATTAAATAAGCAGCAGCCGTAACAATCTCGGCTAAACCTGCTTTGTCATCAGCACCCAATAAAGTGGTACCGTCGGTTGTAATAATGGTTTGTCCTTTATATTGTGTTAATTCCGGAAATTCATTGGGCGATAAAATCATCGATTCGTTCAACTGAATATCTCCACCATCGTAATTTTCCCAAATCTGTGGTTGTACATTTTCAGCCGTAAAATCAGGCGATGTATCCATATGCGAAATAAACCCAATGGTCGGTACATCTTTCTCAACGGTAGAAGGTACATACCCTATAACGTATCCAAATTCATCAATTGAAACATCTTCTAAGCCTAAATCAAGAAGCTCTTGGTGAATATAATGTGCTAAATCCCATTGACGGTCTGTACTCGGAAATTTATCGACAAAGGCTTCACTTTCAGTATAAATACTTACGTATTTTAAAAAACGATCGACTAATTGAGTTCTCCATTCTGTTTGCATGCTATATATTTTTTTGGTAAAATTACTAAATTCTCTACCTTTAACGGGTAATATAACCAAAAAAATGAGTCAACAAACTTTCAAAATTATTGAGTGTCCGCGGGATGCCATGCAAGGCAGGAAAGAATTCATCCCCACTGCTCAAAAAATAGACTATATGAACCGTTTGCTAACGGTAGGTTTCGAAGCCCTGGATTGTGGTAGCTTTGTCTCACCAAAAGCAATCCCTCAGATGGCCGACACCCAAGAAGTTTTGGATCAAATTGAAACGGTTAATTCAACATCCAAACTATCTGTTGTTGTGGCCAACATCAGTGGAGCCAAAAAAGCAGCGGAGCATCAGAAAGTAAACATCATTGGCTTTCCATTTTCCGTTTCCGAAAATTTTCAGCAATTCAACACCAACAAGAGTAGAGAAGAAGCCTTTGCTCAAGTAAAAGAAATACAACATATCGCCCAAGATAACGGCAAAGAGCTGCTTATTTACCTATCAATGGCCTTTGGTAATCCTTATGGCGAAACGTGGAACGAAGATCTTGTAAAAGAATGGACCAAAAAATTTCACGATTTAGGCGTGCATTCAATCAACCTTTCCGATACCATTGGGGTGGCCGAAGAACAAACCATAACCGATTTGTTCCAATCCCTATTAACAGCCTATCCCGAAATTGAATTCGGTGCCCATTTTCATACCGTTTATAACCATTGGCACGCCAAGGTAAAGACGGCCTATGACAGTGGATGTCGTCGATTCGATGGAGCGATAAAAGGCCTTGGTGGCTGCCCAATGTCAAAAAGTGATATGGTGGGGAATATGCCTACCGAAAAATTGATTAGTTTTGCCAACGAACACCATGAAAATCATGGATTAAATTTACTCGATTTTGAGGCCGCTTGGAACGTTGGCTTAAAAACCTTCGGAATGGTGTAAAATCCATTAAATGATAATATTTTTGTTAAAGGAAACATAAATCAATTTAGCGTACCTAAAAAAAGTTAAATTTGCTTTTCGATTCTAAAAATCGAACTAAGCTTGAATATTAAAATGAAATTAAAGTATATGAAATTTAAGACGAGTATAATGTTGCTTATCGCGACGTTATTTGCGGTTAATACTTTTGCGCAACCTACCCCCGCTAAAAAGAAAGACCAAAAAGTAGATGGGATTGCGGCCGTTATCGGTAGCCAAATTGTATTAGAGTCAGACGTAGAACGTGACTTCTTAGTATCAAAATCCCAAGGTATTCAAGTCGAAGACAAATGTGAATTCTTAAACGACATCATGATGGAGAAAATGCTGATTGATCGTGCTAAACAAGATACCTTAATTACAGTAACAGACGACGAGGTTAATCGTACCTTGAATAACCAAATCGACGATTTTGTCTCTCGTGCGGGTAGCGAACAAAACGTGTTAGAATTTTTCGGATTCCGTACCATGGCCGAAATGAAAATTGAAATGAAATACGTCGTTGAAGATAATATCTTCTCTCGTCGTAAAAGAGATAATATTGTTGCTGGTGCCGATGCAACCCCAGAAGAGGTGCGCGAGTTTTTTGCCAAACACCAACAAGAATTACCAGACGTTAAAGAAGAAGTTTCCATAAGTCATATCGTTATGTACCCAGAAATTCTTGCAGAAAACGAAGAAAAAATTATCAACGAACTAAAACAAATTAAAAAAGATATTGAAGAAGGCGCTAGTTTTGCAACCAAAGCCATTCTTTATTCAGAAGACCCAGGTTCAGCGAACAATGGTGGTCTATACACCAAAATCGTGCGCGGTAAAATGGTAAAAGAATTCGATGCCGTTGTTTACAACCTAGAAGAAGGCGAAATTTCAGAACCTTTTCGATCAGATTATGGCTACCATATCGCCAAATTAGACAAGCGTAGAGGACAAGAATTAGATGTTCGTCACATTCTTATTTCCCTAAAACCGACCGAACAAGAAATGGCCAAAGTAACCGAAAAATTAGACTCAATTCGCATTCTAATCAACGAGAACAAATTGACCTTTAAAGAAGCTGCGCTCCGTTATTCAGAAGATAAATTCACTAAATTCAACGAAGGAAACCTCGTTAACAACCGTAACGGTGAAGATCGTTTCGAAAAAGTGGCCTTAGATACCAAAGAATTCGCAGCCATTTCAGCATTGGGTGAAGGCGATATCAGTAACGCATTCGCCGATGATTTCGAAAACAAGAAAGCTGTTCGTTTAGTTCGTTTAAACAAAGTATATCCAGAACATAAAATCAATTATGCCGACGATTACTACCGTATTAAACAATTTACCGTTCAAGATAAAGAGAAAACAATCCTAATGGAATGGGTTAAAAAAGAAATTCCAGACGCTTTCGTCAAAATTGGAGAAGGTTACCAATCGTGTGATTTTCCAATTAACTGGGAGAAAAAATAAAACAAAACCATACACCATAGAAAGGGAAGCGATAACAGCTTCCCTTTTTTTATGGGCGCTCCCTTCGGGCAGGCTTTCCGCACTCGCTTTTGGTTGCGTTACACTTCACCAAAGAGCTCAAACAAATGCTCCAATCCTTAGCGCAACCGCTATTTTTGTGCTCATTCGCACAAAAAAAGCCTTTTCTTGGGAAGCCTTTTTTATAAAATAGAAACTTTTTTGTGTAAAACAATAGGTAATCAGTGGTGTAAGCGAACTGTGTTTGATTAATGGTTGGGTAGAAGAACGAGGTTAGGCATTCGAAAAATGGACCATTATTGCCCCGTTTACGATCAGCGTAAAACGCCTATTATTGAAGAACATGATATCTTTCAATTAAGCATTTTTTACAATTCTCCTATAGGAAGTGGGGGGACGGGGGAGATAACAGTGGAGTTAATGGTGGAGTTGATGGCATTCATCCGAAACAGCGTTAAATACTCCGCTATGGCCAGAATACACCTAGAACAAGCCGGTAAATTCTCGCTAAAATAGCACTGGTTTACCATTTCGATGCTGTTAAAAAATAGATTATTCCCTTGCTAAACGCGGGTCTTTTGCAAATCACAGTACCGGATAAACTCAATAGTTTTTTGCAAAAATATGTGCGAAAGAATAATTAACCCCTTGTTTATCTGTTATTTATTTTGGTCGAGTAAAAATCCCTAAAAAGAGAAGAACAAGTACGAGTAATCATCAAGATTTAATATAAACTATGGGACTCCGTAAAGAATCCCATAGCAAACAATTAATGCTTATTTGCTTCAGCAGCAGCTTCCATTTTCATTTCTTTTCTAATCTGCTTCAAAGTCAATGTACTCCCATCGTGGCTCCATCCTGGTGCCCCAAAAATATACATAAACTTATCTTTTAGCTTGGGCGATTTCTTTGTGTCATTCCATATATTCACATATTCATGGGTTAAAATGGTCCATAAATTATACGAATCTGGTGGGGTGGTCACCCCATACTCAATATCAATCGATTCATCATATTCTTTCCAAGTTCCAAACATCTTGTCGAAGCAGTTTAAAAAACCACCGTGATTTTTGTCCATATACTCCAGGTTTCTAGAGTGGTGTACCTGATGCATCGTATGGGTATTAAATATCTTTTCAAGAAATCCCAACTTGGGCACATACTTCGTATGCAATTGAAATTGCCACAGCGATTCAATTCCTAGACAGACAATAAGCATTTCAGGCGCAAATCCTACAGCCGGAATCCATAAATAGAACAACGGTTTGTAAAACAAAGTGAACCATCCATTTCTAACGGCTGTACCTAAATTAAAATTATCGGATGAGTGATGCACAATATGAGCCGCCCAAAAGAAGCGAACCATATGATTTTGACGGTGAAACCAATAGTAACTGAAATCATCCGCTAACTGGCACAACAACCAGACGTACCATGCAAATCCGAACGATTCCCAGCCCATAATATTGGTGCGAACACCATCAACAACAGGGTTAAAGAATTCGTACACAAACGTAAAGACTAAAATAGCGGTAACGGTTTTTAATAGGGCAGCAAGAACCGCAGATCCTAAACCAATCGATAAACTAGAGAACAAATCCTTCCATTCGTATAAATCTTTTTTATCGGTGTGTTTGCTGTAGCTCAGCTCGAGTAAAATCAATGCTAAAAAACATGGAGTTCCATACACGAGAGGGTTTGTAAAATCCATTTTTTATTTTTTGTTATTAAACTTTTTTAAAAATACTCTAAACTATTGACGAATCTATCCCAATCCCCTTATTTTTTACGAATTTCTTAGATATCGTTAAAAACTAGGAGGAATTACAGACATTATGGTAATATTAACTTACTTTTATCGACCTTATTCTTTCGATGAATAGAGAGAAAAGAAAATGTTAAGGCCGTTTTATCTTTCTTTTAAAACCCTTACACAATAGAAATCACTTATAGACTATGCGTTTATAAACGAAGCAATACAGAAAATACAACGAATAATCATGGTTCAAGACGAAAATTCACAAGGATTAAAACGAGTGTTAAAAGCAAGGCATCTTTCAATGATTGCCATTGGGGGTTCTATTGGAACGGGGCTTTTTGTGGCCTCGGGTGTAACCATTGCGCAAGCAGGACCTGGTGGTGCTTTAATCTCTTATCTTTTTATTGGGATTATGGTCTATTTTTTAATGACCAGTTTGGGTGAATTAGCAGCCTATATACCTACCTCGGGGTCTTTTTCTACCTATGGTGCTAAATATGTCGAAGAAGGCTTTGGGTTCGCTCTAGGCTGGAACTATTGGTACAATTGGGCCATTACCATTGCTGTCGATTTGGTTGCGGCACAACTCGTCATGGGGTATTGGTTACCCGATATTGATCCTTGGATATGGAGTGCTATTTTCTTAGCCTTGCTCTTTTTAATCAATGTCATTTCGACCAAAAATTTTGGTGAAATGGAATTTTGGTTTTCTTTAATCAAGGTGGTTACCGTTATTATTTTTATAATCATTGGTTTATTAATGATTATCGGCATCTTAGAAGGCGCTGGGCATGTAAAAGAAAATTGGACGGCGAATGGAGCACCCTTTTCGGGCGGGTTTGCAGCACTGATTGGTGTTGCTATGATTGTTGGTTTCTCGTTTCAAGGAACCGAACTAATTGGTATTGCCGCTGGAGAATCCGAAAACCCAGCGAAAAATATTCCCAAAGCCACCAAACAAATCTTTTGGCGAATTCTTTTATTCTATGTTTTTTCAATTATCATTATTGGAAGTATTATTCCATTTACAGATGCCCGTTTATTAAACGAAGATATCACCAATATCAGTATCAGTCCTTTTACTTTAATCTTCGAAAATGCTGGTCTATTGGCGGTGGCATCCATTATGAATGCTGTTATTTTAACCTCGGTTTTATCGGCCGGAAATTCAGGAATGTACGCTTCAACCCGAATGTTGTTTTCATTAGCGAGAGAGGGGAAAGCGCCAAAAATCTTCTCAAAAATTACGGCCGGTGGTGTTCCTAGAAATGCGTTAATAGCCACTACTTTAATGGCCGCTTTATGTTTCTTAACCTCATTATTTCCCAATCAACAAATCTATCTGTGGCTGTTGAATACATCGGGTATGACGGGCTTCATCGCCTGGTTAGGAATAGCGATTAGTCATTATCGTTTTCGTAGAGGCTATGTAGCCCAAGGACGAAATATTGCCGATTTACCTTATCGCGCCAAACTCTTTCCTTTTGGTCCATTCTTCGCCTTTTTTGTCTGTCTTGTGATTACCTTAGGGCAAAATTACCAAGCCTTTTTAGCCGATCGAATCGATTGGGTAGGGGTAGTGGCCACTTACATCGGCCTACCGCTTTTCTTTATCATCTGGTTTGGCTACAAATGGACTAAAAAAACCAAAGTGGTCGCCTATAAAAACATGGATTTTCCTCCTGTTTCTCAAAATGAGCATTAGTGGTTTTTTGAGTCTTTAGTTGTTGGTTGTTAGTCTTTAGTCTTTAGTTAATAGTAATTAGTTGTTAGTTAATAGTAATTAGTTGTTAGTTAATAGTAATTATTCGATAGAAAATAACGTTTTCTAAATAATCCCGTAGGGATGAAAGATTTGTAGCCGTTAGTAATTAGTTGTTAGTCGATAGTAATTAGTTGTTAGTCGATAGTAATTAGTAATTAGTCGATAGAAACCAACGTTTTCTAAATAATCCCGTAGGGATGACATGATAATAGCAAGACAAAAACCGCACGAATAAGCTCTGTAGGAGCGACAGAATTACAAGATTTGTAACCGTAAGTAATTAGTAATTATTCGATAGAAAATAACGTTTTCTAAATAATCCCGTAGGGATGACATAATAATAGAAAGATAAAAACCGCACGATTAAGCTCTGTAGGAGCGACAGAATTACAAGGTTTATAGCCGTTAGTAATTAGTTGTTAGTAATTAGTCGATAGAAACCAACGTCTTCTAAATAATCCCGTAGGGATGACATGATAATAGCAAAACAAAAACCGCACGAATAAGCTCTGTAGGAGCGACAGAATTACAAGATTTGTAGCCGTTAGTAATTAGTCGATAGAAAGTAACGCTTTCTAAATAATCCCATAGGGATGAAAGATTTGTAGCAATCAATGACCCAATCCTATTAAGCTCTGTAGGAGCGACAGAAGAATAAATTTCTTAAGTCAATGGTGTTTCGTCTATCGAAAAACCTTCGCTCGGATTTTATCCATCACCCAATAATTTCTTTCTCTAATCGAAGGTTTAGGTTTCATTAATTTCCCTTTTTTAAACCTTCTTCATTGCCTATATTTACAGATTACTTTTATAAAATAATCTCTACATTCTATTAATGAATCAACAATCACACAATAAATTAGTTAGTTTTATTTGGTCTATAGCAGACGACTGTTTACGCGATGTCTATGTTCGTGGAAAATACCGCGATATTATATTGCCTTTTGTCGTATTGAGACGAATTGATTCACTATTGCAGCCAAGTAAAGAGGCTGTTCTAGAAGAATTACGCTACCAGAAAGAAGATATGGAGCAAGTTTTGCTCGATCCAAGCGGTTTGCAACAAGCTTCGGGTTATGTGTTCTATAATACATCGACTTGGACCATGGAAAAATTGAAAGGTACGGCCACCAATTCCCAACAAAAATTAGTGGCGAATTTTGAAGAATACCTAAACGGTTTTTCATCGAATGTACTCGAAATAGTAGAGAAATTCAATTTACAAGCCCAAATTCGGCATATGGCGAGTAAAGATGTTTTATTGGATGTCTTGGAAAAATTCACCTCGCCTCATATTAATTTAACTCCGTTTGTTATTAACGATCCCGATGGTCGTGCCTTACCAGCTCTATCCAATTTGGGTATGGGGTATGTGTTTGAAGAGCTAATTCGAAAATTCAATGAAGAGAATAACGAAGAAGCAGGAGAACACTTTACACCGCGTGAAGTCATTGAATTGATGACGACTTTGGTCTTTGAACCTTTGAAAGGGAAATTGCCCAATATCATCACCATTTATGATCCGGCCTGTGGTTCGGGGGGTATGCTAACGGAAAGTGAAAATTACCTGATAGAAGAAGACAGTAAAATAGCCTACAAGGGGGATATTTATTTATATGGTAAAGAGATCAATGACGAAACCTATGCCATCTGTAAATCGGATATGATGATTAAGGGGAAAGATCCCGAGAACATCCGTTTGGGGTCTACCTTATCGACCAATGAATTTTCGAATATGAAATTCGATTTTATGTTGTCGAATCCACCTTACGGAAAATCATGGGCTTCAGAACAGAAATACATTAAAGACGGAAAAGACGTCATCGACAGTCGTTTCCAAATCAAACTCAAAGATTATTGGGGAAATTGGGAAACAGTGGATGCGACACCCCGCTCTTCAGATGGTCAATTGTTGTTTTTGATGGAAATGGTCGATAAAATGAAAGCGCCTACAGCCAATAAAATAGGTTCTCGGATTGCTTCGGTACACAATGGTTCTTCGTTATTTACGGGCGATGCGGGCTCGGGGGAGTCGAATATCCGTCGTTACATTATCGAAAACGATCTTTTGGATGCCATTGTACAAATGCCCAACAACTTATTCTATAATACGGGGATTACCACCTATATCTGGTTGTTGAATAACAACAAGCCTCAGAACAGAAAAGGAAGCGTTCAATTGTTAGATGCCAATAAATTGTTCCGCAAACTGCGCAAAAATTTAGGAAATAAAAACTCGGAATTTGCACCAGCACATATCGACGAAATAGCCCAAGCCTATTTAGAGAATTGGACGACCAATCCTAGAGATTCAGAATTAAACATCAAGCGATTTAACAATGCCGATTTCGGTTATCACAAGGTTAACATCGAACGCCCAAAACGTTTAAAAACGCAGTTTACGGCAGAAGCACTGGAAGTGTTGCGTTTTGATAAAAGCCTGATGACACCCATGCAAGTATTGTACAAAATTTATGGTGAAACCATTTATACCGACTTGGCTTCCAAGGCGACTGAAATCGCTAAACTAGCCGAAAAGGAAGATTGGGGATTGAATAAAAAGCAATTGCTTAAACTAACGGAAATAGCAACTTGGCAAAAACCAAAAGCACTCTATGAAGCGGCATTACTGCTGTGGAAACACCTAGGCGATGCGGTGTTTATGGATTTCAATGCCCTGAATACCTTGGTGGATACCACTGTTAAAAAAGAAAAATTAACGCTGAGTGCAGCTGAGAAAAAGAATATTTTGGCAGCTGTCTCCACCTATGATACCGAAGCGGAAAAAGTCGTTAAAAAAATAGAAAAGCTCGCAGGAGATAAACTTGCTCAACTTTTAAGCAAGTTGGGATGTACAGAAACCCAATTGCCTTTATTCGGTTATTTCCCAACTGCTAAAAAAGGGGAATACACCGTTTATGAAACGGAAAGTGACTTGCGCGATAGCGAGCAAATTACATTACAAGAATCGATCATCGATTACTTTATTCGCGAAGTGCAACCTCATGTGGCAGAAGCATGGATCAATCTTGATTCAGTGAAAATTGGGTACGAAATATCGTTTAACAAATACTTTTACCAACATACGCCTTTGCGTTCATTAGAAGCCATTACCAAAGACCTATTGGCATTGGAAGAACAAGGCGACGGTTTATTGGCAGAAATCTTAAATGTTTAAGCCATGAAAAAATACGAAGAATATAGAGATAGTGGCGTGGAATGGATTGGAGAGATTCCGGAGCATTGGGAATATCGAAAAATGAAATTCTTATTTATTGATATATCACAAAAAAATAAACCTAATGAAGTATTATTATCTGTTACACAAAATCAAGGAGTTGTCCCACGTAATTGGGTTGAGAATAGAATGGTTATGCCTTCAGGGAATTTAGAGAGTTTTAAATATATTAAAAAAGGAGACTTTTGTATAAGTTTAAGATCCTTTGAAGGAGGTTTAGAGTATTGTCATCATGATGGAATAGTAAGTCCAGCTTATACAGTTTTAAAAGGCGTTTTTACACATTTTCCCTTATTTTATAAATATTTATTTAAATCACAGATATTTATTGATGAGATGCAACTCTCTATAGTTGGTATAAGAGAGGGGAAAAATATTAGTTATGAACTATTAAAATATTCTCATATTCCAATCCCCCCCCTCCAAGAACAAAAAGCCATTGCTGATTTTTTAGACGACAAATGTGCCAAAGTAGATGCGTTGGTTTCGGTAAAAGAGCAGCAAATTGCCTTACTCAAAGAAAGGCGACAGGCTGTCATTCACCAAGCTGTGACCAAAGGCCTTGATTCGAACGTTGAACGTAAAGATTCCGGCATCGATTGGATTGGGGATATCCCGAAACATTGGATAACATTGAAAGTTAAATATAATTTTATTTTAAGTGGAGGTGGAACGCCTAGTAAGGAAAATAATTCTTATTGGAATGGCAATATACCATGGGTATCTCCAAAAGACATGAAAAGCTTATATATTAATAGAACCGAAGATTTGATAACAGAGGATGCTATTAAAAACTCAAGTGTAAAATTGATATCAAAGGGATCTTTGCTTATGGTTGTTCGTTCAGGAATTTTACAAAGAACAATACCAGTTTGTTTTGCCAATATTCCCCTTACAATAAATCAAGATATAAAAGCAATTACGGCAAATGGAGCCATTGGGATTACATTTTTTTATTATTTTATCAAAGGAACCGAAAGTTTTCTTTTGAAAGATTGGGTGAAGGATGGAGCTACTGTTGAAAGTATTGAAATACCATATTTCTTAAATTATTATGTCCCAATCCCCCCCATCGCCGAACAAGAAGACATCGTCAGTTATTTAGAAGCTCAAACTTCCAAAATAGACCAAGCCATTGTTCAAAAACAAGAGCAAATTCTAAAGTTAAAAGAGTACAAACAGAGTTTAATCAATGAAGTGGTGACGGGCAAATTGAAAGTGAGTTAAATGGAGGGATCGAGAAAGAGGCTATTCTGAAAACATTGAACAATTTTTATTCCTATTTGGAAATAATTTAAAAACCGATTAATTTTTGATAATATAGCCCAATGAATTTTAATATTTCTATTTTTAGAGCTAATAATTGCATTTAACCTTATGACAACGAACTATAACGAACAAGCACTGGAGTCCCTTATCGAAACGGTTTTAACTGGTACAAGTCTGGAACAATTAAAATTAGATGGGTATGGTTTTGATTCGGTGCATGAAGCTAACGCTATGTATAGATCGGGGAAAGGGTTTTACATTGGGCAACCCCTCGATTTTGATAAGGTGTATGCCTTAGATACGACTCGTTTTTGGGATTTTTTAGAGAAAACCCAAGGGAAGGAGCTCGATAAACTCAAGGTGGCTCCCGATTGGAAACTTAAGATTCTAGAACGCTTCGATCGTTTGGTTAAAAAACATGGGGTACTGCATTTGCTTAAGAAAGGACTTTCTGTAGATAATGCCCATTTTACGCTGTTTTATGAAGCACCAAATGCCAGTTCTGCGCAAATGATCAAAGATAATTTTGAAAACAATCAATTCTCAGTTACCCGACAATTGCGTTTTTCTTTGGTTAATCCGGGTGAAGAAATCGACATGGTACTCTTTCTCAACGGTATTCCGATAATTACCATTGAACTTAAAAATACTTGGACGGGTCAAACCGCGGCTGTACAGGGTGTGAGTCAATATATGGCGAGAGATAATAACCAAACGCTGTTGCAGTTTGGTCGTTGCTTGGTTCATTTTGCTGTAGATACCGATGAAGTATATATGTGTACCAAATTGCAAGGAAAAGAATCCTTTTTCTTACCCTTTAACAAAGGAAATAATTTTGGTAAAGGAAATCCCGTCAATCCCAATGGACATCGAACTGCCTATTTGTGGGAAGAAGTGTTTCAGCAACGCAGTTTAGCCAATATCATTCAGCACTTTATGTTATTGGAAGGCCACGACAGGGAGCCTTTGCGAAAGAAATTTTATATTTTCCCCCGATATCAGCAATTAGATGTGGTCAATTGTTTAATTAAGGATGTGAAAGCCAAGGGGGCAGGGCACACCTACTTAATTCAGCATTCGGCTGGATCAGGAAAATCGAATTCCATTACTTGGGCTGCGTTTCAGTTAATTGAAGTGGAGCATCAAGATGGTACGCCCTTGTTTGACTCAGTGATTGTGGTAACTGATCGACGTATATTGGATAAACAACTTCGTGAAAACATAAAAAGTTTTTCTGAAGTGAAGAATATTATTGGAGCCGCCTATTCCTCATCCGATTTACGAATCTCTCTCGAAAGTGGCAAGCGCATCATTATAACAACCATTCAGAAATTCCCCCATGTTGTAAAAGAAATCGACGATATGGGCGATAAACGCTTCGCTATTATTATCGATGAAGCCCACAGTAGTCAAGGCGGTACTGCAGCTGATCGGATGAATCAGGTATTGGGAAAAATAGAGGAAAATGAAGAAGGAGAAATCGATGCCCAAGATCTTATCATCCGCTCGATGGAAACCCGTAAAATGAATGGCAACTCCTCTTATTTTGCTTTTACGGCTACGCCTAAAAATGCTACTTTAGAACGTTTTGGGACCAAACAAGAAGACGGAAGCTTCAAGCCTTTTCACCTGTATTCGATGAAACAAGCCATTGAAGAGGGCTTTATTTTGGACGTATTGGCCAATTATACCACCTATAAAAGCTATTACCAATTACAGAAGTCTGTGGCAGATAATCCCGACTTTAATACTAAAAAGGCACAACAAAAGTTAAAAGCATTTGTGGAACGCGATGAACGTACCATAAAAGCGAAGGCCGATATTATGCTAACGCATTTTATGCAGCAAGTTTTTGATAAAAAAGCATTAAAAGGAAAGGCCAAAGCCATGGTCGTTACCCAGAGTATTGAGTCTGCTATCCGCTATTTTCAAGCCCTTAATGAATTAATTATTGAAATAGATAATCCATTTAAAATTATTGTCGCTTTTTCAGGAACCAAAGAGATTAACGGAATAGAATATACCGAATCTTCCATGAACGGTTTCCCGGATTCAGAAACAAAAGATCAATTCGATAGCGATCCGTATAAAATATTGATTGTTGCCAACAAATACCTGACGGGTTTCGATCAACCCAAGCTAACAACCATGTATGTCGATAAAAAACTTCAAGGGGTCTTATGTGTACAGGCGCTATCGCGTCTAAATCGTTCCGCCAATAAGTACGGTAAGAAAACGGAAAATCTTTTTGTGCTTGACTTTTTTAATGAAAGTAGTGAAATCAAAGCTTCATTCGATCCTTTTTATACAGCGACATCTTTAAGCGGTGCAACCGATGTCAATGTATTACACGATTTAAAAGATGTATTAGATGATTCTGGAATCTACGAATGGGATGACGTAGAAACCTTTAATACAAAGTTCTTTTCGGGCGCCAATGCTGACGATTTGAGCCCTGTAATTGATATAGCCGCGGATCGTTTTAATATGCTTTTGGAATTGAAAGAGGAAGAAAAAGCCGATTTAAAGATCAAAGCCAAGCATTTTGTGAAAGTTTATGGGCAAATAGCCGCGATCATTGCTTTCGAAAACATGCAGTGGGAAAAACTATTTTGGTTTCTAAAATTCCTAATTCCTAAAATGATTGTTAAACAAAAACAAGACGAATTATTAGACGAATTACTGGAATCGGTCGACTTGTCTACCTATGGTATTGAACGAATTCGATTGAATGAAAGTTTAATTTTGGATAAAGAGCTTGGGGAATTGGATCCTGCGAATGCGAATCCGCGAGGGGCACATGCAGACGATGAAGAATCGGCCCTGGAACAAATTATTAAGGATTTTAATGAGCGTTGGTTCTCTAATTGGGATGCAACACCTGAAGATAAAAGACAAGTGTATTATACATTCACGGATAAAATTGCTCAGCACCCCGATTATGAATCAAAATATTTGAATAATGCCGATGCACATACGAGAGAACTGGCTTATAACAAGATTTTTGATGAGGTTTCATTATCGATGCGTAAAGTACAAATAGAGTTTGCAAAACAGTTGATGAACGATCAGTTTAAACAAGATTTTAAAACGAGTACACAGCGTTTTTTAAAACGATAATTTTTTGAGGTCATAGTGGTTAGTCTTTAGTTTATAGTAATTAGTTGTTAGTCAACAGTAATTAGTTGTTAGTTAATAGTAATTAGTCGATAGAAAATAACGTTTTCCAAATAATCCCGTAGGGATGAAAGATTTGTAGCAATCAATGACCCAATCTTATTAAGCTCTGTAGGAGCGACAGAATTACAAGGTTTGTAGCCGTTAGTAATTAGTTGTTAGTCAACAGTAATTAGTTGTTAGTCAACAGTAATTAGTTGTTAGTTAATAGTAATTAGTCGATAGAAACCAACGTTTTCTAAATAATCCCATAGGGATGAAAGATTTGTAGCAATCAATGACCCAATCTTATTAAGCTCCGTAGGTGCGACAGAATCACAAGGTTTGTAGCCGTTAGTAATTAGTTGTTAGTCAACAGTAATTAGTTAATAGTAATTAGTCGATAGAAACCAACGTTTTCTAAATAATCCCGTAGGGATGACATGATAATAGCAAGACAAAAACCGCACGAATAAGCTCTGTAGGAGCGACAGAAGAAGACTTCAATTGAGTCACTAATAGGTGGAGAAACTTTATAAATAAGATGTAGTGTGTTTACCCCAAGATATCTACCACCCATTTTCAAAATACGCCCTTGTTGCGCAAGGGATTGAAGTGGATATCCTTTGCAACGTGCTAAATTTCCATTATTGCCCAGAGTTTCATTGCAAAGATTGGAACGGAAAGCCCGCTCGTGCGCCCAAATAAAAGAAGTGTGGCTAATTAATAATTTTTATCGTTCTTAATAGTGGGTTATATAAGATGGCCACAATACTCTTGTTTTTTGAAATGCAATATTGTTTTATTTTGATGGGATTTTAAGGAAATTAAAAGAGTATTTTAAATTCTTGACGGATGAATTTAATACAACGATACTCGTATCTTCCCATCAAGAAGAAATCGTCAAAAATTTTTGCGATACATTATCCTTAATTAAGAATAAAACGATTTCTAGAGTCTGATTCTTATGCTAAGAATATAGAAAGCAGGTGAATAGATATTTCTGGAATGCATGGATGTTCTAAAAAATAGTTGAAATAAAATCAGTTTTAATGTATCTTTATGGTTAAAGTTGAATGAAATGGAAAAAAACACACCAATTTTATTGGATGACTATTTTGATCAGTTTATCCATAAGCAGATAGAATTAGGTCGCTATTCTTCTGAAAATGAAGTTATACAAGCAGGACTACGATTATTGGAGCAACAAGAAAAAGGTCGACAGAAATTGCAGAAGACTTTAATTGAAGGAGAGGAATCTGGCGTTATATCTAATTTTGATCGTGAAGGCTTTTTAGAAGATCTCCATCAATCGTATAGAAATGAAAAATTATAGGTTTTCGAAAAAAGCATATGAAGACTTAAAACTCATTTGGTTATATACTTCTGATAAATGGTCTGTAAATCAAGCCGATATTTATTATAAGTTAATAATGGATGCGATTGAAAAGATTTCCAAAAATTCTTATTTAGTAAAAGAACTTAAATACGTTAAGGGAAATTATTTATTTACAAAAGTAAAATCACATTTTATCTTTTTTAAAATTTTGAAAGAAAGTAATGAAATTTTAATAATAAGAATTTTGCATAAAAAAATGGATATTGTTAAACATCTTGATGAATAAACTTATTTAATTCACCATTCATTTTCAAAATACGCCCTTGTTGCGCAAGGGATTGAAGTGGATATCCTTTGCAACTTGCTAAATTTCCATTATTGCCCAGAGTTTCATTGCAAAGATTGGAACGGAAAGCCCGCTCGTGCGCCCAAATAAAAGAAATTGATATAAAAAAAGGAGTCCATTGGACTCCTTCTATGTTAGGCTTGTATTTGACTTAATATGGTGGGATCTTGAATCTCTTGGTCTTTGGCTAGAAGCAAAACTTTCGAAATTACTTCGGCCGATTTTGGATCGTCGTCTGCAAAAGGCAAGAATAGTCTTCCGCGGTGTTGGCTGTGAACCGGTAGAATAGAAAGGTACTTTCCTGGGGTTAAATGCACCACAGCGCTTCCTAAATGCACGCTGTAATCGCCCAAAGTGCCTTTGATTTTGGCATGACTTCCAATAAGCTCTACATTGGTTAGTTTAAATAAACGTGCCGTTTCACGAAGCAAGGCCGCACGCATTTCAATCGATGAATGACTCGCTTCTGGATCTACGCCACCCACATGGGCCACACTCACCACCAAGTCGATGTCGCGCATAACCTCCGAAAAGATGGTTGGCGGTATATCTTCCAATGCCATATCGCTATAGCCTTTGAGTTGGTGGAATTTAATGACTTCTAAGGTCGGGCTTTCAACATCGGCTGGTGAGAACCAATCGGCCATGGCATATAATTTAACCACAAAGCCTTCTTTGTGATAGACTTTTTGCAATCCTTCTTCGTAATCAACCTTCCAACCTCGGGTTTTTAGCAATGCCAATGTTTGTTTGGGTTGTACCTGATGGCCTGCATAACGGCGAGAAATGGTTTTTTCGGCCAATTCATCGGCCGTCGGTATATAGAGTTCCCGAAAGATTTGTTTAAAGGGTTGTGTGAGCTGATGATCGAAACAATAACGTTGGTATGCGACCCAAACCTTTTGTTCATGCAAGTCGGTACAGTGCGCAATCCGAATTTTATCATCGCTTTTTATCGCGTAAACGTTTCCATTCGCATCGGTTAAAGCGCCATCGGCGTAAAAACCACTCTGGGCATGGGTTGTAAAAACCAAGTTGCGAAGGTGTTCTACGATTACGGGATGATGGAATAAATGGGCCAACTCGTCTGCTGTAAATGCATCGCCACGCAACATGGCTTCTTCCAATCCTTTTTTGGCGCGTTTGTTCTGATCCCGCAGCGTTTTTCGGTGTTCGAGTAGCTCGGCGACCTTTTTATCTTTTTTTAATTTGGCTGGTATCGCCTTCATGGCCTTGTCGTTTTTGAAGGCTACCACATCAGCAATTCCTTTGTCGTCTATGATTAACTCAATGCGCACATCGTCTATTTCAACTTGGGTATCATTGGAAAGAATTCCTTGTAGTTGCTGAATTTCCATGGCCCATGTAAGGCGTATAGGATCGGCATAGCCTGCGTTTCTGGCCAGGTTTTCTAAGGCAACGCGTACGGCAAGCGCTTCACTCGTTTGGCGCATAGAACCAAACTGCTTACTTTCTTTTTTAAATTGTTGTATATATTCGTAGCGACTTAAGACATCTTTTTCAGGATTGGTTTTGCTCATAGGCACTAATCCGTAGATTCGTAGATAATCTTGATCGCGTTTTTCTTTTACTTTGGCGGTTACTTCTCTAATTTTTAGATTACCTAAAAGGGTATCGGCATAGAGGCGGGCGCGACGATGACCGTTTCCATCGGATATATAATTGGCCGATTGATAAACCAAATCCCATTTGGATTTTTTTAGCTCTTGATAAGCCGATTTAAACCAGTTGGCATCTACAGCACCGTCTTTAAAATCTTGCAAGTCGACCGCCGAGTATTTGGCTATTTCGCTTTCCGCTTCCGAGTTTTGATCTTGATAATCGGACGTTTTGGTATGTGCATGCATCCACCATATCGCGGCGTCAAGGCCTTTCCAACCCAGGTAACTGCTAATGAATTTTTGCCATTGTGGGGCATAAACAGCGGCTTCAATTAATCGGTTCTCGGCGATATCAGCTTGTTTTAATTGCTTATCGAAATCGGCTTGCGTTTCGGTTTCCCTCGGGAAGCATCGCTTTAAGAGCATACTGAACAACGCTTTTTTGGTCATGGCACTCGAGCCCCAAAAATACCCTTTATTTAAATTTTCTTTTCCTAATCCTTGGATAATTTCTACCAAACGATGGGTGCCGTAGATTTTCCCGAACTGAGAAACATACTTCGTCACACTGGTTTCGGAGTCCCCTCGTTTCAGTTCAACATCCAAGAAGTTTTCGCGAATGGTTTCCATCATATCCTTTAGAAAAGGAAATTGCTCTAAAGAAATGCCTTGTTGGTCATAGTAACTTCTACTGGTGGCCGTAATATGGGCGATACGATTGGGAACTAAAATACCTTCAAACATTTCGTCTTTGGCTATTAATTCGGCCTCGTAGAGTTTACAGTAGAGCGCTAATGGGGGTTTGTGGTAAGCTGCATTTTCTTCTAAACCTGTATGTTGTCTCCAACGGTATAAATCCCAAACACGTTTTAACTCTTGGGTTTCTAAATTTAAAATATGGACTTGATTTAAGTAAAGATGATAGTCTTCTAAGGCTTTCCAGTCGTTAATATCGGGTTCGTTTTCACGGTTGTAGGAACGATTTTCTTCTTGATGGGCTTTAACCGAATCTGGTAAATTGCTATAAATAGCCGAACAAGCATTGATACAAAAATCGTTTTTATCTTCGAACGGAAAGGGATACAGTAAGATGGTTAAAATTGTTTCCAGCGGATTAGACCATCTGTTTTTACTGGGATTGGGTATAATATCACCATAATAGAAGGTGTAGTTTTTAATATAATCCAAATAATTTTCAACAAAGTATTCCTGCCCATTTGGCGCCTTCGCTAAGGTGAGTAAGAAAAGATCGCGTGGCGTTAAATCAGATTCTTTAAACCAATTGATCCAAACTTCTGGTAAAGGGTAGCTGTCGTATTTCTCAGAATCACTTAAGCCTTCTAATTGTTTCCAAGTTAAATTACTGTAGAACCCATTGCCTAACAACGTTTTTTCTTTGGAAGAATCGTAATTACTCGTTTCGTATTCATGGTCTTGGTTCAAAAGATAAAGCGCCGACAATTCCGCTAATTTTTCTTTTATAAATGCCAATGGTTTAGAAAATCCATAAGGTTGTGCTTGGGTATATTTTACATAGGCCGAGTTTTTATAGACATAGGGTGCACCATAGGGAATCGTATTATCGGGGTTGTAAATACCATACCCATTTTTTTCCGATAGTATTCCAGCCGTATTTGCAGGATTTAGCTGATCAAGAAGAATAGTTTCTTTCGGATTTATTTTACTTCGTGCAATAAACGTAGTGTAATGATCCTGGATACTATCCATCATTCGTTCATCATTTCTCAACTGTAGCAAGAGATCTAAACCGCTTAAACGTTGTTCAATATCGCCACTAAGCAACTTGCTCACCACTTGGTCAACAGCACTGTTGGGTTGTTGAAGAATAATCTTAATCAACTGTTTTTTCAGTTGGGAATTTTTCCGTTTAAATAAATCGTGAAATAAAGAAATCTCCGATTCCGAAAGCTCGGTATGCGCTAAAGTATTTACCGCAGAAGCCAAAACGCTCTCGCTTCGGTCTGTAATGGTGCGCAAAGCAAATTCTTTTTGATGCGGAGTAGGGGGGTGTTCACTTTTCTCATTCGAATTATAGGTAAACGAATAGGTATAATAATCGTTTAAAACCGTTCTACTCACGTTGGCCCGAACATCCGAAGACATTTCGTCGAAATACGACATGATAATTTTGTAATAGTCGGCATTATCGCCCATCATATGAACCAGAATCTGAAAAACGGTATCCCGTTTATATTCAATCGCAGTCCATGAAAATAACTGACCTTCAAAGAGTTTACGCTTTGTTTTAACCCGTTCTAAGACTGCGCATAGCGCTTTAAATAAGGCATCTATTTGCGGTTGATAATCGCCTTTATTTAGATTTTTAACCTGAATACAGTTTTGAATACCGACAAGACAATAGGCTAACAGGTGTTCATTATCACTCTGTAAAGCCTTTAAATATAAAGGAATCTCTAAGTCATTAATTTGTATTTCTTTGGCAAAGAGTAAGGCTAAAGCTTTCTTATCTTCTTTGCCATTGGTTAAGATATCATCAAGGTAAGGAATTGTTTTTTCAATATCATAAACCCCTTTCGCCCAAAGTGCCATATATACATCCATGTTATTGGCACTTTTTAGAGCTTTATCCGTGGTTTCTGGCTCCATAATATAATCGTAAGCCCGTTGAAGAAACTCAGCCACAGTTTTTTCTTTTTCCGTTTCCCATCCTAATCCAGTCCACGTGTCTGCAGCCCGAACAACAGCAGAAAATCGAGATAACTTGTGGTCAATAATCACCTTCAGCATATGCTTTAAGGCACCTAGGCTTGTTTCATCTAAGGATTCTAAAATAACCTGGCGTAAACCTTCCTGACGTTGGGCCGAAAGCAGTAATTTTTCAACCAATTCCCACGCTTCTTTTTTAGAGCTATTCAATAAGGCTTTAATCACATCGCGGGTTACTTTACCTACAGCATCTTTATTGTAAATAATGTCTTCTAACACCTGGTAGACTTCTTTATTTCCTAAATCGATGGCGGCGGCCCAAAGGAAATAATCCGAAGAGGAGTAAGAGTAGAAGTAGTTGTTGTACCGAATTTCATCGACCAAAGATAAGCGGCAATACAAGTAGTTTTCGTGGCTTACTAAATCTGAATAATCGCCTTGAATAGTCACATTATGCACTTGCTCAATAGTCGTGTTACCATTGGTGTAGTGATAATTGTACGAAATAACCGACTTTAAAATAACCAACGCTTTCTCTTTGTGTACAGAAGCCATATGCGGAGCTCTAAAAGACCGCCGAGTATAATTGTCTTGGTACATTCTCTGTGGAATCTGTTGCCAAGCATACACAAAATAATTCGCTTTTTCCTCGCCTAAAAACAAAACAAGTAAATCGAAATGCTTATTCTTCTCCCAAATATCGGGTGTTATATAATCCTTTAATTGATTGTTAATCAACGTAGGGTCTTCTTTGTAGCTTAAAGTAGACTCTTCATAGAGTAGTAAAGCCAATTTCTGAGAGGCTAAACTAAGTTGTTGAGTAGGAAAATTCCCTTGTTTAATTTTTTCAAAAAATCCTTGATACGAAAAATTAATTTTAAATTTTTCTATCTGTTTAATTAATTCCATAGTGGTAGTTTTGTAGTTCTTGGTATGTTGAAAGAATTACCAATAGCTTCCCGCCAAAAACGTCAGGCGGATAAAACTAAAGTTTTCTTCTTCTTGAATTTGAATGGTTTGGGATAAATCATCGAGTTGATCATCTGATTTAAAAATGGTATAAAGCCCATCTTCAAAAGCCTGTAGGGCCACGTCAATCGCATCGGCTAAATCCGCTTTCTGATCGTGATAGCGTTCGCCGAAGCTTATTTTTCCAGTATCTATTAGCAGCGGTAAATAATCCACCTGTACAGACTTGGCTTTACCATCGTCGTCGGTGGTTGTTTGTTGACGATTGTAAACCTCCACTTGTTGGGTAACAACGGCCTGAATAAAGTCCCTTACCGTGGTCGGGCTTGTTAATGTTTTCAGCTCAATAAGTTCATTATCCAGCAAAGGATGCTTTTTACCGAGTTGTTTAATTTGAACGGTGATTTTCATGCGGTATTTTTAGAGGTAAGTCAATTTTAACGACTACCAAATATAATCAAATACGTTTCTAAATAAAAGCGAAACCTTCTTAAAACATATCATGTATAGTGTATTTAGAGCCAATGAAAAAACAGTGGGAATTGTTTTTCGGTTCCAGGAAAGCGATAGAATAACAACACCTATTAATCGTTTTCCAACACCTAGAGACCAAAAAAAAAGCAGTTACTAATTCAGTAACTGCTCATTATAGCTTGTCAATAACGACTTATTTTAATTTTTTGTTCCAGCCCCAAGGCTCTTTTGGCGCTTTCACCTCTTTGGTTACATCAAAAGAAACCGTGAATTTCTTGCTCGACCCCGCTTTCTGAAGGTTATACGTATACGCCTCTTTATTCAAGGTAATCCACCATACATTGGTCGATGCATAATTAATCCGATCGGCCGTTTCCTGATCAGCCGGAAACATCTGAAAATCTTTGAAGCCTCCATTGGTCGCCGTACCACCATACATTGTAACCTTATCTTCCGAACCATCTTTCATTCGATGATCGTGCTTCAATTCAATTCGATTATCCTTCATCGTTAAAATCCACGTACGCGAATAATCATCCCCCACATAAAACGGAATCTTAATCTGCGTTGGTGTACACGATTTCACATGCATAACCAATTTTTTATTCGCAAAATCATCGTTCTTAATAGCCGGATCTAGTTGCCCTTCGTAGGCTTTACCGCAATGTTGTTGTAAATTTTTCCAAAATGCCTGTTCAGGTGCTGTCTCCTGAGCTTGCACAAACGGTAGGGCTAACAGCCCACAAATCATCATCAATCTTTTCATAGGCTAAACATAAACTTTTTTTTCCAAAATAAAAAAGCGAAGACGCCCACGGTTTTATTTTTACGGTCAACACTTTTTATTTGGGCGGCCGCTGCGCGTCGGGCTATTCGCTATATCTTTGCTGCAAGAAAATATCGATAGGTTGATGCAAAAGGTAGCAGCAAAGGATGCCGCTGCTATCCCTGCCGCAGAGTCAAAGAGGCTAATTGTTCTAAGGAGAACAATTAGCCTCTTTGCCGTTTAAGGACTGTAAAAGTAGAGGCGTTTAAAAAAATAAATCCACAAAAAAAGCAGTTACTTGAAAAAGTAACTGCCTTGTCTTATATAATGTGTTCGTCCTACGTTTTTCGTCAATAGAATCAAATACTATACGCATCTTCTAATTACAAAATCTAACTACTAACGTCTAACATCTAACTACTAATATCTAGCATCTAAATACTAATATCTAACTACTAACTACTAACTACTAACATCTAACTACTAACTACTAACATCTAGCTACTAATATCTAACTACTAACTACTAACATCTAACTACTAACATCTAACTACTAACATCTAGTATCTAACTACTAATATCTAACACCTAATTACTCCTATTCCCACCCATGGCGATCATAATAAAGTAGATCAATTGAGCAAGAGAGCCGATAGCAGCAACCACGTAGGTTCTTGCAGCCCAAGTAAGCGAATCTTTGGCTCCCTCATATTCATTGGGTAAAACCATATTTTTATCCTTTAACCAAGCCAAGGCGCGGTTAGAAGCATCATATTCTACAGGTAACGTGATAAAGGCAAATAAAGTGGTAATGGCAAAAAGACCAATACCAACCCATAAAAGATAAGGAATATTAGACGTTGCAGCTGTAATAATACCCAACATTAAAATCCATTGGTTAAGGCGAGAAGCCACATTGACCATAGGCACCATTTTCGATCGCATTTCCAACCAACTATACCCAACAGCATGTTGCACAGCATGACCACATTCGTGGGCAGCAACAGCGGCAGCGGCAGCATTCCGTTCGTTGTAAACCACATCCGATAAGTTTACGGTTTTATTCATAGGATTATAGTGATCGGTTAACTGGCCAGGTGTAGAAATAACCTGTACGTCTCGGATACCATTATCATAAAGCATTTTTTCAGCAATTTCTCTTCCGCTCATCCCATTCGCAAGGAATGTTTTTGAGTACTTAGCAAACTTACGTTGCAATTGTTTTGAAACCCCCATGCTAATCAGCATGAATAATCCAATAAGAATGTAATAACCTGTCATCTATATAAATTGTATGAGTTGAGGTAATCTAATCTCAAAAAGTATTCCATCGGGAGCATGAGGCAAAAAATAATTTGAAATCATTCAATATAGACCGATTAAGTAGACTATCTTAACCTTCAAGATGAAATTATGACATTTACATGGCATAAATATTTTATAAAAACAGGCATTATTGCTAAATTTGGCAGCTATGTGTATTCAAATTAAAGAAGTAACAACGAAACACGAGTTGGATCTTTTTATCAAGTTTCCTATGAAACTGTATAAGACCAATCCATGCTATGTTCCGCCCTTTATTAATGAAGAGAAAGAAACATTAGATCGTGAAAAAAATCCCGTTTTTGCCCATGCAGAAGCCCACTACTTTTTGGCGTATAAAGCCCAAAACGTGGTGGGTCGTATAGCGGCTATTATTAATTGGGATGAGGTGAATAATCAAGGGAAGTCTAAAATGCGTTTCGGCTGGTTTGATACCATAGACGACCTCTCGGTAACAGAAGCCTTGCTAAACAAAGTAAAAGAAATTGGCCTAGCCCATTCCTTAACATACATGGAAGGACCTGTTGGTTTTTCAAACCTCGAGAAAGCCGGGTTACTCACCATGGGTTTCGATCAATTAGCAACCATGGTGACGCTTTATAACGATGCGTATTATGCTAAACACTTCCAGCAGTTGGGGTTTGAAACCGCCAATGAATGGGTGGAATATGCCTTAGATTTTCCATCGGTTTTACCCGAAAAAGTGGTTAAATTTAATACCATCATTAAAGAACGCTACGGATTAGCCGAACTGAAATTTAAAAAAACAGCCGATTTATTGCCTTATGTCGATCAAATGTTTCATTTGTTAGACGAGACCTACCGTTCTTTAGATACCTATGTTCCCATAGCCGAAGATCAAATTGTTTATTATAAGAAAAAATATATTCCATTTATTAATCCAGATTTCGTTAATTGCGTAGTGGATAAAGAAGGACAAATGATTGCATTTGCGATCACCATGCCATCTTATTCAAAAGCCATGCAAAAGGCGAAGGGCAAATTATATCCGTTTGGTTGGTGGCATTTATGGCAAGCCAATCGTAAAAATGATGCGGCCGCCTTTTATTTAATCGGTATACATCCCAAATACCAAGGGAAAGGAGTAACAGCGCTTATTTTTAGCGCTATGTTTGATACCTTCCAGCGCAATGGAATAAAATTTTTAGAAACCAATCCAGAATTGGTCGAAAACGAAAGCATTCAGGTGTTATGGAAAACCTATAATCCTGTGAATCATAAACGTAGAAAAACCTTTAAAAAAGGCTTTTAAATTCAAAATCAATGAAAATATTCGATGCCATCGCCTTAGAAAAACGTTACCTCGAGTTTCGTGAATCAGGCTATGACCAAAAATGGTTGAATTTCAGCGATTTTCAACCCTATTTAGAAAAGCAAACCCTCGACCAGGAAATCATCGGGTATAGCTTTATGCAGTTGCCCATTTCCAAATTAACCATTGGTACCGGAAAAAAGCGCCTGCTTATTTGGTCGCAAATGCATGGGAACGAAAGTACAGGAACACGTGCAATGATGGACGTTTTGGCTTTTTTACAGAAGCCATCTTATTTAGCAAAACACATTTTAGAGGCGGTCACCATCGATTTTATTCCCATGTTAAACCCCGATGGAGCCAACGTTAATACCCGCCGAAATGCTGTAGGTATTGACATGAACAGGGATTTTTTAGCCAAGCAATCCATCGAGATTAACGTACTGATCGATCAGGTCCAAAAAGGGCAATACGATGTTTTGTTTAACCTGCATGATCAACGGACTATTTTTAATGTCGGTACATCCGCTCTTCCTGCGACGCTATCTTTTTTAGCCCCTTCTTATAATCAAGCCGAAGAGGTGAATGCGGTTCGTCAACACACAATGGGTATTATTCAGGCTATGAATGCGGCTTTACAAGAGTTAATTCCAGGTCAAGTTGGTCGTTATACCTCTGAATTTTATCCGCGTTCAACGGGCGATAACTTTACGTTAATGGGGTTTCCAACCGTTTTGGTTGAAGCGGGGCATTTTCCAAACGATTACGAACGAAATCAAACCCGTAAATACAATGCTATCGCTATGCTTTCCGCTTTAGAAACCATAGCAACCGGAGGACCACTACCTTTCCAAGGCTATGAAGAGATTCCTCAAAACGGTCAACGCTTTTTAGATATCATTATACGAAATGTAACCATTCAAGGAAAAGAAAATTCGACAAAAACCGATTTAGGCATTTATTTTGAAGAAGAGTATTGTCCAACATCCAATTCGGTGCAACGCATTGGCTATGTCAATGAGATAGGCGATTTACAATCGCTCTTGGGGCATTTAGACTTAGATGGAACGCATTTAACCTATAGAGACGGCTTAACCAATATCCCTTATTTAGGAATGGAAGCTAATTTTACCGTAGGATCTTGGACATTGATCAAAGGACATTTAACAACATAATAGGAAGAACATAGAACTATGAAAAAAATAATCGCTACCGGAATTTTTGCTTTAATTATAGCAATCACCGCAAACTGTCAAGAACCGAAAGAAATCAACGTTAAGGTAAAACAACCCAATGGAACCGAAATCCTATCGGGGGAATTTGATCGATCGGCTTTAGCTGAAAGCCAATTCGCCGCTTGGTTCGATCCCGCTTATTCAAACTACGAAGTTGAAAAATCGAAATTAGGCGATTTACCTAAAAAATTAAAAAACTACACCATGGAAGTATACGTAGGAACGTGGTGTGGGGATAGTAAACGCGAATTACCTGCTTTATATAAAATTTTAGAAGAAGTAAAGTATCCCCTTGAAAAAATGAAGGTCTATGGGGTCGATCGTCAAAAGAAAAGCTACGACAGCATCGAACAAGGACGTAACATAACCCATGTGCCAACCATTATCTTATACGACAAAAAAGGTAAAGAAGCCGGTAGAATTGTAGAATCTCCAGCCAGTGCGTACTTAGAAGTCGATTTAGATCATATCGTAAAAGGAACACCTTTAAAACCAAACTACGCAAAATAGTGAGAAAAGGAATTTTTATTGGTCTCGCCTTCATCGTCGGAGTAGTCCTGACCTATTTCGTCATGAATAAACTATCGGGAAACAACACCTCGGAACAGTCGCATGTAATTGCTTATCAAATTGAGCGCATGAACAAAATGATTGTCGCCGAGCAAAGTTACTCCGAAATTTACACCCATTCGTCAAAGAAATCATTACCAGGTTTACATAACCTGTGGTCTTCCGACAAAAAAGTGACCTTGCTTGTCAATGCGAAAGCCCAAGCAACGTACGATTTGTCGAAGATGGATGTCAAAGTAGATTCGGTGAATAAAGTGATTCGCATAAAATCAATTCCTCCTGTCGATATCAAAGTGTTTCCCGATGTCAGCTTCTATGAAATGGATCAAAGCGTGTTTAATAAGTTCGAAAAAGAAGATCTTAACGGAATCAAAAAACGAGCAGTGGCCCAAGTCGAACAAAAAATTGACCGCACAAGCCTTAAACAAGAAGCCCATCAACAGTTAATTAAAAATTTGGAGGATATCTATTTATTGGCTAAAATCTATGGCTGGAAAGTTGAAGATGAATCCATTTATAAAAACGAACTGCTTAATCGCTTAAAATAAGAGGGTTATCACGCAATAAAAATCAATTTTTCATAACCTCACTAACCTGCATTTTACGTGCAGGTTATTTTTTTGAAAACAAGTCATACAGCATTTTTTCAATTAACTTGAAAGTCTTATTTTCGTAAATATTTTTAAGATATGAAATGGCGTAAACTTCTACTTCCTTTTTCAGGTTTATATTGGCTTGGAACCGCTGTGCGTAATGTTTGTTACAATACAGGGTTAATGCGAACAACTTCGTTTAATTTACCAATGATTAATGTTGGTAATTTATCGGTTGGTGGTACAGGTAAATCACCGCATGTAATGTACTTAATTGATTTATTGAAAAATGAACGATTGGTATGTACCCTTAGCCGTGGGTATGGCCGAAAAACCAAAGGATTTAAAGTAGCGAATTACGAATCGAAAGTTTATGACATTGGCGACGAGCCTTTGCAGTTTTTTCGTCGTTTTAAAAACCGAATTCTGATTGCGGTTTGTGAAGACCGCGTATACGGTGTTGAGAAAATTCTCAAGAATTTTTTCCCTGGCATTATTATCTTAGACGATGCCTTTCAGCACCGAAGAATCAAAGCGGGTTTAAACATTCTTTTAACCGATTTTAATCACCCGTATTACAAAGATTATCCTTTGCCTGCTGGCGATTTAAGAGAGGGCAGAGGGGGTGCACGCCGCGCCGATATTATCATCGTTACCAAGTGTCCCGACACCATTTCAAGTCAAAAACAAGACGAATTAATGAAGCGAATCAATCTAAAATCGCATCAATCTTTATTCTTTTCCAAAGTCGTTTACGATGATTTAATCATCAATCAATTCGACACCATGAGTCGTGAGAAATGGTTAGAAACCAATGTGGTTCTGGTTACTGGAATCGCTAAACCACAGCCATTGGTCGACTTTGTAACGGCTAATTTCGCTCATGTACTTCATTTAGAATACCCCGATCACCACAATTTCAAAGACACAGAAATTGATTATATTAGCAAACGATTTATAGATACCGAAGGCAAAAAAATTATTTTAACAACAGAAAAAGATTATATGAGGTTGTTAGAGGAAGCTTCCTTGAAACAAGATTTATATTACCTGCCAATACGGGTCGAACTTAACGATAAAGAAAAATTTAATCAAACTATTTTAGATTATGTTAGAAAGAATTAATCATGCAGTAAGCCATATTCAAAATCTTATTCCAGCAGTACCAGAATACGTTATTGTACTAGGTTCAGGATTAGGAAAATTAGAAGATGAGATTGAAAATCCAATAGTTATTGAATACAAAGATATCCCAGACTTTCCTCAAGTGACCGTTGAAGGACATAAAGGTCATTTAGTATACGGAACAATTTTAGGAAAAAAAGTCTTAATGATGGCTGGTCGTTTTCACTATTACGAAGGCTATTCAATGGAAGAAGTAACCTTCCCAATGCGCGTTTTCAACGGCTTAGGTATTAAAAAAGTTATTTTATCGAATGCATCAGGCGGTGTAAACCCTGCCTTTCATGTAGGTGATGTTATGGTGTTAAACGATCACATCAACATGATGCCCGAACACCCTCTTCGCGGTAAAAACATCGACGAGTTAGGACCTCGTTTTGTCGATATGTCTCAACCTTACGATAAAGAAATGTTGAATGCTGCAATGAACTTTGCTCAAGCTAACGATATTCTTCTGCACCAAGGGGTTTATGTTGGTCTTCAAGGCCCAACCTTCGAAACACCATCGGAATACGGTATGGTTCGCTATATTGGAGGAGATGCGGTAGGGATGAGTACCGTTCCTGAAGTTATTGTTGCTCGCCATATGGCTATGCGCGTTTTCTGTCTATCGGTTATTACCGATTTAGGTGGACCAGAAATTGCTTTCCCTGTTTCTCACGAAGAAGTATTGAATGCAGCAAACAATGCTATGCCGAATGTTATCCGTATTGTTAAAAGCGTTATCGAAACCTGTTAAACGGTTCTCATTATAAACGATCATCGAGAAAGGGATCATCTTACAACCATGTAGGATGATCCCTTTCTTCTTTTTTGAATAAACAAACTGGTAGCCAATCAAATAATTAAAACGTATTTAATTAATTTGGGTGCTCCCTTCGGGCGGGCTTTCCGCACTCGCTTTTGGCTTCGTTACACTCCACCAAAGAGCTCAAACAATTGCTCCAATCCCTAGCAAAAAATAACTTTGAAAAGAAATACTCTTTCCAATCTCTACTGATTCTACTTCTTCAAAACATTTCTGAATAAATATAAATCTAAAATTGTTGTACATAATTGGTCGTATTTATTTTTATTAAACTGCAAGTATTAGTAAGTATTTTAAAAGTTGCCTCATTGGTGTTTGTTGGTTATGTTTGTGGTAATGAGTTTGTTATGAGTAGGTTTTATTTAGTTCTACTATAACTTATTAAAGAGTATTCAAAATCACAAAAAATTATTAACTATTAAAATTATCATTTATGTACACAACAAATTCAAATCCAGTCTTGATTTACAAATCGTATGATTTTAATCAACCAAGAGTTTCAAATCTTTTATTAAAAGATTTAATTTCTGACATAGAATTCTTAAAGGATTTTGAAAAAAGACCTTTAGAAATACTTCAATATTATGGTATTGATACAGCCGAAATCAATATTCCAGAAAATTTTAAAATGCCTCCACAAAATGTTTTAGAAAAGCTATCAAAATACAGAGGCAATAGAGAAGGCTAGGTTTTTTTCGGCAGGGCAACAATTTGTTAGCCATTCTTCTGTTTTATTTTTTTTATCTACAAGATATTATAGAAATTATTGGAAATACAGAAAAAATACTGCAGCTTATTCTGTGACTATTCGCGATGCTGCTCATTTATGTCAGAATCTTTATTTGATTTGTACTAAACTCGGAGTCGGTGTGTTTACAGCTGCCATTAATCATAGTAATATTGAAGAAGAATTAGGTTTGGATCCTTATGTACATGGAATAAATATGATGATTGGTTGTGGTGTAGTAAATTTAAAAGCTAGTACAAACTTAGAGCCTAATTATGATGAATTCTTAGAATAGAAAAATGTATAGCAAGTATTTTAATTTTAGAATTAATCAATTTTTTAGAGCCATTAATAAAAATGTTGCTTTAGGTAATTGTGTGGTGATTGCCTTGATTGTTATGCTATACTTGAAACTACCACAACAAAATTATTATCCGTTTTTTTTTATAACGCCATTGATTATTTTTCATTTTCAAAGAAAGGATATTCCGTTTCTAAAAAACATTAAAAAAAGTTGGAAAATTATATTAAGGATCGAATATTTAAGCTGTCTATTTATTATTTCATTGTTTTCTAGAAATTACCAAATTGAATATACTTTACTAGCTCCCATTTTCGTATGTTTAATCTTACCAAATATAAGAGTAAAGATTGCTCCTAGAGTGATTAAATTGTCCTTACTACCTGACCATTTGTTTGAAATAAAAACGGCCATTCGAAAAACTCCAATACTATTTATATTTCAAATTATTTTAATATATGCTTCTTCTTTTCATCCATTTACATTGTTTTTTATATTATTATTTTCAATGGAGTTTTTTTCGAATATATATAATGAAATAGAATCAAAGGAGTTACTTCAGTTTTATTTTTTGAAATATGACCTTTATTATAAAATTTCGAGTCATTTATTATTTTATAATATCATTTTATTACCAGCTGGTTATTTCGGTCTGACCGTGCCACCTATTTCGGTCAAATGGTGCCACTTTAAAAAGTTATACAATAATACAAAAAAAGTTATTTCAAACGCTAAAAGTTTGTCTTCCTCATTGATTCTCCATTAAGATCTATTCTATGCGAAGAGTTGACGATTCGATCAAGAACCGCATCTGCAATAGTATTTTCCCCGATTAAAGGATACCAAGCAGCTACAGGTATTTGTGAGGATAAAATAATAGAAGCTTGATTATACCTTTGATCAACGATATCAAAGAGTGCTTCTCTAATCAGATTATCAAAAGGCTGTAGTCCAAAGTCATCCAAAATAAGCAAGTCACATTTGAGTACTTTCTTGATTTCTCTTTGATAGGTTCCATCTATTTTACTTGATTTTAGCAGGTTAAATAGATTGGCTGTATTAAAGTAAAGTACTTTATGTTCCATAAGACAAGCTTGATGTCCTAAGGCTTGAGCAAGATAACTTTTACCAACTCCACTGGCTCCAGTTAAAATAATATTTTGTTTTTTCAGTATAAAATCTAAGGTAGTTAGCCTATTAAAAGCATTTCTGTCAAGATCTCTATTATGGGTATAATTAATATCAGCTATGCTAGCATTTTGCCTAAAATTAGCTTGTTTAATTAATCTTTCTACTTTTCTATTTTGTCTGTTTTCATACTCATGGTCTGTTAGTAAAGCAATGTATTCATCTATGGTAAAAGATGTGATTGTGTTGTCTTTCATGTGTCTGTTGTGTAATGAAGCCATGTCGCTTAATCGCATTGCTTTTAGTTTTTCGATAGTCTGGTTGTTATCCATATAATTAATTATTAAAGTTTATTGATAAGAAGAAGCTCCTCTAATATTGGCGTGTGAAGGGATGTGAGGAGTATTTGCGTTAAGTTGTTGTATCGTTTCTTGATTGAGATCCATCTTGTGATGAAGGATGTTTTTAATGTGAGTATAAGTTGCTATATTCTCTTTTAAAGCAAGTTCACAGGCCTTTTCTAATCTATCTGAACCATAGCTTTTATGTAGCTGTATTACTCCCATAACTCGTTTATACCCTATTTCAGGATATTCGACATTATCAAGTATTCTCTCTACACATTTCACTACATTTTCACCATGAAGTTGAGCTTGCTTTTTAAAGAATTCTGGACTCCAACTAGTGTAGTATTGATGTGTACTTGATAGATGGTCTTTTGTTGTATTATATGATCCCTTTGCAGGATTTCGTTTATGTAGAGCTATGCGTACATGATTGTAATAAACTTCAACTGTGGTATTGGTGTAATGAATCGTAGTCTGATGACCTATATAACGGTAAGGAACACTGTAATAGCTTTTGTCAGGTGAGAAATATACATAACCTATCTTTTGTACTTTAGCTCTTTTATAATCTTTAATTTGATAGTTAGAAGATGGCAGAGTTTTTAAATATTGCCTTTCTATAGATTGGAACAGTTCTATGCGACTTGATTCCTTACGCTGAAAAAGGAGCCGATTGTAATGAGTTAATCTTGTTTGTATTTCTTGGTTTAGCTCCTCTAAGCAGAAGAAGGTCATCTCTTTAATAGGATAATAGATTCTCTGATACACTAAATTAACCGCGTTTTCCACTAAGGCTTTATCTTGTGGAGAATAGGCTCTTGTTGGATTTACAACGCAACTATAATGGGAGGCAAAGTCTTTAAAACTTCGATTAATCTGAGCTTCATATTTACTAGAACGAGATACAGCTGATTTTAGATTATCAGACACAATAGCCAGGGGAACACCTCCATAAAAGTGTAAAGCATTGATACAACACTGGATTAAATCTTCTTTCTTTTGAGTAGCACATACTTGAACATAGGTGTATTGACTGTTGGGAAGGATAGCCACAAACACTTCTACAGGTATTATTTCTCCTGTATGTTTATCTACATACGAAAGCTTTTTACCGGCAAAGTCTATGTACATTTCTTTACCAGGTTCATGCTCTAACTTCATTGAACCTTTTGCTTGTTTATACTTGCGATTATAGTGTTCCATAAACTGAGTATAACTATAGGGGTTTTCTGCAGTTTCAGTATATTGACTATAGTGATAGAGAAAGGTAAAACCAGGATGATTACGGGCTTTATTAACTGTTTCAAAGTACAACATCAACGCATTATGACGCTGTGTATCAACAGTGGTAAAACTAGAAAAAAGCTCTGATAATTGCAGTGTTTCAAACGATAAGAGCTGCTCAAGTGAATACTCACTGGCAGCAAAGAGTTGCATATAGGTATTGACTGTATTGCGTGAAATACTTAGTGTAGTAGCTATTTTTCGATTACTACAACCATCTAAATGCAAGGTGATAATTTGTTTTAAGTCCATTGGATCAAGTTTATTAGCCATATCTTATCGTTTAGAAAACAACAAGATAGATGTAATTAACTTTTCAAAGTGGCACGGTTTGAACCGAAATAACTACAAGTGTTATTTTAAGTGCACAAATCAAACTGGAAACTGGCACGGTTTGACCGAAATCACTGGCACAAGTACTCCGAAATCACTGGCATAAATCGAACCGAAATATCCACCAGCATATTTTATCTACTGTATTCTTGATAATGACCCCCTATATCTAATAATTTATGTCATATTCATCAATCTATTTATAAACCAGCGTATTAGTTTGAAATATGAAAGTTATAATCATCATTTAAAATTTCATCCCCTGTATATTACACAAATAATAGGAATAGCATTATCCATTGTATTAATTATACCTTTTTTATACTATTGTACAAAATCACAAGCTAACGCGATTAATAATATTAATAGATATGTTAGAAATTAAAAATTTGTCAAAGTCTTTTGGAGAACTAAAAGTTCTAAAATCTATTAGTTTTAGTGTAGAAAGTGGTGAAGTTATCGGAATTCTTGGAAAAAATGGAGCAGGAAAAACCACGCTGTTTGAAGCAATATATCAGGCGATTAATTATCAAGGTTTAATCCTATATAATTCCAATTCCATTGAAAGAAAAGATATTTCTTATGTGGAAACAGAAAATTATTTTTATCCCTATATGTTGGCTGAGGAATACTTAGACCTATTTGGTGCAATTAATAGTCGATTGGTTTTAGAGAAACACGGATTACCAACTAAAAGATACATTGATCAATTTTCCACAGGGATGAAAAAAAAATTAGCTATTCTTGCTGCTCTTTTATTAGATCGTTCCATTATTGTATTAGATGAGCCTTTTAATGGTTTGGATTTTGAAAGTGTTGAGTATTTGTATCAATTAATTAAAAATTTTAAAAGTCAAGGAAAGATAATAATTCTTAGTTCCCATATCCTTGAAACTCTTACAAATAGTTCCGATCGAATTATATATCTCAAAAATGGAACAATAGATACTATTATTGAAAGTCGCGATTTTCATTATTTAAAAACACATAAAAATATTTTTTTTGAATTCTGAAAAATATTTCACTTAATCGGATTGTTTTGACATTATCTCTCTCAATCAAATAATTAATACGTATTTAATTAATTATTACGGGTTCTATTTTCTTGATTTCCTTATTTTTATTCCAGCATTTTGAATTTTATGTGTAAGTAATTGAAAAGAAAATGAAACTTCGTTATACCGTTCTAATCTTAGTTCCTTTCTCCCTTTCTGCTCAGCAAATCCAAGCAGATGCCAATTTTAGTATACCTTCAGAAGTATTTGAAGCAAAAATTATAGACCAAGCTCATCACGTTCTATATTATGACTATGCGACCGTGAAAAATACCCAACGACCCACAATTAAAAAACACAGCACGGTTGTATTAGAAATCGGAAATCAGTATTCAAAATTCACCGATCAATCAACCCGCTTATTCGATTCTCTAACCGAAAAGTTCAGTCATCAAAGCCATATCCAAACCAAAGAAATTAACCTTTTATTAAAACAAAAAGCAGCGATCGGTTTTTCCCCCCAACTCTTTAAAAATCTCAATCAAAATAGGTATTTCGTTCAAGCCAATGTATACAGCTATAGATATAGTTATGAAAACGCATTACCGCATTGGAATTGGCAAATGCAAAAAGAAAAAAAACACCTCATAAACTATCCCGTAAGAAAGGCCACGACTACGTATGGCGGCCGACAATGGACTGCTTGGTATACCGAAGAAATTCCAATAAACAACGGTCCCTATGTTTTTGGAGGCTTGCCAGGACTTATTCTCGAATTATACGATGATCAACGCTATTTTCATTTTATAATAAAATCGGTGCAATCTCGTTCAATTCCTATCTACCAAAGAAATGAAAAAGAAATTCAACCCATTACCCGAGAAGAATTTAGAAAGGCGGAACAACATTATTATGAACAGCCTCAATGGTATCATCAAACGAAGATCTATTCTTCTCCTGGTGTTGAACAACCTCAAAAAAATACCAGTTTACCTTATAACCCAATTGAATTGGAATGATGAACTGGATGATAGGTGTAAGGCGCTAAAAATCATTTAGATAAGCATTGATACTTGTTCTTTCTTAATTCATGGACGACCTATTCCATATGCTCGATTTCAAAGATTAAATTAAAGATGGTTTTTAGAATCAAATTATCACGAACTTGCTATAAAATATAGCAAATTCCAATTTATGCGACATACGCTTCATTATAAACAGTATTTAGATACGAAATTGCCCATAGCATGGGCGTTTTTCTCTTCGCCAAAGAATCTCGCTTTAATATCTCCTCCCGATGTCACCTTTGAAATTCTTACGCCTTTGAAAGATGAACTCATTTATGAAGGCCAGTTAATCGATTACCGTGTTTCACCTTTCTTGAAAATCCCTTTGCACTGGCAAACAGAAATCACGGTTTGTGAACCCAACCATCAATTTGTCGATTTACAACGGGAAGGACCCTATAAATTTTGGTCACATCGCCATACGTTTATCGAAAAAGACGATGGGGTAGAGATGGAAGATTTTTTGGAATACGAACTCCCACTAGGACCAGTTGGCGAAGCGGTGAATCATTTAGTCGTCCGTAAAAAATTAATAGCGATTTTCGATTATCGCAAACAAATTTGCGACTACTTATTCAATAAATAGTAGATGTTCTTGTTGAGGGCGATTACATAGGGTTTCGTAACCAATAAGTTCACCTTGGTTAAAACATAACACCAATTCTTCTTCATAAAGGGTGGCTTGATCCCCTTTGCGGTGAAAAAGAATGTCGCCCTGTGGTAAGGTGATCAATCCGTCATACCATTCTGCAAAAACAGAATGTTGTTCAGGAAATAGGTCGTTTAAACCAACTTCATCTAAGGTTTTGGTGAATCCCCTTAAACTGGTTAAGAACAGTCGTTCATGGATTAATTCCCATTTACCAAAATAACCCCTTACGCAATCCTCCGAAGGGGAATGAAAAAAGGAGGACTGAAGACTGTTTTTTAAATAAGGCGTTAAAGGTTGTTCGGCGATCATGTAATGGTGGTTTTCCATGCGGAATACCTCTCCTAATTGGGCAATCATTTTTTTGTGGTTTGCCCAAATATCTCGGATATCACTGGCTTTGCCTAATTTTAATTCCAAAAAAATATCGGCCCATGAAAGATTGACCGATAAAAATAAATATCCTAAAAATTATTGTGTCCTGTTTTAATAAAAGTCTTTAATTAATTATTATTCTCTCTCCTTGTTGAGGGAAAATATAGGTAATTCCCAACGGATTCATCGTCAAAAGTTCCTTTTTAATCTGCTCTTCATTGTCGCCTTTTGGTTTAATATGGGTAACAATAATTGTTAAACCGTTTAGGTCTTTTTTGCCTAAGATTTTGCTTAATTTTTGCATTTCTTCTTGGACTAATTTGGGGGTTAAATGCCCAAAAAGTAAATGTTCCGGTTGTGCATTCGGAAAGGATACTTCCAACAGTAAGGTCTTTAGTTTTCCGTTTCGAATGGCAGGAGCAACCGCCTCCCAAATCGTTGCTAACTGATTTGATTTCTCTACTCGATCTGCTCCTGTATCCCCAAAATAAAGAACAGCTACCTGATTGTTCTCGACCAATAAAGCACTGCTTTTTTGTGGGTTTACATGGCTTAATTCAAAAGGTGTTGCTTTAAGGTGGGTGCCTTCAATGGTAAACGATACCCGTGGTTTTAAATAGGTGTAGTGGTATTTATTCAAAATAGGAGCTTCCCCTTCGTTTGCAAAATTAGACCAAGCGTCACTCGTAAAATAGCGATTTTTTAGGGTTTCTAGGGCTGTAGGAATTCCGTAAATGGGTTTTTTACCGTCTTCTGGCGAATTGATAATCATTCCCGAGAGGTGATCTAAATGCCCATGAGAAATAAAATAACCTTGGATGTAATCTTTTAACACAACATCGGCTGAAGTGGTGAACGTTTTCTTTTCAATGGCTTTTTTAATACCGCTTTGAAGAGTTCCTGCATCCAAGCTTAAATACTTGTTCGTCCCTAATTCGCCAATTAAATAAGCCGATAAGTTGCTTTCGTCGCCTCCACCATAGACGCCGAGCGGAACAATCTCCATGGTTTGTCCGTAAGTAAAGCTGTGTAAAGCGATGGCAAGTGTTAAGAAAAGTTGTTTCATTCCAATGATTTTTTACAAAATTAGCGGTTTTATGGTATTTATTACCTGATAATTTTTTCATTGTTGAAATCCTACCTATTTTCACGGGTATTAAAAAACCAAAAAAAAATTAACATGTCGTTTTTACAAAAATCACTTACCAACCAACCACCAAATACGCTACTCGATTATGCTACCCGTTTACTCAGAAATAAAACCTTGGTTTTATTAGCCCTTATGGGTGCCAGTCAAGCGGCAAATGCCCAAAAGAAACCCCTCGATCATACGGTGTATGATGAGTGGCAATCAATTGGTTATAAAGAATTATCCAACAATGGTGCTTGGGTGGCTTACCAAGTAAAAACACAAGAAAGTGATCATACGCTTTCGCTTTTTGGTCTAGACAACCAAAAACAGTTGAGCTTTCATCGTGGAGAACCAGCTGTATTTACAGCCGATTCTCAGTTTGCTGTTTTTAAAATTCGTCCTTTTTATACGGATTTAAAACAAGTGAAAATAAAAAAGAAGAAAGAGCATGAGATAGCGAAGGATTCTTTGGGAATTGTAAATTTAACAACCCAAGCTGTTGAAAAATTACCCGAAATTAAATCCTTTAAAGTGCCTAAGAAAGGCGAAGCCTTATTGGCCTACCTATTAGAAAAATCCGATAAAAAAGAGAAGATTGATAAATCCGATTCGGTGTCGACTAAAAAATCCGATGCCAAAGGGGGAAAAAAAGATAAAAAAGATCAGCCCCTTGAATTGGTGCTGAAGAACCTTAAAACAGGGAAAAAGCAATCTTTTCCTGGCGTTGTTGATTATGCCTTCAGCGAAAATGGAAAACAATTGGTTTTTGCAACGAAACCCGAAAAGAAAGATTCTACCGATGTTAATCAATACGGTGTTTATTTGGTGAATACCACCACCTTTGTAAAACAAAATTTGGTGGAAGCAATAGGTGAATTTAAACAATTCTCTTTCGACGAAGCAGGGAAACAGTTGGCTTTTCTTGGGACTACCGATGACGAAAAAGTCGTGAATAAAAACTACCAATTATACACGACTAAACTACCTATTACTGGAAAAATCACACCCGTTTCCAATGCGAATATGCCAAAAGAATGGGTTTTTTCTGAAAACAGAATGCCTAAATTTAGTAAAAATGGCGAAAAATTATTCTTTGGTACGGCTCCCAAACCAGTCGAAAAAGACACGACGCTTATCGCAGATGATCATGCAAAAGTCGATATCTGGCATTATGCAGAGGATTTTATTCAACCAGCCCAATTAAAAAATTTAGAGCGAGAAGTTAAACGTTCGTATTTAAGCGTTTTATCAACCAATCAACCCAATGCATTGGTGCAATTGGCCAAAGTTTCCATGAATCAAGTGAATTTGGTTGACGAAGGAAATGCTCATTACGCCCTAGGAATCGCCGATAACGCTTATCGCCTTGCTTCCAACTGGGATGTCTCTGGTCGTCGAGATTATTATATGGTCGACTTAAAAACGGGGAAACAAACCCCATTTTTACAAGCCTTTATTGGGAAGGTAGAAACTTCTCCTTCAGGCAAGTATATCCTTTTCTTTAACGAAGAAGATGGAACTTGGTCGAGTTTTAATGTCGCCACTAGCGAAAGAAAGGTCTTGAATAAAAAACTGAAAGTTAAATTTTATGACGAAGAAAACGATATGCCTACCTATGCCTCAGCGTATGGAATTGCTTATTTTACCCACAATGATGAAACCGTCTTAATTAAAGACCGTTACGATATTTGGGAATTCGATTTAGCGGGCACTAAAAAACCCAACAATGTGACCAATGATTTCGGTCGTAAAAATCAAATCACGTTTACCATCAATACCATCAATGAAGAGGTGAAAACGATTAGTCGCGACGAAATGCTTTACCTAAGCGCATTCAACAACCAGAACAAACAGTCGGGTGTTTATAAAACCATCGTTTCCAAAGCGAAAAACCCAGAACAAGTGGTAATGAGCAATACGTGGGGTACACAGAATTTTACCAAAGCTTTGGATAAAGATCAATATGTCTACACCAAAGAGACTTATCAAAACTCTCCCGATGTCTATGTGACCAATAACTTCACACAAGAGCAAAAAATATCGACCATTAATCCTCAACAAAATGACTACCTATGGGGCCAAGGTGAATTGGTAGAATGGAAAACCTATGCAGGTAAAAAATCGAAAGGGGTTTTATATAAACCCGAAAACTTCGATCCCACTAAAAAATACCCCATGATCGTTTACTTTTACGAAAAAGTATCCGACAACTTAAATCGTTACCAAGAACCAGCGCCAACCCGCTCTCGTTTAAATACCAGTTTCTTTGTCAGTAACGGTTATTTAGTCTTTACACCCGATATTAGTTACGAAACAGGTTATCCTGGTAAAGCGGCCGAGGATTATATCAATTCAGGTGTTGAACATTTAAAGAAAAATACATGGGTAGATGGTGACCATATCGGAATTCAAGGTCAAAGTTGGGGTGGCTACCAAGTGGCTCACCTAATTACGGTAACCAATCTATACGCTGCCGCCTGGTCGGGTGCACCTGTAGTTAATATGACATCGGCTTATGGGGGTATTCGTTGGGGAACCGGAATGAGTCGTCAGTTCCAATACGAACAAACCCAAAGTAGAATAGGGGGCGACCTTTGGAAAGATTATCCACTCTATGTAGCCAACTCACCCTTGTTCAATATGCCTAATGTCACTACGCCTGTGGCTATTATGCATAACGATCAAGATGGTGCGGTGCCTTGGTACCAAGGAATTGAAATGTTTATGGCTTTAAGACGCTTAGGGAAACCTGCTTGGTTGTTAAATTACAACGGTGACGATCATAACCTTTTAAACCGTGCCAATAGAAACGATATTCAAAAACGTCAACATCAATTCTTCGATCATTACTTAAAAGGGGCTCCAGCTCCAAAATGGATGACCACAGGTGTACCTGCAACCCTAAAAGGAATCGATTGGGGTTTTGAAATCGATACAGACAATCCATAATTCACCCTAACAACCACCAATAAATTCATCGGCTAAGGAAATCCTTGGCCGATTTTTGTTAAAACGAATCCTTAACGTTAAATTAATTTTAAGTTTACATTAAATTAATTATTTTCGTGCTAACTATTTGATCATGAAAAAACGCCTCACCCTTTGTCTTTGCCTTATCGGATTCGGTGCATTTGCACAAGTGGATTCCATAACCAAAAAGAAACCAACCATCGATGAGTATAAAACCCTAATGTCGCCCTATTACAGTTATGGAGACGGCTTAGGCATTACATCGCCCGACAGTCTTTACCAAGTAAACATTCGGTTTCGTATGCAAAACAGAGTCAGCTACATCGATAATCAAGATGAAGAAGACAAAATAGACGCGCAAATCCGTCGCCTTCGCTTACGTTTCGATGGCTATGTCGGAAACCCTAAATTTGAATATTCCCTGCAATTATCCTTTGCCTCTGGCGATGTTGGTGAAGCCGAAGAAGGGAAAAACACCAATATCATTCGAGATGCGATGATTTTCTACAACCCGAACAACCACTGGAGTTTCGGATTCGGACAAACCAAATTACCCGGAAACCGCCAACGGAATAATTCATCGGGGGCCTTGCAATTAACCGATCGCTCCATTAATAATGCCGATTTTAACATCGACCGCGATTTTGGTTTTCAAGCTCAATACGCTAAAAAGAGTAAAGATAAATTTTCCTACATCTTCCGGGGTGCCATCTCTACAGGAGAAGGCCGTAACTGGACAAAATTCGATGATACAGGCTTAGCTTATACGGGTAAAGTAGAAATCTTACCTTTTGGGGCTTTTACCAAAGACGGAAGCAGCTACGAGGGGGATATGGCCCGCGAAATCACCCCTAAATTAATGCTTTCGGGTGGATACAGTTACAACAACAATGCGCATAAAGAAAAAGGACAACAAGGTGCCGAACTCTTTGGAACTTCCAATATTCAGTCGGTTTTTGCCGATGCCATGCTAAAATACCAAGGCTGGGCATTTATGTACGCTTATATGCAGCGTACAGCAGATGATAACCTGTTCTACAACCCCGATGAGCCTACCGATTTTAATTATGTGTACACGGGTCACGGAATGGATTTTCAGGCATCCTATATGTTTCGAAAACATTGGGAAGTTATCGGACGTTACTCCACCCAACGCGTTAACAAAGAAATTGCCGAGTTTAAACCCGATACCGACCAATACAGTATCGGATTAACCAAGTACATCTGGGAACATGCCTTCAAACTCCAAGCAGAGGTCACATACGAAAACAAGCATTATTTCACCAACCAAAAGAAAGACAATTGGTATGCCCGTCTTCAAATCGAAATAGGGATTTAGTACATCGTTTTTTAGTTGGGCGGCCGCTACGCGCCGGGCTTTCCGCACTCGCTTTATCGCTCCGTTTCACTTCGCTTAAAGCTCAAACAATTGCTACAATCCCTGCCGCAGCGCTCTGTGCTTAGCATATTCTATACAGAACATGCTAAGCACAGAGCGTTTAAGGTTTAAAAAGTCTAAAATTCAACACGCTTAATATTTATTACGTTTAATGATAATATGTACGAATTGAATAAGAATAGAGAAAAGCCATAGGCATCTTTTTATTCAATAGTTGAATCAGTTGCTAGAAATAATCCGCCTTTTATTTGCAAAGAATAATCCCATTTTTTAGCTTAAACCTTAAACCTTAAACCTTAAACCTTAAACCTTAAACCTTAAACCTTAAACCTTAAACCTTAAACCTTAAACCTTAAACCTTAAACCTTAAACCTTAAACCTTAAACCTTAAACCTTAAACCTTAAACCTTAAACCTTAAACCTTAAACCAAAAAAGAGCCACCTTTTGGGCAGCTCTTTCTCTTTGAAAAGTATGGATTAGAATTGCGCTGTCTCCGTGCTTTCAGCCATAGCTGTCGTTGAAGAAGTGCCTTGTTGAACCGTGTTTTGAACATAATCGAAATATTGTGTTCCCACAAACGATTGATGTTTAATGGCGGCAAAACCTTCCTCTTGTAAAGCGAACTCCCGTTCTTGCAATTCAGAATAGCCCGCCATACCGCGTTGTTTGTAAGCGCTAGAAAGTTCAAACATCGAAGTGTTCATCGCGTGAAAACCCGCTAAAGTTATAAATTGAAATTTATAGCCCATGGCTGCTAATTCCTCGCGAAAAGTTTCCATTTCGGCCACCGACAAATGCTGTGCCCAATTAAAAGAGGGTGAACAATTGTATGCAAGCATCTGGTCGGGGAATTTAGCCCGAACCGCTTGTGCAAATTCTCTAGCCATTCCCAAATCAGGATTCGAAGTTTCCATCCAAACCAAATCGGCATAAGGAGCATAGCTCAAGGCGCGATCAATCCCTTGTTCTAAGCCATTGCGAACTTCATAAAAACCTTCTGAAGTTCGTTTGCCTTCAATAATAAATCGACGATCGCGTTCATCGATATCCGAGGTAATTAAAGTCGCAGCCTCCGCATCTGTTCTTGCGACCAAAAGGGTAGGGACACCACAAACATCAGCTGCTAAACGAGCAGCAACCAGCTTGTTAATTCCTTCTTGCGTAGGTACCAACACTTTTCCACCTAGATGGCCACACTTTTTGGCCGATGATAACTGATCTTCGAAGTGAACCCCAGCAGCGCCCGCTTCAATCATTTGCTTCATCAATTCATAGGCATTGAGATTGCCACCAAAACCAGCTTCGGCATCAGCTACAATCGGTACCATATAGTCTATGTTTCCTTGTCCGGTTACCGACTGAATTTCATCCCGTCTTCGCAAGGCATTGTTGATTCGTTTAACCACCAATGGAACTGAATTCGCAGGGTAAAGCGATTGATCGGGATACATTTCGGCCGATAAATTGGCGTCGGCTGCTACTTGCCAACCCGAGAGGTAAATGGCATTTAAACCGGCTTGAACTTCCTGAATGGCTTGGTTTCCATTCATCGCTCCTAAGCCAGCCATATAATCATTGGAAAGTAAGCCTTTCCATAATTTTTCAGCCCCTAAGCGAGCTAAGGTATAGTCTATGTCCAGTGAGCCGCGTAGGCGGATAACATCTTCTGCCGTATAAGGCCGTGTTACATTTTTCCAACGAGAATTGTGTGACCAATCCTCTTGAATCTTTTTGATTCGTTCTTCGTTGTTCATAAGAAATTGTTTTTTGTGTGTATTCGTAAAGTGTTATGTTAGGTAAACAACTTGGTGGTTCAATCCAAGTGTTTATAAGCATCTAAAGTTAAGAATTCTTTAAATTCATGCGATAAGACCAACTGATCAAAGAGTTGAACAGCGGTTGAGAATTTTCCGTTTTTAAAACGTTCTTCTCCCATCATTTCGTTTATTTTTCCAACTTCTTCCGATCGAAATTGTTTGTATTTCTCACAATTGAATTCGGCACCGTTTTCCAATTTTATTTTATGGTGCAACCATTGCCAAATCTGCGATCGCGATATTTCAGCGGTTGCCGCGTCTTCCATTAAATGATCCAGGGCTGCAGCCCCTTTGCCATCTAGCCAACTTTCAATGTATAGAATACCAATGCGGATATTATCCCGAATCCCTTTTTCCGTAATTGTTCCTTGCGGAACTTCAAGCAGGGCATGTTTTTTAGTCACAACATCCTTGCGTTTATTACCAATTTGGTTGGCTGCAGGCATATATTCGTTAAAGATATCCATGGCGATAGGAACCAGGGCAGGGTGTGCAACCCAGGTACCGTCGTGTCCGTTTCTTACCTCGCGAAGTTTATCGTTTTTTACTTTTTCAAAAGCCTCTTCATTGGCTTTTTCGTTGTTTTTAATGGGGATTTGGGCCGCCATTCCACCAATGGCATGAATGTTTCGTTTATGACACCGTTGAATAACAGCAAGTGAATAGGTTTCCATAAAAGGAGAAGTCATGGTGACTTGCGAGCGATCGGGCACCATAAATTTGGCATGATTTCTAAATTTCTTGATGTAAGAGAAAATATAATCCCAACGGCCGCAGTTTAATCCCACGATGTAATTTTTAAGGGCATGGATAATTTCATCCAATTGAAAGGAAGCAGTAATGGTTTCTATTAAAACAGTTGCTTTAATAGAGCCCTTCGGAACGTTTAAATAGGCTTCAGAGAAGGCGAATACATCGTTCCACCATTGTGCTTCTAAATGGTGTTCTAATTTAGGTAGATAGAAATAAGGCCCACTGTTTTTGGTTAGTAACGAATGTGCATTATGGAAAAAATATAAACCAAAGTCAACAAGTGAGCCTGATATTTCTTCTTGGTTAATTAGAATATGTTTTTCGTTCAAATGTAAACCCCGTGGGCGAACAATAAGAACAGCTGTTTTTTCATTCAGTTGATAGGTTTTGCCTTTCGCTGCATCGGTATACTGAATGCTTCCGCTAATGGCATCTTTAAGGTTTTGTTGCCCATCAAGAACATTGGTCCATGTAGGTGAGTTACTATCTTCAAAATCGGCCATAAACGTTTTGGCTCCCGAATTCAAGGCATTAATCACCATTTTACGATCCACAGGTCCGGTAATTTCTACACGACGATCTTGTAAATCCTCAGGTATCGGAGCGGCAAGCCAATCCGATTGACGAATGTGTTCAGTTTCGCTTAAAAATGTTGGGAAATTTCCAGCATCAAAAGAAGCTTGTTGAACGCGGCGTTCGTTTAGAAGCGCTATTCGTTGGTGGTCAAATTTTTGGTGCAAAGCCGTTAAAAAGGCTTTCGCTTCAGGAGTCAGAATGCCTGGATAATAATCCTTGACGCTCTGCGCAAATAATAATTCATGAGCTACAGTTTCCATTTGTTCGGTTTTTTTGTGTAATTTTGGTTAGTGTTAGCGGAATTCAACTTCCAGCGAACGTTCGCTAAATTATAAAAATTCGTTTAATATTTCCAACTTTTTTTCATAAAAAATGCAAGAAAACTATATAAAATTAATTTTCGGCTTAAAAATTAAGCAGATTCGAACAACTAAAGACTTGTCTCTATTTAAGTTATCTAAATTAACCGGGCTTTCGAAATCGTATTTGAATGAAATTGAAAAAGGAAAGAAATACCCCAAAACAGATAAAATAGTTTTACTGGCCGAGGCCTTTGATGTTCCTTATGATGAATTGGTTTCCTTGAAGTTGGATAAAAATCTAGCACCTGTTGCCGAGATATTACAGTCGAATTTATTGCAAGAAATACCCCTTGAACTCTTTGGAATAGAGGAAAGGGATTTAATTGAAATTATCTCCAATGCTCCAATGAAAGTCAATGCTTTTATATCGACATTAATCGAGATTGGAAATAACTACAACTTAACCCGCGAAAGCTTTTATTTAGCCTCATTGCGTTCGTTCCAGGAAGCAAATGATAATTATTTCCCGGAATTAGAGAAAGCTGCCCGTGATTTTTTAACCGCTTATTGGGTCGATCAAGAGGCGTATATCTCCAATGAATCGATGATGGAAATCTTGAAAGAAGAATTTGGTTATACCATTATTTTCGAGGATTTTAAAGATTATAAACGCAAGGAATTAGCTAAGATTCGTTCTATTTTCATCAAAGAAAATAAGCACCTCTATATCAACGAGCATACGGATCACGACCAAAAGCGATTTATTTTAGCCAAAGAAATTGGGTATAATTATTTGAAGTTAGAAGAACGTCTGTACACCTATTCATGGGTCTTGTTTGATAATTTCGATCAATTGCTCAATAATTTTTATGCATCTTATTTTGCAGGAGCTCTGTTGTTGCCCGAAAAAGATCTTGTCGACGATTTGAACAAGCTGTTTATTGAAGAGGAACACGATTTATCGAAGTTCTTAACTTTTTTTGGGAAGTACACCGAGTCACCCGAAACGGTTTATCAACGGATGACCAATTTATTGCCCAAGCACTTTAATATTCGGGATCTGTTCTTCTTGCGCATTACCACCAAAAAAGGATCAGATAACTTCCGTTTAACCAAAGAATTGCACCTCAATCAACAACAATCGCCTCAGGCGAATGAAACCGATGAGCATTATTGCCGTCGTTGGGTTTCTTTAAATGTATTGAAAGAAATGGGGGAGGATGAAACGTCCAACACCACCCACCGAATGGCTGCACAGATATCCATTTATCCGTTCAACAACAACCAAAAATACTATGTGATTTCCTCGGCGACCCAAGATCCTTTTAACCCCGATTATTTGCGCAGTGTAAGCATTGGTTTACTGCACAAGCAAGTTCAACGAAAAGTAAAATTCCTAGGCGATCCCGCTATTCCAGTGAAAGAAGTGGCTGTAACTTGTGAAAATTGTGGTATGGACAATTGTTTAGAGCGAGTAGCTCCACCAAAACGTTTTGCCAAGGATATACAGTCCAAACGCCTTAATGTTATTGTTAACGAATTTATCAAGGAAAAATCAGGCCTGAATTAACGGTTGAAGCTTCATTCATCCATCTCATTTATCGGAGGTAGTTTTCCCAAAGGAATAAATTCTTTAACCAAACGAGTAAAAAGGCGAAGTTCGGTTAAGTCTGGAAATAAAATTTTTGTTTAATTTGGAGCGACTGAAGATTAGGTGGTTATTTTCTTCAAAACAGAAACTTTGGGTTTAAATAGATCGTTGATTGATCAACTGTAGAAAATTAGTTTAAAAGACTATCGTTACAAGTCGTCACAGGCGTCGTTTAACTAAATTATTGAAGTTGGAAGGAAAATACAATAGACGGCTTTTAAAATCTCAGGAGGAAAACATACTATAGTAAGAAGACATGGAGTTAAATAGAAAACTTGCAAGTAAAGAATTAAAGCTTATTGCATTGCTTATTCTTAAATCAGGATATTCATTTCCTAATGATTGGTATCAAAAATTAGTAGTTCGTCAAATGAATGATGGGGAAATGGGAAGTCTATATCTCTTTCCTGAGGGTAACAGTATAGAAAATAGAAGTTTCGGAGAACAAATCAGTGAATATCAATTTAAAGATGCTGATGGAGTAGATGTCATAGCCTCATTAAATATAGATACTAATGGGGAATTATTTGAACTTGACATTTGGAAAACTAACTTTGAAAAATTAATTCAACTACCTGATTAAAGAGTGTGTTGGTAGTGATTGGTATTAAATCACACAATTCACTATTACTCAAAAAGTGGACTCTGCTAGAGTACACCCAAAATTTTAGACGATTTTAATGAATGATTTTAAGAATATGCTAGATACAACGTTGGGCTCATTTTGTTATCTTATCAGTTTTAGTAAAGTTTAAATTTCTTTATCGGGGATAGAAAATTGTTCGCTTTTAACGTAAAGAGAAAGCAGGTAAACCGTTTCATAATCAATACTCATGTGGAGTATAACTCTTGTGCTACCGCTCTTTCTTTTATCTTTTATTGCCAAAAGTACTTTGTAACAGTTATCGCTCAAAGCTGTTCTTGTAAATTTCCTTCACACTAGGACAGTTAATAATTCAAATTCATTAAATTTAAAATAGGAATATGTGATTATAAAAAACCAGTCATTTTAACGAAAGTCAGCTTCTTTCTCCAATCCAATAAAAATATCAATTATTTCTCTAATTTAGTGGTGTCCTAAAAGGGGAAGCCTACAGAGCTAAAAAAGAAATACCAGGAAGAAAAAGAACAGGTGAATTATAAATACTATCTTATTATGCAAAATAAAATTATCATACTAACTCTTTTTTTTATCTTTTTTTCTTGTTTTGATAGGAGAGAAAAATTACTAAAACAAGATACAATTGTTTTAATAGAAAAAATTGAAGATTATAAAAAATTATATGGCAAAATTCCCCCTGATTTAAAGTCTATAGGAGTTGATGAAAAAGAAAAAGGTCCTATTTTTTATACCCCTTGGAATGATAGTATAAATTATATTATTTATTTTTCTGAAGGAGGAGTTGGGGAATCCAAAAAATATTATTCAGATACAAAAAAATGGGAAAATATTGACCGAGGTATTAATTGACGGCAGTGTTCCAGAAGTGTTGTTTTTACACAACCCAACATTCACAATAAAACAAAAGGCAAACCTAAGTTTGCCTTTTGTTATTTTATCGGTTTTAGTAAAGTTTTAATTTCTTTAAAGGAGATAGAATCATGCTCGCTTTTAACGTAAAGAGAAAGCAGGTAAACCATTTCATAATCAATACTCATGTGGAGTATAACTCTTGTGCTACCGCTCTTTCTTTTATCTTTTATTGCCAAAAGTACTTTGTAACAGTTATCGCTCAAAGCTGTTCATGTAAATTTCCTTCACACTAGGACAGTTAATAATTCAAATTCATTAAATTTAAAATAGGAATATGTGATTATAAAAACCAGTCATTTTAACGAAAGTCAACTTCTTTCTCCAATCCAATAAAAATATCAATTATTTGTCTAATTTAGTGGTGTCCTAAAAAGGGGAAGCCTACACAAGAATAAAGCGCATGCTTTAATCGTAGAAACCTAGCGCAGCGATGAACTGCAAACAGATTTAGACATCAATCTTTACGACTACGGTGCACGTAACTACGACACTGCTATTGGTAGATGGTTCAATGTAAACCCGCTGGCAGAGAGTTTTTATCCAGAAAGTCCTTACGGATATGCATTAAATAATCCTGTTTATTTTATCGATCCAACAGGTATGTCATCTGAAAGTTCGACAGAAAGCGAAAATCCATGCGAGAAAGAAGGAGATTGTGTAGATTTACCAGAGGTGCTTGTTATAGGGAAAAAGAAAAGTTCGAATCCTTATGACAATGCTAATGTAGCAGCTAATGCGCAGAAATTATATTCTGCCATTGATAATACTCCAGCGACAAAGGATATTGACAAAAACATGTTAATTGCTTTTTCGATGGTTAACCCATTTCAGAAGATAATGAATGATTATCAGACTGAAGGAGAAGTTGATCCTTGGGATGTCGCAGGCATGATTCCTGTTTTTAGGATTTATAAAATCACTAAATATGGGACAATAATTGAGAAAACTTTACCTGTTGTTGATAATCGTGTTTTAGAAGGTTTTGCTAAGCACGCTTTCGCTAAAGGTAAACATTCAGATTTAGGTTTATCAATTGAAAAAATGATATCTAAAGGGGGTGAATTAATAACAAATAATGCTCATTTACTCAAAGAAGGCGACAACACTCTTGTTGGAAATATTAATGGTATTCAAAAATCTTTTGTAAAAGATGGGCAAATAATGTCAATAAATATGTATCCAGGTACTTCTAATAGAATCACTCGAGGATTAACAATTAATTTCGGAAATATAAAATGGTAAAAGAAAAAGAAATAATAAATTTATTGACTGCTAAAAATTTATTAGGTACAAAATCTTTATCTATAACTAGTAGTGTTATAGATACAATTGATTTAATAGGGGCTTTTGAATTAGAAACACACCTAATTATAGAGAATTGTATTATACAAAATTTAAATATACATTCTTGTTGGTTTATGAATGGTTTAATTTTAAAGAATTGTATTATTACTAACTATATAGACTATCAGATGGGAGGTCATAACGTGGAAAAGATTATTTTAGAAGGAAATTTATTTAAGGAATTTTTTAATTTTTTTGATTGTCATTTTGATGAAGTATTAGAGGTTAGAAATAATATTTTCTTAAAAGGGTCTAATCTTTTAGCAAATAGGAATGAAGGTTATGATAATACTTTCAATAAAGGTTATTCCGATTTCAACAATCTAGGAATAATTAATCTTGATAGGGAGATAAGTTAGGGGAATGCTCCAGATCTGTTTTTATCACACAACAAATTAATTACAAACAACGTTATAAAAAAAAACTTTGCAGTTGTAAGATTTTTTTTACTATTGAAGTTGTTTCTTAAAGTGGAAAACTTAAAAAACAGAACTTAGGTTAGAACTAAAAATGGATCAATTGTTACTCTTCGTTAGTTTCAATAATCGCACGTTAAAGCATTATTTTAAAACTTTCTTTTTCGATGACCGTGCTTTGGGCTTCCAACATCCATGGATTTAAGGCAATTACCAACCACTACTGTTTACTCGTTTTGGTTTACCGCAACGAGTTGCGCCAAGGATTGCAGCGGCATCCTTTGCCAAGTTTCTTTGGCTACAACCAATGTTCAGATTTTCCTTGGCAAAGATATAGCGTAAAGCCTGGCCTGAAAGGGGCGCCCAAATAAACAAATAGAAATTATTTTTCCCCTAATTCCCAATCTGTAGCAAAGACGGCTTGTAGTGCGGCAGTCTCGGTTCTAAAGCGTTGATGCCCTAGGGATATACCTTTAAAGCCCTTTTTTTCGGCGAGTTGCACTTCTTCTATAGAGAAGTCGCCTTCTGGTCCTATCAGTATAACCACGTCGCCTGTACTCGAGCGAAGCTGTTCTTTAAGGGGAATACGGTCAATGGTTTGGTTGCAATGCGCAATGAATTTGTCGGCCGAATTGGTTTTCTGGGCTTCGAGAAAGTCGGTGAATTTAACCAAGGGATTAATAATAGGAAAATAAGCCTTTAGCGATTGTTTGGTCGCCGCTTGAATAATCTTTTCGATTCGTTCAATTTTTAGGGCTTTGCGTTCTGAGTGAAACGATTGGATAAATGTTATTTCATCTAAGCCAATTTCGGTGGCTTTTTCTAAAAAGAATTCCAGTCGATCCATATTTTTTGTTGGTGCAACCACCATATGGAGGCGGTAGTTTTTTCGCTCGAATTCATCGAATTTTTCGTCGATGGAAACAGTGACTTCTTTGGCGTGAACATCGGTGGCTTTTCCTTTAATTAAGGTGCCTGTACCGTTGGTTACATAAATAATGTCATTGAGCTTTCCGCGCAATACTTTGGTGAAATGATGACTTTCTTCTTGCGTAAGAATGGCGTGTTCTTGAAACACATCTCCAAAAAATAATTTCATGCTTATAAGTGATATTTAGCAACCGATTTTGCTGTGTTTTCGGCGAATAATTGACGTTCAAATTTAAGTTGACCTACCATGGCTATCATGGCAGCATTGTCTGTGGTGTAGGCAAATTTTGGCAGGTAAGTGGTCCAACCATAGGTGGTTTCTCCTTCTTTTAAACGGGCACGGACTTCTGAATTGGCTGAAACGCCACCAGCAATGGCAATTTGTTTAATCCCTGTTTCCTCTGATGCTTGTTTGATCTTATCCATGAGGATCGTCACGATGGTGTGTTGAACCGAAGCGCATAAGTCGTCGATGTTTTCGTCGATAAAAGTAGGATTTAAACGTACTTCTTTTTGAATAAAGTATAAAATGGCTGTTTTTAAGCCGCTAAAACTAAAATTTAATCCTTCTACACGGGGTTTTGTAAAGGTGTATTTTAAGGGATCTCCGTTTTTTGCGCGTCGATCAATAATGGGACCAGCAGGGTAGGGAAGGTTGAGGATTTTTCCGGTTTTGTCAAAGGCTTCTCCAGCTGCATCGTCAATGGTTTCGCCTAAAACCTCCATATCGAAAAAGTCGTTTACGCGAACAATTTGGGTATGGCCACCACTAATGGTTAAGCATAGAAAGGGAAAAGTGGGTTTTACAACGTTGGCATCTTCTATAAAATTGGCCAAGATGTGGGCCTGCATATGATTGACTTCGATAAGCGGAATAGCTAAAGCTTGGCTAAATGACTTGGCGAAACTACCGCCAACCAACAAGGAACCCATTAATCCTGGGCCGCGTGTATAGGCAATGGCTTTTAGTTGGCTAGGTTCAATCCCTGCTTGTTTAATGGCTTGGTCAACAACGGGAATGATATTTTGTTGATGGGCGCGTGAAGCTAACTCAGGAACAACGCCTCCGTACAATTCATGCACCGACTGATTGGCAACCACATTAGAAATGATGGTATTATTAAGAATAATCGCTGCTCCAGTATCGTCACAAGATGATTCAATGGCTAAAATATAGTTTTTAACGCTCATGTATTCTTGTAGTATAGAATTTATAACTTATTTTTACAGTGCAAATATCGTAAAATTATACCATTGAAAATAGTCAGAAGAATAGGAAGGTTCTTTTTAGTTAGCATTATAACGGTCTTAATCCTTTTGTTAAGCGTTGCTGTAGCTATTCAGATCCCTGCTGTTCAGTCAGAAATAGCAAAATTCGCCGTAGAGAAATTAAATAAATCGCTAAATACAAAAATGTATGTAGACCGGGTGAATATTGATTTTTTTGGAAGAATCTATTTATACGAAGTCGATATTGAAGACGATCGGAACCTGAAATTTATAAAAACCGATACCTTAGAAACGTCTTTGAGTATTTGGTCAATCATTTTTAACCCCGATTACATTAACCTAAAAGAAGTAAAATTACTGAATCCCGAAATTCGAGTGATTACCTATAAAGGTGATAAGGAAAGTAACTTTATAAAATTCATCAATAATTTTAGTTCCGATAAACCGAAGGATCCCGATAGGCCTTTTAAATTAGATGGTAATCTATGGATTGAAAATGGGCAGGTGTCTATTGTGAATCAAAATAATGGCCAGACCTGGTTGGACGCTAAGAATTTACAGCTTACCGTGAAGGATTTTAAGTTAGACGACGATGATATTTGGGCCACCTTTGAAAATTTCTGTTTTTCGACCATGAGAAATGGTGAGCCATATACCATTCATAACTTTACGGGGAATGCCCATTATTCGCCCAAAGAAATACGGGTGGATAATTTGTTCTTACAAACCGATACGTCGCTTGTAAAAGGAAACTTGGTGATGGCTTATGCTAAACCCGAGGATTTGAGCGATTTTAATAACAAGGTTTTTTGGAATGCTAATTTTGAACGTGGTTCGAAAATTAATTTTAAAGAGATTCGTTATTTCTCTGAGCTGTTCGATAAAGATTCGGGTGTAGAAATTTTTGGGAAAATTGATGGTACATTAAATAATTTAGTGTTAACCGATTTTGAATTGAAAGGCCATAACAACTATGTTGGGGCTGCTCGTTTGCAGTTGCAAGATATGATGAACGGTTCATTAAAAATGAACACCAAGAATTTAAAAGCCAATACATCCTATGCCGCTTTAACGAATCTGCTACCTAAATTTGCCGGTAAAAATATCCCCGATTTTATTCAACGATTTGGAACCATGGATTACCGAGGCGATTTGTCGTTAGACCCCACTGAAATTCAGTTAAAAGGGTATGCGTTAACCGCTTTGGGTGATGCCGATATTGCAGCCAAATTGAAACACTACAGCAATCCTAAAACCATGCAGTATGCAGGGACCGTGGATGCGAAGAATCTAAATCTTCGTCAGATCACCGAAGTCAAAGAATTGGGGTATGTAAGTGGTAAAATTCGTTTTGATGGGGTAGGGACCGATATATCGAAAATGAAACTCGATGTAGATGGAAAACTGAATTACCTCGATTTAATGGATAAGCGCTATCAGAATATTACGGTTGATGGGTTGGTGAAGGATTATCAGTTCAATGGTTTATTCGATATTAAAGACCCGCAATTGAATGCCCAGTTAAATGGCCGTATTCAGTTTGATGGTAAACCGTATCGTTTCGATTTCAAATCGAACGTTCGCCATATTAATCTCGATTACCTAGGGCTGACTAAAAATATGAACGCTATTGTGAGAGCCGATATTATCGGTGACTTTAGCCTGACCAACATCAACGATTTTAGAGGTGATTTAGATATTAAGAATCTCTACTTTCGATCGAAACGCGATACCATTGAATTTGATCATATCGAGCTTGATTCGCGTATAGATGGTACGCATAAAATAATGACGCTGAATGTGCCTGAATATATGAAAGCCACCTTGGATGGACGTTTCAACGTGACTGAAATTGCCGATGTCATGAATAATGCGCTTGTCGACCTGGTTCCTTCTTTTAAACGCAAGAAGATATCGCCTCATCAGGCGTTTAATTTCGATATTAATATTGAACAAAATTTGTTGCAATACATCGATCCGTCTATTCAAATAGAACCTTATACCACGGTAAAAGGTTATATCAATAGCGATGAAAATAAATTAGATGTTGTTCTCGATACGCCTGGCTTGCAGTATGCAGGTGTACAGTTATTTAAGTCCAACTTGGTATTGAATACAAGTTTAGAAACCAATAATTTAAACGCCGCTATTGATAGTTTGGTTGTTGGTGGTATGAAAATTAAAGAATTAATGGTTCAATCGGTGCCAAAGAATGATACGTTATTGGTGCAAACCGATTTTAAAATTGGGGATAAGAACCCGGTTGTTTTCGACTTGAATCTATTCCATTCTTTGGATGAAAAGAAAAATATGATTTTTGGATTTACACCTTCTACCATTCAAATTGATTCAACAACTTGGGATATAAACAAAGATAATTTAGCCAATTCAAACCGTCTTATATTCAATCCAGCGAAGAAGTCATTTATGGTTCAGGATTTAATGATCGAATCAGACGATCAACACTTATCGCTGAATGGGATGTACAATCAAAAAGAAGATTTTAATTTTGACGCTGAATTCGATAACCTGTCCTTGGAGAAAATTATACCAAAAGGGGTTTTAAATGGACTAAAATTAGAAGGTATTGCCAATGGTAAAGCGAAAGTACTCCGTTCAGAAACGAAATTAGAACCAACATTAGAAACGGTGATTTCTGAATTAACGGTCAACGACTTTCTCTTAGGAGATTTAACCCTGAACGGAGGGTATGATGTAAAAGAAAACATCTTCGATTTTGGTTTAAGTCTACAAAAAGGCGCCATTGAATCGTTAATGGCAACGGGTAACTTTATCAATAAAAAGACGGGACCTGAAGTCGATATCAATGCGAATTTCGATGAATTTCATGTCGATTTCTTAGAAGGATTCTTAAGTACGGTCTTTTCGAATATGCGTGGATCCCTTTCGGGTGATGTCCATATTGATGGACCAGTAGCTCTTCCCAATATAGAAGGTAACCTGGTCGCAAAAGACCTTGGTCTTAAGGTGAATTTCTTAGGAACCGATTACTTATTCGAGGGTGAAAATCCATTGTATGTTTCCAAACAAGGAAATGGACAGGGGATCATTATGATGGACGATATTAAGTTTAAAGACACGGCCTATAATTCGGTGGGGTATGTAAATGGGGCCATTCTATTTAAAAGTTTAAGTAAATGGGGTCTCAACTTACAGTTTGATACAGAGAATTTATTGGTTATGAACACCAAAATGAGCGATAACGAACTCTTTTACGGCCGTATTTATGCCAAGGGTGATATCTCGATGATGGGTGCGGTAGAAGAATTAGGTATTTTTGGAGATGCAACGGTTGTTGGTAATTCCGAATTAACCATTAATACAGGGAGTACAACCATTGAATCTGAAAATAAATTGGTGCGTTTTGTGCCCGATCAACACCTCGATAAAAAGAAAGTTGATGAGGTACGAACACCGAAAGGGATGAATATTGATGTCAACATTAACGCCTACCCCAATGCTTTAGTGAATCTTATTTTCGACGCTAAAACAAACGATAAAGCATCGGCAAGAGGTACAGCAGAAAACCTGCGTTTTAGAATGAACAATACGGGGCTTAATTTAACGGGTGTTTATAATATAGAAAGCGGTGTCTACAACTTTAGACAAGGTGTTGTTTTAAATAAAGATTTCGATGTAAGAAAAGGATCTGTTGTTCAATTCTCGGGCAATCCAATGGATGCTACATTGAACATTACGGCCATCTATGATAAGTCGGTTTCTAACGTCGGCGATTATTTAGGAATTGGTTATTCGCAAATGTACGATGCCGAATTGGCTATTAATATTACCCAAACCTTAGCTAAACCAGTTATCACGTTTGATGTAACCATGCCCAATGCGAGTTCTGATATTAATTCCCAGTTGCAATCAAAATTTAGAAGTAACCAAGAAGAATTGGTTAGTCAATTCGTTTACATTCTTTTAACCGGTAAATTTGGCGATGCCTCGGCACTTACAACAGGTGTAACCAGTACTGCGGCCGATATTGGTTTATCGACACTTGCAGGTATGTTATCTTCTATGATAACCGATGTGGATGTTGAACTGGAATACGTAGGTGGAAGTGTACAATCACAAACCAATGACAAGGTTCGTTATTCGGTGTCTTATCAAATTAATAATCGTTTACGTATCCGAGGTTCTTATGGAATGGCTGTAAGAAACCAATTCACCGAAAACTTCGATGGGAATTTCGATTTAAGTTATGATATTTCTAAAAATAACAATGGTGCGTTAATGCTTAAAGCCTTTACAAAACCGACCACTTTTGGTATACAAACCGAACAAGAAAACTCGACCTTGAACCAAAGTTACGGGGCGGGAATTTTATACAATGCCAATTTTAATAATTTTAGCGAGTTTTTAGGGAAAGAAAGTAAAAAAGCAAAGAAAGAAGCTAAAGCACAAATCTCTACCGAACCGATGAAGTCGGAACCGGTTGATTCGGTTAAAATAAATAAGGCGATAAAAGAAGAAGAAAAAGCCTTGAAAGATGCCACTAAAAACACCAATGATTCTAACCAGGTTTCATTTCAAAAAGAACAAAAACAACCCGCTCAAAGACCCAAAAGAGGCTTAATGCGAATTAAATAAAAACAAAAGAGTTTATTGTTTTTAGACAATAAACTCGCGCAAACAAACAAATGTAATAAGTTCTTTTACTTTGAACATTATTCCTACAAAAGTAAAAGATTAAATAAATCATTAAAATATATTTGGTTAATTGTTGGTATTATTTATATTTTTGCTAAAAATTAAGAACAAATTTTATTAAAATAACAATAATTGGCAAATACAGTGAAAATGAATTACGTAATTGATGATGTAGATAAAAAGATTTTGATGTATTTAATAGATAATACACGAATGCCTTTTACTGAAATCGCTAAAAAAATGAATGTTTCGGCAGGAACTATTCATGTAAGGGTTAAGAAATTAGAAGAAGCCGGCATTATTAAAGGCACCACTTTAATCACCGATTATGATAAAATGGGCTACCAATTTGTCGCTTACGTCGGTTTATTGTTGACTAAAACCAACAAAACCCAAAAAGTGATTGACGAGTTGTACCATATTCCTAATGTAACCGTTGTTCATGTGGTTTCTGGTAAATACAATATTTTTTGTAAAATTAGAGCAAAAGACACCAGCGATGCTAAAGATGTAATTTATAAAATAGATCTTATTGATGACGTGTTAAGAACAGAATCTATGATTTCTCTGGAAGAATCTTTTAACGACAAAAATAGATTAATGCACAACATTTTTCATTAAACAACTATTTTGAAATACAATCACCCAAACTCAATGACAGCCGAAGAAAAAGACCAATATTTTAGAGTCGCCTTATGTTCTAGCCTTGTTTTGTTTGGCTTCGACGGCGAAGAACTCAAAGTCCTAGTCTACAAAAAATTAAATGAACCTTTCAAAGAAGCCTTAATCTTACCCGGTAAATACATCTTACCGCATTTAAGCAACGATCAAGCGATTCATGAACTATTAACCGAAAAAATAGCCTATGACGAACATCAAACCTATATCGAACAATTAAAGGCTTTTACAAAAGTCTTTCGTAACCCGATGGGACGTGTTGTGAATGTCGCCTATTACGCATTGGTTAAACTCACACCACAGCTCGAAGAGCGCGTTGAAAGTCAAGGCGGATTTTGGTTTCCTTACGATAGAGTGCCTGACTTGGCATTCGACCATAACGAAATCATCCATTACGCGAAAGAACGTGTTAAACGCCGTGTTAAACGTCGTCCTGTAGGGTTTAATCTTTTACCAGAGGAATTCACCATTGCACAACTTCAAAGCCTTTACGAAAAAGCTTTGGATCGAGAGCTCGACAAACGAAATTTTCGTAAAAAAATATTCAATTCAAACCTCATTATAGAAACAGGAAACACCACTAGCCCCAAACAGCACCGGAAAGTTTCTAAACTCTATAAGTTCGATGAAGAGAAATACGAAAAACTAAGTTTAAAAGGCTATGATTTTTTATTTTAACTAATTCATTATGTCAGATATTAACTCAAATAAACCCAAAGAACGGGAAGATCTTTTCGATCGGGATGTACTCATTACTCAACGTCATCTAAACGATGACCTTAAACATACAGCCCCTACAAAATCAATTGCCTTCAAAGCAATGATTGTTATTATGGTTTTTTTAATCATAAGTATCCTGTATCGAGGAATTGTATTAGCGGTCACCAATGATTATTTATTTCGCTCTGTCTTAAATAACGATGCACCCGAAATGCCTGCATGGTACCCTTCTGTCACTATATTCCTAGGAGTTATAGCACTTATAGGTGTATTTATGGTTGCCGGATTTAAAAAATGGGGCGTCTATATGACGTTAACCAGTTTATTCCTTTCAGCAGTCCTTCAGCCCGAATTTATGGCAGATGGTACGCTCTTTACTTTATTCGCATTATTTGTATTTATCGGTTATGGCTTAGCAATCATCTATCCATACTGGTATAAATTTAAATAGCTATAACCAATCTCTACTTAATAAGTGGGGCGGCCGCTACGCGCCGGGCTATACGCTAAATCTTTGTAGGGGCTAGGTCAATTAGCTCCTACAACTGTTTTTAATCCACCCCTTACAAAGGATATCGCTGCTATCCCTGCCGCAGAGCCCATGTCTTAAAAGTGTTTTTCTCAAACACTTTTAAGACATGGGCTTTTGGGGTTTAAGAGTTTAAAGTTTTTTGGTTTAAGGTTTAAAGTTTATTAGTTTAAGATTTTAGATTTAAAGTTTTGAGGCATAGTTGGTTCCAAGTTCAAGATGATATTTCAGTTCCTCTCCGATCTAATATCTCATGTCTAACAGTCTCATGTCTAATTGGTTTAAGAGTTTAAGGTTTTTTAGTTTAAAGTTTATTGGTTTAAGAGTTTAAAGTTTTAAGGCATAGTTGGTTCCAAGTTCAAAATGATATTTCAGTTCCTCTCCGATCTAATGTCTCCGATCTAATATCTCCTATCTAACAGTCTCATGTATCATATCTCATATCTAACAACTAACATCTCAATTAAAAAACTATATTTGTTTTGGAAAAAATAAATAGTAACAATTATGGATTGTATCTCGGTTTTTGATATGTTGAAGATTGGGGTTGGACCCTCTAGCTCACATACTTTGGGGCCATGGCGTGCCGCAGAAGCTTTTTTAAAGGAATTAAAAGCAGTGCATCTCTATGAACACATAGAAAGCATTCGCATCGACCTCTACGGCTCTTTATCGCTCACCGGTAAAGGACATGCTACCGACTATGCCGTGATGTTGGGGCTTAGTGGTGCTGACCCAGAATATGTTCCTGTCGATGATATATCCTCGATCATCGATGGTATAAAATCAACCAAGTCCATTAAAATAGGAGGTGATTACGTGATCCATTTCGATCCCGAACAAGCGATTGTCTTCAACAGAGACTTTTTGCCTTATCATTCCAATGGCATGTGTTTTACGGCTGTTTGTAATGGTCAAGAAATTTCTTCAACCTTTTATTCCATTGGTGGTGGTTTTGTAACCAAAGAAGAGGAAGTGCCCGATGCAGCAACCATTACCCGTGATTTCCCGTTTCTATTTCATACCTCGTTAGAATTACTCGCTTTCTGTAAGCAAGAAAATAAATCGATCGCCGAAATTATGTACGAAAACGAAAAATCGTTGCGTACCGAAGATCAAATTCATCACGAATTAATGCGCGTTTGGAATACCATGCTCGAATGTATGTACATAGGTTGTCATACTGAAGGAATACTTCCAGGTGGATTAAATGTAAAACGGCGAGCTTACGATTTACACGAAAGTTTAAAAAGCGATCAACCCTATACAACCCCTCAGGAATGGCTACAAACCATTCGTAAAACCAAAGTTTACTTTAGACAAATCCTTAAATGGGTTAGTTGTTTCGCTTTGGCAGTGAATGAGGTCAATGCGTCTTTAGGTCGTGTGGTCACTGCGCCAACCAATGGGAGTGCAGGAGTAATCCCCGCCGTTTTAATGTATTATTTAGTCATCGACAATCATAAAGCCGGCGAAAAAGAAATTAAACAATTTCTAATGACAGCCGGTGTTATTGGCTCAATTTTTAAAAAAGGAGCAACCATTTCAGCTGCGATGGGTGGATGTCAAGCAGAGATTGGGGTTTCTTCAGCCATGGCTGCCGGAGCCTTGTGCGATTTATTAGGCGGTACACCCGCTCAAGTAACCATGGCTGCCGAAATAGCCATGGAGCATCACTTAGGGCTTACTTGTGATCCCATTGGTGGTTTAGTGCAAATTCCTTGTATCGAGCGCAATACCATGGGGGCATTGAAAGCCATTAATGCAGCCGAATTAGCGCTGTCTACCGACCCGCTTAATGCGAAGGTTCCGTTAGATAAAGTCGTTGAAACCATGTGGAAAACCGCTCAAGACATGAACAATAAGTACAAAGAAACCTCGGAAGGGGGATTAGCCGTGGCAGTGAACATCGCTGACTGTTAGTCGCTACACATGTATAAATGAATAAAAAGAAGTAAATTTATCTACTTATTTGTTAAATAGATAAATTTGCTTATCTTTGCACGGCTTTACGATGGTGTAAAGTACGGATGTTAAAGAATTCATTTAGGGATTTTTCGGCTGCTCAGCCATTTAATTTTATTCTTTCATATCTGTTGGCAAAATTTTAATTATAAAAAAAACCGGGATATGAAAATTTAAATGAATTTCATGCTCGGACATTTATCTAACATGATTACATTCAAAGAATTAGGTCTTCAACCAGAAATTTTATCTGCAGTAGAAGATATGGGATTCGTTACCCCATCACCCGTTCAAGAAAAAGCAATTCCTCAAATTTTATCTTCAACCCAAGATGTCATCGCATTGGCACAAACTGGGACAGGAAAAACTGCTGCTTTTGGACTTCCAATTTTAAATCAGTTATCAACTGAATCAAGAGCGATTCAAGCTATCATCCTTTGTCCAACACGTGAACTATGTTTACAAATTGCAAAGGAAATCGAAAGCTTCGCTAAATACATGGACAATGTAAGAATACAAGCTGTTTATGGTGGAGCTGACATCACTAAACAAATTCGTGGTTTAAAAGATAACCCACAAATCGTTGTAGGAACACCAGGACGTACAATGGATTTAATTAAACGTAAAGCGTTAAAAATTAATGACATTACTTGGACTGTTTTAGATGAGGCAGATGAGATGTTAAACATGGGATTCCGTGATGATATCGACACTATCTTAGAAACTACACCTTCAGAGAAACAAACCTTATTGTTCTCAGCAACGATGCCGAATGAAGTTCGTCGTATTGCTTCTGAGTACATGAACTCTCCTGTAGAGATCTCTGTAAGTAAAACCAATATGGCTTCTAAAAATATCGAGCACCATGTGTATATGGTTCGTGCAAACGATCGTTATTTAGCTTTAAAACGTTTAGCAGATTATTACCCTAATATTTACGGAATTATTTTCTGTAGAACTCGTCGTGAGGCGAAAGAAGTTTCTGATAAATTAATCCAAGATGGATATAATGCAGATGCTTTACACGGTGATTTATCTCAATCTCAACGTGATTCAGTTATGGACAAGTTCCGTAGCCAAAACATTCAGTTATTAGTGGCAACTGATGTGGCTGCTCGTGGTATTGATATCAATGAGTTAACACACGTTATTAACTATAACTTACCCGATGATCCTGAAGTCTATGTTCACCGTTCAGGTCGTACAGGACGTGCAGGTAACAGTGGTATTTCTATTATTATTTCACACTCTAGAGAAGGTCGTCGTATCAAGGAATTGGAACGTATGATGTCTGGAAAAATTGAAGCAAAAGAAATTCCTTCTGGTGAAGAAATCTGTGAAAAACGTTTATACACTTTGATTGAGAAAATTCAAAATATCGAAGTGAATCACGAACAAATCGATCCGTATATGGAAGCTGTTAACGAAAAATTAGCAGGTCTTGATCGCGATGAATTACTAAAACGTTTCGTTTCTGTTGAATTCAATGCTTTTATTGAATACTACAAAAATGCAAAAGACATCAATGCTGGATCTAGCGATTCTTCAGATGATCGTCAACGTGGTGGTCGTCGTAATGGACGTGACTTCTCTCGTTTCTTTATTAACATCGGTCAAAAACATAACTTACGTGTTCCTAACTTAATTGGTTTAATTAACGAACAAACTCGTAACAGAAACATCGAAATCGGAAAAATCGAAATTTTACGTAATTTCTCTTTCTTCGAAGTTGATACTCAATTCGAAGGACTAGTTTTAGAGTCTTTCAAAGACGCTAATCGTGATGGCGTTGAATTAGATGTACAAATCTCTAAACCAGAACCAGGACGTGGAGGATCTTCTGATCGTCGTTCAGGTGGTGGTGGATCAGATCGCCGCTCAGGTGGAGATCGTCCTTTTAGAGGAGGTGGATCATCAGATCGTCGCTCAGGTGGTGGTTCAGGTGAACGCTCTTCTTACAGAGGTAGTTCAGACCGTAACGGTGGTTCAGGTGAACGTCGTAGTAGTGGTTCAACTGGTGGTGGAGACCGCAGTCGCTATGGACGTGATTCTGGAGGTAGCAAGCAAAGAGGAGGGAGATAATTCTCCTAACACATAAGAGTTTAAAAAGGGATGATTTGTATAAATCATCCCTTTTTTTTGTCTGAAATCTTTATCACTGGAAATATTTTATATATTGTATGCTACAAAACCAAAAAAAATGACAGCATTTAATTTATTCCAGACGCTCCGTTCGAGCATCCAAGATGAAAATTTCGAGAACTTACACCGCATTAAATTGTTTAAACCCGAAGAATTCAATTGGGTTCGTGATATTTTCGAGCCTTATAACGTTGCCCAACTTGGGGAACAAACTGGACTGGTATGGCGCTTTGAAGACCAACGCCTTGAATTAACCTTCCTCGAAATTTCTCAAAAAAGTAACCAATTCCTTAATTTTCTCCGTAAACATGGTATTCAACAAGGGGATAAATTGTTTTCACAATTACCACTTGTTCCCATAAATTGGATGGCTTATTTAGCAGCTATTAAAGGGGGATATATTATTATTCCTGCGGCAACCACCTTAGAGAGTAGAGATCTCACTTTTCGGTTCGAATCATCTTTTCCACAGGTGGTTTTGGCCGATCAAGCCAATGCAGAAAAAATAGATACGGCTGAAGGGAAATTTGAACAAAAAATTCAACTGAAATTGATCACTGAAGGGGAGAGACCTGGATGGGTAAACGTAGCCGAAATTGATCGCGAGTCGATAACAGCCGAGGCGGCGATAACCAAACCCGACGATGATTTATTTTACTTTTTCACATCGGGAACCACCGGAATGCCTAAAGTGGTTGTTCATACCCATTATTCTTATCCGCTTGGCTCATTAACGACCGCTTCGTGGGTAGGCATGAAAGAAGGGGATGTTCATTATAATATTTCTCAACCAGGTTGGGCTAAATTCTTCTGGTCAAGTTTTTTTGCTCCCTGGAATATGGGCGCGACCATTCTGGGTTTACACAGCACAAAGTTTAGTGCCAAAGAACAATTACAAACTTTAGCTGACGAAAAGGTGACGACGTTTTGTGCACCGCCAACAGCTCTGCGTTCCCTTATTTTGGAAGATTTATCCGCGTATTCGTTTAGCCTCCGCCAATGCGTCGCCGCAGGTGAACCGCTTAATCCAGAGATTATCGATGTATGGAAAGCAGGGACAGGAATCATTTTGCGCGATGGCTATGGCCAATCAGAAACCACCGCCATTATTGCAAACCTGCCGCATATGCATATTAAATACGGTTCGATGGGTAAACCCGCGTTTTTGTATGATGTGGTGATTGCCGATGATCATGGAAATCATATGGCAACGGGTGAAGAAGGAAATATTTGCATTAAGTTTGACCAAGATACAGTGAGTGGAATTTTTAAAACCTATTTAATTCAGAAAGATAAAATGGCCAGTGTATTTAAACATGGTCTTTATTATACCGGGGATAAAGCCTACCAAGATGAAGATGGTTATGTATGGTTTGTCGGCCGCGATGATGATGTGATAAAAGCCTCTGATTTTAGAGTAGGGCCTTTCGAAGTAGAGAGTGTATTATTGGAACACCCTGCGGTTATTGAAGCTGCTGTGGTAGCAAGTCCACATCCTACCCGGAGCAATGCCGTGAAAGCTTTTGTTATATTAGGGGCCGGGCAAGTGCCTTCAAAGGAACTTGCAGAACAACTCTTTACGTATGCTGAGGATCATCTCGCACGTTATAAAATACCGCGAATTGTTCAATTTGTAGAAATATTGCCTAAAACGATTTCGGGTAAAATACGACGGGTCGAATTAAGAAGCCAAGAAGCCATTGATAAACAACAAAAAGTAAGTATTCATCAAGAATATTTTCACGATAAATATTAAATAGGCGAAGCTTTCCGAAAGGAAAGCTTTTTTGATTTGAACGGATGTTGCCTAAAAAAGTCGTAAATTTATGTAGCAAATTAAATGAAATGGAAAAATTAAAAAATATAGCCTATTCCGTATTAGATCTAGCCTCTGTTCGTGAGGGTGATACCTATGGTCAGACGTTTCAACATAGCATCGATAATGCCAAGTTTGTAGAAGAACTTGGCTTTACGCGCTACTGGCTTTCAGAACATCACAATATGGAAAACGTAGCCAGTTCTGCAACCTCTATATTGATTGGGCATGTGGCTCATGCCACGCATCGAATGAGAATTGGTTCGGGCGGAATCATGCTTCCTAATCACACCACTTTATCGGTCGCCGAACAATTTGGTACACTTGAAGCGTTGCATCCACACCGAATTGATTTAGGTTTGGGGCGTGCCCCTGGGACCGATCCCAACACAGCTGCTGCATTACGCCGAGGTGATAACTTTATGCACTATAATTTTGAAGCCGAAATCAAAGATCTTCAACGCTATTTTTCAACATCCAATAAAGAGAGTAAGGTACGTGCTTTTCCTGGAGAAGGTGCAGATGTGCCTTTGTATATCTTAGGTTCTAGTACAGATAGTGCTTATTTAGCAGCCTCTTTGGGTCTTCCTTATGCTTTCGCTGGTCATTTCGCACCCCATCAATTCTACGATGCTATCGCTATTTATCGAGCAAACTTCAAACCTTCTGATGCATTAAAAGAACCTTATGTAATGATCTGTGTGAATGTGATTGCTGCCTATTCCGATGAAGAAGCCCACTACCTATCGATGTCTCTTTACCAAAGCTTTCTGAATATCATCACCAACAGAAGACAAGCCATTGTGGCTCCAGAACACACCCAATTGGAGTTGGCTTCACACGAACAAAAAATGCAATTAAAAGCGATGACAGCCCTTACATTCGTCGGCTGCAAGTCGACCCTAACCGCTAGTTTTGGCCAATTCCTAATCGATAGTAATGTGCAAGAAGTGATTATTAATTCAGGGATTTTTGACCAAAAAGCAAAACGAAAATCCTACCAAATCATAAGCGATTTGTTCAAATAGTCTATTATCTTTGTTAACCTTTAATTATTAGTAAAAAATACCATGTACGCACTAGATAAATTTCACGAATTAATTCATCAAGGAATCGAAGATAATCCTTTGATTAAATCACCAAACGAACTATACGAACCCATCGATTATATCTTACAAATCGGGGGTAAACGTATTCGTCCAGTGATTGTTCTTTTAGGAACCGATCTATTTGATGGCGATGTGAAACAAGCCGTTAAACCTTCTTTGGCGATAGAATACTTTCATAACTTCTCGTTAATGCATGATGATATTATGGATGATGCGCCCTTGAGAAGAGGAAAACAAACCGTTCATGAAAAATACAATGTCAATACAGCCATTCTTTCAGGAGATGCTTTATTGATTAAAGCCTATGAGGCGCTTGAAGACCTCGAACCTGCCCTGTTTAAAACCGTGACTAAATTGTTCACAAAAACAGCTCTAGAGTTGTGTGAAGGTCAACAAATGGACATTAATTTCGAAACCCAAGACGATGTCACCTATGATGATTATATTCAAATGATCTCTATGAAAACAGGGGTCTTGGTCGCTGCATCCCTTAAAATTGGGGCATTGATCGCAGGGGCTTCTGAAAAAGATGCGGACATGATTTACAATTATGGACTAAATTTAGGAATAGCCTACCAGCTGAAAGATGATTATCTCGATGTTTTTGGTAACCTAGAGCATTTAGGCAAAAAACATGCAGGCGATATCTTTGAAAATAAAAAAACAATCCTTTATTTATCGGCCCTTGAAGCAGCCAACGATAAAGAAAGAAAAGAGTTGTTGTTTTGGTATGGTCTAAAAACAGATAACGTCGATAAGGTCTACGCCATTGAAAAACTATTTCGTAAACTAAACGTTCACCGCACCCTTGCAACCTTAATTAGAGAATATACCAACAAAGCCCAAGCTATTTTAAATGATATTGATGTAGCTGAAGAGAAAAAAGGCTATTTAAAAGAATTAAGTGAAATCTTAATTGATCGTCAAGGTTAATTGGTTATGAAATTCAGAACCGAATTAAAGATTGCTCCGAACGACTTTCAACTGGATCACGACCAGAAGATGATTAGCTTTGGGTCGTGTTTCGCTCAGGAAATGAGTGAACGAATGCGCGCTTTGAAATTTGATGTGCTAAATAACCCATTTGGTATATTATTTCATCCATTGGCCATTGAAAATGCCCTCACCAGAATACATACCCAAATTCCTTATTCGTCCAATGATATTTTTCAATTAGACGACGTGTTCTTTAGTTGGGATCACCATTCATCGTTTAATTCTTCGAGTGCCGATGAAACCCTCGATAAGATCAATGCAGCCCTTGTTGAAGCCTATGCGTATTTACAAGATGCCGATGTTGTGCTTTTAACATTTGCCACGTCGTGGGTATACAAAATTAAAGAATTGGATGTGGTGGTTGCCAATTGCCATAAAGTTCCGGGAGATAATTTTCAGAAAGTTCTCTTATCCGACAAACAGATTAAAGAAGCTTTCAATAACACCTTTGATCTGATTAGTCAATTGGCTCCCAATGCAAAGATCCTTGTTTCTGTTAGTCCTGTTCGCCATTTAAAAGACGGTATGGTCGAAAATAATGTGAGCAAGGCTAAGTTGATTAGTGCTTTGTATGAAGCTTCGATGAGTTTTGATGAAGTCACTTATTTCCCCGCATACGAATTACTTATGGACGATTTACGCGATTATCGCTTCTATGCCGATGATTTACTTCACCCCAGTCGTGAGGCTGTGAATTATATCTGGGAAAAATTCAGCGATGCGTATTTTCAACCCGAGACAAAACACCTTATAAAGCGAATTCAACAAATTAATGCCTCCCTACACCACCGAGCATTCAATGAGCAGACCGAAGCTCACCAACAATTTTTAAAAAACACTTACGAAACGATGCAGTCCTTGGAACGTGAAAACGCTTCTTTGGATTTTTCAAAAGAAAAAGCATCCATCCATCAAAAAATACAACCATGTTAATCGATACGCATACGCATTTATATAGCGAGCAATTTGATCAAGATATTGATCAAGTGATTGCCCGAGCAAAAGAAAAAGGAGTAGAGCGTTTTTACCTTCCAGCCATCGATAAATCGTATACACAACGAATGTTGGCGCTTGAAAAAAAATACCCTGAAGAGATGCGTCTAATGACAGGGTTACACCCTTGTTCTGTACATCCCGATACAGTTGAAGAGGAATTAGATCACGTACACCATTGGCTCAACCTTCGTTCTTTTACGGCTGTAGGTGAAATTGGAATCGATTTGTATTGGGACAAAGCTTATTTAAAAGAGCAACAAATGGCTTTTAAACGACAAATTGAATGGGCCAAAGAAAAAAACCTTCCCATCGTTATTCATTGCCGCGATGCTTTTGAAGAAGTCTTCGAAGTGTTGGAAGAGGTAAAGGATGATCGGTTATTTGGTGTTTTCCATTGTTTTTCGGGAACAAAGCACGATGCTCAAAGAGCCATCGATTTTAATCTTAAGTTAGGGATTGGTGGTGTAGTGACTTTTAAAAATGGAGGAATTGATCAATTTCTGGGTGAATTTGATATCAAACATATCGTTTTAGAAACGGATTCTCCTTATTTAGCACCGGTTCCATTTCGTGGAAAACGGAATGAGAGTAGCTATTTAGAGAAAATATCAGGTAAATTGGTCGATATTTTTCAACGCCCACTACAAGAAATAGAACAAATTACAACAAAAAACGCCTTAGACATTTTTGAACGTTAGTAGAAATTAAATAGTTCAATTATATTTGCAAAAGAAAACCTTTGAATAATGAAATATAAAAGAGTACTCCTTAAATTAAGTGGAGAAGCATTAATGGGAGAATTACAATACGGAATTGATCCTGTGATGTTGAAACAATATGCCCAACAAATCAAAGAAGTAGCCGATTTAGGGTGTGAAATTGCCATTGTAATTGGAGGTGGAAATATCTTCAGAGGCGTTCAAGGTGTTGCGTCGGGAATGGACCGTGTACAAGGAGATTATATGGGAATGCTTGCAACCGTTATTAACAGTATGGCTTTGCAAGGTGCTCTTGAAGATGAAGGGGTTTATACCCGTCTTCAAACAGCGATTCGTATGGAACAAATCGCCGAACCTTTTATCAAACGTCGTGCAACGCGTCATTTAGAAAAAGGAAGAGTGGTTATCTTTGGTGCAGGAACCGGTAACCCTTATTTTACAACCGATACTGCGGCGGTTTTACGCGCCATTGAAATTAATGCCGATGTCATCTTAAAAGGTACGCGTGTCGATGGAATTTATACGGCTGATCCTGAAAAAGATCCTACAGCAGAAAAATTCACGAAAATTTCATACCATGAAGTCTATGAAAAAGACTTAAAAGTGATGGATATGACCGCTTTTACCTTGAGTGAAGAAAATAACTTACCAATTATTGTATTCGATATGAATACAAGTGGTAACTTAAAGAAATTATTAATAGAAGGAAACGTAGGTACGTTAGTAACCAATAATTAAATCCACCAACAATGGAAGAATTAGATTTAATCTTAGAAGACACAAAAGAACAAATGCAAGGTTCTCTTGAACACTTAGAAAAATCATTTGAAAAATTAAGAGCAGGTAGAGCTGCTCCTGGTATGTTAAATTCAGTGAAAGTTGACTATTACGGGTCGTTAACACCCCTTAGCCAAATCGCGAATGTATCAACCCCTGATGCCATGACATTGAGTATTCAACCTTGGGAGAAAAACTTAATCCATGAAATAGAAAAGGCCATTATTAATTCTAATTTAGGATTCGCGCCTTCGAACAATGGTGATAATATTATTATTAGTATTCCCCCTGTTACGGAAGAACGTCGTAAAGATTTAGCGAAAATGGCCAAAGGTGAAACGGAAACGGGTAAAATTTCAATTCGTAACGCACGTAAAGACGCCAATACAGCCCTTAAAGCCGTAAAAGACGTTTCGGAAGATGTTGTAAAAGACTACGAGACACGCGTTCAAGGATTAACCGATAAATTCACCAAGAAGTTAGAGGAAGCCTTAGCGAAAAAAGAAGCTGAAATTATGAAAGTTTAAGCTTTCATGATGAATAGAATATCTTCAAAAAAAGCAGCAGTTCGCTGCTTTTTTTATTTCTTTGTAACTTAAATTTTTAAAATGAAAAGACTTTTCTTATGGATCAGTTTTACACTTGCTTTTCCTTTACAGGCTCAGGTATTGCTTCGGGTATTTGATGTACACGATGAGTTTAGTTTAGCCAATGTTGAAATTGAAAATGAAGAACAAACGCTATTAGGTAAAACAGACGATAAAGGTGAACTTGAAATCCCTTCGAAAACCAAACAAATTACCGTGAAAGCAAAAGGGTATTTTGCGCAAACATTTAAATTGTCCGACCTGCCCGTCTACGAAATCTTTTTGCAATCCAATACCATCGATCTGCAAGGGGTGATGTTTACTTCAAATGATTCGGTGGGTCGAAATATTGTTCGCTCTTCCATTGCTCAAAAAAAACGAAACAATGTAAAGCACGCCAACAATTACTATTTTAAATCCTACACCAAATTTTGGAGCACCGTCGATAAAGATTCCATTCCGTTTATTCTAAAACCAATTAATCGTTCAGACTCTACGTCTAATCGTTGGCGTAAGCTTCTAAGAAACAGTCATCTGTTTTTTGGTGAACGGGCCATGGACCATAAATACGATAAGTCTAAAGGAGTAAAGAATATCATCCAATCTTCCCGTATATCGGGGATTAAATCGCCCTTGTACGAGTATATGGCTATGCAGCCTATCGCTTTTAATTTCGATGAGGATTACCTCAATTTTTTCTTCCGGAAAATTATTAATCCAATGAGCCATTTAGGCTTAAGTAATTACCGCTATGCTTACAGAGAAGAAATGTTGTACAAAGGAAGACCTACTTTGGTGGTGGGGTTTAATCCGGTAACCCTATCTGATAACCGACAAATAAAAGGAAATCTATGGATCGATATCGAAACCCGAGGTCTTATTAAGTTTGAAGCTGAAAATACCGATCAATCTAATTTTGTTGAATTAGATGCCGATTGGGAACTGAATAACGGTGCCTGGTTTCCCGTTAATCAACGCTACCGAATGGAAGCAGGAAACTTTAATTTCTTAAAAACCATCGATCAAAAAGAAATCAACGATCAAGAGAAAATTTGGATTAATCTGGAATCGACTTTTAAAGACCTCAAAACTCCCCATCATTTTAAAAGCAGTGAGTTTTATGGCTATGAAGATGAAATATCTTTTGACAATATTACCGATACCAAATGGGATCAGATCATGGAGAAATACCGAACCGATTCGCTATCGCACAGAGATCGAAATACCTATGCCACCATTGATAGCATTGCCCAAAAACGAAATTTGGGTCAAGAACTAAAACTAATGCGCTTTATCACTACAGGAGGAAAGCTTAAACTGGGTATTTTCGACTGGGATGTGACCAAGACCATCGGTTTTAACGATTATGAAGGATTTCGCTTAGCAGGCGCATTCAATACCAATGAGCAATTGAGTAAAGACTTCTCTTTGAATGCCTATTCAGCTTATGGATTCAAAGACAAAGCGTTTAAATTTGGCCTAGGCGGGGAGTATTACGTCAATAAACCGTATTCTGGACGAATCTTTGCCAAATACCGTCAAGATGTTTCTCCTTCAGGGAAAATGCCACTCATTTTGCAATCCAATTACACCCGCTTAATCACAGGAAGTCTAAACAATATTTATAATAACGAATATTACAGCTATAAGAAATATGGATTAGGGTATGAACAAGATATGTTTCAAAACCTAACGTTTAATTTTTCAACCAATTTAGAGCAACAGAAGGCCGAATTTGGGTATCAATTTAAAAACCAACACAATTGGGTCGATTTATTTTCAACTCAATTGGCTTTACGTTGGGCGCCAAAAGATAAATTTATTCGAACACCGTATGGAAAAGTGACGGTAGAGAATGGGAAATCTACCTTCTATTTAACAGCGACAAAGTATTGGAAAGCTTTCGATAGTGACGTGGATGCATTGGGGCTAAATGCTGCTTATTTCGACGTATTTCAATCGAAAATAGGAAAGAGTAGTGTCAACCTATCAACCGGAATTATGTGGGGCGATGTACCCATTATGAATTTATTCGAAGGTATGGGAAATGCAAAACGAAACGATTTCTTGAACTTTGGCGTTGGCGGAATGACCAATTTTGAAACCATGCGGCCAGGTGAATTCTATTCCGATCGCTATATCTCTTTTCAAGTGAAGCATATATTTGCGGGGTTAAAAGTCGGATCGAATGTTATTTTTCCACAGTTTATCTACCGTGGGATCTATGGCGATTTAGCCAACACGAATGTGCATCAAGGATTTCAATTTAAAACCCTCCAGCGGTATTATCACGAAACGGGTGTCGAGCTAAATAATCTGCTATTAAACACCTTTGGTGTGGGCGCTTATTATAGATTAGGGGCTTATTCTGAAGAAAAATTTGCCGATAATTTCTATGTGAAACTCACATTGAATCTCAACTTTCTGTAAACAAGAATCTTATATAAAAAAGAGACCTCGAAAGGGTCTCTTTTTTTATGTGAAAATATTTGGCAAAAATTATGCCTATAATTTTTCTAAGCTAGAATAATCGTTAAATTTGTAAAGATAAATACAAAAAATATGCAATCGTACGGAATAAAATCTTTGTTAGAAAAAGGAAAAGATTTAGTACTACAAGAGGTAGTTGTTTGTGGATGGGTTAAATCCTTTAGAAGTAATCGCTTTATCGCGTTAAACGATGGATCAACTATACATAATATTCAAATCGTCGTAAATTTCGAAGACTTTGATGAAAACTTGATTAAGCAAATTTCAACCGCTGCTTCTTTACGCGTGAAAGGCGAAGTAGTAGAGAGCCAAGGTGCGGGTCAAGAGATCGAAATTATTGCAAAAGAAATAAAAGTATTGGGTGTTGCTCCTTCTGAACAAGTTCAGGAAACGATTCTTCAACCCAAACAACATAGTCTTGAAACATTAAGAGAACAAGCACACTTACGTTTTAGAACCAATCTTTTTGGTGCCATTATGCGTGTAAGAAACTCGTTAATGTTTGCTGTACACAAATACTTTAATGAAAATGGTTTTGTGTACGTAAACACACCCATTATTACAGGCTCTGATGCCGAAGGTGCTGGTGAAATGTTTCATGTAACCAATTTTAATTTAGAAAACTTACCCCGCACAACAGATGGGAAAGTAGATTACGCACAAGACTTTTTTGGAAAAGCAACCAACTTAACTGTTTCAGGACAGTTAGAAGGGGAAGCTGCAGCCATGGGGCTAGGGAAAGTTTATACGTTTGGACCAACATTCCGTGCAGAAAACTCCAATACAACCCGCCATTTAGCTGAATTCTGGATGATTGAACCAGAAATTGCTTTTATGCATTTAGATCAATGTATGGACCTTTCAGAAGATTTCTTAAAGTACGTCATTACCTATGCCATGGAAAATTGTAAAGACGATTTAGCTTTCTTAGCCGATCGTTATACAAAAGAACAACAAACGAAACCAGCTGCTGAACGATCAGACTTAGGTCTTATGGAACGTTTAGATTACGTATTAAACAACAAATTTGTGCGTTTAAGCTATACAGAGGCCTTGGAAATCTTAAAAGAATCAAAGCCCAATAAAAAAGGAAAATTCAAATACCCAATCGACGGTTGGGGAACCGACTTACAGTCGGAACACGAGCGTTATCTAGTGGAAAAACACTTTAAAACTCCTGTTATCCTTTTCGATTACCCTCAAGAAATTAAAGCGTTCTATATGCGTTTAAACGATGACCAAAAAACCGTTCGTGCCATGGATGTTTTATTCCCAGGAATTGGTGAAATCATTGGTGGTTCTGAACGTGAAGACCGTTTAGATGTGTTAGATCAAAGAATGGCTCAGTTTGGGATTGATTCTAACGAGCTGGGTTGGTACAGAGACACCCGCCGATTTGGAACCGTTCCGCATTCAGGATTTGGTTTAGGATTAGAGCGCCTTGTCTTATTTGTAACAGGAATGGGGAATATTCGCGATGTAATTCCATTTCCTCGTACCCCAGGTAGCGCAGAATTCTAAGGAACAACAGTGCACCATTGCGGTGTTACCCGTTTATTAACTATCTTAGACAAAGAAAGTGTGACCGATTATTAAAATTAAATAAAAAAGCTTTTTAATATGCTGAAGCAGGAACTGAATTTAAAATTACAACAAAAACTATCACCACAGCAGATCCAATTGATGAAGTTGGTTCAATTGCCAACGGTTGCTTTTGAACAACGCGTGAAAGAGGAGTTGGAAGAAAACCCTGCTTTGGATGATCAGTCCAATGAAAACGATGAAGATTACGATGGCGAAAAGGACGACTGGGACGATCAAGGCGAAGAATTTGCCGACGATCAAGTCATTGACACCAGCGATATTAATATCGATGAATACCTGAGCGACGACGACGTACCGAACTATAAAACCTATACCAATAATTACAGTGACGACGATGATGAAAAATCGGTTCCCTATGCCCAAGGCATCAGTTTTATCGATTTTCTGAAAAGTCAGATCTATACCTATCGGTTAACCGAAGAGCAATTTATGATTGCCGAGTTTATGTTAGGAAACATCGACGACGACGGTTATATTCGACGCGATATTAAATCATTGGTCGACGACTTAGCTTTTACCCAAAATCTATTTGTGCATGTAGATGAGGTAGAGTCTATTCTTGTCAATTATATTCAACGCTTAGATCCAGTAGGGGTAGGCGCTAGAAACTTGCAAGAATGTCTATTAATTCAATTGGAACAAAAAGCACAAACAGAAGCAGTTGCCTTGGCCGAAAAACTCATCGACGAATCTTTCGACGCCTTTACCAAAAAGCATTATTCAAAAATAATGGCCAAGTATGATGTCGATGAAGACGAATTACGCGAAGCCATTTCCGAAATAGAGAAACTAAATCCTAAGCCCGGAAAATCGTTCTCGAGTGGAAACAAAATGGTGGAACAAATTACGCCCGATTTTACAATCAATATCGTCGATGGCGATTTGGAATTACTGCTTAACGGCCGAAATGTACCCGAGCTGAGAATTTCAAATACCTTTGCCGAAATGCTTGATACCTATAAAAAAACAGACAAAAAATCATCTCAACAAAAAGATGCTATTATGTTTGTTAAACAAAAATTAGACTCAGCAAAATGGTTTATCGATGCCGTACAACAACGTAGAAATACATTATTGTATACCATGGAAGCCATTATGAAATTTCAAAAAGAATATTTTCTTACAGGCGATGAAACAAAAATTCGTCCCATGATTCTAAAAGATATCTCCGATCGCATTGGTATGGATATTTCTACCGTATCAAGGGTAGCAAATTCAAAGTACGTAACAACGCCTTACGGAACCTTCTTAATTAAAGATTTGTTCTCGGAAAGTCTAACCAACGAAGATGGGGAAGAGGTCTCTACGCGCGAAATAAAGCGTATCCTTCAAGACGTTATTATTGAAGAAGATAAACGAAAACCATTAACGGACGAAAAATTAACCGAAATCTTAAAAGAGAAAGGGTACCCAATCGCCCGTAGAACCATTGCCAAATACCGCGAACAACTAAGTATTCCGGTGGCACGACTTCGTAAAGAAATTTAAAAAAACAACACCCATAATTCTAAGACCGTCAACTTTGTTGGTGGTTTTTTTTTATTTTGGGCGGCCGCTTCGCACCGGGCTTTCCACTGTATCTCTGCTGCAAGAACACCTTACAAAATGGAATAAAAGCAGGCAGCAGAGGATGCCGTTTCAATCCCTGCCGCTGCATCTTTCTCTCTACATGTTCTTCGATAAGAACATGTAGAGAGAAAGATGTTTCAAATTTTCCGTGTTTCAAGTTTATTGTTTCAGATTACCCTTTATCATATACTCCAAAACCTTCATCTGTAGAACCCAAAACAAAAGCTTTGTTTGCAGTTAAAACTGGAATCAACGAAGTATCAGATGAATAATCGGTATTTGTTACCAAATATTTAGTTGGCTGTCCATAGTTCAAAATATCCTTAATCCGCACCAATTCATTTTCTCCATTAAGAATTTGTTTATATAATTGATAGCGAATCGTATTCACACAGGAGATAAAATCCTTAATCATTGCCGTTATCGGCAAAATAACAACGATTTAAAACTTTGTTTTATTGTATATTTGCCGATAACGGCATTTGTAATAAAATTATGAACTATATTTCAGTAAGTGAATTTGCGAAAAAATGGAATATTCCTGAAAGAACTGTTCGGAATTATTGTGCTATAGGACGAATTCAAGGAGCATTCTTAACGGGTAAAACTTGGAATATTCCTGAGGAAGCTACGATACCCGAAAAAGGAAATAAGAAAAAATTTAGTGATAATCCTTTGCTCAATCATCTGAAAGAGCAAAAGGAAATGAAGCTTAAAGGGGGTATTTATCATCGTACACAGATTGATTTGACCTATAATTCGAATCGTATTGAAGGAAGTAAATTAACCCACGATCAAACTCGATATATCTTCGAAACCAACACCATTGGAGCATCCAAAGAAAGTGTGAATGTGGATGATATTATAGAAACCACAAACCACTTTCGCTGTATTGATTTCATTATTGATAAGGGAAAAGCCAAACTGACAGAATCTTTAATTAAAGAATTGCATTACCTTCTAAAGTCAGGTACTTCGGATAGTAGAAAAGATTGGTTTAATGTTGGCGAATACAAAAAACTTCCGAACGAAGTTGGTGGTAACGAAACTTGTCCGCCAAAAGAAGTTACAATAAAAATGAAAGAATTGCTTTCTAAATACCACAGTATCGAAAAGAAAACTTTTGAAGATATTATTGACTTACATGATCAGTTTGAAATTATCCATCCTTTTCAAGATGGTAATGGTCGTGTTGGTCGATTGATTATGTTTAAGGAATGCCTAGCCAACAATATTGTACCATTTATAATAGATGAAGACATTAAGCTGTTTTACTACAGAGGTTTACAGGAATGGACTAATATAAAAGAATATTTATTAGACACTTGTCTTACCGCTCAGGATAATTACAAAACTATTCTTCAATATTTTGAAATCGAATTTGATTAGATTTCAGATACTATTTCTCTTATTAAAGGACTTTATCAAGAAATAGTTGGCCGTCAAAAACATCAATTTTCTATTCTTCCTTTAAAATCAATCTGTTCCATAAAAAAAGGTTCACAAATAAACGCCTCTGAATTATCTGAGAAAGGACTTTATTATGTAATGAATGGAGGTGTATTGCCATCTGGTTACCATTCTGAATACAATTCAGATTATATGGTAAAAAAAACATCACCATATCTCACGCTATTTTGATTTTCATTTTTTGAAATTTCAACCAGTCCGCAATTTTCTAGCTGAACGCCGGAAGAATCAAAACTTACTCCGCAAATCCTACAAGAAAAAGAAGCCACGGCAAACACAACTCGTATTTGCATCCCTGCCGATTGTATATAGCCAAAGAATTCTCCCTCAAAAAAATATTTTCCAAAAGAAAAAGGAAAAAAAGAAAGAGCTTAACGAGAAAGAAAAGGATACACCTTTTATGCAGGTCGATAAGAGCAGCGCCCCGATTGCTAATTTCATTGCCAATTTTAAACGACAGTATAGGGAAGCAAAAGGTTTGTTGGATTGGGACAGGCTGTTCGGGGGCGAACGTTCTGAACAGCCAAAACCTACTTCTGAACCCACTTGCATCATAGGAGCAACAAAAACGGATAGGCGTTCGGATTTCAAAAACGATGAAAAAAGCCAGACCCTACAGACAGACAAAAAGCCTACTTTAAAAATGGAAAATTCAATCAAAACGCTGCAAGCTCCTCCAAAAAACAAGAAACCAAAGCTGGGATTATAACCGGGTATTTGGCATCTGAACGCCAAACAAAAACAATGAAGGCAACATTGAGAAGTCCTATATGAATAGCTTTTATTTTCGAGGTTTAAATGACATGATATGGAAATAACGGTTTTGGACATTCAGATTTTGAAAGCATTGCACAGCGAAGTAAAGGAAGTATCTCTATTGATTTTGGAAATCACTTCACCCTACAAAGCATTGCAACAAGCAACGAAATGGCTCGACCAACAGGAAGCCTGCCAACTGCTCAATGTCAGCAAACGAACGTTGCAGACGTACAGGGCAATGGTATTCTTGGGGCAACGCAAATCAATCGGAAAACATATTTCAGATTATCCGAGGTAGAGTTATTGATGTAGGGAGAGCGACCATTAAAAAAGCAAAAGAAATGAAACAGATTGGAAATTCAAACGATGATATGCTTAGCCTGCTCGAAGCTGTGGTGGGTATCAAAAATGAACTCTTGTACATCAGAGAATATTTCCACCCATTCCTAAAAGGGGAAATCTATCTGTCAGGTGAACAGGTTTGCGAGATGTTACACATCAGCAAACGGACACTGCAACAGTACAGGAATGACGGACTGATACCTTTTATCAAGCTAGAACGGAAAATCTTGTTTCGTGAAAGCGATATTATCAAGGTGTTGGAAGATAACTATCAGCGTTTGCGGAATAATGAAATTCAATGGTATGCAGTTTTTATTCAAATATTCTGTTGACAAATAGTTTTTTCAATGTGACAAAGTCTTGTTTAGGATTTTGACAAATGAAGATTGTCTGCCAAACTTGTTCTTCTTCGTCCGCATAAGGATTATAAATACTTTTAACCGCTTTCACTTCTTCAAAATAAGGTTCAAAAAAGTCAGAGCCATTTGCTTGGCTGTATCGAATAGCAATTACAGTATTGGGTATATTTCCTTGCGGAAGCCAACTGTAAAAACTACCGTGTAATGAGAAAGTTTTAGGTAAATCATATTTATTTCCAAGTAACGAAACTGCTCCTGCTTGTCCGTAATGCTTTCCCCATATCAGACAGTTTTCTTGTTCATTTTCGGGTAAATTGTCATAAACATTTTTTAATTCTGTAAGTGTTTCTTTCCACTTTTCTTTTGAGTATCTTTCTTCTTTTATAGCATATTTTCCACCTTCAATTTTTTTCTTTTCATATTTGTATTCGTTTTTCAAGTAACTGTCCAACGAACTTAATGGCAAAGAAAACGAAACAAGCAAAGTTCCCGAAATGATAAGCAAAATACTTGCAGGATAGATAATCCATTTTTTCTTTTTTAGAATAACCATTTCCCAAAAGACACCACCAAAAGGAAGGATTGTTAAAAAGATGGGATAGAAATAATATCCTTTTCCCTGACTGTAAGCTAAAAACAAAACGGATAATAAAATTGAAGCAGATAATATTCTGTATTTTTTCATCCTTGGTTGAAACATACAGATGACAGCTGGAACGGAAATCAATAATGTTATTGGATTTAAAGTTATAATTAAACCCAAAAACACTTCGGTTGCGGAAAGTTTATCAAGTTGTGTTTCATACAACCGTGAAAACATTTTCAGGACAGGAAAATCATTGAGATATTGCCATATTATATTTGGGCTTATGATGACGATAAAAGCTATGATGTTCCACCAAAATTTATGCTTGATTAAAGCATCTCTTGTTGTCTTGAAGAAGAATAATGCAGATAGTCCCAAAATGAAAAATACCGCATCGTATTTTGTCAAAAAGCCCAATGCCACCGTGAATGTCAAATACCACAAATATTTTTGTTCAAGAAGTTTTACATATTTAGTTAGCTGATAAAAACTCAACATCCAAAATAACTGACTGAAGACAACAGGCTGAAAAAGTTGTTGAGAGCGTCCCATTATTGGAATTAAACACAAAAAAACCAAAAAAACAGCTTTTGATTTTCCTTCTAATGCTACCGTTGTTTTTGCCACATAAATTAGAATGAGAATTGTCGCAATATGAGAAAAAATATGATGAACAAAAACCGATTGCGATTGAAATAAATTTTGAATAAACGCAAGCCAACCAATCAATGGTGGAAATTCCATATACCCAAATGACAAATGGTTTCCTGTTTCAATATGCAGTAATTCATCTCCCTGAAATCCTGAATGATAGTCTGCAATTAAATGAAGAGCAAGTTTTATTATACAGAAAAAAAGTACAATTAGTTTGGTTTGTTTATCCATTCAGCTATAAATTATTTACCATTAGGCGATTTTTAAATTTAGAAATAATTTTCGACCGATAAAATACAAAAAAAGCCAATGTTTCTGATATTGACTTTTCTTGATTACTTTATAGATTTCATAGTTGCGAAACAAAAGAGCGTTACAAACCTTTAAATTTATGCGATACCTTTTGCATATCTTTTCCGACTTTCTCGTTGAGTATCTTGGCATAAATCTGTGGTGTGGCAATTTTTTTATGTCCTAACATCTTGCTCAAACTTTCGAACGCAACACCCTCGCTTAAGAACAGCGTAGCAAAGGTATGACGTGCCAAATGAAAGGTTACTTTCTTTTCTTTAAGACACTCAATTTGTTTGGATATTCTTTTCAAGCCGTCATTGCAGATCGTATTTGAGGGTACAGGAAAAACCTTTCCGTCCTTTGACAATCCTGCATATTTTTCGATAATCATTTTCGGAATATCCAAGAGCATCACGTTTGACGATGTAGCGGTTTTCTTTCTACGAACAATAATCCACTGGTTTCCGTCAAAGAAATCTTGAATATTACTTTTTCTAAGTCCTTTTATATCCGAATAGGAAAGCCCTGTAAAGCAACTGAAAACAAACAGGTCTTTAACCAATTCATCTTTTTTTGTATCACAATTGAATGTTATGAGCTGTTCCAACTCGTTCCGTAACAAATAACCTCTGTCTTTGTCCTTTGTTCTTCGGGGCGTTCTTTTTAAGGTAGAACAGTACCTTAAACGTTGATTTTTTTTTCGTTTCCATGCTCACAATTCTTAATGATAAAATTAAACTTATGTGAGCCACGGAACAAAATGAGAAATTTCGCAAAAACATGAAATACAGTATTTTATAATGATTGTTTGCAATTATTAAAAGTAACGTTTTAGTAACCTCGCCTTTGACTTCTTCTGCTGTAATGTTGAACAGAGAAAGCAAAGCATTATAACTACCCATAGTAGAAAAGTTATAATACTTTGGGAGATGCCGTACTGTACTACCTAAGCAATCTTACTTTAGATGTCACCATTTTTATAATTTACAGGCTTGAAAACTTTATTATTGTTTCTGCTCCTTTTCAGTGGCTTTTAGAATTTGACTCTCGTTAAAATTGCTCGTTTTCATAATGACAGTTTATTGTTTTAAATTTAAGAAATTTGAATGAAATACTGTCCTATTTTTAGAGAAGCCTACAGTTACAACTAACACAATTCAATCGTATATCTATTATCTCCAATCTAAGTTTATTGCGCTATATTTATTTTAAATAAGCGCTTATTATGAAATTTATTTTACTATGTCTATGTTCAATTCCGCTTTTTGCTCAAACAAGCTTAATGGTTCGTTATGATAAACTAAGTATTCCGGTTTTATTAGGACCTGATGGAAAGAAAGAGAAGCTTGATCCTGAAATTGTGGCGTTTTATAAAACGCCTTCTAAATATGAACTAACGATTAACAATGAAATAGGTCAGTATTTTGAAGTTATTCAATTAAATAATTCGCAAGGCGGAACAAAAGTTCGAATGATTGGTTTTATACCTCAAAATTTTGAATATAATGTAAAAACACAACAAATAACGACCGAGTTTCTTATTCAAGACAAGCCTTATTTGGTGGATGATATTCTGAGTAATCCTGATGAGTTTGAATTAACAAGGGAAAGTGGTCGTATTTTAGGGTATGATGTTCGTAAGGCCATTGCGAAAGATGACCAAGGATCAATGGTGGTGTGGTATGCACCTAGTTTACCTCAAAAATTCGGTCCAAAAGATCATTATAATTTTCCAGGTTTAGTACTTTCGGTTGAGTATTTTTCGTTGAATGAGTCCATTTCTACCTTTTCTATAAAGGCCACGGAAGTGATGGTGGTAGACCAACCTGTTTTTAAAAAATTACACAAAGGCAAGCGGTTAACAAAGGAGGCTTACGAGGCGTTAAAAAATGAAATTCAAGCAAAAGATCGTGCGTTTATGAATCAGGGCGTTGATAAAGGATAAAGGTTATAAAATGAGGAATTTAATTTCCGATACGGCCTGTTTTTCAAGGTTTATGGAATGCATATTTCCGCTTATATTCAAATAACGCCTTGGTCTCGCGCCAACGATAGTAGTGGAAATCCTTGGCTGCGCGTCTTTTTTATAATGGGAAACGAAATGCTGAAGCAGCCAAGATTGGGAACGGATAGCGTGGCCCGTAGGGAGGCGCCCAAAAGAATAAACGTTTAGTTTTAAGCTTAAAAAAAGCCAAGTAAATTCGTTTACTTGGCTTTTTGCTTTGGAATAGTAGTTCTTAACGATCTATTGATCCCATAACGCGCTGCATAAATGTGTTGGCAGCTTCTCTTTCGTCCATTCCTGAGGCCATCATTTCTTGCATTTCTAAAGCACCACAGATATTAGAGATAATTTCTCCAATCGCTTCTTGTTCTGGTTCTTTAACTGCAGGTGATGAAGCATAGGCTTCTAAGACTTCTAGGGTTGCTTCTAATTGTTCGGCTTGAACATTATTGGCTAGATTTTTAAATACGGGTAACTTCATTGTATAATTCTTTTACGGCTTCAATTTTAGAAGCGGTTACTTGTCCAACATTCACTCCATCTTTGAAAATTGCGAAAGTAGGTAAATTCGGTACTTCGGCTAATTTTCTTGATTCAACAAATTTTTCTGCATCGGCATATACAAATAGCGCATCTTCGTTTTCTGTAGCCATGCGTTTAAATTTAGGTTTAACTAAACGACAGTTTCCGCACCATCCGGCACCGTATTGTACGATTACTAAATTATTTTCTTTGACTACCTCTGGTAAATTGTCTTGTTCTAATTCTATAAACATAGGTTGTATTTTTTAAAATTTGTGTTAAAAAAAGCTGTCCAAAAAGTAATTTTAGCAATTTAAGTGGAGCATGAGCTCGTTGAAAATTGATCTGTCGACTTGTTTAGACAGCTTTTGTAAGGGCTTTATCCTTTCGGAAAAAGAGGTTCTTAGTGTGCTGCTAAGTAAGAAGAAACACCGTCTTTGGTTGCAGACATAGCGTCTTTTCCTTCTTCCCAGTTGGCAGGACAAACTTCACCGTATTTTTCTACGTGTAAGATAGCGTCTAATAAACGTACATACTCGTCGATGTTACGACCTAATGGTAAATCGTTGATGGTTTCGTGACGAATAACACCGTTTTTGTCGATGATAAATGTACCACGGTAAGCTACTGGAGCACCTTCGAAACGTAAAGATTCTGTATCTTCGTTGTAGATGTACTCACCAGCTAATACACCGTAGTCCATAGCGATTGTTTTTGCTAAATCAGCAACAACTGGGTAAGTAACACCTTCGATTCCACCGTTGTCTTTTGCAGTTGTTAACCAAGCTAAGTGCGTTTCTTCTGAATCACAAGATACAGCGATAACAGCAGCATCTCTTTTTTCGAATTCAGCTAACTTCTCTTGGAAAGCATGCAATTCTGTTGGACAAACGAATGTGAAATCTTTTGGGTAGAAAAACAATACGATGTTTTTTTCTCCGATTGGTAATTTGAAATCTTCAACGATTTCTTCTCCGTTAATAACAGCTGGCGCAGTGAATAGAGGCGCTTTTCTTCCTACTAATGACATAATTATATATTTTAATTGTTTATACGACTTTGTTTTCTTTTGTATGACAAATCTACCCCGTAAATAGGGGTAAACCATGATTTTTTGATCTCAAAATTCAATAGGATTATAAATAAAATTGATAACCATGCATCAGATTTTCTTATAATACGTATGAAGCTGAATATCACGGATAATCCGTACTGATATTCAGCTTAATGCTAAGCTACGCCTATTCTTGCATATAAAATATGATGAATGTAATGGTGTCGATCGTTTCGTGTTAAATAAAGATTAAAAAGTCATTTCTGGGATATCACCTTCGACAAGTAATTTTCCGGCAGTTGCTTTTACAATGTCTTCTACGCTAACGCCTGGTGCTCTTTCTAAAAGTCTAAATCCTCCTTGGGGCATTACTTCTAGTACAGCTAATTCGGTGACTATTTTTTTGACGCATTGAATGCCTGTTAATGGAAGACTACAGGTTGGGAGTAGTTTGGATTCGCCATGTTTGTTGACGTGTTGCATAGCTACAATGATATTTTCGGCCGAGGCAACCAAGTCCATAGCACCACCCATTCCTTTGACCATTTTTCCTGGAATTTTCCAGTTGGCAATGTCTCCGTTTTCAGATACTTCCATGGCCCCTAAAATAGTGAGGTTAATTCGACGAGCGCGAATCATACCAAAACTCATGGCCGAATCGAAAAGCGATGAGCCGGGTAGTGTGGTGATGGTTTGTTTACCAGCATTGATATAGTCGGCATCTTCTTCGCCATCAATCGGAAAGGGACCCATTCCTAATAAACCGTTTTCACTCTGTAAGACGACGTTTACATTTTCTGGGATGTAATTGGCTACTAATGTGGGAATTCCGATTCCTAAATTGACATAATAGCCGTCTTTTACTTCTTTTGCGATGCGTTTCGCAATACCATTTTTATCTAACATGTCTTATTGTTTGGGTTGAACAGTTTTGTTTTCGATGCGTTTTTCATAATTCTTTCCTTGAATTATGCGGTTGATGTAGACGCCTGGGGTGTGAATATGGTTAGGGTCTAATTCGCCTGGTTCGACCAATTCTTCCACTTCAGCAATGGTGAATTTTCCACACATCGCCGTTGGATGATTAAAATTGGCGGCTGTACCTCTGTATACCAAATTCCCCATGGTATCGCCTTTCCACGCTTTTACAATGGCGTAGTCGGGTTCGAAGGCGTATTCCATTAGATATTCTTTTTCAATGCTATGAAAGGTGAATTTTCTAATTTCTTTGCCTTCAGCTACTTCAGTTCCAATACCAGCAGGGGTGAAGATGGCGGGCATGCCGTAACCAGCAGCCATAAGGCGAGTAGCTAACGTTCCTTGGGGGATAAGTTCTACTTCCAATTCTCCCGAGAGCATTTGACGTTCGAATTCGGCATTTTCGCCTACATACGAAGCAATCATTTTTTTAATTTGTCGGTTTTGTAATAAAAGGCCCAGACCAAAATTGTCTACGCCAGCATTATTGCTAATGCAGGTGAGCTTATCGACTTTCTTATCAACTAATCCTTGAATTAAATTTTCTGGAATTCCAGAAAGCCCAAAACCTCCAATCGCTAGTGTCATTCCACTCTCGATACCTTCCAAGGCTTCTTCTATACTGTTTACTTGTTTATTAATCATTCTTTTATGTTTGATGGTATATTTGATTGAATAAATATAATGAATTTTTGGGAATTTGATAGCTCAGCTATCCGATGATTCAAAAGAATAATGGTGGTTAATAGCGGTCTAAAGGGAAATTGGAAGGCTTTCTTTTTCCTGGAATAAATTTGCGGAATTACATTATTTATAATTCGTGGCCTTGGGATGGAAAATTAGACGAATAAAAATGAGAATGATATAACTGCTTTTTATTTATTTAATGTAGTTTTATCACCGAGAAGTTGGGAGAGAATCATGGGAAAAGCTTTGGATAAACCAATCCACTATATATTTTTTTCTAATTTATTTTTAGGAATTATTTCACTGGTCTTGAACATGGAGACCAATGTGAAGTTAGGAAGACCACTGAACGATTTAGATTATTACCTGATGGTGGGATCACTGACGGTTTTGTTCTACTTAATGGCGTATAAAATCCCTGTAAACAAAAAGGGGTCTAGCAATCCGCGTATTCAATTTTATATCGATAACCGCAAGGCTATAAAATGGCTAAAGACGATACTTTGGGCCATTTTTATAGCTTCAAGTGGATCGATTCTTTTGAAAATTATTCCTCAATTGACGTTAATTCCTATTGGCTATTGGCTCTTCATCGGTTTAAGCTTTGTGTTAATCCTCTTGTATTACGATTGGAATATTGGCTTGTCTTTACGCCAAACAACTTGGTTAAAGCCTTTTTTAATTGGGTACAGTTGGGCGATTACTACCGTCTTTTTACCGTTGTTTATATTGAGGTTAGAGGATCGGATAACCGAACCACTCGATGCCCGTTTCTATTTTCTTTTTACACAAACGATGATGTATTGTGCGGTAAATGCTATTCTGTTCGATTTAAAGGATTACCGTGACGATTTCAATAAAAACTTGCAGACGTTTGTCGTTCAATACGGATATCATTTTACATTGAAACGAATTATTTTTCCCTTGATTTTTACAGGTTTTTTAAGTTTTATCTCCTTTGGCTTTTGGTATGGTCTTCCTTTACATAGAACCATCTTTATGTTAATACCGATACTTTTACTCGCTATTTTTGCGTTTAAACTGAATCGTCCACGACCTATATTGTATTATTTAATAGCGATTGATGGTATGATTTTATTGAAAGGGATTGTAGGGATATTAAGTGTTGTTTTGTTTGAGTGATGAATTATAATCGAATTGCGAAATATTACGATCGGATGAGTCGGTTGGTCTATGGCGATAGGCAACACCAGGTTCAGTGTCTACTTTTAGATTATTTAAAAGCAGGTGATCGAGTTTTATGGGTAGGAGGCGGAGAAGGTCGTTTGCTGCTAGACATGGATCAGCTGGGACTTAATTTACACATTGATTATGTAGAAGCGTCTTCCGTTATGGTTGACCTAGCGCAGGAAAAGAAAGTGAGTTCGGCGATTCTAGTGGATTATTTCATAGAAGATATTCGCTATTTTACAATGAACGTTGAAAGCTATGATGTGGTTCTAACGGCGTTTTTATTCGACCATTTTTCGCAACAGGAAGCAGACGATTTGTTTTCTCGTCTCGATAGCGCTTTAAAAGCTGGTGGAATTTGGTTATATGCGGACTTCATCGCTTCCAGAAAATCGTTTTATCCGCTACTCACGAAGATGATGTTGTGGTTTTTCAGGATAGCTGTTGGGCTTAAAATTAACCATTTGCCCCATGTAATTAATCGGTTTGAAGATAATTATGAATTAAAGAAAAAGAAAATGGTCTTTAAGGAATACATTGTGTCTGTTATTTACAAAAAAAAATCCCCAACACAAGGTTGAGGATTCTAATTACATATAGTCTGTATCTAATTTATTTTTCTTAAACTGGATAATTCCAAGTTTATTCATGGTCCATATACACGGGTACATAGGGTCAAACTCCCATTTCTTAACGGCGAAATTAGGACGACCACCAAATTTATGGTGATTATTGTGAAGACACTCACCCCACATAAGCCAATCTACAGGCATTAAGTTGGTCGAAGTATCGCCAACATCATAGTTTCTATAACCGTATTTATGAGAAAACCAGTTAATTACCACTCCGTGAAGAGGGCTCATAACGGCATGCATAGGAATAAACACGAAATACGTCCATAACGGTGCATCAAAAGCGACATAAAGTAAAACATAGACGATTACCCATGCTAAACGTACCCAGCTGCTTTCAGCGAATTTATCCCAACTTCTCCAAGCGGGAACGCCTTTTTTAAATTTTTGTTCAACGTCGGCCTTGTCATTGTCAATTGCATTATAGATAACGCGTGTACGCCACATCATATTGAACATATCTTTATCGAAGATAGGCGAGTGCGGATCTTTCTCGGTATCAGCAAACGCGTGGTGTTGACGGTGCATAACTCCATAGGCATACGGACTTAAATACGAAGAGCCTTGGAAGAACCATGCAAGTACATGAAAAATCTTTTCCCAAGTTCTAGACATTGAAAACATCGCATGCGATGCGTATCGATGGTGAAAGAATGTTTGGAAGAACAATGAACCGTACCAGTGTACGATAAACAGAATGATTACTGCAGTCATTTAATTTTGTATTAATTTTTACAAATATATAATTAACCTTTCTTATATTGGCTATTCAATGTCATAGAAATTATAATTTAGTTAATTTGAAATGAATAAATCAATCTTTAAAAATTTATTGGAAAAACAGATCCCTATTGCGTGGATCGCAGGGGTACGATTACACCACTGGAGTGAAGAGTCTGTCTCAACGAAAGTTAAGCTAAGTTTTTTGAATCAGAATCCCTTTGCGAGCATGTTTTGGGCTGTTCAAGGAATGGCAGCCGAATTTTCTTCGGGCTTTTTATTGGCGCAGAAAATTAAAGAGACTGAACAGTCAATATCAATGCTTATCGTAGGTATTCAATCGACGTATACCAAAAAAGCGGTTGGAAAAATTATTTTCACCTGTGAAGATGGTCAAAAAATTAAAGCAGCCGTCGATGAAGCTATTCAAACAAAACAAGGCGTCGTCTTGAAAGTGAAAAGCATTGGAACAGATGAAGCGGGAGATGTTGTTTCTACCTTCGAATTCACATGGAGCCTTAAAGTAAAAGCTTAATCCATAGAAGTTTTCGGAATGGATTGTATTATTTTATCGACGATACGATCCGTTTCTTCTTCGGTATAATGCCCAAAACCAATTCGCATGGCCGAGAGGGTATGGGTTTGGTACAAACAATTCTGAGGGATAAACAACTGATTTCGCGCTGCATTCTTTTTTAATTGCATTAAATTAATCGGTTCTTTCCACTCTACCCAAAGGGCAAGTCCTCCCGTTGGTGGCTGGAATTCAATGGAACCGTTTAGTCGAGTCGATAGACTTTCAACAAAATAATCTCTGCGCTCTTTGTATATTTTGTTATTTTTTTTGAAATAACGATGAATTTCGCCTTCTTCAATTAATTCACCCAACACATTCTCCATAATCACATCGCCTTGGCGATCGAGTAAATCGAGTTGCTTTCTCGCCTCACGAATAAAATTTTCGGGCGCAACCATGAAACCAATTCTGAATCCTGGAGCTAAAAATTTACCTAAATTCCCGGTATAAATTACGCGCCCGTCCACATCTGCACTGGATAGTGGTAGAATAGGATGATTATCGAACTGAAAATCATAGTCGTCATCATCTTCTAAGATAATAAAGTTGAATTCCCGGGAAAGTTCCAATAATTCGATTCGGCGTTTAGCACTTAAGGTAACGGTTGTAGGGTAGTGATAATGAGGTGTTATATAGACCATGCGTATGGGTTGGCGTAGACATAACTGTCTTAAAGCATCGGTATCGATGCCATTTTGATCAATAGGAATGGTTTTAATCTTCGCTCCAAAATTTTGAAAAGTCATATTCGTCTTGAAATACGATAAAGAAGCCACCACCACGGTATCGTTGGGTTGTAGTGTCATTTTTGAACTTAAATAAATCGACATTTCAATACTGCGGGTGATCAATATATTTTGGGGACCAATGTGAAGACCGCGCGTTTGATTCAGGTAGTTACTAAGGTTTTTTTTAAGGTAATCGTTTTCATAGGTAAAGTTGAGATCATATTTTCTTTGATTAATTCGCTTTTTGACATTAGCAGCATAGAGCTTTGAAGGCATATCAATGGATGTTAATCGGGGATCAGGTGTGCCATCATCGAGTTGATCTTGTAATGTTGAGTGCTGAAACGGATTATCGAAAATATTTGATTGTTCGAATTGGAATGCGGTCTCTATAGGATAATTAGCGACTTGATGTCTAGATGTTATCTGAAGTTTCACAGCCTTATCCGGATCTTTTTTTAAAATAAAACTGCCCTTGTTTGGATGAATTTCAATCCAGGATTGATGCTCCAGTTCTTGGTAAACAGCGACAATGGTATTTCTGTGGACTTGAAACAATTGACTGAGCGTTCGGGTACCGGGTAACTTTGTGCCTTCGATTAATAGCCCTCTTTGAATGGCCACGATGAATTGATTGCTCATTTGGATAAACAAAGGCACTTTACTCGTTCTATCGAGTGTAATAAAACTTTTAAAAGGAATAACCGGACTACTCATGATATGAAAACTGGTACGTTTGTATGGTTCGGAAAGATAGTAATTTTGGCTCAGAATTTAATTTCAAATAGGACGAAATGAAAAAGAATACCCTTTTTTTGTTTTTATTAGCAGCATCCCTGCATGCGCAAATAGTAACAGATACGATACAGGTGAATGAAGTAAGCATTACGGAGAATCGATTGAATACACCTTTATCAAAGCAAAATCGAAACATTTATGTCATCGATAAAAAGGAAATCCAGGCATTGCCTGTAAAATCGATTCAAGAAATATTGCAATATGCCAATGGAATTGATCTTCGTCAGCGCGGCCCAGCGGGAACTCAGGCAGATTTTTCAATGGATGGCGGAAGTTTTGAACAAACACTCTTGTTGGTGAATGGTGTAAAAATATCGGATCATCAAACGGCTCACAATGCTTTAAACTTACCGATTCCTGTGGAAGCAATTGAACGTGTTGAAATTATTCGTGGTCCTGCCGCGAGAATCTACGGAAACAACAGCTTAACTGGAGCAATCAATATTGTAACGAAGAAGAACCCGAAGACAGGATTTTATGTCAATACCTATACCGGTTCTAATTTTGAAAAAGATCAGGAAGATACCGATGATACTTTTTCATCAAGAGGTATCCAATTAGGGGGTGTTTTAGGGAAAGAAACCCACAACCACCAGCTCTATTTATCGCATGATAAAGGAAATGGCTATCGCTACAATACAGCCTTCGAGAATAATAAATTATTCTACCAAGGTCACTTTCTAATAGATGATGCCAACCAATTAGATGCAAGTTTTGGCTATGTGAAAAATGGGTTTGGAGCCAATGGGTTTTATGCGGCGCCAGGGGATAAAGATTCCAAAGAGGTGGTTGAAACCACTTTAGCAACTCTTCAATCAAAACACCAATTAAGTGAACGATTGACGTTAATGCCCCGCCTTTCTTACCGTTACAATTTTGATGACTACCGCTATTTTAAACATAAATTGAATGTGGCTCGCAGTTTACACTATTCAAATGCGGTGGCTGGTGAGGTGAACTCCGTTTATCAATTGAACAAAGGCCAATTGGGGTTTGGAGTGGAATACAGAAATGAGCAAATTAATTCTACCGCTATTCAACAGCATACGCGTGATAATGTGGGGATTTATACCGAATATAAAACGCAATTTGGTGACCGATTGGATGTTAATGTCGGTACTTATCTAAATTACAATTCCCAATATGGTTGGCAAGCTTTTCCAGGGATTGATGCGAGTTATGGGATAACAGATCAATTAAAAGTAGTTGCAAATGCGGGGTCTAGCCAACGAATTCCTTCGTTTACCGATTTATACCTGGATCAACGACCAGGTAACATTGGTAATGAAGATATCGAGTCAGAACGCGCCTTCCAAACCGAGATTGGATTTAAGTTTAATCAGCAACGATTTTCAGCGAATGCCTATTATTTTTATCGAAAAATTGACCATTTTATCGATTGGGTTCGGTTAACCAAAGACGAACCTTGGCAAAGTCAAAATTTTGGCGATTTAAAAACCAATGGACTGAACATGCGTGTGAGCTACAGTTTACCTTTTAATGGGGATAATCAATTAAAAATGGTGCTTAGTTATGCATATTTAGATCAGAAGTTTGAAAATGCAAGCAATGATTATGCTTCGAAATATAAAATTGAAAGTTTAAAACATCAACTAACCAACACCTTGAGTTATCACTATAAAACCACTTATTTAACCTTAGCCACTCGCTATAACGAAAGAGCTTCGTATAAGTCGTATTGGATCAATGATGTACGATTGAGTCATTCTTTTAAACAATTGACAGTCTACATCGACGGACAGAACATTTTTAACACCCAATATAATGAAGTAGGAGCGATCCCTTTACCGAGCAAATGGTGGAGTTTAGGCGTAAAGTTTATTAACTTTTAGTCGTCCCTGTGACCTTATCTTTTTAGTTTAAACGAAAACTCTTGCTTTTTAGCAAGAGTTTGTTTATTTATATACTTTCCATAATTTCATCATAATGATAAATAGAGACCGTTTCTAAGGTTGGGTGTAGGTCGAAATCAATCATTGATTCAGCTAGATCAACGGCTTTCATTCGTTTGTATTTTGTTGCTTTACCCGAGAAAAATAAGTCCATCTGTGAGAAAATTGCCGACCAAATGTCTTCTGTTAAACGCGTTTCTCTTCGTTCACCCATCAATAAACTGGGGCGATAAATATGTAGATGGGGCAATTCCAATTCGGTTAAAGCAACTTCTGCTTCCCCTTTTACTCTTAAATAGAAACTAGAAGAGTAGGGCTTTGCGCCTATACTAGATATATAGTGTATCTGAGAAAGACCTTTGTGAATGAGTGACTTGGCAATCATTGTTGGGACGGTCACTTCTAGCCGACGGTAATCTTCTTTACGCGGGGTTTTTTTTCTAGTGGTTCCCAAACAAGAAAAAAGACTGTCAATGGTAAGAAAATTATCTAAATTGGGGGGTGTCGAAAAATCGGTAATAATTTCGGTTAATTTAGGATGCTCAATGTGGCTAGGGCGACGATTAAGTATGATAACTTGGCTATAATCTGAGTTTTTAAGAGCCGCTATTAGAAGGTTTTTACCCACTAATCCTGAACTTCCTAAAATTAAAATTGTTTTCATGTTTTGATCGTTTTTAAAGTTTTTAAAATAGTTTTGACAAAACGTGATATTAAGGGTATAGGGTAGTATAGAGCTTAATTTTTAACGGTTTGTCGGTATTGTTTTTCGTATGATTTTTAGTTTTTTTAGTTTAAAATTTTAGCAATAACCAATTCCAAGCATTGGTTACATCGTCTTGATCGAGGAGTTTGGCAGCTACTTGGTGGCGTACGATTGGATCTTTGAATTGATCAATAGCGACGCGCTCGGCCAACTGGATTTTAAATTCTTCCACTTCCTGTTCTGTAGGGAGTTGTTCTACGTTTCCTAATTGACCTAAATGGTTTCCACTTAAATATTTTGAATGCTTGATTTCCAAAGGCAATTGATCAATGCCCAATCCAATCGCTCGAATAGGTTTTTCAACCTCAAAAAGTGTTTCTGGCGTAACTCGGCAATACCAATCGCCTCCTAAGCGGGCAACTAAATCTAAGTCGTGCGGACGCACATCGTCTTGGTCATTTAAAAGATATTGATGAACGTGCATTTTAACCACTTCGGCAATAATTAAATTCGCTGCTCCTGGTTCATCTGAAATAGATATCACTTCACGAATCTTACACTCCATTTGTACAGGAGATTCAGCTACACGAGGTGGTTGAACAAGTTCAGAAGGAATTGCCGTAAAGCCAGCTTTTTCAAATTCGTTAACCCCTTTTGGGAATTCAATACTAGCCAAGGATTGTTGTTGAACCATGGGATAATTCACGATGTTAATCACACATTCTGGGTGCTCCCATACATTTTCTAAGGTATGTTTAGTCGATCCATCCCTCATCTTTCGCAAGGGAGAAAACACACATATTGGTGGGTTTTGGCCCATCAGGTTAAAAAATGAAAATGGACTTAAATTAACATTTCCTTCCTTATCGATGGTACTTGCAAAACAAATCGGTCTTGGCGAAATGGCGTGTTTTATAAGATTGTCAAAGGTTTTCGTGTTGGGTAAAAATGATTTAGTTTCTTGCATAATTAATTCATTGCTTGATCTTTGTATAAATGAACAGTATTTGTTAGTTGACCCAAGGCCGTTATATCCATAGAAATAGTGTCTCCTGGATTTAACCATTGGGGTTCATGATTTGGATTTGCACGCTTGGCTGTTCCATTGAGTTCTAGAAAACAACCAGTGCCAACGGTTCCAGAGCCAATAATATCGCCAGGATAGAGACGAACACCATAAGAAACGCGTTCAATGATTTCTGCAAAGGTCCAGTGCATATCTTTTAAGTTTCCTTTAGAAACTGGTTGACCATTGACCGTACATTCCATCGGTAAGTTGTACGTTTTACCTATATGTCCTTGAGGTGTAGGGATACAATAAGGCTCGAGTTCATCACTGGTAACCAAATAAGGTCCCATTACAGAGGCAAAGTCCTTGCCCTTAGCGGGCCCTAAATTGAGTTTCATTTCTTGCATTTGTAAGGCTCTTGCACTTAAGTCGTTCAGAATCATAAAACCTCCAATGTAGTGGTCAGCATCGTTTGCTGCGATATTAATCCCTTCTTTTTGGATAACGATAGCGACTTCCAGTTCAAAGTCCATTTCTTGAAAATGGTCTGGCATCGCATAAACTTTACCTGGACCTTGAATAGCCTGATGATTCGAAAAGTAGAAAACCGGAAATTGATCAAATTCCTCAATCATGGGTAATCCTCGGTTTAAGCGAGAGGTCTCTACGTGTTGTCTAAATGCATAAGCATCTCTAAAACTTGTAGGATGCGGGATAGGTGCCATTAAAACTGCTTGTTCTACCATAGCAGAATGATGTAAACCCGATTGTATTTCCTTGGTGATTTTACGACATAGGGGAAAAATGAATTCCGATTCCCTTAATAAGTCGGTCAGTGTAGACGGTATTTCTGAACAAATTGTTGTTAGACAATAGACAGAATCTTCAACAACAAGACCAATTTTTTCTTGTTGGTGGTGTAAGAAAGTCACGAATTTCATTTTGCTGTAGTTTGGGTGAAAATACAATGAAAACTTTAATCTTCCAATTGATTACTAATTTTTATAAGTCTTATTGTATAAAAATAGGCTAGTTAAAAAAGCCACTAAAGAATCCTTTAGTGGCTCATAAATTTCAATTTTTGAAATTTATTGAATTTGAAAGTTAATGATTTTACAATAGGTAATCGGTTTGGAAAACGTATTAAAAATTGGGTTTAGGTTGGTTAAAAATGTAAAATCATTGGTCAATTAAATAAAAACCTTTATTATAATTAATTTGGAAAAACGTCTAATTGTTTCAATAAATAATTAATATAAAGATAGATCTATCTAATAAATTCTGCAATAGGTATTTTTACGTAAATAAATAGTTGTGTTAATCATTAGGGGTTAGTTTTCAATGTCTTCATAGCAAATATGGTTGTGTTTTAAAGCATAAAGTATAACCAAGGTGAAATTGGGACAATTCAGAGATTTTATTAAATTTCGTTTATGTTCATCTACTGTACGTGGGCTTATAAATAAAAATGATGCAATTTCTTTGCTGCTTAATCCCTTGGCTGATAAACAAATTATTTCTTTTTGACGTTTCGAAATGATGGATTTAAAGGTTGATTTAGAAATTAAGCCCAATGTTTCAAATAGGGGAGATAACTTTTTTTCAAAATGAAAAGCTGTTGTGTGGCTATTTTTAATGGCTTGTTTAAGTTCATCAGGATTTGAGTCTTTTGTAAAATAACCAACAACACCTAACGAAATTACTTCCCGAATACTCTCAAGATCTTTATACTCTGATAAGGCTATAATCCGGATATGGGGATAGCGTTCCCTTATAACTGAACAAGCAGTAAATCCATCCATTACGGGCATTTGTAAATCTAATAAAATAAGATCTACCGCTGAGGTTTGTAGCTTGTCAAGAATAATTTTTCCACTTTCTGCTTCTAAAACAATCTCAGTATTTTCGATTGGTGAAATAAGCATTCGAAGGCTTTTCCGGTATAGGGAGTGGTCATCAACAATGGCTATTCTAATCATGATATTCGTATTGAGGGGGTTAATGGTTATTTTAAATGTTTTTAATAGTTTCTATATTTTAATTTTACTAATCCCTATTTGAGCAGATTTATGCTTTCCCTAATCGTCTGAAGGAGTAAAGCCGATAAAATACCAACTCCTTTCTTTTCGACTTTTCACTTTAAATCATTCATTCTATTGGTGTTTCACTTTCTTTAAAGAGGTGTTGTTTAAAATAGACTATTTAGTGAAAAAAACCAAATTATTTCAAGTAATACTTTTTAAAGCGATGAATGAAAGCGCCTTATGGATAAAGATAATGAAATAATTAATGAATCAAAATTAATATTGTTTTTAGGTTTTGCGAATAAAATGAATTCTTTAATTTTAAATAATATTTAAGCAGAAGTATGAGCGCATATTTCAGTGTAGTTATGGTTTATCATACGTCTTGATGTAGCAATGTTTCGAATATAAATTCTTAGAAATAAGTTAATTATTCGTGTTTTTTGAACCATAAGGTGATGGTAATTAATTGCGTTCTAGTTTCTAGAAGGAAGATTTTTATATCCTTTCTAAAAAAGTCATCCATTCAATTCAAAAAGTTTCCTATATTTGAACTAAACCCACAAAAAAAGATATTAGATGAAGGCCCTACTTAAACCTTTATTTATTGGAATGAACAAATTTATGCAAGCGCTTCTATCAAAGATCGTTTTTGCACAATACTCTTTTTAAAGTAGTACTTCATCGGCTTTGGCCTGTATTTACCTTGATTAGAGGTGATTGTCTATTTAAACAAACAAAACTAAATTATTACTATGCCGCTGTATCACACCCTGGGAGTTATCCCACCGAAACGACATACGGTCTATCGAAAACCAAACGGGGATTTATATGCCGAAGAACTCGTTTCAACGCATGGATTTTCCAGTACATATTCATTGGTCTATCACTGTTATCCACCCACATTGGTGAAAGCTATCAACGAACCATTTTCGGTAGAACCCATTATTGCTCGTGCCAAGCATTTAAAACACACCAGTTTAAAGGGGTTTAATGTTAAGCCAACCGCTGATTATATCGAATCTCGAGTTCCCGTATTGGTCAATAATGATTTGCATATTTCATTGGCCGCGCCAACAAAATCAATGACAGACTATTTCTATAAAAATTCCCAAGCAGATGAGGTTATTTTTGTGCACGAAGGGGAGGGAATTCTAAAAACAGGGTATGGAGAAATCCCCTTTGCTTATGGCGATTATTTGGTGATTCCTAGAGGGATCATTTATCAATTGCATTTTAAAGATGAAAATAACCGATTGTTTATTACCGAATCCTTTAGTCCCATAGAGACTCCTAGACGATACCGTAATCATTTTGGGCAGTTAATGGAGCATTCTCCTTTCTGTGAACGCGATATTAAACGACCTCAAAATTTACAAACACACGATGAATCAGGTGATTTTAAAATCATGATTAAAAAGGAAGGTCTAATTTACCCCTACATTTATGGAACCCATCCATTCGATTTTATCGGTTGGGATGGTTACCATTACCCATGGGCCTTTTCAATACACGATTTCGAGCCTATTACCGGACGCGTTCACCAACCACCCCCAATTCACCAAACCTTCGAAGGTGCTGGTTTTGTGATTTGTAGTTTTGTCCCCCGCATGTATGATTATCATCCACAGGCTATTCCAGCTCCCTATCACCATAGCAACGTCGATTCAGATGAAATCCTCTATTACGTCGATGGGGATTTCATGAGCCGTAAATCCGTCGAGAAAGGGCAAATCACCCTTCATCCCGCAGGAATTCCTCATGGACCGCATCCCGGAACAGTAGAAAAATCAATTGGTAAAACAGAAACCAAAGAATTAGCCGTCATGATTGATCCTTTCCGTCCTTTAATGTTAACCGAACAGGCACTGGCATTAGAAGACCCCGATTATTATAAATCCTGGCTTTCCTAGCAAAAAATACACGAGGATTGTAAAATAAGTAGAATAATTTCGAATAGAAACACACAAAAAAATAGTTCACATGAGTACACAAACATTTGCAGAAAAAATAGCTTTAGCCCAAGACTTCCTACCGATCAATGGAACCGATTATATCGAGTTCTATGTTGGCAACGCCAAGCAATCGGCCCATTATTACAAAACGGCTTTTGGTTACCAAGAAGTCGCTTATGCTGGTCCTGAAACAGGTGTAAGAGATCGCGCTTCCTATGTATTACAACAGGGCAAGATTCGCCTTATCCTTACTTCGGGTTTAAGCTCTGAATCGCCTATCGCTCAACATGCCTTAAAACATGGCGATGGTGTGAAGGTGTTAGCTCTATGGGTCGATGATGCCTATGATGCTTACGAGCAAACCATTCAACGCGGTGCTAAATCTTACCAAGAGCCTCAAACATTAACCGACGAATTTGGCGAAGTAAAAACCGCTGGTATATACACCTACGGTGAAACCGTTCATATGTTTATTGAACGTAAAAATTACAACGGGCCATTTATGCCTGGTTATGAAGCTTCAACTTCAACCTATCAACCTACAGACTGTGGTTTGTTGTATGTGGATCACTGTGTTGGAAATGTTGGTTGGAACCGCATGAACGACTGCGTGAAATGGTATGAAGAGGTCATGGGCTTTGTGAATATTCTTTCGTTTGACGATAAACAAATCAATACAGAATATTCGGCTTTAATGAGTAAAGTGATGAGCAACGGGAATGGGTTCTCAAAATTTCCGATTAATGAACCAGCCGAAGGACAAAAAAAGTCGCAAGTTGAAGAGTATTTAGATTTTTATGAAGGCGAGGGCGTACAGCATATCGCTGTAGCCACAAAAGATATTGTAAAAACGGTTACCGAGTTAAAATCGCGAGGAGTCGAATTTTTATCTGCACCACCAGAGGCCTATTACGATATGATTCCAGAACGCGTTGGCTCAATTGATGAGGACATCAAGAAACTTCAAGATTTAGGAATTCTAGTGGATTGTGACGAAGAAGGGTATTTATTACAAATCTTCACGAAACCTGTAGAAGACCGCCCAACCTTATTTTACGAAATCATTGAACGCCATGGTGCCCAAAGTTTTGGTGCCGGTAATTTCAAAGCATTATTCGAAGCGCTCGAAAGAGAACAAGATCGAAGAGGAAATCTATAAATAGCAAAAATGCGGTGTATATACACCGCATTTTTTTTAATCAACGAATAGGTTGCTTAGTGGTATTTTTTCAATCAAAAGACCTGTTAATTATACTTTAAAGTACGCGTTGCATTAGATATAGGCTGATCGAACTGATTCGAATATTGGGTGCGCTTAGTCCAATTATTTTGGGCATCGTACTGATACATTATTTTCGATGTATGCTTTAAAGCCCCATTTGCTTCAAAGAGTTGCTCTTCAATAAGATTATTATTCTTATCGTATTTTTTCGTTTTTCGATGCCCTACTTTTTTACCATCGCTCAAGAAAACCTCTTCAATCACATTGCCATTGTCGTCTGTCTTAAATTCTAAAGTATAGATTCCTCCATCGTATTTCACATGGGTTTTCGTAATTTTTTTATTTTTATAACTATGGGTTTTATCAATAAAAATACCCTCGTCCAACTGATTTTTTTCAGTCTCCTTAATCAGTAATCGATTTTCATCAAACTCATACGTCGATAAAAGTACAATAAGTTCGTTCTCGCTTTTGGTAACCTCGTATCCATGGGGTGTATAAACATAGTCTTCAATTAAATGAAAATCTTCTGCCTCATTTTTCAATTCACGAGTCACCAATTGGTTTTGGTCGTTATATGTAAAAGTTTCTAAAAAACGCTCTTCACCTTCGGTGTTAAAATAGTGGCGAACAAGAGGGTTTCCTTTTGCGTTATACGTCGTCTTCGTGTGGTATTCCGTTTCGTAATCTACAATTTGTGAAACACGAATCAAGGCCTTGGTATTCGATTCCTCAATAGATGTAGGATGACCTTGTACATTATTACGCTCAAATTCAGATGGCTGTCCAAAAGTGATGCTTCCTAGTAATAAAGCGATATAGGTTATTTTTTTATACATGGTTTTTTCGTTTAATAGTCTATTCCAGAAATCAAATGTAGCATAAAATCCAGAAAAATAGAACGCAGTTCGTGGAAGTTCTTTATTTTAGCAAGTAAAATTTGTAAAAACGTCAAAATGAACATTAAACAATCGCTTGCAACTGGAAACTACCCTCTATCGATTAACTTATCTTTATTTTTAATTCGCCTGGCGGGCGGCGGCTTTATGTTAAGCCATGGATACGGTAAATTAATCAAATTGATTAACGGCGATACTGCCTTTTTAGACCCATTTGGAATGGGATCTGAAATTTCGCTCTACTTAGCCGTTTTTGCAGAAATTGTATGTGCATTTTTTATTTTATTGGGTTTATTCACGCGCATAGCTGCTATACCATTAATCATCACCATGTGTGTTGCCGTGTTTATGGTTCATGCAAAAGACGATTTCGCAACCAAAGAAATGGGATTAATTTATCTTATTACTTATTGTGTATTACTTCTCTCAGGTGCTGGTAAGTATTCGGTCGACGCTCTAATTGGCAAAAAATAATGAAAATATATTCCTCAATAACCCGCTTAATCATTTGTCTTATGCCTTTTGGTATAGCAAATGCCCAACTGACTATGGCTAAAAAATTAACACCCAAAGAAATTCGTCTAATCGACGAGAGAGGGGCTGAAGATCCTTTCAATGTTCTATTAACAACCAATGCGAAAGAGTATAAGGTATTAAAAAAGGAATCGGAAACCCTTAATCCCAAAGACCCTATGGTGCAGAAACTAGCAGATAGAATGTTAGCCACAGTCAAAAAAGAAAATGGGGTCGGGATTGCTGCGCCACAAGTTGGTTTAAACCGACAAGCTATATGGGTGCAGCGTTTCGACAAAGAAGGGGAGCCTTTCGAATTTTTTATCAACCCAAAATTAACTTGGCTGTCTGCCATTCATCGCTTGGGTAGAGAAGGTTGCCTATCCATCCCCAATGAGGCAGGGAATGTGTTTCGAAGCCTGATACTCGAACTAACGTATGTCGATATACAAGGGAATAAGCAACGCGAATTAATTGAAGGGTTTACAGCCGTTATATTCCAACACGAATACGACCATCTCATCGGGGTTTTATTTACCGAACGAATCGAAGCCCAAAAGAAATTAAAATTTCAAGAGGCCGATGAAGTCAATGAGGTGTTTTATTTAGTACCTTCAGAATTAAATTAATTTTTGGGCGCACGAGCGGGCTTTCCGTTCCAATCTTTTGTTTTTTTATTCAAAAAAACAAAAGGATATCCACTTCAATCCCTTGCGCAAAATTCGGGTATAATTGGGGTAAGAGGATTAAAAAAGGCATGGCTATTCATTGAGAATAGCCATGCCTTTTTTAAGGTAGAATATAAATCGTTTATAAATACCGCTCCTTAATGACATTAATATGGTGGATACTATGGCCCGCTATTGTATAACCGATATCTTCTAAACTGTAGCTGTTGCCTCCAATGTTGCTCACCCGTTTAAGTTCGTCATTAGACAGTTTTTCAAACTGGTAAAAAGTGGCATTCATTAAATGCATCCATTCTTTATAAAGATCCTCGGCCTTTCTATCGTTTGCTCTAGCTAAATTGGCATAACTATTTTCGTCGAACAAAAAAAGGGCTTGCGGGTCTTGACGAGCAATATGCAAGGCCCGGTAAGAAAAAATGCGCTCACAATCGATGCAATGTTGAATCATATCCTTAATCGTCCATTTATCTTCTTGGTAACGGTACGTCCATTTGTCAACTTCCGTCACAATCGATAAAGTTTGTTTTATTTCGTTTATCCTCGAATACAGCGCGTCCTTAACGTCTACTTTGTCGTAATATTCTTTATAGATGGCTTGATTTGTCTGCATAATAATTATTTTTTGTGAAATTAGTCAAAATTTTCTGCCCTAATAGTTAGATTTCCATAAAAATTAGTCGAATAATGAAGTGAATATGTATTATTGAACCTCTTTTTTTGAGATTTTCAATTATTTTTAGGTTAGTCTATTTTTCTATAATTAATTTAGAGTAAGAATTTATGTAGAACAATAGCTCAATCAACCTCTCAATATGACATCAAACTTATCTTATGCCAGTGGACCTTCTTCTCGGCCACTGTTAGGCGAAACTATCGGCGCTAATCTACGCAACACCGTTGCTCAATTTCCTCAACAGGATGCTTTAATTTGTGTTCAACAAGATTTTAGGGCAACCTATACCGAATTCTATGCCCTAACCGAACGAATTGCCAAGGCCATGTTAGCCAATGGAATTAAAAAAGGTGATCGGGTAGGTATATGGGCACCTAACAGAGCAGAATGGGTCTTGGTGCAATACGCCACTGCACGTGTGGGGATTATTCTAGTCAATCTTAATCCGGCTTATCGGGAACACGAATTAGAATTTGTGTTAAATCAAGCAGGTGTAACAGCTGTTTTTGCCGCTAAAGTTTTTAAAACAAGTGAGTACAAACAAATGCTTTATGCCGTTCGCGAACGCGTTGAAAGCCTAAAGCAAATAATTATTTTCGAAGAAAATTGGGAAGAATACCTTCAACATGGAGAATCGTTTTCTACCTACGAACTGCATAGTATTGAACAGAATATTCAATTCGATGACCCCGTGAATATTCAATATACTTCAGGTACAACAGGCTTTCCAAAAGGGGTTACCTTAACCCATCATAATTTATTAAACAACGGTTATTTTATTGGTGTTCGTATTCAATATACCCACTTAGATCGGGTCTGTATACCGGTGCCGTTCTATCATTGTTTTGGTATGGTCATTGGAAATTTGGCCTGTACATCCCATGGCGCTTGTATGGTCATTCCTGCCGAAAGTTTCGATCCTGAAGCAACACTTCATGCCGTAGAAACTGAAAAATGTACCTCGCTTTACGGTGTTCCAACCATGTTTATTGCCGAATTGGAATTACCCAACTTTAGTCGATTCGATCTGTCATCCCTAAGAACTGGTGTCATGGCTGGTTCTCCATGTCCCATTGAAATCATGAAGAAAGTGCAATCGCAAATGAATATGGCACAAGTTAGTATTTGTTACGGAATGACAGAGACTTCGCCTGTCTCTACACAAACCATGATCGGAACACCCATAGAAAAACAAGTGAGTACAGTGGGGACAGTGCAAGATCATTTAGAAATCAAGATTATTGACCCCGAAACAGGGGATATTGTTGATCGTGGAATTGCAGGGGAGTTATGTACCCGTGGTTATTCAGTAATGCAAAAGTATTGGAATAATCCCGAAGCCACGGAAGCGGTGATGGATGAAAGTCGTTGGCTGCATTCAGGCGATTTAGCCACCATGGATTCTGAAGGTTATATCAATATCACAGGCCGATTGAAAGATGTAATTATTCGGGGTGGTGAAAATATTTCACCCAAAGAGATTGAAGAATTTCTATATGCCCATTCAGGTATTTCAGATGTACAGGTCATCGGCGTTCCTAGCGAAAAGTTTGGCGAAGAAGTCATGGCGTGGGTAAAAGTAAAAGAAGGCATAATGGTTAACGAGGATCAATTGAAAGAATATTGCCAGGCAATTTCCCATTTTAAACGCCCAAAGTATTGGAAATTTGTTCAGGAGTTTCCAATGACTGTTTCGGGGAAAATTAGAAAGGTCGAAATGCGACAAGTTTCTACAATAGAACTAGGATTAGAGGCCGTCGACAAAATAAAAACATCTTAATTGTGGATTAAGTTTTCGGGCTTTAATATTTCTTTTATCTTTGAATAAGATATTAATAAACTAACCAAAATAGATATGTCTAAAATACTGTTAATCGAAGACGAACAAGCGATTCGTAATGTGCTGAAAAGTATTCTAATGGAAGAGAATTCCCTTTGGGAAGTAGATGAGGCAGAAAACGGTGCAATTGGATTGGAAATGATTAGAGCCAATGAGTACGATTTGATTATCAGTGACATCAAAATGCCCATCAAAGATGGAATCGAAGTCTTGGATGAGGCCATCGCCGAAAATCCAGATCTTACCTTTGTGATGATCACCGGTCATGGGGATGTAGAGTTAGCCGTAGATTGTTTAAAGAAAGGTGCTTTTGACTTTATTTCGAAACCGCCCGATTTAAATAGGCTATTGAATACAGTTCGTATTGCCCTTGATCGTAAAACCTTAATTACATCGAATAAGCAATTAAAAAAAGAAAATAAAGCCCTTAAGCGTAAAGTAGCTAAAAAATACGAGATGATTGGTAGTTCAGAAAAACTGGACAAAGTAAAAGAAATCATCGATAAAGTAGCTGCCACCGAAGCAAGAGTATTAATTCTTGGTCCCAATGGGACAGGGAAGGAGCTTGTGGCACATCACATCCATGCAAAAAGCGATCGCAACAAAAAGGCATTGGTCGAGGTGAACTGTGCGGCTATCCCTGCCGAATTAATCGAAAGTGAATTATTTGGTCACGTTAAAGGTTCTTTTACAGGCGCTATAAAAGATAAGCAAGGTAAATTCGAATTAGCCAATGAAGGCACCATTTTCTTAGATGAAATTGGGGATATGAGCCTTTCTGCTCAGGCGAAAGTTCTTCGTGCTCTCCAAGAGGGGAAAGTGTCGCCTGTTGGAAGCGAGAAAGAAATTAATGTGAATGTAAGGGTCTTGGCCGCTACCAATAAAGATCTGCGTAAAGAGATTGAAGAAGGACGTTTTAGAGAGGATTTATACCACCGCTTAGCCGTTATTATTATCAATGTCCCTGGTTTAAACGATCGTAAAGAAGATATTCCAGAATTGGTAGAGCATTTTGCAACCGATTTTGCCAATCATTTAGGAGCTGCCACCAAAGAGTTTCATCCAGATGCTTTAGAGGCCTTGAAGGAAATCGATTGGACAGGAAATATTCGCGAGCTTAGAAACGTTATTGAACGTTTGCTAATTTTAGGAGAAAATCCAGTGTCTAAAAATGATATTGAATTGTATGTTAAAAAATAAACTGACAGCTTCTTTATTCGTCGGATTAATCAGTGTTTACTGTTTGTTGTTTGTGCAATGTAAAGATCGACAAGAAGATAAAAGTTCTCCCGGAATGTCGCATGAAGATGTGGTTTCATTGGAACAGAATTCAGTTTTCTCCTACGAATCTTTTGTCTATGAGGGGAATTTTGAAGGCCTGTATGAGAACGAGAAATTGGTGTTGGTTTTAAAGAAGAACGGTCGTTATGTCTTGGGGTACCGCGGTAAAGAATACAAAGGCGAATGGACCAAGAAAGACGATGGATCTTTAATGGAATTGGATGCGAAAAAACATCGACTTCCTTTTCAATTCTTTAAATGGTCAGACAATACGGAAATTATGATTTTGAATCCCGACGGCATGGCCGATGAAAATGGGGAAAATTACTTAACGAGATTAAAATAATTAATGAAAAATTGGATTTTTGGGGCAACTCTAGGTTGTACACTTTTAATAACGGGTTGTACTTCTGTTGCCAATAATGAGAATGATGCATTGGCTAAACGCTATTTCGATAGCTATGCACAAAGAGCCGATCACGTAAAAATGAGTTCATTCTATGCCGATGAGGTTGTTTATGAAAACGTGTCTCAAAATACAGGTTTAAGCACCTTAGAACCCACTTACTTATTAACCAACATTCTTAACCTAGAAGATAAGTCAATGGCTTATGACCAGGATAAAATGTTAAAAATTAAGGATGTTTTAACAAATGATACCCTAATTGTTGCAAACGGTGAGTTTTCTTCCTATACTTACAATGGCAATCGGTTTGGAGCGATGCGCTTCACAACGTGGCTTTACTTAGACGATCAAAAGAAAATTAAAAAACAGGTAGACTGGTTTAATTATCCCATTGAAGATGTCATCGAATTGTATCAGTTGCAACATGCTGAAAAATTCAAAGTAGAAAAATAAACGAGAAATTAACACACAGAGATTTATACCAAAAGAGGTCAATTTGAAGGAATTCAAAATGGCCTCTTTTTTGTAAATTATACTCCTCTAAATTATTCAAAGAGCGATGTTCTACTGTTCTTGGTTAAAATAAACTTTGTAGTAATACATTTTCTTATCTTCATCAAACCCACGCTCTAAATACTCTTCAGCGGCATCGGGATCGGTGACATCCAATTTAATACTAATCTTCGTATCCAATTTAATTTCGCTCTTAATCTTTTTAGATTCCTTTACTAACGTAGGCACAGAAACTTCAAAACTTTCTACAAAATCTATTTTGTTGTCGTCGCTGTAATTTTTCTTGTACGCTTTAAACTCATCAACCAATTCAAATTGATTCATCACTTTCTCTTCAATCAATTGATTGTCTACAACATCATTGGTGTTGAATAAGTGAATACTGTTGCTTAAAAATTCAGCTTGTTGTTTTTTATCCGTCTGGTTGAGTACTACATCTTCCGAAAAATTCGTCAATAATTCCATGTATTTCTTCGTATGGTAATTATTGTCTTTAATTAAATCAATCTCTAAGAAACTCTTCTTCCAATATTCCGATTCGGTGTTTTTATCATCAATCGAATACACTCTAAAACCTTCGTCTCGGTAAACATCTAAAATCATACATGCTTTATCAATACCTTCCAGTTTATACCCCTTCCAGATATGATAATCAATACCTTCCGATTCATCAAAACGAATAAATTTCTTTTTATTCTCCAATTTGTAAATACCAATCCCACGACAAGGCATATCTTCAAATTGAAGATTCTCGAACATCACGATAAATACTTCTCCCGACTTTATTTGGGGGTGAAGCGACTTCTCGTATAAATGACTAAGCGCTTCGTGTGAAAAATCGATAAAGTCAACTTCTCCATCAAACAATTGTTTACAATGGTTGTAAAGCACATTGAATTCTAGCTTTTCAGTATAATGCGTGAACCGGTTAATCTCTAGATTCTTTTTAATCGGATTTAAAAGAAAAGGCACCAAGTCTTCTTCTTTTTTTTCATCTACCTCCATGCTTTGTTCAGCATAAATAGTGGGTTCTTCCCGAAGTTTATGTCCAACTTTCTGTAAACAAATATGGGCTATATAGGCGTTCTTGGTATCAATCATAGTCAATAAGTATAAAAAATTCAGCTCAATTCTTTTTCCGAAAAACAAGCATTCTTAAAATAGGTTTACAAAAATAGTTGATAAATCCTAATCAATCACCATTTAAGAACGAACAAATTCAAGGATAAAAATGGGCAATTCAAATGAATAAATCAAGCCCAAAGAATAAATATTCGCTATTTCAGAAGAATTAAAATACAATATATATCAGCTTATTGTTTTTCGTCTGTTCACCAGGGAGTCAATCCCGTCAAGATGAGCTTATTTAGGGTGAGTTTTCTTTAAATGATTTCTCTTGTTTCTCTATAAATCTTATAGGTTTTTTTTTTGGTAGATTGAATTCATTTTATATCTTGCGAACTCATTAATAAAAAACTATGCCGAAAAAGAAATATCAAATAGAATTTTCGATTAATTCGTCGCCTTCTTTGTTGTACAATTATATTTCAAACCCTTCTGGTTTATCTGAGTGGTTTGCTGGAAATGTAAATTCAAGAGGAGAAAAATATACTTTTATTTGGGATGGACATGAGGAATCTGCGTTCTTGATGAAATCGAAACAAGATACGTATGTACGTTTTCAATGGGAAGATGATGAAGATACAAAGTACTTCTTCGAATTAAATATTATGGTAGATGATTTAACCAATGATGTTTCAATTGTCATTACGGATTTTGCTGAAGAAGATGAAATCGATGAATCGAAACAACTTTGGGAAAGTCAAATCGAAGACCTTAAAAAAGTTTTAGGAGCAGTTTAAAAACACACGTATTTTGAAAATAAATGTTGATGGTGTAATCACTGAACTTAAGAATGCAACAATAAAGCTTGATAATCGAGCTTTTTTTGTAGGCGATACCGTCTCAGAGGTTTTACGCTTGGTGAATGGAGAAATCGTAGATTGGGAAGATCATTATTTCAATTTAATGGCTTCAATGCGTATTTTTAGAATGAATATTCCGTTGGATTTTACTCCTGAATTTTTTCAGGCCGAAATTCATCGTTTAGCTCAGGAAAATACAGCTGTAAATGGACGAATTGTGTTTTTTGTCTACCGACAAGCAACTGATAACCTATTGAAAGCTAAAATTAGCTATATGCTTCAAATGACTGTTTCTACGCATCCATGGGAATATATCACCAGTGATGACGAAGAGATCGATGTTTACAAGGATTATGCGATCAACCAATCGTTTTACTCCTTGGTCAATACCCATCGTCCCGAAGAACAGATTGCTGAGATTTACCGTCTCGAAAATGGCTATGCTGACTTGGTATTGCTCAATCCTCAAAAAAGGATGGCCCGTACCTTAAAAGGCGCTATTTTCGTCATCAAAGATCAAGTCATTAAAACACCTAAAAAAGAAGAAGGCGCCCTGAGTAGTGTGCTCAGAAATCGTCTTATTAAGAAATTAAATGAACATGCCGATTATTCGGTAGAGGAGACAGATATTTTCCCTTTCGAGATGCAAAAGGCAGATGAAGTTTTTGTATTAATCGATGGGGTGGGAATTTTATCCATCACCCAGAATAGAAAGAAGCAATTCGCTTCTTTATGGACGCAAAAAATAGTTGAATTGCTCTAATCGATCAATTCATAGAAGGATCAGCGGGGGTGTTCAACCATAAAAGGTGTTCACCCCCTAATTTTTTCATCAATTTTCTCCAAAGATCCACCTCCCAGAAATCGAAGATATCGATATCAGAATTACTCCTAACCCAAGCATTGTTCATATATTCCTGATCTAATTGGTTCTTTTCCCATCCTGAGTATCCTAAGTAAAACCTTATCTCGCTCTCGTCGATTAAATTTTCATTGATCGCTTTCTTTACATCATCGTAATCACCCGACCAATAAATGTCTTCCGCAATCCATTCACTATGATCAATTAAATCAGGTCTTTTATGCAAATAATAAATATTTTCTTTATCTACAGGTCCACCTTCAAATACAATACTGTCCGATTCAATTTGAGACACAAATATACTTAAGGGTATATGGGAAGGTTTATTCACAATAAAGCCTACAGAACCGTTCAAATTGTGTTCTGTTATCAGTACAACACTGCGATTGAATATATCATTGCTTAAGGTTGGCTTAGCCAATAATAAATCTCCTTTTTTAATATTTTGAATAGGCATACGTTGGTTTTTAGTTAACTTTATACAATCGAACGCATACGCCGATTGGAATTAAAAATAAAAAATTAAATTCAATGAAACAAGATTTAAGCTATAAAAGAAAAAGTTATGATAAACAATCGATGAATTTCGATGTTTTACCAGAAAACCCAATGGAGCAATTCCGTACTTGGTTTTTGCAAGCCGATGAGTGTGAGGGGGTCGACGAAGCCAATGCCATGACCATTGCTACTTTAGGTGAAGATGGATTTCCGCACGCTAGAGTTGTGTTGTTAAAACGTTATATCGACGAAGGCTTTATTTTTTACACCAATTATAATAGCCAAAAAGGAATGGATCTAGATAAGAATCCGCAAATTGCTTTATCTTTTTTCTGGCCATACCTCGAAAGACAGATCATTATTAATGGCCTTGTAGAGAAAACATCAGCCAATACGTCCGATGGTTATTTCGATACCCGACCTCGCGGAAGCCAAATAGGGGCGTGGGTGTCCCAACAAAGTGCAAAAATTGACGAGCATGAAGATTTAGCTGCTGAAGTTAAAACAATCGAAGAGCGTTTTCAAGGGCAAGATGTACCAAGGCCAAGTCATTGGGGTGGGTATTTAGTAAAACCAACATCCATTGAGTTTTGGCAGGGACGACCGAATCGGCTACACGATCGAGTAAAATATGTCTTAGATGCCAATTACGATTGGATCAAACAACGTTTAGCACCATAAAAAAAACCCTTTAATAAAGGGTTTTTTATTATTGGTACCTGAAAGAATATTATTTCTTTGTATCTACAGCTCCTGATAAATCAGATCCTGCTTTAAATTTAGCAACTGTTTTAGCAGCAATTTTGATTTCTTTTTTAGTTTGAGGATTGATTCCTGTTCTTGCAGCTCTTTCAGATGTTGAGAAAGTTCCAAATCCTACCAAAGCTACTTTATCACCACTAGCTAACGCTTTTGTTACGTTTTCTGTGAATGAGTTTAAGGCTTTTTTAGCAGCTTCTTTAGTAATTCCTGCGTCTGCTGCTATAGCATCAATAAGTTCTGATTTGTTCATAGTTGTAATTTTTTAAATTAATTTATACACAAATATACTCTTTCCCTTTATTTGTGCAAGTTTACGAGCAAAAAAAATCAAAAAAATGTGATGTTTTTTTCAAAATAAAGCCCTAAGGGTTTTCTGTTTACATTTATTTAACATAGAATAAGCCTTCGCCTTGGTTTCCATTGATAAAATCTTTGGCCATCATTTTGCGTTTTCCCTCAGGTTGAACCTCTAATAATTCGTAAGGGCCTTGAGGGAGTTGTACATACAAATTGTTTTTGGTTAAAATAAGCTGATAAGGTTTCCCTTCTATATGAATTTCTTCCTCGGGAAATTGCCCAGCAAATACTTTTAATGATTTATACCCCTCTTCATTTCCAAAACTAGTCCATGCCCCTGGAAATGGAGATAATCCTCTAATTTTATTATGAATCACCTGCATATCCGCTTCCCAATCAATACGACAATCTTCTTTGAATATTTTCGGAGCATGTTTTATGGTCGCAGTTTCATCTTGGGGTTGCGCTTGCAACCTACCATGGGCTAGCCCATCCAAGGTTTTTACAACCAATTTTCCACCAATCATCATCAGCTGATCATGTATATCCCCTACATTATCCGTTTCACTAATCGCTATTCGATCAGATAACAAAATATTGCCCGTATCAATTTTTTCGTCGATCAAGAAGGTCGTTACACCCGTTTCTTTTTCACCATTCATAATGGCCCAGTTAATCGGGGCAGCACCACGATACTGCGGCAATAAAGAGCCATGTAAATTAAACGTTCCTTTTTTCGGAATCGACCAAATCACTTGGGGAAGCATGCGAAAAGCAACCACCACGAAGACATCGGCATCAACAGCCTTCATCGCTTCCACAAAATTCTCATCCCTTAATTTTTCAGGCTGAAATAAGGGCAATTCATGTTCTAGCGCATACTTCTTTACATCAGAAATCGCCAGTTTTTGTCCTCGTCCCGCTGGTTTATCCGGTACAGTTACAACACCTACAATCTCGTGATCACTATTTTGATGAATTTCCTGAAGAGAAGCAGTTGCAAAAGCAGGCGTTCCCATAAATACTATGCGCATAATCTATTTTTCTATTCGTTTAAACGTATGTACGCCTACAGGCTCAATCTCCAGTTCGTCGATTAAAAACTGTAGTTCATACATTATTTTTTCTTTGGGTAAAGTTATAAAATTACTTAAAATCTGTTCCAGCGTTTTAGGACTTCCTTTTATAAAAGTCAAAAGATCCGCATTCGTTTCTATACTTTTTTCCTTTTTTTTCAAGCAAAGATCACATTGACCACAGTCATTTTCAGACTTTTCATTAAAATAAGCCAAAATTAAACGCTCTCTACAAGCAGACGTTTGTTGAGCAAAATAAACCATGGCTTGTAAGCGTTTCCAATGCGTTTGCTGTATTTTTTCAAACACATTCCACAATCTATTCGAATATTCTGCCGTATTCCGCGGTTTTAAAAACGAGAAACGGATACTGTAGCGATCCGTATAAGCCAATACACCATTTTTTGCATAGTGTATCAGTTTACTTCGAATATCGGTTATACTCAAACGTAGATCATAGGCTATCTGCGATTCAGATATAGGCGTATAGTCGGTGTAAATTCCAGGATAATGCCGCTGTAAATAATCCACAATAGGTTCTTCTATTTGCACAACACCACTCGGCGTACTTCTAATTTTAACACTTGAATTCTGGGAATAATTCGACTTATAGATCATTTGTTGTGCCGCTAAAAAATCCAAATAGTTCACCACCATTCTCGGCTTCAGATCAAACTTCTCCGAGAATAGGGCTAAATCGACATTGTAGACACGTTCGTCCCATTCCCCTTCTCCAACCTGCAAGAAACTAAACAAGGCCTGTGTGATCTTTAAAAACTCTTTTTTGGTCGGTAAATGTGCTTTAAACAAATCTTCTTGCAAAGAGCAATCGTCTTCGTGGTATAAATAAATCCCATGGGCTGCATTTCCATCCCTACCAGCTCTACCAACTTCTTGGTAATAGGCTTCAATTCCAGAAGGTAAACTCAAATGAAAAACAGTCCTCACATTCGGTTTATCAATCCCCATCCCAAAGGCATTGGTCGAAACCATAATACGGCTGGGGCTTTCAGTCCAGTCCAATTGTTTTTGTTCCTTTTCTTCTTTGCTTAATTTGGCATGGAAATAATCCGCATCAAAACCTTGGGCCGATAAGAAACGGGCGAGCTCAAAAGTCTGTTTCCGACTCCGTACAAATACAATCGAAGAACCTGGGTGCTTCTTGAGGAAATACACCAAATCGGCTTTTTTATCCACCGAAGAATGAACCTGATAAGCCAGGTTCGACCGTCTTAGAGATGTTTTAAAAACGGCCGGCTCTTGTAGAGCCAATCGCTCGATGATCTCCTTCTGTATTTCATTGGTTGCCGTAGCTGTTAAGGCGAGTAAAGTCGCTTTAGGAAAGTGATTTCGTATAGAGGCAATCTGGTGGTAAGCGGGTCTAAAATCATGTCCCCATTCAGAAACGCAGTGGGCCTCATCCACCGCGATTAATTGAAGCTGTATATCCTTAATCTGCTGTATAAACTGTTTACTTTGCACTCTTTCGGGCGAGACATAAAGCAGTTTTATCTTCTTTTCACGGGCGCGTTCTAAAATCCCATACAATTCATTCTCGGTTAATTCATTCGATATAAACGCCGCCGAAATCCCTTTTTTCTGAAGCACCGTCGTTTGATCTTTCATCAGCGCAATCAACGGAGAAATCACCAAGGTTAAACCATCCAACACCAAAGCGGGTATCTGATAGCACAACGACTTTCCACCCCCAGTGGGTAAAATGGCTAAAGTATCCTTGCCCTGAAGAATAGATTCAATAATATCATTCTGTGGAAAGAGAAAAGAGTCGTAACCCCAATAGGTATAAAGAAGTTCTTTTGGTGTCAAAAAGTATAAGTTTGTTGTAAACATACGGTTTTTCGAGTGAAAAATCCCTAGAATACCCCCATAATAATTTTCGAAATAAAGGTTTTATTTTTCTTTTGGGCGTTCCCTTCGGGCGGGCTTTTCGCACTCGCTTTTTGGTGTCGCTTCGCTCTGCCAAAAAGCTCAAACAAATGCTGCAATCCCTAACGCGTTTTTTTGAATTTTTCGTGTAAAATCAACCGGGTTGTTCTTTTCATTTAAAGACGTTCCCGCTTATTCAACTCTTTCACTATTTTATAACACATAACACCTAAGAAAAGACCAACTAGAATTAAAACAGACCATAAAAACAACGGTTTTTCAATCCAAATCCGATCTCTTTTCTCAGGTGTTTCAATCAAATGACTTTTAAAATTAGTGGTGGTTATAACAGATAAGTTATCGGGTATTTCCTTTTCAAAGAACTGAATATCATAATCATTGCTCGGTAAATAATTGTCATTGCCCATCACCAATGAATACTGAACGCCTTTTTCTAAATAAGCACAAAGACTTCGTGTTAGGCCATAGGCTGTAATATCCTGAAACGTTAGGGGAGGATTACCACCATTATCAATCTCAATCACGGTCTGTTTAGTGATGGGAAAGGCATCGAGAATAATTCCATTCCCTTGCTTAGAAGACAATACAAATTCTTGGGATTCAGTTGCCTTACTCGTTATTCTTGCCTTCCGTTGGTAAGCGGTTTTATGGTGAAGTGTAAATTCCAGTCGATCAATTTTAGATGGAAAAGGCAAGTGATCAAATCGAATATAAGTCTTTCGATTACTGCTATCCTTCACGGAAAAATTCCCCAGGTCGATCGGTGTTTGTCGATGATATACTTCTTCCGACTGATAATACCCCACGTCCATCACTTTTAAGGGGTTTTTTTGGTTGTTGGTAATCTCTATTTCATAGTATTTGTAATTCCCTTCTGGAAAATCAACGGTCACTAATTCATGATTATCCTCAATGTTTTGGGGAGTGTTTACCCGTTTTTTTTGTTGAACGATATACCATTTTACCCCATCGTTACTCCCCCGAAGCCGAATATGTTTTACAACATCCGCCCGCGCTATCTTTAGCGTAAATTCCGACCATTGTTGGCGCTTCTCATTCACCACAATCACCGTATTTAAACTGTCCTTTTCCGCATTCATTAACAAAGGATAAGCGATAAACTCCCGGTTCATTGTCTTTAAGCGTGTTTGACGTACAAAATAAGGCACTTCTCTTTTTGTCAGGTCATTAATACGCAGGTTGCTGAAGTTTAAATCGGTAGCCGATCCTACAATTTTTTCATCCAATACAATGGTATAATATCCACTTTTATCCACGGTTTCTAAATCAGCACTATACCAATACTGTGCAGAACAGCATAGACTCATTAGGAGCAATCCAATGGCCAAAGAAAATCGTTTGTAATTAGTCTTCATCTTTCCTGTTTTTTTGCTCGTCTTCTGTCTTTTCATCCACCACCAACACTTTAATTTTTTCTTGTAAAAACGAAACCAATAAGATAATTACACCCAGTAATATAAATGAAATAATACGACCCGCTTGTGACATATTCCAAACATCATAAGCGTAAAACTTGACAATAATAAAGGCAAAGAATACGAGAGAGATCTTTCTTAAGATCGGTTGTTTGGTCTTTATTCCCCATACCATAATACCCATGGCAATTATTCCCCATAAAATTGGAAAAACAAAGGTTCGTACATCGTATAAAATACCATACATCGTTTCACCCTGGTGAAATAAAATAAGGCTGATGTTTTCAATTTCTAGACTCAGTAACAACGTCACGGCTACAACCAAGACTCCATAAAATGGCGTTAATAATTGATTCAGCATTTTTTGTGCATTTTGAACCGAGCGATACATCAGCCAAAGAATGGCAAAGAATGGCACTAAATGAATCCCAAACTGAGCCGTCGAATAATTTTCCGCGAATTCACGCGTATAAAATACATCTTTACGCAAAGCGTTATTCGAAATCCAAAAAGCGAGTACACATCCTGCGTTAATCAAACAAACGGCCATATAAGTGGTTTTGTCTTGCCTTTTTTTGTAAATAAATTCGCAAATAAGCAGAAAAATTGTTGAATAGGCAAGAAGTGACATCAGTCGGAAACTCGTTAATCCCAAAATTTCAACACGGTAGTTAATCTGATGATTCAATTCCAAGAATGGTACGATAAAACAGGCGATGGTTAAGGCGATTTGAACCCCAAACCTACAATCACCCAATGACCCAATAGGCTTTACAAGGAATGTTTTGTCTTCCTTAGATAATAGAAATCGGTTAAGGGCTAAGGCGATAATAAATACAAGGCCTGTAATAAAAATAGAACTGTGAAGCAACGGTAAGGCCTGGTCTTGAACGGTGCCATAACTATGAATTAAGTCGATAAAGTAAGAACCAACACTTAGAATATTCATAAGAATAAAGGCGTGAAAGAAAAGAACAATTCTCGACTTTTGCCAAAGCCACAAAAGAATAACCGTTTCTGCTGCCCAAAATAAAGTAATCACATAACCATTCATTTGTAGTGGGATAGCAAGTGTTGTAAAGCTGAGCACAACGGCAATAATTAAGTAGATAAAGTTTTTATCCACCTTTTTAGATTTAAATAGAACAAGCATTACAAGTGCATTCGTTACAGCTAAGGCTATGCTAATAAATCCTTTTAATTGATACTCAAATGGATCAAAAATCACCAAGATGGCCACAAAGTACGCCATGTTATTCGTTAATAGAAGCAGGGCTTGATAGAGGTTTAATTTATTGTTTTTAACGTAATGATCAATCAGTGCTAAGGCGTAAAACTGGATAAAAAATAAGGTCGCAAAGACAAAAGAACCAACGGCCTGATCTTTATACCCATTCAATAGCCAAATCCAAAAGAAACCGTTGGTAAGTACATAACAGATGATTCCAATACTTCGCCAATTTTTTCGAATACTTAAAACCAACATACCACTGTTTAGGACCAAAATATAACCGAATAAAGCGATATATTGACCATTCCCACTGCTAATCATTAGAGGGGAGGCGAAACCACCTAACAGCGAAAAAATAGCCAGTTCTTTACGGTCGTAATACAAGGATAAAACGACGGATAGGAGAGTGATGAGTATCAGCACAATAAATGCCATACTTTGAGAAAATAAGGCGTATTCTCTAAAAGCAAGCGTAATGGTTATATAGAGTACAGAAATTCCGCCCCCAACGAGAATAGAAGAAAAAACAGCGTATTCTTTGTTTAGTTTATGCGCTATTCCAATAATTAATGCACCGGTTATTACACCAATTCCAACTCGCCCTATTTCATTAATCCATTCTTGATCAATCGCATACTTCACAAAGAAGGCAATCCCCAATACAAGGGTAATAATCCCTACTTTAGTCAACGTGTTTTCTTTAAAGAAGTTGGTAAAAGCCGCTAATTTACTTGGTTTACTTGGCTCTATTTCGGTAATCTCTTCGCCCTTATCTCTTGTCATTGGCGCAATTTCCTCCACCTCAGTGGGCACCGCTTTTAAATCGATAATTGGCTTATTATCTTCTATAACCCCGTGTGTTTCCACCACGGGGTCTTCTAGGGTTTGTACGACTTCCGTTGCCTTTAAAGCGACTTCTTCTTCTAAAAGAGGAGGTGTTTCCTTAGCTATGTCCATGTTTTTGCTGCTCTCCAACTTTTTCAGAAGTTGAAGCATTGTCTTTATGTCATCTTGATTGGAAACTGAATGATCTGTCTTTGAAATGAACTTATTTAACTGTTCCTGAAGATAAGTCGTTTGAGCTGTTAATCGATTGATTTTGGTTAAAACAATAAACGATACTATAATCGCTGCTGCACTTAAGAGTAATTCCATAGTTGGGTAATCTAGGTGATGATTTAAAAGGCAACTCCTCTGCTGAGGAGTGATTGTATTGGATGTGTTTTGCAACCAAATATAATTAAAAAAACGGCTAAACAATCTTTTAATCGGTCTCGATGTAAGCAAGATGAGGCAATCTGAGCGATAAAGTGTTTCCGCTGCTCAATTCTTTATAATCGTTAGTCTAGGTGTTCGGATGATAAACGATACTTAAATACTAAAAATCAATGACATAACCAATAAATAGGCGCTGATATAATTCATGATAACCTTATTGCGACTAAATTGGGTTTTGTCCCAAAAGCTTAAAGCATTAATCGATAATAGCTTATATGATAATTATCAGTCCAATTCATTATTTGCAATAAAACATAAGGGTTTAAATAATTCTTTATGAGGCGTTTAAGGTTGTTTTGGTAGGTGTGTTGGCATTGTTTTCGCGGATACTTGGTTATCAAAAATGATTAAATCATGAAAGAATCAACCATCCATTCAATAAACCCTGCAACGGGGAAAATTGAAAAAACATTTAATGAAATGAGTGATGCTCAAATCGCTCAAATTATCGATCAAGCTGATGCGGCTTTTCAAACATGGAAAAAAACCAGTTTTATACAAAGGAAAACCATTCTTAAAAGGGCAGCAGCCATTTTTGTTGAACGAAAAGAAGAATTGGCTAAACTGATAACCATGGAGATGGGAAGGGTCTTCAACCAAAGTGTTTCCGAAATTCTTTTCGGAGCCAGTATTCTTAACTATTATGCAGATCACGGAGAAGAATTCTTAAAAGATACTCCTGTTGGAGTGGCAAACAATAAAACATTTATTTCTTACGAACCCATTGGAACGCTATTAAGTGTTCAACCGTGGAATTTTCCTTTTTACCAAATTTTGCGAACAGCTGCACCCAATATCATGGCCGGTAATGCATATATTTTAAAACATGCTTCCAATGTTCCTCAATGTGCGGAAGCCATGGAAAAAGTATTTCGTGATGCAGGCCTTCCTCAAGGTGTTTTTACCAATATCTTTATGAAGGGGTCTCGTGTAGATGCATTGCTTGCTAATCCGAAAATTAAGGCTGCTACCTTAACCGGAAGTTCACCCGCAGGTTCATCCATTGCCCAAGCAGCGGGGAAATACCTCAAGAAAACAACCCTGGAGTTAGGCGGAAGTGATCCCTACATCGTTTTAGAGGATGCCGATATCGATAAAGCGGTGAAAGGTGCCATTATTGGCCGTTTTTCAAACGCTGGTCAAATTTGTATTTCTTCCAAACGAATTATTCTCGTGGAATCCATTGCGAATGAATTTATCGAAAAATTCAAAGCCCAAATGGCCGAACTGAAAGTGGGTAACCCGCTAGATCCCACCGTAGCGATGGGACCATTATCTTCTGAAAAGGCATTGCAGAAAGTGCTTGAACAAGTCAACCAATCCATCGAACAAGGTGCCCAACTCCTGATGGGTGGAAAACGGATTAATGGCGTTGGGGCATTTATGGAACCAACTTTATTATCCAATATTCAACCAGGAACCGTTGCCTATACGGAAGAAATATTTGGACCGGTAGCCCTTCTTTTTATTGTGAAAGATGAAACGGAAGCTGTTCAATTAGCCAATGATACTGAATTCGGTTTAGGAGGGAGTGTTTATAGCGAAAACGAAGAAAGGGCTGTTCGAGTGGCTAAACAGATCGAATCGGGTATGGTGTGTATCAATGCGCCAACAAGTATTGCGCTCGCCATCGATATTCCTTTCGGCGGAACCAAAAACTCGGGCTATGGAAGAGATCATCAATTAGCGGGAATCCGTGAATTTGTGAATGAAAAAACAATTAGAATCTTATAATACAACTAAAAAACACATACAATGAAAGCATCCGTAATCGAAGAAATTGGTGGAAAATTTGTCACCAAAAACATAAAAATAGATACCCCAAAAGAATATGAAGTATTAATCGATGTAAAAGCATCTGGCTTATGCCATTCCGATTTACACGTTGCCAAAGATGGGTATGGCACTCCTTTTCCAGCCCTTTTAGGCCATGAAATAGCAGGCGTTGTTCTTGCTATTGGTGATCGGGTGACCGAATTTAAAGTAGGTGATCATGTGGCGGCTTGTCTTATTCAATTCTGTGGACATTGTGAAGCCTGTTTGTCTGGGAAAACCTATCAATGTCAACACCAAGAAGAGACGCTAAGGGGTGCAAATGAAGCCCCACGTGTTCAATACGAAGATGGATCACCCTTAATGCAGATTTATGGTATTGGAGGTTTTGCAGAACAAGTGTTAGTCCATCAAAATCAATTGGCTCTTATTCCGGAAGGAATTCCGTTTAGCCGTGCCTGTATTTTGGGCTGTGGAACCGTAACGGGTGCTGGGGCAATGATTAACACGGCTAACATAAAAGCTGGGGACACAGTGGCTGTAATCGGTGTTGGTGGTGTAGGATTAAACGCTATTTCGGGTGCCAAAATCGCCGGAGCTACCACCATTATCGCTATCGATCTTCAAGACAGTAAATTAGATCTCGCTTTGAAATTTGGTGCAACACATAGCATTAATTCTGGCAAAGAAGATGCCGTGGCTAAAGTCCATGAAATAACCAGCGGTGGAGTAGATGCGGCCTTCGAAGTGATCGGGCTAAAAGCGACGGCAGAGCAAGCCTTAGCCATGGCAAAAATGGGTGGAGGCGCCTTCCTTATTGGGCTTCAAAAACCAGGGACTAAACTTGAAGTCGCTGGTATGGAACAATTAATTAGCCAACAAAAACGCTTGCAAGGGGTATGGATGGGGTCGTCTAACCTAAAAAGAGATATCCCCATGTATGCCAAACTATACCAAGAAGGTCGTTTAAACTTAGATGACCTTATTTCTCAAGAGATTCCGATTGATCAAGTGCAAGAAGCTTATGATACGTTAGAAAGTGGTTCGATCGCTCGTTCGGTGATTACCTCTTTTTAATTCGTTATCAACCTAATTTTGATGAATGGTGAGAAATTTTTCTCACCATTTTTTTTGATGATTATAAATAAGAACCTCACCTAAAATTAACCGTTTTTTCACACCCTATATTGGGGTTAAGTCCTTAAATTAGTATACGTTTTACCTAAAAATTAACTTTAAACGATGAATAGAAACCTTCTATTTCTTGCATTGGCTTTTGTAATTACAGCTTGCAACACAGATAAAAAAGAGCATTCACTAACAACCGAGGAAATAGTTACTTCGGAATCAAATGATAGCACGAATCAACAAGATTCATCTCAAAAAGAATCGGAAAATGGTATCGATTGGGAAACAATTCCCGATCTAAAAGCCATGGGCGACTTTCCTTTTTTTACAGCCCCAAGAGGTTTAACCATAGAATTGGAGGAAAATGGCATGACCCAAGTTTTGGAGTATGCCGAACTCGTAAGCTATTTAGGCCAAAACAAGCTCTACACAAGCGAAGGTAAATTGGGGATGATTTTTATGGAGTTTACTGATCCAAGCTATAGCAATGCGTATTTTGATAAAAATATATTGGCTTACCTCGATCAAATGGGTGCCAAGAAGTTATACCATGGTGAAATAGTAGGCGATGATGCGACCAAAGAACAGCTGAAGAAAAATATGTTTAACGGTAAACGACGCATGGCAGGAACCAATTTTAGCGATCCATTAACGATTTATGCGTTTAAAAATCAAGGTAAAAAGTACATTCTTCATATACAGTCCAATTCGTCTATTGGCGCTATCTTCATCATGGAACTGAACGATTTTGAACCCACGATTCAGACCTATGTCGCCAAAGAAATGGCTGCTGATATTGATAAAACAGGAAAGGCAATTCTTCATATCCAGTTCGATAGCGACAAAGCCAATTTAAAACCAGAAGCCATTGAAACTGCCCAGGAAATAGCGGTTTTACTAAACACCAATCCTGACCTAAAACTGGCGATAGAAGGGCATACCGATAATACGGGAAGCGCTTCACGAAATGAACAATTATCGAAGCAACGCGCACAAGCCTTAGTGGATTATTTAATGAAGAATGGAGTAGCCGCAAGCCGTTTAAAAGCGAATGGATTTGGTGCGAATAAACCCCTAAAACCAAATGATTCCGAAGCCAATAAGGCCCAAAATCGCCGTGTTGAATTAGTGAAATTGAATGATTAATTAATAGGGAATGGATTTGGAGTAAAGGAAACTCAGCTGTTTTTTATACACCGCTAGAGAAGACATCCAATCCTTTTTAAGTGATTGTACAACTTGTCCACTGATTTTGAAGCAATTCTCATGATCAACATGAACAAATCTTCCGATAACAATGGTTTTTGAGGGAAGGGTTCTTGGTGACCAGTTTGCTATGCTAATGTATGTGAACCTTGGTGCTGCAGATTTAGCGAATAATCTGGCGCTTAGTCAGCTAGAATAGAAACAATCTTTGATGTATAAAAAAAGCCGAGTATAAACTCGGCTCTGATATAAGGTTGTGTGAATTTATGAGGTAATTCCTTCTAACATATAAAGAAAAGCATCTTCTTTGGCATCTTCTTTTAACGATTCAAATCGTCCAGATGCTCCACCGTGGCCAGTATCCATATTGGTTTCTAGCAATAGAACATGATCGTCGGTTTTCAATTCGCGTAAGCGGGCAACCCATTTGGCTGGTTCCCAATATTGAACCTGAGAATCGTGCAAACCTGTAGTTACCAACATATGGGGATAGGCTTTAGCCTCTACATTATCATAGGGTGAATAGTCTTTGATGTAATGGTAATACTCTTCGTCGTTTGGATTTCCCCATTCATCGTATTCTCCGGTTGTTAAAGGGATACTATCGTCTAACATGGTGGTAACCACATCAACAAAAGGAACCTGTGCTACAACACCATTGAATAAAGTAGGTTCGTAATTAATCACAGCACCCATTAAGAGTCCGCCAGCCGAACCACCCATAGCATAGAGGTGAGGGGATGAGGTATAGCCTTGAGCAATAAGATGTTTAGCCGCATCGATAAAATCGAAGAAGGTATTTTTCTTATTCAACATTTTACCATCGTCATACCACTGACGACCAAGGTATTGTCCGCCACGGATGTGGGCGATGGCGTATATGAATCCACGGTTTAGCTTACTTAAACGCACCGAACTAAATGAAGGCTCTATGGTATAACCATACGATCCATAAGCATAGAGTAGAAGCGGAGTTTCTGTAGATAACGGGGTGTCTTTGTGACGTACAATAGAAATAGGGACTAACTTTCCGTCTCGGGCTCTAGCCCAAATACGTTCTGAAGTGTAGTTATTTTTATCGAAATCGCCTAAAACAGTCTGTTCTTTTTTAATTTCCGACGTTTGATCGATCATATTGAAATCAATGACCGACGATGGAGTCGTTAAAGAAGTATAGATATAACGGAGTGAATCGGTATCGAAATCAGGATTTGTACCCACACCTGCGGTATAGGTTTCTTCGTTAAAAGGCAAGTAATAATCGGTTGAAAGATCCCATGCTTTAATGTTGATTTGGATAAGGCCATTTTGACGTTCTTCAACCACTAAGAAATTTTTGAAAATTTCAAAACCTTCAATAAATACGTTATCGCGGTGAGAAATTACCTCAATCCAATGTTCTTTTTCGGTTTGGTTAACCGCTGTTTTCATCAACTTATAGTTAATGGCATCATCAATATTGGTTTGGATGTAAAAATCATCGCCGAAATGTTCAATGGAATATTCTAAATCCCTTTCGCGTGGTTGGAAAATTTTAAATTCGGCATCGGGCTCATTGGCATTAATGTATCGGAACTCGTCTGAAACACCCGATGAGGTTCCGATAATAATATAAGCTCTTGATTTTGATTTGTAGACATACGTGTTGAAGGTGTCGTCTTCTTCTTCGTAAACTAAAACATCGTCTTTTGAGTCGGTACCTAAGCGGTGTTTCCAAATTTGGAAGGCGCGAAGAGTTTCGTCTTTTCGGGTATAGAATAAGGTTTTATTATCGCTTGCCCATGTAGACCCACCAGTCGTGTTCTCGATAAGATCTGGAAGAATCTCGCCAGTTGTTAAATCTTTGATTTGAATGGTGTAAATTCGTCTTGAAACGTTGTCTACGCCAAAAGAAACGTATTGGTTGTTAGCCGAAATCGACAAGCCTCCTAATTGGTAGTAACTATGTCCTTCAGCCATTTCATTGACATTGAAAAGTAATTCATCCTCGTTGGTCAATTCGTCTTTTCGACGAATATAAAAGGGGTATTCTTTTCCTTTTTGAAATTCGGTTAAGTACCAATACCCATTAAATTTGTAGGGAACAGAGCTGTCGTCTTCCTTGATACGTCCTTTCATCTCTTCGAAGAGCTTTTCTTGCAACGCTTTGGTAGGTGCTAAAACTTCTTCAGTATACTTATTTTCTTCTTCTAAGTAGGCTATTACGTCTTCATTTTCGCGATCGTTTAACCAATAATAGGGGTCGTTACGGGTATCGTTATGCATCGTAATGGGGTGATCTATTTTTTTCGCTTTAGGAGCTATCATGGGATGTGATTTTAAATGAAGGCAAAGTTAAGTTTTATTCAATTACCGTAAACATGAGATGGTATAGTAATTGTTCCCAATTTGGGCACATTCTCATTTTAAAGTTATGTTAAAGCTCAGGTATAAATAGAGTTATGGCCTTTATTATTCGTAAATTAGTTAGACAAACTTAAAATACATATTTATGGGAATTTTAGACAATAAAGTAGCGATTGTTACAGGTGCAGGTTCAGGAATTGGAAAAGCGATTGCTTTGTTATATGCCAAAGAAGGAGCTAAGGTTGTTGTATCGGATATCAATGAAGAAGGCGGTAATAAAGTAGTGAATGAAATTATTAACCAAGGCGGAGAGGCCATCTTTTTTAAAGCAGATACTTCGACAGCCGAGGCCAATGAAGCCCTTGTAAACGAAACGTTGAAAGTCTATGGTCAATTAGATATCGCTTGTAATAATGCCGGGATAGGTGGACCAGCGAGTTGTACAGGAGATTATCCGCTCGATGGGTGGAAAAAAGTCATTGATATTAACTTTAACGGCGTTTTCTTTGGTTGTAAATACCAAATTAAAGCGATGGAGAAAAATGGAGGAGGTTCCATTGTCAATATGGCTTCTATTCATGGTTCTGTCGCAGCACCAATGAGTGCGGCTTATACAGCTGCAAAACATGCTGTTGTTGGACTGACCAAAAATATTGGGGCCGAATATGGATTAAAGAATATTCGTTGTAATGCAGTTGGACCGGGCTATATTATGACGCCTTTATTGGAAAATATGGATGCCGATCGCTTAAATGCCTTAAAAGAGAAACATCCCATTGGACGTTTAGGGAAACCAGAGGAAGTAGCCGAATTGGTATCTTTCTTAAGTTCAGATAAAGCCTCTTTTATGACGGGTGGTTATTATTTAGTCGACGGAGGGTATACCGCAGTCTAATCAATTTATATTTTCGGCATCTTCCCTAATAAAAGAGGGGATTATGCCGAATAATTCTTAGTTTTGTCTCACGTAATTGAAACACAGAAACAATGAAATTTTTTATCGATACAGCAAATTTAGCTGATATTAAAGAGGCACAAGATCTTGGGGTTTTGGATGGGGTAACAACCAACCCGTCTTTGATGGCCAAAGAAGGAATTACTGGGCAAGAAAATATCATTAACCATTACAAAGCAATTTGTGAAGTGGTTGAAGGTGATGTTTCGGCTGAGGTTATTTCAACTGACTTCGACGGAATGGTTAGAGAAGGAGAAGCGTTAGCAGCTTTGAACGAGCAAATCGTTGTGAAAATTCCGATGACCAAAGACGGAATAAAAGCATGTAAATACTTTTCATCGAAAGGGATTAAAACCAATGTAACGTTGGTGTTCTCTGTTGGTCAGGCTTTATTGGCTGCCAAAGCAGGGGCTACCTATGTTTCTCCATTTTTAGGTCGTTTAGATGATATTTCGATGGACGGACTTAACTTAATTGAAGAAATTCGTTTGGTTTATGATAATTATTTATTCGATACAGAAATTTTAGCAGCATCTATTCGTAACACGATGCATGTGGTGAATTGTGCTAAAATTGGTGCTGATGTAATGACAGGTCCATTATCATCAATCTTAGGATTATTGAATCATCCTTTAACCGATGCAGGTCTTGCTCAATTCTTGGCTGATTACGCCAAGGGAAATAGTTAAGACTATAAAAAATAACTTACAAAAACTGCTACATCGTGCATTTAGACGCGATGTAGCAGTTTTTTTTGTGTCGAAATGGTTCGATGAATTTAAAGGAACCTAATCTTAAAGGAACCTAATCATTACCACGTTTGCGCCCATGGTTTTGTTTATGGTGGGGATGGTTGTCTTTTTTATAGTGTCCTTTCTTCTTCCCAGGGTTCACTTTGTATTCTGCTTTGGAATGCTTTTTATAACCCGATTTTTTATGTTTTTTCTTCGACTGACCATAATTTTCTTGTTTGTGTTTTGGTCGGTGATGGTCATTTCTTGAATGCGTCACACAAGAACTCAATGTAGTCAGTAACACGAGGATAAGAGAAATATACTTAATAAAATGCATAAAGGGGTTTATTTTCAGTGCTACAGCGAAGTTCATGCCAAAAAATAACAAATTATTAATGCGTATTTTACACAATTAATCTAAATAGTAAACTATTTTCTTTCAGAAAAAAGAATGTACAAACCATTATCTAATGATAAAGTGGGGATAGGGAATTTAATCTAGTATGATTATTGGAGATCGGTATTTATTTCATGGTCTTTTCAAGTTGATTCACAATTAATCATTCATTATCAGTGCTTTTAAGGTATGTTATAGCGTTCAACACTACTCGAAACATGCTTTATTTATGTCTTAATACGTGTGGTTTAGGTGTATTTTATTCAATATTGACAAAAGGTTCTTTTTTAATAAAAACAATATTAATATCCTGATAATCAGTGCTTTGTTCTTGGTTTAATCCGTTTTTAAAGTCAAATGAACTTTTTTGGCTGAAATTGAGTGATTTAGCATCATAAACAGAAAAAAATATTTTTAATAGGGAGAATATAAAAACGTTTATTAATGGTGATTTCAAAGGTTTAATTTTAAGATATGTGTAGTTTTATTATTCATTTAACAAGTAGAATTAAGTACTAAATTGAAATGGTCTAAGTAAAATTAAGTTTTTTTAGGGGTTTGATTTAAAATTTTGAAAATTATTTTTGTACCCGTAATTAAACTTAAATTTTATGAAAAAGATCTATTTGTTATGCTGCAATCTTTTACTGCTTTCCCCCACGCTTAACGCACAAGTGGGAGTGAATACACCCCTACCGAATACGAATACTATACTTCATATTTCAGAAGATGAACATGGAGGGGGAGCCTTAGGTAGAGGGGTGTTAATTCCACGAATGAGCATTAGTGATCGGGATGCTATACCGGTTGATAGCCATGTTGATCAACAAGATAATGGTTTATTGATATACAATACAACTGAAAATTGCTTCAATTATTGGAATTTTGCCGAGCAATTATGGAATTCCTTGTGTGGCAAAATTGGAAAAGCACAGCTTACAATTGATAATTGTGATTCCATTGAAGTGAAAGGAGATTATAAAAGAGGTGTAGCCCTTAGTAATCATTACATCGAGGTACCCGTTACGGTTCACAGTAGAGGAACGTATATGTTAACAGCGACTACATCAACAACCAATGGCTATTATTTTACACATTCAGGTGAGTTTTTGGAAACGGGGAAATATATCGTAAAAATACCTGCTGTCGGTACCCCTGAAAAAGCACAAAATGACCGATTTACTGTTTTGATTAATGGTATCGCTGCTAATGGAGATCAACCTGCTTGTCAGTTTGGTGTAACGGTATCTGGTCAAACTGATTTTAAAATGAATTGCAGTAGTGTTAAAGTTAATGGTGTTTATACTGTGAATCAAAGGTTAAATGCGAGCCACACGATTCAAGTGGCTATACAAGTCGACCCGTCTTCTGTTGGAGCAGGCTCGATGTATCATATGCAAACGGATAGAGTAGATGGAATTCGATTTACCGGAAGTGGGTTAATAACTGCAAGAAACCAGGTTGTTACGTTATATGGAGAAGGAACACCTACTTCAGATGAAGTAAAAAATTTAACCATTACTGCCAATAGCAATTCTAATTCAACCACCTGTAAAGCGAAAGTTTTCATCGCAATACCTTCTAAAAAATTATTAACAATAGGGACATCCGAAAATGGGTATGGTTATAATTTTTCAGGCTCAGCAGCTTCTAATAAATTGATTACGACGCCATCGAATTATGGAATGTTAAATGATAGTCGAATTAAGTTTCAAGGATGGTCGTCGATTATCAATGGGGGTAATCATCCACGAGATGAAAGTTTAAGAAGTTGGCTTTTGGGAAATCAACCGGTAGATATTCTTGTTATTGGCTACAGTTGGTCGATGAGTGATTCTGCTGCAGATATTATCACTGAATATTTAGCCCGAGGAGGAGTCGTGTTGGCGTTTTCAGAATCAAATTCGGGTGTAAGACGTTTATTCAGAAATTTATTTGCGAGTAGTTCCATCGATGCCCGCTCTGGAGGGGGAGCAGGGACACTTTACAATTTATCCTATACCAATGATGAGATTTTAAATGGCCCTTTTGGAGATATTCGAGGTAAAAAATGGGGTGAAGATGCATCGTATACCACGTATGTGAGTAACCTACCTTCTTCAGAAGTTTATATTTATTCCGATGCTGCAGGGAATGAACTACAAAAAACCAGCTCAGGGGATCGTGAAGGAATAACGGCTTTACGCCATCGAAGTCTTAATTTCATTTGGGTAGGTGATGGTGGTTTTAATTCAAATCACAGTGGTCATTCAAGCACTATATGTCCATTCAAACTCGATCATCTGAATTACCCGATCCCAAAAAGTAATTATGGTAACCATAGTTCAGGACGCACTGAGGTATATAATGCTATTTTCACGGCCAATGCCTTTGCTTGGGCAATCAAACAAGCTCATTTCATGGGAATCAATACCCTTTAGTAACTTAACTTGAAAGCAGTTAGTTAACAGATAATTAACCGTGTTAATTATTGATACTAAAAACTCCCGTTTCATGAAATTGAATCGGGAGTTTGAAATATAAAGCGTTTACTTAGAATTCTTATAACGCGCTTTTTCGGCTTTATAATCTGCTTTTAAAGCTTTCTTCCGCGTTTTTCTTTGTTCTTCGGTTAAATCGGAACGACGTTCTAATGCATCCAGTTTCTTTTCGTATTTTCTTTCATGCCGATCTTCTGTATACTGATCATAATGATTCTTATTTCCTGTTATTGTATTGATTTTCTTTTGATATTTTATTGAAACGGCCCGCTTTTTTTGGCCTTTTTCATAACCACTTAATCGGCTATCTCTTCCGATGGCTTGCATTTCTGCTCTTAATTGCCGTTTTAAATCTTTAATTTCTCTCACCTGCTCAGGGCTAAGGTCTCCACTTCCGTTTTGATCTGTGCGATCGTAATCTTCCGTGTTATTCATGGAATCCCGATTTTCAACGAGAAAATTTCCAGTTGTTGGTTGATTGGATTGATCAGCACTTTTAGCACAAGACATGCTAATTAGTGCAATAGATCCAATTAATACTAAATGCTTAATCATGATATATGGTTGTTTCCTCTAATCTAATGCGAACTGCATGCCAAAGTCCTTTTACTACAGTTGTTTATTGTTGTAATTCGCTAGGTTTTTCCATATAAAAAGGGAGCTATTGAATTCAATAGCTCCCGTTAATTATTGAGTATTTTTTATTTTTTACTAACTCGAATCATTTTTAAATGCCCAGAAGAAAATTCTACTAACACGAAGTAAACACCTTTTTGTAAAGCGCGAAGATCAATTTTCGCAGATTCACTGTTAAGAGTTTTAGTTGTTAATTGCTGTCCTAGAAGATTAATCACTTGATAAGAATGGATGATCTCTTTTCCAGTAATCACTAGAAAATCGTCTACTGGATTTGGGTAATAAGTAAGATTTGTATTTGTTAAATCATTTGTTTCTAAACAAGAATTTGCTTTTACGGCAAGTCTTGATTTACTCTCACAGGCATTGACTGTTTGGGAGGCGTAATATGTAACACCAGCAGTAATTGCAGTTGTAGCTGGTAGTTCTTCATCGGCTGTTGCAGATGAATACCAACGAATATTTTGTCCATTCACCCTAAAATCGGCCAATGTTCTTGTTGAACAAGCAGATTGATAGACTTCTCCAGTTGGGGCTTCTGTTTGAATTACTTTTACACTTATTGAAGAATTAACCTTTACTCCAGACAATGTTTTAACAGTGGCTGTGTAAGACGTTGTAACGGATGGCTGAGCATATACAACGGTTGCAAATTCACCTTCTTTATAAGGAAGACGTAGTTCACTATCTGTAAATAAACCCTCTTGAGTTGACCATTCAATTGGTTGTTGTGTACTCGACAAAACGATATCATCCAAATACCAATTTGCAATAGTTTGGCTATTTCCGTTCAAAGAAAATCTAAATTGCAATTTATTTGCTTTGGCAAAAGCGGGTAATTTTACAATCACGCCGTTTTCATTTAAAGACGTTTTTAAAGTTTGGTTAGTCCATATGGTTTTCCAGGTTAGTCCATTATCTTCAGTAGCTTCTACGGCTAACGATCCCGTTGTAGAAGCACCTGACTTGAGACTCAAACTATATGTAAAAGAAAGGGCTAAATCGTTGGTTTTATTTTTTAAGTCAATCGTCGGACTTTTAATAGACCAAGTCTTTTGGGTGGTTTCTGAGGTTGTTTGAACAGAAGAAAGTACAAGTTCACCTTGATTCTTTCCACCTGCTTTCATACTTTTCCCATAATTCCAAGTCATGGTTTCATCCCCATTGGTTATTAGCCATTGACTGGTTTCTTCTTTCGTATCGAAATAAAAAGCTTTAATGGCTCTGTATTGTTCGCCACCCGTTGCTGATATCGTTGCATAATCATTAAGACAAGCCGAGATATTTTGCTTATCTGCGTTCAGAATAATAGGCGTTACTAATTCCTCTACACTTATATTGATTAGTGTACGTTCATCGCTTTCACAACCATCATCAGTAGCAGTTACAAAGACTTTAGCATCTTTTAGAACATTTTTGAGTGTATAACTAGGTGTCGTTGTTGTTGCCAATAATTGACCACCGACTGCGGCACTATACCATTTATACGTTGTAACGCCAGGGGTAGCTTTAACAGTAACCGTTGCATTTAAACCCGAATATACCGTAGTATGATTAACTTCTGTAATTTGGGCATCGCATTGGGTTCTCAATAAGAAATTATCGATAGATGCTGGTGGATTTACTGTATTGATATCATCATTCGTCCATTCAAATACGATGCGGAAACTCCCTGTGTATTTGCTTAAGTCAAGATTGTTTATTTGTTGATTGCTATACGAATTAATCAAACCTAACTCGGCTAATTTAATCCTATTCGACGATTCTGTTATTGCATTTCCAGCTACCGGTTTAAAATTGGTCGGTACGATCCATAATTTTAAAAGATCCTTCCCATTTCGATCTCCTAGTGATTTCCAATCGAACGATAAAAAGGCTTTTTTTACTGTGGCTGGTAAATTAAAATCGGTATAGGCATAGGTGCGTGAATTTGTATTTGTGTAGGTGTTTTTTGATCCTCCATCTGAAGAAATATACATCGATTTCTTTCCGCCATTCTGCGTAGCAGAACCAATAACCCATTGATTTTTCTGCGTTCCATTTACAAAAATCCACTGATTTTCTCCTTCAAAATTATCTGAAAAACCGATATCATTCTTGGGCAAAAGTGTCGTGAAAGTTCCACCTTTTAACCAATCTGTTTTCGCTGTGCTCGAACATACCGACCTTACCCACCATGTATAGGTGGTGTTTTTAACAAGTTGATCGATTTGTACACGTGTTTTTGTTGTAGAGATGGCTTTTTCTTCATCTACTAATGGCTTATTAATAGTCGTTGAATAAAAATATTCATAACCTAAAGAAGAAGGATTAGCAGGGGCTGTCCACGATATTTCCGCGGTATTTGCTTGTGGACTATGTGCAAAAGGAGCCAAAGGTTCGTCACATGGACTAGAAAGACTTACACGAATATCATCTAAGTTAATCATAAAGTGATCTTTAAGAGAATAAGCGTGAAAACCGATATAATAAACACCATCTTTTGTGACATTGAAAACGAAGTCTTCGTCGATTACCTTAGATGTTAATTTTGGATAATCTTTTAAGGTTATGGTCATTGCTTCAACGGTATTCGATGAACCAATCATTACCTTTAGTTTTTCAGCATCATCATTCCCATAGCCAGATGTTTTATAGCGTAAATTATAGTTTATACCCGCTTTTAGAACGAATCCTTTTGTGAAAAACCAGTCATCGGCATCATTCGTACTCGAAAATAAATAACGCAAAAACGGAGGAGTAAATTCACTTTGATTTGAAGTTGTGACCATCCATGTCTTCATATCTGAATTTACATCAATGACTTTTGTACAAAGAGGTAAATCAGTATTAGAACTCGAGAAATCCTCCGTATATGGAAGTTCAACAATACAAGGATTTTTCTTAGAAATTATTTCAGGATTTTCATTGAAAAAAGTTAAGTGTAAATCTTTTTTACTTCCAAATAAAACATAATCTATCCAATTTGCAGGATTGGATTTATGACTTCTTTGGTCTAACGATTCCCAATAGGTATTATTTTTATTTAGATAGGGATGCGCAGTGGCGCTAATGTTTATTGTCATAACGATTACTAATAGTAAATTAGTACAAAGTTTTTTAACAATGAATTTGTTTGAGGGTAAATGTTTAATCATAATGATCACGTGTTAATAATCCGAGCGAAGATAACCTATTATAACAGATGTTAAAAGATAAAAAACACATATGAATAGGGCTTTTAATCGGTATCTGATGCAATTTATTGTCTTATAAACGAATACGATTTATACGTAAAATCGATCTTTCTTTTTTATGATATAAACCATAAGAATTATAATAAAAATGATTAGAGAAACCCGGTAAATGCTGTAAACAATATGCTGTAAAATAAAAAAGGTGCAGACCATGTCTACATCTTAAAATTAATTGTATTTTTTACTGTTATTTAATTACAATACGTTTGTTAATCTCCATTCCTTTTCCAACAATTTTTAAGATATAAACCCCTGGTGTTTGAATAGAAACATCTACTTTTTGTTGATTGTTTTTATTGACAATAGTATTCATTAATTGACCATTCAAATTAAATACATGAATTGATTCAATATTTTTTGAAGTGTTTTTCAACTGTACAGTTGCCATTCGGTTCGAAGTGTAAACTTCAACATCGGTTCTTTCCTGAAATTCAAAATCATCGGTCCCTAAAGCTATATTCCAAATTTGTTGGGCATATTCTGGGTGATCTATAAAAGGATTACGGTTGTTTTGGTGTTCGTAAACTAAATCGTTGATATCTAGCTCTCGCTGAGAAACAGGATCGTTTTGATGCCAAGTTAATAAGATTTTTAAAAACGTATTGTTTAATACTTTGTTTTTTGTTCCATCAAACATGGCAAAATTCCAACTTTGAATTCCGCTATTTTCATAGCGTGTAACAAAATAGAAATAAGCACGTGCTACATCGCCTTTAAACTCATCTATCGGTTCAAAAACAGTTCCAGAGAACCCTTCAGAATAGCCTGCATTTAAAGCAGAACCAAGTTTAGAACCATTCATAGAAGTCCATGTTTCTTTTCCTACAACTCCTAAAGGATAATTACTACGTTGACCATTAACTTTTCCATCGGTAGGCCAAATGTGAAAGGCATCAGAAACCATTGGAGATTTTTTACTAAATACGCTTTGAGGAATCAAATGTTCTCTGTTGTAACAATCACCTTCATATTTATAATTTCCGCACTCTTTCTGACCTGGTGTGTAATTATATGGATCTTGACCTGTAGCATTTTCTGAATAGATATCTAAAATTGTATTATCCTTTTCATAATACATGTCTTTAAAACCATTCTTAGGTGAATTTTTTCTATATAATGCTTTTAGAGCATCATAATTTTGACCATCATAATCTTTACTAATTATTTCAGCTAATTGAGATTTTAATTCATAGCCTTTCCCCGTTGCATTATTATAATAACCTGCTGGAGCTTGAGCTATAGCTAACTGAGTTGCAAGAGTAAATGCAAGAGTAAATACAATTTTTTTCATATTTTTAATCTTTTTATAAATATCCTATTAAATGTTAATGTATAATTACACGTAGATTTGTTGAATAGTTTTCTCCGTTTATTTTTAAAATATATATTCCTTTTTCAAATCCTTTTAGTTCAATTGTTTTTAAATTTTTAGTGTTATCAAGAGAACGTACGCTTTGACCAAATGAATTAAAAACCTGAACCGATTTTATAGTATTTGAAGTGGTAATTAATATATTATTCTTTTTGGTATATGCTTTTGCCCCATGATTCTTTTCAAGATAATTCACCGTAGTAGACAAAGACTTCCATGTATTATCTGCGATTGGTCCGCCCCAAATAAGCGTTGCTAAATATGGATTATCAATAAACGGATTTCTATTTCCTTGAGCGTATGGTTTACTATTATCCCCTAAATAGGCATTACGTTGTATTTCAATTTCTGAAACAGGATCTTCTGCATTCCATTTCAAGAATAAATCAATCATCCCATCAGGTGTTTGTGTTGTAGAGCCAAACCCAACGTTGGCAGGTAAAGTTCTTGTTTCATAACGGACATACATATACATCATCATTCGCGCAACGTCACCTTTCCATTCATCACCAGGATACCAACCAGAACCGACTTTTTTAGATGTACCATTTCCATCAATAAATTTTAGATTACCACGATCAGCATTACGCTTTACATCACTAGCTCTTAAGTGGTGGGCATCAGCTCCAGGACCGCTAGTGCCCAAAGGTGGATTTCCCAATGACTTTGCATAGGTATGTTCTCTATTCCATTGACCAGCATCGCCACCATTGTTATTCTTCAAACCATAATAAGCATCATTTCCAGTCGATGTTTTATTATAGCCATACAATAGAATAACACGCGTTGGGTTTGTTGGATCAATGTCTGTTACCTTTATTGCATCCCATACTTGAGAATAGCTTAAGTTTCTTGTGTGCGTTTTTGTAATTAAGCTTGTTAATTCAGTTTTTAAGGCAACGCCTCTCAATTTTAAATCGATATTATCATAATAAGGCTCCTGAGCCTGAGTATATATGGATGCTATTAAGATAAAAAAAGTAGATATTCTCTTCATGTAGATGTTTTAAAGTGGTACAAATTTAGATAATAAACCCTCTTGAAAAATCTATAAATCAAACTTGTTAATGATTTCTTAACAATTCAATAATAAAAAGTGGTATTTTATTGCGGATAATGTTTCTAATTTAGTAGGTTGTTATTTTTGTATCTTCAAATTTATCAGGAGTTTATATTTTTTTATGTTAAGATAAACAATATTCGTTTTTTTTTCAAAGGGCGTTAGGGTATGTTAATAAGTTCTAGCTTATTTAAGCGTATTGGGCTGAAAGGCTTATAAAAAAACGCTTACACCACTATCTTTTAAAAGGGAGAGGTATAAACGTTGCATGTTTTCAAAGGTATTTTAAAGATTAAATGCTTGGTCGGTTTCTTATACTTTGTATATCTCGTGAACCGAAATTTGCGTGGTGAACAATCCATAATTAATAAAAACAACATCGTTTTTAATTTTAGAAATCGTCCCAACACTTGTTGAACCATTAATTTTTACTCGATCACCTATTTTTAAATCGTCGACTTTCTTTTTAGTCGCTGCTTTTTCCTTGGTTTTAATCACCTCCTTATGCGCTGATATAGTCTCCGCATTTTCTTTTAATTCGCGCTGTACTTCTTTTTCTATAATCTTTTCAATCTTTTTTTGTTGTTGAACAACTTCTGTTTTCTTCGCATTCTCCATTTCAATCAATTTCAAGAAATTAGTCACAATGACTTTCTTGTTTTTCGATTTTAAATAAGAATCTGCCATATCAGTGATTCGTTTACCGAGCATTAAATGTTTTTGTTCGCGATCATAAAGTTGCTGAAAATCGTATAATTTTTGTTGTATCTTTTCGTTGGTTTGTTCCAGCTTTTCGTTGTGAACAATATTCGTTTCTTTTAATTCCTCAACAGCATTTTTCGTTTTTTGGATTTCGAACTTTTCTTGCTGAAGCTTTAAAATGGTTTTATCTAAACTAAGTTTATCTTGTTCAACTTTCTTCTTTGCCCGATTAATTAGGCGGAAGGGGATTTTGTTTTTCTCAGCCACCTCAAACGTAAACGAACTCCCTGCCTGACCAATTTCTAATCGATACAACGGATCTAAAGAGCGTTTATCGAAAAGCATACACGCATTAATGGCTTCGGGTAAACGTTCGGCGCTTAATTTAATGTTGGTGTAATGGGTTGTAAAAATTCCAAACGACTTACGTTCATAAAATTCCTCAAAGAAGACTTCAGCTAATGCGCCACCCAGTTCCGGATCAGACCCAGTTCCAAATTCATCGACCAATAACAACGAATTCTCGTCGGCAGCTTTTAAGAAATACGCCATCTGCTTTAAACGGTAACTGTAAGTGGATAGATGGTTTTCAATGGATTGGTTGTCACCAATGTCAGTGAAGATTTGGGTGAAAAAACCAAAAGCACTTGTAGGATGCACGGGGACCAACACACCACACTGCAACATGATTTGCAGTAAGCCGATGGTTTTTAACGTAATGGATTTTCCGCCCGCATTTGGTCCCGAAATAATAATTATTCGACAATCACGGTTCAACTCCAACGATTGTGGAATGGTTTTTTCTCCAATTCGTTGATTGTTTAAATAGAGTAGGGGATGGTAGGCATCCACTAACTTTATCTGTTTATCGTCGGAAATAGTGGGTAAAACAGCGCTAATTAAAAAGGCGTACTGTGCCTTAGCTTGTGTGAAATCAATGTACTCTAAAAAGGCCTGATAGACTAATAAAGGCTCTTTGTACTCGGCCATTTTTGTGGTTAAATCCAAGAGTATTTGCATGATGAGATGTTTTTCCTCTTCTTTTAACTCTTCCAATTCTCGTCGTGGACCAACAACACTTTCTGGTTCTATAAATGTAATGGATCCCGTTTTAGAGGTTCCCATAAACTGTCCTTTGACTCGTTTTCTTAACCCCGACTTCACCGCCAATACACGGCGATCACCCATAACCGATTCCCGAATGTCATCTAAAACAGGGGCATGGTGAGTCATGGACTTATTAAATAATTCAGTAATTCGTCCGTTTAAATGCCGTAAACGATCACGAATTATCTTTAATTCTGGACTTGCATCATCTTTTACTTCTCCAAATTTGTTAAAAACCTGATCGATTAATTTAACGATCTGTTTTTCATAAATAATCGATTCGGCTTTTTTAAACAAAAATGGAAGATATTCCTCAAATTCGGTTAAATATTTTAGAATTCCTTTGACCAGCAGGGTGTTTGATTTGATTTTAAAAAATTCCTCAGCAGGTAAATAGTAATTTTCAATTTCTAACCGCTTAAGGTTTTCATCCATAATGGTATACTCGGCAATTGGAATTCGATTTCCACTTTCAAACGATCCAAGGACTTCATTGGTCGTTTGTAAGTCTTCTATTAAATCGTTATGATTAATATAAGGGGATAAATGCGCTATAAATTCTTCTACTTTTTCAGTATACGCAAATGCCGCAATTTCTTTTTGTACAGCATCGAATTCTAAATCCCTTAAGGTTTGAGTTGATATTTGCATTCGGTGTATGAGTTCTGTTGTTGTTAGTTATCTAAAAAAACAGTCAATGTTCAATTGATTTAATTATATTCAATCAATAACTATTTGTCGTGTTTTTGAATAGATTAATGCGAAAATCGTTTCAACGATTTCTAAACGGTAAAGATACTTAAAAATATTATTATATTTTATCGTAGAATTACAACTCAGTAAGGCTTTTGTAAAGGTATTTAGAATAATTAATAATATTTTTGCCCTTAAAATACATGCTATGCTTATCCCTTTAGATCCGCAATGGAATAATGTACTCCGACAAGAAATGGAAAAAGACTATTTTCGAGTTTTGATGGAATTTATTCAAAAAGAGTATAAAACGAAAACGATTTACCCTCCACAGAATCTTATTTTTGAAGCCCTTAATCAAACCTCTTTTTCTGCTACCCAAGTCGTTATTATTGGACAAGACCCTTACCATGGTCCAGGACAAGCCAATGGATTATCGTTTTCGGTGAACGAAGGTATAAAATTACCCCCCAGTTTAAAAAATATTTACAAGGAATTAAAAGCAGATATGGATATTGATATTTCAACGTCAGGTAATTTATTAAATTGGACGAAACAAGGTGTTTTATTGCTTAATGCAACACTTACCGTTGAGGCGACTAAAGCTGGTTCACATCAGAAAAAAGGATGGGAAAATTTTACAGATGCGGTTATACAATCTTTATCAGATGACCGTGAGCATTTAGTTTTTATTCTTTGGGGAAACTATGCTCAAAAAAAAGGCCAACGGATTAATCGCGATAAACACTATGTAATAGAATCTCCGCATCCATCTCCCCTTGGTGCTTATCGAGGATTTTTTGATAGTAAACCATTTTCAAAAGCCAATGCTTATTTAACAAAATTGAATAAACAACCCATAAATTGGTGTGTTAAATAATCAATTTGTCAATATAATCTCTTAAGTCTTCTGGTCGAAATAAGGGATGAATTGTATCTATCTCTAGTTGAGCAAATGATGATTTGTTGCCCGAAACAATAAAGACTGCTTCAGGGAAGTTATCTTCTATCCAATGGCTATAATCACTTAAAGGATTTTCTGTTTGTAGAGGTGATATATAGGTTAAGAAATGGGTTGGGTTTACAGAAATAGCACATTCTTCTAGGGTAGATAACGAAATGTCTTCGCCTAGATAAATAATTGTTTCACCGTGTTGTTTTAGAACTAAGCAACTGTAGAGTAAATAAAGATCTTGGTAATGATTATTGGTTAAGAATAGAACCCATTTACGTTCATTCGCTACCGGACGTGCAGTATTTTTAATTAAGAAATAAAAGAATTTTCGCAAAATATTCATCGCAAAACGCTGTCTAGCCACGGATATCATGGTTTTTTTATTGGATAAAATACCTAATCGTTCTAAGATAGGGTAAATAATCGCGCTAAAGCATTTTTCAATGCCCAATTGGCGAATGACCAACGAAAGAATATTTTCAAAACTTGGCGAATCAAAAGTGAGTAAAAATATGATTAGTAAACCGATAATATCTTCATAATCCGATTCATTTTTTAGGTAGTTTTGTAGCTCGAATTCTAGACGTATACTTAATTCTTCTACAGATAGTTGGCTAATGGTAGAGATCTTGTATTTCGGATTCAAATTCGTCAGCATAGCCACGTTTTGTAATTTCTTTAAATCCAGTGCACTGAATTTGCTTGTCGCTGTAATTTTGTCTTCATGAAAGATGCCATACTTTTTATTCCACAACGTGATCATCTGTTCATTAACACCAGAGAAATGGGCCATTTGTTTTAGGTCGAAGCAATTCATGGTTATACATTTGTTGTAAATATAATAAGTTAACGGATATAACCCCCATGTTTTTCAAATCATTTGGAGCAAATTACATGCTTTATTAGGCGGAAGTATAAATTCTTATTATTTTAGCATCAAATCACAAAAAAATGTCTGATACTACAACCGAAGATAAAAAATATGTGCATCCTGTAGAAAAGGTGTATCAACCAATCAATAAAGTACGAATTGTAACGGCAGCCGCATTATTCGATGGCCACGATGCGGCGATCAACATTATGCGACGTATAATTCAAGCTACTGGCTGTGAGGTGATTCATCTCGGTCACGATAAAAGTGTGGAAGAAGTGGTGAATACGGCTATTCAAGAAGATGCCAACGCCATTGCCATGACTTCTTACCAAGGGGGACATAATGAGTACTTTAAGTATATGTACGATCTTTTACAAGAAAGAGGGGCTGGTCATATCCGAATCGTTGGTGGCGGTGGCGGTGTAATTCTTCCAACCGAAATCAAAGAGTTAATGGACTATGGCATTACCCGCTTATATTCACCCGATGACGGTCGTGCCATGGGATTGCAAGGCATGATCAACGATATGGTTTCCAATGCCGATTTCCCAACCATGGATTTACAATTACCTGAAGGAAAAGATGTTTACCAATCGCTTGCCGATAAAGATATTACAACCATTGCTCGTTTAATATCATTAGCAGAGAACCGAGAAGAAGACTTTTTGAAATTGTTTCAGTTCGATCCAGAAAAACATGTGAACTCGCCCGTACTTGGAATTACAGGAACAGGTGGTGCAGGAAAGTCTTCGATGGTCGATGAACTGGTTCGTCGTTTCTTAATCGATTTCCCGGAGAAAACAATTGCTTTAATTTCCGTTGATCCGTCGAAGCGTAAAACGGGTGGTGCACTTCTTGGGGATCGTATTCGTATGAATTCCATCAATGACCCTCGAGTGTATATGCGTTCTTTAGCGACTCGTCAATCGAATTTAGCGTTATCGAAATATGTTGAAGAAGCCGTTCAGGTTTTACAAGCTGCAAATTACGATCTAATTATCTTAGAGACATCGGGTATTGGACAATCGGATACAGAAATATTAGAGCATTCAGATGCTTCCCTATATATAATGACACCCGAATTTGGTGCAGCGACTCAATTGGAAAAAATTGATATGCTTGATTTCGCCGATATTGTTGCCATTAATAAATTCGACAAACGTGGGGCGTTAGATGCTATACGGGATGTGAAGAAACAATATCAACGCAACCATAATTTATGGGATACCAATCCCGATGAAATGCCCGTTTTCGGAACGATTGCCTCTCAGTTTAACGATCCAGGAACCAATGCTTTGTATAAAGCGATTATGGACAAAGTCGTGGAGAAAACGGGGGCTGATTTAAAATCGACCTTCGAGATAACGAAGGAGATGAGCGAAAAAATCTATGTTATTCCACCAAGCCGTACGCGCTATTTATCGGAAATTGCTGAAAATAACCGTAAATATGATGCGCGGGTTCTCTCTCAAAAAGAAGTGGCTCAAAAGCTATTTGGTATCTTTAAGACCATTGAATCGGTTGCCGAGAAAACACCACAAATCGATAAATCAGGTATTGTAGAAGAGCGTCTTGCGTCAACCAATGCCGATACGCAGGAATTCTTGAATCTATTAATAAAAGAATTCGACCGTGTAAAAATGAACTTAGACCCATACAATTGGGAAGTGATTTTAACGTGGGATGAAAAAGTAAACAAATATAAAAATCCAGTCTATTCATTTAAAGTAAGAGACAAGGAAATTAAAATACAAACGCATTCAGAAAGTCTTTCGCATTTACAAATTCCGAAGATTGCGTTACCAAAATACGAAGCATGGGGCGATTTATTGCGTTGGACATTGCAAGAAAACGTTCCAGGTGAATTTCCTTTTACGTCAGGGTTATACCCCTTTAAACGAGAAGGAGAAGACCCAACACGCATGTTCGCGGGTGAAGGTGGTCCAGAACGGACCAATAGACGTTTTCATTACGTGTCTTTAGGAATGCCAGCAAAGCGTTTATCAACGGCCTTTGATTCGGTTACACTTTATGGTAACGATCCGGGGCACCGTCCAGATATCTATGGTAAAATTGGAAATGCAGGTGTTTCAATCTGTTGTTTAGATGATGCTAAAAAATTATACTCTGGTTTCAACTTAGCCCATGCCTTAACGTCGGTTTCCATGACGATTAATGGACCTGCACCAATGTTGTTAGGGTTCTTTATGAACGCGGCTATCGATCAACAGTGCGAGGTGTACGTCAAAGCCAATGAATTAGAAGAAGAGGTGGAGGCTAAGATTAAAGCCATTTACGCTGAAAAAGGCGTAGAACGCCCTGTTTACAATGGCGATTTACCTCAAGGGAATGACGGATTGGGTTTAATGCTTCTAGGCGTTACTGGTGACCAAGTTTTACCCGCCGATGTTTATGCCGAAATTAAGAAAAACACTTTAGCCCAAGTACGTGGTACCGTTCAGGCCGATATCCTAAAAGAAGATCAGGCGCAGAATACCTGTATTTTCTCAACCGAATTTGCCTTGCGTTTAATGGGAGATGTTCAAGAGTATTTTATCAACGAAAACGTTCGAAATTTTTACTCGGTATCCATTTCTGGTTACCACATCGCTGAAGCTGGTGCAAACCCAGTTACCCAGTTAGCCTTTACCTTGGCCAATGGATTTACTTATGTAGAGTATTACCTAAGCCGTGGAATGGATATCAACGCATTCGGACCTAATTTATCGTTCTTCTTCTCCAACGGTATCGATCCCGAATATTCGGTTATCGGTCGTGTAGCCCGTAAAATTTGGGCAAAAGCCTTAAAAGACAAATACGGCGCAAACGAACGAGCACAAATGCTAAAATACCATATTCAAACCTCTGGTCGTTCGTTGCATGCACAAGAAATTGACTTTAACGATATTCGTACAACATTACAGGCGTTGTATGCGATTTACGATAACTGTAATTCGCTTCACACCAATGCGTATGACGAGGCAATCACCACCCCAACCGAAGAATCGGTTCGTCGTGCAATGGCAATTCAGTTAATTATCAACAAAGAACTTGGTTTAGCGAAAAACGAAAATCCAATTCAAGGTTCATTTATTATTGAAGAATTAACCGACTTAGTCGAAGAGGCTGTTCTCTTAGAATTCGATCGCATCACCGAACGCGGAGGCGTGTTAGGTGCGATGGAAACCATGTACCAGCGTTCTAAAATTCAAGAAGAATCGTTGTATTACGAAACTTTGAAACATACCGGTGAGTTTCCTATCATTGGTGTTAATACCTTCTTGAGCTCTAAAGGTTCTCCAACGGTGGTTCCAGCCGAAGTAATTCGTGCCACGGAAGAAGAAAAACAATTCCAAATTGTCACCAAAGAAAACCTTAACAAAGCCAATGACAGTCAAGTACAGGTCGAGTTAGCACGTCTACAAGAAGTCGCTGTTCAGAACGGAAATATCTTCGAAGCAATGATGGATGCCGCAAAATTTTGTACCTTGGGCCAAATTACAGACGCGCTCTTCAAAGTTGGGGGGCAGTACAGACGTAATATGTAAATTCAATTTAGAAGTTCATTTTGATATATACAAGGAAGGACCACGCTCAGGCGTGGTTTTTTCGTTTTTATTCCTTGGCTTTTATTTTCATTCGTTATTCAACAGCCCTTCGCCATAAAATTTCCTACTTTTGCTTCACAAACAAACACACAGCAAAATACCTTTACAATGAAGCAAAACGAAAAGCAGATTGTTCTAGCCATCGACGAGAAACCGAAATTTGGCCAATGGATATTATTGAGTATTCAACACCTTTTTGCCATGTTCGGTGCAACCGTACTCGTACCAGCGTTAACAGGAATGAACCCTTCCATTGCGCTTATTTCAAGTGGTATTGGAACGCTCGTCTTTATAGCGATTACTAGAGGAAAAGTGCCTTCATATTTAGGGTCTTCTTTTGCCTTTATCAACCCGATTATTGCCCTTAAAATTCTAGAGGCCGATCCACAAAGTGGTTTACCCATAGGAAGTTTCCTCGTAGGAAGTTTCTTAGTCGGTGTGGCTTATTCGCTTATTGCGCTTATCATCATGAAAATGGGAACCAATTGGTTAATGCGTTTATTGCCACCCATTGTCGTCGGGCCGGTTATTATGGTGATTGGCTTGGGACTAGCAGCTACAGCAGTGGGTATGGTGACCAATAATCCATCGGGCGAATACGATTTAACCTATGTCACCATTGGTTTTGTTACTTTACTCATCACCATTATTACGGCTATATTCAGCAAGGGATTTCTCAGCGTAATTCCGGTATTAGTTGGTATTATCGGCGGTTATCTTTTTTCAATCGCTATGGGCGTGGTTAATTTACAAACCGTTTATGATGCCAATTGGTTCGTAATTCCCGATTTTACGATTCCATTTGTCGATTACACTCCATCATTATCATGGTACGTTGTTTTGCTTATGGTTCCAGTGGCCATTGTTCCAGTGGCCGAACATATAGGTCATCAGCTGGTTTTAAGCAAAGTCGTTAACAAAGATTTAATCAAAGACCCAGGACTCGATCGCTCGATGTTAGGCGATGGTGTTGCGACCATGCTAGCCGCTTGTATCGGTGGCCCACCCAATACAACTTATGGAGAAAACATAGGTGTTTTAGCCATTACGCGGGCTTTCAGTATTTATATTTTTGTAGGGGCTGCTTGTTTTGCCATTCTATTTGGTTTTTGCGGAAAAATATCCGCTTTATTAAGCAGTATTCCCGCTCCAGTTATGGGGGGTGTTTCCATCCTTTTATTCGGCATTATTGCGTCAAGTGGATTGCGTATGTTGGTTGAAAATAACATCGATTTTAAAGTAAAGCGAAATTTAATTATCTCTTCGGTTATTTTAATTATCGGAATTGGTGGAGCCGCAATTCATATTGGCGATTTATTCTCTTTAGAAGGCATGGCTTTATCATCGATTATTGGGGTCATTTTAAATATGATTTTACCTGGAAGAGAAGATATTCATTTCAACGAAATGTTTAAAACCGAAGACGAATAGTCTGTTTTCAACTTTCTTTTATAGCAAATAACGCTTATATTTAAGCTCTAACCGACAAGCAATGGATTCAACGATATTTCAATTTTTAAATCAATTAAGCAAACACAATCAACGGGAATGGTTTCAAGAAAATAAACCCCAATACGAAAAGGCGCATGCAGAAGCCAAAGTTATTTTCGAAGCCATTTACAATCAACTCGCTATCATAGACCAGTTGGAGCCGTTAAAAACGTATCGTATATACCGTGATGTGCGTTTCTCTTTAGATAAAACGCCTTACAAAAATCATTTCTCCGGTTTTACTGCTCGTCAAAAACCATTTCATCGCGGTGGCTTTTATGTTCATTTACAGCCAAATAATTCGTTTATAGGGGGTGGTTTTTGGGGACCAGACAAAGACGATTTATTGAAAATTAGGAAAGAAATTGCTGTAGACACAACGCTCAATAAAATTCTAGCCGATCAACTACTGGTCGATGCCTATGGGCAATTAGAAGGGGAGGAGCTCAAAACAGCCCCACGGGGCTTCGATAAAAATGATCCGCAAGTCGATTTACTTCGTAAAAAACAGTACCTACTGGTGCATCATTTTACAGACGCAGAGGTTTTATCGGCCGATTTCCCCCAGAAAGTAAAGGAATATTACCAAATACTAATGCCTTTTTATACGTATATGACCGATATTCTCACCACGAATGAAAATGGAGAACTCGTAGTCTAAAAATCAATGTTAAATGGGCGGCCGCTACGCGCCGGGCTATCCACTCCCAATCTTGGCAACAGGAAAAGATGGTTTTAATAGAGAAATAGAGCAGGTTGCCAAGGATTTCCGCTTCTATCCCTGCCGCAACTTGGGCTTTAAAAGTGTTCGAGATCGAACACTTTTAAAGCCCATCGTTTAGCGCTAAGAAATAGACAACATTTCAATATCTTCGGAAGAGTCTTTGTATCCCAAGAAATATAAAACCCCATCGATTCCGATGGTTGATAAAGAATGATGGCTATTTTCTTTTACCGTTGGCTTGGCATGAAAGGCAATGCCTAATCCAGCAGTTGTTAGCATGGGTAAATCGTTCGCACCATCACCTACAGCGACTGTTTGTTGAATGTCTATATTTTCATTAAGCGCAAGTAGTTTCAGGTAGTCCGCTTTTTTACGACCGTCCACAATTTCGCCCAAATAATTCCCCGTCAATTTCCCATCGATAATCTCTAGATTATTGGCATAAACATAATCGAAACCAAAGCGCTCTTTTAAATAATTTCCAAAATAGGTAAAGCCCCCCGAAAGTATAGCGGTTTTATACCCACTTTTCTTTAAAATAGTCATCAATCTTTGCAATCCTTCTGTTATCGGAAGATGAATAGCAATGTCGTTTAAAACAGATTCGTCTAGTCCTCTCAGTAGTTTAACGCGCAATTTAAAACTCTCCGAAAAATCAATCTCACCATTCATGGCCGCTTCGGTTATGGCTTTCACTTGTTCACCAACTCCCGTTCGTTCGGCCAGTTCATCAATAACCTCTGCCTGTATAAGGGTAGAGTCCATATCAAAACAAACTAAACGTCGCATTCTACGGTATTTATTTTCCTCTTGTATAGCAATATCTATGGCGAGTTCAGAAGACAATTCCAAGAGTTTTTTCTGTATCTTTTTTAGTTTAGAGATATTTCCCCTTACGGCAAATTCAAAACAATTTCGTTGAATAGCTCTATCCAATGGAATTCGCTGGGTAAGGCGAATAATACGTTCAATATTTAGATTAAAATCCAATAAGACATTGGAAACACGCGCTATTTGGTCGGGCTTTAATTCTTTTCCAAGAATATGAATAATGTATCTGTTTTTTCCCTGAACACCCACCCAATTCGTGTATTCTTCTTCCGTTAAGGCCGTAAACCGGATATGAATATCGAGTTCATTGGCTTTAAAAAGCATCTCTTTAAGTATATTGCCCGAGTGTCCATTTTCCGACTGAAAAATAATGGCAAGGGATAAGGAATGATGGATATTGGCCTGGCCAATATCTAAAATTTTGGCGTTGTATTTTCCTAAAATATGCGTTAGAGCAGTCGTTATTCCAGGCTTATCGGGGCCTGTAATATTAATTAAAATTATTTCGGTGTTTTGCATAATCCATCTAAGTTAATAAAAGTTAGAGGAATGCGAGCTGTCTTAATGAGATAAAAATCTTAAATATTATTTTAAATAAAGCGAATGCATTGGTCAGCCACCCTAGAGGATTAATCAATTGCACCGAGTGACTATTAAACAGGTCGTTTAACGAGCAAAAAAAAACGCATCAGAAACCTGATGCGTTTAACTATATATTTTTATTCTTCTTAAGCTTGTAGTCCAGGAATTTGAACCATTTCATCGGCCTCGGCAGCATAGTCAACCCCAGGGATTTCAAAACCAAATAAGTTAAAGAAATCGGTGCGGTAACCTTCTAAATCACCTACCTCTTTTAAGGATTCTGTGGTGACATTTTTCCATAATTCAGCAACGACTTCTTGTACGTCTTCACGTAATTCCCAATCGTCTATACGAATTCTTCCTTTTTCGTCAACAGGCACTTCACCGTTCTCTGTGAATAAATGCTCGTTGTATAAACGGTAAATTTGCTCGATACACCCTTCATGAATTCCTTTCTCTTTCATGGTTTTGTATAATAATGAAATATACAAAGGAATAACAGGAATCGCCGAACTTGCTTGTGTAACCAACCCTTTGTTTACAGAAACATAGGCTTTACCATGTAAGTCTTTTAACTTCTCGTCGATTAAAGCAACGGTCGATTCTAAATGACTCTTGGCCTGACCAATCGTTCCGTTGCTGTAAACCGCTTCGGTTACTTTAGGGCCAATGTACGAATAAGCAACTGTTTTTGCGTTTTCAGCAAGCACACCAGCTTCTTTCATAGCGTCAATCCATAATTCCCAATCTTCACCACCCATTACTTTCACGGTATTCGAAATATCGTCACCGCTGGCTGGCTCAATAGAAATCATTTTTACTTCACCCGTATGGAAATCGACCGTTTTATCTTCAAAAACTTGTCCGATCGGTTTTAAGGTCGATTGAAAAGTTTCCCCTGTTTTAGGGTCTGTTCTACGAGGAGAAGCCAAACTATAAATAATTAAATCAACTTGACCTAAGTCTTCTTTGATCAATGCAATGGTTTGATCTTTAATAGCATCTGAAAACGCATCACCATTTATGCTTTTCGCATACAAACCTGCTTCATGAGCAGCTGTTTCAAAGGCAGCCGTATTGTACCATCCCGGAGAAGCGGTCTTCTTAGGTGCAGGTGGTTTTTCAAAATAAACCCCTATGGTAGAAGCATCAAATCCGAATGCGGCACTGATGCGAGATGCCAAGCCAAAACCAGTTGAGGCACCAATCACTAATACGCGTTTTGGGCCTTCTAATTTTCCTTGTCCTTTTACATAATCAATTTGTTGTTTAACATGGGCAGCACAACCGTCTGGATGAGCCGTTAAACAGATAAATCCTCTTGTTCTTGGTTCTATTATCATGATCTAAATTAAAGTAATATTAACGCCATCTGCACCTAATGATTTGTGCCTAAATACAGTGAGCCTTTGTAAAGCTTTCCCGTTGGTATACACCCGTAAGTGCAGATGGAATTGTAAAGATAACATTTTATTAGAAATAGTAATTAGTCCACCTTAATTAGTGTTTTGAAAGAAGTGTTTTTTAGTTTTCAAGGTATTCTGTCCAAGGAGTAGGGTTTTAAATGTATGATTTTAATCAGATTTTAAGATTTAACGAAGAATGTATAGTGAATGATAAATAAGCTATGTTTTATTAAATTCAGAATATGTTTAATCGCTTTGTGAACGCGGTACAGCAAAGAATATAAGCGCCTATTAAATAAGACAAAATCATCCGATATTGATTTAAAAATTTGGTATAAAACAGGTTAGTTATTTGGTGGCGTGTTGTTTTTATGGTTGTGTACTATTGTTATTTTTATACCTTTGGGCAAACTATTACTATGAAAAAAATATTATTATCATTAGCTGTTGTAAGTTTTATTGCATTTACAGCATGTAACAAAGAAGAAGCAAAAGCAACAGACAATCAAGAAACGGTTGATTCAACGGCGAATGCTACTGAAGGAGCTGAAGCGACAACAGAAGAAGGAGTTGCTGCAGAAGGAACACCAAAATTCAGTGATCCTGAAGTTCAGAAATATGTAGACGATTATGCTACATTTATCAAAGAATATACGGCTGCTGCAAAGTCAGGCGATGCTGCAAAATTAACAACTATGGCTGGTAACTTACAAGAGTGGAACGAAAAATCGGCTACTATTGGTGAGAAATTAGCCGCTAATCCAGAAGACGCTCAAAAATTTAACGAGTTTATTCAGAAATTAGCGATGGAGATGCAATCGGCCATGTAAAATATCGTTTAATTTGTTTTATTCCTCAAAACATTCTTAAATAAAATCATTACCCGTAGAGTTGTTACTTTACGGGTTTTTTGTTTTCTAAAGTTGAATATTTATTGCTTCATTTCAAACTTTTTCCCTTATTGCGCTAGGGATGGAGCGCGTGTTTGAGCCTTTGGAACGCATGTGGAAAAGGCGAGTAGCGACAGCCCGAAGGTTATTTGTAGCGCTACTGCGTTATAAATAACCTTAGCGCCCATTTTAAAAAGGTAGGGCAAGACACTTTTTATAAAAATATAATAGAGACACGGGGTTATTAGAACCATAATAAAAAACGTGCTTACGTTGAATGAACGAGGTCCTGAACCTATTCATTTCAAATTGGTTTGATGAAATATACTTTACAACAAAGTATATTTAAACTAAATTAATGAATCAAATGGTTCTTTTTTAGCTACATTTGCCGCCTATTTACTAAAGCTATGTTGGTAAATAGGTATACTTCTAATATTAAACCAAAAGTATTTCATTCTATGAAAAGATTTTTATTAACATCGCTGCTTTCAACCTTCGCAGTATGTGCCTATGGACAAACGAAAACAATTGTAGGTATAATGCCTTTTAGTGGAGGTAAAACCAACAGTTATACCAATGCAAAAAACACCTATGTTATCGCTATACAAGATGCTGTTTCCGATGCTTTTTTATCGACCAAACGATTTACGTTAGTCGAAAGAGAGAAAATGGACTTGATTCAGTCAGAGAAAAAGCAACAACAATCGGAAGATTTTATAGACGGAAATGTTGTGGAGCAATCACGATCGATGGGAGCGAGCTATATTGTCACTGGAAATGTGCTAGAGGCTGAAATGGTTGAAAAAGAAAGTAGTGCTTCTGGACTTACAGGTATGGCTACGCTAGGTGTATTAGGAAATATTAAAGATCGTAAAGCTTCGGTTAACTTTAGCTTAAAGGTTATTAGTGTAGAAACAGGAGAAATTGTTGCTTCTGAAAAATTTAGTGCCCAGTCAAAAGGAAAAACTGGATTTGATAAAGCGCTGGAAAGCATTAATCCTGAAATTCAAAAGTTTATTAAAGATAACTTTAAGGTGAGTTTAAATGTATTAAGTGTTGAAGCTAAAAATGCCAACAATGAGGCTACTAAGTTGTTAATTACGGGTGGTTCTGCCATGGGATTAACCACAGGAACAAGCTTTAAAATTTATGAAGAAGCTTTTTACAGTATCGATGGTAAACGTGTTGCTCGTAAAAAAGAAGTTGGTAAAATGGTGATTGAACGTGTTGAAGATGAAAGTTTCTCAATTGGTAATGTGACCATGGGCGGTAAGGATATTGCCACGAAAATGGAAGCAGGTACTAAACTTAAATGCGAATTAATAATTGACTAATGACAAATAAAATTATAGGTTTAATTCTGGTGTTTTTTGTGAGTTTAAATGTTTTTGCTCAAAATCAAAATTTACCCAAGATTATGGTGATTCCCTTTACCAAAGATGGTGAAGATCTACGAACGGTACTCGATGAAAATATATTGAGTAGAATAGCCATTACCAAGATAAAAGAAGGATTTGATACCCGTGGCTATACCACGGTCGATTTTGTTGGCCGATTAAAGGCAGCAAAAGATAATCAGGTTTTTAATTTAAATAATCAGACCGATTTAAAAGCCAAGATTCTTGAGCTTTCGGGTAGTGATATTTATGTGGTTGCGGAAGTGAGTAGCAACAGTGATCAAAGCGGTTCTTCTGCTACGGTCATTATATCTTCTTATGAAACGGCAACAGGTAATTCTTTATCGAATAAAGTGTCGAATTCGGGTAAATTCCAAACCAACGATATCGATAAGCTGGTTTCGAGAGCTGTGGAGAAATCGATGGAAGATTTTGTATTTACAGTCAACGAAAAGTTTAGCGATATGCTTCGAAATGGGCGTTCGGTTTTTGTAGACTTTAGTTTTTCCGAAGATTCTGAATACACCATGACTTCTGAAATAGGGAAAGATGCTGAAGCATTTTCTGATGTTTTAGAGGAATGGATTGCCAATAATTCGCTGAATAATAACTATCATATTCAGGGAGTAACCGATTTAAAAATGATTTTTGATGAGGTGAAGATTCCGCTTAAAGATAAAAATGCGATGAACTATACATCGACTAAATTTGCCTTAGAATTATTTAGATTCCTTAAGACACTTAATTTAGAAGTGAACAGAGAGGTGAAAGGTTCTACCATTTATATGACGATTAATTGATATGAAAAATAGTTTATTACTCCTGGTTTTTGCGCTATGCCATTTGGTAAATGCTCAAAACAAAGATTTTACATTGGGTGTTGTTTTACCTGCCCCATCAGCTAAATTAACCGAAAGTGCCCTGCATAAATTAGAAACAAAATTTATTACGGTTCTTAATAAAAATACCGAATTACAGTACGGATTTTCAAATGATATTGTGATTACGCCACGTATTAATGTGGAAGAAAGCAGTATGGTACAAGGTGGTTTAGAGAATATTGCTGTTGTAAAATTAGAAATAACTTACCTTATAAAGCAACTGTCTTCTACCGAAAGTTTTGGTAGCTTAACGAAGCGCTACACGGGTAGTGGTAAAAATGAGTCGTTAGCGATTGCCAATGCGTTTTCGCAAATAAAAAGCAACGACAAGGCTTTACAGGATTTCTTAAGCGAAGCGAAGCAGAATATTTATTCGTATTACAATCAGAATTGCCAAAAAGTTCTTACAAAAGCCGCAAATATGGCTCAACTTAATGATCATGAACAAGCCATTAGTTTAGCCCAATCAATTCCAGATACGGGTAATAGTTGTTATGCCACTGCTCAGCAAAAATCCATCGAATACTATGCATCGTATCAAAAGAAATTATGCACCAAGAATATGGCCAATGCGAAAGCTGAAATAGCAGCTAACAATTTTGAACAGGCTTTGTATTATTTAGATATGATTGATCCTAGCTCTACGTGTTTTGCCGAAGTAGATAAACTTATTGCACAATTATCGACCAAAGTAGATCGTAAAGAAAAGCAAGCCTTAGATGCTGAGAATATTCGTCTAAAAGCCATGCAAGAAATATCAAAAGCGTATTTTCAAAATGCTATTCAAACAACAACCTACAGCATTATCTTAAAATAACGCATATTTTAATACCGTATACAAAAACGTTAAGTAGACTAGTCTATTTAACGTTTTTTTTTATGCATGCTTTATGGCTATAAAAATTGAAAATTGATGGGCATCCTAAACCTGAAAGTCTTATTTTTGGTTTTTATAAACTAGAAACAAAAAGAAATGGGTGTTGCCGAATTATTATTAAAAAAGAAAGAAGAATTAGCCGCTAAAAACTTGGCCGAAGGCTTAGCCTTTATGGAGGAAAATGCCAAACAACCAGGTGTTGTTACAACAGAGAGTGGATTGCAGTACGAAATTATGGTAGAAGGAGAGGGCTTAAAACCCGCCTTAGAAGACACCGTTTTGTGCCATTATCATGGAACCAACTTAGCGGGTGAAGTGTTTGATAGTTCGGTTCAACGTAAGAAACCAGCGGCATTTCCGTTAAACAAAGTTATTAAAGGATGGACGGAAGCGCTTCAGTTAATGCCCGTAGGTAGTAAATGGAAGCTAACCATACCTGCTCATTTAGCCTATAAAAAAGAACAAATCTCAAAGGAATTAGGGCCAAACAGCACCCTTGTTTTCGAAGTCGAATTAATGGGAATTTTATAATCCGATTTTTTTAAGCAAATTAGCGTATACATTGAAATTGAGTGTACAGAAGGAAATTCAGTTGTCATTTTAGAATCATTTTTAAAATTTTTAGGCGTTCCCTTTCGTTGTTGTTGACAAAAACAACAACGAAAGGTCGGGCTTTCCGCACTCGCTTTTCTGCTTCGTTTTACTTCGCACAAAAGCTCAAACAGATGCTTCAATCCCTAACGCAAATCCTATTGCATTGAAAAATAATCCATGAGTCCACTCATTCATTCCCTTATCTTATTTCCCATGAATAAACCATTCCCTCCTTCTTTAGAACAGCTAATAAACTTCTTTACTGAACATTTTCAACAAACCCTAACCCATCTCGTAAAAGAGGAGGAAAGCGCTGCTTACGATGCGTATCAGTTCCGCTTAAACAAGCAGTATGGTCTTTACCGACATGCCAAAATCACCCCCAAAAAAATAGGGCAGTTCGTTACCTTATGGAACCGCAATGCCGAAGGAATTACACAGCCATTTAACGAAAATGATGCCGTTGATTGGGTCATTATTTCTGCTGAGCATGAAGAACAGTGGGGATTTTTTCTATTTCCCAAAGCCGTTCTCGTTCAGCATAAAATTTTACGGACTTCTGTTGCAGATGGGAAACGAGGGTTTCGGATTTATCCCCCGTGGGATGCAGCCGAAAATGCCCAAGCAAAGAAAACCCAAGCTTGGCAATTACGCTATTTTCTAGGGGAGAATACGCTAGACGCTTTCCATAAAATTTTTGCTCAATAAATAAAAATACAAAAGCCTTCTAAAATAACCAAAGTCTTCGAACTCGTTATTTAGAAAGCTTTTGCGTATGTATAGAAAAACAGTTCAACTAGGGATGAAACATCTTTTGATGGCATTGGTCGAGCAAGCGTTTTAATTCGTCTTTTTCATCGGTATTCAATGGAAGGAGTGGCGCGCGTAAATACCCAGCCTCTTCATTCATTAATTCCAAGCCAGCCTTCACTACCCGAGGTAATCCTTTTGCAACCATAAATTGAAGGAGTTCGACCTGGTGATAGAAAACCTTTTGTGCGCGTTGCAAGTTATTCTTCTCTAGGGCAGAAAATAAATCGGTGGTTAAATGCGGAATCAGATTGGGTGCAGCAGTACACCAACCGCTAGCTCCTGCTGTAAGAGCACCAAGCGCTAAATGATTCGCTCCATTAAACAAGCGTATATCTTCGCCCAATTGCTTTCGAAGGGTGTACATGCGTTGAATATCGCCGGTACTCTCCTTGATCATAGCAACATTGGTGAGGGTTAATAAGCGCATTAAAAGCGCAGGCGACATATCTACACCTCCTGTTGCAGGATTATTATAAACCATGATAGGAATCGAGATGGAGGCATCAATGGTTTTAAAATGGGTGTAAATTTCTTCATCGGTTAGTTTCCAATAGCTCATCGGAATAATCATTACTGCATCAGCACCTGCTTTTTCTGCAAATTGGGCTTCGCTTACGGTGTCGGCTGTGGTTAGATTCGAAACACCAATGACAACGGGCATTCGTCCTGCGACCTGTTCTATACAAGCGCTGGCAACAGCACGTTTCTCTTCTTGGGTTAAATAAGGTAAAACACCTGTACTTCCCAACGGTGCTATTCCATGGGATCCCGATTTAACCAATCGTTCAACTAAGCGCTTAAATAAAGGAATATCAACCTTATCGTCTTTGGTAAAAGGGGTAATGGGATAAGCAATTACACCCTTTATATATTCATTGTTCATTTGAGTTTGTTTTTAAGTTATGCATGATGTTTTTATAAATCGCGGCCTTCTTCTTCGCGTAAGGCTACGCCCAGGTTTTGTAATTGAGGAGCGTTTTCACAGGCTATGTATTTAGCTGGAACAGTATCGCTCATATTCTGATGGCGATGCCATGCCCATGAGGGAATGTAAACGGCATCCCCTGCTTCCCATTCTACACGTTCGCCTTCCACTTCTGTCCAGCCTTTCCCTTCCACAACAAAAAGAACTGTTTCATAGGTATGGCGGTGACGATTGGTTAATTGGTCTGGTAATAGACCTCCAATGGTCATACTGACATTTTTACTGGGTAAATCGACAAAGAAAACAGGGTGTTTTCGCTCTTCAGAAAACTGACTATGAACGCCGGCATCTTCTACGTTTTTATGAATTAACTTGGCTGGTTTCACATACGTTGGACGTGCAAACGTTTCGTGAAAATCTTTTGAACTAAATTGTTTTTTTTCCATCATTTTATTTTTTAAAGGGTTATATAAATTGTTTATCAAAAGTATTGTAAGTTTGGACTAGGTAACTAATACAGATTTAATAATATATACTAGTCCAGATGATACGACCATGGAACCTAACAGTTCATTTAGACACCGCTTCTGATCAAGCGCTTTATGTACAAATTGCAGACGCCATTATTGTTGATATTCGTTCTGGTCGTTTGAAAAGTGGAGATGCTCTACCGGGTAGTCGAATTTTAGCCAAACAACTACAGGTGAATAGAAATACAGTGGTAGAAGCTTTAAATGTCTTGTTAAACGAAGAATGGCTCATTGCCAAAGAGCGGAAAGGAACCTTTGTCGCTCATCATTTACCCTTTCAACGATCGAATCGAAAGGGGCAATTGGTGGAGGAAATAGCCGTTCCCAAGTCGGTTGATCGAATTCGTTTCGACGATGGTCATCCTGATAGTCGTTTGGCTCCCATTGTTGAGTTAGCAAGGGCTTATCGTCAAATATTTAATCGAAAAGCGAAATGGCAAATGATGGGGTATACCCATCCCTTAGGTGATGAGGAATTTCGGCGAGCAATTGCGCAAATGCTCAATCACCAACGGGGTATGCAGGTGATGGAAAAGCAGATTTGCATCACCAGAGGAAGTCAAATGGCCATGTACCTCGTTGCTCAATGTTTATTTAAAAAGGGAGATTATGTTATCGTTGAAAACCCAGGATATCAACCCGCATGGCGTGCTTTTGAACAGGCCGGGGCACATTTACTTCCTGTTCAGGTTGATCGCGAAGGAATTCGAGTAGAGGAGGTGGAAGCCTATCTTCAAAAATACGATACCATTAAGGCTTTATACACCACACCACACCATCAATACCCCACAACAGTGACCATGAGTAGGCAACGACGCCAAGAACTTATTCGTTTATCGAATGAAAAAGGGTTTCATCTTATTGAAGATGATTACGATAATGAGTTCCATTTTGGTTATCGCCCTATTTTACCCCTGGCGAGTTATGCCGAAGCGAAACATGTGATCTATATTGGAACGATGAGTAAAGTGGTTGCACCAGCATTGCGTATAGGCTTTTTAGTTGGTCGTGATGAGCTGATTGAACAAGTTGGTGATTTACGAAAGATTATTGATGTTCAAGGAGATACGATTATGGAGCAAGCTGTTTTACAATTGATTCAAGAAGGGACGATTAAACGTCATTTGAAAAAGGCGACAACACATTATAAAATAAAAAGGGATTTTATGGCTCAATTGTTAAACGAACATCTTCATGGTATCGTCGATTTTCAGATTCCCGATGGTGGAATGGCTTTTTGGATTGTTCCTCATTTGGCGATTAATTGGCGCAATGTTGCTAACGAATTAGCATTGAAAGGAATTCGAATTATTACACCCGATCAATACAGTCTTCCGCCCTATACCAATGGAATTCGATTGAGTTATGGTTCGCTCTCTGAAGATCGGTTAACCGAAGGTGTGGTGGCTTTGGCTCATGCATTGAAAGCAGAATTAAGTAGGGTGTAGTGGAGATCAATGTTTGTTGTTCAGTTGGTTGAATTTGCGATTTAGCTCGAATTAATTTTAATTGTAAGAATTTTTAACTTATTTTTAGTTAAACATCTAACTGTTAGTTTGTTGTGTTTTTTAAACATGTTTCTAACGGGACGGGGTTTTATTGCTCTAAAAAATAAGGTTATGGAACAACGCTCTATCATTACCCAAAAAGGACATTCAATTGCCGCGCATTTATTTATTCCTGAAGGTATCATTCTTGGTGAAACCATTCTTGTGGTTTCGGCCAATGGGGTGAAACAATCATTTTATGAGCCAATAGCTACCTACTTTTCACAGCAAGGCTATCATGTAGTGACGTTTGATTATACCGGTATTGGTAAATCGCTCTCCCGCCCTTTAAAAGAGGAAACAACGACGGCTTATGAATGGGCAAATAACGATTTAGAGGCGATGATTCAATGGGCTTTAAAACGAGATCATTCATCTAAAATTCATCTCATGGGGCACAGCATTGGTGGTCAAATCATCGGTTTAGCCCCCAGTTCCAATAAGGCATCGAGCATTTTAATCATTGCATCACAATCAGGTTATTGGGGTTTTTGGCCCGGACTTAGTCGGTACCGCTATTGGGTCAATTGGACGGTTCTATTTCCTGTCTTACTGGGTGTTTTTAGGTATTTACCTTCAAAAAAAGTCATGGGCATGGAAAATCTTCCTCGGTATGTAGCTAAAGAATGGAGTGTTTGGTGCCGAAATAAAGATTATTTAATTGGTGAAATCGATGCATCAAAACGCTTTTATTCAACCATTCAAAGTCCGCTCTATGCCTTTAGCATCGATGACGATTCTTTGGCACCGAAAGCCGCCGTTGATTGGATGGCGGCCCAATACCATAATTGTTATGTGAAAAGAATTCATTTAACTCCAGCGGACTATCAAGTCAAAAAAATCGGTCATTTTGGTCTCTTTAGGCCTCATTTTAAAGACCTTATTTGGCCCCTATTTCTTGACGCCTTGCAAAATAAGATGGTGAAAGAAAATGTTTCCTAAGCAGGGGATTCTTCTATGTAGTTCTTATACCGTATAATTTCCGTATTTTTATCCATTCACTTAAAATTATCCTATGTTAAGATCCTTATTTCTATTCTTACTTACTTTTTTTGTCCCATTTTCTTTTGCCCAGAATCACGCCTATGAAACGGCTATAAATTCTTTTAAAGAGGCCTATAACGAAGGGGATTATGAGAAAGTATTTCATCAGTTTTCTGAACCTATGCAGCAGGTGTTGTCTTTGGATAAAACCAAAGAATTTTTAGACCATCTTCAACAACAACACGGAAAGATTCAAACGACTAAATTCACTTCCTTCCAAGAAGGATCTTATGCGAGTTACGAAACAACTTTTGATAATGGTGTCTTAGCATTGAATGTTTCGCTTGATGATGCTAAAAAAATGAATGGATTATACATTCAGCCTTTTGTTCAAGAGATTAATAAAACCATTAACGCTTTAACTCAATTGCCTGATCATCAGGTGGAAATTATCTTTAACTCCGTGAGGGCATTTCCAAATAACACACAATTGTCTATAGCTGTAATTGAAAATTCGAAAATTTCTTATTATGGGGTACTTAAAGTGAATGATAGTGTAAAGACCCTATCGAATAAAAGAGATCATTTTGAAATAGGTTCCATTACCAAGGTATTTACCGCAACGGTTTTAGCTGAACTAGTCGCCAAGAAAAAATTGGCTTTAAGTGATCCGATCAATCCCTATTTCAATGAACCGTTTAAAAGTGGACCGAATGTTTCTTTTCTAACATTGGCTAATCACACGTCTGGTTTTCCTCGCTTACCACTTAACGTAGATATGGCAACGATTGATCAAACCAATCCGTATAAAGATTATTTAGAACGTGATTTAATAGAAGGTGTTGACCATTTAAAAGGTTTTAGTGAATTGAAAAACAAATATGATTATTCCAATTTTGGCGCTGCTATTTTAGGCTATACCATGGGGAAATCTCAGCATTCCACTTATTTAAATCTACTTCAGAAAACGGTCTTAAATCGCTATGGTTTAAAGAATACATTTACGTCTTCTAAAGGCATTGATTCATTGGTGAAAGGACTTGATGCCGAAGGCAAGGAGACGAGTAACTGGGACTTTGATGTTCTGTTTCCTGGAGGTGGATTAGTATCCACGGTGGAAGATTTATCGACATTCGCTTTGGCCCAGTTTAAACCAAAAAATAAAGCACTTGCACTGACTCGCATTCCAACGCATACCATTTCGAAAAGTTTGTTTATCGGTTTAGGTTGGCATATTTCGGTTGAAGAATCGGGAAAAACTTACGTATGGCATAACGGTGGTACAGGTGGTTATACGTCCTTAATGGCATTGGATATAAACAATCAGAATGGGATTATTATCTTATCGAATGTTTCAGGATACAGTCCCAATATGGGGAACATTGACCAAATGGGATTTGCATTACTGGGAGAATTGAAAAAGAAATAATACCAACTAAAAACGGGGCTTATACCTTAAAAACCAAATCGTAGTTGATTTGGTTTTTAAGGTTTCAGTGGATCGGATGTGTTTATTTATTGACAATTGATGACGTTCTTATTCTCGGAAAACCACCATCGACAAATAGTTCGGTTCCATGGATATACGATGATTCATCTGAAGCTAAAAAACTAACCACAGAGGCAATCTCCGCTGCATGACCAAATCGATCTAAGGGTAAGTTGGGAACAATTGAATCAACGAATGCTTTTATTTGTTGGGCGTTAAGATTCGACCGATCGAAATAATTGGTTTGAATAGGACCTGGGCTCACGCCATTTACGCGAATTCCTTTTGGACCTAACTCTGCTGCGAAATTTTTTACAAACGATTGTACGCTCGCTTTAGCTGCAGAATAGAGCGATGAGTTCATCATTCCAAGTTCTGTAACAATGGATGTGTTTAAGATAATACTCCCACCTCTTTGCATAAGTGGTATGCTTTGCTGAACGGTAAAAAGTGCTCCTTTAACCAAAACATTAAATTGTTCATCGAATTGAGATTCTTTAATACGTTCTAAATCGTTGTAAATTCCATAGCCTGCGTTGACAAAAAGAGCGTCGATTTGGTCGGTTTTTTTTACGAGTTGATGATTAAGTTTCAAGAGATCGACCATGTTTCCAGCATCAGATACAAAACCTTCGCTACGATCACCCAATTCGTTAATTGTTTGATTAATGGTCTTTTGGTTTCTCCCCGTAATAATAACACGAGCTCCTTGTAGAAGGCATTCCATTGCAGTCGCTTTTCCTATTCCACTGGTTCCTCCAGTAATTAAAACTGTCTTGTTGTTTAATTTTCCATTCATGGCTTTTTTTATCAAATCTAATCGATGGATTGGAGCGATAAAATCCATTTCTTGTGGAATTATGTTTAATTAAATTGATACGGTTATTGAATATACACTATTCATATACAAGTTTGTTTCAATTTCGTTTGTTCAGTTTTTTGAAGATCTTGAATGAAGGCTAAATTCGGAAAGAGTTGGTGGTTCGTCTACGATTTTAGTCAAAGTCCATAGCGACTAATAATTGCGGGTATTCATCCTTTATTTCGTCTATGTGCTTAATTGGGGTAAGTAAGATTTTGTTGTTAATGACGTTAAATTGAATGATGAAATTTTCCTTTTTGTTATAGAGTAATCCATATTCTACTCCTTCTTCATCTTCATAGTAGTTTACTAATAAGGTTCCGGCTAAATGAATGTTATGGGCTATGATTAAATTTTTCAAATCAAGCCATTCATTGTGGAGTAAATTCGTTAACTCTTCAATTTCTAATTTATAATCTTGAAAATCTTGTTTGTCCATCTTTTATTTTTGATTGTTCATTGAACCAAAGTAGGCTTAAATAGTTAAAAATAATAAAAATAGATACACGGTTTTTAAAATGTTTGGTTGAAAACATTTTAAAGACCTTGTTCCGCGGCAGCGATAGAAGCGGCATCCTCTGCTGCTCCTTTTATCTATTTTTATCGTTGGCTATTCTTGCAGCAGAGATACAGCGGATAGCGCGATGCGAAGCAGCCGCCCAAATAAAAACTATATTTCTTATGGGTTGTTATGTTGCCGTAATCCATCGTCGTTACAAATAGGGGAGGTTTTAATTGGTAAAATTGCAGGGGATTTGCTACTTCGGTTCCAAAAGCAAAAGGGGAGTAGAATACATTTTGTAGAAAAGGAAAAGTATAGAAATAGAAAAAGGCCCTAATTGGAAGCAGGACCTTTTAATTCGCACAAACTTTGTTGCTTCATAAATGAAATTCCCATTGCTTGATTGAATTGCAAATATAAGGCGATAGGTCTCTAAAAACCTAATGTTTTTAGCATAAATTTTAATCTTTTCTGTAAAGCTTATACAGTCAATTGATTAATTGACCTCGAAGATGGCTTGAATCTCTACAACCGAGTTGACCGGGATGGAATTTGCCCCAAAAGTGGCTCGGGCATGCTTGCCTTTTTCGCCAAAAACATCGACTGTAAGGTTTGAAGCTTCATTCATAAGCAGGGCATGTTGGGTATATTGGTCGGTTGTATTGAAAATTCCGGTTAGTTGAACACATTGTACCACTCGATTTAAATCGCCACCTACTGCGTCTTTTAATACGGCCAACACATTTAACATGGTGGTTTTGGTGGCTTCTTGTGCTTGCTTTTCGGATACTGTGGTGCCTATTTTACCAGGGTATTGAATCTTACCGTCTTTTAAAGCGACTTGATTGATGAAGATTAAATTTCCCGAACGGATGTAGGGTTTGTAATTTCCGGCTGGTTGTGGGACCTGAGGTAAAATAATTCCTTTAGCTTGGATTTCTTTATCGATGTCTATTAGCGCTGGTGTACTGTTTTGAATATTTTTTTTACGACGAGTGCTCTTGAGCGCTGTCGCAATCTGCGCAAAATTTTCGCCCTGTATTTGGGCAAGATAACGTTCACTTTCACTGGGTCTTGGACTGTTTTTTAGAGAAGCCAAACTGGTTGTACCCAATACAGTATTGCCTTGTGGTTTGGTAGTATCAACGTTTTCCATGCCGCGAATTCCATTCGAAACTAATACCATACCGTGAACGGCAAGTGTATTCCAAAAGGCTTGTACAGCTAATTCATTGCCAGCACCACTGCCAGCCGACATAAAGACGGTTGCTGGTAAGTTTTCTAATAGATGATTTGTCCAAAGGTCTACGGTTTTTGACAGAAATTGACTCATGGGCGTGCTGATATTTCCGAAGTAAACGGGCGATCCGAAGGCTATGCCATCGTAATTTGGAAGTTCGTCTACATGAGCAACTGGCACGTTTTTAAGCAGTATATGATTGGAAGGTTGTACTTGTTTGATGGTGGCTTTTGTTGTGCCGTTTTTCTCAATGCCTTTTGCAATTTCCTTAGCCAAGGTGTAGGTGCCGCCTTGATCGGAATGGAAGAGGACCAGCACATTTGTTTTTTCTTGGGCACTTAGTAAATTCATGAGTAAGAAGGTGATAGTGGTGAATGCAATGGAATAATATTTTGTTATCATAGTTACAATTTACTTGAAGTTCAAATATCGCATGGTCGTTTTGATTATATTTGCCAAAAAGTAGATGTTAAACGACAAAGCTAAGTGCGGACTTCTTGAATTAAAGGAAGGTATTTTCTTGGATAATCATCCGAAAGAGGCGTATGTGTGGTATGAGAAAGACTGGACGCATGATGATTATGAGCATAAGCATCATCGGGCACAGTTGGTGTACGTGGAAGAAGGGTATCAATACTTTCATGTAGCGCATTGTACTTACCTCGTGCCTCAGCATCATGTGATTTGGATTCCTTCTGGCATTGCGCATAGAACGACTTCCGAGGCTAAGCGGGTGAATTTAATGACCATTCTTTTTCAACCGATTTTAACCGACGATTTTTATCAGCAGGTCCATGTTTTTTTGGCTCCTCCGGTGTTAAGAGAGATGATTTTGTATGCATCGAAATGGAATAAGTTGGAAGGGACGAATAAAGAAGAGGATCATTTTCTGAGAACCATTTTATTGACTTTACCTGCTGTTTGTGAAGAAGCCTTATCGCTTCAGATCCCAATTCCAAAAGATGAGCGTCTGCATCCGGTTTGTCGTTTTATCAATACAAATTTTGGAAATACCCTAGCGATTGATGTATTGAGTGAGTTGGCCCATATGTCGGTAAGAACACTTCAACGAACGTTTAAAAAAGAAACAGGAATCACCTTGCAAAAATATATTCAATTAATTCGGGTTTTAAAAAGCGTTGAGCTGATTAATACAGAACAATATACATTGACGCAAGTAGCGCATCTAGTCGGTTACAAAAGCTTATCTGCCTTTAGCCTGAGTTATTTAACGATTATGAAATCGAAACCTAAACATTTAAAATCGTCATAATATAGCATATTTCAGATTGTATAAACCGAGTACAAACAAGATCTTTGTGTTCTAAATATGAATTCTATGAAGGTAGAAGAATCAATTAATTATCAGCGGATTGCCTTAGCCATAACGTATATCCATGAAAATTTCAAGAAACAACCAACACTTGAGGAGATCGCAGAAAAGGTTCATCTTAGCCCTGCGCATTTTCAACGCTTGTTTACGGAGTGGGCGGGGACTAGTCCGAAAAAATTTTTGCAATATATTAGTTTGGAATATGCGAAAGGGCGGTTAAAAACAGATGAGCAACCAACGTTATTTGATACAACCATCGATACCGGTCTTTCGAGTACGAGTCGTTTACACGATTTGTTTGTAACCATTGAAGGAATGTCTCCGGCTGAATACAAACATGGAGGGAAAAATTTATGTATTTATTACAGTTCGGCTTTCAGTCCGTTTGGAACACTCTTCGTAGCATCAACGTTAAAAGGTGTTTGTATGATGGTATTTGAAGAACAGGAAGGTGAGGGGTTGGATCGTTTAAAAAAGCTTTTTCCCATGGCTGAAATTTTTCAAAAAAGCGATCAGCATCAGGCGAATGCACTTCAAATATTTCAAAGTGATTGGCATTGTTTACGGGCTATTAAACTTCATTTAAAAGGGACCGACTTTCAGTTGAAAGTATGGGAAAGCTTATTGAAAATTCCAATGGGTAATTTATCGACCTATGGTCAAATAGCGCATGCTATTGGAAATAAAAATGCTTCACGCGCAGTGGGTACGGCTATTGGGTGTAATCCGATTGCTTTTTTAATCCCTTGTCATCGTGTAATTCAATCGTCGGGGATTACGGGAGGTTATAAATGGGGACCGGTTCGTAAAAAGGCAATTATAGGTTGGGAGGCGGCACAAGAAGATTTAAAACAATACGATGGATCTATTTACAAACCCTGAGCCTGGTGAACACAACTATCTCCCATACGATGGGGTTGTGCACTATTTTGGACCTGTGTTTACAATGGACGAGGCCGAAGGTTATTACATCGACTTATTGGAAACAATCGCCTGGCAGAATGATGAGGCCATTATTTTCGGTAAAAGAGTTGTTACAAAGCGAAAAGTCGCTTGGTATGGTGATGAAGCCTTTAATTACAGTTATTCCAATACAACCAAGAAAGCACTTCCTTGGACAGAGACGTTATGGAAACTAAAGCAAATTATTGAAAAAGTAACCGGTGAAACATTCAATTCGTGTTTACTTAATTTATACCATGATGGAAGCGAAGGTATGGCTTGGCATAGCGATTCAGAAGCCGCTTTAAAGAAGAATGGTGCCATTGGTTCTGTGAGTTTTGGAGGCGAGCGAAAGTTTTCGTTTAAACATAAGCAAACCGATGAGAAAATCGATTTATTCCTGACACATGGTAGTGTTTTGGTGATGAAAGAAACGACCCAAACGTTTTGGAGGCATCGTTTACCGCCAACTAAATTGCCTAAGCGCGCTAGGGTGAATCTTACATTTCGTACGATTGTGGTATAATTATTTTGTAAAGTTTTTGTTGAAAAAAAGGAGTTGAAGCGATTAAGAATTTATTAAACTCGTCCTAAATTTTTAGTAAAGTGAAAATTATAGTTTATATTTAGCTTTATATAATTGGAATAACTATGCTTTTGAACCTTTTTAACACACTAGAGCCGAAAGAATCTTTTTGGAAATGGTTTTCTAAAAACGAAGACCGTATTTTTAGAGATATTGATAGTGAGGATGATGGTGATTTATTATACGAGGAAATAATTAGTAAGTTGCACCGAATCGATGAAAATTTAACATTCGACACAAGTCCCATCTTGAGCAACAATAAAAAGGAACTGTATCTTTCTGCCGATGGAGTGGGCGATAGTTTTCATTTTGTTAAAGAACTTGTTGAAGAAGCACCTACCTTAAATAAATGGGATGTAAAGGCCTTTCGTCAACGTGTATCCGAGGATAATTATACTGTTAGTTTTGATGACTATACCCTGAGTTATTCGGATGTTTTTTTTAATTCTATAATTGAAAATGATGAACTTGGGATTCAATTATACATCCGGAACTACGATGATACGATAGAGATGGAGCATGCGGTCTATTTGCTGCTAGACGGTGTATTGGGTGAATATGATGTAGCGACTTGCATAGATGCTATTGATTGGTATGCATTAAAAGATGCGGATACAGATTCTCTTCAACCAATTGTTGAGTTAAGAGCGATTGTCGATCAACGGAAATAAAAATCGAATTACATTTTGTTTGTCGTTAGGGAAAAATATGGACGACCGTTTAAAAAGAACATTTTTTTAGCAAAGAATTAATTATTATTGGGAATTCTAACGTTCTTTTAACCTATTTAAGGGTTATGAATTGCTGATTATGTTTTATGTTTGTGTCTAATTTTTTAGTGTATTGTTAGCACATACGACTTATAAGCATGCGACCAGTCAAGAGTGGGTTACTTTTGTTCATGGTGCCGGAGGGAGTTCATCGATTTGGTATAAGCAAATTCGTGAATTCAAAAAACATTTCAATGTCTTGTTGCTCGATCTTCGAGGGCACGGTCGATCAAAGACCAATCTACTGTCTTTGTTTGAAAAACGGTATACCTTTCGCTCTGTCGCAAGGGATGTTATGGACGTATTGGATCATCTTCATGTGGGGAAAACCCATTTTGTAGGGATTTCATTAGGAACCATTATTATTCGTCAATTAGCAGAAGACTATCCCACACGTTTTAAATCGATGGTGATGGGAGGTGCTGTTATGAAGATGAATTACCAAGGTCAAGTGCTGATGACGGCAGGTAATCTGTTTAAAAACATTCTACCTTATTTATTATTATACCGCATTTTTGCCTTTGCAATTATGCCAAAAAGTACCCAAAAAGAATCGCGTAACCTTTTTATCAATGAAGCGAAGAAGCTCTACCAGAAAGAATTTATTAAGTGGTTTAAGTTAACTGCAGAAGTAAATCCTTTATTGCGTTGGTTTAGAGAAGTGGAATTGAATATTCCGACCCTTTACATCATGGGCTCTGAAGATCATATGTTTCTACCAACGGTAAAGAAAGTCGTAGAGGCCCATTCAAAAACAGCCGATTTGGTCGTCGTGGATAATTGTGGTCATGTGGTCAATGTCGATCAACCCCAAGTTTTCAATGACGAGGTGATCGATTTTATACGAAACCATTCAACAAAATCATAAAATCCATCAAGGCTGATTCTTACGAATCAGCCTTGATTATTTCGTCAAAGAAGTCCTTTGAATCGGTGTCAAACGTGGGTTTTTGTAGTAGCAATTGTGCTATTTTCACAATCTTATCAAAATCTTCTTGGGTAAAATGTTCTCCAAAATGATCGTGACAGAAATCGCCTACACTTCCTAAAACGACATTAATTTCTTCTTCATTTAATTCCCCTTTTTGTTTCCAGCGTTCGCGAAATAAACTCGCCGCTAAATACGATGAAATATCGATTAGATCATTAATATCAATGCTTTCATTCTTATTGACTTTCGCCATAATTAAGGTATCCATATCGCGATAGACTACCTCTTTAATTGTTAATTGCTCTTCCATATTCTTTATTCGGGACAAATTTACGTAATTTAAAAATTCGGGTCAACTGAAAATTCAAGGATTTCGCGGGTTGTGGGGTGCATAAACGATAAATATTCGGCATGAAGGTATAATCTTTCAGCTTTATGCCCATAGAGATCATCGCCCACAATGGGTGCATTCAACCCTTTTGGGTGTGCAGCATGCATACGCAATTGATGGGTACGTCCTGTAATGGGAAAAAAACGGATACGTGTTTTCCCGTTTTCGAAGGCCAAGACTTCGAATTTAGTTCTACACGGTTTACCATCGGTAAAACAAACCATCTGTCGGGGTCGGTCATCTAAATCGCCTCTCAAAGGTAAATTGATCTCACCATTGACGGGCTTAATGATCTGATCGAGTAGGGCGATGTAACGTTTTTCTACTTTACGTTTAATAAATTGGCTTTGTACTTTTTTATGGGCTTCTTTATTCAGTGCTAAAACCAATAGGCCAGAAGTAGCCATGTCTAATCGATGTAGAATCAGCGGTCCAGTTGCTTTTGGAAACTGATGTTTTACTCGGCTATAAATGGAGTCTTGAATGGCAATGCCTGGAACGCTTAAAAAATCCTCTGGCTTATTCAACACCAACAAATCATCATCTTGGTAGACGACTTCAAAATCACGGTTATCAGCTAAGTTAACGAGTAAAGGATTATCATCGAGGGGTGTGCCTTCTAACATATGGGTTAGAATAGGTTCGCATTTACCGCTACAAGCTGGGTAATAATTTTTATGTTGTCGAATTTCAGAAATAGGCGGGTTTCCCCACCAAAATTCGGCCATACAAATGGGGATTAATTCATTGGTGAAAGCATATTGAAGCAATTTTGGTGCAGCACATTCGCCAGCTGCTGCAGGCGGCGTTCCAAAAGCAGTTGTTTCAAAAATTTCCCGCAGACCTTTGGGAGTTTTGTCACGATTGAGAAATTGATACTGATCGAACAATTGGTTTTGCAATGCATTCGATTTTGTTTTTCGTTCTAATTTTAAGGCATTAATTTCATTTTCATAACCCTTAACGACGAACTGCATTTTATGCTCTTCGGCCTTCAAGGCATCCGATAATACGCTAAATTCGTGTTTATCGCGCAAGCTCTGTTTAATTAAATCCGCTTCTAACTCTTCAAACGCAGCAGATGAAAGCAGTTCTTTTTGAATGATTCGAATGTTTTTTCGTTCGTTTTTATTCGCCTTCAAGGTCTGTTTTGCCTGAAGCAGTCGTTCTGTTTTGTTGTGCACAAAATGAGATAAATCCGTTTTAGCTATTTGGAACTCGTTCTTGCTTTCTAATTCTTCAATCAAGCGATTAATTTCATTTAAACGCTCTTCTTGTTGTAAGAAAAACCCCTGTTTTTCAAGCATATCAAATACAGGTGGTACAAAATAAGCGTGTTGATTGCTCTCGGCTAGTTTACCTGAAAATGCGGCTAGAAAACCGATTTCTCCCGCTCTATTTTTAACCACCAACACCCCAAACATCTTTCCAATGGGCGTAGAATCATCGTCTGCCGTCAATCCGAAATTATGCTTAAAGTCGGTCTGATGCACTAAATAATTTTGCAGTTCTTCACTCGCCATAATCGCCAGCGGATGAGGTTTGTAATAAAAAGGATAGGTAAATTTTTCGGGTAAAACATGCGTAGAGGCATGCGGTAGTGTATGAAAATAAGCCATTATAGAAGGGATGATCAAGTCAATTAAAGTAAAAAAAGCCCGATGAAACATCGGGCCTATCTATATGTATGGTAACGATTTATAACATTTCGTCGTCTTCTTCTTCGTCTTCTAACTCGGCATCAATTAATTGAATGTAGAAAGCTACGATATCCCCTTGTTCGTTATATCCGAAGTAAGATGGGTAAACACCTTCACCAAAACCGGCTTGGAAAATAGGAACTTTAAATGCTGTATTTGGAATCGTCCAGTTAATCCATTCACCTTCTTCCGATTGGTATGTTGGGTTATTTTTAGCGTTTTCTTTGAACAATTTACGGAAATAATCATCGTATAAATTCGAATCACTTTTCGCTTCAAACTCCTCGATGAATTTCGTGAAATGAGGTTTTGCTTCTTCATCAACAATAGTCGCTAAACCACTTTCGATAGAAAAACCAAAGTATTCATTCTCTTTTAATTCATCAATTAATTCAATTCCTTTCATCGCCTCTTCGTAACGAACAGCAATCTCATTTGTGAAAGCTACTTTTACACAGGCAATAAGGTCTTCTTTTTCACCATCATCTTCGTAAGTAACAATACTAGCTGTTACAGGAAAGTTTCCTTTGGCTGTTTCTAAGAAATAAGGCGTATTATCAAGGGCTAAATACTCTCCTAATGGATCGTTAACGAAGATTTTTCCGCTTGGCAATGAAACCTCACCTAAACTAATCTGATCTACGGTAATTCCTCCTATTTCTTTTTCTGTAAAATATTTATCTAAATCATTTGGAGACAACGTAATACTACGTTTGCTTTCCCAAACTTTTAACCATTCTTCTGTTGGATGCATAATGTTCTTTTTAATCACACAAAATTAGGCGTTATCGGTGAATAAATCACATTTAATTTTACGAACTTCTTTTGTTGAGTTGTTTGCGCAATTCATTTTTATCGATATCGTATTCAACTTTCATTAAATACACCAAATCGTCAAAGGTTAACAAGCCCTGTTTATGGTAACTTATCAAGATCGATTTCATTTTAGAGAACTCATCCTGCGTTATTTGTCGAAAACTGACTTCGGCATAACGTTTATTCGACGCTTTTAGAATCAACTGATTATCTACACCATGCGACCCGTTGGGGGTTTCAAACTCACCAAAATCCTTCACTTTTTTTCCTATATAATCGTTGTTATGAATGGTTAATTGTTCAATTTCAGCAATAGGGTATAGTTCGTTATCGATTTGAATTAAGGTTTTAGCAAAGGTTATTTTTCCTTCTAATTCCCCACCTAGTTTATGCTCAGGTCGCTTAAAGTAGCCATTGAAATAGGCTACAGCAGTGGCTAAAATTCCTAAAAATATATAATATTGGGTATTATTCTTAAAAAGTTTTAGTTCAATAAACACATAACTCAAGGCTGTCAAAATTAAAAAAGAAACCAATAGGCGAACAATCTTTTTCGAATTTTTCTTTTTCTTTTTATCTTCAATAAAAATGTCAAATGTATATTTATCCATGGGTTGCAATTTCTTTTCTAACACGACTAAGGCTTTCTGGTGTAATGCCTAAATAGGAGGCAATCATCCACTGGGGGATGCGATTGATTTGTTTGGGATAGAGTTTAATAAACTCTTGGTAACGGGTTTTTGCAGTAGCGCTTAACAACAAGATAATACGATCTTGTAGGTGGCGAACATGATTTTGTACCAAGGACAATTGTGCTTGAATGTAGTCTGGGTTTAGGTTGGCGATAAACTTGGCCATTTCATCATTGAGAATAATAATGGTTGAATCTTCAATCGCTTGAATATAGAACTTCGCTGTTTTTTTACACAAAGTACTATTGCGATCACTGATAATCCAGTTTTCAGTCGCAAATTGTACAATATGTTCTTTCCCATTCTCATCGATTGTATACGAGCGAATAACACCTTGTTCAACAAAAAAGGACTCTTCTGAGTAATCACCTTCTTCTAAAATAAATTCATTCTTTGAAAATTGTTTAACAATTAAATTGGCTTTTATCAACTCTATCTGCTCAGGAGTTAATGCGATTTGCTGTTGTAAATGTTCAATATAGTTTTCCATACGATAGGGCATTGACCGATGACAAATTTACAAGAAATATTGTGATTTAATCTACTATTTAGACTATATGACAACAAATAGATATCAGCTTTAAAACCATCCGATACAAAATACATGAATGGTTTATAAATGTTGGGCTCTCCCTTGGGGAGAGCCTAACCACTAGATCCCGGCTACAAGAGTAACCTATTTTGTTCTGTATTGGGCGTTGTGTGTTTTGCGAGTGGTTATAAGCGTTTTAAATGAAGTAGAAGAAGGATTATTTTATATATGTAATATAATTTGTTACATTATAAAAAAGAATTTATCTTTGTCGAAGAATAGAACTAAAAAGTATGAATAATCTCCGTTTTGCAACCCTCGTTCATTTGCTTGTTCTACTTGAAAAATTTCCAGATAGCGCCTTGTCTTCTGCATTTATGGCATCCAGTATTCATATTAATGCCGTTGTTGTTCGTCGTGAATTAAAAGTATTACGCGACGCAGGTTGGGTGACAGCTGTGAAGGGGAAGGCTGGAGGCTTTAAGCTAAACATCCAAGCGAATCAACTTAATTTAGGGGAAGTCTATCAATTAATGATGACCGACCAAACCCTATTCAAAACCAATCATCCCAACCCTCAATGTATGGTTGGACGATCGATTAATCATCATTTATCCGGAATAATGACCAATGTAGATCAAGCCATTTTTAATGAATTAAGTCGAGTAAAGTTGGCGGAATTTTCCACTTTATTTACCGAAGAATAAATTTTAACCCCTATCAATATAAAAAACATACGTATGAGAATAGCTGTTATAGGAGCCACAGGTTTTGTAGGTTCGAGTATCGTTCATGAATTAGCAAATAGAAATCATTCGATCAAAGCATTTGCTAGAGATACCACCAAATTAGTCGATCGAAAAAATGTGGTTGGTGTAAATATCGATGTGAATGAGGTTGATCGTTTAGCCATTGAATTAAAGGGTGCAGATGTCGTGGTTAGCGCTTTTAATCCCGGATGGACCAACCCAACTCTTTATGCGGACTTTATGAAAGGAGCGGCCAGCATTGAAAAAGCTGTAAAGCAGGCGGGTATTAAGCGTTTTATTGTGATTGGAGGAGCAGGAAGTTTATTTATCGATTTAGAGAAACAATTGCAAATTGTCGATGCGCCCAATTTTCCAGAAGAAATAAAGGCTGGAGCCACTGCTGCACGTGATTATTTAAATGAAATAAAAAAGGAAAAAGAATTGGATTGGGTGTACTTTTCACCAGCCTTGGAAATGCATCCAGATACCTCGGGTATACGTACAGGCGTTTTTCGCTTAGGTACCGAATCGCCTGTAATGGATAAGGATATGCGCAGCATATTATCCGTGGAAGATTTAGCCGTTGTTATTGCCAATGAAATTGAAACACCAGCCCATCATCAAACCCGATTTACTGCAGCTTATTAGTTTTTAGACAAGGTGTTAGGTTGCGTCTGTTATTAATTATAACGATTCTAAATCATCGATATAGCGTATATCGTTCATTAAAAATGCTTAATTTTAAGAGGATAGGTAGAAGGGGATATTTTTACAAAATTTAAAACCAAACCTACTTTTTAAAAATAAAAATAGACTGTAAAAGATATAAAAGCATTTAATAAAAATCGAAGTATATATGTCAGATAAATCTAAAATAACTACAAATGCAGGTTGTCCTGTTGGAAAAGGGCAATATGAAAATTCACAAACTGTCGGAAGCCGCGGTCCCGTTTTATTGCAAGATTTTTTCTTGCATGAGAAAATGGCACAATTCAACCGTGAACGCATTCCTGAACGTATTGTACATGCAAAGGGGGGTGGCGCCTTTGGTAAATTTGTTGTTACCCATGATATTACCCAATATTCTAGAGCGAAAATTTTCGCTGAAATAGGAAAAGAAACGAAAATGTTTGCCCGTTTTTCTACCGTTGGTGGAGAACGTGGTTCAGCAGATACAGAACGAGATCCACGCGGATTCGCTTTGAAATTTTATACCGAGGATGGAAATTGGGATTTAGTAGGAAATAATACCCCGGTGTTCTTTATAAAAGATGCCAAGAAATTTCCCGATTTTATCCATACCCAAAAGCGAGATCCTAAAACGCATTATAAATCACCAACCATGATGTGGGATTTCTGGTCTTTAAATCCAGAGTCTCTTCACCAAGTATTGATCCTCATGTCAGACCGCGGAACGCCTGATGGTTTTAGACATATGCATGGTTTTGGTTCCCATACATTCTCGATGGTGAACGACAAAAATGAACGAGTGTATGTAAAATTCCATCACCGTACACAGCAAGGAATAAAAAACTTTGATGGCCCTACAGCCGACAAAATGAGAGGAATTGATCCTGATCATTCACAACGCGATTTAGTAGAATCTATTGAGCGTAATGAATTTCCGCGTTGGACGATGTATATTCAGGTGATGACGGAAGCACAAACCAAAGAATTTCCTTGGAACCCTTTCGATGTAACCAAGACATGGTCGCAAAAAGAGTATCCCTTAATTGAGTATGGTTATTTTGAGTTAAATCAAATTCCTGAAAACTTCTTCCGCGATGTGGAACAAGCGGCTTTTGCGCCTACAAATGTTGTAGATGGGATTGGTTTTTCACCCGATAAAATGCTTCAAGGGCGTATTTTTGCTTACCCAGATGCTCACCGTTACCGTATTGGAACAAATTTCGAGCAATTACCGGTGAACCGTTGCCCTTATATGACAACCAATTACCACCGTGATGGTGCTATGCGTTTTGATGACAACGGCGGTTCTGCACCAAATTATTACCCTAACTCTTTCGACGGCCATTACGAAGATGAAAACTACCAAGGGGAGCCTTATCAGCTAGATGACGCTACAGTAGGTTATTTCGACCGTAATGCGACCGATAAAGGCGATGAGGATCATTACACACAACCAGGTATTTTATTCGACCAGGTCATGGATGATCATGCTAAGCAGAATACGATTAACAATATTGTTGGCGCAATGTCGGGCATTGATGGACCAAAGAAAGATGAAATTGTTATGAGACAACTTTGTCATTGGTTCCGTGTTTCACCTCGTTTAGGTGCAGGAATTGCACAAGGACTTGGTGTAGATGTTAGTGAATTTATGCCAAAATAGATAATTATTTTTTTTGTTTTTTAAAAGCTCCACACCTTTGGGTGTGGAGCTTTTTTTTTTGATCAATAGCCAGAAAAAAATTAGGGATTCACAAATTCGTTTGTTGTTTTTTTACGACCAAAATGATGTACAATTTCGGCTAAGAAATAGGCTTGCTGTTGCTGGTTAAAAGCCGCAGTTGCATCAGAAATAACATAGGTGTCGTAACCACGATCGTGGGCATCCCGTAAAGTGCTTTCAACACAAACATGGGTAGCATAGCCCGTTAGATACAAGGTAGTAATTTGGTTATTTCTTAAAAATAAGTCTAAATTCGATCCAGAAAAACCACTAGCCCCCAGGCGTCCGTTGACAATAAACTCAGTGGATAAGGGTTGAACTGTTTCATAAAAATGTGAACCAAATTCATGGATAGGGAAGGTACCTGCTTGTGGAATAGCTTTTCGTAACCCGCTTCGGCCATGGCCTAATTCAGGATATCCTTTTTCAAATCGTAGCCCTACATGAATAACCATCAGGCCATTTGTCCTTGCATAGGCGAGGCTTTTTTCAATATTTCGAATTGACTCTAGCATTAACGTTTCATCTTGAATCAACGCTTTTCGAAGTTTCCCTTGTGGATGCATCCATTCATTTTGAGTTTCAATAAGAACAAGGGCTGCTTTTTCAGGGATTTGGAACTGGGCATTGGTCATCATACTAAGAAAGATTAAGAAGGTTAAAAATTTTAATTTCATTATTTTTATATGAAAGGTTATTAAAGATTTTTTCGTTGAATTGGGGAATTCCCCACGTTTTATAGAACGAATTCTACTGAGAATTAACTCTTGCTTAAAATTGCTTTCAATTCAATTGACCTCCATTATACACGATCATAGAATAGGCGAAGGTTCAAGTGTAATCAACTATAAATTGCTATTAATCAGCTTTGTTTGCTAATAATTTACAAAACAAAATAAGGCTATTTTTTGTATATTTACAACTATAATTGTAAATAAATTACAAAATGAGCACAAGTAAGGACAAGAATGAATTATCGTTTGACTTTGATTTTCTTGATAAATTGATGGTAGGAATAGGGGAAGTGGCCCAAATTACAGGGATTCCTGCACGACAAATTCGCTATTGGGAAGACAAAAATATTATTGTCAGTTTAACCGAGAAAGAAGGTAAGAATAGGCGTTACGATTACAAAAACATCAAAAAAATGCTCTTAATCAAAGAAATGTTGGACGAGGGGTTTACCTTGGATGCTTCTGCGGAAAAAGTAAAAAATAGAATGATTACGATTGAAGAAACGCTTCTTAAATTAAAAAGCTTGAAATAAATTTTCAAGCTTTTTATTAATCTAGTAGAATTTACGCTTTAACCATAAACTGATTTTCACCAACAAGATGAGGACAGGAACTTCAACTAAAGGACCAATTACTCCTACAAAGGCCTGTGGAGAATGCAGTCCAAATACCGCAATGGATACGGCAATTGCTAATTCAAAATTATTACCCGTTGCCGTAAAAGAAATCGATGCATTTTTATCGTAAGCTATATCGAGTGCTTTATTGATAAAAAAACTCACAAAGAACATGATTACAAAATAGAGCACTAAAGGAACTCCTACTTTTACAACATCCCCAGGTAACTCGAGAATTTTATCCCCTTTTAAGCTAAACATGAGAACAATTGTGAAAAGTAAAGCATAGAGCGTTATCGGCGAAATAGTGGGAATATAGGTTCTGTTATACCAATTTTCACCTCTGTTTCGAATCAGGTAATACCGACCAAAGATTCCTGCTAAAAAAGGAATGCCCAAATAGATGAGGACACTGGCTGTAACATCTTGTATGGAAACGCTTATTTCATCATTGGAGAACCCGAATTGTTTAGGCAATACATGGATAAATAACCAAACAAAAAAGCTGTACGAAAGCACTTGAAATATGCTGTTTAAAGCAATTAGTAAAGCGGCATATTCTCTATTTCCTTTGGCTAAATCGTTCCATACAATGACCATGGCGATGCATCGAGCTAAGCCAATTAGAATGAGCCCTATCATATAATCGGGTTCATCTTTTAAAAACAAAATAGCTAAAATAAACATTAAAATTGGTCCAACAATCCAATTTAATACTAAGGAAATTCCAATAACTTTTTTGTCTTTAAGGACATTGGGAAGTAAGGTGTAATCTACTTTTGCTAGGGGAGGATACATCATTAAAATGAGTCCGATGGCTAAAGGAATATTGGTTGAACCAACCGATAACCCAGCGATTAGTTTAGCGATATCAGGAAAGAAGTGACCGAGTAGAACCCCCGTTCCCATGGCAATAAATATCCACAAGGTGAGATAGCGATCTAAAAATTTTAATTTTGGCTGCATGTTTTTATATGATTTTTAACAACAACCAGAACCGGGTGTGCACGAATTGATGGAAGATCCTAATGTTTGTAGGACAATGTTCTTTTTTTGAGAAGGAATACCGCACGCATCCTCGGCTAAACAAGCCGTTGTTTTATTTTGTAGAATAAAATGTTTTCCGTTAAAACTTAAATCGTATTTACCAATGGTCTCGGCCTGAAATTCAACTTCAATTTCGCTGTCCATAATCCCTAATTTATCTTCAGAGAGTTGAATGATATGCAAAAGTTTGCTAGGCTTTAAACGATGTTCGTGGTCGTCAGCATTCCAAAGCTGAAAGTTGACTGATGTTTCATGGCGAATTACCCCTCCACAGTCGATAAATTTTTTGGTGATTTGCCCTACTTCGGTTACGTGAAAATGTTCTGGAACAAAAGTTCCATTCTCCAATTGAAATTCAACGTTTTCTAATGTGGGTAAAATAGCTTTGATTTCGGATAGTTTCATAATTTTCATAATTTTATTTAATCGCAATATTACGATTGATTAGGGTGTAAAATAGGCTTAACAGCATTCTTGCGTGGTGAATTCCGACGAGAAAAAGAAGTTAATTTCATTTCTTAACTCCTTCCAGACGATGGTGTCTATACAATAACAGATACGCGTGCCTTCAATAGTTCCTTTAATAATGCCAATGTTTTTTAATTCCTTCAGATGCTGAGATATGGTTGCTTGTGCAAGTCCCAATTCCTCTACTAAATCATTGCAAATACAGGTTTGTGCTTTAAGAATATGCTGAAGAATAGCTATTCGTGCAGGATGACCTAAAGCTTTAAAAATAATGGCCAATTTATTTTGTTCATCATTAAATATGGCGGTTTTACTTATTCCCATCAGGTTTATTTTATATCGCAATATTACGATGAATAAATAAATCGAGCACTATTTTTCTTAATTTTCTTCTTTTCCATCTTGTTAACCGAATTTGCGTTAGGGATTGCAGCATTTGTTTGAGCTTTTTTGCGGAGGGAAACGGAGCGATAAAGCGAGTGCGAAAAGCCCGCCCCGAAGGGAACGCCCAAAAGATAAATGCGTTAAATTTTCGTTCATTTTGATAAAAGTGGTCGATGATTTCTTTGTTGAATTGCCTTAAGTGTATTTTTATCAATTCAATGTATATGATGAATTTTTAGATTTTTGTTTTGAGTGATATTTTGTTCAAAATCGTTAGAAACCCTTAATTTAGATGCATAAATACGATTAAATATGATGATTACAACACTTGAAGGGAGTACATTAAGCGAAGTTACCACTGTTTTTAATGACTCTTTTGCTGATTATATATTGCCTATGCAGCTTACAGAGGAACAGTTAAGCATGAAAATGAAAACAGACCGGGTCGATTTAAGGTATTCTGTTGGTGTAGTTGATCAAGGGGTTTTAGTGGGGTTTATTCTTCATGGCACAGACATTATCGATGGAAAAAAAGTACTTTACAATGGTGGAACAGGCGTAATACCTGCATACCGTGGACAGCGTTTGGTGGGGCAAATGTATACGTTTTTAAAGCCATTAATTAGCGATTTTGACAGTTCTATTTTAGAAGTTATCGTGGGGAATGATGCTGCTATTAAATCGTACGAGAAGGTTGGTTTTTCTATTGAACGCCAATTAAATTGTTATAAGGCCGATTTGCAACCGAAAAAAGATTCATTGTCTTTTGCCGTTACTGTTTCAAAAAACTATGATTGGGATTTGTTTCAATCGTTCTGGGACTGGAAGCCAACATGGTCTAGTACGAATGCGGCATTAAGCTTACTAGCGTCAACGAATGTTTTATTAACCATAGAGCTAGACAATAAGGTCGTAGGCTATCTTATCTACCATCCTTTATTGAAACGTATACAACAATTTGCCGTTGCTAAAGAGACCAGAAATAGAGGGATAGCAGCTTCTTTATTCACTTATGTCGTTGAGCATTATACGACTAATCTTAGTGTTATTAATGTGGATCATACCGATGAGCAAACCAATTCTTTTTTACTGAATAGAGGGTTTGAAAAGTATATACAGCAGTATGAAATGCGATTAAAATTTTAAATCAAATTTTACAATAGCCATTTTCTGTTTCTAAGTAGTTGATGGCTATATATACTTGTTTTTCCAGAAAATAGATAGGCTATAAAACAAGCCATTATAAAATACATGGCGCCTTCTAAACCAAATAATTCTATGCCCATAACACTGCAAGCAATAGGTGTATTGGTTGCGCCAGCAAATACGGCCACAAAACCCATCGCTGCTAATAGAGCAACAGGTAAGGGAAGCCATAGGGCGAGTGCACTACCCAAAGTTGCGCCTATAAAAAACAAGGGCGTTACTTCACCACCTTTGAATCCAGACCCTAAGGTGATTAAGGTAAAAAGTATTTTTAGCGCAAAGGCATAAGCGAGGGCAGGGCCTATAAACGATTGCTGGATGATGGGTATTCCCAATCCTATGTAATCCGTATTTCCAATAACAATGGTTAGACCTAAAATACAAAAACCACCAATTACTGGTCGAAAAGGCATAAAAGCAATTGTTCTATTGAATACTTTTGTAAGGTGATGCAGACCAAACGTAAAGGCTGCTGCGCATAAGCCAAATAGAATTCCAACGCCTATTGTGATTAAAATTGTCGAAATATGAAAGCCAGGCAAATGTTCTAGTGTAGGGTAATTGATGTGCTCTATTCCCCAGGTCTTGGTAACAAAATCGGCTACCAATGCTGTGAAAACAGCTGGTAGTAGGGTCCATAATCTACTTTTATGAATGACAAAAAATTCGAGGGCGAAGATGGCCCCTGCAAAAGGAGTCCCAAATACGGATCCAAAACCCCCAGCGACTGCTAATGTTAATAATATTTTTCGTTCTGAGGGCGTTAATTGGAATGGTTTTGTTAATTGATCAGCAATTGCTCCTGCCATTTGCAAGGCGGTGCCTTCACGTCCTGCCGAACCACCCAATAAATGCGTTATCAAAGTACCCAATACAATAAAGGGAGCCATTTTAAATGGAATTATACAATCGGTTGGTTGGTTATACGCGTCAATTAGGGCATTATTGCCTGCTTTTACTTCTTGGCCAAAGTAGTGGTACAATACCCCAACACTTAAACCGCCCAATGGCAATAACCAAATCAACCAATGATGCTCTATACGATAAGACGTTACTGTGTCTAAACTTGCTAAAAACAGGGCTGAACCTGTCCCAATCGATAGGGCAATTAGTAGGCTAAGGATGATCCATTTTACGACCAATACCCAATAATATCTTGCTGATTGAACACGATGGTTCATTTTGTTTTGAAAGAAGTTAGTTCGCTGATTTTTTGACATAGTTTTCCTGATTAAATGGACTTATTTAATTAATCAGGCGTCATCAGCTCGTTAAAGCGGTTGGGGAAGGAAGAACACCATTTCCTTTCGAAATACAAAATTACATCTTTTTTCGAAATATAAAGCCTTATCAAGGATAAACGTTTTATTGAGCAACAGCTTTTTGTATTTTCCAATAACTTATCACAAAGGCAATTATGCTGAATGCTGTATAAACAATAGCTAGAGAGCCTACACAAGAACTTAAGGATAAACCTAAGCCGATGAGTAAATAATAGAGGAGCCCAAATAATGCACCTGCCGAACCCCTATGGTTTTCATAATCCATCAATGCCTGACTAAGAATGGCTGGTATGGCCATACCAAAAGCTGTAACAACCCCAATAATTGGAATTAAAAAAGTTAGTTCTTCTTGGGTGAAAAATAATAGTAGGCTTGAAAAAACAGCTAAAATACTGGCTATTTGAATAATTTTATGGGCTGTAAAATTAAGACTAATTAATCGTTTATTGATGCTACTACCTAGGAATGATCCAATGGCTAAAATAATTCCACTGTATCCATACAAGTTTAGTGAAACTCCGTTTTTATCGAAAATAAAAGGGGCAAAGGCATAGTAGTTGAAAAGTAAAACATTGAAGCACATGACTAAAATGGCTGATCTCCATATAGCTTTATCGGTGATCATGGTCTTAGCCAAAGCGAAAATTTGTGGAATACTAATGGGGATTTCACCCGTCTTTTTTGTTTCGACTAAACTGACCCATGAACGCCAAAATAAAAATAAACCCAAGATGAACAACAAGGAAAATAAACCTTTATACCCAAAAAACAGAACCAGTATACTACCACAAAAAAGACCTATAACAGGGCTAATTGATAAAGCAATCCCCATTGTGGAGAATACTTTATTTAATTCTATTTTGGTATATTGATCTCGTAGAATGGTTTGGGTAATTACAGAACCTACGGCGATTCCAAATGCACTGATTAATCGTGCGACCAAAATAATTTCAAAATTGGGTGCGGCCAATGCTATACCACTTCCTACTATATAGATAAACAAGCCAAGGAGCATCGTGTTTCTTCGGCCAATTCGATCGCTTAGAATTCCCCAGAAAACAACGCCAAACGCAAAAGCGGTGAAATATAAGCTAATGGTTAAAAGCGTTTTCTCTTGAGAAATCTGAAATGCTTTAGCGATGTGAGGCAACCCAGGGCTGTAGATGGTTTCTACAAATTGCGGAAACATTATTAAAAGAATTAACAATGTAAGATTCATTTTCTTCATCTTTTTTTTGCAAAGTTCTCACCAAATGGTATTATCTTACTATCGTTATAGAATCAATTAATATCATTATACAGACAAATGGCATTTATTAGCAGCGAAACAGTTTTCAATCCAGATGATTTCAACCTAGATGTTATTGGAATTGCCTCCGATTTAGTCCTTCACGACTCGGGAGATCATCTACATCATACAAAAGCTCAAATACTGTATGCTCCTTCAGGCTGTATGACAGTTCATACGGCAAATCAATACCTCGTTTTACCACCTTCTCGGCTATTGTGTATCCCTGTTGGTGTTCAGCATCGGGTTTATTTTCGAAATGTTGTTGCCTATCGGTCTATCTATTTTAAAACATCTTGTCGTCCAAAATTATTATCAACACTAAAAGTCCTCACCATTAACCCACTTCTGCGTGAATTAATTGAACGAATTTGTCATTGGGAATGGGAGGACTTAGACACTCCTCAGCAATCTTTGCTAGCTGTTTTTTGGGATGAGTTAATCCAGGCCTCTCAAAATAATTTAATACTCCCTTTACCAACTGATTTCCGCTTGCAAAAAGTAATTTCGCTATGGTCAGACAATGATCAATTACCTCCTTATTTAAAAGAGTTGGCCCATCAAGTAGGGGCTAGTGAAAAAACAATTAGTCGAATTTTTAAAAAAGAAACCGGTTTATCCTACCAGGACTGGCGTTTACAATGGCGTCTACAGCGTTCAATAGAGCTAATGGCTGAAGGTAATAATGTTGGTGAAACCGCGACTGAATTGGCTTTCTCTTCTGATTCTGCATTTATTGACTTTTTTAAAAAACAAACCGGTTTAACGCCAACTCATTATTTTAAATAAACATTAAAAAGGGATAATTGCTGTTCCAATGCAAACGACCAGTAGGTTGTGGTATGTCCTCCAGGTTGTTCAATATAGGTATGTGTAATATTGTTTTTCACCAATTGATGATGGAGAAAGCGATTTTCTTCTAAAAAAGGATCATCCGTTCCGCAATCAAAAAGAATTCTTTGTTTACTCGTTTTAAACAATGGAATTTGCTCAACAATGCGATAGGTCGCCCAGTTATTTTTAGCCTTTCCCAGAATAGCCTCTACCTGATAGTCTTTCCCATAATCTGAAAAATCCATGGCACCACAAACACTGCCAATAATGCCAAAAGTATCTTGATGATGTAACCCAATCCATAGGGCTCCATAGCCACCCATACTCCAGCCTAGAATACCACGCTGATTTACGGTTTTTCGAGTGTTATACCGTTTATCAATAGCATCAACTAATTCTTCGGCAATATATGTTTCATAAGAAGAGTTATTGTTAAGTGGACTATCTAAATACCAACTATTGTAATTTCCATCCACTAACACGTAAATTGTTTTATACCTATCGGCTTGTTCAAGTAGACTGGGTAAATCTGTAGAAAGTGTGCGCTCAGGATTTCCACTATAACCGTGTAAAATATAAACTGTCGGAAAATCTTTTTGGGTAGAATCATCGGGTAATACAACAACTACAGCACTCTCTTTTTGCATACGTTCACTAAATACGTGAATACGCTCAATCGTTGCTGCTGAAACTTGCTGGGAATCTAAAAATGAGGTCATAAAAAAACTGAATAATGCAATGCAACGGTAATGTAAATTGTTCATAATGGGTGATTTTATATATAAATTAGTTTATAGTTCAAAAATCAGCAAATTTTAAAACGCTTACATCAACATAGGTTGATGCTTCTTAAAAAAGTTCTTTTCGAATACGACTGAGTTGAGTTGGTGTAATTCCCAAAGCTGACGCAATATGATGTTGCTTTACCCGAAGAAGTAATGTAGGATTGTCGTCGAGCCACTTGATGTAACGAGTCTTGGCTGTTTCATGTTTTAAGAAAATTTCAGAAGGCTCTTTATCTACCACCCAGTTTTTCTCTAAATAGTTAATATGAAATATAGCAATATCGTGATTTTTTAACATTAATTCCCGAAAAGCATGAGCCGGTAAAACGGTTATCTCACAGTCTTCCAGTACTTCAATCGCAAAAATACTTGGTTGTTGGGTAATGATGGACGCTGTAGAAGCTACAAAACTATTTTCTGTGAAAAATCGTTTAATAACTTGGTCTCCTTCTGGTGAAATATAATAATAAGCGACCAAACCTTTTTTTAGAAAGTAGTAAGAATTTGCAATTTCACCAATCCTTATTAGATGCTCGCCTTTCGAATAGCTTTTATTTTGCACTAATTGATTAACCATCTTTCTACTGTCGGCTGAAAGAGAGTGATAAGTTTCAAAAAAGTCTACTATTTCCATTCGTTAAGATTCATATACACAAAGATACTTTTTTATCGGATGATACGATTTATCTTTTATGGGGCGGCCGCTGCGCGCCGGGCTTTCCGCACTCGCTTTTTAGCGCCGTTTCACTTTGCCAAAAAGCTCAAACAATCGCTGCAATCCCTGCCGCAGATTTCGGTTTTTAATCATTAAAAAGAAATTTTTAAGCCGAATATAATTGAAGACTGTTCAAGAAATTTTGATGTAGAATCATTTTACTCATTCATTTTTTTATCGACTCAACCAATTTTTAATATAAAATATTTTCATGTTTTTAGATTTTTATTTAAATTTAAAAATCTAGTAATCAGTAATCTATATTGTTTTGTCTAAGTATATTGATCCGCTTGTCGATTTTTCTTTTAAAAAATTATTCGGATCAGAACCGAATAAAGATTTGCTGATTTCACTGTTAAATTCGATTTTTCATGAAAAGAAAACGATCACAGAGGTGGTATTTAGTAAAAATGAATATGTCGGTGATCATAAAGATATTGGAGCAGTCATATTCGATTTAGTTTGTATTGATGAATCTGGAGAGCATTTTTTAATCGAAGTTCAACGAAGAAATCAAAAAAACTTAGAAAACAGAATGTTGTACTATGGAAGTAAATTAATCTCAGACCAAGCTCCTAAAGGTAAACGGAGTGTGTGGGATTACCAATTTAAAGAGGTAAATGTAGTTGTTTTAATGGATGGATTTACCCTTTTTGAAAACTATCCAGGGTATTATCATAAAATAAATTTATGTCACACGAATGGCCGAGTGGTTAATGAAAAACTAGGGTTTGTTTACATCGAATTAAAGCGGTTTAATAAACAGTCACATGAATTAAAAACGAACCTAGACCAATGGCTTTTTGTATTGAAGAATTTATCTGAATTAGAAGAACTACCACATTTTTTAAACAAATCAATGTTTGAAAAACTATTTGATATAGCTCAATTTATTAATTTAACAAAAAACGAACAAATTATGTACGATGTCGATTTAAAAAGAAGATGGGATAGTATAAATATTATGAATTATGCAATCAATGAAGGACTTGAAAAAGGACTAAAACAAGGACTTGAACAAGGGCTACAAGAAGGATTAGAGCAAGGATTAGAGCAAGGATTAGAGCAAGGATTAAAACAAGGATTAGAACAAGGGCTACAAGAAGGATTAGAACAAGGTCTCGAGCAAGGGATACAGGAAGGAATGTATAAAAGTCTAGGAAAAGTAGTCCGTAATTTAATTAAAGATGCTCGTTATACAGATAACGAAATTTGCGAAATTGCCGATGTCACATTTGCTTTTATTGAAAAAATAAGATCAGAGTTCGATTAAATCTTTCTTTTGGACCTATTAACTTGTTGCTAATTAGTCGTACTTTGTTACACCAATATGATCGAGTAAATTAAAAAGTTGTTGTAAGAAAAGCACAGTCATTATTCCACTAATGCAGCAACTTATTAATAGCATATATTTTAGATGCGTATAGAAAGTATTCCTTCCATCGGCAATAAATAAGGAGATAATAAATGGTAAATAGATCATAAAAATTGGAATGCGAAACACAGGACTTAGTTCCCAAGCCATTCCTTCCATTTTATAAATGGCACAAATAATAGTGAACAGTATAATAGAAATAATTCCACCACCCAAATAATCAAGCGTCTGTATATGTTTCAATTTATGTCCTCTCATAATATTGAAGATGGCTTGTACGCAGCAAGCGAGGGCAAAGAGAATGGTCGGTATTATAAAAATTCCCATGGTTTTTTATTCTAAATGGGTTTTAATTTTGTCTAAAGTTGTTCTTCCATGTTTCCTGTTTTAGGATCTATAGTCAAGCCTATACTTGTGTGTATGATGAATTTATTCTTTTAAGCGGTGTAATTCCATGTTTCCATACCATCTTGGAATAAGGCTTTGGTTAGTTATGTATCAATCTGCTTAATATAAAGTGTATTTTTTCCTGATCAACAACGTAAGTAGTACATAACTCATTATGTCGATTTCGCTTTAGTCCTTTAGTAATAAGACGCGATTTACTCTGTATGATGATCGAAAAAACAGAAAGAAAATTTCGTTTTAAAGCAATGGGTATTGTCAATAAGCGACCATGGTTATCAATGACGATTAGTCCATTTAAGTACTTTCCGAAGGTTGTTCCATAGCGATTTTCCATGAGGCTATTCAACAAGAGTAGGATGCATAGACTAATAAACAAGAGTAGGATAGGATGATAGTTAACTTGGTTTTTAGTCATCAAGAATACGATCATGAAGAAGATATTATAGAGACTCCAATCAATCAGTTTTGAAATTATTCGCTTAGAATAATGCACAGTTGTAGGATTATCATCTACTTCAAAATCGAGGTATTGGTAATAGATAATCCCCATTTCACTCTTCTTTCTTCTTTTTACAGTAATAATTTTCTTAAAGTCCTTTATTCCACCCATATAAATTAGTTTTAATAATTTATTTTAAGCTAATGAATGCTTGGCAGGTTTAGATCGATCGTTCTAAATTAGGTTTGAAAAAGTTACTGAATTATTTTATATATGAATGGTATATAATGACTCAAAAATACTTAGTCATAAAAGAAATGATGATTTATTCATCTTCATTTTCATCAAAATTGTCGAAATAAGAGAAATCTTTTGTTATTTTTCCATTTTCAATGGTAAAAATGGTACATATAGCCAGTTCAAAAGGAGTACCATCTTCGGCTTTTCCAGTTGATAAAAATTCAACAATGATATGATTCTCTCCTGAGGGATACATCGCTAATACTTTATCATGGATATCTGGGAAAATAGAATGAAGCTCGGTGTATTTAGCGATAAATTGTTCGCGTGTTTGCAGCACAATCCCTTGGCCTAAAGAAGGATCTTTAAATTCAGCCGTTTCACTATACATATTTCCTAATTCCTCCCATTGGTGGGAGTTGAATAACTCAAAATAGGTGTTGATTAAGTCTTTATTGGTTGTTTCCATGATGCAATTGTTCTTCGAAGTACATGCGATTGTACAGATTAAAATAAATATCGAAATGCGCAATTTCCCCATAATAATTTGCTTAGGTTGTAATCTGCATATTTTCATAAATGTAAGTTTTATTTAAACATGAATAGAGGTGTATATGTATGAAACGACAACAGTGTTTTTTTTTGATTAAAGTAGCGTTGAATGCTCTCTCAATTTATTCTAAAGATTCCTGGAGTAAGGATAAATTAAAAGCCCCGACCACCTTATTTGCGTATTTAATAATAAATATAGTTATTTATGACGTATGTGCATGTTGTTTTGGGTTATTTTAAATTTATTTGATAACTTTTATATATTATACGTATCGATATGCTATTTTTCGTAACTAATTGTGCGTGTAACTATTACATGAGTCAGTTAATGTATATAGTTGTGTTACTTAGGTTGTTTTGTTTTTATGCTACTGAATGTTAGTTAGTTAATAATGTATATTTATTCATGCATAGTCCTGCGTTAGAGATAAATATTCATTTAATTATTTAGAATAAGAGTAAATAGTAATGTATCGATATCTATGAGTACATCTTCTTAAAAAAGCCATGTTGTATTAATATTAGTTATTTTGTTGTTGTTAAATATCGATGTATAATTGATTTTAGGTTAACACAATATGAAACAAAAATTACTATTTATTTCGCTGATTTCAGGCCTTATTGGTCTATCAGCTCAATCTTCTTCTCCTCCTGAAGGAAAATATTGTAAGGCCCAAGAGATGAACGAGGTTGTTTATAAATTAAATCCTGCTTCTTGGCTTGAGAAATCAAATTTTGAAAGGTTTACGAGGAACTTTTCGGCGACGAACAAAGCTACGCAACAGCAAGACTTTGTAATTCCTGTTGTTTTTCATGTCTATGGTGATGTTCAATCAGGGAAAACAGTCTCTTATGAGAAAATTGTGAAAGCTCTAGAAATGGTCAATAAAGATTATCAGGGTTTAAATGATGATTTTAATACGGTAGAGGATTACTTTAAACCACGTAGATCTGCCATGAATATTACATTCAAACTGGCTCTGATAGATCCGAATGGAGCTTGTTCTTCAGGGGTTGTTTTTCATCCAAATCAAAGCGGTTTTGGAAATGGAGGTGGTTATGATGCTGCGATACAGCGTGATGCCTGGGATAACAAAAAATACATGAATATTTATATTCAAAATGATCTATACGATGATGGTGATCTATTTAACTCAGGTGTAGCGTGGTATCCAAATACCAGTATGAGTGATCGAAACTTGGCTCGTGTGGTGTATAATGGTAGTTATATTCATGGTAATACGGACAAAGAATTTGCATCTATTCTAACGCATGAATTTGGCCACTTTTTAAATTTGATTCACACTTTTGATGGGGGTTGCAACGATCCTAAAGGTGATTATGTTGATGATACTCCAAAAGAGAATGGTCTACATGATTTAAGCTGTACGCCTGGTACCAATTGTGATGGTGATAAGGTGAATATTGAAAATTATATGGGCTACAATGGCGCCAAAGGTTGTTATAAAATGTTTACCGAGGGGCAGGTGGATCGTATGTTAGCAGCTTTGCAACATCCCGCTCGAATCAGTTTATGGCAAGAAAGCAACTTGGGTGCTACAGGAGTTAATTTACAAAATCCAACATTTTTAACAAGTGATCGTTCGACATTTATTGAGAATATGTCTAATGATGGAAGATTTAGTGCTTCAGTAGAGATTAGTGTAAATGGCTCTTCAACTTTTATCCCTTCTATAGGAACAATCCTGCAGGAAGGTGTTCATTTTACGCATGATTTTCCGAATGGTTTAACCCCAAAGCTAACGGTGTCTGCCAATAAAAAAGTTACTTTAATTTTAGAAGGTAGCGCTGGTGAACATGGTGTCGCGAATAATGGTCAATATACAATTAATTTTACGTCGACTGCATTATCAAATGCTTCCAATTGTAGTGAAATCTCTTTTATTTTAGAGTATAAAAATCCCTATGAAATTGTTTACCAAAATTTAGTGAGTAAAAATATTAAGGTATCTTCTTCTGTAGGGTGGAAATTCTTTAGCTTGTTTGAAGCTGATTTTGGTGCTTGGAGAATTGGAAACGGTGAATTGAAGGTGGAAACATATGGAGGTGCTTTAGTGACAAATCCAAATAGTTTTAAAATTGCAAAATTAGCAGAGAATACAGTTATTAATGCCTTAAGTAATTTTACTAAACCAGTTAGATCTGGAAGTTATCCACAATTAGATTTACGATTACCTGATTATACTGATTGGGATGGTTCAACTGGATTCATAGGCTATGAGTTTCCTTATAATGGAGGAACGTGTTACGGTTGGATGAAAGTAAAAGTTGATCAAGATGGGAATGGTTATTCTGTGTTGGAATATGCCTATAATACAGAACCAGGTGGTGATGTTTATGCTGGAAGAACACCTAAGACAGTTGCTGGCTTAACAAAAAATATTTTGAAAGAAGCCGCGGCTAATGATGGAAGTATCATTGAAACGACTACTTTAGAACTATTAACCAATGGAGGTACTTTTACCAAGTCAAATGGATTAGCTATTGAAGGTACTGATTACACCATTGATAATGTACCAACAGGTTTATCTGCAGTGGTTGAAATAATGAATCAGACAACAATGAAAGTTTCCTTTACAGGAAATGCAGCTGATCACACCAAGAAAACAGCTCAAGTTCAACTTTCACTGTTAAGTTCTATTGTTACTGGTGGTGCAAGCCAATTGCAATCAACCGACTTTACCATTTCTCTTGCCTTTATTAATCCATATCAAATTGTTTATGTTAAAAATATTAATGAAGAAGTAAAAGCAGAAGAAGATGAGAACTGGATACCAATTCGTTTTGAAGGAACGGGTTCTGATGATTATGGTCTTTTTGTAGATATGAATAATAATAATGAATTAAAGCTTGAAACGTATCAAATGCCAGTTATTGTGAATGAGGGCAGTAAAGATATTTCTTTACTACTAGAGAATGATTTGGTTAATGAGAGTAGAAATTTCCAATACGGTGGTGATTGGCCTGATTTGCATAATCTAAGAAGTGAAGATTATACAGCTTGGGATGGCAAAACAGGGTATTTGGGTATTGAATATGAAGTAGAAGGTTTAAGCCATTATGGTTGGATGAAAGTACAGGTTGCTGTTGATGGACAAAGTTATAAATTATTGGAATATGCCTATAATACTGAACCAGAATCAGGTTTATACACAGGGCAAACAGAGAAAACAGGTCTCTCTTTTACACCAGGTATCTTAAACGAATCAACAGGGAATGATGGAAGTATTCTTGGAAGCGTTGTTGTTAAATTAGCAAGTCATAGCGCTACTTTCGTAAAAGAGAATGGTACTTTATCGCGAGGGACAGATTATGCAGTTCATAATTTACCTGCTGGTTTAAGTACGCAAGTGGATGTTATTTCAAATAAAGAAGTACGTATTTCGCTAACAGGGAAAGCTCAAGAACATAAGCGAGGTCACAAGAATTTCGAGATTGAATTTTTAAATCCTTCTATGGTTGGAGGTATTCAAGAACTTGGCCAATCTAAAGTAGGTGTCCAATTGGATTTTATGGATCCTTACGGCGTTCGTATTGTCGATAAATTCAATGGTCGTAAAATGCAAGTTAATCCAACCAATACTTGGATAAATTTCTTCTTTGAAGGAACCAATTCTTATGCCTACGGTTTGTTTGTAGACAATGGTGATAAAGGTAAATTAAAACTGGAAAGCTATGGTTCAGCAGTAGTTAGTCATCCTGGGACGAGTAATATTCGCATCATAGGTTATGATCAAATCATTGATGACAATCAAACGTTTGTAGTCCCTGGTTCTTATCCAAATTTACCTTTAATCCGCAGCGAAGATTATACTGTTTGGGATAATCAAACGGGTTTCATTGGGTTGCTTTATAAAGTGGATGGAAATACACATTATGGATGGATAGAAATAGCTGTTTCGGATGACGGGAAGAGTTATGAGATGTTGCGATACGCTTATAATACAGAAGCGAATATGCCAACACCTACTCCAAAAAAATTAGGATCAGATGAGTTGAATAGTTCTTCTGTAGTAGTCGTTTATCCAAATCCTTTTGATAAATCAATCCTATTGGATATCGACGATTTTGCTGGTCAAAAAGTTGAAGTATCCATTGTGAATCTAGCAGGTCAAACGGTGTATAAAAAGAATGTTCATTTCGTAAAAGGGCGAAATGAAATTTCAACAACCATGTTACAAAAAGGTGTATATGTTCTTCATTTAAAAGGAGAAACTAAAGAGTTCTATAAGAAAATTATTAAGAAATAACCTTCATTTTTTTGTTTAACATTTAGGCTACTGACTTTTGTCAGTGGCCTTTTTTTTATTGGTCTATTTAATGTTGTAAACGAATGCTGAGATGTTAATTATTTATAGAAGGTAAGTTACTCAAAAGAAGTTGTAGTAGTTTTACATCCTTATAAAAATAAATACATTGCATTTTAGTTTTAAATATACATTTTCGAGAAAAGCAGTTGCTTTTATTACTTTTTCTATTCTGTTTATAACAGTTATTGCTTTGTTTGTTCTTAGTTATTTAATCAATGAAAATAATAGGATAACCAATGAGGAATACGCACGAAAAGGTTTTTACAAGAAGTATGAAGCCATTGAAAACGAGTTTTTACGGATTGAAAATTATCAAAGCGTATTAAAACGGATTGTTAAAAAAAGTAGTCCAAGAGAATTACAAGACAACCTAACCATCTTAAATGAAATTTCCTATCAAGACCGATTGATTCATAACAATTGGTTCGTAACTGATGAGGTGGTCTCGGAACAAGTTGTAAAAGAGCATACCTCTACGATACTCAATCAGCGAATACCCTCGACTAATCCTGAGCAATTTTATCCTAATCAACAACCGCTCAATAGTTTAATTAACTATCAGGATAGTATGTATTGGGTGAGTTATGATTCTATTCGTGTCGAAGGTTTTCCTCTATTATGGTTTGGGTATACAATTAACCTGATGGATCTACATCAGTATTTTACAACCATCGATACAAGTGCAACGAACTATGCTTATGTTTTTAATAAAGATGGGGTTTGTATCAATCATCCAGACCAAACTTATATTGGTAAAAATGTATTTGAATTTACGGACCTATCGCCTCAAGATACTGTTAAAATTAAAAACAAAGATTACACGCAGAAATCGGCCTTATCGGAGTATTTACAACTCGATGTGACCCGTTTTGTAAAACCGTTAAAAACAAAAAATTTTCAGGGGTATGTTGCTGTAAATTATGTTAACTTATTGATGGATGAAAGTGTACAAAGCGTGAAAAAATATACCACATTAATATTTTTAGTCGCAATATTTTTAATTGTTTTCGTTTTCCTTATTTTTAATCACGCTCGTAAAAAAGCTTATGAAGAAAAAGAAATTGTGAGTAAAGAGCGAAACAATTTATTAATTGAAAATGAAAAAATTCATAAAGAACAAGCGCTTAATCAACTCAAACAATTGAAGGAACAAATTAACCCTCATTTTTTATTCAATTCTTTGAACTCACTCTATATGTTAATTGATATTAATGCGGTAACAGCCAAAAAATTTACGCTAAACCTTTCAAAGATTTACCGCTACTTAATTCATCCACCCCAAGAAAACACCGTTCCTTTAGCGAATGAATTAGCGTTTATCAATGAATACATTAGCTTACAGGGGAATCGTTTTTCAGAAGAGCTTATTTTTACAGTTATCAATGCTATTCCTGAAAGTTCAAATAAACTACTCCCTTATTTGGCTTTACAGATAGTCGTTGAAAATGCCATGAAGCATAATGTAGCAACCATTGAGAATCCATTACAGATTGAAATTCGAATCCAAGCCGATTGTGTCGTGGTGAAAAATAATTTGCAACCGAAAATGGAGGATGTTGAAAAAGAGAATTTTGGGTTAAAATATTTGGAGAAAATTTATCATTTTCATCAATGCTATACGTTTACAACACAAATAAAAAATGATGAATTCATTTGTGTTTTACCGCTTATTTAAGATTGAGAAAACCATTCACTCCCTAAATACAACCACTCACTCCCTAAAATTTTAGCACCATTGTATTTTACCATAATTTAACACAAATTAATCACAATTTAACATTCGAATGCGAAAGATTACGGAAAGGAAGACGTTCAATTTAGCGATTTTTTTGGGATTAGCCATGGGGACAACAGTCACCTTTGCTCAGAAGAAAAAAGAAATAGATAAAAAGAAGGAGAAAACCGAGAAATCAGACTCTACTCAGGTTAAGTCAAAGAATTTAAACGAACTGATTAAAAAGGGAACTTATAAAAAGGGACTTTTTAATACAATTCAAGTAAAAACAGATATCTATTTTGAAATTCCAGACAGTCTTCTTGGTCGTCAGTTCTTAGTGGTTAATAAGTTATCACAAGTTCCGATGCAAGTGAATGAGGCGGGTTTAAATAAAGGAATGAATTATGAAAATAAGGTCATCTCTTTTTACCACGATCCTGTAGCAAAGAAAGTTTGGGTGAAGACTCTTGTTCCTCAAGTTTCTTCTCCAGAGAAGGATGCAATTACAGAATCGGTAAAAAACAATTTTGCCGAGTCTATTATCGAAGTTTTTGATGTCGAAAGTCAAAACAGTGATTCAACCTCTGTGGTTGTTAAAGTCAATAAAATTTTCGATGGAAATCAAAAGAGTTTTAATGATGTTCTCACTCAAATTGGTTTTGGTGGGTCTGTTAAAGCAAATTTATCGTACATCGAGAACGTAAAAACATTTCCAGAAAATGTGGTTGTGAAATCACAATTAACCACTTCTGTCAATGAAGGCGGCGTTGATTTAGCGGTTACTTTGGGTGTGACGAGTAATATTGTTTTACTAGCAAAAACACCTATGCAACCTCGTTTTGCTGATGAAAGAGTGGGGTATTTCTCAGAAAAGCATTGGTTTTTTAACGATGCCCAACATCAAATGGATGAAAAGAAATTTATCACCAAATGGCGTATGGAACCCAAAGATCAAGACCGTGAAAAATACTTACGTGGTGAATTGGTCGAGCCTAAAAAACAAATCGTCTATTATATCGATCCAGCAACGCCAAAACAATGGCGTCAAAAGATTATGGATGGTGTACACGATTGGCAAGTGGCTTTTGAACAAGCAGGTTTTAAAAATGCCATTATAGCCAAAGAACCGACAGCAGAAGATACCGATTTTGATATTGATGATGTTCGTTATTCGGTGATTACCTATGCAGCATCGCCAAAGTCAAATGCGATGGGACCTTCAGTAGTCGATCCACGTAGTGGAGAAATCATTGAGTCCGATATCATCTGGTGGCATAATGTAATGACTTCATTGCACAGCTGGATGCGTATCCAAACCGGGCCAATTGATCCTAAAGCAAGAGGAAATAAGTTCAGCGATGAACATATGGGCGAGGCCATCCGTTTTGTCTCTTCTCATGAAGTAGGCCATACGTTCGGTTTAAAACATAATATGGGGTCTTCGTTTGCTTTTCCTGTCGAGTCGCTACGTTCGAAAGAATTTACAGACCGTATGGGGGGTACAGCCCCTTCTATTATGGATTATGCGCGTTATAACTATGTAGCACAACCCGAAGATGGTGTAACGGCCATTACACCACAAATTGGGGTTTATGATAAATATGCCATTGAATGGGGTTACCGTTGGTACCCTAATTTAAATGAAGAAAAAAAACAACTTAGAAAATTAATCGATGATCACCATAACGATCCGATGTATTTCTATGGTGAACAACAGAGTTATTTAAGCACCATCGATCCACGATCGCAGTCGGAGGATTTAGGAAATGATGCTGTATTGGCTAGCCAATACGGAATGAAGAACTTGCGCCGCGTAGTGGATAATTTAATGAAGTGGAGTTATGCAGATGGACAAAGCTACGTGGAGGCTGGTAAACTTTATTTTGGAGCGATCGGGCAATGGGATATGTATTCAAATCATGTCTTGGCCAATGTCGGTGGTGTTTATTTAAATAATGTTGTCTTTGGAGATCAACAAAACGCTTATGATGCGGTTCCTGCAGATATGCAACGCAAAGCGGTGGGCTATATCAACGAAAACGTGATGAATTTACCGAAATGGTTATTCTTTAACGAAATTTCAGACAAGACCTATGCGATTAAAAACTCGCCGATGGGACCTTATGAACAAACGCCTTATACACTAGCTCGCGAAATGCAGTATGGAATTATTTATTCCATGTTTACAGATGATCGTTTATTACGTTTATTAGAAAACGAATTAAAAGTAGATGAATCGGGAAAGAAAGAAGATTTATTCACCGTGAACGAACTATTCAATGCCGTTCATCAAACCGTTTTTAAGCAGACTAAAAAGGGAAACAACTTAACGATTCTAGAGCGCATGACGCAAAAGAATTATGTGGATGCATTGATTGTTTCTACCAATAAATTGTTTGAAAAAACAACCAAAGTTGGTGTAACGTCGAACCTTAACTTACAGTTTCCAACATTATGTAATCACGCAGAAGGGGAGAATATGTTGCGTAATATTAATTACTCTTCTATGAAACGTGTATCAGAAGTAACCACCTATAAACGAGCAGAATTATCACAGGTTTTAGCCACCATTTCTAAGAAAAAGAATTCAGGAGATCAGGCAACTAAAGCACATTACGCTGATTTAATAACACGAATTAATGAAGCCTTAAAAAATTAACAGCAATGAAAAAAACACTCATTCTTTTACCACTTTTTGCTGCGAGCATGGTCTTTGCACAAGAAAAAAGGTTGATTACAGGTTCGGTACAGGACGAAGAAACGTTGATGGGGATAGCAGGTGCTTCTGTGAAAATTGAAGCTCAATCTGTTTCGAATACCACCGATCAAAAAGGCGTTATTCAAAGTGTAACCATGGGAACAGTGACTGATAGTGAAGGAAACTTTACATTGGAAGTGCCTGCTCATACGAAATCTATATTGATCAGTTATTTAGGGTATGATACCAAGTTGATTCAACTCGATGGTACCATGACGACCTATGCCATTAGTTTACTACCTTCTTTAGAGACTAGTTTTCCTGAAAGTAATGATCTGCAAGAGGTGGTTCTAACTGGATACCAAAAAATTGAAAAACGGAAGTTAACCGCTGCCGTCTCTACCTTAAAAATGGAAGATATTCAGCAGGTTGGTGTGGCTAGTGTCGATCAATTATTAAGTGGTCAAGTTGCTGGTGTTGCTGTGTCTACGCAAACTGGTGCGCCAGGTGGTCCTGCGAAAATCCGTATTCGTGGTACGGCTTCGCTTTCAGGTCCTCAAGATCCATTATGGGTGATTGATGGTTTACCCTTGGAAGGGAATGATGTTCCTAATTTTAGCGATAAAGACAATATCGATCAATTGCAAAATTTTTCCATTGCGGGTTTAAACCCCGATGATATTGCTGATATCACTATTCTGAAAGACGCTGCTGCTACAGCTATATATGGTGCGCGTGCGGCCAATGGGGTAATTGCTATTACAACCAAGCGTGGTAAAAAAGGCTCAATGGTGGTTAATTTTTCAGCCAATACGTTTGTCACAGCTCGTCCCGATTTCGATAAATTAAACTTATTGAATTCGTCTCAGAAAGTCGATCTTGAATTAATGCTTGCTGGTCGTTCAGATTTAACTTACCGTACCGATAAAGGAGAAGTTATGCGTTTACTTAGCGGAGCTGGTGAACTAGATGCTTTTCGTGCCAATGGTTTCGGTGGTTTAAGTGCTGTTACCCAAAATAGCATTAATGCCTTACGTCAACATAATACAGATTGGGGGAAATTATTGTACCGTAATGCGATTAACAAGCAATATGGTTTAAGCCTTTCTGGTGGAAACGAACGTTCAGATTATTACTTCTCTTTGGGGTATTATGATGAGCAAGGAACAACCATTGGTACAAACTTTCAACGGTATAATCTAACCCTGAAGAACAATTATAAATTATCGGATAAATTCAATGTCGGTATCGCTATATTCGGAACACAAAGTGAAAAGAAATCTTTTGTATCCGATACCGATGCTTCAATTAACCCTTCGAATTATTCACGTAATGCCAATCCGTACTTAAATCCTTTAAATACCGATGGTTCTTACAATTACGATAAAGATATCGATGGCTATTCAGACCGTTATGTTCCTTATAATTACCTAGAAGAGCGTGAAAATACATCGTATGATTTAACCAATCGCTCGTTAAAGGCGATTATGGATTTAGAATATGATGTCGCGAAAGGACTGAAATTAACATCTCAGTTAGGGATTCAATACGATAGCAATAAAACCGAGAAATTTGCTGATAAAGAAACGTACTTTACGCGTAAAATGCGAGAGGCTACGCGTTATTACCAAAATGGAAATTACCATTATTTCTTACCCGTAGGTGGAGTTATGCAAAACTGGGACAATGAATTTTTCCAATACAATTGGAAAGCTCAAGCGACCTATAGCACGACGATTAATTACCGCCACGAATTCGATTTAATGGCGGGTACTGAAATCCGTAAAACCGATAATAAAACCATTCATACCAAAGCTTTCGGTTTCGATAAGAATACGTTACAGTCTTCCCCTATCATTTTTCCAAATGGAGATCGTTCTTCAGAAAAAGAATACGAAGCGTACAAAAGACAACGAGTAGAAAATGCTTATACATCGCTATTTGCAACAGCTTCTTATACCTTAGATAAAAAATATACAGTTTTCGGAAGTGTGCGTTATGATGGATCCGATCTCTTTGGAGTAGATCCGAAGTATAAGTACTTACCACTTTGGGCTGTTTCTGGTTCTTGGTTAGTATCGAAAGAAGCATTTATGGACAATGTTGGTTTTGTTTCCAATTTACGTTTACGTGCTTCGTATGGTTTACAAGGAAATATCGATCGTAATACCTCACCTTTCTTTGTCGGTGAATATAGACAAACTACCATTTTACCAGGTTCCAAAGAAGATGTAATTACGGTGATTTCTCCACCAAACGAGAAATTGCGTTGGGAGAAAACAACCAATACCAACTTTGGTTTCGATTTAGGTTTATTTAATAATCGAATCAGTATGACCATGGATTTCTACCACCGTAAAGGAACAGATCTTCTTGGAATGCGCGAATTACCGCGCGAAAACGGTTTCGAATACACCATGATGAACTGGGCACAAGTAACGAACAAAGGTTTTGAATTTGCGATTACAACACGTAATATCGATACCAAAAACTTTAAATGGTCAACCACCATTAATTTTGCTCAAAACAAGAGTAATCTAGATCGCGTTGAACAACGTGACCAAAGTTATTTACCAACAGGTGTTGGCAAACCAGTAAACGGTGCATACGCCTTAAAAACAGCAGGAATTGACGCCGAAGGAAATCCACTTTTTTGGAAAGGAGGCGAAAAAGTAAGCGCCAAAGATTTCTTCGGACTATTTGATCCTTATGGTGATTTTATGCCAGGAATGTTGGCTGAATCAAAATTAACAGCCGCTGAAATTCGCGATTTATTCACCTATGTAGGCGATAAAGACCCTAAATTTACCGGAGGTATTATCAATAATTTCAAAATTCATAATTTCGATTTAACCGTTTCTGCTGCTTTCAACTTAAAGCAAACCGTTATGCGTACACCTTCTTACCGAGGAATGGAATTCGATCCCGGAAGAAACTATTCAACCGATATTTTCCAAGCAGGACAAACCTTACCGGGTATTTCAAGCCCTTCGCCAGACAATGGTGATGGATGGATGGCAAACAAATGGTTTGCAGGAAATCGAGCAGATACCTACCGTTTATTAGATATTTGGGCCAAGGAAATTAGTTATTTACGTATTAGTAGTATTCGTGTAGGCTATACGTTACCTGTTCACTTTGCACAAGGAACGGGTATTAAAAATGCTCGAATTAGCATGGAAGCGCGTAACCTATTTGTATTCAGCAATGGACACACCGGTTATTTCGACCCAGAAACCTACGGAAACATCTATGCACAGCCTATTACAAAGTCAATAACTTTGGGTGTTAATCTTACATTTTAACAAGAATCAGCATGAAAAAAATAATCTATTTTATAGGCCTTGTCGCTATTAGTCTTCAAACCATTAGTTGTGACGATTTTCTAGACATTGAACCAGAGGGAAAAGTAATTCCTAAAACGGTTGAAGATTACCGTAAAGTAATCACTTCTGCCTACTCTAAATACCCAACACATAAATCGTTAACCTCACTTCGTACAGACGAATTGGGGGTTTCGCCAGAATCAAATGATTATGTGTCTTACCGTGAATTGTTCATGTGGAAAGACAGTGGCTTAGATCCGGTTTCAAACGAATATCCTTGGTTAAGTTTCTACAATGTTATTTTTTACACCAATCAAATTATTAATGAAGGGGTAAAGACAATGGCCAACTCTCCTCAGAAAGATCAAATCCTTGCCGAAGCACATGCTCTAAGGGCTTATGCTTATTTCGATTTGGTGAATCTATTTGGAAAACCATACAACAAAGCTACTTCATCAGTCGATAAAGGAGTTCCCTTAAACTTAAGTGTCGATTTAGAGCAAGTTTTGGCAGCATCAACGGTAGAAGAAATCTACCAACAAGTCCACAAGGATTTAGCTGCATCAAAGAAACTAATGACGGTTGAAAAACAGATAGAAGGCATCAATTACCGTTTTTCTAAAGTCGCTTTAGCTGCTTTTGAATCTCGCGTTTTCTTATACCAAAACAACTGGACAGAAGCTTTAAAAAGCGCAAATACTGCTTTAAGCATCAAAAATCAATTGGTTAATTTAAATGCATCGAAAATTTTACCTAACCACTATACATCGGTAGAGTCTATTATGGCGTTAGAGATGACCTTTGATAGCCCTATTAAAAATTTGGGCTTTATCTCAGACGAGCTATTCAACGCTTACCACCCAACAGGTGATTTACGCTTCCCTCTATACTTTGAGAAAAAAGGGAGCGAGTACAAAATAATCAAAGGCGGTGCGAGTGAATTTAAAGTTTCATTCAGAGTGGCTGAATTATACTTTATTAAAGCCGAATCGTTATTAAAAACAGAACAATTAGAACAAGCCAAAGAAACGCTAAAGCAGGTTCTAATCAATCGCTATACCGCAGAAACGTACACACCATTGGCGGCATCACTTGATGCGATGAACAAAGACCAAATGATGTCGTTTATTTTAGACGAGCGTTTCCGCGAATTCGCACTGGAAGGTCAACGTTGGTTCGACCTGAGACGTGCGCATCAAAAGAGAATTATTCATGTATTAGACGGAAAAGAATATACCCTAATCGAAAACGACCCAAGGTACACCATTTCAATTCCAGACAACGCAAAGCAAAATAATCCTTATTTATAACATTTTTTTACCGCCTAAGATTTATTTCTTAGGCGGTTTTTTTTTGTATTTTTACCAAAAAAAATGAAGATTGCGATAGTAGAAGATGAGCTTTTAGCTTCCACCTACCTCAAAACACTCCTAGAAAAGCAAACGGTGATTTCTGTCAACGAAATCTATACACTTCGTTCGGTTCAGCAATCCGTTGCATTCTTCAAAGAAAACAAGGTCGATTTAATCTTTATGGACATTCATTTAGGCGATGGAAAAAGCCTAGAAATCTTCAAAGAAGTAGAAATTTTTACCCCCATCATTTTTATTACGGCTTACGATTCTTACGCCATTCAGGTTTTCAAACAATTTACCATCGATTATATTCTAAAACCTTTCGAGGAAGAAGAATTTATTCAAGCTCTTCATAAATACAATCAGATCCGCGAGAGCTACGATATCACACCAACGCTGCAATCCTTAGCAACCGTAGAAAATAATCAACCCGCTACGCTTAAAAATCGTTTCTTAGTCTATAATGGGCATAAGTTACGTTCCATAGAACAACACGATGTCGCTTATTTCCTAGCCTCGGGTAAACACCTCTTTCTACATACAACCGATGGAAATAGCTTTATTTACGACGATACCATCAAAGACATCATTCATAAACTCGATGGCAAAATATTCTTTAAAATTAACCGCAAGTTCGTTGTGCATATAAACGCCATTGCCGAAATCATTAAACATTCCAGTCAACGCATCGAAATTATTCTTGCACCACATCCAGAAGGAGAAAGTCCTATATTAATCAGTAAAGCGCAATTGGCCGATTGGAAGCTATGGTTAAATACCTAAAAACGGTTTTTATAACGCTTTTTCACTTTGGGCGCCCCTTCGACTTGGTGTTTTGATCAACACCAAGTCGAAGGTCGGGCTTTCCGCACTCGCTTTTTGGTGTCGCTTCGCTCTGCCAAAAAGCTCAAACAAATGCTTCAATCCCTCGCGCAAATCCGTTTTTAATTTAGAACACAGGAAAGGAATTTCCGAAGATCATAGGAGAATTTTCAGTTCGTATAGTCCGATGTTTTTAGCGGTCATTCCCCCGTTCAAATTGTTCTGTTTTAAGATAAATTTGTTAAAATAAAAGATTTATAGCCCATATTTTTTTACATTTATTTCAAATTAACAAAAAAGATGAAAAGAGCAATTAGTTTATTAGGCATCGGAATACTCTTATTTTCATGTAATTCCTCAACCAAGGACCCCAAGAATGAAGAAGTGGTAAACCATGATACCACCGTCGATTCGATCGATCAACCAGCCGCTAAGGATACCCGCTTTGCGATAGAAGACATTCCTTATTCCGATGCTGATTTAGGAGAATTCCCTTTTTTCTCGGCTCCCGAAGGCGCGACATACATTAACAATGTAAAAGTAAAAGCATTCGATTTTATTGTTTTTGTTACACCCAATGCTATTTTTGAAGTTGAGGGGAAGACTTTTCGCGCTTGGGTGCATGAAGATCGGGACCAAAAAGTGGATATATCGGGGCGTTATTTATTCAAAAGCTATCACGATGCCATTCTAAAAGCCGGTGGAGTTCAGGTTTTTGAGGGCGTTTTAGAAAACGACCGTTTAAATCGTTACAATACGCTATGTACCTATGCAGGTTCCGATGGAACGTTCACGCCTACAGGCGATCAGCAAATAGCGACCTATGTTATTCGCCGCAAAGAGGGGAATATTTACATTGCACTCGAAAAGAAAGATTTTCCTTCGACGTCCATTCAAATCGTTCAGGAAAAACCTTTTCAACAAACCATTACTAAAATAACTTCAAAGGATATTGTCAACGATTTGAACGAAAAAGGTAAATCGATTCTATATATTAATTTCGACGTTGATCAATCAACCATTACCTCTGAAGGGAAAGAAGTCGTAAATCAAATTTCTGAAGCTTTAAAACAGGATACTTCGTTAAAAATTGCCATTGAAGGACATACCGATAATACAGGAAATAGTGCCCATAATAAAAACCTTTCCAATAACCGTGCGAATGCGGTTATGCAAGTATTAACGGCAAGTGGAATCGATAAAAACAGATTAACAGCAAAGGGATTAGGTGCAGACAACCCCTTGTTAGCGAATGATTCCGAAGAGAATAAGGCGAAGAACCGACGAGTAGAACTAATTAAAGTTCAGTAATGTCCTTTGGCTAATAGTCGGATCTATTTTCCTAAAAGGCCTCTATTTTCAAATTACCATATAAAGGATGTCGCGTTAGGGATAGGAACGGCATCCTTTGCGCCAATAGATTTTTTCAAAAAAGCCTTTATTGCCTGCGCAAAGATACAGTGGATAGCCCGCCCGAAGGGAACGCCCAAATAATCAAGTGTTTTTTTTAAAAAAAACAGCACAAAAAAAGGAACTTTTTAAAAGTTCCTTGTCTTATATTAGGGGGATGTTTATTAAAATCCGTGTAGATCGATATGATCTGTAGCAATCATTTCAACGCGTCGGCCCATTTTCTTTTGTATAATTTTAAAGTGGTGTTCGTCTTCCTCGGTAATCAAAGAAATGGCTTTTCCTTGTTCGTTGGCACGTCCTGTTCGCCCTATACGGTGAACATAGTCTAAAGGTGAACGGGGCAATTCGTAATTGATTACATAGGGTAAGGCTTCAATATGAATACCACGACCAATTAAATCGGTTGCAATAAGGACTTCGGTATCACCCAATTTAAAATCTTCTAGGTTGTCCATACGGGCACCTTGAGATTTCTTTCCATGAATGGCTAAGGCTTGAATACCGTTTTTCTTTAATTTTTCGACCAAATTTTCGGCTGTTCGTGTTGATGAGACAAAAATTAATACAGGCGATATGTTTTCTTCCTTGATTAAATAGCGTAAAAATGGTCCTTTATTTTCGGCAGAAACCCAGTAAGCAACTTGCTCAATCGATTCTAAGTTGTTGGTTTCTTCTTCGGTTTTTACCTCGATAATTTCAGGGTTAATCCCCAATGTTTTCTTAATCTGCTCAACTTTTTCGTTTAAGGTTGCCGAAAATAGAATGGTTTGCTTTTTGGCAGGAACCATGGCTAGAATTTGATTCATCTCTTCTTCAAATCCCAATTGGAACATTTTATCGGCTTCGTCAATAATTAAATACTCAAGGGCTTTAATCGATAAGGCTTTTTGCTCGATAAGGTCTAATAAACGACCCGGTGTTGCAATTAAAATTTCGGTACCATACATGTTTTTCATCTGCGGATTAATAGACACACCACCATAAACAGCCATACTTTGTACGGGACGTCTTAAGGCCGATTGTAAATCTTGGTAGGTTTGTTCTATCTGTACTGCTAACTCACGGGTAGGCACTAAAACCAAGGCTTTAATGTCTCGGCTTTTTTCATAATTGTGGTGTTGAATCTTTTGCAACAAAGGCGCTACAAAACAAAGTGTTTTTCCAGAACCGGTTTTCGCGATTCCCATCACATCTTTTCCTTTCAGAATAGGAGGGATGGCCTGTGTTTGAATTTCAAAAGGTTTTAGTAACCCTAAATTATGAATAGCTTTGGTGAGATGAGATGATAATCCTAACGATTGAAATGACATAAATTGATTTAAAAGGCAAAGGTAATCTTTTAAGATGGATTGATAAACGTTCAGGTCGCAACAATCGCATTAAATCCCAAATTTATTTGTTTTATAGAAAGACGAGCTTTTTTAGAAGGAGATTAATTTTAGAATGAGTTCACATTCATCTTAAAGAAGAATGTTGTAACTTGGTAAGACTAACCATTCAACGAATAAAAAAAACTATTGATGAAAAAAATCTATGCTTTTAGCTTATTTATGCTCTTTACGGCGACACACGCCCAGGTGGTTAAATTGTCGTCGGGTTTAATGTACTCCAATGTGAAAATTAACGACATGGATCTAGGGAGTTCTAAATTGAGTACAGCGCCTATTTTACTGGGGGTTGATTATTTTGAGCAAACGAATTATTACTTGTCCAGTGAAGTAGGTTACTTAAAAATAGGGAATAAAGGGGTTGCCACAATGGCTGAAATAGACCCGAATGGAAATGTTCGTGATGGTGATCTTCAGAAAGAAACCTTCGACATGATTCATCTAAACACCACCATTCGGTATAAATTAAATTTTCAAACCAATGCGCATGCTTTTATTGGAGCAGGGCCTAGTATGAATATACTCACCAACCGTGATTTTAAAGACGAAGTTTACAAAGACATAGCTGAAATGCCAAAGATCTTGATGGGCGTTAAAACGGAGATTGGTTTTTCCTATGAAATCGATCGTTTCCGAGCTTCGCTGAGTGGTGTATATCTTCCCCGTTTTAAACAGCGAAATGATTTAATTAAATATGGTTTTGATGGTATTTCAACCATGGTTTCTTTAGGGTATCGCTTATAAGCTTGTAATGGTTCAAGGTGCTGAAAATTAAGGCATTGTTTCATTTGTTTTTCATTCAAAGTACGTACCTTGTGTAAGAATCAACTCGACCTACGATGGAAAATTTTAAAACGAAAGTTATTTGGATTACCGGGGCCTCGTCGGGCTTTGGTGAAGCCATGGCCTATGCTTTTGCGAAAGAAGGCGCCCAGCTCATCTTGTCGGCCAGACGGATAGACGAACTAGAAAGAGTTAAGGCCAATATTGACCGTGCAGCTGTACTACCGCTCGATCTTTTAAAACCCGAATTATTCGACGCTAAAGTGAATACGGCTTTGGCTATTTATGGCCATATCGATCTCGTTATTCATAATGGTGGTCTTGCTCAGAATTCCCTCGCTCTGGATACATCCACAGAAGTAGAACAAAAGATTATGCAAGTCGATTTTTTTAGTTATACCCAATTGACCAAGTTGCTCTTGCCTCATTTCATAGCGCGTCGAGCAGGCCATATCGTGGTTGTATCTGGTGTATTGGGAAAAGTAGCCATGCCTTTTAGAACGTCTTATTGCGCTGCTAAGGCTGCTTTACACGGTTATTTTGATAGTTTAAGAGCTGAAGTTCTTCCTCACAATATCTTTGTAACGGTCTTAATTCCTAGTTTTCTTAAAACCTCGCTTACAGCCCATGCCGTAGGCGTAAAATCACTTGAGACCCCCATATCAACAGGTTGTTCCGTTGATAAAGCAGCAAAGCAAGTGGTTAAAGCCGTAAAACGGAGGAAGTTTCAAGCCGTAATTGGCGATTTCGATAAAGGTCGTTTACTTTTATGGATAGGCGGCATTTGGCCAAGCCTCGCTATAAAAATGATTTTAAAACAAACCAAGGCCAGTTAAATTATTTTATCCGCATCATGGTTACCAACGAAGTCGCTGCATGGGTTTCCTTTCCGGTGGTTTCAGTAACGGCATAAATTTCGGTTCGGATAACGCTGATCTTTTTACCCCCTTTCACCACATAGGATTTAGAGAGCAAGTAATCCCCAATAGCCGGACGAAGATAGTTAACCTTTAGTTCCACCGTAACCACATAACAATCGTCTTCATGATGACTTACAGCGGCATAACCCGATGATACATCGACCAAAGAAGCAATCATTGCACCGTTAAACATACCGTGTTTTCGCGTCATCATGGTTTGCTTGGGTATTTTAATAGACACAAAATCGGTATCGACTTCTATTAATGTAGCATTATAAAATTGCAGTGTTTCAGATCGATTAAAACTGGCTTCTATCAGGGCTTTTTTCTCTGCTGTCATCGGGGATCATTTTAACACAAAGATTAAAAGAATACACTGAGTATAGCAAATGAAGTTGTAAACCGTTTCACCTAAAATTAAATTTAAAACTATTTTATTTATTTTTTCTCTCTAAAATAAACATTTTCATTCGGCTTAACTTCTACCATTGAATCACTTATTCAATTCCCAACTTGCATCAGTTTTTTTGCACCACACAACAAGAGGAGATGATGGCAAAGTTTTCTAAAGTTTTTATCTATCTTTATGCCTTTCATCGTATATAAATTTTTAGATTCATCGTATGGTATTTGATATTTTCGAAACCTTAACCTTCGCTTGTTTAGTGCTCTTATTGGGTTTTTTTATCGTTAAAAAAGTTAAATTTTTTCAAGATTATAATATTCCCGAACCAGTTGTGGGTGGTTTTTTCGTTGCCATAGGACTTTATTTAATGTACCATTTTACAGGGAAAAGTTTTACTTTCGAAACAACATTACAGTCTTCAATGATGTTGGTGTTTTTCTCTTCCATTGGATTAAGTGCCGATTTTGCTCGACTTAAGAAAGGAGGGAAACCCTTGGTTATCTTTGTGCTTTTAACGGGAAGTTTTATCTTTTTACAAAATGTATTCGGTATCTCTGTGGCTAAACTAGTGGGGTTAGACCCAAGTTATGGCTTAATTGCTGGATCAATTACGCTAACAGGAGGACATGGAACAGGTGCTGCTTGGGCAGACGACTTAACCAAAACCTTTGGGATTAGTGGAGCAACCGAGTTAGCTATGGCGTGTGCAACCTATGGTTTAGTGATGGGAGGAATTATCGGTGGTCCGGTGGCAAAATATTTATTAAAAAAGAATAAATTAAAGCAAAAGGTGACGGAAGATGGTAATGAACAAGAACAAGAGAATTTCGAGAATCCTGCTTTTAAACGCCGCATTAATGTGCGAAATATGATTGAGACCCTAACGATGCTAGCGATTTGTGTAGCCTTAGGTCAATTCTTATATCTATTCTTTAAAGGGAGTTGGATAGAGTTACCCAATTTTGTGTGGTGTTTATTTATTGGTGTCATTATCCGCAATGTGATGGCTCATATGACAACTTATATCGTGAATGATCATGCGGTCGATGTCTTAGGAAATACAGGTTTATACCTTTTCTTAACCATCGCATTAATGTCGTTGCAACTATGGCATTTAGCAGGTTTAGCAACACAAGTATTAATCGTTTTATTGTTACAAACAGCTTTAATGGTTTGTTTTGCCATCTTTGTCACCTATCGGGTAATGGGCAAAGATTACGACGCCATTGTTTTAAGTGCGGGTCACTGTGGTTTCGGACTTGGAGCAACGCCTACAGCCGTAGCCAATATGCAAGCCATTACCGATAAATACGGCCCATCGCATAAAGCTTTTTTAATCGTTCCTATGGTGGGTGCATTTTTTGTCGATATCTTGAATAATGTCTTTATTAAACTCTTTGTTAGTTTCTTGGCCTAGTTGAATGGTTTATCATTGGGCAGTCCCTTCGGGCCGCGCTATACGCTATATCTTTTTGGATGGTAGTTGAAGGTGGGGCTACGATGTAGCCCATGAAGCTCGAGGAATCCAAAAAAGGATGCCGCTGCTATCGCTACTGCGCATCCGGTTAAAAAAAAGAACTTAAGTGGCCAAATGCTGTGGTGTTGTGTTCTAAACCCATCGCTTAAGAATAGGCTTCCAAACTAGGAATAACATCATTGATTTTTGTGTTTTTACGGACGATTAGGCGTGGGTTTGATGCTCTAAAACGCGAATTTGCTCCTTTAGAAAGCGCAAGTATTTTCGATAATCTTCAACACGAATGGCCATGCGTGTATAGTCTAAACGAATCGGTGTTTCATTTAAGGTTTGGTACAATTGGGGATATTTCTCCTGTATAGTCTGTGTCACCTGATAAATTTCGGTCAGAATAACATTTAATTTCGTTTTCATAACAGTAATTTTATTCAATTTAAGAATAAAAGAGCACACACGCCTCATTTTTTATGATAAATATCATAATTACCTAAGATGTATTACCACAGCATTCAGTTACAAAGAAGGTCTTTGTTTAAGAGATATCCATCTCGTTTCCACATTGTTTACACTTATAAACGGTTTTGTAGAATAGGGGATAGGTTAAAAATGCAAATGAAAAAATCAATGATAGCATGCCTTTGATTCCTCGGAACGACTTGAAATGATCGTAAAAGTCAGTCGAATTACAGTCGGGACAATGAACAACCTGATTGTCACTATCCACAAATTTATTCTGTTCAATTTCCTCTAAGACCAGTAAAGCCCGATCTATATCAAATCGATTTATTTTTAGTTTTATACCGCCAACAGCATTGGCGTATAAAGCATTCAGTGTAACCATGTTTTCATCAAATACATAGCAAGCAATCTCCTCACTTTCTAGTTTAGAGCGAATCATATGCGCTTCAATAGCGCTATCACATGTTTTTAAAGTAACTAATTCCATGGGTTAATTTTTTTCTTTCATCAGTAAATAAAGCAATTCTTTTGCAAAGTATTCGAAATGAAAGTTACACTATTTAACGGTCATTCTTAATATTGTCTTAACCCTTTATTGAATATCTTGTGGCGGTAAAAAACGACTATGAAATTCGTATTATTCATCATCCTATTCGGTTTAAACGCCGTACTATTTGGTCAAGAAATCATTTATAAAACACAGGACTCTTTTACTATTCAAGGAAAGGTTTCAGAAAACGGTCCCCGTTTTACTCGGATTGATCCTTTGAAATACAGCAGACTACCACAAGCTGTTAAAAAACGACTAGCTTATCCTGCTGGCCTTTTTGTTCATTTTTTATCCAACACTACGCAGGTTAACCTACAATGGTCAACCAAGGAAATCTCGCATGGCGTGAATATGAATGGCATAATGGCTAGGGGAATGGATTTATACATTAAAGAAGGTAATCAGTGGATATTCGCCGGAGTTGCACGTCCTACCGATCAAAAGCAAGTGAGTAACTTTACAATGGTAAAAAATAGGGATAACAGCCTTAGAGAATTTTTAATCTATCTACCTCTCTGGGCTGAAGTAACCGATATGAAAATAGGTATTGATGCAAACGCAAGCTTTCAAGACCAAAAGCGTTTGTTTAAGAAAAAAGTTGTGGTGTATGGATCTAGCATTGTTCATGGAGCATCGGCTTCACGTTCAGGAATGACCTATCCTGCCATTATTGAGCGAAATACCAATTACCAACTGATTAACCTAGGGGTTAGCGGAAGCGCCAAGATGGAAACTGAAGTGGCGGATATGTTGAAAGATGCCCAAGATGTTGATCTTTTTATCTTAGACTGTGTTCCCAATGCGTCTCCCGAAGAAATCACCGAACGTACCCAACATTTTGTGAAGCATATCCGTCGATTTCATCCGAAAACCCCCATTCTGATGATCGAATCGACTATTCGCCCAATAAGTTTGTTTGATCATGAATGGAATGCACGAGTTCATCAGCAAAACGAACGTTTTTACAATGAATATCAACAGTTAAAAGCCCAAGGCGATGTAAATCTTCATCTCCTTAGAGCCGAAAATTTATTGGGTTCTGATAATGAGGGAACAACCGACGGTAGTCATCCCAATGATTTGGGGTTCAGCCGCATGGTAAACATCATTCAGCCAGCTATTGAAGCCATTTTTAACGATGAATAATGAACAAAGCATTTCTAATTTTCCGTTGTCCATCATGATCAAACTGTTTATTATCGGTGGGGTAATTAACAACACCTGTCTTCGAGCGTCTATCATTTTTAATCCATAAGGTCGTTGAACCACCACCGTCGAGGTTTAAAGCATCTTTCGGATTGAAATGTTTTACCAAAAAAGCCGTTAGTTCTTTGGCGTTCATTCCAGCGGCTTGTTGACTTCTACCATCCACAGCGATTAGTAGCACAGACCCATCTTCAAGTATCGCAATGGCCGAACGGGGATGGCGAACTCCTTGATGGCGATCGGGATTTTCGTAGGCCAGTTGATGGAGGTTGATGGTACTTTTAGCTTTTACAAAATGGGCTCCCGATGTTTGGTAATTTTCAATTAAAAGCGGTGAACCCGAAATAATGTCTGAAGCATTCAAGGCTTGGTAGATGGAATTATTTCCCCGGATTATTCCTATTGCTTTATCCTTCATATAAAAAGCACCCTCATGCTTCCAAGCATAACGCGAATTGGATGCTACTTCGACGCTATCGATCAAATTATTATCAAGCTTTAGAAATGAAGTCGATTTTTTCCCCGTTTGTTCTTTTTCATAATAGGTTCCGTTTAAACCCACTTTTGAGTTGACTATTCTTAGGGCCATAGACGATAGAGAGTCTACCAGTCCATCATCATAAAGCTTTAACCGGTAGTTGGATTTATGGGGTTGAAAATGAATAACATTTACATTTTGATAAGCATTCATTTCGTCTACAAATTGTGAAGATAGTTCGTAGTGAAGAAGCCCTTTTTCAAGTTGTTGAACGGTCCATGCTTGGCTTAACGCCAATGGATTTAATTGTTTAGAACAACTACTTGTAAAAAAATGGAAGCTGATAAATAAACATCCTAGGTATAAAAAACGCATCCTATATGATTTAGTTAATAGAAAGAGCGAATATAATCAGCAGGTGTTAAGTCAAGATGAAGGAAATATTACCATTAGGTAGTATTACGAAAAGCGAATAAATCATTTCTCAATAAAATTTATTGTGGCGTTGCTCTTTGCATACCATTTATCCAAGTCGTATAAAATACGCCACCTAAAGCATAAGCTACAACGTCGAATGGATCTGCGGTGTATTGATCCGAATATAAAGGTAGAATACCTTCAAATACCACCGATAAGTAGACCACCAAGAATAGGGTAAACCACGAAGGATAAATGTAATTAGGGGTTTTAAAGATAAACCGATTACTTATATAGTTGCATAGATAAGTGATGAGGCCTACACAGATAAAATCGGTTAAGTACCCATTAATGATTGGCCAATTGACATTGAAATAACGCAATAAATAGACCCCAAAGTATAATAAAATGGACGCCAATAATAAAGGGTGGCTGAGGCGAAACATGCTTTCGACTACAGAACAAACGCCATAATGATTAAAATAAAACCGGTCACCATCAAAGCAAATACCGAAAATACATTAAATGCTATGCGTGAAAAATCACTTGCTGCATTCCCTTCGTTTATTTTCTTGGCTTCCTTCTCTCTATCTGTTTTCATAATTTCAACGATGCTTGTTACCACAAAAGTAAGGAATATAACTTAGAAGAAGCATGTCGTATTGACCGCTGGATTTTTTAGGAATTCAAAAAAAATTAATTCATTATAAATAAGTAGCTAAGGATTAAATTTTAGACTTATGATTATCCTATGTATTTCATTTTTTAATTATATTTCTTAAAAAATGAAACCTTTAATCGTATTCCTTCTGGTTTTTAGCCTCTCTTCTTTTGCCAGTCGACTATGGCGCGGAACTTTTCAATTGGAAAAATCCATACGCTTTGGTTTGTCGGCCATGCTGTTATTTTCGTCGTTAGGGCATTTTCTCTATAGCCAAGGAATGGCTCTTATGATTCCTGAAATCATCCCCTATAAGCTTGAAATTGTGTATATAACCGGTTTATTTGAAATAGCATTGGCGGTTGGGCTGTTGATTCCAAACTTTCGAAAGCTTACCGGGTGGGTATTCATTTTCTTTTTAATCGCCGTGTTACCCGCTAATATTCGTGCATCCATATTTCATTTAAATTTTCAAACCGCTCAATTCGATGGGTATGGCCTTTCTTATTTATGGTTTAGAATTCCGTTGCAGCTCTTTTTTATAGCCTGGACGTATTTTTCGTGTATCCGCCCGAATAAAAAGCCCATTCACTAATGGTTTTTTCTTATAAAAGATGATTGACATGAACGGCAGTCTCCATCGCACCCTGAATAAAACCATAGTGCATAGAAGTATTCATAGCTTCCCCAATAAAGAAAACAGTGTTCATGACTGGTTGAGCAGCAATTTCTCTTTTCCCTAAATCACCTGGTTTAGGATAGCTATAAGTTCCTTGTATATAATCTTCGTTCGTCCAATCCTGAAAGACACTTCCAAGAAATAGGTTAGAAGCATTTTTACCTGAAATTTGCGCTATCTCCTGAATCATTTTTTCTTGGTATAGCATAGGGTTCTTATAATAATTTTCCGCATATTTTCCCATTATCAAAGTAATCAATTGGTAATTGTTTTCTGTTTCAGCTCCAAGGGCGTAATAGGGGGCAAATTGTAATTCATAAGCCGTATTTTTTACACTCATTTTTTCACGAAAGAAAAGAAAGACTTTCAGTCCTTTTCCCATGCCAATGGAATGAATAGCATCTAATTTTTCCGTCGACAGAGAAGGAGTAAATAGAATTTTACCTTGTTGCAACTGAGAAATTGGAACACTGACAATCACTTTATTAAAGAAGAGACTTGTACCTGAGTTATCAATTAATTCAACCTGATTTTCTGAATAATTGATTTGGTTAATTGGCGTTGAAAGATGGATAATTCTTTTGGGGATTTTACTAAAGTAGGCTTGCACAAATTCAGACATGGTCGTGTTATTTAATGCATAATCATCGGGAGAAATTTGTTTGGTAAGCTTTGTGAATTCAATGGTTGAAAATGTTTCGCTCGAAGCGGCCATATCCACCAGTATAGCCTCCATAAAATGAAGGAGTTTAGGATCTTTAGAGAATGCTGCTATGGTTTTTGAAAGAGGTTGATCCTCATCAAAAACTTGAGTAGAAAGATAGGTATAAAAATCTTGAACTATTTCTGGTTGCTTATGTTCGTTGTTTTCAGCAAAATCAAAACGCTCTAAATGATATTCTTCTTTGTGCTCCTTTAAAATCTGTGTCAGAAGATTTTCCTTTCCATCGATTTGATGCAACCACTGAGCACCGAGATCAATTTGTTGCCCATTGAATTCCCCACTTTTTATTCGACCACCAATTTCAGAATGAGCTTCAAATAATTCAACAGAATACCCTTTTTTAAGCAGTAAATGAGTCATGTATAAACCTGAAACACCAGCTCCAATGACGGCAATTTTATCTTTTATATTCATCTTGGCATTAATTCTTACGAAACTACATCATTATTATTCGAATCAAGTATATTTACTTTTAAATAAAGAATCTCAATCGTAACTCATATTCAGAAAATCCATATTCAATCCGAGGTCAGTGTAAAGTTTAAATTGGAGTAGCGGGGGGTATTTATTATAAAATACATCATAAAATAATTTAACCAGACCATTTAATAAATTGCCGCCAATTTTTCTTATTGTTTATGAGTCGATTAAAACGATTCATAAAAAAATTGTAAATACTTTATACGATTTATGCAATAATTGTTAAAATAGTTTGTTTAATGTGCAGGGTTTAGAACAGACTCTCTATAACACAGGCATTATGCAACTTCTTATTTTCATCTTGGTTTACCCATTTTTATGGTGTATTTCTATATTACCATTTAAACTGCTTTATTTATTATCCGATTTCATCTATCTAATTTTATACAAATTACTGGGTTACCGCATTTCAACGGTGCGTAAAAATTTAAATATTGCCCTACCTCATCTTTCCGATGAAGAACGCAAAGAAATCGAAATTAAATTTTACCACCATTTTTGTGATACCATGGTCGAGATGATCAAGACGATGTCGATTTCTGAAAAAGAAATGGCCAAACGTTTTACGCTCGACAATATCGAGTTAGTAAAAGAAATGGAAGCCAAAGGTAAAAGCGTTAGTTTAATATGCGCTCACTATGCAAGCTACGAATGGTTATTGGTGATGAATAAATCTTTATCCATCAAGGGATTTGGAATATATAAAAAATTACGCAATCGATACTTCGACCGTATGGTTCGAAAAATTCGCGGCCGATTCGGCGGTGTCTTAATCGATTCAAAAGATGCCATTAAATGCATCAAGGAAAATCAAAAGAAGGGTATTCAAGGGTATTATGGTATGGTCAGTGATCAATCGCCCAAGTTGAGAAGGGTCAATCATTACACCAAATTCTTTGGTGCCGAAGTTCCTGTTTTTACGGGAGCCGAATTTTTAGCCAAAGGATTCGATATGAATATTATGTTCGTCAAAGGCCGTAAAATTAAGCGCGGTTATTATGCCGCCGAATTCATCTCCTTAAAAAAGGATCCAAAAGATTATCCGAATTTTGAAATTATGGACGAATTTTTTGCCCTCTTAGAAGACCAAATTCGGGAAGCTCCAGAATACTACCTATGGACGCATAAACGTTTTAAACATCAACGAAATACAGAAGAATAACCAAGTCTTTTTTCGATTTGCCCTCGATAAAACTTCTGAAAAACTTTCGTGTAAGGATCTTTATTCGTGTAAGGATGAACGTCTAAGTACTATACATTTTGGGCGTGCCCTTTGCTTGTTGTCTTCGTCAACAACAAGCAAAGGTCGGGCTTTCCGCACTCGCTTTCGGTTCCGTTCCACTTCACCCAAAGCTCAAACAAATGCTTCAATCCCTCACGCAAAATAAGTTGTCGTTCTAAGAAGTCTTTAGAAAGATGCGATGTCAAATAAAGACCTTCAGCGTTTGCATATTTTTATACGAAAAATTGATTTACTTTGTACAAAGAAATCACAATGACCACAGCGCAAGTTCAAATTGATCATACAACCTACAGTCTTCATATTAACTGTCATCATAACGACGTGCTTCGCACTGAATTCAATCGATTGACAAAAGAAACATGGGGTTTCGATTTTGAAGCCTTTTATCAATCAGGATACTGGGGAGAGGATTGCATCCTTTATTCATTGTTCGATGGAGATCGTATTGTTTCGCATACAACCGTTACACTTTTCGAAATGCGCTCCGATACTGATCAAAAAACCATTGCTCAATTAGGGACAGTGATGACCGATTCGGATTATCGAAATCGTGGATTAAGCCGTTTTTTAATGGAACGTATTGAAGTTGATTTTCTTAATGTAGCAGCGGGCATGTTTTTATTTGCGAATAATTCGGTTCTCGATTTTTACCCAAAATTCGGTTTTTTACCCTTGCCTGAATTTCAAGCTATTCAATCCGTTAATGTTCAACCAACGGGTTTAAATTGGCGAAAATTGGATTTAAGTAGCCCGATTGATCTTGAATTATTTGAACAATTTGTTCCTTTTTCAGCCGTTAATAAGCAATTCTCTCTCTATAATTACGGAATTGAATTTTTCTACTGTTATGCCTATCCTGAATTTGAATACCGTGATGCGATTTTTTATATAGAAGAACTACAGTGTGTTGTTGTCGCTACCATAGATGGTCATACATTAACCATATACAATGTTTGTGCAAGTGAAATCATTCCTTTCGATTTAGTTATTCATACGCTGGCTTCTGAACAAGTTACCGATGTTGTTTTAGGGTTTACACCAGGTCAAGCGGGCTTTGAAATGAAGCATTATAAAGAAAACGATTTAACGCTTTATGTCACGAAAAACTTAGTCGATTCCTTCACGCATTGTCCATTACAAGTCCCTCTATTAGCACATACATAAATTGGACAATAAGGGAATTAGCTGTTGTAGGCACCTAGTTCTAAATGAACACTTTTTTAGGCAGCATTGGTTGAAAAACTTCCATTGATTGACAACCGTCTTTTATGTGTTTGAAGGACCGTAGCGTTTTGCGGCAGGGATAGTAGCGGCATCCTTTGCTGCCACCTCTATATTGAATTCAACCGCAAAGCTTTTGCAGCAAAGATATAGCGCATAGCCCGGCGCGTAGCGGCCGCCCAAATGACCATAAAAAAGCATCTCTTTCGAGATGCCGTTTTTAGTACTCTTCGCTATTTATATAATAGCCTTTGTTATTTTCATTTCCATCAACTAGTTGCTTTGTTCCTCCATTTTTCTGGCTTTCTTCTCTAAAAACATCTTCGTAATCTTTAATGTGTACTTGGTCGGGCACTACATTCACATCGAATATTAGCTCTTGATGTTCATCTTCATCGAAATTACCATAGAGCGAAATATAATGTTTGGCGTATCCTACGGTCATATTCGCCTTGTATTTTAGCCGAATAAAACCTTGTTCGCCTGCTGGAATTGTTTTTGTTGTCCCATTCTCTATGGTTAAACAGGCGCAAGAGGTAAAGATATCGCTAATTAATAATGGCGCTTTACCAGTGTTTTTTAGGTTATAAACAATGTCCAGTTCTTGACCGAAAAGAATTGGATGATAATGGCGGTCGTTATCTTCTATTAAAACACTTGTTTTTTGATCTCGTAAATCACCACAAGCTATTAGTAACAGTAGAAGTGTTAAGCTAAATGCAATACATTTTTTCATAAGTTAAATGTTTAAGAATTGGATTTCGTCACTAGCCCATTGGCTTTTAGGTTTTTGTGTGTTGATGATATGCAATTGAAACCCTTTTGTTGAAGGAATTTTATTGGCATCGAATTGATAGACGGTTATTTGGTCGTCAATTATTCTTTTTTCTGCTTGAACAGATGATCCATTTGGCAATTGTATGTAGACTTTAGAGGGTGGATAGATGTTGTGATCGGGGTCGTTTAAAAATCGGATTTGGATTTGATTGACCCCGGGATTTAATTGGTTAATGGTTAAGTGAAGGTCGGTGTTTACAATGGTCCAACCCATTAAAAAATCGAAAGGAAATCCCAATTTTTTATCCGTTAAGCCTTCCATATTCAGAGAAGGTGTAAGAATATCGGTGGGTGATAATTGATTGCTAGCTAGTGGGTAATCCAGCCATTTTTCCCATTGTTTTACATAGGATTGTAACTGATTTCGTTCACTATAGTTCTTTATGGCGTATGTTGATGGTGCTTTTTGTAGATGGGTAAGTGGTTGTATCGCGTTTTCGGTAACGCTTAACATTTGATTGATCTCTTTAAAAGCGCCCTTTTCTGAAAAACCTTTTGAATAGGCTATCTGTAGCTGGGTAAAGCTGAGTGCTGTGTACATTTTTTCTAAAGATAAACGCTCATTGCCATTGGTATTTGCGAGTTGTTTTCCTAAGCTAGAATAAAAAATATGAAACTTATCGATGTTTAAATATTTGTTTTCTACGGTGTTAAACCCTTCGTAAAGACCATAAGGCGTGTTCTTTTTTCTAAAATTAGTTTCTAAATCCATATAATATGTATACAGAAGTTGATGGCTTTGGGGGTAGTAGCGTTGAAAATAGCGTTTGGCGAGCACATCGATATCAATGGTAGAATCGCGCATTAGGGCAGAGAGAATGTAGGTCTTTACATCATCGAAAGGGGCATAGTCATAACCGCTAGCATTGATGAAAAATCCTTTTACACCAAGATGTTTAAATTGTTTGGATTGCTCCTGAAATCCATATAAAATAGGAATAGGGGTTAGGTAATCATCAAAATTTGCAGCATAATCCCAAAGGTAAATGGTTTTCGTTTGCTTTTTCCATTGATCGAGTTGACTTTTAAAAACTTGATAATGGGGATTATTTTCTGGAATGCGTTGTCCTTTTGGAAGGTCTATTGTACTTAAGAAAACCCCAACATTTGGTTCTAAGGCTTGTACGGTTGCTTGCTTTGTTGTGCGATAAGCTAGCATAAAAAATTGTGCAGTCGGAAATTTTTTCGCCAGTTGATTATTTAAATTGAGCACGGCCGGACTGGCATTGTTTGTTGTGTTTTTAGCTGCTTGGCATTGATGACATTCACAAACCAAATCGTTATCATTCGGCGCTAGCATAAATTTAACCATGGGCTGATGACCATATTGATCAATGATATAGCGATTAATTTGTTCGTAAAGTGTTACTGAGCTAAAACACAGCTGTTTGTTATTCGATTTGCCATTGATTTGTGCCCAAATTCGTTGATCGGACCAATCGACAATTTTATCCAATTGGTGACCCCAGATTCCCCAATCGGCATCGATGGAATGATTCCCCAAAATATGAGCGTACTCTAGATGGGTATTGGGAGAGAAGAAGGGTTCGCGATAAGCAAAATCAAAGTTTTTACGGCTTGTTTCAAAACGAACCGTAGAAGGAGGTAGATCAGCAATAGCTACACCTGTATTTTCTTCACCAATCTTTGCTATTAACTCGTAGATTAGCCATAAGGCGATATCGTCTGATTTCGCAATGAGCGAGAGGTGTTGACCTAATCGTACTATTTCGTAAGAAGACATTAGCTTGGTATCTACTCCAATGGAAAGACTTATTGCTTCTTTTGAAAAACCGTCAACCGATTCTTTTCTATGAATGAATGGCCCACTTTTACTTCGTTTATGAAGATGAGTATAGAGGTAATTCGCCCATTTTAATTCGCTATGATCGTTGGATATAATGACAAATTCTGTCGATTTCAACGCATATGGATCGGTGGCTAGACAGTTAGAAAACAGGCTTATAATGGTTAGGATATAAAAATTAAAACGAAACATTGATTTGAAAATAGAGGGTGTAAAAATTTCTGTAGTTTAAAATCGTTTGAATTTCGGTTGGGGTCGGGCTATTTTCATCGCCATACAATGGAATATTTTGTTGATTTTTAAAATTGTACCAAGTTCCCAAAAGATTGGCCGAAATATTTTTTGTCAATAAACGCCCTATTCCTGCACCTACTTGCGTATTGGTTATGGAGAAGGTGTTTAAGTTTTGGAGGTCAATTAGGTCAACATCAGGACTAGAACCAATTCCGGCAAGAAACAGGAGGTAGTTTTTAGGTGAGCCCATCGCATATTTACCATTTAAGGTTAAGTTGTACAGCCATTTACTTTCTAATGAAAATTGATTTAACTTTGCATTTACACGAAAATCGTCAAATTCTTTGGTGGCACTCACTAAAAGATTAAATAGGTTTTCATCGGTTGGTAATTTTCGATAACCCAAGCCGCCTTCTACTTCCCAATTTTTATCGAATAAATAGGTCATAGATGCGTTGGCAACAATTTTTGGGAAATAATCGTTGGCTCCTCCTAGAGAAACCTGGCTCGACCATCGATTATCCCATGTTTTATTCCATTCCACAATTCCTTGTACGCCCTGACCTCCTGAACGTCCCGTGTAGTTAACGCGTCCCGTCCAATGATTGTCTTCCCCTATGCGGGTATATTCTAACGAGGTTGTGGTTTGTATAGAAACATCGTCTCCGAAGCGCGCGCGCGCATGGGTAATACCAATTTCATTTTTTAATCCCTTGTGATAAAGGTAATTTAAGTGTTGCCTAAAAGCGGGCACTTCCATTAAGGTTGGCTCGTAATGTTGTTGATAATAATAGGCGGAATCGTATTTTTTTTGTTGTTCGTAAGCTAAGCCTTTCAAATACTTAATTTCTTTATTCTTAGGGTTTAAGTACAAGGCGTTACTGGTTAATTCGATTACCTTTTCAGCATTTTTTTCTTTGAGTAATTGTTCTGAATAGCGGGCAACAGATTCTGAGTAAGCATTGGATGCCTTTTCGTGATAAGGATTGGCGATGGTTTCCGATTGGATTAAAGCGATGGCATCCTCGTAATTATTCTCACCGAATTGCAAAGCTTCAGCCAATTTTAATTTAAAGTGGGTATCTGTTGTATAGGCATTGGATGCGATTTGAGCGTATTTCTTCATTTCAACCCAATCGTTCATCGCTCCTGTAAAATTAATAGCGTATAAAAGCGCTTGCTGATTTAAAGGATCTTGAATTAGCCAACGTTCGGTATAGCTTAAAGCTGTGGGGTAAGCATATTTTTCAGCCGATTCTTTGATGGCTTTAACCATTAATTCTTCATAGCCCGATAAAGCATAGAGTTTCTGATCGATTTGCAATTGCTTTAAACCATCTTCATAAGCAGTAAGGGCATCATTAATCCGGTTCTGCAGGTAGTATAGTTCCGCTTTTTTAAAGAATAAATTGCCTTGTTTAGGTTGTTTAACAAGGAGTTGATTCAGCATAAGTTCGGCTTCTCTGTAATTTCCCATTTGCAAATACGCATTGTATAATCCGTTTTGGGCAAGATTCTGTTGTTCATTATCCCCATAGCGTTGAACGATTTTCCATTGGTCAATAGCCATCGCATAGTCGGTATTCTGCATGGATTCTCTGGCCTCTTCCGCGATGATTTGGACATAGGCTGCCTTTAGATCGATATCACTAGGGTAAGTCGCGTATAACTTCCGTGTAAACGACTTTGTTTTGTTCACATCGCCTTTGGCTTTGTAAAGGGCGAGTTCTTTAAAGTCCATATCTTTTGAATTCCCTTTGGCTTTTCGATGGCGTTGAAGGGTAGCCAAAGCTTCATCGTATTGCTGTTGAGAGACCAATTGATGATAAACGATAGCAAAAGCTTCGGTGTCACCAGCATTTTTTTCAAATATTTTCCCAAAGAGAATAGCGGTGTCGTTATTCTTTGCAGACTGAGCCGCTTCGGTTAAAAAGTAGGTGTACTGTTGACGAAGGTAGTCCGATGAATTTAATTTTAATTGTTGATTGATATACGCCAAACCTGTATCATATTGTTTGCTTTGGTCGAACAAACTAATTTTCTTTTTCACCAATTCCAGGTTTCGAGGAAACTGATTCAGTCCTCGTTCGGTTATGGCTAGGGCATTACTATAATCGCCTATTTTAATGTAGTTATTAATTAAATCAAGGTGATAGCCCAAGTTTTTCGGATTCAACTTTAGGAGTTCTTTATTCAGTTCAATCACATCATCCAATTGGCCCAATTGACGTTTTTCTTGAAAGGCCAATTCGGTTTGGTAACCCACATCTTTAAGAATGGTAGGATCTTCTGGAAATATCTCGGCCAGTCTTTTTAATAAACGATCGGCTTCTGAAGCATTGCCTTGTTCGCGATATAAACTTATTTTTTTACGCCATAATTCTTTTGAATAGGGGCTTGATTGTAATAATTCGTTGACATAAGCGATGGCGCTTGAATAGCGTTTGCTCTCGGTTTCAACATGGAGTAATAAGCGTTTAGAATCGGTATTCGTGGGCTTAATCGACAACGATTTGTTCAGCTCATAGCGGGCTTTTGGGTATTGTTTTTTTTCAATATAATACTTTCCTAAGAGCATTCGAAACTCAGAATCATTGGGGTATTTTTTGATGGCTTTATCGAGCCATGTTTTGGCAGTATTCCAATCGCCCTTTTTGTACAATTGACTAACCTTCTCGTTGATGTCATCCTTATCGTTTAAGTCAACTGTTTGTTGAGCAAATGAAAAAGAACTGCATAACAATAAAAGTAGGAAACCATTTTTCTTAATGGTTGGATTTATAAGTTGATAGGGGCTAAATATTTTCATGTTAGGGGGCTTTTTTTATAGTAGAAACAGCTTGAGTCTGTGTAAAACCTTTTCGTGTCATTTTCCCCCACTTAAATTCTTTTTGAGTGAGGTATTGGATGTAGCCAGAAATGGTGAAAAACACGATAAAAGGATGATACAAAAAGGCTTCAAATGATGAGAATAAGATTAGCTGTACATATTCAGCCATAGTTTTGTAATGCTTTTTGATGGAAATATCCAAAGCAATGGTCAAAATAGAAATACATAACCCTATTAAATAGACATAGGTAAACATGAGCCAGAAAGTTTTAAAATTCACCTGAGATGTTGCGAATAAGTAGATTAAAAATAATAATCCCACCGCTTCAATGAGGGGGGCTAAAAGTTCAAAAAATAGCGCATAAGGCATGGTTACTAGCCCCATTCTTCCATACTTTCTATTGAAAAGAAATTTTCGGTGTACAAAAAAGATCTGCAACAAGCCACGACCCCATCTCGAACGCTGACGGTACAATACCTTTAACGTAGGCGGTCCTTCCGTCCAACAGCAGGTGTGCGGTGTGTTCACAATTCGATATTCCAGGTCATTATCGCGCATATAGGCTACCATACGTAAAGTCATATCCATATCCTCCGCATGTGAACCAGGATCGTATCCGCCTGCTGCAATTACTACATTGCGATCGAATAACCCAAAACCACCTGATACATTCGGCATTGCGTTAAAGAAAGACCAGCCCATTTTTGTAATTAGATAGGAGCGGAGGTATTCGGTTTCTTGAAAGGTAGGAATAAAACTTCGCGGCGGGCGTACTCGTGTAATACTGGCATGTTCCATATCACACCCATTCACCATTCGCATAGTTCCGCCCACAGCAATAACGGGTATTTTAGAATCTAAAACGGGTAATATAACCTTGGTTAAGGTATCTTTAGCGAGGATACAATCAACATCAGTATTAATAAAATAATCGTATTTAGCGATGTTTAAACCAGCGTTCATCGCATCAGCTTTTGTACCACCATTTATCTTATCTACGACAGTTAATTTATTTAATAAGGGATTTGTCGATTTGAATATGCGCTTAATTGGCTTGCTCTGTACTTTCTCAATGACGTGATAAGGAACTTCGATTAACTCGAAAGCAGCTATTAGTAATTCCAAGGTAGCATCTTTACTTCCGTCATTCACAATAATTACTTCATAGTTTGGATAGTCTAAATCTAAAAAAGCTTTGGTAGCATCCACTACAACCACTTCTTCGTTAAATGCACCTGCAATAATTGAAATCGGTGGGGCTATTTCTTGATGATCCAGCAATATTTGCTCTTCTTTTTTGGTGTACAGTACTTTATTTCTAATGCTGTTTAAATATCCAAATAAACCAAGTGTTAATGCTACAAAAATGAGGAATGTAGCATAGAAGAAAATAAGGTATTGGTAGAGATGAAAAATAGTATCCATAATTAATTTGCAATAGGTTGTTCATGCTTAAAATAAACCTGGTCAAAAACCTTCCGGTCAAAGTCGTTCATATTCATTGACAATGTTTGCATATAGTTTTTTGCTTCATCTCCATATGTGCTTAGTGCATAAGCCAATTGTATTTTCATACTACTGTCATGGCTACCGCCATAGGTTTTAGCCAAGAATTCGAGTGTGTTGGGTGTTTTTAATTGCGATAACGTTTCAATTATAGCTTTTTGTAAAATTGTTTGCGCAGTCGAATACATAGCAATTAATTTGTTATCGGCTTCTGCATACCGTAATACGCCAAGGGTTTCTATGATCTGTTTTTTCACAAATACATTGCTTTCCTTAGTTAATCTTTCGGTAAGAAAACGAGCACAATCCACCTGTTTTAACAACCCAATTTCTTTAATAATAAAAATTTTAAATTCGTCGCTTTTCGCATTTTTTACCCAACGCGTAAAAAGTGGTAATTCGGATGTTTTGGCTTTGTGAACGAAATAATGATGCAATCGAATTTCATCCAATGCATTGAAATCGGTATCAAAGCTTTCTTCCAGAAATTTAAAAGGGTCGTGTTGATCATATTGTATCATCGCTGCTCTGGATTGTTTGCGAAAATCTTTGTTTTTATGATGAACCGACTTTAATAAAATAGCTCCAGATAATAAATGCCCCAACTCATCCATATACCTCAACGCTTGTTTTCGTTGGCGTATACTTCCTCTTAAAACGACCTTTTGCCAGTAAGCAGGTAATTGAAAATGATCCAAAACCAACATTAAATTGGGTTGATTTATAGCAACACCTTTTAACTTATTTTTTTTCAGAATATCAATTAAGGTTTCTGTGAAAATTGGTTTTTTATTCCGCTTATACAATCCATGGTTTAAACCCATAAATTCCTCAAATTCAACTTCATCATAAAAAGTTGGCGATGTAACCACTTGTTCTACTTTTTCCCAATAAGCACTAATAAAATCTTCACGCGCTTTATCCCGTCGATGATGTCCAAAATTCAATAAGAAAATTTGGGTTAAACTGAACAGAAATATAATCAGTAAAACAGAGACTAATATAACCGTCACTTTTATCACAAATGGAGCTCCTTGAAACTCAGATATTAAAAAATAGAGGTAATAATTTAAATAAAAAGATAAATCCATAATCAGTTTTTTTATTATTCAATTTAGTTTAGGTATTATGAAACTATAAAAAGTCAATTATTTTATAATTCCCCACTTTAAACACTGCAGTAAAACTAAAAACTATCCAATGGAAATTCATTATTTTTAGCAAGACAACTGGGTGGACATCAAGGGGACATTTAGGGGACATCCTGAATTTGTAAGAATTAATCGAGTATTTTTAAGTTAATTAGCACTTCTTTTAAAAATAACCTATTTTTATCTAAAAGACCCTTTACTAAACAATTGTCATCTTGAAACCAACAACCAATCCTATTCTTTTATTATCACTAATTTTCTTTTTTAGTATACCATCTTATGCTACAGTTGAGAAGATAAATTTAAATTTTGAGCAATTTATTGAGCAATATAAAAATACTCCCTTAAGTATTTCTGAGTTAAATAGCGTATTAAAACATGATGGGGTATTCCGTTCAATCGAAGAAGAGACAATTTTTTATACGTTAATTGCCCATTCATATGCTAATCAATACGATAAAATAAACCCTAAAAGCGATGATTTTTTTTTAAAATCCTTAAAAATTTGGAAACATGAAGACAAAACCTCGCCCATTTATGTTTGGAGCATTATTGAATATGCAAACTACCTCTATAATTATAGAGATCTTCAAAAAGCCATGTATTATTTTACTGAAGCTTCCGAATTGCTTAAAAAAATAGATTCCAATAGCCTAATACTTTCTTGTTATATTCACAAGTCTATAGGCTTCTTTTTAGGGACTATAGAAGAGATAAGTCAAGGAATCGAGTTTTTAGAGAAAGCGAATAGAAATGCTGGGCATGACTCATCATGTAGAGCAGAAATATTAAACAATATTGGTCTTTATTACTATCGTTTAGACAATAAAAACAAGGCAATGGCCTATTACGAGCAAGCAGAGAAATTCGCCCTTCAGGCAAATGATAGTCTCCGTTATGCTAAAATTCTAGGTAGTAAAGCCGATTTTTATAGCGATCAAGGGTTATACAAGCGAAGTTTAAATTATCTAGAAGAGAATTTGGCCATTTCTGAACGTATACAATCATTAATGCATCTAATGTTTGTTAATCGGCAGCTAGCCCTTCTCTATATGAAGATGGAAGATTACAAAAGTGCCGAAAAATATTTAAACGAAGCCCTTCGGATCTCAAAAACGAAAGATTATCTACGTTCTGATGAATACGATATTTTGAAACTCAAAATTAATTTAAATCAAAAGCTGAACAAATCAAATGAAGATAATCTGATTTTTAAACGCTTATTTGATTTAGAGGATTCCATTAAACTAACCGATGGGGAAAATGCAGTGAACTTACTGAATGTGAAATATCAGAAAAACATGTACGAACAACGTATTCAACTCAATCAATCTATACTTGAAAAACACAAATTTCAAAATCAAATCATCATCGTTATCACCTTACTCTTATTCATTATATTAGGAATATTGATACGTGCATATCGCTTAAGAATGAAAAATAAAGCTATTGCTTTTAATCAAGAAATACTTCAATTGGAGGTAGATAAATTGGTGTCAGACAAAAGATTAGCTGAGACTAGTAAGGACCTCAATTCTTACCGTACTTATTTGTATGAAAAAAAATTGCAAATAGCAGAACTTAATCATCAAATAGAGATTCGAAATAAAAATTCTGCAGCAACAGCCTTACTCACAGAAAACAAATTGGAAGATTTATTAAAATCTCACCTAATGACTGAAGAAAGCTGGCAAAGTTTTAAACAAGCTTTTATTAAAGAGTACCCCATTTTTTATACCTATCTTAAAAAACATTATCCCAATCTAACAGAATCTAATCTGCGAATTATTTTCTTAACGAAATTAGAATTAAATAATTACGAAATCGCTAATTTATTAGGGGTTAGTTATGATGCTGTAAAAAAAGCGAAGCAACGCCTCAAGAAGAAAGTTGAAGAAGATTCTGTGGAAGATTTTATAAGAGGTTTAGATGAATAAAATAATTGGTTAAGCTTAGTAATACAATCGAAAACCCATTCGTTGGCACAGGGCATGATGCTTTTCAAACAATGCTTCAACCAATTCCACTACATTATCTTCCGCTTGGTATAGCGCAAAAAAATACTGGTCTAATACTGTACTCAATGCAGTCGACTCTTTTACATAGCCCGAAACTGCTTTAGCACCCGTAATATCTAAGAAAAATTGAAACGTTTCTTCTTCTAAGTCGAGCATTTTGGTATTGGCAAAATGAACAATTTTTCCTTTTAGCTTTCCTTCGAATAGTAGGGCAACCTCTTCCAAACTATATAAGTAACCATCAATTTCAATTTGACTATCCACACCATCCACCACCAAATAAATAATTTTATAAACCTTAAAGTTTCTGTCTTCATAAACCAGCGTACTAAGCCTTTCCTCAAAGCCCTCCATGGTATCACAGGTTTGGTAAACATTGGTAATACCAAAATTAAGCGCTAAGTGCGATAAAAAATTGAGTATCACACTTGGCTGATGATGATCAACATCATCAACAAGCTCTAAGCAAAACAGCTTAAAATCATCAAACTCCTCGTCGTATAATTGTATATCCATCTGTACAAAGATAAACAAGTTTATCTTTTGCACTGCTTATTAGGGTGTTCTCTATGCACGTTCTTTTTTCATACCTTTTCACTTCGCCTAAAAGAGCAAATCGATGCTACCATCCCTAATGTGACGTATATCTCTATAAGTTTTTAAAATAGAACCATCTAGTAGGTTTCTTTCACATGCTCATTTCTCCTATACTACAGAAAGACTTTTTAGGTTATTAAATTATTAAAATCAGTAGAAATGTTTTTTTTATAATTTTTTTTATATATTAGGGCTAAATATAAGCAGAGGAATTTCTTTATCGATCGAGTTTTATATTAAAAAAATTAGCACCATAATTTATGAAACTTTATTTTGTATTCAAGCCTAGCTTTATTTTTTACGCATTTGCATTATTGTGTATTATTAGCTGTAAAAATAACGTATTAACCAATCATGAACCCAAGACCATGCAACAACCTAAGATAACCCAAGACGATCTAGTAAAAGAAAAGCCTTTGTCTATAAAAACAGATCATGGTTATATCGATATGTATGCTGTGATTATCTATACAGAAGATGCTTCTGCCTTAAGGTCTAAAGGAATTTTGGTTCAAACAGAAACAAGCAAGTTTGTAACCGCACTCATTAAAAAGGATGATTTGGTGATTTTAAACACCATGGAAAGTGTGGAGTCGGTGCATTTACCTCAACACGAGTATCCAACAACAAATGATTTATTGAATTAAATAACGAATAAATAATTAACACAAAAAAATTAACACAAAAAAAATTAACAAATGATTAAAAATTTACAATCCTTGGGTGGTTTACGCCTAAATGTAAAACGAAGTACAGCACTTTATTCTTCCCTATTCTTATTATTGTCTGGCATTGGGATGGCTCAATATAAAATTGACCCTCTGTTCGAAACGATGTTACAGGATCAAAATAGTAAAAAACTACAAGAAGTTCCTGGAAATGGTTTAATTCAAGAATCTGAATTAGCGGTTTCAAGTATTATAGCTCCTGATGGAAGTGTTAAAGAATTGTACCATGCAATTATTTATACAGAGAATCCGCAAGCCTTAAAAAACGCTGGTTATTTGGTTCAAACAGAACACAAAGGATTTGTTACAGCGCTTTTATCGTCTGATGATATCAACAGTCTTAGAGATAATAATACGGTGTCTTCTGTAATGAGCCCTAAAATTGACCGTCTTAAGAACCAAGATAATGTGATTACCAGTGGCGCAAATTTGCTTCATAATGGCACTTTAAATAATATGAGCTATACCGGTAAAGGAGTGTTAGTAGGAATTTTTGATACGGGTATCGATTTTACACACCCTGATTTTATCGATCCTGTGAATAAAACAAAATCAAGAATCTATAAAATTTGGGACCAGACCTTAACGGCGAAAGCAGGTGAAGCTGCACCCGCTGGGTTTGATTTTGGTGTAGAATATAACCAAACACAAATTAATGATGAGATAGATGGTAGTCCTGCCAACTTTGTTCGCCAATTAGACAAACATGGACATGGTACTCATGTTGCTGGTACAGCTGCCGGAAATGGAGCAGCACTGGAGGGGACACCTCATAAGGGAATGGCCCCAGAAGCAACATTGGTCATTGTAAAAGGAGGTGATGGCAGTTTTCCAACCACAAATACCATTGCTGCGATGGAATATTTTAAAAAAGTATCTGCTGAACTAAATCAACCTATTGTTGTGAATATGAGTATCGGTGGACAGGGTAGTCCACATGATGGAAAAGCGGCCCATGAATTGGTAATCAATGAATTTACGAAATCTGGACCTGGTCGCGTTGCTGTTATTTCTGCTGGGAATGAGGGGGATGGAAATATTCACCAACGATTGGAATTAACTCCTAGTGGAAAAAAGACGTTTGAAATTGAAATTGATGAATATAGAGAAAATTTTACAGGCTCTTTATTCTCTTTTGTTGGATTTGCTAAAGGAGATGAAAATCAAACAAATATCCGAGCTAAACTAACAATGCCTGACGGAAATATATACACCCAAGAAGCAGGGAGTCAAGGGACATACTATATTAAAAATGAAAAAGGGACTAATGCTGCTAAATTTGATTTATACAATTTCGTTGATTCTGCATCTAAAAAACGTTATGTCCAATTGGTTGCTACTCGATTAATTGCTATGGATTTTCAAGGGACGTATAATTTAGAAATTGAAAATTTATCAACAAATCCTTTAACATTTGACGGTTGGCTGGCTTCTACAAACTATGACTTACATGATATAACCCTTCCAAAAGGTGATAATAACTATACAATAGGATCACCTGGTACGGCTGACGAAGCGATAACTGTAGCCAACTATGTGGCTAGTAATGCGTTTGCTGTCAATAGTAGTGTGGCTGATATGAATGGTACGTATACTGCACCGTATAAAATAAATTCATTAAATTCAAGCAGTTCTAAAGGCCCTCGTGCCGATGAAGCACTAAAGCCCGATATTACAGCGGCTGGTACTTTCGTGATTTCTGCTAAACCTAAGAATACCAATGATTCTTATATCATCGACGGGAAATATTATTCTCAAATGACAGGAACGAGTATGTCTTCTCCAGCTGTAGCAGGTGGTGTAGCTTTGCTTTTACAAGCAAACAATACCATTACTGCCAAAGAAGTGAAAAAACGTCTAACCGATAATGCGACTAAAGATAACTTTACGACGAACCAATACACCAATGAATTTGGGTATGGTAAGATGAACATCTATAGAGCCGTTAATCAAGAGATAAATAAAACGAATGGAAATTCTTCATGTCCATTAAGTAGCAATGTGATCCTTTCAAATGATATAGTTGATTACGTGATAGGAAAGGATTATGGCGTGAGTTTATTAAATTATTCAACTTCGAAAGTTGCCGTGAAACTTACCTCAAATGTAACGGGTCGTTTAGGGAGTGCCTTGGTGTTTCTAGGTGATTATAATAAACATCCTGAAGCAGTTGTCCCGTTAATGATAGAAGTTCGAAAAGTCGGTGAAAATGGAAGTGTTGGTGAGCTTTTAGGTACTAAAACGGTCGCCAATGTAAAAACATTGGAACAATCGGGTTGGAACGCTATTAATTTTTCAGATTTAAATATTCCCGTTACAGCTGGTCAAGATTTTTATCTTACGCTTTCTGCATTAGCTGGGAATTTAGTATTAGTGAGTGATACAAAGGATATTACAAATCGAACGTATATTGCAAGACCTGGTGAGGATTATAAGCTAAATGGAAATTACAATGCTAAGGTACGCGCATTAGTTTATGAAAACGAGGTTGGTGTGAAACAATTAGCAACAGCGAGTAAAGAATCTAAACTAGCTGTTTCTTTAGGAGATAATTACTTTATCAATGGGTGTGAAATGATTACCAAAGTAGAAGGTTCTGGAAATTCACCTGTGAATGGAAGTGTAACTGCTAAAGCATGGGTAGACGCTACATTGAAGGACTTTGTTGGTCGTCGAGTGGAAGTGAAAGCAGATGATAATAATACAACGGCTACTGGAAAAGTTACTTTGTATTTTACGCAAGCTGATTTTGACAAATTCAATGAAACCGCAACCGTAAAATTACCTCAATCCGCGACAGATACAGAAAATAAGAAAAATATTATTGTTCATTATTATGCTGGTACAAGTGCTGACAATTCTGGGTCACCAGAGAGTTATTCTTCTCCTGTTGTAAATACGGCTATTGCTGCTGATAAAGCTGTTTGGAATGATTCGTATAAATATTGGGAAGTTACCGTAGATGCTATCGGTTTTGGGGGCTATTTATTATCGACCAATAAAACCTTAGCTACAGCTGATAACACATTGAATCAATTAGCCATTTACCCGAACCCAGTTCAGAATGAGTTGAATGTTCAACTGCCGAGTAATATAAAAGAGGCACAATTAAGATTAGTGGATGTCACTGGACGTACTGTGTTAACTGGAAAAGTAACCAATTCTTCGTCTAAATTAAATGTACAGTCATTATCGAAAGGTGTTTACATCATGGAGATTTCAACAACACAAGGTACAACAACTAAAAAAGTAATTAAAAACTAAGCTAAATTTTAGTGAGTGACATAGGTGTAATGCCAAAAGTTCACGTAGCTAAATATTGAAGTAATTTAACCCAATGATATTTTTATCATTGGGTTTTTTTATAGAAAATCTTTCCCCTTTGTTTATATGGATTGGCATGATATTTCTTAATCGAAAACTTTTCGGAGAATTCTGTCTCACTAATTGTTTTCCATAATTTGTTGGTGCGTTAAAGATAGAGCGTATAGCCTGACTCGTAGAGGTAAACGCTCAATCATAAATCTTATTTCTCGATTAAGCGACGTCTTAATCCGCGAACTGATTTCCCTTGTAAAAGACGATAAAAGATGACTTTTCGACGGTAATTTATCCGCCCAAAATGGTGGCTAAGGACATAGATTTGAATCAAAATACCCGCTAAAACAACGTACCCAAATACATTTTTTATCGAGACCATCATCGCATTGATTTGCAGATTTCTATAAACGCTTGGTGTCGCAGTGTCTATGGTACTTCCAAGGTTGTTGATACTCGTCCACTGGAATTTATATTGCGCCCACGATAGGATAGCCGAGCCTATAGCAACTGAAGCAAAGGTGCGGACTAAAAGCATGATGCCTATGGCTGACATCATGTCTTGCATATTCAGACGTGCTATAGCGTAATACCAAATACCGATAAAGAGAACCGTCATCGCAAATCCACGTAAAATCATAGGAAAATACCAAATGCTGTAATTGAGTTCAGGGACAATCATAAAATAGAGTAGGAGCGTGTAGAGGGTATAGGAAAAGAAACCGATAAAGACATAGATTTTTAAAGAAATTCTTTTTCCTAAAAAAACACCCGTAAATACTGCTGCTAAGAGAATTCCAGGAATCATCATTAAATAAAATTGATTCTGGTGGATTAAATCGTACCCTAAAACACCAATGGTAAAGGTGTTTAAAATAACATTGGTGGCTAGAAATAGCCCTAGAAAGATAAGCATTAATAAACCATGGCGTATATCGCTAAACTGCATAATCTTCATGCTTATAAAAGGCCTTTTTAGTCGAGTTTGGCGGTAGATAAACCAAGTCGTCAGAACAAAGAAGGCGACGAAAGCGTAGACTATTTTTCCCGATGATAACCAGCCTTGTTGTTTGGCATACGTAAGCGAATAGGCCAAAGATAAGGAGGCTAATAGGTACAAGAGTAGGCTAAACCAATCGACAAACCAAAGCGGGACAGGCTTAGCAAAATGTTTGTTATGTTGAAAGATAATGCAGAGTAATGCACAGAAGCCAAAGGTAGCCGTTAAGATGATAGGGGCGTATTCCCAACCATCGGCCGACGCAATTTTAAATAAGAACCAGTTGGCAACTTGGGTATATATTAAGATTAAACTGTAAAAGACCATATAGAAACGGATCCTGTTTCCATCTTTGGATAGAATGGCTAACATGGGTAAAATAAGCTCCATCATGACCGCCATTTTGAAAAAACCGATAATAACCGTACTTAAAATAATGACTTCGGCATTATCTGTGGTGCCACAAATAAACGTAAAAATAGCCATGATTGTAAAACCAAAAACCATGATCTGCTTACTCTTGAAAAACATTTTTATCCGAATAAAAATAGGAACAATGGCCGCCATTCCAATGGTGTTGGCATAATTCGCCATCATTACATCTTCGGTTAAAATTCCGGCACCACCTACGATGTACTGTAAATTATTAATAAATACACCATTGGCCGCTGTTATAGGGAAGAATAAAAAGAGAATAAGAAGCAACTGAAGGATTTTGGGAACCCAGCTTGCAAATGGTCCTTGGTTGTACATAATGGTTATTTCAGGGTAATATTAACATTCATTCCTGCACGTAATTGGGCTAAGTCTTTGGCCGAATTGTTCGCTGTAAACTCGATTCGGACAGGAATTCGTTGTTGAACTTTAATAAAATTACCGGTTGAATTATCCACCGGTACAGCGGCATAACGAGAGCCTGTTGCGGCAGAAATGGCTGTAATTTCGCCCTCGAAGGTTTTCCCGTCTAGTGCATCCACCATCACATTCATTTTGTCGCCAATGTTAACTTTATGCATTTGTTTCTCCAGAAAATTTGCGGTAACCCAAGTCTGTCCATTTAAAACAATGGTGGCAACTTGTTGTCCGGCTTGTATTAACTGGCCGTCACTAATAAGCCTTCTTCCCATAATGCCGTCATACGGAGCTGTAATTACGGTGTAGGATAAGTTGAGCCTCGCCATATCCAACATCGATTTGGTGCGTTTTATTTCGGCGTCAATAATATCGTAACGCCCTTCGGCTTCGGTAATCGATAAATTAGCAGTGCTTTTTTGCTTGATCAAAACATCGTAAGAGGCTTTTAAGGCTTGGTATTCCGTTTTTACCTGGTCGTATTGTTGACGCGTAACCGCTTCGGCGGTTAGCAGATTTTCGTAGCGTTTTAGATTTTGTTCGGCATTCCATAATCGGGCTTTAGCCCCTTCAATATTGGCATCAACAACAGAAACATTATTAGAAACGGTATTTACACTCGATGAAGCGACATGGCGTTGAGCTTTTGCGTTCATGTAGGCCGCTTCGGCTTGATCGACTTGGGTGATGATTTCACGGTTGTCGAAAATAACCAATGTATCCCCTTTTTTAACCGGTTGATGTTCTATAAAGCGAATTTCTTTAATATAGGCGGGAATGCGTGTATTAATGGGGTTAATAAATTGCTCCACTTGGGCAGAATTGGTGTAGTTATCATCCATAATATGAAAGTATTTGGTGATAATAAAATACAGGCCCACACAGATAATCATAAAAGTGCTGACGTTGGCCATAATTAAGCGGATTTTCTTTTTGTTTCGTTTAGTCTTTTCCATGGGAATTGTTTATAGCGTACCAGTGGTTTTAATGAGTTTATAGTATTGAAATAACACGGCAACTTGTGCATTGCTTAATTGCAATTCGGCAGAAAGTTTTTCGTTGGATGCATCGATCATATCGATCAAGAGCGCTAATTGATTCATGTATTTTGCTTCAATGATTTTATAATTGGCTTTGGCGAGGTTTCTGCTTTCGTCGTATATAGCCGCTTGTTGAATAGATTCTTTGAATTTGATATAGGCCGATTCAACCTCAATATCCAAGTTTTTTTCTTGCAATACCTGAGCCTCACTCACCATATTTAATTGAAATTCACCTTGCTTAATTTTGGTTTTGGTCTTATACAATTGATCGATGTTATAGGAAATGGATACACCAACATTCCATGTGTTGGAATAGACATCCATAGGAACAGCTTTGTTTAACAAGGGGCGTTGCATAGAATAACCAGAAAATAGGGCGACGGTTGGAATTTGATCGGTTTTAATAATCTCTATTCCTTTCTTAGCCATATCGATGGTGGTTTGAGACGACTTTATAACGGGGCTGTTTTCTACAGCGAGTTGTTTATAGAAATCTTTATCTTGCTCCAGCATTCCATAAGGGGCAATGGGCTGTGTTATAATTTCGGTTTGATGCGGTAATCCTAAAGCAACAACCAATTGATAGTTGATGATATGGCGGTTATTTTTAATGGTTAATAGCGCCTGATCTAAGCTTTTGAGCTGTAATTCGGCCCGAATAACCTCGTTATGAGTCACCATACCTTGTTCATAGAATGTACGAATGTTTTTCATTCGTTCTTCGGCTAACTGACGGTTTTGCTGGTACACTTCTTCTTGATTTTGAAGCTTTATAAGGTCTAAGTAGTTCGAGATAACAAGGAATTTAATAGCCTGTACATCTTTTTCTAAATCGAGCTCGCCCAATTGTACTTGCAGCTCTTCGGCTTCAATCGCTTTTTTTACCAAACCGCCTTTATAGACTAATTGCGTAGCTTGAAGGGCAAAATTATTGCCAAAATGAGGCATCTCGGCCGTCATCACCTTACTCCAGTCGCCATCTAATATTAAGGCATCGCTGAGGTAAAATGCATTGGCATCAAATTTTACATTGGGTAATTTTTGAAGCTGTGCTACTTCCACCTTTTGTTTATCCACCTCAAGTTTCTTTCGTCCTACTTGTAAAACCGGATGATTGGCCATGGCGAGTTGTGTAATTTCCTCAATGCCGAGTGTTCGTTGTTCCGTTTGAGCAAAGATCACTTCGCTACTACCAACAACGAATAGAGCGACCAATAGAGCGTCCCTTAGTTTCATGAATCGTAAATTAAGCATAGAGTGCAAATTTACGTTGATATACCAGGGACTAGGATAGTAGCAGGTAGTAAAAAGATGTTTGAAAGTAGTATTTTCCTAAATCAATATAGGCCAAGTTACCTTGTATTACGCGCGAGGAAATCATCCTAATGTACTGAAATAGTTTTTGCGATAATCGGTGGGATTGGTCGATGTGTTTTTCTTAAAGAAATGGCTAAAGGTGTAGCCATCGCTAAAGCCTAGTTCATGTGCGATTTGATAAATGGTTTTATCGGAATCAATCAGGATGGCTTTGGCTTCTTTGATTAAAAATTCAGAGATTATTTGTCGAGCTGTTTTTCCAGTCACATTCTTCAGCGTCACGGTTAAATGTCTCACAGTAATAAATTGTTTTTCGGCATAAAAACGAACATCTTGTTCATTTCTAAAATGGACTTCCACATTCCTTAGGAATTGTAAGGTAATGAGTTCGGCGCGGGATATCTTTTCATGAATGGCTTTTGAAATAGAATCGTAACCAGCAATTAATTGAATGATTCCCGAGAACACCGACCCCAATATATTTTTGGTATTGGGATTCTGATCGCCATTGGCTAAAATACGTTCAAATAAGTGGGCAAAAGCATCGAGTTCATCCAATTGAGCAGGGGTAAGTACCATGTTTTGACCAGCATATGCTTTAAAATAGGTATAACTCTGTAAACTGTTGGTCTTTAAACTTAAACGATTAGTGAATGCTTGGGTGAAGGAGATAATATAGACCTCGAGATCATCGCTTAAGTAAGTGAATTCAAAAACGGCTTTTTTATCGATAAATCCTAACAGAGGTGCTTCTACTTCAATGGTCTCTACTTGTCTTTCGTAGACCATTCGGCCTTTCTTCAAAATAAAGAAAGAAATATCTTTGGGATAAAAAGGGTGATTAAGCGTGACTTGTGCTTTAAAGTCTTCCGCCGTTCGAATGCGTATTCCATAATCGTTCATAGCAGTGGTGAATAGAGGTTGATGAATTAGTCGTTCAAAAGATTAAACTCTTTTTCAATCGCCGTAATTACTTTATTGGGCAGCGATAAGGCTTCACATAAAGGTCTAAACTGTTTTGTTTGTGCCTTTATATGTTCAATGATACCATGGGCATCTTTAATGGTGAATGCTTCGGCTAGTATCCGTAAGTCTTGGACGGTAATTTCCCTTCTTTTTCCTTGGATGGACAAGGCTCTTGCAACCCGTAAGTAATCCTTTAAGGCATCTAAGGGATAGGTCAAATCGTAAGCAGGTGCAAGTTTCCATTTATCGTTTACATCATCGTACATAAAGCTTATGTTCTTTAAATGATCGTCTATGTTGGCAAAAACCACATTAAAGACCATGCGGCGGAAAAGCGTTTGAATATCTTTATGGGGTACGCCCAGGTCAATGGCCAATTTAAAAATATTCTCGTAGCTCGAATGCGTTGGTTGGTTAAAATTCCATCCGGTTAATCCAGAAGCGGTTAACACATGTTTCTTCTCGCCATCTTGTCGATCGAATCGCAAGGTGGCAAAATGTTTATCGTCGATTAATTTTGACGGCATCATAGGAATGCCTGCTGCTGTAGCGAGTTGATAGTAGACATATTCCACTTTTTCTTTGGAATAGGCCTGTGCATCATCAATTCCCAATTTAATGAGGTAATGATTATAATCGGCTGAATAGACCAAATCGCCTGGAACAATAGTACCAGTGATCTTATGTTCCGAAACCAGTATTTTTGGGCGAGCACCACCGGCCGAAGTTCCTATTTTAAAAATATTGAGCAAAGCCATATCGCTTAGCCCTTTTTCTTGAATTGCTGTTTTTACATCCAACACTTTGCGAACAACCTGCGTCATTTCCGCTACATCAATGGTGGTTGGTGAGTGAATTTCTTTTGCCGGCAAATACTCAAGAGCGCCCATTCCTCTTCGCCCAACATAAGTTAACTGTTCCAAGGGAGAAACGGTAAATAGATTTCGGTGTGTAGCCTCTAGCCATTCTTTAAAAACGATATTCCCAAATGAATCGGGAAGCGAATCGGCGAACATCGGTGGTAATCCCCGAAATGTTTCTCCTTCAAAATTCGTAAACACTTGGACATGCTTTACCTTTCGAATGATGTAGGGAAATAAGTGGGTATAGCGATTACGCGCTAAAAACGACGGATTGTATTGAAATGAAGCTTTGCGTAAGTCCTCATCATAGCCAATTTTACCAATTTCAATTTCTTTAAAAAAGACGGTGATAATTTGATTTTTTGCCATAACTTAATACATTGATTGGGAAGAGTTCGTTGGTCGCTGATCCTGTATAAAATCATTAATTGATTTCATTTCATCAAAAAACTGCAGCACCTTTAGCAGCGTATCCAAGGTGACATTCTCGCCATTCTCTAATTTGGCAATGGTTAATCGAGAAACGCCTAATTCCTCTGCTAATCTCTGCTGAGACAGGTTTTCTCTTTTTCGGAGCGCTTTACACCAATCACCAAAATTCTGTTTGGTCTCTTTAATGGTCGTTGAATTAAACATAAATGTATAGTAAACTATTCAAAGTTAGTCAATAATTAGTTAAATGTATGTTTTAATAGACTTATTTAACGATATAAGTTGCTTATAAACCTTTCATATTACCGCGTATGCACCCCGAATCTATCGCCGAATTCTATCAACGTATCTGGTTGAAGGAAACAACCCGTTTAAATCATCACGAACAGCGTGCCTATTTTAACGTATTTATACGGGGTGCTTCTTGTCAGCAGCCGTCGACCATTCAGCATCACAATTTTTATAAAATATCCTTATTGATTGGGAAAGGGTTTGTTCATTACCCCAATCGTTCCATAGCGATTAATCGACCAGCCATTTTAATTTCAAATCCCCTAATTCCCTATGCTTGGGAGCCGCTTACGGAGGAACAGACCGGTTATTTTTGCTTATTCAATGAAGCTTTTATTCGGCCTGAAGAAAGAAGCCATAGTTTTGGGCAATCGCCTCTTTTTAAGGTCGGGGATGATAAAGTGTTTTTTCTAGACGAATACCATCGAGCAGAGATCACAGAAATCTTTGTTAAAATGCTTGAGGAGATAGCCTCCAATCATCAACAGAAATGGGCAATTTTACGTGCCTATACCCACTTAATTATGTATAAAGTGATGGCGATGCATCCCGCTACGGATTACACCACTAATACGACCAATGCAGAACGAATCGTTGCCTTGTTTTTAACCCTGTTAAACCAACGCTTTTCACTGGAAGAACCGTCGTTAAAAACGGCCAAGGATTATGCCGTCCAATTGTCGGTTCATGTCAATCATTTAAATCGGGTACTAAAGCAGTATACGGGTAAAACAACCTCGATGCATATCGCAGAGCGAACCATTATAGAAGCGAATTCCCTGCTCAGAAATACGCCGCTTACAGTGAATGAAGTCGCTTATCGTTTAGGATTTGAATACCCCTCTTATTTCAGTCGTTTCTACAAAAAACACACCGGAAAGTCGCCCTCGAATTCATTCTTATAACACCATTGTTTGATTTGTATTGAAGAGGGTTTGATTTGTCTGCTTGTCCATTTTAAACACTTGTTAACTTTACGCTATTCAATCAACTCCTAAAGGAAAGGGTATGAGAAAAATAGCATTTATACTATCCATAACGGCAGCAACCACACAGGTTTATGCCCAAGAAACGAAAGATCATATGAAATCAGAACGGTATGCAAGAGGCTTAGAAAAGCTTATGGAAATCGACGGTGAAGCGGGGGAGAAGGTGGTAAAAAGCTTCGATGATTTATCGCCAGAATTAGGGCAATTTATCATTGAATTTGCTTTTGGCGATGTCTATTCAGCGAATACAATGGACGTTAAGTTACAAGAGATAGCAGTCGTTTCGGCTTTAATTGCCCAAGGCCTCCTTCCTCAGCTAAAAGTTCATCTCTATGCGGCACTTCACGTTGGTAACACAGTCAATGAAATAAAAGGAGTTATTCTTCAAATGGCGAGTTACGTAGGTTACCCCAAAGTGATTAACGCCATGAATGCCTTTCGCGAGATCTTGGCAGAGCGTAAAGCCAAAGGGATTATCGATCTAGAAGGCAGAACAGCAACCGTCGACACACGAGCACGAGAAGTAAAAGGAGCAGAAGCGCTATCGCGTATCAATGCGCAGCAAGCCGAAGACTTATTGAGCAATAGGGCCAACTTATGGCCTCAGTTAAGTCGTCTCATCATCGACCATGCCTATGGCGATCTCTATTCCAGTGATTTGCTGCCTCCAAAAACCAGGCAAATTGCAACTATAGCCGCTTTGGCCGCTATAGGTACAGCAGAACCCCAGCTGAGGTTTCATATTCAAGCCGGTTTAAATGTTGGTGTAACGGTGGATGAAATGAACAGCATTATCCTCTTAATGGTTGTTTATGCTGGTTTTCCAGCGGCGATTAATCATTTAAACATCCTCAATCAACTAGTGGCAGAAAGGTCAGCATTAAAATAAAGCTCCGTATGGTAGGATTTGCGCTAAGGATAGCAGCGATATCCTTTGTTGGGTTCTTCCGTTTCCCTTATTGCCCTTATTTCAAACCCAACAAAGATTTAGCGGATAGCCTGACCCGTAGGGGGAGCGCCATTATAAAAAATCATAGAACGATTTTTTACGCGCAAGAATGTTTTGGGCGTTCCCTTTACTTGTTGTCTTCGTCAACAACAAGTAAAGGGCGGGCTTTTCGCACTCGCTTTTGGTTCCGTTTCCCTCCACCAAAAGCTCAAACAGATGCTTCAATCCCTAACGCAAATTCGGTTTAAGAATTCCGTTTAAGATTGCAGAAGAAAAAGTCTTTTCTTTCTTTTTCTCCAGTGGCTGACAACCAGTAAATACAATAATCATGGTCATACTTCCTAAGATACCAACAGGACTATTAATGATGCTTTTTCCATCAATCACAATAAGTGTTAATATGGGAACTGTAGCATTGAAACTGCCATGAAAGAGGGTGGGTGCGATAACCGATTTCGTTATTTCGCGAATATAATTAAACAAGAAGGAGCTAACGATGCAAAACAAAATCATAAGAATTCCACCTAATAAATGATTTTCTTTTAAGCTATGGCCTTTTAGAATGATAGGAAAATGCCATAATCCCCATATAAAACCTATAAAAATTGAACGACGAAATCGTCCTAACTCTTCATTGTGTTTAAACAAGTAACCACGCCATCCCAATTCTTCACCCAAGGCGGCTGGGAAATTAACAATTGCCCCCATATAAGCTGCGAATAAAATAAGAGGTATGAGTATGTAATCAAAATGGGGCGGAAGATCATTAATTTCATGACCCGATTGACCACTTAATTCGTTGAAACGGACAATTAGCTCTGCTTCATTTAAGCTCATTCTACCTACCCCATTCAAATGAAATAGGTTTCCAAATAGATAAACCAAAGTTAAAAACGTACATACGAAAAAAACGGTAATTAACGGTACAGAAATTAGGAGTCTAATAGATTTTCGTGGAACGCGAAAATAAGAGACCAGCGTTTTCCGGTTAAACTTCTCGAGTATAAGCGTTGCTACTAAGGGACCAGCCATATACCAAGTACCGATAATGAAAACGGTCATTAGTGGGTTTGAAACGCCATTTAACACCAGAAGACTCGACCAGCTAAATGTGTAAGCCAATAAGATAAATACTACATTCTTTCGTTTTAAAAGCATAAAGCAAATTTTAATGCATCATGGCTTTTGTAGGTTAAAGTGTTGTTAGTGAGTGACTAATTTATGTAATTTTAATGAATTGTTCTGCGTTAATTGCATAAAGGAATCACTTTTTTTTATTAAGGCAGTAGTTTTTTTAAATTATTTGTAATGCTTTCTTTTACAATTGACCCGTTTTTATAACTCTTTATTGTATACGTGTTGTTGACGTTTTTAGTGATATAAATACCCTCTTGGGGCTTACCCTCTTCATCGTAAATCAGACTCCCAATTAACGTCTCTAGGGTATAGGGAACCATAAAAGACTCAAAAACATTCTCTAAACCTTCTGCAGCTTCGGTAGGATTGGAAAGTAATATGTCTAGACGACTCAAAAATGAATCCATAGGTCCATTAAATTTAAAAGAAAATTGCATAAACAAAGGCATTAAAATATGATCTTTCGAATCTAAATCTTGCCTAGCATTGGATAACCAATTCATTTGTTGAAGTTGTTTTTGTTCATCCACGTAATAAATGGTAGAAGACTTAGGGGTAGCTTCCGCAACGTCTGTAAATAAAGGTGTACTGGTTGCAATCTTTTTCCCATTGCGTAAATAATCAGCGATAACGTACCCATTTTTCTGATAGACTTGTAGTCCATCTCCGGTCTCTAAACTATGTATATGTAAAGATTCACCCTCCAATAGCATAGAAATTCTATTAAAATAATGCATTCCAAAAACATCGATGTTTAAACCTTTTTTTTGCCCATTTTTGTAGACGTCTGTCAATAACATTTGGTTAGCGACCATGCGGTAATCATTTCCATCCCAAATATTACCGTCGATATAGGTTGTTTTTAATGCATATTCTATCGGTGGTTGGTATTGATCTTTAGCAATAAAATCAACCGCATACCTCGTCTTTCGTTTTCCGTCTTCATAGTAATCAACAAAAGGCAATTCGCCTAATAATTTTTCTTTGGTTACTAAATAACCGTTGTAAGGCTGTCCATTTTTTATTTCTAATCGATAGGACTTTTGAGGTTTTTCTAAAATTAAAATTTTAGTAGTTTCTTTGAAGTGGGCATTAATATCGTTCATAAATTCAACATTGTAAATGGTTGAATTGTCTTGTGCTGAAAGCGCTGGACAAGTGAATAAGCAGGCTAGAATTAAGAAAATAAATACAATTTTATGAGACATAATTTTGGTTGATGGTTAGTAAGATTAAAATTGGTTGATGAACACGATGTTTGTTCATTAAATTTTCACGGCATAGAATTGAGGCATACTTTTAGTCAAATATAAGATTTTGTTGTCAGCATTTAGTTAAATGAAGGCGGAAGATAGAGGTGGAGCGAAGAGAACATGCGTATACGTCGAACCAATTATGTATTCCGTTAAAAATCGATTTTTGTTATAGATAAACCTCTTTTTGTAATTGGTAAAAGGATTGTTTAAAGGGTGGGAAACCTGTGCGTTATCATAGTATGTCCACTTATGTAAAAAGATAGTTGTATTTATTTTAAAATAATTGTAATATTGGGACAAGATATTTGGAATTGAATGGATCAATTAAGTTAGATCTTCAGATTAAAAATCGAAAAAGCACTTATATGAAATACAATACGAAGGTAAAAATAACCATATAAATCAACATAAAGCATCTTATATATAGGATGCTTTTTTTACGTTTAAGCATAGCTGTATTTAATAAAAATACAGAAAAAAGTACATTCTGAGCCTTGGAAAACCATTTCAATGACTTAGGCATAGATAACCATCACACATTAATTTTTGCATATGAAATTGAGCTTTTTCGTCTTTTTGGTAATGATTTTACATCTAAATGGGCAAACTTCGATAGAAAAAAGCATAGACTCTTTGATTGAACGTTCTACAGATCAATTTGTTGCGGTTCAATTTAAAGAAGCATTGCTAACCACAAACAACGCCTTAAAATTATCAGAAGAGCATCATTATTCAAAAGGAATTGCAACAGCCAATATTTATATCGCTCGGTTATTACTCGAATTAGGGATTTATAATCGTAGTTTACTATATCTTAAAAATGCAGAAGAGCAACCCTATATTAAAAAAGATTTTTTTCTACAAGCTGAGCTTTATCGAATTCGCGGAAGAATTTACGAGAACCTGAAAATGGGCTCACTATCATTGAGAGAATTTCGAAAACAACTAAGCGTAGCAATTAAAATTAAAAGTGAAAACCGTAAAAATATTTCTAAATTTTGGGCGCATCAAAATATAGCCCAAGTTTTTGAACGAACTCGTAATCAAGATTCAGTCTTGTTCCATGTTACACAAATGGAAAGTTTATTACCTCATTTTAAGGAAGAGGAAGAACTTTTTTTATTTACAAGCACCTATGTGAAAATCGCTGAAATGGCTTTTCTCGAAAAGGATTATACACGGTGTAGATTCTATCTCGATAAATCCATGGTATTGTTAGATCGATATCACTCTAATTTTAAATTCGATATCTTGAAAATCTATGGTGATTTGGAAGCTGAACAAGACCATATAGAAGAAGCAGCCCTGTATTACGAGGAAGCATTCAATAATGCATTGGCTTTAGATGTGAAAGACCAGGCCAGGTATTTATCTAAAATTGTTGCTGATTATTACCATGACAATCAGCTAGATCCGCTTATTACCAATAAATATCTCTATCAATATCAAAGACTTAATGATTCGTTAGAAACTGAAAGTAAACAAGCAACAGAAACTCTCGTGAGTCAAATATTAGATCAAGAGGCCGAAGAATCCACCAAGCAACAGAATTTTTTTCTCTATTTAATTGCCGGTATAATCGCCATATCGTGTGCTATTATAGGCTTCTTATTTTTAAGCTACCATCGAAAGAAAATCAGGTATATCTATAAAAATAAGTTGTTGATAAAAGAACAATCCAAAGCAGATGAATTAGCACAACTTACTGATGTAAATACATTCAATGAACTTATCCGAATGGCAAAAAAAAATAATCCCGAGTTCTTAATTCTTTTTAAAGAACGCTATCCTACTTTTGTTGCGAATTTAAAAGCCTTAGATCCTAAAGTCCGAAGTAGTGAATTGGCTTTCTGTGCAATGGCATATCTTAACTTTTCCACCAAAGATATCGCCGAATATACGTTTGTAACAATCCGTGCTGTACAAATTCGTAAAAATAGAATGCGAAAGAAATACAGCATTAATTCCAAAGAAGATTTCAATAGCTGGATGCGTAAACTTGGTGATGAAACAATTCATAATTAGGGAAGTATTTTAATTTTAAACCAAAATAAAAAAACGCATTTAAGTATTATTGTTTTATCCGATTTAGCGCATTTTAAATTTTCACGAAAATACTTTGTTTTATTTATATGTCAATAATGTATAATAGAATTAATTTCTATTAACCGTCACATCCTTAAAATATATTTTCGAAACCTTTCTAAGAAATATTTCTTGTTTTTTTTACCCCATTCAATTTATTTTAAGCATCTGTTTTGCCCATTTTTCATCCGATTTTGAATTTAATTTAGATGAGTCGTCGACTAAATTGAGTCTTAAATAGTTGTTATATAGTAACTTGAAAAATGTGATAGGCGTGTGATACCGCTGTTTTGGGATGGTTATAAAAAAAAATTAAAGATTTGTCGCTGTAAGAAGAGTTGTTATATTTGCAGCCGCTAATTTATTTAATCTAGATTTTTTTATTTGTTTTTTAATTAAATGAATAAGTAGGGATTGAAAATTATATAAAGTAACCTAAGTATTATTGTGTAACTGTATTTTACATATAGAAAAGCTCCTTTTTAAAGTAACACCAAAATTTAATTAACCTTTGTATACACTCATGAAAATTCATCATTTTTCCATTTACCTTTCCTATAGGAATTTTAATCAAATAACGCAAATAGGGAACGGGAATAGTAAATCTTTATTCTTTAATCATACCAAGTCTTTTGTGCCTAACTCGTTAGAAGATTCTGTTTTCGTTCTATGCACAAAGCATCATCCTCAATTAATCTTAATGTAAACTAATATGAAAATCTATATTTACTTTTTAATAACCCTGTGTTTAGGCGTTTCCAGTTTTGCCCAAGGTATTGGTGAATCCTATGTCAGTAGACCTGCTAAGTTTGTTTCGGCAGATAAATCAGCCGAAGTCGGTCAGATGTCTTCTATTATGGATGGTGAAGGCCTAACTGGAAATATAGCCAGTCAAAATGGGGAATACCAATTATATTGGCTGCAATCGAATAATCCAGTCACTTTTACCTTTGATATGGCTCAATCTTCAAAGATAAATGCCTTTGTATATTATGGCCCGTGGGGATTTAATGAAGGCGCTAGAAATGTCGATGTTTCGTTTTACAGTGGCGTTAGTCATTTAGGAACAGAGCGGATTGTTTTTCCGAAACGTTATTCAAGCCGACAGGTAGCTAGTTTATCAAAAACCTATGTGAATGTAACGCGTGTATTGGTTAAAATAATCGATGATTACGAAGATAGCGATGCTAAACGTACATCACTTTCCGAAGTGGCTTTTGGTGATTTCGTTCTAGATCAACCTACCTTAAGTTTTCAATCGACATTCTGTGCGGCACAAGGAAAGGCCAAGATCACTAATTTTAACCCTTTATTTACCTATTCATTTTCTCCAGCAGGTCCACAAGTAACAGCCAGTGGCGATATTATTAATTTTGTTGTTGGGGTTACCTATAAAGTTACCGCCAAAAAAGGGGATGAAAGTTCTCCAGCCAGTAATGCATTCACCTTAGACGACAATTGTGCCAATTGTACAAAGCCAGCAACGAGCGGTACGCCGACTGGGTTTTCATCGGTGGGCATTACAACCCAATCCAAGCAAGATAATTGGCCAAATACCATCCCGAATGGATTTGTCGCTTTAGAATCAAGTGAAAAAGGGCTTGTAATTTCCCGAGTTCAAAATTCAACCAAGATTGTCGAGCCTAAAGAAGGAATGATTATCTATGATATAGATGCTAAATGTGTTAAACTATACAACGGTGCTGCATGGAATTGTATTAAAAATACCTGTGGTACCAGTAAACTAACACCACGTAATGTACGCATTGGTCATTATGCTGGTTATAGTATTGGCGATAACCAACATCAAACATTCAAGAATCAATTGTTAAACAAGGTGAATTACGGACCAACTGGAAAATTTAAAGGCGTAACCGGATTCGATTTTACCAGTATTTCAACACAAAACATCGATAACCTTGATTTAATTAATCAATTTGATATCATCGTTATAGGCTATGCCAACATTACGGCTTCGAATGTTCTTAAAATAAAACAGTTTGCCGATCAAGGTGGTGCTGTTATGGTATTATTAGATAGTAATTTAAATACAGGCTTACATCAAGCATTTGGTGGAACAGGAACTGTAACGGCTGGTCAAGTGAATGCCAAAACAAACAATAATGCATTAAATGTGGGACTTTTCGGTGATAGTCGCAATGTCAATTTAATTGGTATGCAGACCATGGCACGCGTTACGAGTATCCCAAGCGATGCGATTCTGCTGGGAACAGAATCAATTGCAAGTAATAATCCTGCAGCATGGATCACTGGATCAAAACAAAATGTATTTTTTGTGTGGGATGAAGGGATCTTTAGACATGGTTCGGTTGCAGGACTTGTCATTGATACACCTCAAGAAATTTTTATTCATAATATGATGGCCTATATCTTACAAAGAGCAGGTTTTCAACCCAATGTTCCACTTCAATAAAATTGCACACCATGAAAAAATATATCATCTTAAGTCTTTTTTGTAGCCTTGTTTTAAACACTGTTCAAGCACAAGTCGCTATCGGAAAATCATCGATCCAAGGGGTGAGTACCTTAATGGAATTCGATCAAAAACCAACCAATACCAATGGGATTATATTACCCGCTGTTAAATCTTTACCTACTGTAACGGCTAATGATAACGGTACCTTTTTATTCGACAGAGCTTCGAAGAAAGTAAGAATGTACGAGAATAATCAATGGATTGATTTGTCTGAAAATCCTGGTGATACCAGTCAATTGGTCAACAACTCGACAAACGAAATTGGTGGCGGAGTAATCATAGGGGCAGATAAAACGTTAGCAAAAGGGGTTTTGGTCTTAGAATCAGCTAACAAAGCCATGGTTTTACCGCAGATTAAAGATCCACATTTAACAGTAAAAAACCCATATCCAGGAATGATTTGTTACGATACAACCCTTAAAACAGTAGCCGTTTTTGATGGAATACTGTGGAATTATTGGAAATAAGAATGGAAATTAAGAAAATCCATCTAGGCCAACTCATTCAATTGCGGGTAGAAGAATTAGAGATTGATATTCAACGAATTGAAAAATTCTTTAAAACATCTGAACAAGCGATTGTTCAGATGTACACTCAACCAAGCTTAGATACGGATGTTTTGCTTAAATGGAGTAAGCTTCTACAATATGATTTTTTTCGAATTTATTGCCAGCATTTAATTTTGTTTGCACCATTTTCAGAACAAAACAACAAAAAAAATCAACAATCGCAATTACCGGTATATAAGAAGAATCTCTATACAAAAGAGTTAATTGATTTTGTGTTAACACAAATTAATACAGGTAAGAAAACGAAGTCAGAGGTGATTATTGACTACAGAATCCCAAAGACAACCCTCTATAAGTGGATCAATAAATACAAAAAAATATAATTGAATGCTGTCACAAACCACGTTCAATAAAATAATTTAACACCAACTTAAACCTATTTATTTTAACTACCAATCAATAATGATTGGTGGTTTTTTCAAATAATATAAAATGGATAGACCAAATTATCATCAAATATACTTAGACATTATTCATGAATTATGTCCACATCAGCTCGAAAAATACTCCCGGTTTTTCTTAAAAAGTAACCTGACCTATTTTGAGGTAATTGCCCTCAACGATCTTATATTTAATCCTCTAAATGATGAGAATACTACAGAAAATCAAAAGTTTAAAGCCTACCATAAAGACACTATCTTTACCGTACTCAACTATCAAAAACTAAACAACATAAGCAATTCTAAGCTATCTCGCGATTTTAACATTAGTAGAAATACCATTGCAAAATGGAAAAAACATTACATACCTTAAATTCTATACCTTACTTATACGTTTAAGTATTGTATTAGGGGCGTTCCGTGTCTTTGTTGTTGATAGCAACAACAAAGACACGGCGGGCTTTCCGCACTCGCTTTTGGTTCCGTTTCCCTCCACCAAAAGCTCAAACAGATGCTTCAATCCCTAACGCATCTTGTTGTGCATCATTTTGTTAATTAATTTGTTCCAAGTCTTTTATCTCAGGGTGCTTCTGTAGCACATCCATGCTTTGAATCCCTCAAGGTCGATTTCTAATTCTTATCAACTCCTACTTTTCGTATCCACGTTATTTCAGTTGCTTCTTTTTTACTAGTTTCTGATAATCAGCTTAAACAGCGTTTTTCGTATTTTGAATAAGGGGATGTTTTTGTTTTTTGAAAGAATATTTTGAATCGATTTGATCCTAAAATACGTGCCTGATTAGCAGAAAATAGAAGTATATTACAATAAAGTAAACAAGAATATTTACTTTTATACCTTAATTAGATACAAACGATGGCTTCAGGAATTTTCGCAATTTTAGACGATATCGCTGCATTAATGGACGATGTAGCAGTAACCAGTAAAATAGCCGCTGGTAAAACGGCTGGCATTTTAGGCGACGATTTAGCTGTTAATGCCGAAAAGGCCACGGGTTTTCTTTCTTCTCGTGAAATCCCTGTTTTATGGGCTATCACAAAGGGTTCTTTGATCAATAAACTCATTATTGTTCCCATTGCTCTTTTACTCAATATTTTTTTCCCTATAGCCATTAAATACATCTTAATTTTAGGTGGTTTTTATTTGGCGTATGAAGGGGTAGAGAAAATTATTCATTATCTATTCCATCGTTCAAAAAAAGGGCATGAAGTATTAGAAGAGCGAGCAGAAGAGGGGAATACAGCCGAAAAAGCGAAGATTAAGTCGGCTATTACAACCGATTTTATTCTCTCAATCGAGATTGTTATTATCGCTCTGGGTACTGTTCTAGACCAAAGCTTGCCTATTCAAATCATCACCGTATGTATTATTGCATTAGTCGCCACCATTGGGGTGTATGGGATTGTTGCTCTAATTGTTCGCATGGATGATATGGGCTACCATTTAATCAAAAAATCCCACGATAAAGGTCTCTTTTCTACCATGGGCCATTTATTGGTTAAATCACTTCCATTGGTCATCAAAGCCTTGGGTGTTGTAGGAACAGTGGCATTGGTATTGGTTTCTGGTGGAATCTTTGAGCATAACATCGATTTCTTGCATCATCTATTTCCTGCTATTCCAAATTTGGTTAAACAATTTGGTCTGGGGTTAATCGCAGGATTAGTGGTATTCGCCTTATCTATTCCCATTCAAAAACTTATTCACTTGCTCAAACCACAGTCAAAAATATAAATACATCAACACTCCATTGATTGTTGATGCATCCTTTTAAAAAACCTTGGTCTTTATTGGTCCAAGGTTTTTTTTGTTTCTAAATTTTCCCGTGAGTGCGCTAGGGATTGCAATGGATATCCTTTTGGTGAGGCGATTAGCCTCATCAAAAGATTGGAATGGAAAGCCCGTTAAAGCGCCCATACAATAAAAAAAGCGAATGTTTACGCGTCATGAATTTTATCCGGACTAGTCATTGTTTAGAAACTGGTATAATTGACCTTGCCGGATAGAATTTACATTTGCTTTAAAATAAAGTGATGCAACAATTATTTGTAACAGGCATAGGAACAGGTGTGGGTAAAACGATCGTTTCTGCATTTTTAACCTCCTTTTTTGAGGCGGCCTATTGGAAACCAATTCAGTCGGGTGATTTAGAACAAAGCGATAGTGATCTCGTTCAAAAACTTGTTGGGGAGGATCGAATAATCTTTCCTGAACGGTATCGATTGGCTTATGCTGCTTCGCCTCATCAGTCGGCGGCAATGGAAAATAAAGTTATTCGTGTTGCTGATTTTAGTCTACCGGTAACTTCTACGACTCCTTTAGTGGTTGAAGGTGCTGGAGGTCTCTTTGTCCCCCTGAATGAAGATGAGTTGATGATTGATTTAATCGTCCATTTACAGCTTCCTACCGTTTTGGTTATTCAAGACTATTTGGGCTGTATTAACCATAGTTTATTGACGATAGAGGCTTTGGTAAGTCGTGGAATTGAAATAGCGTATGTGGTGTTTAATGGAGAGTTTGTGAGAGAAACAAAATCGATAATCCAGAAAAATATTCCTCTACATACCGTGCAATTAACATTGCCTTTTTTGGAGGAATTAACCCCTGATGCACTACAAAAAGTTGTTGAATCACAAAAAAAATAATTTCAAAAGATGCGTAAAGAAAAAGTAATCCGCCACAATTGGACCAAAGAAGAATTGAAGGCTATTTATACAAAACCATTGCTTGAATTGGTGTACGAAGCGGCCACGGTTCATCGGCAATGGCATAAAGCAGATGAAGTCCAGATTTCGACTTTATTGTCGGTTAAAACGGGAGGATGTCCCGAAGATTGTTCCTATTGTGGGCAAGCAGCTCGTTACCAAACAGCGATTAATGTACAGGCTTTATTGCCTACAGCAACCGTATTGGCTCATGCACAGAAAGCAAAAGACAGTGGCTCTTCTCGGTTTTGTATGGCCGCAGCCTGGCGTGAAGTAAGGGATAACCGCGATTTTGACCGGATTATTGAAATGGTCAAAGGGGTGAATGAATTGGGATTGGAAGTATGTTGTACATTGGGTATGTTAACGGAAAGTCAAGCGGAGCGCTTACAAGCGGCTGGTTTGTATGCCTACAATCATAATTTAGATACATCGGAAGAGTTTTATGATGAAATTATTTCAACCCGTAAATTCGACCAACGTCTAGAAACCATTCAACATGTTCGCAAGGCCGGTATCACGGTTTGTTCGGGAGGGATCATAGGTTTAGGGGAAACGGAAACGGATCGGGTATCGATGCTGCTCTCTTTGGCGACTATGGAAACCCATCCAGAGTCTGTGCCCATTAATGCTTTAGCCCGAGTGAAAGGTACCCCGTTAGAAAATAACCCGAAAGTAGATACTTGGGAAATGGTGCGCATGATTGCCACTGCTCGAATTGCCATGCCTGCGGCAATGGTTCGACTGAGTGCTGGACGCATAGAAATGACAGAAGAGGAGCAAGGGTGGTGTTTTATGGCTGGGGCTAATTCTATTTTTACAGGCGAACGTGAAACCTTATTGGTAACCCCTAATCCAGGCGTTACAGAAGATAGACAAATGCTGAAGAATTTAGGGCTAAAACCAATGGTGAATTATAAAAAAGAATCATGCAAGACGAATTAATACAACGGGATCAACGGGTAAATTGGCATCCGTATACACAAATGAAACACGATGTGTCTATTCCGATTGTTCGAGGCGAAGGAAGCTATTTGTTTGATGCCAATGGAAAGCGCTACATCGATGCTGTTTCCTCGTGGTGGGTAACGTTACATGGCCATGCCCATCCTTCGATTACTCAACGCGTATCGGAACAGTTAGCTACGCTCGAGCAAGTGATTTTTGCGGGGTTCACCCATCCAACCGCCATTGAATTATCCGAACGTTTATTGGCGCTCTTACCCGATAATCAGACCAAGGTATTTTATACAGACAATGGATCGACAGCCATTGAAGTGGCTTTAAAAATGTGTGTGCAATACCATTATCAAAATCAACAGTCTAAAACCAAAATACTGGCTTTTAAGAATGGTTATCACGGGGATACATTTGGAGCAATGTCGGTGAGTGGACGTGGTCTATGGACAGCTCCATTTGGCGAATTGCTTTTTGACGTCATTTTTATTGACGTGCCCACACAAGCGAACTTGGCCCAAACCAAAGCCTTCATCGCTACCCATGCTCATGAAATTGCGTGTTTTGTCTATGAGCCTTTGGTACAGGGAGCAGGAGGTATGCTGATGCATAAAGCGGCAGATTTATCGGAACTGATGGAATTTTGTAAACATCAAGGGATTTTACTGATTCAAGATGAAATTTTTGTCGGTTTTGGAAGGACTGGAAAATTGTTTGCTGTAGACCATTTAACCGAAACACCCGATATCATGTGTTTTTCAAAAGGATTAACAGGTGGAACTATGCCTTTAGGGATAACAACGGCGACCCAAGCCATCTATGATGCCTTTTATGCGGACGATAAGACCAAGGCTTTGTTTCATGGACATTCGTTTACGGCTAATCCATTAGCTTGTGCAGCGGCTTTGGCGAGTTTAGATCTATTATTGAATGCGGAGACAACGCATAATATACAACGGATTGTTGCTCAACACCAAGGATTTGTTGCTTTACTGAAACACCATCCCAAAATAAAAGAGGTCCGCTTTCAAGGAACGATTTTCGCGCTGGAATGGAAAACAGATGAAAATACCTCTTATTTTAGTGATATGAATCAAGCGCTTTACCCATTTTTCTTAGAACGTGGAATCTTGATGCGGCCCTTGGGCAATATCATTTATCTTGTTCCGCCTTATTGTATAAGCGAAACTGATTTAGGGTTTGTGTATAAAACCATCTTAGAGGCTTTGGACCAGATTTAATACGCTAATAATTGAAAAAGATGGTTCGGTTATCATAAAAATCTATTATACATACAAATAATTATCAATTTTTCTAATGACTGTATAAAATCAAACACTACCGATTTTATTATTTTCCAGAAGCAAACGTCAATCTTTGCAGGACAAATAAGTCATTATAAAAATTAGATAACATGAAGAATTCATTCGTACTTGCGGCGATCCTATTATCGGTCACTAATGGGTTTTCACAAACCTTAACTACCAATACAGGCGCTCCTGTAGGCAATAATCAAGATTCCAAAACCATCGGGAATAACGGCCAAGTTTTATTAGAAGATGTGCATTTAATTGAAAAATTAGCGGCTTTTGATCGGGAGCGTATTCCAGAGCGTGTGGTGCATGCGCGTGGTGCTGGCGCTTTTGGCGAATTTGTTGCTGCCGCCGATTTTTCAGACGTCACCATGGCGTCACTTTTCGCTAAGGCCGGAAAGACAACGCCTTTAATGATTCGTTTCTCAACCGTCACACACCAACAAGGTTCACCTGAAACGTATCGGGATCCAAGAGGTTTCGCGGTTAAATTTTATACCGATCAAGGAAACTATGATTTAGTGGGAAACAATTTACCCGTTTTCTTTATTCGCGATGCCATTAAATTTCCCGATATGGTTCATGCGTTCAAACCATCACCATTAACGAATGGTGCATCAGATCCGAATCGGGTTTTCGACTTCTTTTCCAACTTACCCGAATCAACCCATATGTTAACCTGGTTGTTTTCGGATTATGGAATCCCTGCTAACTTCCGTCAGATGGAAGGAAATGGTGTGCATGCCTATAAATGGGTTAACGCCAAAGGGGACGTTACCTATGTTAAATACAAATGGGTGCCACAGCAAGTCGTTAAAAATTTAACCCAAGAAGAGGCTAACCAAATTCAATCCACTTCTATAGAACATGCTACCCTGGATTTACGAAATGAAATTGAGCAAGGTAATTTTCCAAAATGGGATTTATTTGTGCAGTTGTTGAAAAGAGAAGATTTTGATCAATTGGATTTTAATCCACTCGATGTGACCAAGATTTGGCCAGAACAATTAATCAAGTCTGTGAAAGTCGGAACAATGACATTAAATGAAAATCCTACGAATTATTTTCAACAAGTGGAACAAGCCGCGTTTTCACCAACAACTTTAGTCCCTGGTATAGAGCCATCTGAAGATAAATTGCTTCAGGGTCGTTTATTTTCTTACGCCGATACCCAACGTCACCGTTTAACGGGAAACTTTCAGCAAATACCTGTCAATGCGCCGAAAACCAATGTCACTACCTATAACCAAGATGGATTTATGTCGTTGCGTCCACAAACGGGGGATGTGAACTATCAGCCCTCGACCAATAAACCGGAAGTGGTAGATGAGGCCAAGTATATGTATTCTAAATCGACCTTTCCTGTTGGAACAACAACGGTACAACACGTGATTGATAAACAAAATAATTTTGCGCAAGCGGGTGAATTATACCGTTCGTTTTCAAAAAAAGACCAAGATCATTTGATTAAGAATTTAAGTGGTGCGCTAAAACAAGTGAAAAACCCCGTGATTGTAGCAAAAATGATTGCGCATTTTTATCAAGCGGATCGTTCGTTTGGGATGCGTTTAGCCAAAGAGGTTAAAATGGATCGTGGTACGATTGAACAATTGATGAACCAACCAACTAAATAATCCTTTTATGAGAGCAATCGCTTTAGGAATTTCCCTGCTGTTATCTTTTGTAGTCCATGCCCAGATTTCAGTGTTTGAAGCTGTAAAGACCAATGATATAGAAACACTTCATCGCTTAAAACAGGAGAACGTGGATTTTAATCAACCCGATGCAAGAGGTTTCTCGCCTCTTATTTTGGCCGTATACAACAATCAAGAAAAAGCTTTTAGGTTTTTAATCACCGAAAAAGTAGATGTTAATCAGTCGGATTTTAGTGGAAATACAGCTCTAATGGGGGCCTGTTTTAAAGGATATTCCCAGACGGTCATGCACTTAATACATGCGGGTGCAGATGTGAATCAACGCAATTCTAATGGAGCGACTGCTCTTATTTTTGCGGCGACTTTTGGGCATTCCAAAATTGTAGAAGAATTATTGCTCCATGGAGCTGATTCCTATTTAAAAGATCAATGGGGTAAGACCGCTTTAGATCATGCAGTCATCCAAGAAAATGAGGCCATTGTCTTGCTCTTAATGTAAGGTAAACAACAAGAGGGATTTAATCAATTTTAAATCTCTCTTGTTATTTGAAATAATCTCCCCAATAGTCTTAGGGGAAGGTAAATAGATCCCTCGGTAATACCAAGTCATCTCTTTATATTTAGCATGTTAATGAATCTTTAAGATAGTCATAGAAGCACCTTGTCCTTGGTTCAGTTGAATTAGATTAACGTTTTGTGGGTCACCAAATAGCTGCAATGAAATCTTTGAACCTGGAGGGATATTGACAAGCACATTCGCTGCGTAATTTGCTCTGGGAGAATTAGAAATAACCGCCGATTTTAACAAAGGTGATCCATCTATTAATAGACGTGTACCAATCGTTTTTTCCTCCATTAAGTTAACGGTATATGTAACCCAATAGGTACCACCTTTCAAGATGATTATTCCATCGGAGCTACTGCTATAGAAACCTGTAACTCCACCGATATTAATCCAAAGGAGGTTTACTCCAGCAGATGTGATATTTCCATTGAATAACGGATTTTCGGCGTAGGCATAGGCTAGTGTATTATTTCCTGTGACGCCTTGAATACCTTGAGGGCCTGTTTCTCCTTTTTCACCAGGAAGACCTTGAACGCCTTGCGGTCCTATAGCCCCATTTTCTCCTTGTGCGCCTTTGGTTCCCTGAATACCTTGAGGGCCCGTTTCTCCTTTTTCACCAGGAATACCTTGAATGCCTTGCGGTCCTATAGCGCCTTTTTCTCCTTGTGCGCCTTTGGTTCCCTGAATACCTTGAGGGCCGGTTTCTCCTTTTTCACCAGGAATACCTTGAATGCCTTGCGGTCCTATAGCGCCTTTTTCTCCTATAGCGCCTTTGGTTCCCTGAATACCCTGAGGGCCGGTTTCTCCTTTTTCACCAGGAATACCTTGAATGCCTTGCGGTCCTATAGCGCCTTTTTCTCCTTGTGCGCCTTTGGTTCCCTGAATACCTTGAGAGCCAGTTTCTCCTTTTTCACCAGGTATACCTTGAACACCTTGGGGCCCTATAGCGCCTTTTTCTCCTTGCGGTCCTGGTAATGAACTGCCGGAGGTTTTTGCATAAAGGGCATAAGGAACGCTAAGCATTTGCGATGTACCCGAAATGGTATAATTTGAACCACCTTTAAGGTCGGTTTCTGTATGAATAAAATACGTATCGGATCCCCAATCAATCGTTGAAAGGCTTCCTTGGACAATATTCCCATTCCCTATTTGTATATTCACTAAACCATTTTGATTGGTTAATGGGCGCTGAGTCTCGCTGTAAACAGCGGTTCCATTGATTCCTCCTTTTATAATTGTTAGCCGCATACCAACGGTTGTGTTGGTAATCAGTTCATTGGTTGAATTGCGTAAAACGGCTTGATAGCTCATAGCATCCGGTGATTGGGCCTGTAGCATACTGGCAACAGCTATCGTTGAAATTGTAAAAAAATGTTTCATATATTTTTTAATGATGGATTAATTGGGGGTACTTCCTTTTTTCAGAACTCTAAATGTTTTTAGTGTTTTCTCATCTTTCATGACTTTTAATAGATAGGTCGATGAAGGATAAATGGCCATTTGAATAGCTGTTACAGGAGAATTGACTAGACCTGAAGCCAGGAATTGACCATTCATATTCAATAGAGCATAGCTATACGACAAATAATCTTTTGAATCTATTTTTAGATGCAAGGCATTGGTAACAGGATTGGGATAAATTTGAAGACTCAAACGAATCTCGGGTAGATCGTCACCGAGTACGACGCTTATTTCATAGGGTTGTTGTACTCCAGCGCTTAAACTTCCTTGGGATGAACGTATGGTTTCATAAAAAGGTTGCCCTATACTATAGGAAACTTCACCGTCGATAGCGGTAATATTTTCTCCAGAAGTGATAAGGGTTGTTTGTCCAAAAGCGGAGACAGCAAAAGCGAAAAGCGGTATAAGTAGAATGCTTATTTTCATACAATGAATTTATCAACAAAGGTTGCCTATGCTTTGTGTAATTCCTAAAAGAAGGGGGGGACATTGGGGTGGACAAATGCAAAATGAGTGCGTATCTTATTGTTATTGAGCAGGTTGTTTTTTCGTTGAATTCGTCTAATCGTGGTTTGAAAGAATGAATAGGTCTGTATGTATCAAACATTGGAAGATCTTTTGTTGATCCTTCGTGCGCTCGCTGGGTTCATTTTTAGGATAAAATAGTTGTTTAGCTGATAGAATTAGACGCTACCTCAGCATGGTTTAGGAACCATAAACGATTGGAAATAATCGTAACCTGATAATCGTGTTTGAAGAATGATGGTGGCCAAATAGGTCCAATTGAAGGAGGCAAGGAAATCGCTTGAAGAAAGGTGTAAAGAATAAGTGTGTTTGTATATTTTAAAAGCATCGTCCATTTTTACAGAATAGCCCGAATGTTGCGCCAAGGATTGCAGTGGAAATCCTTGGCAACACTTCCGTTTTTTCCATTGGAATATCTTCTTCTTGTTGCCAAGATTGGGAACGGAAAGCCTGACCCGTTAGGGAGGCGCCCTTTTTAGTTTACCAATGTGTCAATAAACGCTTAATTATGCTTTATTCTTGGTTGCAAATAAGAAAATTCGCAAAAGAATATAGGCGATTAAAAAGAAAAAACGGTTTTCGAATAAGGTAATAATTTGAATTGGAGGATTATCCATAAGCATATTTCCTAACCAAATGGCTAGTAATGAAATCATAATCACAACACTCATTGAATGAGCTACTTTTCTCGCTTTTTGAATAGGTGTTAAAACGTCTTGCATGGGGTACTATTTTAGTTTATATAAAATGATTGTTTAAAGTAATTGCATCGCAATCTGAGCACAAGCTTCTGCATCGGCAAGGGCATTATGGTGTTGTGAAAGGTCGAAACCACAATCGGCTGCCACGGTAGGCAATTTATGATTGGGCAAATGTTTTAGCAGTTTTCGGGCGGCTTGTAAAGTGCAATAAAACAAATACTCTCTATCCTGCATTTGATAGCATTGCAGCACCTGTTTTAAGCATTTTTCATCGAAACTTTTATTATGAGCGACCAAGGGTAACCCTTCAATAAGAGGTTCTATTTGTTGCCAAACTGTTGAAAACACCGCTTCATGATCGGTGTCTCTGGCCGTTAATCCGTGCACCTTCGTATTCCAATAGGTGTAATAATTGGGTTCGGGCTGTATCAAGTGATAAATTCGATCGGTAATAACACCGTTTCGAACGACTACAATACCAACCGAACATACACTGGTGGGTTGTTCATTGGCCGTTTCAAAATCGATGGCAGCAAAATTGTGTAACATAGGATGCGAATTTACGCATTAAAAAGCAAAAGAAAGCGGCTTCTGTAAAACTTAGGTCAATCAGTTAAATATCAGTTGAATATACTTACTTTTACTCACTTTTTTGTTGTGAAATGAAATTAATTTATTTTCATCTTTTACTCAAAATGAATTCAGTATGCTTTCAATGACTTCGGTGAAAAGAAAATTTATCTTAGGTATAATCGTGTTCTGTAGCAATGGCCTTTTTTCTAAACTCAATGCGCAAGAATCGGCACTCGAACAATCGATTTTTGGTATAGAAACAGGTATTTTAGGACTTTGGGCGTACAATGAAACCCGGATATCCGATCAAGTGGTCTTGCGTTCAGAAGTAGGCCTGTCCTCTAAAATCGTTCTTCGAATGGTTGATGAAACCAATTGGTTATGCAGCTTGTTTTTTACCTGTTACAGGTTCGAGTTAATCTTTGTTCCTGTACTATCCGTAGAACCACGTTTTTATTACAACATCGATAAACGAAGAGAACAAAATAAAAAAACAATCGGAAATTCAGCCAATTTTATCGCCTTTAAAGCCCGTTATTATCCCAATTTTTTTACCATTTCAAATTTCCCTATAGAAACAGTTTCTTCTTTTACAACCACCACCAGTTGGGGCTTAAGGCGAGCTATAGGCATATCAAAATTTCATTACGAAACCGCCCTTGGTTTTAGTTACAACTATTACTTGTCTAACTCCCAGTCGATCAATCACCAGAAAAACTATTTTTTACCCTACTTCAACTTCCGATTAGGCTACCGATTTTAATGGACTTAAGAATTGGGCGCAACCATGTTGTGTTGTTTCATCAACAACACAACATGGTCGGGCTTTTCGCACTCGCTTTTTAGTTCCGTTTCACTCCACCAAAAAGCTTAAACAAATGCTACAATCCCTTGCGCAAACGTAGGGGTGAGAAGAGCTATGGATGAATTATACCAAAAAAGCGTTAATTCCCGAAAGAATTAACGCTTTTTTTACTTTTATCCCAATGGATTATAACACTATTTTACAATCATCTTGGTCGATTGTGTGCTGGTTGATACAATATAAACGCCTTGTGGTAAGTGGTTTAATCTCACTTTGTCGTTATTGCTTACCTGCTGAATACTTTGTACTAAACGCCCATTTAAATCGTAGATTTTAACCGTTTCCTTTTTATCTAGTCCTTGAATGATAAACTCACTGTTTCTAACCGGATTAGGTGATATCGTTAATTTAGTCGCTGCGTTATTTAAATCCTCAGTTCCTAATTTGGTATAACAAGTCCATGAAAGGTTATCAAATGAAACGCGGTAGCTGGTTACATCATCAACAAGTTCTATAACAATGTCACCTTCGATGTTAATGTTATCAATCACTGTTGTTTTCGCTGTTTTCGAAAAAGGGATTTGACCAATAACTTCCCCATTAATTTTTAAGGTGTAGCTTCCGTCTTTATCGCTAAATGGTAAGTAGGTTTTGACCGAGAACGAACCAATTCCTCCAGCAATGGTAGACGATTTTAAGGTTCCTTTCTTCATGTTAATCGCTTTATTGCTATCACCATCAATGTAGATCTGTTTATCTGTTCTGGCATTGGTTGCCGTCCAAACAATCCCATTATTCGACCATGTTCTATCGGTGTAAGACGATGCTGGTGGCGTACTTCCTGTAGAGGTTATAGCCTCAAAATCTTCGGTTCCACAGGTTGCGCCTGTCCCCGGTTCTGGAACTGTATTTTCTTCTGTTTTAGCTTTTAATACAAGACTGCTAGTCGATTTATTCCCTGAAGCATCTTTTGCTACCAGGTAGAACGTATAGTCGGTATTAGCGGTTAGGCCTTTAATGGTTGCTTCTGGCGTTGTAACCGTTGTGTTGTATACTTCGTTCACAAAAATATCGTAACCACTCACTGCGAAGTTATCGGTAGAAGCAGTCCATGCCAACGAAATAGACGAGCTGGTAGAAGCCGTTGCAACTAAGTTGGTTGGAATACTTGGTGCTTCGGTATCATCAGGATTTCCACCGCCATTGAATGTATCGGGCCAAGTATTAATGGCATCAGGTCCACCCCATATAACCGTTGCTAAATACGGATTGTCGATAAATGGATTTCGATTGCCTTGCGTTTGAGCCACCACATTATTTCTGTTTTTTTCGAATTCAGAAACAGGGTCTTCAATATTCCATTTAATTAAAATATCAGGGAAATCGGCTGAATATGTGCTTGGATTAAGGGTAATTCCCAATGGTTTTGCTCTGCCTTCATAACGTATATACATATACATTAAAATTCTGGCCACATCACCTTTCCATTCTTCGCCTGGGTAAAATCCGCCACGGCTTGTTTTATAAGCCAAAGGACCAAGACCATCATCAAACAATAAACTCCCGCGTGTACTGTTTAACTGGATATCGGCTGGGCGTAAGTGGTGTCCATCTGCACCCGGACCCGAAGTACCTAAATTAGGCGTTCCTTTCGATTTTGCATAGACGTGTTCACGGTTCCATGACCCTCCTTTGCTGCGGCTTCTTTGGTGCATTCCACTCGTTCCCGAACCGTAGATTAAAAGTAAATTGGCTGGGTTATTAGGGTCTACATCACTGGTTAGCATCAGGGTCTTTAACTCGCTATACGAGATTGTTTTCGAATGCGTTTTCGTTACCAAAGTGGTTAGATCGCTTTTTAAGTCGTTTTTGGTTTTACCAAAATCAACCGTAGAGTAGTAAGCCGGCGCGGTCTGTGCATACGCAAAGACGGCTAAAACGCTGGCTAAAAAAGTAAATTTGAACTTCATTTTGTTGTATTTGTTGTTATAATGTGAGCAATAATTGTTTCGTTATCCAAAAGTAAGACAGGGTAGTGGAGCAGGTATATCAACACGGGGATAGAGAATTCTAAATAGAGTGTTTGCTCGAATTGAAAGAGAGTTACAGGTCTATCTTCGGGATATAAGGCTGATTTTATCGTTAGTTCAACGCCTTGAGTCAGCTTATCGCTATCGATCTTGCAGTCCTTTACCCATTGCATTTTGTGTTCGTCTAAGCTAAAAGTATCGCTATAGAGACCAGGGTGTCGTTGGCCTTGGCCCACAAATAAGCGATTCGTTGCCGCATCCATTCCAATAACATATAATGGTTCTTTTTTTCCACCCATATGTATTCCTTTGCGTTGGCCCCACTCAAATTTATCAATCCCAAGATGTTCACCAACTAGAAAACCATCAAATAAAGAATAGGTTCGTTGACGGGATTTCCACACAAGCGCTTCTTCTTTTGAATGAAAAGGAGGCGCTTCGGCATGGTAATGTGGAGAAGAAATGGGTATTTCGACAATTTGTCCTTTCTTTTTCATTCAAATGGATTATAATCAATGATACTTAATGGGCTATTGAAACAAATGGATGGCAAATTTATAAAGATTTTCAACATTGTAAAATTAAGGAATTGTTAAGGAATTACGCCTTACTTTTTTCGGAAATTAAAAGTAGGGACTTGTTATCGAACGCTTTAGTGGGGGTTCTTGTTGTATTGAGGTTAAGAAAACTATTTTTAACCCAATGGTTTATCAAAAACAACCACTTCAGTTTTCGCGCGAATTGATCAATATAGTTAAGTTATTACATTATTGTTTTTTTAAATTAGACCTTTGCCTTTGCTATGAATACGGGTGCATGGTTCATTTTCTTTTAAAAGGTGCTTTTATACCAACCAACCATTTTGTTGTACCTTTGTAGTTGGTTATGATATCAAAAAGAGCGATTATTCAAGTAGGTCAAAACGATCAAAACATCCCCATTGAATTCTTTAGAATTGAGGATACCATGGCGTTGTTCGATTTTCATCACCTCTACCAATATAACTTTTATCAAATCTTTTGGTTCACTGAAGCCCAGGGGCAAACGCAGGAAATCGATTTTGTTTCTTATCCGATAGAGCCTCATCAAATTTGGATTGTCTATCCTGGTCAAGTCCATTACTTCGATCCTACCGGGTTATCGGGCTATTATTTAGCCATTAACAAAGATTATTTTAACCGCATTCTATTCAAGGAAGTCAAGCAACATTCATTCACAGGCAATAATCCATTGAAATTTGAAGTAACACCCGAAATGCGTCCACTTTTTCTGCATTTATCGTTATTGATAGAGATTGAACACAGTCATCGGCAAAGGGCCGAAGTGTTAGAAAAGTACATTCAATTACTCATTCTACATTTGCAAGATTTGCCGGTGATTCAACAACGAAATGTGACGATTGATGCCCGGATTCATAAATTGCTCGAATTGATTGAAATGCATTATATCACTGAGCGGAAAAATGAATTTTATGCCGATAAAGTCGCCTTGTCGGTTAAGCGAATGAATGAGATATTAGTCCTATCCATCGGCAAAAGCCTTAAGCACCAATTGCAAGACCGCTTGATTTTAGAAGCTAAGCGTTTGGTGGGTTATACCACCGATCATATTCAAGATATCTCCCATACACTTGGTTTTTCGGAGGTTTCTTATTTCAATCGTTTTTTTAAAAAATGCACCCAAAAGACGCCGCTCGATTTTCGAGAAGATGTGAAAAAAGTCCAAGGATAAGTCCATTTCGCCCAAGTTTTATCCCATCTTATCCCATTACCTTTGTGCTCTGAAAAAAAGAAACCATGGGTAATTTAAAAAGAAAACAAATCATTGTTGTGTTGATACTGGCTTTGCTATCGGCTTTAGAACCGTTTAGTATCGACTTATATTTACCGGGGTTCTTAAAGATTGCCGATTATTACCAGACCGATTTGAAAGCGGTTCAATTTTCGATTTCGACTTTTTTAGCCGGATTCGCGGTTGGTCAGTTATTTTGGGGGACAATTTCCGATCGCTATGGTCGAAAATGGCCCACCATGATTTCACTACTCTTATTTATCGCCGCGACGCTGGCGTGTATTTACGCCACAAGTATTGAACAATTTTGGATTGCCCGTTTCTTTCAGGCCTTTGCTGGTTGTGCTGGTGTAGTCATTGCCCGTGCGGTTGTCAACGAATATTTTGCTAAAGATGTGACCATGCAAGTTTTTTCACTTTTAGCAATTATTGCGGGTGTAGCCCCTATCATTGGACCTGTTGCAGGAAACTTCTTGGTCTCGCATTTCAATTGGCAATCGACTTTTGTGACCTTGCTTATTATTGGAATTATCTGTTTGGTGACCGTTATTTTCTTTCTGCCCGAGACCAAGGTAAAAACAGAAACCAAGCCGGGAAACTTAGTGAAAGAATTTAAAATTGTTTTAAAAGATAAAACGTTTCTTAAGTATACTTTAATTGGTAGTTTAACCTACAGTATTCTGATGATTTATTTGGCCAATGCACCTTATCTAATTATGGAGTATGGAAAGTTATCTTCTCACTATTTTAGTTACATCTTTGCTTTTAATGCCATTGGTTTAGTCATTGGTGCATGGTTTTCCAACTCTATTTTAGCCCGTTGGTGGTCGGTGCGTCAAATTATCAAAGGAACTGTTTTTGGAGGCTTAGCCATAAGTGTCGTTTTTCTTGGCATGTGCATCAGCAAGCAACCGATAGAAGCCTTGTTAATTCCCTTGTTTTTCTTGGTATTAACCTTGGGTATTTTGTTTCCAACGACGACCAAATTGGCCTTAGAACCTTTTAACGAAAACAGTGGTTCGGCATCTGCCTTGTTGGGATCGTTACAACTGATTGTGACCTTTATAATTTCGGCTATTACCAATATTATTCCAGCCGATTTATTGTTTTTAACCGGACTGGCTTTATTTCTTTGTCATGTATTTTACGTTGGTTGTTACTTGATTAAAGAACCGAAAACCCAAAAAGTATAAATTGCTAAACATCGGAATCCATCGCATTGGGAATGCTAAGGAATTTATCATGCATTGGTTGATTTCTCTACATGAGATAAACCAGCTTGTTTTTAGAAAATTATTCGCGGATTGGTCGACCATCAAGCTTCTGTATCCCCTTGTTTGCGCAAGGGATTGCAGCAATTGTTTGAGCTTTTGGGTGGAGTGTAACGCAACCGAAAAGCGAGTGCGGAAAGCCCGACCTTTTGTTGGTGTTCTTTGAAAACACCAACAAAAGGTTGCGCTCTATCCTTTTAATTAATCGTTTTTACAGGGATTGTTAGCATGTAAATCGTTGATTGTTTAGGCTGAACAGACCTCAAATCGGTCCAATGCGGTTAAATACCATTGGTTATTCACCCAGGTTAGAAAAAAGATCAAGACCCCATTTTCGTTGTAAGCGATTACTTTTCGACTGTTCTTTTCTATTTCTTTCAACCGTTCGAGTTGAGCAGGCGTCCAATTGGCCTCTAAATAGGCATTTTCGGCTTCTGCAATGGTGGATAGGGAATGATCAACTTGGTTGAAATCGGTATAAATCCCTGGTTTTTTTGAAAATTGTTCTTTTTCGCAATCAAATTCAGGGAGCGATTCATCGTAAATTTTAGCCGTTATTTTAAAACCGGTATCGTAAGGTAGATATTCAGGTATGGGTTGATTAAAGGATATATGATCGGTGATGGTCAAATTATCAAGCACGCCTCGGCGATAGATAATGGCTAGGCCAAAATCTTTTAAGATCATGGAATTAAGCGCCTTTTCATCTTTTGTTTCAAAGGCTTTTAGCGTGGTATAAATGGCTTTTTTAAGCGATTTTTTATCTTGTGCCTGGGTGGATATACACAGTGTAAAAAGGAATAAGGAAATAATGAAATGCTTTTTCATGGGATTCAATTTTTGGTTGTAGGTTTCAGTTTCGACTTAATTATTGTATTGGGAATCTTTGATGGTTATTTTGTTTTCGTCAAAGTAAAAGACATCATTGCGCGTCATCACATGGGTGATGAGATGACTTATAGAGATAGGATCACCGATGTTTACTTGTGAGATACTCGTGTCGGTTATTTCTCGCCCGTCTACAATAATCACATTGCCCGAACCAATGGCTGTCATGGTATTGTTATTCTGGGTAATTAATAAACCGGTGTCTTCGCTGAGACCAATGCCAATTTTCATTGGATTGCCTACAACGGCTTGAAATAAACGGCCCATGCGTCCACGTTGGATAAAATGGGTATCGACAATAATAGAATCAATAAGAGCTAAGCCACTATTGATTTCAACGGCGCCCTTTAACAAGGCATTCTCACTTGAGCCTTGGTAAATCATGCTCGATGATGCTGCGGCCGCTCCTGCAGAAGTCCCCGCATAGATAAATTCTTCGTGGTTGTATTTTTCCAACAGTTTTTTTTGAAAAGGGGTTCCACCCAAGGTAGAAGTAAGGCGAAGTTGATCACCCCCACTAAATAACACCACATCGGCATCGGCCAAGCGTTGTAGATTGACGGGATCAACCGCATCTTGGCGTGTATTGATATCTAAATGAGAGACGTTTTTAGCACCCAATAGCCCGAATGCCCGTATATAAGCTTCTGCAGCTAATTGGGGCGATTGTGAGGCTGTAGTAATAATCTCTATCTGTGCGTTTTCACCACCTTTTGCTTCGTTTAGAATGGTTTTTAAAATTCCGTTTTGATAGAAATAATCATTCAATGCTTCTTCACTTGTGAGATTCGCTGGAATGGAATTTCCTGTATTTATTCCGCCACCGACGATAATCAATTTTCCTTTTAGACTCATTTTAACTTTTTGAAATTTCAATTTAGGCATAAAAATCGCATTGTATGCCGATAGTAACTGTAAATCTTATTGAAACTTTAGAATTATTAAAGGTCTAGCTTAGCAAAAAGAGGATACTTATTAAGACCACAAATTATGAAGATCGAAAATATAACTATTTTAAGAGGGCCAAACCTATGGAGTATACGCCGAATGAAATTAATTCAGATGCGACTTGATCTAGGTGAATTGGAAAACTTTCCGACCAATAAAATAACCGGTTTTGCCGATCGAATACAACGTTTAATGCCGACACTTTTCGAGCACCGCTGTTCTGAAGGGGAAGCAGGCGGTTTTTTTTCGCGGGTGAAAGAAGGCACTTGGATGGGCCACGTCATAGAACATATTGCACTTGAAATACAAACCCTTGCTGGGATGAAAGCCGGTTTTGGCCGCACACGCGAGACCACAACCCCGGGGGTCTATAACGTAGTATTTACGTACGAAGAAGAACATGTGGGGGTCTATGCAGCCAATGCCGCGGTACGAATTGCAACGAGTTTAATTGAAAATAAACCTTACGCGATTGAACGCGATATCTTAGCGATGCGAGAAATTAATCGCAACTACAGATTGGGACCTTCTACGTTGAGCATTGTGGAAGAAGCAGCAGCCCGTGGAATTCCGTGGATGCGCCTCAATGAAAACTCATTGATTCAATTGGGTTATGGGGTAAATCAAACCCGTATTGAAGCGACCATTACGGGCAATACCAATTATATTGCGGTTGGAATTGCGGGCGATAAAGCCCGAACCAAAGCGTTGCTAAAGGGAGCTTACATTCCTGTTGCTGATGGTGGAATTTGCGCCAATGAGGCGGAACTTCTTCAAATTATTGATAAAATTGGCTTTCCGCTGGTTATTAAACCCATTGATGGAAACCATGGCAAAGGAATAAGCATTAATATACAGCATTTAGCCGATGCTAAATTAGGATTAGTCCATGCCCAACAATACAGCAGAACGAGCTTGGTTGAAAAATATGTGGAAGGTTTCGATTTCAGAGTGCTGCTTGTCGATTATAAAGTGGTGGCTGTTGCGAAACGTATTCCTGCCCATGTTGTAGGCAATGGCTTAGATAGCATACAGGAATTAATTGATCTTACCAATAAAAACCCAAGAAGGGGACAGGGGCATGAAAATACCTTAACCCAAATTGACATCGATCGGGATACCCATCAATTAATCGAAAAAAAGGGGTATACCCTTCAGACGGTTTTAACGGAGAAAGAAGTGCTATACCTGAAATCGACCGCCAACATTAGTACTGGTGGAACGGCGATTGATGTAACGGAAATCGTTCATCCGGATAACCTTTTCCTAGCGGAACGCATTGCCCGGACCATTGGATTGGATATTTGTGGAATCGATATTATGGCCGCTCATTTAGAAGCGCCGTTGAAGGAAACTGGTGGAATTGTATTGGAAGTGAATGCTGCTCCAGGATTCCGTATGCATTTGGATCCGAGTGATGGTGTTGCCCGCAATGTGGCCGCTCCGGTGGTCGATATGCTTTACCCAGCAGGAAAGTCGCCCACTGTTCCTATTATCAGCATTACAGGTACCAATGGAAAAACCACCACCACTCGTTTATTGGCCCATATCGCTCAGTGCAGTGGTGTGAAAGTGGGTTTTACCACCTCTGATGGGATTTATATTCAACAGCAACTTATAGAGAAAGGGGATACCACAGGACCCATTAGTGCCCGAAAAGTATTCAATGACCCCACCGTTGAACTGGCCATTTTAGAAACAGCCCGTGGTGGAATTTTACGCTCGGGATTAGGCTTTCGCTCATGTGATATAGGGATTATTACCAATATTACAGCCGATCATTTGGGCTTAAACGATATTGAAACCCTGGACGATTTAGCCCGTTTAAAAGCGGTTGTGGTGGATAGTGTAAAACCAGCAGGTTGGGCCATTCTTAATGCCGAAGATGCACATTGTATGAAGATTGCCCGAAACTTGGATTGCCAGGTGGCTTATTTTGCCCTCGATGAGCACAGTGCTATTGTGAGTGACTTGGCTGCCAAAGGCAAGATGGTGGCTGTCTACGAAAATGGGTACATTACCCTTAAAAAAGGGGCGTGGAAGACGCGCATCGAAAAAGTGACCTCGGTTCCTTTAACCATGGATGGGAAAGCCAAATTCATGATTCAGAATGTATTGGCTGCGACCATGGCTGCTTATCTACATGGCTTTACGGCAGAGCAAATAAGACCAGCACTGCATACCTTTATTCCAGGACCGGTTTTAACGCCCGGGCGATTGAATATTTTCGAATTCAAAACCTTTAAGGTGATGATTGATTTTGCCCACAATGCAGCCAGTTACTTGGCTATTGAAGATTTTTTAGCATCGATTGATGCGAACCGAAAAATAGGTATTATTGCAGGTGTAGGCGACCGTCGTGATCAAGATATTATGGAATGCGGAATTATATCGGCACGCATGTTTGATCATATTATTATCCGACAAGAGAAGCATTTGCGTGGGCGTACCGAACAAGAAATGGTTAATTTACTCGTTACCGGTATGCAAAGCATTAATCCTGAAATTTCGTACGAAGTTATTCCCAAAGAAATAAAAGCCATTGAACACGCCATGTCTATTGCCCAAAAAGACGACTTTATTATTGCCTTAAGCGATGTGGTGTCCAACGCCATAGCTATTGTTCAACAGCATTTGGATTTGGAAAATAAGTTATAACCTAGTCCTTGGTTATTTTCCACGGATTAGCTGAGGGGCGAAAAGTATTTCGCCATTTATATGAGGATTCGTATATTGGGTATTGGCTGAATGCGTGGGATTAGAAATAGCGCTAATTGACCCAATAGCGAGGCTTCTTTCGTTTGTAAAATGCCTTTAAAATCGCGCTAGTGATTGCAGCGGCATCCTTTGTTGGGCCTTCTTTTGTAGATTTTGAAACGAGAATTTCTACCCAACAAAGATAGAGCGGAAAGCACGCCCGAAGGGAGCGCCCAAAAAATAAAAGCTTATTTTTGAAATAAAAATGGTTATAAAACATCTGTTTAAAGCGGCTTTGAACTGGGAAGTGAAATCGGAAGAGGCCTATGCTACTCAACCGCGTTCACTGAAAAGTCACGGGGTGTCGATAGAAGGGAAGCCCGATTTGGAAATATCGGCTGCCAAAGCCTTTAAAGGGGATCCGGCATTGCACAACCCCGAAGATTTGTTGTTGAGCAGCTTGATGTCTTGCCACATGATGTCTTACTTGTATTGTTGTACTAAAAATAACATCGATGTGGTGGCTTATAGCGATCAGGCCGAGGCGGTGCTGGAAGTTAGTCCCAATGGAAGCGGACGTCTTGTGAAAGTGATTCTTAATCCAGTTGTTACGATTAGTAATCCAGGGATGAAAGCGTTGGCGATTGCATTGCACCAAGAGGCGAATCAACTATGTTTTATCGCTAATTCGTGTAATTTCCCTGTAGAGCATAACCCCCGAATAGTGGAGTGAAATTGAATGCGATGGAGGTATAGGGTGTTAAAAATAAGGCGATTCGGTTTTAAACCTTTAATTTTGCTTTATGGTATTAAATGAGCGGTTGAAGGCCTTGGTCGATACAATTCCCAAAGCGATCTGTGGCGTCTATTATTTGTACAACAAAGACGGCGATGTGATCTACATTGGTAAGAGCATTAATATTCGGAAACGAATGATGCAGCATTTTCAGTCGACCGAACAAAAGGAAGTTAAATTGCAGCATTTTACCCATTGCATCACCTTTGAAAACACGGGTAACGAGCTGATCGCCTTGCTAAGGGAATCGGAATTGATCAAAACGCATTTGCCTATTTTCAATCGTGCCCAACGAAAAATTAAATTTTTCTATGGTTTGTATAACGCGAAAACGCCTCAGGGGTATGATGCGCTGTCGATTAAAAAGCTCAATGAGCAAACGGATGAATTAATGTCGTTTACCAGTTTGGCCGAAGCCAAGAATTACCTGTTTGCGATGACCGAAAGATACTTTTTATGCCAGAAAATTAATGGGTTGTATACAACGAATTCCAGCTGCTTTCAATATAGTTTAAAAGAATGCTTTGGTGCTTGTATAGCGCAAGAAGAGACCGAGGCATATAATCTACGCGTAAAAGCGTTTATACAAACGACGCATTTGCCCAAAAAGAATTTTTTGTTCGAATTGGCTGGGCGTCACCCGAACGAAAAAGGCATTGTCTTTATTGAGAAAGGCGTTTACAAGGGCTTTGGTTTTTGTGCGCTAGAGGTTACCGACCCCAATGAAATAGCCGCTTTTATAGAGCCAAAACAAGACAATAGAGATGTGCGCAGAATTGTGTTTCGCCATATACGAGCAGGTTTACCCAAGTAAAAATGGTCATATTTTTTCTCTTAAAAATAGGTTAAAGCTGTTAAAAGGCGATTTTATCCTGGGAATTGTACCCCAGAAGTAAATTAAATAGCTTATTTTTGCACGCCTTAATAAGGATTTATAGATGTCTTATTAAGTATTTATATTTATGAAAAGAATTATTGAATACAGAAAATTACTTGGAGTTGACAAGGATGTAACTTTAAAAGAATTAAAAACAATTTACAGAACGGCGATGAAAGATTCCCATCCTGATAAATTTGTGGATGATGAAGCGGGTAAATTACAAGCCGAAGAAACCAGTAAATCGGTTATTGGCGCTTACCACTTTTTAGTGAGCATCAACCATGAAACCCACGAAAAACAAAAAGAAGAATACACAGATACCATTACAAATTCGATTATTCACGACTTTTATTTTGAAAAACAAGTTTTACATGTAATTCATTTAAGTGGTGTAAAATACGAATACATTGGAGTTCCTAAAAATACGTATGTTAAGATGGTGAATGCTGATTCTGCAAGTCGTTTTGCGAGAAGACACATTTACGGAAAATTCGTTTTCAGAAAATCGGCTACGGCAATGGAGGATTAATAAACCCTTCTTTATAAAATACGAATGGCTTGGATAATTTATCTAAGCCTTTTTTTTGGATTGATGTTAAACTTTAAAACAACTATGTTGAGGTTTTGATTCTTAGTGTATTATCACCTATGTTGTACGCATAAACAGAGGCAGGAATAAACGTAAGATCGAGTTGATCAATCACTTTTCTCCCCGACTTTCCGATGGAAGTAATCAATGCGCTTTTGAAATGATTCGATTGACAAAATTCAATTAAGCTCGAAAGTTCTTTTGGTTTATCAAAGTACCGATCACTCCATTTAATTTCTACTGCCCATATTGGTTTAAATTTCTTATTATCTAACAAAACTAAATCGACTTCGCCATTATTCCATCGGGCATAGGTTAAGTCTAAATTTTCCCGATGCATCCATTGCGATAAAATAGCCGTTTCTACCATATTGCCCATCTCAGTATCTGTGGCTTTAACAGGGGAAAACAAAGCGGTTCTTAAGGATGAATTTGTAAGATATACTTTAAAACTAGTTATTCGTTTTAATCTTTTAGCATGAACATTTACTTTGTTCAGTACTTTTATTAAAAAAGCAGCTTCCAAGTATTCCAAGTATTTTTTTAAGGTGTCTTTTTGTATACCACTCTCTTTAGACATAGCTTCATACGAAAATTCATTGCCCGTATTATAAGCGATATAACTAAAAAAACGATTCAATTCTTGAACATCTTTAATACCATATAAACTAGGTAAATCGCGTAATAAAACTTTATCCACAATATCATCTTTCACATAACGCCCCATATCTTTTTGAATTTTTTCTGATAAGACCACTTCTGGATAACCTCCAAAATTTAAGTAGTCTATAAATTCATTGTTCAATTCGTCGATATCATGTGGTAAATAATAGGGAATCTGTTGAGTACCATAATCTATAAATGCTTCGTGCATTAAATGATTCTTGTCTTTCAAGTAAATATATTCTTGAAAAGTAAGCGGAGGCAACATAAAATCGGTTAATCGGCCAGCACCACTTTCGGTACTGTGCCATTTAAGAGCAGCGGCTGCGGAACCTGAAACAATAAATTTAGTTTCAGGGTAGGCGTCAACTAAAACTTTTAAATGTCTTTCCCAATCTTTTAAATACTGTATTTCATCAAAAAAAATATAACAATCATTGAGGTTCTCAAGGTGCAAAGCATCTTTGCAAAGATCAATGATCTCCTGTAAGTCTAAGTGAATATAAATAGGATTATCAATTCCCACAAAAAATATATTTTGGGAATCAATACCGTCATTCATTAATTCGTCAATCGCATGAAACATCATCACTGTTTTACCCACGCGTCTAGGCCCCATCAAGACAACCGCACGTCGAATATCTCTTTCAGCAACAAAAGGATAGAATAAGTTAAAGTATAACCGTTTCGACATCGCTTTAAAGTGAGACGGTATTTTTTTTGTGACCCACCATGGATTTTCGTATTGAAGTCGTTCAATAATTTTTTCTTTCGGAATAAGACGAGACTTGTTCATTTTTACCCTTATTTATCCAAATATACATAAATAAGCAGATTGAAATCTATCTATTTTATAGTTTTAGCATAAAATAAGGGTAATTTCCATAAAAATCACCCTTATTTTCTATTTTAGAATGAACGCATTCAATACCCAATGCTTCAGGCTTATTTTTTACCTTTAAGGGTATTTTTAAACACCTGTCCATCTTTTATAATCACAAGGAAATTCTTTTCAGGATTGGTAATCAAGGCCAAATCTTTTAACGGATTCCCATCGACCAATAACAAATCGGCTAATGCCTTTTCTTCAACGACCCCTAATTTTCCTGGATACGGACTGCGTAATCCCGATAGTTGTAACAATTCACCATTGTCTTGGGTAATCATTTTTAAAATCTCGGCATTGGTAAACCATTTCTGAAGGCGAAGGATATAACTATTCTGATCGTCGTTTAATTCTGGTTCAAAGAGAAAATCGGTACCCCAGGCTAATTTCACGCCTAATTTTTTGGCTAGTGGCCATACTTTATCTTGTCCATCTAAGACCGGTTTGCGCTTTTCTTTTCGCTGAGCATCCATGTTGTCGTTGTTATCCATTAAGTTCTGTAGACTTAACCAAACCTGATTTTTGGCCAATAATCGCAACGTTTCCTCATCCAGCATTTGTCCGTGTTCAATCGACTTTACACCGGCTTCTACGGCGCGTTGCACTGCTCTTGGCGTGTAGGCATGCACCATGACATAAGTACCCCAATCTTCGGCTGCATCAACAGCCGCTTTCATTTCATCCAGGGTATACTGTGTTACATCAATCGGATCATAAGCCGATGAGGTTCCACCACCTGCCATTAATTTAATTTGGCTGGCTCCAAAACGCAAGTTCTCTCGGGTAGCGGTTAATACTTCATCGCGGCCATCAGCAATAAAGGTTGCACCTAATTCCTCAGCCCTAGAAGCCTTTCCAAAGAAGCGGCGCGAACGTTCATCGGGCGTTCTAAAATCACCATGACCAGCAGTCTGACTAATGGTTGCGCCCGAAGGCCAAATCCGTGGACCAATCACTTTGCCCTTATCAATGGCCATTTTTAAAGGAAAAATAGGTCCACCAGCATCTCGAACGCTGGTAAAACCGCGCATCAACATTTTCTGAGAAGCCGTAGCAATTTTACCCAGTAATACCTCTTCGGTCATGTCCGGAGCCATCATCTGGGCCATGGTTAAAGATCCAAATACCATGTGCACATGCACATCGATTAAACCAGGCATCAACGTCTTTCCGTTACCGTTTATTTTTAATACATCGGCCGATTTGACCGCAATGGACTTGGCACTAATGGTCTCGATTACTTTTCCCGAAATGAAGACATTCATAGGCGCCGTTAAAGCCCCTGTTGTATGATCGACAATCCGAACATTTTCAATTAAAATATCCTTGGTTTGTGCAAACGTAAAAGAGGTAAATGCCATAAAACATAGCAGGACAGATTTTATTCTCATAACACTATTTTGATAGCCCTAATATACACGAAATAGATTTTAAAATTACATAAAATACAAAGTATAATGGTTAAAAGAATTTTAAATCATTCAACGCAATAACCATTATTATTATTATTATTATTATTATTATTATTGACGATTCAAAGCGTCTTTATCCCAATGCACCAATTTTGTAATCAATTCGATTGTGGCGGTAGGGGCGAATTGCAATTCGCCCACGTGGTTATCATCATTTATTTCAACGATACGTTTTTATAAATTGACTTGAATGCTTCAATGTTTTGTGTATAATGGCGGTAAATTGAATTTTTTGGTATTTATTGGTTTAGGGCGAATTGCGATTCGCCCCTACAATCCAACGCTTTGTTTTTTTATAAATTGACTTGAATGCTTCAATGTCTTGCACATATTGGGGTAAATTGAATTTTTCGGGGTTTATTGGTTTAGGGCGAATTGCGATTCGCCCCTACAATTCAACGCTTTGTTTTTTTATAAATTGACTTGAATGCTTTAATGATTTGCGTATAATGGGGGTGGATTGATTTTTTTGGGGTTTATTGGTTTAGGGCGAATTGCGATTCGCCCCTACAATCCAACGCTTTGTTTTTTAAACATTACAGAATTATTATTGATCATTCAAAGCGTCTTTATCCCAATTCATCGGATTTTCGATGATATATTCCACAATTTTCTGATAAGCGATATCATTTCGAATAATGTGTTCGTAATAATTGCGTTGCCAAATTTTATAATCCAATTTTGTAATTAATTCGATTGTGGCGGTAGGGGCGAATTGCAATTCGCCCACATGGTAATTATCATTTATTGTATGGAATTGCAATTCATTTTTAATTTGTTTAATCACCGCAATTTTGAATCCTCTGACTATGGATCCAATCGTTTGAGATGGGGATTTAAAACGGGTCAATTCATTATTTTCCGTTTTATCGATTATTATTTCAAGAATGGCATGAAAATGATTGGGCATTACGATAAACGAACCGAGTTGAATGTTACTGCGAATTTGTTCTGTATTCAACCATTGCTTTTCTACAATCTTTCCAAAGGGATTAAGAATCATTGTATGGTCTTGTATTCGGCCAAATAAATGTGCTTTATGCTGACAACATAAAGTAATGAAATACAGACCTTGTTGACTGTAATCATAGCGTTTCAACCGAATGGATTTACGATGATATGGATTTGTATCTTCCTGCATAAAACAAATTTCAATCAATCCATTTAAATGTGGGATACTCATGTTTACTCCAAATAAAAATAAATTCAAATTTTGATTCAGGGCGAATTTTGATCAAGGGCGAATTGCGATTCGCCCCTACAATTCAACGAATTGTTTTTTATAAATTGACTTGAATGCTTCAATGTCTTGCGTATAATGGGGGTGGATTGAATTTTTTGGGGTTTATTGGTTTAGGGCGAATTGCGATTCGCCCCTACATTCCAACGAATCGTTTTATATAAATTGACTTGAATGCTTTAATGATTTGCGCATAATGGGGTAAATTGAATTTTTTGGGGTTTATTGGTTTAGGGCGAATGGAAATTTACCCCTACAATCCACCAACCAATTCTTAGATTTGATCGATTAAATTCTGACTTTCAATGGATGCATCATGGGTGAGTAATTTGGCTTTGGCAATAATAATGGTCAATGTATCGTCTTCGAAGAGCGGCAATCGGTATTTTTTTATTTTCAACATAGACGCAGGATCTACGCGCATATCGATGTGTTTGTTGGTGGCTCTGTTCTGAACAAATCCGCTGCCAAGATTAATTTTATATTCATTTAATTGACCTTTAATCAGTAAGAAATTGCTTTCAAAACCAAGTATATTCAACTCGAACATCGTGCCCAAATTGGTAAGAATCTGTTTACGGTTGTTGGCTGATGCCGAATACGACAATTCACCCAGCATGTAGTTTTGAAAATAATCATCATAAAAATCAAATTCATCTTTCAACAATGGATTATTCACTATACTGGTGGTGGCCACCATCAGGTCGATATCGCGAAAAATTTCCGACAACACCGTTGGGTCAATTTCCTCAATAGGTATCAGGGTTAAATTGGCTTTCACTAACTGAGAATCCTTTTCATTTCGACCTTGGCTAAGGAATACTTCGGTAGAGCAATTTGCGGTGTTATAGCGATCGTAAACCAGATTGAAATGGGCTGTAATATCCTGATGTTTAAGGTATTTTCGGGGATGATTATCCCCTTCATGCACATAGGAATAACGCCAACCAATGGTGTTACAAATGGCCATCAATTTATCGTTTAAAAGGAAATGATTCTCAAAGCGAAGACTCTCCTTCTTTTCGTTTTTCGTTAACGGATAAGATTCTCGAAAGACTTGTTTTTCGGGTTGTTTTAGTTGCTTATCAAGCATATATATTTGCCAGTCGGTTACGCTGTTTGCCGTCGCTTGAATCGGATGCCAAAGGGAAATAAGTTCATTCGCATTCAAAGTCACTTCTTTGTGGTGAATGTCTCGACAAATAAAGTCGTCCGTATAGATAAACGATTTGTCGTCTGTGGTGGTCCAAACCATATGCTGTGCAAAATAGCGCATTAAGGGATGTTCCAAGATTAATTCAGTCCATTCGTCTTTTGTCCAACGGCGTTCATTCAGCCAGAAAGTACGTATTCGTGCTCTTAATTGGATTAAAGTTTTGTTGATGTCTTTTATGTAGGCATTAACAGGCTTAAGGTCAAAATTCGTTTTTACGTTTGCTGGAATTGATTTTAATTCCTTTCCATCCAAGGTCATCCAGCTGCTAACGACCTTTAAGTTTTTAATCCGAAGTAGTATACTTCCTTCATCTTCAATTTTTATTTCTTCAATCCCTTCGGTATTAAACCCAAAGCGGGGAACTGTCTTATCGGCCAATAGTTCGGCAGAGGCGGTGGTGGTTGCTAAAAATAGATCGATGTATTTATCGAGGGCCACCAAAAAACGATTGTATTTGGTGCTGTTTCTAAACTGAATCAATATTCCAAAAGCTTCTTCTGCATCGCTTTTAGCCAACATTTCCATCACATAGTTCCCCAATGCTGCCGATTTCGGGCCTATACCCGCTATTTTCGTGTAGGTATTGTCAATGGTGTTTTTACAATAGCGTTGAGCCTGTAAATCGTTGAAATGATGCAGGGCATAGAGCGTCATGTTTTTTTGAAGCACCATAAACGTTTCACTCATCCAAAATTCCTCGTTTTTAAAAGCCGAAAAAATGTAATTAATGCTGTTAAAGAATTCATTAACCGTTATTTGTTCTCGGTTATCATCCACGGTAGAAAACCATTTTTGGCTCAGTTTTTTCGATGGTTTAACCCCGATAAGTTCATCAAAAACAAGCTGGAACACCTTTTTAGAAGGATGGTCGCCCAAGTATTTTTCGATAAACCAACCAATGGAACTGCTATTGTCTTCCATAGCTGAATTTTCAAGGCAATAAAACAACGGACTTTCTTGGGTGAGGTATTCACCAATATCACCCAGTTGATTCTCTTTTTTCAGAAAATCGATCTGGGCTTTGGTCAAAAAACCTAGACTATTTATCGTGTTACGTTGATCGTCTTCATCCTTGGCGACAGTAAATTCCAAAGGACAATAAGCGAGCTGATGTGCTTTTAGAATGGACGTTAAATCGCTCAAGAACTCACCCGACCTGTGTAGGTGGTATTCTTGTTGATTGAAACTAATTTTACACAGCAATTGTTCCTCATCTTCTCGCCAGCTCTCGTCTTTGTAGACTTCAATTAAACTGCATTCGCCCAAACGTGAGAGTAGGTCTACCAAACGATTAACTTGCTTGGTGTTTTTAGGATCTTCGCGTAAAATGGTTGAAAATACACCCGAATACATCTGCTGGTAAATATCTTTTACCACGGGATTATCCGAGTGCTTTTTTTCGTAATTCTCTCGTATTAAGTCCAATAATTCAGGGTGAGGCTCGGTTTTTAATCCTTCGAAAACCAAGGCCTCTATGTCGTTTTCTATAAAATTAGGCGTATAATTCGCACGATGGGTATTTCGAAGAACAAGTGGAGCATACATGGTCTCTAAACCAAAACGAAGACCATTAGCTTTCCCGTTGTTTAAAACCTCTTTCAACCATTCTTCAGAACTTTCATTCTGTGTTAAAATCAAATCGGTCCACTTTTTACCAATCGAATCGTTCAAGTGGGTATAACTATTCTGATACACATACACCAAGGCATTCACAACAGCTGCACGCCCAAAATCGGTAATTGCCACTTGAGTCGCATCGATAAGCGATGGTGGCAATTTTCTGGCTTTGGCATAATGCAATTCCTTAATTTCGTCGATAAACGAATTCACCACCGCTAGGCAAGGAGCATTTAATTGCATCACGTGGTTGTTATTGAAGTTCGCCATGCTTTCTTCCAGAGAGGGGTCTAGGTTTTTCGAAGGCGACAGAACTTCCTCATCATAGCTCTTGTAATTTTTAATTTCCAATAGCAGCATCATTTTATTATCTTCCTTGTAGAAGACATTAAAATGGTGGAGATGGGATTCAAATAATTCCTTATCACTGTGTTGTAGTTGACCCATGGTGTATTCAAAACCAGAATTCGAAATAAAATCGTCCAATTTATTTAACCGCTTATGGTAAAATATAAAGGCGTTCAGTTTCAGTTTTGTAATGGCCTTTTCGTGCAAGTCAGCCAGATTCACGAAATCACCATTTCGCCTCGAATAATTATCATCGATATTGTTCAGATGAATCAGATCGTAATTCTTTCTGTTGTGGTGCAACAATTCAATAAACTGTTTTATTTTATCGGTGTTCGGATCTTTAACAACCAAGAAATTACCCAAGATTTTAAAAAAACACTGGTGTTTTACGGCTTCAATTTGTTCCGTGAAATAGGAATTGTCGGCATTTTGTTTTTCAACCGATTCAAAAAATTCATCGAAATACTGCTCTTTAAAATCGGCTAGATTTATAGCCATTTCCTTGCTCCAATCCAATAAGAAATCAATCACATCGTCTTTTATGACATCGGTTTCAACGGGGGTCTTTTGAGAACCAAAAAGAGATTTAAAAAAGCTCATAGTGTTTTATTTTTAAAATTTTAAGTGATTAATAGATTCAATGTCAATAAATTGAATTATACTACTTGATGAAATACTTAAAGTAGCGTTGAAATTGAAAACAGGTTTGAAATCAACCATCAACAACAGTCTTTTCTGAATTAACTGATGCATAAGCTTGTAGGCCGTATACTCGGTATCTTCCCATTTTGCCCAATCATTCCTATTTTCGCTAACCAGTATTTTTAGATAGGCGATATCCTCTTTCGTTAGTAAAAGTTCATCCATGGCCGTTTTTAACTGTTTCAAATGATCCATGGCTGTTTTATGCGTATCCATTTGCAGAAACAGTTCAGCAATAAAACTAAATGTATCGGTATAGACTGTACTAACATCCTCAAGCTGAATCGAAATAGATAATGGTTCCATAAGGCTTTAAAAATAGGAATAAAATTGCATTTTCACTTTCAAATTTCACTCTCATTTTAACTAAGGTGATTGGTTTAATTCCGTTGCCAAATTTTATAATCCAATTTTGTAATCAATTCGATTCGTTTTCCGGTATTTCCTTTATTTTTCAACTCCATAACGATGTATCTGGGCGCATCGCCATTGTTTATGCTATCGCATCAAAATGCCGTCGGGCTTTTCGCACTCGCTCTTTTACGCCACTTCGTTCTGTAAAAGGAGCTCAAACAATGCTTCAATCCCTTGCGCAAATGAGGGTAAATTGAATTTTTCGGGGTTTATTGGTTTAGGGCGAATTGCGATTCGCCCCTACATTCCAACGAATCGTTTTTTATAAATTGACCTGAATGCTTCAATGTTTTGCACATAGTGGGGTAGATTGATTTTTTTGGGATTTATTGGTTTAGGGCGAATTGCGATTCGCCCCTGCATTCCAACGCTTTGGCTTTTTATAAATTGACTTGAATGCTTCTATGTCTTGCGCATATTGGGGTAAATTGAATTTTTCGAGGTTTATTGGTTTAGGGCGAATTGCGATTCGCCCCTACATTCCAACGAATCGTTTTTTATAAATTGACCTGAATGCTTCAATGTTTTGCACATAGTGGGGTAGATTGATTTTTTTGGGATTTATTGGTTTAGGGCGAATTGCGATTCGCCCCTGCATTCCAACGCTTTGGCTTTTTATAAATTGACTTGAATGCTTCTATGTCTTGCGCATATTGGGGTAAATTGAATTTTTCGAGGTTTATTGGTTTAGGGCGAATTGCGATTCGCCCCTACAATCCAACGCTTTGGCTTTTTATAAATTGACTTGAATGCTTCTATGTCTTACGTATAATGGCGGTAAATTGAATTTTTCGGGGTTTATTGGTTCAGGGCGAATTGCGATTCGCCCCTACAATCCAACGCTGTGTTTTTTTATAAATTGACTTGAATGCTTCCATGTTTTGCGTATAATGGGGGTAAATTGAATTTTTCGGGGTTTATTGGTTTAGGGCGAATGGCGATTCGCCCCTAGATTCCAACGCTTTGGCTTTTTATAAATTGACTTGAATGCTTCAATGTTTTGCGTATAATGGCGGTAAATTGAATTTTTCGGGGTTTATTGGTTTAGGGCGAATGGCGATTCGCCCCTACGATTCAACAATTTTTTTCAGAATTTACCTAGGTCTATACCCCACATTTAATCTCAGATATCGTACGTTTGCAACGGATTTAATTTTTCAATAATCCATCAAAATATATGAGCGATTGGCTATCCAATGATCACCAAATAGGCGTTGTTTCAACCTTTTCAGAACTCGTGAACACGCCTTTTCAGGGCAAAAGAAATGCCTTGTGTTGGCAGCGTCATTTAGTGGGGAATTTTAAGGAAATCGCTGAGCGATTGCCGAGCACCGATGCTGTACGGGATGTGTCTTTGGATGAACTTCTTGCTCTTGATTTATCGGAAGAAGGGGCCATGGCTAGAGATGAGATCGTTCGTGATTTGGCCTTATTAACCGATGGGGGTTTTTTACCTTCCCTCAACTTAATTCACCACTACAACCGCGACGATGAATTCGATTTTATCGCCACCGATGTCTATTCCTTCCATGTCGATCGTTCGCCCATGGCTACCGATACCTATTTATGTACTTATTTTGGAGCGTCGAGTGATATAATCGCCAACGAAGAGGTGGTACAAAAGATAGCAGTGCCCGAAATTAGAGATCAGCTGAAACAATTACACCAAGGAAGAGAGGAGGAGTTTGAAGCGTTTTTAAAGACGTATTTTTTCGATTTGCACTATCAGCCAAAGGTCGATGCAACACCCGTTAATTTGGGGCTGGGTCATTTGTGGCGACTGGCCATTGATCATCCCACCCAAAAGGTTTTGCCTTGTGTGCACAGAGCCCCCAAAGAAAATGAAGGCGAGTATCGCTTAATGATCATCTGTTAAGGACGAGCGCTCTTTCTCGCAGCTTCAAATTTCGATTTTCTTAAAGGCTTCAATAAAGCATTAAATAGATTTTGACGACAACACATCTTCTATTTAAATTTTAAACCTTAAACCTTAAACCTTAAACTTTTCAAATCTTTCAAATCATCTAGGCTTTCCATATTCGCCTGTGTATCGCGCAAAGGATTGCAGCGGCATCCTTTGTTGGGCCATTCCGAAGGTGGATTAAAAACGGATATTGTTGCCCAACAAAGATATAGCGTAAAGCCTGGCCCGAAGGGTGCGCCCAAAAAAGAAACCCCGCTTAAGTCATTTTAAACGGGGTATTGGTTTGTAAATCAGTATTTAATGCTGTTTATTGTCCGTGTATTTTAGTTGTATTTGGCGAAAAAAGTGGTGAATGCCTCATACAGAATTTCAGGTTCTTCTGAGGGGACATTGTGAGAGGCATTTTTAATGTACACTAAATGTTTGTCTTTTTTAGGCACATTTTTTAAGGCTTTGTAAATCATGCGGCCCGACTCGACACCAATGGCGTAGTCGAATTCGCCTTGAATAATTAAAATAGGCGTTTTAATAACCGCAAGTTGATCTAAGATATTGAGATTGTTGTAGGCTTCTTGGCCATGAAAGACCTCGTTCACGTATTCAAACTTTTCCATTACTTTTTCCAACAATTCAGGCGTATATTTATTGCGCGTATAGAAATCGGGATCCTTTAAGAGGGCCTCTATTTTTCCTTTCTTTTCGGGTTGAGCCCAATAGACATCAAAGCCTAAGTCTTTTGGAAAAACATAACGAATAGTGTTCATGTCTTTAAAAAAGCTTTTGAAACCGCTTTTCTCAATAACGTCTAGCTGGCTCAGAATTTCGTTGTAGCGGTTTATTTTAATAGGATCAGTCGTTTCTTTTAGCAATTTATTGGCGAGTTGTTTTTCGTGTTTGATAAGGGCAAGGCTGTTGTGTTGAATATTGGCCGATCCCGAATTGCTGATAAATGCATTGATTTTTTCTTGGTGTTTTATTAAATACAAATAGCCATACATACCACCCCAAGAAGAACCCAAAAGATTTATTTTCTTGTTGGGGTATTTGCGCTTTATGGTTTCAACAACACGGTCTAAATCTTTTACAAATTGATCGGTTGTTAACATCGATTTATCTCTCCATTCGTCTGATTTCCCGCTTCCTCTCTGATCGAAATAAACCATGAGGTAGTCCTCTTCAAACACATCACGAAAAAACTCGTGGTCCACATTAAAAGCCCCAGGGCCACCGTGTAGGGTAATAATAATAGGCTTATCGGGATTACCAACAACCCGAGTATATAGCCTCGTTTTTTCAATGGGAATAAAAAACTCAGTGTCTACTTGCTCGGTTTGTTTATGCTCTTTCTTTTGTGCATAAACCATGAGCGTTAAGAACAGGTAAATAAGAATGTTCAGTTTTTTCATGTGTGTTAATGTTAATTTATTTTAATTCGTTTTTTCGTGTCTGTTGTAGAAGGGTTGAATGGAGTGCCTTAGTCTTCGTTGGTATTTCTTAGCCAGTGAAGAAGTGTATCCATGCCAACTGTATTATTGTCGGCCAATAGTTGGGTGGCTTTTAGCAAGTCACCATTTTGCAACTGTTGTATAATTTCTTGGTGTTGATTGCTCGATTTTTCCACCGTTTTATTCATCGCCATATAGGCATATTCGTAGCGTTGCGACTGAAGATGCAAGGTTTTAATCATTTTCATCAACCGCAGATTGGGGCAGTTGGCGAGTAACAAGATGTGCCACGATTCGTCCAATTCCACCACTCCTTTGGCCGATTGGGTGTTGATAAGCCTTTGATTTATGGTCTGTAGTTCGTCCAACACTTCATGAGAAGGAAGGCCCGCTAACTCCAAGGCAAATGATTCTAGTTTGGCGCGTAAAGGATAGATCTCATAAATATCGGCCTCTGAAAAAGGGGCCAAGCGGTAGCCTTTTCGTGCTTCAGACACCACAATTCCTTCCCATTCCAATTGCTGAAGGGCCTCTCTAAGAGGGGTTCGGCTAATGTTTAACACATCGGTTAATTGTACTTCGCGCATAGGCTCGTTGGGCTTAATCGTCCCCTCGATGATCAGTTGCCACAGGGCTTTTATAATTTGGCTTTTTAAAGATTCAGGTGCTATCATACGACTAAAATGTATATTGTATACAAAATGTAAAACTAATCATTTTTTGCGAACGAAAACAGGTCATTGTTAGAAAATTTTCCTTGAACAACAATAGGTCAGTCCTTTAAATCTAGAACACCCTAATCAGGATGATCATTTAAATGAATAGACTACCCCTTTTAGGAGTTTCGCGGGGTAATCTAATTCATTGTTTTTAGTTTATAAGCATCTAAATTATTGCAATGCGTAAATTCCTTTCTGGTATAAAAGAACGCTCATGCCAGCTTGCTTAGCGGCTTGTATACCATAAGTAGAATCTTCTATAACAAGGCAGTCTTTTGGGGAGACCTTGAGTTTTTTTGCTGTCTTTAAAAAAATTTCAGGATGTGGTTTAACCATGGTAACATCGTCTGCAGTAACAATGGCGTTAAAAATGGTTTCTAATTCCGCTTTGTTTAAAACCACTTCGACAATTGCGCTCGGTGAATTTGTTGCTAACCCTAATAAAAAAGACTGGGCGTGTAAATTGTTAATCAGCTTTTGAACATCTGTGTTAATGCAATCATTGCTTTTAATTAAATGAATCATTTGATGAATCACAGAATTCTCAATATGGTCTATGTTATGTGATTGTTGTGGGAATTTACTCAACCAAAAGGTAATCGCTTCTCTGGTAGACATAGATTCTGTTTGTCGTTGAAGCGTTTTTTCTTCTCTAATCCCAAAACTTGAAAGCATCTGATTTTCAGTTGTTTTCCAATAAGCCAAGCTATCCACAACGACTCCATCCATATCGAAAATGATGGCTTTGAAGTTTTTTAATAACGCTTCCATGTGATCTTCTCTTCGGCAGCTCGCCAGAATTCATGTTCAAAATGGGAAGCCATTAAAAAGGCATCAGTCATTTTATCTCGTATGTCTGCCGTAGTTTTTGCAGCAATTGAATCACAAATACGAAGCGCTTCATTTACATTTTTTTCAAAATCTTCACCTGCGTAAGTAAGAATCCATTTTGAATACGGATTATTATTTAATTTAGAATGCTTTAGGATATGTTGGCCAACTTTCATGTAAATCCAAAAGCAAGGTAGAGTAGCAGCAGTGGCAATCTCAACAGCATCAAAGCCAGCAACACTTTTTAAATAATGCACATAGTGATGACAAATCGGTTGAATTTTTTCTTTTTCTACAATTGCGTATTCTAAAAAAAAAGATTCGTGTAATGCGCGTTCTACAATAATAGCATCTTCTCCAAAGCGGATATAGGATAATGCATCATCGATTGATGTTGATTTTGCCCCAATTGTAGCCAAAACGCGTCCGAAATGTTCTAAATAAATAGCATCCTGTTGGATATAAAACTGAAATTTTTCAAGATCTAAATTTCCTTCTGCTAAGGCTTTCAGAAAGGGTAAGTCGATGATTTTGTCATAGATAGGTTGAGCTTTCTGCCATGTTGTTTCACTCCAATTCATTTTTTATCATTTTTAAAGGTTGGTGGAAATGATTTAAAGGGCCATTTCCTTTCCCTGTCCTTCCATCTTTTCCAGATAATATACTTGCAAAGACATAGTGTTGAGCATGTTCAATAGCTGATGGAAGATTAAAACCCCTAGCGACAAAAGAGGCGATCGCAGATGATAGGGTACATCCCGAGCCGTGGATATTCACGGTCTCAATTTTCGTAGTTTCATAGCGCTGCTTAGAACCATCTTTCGAAAAAAGAATCGAGGTTAATTTTGGTGTGTTTAAATGTCCTCCTTTTATAAGTACATTTTTACAACCCTGCGATAATATCAGTGGGCCAGCGTCTTCTATTTCGCGAAGATTTGTAATCTGAGTATTGGATAAGATAGCTGCTTCGTCCATATTGGGTGTGATTAATTCGCAGCGTGGAAATAGTTCGTTTTGAATCACGGCTATGGTTTCAGGTTCAATTAAATAATCTCCACTGGTTGCTACCATAACGGGATCAAATATGAGCGGAATGTCGGGATATTGTTTTAAAGCCTCTATAATGGTATAGACCAATTCGGAAGTATGGACCATACCAATTTTTATCGCATCAGGCATTATATCTTCCATCACCACATCAATTTGCTCTCTTACCGCTTGTAAGGAGATTGGGTAAATTGATTTTACACCTGTTGTATTTTGAACGGGTAAGGCCGTTAAGACCGATGTAGCGTAGCAGCCTAAAGAAGAAATAGTTTTTATATCGGCTTGTATTCCTGCTCCACCACTGCTATCAAAACCAGCAATGGTTAGTACAGATGGATATTTAAATGCAATCATAAAGTAGTTTGTTTTTTAGTAACATGGTCGCTTTGTAAGGGTCTTTTGCTTGGCAAATGGATGATACTACGGCAATACTATTAGCCCCAGCTTTTATCACATCGGAGATGTTAAATTGATTCATGTTGCCAATGGCCACTAAGGGTTTGTCGGTTTGTTTTCTTATTTGCTGAATTCCAGAAATACCCCATTCCACCACCGTATCTTTTTTTGTAGGGGTAGAGAATACTGGACTAATACCCAAATAATTTGTAAAATCAACCTCTTGATTTTGCAACTGTTCCATGTACTCAATAGAATAGCCAATTATTTTATTCGCCCATATTCGATGGATTTCACTTGGAGGAAGATCGCTATTACCCACATGAATACCTTCTGCCTCAATAGCCATAGCGATTTCTAAATTATCGTTAATAAGTAAAGGAATTGCGTATTTCGTAGTGATCTCTTTAAGGCGAAATGCTTTTTCTTTAAACTGTTGTGCAGTGCACTTTTTTTCCCGTAATTGAATAATGTTTACTCCGCCTTTAATTGCTTCTTCAGCTACTTGTAAATAAGGCTTATGTAAGCAGGCTTCTTCTGTTAGCACTAAATATAAAGGGTAGGGGAAGTCGCTATGGGAGTTCATGCAGGTCAATTTTTAGATTTGACGTGAAGGCTTCCTCTGAAATGGAATACAACAAATCGAGGATATTCATTTGCAATGTACCTGGACCCTTCGATTGTTTCTCTGCAAGTTCGCCCACTACACCTATTAAAGAAATAGCGCTTACTGCTGCTTCAAAATAATTGGAATTGGACCCTATAAATGCCCCACTTAAGGCGGTCGAGGTACACCCAAGCCCTGTTACACGGGTCATCATTTTATGGCCATTCTTAATCATTGCCATCTTTGTAGAACTTATTACATAGTCCACTTCACCTGTAATACATACCACCGTATGGTATTGTTTTGCAATCTTTTTTCCAGCCTCTACAGCATCTCTACTTTGGTGTTTACTATCAACGCCATAACTGTCCGAAAAATTGGCTTCCGCCAACGCTATAATTTCTGAGGCATTCCCTCGAATAACCGTAGGATTATTTTTCAGCAGTTCTCTAGCACTAACCGTTCTGAATTTACTTGCACCAGCACCCACTGGATCTAATACCCAGGGTTTACCGAGCTCATTAAAAATTGAAGAAGCTAATGTCATAGCTTCAATCCATTCCCGGTCTAAAGTGCCCATATTAACAACAAGCGCATTGGATATCAACGCTAATTCATTCATTTCATCTTCTGCTTTCGACATCAACGGTGAAGCTCCAATCGCTAAAAGTGCATTGGCGGTGGTATTCATAACCACGAAATTGGTGATATTAAGAACGAGCGGATTTTTCTGATGTACTGTACGCACATTTTGCCAAATTTTATTAACCATAGATTATTTTTTTAATCCCCAGGTAATAATCTGATATAAAGAAGACCTTCAATTATAAATAATACAATTGAATATACTTTTCCCTACGCTAGTTTAAACTAGATCAGGTTCAAAGAGACTCTCTCAATTCTTTTTACAGAATACCCCTAAAGCTGGAATAAAATTAACGATATTATTTCAATTATTTACCATGTTGTATAAAATTATTCCGAATTCCAATATCCGTTAAGTTGAAGAACTATTCGGGCAATGCGAAGTTATCGCATCCATTAAGAATAGTTAGAAATGTTGACTTTTTGTCGAGTATCGAGGACAGTAGATCGGTATACGACGTCATTAATCTATATCCGTAGCGCTTTACACCTCGAAATTTTTCTCCAACAAAAGATTTTCCATGCAGTATTCCGCCAAAGCGGTAATGGTTAGAAAAGGATTTACACCTGTGCTGGCAGGGATTAAGGAGCCATCGACTACGAAGAGGTTCTCGTGCAGATTTAGTTTTCCAAAAGCATTGGTGGCTTTATTAATGACAATTCCGCCCAGTGGATGATAGCAAATATCGTGTCCGAATCCATTGTGAAAAAGCAAGTGTGATCGCGTACCACCATTCGCTTTATTCATTGTTCGAAGGAAATATTTGGCATTTTTCTTCATCTTTTCGGTATGGGACAAATCCCATTTTAAATCCAAGTAATTCGTTTCTGGGTTAAAGGTCACTTCGCCAGGCTTATCCACCTTATTAATCATAAGATAAAGCGTCGTAGCTGCATTCAGCCCCATGGGTAAGGGGGCAATTTCTGTAAAAAACGAATGTTTCGGGTCGTCCCAGTTGTCAATTCCACCCACGGGAATGGTCGAGTGCTGAAATCCTGTACCCCCCGAAAAAGCATTCACCCAATTACGCCCGGTCATAAAGTTACCATTGTTGCCCCAGTTTTGTCCAACCGCCTTATCTAACGGAATATGGTTGATATGCTGAGAACGCAATAATAGCTCTAAACTTCCCATGGTACCGGCGGCCAGAATAAGTTTCTGACAACGAATTTTAAATGTTCTACGCACCACACCTTGGGTATCGATCTGGTTCACATTTAAGGTGTATGTATGGTCGGTATTCAACACAAAATCTTTCACATCATGCAAGTCGAGAATTTCTAAGTTACCCGTTGCCAAGGCCTTTTTTAAATAGGTTTTATCTAAGCTCTTTTTTCCAAAATTATTCCCATAAATGACTTCACCCGCTAAGGCCGATCGAGGAACTTTTTCCGCATATTCATCTTCCATATAGGCAAAATCGTACACATTGGGAACGCGCATAGTTTTAAAACCAGCTTTAACCGCTTGTTCTTCACCAACCCGATTGAATTTATAGAAAGAACAGCTCTTTAGAAATTCCTCTCGAGGCAGGTTAACTTCCAATTCTTTCTGAGCCAACGGAAAATACTTTGAATAGAAAAGATCCGCATCCAATTGCGGAAATTGGGTTTCAAAATAGGCTTTTTTAGGGACAACAGCCATCCCGCCATTCACCAAAGACCCACCACCAACACCACGGCCCACCCAAATTTTAATATGCTCAAAATCGATTCTATCCAAGGCGCCTGTGTAGGGTTTCATCGAAAAAACATTCATAAAAGGAGCAATACTCCGTTTTTTCAGCCAAGCAGCACTCTTACCCGGGTTAATCATCGGCGAAAACTGCTCACCCGATTTTTCCCAATTCAAGCCCATTTCTAATAAACACACTTTTTTGCCCGCTTCGCAAAGTCGCAAAGCAGCTACAGCGCCACCATAGCCCGAACCAATAATAACAATCGGCTTCTCAACAAGTCCATCGTCGACTAGAACGCTACTTGAAAATCCATAACTCGAGTTTAAAAAAAATAATGCGCTAAAGCCTAAGCCTGTTTTTTGAATGAATTCTTTTCTGTTCATACCCCATCAATTTCAAAAACTGTGCGAAAAGCGTTATAACCATAGGCTGCATTCAGCTTATGGGGTGCAATAAGGGCATCCATCCAACGTATTCGCCGTTCAACATAGCTAATCGCCTTGGGCATAGCCTCCATCTTTAGCCCAATAACAAACGTTAAACTTTTCACAGAAAACCCATTTCTTCAAATCTTTATTGGGGCGCCCCGCCATTTTTTATGCTGTCGCAACAAAATGGCGGCGGGCTTTTCGCACTCGCTCTTTTACGCCACTTCGTTCTGTAAAAGGAGCTCAAACAATGCTTCAATCCCTTGCGCAGATGGGGGCAGTGTAGAGGAAATCAATAAATAAGAATATCAATTCATTTAAATCAACTAAAAAAGTATTATTTTTCAACTAAAAACAATGAAGTATGCACTGTTAACCTTTATTTTAGTGTTTCAATCGTGTGTGGTATCACCTAGATATGATTTGAAAACCATTGCCGTTTCTGAATCATTGAAAATTGATCCCCATGCGGGCTATGTCTTAGTGAAGAATAATTTTCCAGAGAACACGGCCAATTTATCGACGACTATTGATACCGATTTTAGAGGTTTGTTTTCGGATATTGCTTTAAATCCCCAATTCTTAGCGTTTGAAAACAACGGATTTCTATTGAATATGAATTCGGAACTGGCTGATGTTATTAAAAATGAATCCAATAAGCGCTACCTCATTCTGGTTCAATTGGTGCTTAAACCAGCATTATCCAACACCAAGTATTTTTCTAAGGTAACCGTTTACAAAAACAACTCTAAAAGAGAATACCATGTCATTATACGATTAATCGACCTTGAACTGAAACAATCCCTTTACACAAAGGAAGCCATGTCCGCGATCAAAATTCTGTTCGATTATTCCACTCTTTCAACGACAGAGCAGACACAACTTATCAAAACCTACTACAAGGTCATGGATGATTTTAAAAAGTATATAGTCGAAAAGAAGAAGTAGCGATTAAAGCAATGAATGGGGTAGGGGCGAATGGCAATTCGCCCGCGTTGCTATTATTTAAGCTACATTATTTTTAGTGAAGGAGAACAGAAGAAAGTTAAACAATTTAAACACTGCTTCTAATTGCTGCATTAATCTGAGCTACAATTTCATCTTGCCAACTATTAACATCTGAAGCAGTGGCTATTTGTATAATGCTACATTCTTTATTAGACATTTCACCGTGAAATTCAGAACTGTAATAAATGCCTTTTTGAATTGCGTGTTGATGATAGGGATAAACAAGAGCTACTTTTTTCGCTTGATAGAATCGATGATAAACATACATTTGGCGAAGATCTTCTGGAGACGGGTTATAACCATTTAAATTTTTCCATTTCGTATCCAAGACGTAATTCTCCAAAGATTCTTTACATTTCAGGATTATGTCAGGACGCATCTTCGATGAATAACCGCTAACCGGTTTCCAAAAGCTCTTAGTGACTTGTGATGAAATGGTGTAGGTTTTTAATTTTCTTTTTAAAGTGACTAGAATAAATTGCTCCCATAAACTGTTCATATTAAACATCAACGCCAATACATCATTTCGTCCCTTTGAAATAGCTGGATGATGATTAAGGAGTAATAATTTAGCAATCTCTAAGGCTGTTTGATAATGCTGATTCTTTCGATCAAATACAATTTTTTTAAAAGTGGATTCATTCACTTTGATATCCTTCATTTCAGGAAAATTCAAACACAATGAACCTATTTTTCCTTTTATGAAAGGATTTGTGTTGAGATGAGCTAAAAGCTTTAACGTCTTATAAAGGATTTCGTGTATCGTATGCTCATCTGAATATTGAGTATACGTTACATAAAAACGTTCTTTGTGAACCAAATTTTGAGCAATATGTTTTGAGAATTTTAAAGTCCCTTTTAAGGCAGTTTGATTCCCTTCATTTTTTCGGTATCTTTTGATTAATCCCCTGTGGATTAAATAGTCCAATTCGCAAATAAACAATTCAAAGTATAGTTCCAAAATTGAATTTGGTTTTAGCTTTAACGAACTCGAACCGGTCGATTTTACATCGAATCCCCAAACGGTTTTAACCATCCCAATTAATAAATTTCGCCACTTATCTTCACCGGCTTTATCGGCTTTTGGTAGAACCTCAATGGTTGTTTTACCAATTTGAATAATCCCTACATATTCATTGAATTGCACCCCATTTTTAATTAATTTAAAAAAAGGGGTATAACGACCATGATAAGTTTCTAATGCATCATGAAGCTGCTTTTCGTTCTCATTTTTTAAATTGAAGGAAAGCTTTTGATGTTCGAAAACGGTGATGAGATTCTGTTTATTCAACATACTATTTATTCATTAATAGCCTAATGGCATGCTCGAAGCCTGTCATATTATTTCGATGATTGATGATTTCATATGACTCATTTTCTTCAAATTGCGAATAATCCAAATGTTCAAAATTAGCGAAAACAGAATCTTGCTCAATCTTTTTAATAAATCCTGCACCTAAAACCAATCCAATCTTCGCGTAATCACCAAAGAAGTATTCTTGAAGCAATGGAATTATATTTTTGTAGAAAGAGTCAATCAAGGTAGTTTCATCTTTATTTATAAAATAAGCATGACCAATTAGATGATCTCGATTTAACAATTTTTCGATTCTCTTATTAATAGTTTCTAGAATTTCAGCTGCTTTAAAACCAAATAGTTCTTGTTTTAAACCTTCTAAATCATATTTCGGTGGCGTTTCTTCAAACACAAATCTCCTGCGCAAAGCGGTATCCAAAGCTTCTACACTACGATCGGCTGTATTCATCGTTCCAATGATATACAGATTAGCAGGCACACCAAATTTCTCTTTAGAATAAGGTAAAGTTACCTCGATTGCCTCATCATTCCCTAAACGTTTATCTTCTTCAATCAATGTGATTAATTCGCCAAAAATTTGTGAAACATTCCCCCGGTTAATTTCGTCGATGATTAGAACATAGGACTTTGGAGTCAATGAAATATTTTGAGAATTAGATGTTTTTTCAGTATTTATTTTATTGTTGATGTAATTAATAACTGACCAATATGCTGTAGAGTTTGATCCACCAATAACTGCTCTAAATTCCTTGTCAATATTCTTTAATTTAGATAAATCAGGATAGGCCTCTTGTAATTTCTGTGCTCTTGAATATGAAACGGTATATTCTTTTGCATTATCGGAATAATTAGGTTTCAGGATTATATTTCCTCTTTCTGAGATTCCAATTACTTTTTGTTCTAAACCATTCGTTAATATTGGAAGAAATAGATGTTCATTTTTTTCAATTTGTTGATTTGCTTCTGAAATAAGCTCGTCAAAAGCATCATCGAATGAATATTCTGTTAAAACTTCAAGCTTTTTAAATTGTGACTTGTGCGCATTTTTACATAGTTCTTTAAAAATTCCATCTTTCACTTCATAAACAACACTTTTTGCTCCGTCTTCATCTTCTTCAATGACAGGTTTTATTCCTTCAATAAAATCCTCATACGTCATACTTTGATGGAATGTGGTAAACACAATTTGACCTTCGTCTACCAAGCGTTCGTATTCAAATTTGATGATATTCCTCGCTTGGTTTAAATCAAACTCAGGATTGGCCATCTCAATAGCTTTATTCATCGTATTGTACGTTTTTCCTGTTCCAGGAGGTCCGTATAGGATTTGGTTAAGGGGAAAATATTTCATTATTGTATCGCTATTGAATATTTCATTATTTTTAATTTCTCGTTTTTATCACCAATGTTTTCTTCCCATTGAGTGTTTAAATACGTTTCTAACAAATCATCATTAGTTGCAATGTTGTAAAGTTCATCGATATGATGGTTTCTATACGGAGAATTAGTTTGTAAGGGTAAATAATCATGACAGCTTTTTAACCAAATCAATTGAAGTATTTCAAGGTTATCAATAATATCTTCATATTTAAAATAAACGAGTGTTGCGGGAGTTTGATTTTTAAACGCTTCTTTTTTCAGAAAAGGAATTTCAGGAATTTTCTCCATTTCTTCGTCATTTATCATTAAAGCCAACGCATTCGGATTAAGCATTAAAACAAGACGACGATTAATATTTACAGAAATTCGTTCACTAGAATTAAATGCTAGTCTCTTATCATTTTGAGCGAAATTTTCTGAAACTATAAGGGATTTTAATAATCCAAAAAATAATTGAACGATTTCTGAATGATGAATTAACTCTATTTGATTTTTGATTTTTAAATTCATGCCCTATTTTTCTTAAAATTCTCTGCTTGCTCCAACACATTTTTGTAAACATCTTCCTGTGTAATAGGAGGGTAGCCAAATTCATGAAGTTTGATAATAATATCCATTTTTAGTTGGGCTTTAATATCATCGCGATCTGCCCAGTCTGGATATTGTGAAGCATTATCGACGATTTTTTTTATTTCTCTCGCTAATTCTCGCATTTGTTGCTGATCGAATTCAAATCCGTATTGATTACAGATTAAATCCAAAATATCATAAAATGCTTTTTCTTCGTAATCAATTCCTAAATCTTGAAAGGATTCCATTTCTGAGCGTAGCTTTATAATTAAATCCAACATTTGTTCGGCTGTATCCGATTGAATTCCGTCATAGTCTAGGATATCGTTTTCGCTTCTCTCATTGTAGCGATCTACAATACTTTTTAAACGTTCGGCAAAGTCTTGACCTTTTACTTTATTTACCTTTTTAAAATCATGGATGGTTTGCTTAAGCAAACGCTCAAGGATTTTAATCTTTGTATTGGGTAATTCTAAATTCGCGATCTTTTCAATGAATTTATCGCTAAATAAATCAATGGAATTCGCTTTATTATCATCGAGCTTGAAAATCTCTTCTACACCTTCAGATATGATTGCTTCCTCAACCATTTTTGCTACCTTTTCATTCATTTGAGCGGTATCAGGAGCTTCTCCCTTGGTTAACTTAACAACGATTGATTTCACGGCAAAATAGAAATGAATTGCGTCGACTTCTTCATTCGTAAATAGTTCAGAGCCGCTGACTAAATTATAGGCTGACTTTAATTTCTTGGTTATATTAACAAAAAAGTTTTCCGATTCCTCTGTCTGTAACACCAATTCAGATGCTTTGTTTAAACAGTGTAATCGTTCTACAGGGGTACCCTTGTAATAGGATGTTGCATTAAATTGATGGAAGAACTGACGTAACAAATCCATCTGGTCTCTGACGATAATCTCAGCTTGATTTAAATCTTCAAAATCATCATCAGCCGTTTGATTATTAAACATGCCTAATGCGTGATTTAAATTCTTTTTTATGCCGATATAATCGACGACCAAACCTCGATCTTTTCCTTGGTATTTTCTGTTTACACGAGAAATCGTCTGAATTAAATTATGGGTTTGCAAAGGTTTATCGATGTAAATACTGTCTAAGAAAGGTACATCAAAACCGGTTAACCACATATCAACCACAATGGCTATTTTAAAATTCGATTTAATTTGCTTAAACTGGCGATCTAATTCTTTACGATCTTCTTTGCTTCCTAATAAATCCCATAAAGTTTTTTCATCATCTTTATGGCGAGTCATGATCATTTTAATTCGCTCAATCGGTTTTAGTTCTTTTTGTTCGCTATCATTTAGATCCTCCGTAAGCATTACTTCACTCCATAAAGGTCTTCTAATTAATATTTCTTGGTATAATTTATAAGCAATACCGCGAGAAGCACACACAAACATCACTTTACCTGCAACGGTTGCATGCTCTTCGAGTCGTTTTTCATAATGCGAAATGAAATCCTTAGCAATGGCTTTTATACGATCAGCATCACCCAAAACGACTTCCATTTTTGCAATGGCTTTTTGACTGGCTTCAACATGGTATTCAGAAGCACCTTCAGCGACTGCATTTGCGTAATAGGTTTCAATTTCTTGGACTTTGTTGTAATCTAAATTTACTTTTGCAGCACGACCTTCATATACGAGGCGCACCGTAATTTCATCGTTAACCGATTCAAACATGGTATATTGATCTACAATGTCCCCAAAAACCTCCAAGGTTTTATCAATAGGAGTTCCGGTAAAACCGACATATGTGGCGTTTGGTAGAGAATCGTGTAAGTATTTAGCAAAACCGTAAGATTTAGTCACTCCTTTCTCTTCATCAATTTTCACTTTTAAATCTAAATTGACTTGGGAACGGTGGGCTTCATCTGAAATACAAATAATATTGGTTCTATCGGATAAAATTTCAGCGTCTTCAGCGAACTTTTGAACCGTAGTTAAAAATACACCACCGCTTTCACGTCCACGCAATCGCGCCCGTAAATCGGCTCTCGATTCAATATTGATGATGTTCTCATCGCCAATAAAATCTTTGGCATTGGTGAAGTCTTTCGATAACTGATCATCTAAATCGGTCCGATCGGAGATAATGATAATCGTAGGACTAGAAAACGCTGTAGAACGCATTAGTAGACGTGATAAATAGAGCATGGTATAGCTTTTTCCACAACCTGTTGCTCCAAAGTAAGTTCCACCTTTTCCATCGCCTTCGGGTTGACGATGCATTAAAATGTTTTGATACAATTTGTTCGCAGCATAATATTGCGGATAGCGCGCCAAAATCTTCAATTCATTTTTAGATGTATCGGGAAACAATACAAAATGATGAATAATATCGATTAAGCGGTCTTGATTCAACATTCCGTGAACAAGTGAGGTTGTTGTTTCTATACCGGTTAATGCTTTCACTTCGTGGCCCGTAATCTTATTCCAACCATAATAGAATTCATATGGTGAAAAGACGGTTCCCGATTTGTTGTTTACACCATCACTAATTATACAAAATACGTTGTATTTCATCAATTCAGGAATATCTCTACGATAGCGAACAGTCAACTGCTTGTAGGCATCGTGAATCGTAATTTCTTCCTCTATAGCTGTTTTAAATTCGAACACCACCACGGGTATGCCGTTGATGTAAAGTATCAAATCGGGAATGCGTAATTCACTGCCTTGAATCTCTAACTGATTAACAATCTTAAAGGAATTGTTTTCAACTGTATCAACATCAATATAGCGAATATGCAAGTCTTTATTGCCAGGATTGTTCCGCTTAAAAATCAATCCATCGGCCAACAATTTACTGATGTATTTATTGGAATCATACAGATTGGATGCCGATTGAAATGCCAATTCGTTGACGATGCTTTCCAATTCGATTTCTTCTAAATCGGGATAGGTTTGCAACAAAAATGCACGTAAATCGGTACGAAGCAAGACCTCTTGGTTCGATTTACGATCAACATCTTTCCCATTGACGTATGGATAGCCCTCTGTTTGCAGCAGGCTTATAAAAGCTTGTTCTAATTGAGATTCGGTGTATTTCATGGTGTCATCAGGAATTTATAAAGCGTTTTCCTTTATTGGTTAAATAATACTGTTGTTTGCTACTCGTAGGTTTATCAGGGATTGTTAATGCAATGTATTCCGCAGCAATAGCCGGTTGCAAATAATTCACTCTAAAATTCTCACGATCCAATAATTGAAGTGATGATTGTAATTCTAGTCTTGAATGCACTCCACTCATTACCGATAGTAAGTCTTGTACTTGCGGGGTAACTTGCGGGGTAACTTGCGGGGTAACTTGCGGGGTAGGCTTTTCACTGGCCGGGAACACAAGCCTTAGAAAATTTTCAGAAAAATGGAAGCAGTCCCTCGGATAAGCCTGTAAGATTCGCGGAATACCAGACCCCAACTGTTCTACCAAATCCAAATCTTTGAAAATTCGCATCAGTTCCTTATTTCTGGGAATTGAAAAGCCTTCAAAAAATTCTTCTTTAGACAAGCCAGAGGGCAAACTCCCATAAGACGTGATTTCAATTCGATCATCAAACAATTCAAATTTGGGCGCTATTTCTCTGGTATAATCATTGTGCACAAAGGCATTGATAATGGCTTCCCGCAGGGCAATAGCATTCCATAAGCGTTTTTCTTCCCGTTCCTTTGAGGTGATCTTGGTCGAAGTTCGGTTTTCAAGATTGAGTTTCTCCAATACGTGTTTGGTTGCTTTCACCAAACTTTCATAGCCGTACTCATTGCTTTCCACAAGATCAACTCTATCCAAACCATGATACCGAGCTACTTTGACAGAAATCGCATTCACATCATTCATCAAATAAGCTACATAATTATATTTGCCATCTTCGGTTTGCAATTCTAAGTTACGAGCGAACTGTTCATTGAGCATTTTATCTAGCGACTGATAATAGATATACAGTTGCTCAAACTTTAAATCTTGTTTGGGAGATTGGATATTGCCGATCGAATGGCGAATTCTCTTGCTAAAAAGCGTTTCAATTTGTCGAGCAGTCATCGGCTCCGAAGCACTTCCAATGCGCATAAAAACGCCCTTTTCAGAAAGCCCATATTTCTTGACATAATAGGGCTTCTCATAACCTCCAGCGACAATAATTTTGATAATTTCTTTATCGTCTTTCCAATCCGAAACCAAATCGAATAACCCTAAACAAGAGGGCACAATATTGTTCTTCAAACGGTCTTTGATCACCAATTGCTCTTGATCCACATCATTAATACCTACGGCATTCCCTTGTTTGTCGATGCCCATATAAATAACACCGCCTTCTCTGGAATTGAGAAATGCAACCACTTCTTTTTCCAATTCTGGCGTTAACTTTTGCTTGTATTCTATATGTTGGTTTTCAGGCATATCTTGCTTTGGTTCAGTTTCGTTGAAATCTAACAATTCTCAATCAACAAAACTCTTTGATCTAAAGTTTTTATCGTTTTAATTCCTTGTAGCTAGCGATAGTCTGCTGTTTGCAGATGAGTGATAAAGGCTTGTTTGAGTTGTGATTCGGTGAATTTCATTTTAGTTCTCCTCAGATTTTTCAAGGGAACTTCTCCTTATATGTAAGGCTTTTGCTAAATCTTCAAATTCTAAAATATCGGCACGCTTTTCATTTACAAGATTTCTAAAACCTTCTTTGTCTTCATGTGAGGAATTTCTGTATATTTCCTTAAAATAATCAGAATTATTAATAAGCAATTTAATAAATATAGAATCGGATAAGAAATCATTTTTGAGAACTAATCTAAAAACGTCAAGTTTTCCATTTAATAACTTATACTTAATAAAATATGGTATTAATATTTTAGCCCTTTCAATATTAAGTACAATATTAGAATTCAGTATTTTATCTAAGATATTCTTAAATGTATTTATAATAGATAAGTTAGAATTATTAGAATCGTATATTTTTAAAATATTCCAGCTTTGTTCATTGATTATATTTTCGTTTTTTAACAATTCAAGTAATTTTGTTTCAAAAACATCTAGAGATTCTTGACTAAGATTATCTGAAACAATGTATCTGAAATATTTGTAATGAACATCTGATTCATCTTCAAAAACAGCTTCATAACTATCTTTATCTAAAGCTTTAAACTCAGTATTAAAAACCTCTAAAAAATCGACTACTATTCTCAATTCAAGATTTTGTAAACAATCATTTATAAAATCTTCGCTTAATTCACCCACTGCAAATTGGTCCTTATCAATTTGCCACTTATTTAATTCTAAAAGCAGCAAATTATCTTCTATTTCTAAATTGTCTTTTATTTCAGAATATTTATCTATCAGCTTATTAACATTTCCTGATCTATTTAAATCAGTTTTGTTAAATAACTTTAAAATAATTTTTTTAAAAAGTATGTGAGAATTAAAATCTTTAGCTAGTAATAATAAATCATCATAAACTATATAATTTAAAATTGTATTTGATATTGCATTGGCTCTATCATCATCTTCGTCATTTAAAATATCATTAAAATAGTGATTATAGGATGTGCTAAATTTAGAACCTCTTGATATTCTCATAGCAATCAATTCATTTACAATAGGCAATTTTGAAGAAGTGTTACTTATATATAGATGATATACCCTACTATCTTCTAACAAATTATTAAGATCTCCATTGTTTTGAACTCTTTCCTTTATCTTTATCAGTGTATCATTAGATAATTGTATATTATTTTCATCAACAAACTTATTAAGATTAGCCTTTAATAATTTAATGAACTTTGAATATTCATAATCAAATGGTAAATACTTTGTGTTATTTAACTTTAAAATTTCTTCAATTTTTAGAACACTAAGATATTTATCTAATGATGAATAATCTGTTGATAATTTATATTTTTTGAAATCGTCCCCAATATATTCAATTAATTTAATAAAATTTCTATCTGAAATATTTCCTTTATTTAAATGGGGTAAAACTTCAACTTCAGCAATTATTAAATTATCAATAAGATCAATATATTGCTTTATATTAGTTTCATCAATAAGATTATAATATCCTTCTAATAACTTCTTAAGGTAACTATTTTCAGCATAATTTTTAATTAATATAAGTTGCCATTTGTCAATTTTTAATTTACTTACATCATTATTTAATTGCAAAACTTTATTATAAAACAATTTCCAAACTTGATTTATATGTTGTGATGATACTTTAGCACTTTCATTTATAGACGCTAATGTTAGAATTGGATTTTCAAAAATTTCTATTTCTGATATTGTAGAAACAAAAAATGAATCGATGAAATCTGAATTACAAATTGAATTAAAATGTTCCTCATCATTTTTCATCATGGCATCTTTTAATTCTTGTCTATAAATCAACTCTAAAGCTTCATCGACTTCAACATGATAAATGATAGCTGTTAATTGTTTGGCATAGTTAGAATCATTACTATAAAGCGATGTCATACCTCCTAAAATATGTTTAAAGTCGGTCACTGATTTAAGAGGGTTTTCTAATATTTCGTGCTTTTTAAGTACAAAAATCGCAATATATCTTTCTTTAAAATTGCTATCTAAAAGCTTAATTGTAATAATTTCATTTATAAAAGATATGATTTCTCTTGGTGTAATTCTTTTACTTAAAAATTCATAAACTTGCATAACTAACTTAAATTCATCTTCATCATATTGGTTAAAAGCTTTCTTCCATTGCTCTTCGAAAAACTTTTTCCAATTAGACATAATTGGAAGAGTAATTCGAAAAACAATATCAAAAGTTTTATTTACATAATCATCACCAAATTTTTTATCACTGCCGTTGAGATCTTTAAATGCATTTTGAACATGATCTCGATCAAAAGGTATTATCACTTTGATATTTTTGTATGGCTCCTCTGCGAAAAAAATATGTATCGATGACCAAATACTTTGTATATGTTTTTTGGGTAATCTATCAAAATTATCAAAAACAATTATAACAGGTTTATTTAAATCATCATCAATGTCTTGCATCCAATTTTGAAAATCTCTTACAGAAGGCTGATCCTCTGAAATAGTTTCGATTTTGGTTTCCTCTTTTTGCTTGTTTGTATAAACTTGGAACGTTTCCTCAGCAGATAATTTAAAAGACTTCCAAAAACCAGTATTTTTGCACCAGTATTTACCAACATTCCATAAGTATATACCAATCACTATAAGTATAGGAAATGTTGTTAAAACTAATTTCCAGAATAAAGATTCAATATTAAAAAAATCTTTTATTGAATCTTTAAAAACATTTACTGTCGGGATATAAACTATTGACAATAAACTAAAAATAAAACCAACACTTAAATGAGGTTGATTAATTGTAGTAGTCTCTTTTGACTTTGCAAGTAGAAATTTTAATTTTTCATCCCAAACTTTTTTATCACCTCTTTTCAATAAGTCTTTTTCCTTTTTTATAAAATCCGTTAACTCTACTAAAATCGATTTTCGTTGTTCATCTTCCTGGTGTCCCCATACATCGTAAATAAAAAATCTGTGAGAATTTTCTAGCTTTTTTTCAACTAATTTAACTAAATTACTTTTGCCAGATCCCCATTCACCGTCAATGCCGATAATTTTAAAATCAGGTTCATTGATTATCTTTTCGCTAATTATATTCGCTATTTTTGCTTGAGATTTGTTTTCAAATAAATCCTCTCCTAAGGGTTGGTTCTTAAGAAATGTGTATGTTTTTTTATTAGTAGATTTTTCACTCATAATTTAAGTTTTTAGTAGTTAACACCCACTCTCTACCTTGCCAGACGTGATAACAACAAGACTTGAAGCTGACTGAGTTTTTGGTTAGTTTTTAATTTCTTTACTTTATTCACCAAAAGAATTTCTTTAGAGAATAAGTCTAAAGCGGAAACGGTTGGTAATAAAATTTTGTAATCTAATATCCAATCTTTATCTCCTCTTGGCATTTTAGTTCCTTTTGCACCTTGCATAACATAATCGAAGAATTGATCATTAAACAGTATATTAAGAGCGAAAAATTGAAAAACAGGTTCTTTTGATCTTAAACATAGAACGTCATTTGAGCAGCCTCCATTTATATCAGCAAACCATATTTTTTTTAAGTAAGGTCGTATGTTTGAAATTAATATATCTCCTTCATTAAATTCTGAAACATTATTACCATCGGGAACATTTGAAATAAAATCTACTCCTTTTTTATCTGTCAACATACTTTCAGTAGAAATATAATTTTGAGAAGTCAAATCTTTCAAACTCACTTTTGTATTGGAATAATAAATTATATTCTCCAATTTCCCAACTTCCCACCCTTCAGGAATCTCCTTTTCCAATTCATCATTAAAGACCATATTGCCTCCGGAAGATTTATAAGGCTGTCCGTTTTCATTTGGAAACTCAAAATCCACAAACCAATGTTTGTACAAGGCTTGGGCAGTAGCTTCTAACTTTTCGCAGATTTGCTCGTTAACTTTTATCTTGTTGGCTACCGCTTGGTATTCAGCGACAATTTCGCGTTGTTTTTCGATGGATGGGATAGGAAGTTCCATATCACAAAAATCCTCCCATTCAAGACTCCCTCGAACTCCCCCAACGGCATGAAAACAAGCTTCACGATCGAACTCTGAGCGCATAAACCAAAGCATTAAATAATCTGGAACAATTTCGTTTATGTTTCTAACCTCAAAAACAGGATAGGCCTGTGAAATAATAGATTCGTCCAATTCTTTCAACAATGCAATAGGCATTTTTTTATCTCGCCGAACCTGCATTATACTACAAGCAAATTGATTTTTACGAATGATTTTATAATTACTCATATCCGTTCCAATAGTATTTGCAACAGATGGAATGAATTTTTTATTAATTGTTAAACCAACAAGATTGGTAATACTTAAATCTTTATTTCTGATATCAACCAATTGAATTAAATCACCAATTTTTCTATAACTCATATCCCAAAGTTTTAAACACATCAATCACTTCTGTTTTCAATTGGGCTTCATGTTGAAACAGCTCTTTTAATTCGCTCTGTAAAACTTGCATTTGCGTATCGAAGTCTACATTTTCGTCCCGATTGACAAACTCAATGTATTTACTCGGTACCAAAGAGTAGTCCTTTTTTCGGATTTCGTCTAAGGAAGCACTGTAAGAATATTCCGCCATATTTTCATAAGGATTCTCTGTTACTTTCTGTTGCCAAGTATGATAGGAGGAAGCAATGTTTTCAATTTCACTTTCCGAAAATTGGATAAACTTCTTTTCAAACGGTTCGCCTCGTTGACGCAAATCCATAAACAATACTTCACCTTGACGGTTTCGGTAGTTTTTCACGCCATCATTTACTTCAACCGTACGCTCGTTTTTATTGCGGTTCAATATCCAAAGCGTTACAGAAATATTGGTAGAATAAAACATTCCTTGCGGTAGTATAGCAATTGCTTCGACCAAATCGTTTTCTATAATTTGCTTACGGATTTTGTATTCTTCTCCACCACCCGAAAGCGCACCGTTGGCCAAGATGAAACCAGCTACTCCATTTTGGGATAGTTTTGAGATCATGTTTAAAATCCAGGCGTAGTTGGCATTGGATTTAGGCGGTACTTCATAACCAGCCCAACGCGGATCATCGGTTAATTCATTCTCGGCTCGCCAATCTTTTAAGTTAAACGGTGGATTTGCCATGATGTAATCGGCTTTTAACTCTTTATGTTGGTCGTCACCAAAGGTATCTGCTGCCTTGCTACCCATATTCGCAGATATACCACGAATAGCCAAGTTCATCTTTGCCAGTTTAAAGGTAGTGTTGGTCAATTCTTGCCCGTAAATAGAGATATCCTTTTTACTGCCTTGGTGTTTGTCGATAAATTTTAAGGATTGTACAAACATACCCCCAGATCCGCAAGAGGGATCGTAAATTTTACCTTTATACGGCTCAATCATTTCAGCAATCAGGTTGACAATTGATTTTGGGGTATAGAATTCTCCTTTTCCCTTTCCCTCTGCTATTGCAAATTTACTTAAGAAATATTCGTAAACACGTCCTACGATGTCTTGGGATTCGTCTTTTAAAGTATCGATGTTGTTGATGGTATCCAATAGAGCCGAGAACTTCGACTGGTCTAGTCCCAATCGCGAAAAATAGTTATCGGGTAAAGCACCTTCTAACGATTTGTTGTTGCGCTCAATGGTTTTAAGGGCCGAATCTACCTTTAGGGTAATGTCTTCTTGTTTGGCATTTTCGATGATGTAGGTCCAACGTGATTCTTCAGGTAAATAAAAAACGTTTTCCGCTTGATAAAATACAGCGTTATCTAAAAAGGCTTCTTTGCCATCGGCTATTAATTGTTCTTGACGTCTAACAAATTTATCATTCGCAAATTTTAAGAAGATTAAACTCAAAACAACGTGCTTGTATTCAGATGGTTCTACGGAACCGCGTAATTTATTTGCTGAATCCCAAAGGATTTCTTCTGTACTCTTGGTTTGGACTTTCTTAGCCATGGTAGTATTTTGTTCTTTTTTGTAAATATATGAATGGTTTTACGACCAAAAAAAACTTATCAAGCCATAAATGGTTGTATTAGACTAAATATGTTTATTGTTTTTCAAAAATAAGTAAAATAAACGTCGATTAACGACGTTGTGTAAAGAAATAGAAGTGCTGTTTGAGGTGATACGTACTGCTTGAAATTAGAAGAATAGGTTTAAGCTATTCATGATTTTATAATTTCAATTAAAAATTAAAGGATGAATACAACGGACAGGTTGACCCTGAATAAACTCCTAATCCTTTTATTTCTACTCAGTTTTACTCATGTTTTTTTGTATTGAAGAGTATTTGTTATTTTCATGTGTAATGATTGAATGTGTTGATAATAAGTGTATATGGTTTATGCGTTAAAATATAAACCCCTTGTTTTTCTAGGGGTATTAATTCTATTGTCTTCCTGTTATTTGCTGCCCACTTTTAGTATGCCAGTGTATATGGTTGAGGGACGATTGGGAAATGTAAAAATGGATACGAAAGCGGGGAGGTGGTTGTTGTGTGAAATTAATCTACCTTTTTTGCATCGGGATGAGATGTTGTCGACAACTGAAGGTATTTTTAAAATGCATTTGAGTAACCGTATTTTTAGGTTGAGCGATAGCAATGCCTTACTTCCTGGCGACCTTCACTTAAAGTTAAGTCTAGAACAGTTACAAGACATTAAAAATGGTTCTGATTTCGATTTCATTATCCTATTGGATGTTCGGGTTCTTCGTAGTGATTTACCCGACTACAGCCATTCCCTCTTCGATAATTCAGCTGGAAGCAAGAAGGTGAGGAGCAGCTTGGAAGTCTACGACCTCAATCGACTGCAACTGATTTATCACAAACAAGTGGATGGAATAGCTGGTCCGAATTCGTCCGATTCTAACCAAGCTGTAATGACTAAGAATGTGCATAAACTCGCTTTGAAAACCTATAAGAAATTGATGCATCAGCTGGCCAATGATTTGGAATATTTTGACTAACGATAATTTATAAATGATAGACGATGAAAAGAATCGCATTGATCCTCATCATGGGGTGTTCGGGTTTAAAAGCCCAAGAAACGGTGCTCGAAAAGTCGGTTTTTGGAGTACAAACGGGTATCCTTGGTACTTGGATCCACCACGAACTATTACTCCAGGGACCGTTAGTTCTACGAACGGAAGTGGGTTTGAATATGGGTTTTTGGGGTGGATTGAGGTATGGACAAAACAACTACCTCATGACGCCTGTGCTAACCCTCGAGCCGAGGTATTATTACAATATTCGTAAAAGAATACAGAGAGGGGACCAAGTACAAGGTAATGCTGCTAATTTCTTCGCCCTTAATAGCCGTTATCACCCTGGGTGGTTTGTGGTTTCCAATGAGAATGTCTCAATTATTCCAGACATTAGTATTATTCCTACATGGGGAATTAGAAGAAATTTTGGCGACTCCAATTTTAATTTTGAAACCGCTATTGGCTTTGGCTTTCAGTATTTGAATTATAAACATTTGGGCTTTGCGAATAACGAATGGGATACAACCATGAATGCACATATTCGCATAGGCTATCGGTTTTAGGTTGTTCATTAATGTATACCAATTGATGGTGTATTTTAGTAGCGAATAGCAATTTTCCAAAGGGGTTGCATATTTATAAATGCATTTTTTCTGTGCCATTGAATCCAAATACTGTCACGACCTGCATTCGTCGATTTTATCCACCAAGGTGTGTTGGGTAAGTCGATGTATTTAAATGATAAACCCGATGGTTTGGTCTTGGCCATGGGTGCTCCTAATTGATCGATTAATTTAATCCCAATATAGATATATTTGCCTCTGACTATGAGTGGTTTTGTGAGTTCAAAGCGTAATTTTCCTTTCTGTATTATATCGCTGGAAATAATTTGTCTATAATTTTCCAATGGAAGACCTGGTCCATCTTCCTGGTATTCGTAAAATGATAATTCTATGGCATTGCGACCGTTTAATTGACCGACGATGGTATATTCTATGGAATGTATGGCGAATAGCTCATGTTCAGCCTTTAATAGGTTGACGTAATACATACCATAATTAAAGCTAAATCGATTGCTTTTTTTACGTGTATTGTCGATTAAATATCTATTTGAAAGAGGTTGTACGAGCACCTCACTCAGATGAATCGTTCTTTTTTCTAAGTATAGTTCTTTTAAGGATGCAACCTCGCCAAAATACATATAGGTCGTATAATCAGGGTGATGAAAGTAGAGGGTGTCGTTGTTATATTGATGCAGGGGAAATTCAAAGTTTCCTGAATTGTCGGTATAACCAATCGTTCCGTTTTTAGACGATAATTCCACAAACGCTATGGCTTTATTCGAATCGATGTCTCGAATCGAAATCTGCCCTAAAACGAAAGTAGATCCACTTAGGATGAGTATAGAGATTAGCTGGTGAATCAAAATAAGTGCTTATAATCAATCGTTTAAAAATAGCACGAATAATTTTAAATCCCTCTTTTATTTGGATAAATGATCCGTTTATTCCAATCCATTTAGGAAGTTAGCGGCTAGATATTTTCCGCTTATCCCTTTGTGAATTTAATGCCTTTGTTTCGCGCAAACGATTGCAGCGGCATCCTTTGTTGGGATTTCCTTTAATTCGATAATCCCTTGATTTTCTTCCCAACAAAGATGTAGTTGCTTATAATAAGAATTTAAATAAATTATTAGATAAGGATTAATAAATGATATATACCATTTTAGTAATATATTTGCGCTCAAAATTATTAATATGAATAACAAATTATTACTCTTATCCTTTCTATTATTGAGTTTACCTTTATATGCTCAATTTGATACTATTTATTCTAATAATGAAAAATTAGCTGTTAATGTAAAAGAAATTACTGAAGATGCAGTTAAATTTACTTTTCCTGATGAAGATATTATTAATACTTCATATAAAAACTCAATCAATAAAATTGTGTTTAGAAGTGGGAGATCTCAAATATTTAATGAATCATCGTCATTAAATAGATTAACTTCAATTAAAGACTTTGAAAAAGTCACTATTTCTAATGTAGAATCTGAGGTTAAGGGTTTATTTAAATTGGCCGATATTGGTGCAAAAGCTAAAGGGACTACTATTTACTCAAGTATGGAGAAAGTTAGGAATAGGGCTTATGCTAAAATGAAAATACAAGCTGCAATGATGGGGGCTAATGTTATTTATTTAGCACATCAAAATACGGAAGGTAATAAAGCTGGAGGTTATTGGCAATCTGGTAGTACTACCGAAACTATATTGACAGGTGTTGCGTATTCAAATAGCTTACTGGATATTAACGATTTTAAATTCAAATTAAATAATTCTTCTACGTATAATGTAATTAAAGAGTATAAGTTAGGAACTAGCAATATGGAGTACATTCAATCTGATTCTAAAAAGAAAATATTAATTAAGGATATTGTTAAAGAAAACAATGGAATTTTTGTTATTGCTGATTTAGATAAGAAAGAAACTAAATTTAGAGTTGCTTATTTTAATGATTCTAACTTCTCCTTATTTTATAAGGATAAAAGTGATGCCAATTTCCTATTTGAAATAGAGTTATAATAATTCATGTCAGGTTAATATTGATAAGGTTTTTTATACCTTTAAAAAAAGACCTACAAGGTCTTTTTTTGCAACGGATTATTTATTATCTTGTTGTTAGGTAGGGTGTTATTGTTTTACTCTTAAAAAAAAACGATGAAGTATCTTTTTTTGTTAGCCGTATTTTTTTCTGTTCTTGGTTGTGGTACGAATCGTCGTAGTGACTATGAGGCTGTTGCTGATGTGGACGACTTTTCTCTAAAATCTTATGAGCGAGGGTTAAGGGAATATTATACCCGCCTGAATTCAAATAAAATAAAGAATGAGGGTATTGAAATCTTTTTTAGAGGGAAGGTTTATAGGTATCCTGATTTTATTAAAAAACATGAATTGGATAAATTAAATAATAAGCTTGTTGAGTTAAGGATTGTAAAAGATTCTGCAGAAATTTCAACCTATAGAAGTGATGCCAAAGTGTTGATTGTGATTGATTAATACAGGGGAAATTTAGAACTGGTTGTATGCATAATGGTAGTGCCAAAACGTGTTCTGATAGACTTTGCTGTTATGAAATTATAGAATCTATTTCGCTGAATATCTTTTCAGCATTGAGGTCTTTTGTCGATATTCCCAGACTTTGATTGCCATACGGTTGGTATTTTTCTACACTAGCTGATTTGAAAAGGCCGATAACGGGTATTTTCGAGGCACAAGCTAAATGCATCATACCACAGTCACCGCTAATAAAGATTTTCATCGCATTCATCACAGCACTTAATTCACGAATATCTCGACTGTAATAATGGGGTGCTGTAAAATTGATTTGTGAAATATTCTCTATAGGTAAAATCTCTATGATGTTGTAATTCTTTCCGTATTTTTCTTGAAGGGCCTTATAAAAAGGCAACCAAAATTCGGGGGCATAACATTTGTCTAAGGTCGCGTAGGTATAAATTCCGATCGTAGGTTTATGGTTTTTATTAATTTCATCGAGGGTTGTTCTTCCATAACTTACCTCTTCATCTCGGAGATTCAGAGCTAAAGAAGGAATATCATTTTCAGGAGTTTTAAAAGCTTGTCTAAGTTGGTATATAATAGTTTTCGCAAAATGGTGATAGTCATTCGGTTGCTCTGTCGTTATTTCTTCTCCCATAAAACGGTAGGAAGCATTCGCCATTTGCATGGCGAGACGTCCGGAAGAGGAGTCGGCATTGCTATTGATCACCAAATCATATCGTCGGGTTTTTAATGCAAACCATGCATGAATGTATGTATGGGGGTTTTTGAAATGCTTTTTTGGAAGAATAATAAGCCTATCTACATTGGGGTAATTTTCAAAGATAAACTTTCCTAAATTCCCTTTAAGAAAGAGGTCTATTTTGGCATTTGGAAAAGTATTTTCGACTTCTTGTACGAGTGGGGTAATGAGTAATTGATTGCCTAGTCGATGGTTCGGTCGGCATATTAAAACGCGTTTTACCTTTTTGGGTGATATAGCCGACGCCTCTTTATTTTTCCCGAAAAAACCCAATAGGTTGATCGTTTTTCGGGTCATCTTTCTGCGCAAAGCGTCCGTTTTTTTTAGCAATTTCTTCATTTAAAATGTGACCTAGACTGTTAGGGTAATTGCATAAATAATCGATATTATTTTAGCAACTGCCATGCCTTTTAAGATAATGAGTTTATACAAATTCCGTTAACGAATATAGTTTGTTTTGGTTTCTGTAATTCTAAAAGAGAAAGAGTTAACGTAAGGATAACGTTGAGGTTTTTTGGAGGATCATTGATTTAAATGTGGTCATATATCGAAAGACATAGTTTCTATTTAAAAATGGTTTGGTTAGCTAAAATGATTTGAGATAACTTATCAATTTTAGGTCTTTGTTCCTCCATAATTTGTTGATAAATACTTTCAATATAATCTTCTTTATGGATTAAAGAATATTCGATAGGATAATATTTACTTTCGTAAACTGCCCAATCATTATTAAATTCTTTTTTTAAATTTGATTCTTCGAATAGTTTTATTATAGCATCTCTTTTTTCTTTAAAAAAAGGAGAGATTGCAATTTTAAATTCAATTTCCTCACTATTAGTAGGATATCTCAACTCCCATAAAAAAGCTTCGCCCAATTTCCATCCATTTCTTTGTTTGTTTTTGGTAACTATATTATTAATTTCGGTTGGTAAAAATCTTGAAAAATGTTTGTGCTCAGAACCTAAAACAAATCTATCTATAACTAATAGTTCATTCATTTTTTCTCTGATTATGGTAATAGAATCTGGTCTATTTGCAATTATAAAATCGAATAAATCTTGGTGTTGACGATATAATTTTTCAGCTAAAATATTGGTAGGATCTTGTTTCATAATGTTTTTGTTTAGATTATCAATGTAGTCTTTGATATAAGTTAAAACGTGATCTTGAATTGTATCACTTTTGTATTCGACTAAATCATTTAAATAAAGCAGAATATGTTCTTGATAAGAAACCTCAATAAAATAATTTTTAAGAGAAGCCTCCTCTCCAAACTTAGTTAAATAAACAAAAATCGGTTTTTTATTTGAATAGTTTTTTACTACAATATCTTTATAACGTTGTAGTTGATCATTTCCTTCTCCTGAATGAATTTTATTTTCAATAACAATAATAGTAGAATCAAATTCAATTAAAATATCAATATTGTGTTTTTCACGATGAATAATGAGATTTTCTTGTAATAATTGGTGAGTTGATAAAACCTCTAATTTTTTAAATTGACTAAATTCCATCAGATTTACTCGAGAATCTTGGAAAATTTGAATTAAAAAACGCTTCAAAAAATAATCTCCAATTCCGTGATTACCATTTGGATTAAATAACCAAGCTAAAAAATGAGAATGTCTAATTTCATAATGACTAACACCTAATACTTCAAAAATATTAGGTTGATTACGAAGTAATTCTAATTTTTCAAAATCATGATTAATTAATAATTCTGAATAGAGTTGGTTTACTTTTTCTTTTGATAAATCAGCCATTACGCTATACTATAAATTTCGTTTTCTAATTCTTTAATTGCTTGTTGATATTGTGTTTTTCCGCCAAAAGATTTAACTATTTCCTTTGGAGAACCATAGTCTGAAATAGGATTTATTTTCAAAACTTCCATTGATTCTATATTCTCAATTCCTTCATCCGCATATTTATCAATTAAAGCATCAATGACCTTGGCTGCTTTATCACCGTGTTTCGTAAAATAATTACGTTTTTTTACATTATTTGCTCGTTCTTTACGTGTTAAAGGTGGTTGTTCAAATGCTACATGACAAATAATATCAAATAAATCACATTCTTTATTTACTGCTACTAATAATTTATGTACAGGAAAACCTTTTTCTTCTAATTCTTTTATAATCGCATCTTTTCGATCAGCTTTACTCCAAGTATTTAAAAATTTATCCATTGAATCAAACTGTTCACTAATTACTTGTTTTGTGTAATATGGTAAATTTAATATTTCAGCATATTCCAAACCTTGTTGCATTCCTGCACCAACTGAATGGTTATTCTCTTTCACTTCAATAATACCAATTGGTATGTTTGGTTTATAATAAAGTATATAATCTGCTCTTTTCTTTTAACCTCTAGTTGTAAAATTACCACGTATATGAATTCTACCATCAGTAAAATTCTTTTGTTCAACATATTGTTTCATCCTATCCCTACCAGCTAATTCAATGGCAGGAGTTATGAATTTTGTACTTATATCTTGTTCAGACAATTTACGTTTATTCATAAGTTGTGTTTGTTGTAAATATACAAAATGTTAAAATGCTAATAAAGTAATATTAACGGATAAAACTTTACGTGAAACCGTATTTGTAAATCATTTTCAAATATAAAACGACAAATAATGTCGTTAAATTAATAAAAGACTAATAAAAATGGACTAGACGATAATGCTTTTAAAAGAAAGAAGAAATTAAGATTTTATTACACTTGAATAATCAACTCTTTAATAAAACCATTGCCTTTTTCATCAGTGTATCCGTGGGGATTACAAATAACTTCAGTGTTGCCAATTTTGTATTGACAAGGCGTATGAATATGACCATGAATCCAATACATGGGTTGATGCTCTAAAATAAAATCTTCCAAATTTGAAGCATAAGCAGCTGTAACAGGATTAGAAATAAATTCTTTTGGAACCGATTTTATACTTGGTGCATGATGTGTAATTACAATATTTTTTAAACCTACGGAATCCTTCAAACTTTGTTCAAGCCATGCAAAAGATTTATTATGAATACGATAAATGTCAACGGTTCTCATTTTTGAATAGGATGGATCCCGTTTAATATATTTGTAATCATTCATTTGACTTTGACAAATGGCCCCATATTTCATCGGATCTCCGAATATTGAAAAATCGGTCCATAATGTAGATCCATGAAAACGAATGCCTTCAATATCGACAAAATCATTTTCTAAAACTGTGATATGCGAATTTAATGCAGCTTCTCTTATTTTAAATAATGTTTTGGGATACGAACCTTTGTAATATTCATGATTTCCAAGTAGATAAATTACTTTTTTATTTGGAATATATTTTTTACACCATTCAATTCCTTTGATTCCAAGATGAGTATCACCAGCTAAAATAATTAAATCTGCATTTTCGAAAGAAAGAGAAGTGCTACCAAATTCTAAATGTAGATCGCTAAGGATTTGAACTTTCATATTTGTAATTAATAGGATAAATTTAATAATCATTTTTATAATTAGGTCTACTTCTTTAGTAGAAAACGAATTTATTCAGTCAAAGAGTCGCAATACTTATTGGTCCAAAAGATAAACAAGTCTTCGAAGGAAGCTTCCGTTTATCCCTTTGTTCATTTAAAGCCTTTGTTTTGCGCAAACGATTGCAGCGGCATCCTTTGTTGGGATTTTCTTTGGTTCATTAATCCCTTGATTTTCTTCCCAACAAAGATATAGCGGAAAGCGTGGCCCGAAGGGTGCGCCCAAAAACAATCAAAAAAAATGTACCATACACTGCTTTTTAAGGACAGTATAGGGTACATTTTCTATGTATTTGTAAGATTTCTGTTTTTATGAATCAAAATATTCATCTACACTTTTGTTACTACAAAATAATTCTTAGGATAAGTTTTACGAAATCGATATGTTTAATAACGAATATTAAAAAATAGAATCCCTCTATCTAAACAGACAAAGGGATTTATTGTAGAATTACATCTATAAGCGATAAAATACAAGATTATTCTTTTAAATCGATTTCAACTCGTCTATTTTTCTGACGACTGGTATTGTTTGTATTTGGGTAAAGCGGAAATGTTTCGCCTTTTGAATGTATTTCGATCTTTTCTGTTTTTATACCATTTTCAATTAAATAGTTCGCGACAGCTTGCGCTCGTTCCATACCAACTTGCAGATTTCTATCTTCTGTACCTATATTACAGGTATGTCCTGTTATTCGAATAGAGTGCCAATCATATTTCTTTAGCAACTCAGCAATTCTACTTAATTGGTGTTGTTGATCTACTGAAATGGTTGTGTTACCTAAATTATCAAAAACGAACGGCTTCTCTAATTCTTTTTTGTCACTATCAGATAATGGTTTTAATTCGAGTATTTCTTCTTTAATAGGTTCTTTTTGTAGTTCAATGACTGAAGGATAAACCTCTTCTTCCAAATTGACTTTTTCTATTGGAGGTGGAGCAATTGATTGTGATTTAGGTTTTCCAAAACCAAATCTGACTTGTATACCGTATGCCAATAGTTTCGATTGATCAATCATGTTTGATGAGCTCAAAACACCATTTGCAAGTTGCGTTATTCTTTCTGCTTCGTATTTTATCAATGGACTATTGGCTGAAACTGGTTTAACCATATCATTTAATCCATAATCTACATAAACGCCTGTATAAAGTCTAACTTTTTCAGACAATTTGAAACTAACGCCTGTTACAGCACTCAAAGCAAAACCTGTTTTTAACTTTACTGAGTTTTCAGTTTTCCAATCGGTTAAGGTGCCAAAACCATGGTGTGGTAAATTAGTTAACTCTACATTAAGGTCTTCATAATAGCCACTTGTCTTAATTTCACTTATGTTAATTGTTGATTTTTGACTAAATGGGAATACTATTTGTCCTCCTGCATTGATATAAAACTGTGTTGTTCCTTTGGTATGGTATTGTATCATTAATGGAATACTGACGCCATAAAATCTACTTTTTTCTTGATATCCCTTTGTTTGTATTCTGTATTCGAATACATCTCCCTCGCTATCGACTTGATAGGTACGGGGTATTTCATTATTTAAGCGAATTGTATTTCGAAAAAGCGAAAATTCTGCACCTGTTACTAAGCTCCAATTTGGGTGGAAAAAGTAGGTGTAACCAACACCTATTTTTCCGCCTGTTTTTAACGTTGTTTTTTCATTATAAACATGGTAATCTAACCCTTGAGGTCCTCCATTCAAAGTGACACTCCATTCTTGGGCTTGTACTATATTTCCTATTACACCTATTGCAAGGCTTAATATTAGTTGTTTTTTCTTCATTATTTCGAGGTTTAAAAGTTAATTCACTAATAATTTTACAGATTCACGTTTACCATTTTCTAAGAACAAATAAACAAAGTACACATTGGGTACCATTGGTACTTGCACCACTAATTCTGGTGATACTTGATTGATTTCTTTGTACAATTTACCTGCGATATCCGTTATCATAATTTTAGCACCTTTCAATTGCTCTGATGAATAATCTGATTTGATGGTAAATTTTGTCCCTTGTCGCGCTGGATTTGGAACTACTTTTACACCTCCTTTGTGTTGACCTGCAACGACAACCAACGGGCAGGTTTCCGTTGTGTTTCCAGTTTTGTCTGTCACTACTACCATGTAGCTACCATTAAGCGGAGTGGGTGAGGTATAATATTGTCCTTGAGCTCCTAAAATAGCTTGTCCATCTTTGTACCATTGCCAGCTTACAAATTCATCTGATGAATTATCGAAAATTAAGACATCATCCCATTTTTTCTTCACTTTTCCAATTAATCTCATGCTCACTTGTCTCACCACATGAGTTGCAGGTAAATAATTGTTATTCCCATCTTGCTGTGCTGTTATATCTGCGAAGCCTTGTTTATTGAACGTTAGACTATTTCCAATAACAGACGCAATAGTTGAATTGGATGATGTATAATGAACTGGTAAGCCACTTGATGCCGTTGCATTGAGTATCAATGTGTTTTCACCTTCACAACCAATTGTTAAGTTTTGTGTCCATGTGATTACTTGTGTTGCTTTATTAATCGTTAAAACAGCTGTTAATGTTTTATTTTCATAATTATTACCTCCAGCAATATTGGCAGTGATCGTATAAGTACCAGCTTCTGATTGATTATTGTTTACATAATTAACTGTTACACCAGTTGGTAACGTACCTGTTAGTGCTAAAGATTTTTTTGTTCCATCGTATGTAAAACGCTCATCCTTAAAAGTGATACCAGGTATTGTTGCTTTATTAATCGTTAAAACAGCTGTTAATGTTTTATTTTCATAATTATTACCTCCAGCAATATTGGCGGTAACCGGATAAGTAGCAGCTTCTGATTGATTATTGTTTACATATTTAACTGTTACACCAGTTGGTAACGTACCTGTTAGTGCTAAAGATTTTTTTGTTCCATCGTATGTAAAACGCTCATCCTTAAAAGTGATGCCAGTTACTGTTGCTTTTGTAATTGTTAAATCGGCTTTTAGTGTTTTATTCTCATAATTATTACCTCCAACAATATTGGCGGTAACCGTATAAGTATCAGCTTCTGATTGATCATTGTTTACATAATTAACCGTTACATCAGTTGGTAACGTACCAGTTAGTGCTAAAGATTTTTTTGTTCCATCGTATGTAAAATGCTCATCACTAAATGTGATTCCAGTTACTGTTGCTTTATTAATCGTTAAAACAGCTGTTAATGTTTTATTTTCATAATTATTACCTCCAGCAATATTGGCGGTAACCGGATAAGTATCAGCTTCCGATTGATTATTGTTTACATATTTAACTGTTACACCAGTTGGTAACGTACCTGTTAGTGCTAAAGATTTTTTTGTTCCATCGTATGTAAAACGCTCATCCTTAAAAGTGATGCCAGTTACTGTTGCTTTTGTAATTGTTAAATCGGCTTTTAGTGTTTTATTCTCATAATTATTACCTCCAGCAATATTGGCGGTAACCGGATAAGTAGCAGCTTCTGATTGATTATTGTTTACATATTTAACTGTTACACCAGTTGGTAACGTACCTGTTAGTGCTAAAGATTTTTTTGTTCCATCGTATGTAAAACGCTCATCCTTAAAAGTGATGCCAGTTACTGTTGCTTTTGTAATTGTTAAATCGGCTTTTAGTGTTTTATTCTCATAATTATTACCTCCAACAATATTGGCGGTAACCGTATAAGTATCAGCTTCTGATTGATCATTGTTTACATAATTAACCGTTACATCAGTTGGTAACGTACCAGTTAGTGCTAAAGATTTTTTTGTTCCATCGTATGTAAAATGCTCATCACTAAATGTGATTCCAGTTACTGTTGCTTTATTAATCGTTAAAACAGCTGTTAATGTTTTATTTTCATAATTATTACCTCCAGCAATATTGGCGGTAACCGGATAAGTATCAGCTTCCGATTGATTATTGTTTACATATTTAACTGTTACACCAGTTGGTAACGTACCTGTTAGTGCTAAAGATTTTTTTGTTCCATCGTATGTAAAACGCTCATCCTTAAAAGTGATGCCAGTTACTGTTGCTTTTGTAATTGTTAAATCGGCTTTTAGTGTTTTATTCTCATAATTATTACCTCCAACAATATTCGCGGTAACCGTATAAGTATCAGCTTCTGATTGATCGTTGTTTACATAATTAACCGTTACATCAGTTGGTAACGTACCAGTTAGTGCTAAAGATTTTTTTGTTCCATCGTATGTAAAACGCTCATCACTAAATGTAATTCCAGTTACTGTTGCTTTTGTAATTGTTAAATCGGCTTTTAGTGTTTTATTCTCATAATTATTACCTCCAACAATATTGGCAGTAACCGTATAAGTACCAGCTTCTGATTGATTATTGTTCACATAATTAACCGTTACACCCGTTGGTAACGTTCCTGTTAGTGCTAAAGATTTTTTTGTTCCATCGTATGTAAAACGCTCATCCTTAAAAGTGATACCAGGTATTGTTGCTTTTGTAATTGTTAAATCGGCTTTAAGTGTTTTATTCTCATAATTATTACCTCCAACAATATTGGCAGTAACCGTATAAGTACCAGCTTCTGATTGATCATTGTTTACATAATTAACCGTTACACCAGTTGGTAACGTACCTGTTAGTGCTAAAGATTTTTTTGTTCCATCGTATGTAAAACGCTCATCCTTAAAAGTGATACCAGGTATTGTTGCTTTATTAATCGTTAAATCGGCTTTAAGTGTTTTATTTTCATAATTATTACCTCCAGCAATATTCGCGGTAACCGTATAAGTATCAGCTTCTGATTGATCATTGTTTACATAATTAACCGTTACATCAGTTGGTAACGTACCAGTTAGTGCTAAAGATTTTTTTGTTCCATCGTATGTAAAACGCTCATCACTAAATGTGATTCCAGTTACTGTTGCTTTATTAATCGTTAAAACAGCTGTTAATGTTTTATTTTCATAATTATTACCTCCAGCAATATTGGCGGTAACCGTATAAGTATCAGCTTCTGATTGATTATTGTTCACATAATTAACCGTTACACCAGTTGGTAACGTACCTGTTAGTGCTAAAGATTTTTTTGTTCCATCGTATGTAAAACGCTCATCCTTAAAAGTGATACCAGGTATTGTTGCTTTATTAATCGTTAAATCGGCTTTAAGTGTTTTATTTTCATAATTATTACCTCCAGCAATATTGGCAGTAACCGTATAAGTACCAGCTTCCGATTGATTATTGTTTACATATTTAACTGTTATACCAGTTGGTAACGTACCTGTTAGTGCTAAAGATTTTTTTGTTCCATCGTATGTAAAACTATCATCACTAAATGTGATTCCAGGTACTGTTGCTTTTGTAATCGTAAAGTCTGCTTTTTTAAATGTTAAATCATAGTTTGCAGAAGCTTGTAATGTACCTTGATTAATTGTGTATGTACCAACATTTTCACCTGCATCACGTGCTATAGTACCTGTTAGTTGATCTGAACTGAATAATTGACCAGTTGTTATTTGATAGGTTAAACCTGGATTTGCTTGTCCATAAACTTTTGTTTGCGGGTCTGCAGTAATACTTAACGGTGCTTTTTTTATCGTCAAAGTTTGAGATACCGGAACTGCTACATCAAATCCTGAATTTGCAATCTGTGTGGCAGTGATTGTTACGGTTCCCGCTTTTTTTATCTTTATTTGGCCTGAAACAATTCCTGCAATATCTATATCACTACTTGTATAGTTTATTGCTTGTAAAAGATTTGAACTTTGTGCTATTATATTAAAATCAGGATCGCCATAAAATTTTTCGGCAATAGGAGGAAAAGTAATCGTCTGAACTGTATTTTGCGGATTTATCTTTACTGAAATAACAGCATCGGAACTTGTGTTATTCTCTTCGTCTACCACACTAATGGAAATTGTACGATAGGAGATCTTTCCAGGAGTTACACTTGGATCTAAACTTGGTGTGTAACTCAAACTTCTCAATATATCAATGTACTGAGACAGGCTTGCAATTCCGACGAGGCTTAATGTTTTTGTACTTGCAACGTAAGTTGCACTTACTCCGTTTTGTAAGCTCACCGATAAAAGATCTGCACTCATTCCATTTGTTATTTTCACTGTGGCAGAGCGTAAATTACCACTATCTGCATCTCTAATATTTAAGGCTGGATCTAAAATAACCGCAACATTATTAGAAGTCGTTACCTCATTCGTACTCAATACCACCGCTGGAACAGGTGACTCAAGGACTACTATACTTGACGACGATTGCCCTGCTACATACAGATTCTTGCTTAACGGATCCATCATCATACCAGATGGTGCCATCATTCCTTCAACACGACCACTACCGTTTGTTAAAACAGAATTAAGAGTTAGTTGTCCAGTAGACGCATCTCGATTAAATGCTGTAACAGCATTTGAACTTATTGCACTTACGTAGAGATATTTTCCGTCCGGATTTATTGCTAAACTTCTAACACCCTGAAGACTTGTTATACTATTTTGATTCTGTGTCAATTTGTCTTGGTAAGTTAATGTACCAGTTGTCTGGTTTACATTAAAGACAGCGATTGAATTTTCCTTTTGACCACTTACATAGAGGTGTTTTCCATCTGAAGATAGCAACAGTGATGAAGCACCCTGAAGGCCGAATACACCGTCCACACCATCTTTATAAACAAGCACTAAGGTTAGGTGTCCCGTCATTTGATTTATCGAATATACACTAACAGTATTACTCTTTGTTGCAGTTACATATAGAAATTTTCCATTCGTAGAAGTTATCATATTCTTTATGGGGCTACTGGTTGGCGAATAGTCCTGATCTAACTGGTCTCCATAGACACCGTTTAAGTGTTGTTCTACAAACGTGATTACTCCAGTATTTGCATCTCTGAAAAATACAGCAATCCCTCCAACCGGGTTAGCTCCGATTCCGTACACCCATTTTGCATCTGGACTAACGTAAACAGAAACAAAGCCTTTAACCGTCATCGTGTTCCCTACTTCTGGGGATACTGTATTTGTAAAAGTTAGTGCTCCTGTCGTTATATTTCTTGAAAATGAAGTAATATTACCAGAAGGCGATGCAACATAAATACTTTTATTATCTGAACTGGCTGCAATACTGAATGCATTCGTAATGCCGATTACACCAGCCACTCCTTGTTTTATAACACTTTTAAAAGTTAATTTACCGGTAAGAAGATCTCTTTCAAAACATGCAACAGCGCCTATGTGATAAGCTGCTGAATAAACAAACTTTCCATCTGCACTTACAGCGATGTCGCTAGCACCATTCAATCCTGTAACATTATTTATATTTTCTTTAAGGACTTCAACAAAATTGAGTGCAGTTTGCGCCTTCGTTTTAAGATTTAATAACAACAAAGCTAAAGTAAAAGCTATTGTGGCTAAGGTTTTGATTTTAGAATAAAAATTTTTCATATTAAATTCATTTAGGTTATATAGCTCCTCTATAATAAAATGTACATAAAATAAAAGCTATAACTACCGTTTTGTTAATTATTAGAAATGTATTAGTACATTTCCCAATGTTTTACACCTTGTTTTTTAGCTTGACCCTTTTTTCAGCAAATGAAAAAAGCATCGTTTGTATTCTAATACATTCGTCTCATTTTAAATTTATGTTACAATTGTTGTATTTCTTTTTCAGACAAAATCAGTTTATTGACTTTATTGATGATAGCGTCCTATTTTTCATTCAAAAAATAAGGTTTCCTTTTATGACAACATAATCCAATATGTGGTATATTTTAAGGTATTGAGGATAGGAGGTGTCTTGATCTACGATTGATTTAAGTTTTTTAATTCGTGTTATATGCTTATGCTGTTGTAATATCATAGTCATCGCATATTCTTTTTATTACAGGGTAACTACCAACTGAAAAATAAGTAGCATATCCTCATATTATTCATTTTTTATTTTTAAAATAATTTGAGGTAGTGAGAAGTAATTGTACAAAATAAGTGACAAAAACTACTATTGCCTAATTTTAAGGGGAGACAAATGGGTGGACATTCTTAAAAAATGTTTTTTTAAAAATGGTATAAAGTATTGTGTTAGTATTTGTTAAATTTTAGAAAAACGGGAAATAATATAATACTAAAGAAAGCACTATATTTTACTGTACATAGTCTGTTTGAAAAGAGAAAAGTCTTTTAAAAATTATTAAAAAATGGGTGCAGATTAGATACAAATTATAATCCTACTAGGCCAATTTATCAGTCACCAAATATAAAAACAAAAAAAAATGTACCATAGACTGCTTTTTTTAAGGGCAGCATAAGAAGTTGAAGATTTAATTGGTAAATCGTTCTTATCAGAAAAATTAAAACGCAATTATTTGCAAAGTTATCAGCGTCGATTGAAGAAGCTGAGAATAGTAATCGAGTAAAAAAAATGAACGAGGAGATTTCCTTAGCGCATTTTTCATCCTTAATATTATATAAGGAAAACAGAATAGGTTATTCCTTCTTTTCGACGTAATTTTATAAGTGAAAAATAGAAACAAAAATGAAAAAAATAGATATTACAACTTTAGATCATTTAGATCAAATTGATCAAGCATCTTTTAATCAACCAAAAATTATTTATAAACACAGTTCAACTTGTGGATTATGTGATATTATTTGGGATATTGTAAAAGAAAGCGATTTTGAACTGAATTATTTAGATTTATTAACGTACAGACCACTCTCTAATGAGATTGAACGACGATACAATGTTCAGCACGAATCACCGCAAATTCTTATTATAAAAGATGGAAAATGTGTGTACAATGCCTCACATCGTAAAATAAAAAATGAAGAAATTCAGAAGCAGTTAGATCAATTGGTTGATTGATAATGTATTAAAAAAACATCTTCTATGAATTTGAGCATAATTTCTGAATTTAGTAGAACGTGGAAAAGCTAATTCTACGTTAGAAATGTTACAAAAGTTAGTTAGATTTCAAATGTAAACTTAAAGCCTTTGTTTCGCGCAAACGATTGCAGCGGCATCCTTTGTTGGGATTTTCTTTCATTCATTAATCCCTTGATTTTCTTCCCAACAAAGATATAGCGGAAAGCGTGGCCCGAAGGGTGCGCCCAAATACAATCAAAAAAAATGTACCATATACTGCTTTTTTAGAGTAGTATAGGGTACATTTTCTATGTATTTGTAAGATTTCTAAGTAAAATTGAGTTTCTAAAATTGTATATTTCAAGTCTGATATCTCATATCTTACATCTAGTATCTATTGTAGTCTATTGTCTAAAAATTACTTCCCAATACAGAATTTTCCAAAAATGGTTCCTAAAATATCCTGATCTACATCGATTTCACCGGTGATTTGTCCCAGGTAATGCAGGGCCTCGCGAATATCCATAGCTAAAAGATCGCCCGGAATTTCCATATCCATTCCTTGTTTAATCTTTCCGATTTGCATTAGGGTGTTTTGAAGGGCTTCCAGGTGACGAGAGTTGGTTACGATGGTATCGTCTTGAGACGAGCCTTTTAGTTGAATCTGACGAATTAGTTGTTGCTTTAGTTCATCGATTTGGTAACCGTCTTTAGCCGAAATAGGTAAGTGGATAACGTCTTTAAATTCTTCTTGAATGGCATCTGAAATGACCTGTTCTTCCGATAATACATCGACTTTATTGGCGATATTAAATACGATTTTTCCTTTACTGTTTAAAGCGTCTAATTGTTGCGAAATCTGATTGTCTGAGGTAATATTGGCATCGTACAAGAAAAGCACAATGGTGGCATCGGCAATTTTCTCGAAAGTCTTTTCAATCCCAATGCGCTCAATTTGATCTCCGGCTTCTCGAATACCGGCGGTATCGATAAATCGGAACCCAACGCCTTCAATGTAAAGGGTTTCTTCAATGGTGTCACGGGTTGTTCCTTCTATGTCTGAAACAATAGCGCGCTCCTCGTTCAATAAGGCGTTCAATAAGGTCGATTTCCCCGCGTTAGGCGCACCAACGATGGCCACCGGAACACCATTCTTAATCACGTTTCCAAAGGCGAAAGAATCGGCTAATCGTTTAAGTAGTTGTTGTAGGTTGTTCAGTAAGGTATAGAATTGTCCACGATCGGCAAAAGCGACATCTTCTTCTGAAAAATCCAATTCCAATTCAATTAAGGCCGCAAAATTAATCATCTGCTCGCGTAAATCTTTAATTTGATTCGAGAATCCACCCCGCATTTGCTTAATGGCAATCTCATGGGAAGCTTTTGAATCGGACGTGATTAAGTCGGCAACGGCTTCAGCTTGCGTTAAATCCATCTTGCCATTCCAGAAGGCACGGAAAGTGTATTCACCTGGATTGGCATTTCGAATCCCTACCTTGTTCAATAGCTCCAATACTTTTTGTTGAATGTAAATGGAACCATGGGTTGAGATTTCAACCACATCTTCACCCGTATATGAATGGGGGTTTTTAAAAATCGAAAACAGAGCTTCGTCAATAATGGTTTCACCGTCCATTACATACCCTAAATGAATGGTATGGGATGCGGCATCCATTAAGGATTTATTCTTGTTGAATTTCGATTGGTAAATTTGTGCAACTTTACTAATCGCTTCTGGTCCAGAAACGCGTAGTACGGCAATCGCACCCATTCCGTTGGCTGTGGCTAATGCACAAATAGTATCATTTGAAATCATATGACAAAATTACGTCTTTTTTACCGAATGCATCAGGGCTTTTTGCACGCAAATTTTATTCGGTAAAGACGTGTATAGGGTTATTTTATTGATTTATTTTTCGGTAAACCGCTTGGGCTACTTTGGCTCCGTCCATGGCCGCAGAGATAATTCCGCCGGCATAGCCTGCACCTTCGGCACAAGGGAATAAACCTTTTAGGTGAACATGTTCTAATGTATCTGTATCTCTTGGGATACGAATAGGGGATGAGGTTCTACTTTCCGTTGCCACCACAACGGCTTCTTCGGTATAGTAGCCCTTCACTTTTTTGCCAAAGGTCTGAAAACCTAATTGCAAGGCTTTTAGTACTTCGCTAGGTAGGGTTTCCGACAATGAGCTAGAGGTTAACCCGGGTAGATACGAACAGTCTGGCAATGAATTGGAAACCCGATTGTGTACAAAATCGGTCATTCGTTGAGCAGGGGCTTTTAATTTTCCGCCACCAGCATCCCAGGCCTTCTTTTCAATCATCTGCTGAAATTCCATTCCAGCCAACGGGCCTGTGAATCCGTAAGCCGCAAAGTCTTTTTCATCGACCGTTACCACCATGCCCGAGTTGGCAAAAAAACCATCGCGCTTCGATGGCGACCATCCATTCACCACTAATTCGCCTTCGTCTGTACTGGCCGGTGCTATAATCCCACCGGGACACATACAGAATGAGAAAACGCCTCTTCCAGCTTCCTGACTCACCAAGGAATAGGATGCCGGAGGTAGTAACTCGTTCCGCTCACCCGAAATACCACAATGATATTGGGCTTGATCGATGACCGACTGCGGATGTTCTATACGAACGCCTAAAGCAAAGGCTTTTGCTTCTAATAACACCTTATGTCTATGCAATAGTTTGAAGATGTCACGAGCCGAATGGCCTGTGGCTAATATCAATGAATCGGTTTCAACGGTTAAATCACCGTTTAATACCAATCCTTTAAGTTGATCGCCCTCGATTAGTAGATCGGTTAATTTTGTATCAAAATGCACTTCACCACCACACTCAATAATCCCTTCGCGCATTGCTGCAATAATCCCAGGTAATTTATTGGTTCCGATATGAGGATGTGCTTCTTGAAGTATTTTTTCGGTAGCTCCAAAATGATGAAACCATTGCAAACTCTTAAGGATATTGCCTCGCTTGGTAGAACGGGTGTATAATTTACCGTCTGAATAGGTACCCGCACCTCCTTCACCATAACAATAGTTCGATTCGGGGTTGACGATTCCATCTTTGTTCATCGCAGCTAAATCGCGGCGGCGACTACGGACATCTTTTCCGCGTTCGATAATGATGGGTTTCAATCCCAATTCAATTAATTCCAATGCAGCAAAAAGACCAGCAGGTCCTGCTCCAGCAATATATACAGGTTTAGCATGACGAACGTTCTGTAAGTTGGGTTCAAATAAAAAGGCATCGCTAAATTCTTCGTCTATAAACACATTCACCTGTAATTGAGTCACAATATTTCGTGACCGCGCATCCAGGGAGCGACGAATAATTTGGTAAGCATTTATTTTTTCCACCGTACAGCCGCAAGCATCCGCTAATCGTTGTTTCAAAATGGTTTCGTTGGCCGCTTCCGCAGGCGAAAGACGTAAGGTAATTGTTTTGGGCATTGATTCAATAATTGGGCACAAAAATACGGTTTTCAATCAACATATTCAACTCCGAAATCCCGAGGTTGAAAAGAGTCGTTTGAAAAGGGAGGTTGTCTCGAATCGGCAATCAGAAATGTAAAATCGATAGCATAAAAAACCCCTTTAAGAACTTACTTAAAGGGGTTTTCGGGATAATTGATACTAAGCGTCTATAGTTTTAAATTTACAGGTAAATTCTTGTCTATTGGCCCCTATCAATTTATTAATTACTCTTAAAGCTAACTTTTACGGTAATATTTGCTGTTTTTTGGCGAGAAGTGGTATTAAAAGCACCGCCATATGAATACTCTTCATTATCGTTTTTACCAGTGATTTGGAAGATTCCAAGATCGGCTTTCATAATTTGACCTAATTTTGAGCCTGCTTTGGTAGCGATATTTTCACCACGCTGTTTTGCGTTTTCAGAGGCTTGCGCAATTAATTCTAATTTTAAATCTTCTAATTTAGAGTAGTAATAACTCGGATTGGAAGAGCTTAATTCGATTCCTTGGCTGATTAAAGTAGAAATCTCGCGAGAAGCCTTTTCTATTTTATCCAAATCGGTTGATTCGATGGTGACATCTTGTGATAAGATATAGCCGTTGAATTGAGAGAATGAGTTACCATTGGCATCGGTCCCATAGATAAAATCTTTGGAGATATTAACTGCTTCAAAGATAATTTCATTGGCCTTAATTCCCTGACCGATTAAGAAGCTTTTAACAACGTTTTGGTCTTCTTTCAGTTGAGCAGACGCTGACTTTAAATCGCTGTCGTTTCGGCTGTAAGTCGCACGCCATTTCACTAAATCGGCATCGAAATTTTTCATAGCATTCCCTGTGACATTCACCGTTTGTGTTGACGTAAATTTATATTTATAGGCGTTGCCTAAGATAAAAGTAGCTAAAACTAAACCGAAGGCTGCAATAGCAGTTGCGATAATTGAATTTTTATTCATTTTTTGGTGTATTTTAAGTGTGATTAATTCAATTAGCGCAAGTCAAAACCTATGCCAATTTTGTTAATGCTTTCTTAAAACACAAAGAAGTGTTACTGTTCTTTTTCATTCAACACAAAGACAATGAGTTCGCCTTCTTCAAAACGTATTTCAACGGTATCGTTTACCGCTTTATTGCGGGTACCAATCCGTCCATGCATGGAAAGATTTTCTTTAAAAAGAGGGTATTCTAAACCCACTGTTTCTACTTTTTTGGCTTTTGGGAAGGGGTAGAGGGATACGATTTTGTTTATGCATCGATCGATTACACATTCCTTTTCGGCAAAAAAGTAATAACCGTACTGATCGTACAAGGTAATCGATAACTCGTTTTTTACTTGTTGTACCGCTGTTAAATTGCCTAAGAAGTGATCTTGCTGTTTTCCACTTGCACCGTAAATATCAACGGTTTGAAAACCCTGGGCTATAATAATCTTAAAGACCTTTTGCAAATCGGTTAAATTCTGATCGGGTGTTGTAATAACGTCACTTTCTTCGGGAAATAAGGCGATGTCCATCGAGTCGAAATCGCCACTAATTACATCGGGTATTATGGAAGAATTAGCCAAGTAGTGGTAAGCACCATCAGTGCAAAAAAGGCGGTCGTAATTTTCAATCAACGGGAAGCGAGTAGGGGGCTCCCCGTTGATGAAAAGTAAGGCTTTTTTCATGATTCTCCTGGAATCCATTTAACTTCTTCGTGGTTGTTGTCATTGGCAATTTTTCGGGCCAAAACAAACAAGTAATCCGATAAACGATTCAAGTATTTTTGTAAAAGCGGACTAATTTCTTCCACTTCAGCTAAGGCCACCGTTAAACGTTCTGCACGACGACAGATACAACGGGCTACATGGGCATGGGATGCAGCGATATTTCCACCGGGTAAGATAAAGTGGGTTAATTGCTCCAATTGGCTGTCAATGTCATCGATCCAACCTTCTAATTGAACAATATCTTCTTCTTGCACCGTTTTTGGAATTCGCGATTTCCCATTGGCTAAGATTAACTTTTCTACCGGAGTAGCTAATTCAGCTCCTAGGTTAAACAAGTTTTTTTGAATAATGATTAACTCTTCTTCAAAAATGGGATCAATCTCGTACGATCGCACTAAACCGATGTATGAATTTAATTCGTCTACTGTTCCGTAGGACTCTATCTTAATATCATTTTTCCCAATCTTCGTTCCACCATAAAGGGCTGTCGTTCCTTTATCGCCTGTTTTAGTATATATTTTCATGATTCTAGTATCGAATGTTTATAGTCCCAATATAGGAAAAAATTATGAATTTAGTTTTTTAGTCTTTAGTAATTAGTCGATCGATAGTAATTCGTTGTTAGTCTATAGGAACTAGTCTTTCATTATTTTCAAATCATCCAATCTTCAAATTTTTAAATCAAATTCTCCTTTAACTCTCTTTCGGTATAAGTGCTTTCACCGTAAATTGAAATCCGATGGCGGAAGCAAATAATAAGACGGCGGTTCCTAACCAAAGGGCTTCGAAACTGTAGTCACCGGCAATTTTTGTTCCTAAATAAGGCGAAACAATAAAGGCAATTGCCGCAGAAAGGCCGTTGAGTCCCATATAGGCTCCTCGGTTGTTCATCCCGGCTCGCATGGCGGTAACAGTCGACATTAAAGGCAATACAAGCATTTCTCCAATAGACATTAATGAAATCGCTAAGTATAAAAATCCAAGGGTATGATTAAAGGCAAAAATTACAAAACTCAACCCAGTCACCATTGATCCATAACACAAAATTTGGGTCACGGTAAACTTCTTCTCTGTCCAGTGAACAAGAAGCATTTCGAACAAAAAGATACACAGTCCACTGTATCCCATGATTAACCCAATTTCTTTGCGCGACATTTGGGCTACGTCTTGGTAGAAGAGGGGAAGTGTATTTAAAATTTGAAAGAAAGCGATCGAAAAGAAAACACAAAATAGGTTAAACGCATGAAAGCGCCAATCTAAATAAGCATTGCGTTCAGGCACAGAAGAACGGTTTTTTTCCAGTTCTTCTTCGGTATACACATTTCGTTCTTTACGCTTATAGAAAAATTGGATAAAGACAACACCCGCAATGATAGCGGCGATGGCATTTCCATAAAATAATAAATTATACGAATAATCTGCTAGAAAACCACCCATGGCTGGTCCTATTGAAAATCCTAAATTAACGGCCATACGATTCAAGGAGAAGGCACGGGTTATGTTCTCTTTGCGGGCATATTTGGTAATCGCCACGGAGTTGGCTGGTCGAAACATTTCTGAAACCGTACTCAACACCATAATCATGGTTGCCAAGCCCCAAATACTAACAAAGTGGGGTAAAAGTAAGAACATAGGTGCACTGACCACTAAACTGAACGCTTGTACTTTAAAATTCCCGATACGGTCGGTTAACCAACCCCCTAACCAAGAACCAAAGACACATCCAATTCCATAGAAACTTAAGACCAAACCAGATTCTTCTAAAGAGAAGTTCAACTTGGACGTCATATAAATTCCTAAAAATGGTAAAACCATTGAACCTGTTCTGTTCAATAACATAACGATAGCCAACATCCATGACTCTTTTGAAAGTCCGCTGTAGGCATCGATATAGATTTTAAGAATCTTTTTCATGACCGAAATTTATAAATTTTTGCAAAGTACGTGAATTAAGACGAAAAAAGGGCGCTTTTAGGGGTGGATTTATCATAATCTTTACTTACTTTTGAAAGGATTTAAATCTTATACGAATGCTTCAGCATTTAATTTTACAAATTGTTCTTATTGTACAGGGCATAGGAGCGGCTTCTGGTATTGTTTCAGACGGGCATTTCATCTACCTTATTTCAGATGATGATACGCGCTTGTTTATTACAGATCAGCGGACTAAGCAAACGACGAAAGTTGATTTGATTCCTTCCATGGCTGGCATAAAAATGACCAAGAAAAATAAACCAGATTTTGAAGCATTAACCAAAGAAGGCGCGTATATCTACGCCCTGGGATCGGGTTCAAAAATCAATCGCAACGATTTTATTGCCTATCATTTGCCTACAGAGAAAGTTACGCGGTATTCTACGGATGAGTTGTTCCAAAGCATGATGCAGTTAAGTGGTATCCCTCCCGATGAATTTAACATAGAAGGAATGACCAGTGATGGAGAAAAATCCTACTTTTTGAATAGAGGGAACGGAGCCTCAGGTATGAATGGACTTTTCATTGTTCAGTCGCCCCTTAAAAGCCTTATGGAATCACCAAGTGAAATGAAGTATGTACCTATTCCTCTTCCGGTTTTCGGCGATTTCACCACCGGATTCAGCGATGGAGTAGTGGTTGATGGTATGCTGTTTTTCACAGCAACCTTGGAAGAGAGTAAAGATGTGATTGATGATGGAAAAATCAATGGTTCGTATATAGGACGTTTAAATTTAACCAATTTCCAAGTCGAAGAATTTGTGCAAATATCCAAAGATCAGAAAATTGAAGGAATTACGTTGTTGAAACAGACAGCCCAGGCCTATACTTTTCTTCTTTGTGCAGATAATGACGATAAGGCAATTGAAACAAATGTATTTCAAGTGGATGTTCAGAAAAAATGAATAAAAACGAAGCAATCAATCTAAACAACAAGTAAAACCAATTATTAAACGAACGGCAATTCTTCCGAGATAATTCACTTTTTATTGTGAAAGTTATCTTAAGAAAGTTATATTTGCCCGTTAAAAATTATTTTTTAAAGAATCAATTATGCGTGGAAGATGGCTCATTGCAACCTTTGCAATTATTTTGGGACTGTTATGTATTAGACAGTTAAGCTATACCTGGTACACTAATAAAGTGGAAACCGAAGCTGCACGATTAGCAACTAATCCGGCCGACGAACAACGAATATTAGACAGTTTAGCTCAAAAACCCTTAGATCTTGGTATTATTACTTATGACTATAAGTATGCGAAGAACAACGAAATCAACTTAGGGTTGGATTTAAAAGGAGGAATCAACGTAATCTTACAAGTTTCGGAAAGAGATTTGATCGAGAATATGGCGAATCACACCTCAAATCCAATGTTGAGTACAGCCCTTGATGCAACAGATGTTGCTCAAAAAACAAATGGTAATGCACCATATGTTGAATTGTTTTTCACTGAATTTGATAAAGTCAAAGGCGGAACAAAATATGCTTCAGCAGATTTATTTGGGAATAAATCAAACGCAGATAAGGTGCCTTATAACGCAACAGATGACCAAGTAAAAGAGGTTATTCGTCGCGATATTGAAGCCAAAGTCGCAACAGCTTATGATGTAATTAGTTCTCGTATCAACCAGTTTGGTGTCGTAGAGCCTGTTATTCAACGCTTAGGTGATAAAGGTGACGGTCGAATCTTGGTCGAATTACCAGGGGTTTCTGATACAGACCGTGTAAAAAAATTACTACAGTCAACCGCTAAATTAGAATTTTGGCAAGTTGTTCGTGGTGATATCACCATTGATTCTTACTTTAAAGGAATTAACACCGAAAAATACGGTGTAAAAAATAACAACCACGAGGTGATTAAAAACCTGGGTGAAGTTTTACAAACAGCCGGAAACGCAAGTTTTGTAGTAGATGTAAAAGATACGGCAGTTGTAAACCGCGTATTGGCCGACAAAGCTGTTATGGCGTCTCTACCTGCGAACATCCGTAACTATAAATATGTATGGGCGAACAAGCCGATGGATATGAAAGATCCAAAGGTCAACATTCTTGAATTGTATGCATTAAAAGGTAAAAATGGAACCCAAGAGCCTTTATTAGCGGGTGACAAAGTAACCAAAGCATCAGGTGAACGCGATGGTTCTTCATTAGCCAATGAGCCTGTGGTTCAAATGACCATGAATCAAGAAGGTGCACAGGAATGGGCACGTATTACCGACGAGTTAAAGCCTTCTGGTACTCAACCAGGGCAAGCCGTTGCTATTGTTTTAGATAACATGGTGTATTCTGCACCAACCATTCAATCGCAAATTCCAAACGGAGTTTCTCGTATTACTGGAAACTTTAGTTTAGAAGAATCAAAAGATTTAGCGAACATTTTACAAGCTGGTTCTTTACCTGCTTCTTCTAAAATTGTTTCTGCAGAAGTTGTAGGGCCATCCTTAGGGAAAGAAGCTATTGATAGTTCTTTATTAGCCTTTGGTTGTGCCTTTGGATTGGTATTGGTTTGGATGATTTTCTACTATAGCCGTGCCGGTATCTATGCCAACGTTGCTTTAGTCGTTAACTTATTATTCTTATTAGGTTTCTTAGTCTCTTTAAAAGCGACTCTTTCATTACCAGGGATCGCGGGGATTATCCTTACGCTGGTTACGGGAATGGATGCCAATATTATTATTTACGAACGGGTAAAAGAAGAATTAAGAAAAGGGAAGTCGCTGCGTCAAGCCGTCGATTTTGCCTATTCTTGGAAAGGAGCTCTATCGGCTATTTTCGATGCCAATACCACTTCATTCTTAACCGCCTTAATCTTATTTTTCTTTGGTAAAGGCCCTGTGGTTGGTTTCGCAACCACGTTTATGATTGGTATTTTAACCTCTACCTTTACCGCTATTTTCTTAACGCGTTACTTCGTAGAAGGGCGTATAGCAAAAGGAAAAGATGTACAATTCTATACTGGGTTCACAAAACACTGGTTACAAAATATTAAAGTCGATTTACTTAAAACACGGAAAGTGTCTTACGGTATTTCAATTGTATTAACCGTTGCTTCATTGGCTTCAATTTTCACCCAAGGATTCGATTTAGGAATCGAATTTAAAGGTGGACGTACCTACACCGTTCGTTTCGACAAAGATGTTGATGCATCAGAAGTGGCCGAAAAATTAGGAAACGTCTTTGTATTAGACGGTGAGCACATGGTCCCACAGGTAAAAACTTACGGTGGAAATAACCAAGTGAAAATTACCACAGCCTACAAAGCCGATGCCGATGGTACCGATGTTGATGACGAAATTAAAGCCAAATTATTTACAGGCTTAAAAGAATACTTACCAGCGAATATTACGGTAAAAGATTTCTCAGAAGACAATGCTCAAATTGGGTTAATGTCATCATCAAAAGTGGGTCCTACCATTGCCGATGATACAACAAGAGCTTCGTATATCGCAGTTTCTTTAGCCTTAATTGCTATTTTCTTCTACTTAATTATTCAGTTTAAACGTTGGCAATTCTCTGTATCAACCATTATTGCTTTAGCGCATGATGTGATTATAGTATTGGGTGTATTCTCTTTATTAAAAGGTGTTTTACCATTCAACATGGAAATTGACCAAGCTTTCGTTGCAGCGATCTTAACCGTAATTGGGTATTCAATGAATGACTCGATTATTATCTTAGACCGTATTCGTGAAAACTTAACCGTAGAGAAAGGACACAAATTGTACGACATTATTAATATTTCTACTTCAGAAACATTATCGCGTACCATTAATACCTCATTATCAACTTTCTTAATCGTTTTAATCATCTTTACCTTCGGTGGAGAGTCGATTAAAGGATTTATGTTTGCTAAATTAATTGGTATTGTTGTGGGTACATTCTCTTCTATCTTTGTTGCTTCGCCGTTATTATACGACTTAAGCAAAAAAGGCGTTATGAATAAATAAACCCTTTATAAATAGTTAACAAAAAAACCGTCAATAATTTTGACGGTTTTTTTGATGGATTACTCCCAAGAATTGATAAATTTGTGATGTGAATACAAGTATGATATATCCAGCATTTTTAAGCTTCCAAGAAATAACGATAATTCTTGTGATAGCAGTTGTTGTTTTTGGTCCCGATAAAATTCCAGAAATAGCAAGAGGTTTGGGGACTGCCGTTCGTAAATTGAAAGCAGCCACCGAAGACATTAAACACGAAATTTTAAACCCCATTGAAGAATCCGATGTGGTGAAAGATTTAAAAAATACCATTAGCGATATCGATCCTTCGAAAGAAATAGAACGCAGTTTAGCCGATTTAGATCCTACGGCCGATTTAAAAAAGTCGCTTACCGAATTAGATCCCACCGCTGACCTCAAAAAATCATTCAGTGACATCGATCCAACCAAAGAAATCGAAGCCACCATTGAAGAAATGAAGTCGGCTACCGAAATCGAAACCGAAAAAACCTTGGGCTCTGGTGGTTCTATAAGTCGATAAGCATGAGTGAAATTATTCATTTTGACGAACAGGCATTTCTGTTTTTCAATAATTTAGGAAGTTCCTCTTGGGATAACCTCTGGGTTCTTATAACAGGAAAACTAACCTGGGTACCTTTGTATGCCCTGTTAGCCTATCTATTGTACCGCCAGTTGGGCATTAGACGTTTGGGGGTCGTTATTGTGTGCATTGTCCTCATGATTACCGTAACCGATCAGTTTACCAACCTTATGAAACATTCCTTCGAACGCTTCAGACCATGTCATAATGCCGAATTAGCAGGCTTGTTTAGACCTGTAGACTGCGAGGGAAGAGGACGCTTTGGGTTTACATCGGCTCACGCCTCCAACAGTATGGCACTCGCCTTGTTTGTTGGCTATTTATTAAAACCGAGCTATAAATGGATCCGTCCACTCTTGGTCTTCTGGGCCATATTGGTTGGATACAGCAGAATCTACGTGGGTGTACATTACACGGGTGACGTTGTATGCGGTTTTATAATCGGAAGTATCATCGCCTTCTTATTCATTAAGGTCTATAAAAACCTTATCAAGAAGCTCGATGGAATGGAAAGCACATACCATAAAAAAACATCGTAAGGATCAATCATAATCCCATTGAACAATACATCCCCATAACCCTCTATTCATGAGTGGTTATGGGGATTTTTTTTATAATTTGGGCGCCCCCCTATCGGGTCAGGCTATCCGTTCCCAATCTTGGCAACTGGAAAATTCCGCTTCCAATCAACATCCTACTAGGTTGCCAAGGATTTCCACTTCTATCCTTGGCGCGATTAGATAATGGATGTGAGATATAAGCTATCTTCAGCTTATCTAAAATTTAATTACTAAAATCTAACCACTAACGTCTAATGACGGGCGAATTGCAATTCGCCCCTACATGTAACATCTAAATACTAATCACTAACATCTAATGACGGGCGAATTGCAATTCGCCCCTACATGTAACATCTAAATACTAATCACTAACGTCTAATGACGGGCGAATTGCAATTCGCCCCTACATGTAACATCTAATAACGTGCGAATTGCAATTTGCCTCTACTATTCCTTCACCCGTTTACGATGGATTAATCGGCGTTTTTTCTTTTTTCGAAAATACGCTTCGATGTCATGATCCAGGGGCTCCGATTTTTCTTCGCCCAATAAATAACCCCATGGTTTAAGCTCGTCTACGTGATCGAATACAATCTTCACAAGGGCCAATATCGGAATAGACAATAACATCCCCATAATGCCCCAAGTCATCTCACCAATGACCAATCCAATGATAACCACCAATGAATTCACTTTCACTTTCGAACCAACGATTTTGGGCATAATAATATTTCCATCAATGGCATGAATAATGAAAAATGCTAGAAACACAAAAGGAACATCGGAAGGCGAAGAGGTCGCAACCGTTAAAATACTCGATATAATGAGCGATATGGTAATACCAACGTAAGGAATAACGTTTAATAAGCCAGTAATAATGGCTAAAACAAACGCATATTTAATTCCAATAATTGTAAACGCCGCAAAGGTCAATCCGGTTACCAAGATCATTTGAAAAAATAAACCAATAAGGTATTGTTTCACCATATGTTGAGTGGTTGTAATCACAGAACTCACATTGCGGTGATGATTTTTCTTAAAAACATAAAATACAAAACGAACCAAGTGTTGACGATACATTAGGATAAATACCACATACAAGAAGGTAAATAAAATAAGAACCGAATAGCGAGCGATACTAGCTACTAAATGCTCTATAACAACCGTACTCGCACTAATGGTTTTGGATAGATTAGAGTTGATATATTCAATTTGGTTATGGGTATTAATTCCAAAGGTTCTATGAATCCATTCTTGGGTTTGGGTCACCAAATCCATAATCTGTTTTTGGAACATGGGCCACTCGTTCGATAAATCGACGAGCTGTAAGATAATAACATAAAATATCCCTACAATCACACTAGAAAAAAGCAACGTTGTTATAATGCTTGCAATGGCGCGAGGTAAACGAATATAATTTTCAAAAAAATTACATACAGGAACCAAGAGGATAGAGATTAAGAAACCAATTAGCAAGGGAATTAAAATGGTTTGCCCTATTAAGGCAAACCAACCCAATAAAAGGATAGATATTAAGCTACAAGCCAATTTAATATAAAATGGCCATTTAGTGGATAGGATCATGGCGGTATAATTTGATTAAATATACTAAAAAAGCACTCGTGTTACGGAGTGCTTTAAAGTATTTATTAAAATTTTGTTAATTAGTCAACAATTTTCATTTCGTCAATTAAACGTTGGGCATTGGCATACTTATCAACAACCCATAGAATATAACGAGCATCCACCATAATATTGCGGCAAATTTCAGGATCGTAATTTAAGTCAGACATCGTTCCTTCCCACACACGGTCAAAGTTTAATCCAATTAATTCACCTTTCGCATTCAGGGCTGGCGAACCAGAATTCCCACCTGTTGTATGGTTTGTTGCAATAAAGTTCACCGGTAATTTACCGTTATCGGCATACTTACCATAATCTTTATTGTTGTATAAATCAACCATGTGTTTAGGTAGATCGAATTCGTAATCACCAGGAACATATTTTTCAATAATTCCTTCAATGTGCGTTACGGGCTCAAAGTATACCGCATCACTTGGTTGGTAACCATCTACTTTACCATAGGTTACACGAAGTGTAGAGTTGGCGTCTGGGAATATTTTCTTGTCAGAGAAAACGTCCATTTGGGCTTTCATATAGCTACGCATCAATTTGCTAATCTTATCTTGATTCGCTAAATAATTTGGCGAAACTTTGGTTTGATTGGCTGCTAATACGCTATTAATTTGCTGAATTAATGCATCGTTTTTCAAGGCATTCACAAATGCAGCATCATCTTTGGCAATGGTTTGAATGTTTCCAATAAACGATTGGTTATTAACCAATTTAGAACCGTTGACAACCGAATTGTTTAATGCACTTTCAATAGCAGAAGCCGAAGTTGCAGGCAATAAGTTAGTAGGAACTACTTTAAAGTAATTAACCGCTAAGTCGTTTGAAATCTGACGATCCAAATCAGCGTTATAATCCTTGTGCATACCAGCTAATTGGTTAACAGCACGGGTTTTTATTTCGTTGTATTTTGGTTGACCAACATTGGCTAATACATTGTTTAATGTAAGGGCCATGCGGAAAGTTTCTGAATTAGAAAAGAAGGTTTCATTAAAAACAGTGTAGGCTAAATTATACTGTTCGTTGTCTTTAACGACTTGATTAAGATCAGCGATAATGGTACCGTACTGCGCTTTAAGGTTTTTATCTTTTGCAATGCGATTATTGAATTCAGTTTCGTATTCCTGACGTTTTTCAACGGCCTTTGAACGGTTTAAACCAAGGTTTTCACCGATCCATTTTTTATGTGAATTCGAAATTCGTGACTGTTTAGAAGCATAAGCAATACGGGTTGCATTGTCTTCTCTCATTTTTTTATCGATATGCGATAAAGCAATGGTACGAACATGAATACGTGCAGGGTTAATGGTGTTTTTAATTTGTTCTATCGAAGAAGCCGGTAAGTACTCATCGGTAGAACCTGGGAAACCATAAACAAAGGTAAAATCGCCTTCTTTAATTCCTCCAATATTTACAGGTAAGAAGTGTTTAGGTGTATAGGGTACGTTATCTTTAGCGTATTCTGCTGGTTGGTTGTCTTTGTTAGCGTAGATACGGAACATCGCAAAATCTCCGGTATGACGAGGCCATACCCAGTTATCTGTATCACTACCAAATTTTCCGATAGACGATGGTGGTGCACCCACTAAACGAACATCTTTAAAAGTTTCTGTTGTAAATTGGTAGTATTTATTTCCTTTGTAGAAAGGCTTGATAAACACATCTTGGAAAGCGTTTACTTTCGTTTTAGCATTAACTCCTTCTATGTTTTTCTTAATGATCGCGTTGCGTTGCTCTTCGGTCATTTTTTCTTTAACGCCTTTAAGAATGTCGTTGGTGACATCATTAATCGCTAAAATAAAAGTTGCCGTTAAATCTTTGTTAGGCAATTCGTCTTTTAATTCTTTTGCCCAAAAACCATCTGTTAAATAGTCGTTTTCAAGGGAAGAGTGCGACTGAATTTGTCCATAACCACAGTGATGATTGGTTAGTAATAAACCTTGAGGAGAAATTACTTCAGAAGTACATCCACCACCAAAATGCGCTACCGCATTATTGATACTTTTATCACCTGTACTGAAAATATCGTTCGATGAAATTTTTAATCCCATCTCTTTCATCTCCTTTTCATTTAACTCCGTCGGAATCCACATTCCTCCGCCTTGTTGTGCATAGCCCATATAGCCAGCCAATAAAGCCATCAGAAGGGTTCCTTTTACCATCAGTTTTTTCATCTTTTCATCTATTTTTTTGAAAGTCTTCAAATATAACGGTATTCACTTCTATTTCCCAATTTATCGTTAAAGATTCCCCACTTTTATTGTTATTTCTCATGCCTATGGCCAGTGTTTTCCATCGATAATCCACCGATAATCCTTGGTTGTAGCGACTATTTCCATGTTGCTTTTACGGTTTTTTAATCCAAAATTGAAGTAAAATATTATAATTATATTTACTGACCAATTGATCTATGCCCTTTATTATGAAATTACTACCCCTTGTTTTTAGCTTTTTCATCTTTGTTTCTTGTTCTTATACAGAAGAGCTATCCATTGATGAAGATGGAAAAATCGATTTTCGTTATCAGCTCTACGTCGATGAAAAAGAAACCGATTTTAAGAGCGGAAAAAATGCTTTTCAAGCTCAACACTCTATCCCCACGAATGAATTGTCGATCAATGAACTTTTGGACGTATCCGATGGTAGTTTTAATACATTATCCTGGAAAACAAAGCAGAATTTGCAATTGTATAATGAAAAGCGAGCAGAATTCTCCACGATGGATTTTGCACGATTTCAGTTGGATTTTACCACGGATAATTTCGAATTTACCTACCATCACCGTGCAAATAATGTGGAAGAATTCAATGCGAATTCGAAAGAACTCGAAACGGTCTTAGAACAAATTAAAACGGATAACGAAAATGGAAGGAATCGATTATTCGAAAAGCAATTGACTAATTATACCAATTTTAGGCTAGAATACGATGGCAGAACCTTTGAACGAATAGCAACAAACCCCTTAACCATTAGTCAGGAGAATAGCCGAGAAAAAGAACTCGACATTCAAAATGAAGCAGAAGCGATCGGTATTCCAATCACCGAAAATCTTCTATCCAAAATATCGGCTATTGTCGCCGTAAAATTGAAATATACTTTTCCCAAGCCCATAAAATTGACCACTTTAAGCGATGTCGAATTTTCAGATGACCGTAAATCAATGACGAAATCAATCACTTTTTACGATAAAATAATGGACTCAACCTATGAATCTTTTCAGGTGACTTTTTAGATATTAGTATTTAGATGTTAGACTGTAGGGGCGAATTGCAATTCGCCCGTCATTAGATATTAGTGGTGAGTGGTTAGATGTGAGATATTAGTCGTTAGATAGGCTAAATTTATCTTATATCTGACATCTAACATCTATCTTCTATCTTCTGATATCTCAGATCTAATAACAATGTTTATATTTGAAGCAAATTAATTAATCAATACAAATACAATGAAATTACTACCCCTTATTTTGGGTTGCCTTCTTTTTGTTTCGTGTACGTTTACGGAAGAAATTACGGTTGATGCCCATGGTAAAATCGACTATCGTTACAGCATAAATTCGGAAGAATTAGGTAAAGAAGCCCATGGAAATAAAGAAGCCTTAAAGAAATTTGAACCGTATGTAAATAAAGAGCTTTCATTTGCCGAACTATTTAATATGACCGAAGTGCTGAAAGCAGAGGCTTCGGAAAAAGACAAAAGAGAAATGGATCAATTGAATCAATTTAGAGATGAATTTATAGCCATGGATTTTGCGCATATGAAATTTAATATGTCGAAAGATGATTTCGGTTTTACGATGATTCAACGAGCAGAAAATGCGAATGAATTCAATGTAAATTCGGACCAATTGAGCCGTTTAATGCATAAAATTAAAGCTGCGAAAAAGGAGAATGCAAATCCTATATTCGACAATCAAATGGAGAATTTTTCCAATTTCAAGTTGGCCTATGATGGAGCTACTTTTGAACGTATTCCTAATAAACAGTTATTAGTGGCTAAAGAACAAGTGAAAGCGAAAGATGATAAAGAAGAGAATGGTAGTGACTTGAGCTCTGATTTACTAAATGATATGGCTTCTATGTTTAAATTTAAAATGAAATACAGTTTTCCGAAAGCGATTAAAACAACTTCATTAGCGGATGTAGAGTTTTCGAGTGATCGAAAAGTAATGACAAAAAAAGTCGGGTTTTCGGAATTGTTAAATGATACGTCTTTTGAATCGTTTTCGGTTACATTTGAATAGATAGGCTGATCTTGTTTGGAATAAGGAATGGTTGTGTGATTCAAATTACAATTCTTTATTTCGTACATTTGTGCTACAAAACACAGGGGAGAATGAAGCAAAAAGTGGCCTTTCAGGACTTAGGAGAATTTCGTGATTATCAAGAAATTTGGGATTTACAAGAAAATTTATTGGCTGAAAATGTAACGGTTAAAAGTTATAACCGTCAACAAGAGAAGGCCGGTAAGTCTGATTTTCAGTCCACTAAAAATCATTTATTGTTTGTAGAACATCCGCATGTGTATACCTTAGGAAAAAGTGGCCATGTGGAAAATATGTTGGCTTCTTCTGATAAGCTGAACGAAATTGATGCGACTTTTGTGAAAACCAATCGAGGGGGAGATATTACCTATCATGGTCCTGGGCAATTGGTTGGTTACCCACTATTGGATTTGGATAATTTTAAACCCGATATTCATCTGTACATGCGTAATCTTGAGGAGGTAATTATTAGAACCATCGCCGAGTATGGCTTGAAAGGAGAACGTTCGCCAGGCGAAACCGGCGTTTGGCTAGATGTTGGCAGACCTTATGCCCGAAAAATATGTGCCATGGGGGTGAAAGCTTCCCGCTGGATAACCATGCATGGTTTTGCATTGAATGTAAATACCGACTTAAGGTATTTTGAATATATAGTTCCTTGTGGAATTCAAGATAAAGCGGTGACTTCGATGGAGCGCGAACTTGAGCAAAATATACCGATGAATGAAGTGAAAGATTTTATTTGCAAGCATTTTCAAAGCGTCTTTGACGCTGAAATTGTGTAAGTGAGAAATACATATGAATACAAGAGGGAGAAATCGTAAAGTTTTCTCCTTTTTCTTGATGTTTTGTTAACAGGTATGAGAATTATAAGTTATTTTTGAGAAGATAATTTATTTAACCTATCAATGGATACGAACTCTTCTCAAGTAAAAACCAATTATCCGGCGTTGTATACGTTGGTGGTGGTTTTCTTTTTCTGGGGCTTTATTGCAGCCGGAAATAATATTTTTATTCCCTTTTGTAAAAATTATTTTCAACTCGATCAGTTTCAGTCGCAATTAATTGATTTTGCGTATTATACCGCTTATTATATCGGTGCACTAGGACTGTTTATTGTGAGTACCCTGCGTCAGAAAGATATTGTAGGTCAGTGGGGATATAAACGAAGCATTGTGTACGGTTTATTATTTTCTGCATTTGGTGCTTTGGCGATGATTATTGCGCTAAAGATGAATGTATATATTGCCATGCTGATTGGTTTATTTATTGTTGCCCTTGGTTTTTCGTTGCAACAAACAGCGGCGAATCCTTTCGCAGTTTTATTGGGTGATCCTAAAACAGGGACTTCTCGCGTAAATTTAGCCGGTGGTATTAATTCATTTGGTACAACCATTGGTCCTTTGGTGATTGGCTATGCCTTGTTTGGAACTTTTGCAAAAGTAGAAGATAGTGTAATACAGAGTTTGTCTTTAACGAAAGTGGAAATATTGTACATAGGCGTAGGTTTATTGTTTATTCTTGCTGCCGCTTTATTTTATTTTTCGAAAAAGGTGCCTGAAGGTATTAACAATGAGCCTATAGAGAAAGCAAATAAAGCATTGATTACATTGGTGATTATGACCATTTTGCTGCTGTGTATGTTTGTGCCTGTGTTTTTAAGTTATAAGAGTGATGCGGCGATAAAAATTATTGAATTGCAAAACTTAATTGAAGCTAATCCGACTTCGGGCTTGGTGGATCATTATACACAACAGATTAAAAGCTATGCTTTTCCACTAGAACAAAACCGTATGTTGTGGTTGTTGGGGGCATTAATGGTTATTATTATCGGCTTATTATTTGCCAATTTCTCGGCGAAGAAAAATCCAGAAGGTTGGGGTGCGATGCGTTACCCCCAATTGGTTTTAGGAATGCTCGCCCTATTTTTATACGTGGGCGTTGAAGTGGCTATTGGTTCTAACTTGGGCGAATTATTGAGTTTACCAGAATTTGGAGGATTGCATTCTTCTGAAATTGCACCCTATGTATCGATGTATTGGGGGAGTATGATGATTGGTCGATGGGCGGGAGCCGTGAGTGTTTTTAAATTGGCAAAATCGACAAAACATCTTCTATTAATCATTGTTCCAGTTATTGCTTATTCAGTGATTATTGGTGTAAACACCTTAGCAGGTTTTGATATGTCGAATCTGTATTTCTACATTATCTGTATTGCTTTACAGATTGGGGCCTTCTTTTTATCGAAAGATAAGCCTGCCCGAACCTTGTTGGTTTTTGCTGTTTTTGGTGCCATTGCCATGACAGTGGGATTATTAACAACAGGAACAGTTGCTATTTATGCCTTTTTAGCTGGAGGTTTAGCGTGTTCAATTATGTGGCCTGCTATTTTTAGTTTATCTATTATTGGTCTAGGAAAATACACTGCCCAAGGATCTGCATTTTTAGTGATGATGATTTTGGGAGGAGGAATTATACCACCAATTCAAGGAAAATTATCCGATTTAATCGGTATTCATACGTCTTATATTATTCCTTTATTCTGTTTCCTTTATTTAATCGGTTTTGCTATTATGGTTAAACGTTATCTACATGACCAACAGATTGAAGTGGATGAATAATAGAAATAAGTTCACTTTTTCTTAATCTAAAAAAGCGTTAATAAGGTAGCCTTATTAACGCTTTTTTATTTCATTTAAAATGTTGCTCAGTTGCTGGTTTAGATCATCGTTGTCTGTATAAATAACGTGATAATCGCTTATTCCTGAAACGGTTGTTGAATGAGGTTTATTATGTTGCCTTAAATAAATAATAGGTTTACCTAAAGCTTTTGCATAGCCTACTTCGACTCCTATACCAATTCCTTTTTCTGAAGTTTCGGCTATAAGAAGACTACTGTTATTAATGTCAGTGATGACCTGATTCATCATGGTGCTTTCTTCTTCAGATGAAAAATGGTAGGCATCCACAAAAATAAAGGGTGAATAACCGTATGTCTGAAGCGTTTGACAACACATTTTTAAAGTATTATCTAAGGTTTTCCTCTTTGAAAAACTAACAGCGATATAGGCTTTCATTCGATGGATTCTTTAAAATAAATAGGGTTGGGGTGTTTGAATGTATACTGAAATGCCGCTATTATTTTAGTGGGTGAAATAACTTTTACAGTTTGTTTTTCAGCATCTTCTATGCGTTCATTCTTTTTTTCATAGGTAACAATTTCAAGTTTTGAAGGATGTTCGGGTGCAACCACATTAAAGATTTCTCCTGGTTTTGGGGCATCAATTAGCTTTTCGACTAATTGGGTAATATCGCTATAATGAATATGATTTACGGTTTCATGGATATTTTTCAAGGGATATTTACTCATATATCGGTCATCTCCCATTAAACCACCTAGGCGTAAAACAGTTGTTTGCGGTAGTTTTCGTTGTATCAATTGTTCAACCATCAGCATATTAGAATTCAATGCCGAATTGGGTAATGTATCTTCTTTTATTTCACCTTCATGGTCTGGATAAACGGATGTTGAACTAAATAGAATAATCTGTCCTGTGAAATCGGAAAGAAAATGAATAACATTTTGAACGCGGGTATGGAGCTCGGCTCTCGATTTTCGACTTGAAAAAGGGATACTAATCACAACAGCATCGGTCTCTGTTAGAATTTCCTTGTTCCAATGAGTGGTTAGTTGAGTATCAGAAAAACGAATTAAGGCATTTGGTTTATTTTGATGATTGTATAATTCGTGTTTTTCTTCTGTGGTGGTGGTTATGGCTACATCATAGTTCGTTGAAAGAAATTCTGCACATCGAGTTCCTAACCATCCGGCTCCACCTAGAATAGTGATTTTATTTGATTTAATTTTATGCATGGGATTTTATTATGCTTAAAGGTAACGATTTAGCGCTTTAACGTTGGTTTGTTTTGGAAGTATTTTAGCCTAGCATTGGGCTATAAAAAAAGCAAGATTACTCTTGCTTTGCTTGTAGTGATTGGTTATTTTTCTTCCATTCATCATGGGCCATTTGCTGAATCATATCGTTTACGAGATAGTCAAAATTGGCTTGATAATTTTCTTTCAAACGCTCCTGATCTTCTTCAAAAAGTTCTTTTCGTAAAATAGGAATGCTAAAGGTATTGGTTTCGGCTCGCAATGATTTGGCAATTAAATCCATCATTAAAATCCCTTGAGAAACTTTTAATCCATCGCCCCAACTAACAAAAGCAATTTTGTGCTTGGTTAAATAGGGACGATCTTCTTTGGAAGTAATCTCTAACCAATCCAATGCGTTTTTAAAAATACCTGGAATTCCTCCGTGGTATAAAGGGCTTAACCAAATATGGTAATCATAGTCTCGCAACGTATTGCAGAAGTCGTGCACTTGATTTTCTATTTGATCAAATTGAAAATGGAGCATCGGTATATTCTTTTCACCTAAATGAATAGCCTTTGTTTCGACGCCTTGTTTTTCAAAAAGTTCGATGATATGTTGGGTGATTTTATAGGACGTAAATTGTGGATTTTGATCCGGTGTTCCATTAATCAATAATACTTTCATGATCTTTAAATTCTGTTCTTTTTTTATAAATCACTTTGGGTAAACCTGGTTCACCATACATAATTGCTTTGGTGTTTTTGGTGATCAAAGTGGTGAAATAGGTATACATGGCATCCGGAATTTCTGGGTCAGCAATCAAGGTAACTTTCTTGTTATCCAAGGTTTTAACATCGAAACGATCCATGTTTTCCATCCAAATGGTTTGCTGAATTAGCTCCTTTGTACCATAGCGTGTAATATACGCAAATTTACTCAATTTAGAAGCAATCAACATAGGACACCATTGCGGAATTATGGCCTCATTTGAACAATGAATATAAACGGCTTTCGATTGGTATTTTTGCCAATCGATATCTTCCATGGCTAATCGAAATTCTCGTTCCTTCAACACATAGTCCATAAACAGATAGTCCTTAATGTCAATTTCTAGAATGTCAATTTTGGGTTTAAATTGCAATAAGTGAATCGGGATAATACCCGATTCAGTCACTTTATTTCTCATAACGACGTTTATAAAATACCTTGTAGTATTGCATATTTTTCTTCCACCTTCTTCCAGTCGATAATTTCCCAAAGTGCATCCAAGTAATCGGCACGCATATTTTGGTAATTCAAATAGTAGGCATGTTCCCAAAGATCAATTCCTAAAATAGGAAAACCTCTATCTGTTAAATTGGTATCCATCATTGGATTATCTTGATTGGCCGTTGTGGTGACCTCAATTTCTCCATTGTATTTTACATACAACCAAGTCCAGCCCGAACCAAAACGTGCCATACTTACTTGCTTCATATAGGTTTTGAATTCTTCGATAGATCCCCATTTTTGCTCAATCTTTTCTCTTAATATTCCATTCACCTCTTTTTGTGGAGTGGGTGATAATATTTCCCAAAATAGATTGTGGTTGTAAAAACCACCAGCATTATTTCTCACAGCTGGTGAATATGAACTAACCGATTGCAATAATTCTTCAATCGATTTAGATTTCATTTCAGTGTCCTCAATCGCATTATTTAAATTAGTGGTATAGGCTTGATGATGTTTACTGTAATGAATTTCCATTGTTTTCGCATCGATATGTGGTTCCAATGCATCAAATGCATAGGGTAATTGTGGTAATGTAAATGACATATTTTTTTGATTTATTATTGTTATTCAAAGATAGTGAATTATTATTAAAACAAGTAATTACTTGTTTTAATAATACTGTTTTTCGTAACTCACTTAATTGTAGTAAGATAACCGTTTATGCTATTGCTTTAAAATAATGTATCTTTGTAGTTAATTCAATACCAAGGAACAAGCTCTATGTACCAACCGACAGAAAAAAATACAGAAGATCGTATTCTTATGTTTATTAAAATGAAAGGATCGGTCACGATTCAAACAACAGCCACCGAATTATCCATTACAAAAGAGGGGGCGCGCTTACACTTAAAAAATTTATTAGCGAAAGATTTAATTCTCGAAGAAAGTATTTCGCAAGGGAAGGGGAGACCATCCAAAGAATTTTTATTAAGCGAAAAAGGGTTGGCTAAATTCCCGAACACCCATGCCGATTTAACGGTGAACATCATTCAATCTATTCGCAGTGTCTTAGGTGAATCGGCATTGGAAGCTGTTATTAATGAACGGGAGAATAAAGCTTTTTTAAGTTATTCAAATTCATTGGCACATTGTACAACTTTGGAAGATCGTCTTTATCAATTTGCTTCGCTACGAACCAGTGAAGGTTATATGGCCGAAATTATAAAAATAAATTCAAACGAATTCTATTTTATCGAAAACCATTGCCCTATATGTGCAGCCGCCACTGAATGTCAACAATTTTGTCGGGGCGAGTTTTCAAACCTTCAAAAATTATTTGGTGAGTGGGTATCGATTACAAGAACACAACATATAATAGAAGGTGCTAACCGTTGTTCTTATCAATTTAAGGTGCTAAAACCTGAATAAATAGCCAAAAATTGTCGCTTAAAGTACTTGTAATCAGCTGTATATGATTTTCGGGTTTGTTTTATAAGATTAGCTCACTGCATCGAACCATTTATAGAAGTCCTTAATGAGTTCACTTTAAGCGATTTACATGATGATTTAAAGGTGTGGGTTAGAATTAGTTTTTCGATGTATTAATTGGGTATGCTTAAAATATGGACGCACTCATTTAACATAATATAGAGTGTTCCTGAAAATGTTTCGATGGTCTACTATTCAATTATCGTTTCTCTAGGTGAACATTTTCATTGAATAAACAACTTTTTCATTCACGTTTTTTTGATTTACTTTGTAGAATACGCAACAAAAAGTGTTGTAATTACTAGCCTCAATTAGTCCATGATGTTTCCAGAAATTTTTCAAGATCAATTATTTGATTCGATCGATTATAATGCACAAACATTTGAAAAAGTAGAATACTTTAACTGTGAATTTGTTCGCTGTCATTTTTCAAATGCCCATTTGGGTCAAGTCGATTTTGTTGAATGTACATTCAAAGAATGTAATTTTACATTAACATCTATGCAGGGTACGGGGCTTAAGAAATGTCAATTTACCAATTGTAAGTTAATGGGGTTGGATTTTAGTGTGTGCAACGATTTTTTATTCACCGTGCATTTTGTTGAATGTCAACTCGACTATTCCTCTTTTTTTGCTAAAAAAATGAAAAAGACATTCTTCGATGGTTGTTCTTTAAAAGAAGTTGATTTTACAGAAGCCGATTTATCAGCAGCTATTTTTAGAAATTCGAATTTATACGGTGCGATGTTCGATCGGACGATTTTAGAAAAAGCCGATTTTAGATCATCGGTAAATTACACCATCGATTTAGATGCCAATCATGTCAAGAAGACAAAGTTTACACTGCTCGATTCTGCTGGGTTATTACACAAATATCCCATTGAATTATTCTAAGATAAACGACATAAAATAGCCCTTTCTTTTGGTGATACCAAATAGAAAGGGCTGGAGTAGAAGTAACAGAATGTAGTTTTTATTTTTTAATCACTTTTTTGGTCATTCTTTTTTGGTCTTTATCCATCACGATGAGCTGGTAAATTCCAGCTGGAAGATTCGCCATAGATAACTTGATTGTTTGTTGATCAATTGATTGAATTTGTACCGAAGCCGTTATTCGCCTACCCGAAATATCGACTAATTCAATACCATTTTTATCAATAAGCGATTTGCTTTTAATGACTAAATAATCATTCACGGGATTAGGATGGATGGATAGTCCATGACTCTCGAAATCATTCACATTCATTTTCTCATTAATAATTAATTTGAAATGGATGTTCGATTCAGAAATTCCACAATCACGATCAAAGTTAACTCGAATAGTCCATTGACCATGGTTGTTTTCATTAAATGCTATAGATTCTAGACGAAGCGTATTTTCAGTACCTCGAATATTCCCTTTGGCATCAAGCCATTTAATCTGTCCTTCGTACAAATTCTCGGGAATTCTCAGTTCTATCGTATCTTCTTCATCCAGTTCAATTTCTTCACTTTTTGTAAAAGCACCACTATCATTTATACGATATTCTAAGGTGTTTTCTAAGTTTGGATTTACTGGGTTAACGGTTAAATTAACATAAATCTCTTTTGCTGTTTTATGATTCGGCGTGATTTTAACGCGATGATTACCAGGGGTTAAGTTGCTTATTTTAACGCGAACTTCTGTTTCAATGGTTGGCGAATCAGGAGTAATTTCTACAACAGATTGGTCAGGTAATCCGGTAACTTCAAGGTTCAAAGCGGGTGGATGACAACCTATAATTTCGTTGTAATTAAGCCGTATTTCAACCGATTCATTTTCGCAAACCTCCAGTTCTTCGCTCGACAATAATGCCAATTTGAAATCAGGTTCAATAATTTCACAACGTAAAAACGCTGCATTTTCAGATGTTATGGCGACATGAGATTCATTCGACGTGGGAAAAAACCAGTTAACAAAGGGTGTTTTATCGTTAGGAACGACCGTTGTCCAAGGCTGATTTCCTTCGCCTAAATCCAATACTTCATAATAATTTGGGGTAGTTAAAGCCAATGAACTCGTGGTTGGAATAAAGTTAAAATAGTCGGCTTTTAATGCATTAAAAAAATTGTCTAGCATAGGGTCGTCACCAAAAGACTGTTTCAATTCCCCAATGTTGAATAATCCTCCAGGTGCCGAATCAACCCCATCGGTTGTGCTAAATTGCTCTGCATCAGCCGACAAAGATCCAGCCGTAATCCAAAAAAATAGTTGGGTTTGTACCTTCGCATCCACTATTTTTTTTCGTTCACCTGCCTTGGGCATAAAGTCCGTTTTAACGACTAATCGTGTATTTAGTCCGTTAAATTTACCTAAATCAATGGTGCTATTTAGAATTGAAAACCCTGGTTTTACATCATTACCTTCTTTATCTTTAAACGCAGTACCTGTACCACTTCCATTAATCACGGCAATATTTCGGGTCGTTGTTGGCATTCCCAAGCTATCCATTCTCATTTGAAAAGCATCTCTAAAATTCGGTGCTCCAGTAGGCAGATAAGGATAATTGGCATGGGGTACACTCACATTCATACCCGAAATAGGACCACTGTGTGCATCCATATGGTCAATTAACATTTGTTTCGCTGCAGGGGATTTCAACATCCCATTCACAACGACTTCTAAAGCTTCCACTTCTAATCCAAATGTAAAATAATTAAACAAATGCTGAATTCCAATAGGAACATTAGCGCCCTTAAGTGGGGCGTCAAAAGAAACCCATAAACGCGTATTGTGTTCCAAATTATTTTTTTCCATATAGCCTAAAGCATATTGAGAAATCAATCCCGCCATGCTTGGACCAATGATAATGTTCTTTTCTTGCCCTATTTTTAGACGATTAATTTGTTCAATAATTGTCACTAAACTCAGTGCATTTCGCTCAATATAGTCGGCTCCGCCATCGATGGTATTCCCTAAAGCATTACTGTAAGTAGGGAAGTTAACCACCACAATATCAAATCCATAATTTTTTATTTCATCTGAAAAATCACCTAGCATTTGGTAAACATCATCAACTCCGCGGTGATCACCAGGATCAAAGCCATCGATAAAATAAACGGGTTTATCAAGCACACCATCCTCACTTAAATAAATCGAATATTCGGCTTGTCCAACAGATTGATCTTGCTCTTGATAAAGACCTAAGTCGGGTTGATACTTCGATGTAACGACTTCCACTTGTTGATTAAACATTCGTTTCAAATCCGCATTCGAATAACGTACCGTCAAAGGCGAATGCCGGTAAATACTTTCCCCGTTTTCAAATACTATTTCAAACCGAATATCTTTTTTACCAACAGTGGTGTAGGTAATCTCTACCGGACTATTCGGGGTCATAAGCACACGTGGTCGCCCATCATCAAAATTCACCCAAACCGATTTTATCGCATTATTGGTCGTATTAATCAGCCAGTCTTCATCGAGCACAAACGTTGATTTTAGCCCAATTTTCTTCAATGTTAAAGGAGCCACTACGGTGGAAGTGTGTTGAGTAAAAATAGGTGCCTTCGTTTTTCGTTTCACCTTACCGTGTTCAAGAATAACCTGTTTATTCAAAACTGCATCGGGATGTAGCGTTTCATAATCGGCATGAATCACACCTATTTTTATCCATTCATCACGAGTGGTCAGTCGCGCTGGCTGATGGATATCGACAGGAAGTATTTTATTGAATCGATCGGCCTTTTTCAATTCCTTGAAAGCGAGTTGAAAACCATACATTCCATAGTTTAAATGATCCTGTTTCAAGACGGAAAAAGGCGCAAAGTCGGGTACAAAAAAGGCTGTTTTTAGATCATGGGTGTCCAAGTCGGTAAAATCCAATTTTTCAGGAATTTGGGATTGAACTACACCCAATGAAAATAGAAACAGCAGTAGCGTGTAACAATTTCTCATAGTATATGTATTTGTGAATAAACCCGAATATAAATATAAAAACGATAAACTTCAAACAAATAAATTGTATAATCCATTGTTATACAGCAAATTGAGTGTATTGTATTAAGTACTGTTTAAATTGGGATTAATGTTTTTTTGACCTAAATTATCATCTATATCTTTATTTTGGCGCTACCCTACGGGTCAGGCTTTCCGTTCCCAATCTTGGCAGCAACAGCAGTGGGTTTCAAATGAAAATTTCTAGTTGGCTGCCAAGGATTTCCACTTCAATCCTTAGCGCGAGCTAAAGAAAATGTAGCGTATCGGAAATTAGATGTTAGATATCAGATAGTAGACGCTCGATTGTTGTACGATTTGAATCTAACATCTAACACATAACAACTAATAACTCTTTTTAAAAAGTTTATAGGTTAATGAACTTCTGTTTTCCCTTATCTAATTACTGAAATCTTAAATCTAACATCTAACATCTAACGTCTAACGTACAACAACTAACAATATAGACCAACTATCACCTAAGTAACATCGAGTATTTTTCAAGTCGTTCTTTTCCAAATCTTTTTTTATTTTCGAAAAATAAAACGTAACACGCATGAAAACAGCTGTTTACACGATGTGTCTATTTTTGGTTACGGGGTTAGTCAACGGACAACAACCGAAAATACAATGGGAAAAGACTATTGGAGGCACCTCTTCAGACTATTTATATAATGCTGTAGGGACACCCGATGATGGATTTCTACTGGTAGGCAGTTCTACTTCAGCTGCTACCGGAGATAAGACCAAAGCCAATCAAGGAGGCTTGGATTACTTTATATGGAAGATGGACGCTGCTGGCCATCAAGAATGGCAGCAATCGTTCGGCGGAGATCAAGACGATTATTTAACGGCGGTTTCTTTAACCAATGACGGTGGATATTTATTAGCAGGTTCTTCCTTTTCTACCATATCGGGAGATAAAACATCCGATAAATTAGGCGAAGAAGACCTGTGGTTAATTAAATTAGATACTGCTGGATATCCTCAATGGCAGAAAACAATTGGTGGAAGTGGGGTAGAGCAAGCTGTTGGTATTTTACCGTTAGCCAGCGGTGGATTTCTTATATCGGCCGATACAAATTCAGCTATTTCTGGGACCAAGCAATCTGAAAGCTTTGGTGCCATGGACTATTGGGTGGTTCAATTAGATCCTCAAGGCAATATTCAATGGGAGCAAAGCTACGGTGGGTTAGGAGATGATCATATAAAAGCTTTATTTCCTTCACCAAGAGGTTATGTCTTTATTGGTGAATCGTATTCACCAGCTTCAGGCAATAAAACAACCGATAGTCATCAGCAGGGAAGTCTTTGGCTGGTAGAGATCGACTTCGAAGGGAATATACTTCACCAAGCAGAATTCTTAGCCGATGGGCCATCGAATTATGTCGATTTAAAAGCTGAAGAGGATGGTTGGCTTTTGAGTGCCACCACTTGGCAGAACACCAAGAAATCTTTGGAATTACTGCATTTAAATTCCGATTTTTCCGTAACCAATCGGCAATCGATAGAAATCCCTGTCAATCTTCGTCCTACAACGCTTATGTCCCAATCAGATGGATTGTGGTTATTTGCTAATCAGGCAGGCTTTAGTCAGGGCAAGGGCGATTCATTTTCTAGGCCGAGCAGTCGATACCTGGTTTCATGGCTAAGTCATCAAGGCGATGTTCGTTGGCAAGAAGTGCTTAAAAATGAAGGATTTACTTATATGAGTAAGGCCTTTACTACCCGAGATGGAGGAATTGTATTGATGGGAAACTCCAATCAGACCACGACTGCAAATAGAGGTTTAGAAGATTTTTATTTGGTAAAATTAGCTCCAACGACAGCCGATGAAAAACGTCAAGCAGTGGAGATTTATCCCATTCCCACCCGCGATTATATCAATGTTCTCATCAACGAACCCTTTACCCAAGCATCTGTTGAACTTTTCGATCTGCACGGGCGAAAATTAAAGAGTCAAACCCTTTGCAACCGCCTAACACCGGTTGATGTATCTGGATTCCCTAGTGGCGTCTATCTCTTGGTGACCCATTATGATCACCATAACCACTCTCTTAAAATTATTAAAAAGTAAGTGATGAAGAAGATTTTACTGTTGATTAGTTGGTTTATTTTCCAACAGAGCAATTCATCTCTATTCGCTCAGAACACGAAACAGGATCTTATCCAAATAAAATCGGTTGATACATATGCCTTTGAAAAGTATGGAAACGTTCCTATTAATATGTATTCTGGGGCTTTAGATTTATCCCTTCCTATTGTTACATTTCCTGTGAAAGATTTTAGCAATATAAATGTCGCATTGAACTATGATTCTTCGGGGTTTATTCCTCGTAAAAAAAATAATATAGCTGGTTACAATTGGAATTTAATTGCAGGAGGAAGAATAACACGCAAGGTTAATTTACTACCAGATGAATATATTGGAAACCCTACAGCAATTGGATCTAATCCATTTGGTATTGACCCCGATCTTCATGGTTTTTTACATGGAGTTAGAAAGAACCCTTACACCAATGAACAGGTATACGATTTAAACAGCGGAGCTGGCTCTCATCAAGGATATTTCTATTGGTTGGGTACTACGCAAGATAAATATGAAGGAGAGCCAGATGTGTATCGTTTTAATATTTTACACTTAAGCGGTGAATTTATGATTGGAAATGATGGAAACGTACGTGTACAAAGCAATGACCCTAGTCTTAAAGTTGATATTTCAAAGATAAAAGCCTACAGGCATGATGAAGGTAATTGTATTCCAGAAAGGGCTATAATTCGCTTAATTGATGGACAAGGGAATATGTATGAATTTGGAGGAGACATGTCTACCTACGAAATTGCTTATCAATATAATCATAAAATTGGAGGAAATAAACAAGGTTACAGTGGATATCCTTATATTAATTCGTATAGCATAAAAAAAATTATTCTTAAAAATAAAGATATTATTTCTTTTGATTATTTGCCATTATCTCAACACAATAACCAAGAATATTTTTGTCAATTAATGAGCTGGTCTCACGAAAATTATATCCGAAATAATTGGAGACTATTCGATATTGAAAGTTATAAAAGTACAGGTAGTAACTCTGAGAATATAAGTTGTCCAAGGGGTTTCGGACATTGTTATAATTCTAATTCATCCAATTCGAGTTCAGATAGTTATGTATTGATGAAGAAATCAATTCTTTCTAAAATACACTATAATAATTTTACGATAAATTTTAATTATAAAGATGCTGGTTATGCGATTCGACATCATGCTCTTAATACAGATTTAATGACCAATGAAATGCTGATTGATCAAATTGAATTATTGTATAATAATGATCAATTGGATAAAGTGAATTTTGAATATACTCATTTGGGAGGAACGCATCAAAGGTCATTCTTAACCCGTCTCCAGACAAAGAATGTTGATAAATTTTACAGTTTTGAATATAGTCAGACTAATCAATTACCAGCCTACTATACTTTGGGTATAGATCATTGGGGGTTTTGGAATGGACAAGATCATAATCGAATCTTACACCCTTTGGATACCTATGATGCTTTGTCAGGTGATTATACCTTAGAAAATACGATTCGTGACCCAAATCCTTCTAAATATAATGTTGGTTTATTATCTAAAATAAAATATCCAACAAAAGGTTTTACTGTATTTGAGTATGAATCACCTGCTTATGGGAAAAGGCTTGAGAGAAACTCAGCAAGTATGTTTTTACCAACGCTTACCAATAAATCGGGTATTATCGGAGGTGCTCGGATACTAAAAAAAACCGATTTTAATCGGAATAATCAAATTGAAAAAGAAATTTCCTACCAATATACAGAGTCTATTGATTCTAATATTTCTTCAGGTATTTTAATGAATTGGCCACGTTATTTATTTTATTTTGAATTTTATAATATGCCCATGAATGCTAGCCTATTGATTATTAATAGTTCAAATGTACAAGAAAATAGCTTGGATAGTTACAATATTGGATACTCTAAAGTTTTTGAAATCGAGAAAGGGAAAGGATATATTGAGCATAATTTTAACTCATATATCAATCAACCCGATATTTTACATCCTGTAACGTCAAATATTAAGCAGTATGTGCCAGTTAATTACACGGTTGTTCCCTATAATTTATATAAAAATGTGAAGAACATTTATGGAATAGACAAAAGTATTCTTAGAGGAAAACCGTCTTCACGTTTATTCTTTAATCAAAACCGGCATTTAATTCAAAAAGAAGAATATGTCTATAACGATATAATTAATTTTAATCATAATACGTTGATTGACGATCAAAATTTTGTTTCCATACAGCATCTATCAGGCATTTGGGTGCAAGGTTATAAAAAATATTTTAATACCAATGATGTAATTAAAAGGACGGTTTCAGACTATTATATGAATACCCCTTTAATTGTGAGTACCGATTACAACTATGAAAGCCCTTATCACTTACAAAATAGTAGTGAAACTTCAACTAATTCGAAAGAAGAAAAAACAAGAACGAATTATTTTTATCCTTTAGATCTTCTTCATGAGCCTTATATGTATCAATTACTCGAGCAAAATAGGCTAAATGATCCAGTTATTACCAAAGTTTTTAACAATGAAAATGGTATAAGCGAGCAAAAAACGGTTTTCGGACAGTTTGGTGAACTTATTTTGCCAAAGCATACTTATTCAAGAAAAGGGCATGGAATAAACGATTTAACAGATAAGAAAATAACTTATGATTCCTACGATTCCAAAGGAAATATCACTCAATATACGTTAGCAGACGGAACGCCTGTGGCTGTTATTTGGGGTTATCATCAACAATATCCAATAGCAAAAATAGAGGGAAAAGGTTACTACGATATAAGCCATGCTTATATTGAGGATTTACAGACTTTATCAAATCGTGACAACGATCGTTGTATAGGACTTTCGAGTAATTGCAACGAATCTGTATTAAGAAAACGATTGGATGATTTTAGGCGTGATGGTGCATTTGTACATTCGTTGGTAACCACATATACCTATGATCCGTTAATAGGGTTAACGAGTGTAATGGGCCAAACAGGAGAAGTTACTTACTACGATTACGATGATTTTGGCCGCTTACGTTCGGTTAAAAATGATAAGGGGCAAGTCTTAAATAGCCATGATTACCACTATGCAATTCCATAAAACGATGAGCGATGAAACAACTCTACACGATTCAGTTTATCACAGGTTACTTTATTCGTAGCTTGATATTGGTTTGTTCGTTCCCTGCTTTCGGACAAACCCCCACAGAAAATTATATAAAAACCCAAGAATGTCTCAATACTCAGTGTTCACGGAAGAAAGAGATTGTGATGTATTATGATGGGTTAGGCCGACCGAAGCAAGAAATTCATGTTGGTGCATCACCCACTGGTAAAAATTTGGCGATTCACTACGAATACGACAATTTTGGTCGTCAGTCTAAAGATTATCTACCTGTTCCGGCTGGTGTTGGCTATGATCTTATACCAAGATTAGAACAACAGAACCATAGTTTTTACCATAACCATTATGGAAGCAGTATTGGTTATTCGGAGAAAGAGATTGAGAACTCGCCTTTGGATCGGGTGTTGAAGCAAGCCGCACCAGGTGATTCCTGGAAACTGGGTTCGGGTCATGAAGTTAAATACGATTATCAAACGAATAGTGAACAATGGGAGGTGCCTTTGTATTACGTATCCTTCAATTCCAATGGAACCCCACGTTTAGAATATAAACCTGAGGCTTATTTACGCGGTAGTTTATACAAAAGGGTACCACCGATGAAAATGGACAGCAACAAGAAGAATTCACCGATAAAGAAGGGCAACTCATCATGAAGGTAGCTTATTCAGAAGTCGATGGTCAACAGCAAAAACATTCGACAAACTATGTGTATGATATCTACGGAAATTTAACATTCGTTTTACCCCCGTTATTATCAAGGGATCTTTATGCACCTCATATTATCGATGAGATTCGGCGAGATTTACCTCAATTGGGATATCAGTATAAATACGATGAACGCAACCGTTTAATTGAAAAAAAACTTCCTGGAAAAGGATGGGAATACATGGTATACGATAAACAAAATCGATTAGTCGCAAGCCAAGATGCTAATTTGAGAGCAGAAGAAAAGTGGCTTTATACCAAATATGATAAATTTGGCCGCGCCGTGGTTCAAGGCGTTATTTATGAACCAGGACAAACCAGAGAAGGGTTACAAAGTTGGGTGAATAGTTTAGGAAGCAACAATACTGAACCTTCATCTGAAGGATATTACCAAGAAGGTTTACATATCTATTATACATCCAATTGGCCATCACCTATCGACCAAAGCTATGTATTTAGTGTGTATTACTATGATCGTTATCCACCGTATAACTTGGTTGAAATTCCTGAGACTGTAGAAGGGCAGCAGACCCCCGATTGGCAAGGCGTGAAAGGCTTACCAACTTTGGTTGTTCATAGAGTTTTATCGACGAATAATTTTCAATTTACTTATTCCATTTACGATCAGTATTCGCGGGTAATTCGAACCCATCAGGTCAACTATTTAGGAGGTTATCATCGGGTAGATACACGTCTAGATTTCCGTGGAAAACCCAATAAAATAGTTACTTATCATAAGCGAACCCAAGAATCTGAAGAGCTAAAAATCACAGAACAATTGTCATATGATGCCATGGAGCGCTTAGTAAGGCATACACATCAAATAAACAATGAACCGTCCGAGCAATTATACCTCAATGCATACGATGAATTAGGTCAATTGGTAAATAAAAAAGTTGGTCATCGCCGTGATTCACCATTGCAAAGTGTAGATTATCGTTACAATATTCGGGGTTGGCTCACCGATATCAATGATATTGAAGATCGTTCTTTGGAAAAGCTATTTTCTTTTCGAATAGGCTATGATAAAAAAGCGTTTTATACATCGGGACTGCAAGAGATTCCTGCGCAATACAACGGCAATATATCCGAAACGCGTTGGAAGACGCGAGAAGGAGTTATACGAAGTTATACGTACCGCTATGATGGTTTAAATCGTTTAAAATCGGCGAGTTACACCAAGGGGAATTACGCTGTAATCAATGCTTACAATGAATATGTAAATTACGATAAGAATGGGAATATCACCAGTTTATTGCGCAGTGGAAAGCACGACAATAATAATACCCAATGGATTAACGATTTAAGATATTATTATCTTCCCCATTCAAATCAATTAAGGAGTGTGAAAGACCTTACAAAGGGTATTTTTCCAGATGAACTGAATGGATATTATAATTACACTTATGATGCCAACGGAAACAGTACACAAGATTTAAAGAAAGGAGTTGTGGAGATTCGTTATAATTATTTAAATTTACCAGAGACTATAGCCTTTGAGACAGGAGATTTCATCGAATATACGTACGATGCATCAGGGACCAAGCTGAGGAAAATATTTTATTTAGGTAGGAGAAGAGTTCAAACGGATTATTTGAACGGTTTTCACTATGAAAATAATGAACTCCAGTTTTTCCCAACTCCAGAAGGCTATGTGAGTCGACGGTTAGTAAAAGCACAACAATCATTTGATTATGTTTATCAGTATAGAGACCATGTAGGAAATAATGTTATGAGTTATAAGCGAAATCCAAATCATGATTGGTTAGATTTACTAGATCAGAATCATTATTATCCTTTTGGATTAAGACACGAGGGTTATAATTTCACAATAACTCCTAATCCATCGTTAGGCTTTACAAAGAACCATTACAAGTATAATAACAAAGAATTACAAACGGAATTGAATTTAAACCTCTACGATTATGGAGCCCGAAACTATGACCCCACAATCGGTCGTTGGTTTAGTGTAGACCCGCTGGCGGAGAAATATCCGAGCGTTAGTCCGTACGTTTATACCTTGAACAATCCTATTCGATTTGTCGATTCGACGGGTATGGAGCCAGAGGATCCTATCGGACCAGGTTATTATGCTGCAACTAGAAATTCTAGAACAATTGGTTTTACATTAAGACATCCAATAGCGGCATTATCAATAGGAACGCCAAGTAAAGGAAGTACTAATATTTCTACTAACTCTGTTAGATTTTCTACTCGTATTGGTTTAAATGAGAATGCTCAAAAAGAAGGATCTCAGGTTAATGCTTATCGGCATACATTATGGCAAGCCGAAATCACAAATCAATTTGGGTCAGGTATAGCTAAAGAAGTAGGTAATGCTCACGAAGCAAATCCATTTGCAGCTACAGGTGGTAATTTAAAAACTACTTTTAATACGCTTGCAAAAGCTGATGAAACAGTTGATTTACTTAACAATATTATTGGACGAAGTATTGGAGAAGCTAACTCTGGAGCTAATATGCAAGAATTGGCAATGAAGACATTAGATTATTTTAAAGAAAATGGTCTTTGGACAGCAACAACTATTACGGATAAAAATGGTAATACGACAGGTTGGAGTATATCTCAAACAAAGTTAAGTAAAGAGCAATACAATAATGCAAAAGGTATTATTCAAGGGCTGAATGCCAAGGGCTTTACTCAACAAGAACAACAAACAAGAGATGCTAAAGCACAGAAAGAGATTGAACATCTGAATAGAGGACCTAGATGGTAGTTTACTTATGAAAAGAATATTGATAATTTTAGTTGTATTTATGATTTATTCGTGTAATAATACGTCAGATAGTAAGATTAGCAGAAAATTACAAAGTACTTGTGGCGAACAGGGAAGTCATTGTATAATATCTTTAAATGAAATTATTACAGAGGATTGGGATTATGTATTAATCTCGACAGAAAGTTTTTCATTGGAAGATTTAAATAATCAATTAGGATTTGAATATCCTTATTTTACAGATATAGGAAAAAGAATAATCTTTGTCAAAGGAAATAAAGTAGTTTATCACGAAGATGAATTTCCAGATCCTGAACAAATAAAAAAAGGAGAAGTTTATTTTGATATGGGCAATAATAACTTTATGAAGATTGAGAGGGATAAAGCAATATTTGAAGTTGCGAAAGAAAATAATTATTACATATTAACAAACAGCAAAGCCACCAATTAGGTGGCTTTTATTATTTTAGAAACGCTTGCAATTTACTTTTAGCAAGATAGGCATCAAGTAAAGAAAAGACACATTCTTTGTCTTTTTCTGTGAGTTGGTCAATTTCTTGAACAGGTTCAAGGAAAAAAGTTAAAGGTACAGAGCTAATTAGTAGGTTAGTAAATTCTTCGGAAACGCTTACAATTGATTATCAAAATAGTTTAGGTCGTTTTAGTGATGGAGTTGGTAATAAAGCACAAGCTGATGACTATACCAAAGCCTCAAACGGGTAAAGGTTCTGGAGGAATTGTAGGTTTTGACCCGGATTCTAAAATAAAACTATTAACAGAAAATCCAAAGACAGGAAATTCAGAGGAGAAAAGCAGACCTAAACGAATAGGATTAGGGCATGAAATGATACACGGATTGCATTACGCTGATGGAGATTATTCACCCCGAAAAGACTTAACAACTCATTCATACACGGATGAAAATGGCAATACTCAAACGCAGAAAGTAAGAACAGAAGAAGCGAGAACCGTAGGTTTGGGAGGAAACAAGCCACGAGATATTACAGAAAATGACCTGAGAAAAGAAAATAACCAAAATAAACGTGTTGCTTATTAGTATGGTAAAAATAGTTAGTATATTTTCTTTGGTATTTTTGTTTTGTGGTTGTTATGCACAGCACACGAAGCAATCAGTTATGCAACATAAATATGAAATTCTTTTCAATTCTGTTGGTTCTCCTCAAGATGTGAGGTATTCAATATCAATAAATAAGGGTAGTATTCAGGCTAAAAAACATCGTTCTACAAAGTGTAATAAGAAGACTGATGATGAGAAAGTTTATGATGATGATGATTTTTCATTTGAAAGCCCCCCGAAAGATATTGTAGAATTACTTAAATATCTTGTAGAAGTTGGTGTTATAAAGATTGAATTATACGGTTTTTCATAACAAAAAATCCCAGGCTTACAGCTTGAGGTTTTTTATTTAGCGTAAGCGTGTTTATTTTTAAAATCTCTGATAAGTGTAGCTCGATTAATAAAAATATAGTGCATCACTTTATTGGACTGCCCCTATTGACGGTAAGTTTATCGGAATATCCCGTTAAAAAGTCCACAGAGATTCCAAGTGCTGCTAAGGAAGCTTTGTTCTTACAATTTATACAGCTTCTTTACTAATGAGCCAACTTAGATAAGCGTATAGAATATCCTCAATTTAATTAAGGATTTAAAGTAATGTGTTGTGGAGATTCGTTATAATTATTTAAATTTACCAGAGACTATAGCCTTTGAAACAGGAGATTTCATCGAATATACGTACGATGCATCAGGGACCAAGCTGAGGATATTATTTATTTAGGTAGGAGAAGAGTTTAAACGGATTATTTGAATGGTTTTCACTATGAAAATAATGAACTCCAGTTTTTCCCAACTCCAGAAGGCTATGTGAGTCGACGAGTAGAACAAGGACAACAATCATTTTAATTTTGGTACAACTAACTTATTAAATGGATATACAACTCAAAGTTTTGGAAGAGGAATTGGACCCGGAGCAAAGGCTGGTGCAATGTTTAGAAATGGAAAAACGTGGTTAATAAAATAAAATGGAAAAACGATATATATATTTATTATCATTTGTTGTAATAAGTCCAGTTATAATAGTTTTTGGAGTCTTTTACTATAAAGTAATAAATAATAAAAAAGATAGAAAAGATCAATTTTTAGAATTAATTATCAATAAAAATATAAAAGGTAAAGTTGAGGATATCAAAAACATAAAAGAAAGACATAATGGACTAGCTTTGATTATTAATAATGAACAAATAGGATGTCCAGAAATTGATTGTCAGGACTTTATAAAAATAGGTGACTCCATATCAAAAGAAATAAATTCAACTGAATTTAAAGTTTATAGAAATAATCATTTGATAAAAATCTTTAATTATAATAATCTAAAATTTAGGTAGGACGTATTTTAGATGTGTGTTTTATTACATACTAAACCAATAGCGTCCGAAATAAAATATTTTCAAAAAAAAGTATGCCTATTTCAGGGAGATTTAGCCCTAAAACGATCTGAGTAGTAAGATGGATGAATTATAATACTCATTTCATTTTTCGTGATTTATTTAACATCAAATTAAAAATGAATCATCAACGTTAAATCCCAGAGGGATGGCAGGATAATAGAAAAATAGAAGCCAGATGAATAAGCTCCATGGGAGCGACCGAATAATAGACCGAATTTCGAAATAACGAAATAGATCAGATATTAATAACTAAATAACTATATACGATGTTTCGAATTATATTAATTACGGATTATATTGTATAGTTTATCAGCGTATTATAGGTTGTGTGTTCAATTAATTGTTTAATTGAACGATAAGTGAAATAGGATTTATATATAGGATGCCTGATTCTCTATTTTTAATATTTTACGTCTATTGACATGTTTAAATACCATCTTTTATTAAGCCTCTCGATTATCACTTTCTTCTTCTTTACCTTCTTTGATTAGTTCATTGACTTCTTGCATTTCACCCTTTTCAAGATGTTTTACTTGATCTTGTTGTTCATCGGAACAGGGATCGATATGAAATGTACAACCAACTGGAAAATGATCTGAACCTATGGATGGATAGATAAAAAGTTGGTCAATAAAAACAGTGGGGCTGTGAAATAATAAGTCTAACGGAACTCTGAAAAACCAATATTTGGTATGGAAAGTAGAGAGAATGCCTCTTCCGATTCGGGCATCGATTAAACGACTTGTTTTTTTGAATAGTTTAGACGATTTTGCCCAGGCTACATTATTAAAGTCACCGATGACTAATACGGGTAATGCATAATCACGTATTTTTTTGGCAATGCTTAACAAGTCGCCATCTCTTTCTTTGGAGTTTTCTTCTTCCGTAGGACTGGGTGGTGGTGGATGCGCACAGAAAAGCACAAAAGGGTGTCCGTCTCTTGTCTCTAATTCGACTTCGATACTGGGTAAATCATCGGCGACGAAATAGTGGGTTTGCCTACGATTTACTTTAAGTTTTGTGTAAAAATGCATGCCGTAGGTATTTTCAAGAGTCACTTTTTGATAATTGGGGTAATCTTGTTCTAAGACTTGCATTGCTTGTTCCCAATTACGGTTACTTTCCATGGTTAGAAAAATATCTGGTTGTTCTTGATGGATTAGGTCTATAAAGCGATGATAGGCTTTGTTGTATTGGTAAATGTTACACGAAATGATTTTAATTTTATCCGATGATTCTTCCGTTTGCTTAACTATTGGGGTTTTCCAAAATTTGGTATAGCGAATAAAGATATAAATATGATAGCCAATGGCAAGTAGTTGGACTGCTTGTAGATACCATAATAATGAATTTTCGTTCGTATAGAAAAAGGCGATAATAAAAATCAAAATCTGTAAAAACAGTAACTGTAGTTTTATAAACTCGGCAACTCTAAAAACCCAATGTTGGTTTTGGATGAAGGGTAAAACACTCAATAAAATGAATAGGGAAGATAAAATAATCAATAATGTAGTCATGGGTGTTTAAAGGGATTGGTTTTCGAATAAATCAATTTTTTATCTTAACATGTTGTTAGAATTCGTTGGCTTACAAAAATACTAAAAAATAAGAAAGGAATTGGTGTATAGTGATTCGAAGCAGGGTATGGGGCGTTAACTTTTCTACATGAATGTTTATTGAAAATACGCTTCTGATGCAATTTAAGACAAATTTATAAAACGGAAAGATTCAACTTGTTCGATTGAGAACAAGTTGAATCTTTCCGTTTGCGGCAGGGATTGAAGCGGAAATCCTTTGCAACATCCCGCGATTTTCAATGGGAATCCTTTACTTAATGTTGCAAAGATTGGGAGTGGAAAGCCCGGCGCGTAGCGGCCGCCCAAAATGATTGGATGGAGTTGAAATAAAAAAAGCCCGCCGAAGCGAGCTTTTTAGTATATAGGGTAATTTATGATTTAAATTCTGCGGCTGTTTTTTGAATAATGGCAATACAATCGGCCAATTGGTCGTCGGTCATGACCAATGGGGGTGCAAAACGAATGATGTTGCCGTGGGTTGGTTTAGCTAAAAGGCCATTGTCTTTCATGGCTAAACAGAAATTCCAAGCGGTTTCACTTTCGGGTGTATCGTTAATCAATAAGGCGTTTAATAGTCCTTTTCCTCGTACCGATTTAAAGAGAGGGAATTGTTCAATTAGTTTTTCTAATTCAGAACGGAAAACTTTCCCTAGGCGTTCGGCATTGTCGGCCAATTTATCGTCTAATACCACTTGCAATGCTTCGCGAGCAACGGCACAAGCTAAAGAGTTTCCGCCATAGGTTGAACCGTGTTGTCCTGGTTGAATAACTTCCATAATGTCGTCGTTGGCTAACACGGCCGAAACAGGGTAAGCTCCACCCGATAATGCTTTTCCTAAAACCAAGACATCAGCCTGAATCCCTTCATGGTCAATGGCTAGCATTTTTCCGGTACGTGCAATTCCGGTTTGAATTTCGTCGGCAATAAATAAGATGTTATGTTCTGTACACAGGGCTTTACAAGCGGTTAAATATCCTTCTGAAGGTACATTAACGCCTGCTTCTCCTTGAATAGGTTCTACCAAGAAACCACAAATGTTTTTTCCTTTTTCTTGGAATAAGGCTTTAAGTGCTTCGGTGTCGTTGTATTCTACAGCTGTAAAACCAGCGGTATAAGGATCGAAGTGGCGACGTGCATCTTCGTCATTCGAGAAAGAGATAATGGTTGTTGTGCGGCCGTGGAAGTTGTCTTTGCATACAACAATAATGGCTTCACCAACCGGAATTCCTTTTTTCTCGTACCCCCATTTACGGGCAAGTTTTAAGGCGGTTTCAACTGCTTCTGCACCGGTATTCATTGGAAGAATTTTATCGAAACCAAAAAGGTTGGTCATAAACTCTTCGTATTTTCCTAGTTCGGCATTGTAGAATGCTCTTGAGGTAAGGGTTAATTTATCGGCTTGTTCTTTTAGTTTTGCAATAATCCGTGGATTGCTGTGCCCTTGATTAACGGCAGAGTAGGCCGATAAGAAATCGTAATATCTTTTTCCTTCAACGTCCCATACGTAAACACCTTCTCCTTTTTCTAAGACTACTGGTAAAGGATGGTAGTTGTGTGCACCGTATTTTTCTTCTAAGGCGATGAGTTGTTGTGAAGTTTGATTTGTCATTTTTATAAATTTTTTGTGTAATGTTAGTTTAAACGTTTTTCGGTAAGTTGTATGTCTTTTCCAAAGAAGCGTTTGGCGACTTTTAGAAAGTTGTCGGTATAATCGGATAGATAGAATTCGTAGGTCGGGATTTGTTTTCCGGCTAGTTTTTCTTCGCGGCCTAGTTGATAGATCACTTGGTTAACAACAATAAGGGGTGAATTAATGATGTCTACTTTGCCTTCAAAGACTTGTTCTATTTCTTTTTGAAGAAGAGGATAGTGGGTACAGCCTAAAATAATAGAGTCTATACCTTCTAATTTTTTATTGGCTAAATACGTTTCTAAAACGGCTTTAGAAATGGGGGTATTGGCAAATCCTTCTTCGATAACAGGCACCAAAAGGGGAGTGGCTAGTTCAACCACCTTAACGTGTTTGTTGTATTTACGGATGCTTTTTTTGTATGCGCCCGAATTGATGGTCGCTTTCGTGGCAATGACACCTATTCTTTCGCGCAATTCATAGGCAACTTTTTCGGCTACGGGTGAGATGACGTCTATAACAAGAATGGCATCTCCTGCTGCTTCTTTTATGGCATCGATCGAGTTGGATGTTGCCGTGTTGCAGGCGACTACAATTGCTTTACAGTCTTTTTGTTTTAAAAAGCGGGTGATATCTACGGAGAAGCGGGTGATGGCTTCTTTCGATTTCTCGCCATAGGGCAGGTGTTGGGTATCACCAAAATAGATGATGTTTTCGTAGGGCAAAAGACGTTTAATTTCTTTTGCAAACGTTAATCCGCCCACACCTGAGTCAAAAACACCAATCGGTCTATTATCATTCATAGCACAAATTTAATAAATTAATCCACGTAAAACAGTCGACTAGCAATTCCATCTGCAAAAAATTTTGCGTGTGGAGGCAGGGTGATGTGGGTTAATCCTTCAATGACGAGATTTTCGGTTGTGAGGCGTTCCATTTCTTTGGCGAAATGATCTTGTATTTCCTTTGGGAACTCCGTTATGCCAGCTTTTGGTAAACCCCATATGGTGCGAAGACCGATCATCACCATTTCGTTGTAGCGATCGGTGTCGGAAAGGACTTCGGTTTGCGATGGAAGTATGTCCTTATATATAGACTGTATATATTGGGCATTATTGGCAATATTCCACGAGCGTTCCTTATGATTATAGGAATGGGCCGAAGGACCAATACCGATATAGGGTTCACCTTTCCAATAATTGGCATTGTGCTGAGAAAAGAAGCCTTTTTTACCAAAGTTGGAAATCTCGTAATGCACATAGTCATTCGCCTGAAGAAAATCGACAAGAAAGTCGAATTGATCGCTTTGGTGAGAATCGTCAATTGGCTTTAGGAGGCCCTTCTTTATTTGATGGTCTAAAATGGTTTTGTCTTCTACAGTTAAAGCATAGGAAGAAATATGAGGAACATGGAGGGCGATGGCCTTTTTTAAATTCGATTGCCACATTTCATGGGTTGTTGAATTGGAACCGTAAATTAAATCGATGGTAATGTTCGAAAACCCGAATTCTTGCGCCAATAAAATGCATTTTTCAGCCTCGGAAGCATCGTGTGCACGGTTCATTAATTGCAGATCTTGATCATAAAATGACTGCACTCCGATGCTTAAACGATTAATTGGGGTAAAATCGCTTAGAAATTTCAACTTTTCGGGCGTTAAATCGTCCGGATTTGCCTCTAAAGTGACCTCTTTCACGTCGGATAAATTAAAATTTTTAGAAATTTCTAAAAATATTTTTCCCAGGTCTTCATTGCTTAAAATAGAGGGTGATCCGCCGCCTAAATAGATGGTGGTTAGGGGGGTGTTTAATTCGTTTTTCCGAAGTTTTAATTCATGACAAATAGCGTCAATCATTTGATTTTTAAGGGTTAAGTTTGTTGAGAAATGAAAATCGCAATAACTGCATTTTTGTTTGCAGAAGGGAATGTGAATGTATATACCGGCCAATTTAATTCGTTTTTAGAAGCACAAAATTAGGCTGAATTATCCCAAAAATAAAATGGATTGGAAGGTATTTCGATAAATATTTTCAAAAAGAGTTTTCTAATTAAAAATAAAACTTTACCTTTCGGGTTCAAATAATATCAAAATGAATAAAGGAACTGTAAAATTCTTTAATGAAGAAAAAGGATTTGGATTTATTAAAGAAGAAGAATCAGGAAAAGAGTATTTCGTACACATTACTGGACTTGTAGACCGAGTTAAACAAGATGACGAAGTGTCATTTGACTTAGAACAAGGAAAGAAAGGTATCAATGCTGTGAATGTTAAAGTAATCTAATTATCTCAACATATTCCTAAAAAGAAAATCCGCATCAATTGCGGATTTTTTTTTATTTTAAATCTTTCCGTTTTTCATAGAATTTAGCATCTATCAGAAGTTCGTCAATAAAACTGTAGAGTTTATTGAGATGACTTTTTGAAATATACTGCCCAATTTTACTCGCTACAAAGGTAGCCAAAGCAATTCCTGCTGCAAAAAACAGGCTCCAAAGCCAGTGACTTTCCCCTTTTACTAAATATTCAGACACCACGTAGGATCCCATTGTTATAAAAACGGCTCCAGACAATCCATACAAGAACATAAATAACGTCCATACATTCGCTCTTGGACCAATAACGCCTCTAACCACTAAAAATTTGGGGTTATCCTCGTCTTTTTCCATTCGAATTTGCACCTGGGGTTGCCAATACGTTCTATTCTTGGTGCGTAATCGAATCATCGCGACTTCTTTGTTGGCGTAACCACCCATTTGGCTTTTATGAATTTCGAGATGTTTTTGAATTAAAGCAATGAATTCTTCTTTCGACATTTTGGTGTAGACCTTGAATCGTGGGCGACTTCGCAATGTTTTAATCGGAACTTTGTTTTTCATATTCTATCGGTTTGTTTAAATTTACAATAAATCTATCATAATGGCCAAAGAAGTTTCCGATACCTATCAAAAAATATACGAGATTGTTCGCTTAATACCAGAAGGTTATGTGTCTACGTATGGGTTAATAGCCAAAACGATAGGAGAGACCTTTTCGGCGAGAGTAGTGGGTTACGCCATGAATCATGCCCACGGAATGGACGATGTTCCTGCTCACCGTGTCGTGAACCGAAACGGACTGTTAACGGGCCGCCATCATTTCAATCCATCGACCTTAATGCAAGACTTATTAGAAAATGAAGGCTTGGTGATTGTGGATCATCAGATACAAAATTTTAAAAATCACCTTTGGGTACCAATTATCATCTAAAGAGTGTAACGTTTATTGATTAAAGCATACTAACTTTATAAACTCAATTAATAACAACATGGACTATTTATTACAAGCAAAAAATTTAACCAGAAGATATAAAGACAATATTGCCCTAGACGATTTTAGCATCAATATTCCAAAAGGCTCTATCTATGGCTTATTAGGACCAAATGGTGCAGGAAAAACAACTTTTATTCGTATTGTTAATCAAATTACAGCACCCGACAGTGGCGAAATCTATTTAAATGGGCAGTTGTTAGATAAAAAATCCATCGGTCGAATTGGGTATATGCCCGAGGAAAGAGGATTGTACAAAAACATGAAAGTGGGTGAACAAGCCATGTATTTTGCCCGTTTAAAAGGAATGACGGCTGCAGAAGCAAAGAAACGAACAACCTACTGGTTCGAGAAATTAGACATTATGTCGTGGTGGAATAAAAAATTGAGTGAGTTATCGAAAGGAATGGGGCAAAAAGTTCAGTTCGTCATTACGGTTATTCACGAACCCGATTTACTTATTTTCGATGAACCATTTAGTGGATTCGATCCGGTGAATGCACAGATTATTGCCAACGAAATTCTCGAGTTAAGAGCCAAGGGAACCACCATTATTTTTTCCTCTCACCGCATGGAATCGGTTGAAGAAATGTGTGACCACGTGGCATTAATTAACCAATCAAAAAAGGTATTAGACGGGACCATTGATGAGGTTAGAAATCAATTTAAAACAGGTAAGTTCGCTATTGGAATAACAGATTTAAACCACGATAATTTAACTCAATTACAAGCCGACTATCAACTTACCGATGTTAAAGTAAACCATGAGCTAACTTCGTTTAACTTATTGTTAGATAAAGACTATAGTCAAAACAAGTTGGTTGCACAATTGCTTAATTACGGACAGTTAAATCACTTTAAAGAAATTATTCCTTCTATGAATGATATCTTTTTAGAAGCGGTTAAACGCTCAAACAATTCCCTTTAATTTTAAACGAACACAATCGATGAAAAATATTTTATTAGTGGCCCAGCGAGAGTTTTTCTCTCAAGTACGCAACAAGGCTTTTTTAATCATGACCATTATTTCTCCCTTACTTATTGTAGGTGCGGGGGGCGTTATTTTTTGGTTGAGTTCAGCCAACAATTCCGATGTTAGAAACATTGCCGTAGTCGATCAATCGACCGAATTTATCACCACCTTAAAGTCCGATAAAAAAATCAGCTTTAGCTTTTACAATCCCAACGAAATAAAAGCCATTAAAGATACCATGAATGGTAGCGAGTATCTAAATGCCTTATTGATTATACCAGCCAATAAAGACGGCGATTATGCACAGATTGAAAAAGAAACCGAATTAATCACCAACGGAAACTTAGGGATGACCGACCGCGATAAGATTGCCCGTTTAATCGGTGGAAAAATTGAGCAAGAGCGCCTTCAAACCACCGGCATCGAACAAGATGCACTCGATAAAACCAAATCGAAAGTATCCCTCAATGTATTCAACGTTAAAGAAGGGAAAGAAGACAAAGGGGTAGAGCTTAAAATGGTTCTTTCGGGGGCCTTAACCTACATTATCTTTATGTTTGTCATGATCTATGGTGTAAAAGTAATGCGTTCGGTGGTCGAAGAAAAAAACAACCGCGTGGTCGAAATCATTATCTCTTCGGTAAAACCCTTCGAACTAATGATGGGAAAAATAGCCGGAACCACTATGGTTGCGGTTACTCAATTCTCTATTTGGATTGTGATGACATTGGGCTTATTAATGATTTTCCCAGCTATTGCTGCAAGCCGTATGGACATGGCCCAAGAAATGGTTAACCAACAGCAAATGGTCGAAGACAGCCCACAGATTATGGAAATGGTAACAGAAACCAGCGAAATCCTATTATCGTTTAACTACCCTTTAATTATTTTTGCCTTTGTTAGTTACTTTATTCTAGGGTACTTGTTCTATAGCTCAATTTTTGCAGCTATTGGGTCGGCAGTTGACAATGATACCGATACCCAACAGTTCACCTATTTTCCATTAATCCCCATGATGGTCGGTTTATACGGAAGTTTCACCACACTCGATAATCCCGACGGACCAGTCGCCTTTTGGTTATCGATGATTCCATTTACATCACCCATCTCCATGATTACCCGAATACCGTTCGATGTCCCAATATGGGAGTTGGCACTATCCTTAACAATTTTAGTAATTAGTACCATCGGAATGATTTATTTAGCTTCTAAAATTTACCGAATCGGAATCTTAATTTACGGTAAGAAACCAACCGTAAAGGAAATTCTGAAATGGATGACTTATAAAAATTAAACACACCATACACAAACCGGGACCCTGAACTCCCGGTTTTTTTATAACTTTACTTTCCTAAATACCCACAATGATAAATACCCACTATAATTTATTGGTCATTAGTACCAGCACAGTACACGGTTCCGGATATATGGACTACATAAAACCAGCCGTAAAAGACTTCTTAAACGGTCGCGAATTGCTCTTTATTCCCTATGCTCGCCCTTCCGGAATAAGTTATAACAACTATACCGAAACGGTTAAAGAAGCCTTGGCAACCATTGGAGTTACTGTAAGAGGAATTCATGAATACAGCAACCCTAAAGAAGCCATAGAACAAGCGCAAGCCATTTTTATTGGTGGCGGAAATACCTTTCTATTGCTAAAAACATTGTACGAGTTGGGATTAGTGGAAACACTGCAAGCAACGGTCGCTCAGGGAATACCCTATATGGGAAGTAGCGCAGGGAGCAATTTAACCGGATTAACCATAGGAACAACAAACGATATGCCTATTGTGTATCCACCCAGTTTCAATGCCCTTCAGTTCTTACCGTTCAATATCAATCCCCATTATTTAGACCCCATTGAAGGATCAACCCACAAAGGCGAAACCAGAGAAACCCGTATTAACGAGTTTCACCAATTCAATTCCCAAACAGTCATCGGTTTAAGAGAAGGAAGTTGGTTACATGTAACAAACGGGACCATCACTTTAGAAGGAACATTCACCGCCCGTATTTTTCGAGCCCATGAAACGCCGTTCGAAATCGAATCCGGCATCCTCCACGAAAATATATACCTATAAGACACCAATGCGTTTGATAGACAAAATCCTTTCATTTTTTGGAAGGATTTTTTTTAGGGCGCTCCCATTGCTTGTAGTTTAACAACAACAAGCAATGGGCGGGCTTTTCGCACTCGCTTTTCGGTTCCGTTTCACTTCACCCAAAAGCTCAAACAAATGCTCCAATCCCTTGCGCAAATGACGGAATGTTAATCGCTATTCAACAATCTTCTAAGCGTAGGGATTACGGTGATGAGGTCATCAAAAACAAAATAGGTCTATTCGATGCAAGAACTGATTTCAATCAAACAAAATCTATGGTGTGGTTTGCAACAAACCCGTACATTTGTACAAAATATATTGACATGTTCATTTATAACAGACATAGAAGATTACGCAAAAACGAATCCATCAGAAGTATGGTGCGTGAGAATGTTCTAACCCCACAAGACTTTATTTTACCCATGTTTATTGCCGAAGGCGAAAATGTAAGGCATGAAATTGCTTCAATGCCGGGTGTATACCGCCAATCGATAGATAATACGGTAAAGGAAATTAAACAAGTATGGGCTTTAGGAATTCGTGCTGTAAATATCTATGTAAAGGTGAGTGATAACCTTAAAGATAATACGGGAAAAGAAGCCTGGAATCCTAATGGATTAATGCAAAATGCCATTAAGGCCATCAAAGATGCGTGCCCAGAAATGATTGTTATGCCCGATGTGGCTTTGGATCCTTATTCTGAATTCGGTCATGATGGGATTGTAGAAAATGGGATTGTCTTAAACGATGAAACGGTGGAAGCATTGGTTAGAATGTCGGTTTCACATGCTGCGGCAGGTGCTGACTTTGTTGCTCCTTCAGATATGATGGATGGGCGAGTAGGTGCTATCCGTGAAGCATTAGAAGAAGAAGGTTTTACCGACGTAGGAATTATGTCGTATGCCGCAAAATATGCCAGTGCATTCTATGGACCTTTCCGCGATGCCTTAGATTCGGCACCGGGATTTGGCGATAAGAAAACCTACCAAATGGATTTTCACAATTCACAAGAAGCTATTCGCGAAGCCATGGCCGATGTAGAAGAAGGAGCCGATATTCTTATGGTTAAACCTGGAATGGCTTACCTCGATATTGTGCGTCAGATTAAAGATCAATTTCAAATGCCCGTTTCCGTCTATCAAGTTTCCGGCGAATATGCGATGATGAAAGCAGCTGCAGAACGTGGTTGGTTAGATAATGATAAAGTGATTATGGAATCATTGGTGTGTATTAAACGTGCTGGTGCAGATTTAATTTCGACTTACGCAGCAAAAGAAGCAGCGATCTTAATTAACAACCAATAAACTTCACGAAATAAAAGAATCAATAAAAAATCCGAGCGTAAACTCGGATTTTTTTATACTATATTGTTTATTCAGTTTCTGTTCTTTCTTTATTCAATTGTTTTCTATTCGAATTCATCGGATTGTAAGGTAAAGGCTGATCGGGAACCTCATTAAGAAGTTCCTCAGTTATTTCGGGATCAATAGGCGTGTCTTTCATTTGTTTCATCTTGTCCAACAAATGTTTCGCTTGTTTTCCTTCTTGGGTATTATCAAATCCTATGGCAACACTTTCAAGGGCATGCATAAAATTCTCTTGGGATTCAGTTTTAGAAACAGCATAGGCATTTAATAGACTAAATTTCGCAATAATTATTTCTGTTGGAAACTGGACCAATGCTTTTTTAACACTTGTTTTTACTTCTTCGTATTTTCCGTCTTGATAGAATGCATAGGCATCGGCATAGGCATCCAAAGCTTCTTTTGTTTCCGCGGTTATATATTCAACATCCGGGTTTAAAATATAACCTGCATAAATTGAATTGGGATAATTGGTCAATATTTTTTGCTTATATTCTTCTTCTTTTAAACGATCTCTGTCGCGGTGTACTCGGTATAATTGATACAATGCTTGAGCTTCAATCTCTTTGGTTTTGGGAGGCGAAGCCAGTAAGCTCTCTAATGTTTTAGAAGATAGTACTCCATTTTCAAAGATATCGTAATACCCAATCCCTAAAGAAAGCTGGGTGGTATCGCGTTCAATTTTAAGGCGATTCAATTCATTCGCTTCTTTGGGTATTTTTTCCAAATAAAAGTCCAATTCAAAACGTCGAGGATCACCACTATTAAATCCACCCGTTAATTCCAATTCTTTTTTCTCAATCGAATTACCTATAACAGCTGTTGAACGCCAATTATCGCGCAAAGAAATAGATCCCCATACACGTTGAAATTCGGTCTGACCACTCGATTTTAAGCTCGAATTGTAAAAATAGAATTTAGTCGATTTAGGATCGGCAAAACTCGAACTAAAAGCGGTGGTTTTACCACCTAACTGAAAATCAGCCATCTCTTTTTGCTCTTCTTGAATGCGTTGTTCTTCAGCTAATTTTAGCTTAGCAATATAAGCTGTGAAGAACGTATTTTGTTCATCTTGGGGCATTTTTGCAAGACGTAAAATGGAATCGTTTTTCTGCACTAGATAATGCTTTTCCATTAAATTTTTAAGAGAGGTATTTTTAGACTCAATTCTATTTTTATCACGGTCGTCTGTAAAAGTGGTTACAGCTGAGTCATAATAAGCAGTAGCATAGAGGTAATTGTTTTTAGAAAACTCAATGTTAGCATAGTTTTCATAGGCTTTCCCACGAATATAAGGATCGGATAGCGGTTCTTTTAAACTCATTTTTGAATACTTCACAGCATCTTCCATATTTCCCGCACGATAAGCCATTTCGGCTACACCATAATAGAGTTCATTTTTTTTAGAGAGATAAAAACCTTTATTGGCTATATCTAACAAATTTCCTTTATAGTTATCGTAAGAATTAATTTCTTTATCAAAATTAGCGGCAATTGCTAATTGAGCTTTTATCTCCATATCAGCCCCAGGGTTCATTTTATACACTTTCGTGAAAGCTTCACCCGCTTCTTGTTGTTTACCTAGTTTAGAGTATACCTGTCCTAAGACATAGTATAAACGTATTTTTTCATCGCTGTCTTTTGAAAAATAAACCGCTTTTTGTAGTGGATCGACTGCTTCTTCATATTTTTTATGATCAATGAGTAGTTGAGCGTAGTTTTTTGCAATCACTACTTTCATCGGTTTACTATAGGCATCTTTTTCGTAAAGTTCTACCAAACGTTCTTGACCGTCGTAAATATTTCCACCTCTAATTTCGGCAATAATAGCATATACATTGGCTTCTTCGGCAGAAGGGGAGTTCTTCATGTTTTTAATTACGTAATTGAAGGCATCCAAGGATTCAAAATAATTACTTTGATAAAAACGCGACTTTCCAATTAACAGATAAGCTTTCCCAATCATCGAATTACGCTCTTGCCCTTTAAGAATCATCGAATGTTTTTCAATCACCCGCACCGCTTTAGCTTCAACTGCATTAAATCCTGTTGGCGTTGTGACCGTATTTTGTGCGTTATTACGCTTGCTACCAGGAGCCATAAGAATAGATCCATCAATTCCTGTAGACTCATCTTTTTCGGCTATAAAATAATCGCTTCCAATAGGGAGAATAGTCGCATAATAATTGACATAACTTTCTTGCTGTTCATTAACGGCTTTTGTTAATTCTTCTTCTGCATTAAATACGCCATTAAACCACGAGGTCATCTTATGGTATTGTCTGTTTTTGAAACTGTCTTTTTGAGTAGAACACCCGGCCAAACAGCTGGCGATAAAAATGCTGGTAAGAATCTTTTTCATGCTAGTCTATATTCACAAATCTACAATAAAACGGTAGATTACAAAAAATCTTGTATTCTGAAAAAGTTTTAGATATTTGCAGAAGCACATTTTTAGTAGTTATAGGGTGTAATTGTGCTTTACTAAGCGCTTAGAGGCTTACTGTAATTGGGGGTGTTTAAAGCGTAAAACAGTGCTAATCTTTGGTTTATTAAAATAAAAAGTTTAGCTTAATCATTTAAAAAAATAAAGTCTATGAAAGCTTTTTTTGCAAAAGTTTTTTCTAAATATATTCATTACAGCGATCAAAAATGGATAAATTCTCCATTAGAAGCCCAAGATCGCGTTTTACGTGATTTAATTCATCGCGCTAAAAACACCCAATTCGGTAGGGATCATCATTTTGATAAAATCACTAATTACGACGGGTTTAGAGACCGCGTTCCGGTAAGGGATTATGAAGACCTAAAACCATATATAGACCGTGTTGTTGCAGGTGAAGCAGATATTCTATGGCCAGGTAAACCATTGTATTTTGCAAAGACATCTGGAACCACTTCAGGCGCAAAATACATTCCTCTAACCAAAGAATCCATACCCCATCATATCGGTGCTGCTAGAAATGCTTTGTTACACTACATCTATGAAACAGGGAAAGCTGATTTTATCAATGGTAAAATGATTTTTCTACAAGGAAGCCCTGTATTGGAAGAAGAGAATGGTATTAAACTAGGGCGCTTATCGGGTATTGTTGCTCACTTTGTCCCTAACTATCTTCAAAAAAACAGAATGCCTTCATGGGAGACCAATTGCATCGACGATTGGGAGACCAAAGTGGATCGTGTTGTGGAGGAAACAATGTCGGAAGATATGACCCTGATTTCTGGTATCCCACCTTGGTTAATGATGTATTTTGAACGCTTAATCGCTGTTTCAGGAAAAGACAATGTACAAGGTATTTTCAAGAACTTGGATGTAATGGTTACGGGCGGTGTTAATTATGAGCCGTACCACGATAAAATTACCCAACTCATCGGTCGTGATATCGACTGTATACAGACTTATCCGGCCTCTGAAGGCTTTATCGCCTATCAAAATACCCAAGCAACGGACGATTTGTTGTTGCTGGTAAACAATGGCATATTTTACGAATTTATCGCCGCCGAAGAATTTTTTGAAGAAAACCCCACGCGTATTTCTTTAAAAGATGTTCAATTGGGCATTGATTATGTCTTAATCATGAGTACCAATGCGGGCTTATGGGGATATAACATTGGGGATACCATTCGTTTTACGTCCCTTAAACCCTATAAAATAGTTGTATCAGGAAGAATCAAACATTATACGTCAGCCTTTGGTGAGCATGTGATTGCCCATGAGGTAGAACAAGCCTTGCAGAAAACCCTGCTTCAATTTCCTTGTAGTGTTAACGAATTTACGGTGGCTCCTCAAGTGAATCCTATTGAAGGACTTCCGTACCATGAATGGCTCCTTGAATTTGATTTACTTCCTTCGGATGTGTCTTTGTTTACCGAAGAGCTCGATACGCAAATGCGTTTGCAAAACAGTTATTATGACGATCTTATTACGGGTGGAATTTTAAAACCGCTCCAGGTTTCTATCGTAAAAAAAGAAGGTTTTCAAAACTATATGAAATCGATTGGTAAATTGGGGGGACAAAACAAAGTTGCTCGCTTATCGAATGATCGTCAAATTGCCGATGAATTCCATCGTTTACAGCTTATACAAGCCTAATTGATACTTATGGTGCTGAATACGCTTTTCACTTGACTAAGAATGCTCGATCGATGAGGTGTGTTAATCACCTAAAATAACGTAAATCAAGCGTTACTTTGCATTCATTAAATAGCCAATAACCGCTAATGGATTGAAAGGGTTGTATAAAATAAATAAACACAAAAAAGCACCGCTATAGCGGTGCTTTTATAATAATATACTGAATGTTATTTTGACATTTTTTCTGCGAGTTGTACGGCTTTTAAAGCATCAACAACACCACCTGTTACTGAAAATTCAGCGAGTTGTGGGTCTTTGTTTACAGATTCTAAAATAATTTGTTTGACTTGTTGAGTGCTTAATTTGGGGTAATGTGCCCAAACCATTGCAGCAACACCAGCAACAACGGGAGAGGCCATTGAGGTACCACTGTTCGACTTGTATTTTCCATCGCGTGTTGGAATCGAAGAATAAATCTGAGAACCTGGAGCAAATACATCCACTGATTTCACACCATAGTTTGAAAAATCAGATCGTAACGCTTTCGGGTCGACCGTTGAAGAACCTACGGTGATTACATTGTTCGAAACCGCTTTTCCTTGATCGTTATAAACGGTAGGGTAGTGAACTTCGGTATCGATATTAAGGTCGTCGTTACCAGCAGCTTTAATTAATAAAACCCCTTTTTTCTCAGCGTATTTAAATGCATCCCAAACGGCAGATTTCTCTGGAGAGTAAGGCTTTCCAAAAGACATATTTAAGATTTTAGCGCCATTATCCGTTGCATAGCGAATAGCGTTGGCAACGTCTTTATCGCGTTCATCTCCGTTAGGAACCGTACGTACCGACATGATTTTTACATAGCCATCACCAGCAATACCGTCAATACCAATCCCATTACCACGTTTTGCCGCAATAATTCCTGATACATGGGTTCCATGGTTAGAATCAGCTCCGTCTACATCGTTATTTCCGTAAAAACGCTCGTTAACATCGTCGTAATTATCCCCAACAATATGGCGGGTATCTAAATTCGGATTCAGATTAATTTCGTAACGCTCTTTGAAATGTTTTGCCCCTTCCGTGATTTCGCTTAAGATTTCGTCAGCAAATTCTTTCATCGGACGATTATTCCAAGCTTCTTCAGGAACTAGACCAAAAATCATCATCCCTTGTTTAGTAACCTCATTGGTTGGTTGAAAAGCCATCAGTGCTTTTCTGCTCAATAGTTTATCAGCCCCAAATTCGGTAATCATGCTTTCAATAGGTTTCACCAAATTATCGGCCAATTGACTATAGTTCTCAGAGGCTTGTTTCGCCTCGGCTAAGTCTTTTTCGTATGTATCTTTAATGGTTTTATATTCGGCGTATAGGGCCGGGTTTTTTGTTTGCTGTGCTTGCGCATCGGCATTGGTTTCGAATTGTTTTTTGTATTTAACGTAAAGACGGGTAATTTCTAACGTATCTCCATCGACATTTTTACCATCTTTTCCACCGATGAAATTCCATCCATGGATATCGTCGATATACCCATTTTTGTCGGTGTCTTTACCGTCTTTTTTCTCTTTTGGGTTAGTCCATACGTTGTCCACTAAATCTTCGTGCGTAATTTCAACACCACTGTCGAGAACGCCCACCACGATATTTTGTGGCTTTCTTTTCTTTTCCTTTAAGAATGCAATGGCTTTTTCGGTGTTTACACCGTAAACGCCTGTATCTTCAAAGCTGGCATGTTGCCAAATCTTAAGGTCAATTTGTGGAACGGGTGCTGACGTTACTGCTTGCTGTGCAAAAGCAGAAGTAGCGAATACTAAAGCAAAACTGATGCTTAAAACTATTTTTTTCATATAAAAATGTATTGTTTGGTAGTCGGTGAACGACAGTAATTGTTTCTGCCTAATGCAAAAAAAGCTCCAAACTAAGTTGGAGCTCTATAATATTTGTAAAAAAAGGTGCTTATTTAAGTTTGCGTTGTTTGTAAATTTCTTCGGCACGCTTTACAGCATTGTATGAATCAACAACGCCACCCGTAACCGAGATAGCGGTTAATTGATCGTTTTTATTCACCGTTTCCATCAAGATAGTACGAATATCTTGAGCGGTTAATTTTGGGTAGTGCGACCATACCAATGCAGCAACACCAGCTACAGCTGGAGAGGCCATTGATGTCCCGTTTAAGAAACGGTATTCGGTTACCCCAGGGTAAGTAGCATAAATTTCTGAACCAGGCCCAAAAACGTCTACAGACTGTTTTCCGAAATTAGAGAATCCCGACTTTAATTTCTTTGAGTCTCTTGTAGATGCTCCAACTGTTAATACGGATTTAGAAACCGGTTGATTGTTTTTGAAATTCGTCGGGTAGTGGATATGGGTATCGATGTCTTCGTTACTGTTTCCAGCTGCTTTTACAATTAATACCCCTTTATCTGATGCATATTTAAAAGCATCCCATACCAATTGTCTGTCTGGAGAATAGGTTTTTCCAAATGACATATTTAAGACTTTAGCACCATTGTCAACAGCATAATAAATTGCGTTGGCGACATCTTTGTCGCGCTCATCTCCGTTAGGAACAGTACGAACAGACATAATTTTCACATGGTTTCCTCCAGCAGTTCCTTCAGTTCCTTTTCCATTTCCTCTAACTGCAGCAATAATACCGGCTACGTGCGTTCCGTGAGAAGACTCTGGACCGTTAGAATCGCTGTTTCCATAAACACGTTGGTTCACGTTGTTCACATCGTCCACATTCACACGATCGACAAGGTTTAAGTTGTAGTGTGCGTTTAATTGGCTTGTAAAATGCTCAGCACCGCGTTTTGCTGCACCAAGGTAGGTATTGCTAACTTGTTGAACTGTTTTACCAACCCATTGGTCTTCTTTCATTTCATTGAATATCCAAAGCGCTTCAAGAATGCTTTGATCTTCTGGGTTGTAATTTGCAAGAATGGCTTTTGTTAATTTCGTATCACCAAATTCCAATCCCATTTTTGCTAACGCAGGTTCAATGGCTTGTAGTTTAGATTCAGAAGTTGTTTTGTTGTATTTCGCTTTACCAACGGCAGCAGTATACTCTTTTCGTATTTTTAAATACTCGGCGTATTCAGCAGGGTTATTTTTGCGGTTATTTTCGTTTTGAACGGTGTTGTAAGAAGAAAATTTCTCGGTGTATTTTTTATACAATCGGGTTAATTCAATTGTATCATCGTTGTAATTTATCCCGGAAGCAGTCCCTAAGAAAGACCATCCGTGTACATCATCAATAAATCCATTTTTATCATCATCAACACCATTTCCAGGAATTTCTTTTTTATTCACCCACATATTGTCTTTCAGATCTTCGTGGAAATGTTCAACCCCACTGTCTAAAACACCAACGATAAATGGTTGCGGTTTACGATTATTTTGTTTAAGGAATTCCAATGCTTTATTGGTGTTTACACCATAAACACCTGTTTCTCCTAAATCAGCATGGTACCAAGTCTCTTTCGGTACTTCTGTTTGTTGTGCCTGTGCAAAACCAAAGGTAAATGCAAAACTAAGCGCAAGAATAAATTTCTTCATGTCAATTATAAATTTTTTAAATAAATAGAGGCACTAGGGCCTTCATTGAATAATAAGTCTAAAATGCTTAAACCGGGAGAAAACCCAAATTTTTCATCGAAAACTTGTTGGTATTCAGGAAAAGGTCGTTGGTTGATTTGTTTTTTGCTGTATGTTTTTCTGAAATCCAGGCGATCATCCTCTAGGGGGTGATAGACTGTGGTTGCTTCAGTGATCAGTTCCAATTGTAATTTCGAATTGATAAAATCAAATGTTTTTAAATTGAAATCGAGCAGGTATTTTTCCTTTAATTGATACAGTTGAATAATTTCATCTTCGTAATATTCAAAATAAGGTGAGCTAAGGTAAGCCGAGCGTAGGGATTTAAAGTGCTCTTTACGCCAGTCGTATTCATAAGAAGGCTGAATGTCTTTCATGAGTCTTGCGCCATTGTGAACTATAGGAAGTCCTAATCGAAGGGGGCCATTGGCCCCTAGGATTATGCAGCGACTGCGGTAGCTTTGTTTTTGAAAATTCTCTACGTTTTCGATTAAAAAATCGTTGCTTTTTACCATATCTGCAAAATAATCGATCGGTCCAAAGTAAAAAGCTGGAAATATATCTTTCATTGATTCGTAAAACTTCTTAGTATTTATTTTTTTGTTTTTCTTTTCGGGCCTTCCAAACATCATAGCCAATCCAACCGGCTAAGGCGATAAGGACATAGATACCGTATGATTTTTTAGTCGGGTTATCGTTGTTGATCGTTGTAAAGAAACGGCTCCAAATAAATTTCTTTGGTGCAGCTGGTTCAAATACACCATTGGCATTCGCCCAAATTAAGAAGGGACGACCAATAATGTGATCTTCGGGTACATAGCCAAAGAAACGGGCATCTAACGATTGATTTCGATTATCTCCCATCATAAAGAAGTAATCTTGTTGTATTTGGTATTTGTCGGTCACTTTTCCATTAATGGCAATGGCATACTTCCCGTTGGTAGAATCTACGGATAAAGCATTATGCTCATGCTTACGAATTAAATCGATATACTGTGGAAGTGTTTCTTTATTCACGGTTACGATATCGCCTTTTTTAGGGATGTATAACGGTCCATATTGATCGGTGTTCCATGGTTTATTGACAGGGAAAATGGTATTGACACTATCTATTTTTCCATGAACGATATGCTCGTTTTTCTCTCCTACAGGTTGAAGATTTGGCTCAACAGAGATAACACTCGTGTTGTTTTTCATGCTAGCGACATGTTTGCTCGTTAATGCAGCAAAATAGTAGGTTAATGTTTTATCTTCGTTTGTACGAATTTGGTAGTCGGTGCTAATAATCCCAAAATCATCGTATAAGATTTTATCACTGAATGGAATCTTGGTTACAACGATATACGAATGCTGAACTTCAGCATCTAATTTTGGTTCAAATTTTTTGTCGTTAACATACAAGATACCATTGCGAATTTGTACAGTTTCTCCGGGCATTCCAACCAATCGTTTTACATAGGCGTCTTTTCTGTCGATGGCATCATAGACCGAATCGGCAGGAAAACTAAAGACCACGATGTCGTTCGATTTTAATGATCTGAAACCAGGTAAACGCATATAAGGTAAACGCACTTTATCGACGTATGCATCGCGTTTAATCAGGTCAGAAAAAGGTAATCCTATCGGTGTTATCGGAACACGCGCCCCGTAACTTACTTTCTCTACAAAAAGAGCATCACCAATTTTAATGGTATTTTCCATTGAACCCGTAGGAACAATCATGGGTTGTACAAACCAGTAATGTACGAGTGTCGCTAAAACCAATGCAAACAGTAAAGATGATATTAAGGTAGAAGAACGTTTTTCTGGGCCTAAGAATTTAGGATTGTCACTGTAGTTGACCGCGAAAATGTATAATCCTAAGGTGATCACCATAATTATTTTATCCTTTAATTCGGTTTTACCATAACAATCGGCCAAATCAACAAATAAGATCAGCCAAAAGATAGGACCAACAATGGGTACATAAAAAAGAATAATCCACCATTTTGGACGTTCAATAATTGCTAAACCTGTCCAAGCATTTAGAAAAGGAATAAAGGCATTTATGGCTGGTTTACCTGCGTTTTTATACAGTTTCCAAGTAGCAGCACCAATGAGTATGTTGAATAAGATGAAACCAATCAACCAATAGATTAGTAAGTTCATAAGATTTTGATATTAAGTATTTTATATTAGTTCAGTTCAAGTACATCTTTCATGGTGAAAACACCTTGTTTATCCCAGATCCACTCGGCTGCAATCACAGCGCCTAAGGCAAACCCTTGACGTGAATGTGCAGTATGTGAAATTTCAATGGAATCAACGGCTGATGTATAGGTTACGTGGTGTGTACCCGGTACATCATTCACGCGTTGAGCAACAATGGGGATAATCGATTCAGCTTGTTCTTCCATCGACCATTGTTCGTAAGAAGAATTAGCGATAATCTGCTCAGCCAATGTAATAGCGGTTCCAGAGGGAGCATCTAATTTTTGGGTATGATGAATCTCTTCAATTTGCACATTGTATAAATGGCGGTGTTTATTCATTAATCCAGCTAAGTGATTGGTTAATTCAAAAAAGATATTAACGCCAAGGCTGAAATTTGATGCGTAAAGAAAACCAACTTTATTGGCTATAGCCAATTGATTGATTATTCCTTGGTGTTCTAACCATCCTGTTGTACCACAGATGACTGAAACTTTATTTTCAAGTAATACTTTAAGGTTGTTAAAGGCTGTTTCAGGACTTGAAAACTCAATAGCCACTTCAACGCCTACTAGTTCAACAGCAGTAGGGGTATGGTTAATTTTTAAGACGACTTCGTGATTATGGTCCAGCAAAATTTGTTCAATTGCTTGTCCCATTTTTCCATATCCAATTAATGCTACTTTCATGGTTTTAAAATTTAAAATTAAACGACAATCCTAAAACAGGTTGAAGTGTGTTGTAATCTTGAATAACAGTAGGCCCGAAAGACATGGTCATATCCGGATCTTTTCGAGTTGAGAATAAATGTGCATCAACCGTTGCATCTAAGATATTAAGAATATAGGCTAAGGCAGTAATCGCAACAAGATAGTCTCTATTTCGTTTTTGTTCATCCTGATAAACGGCTAATTGTTCAGCAGTCAGGTTATCGTATTCCGTAGGCAATCCTTCTCTTTTAGCGATATAGGCTTTTCGGTATTTTTTGTACAAACCATTGTAGTAGCCTGTAAAACCAACACCTGCACCAACTAATCCTAAGGCGATCGGCGCTTTCCATATCCGTTCGTTATAGACTTGCCCTGCACCTGGTAAAAGAGCAGAATACAAAGAGGCGCGTAACGGATTCTTTTCCTTTAACACCAATTGTGGTGATGTGTTTTCTATTTGCATGGTGTTGACCACGACCAAGCTATCGGTTTTTATTTGACCAAAAGCCAGAGATGATAGAAGTGCTATTGAAAGCCAGGTAAGTTTATTGTTCATTTAAGAAAATTCTAAGGCGTTCAAACTCTTCATCTGAAGTGAAATTCAAAATGATTTTTCCTTTTCCGTTTTTAGCACGTTTAATTTCAACTTTGGTGTTCAGCGATTTAACCATGTCATTTAATGCGGTTTGATAAAGCGGGGGAAGTTCAACTTCTTTTACTTTATCGGGTTTTTGTTCACCGGTTTTAATGCTTTTAATCAGTTTCTCTGTATCTCTTACCGAAAGATTGTTGCGTACAATTTTCTCATAGATATCAAATTGAAGATCGGCATCATCAATGGCCATTAGCGCACGTCCGTGCCCCATAGAGATCATCCCGTCGCGAATGCCTGTTTGAATGATTGGATCCAGTTTAAGTAAACGCAGGTAATTGGTAATGGAAGAGCGGTCTTTCCCAACGCGTTTACTCAATTCCTCTTGGGTTAGTTTAATCTCGTCGATTAATTGTTGGTAAGAGAGTGCGATTTCGATAGCATCTAAATCTTGGCGTTGAATATTTTCGACCAAGGCCATTTCAAGCATCTCTTGATCATTGGCTAAACGAACATAAGCTGGAATCGATTTCTTACCAGCTAACTCAGAGGCTCTAAAGCGTCTTTCACCCGAGATTAATTCATAATCGCCGTTTTCTTTTTTTCGAACCGTAATGGGTTGAATAACCCCTAAGGCGTCGATGGAAGCCACAAGTTCTTCCAAGGCCTTTTTGTCGAAATTTGAACGGGGTTGCCAAGGGTTAGCGGTAATTTTCCCCAAATCAATTTCGAGGATGTTCCCCACTAGCTTTTTAGCGCCTTCGTCTGACGCGGATCTTATCGTTGGTTCGTCTTTCAGTAAGGCTGAAAGTCCGCGTCCCAATCGATTATTTTTATTTGGCTTTGCCATTATTTATTTGGTATCGTTATTATTTACTAAAAATTCTCGTGCTAAATTAAGGTAATTTTCGGCACCTTTACTCGCTGCATCGTACTGTATAATGGTTTCCCCAAAGCTAGGTGCTTCAGAAAGGCGCACATTACGAGCAATAATTGTTTTGAAAACCATTTGAGGGAAGTGGTTATTGACTTCATCCAAGACCTGGTTCGATAAGCGCAAGCGCGAATCATACATTGTTAAAAGCAGTCCTTCGATATCCAGTTCTTTGTTATGGTGTTGCTGAATTCCTTTAATGGTATTTAAAAGTTTTCCCAAGCCTTCTAAGGCAAAGTATTCACATTGGATAGGGATAATCACCGAATCGGCAGCGGTTAAGGCGTTCAGTGTAATTAAACCCAAGGAAGGCGCACAGTCAATAATGATATAATCGTATAAGGGCTTTATTTCGGCTAAAGCGTTCTTCAACATATACTCCCGATTGTCGTAATCGACAATTTCTATTTCAGCGGCGACTAAGTCTAAGTGAGCAGGGATAAGGTCTAAGTTCGGGGATTCCGTATGCAAGATGGCCTCACTGGCCAATGTTTGGTTTTCTAAAACCTCGTAGGTTCCTCGTTCAATCGTGTCCAAGTCGAACCCCAATCCCGAGGTCGCGTTGGCTTGTGGATCAGCATCAACTAATAAAACTTTCTTTTCCAAAACGCCTAAAGAAGCTGCTAAATTAAGGGATGTCGTTGTTTTTCCAACGCCCCCTTTTTGATTGGCTATAGCAATGATTTTACCCATAATTATTGTTCAAAACGAATTCAAAAATACAATTTTTAATGCATGGAAACCGTAAACTAAAAATAAATTTATAAACAATTCGCTGCTAAGTTGCCGATTAATATAAATAGAAAGGGACATAATCGTTCATTTTACCAATATTTTCAATTTTGAAACGTCTAAAAGTGTATATTTGTCGCGCATATTTTGCCTCAATTTTTATAAAAAAGTTAGATGGGTGTTCACTTTTTATTCGAAACCACTTGGATAGGGAAAGCTCTAAGTGTTTTAGCTTTTAGACAAAGAAACGAATTACAGATATTTACTTTCCAAATACTACCTCGCAAAGTATCTTATGCGATACGTGTTTAGTACCTTTATTTTACCTTCAACATCAAACTAAAGTACTGGATAAAATTAGACGATAAGCGCATGTGGCTTATCTTTTGTATCACGTTAATTTATAAATCGTATAATGAAAACCAAATATATAGACCTTATTACTCAATCTTTTGATTTTCCTCAGGATGAATTCGACTTAGATGGAGAGTACCTTAAATTTAATGGCATCGACCTGAAGTCTCTTGTAGAGGAACATGGAACACCTTTAAAATTTACGTACTTACCCAAAATATCAGAGAATATTCAGAAAGCCAAAAATTGGTTTGAACAAGCCCGAGAGGAGCTAGGGTATGAAGGGAGTTACAATTACTGCTATTGTACAAAGAGTTCACATTTTAAACATATCGTGAAAGAAGCGTTAAAGAATGATATTCACATTGAGACTTCGTCTGCCTTTGATGTGAACATTGTCGAAAACCTCATTGAAGAAGGATTAATGAATTCGGATCAATATGTTTTATGCAATGGTTTTAAACGCGAAGAATATGTCGAAAATATTGCCCGTTTGGTTAACAATGGTCATCGTAAAACGATTACCATTATTGATAATTATGAAGAGGTCGATCTTTTTTCGGAAGCCATCGAAGGGGATTTTGAAATCGGGATTCGAATTGCATCGGAAGAAGAACCAAAATTCGAGTTTTATACGTCGCGTTTAGGGATTGGGTATAAAGACATTGTTCCTTTCTATCACAACATTGTAAAGCCTAATGAGCGCATTAAATTAAAGATGCTTCACTTCTTTATCAATACAGGAATTAAAGATACTTCGTACTATTGGAATGAATTAACCAAATGTTTACGGGTGTATGTAAATCTAAAGAAGGTTTGTCCTGAATTGGATAGCTTAAACATTGGTGGTGGTTTTCCGATTAAGAATTCGTTAAACTTCGAATACGACTATGCCTACATGGCGAGAGAAATCTTGGTACAGATTCAGGCCATTTGTGAAGAAGAGGGTATCCCTGTTCCGAATATTTTTACCGAGTTTGGAAGCTTTACCGTAGGTGAGTCGGGCGGAGTGATTTACAAAATCCTTTACCAAAAGAAACAGAATGACAAAGAATACTGGGATATGATTGATTCATCGTTTATGACGACTTTACCCGATTCTTGGTCGATTTCAAAGCGTTTCGTGATGCTACCAATTAATCGTTGGTATGATAAATACGAGCGTGTCTTGTTGGGTGGACTAACCTGTGATTCGGACGATTATTACAATTCTGAACAGCATGTTAATGCCATTTACTTACCGAAGTATGATACGGCAAAGCCTTTGTACATTGGTTTCTTTAATACCGGCGCTTACCAGGATAATATTTCTGGATTTGGAGGAGTACACCACTGTCTAATTCCCCAACCAAAATATATTCTGATCGATGAAGAATATAAAGCCACTGTTTATTCTGAAGAACAAAGCCATCAGAATGTGTTAACCACCTTAGGGTACAATTTAAAATAGTTTAAAAAATCATATTAAAATAGTTTATAAAATGAGCAAAGGACCAATTAGTCAATTTATTGAACATCAATACAGACATTTTAACGCAGCAGCTTTAGTTGATGCAGCCAAAGGATATGAAAAACACCTAGAGGAAGGTGGGAAAATGTTAATCTCTTTAGGGGGAGCTATGAGTACGGCTGAATTAGGAATTTCATTGGCTGAAATGATTCGTCAAGATAAAGTTCAGATTATTTCTTGTACAGGCGCTAACTTAGAAGAAGATGTAATGAACTTGGTAGCGCATTCGCATTACAAACGCGTACCTAATTATAGAGATTTAACGAAAGAGCAAGAAAAAGAATTACTAGATAGTCACTACAACCGTGTAACCGATACATGTATTCCTGAAGAGGAAGCATTTCGTCGTTTACAATCGCATTTAGAAGATGTTTGGCATGCAGCTGAAGCCAAAGGAGAACGTTATTTACCACATGAGTATTTATACCAAGTTGTAAATTCTGGAATCTTGGAACAATATTACGAAATAGATCCTAAGGATTCTTGGATTGTTGCGGCTGCAGAGAAAAACCTTCCTATTATCTGTCCAGGTTGGGAGGATTCAACGACCGGAAATATTTTTGCGTCGAATGTCATTAAAGGTAAATTACAAGCGAGTACCGTTAAATCGGGAATTGAATACATGATCTACTTAACCGAATGGTACCGCGCTAATTCAGCTGGTCGTGGTGTAGGTTTCTTCCAAATTGCAGGCGGTATCTCTGGTGATTTCCCTATTTGTGTTGTTCCAATGATGTATCAAGATTTAGAATGGGAAGATGTTCCTTTCTGGGCGTATTTCTGTCAGATCTCTGATTCAACTACATCATACGGTTCTTACTCGGGTGCAGTTCCCAATGAGAAAATTACATGGGGTAAATTAGATGTTGATACACCTTCGTATGTAATTGAATCGGATGCCACTATTGTAGCACCTTTGGTATTTGCGTACATTTTAGGTCAGTAACTAGTTACAAAATACAAATACAAAAAGTCCTCTTCTAGAGGGCTTTTTTTATTTGGAGTGGTGGAGGAGTCTTTAGTAAAAGAAGTTGTTAGTTGTTAGTCTTTAGTAAGGGGAGTACTTAGTACATCGTGAAATTACGCTATGAAATTTCCAATTCAACTTTAAACCTTAAACCTTAAACCTTAAACTAATAAACCTTAAACCAATAAACCTTCTTTCTACGAACCTCCCCAATTCCGCAGCAGGGATTGAAGCAATTGTTTGAGCTTTTTTGGGTTCTCTAGCATGAATTGGTTATTCTTTTTTACCTCCCCAAAAAGCGAGTGCGAAAAGCCCGGCGCATACTTGCTGTTCTTAGAACTGCAAATATGCGGCTGCCCAAGAAAGAATAAGGCTTTAATTTTTGGATGAGGTTGTAATTTCCGAGCCTTTTTAAGTGAATAGGATGAATATTGATGAATTTAAGCGTATTTTTGCGGTCAATATTTACGTATGGCAGATCAAATACATTTACAAAATAAAGAATATCTTCGCATTAGCCTTAAAAGCTATAGTCAGATTGAATATTCAAATAGTGCTGGAAAAGCATGGATGACGCATTTTAGAGGGAGTTACCAGATTGGTGAGTTCTTGGATTTACTAAAAGTAGATCGTCTTTTATTAGCTGTTACCACCAAAGGAATTTTTTACACCCGTAACGAAGGTCTTAAATGGGAGAAGCGTTTTTCGGGTAATGCAATGACTGGAACCATGGAGAAATTAACCTATGAAGATGGTGTAATTGTTTTACAAGCTGAAAACGGAACATTCTATTCGACCGATGATGGGCGTTCTTGGGGAAAAAACCCACGTTAATGCATAGCAGAAGATAGATACAATTATAGTTTAAAAAAGGCGCCTTATAGGCGCCTTTTTTGGTCAAGGTTGGTTTGGTTAAACGGCACTCACTGTCTTTTCGTGTAAATGAGAAGCTCTTCCAGACGGGTCGCTATTGGCTTGCCATTTCGGAATCCATTTCGAAACCGTTTTGGCCGCGCCATCACTAGGGAAGTGTGTATGAAATATTTCGCGCATATAATAAGCCTCTTTGGTTGTGGGGGTATTAATGGGGTATTTTATATCGGCCAACAGCATTTCAGCATCGCTTACTTGCTGTTCACAATGGGCAATTAGAAAATCTATCCAGCTATAGCCCACGCCATCTGAAAATTGTTCTTTTTGTCGCCATAAGATATGGGCTGGCAACCAAGGAGTCTCTTTATCGTCGAACGCTTTGCGTAAAATATGTTTTTCAATTTTCCCTTCGCTTCGGTTGGGTCTTTTTTCAGAAGGATCTATGGCCATGGCCACATCTAAAAAGTCTCTGTCTAAAAAAGGAACACGGGCTTCTAGGGCACAGGCCATAGTCGATTTGTCTGCTCTTAAACAATCGGCTGTACTTAGACGTCCAACACGGTCGATGGTCTCTTTCTGAAATTCCTCTTCACTAGGAGCTTGGTGAAAGTATAAGTAACCTCCGAAAATCTCATCGGAACCTTCACCCGAAAGAACCACTTTAATGCCTTGTTCTCTGATGTACTTTGATAACAAATACATAGGGGTGCTTGCTCGTATAGAGGTAACGTCGTAAGTTTCTAAATGCCAGATTAATTGGTGAATGACTTCAAGTCCTTCTTCAACGGTGAAATGAACCGAGTGGTGAGTAGTTCCAATAAAATCGGCCACTTCTTTAGCCGCTAAACTATCGGGTGCAGAAGCATCTATCCCAATAGAGAACGAATGCAGTTCTTTTCCTTCTGCTGCTAAAAGTCTTGCGGTAATAGAGGCAATTAAACTACTGTCTAAACCACCCGATAATAAAACACCAATGGGCACATCGCTCATTAGCCGTTTCTTTGTGGCATGCACCAGTGTATCTTGAAGGCGTTTTAAATCGCCCTTTTCTTTGCACACCGCATAGTCTTGCCATAGGGGTTGATAATACTTCACAAAGCCTTTTTCTTTTGTAAAATAATGGCCGGGCGGGAAAGGCGTTACATCCATCACCTGATCTTCGATCACTTTCAACTCGGAAGCGAAGTAATAGGCCCCATCAGTATCTTGACCATAATAAAGCGGTTTAATACCAATGGGATCGCGAGCGACCATAAAATAATCTTCTTTCATCACCATAAAGGCAAAGTCACCGTCGAGTAAGCCACAAATATCCTCGCCGTATTTCTCGAATAAATGAACAATAATTTCACTATCTCCTTTTGTTCTAAAAAGAACATCGGGGCAATGGGTCTGCTTTAAGTCGATATGGTTATAGATTTCACCATTATGAACAAGGTAAGTTGTGTTAGTGCCTTTAATCGGTTGCTTACCGGTATTTAAATCGACAATTGACAAACGCTCATGCGTTATCATGCCGTCACCTTGAGTATTTAATTGAAACCCTTGTTCATCGGGACCGCGATGCTTCATGCGTTTGCTTAATCCCAATACGTGTTGTGTATCTAACTCTTTTTTATCGAATATGCCTAAAATTCCACACATAGTAATCGTTTTATTATTTGTTTATTTTCTATTGCAAATGTTATAATTATGTTTAAAAAAATAAACTAAATAGTCTATTTGGTTATGTAATTCCGTTTTTAAATGGTTATTTATGTAAAAAATAAACTTTATAGGTTGAATATTCCCGCTTTCGTTTCAAATTTTATTATTTCTTTCGGAACGAATATTGCCTAAATTTGTAAAAAGATTCAAAAATGAGTGATGATAACAACAATGTTCATTTTCAGCAAATGGATGACAGTGCCGATAATGAAAAAGATTTCTACAAAGTATTTAAAGAGCGTTTAAACGACGTACAAGGCTTTCCGAGTGATTACATCTTTAAATTTATCTATCCTTCTGGAGAAGAAACCATGGAGGCTATTAAGGCTATATTTGCAAATGCGAATCCGGCTTATGAATATAAAGCATCTAAAAATAGAAAGTACACGTCGATTAGTGTTACCATCTATGCTATTGATGCCGATCAAGTGATTCAATTCTATAAAGACATCTCCGAAATTAAAGATGTTATTATGTTGTAATGGCTAGAGGAGAGATGTTAGGTAAAAGATATTAGATATTAGACGATAGATGTTAGATGATTTTGGTATCTGATATCTGACATCTCAAATCTACTATTTTCTATATATTTATCTCCTCATTCTAGTATCTAAATACTAACGTCTAAATACTAACGTCTAAATACTAACGTCTAAATACTAACGTCTAAATACTAACGTCTAAATACTAACGTCTAAATACTAACATCTAAATACTAACATCTAAATACTAACATCTAAATACTAACATCTAAATACTAACATCTAAATACTAACATCTAAATACTAACGTCTAAATACTAACAGCTAACTTCTAACTCATTTGGGCGCCTCCCTACGGGTCAGGCTATCCGCTCCCAATTTTTGCAGCCACTTAATTTCGTTATTAACCTGTTATCCGTATAGGCTGCAAAAGATTTCCGCTTCTATCCTTGGCGCGATACGCTCGTTTAAAATCTATCAAAATTTAACTTCTACCACCTTCTAAATACTCATACCTTCATTTAGTTTTAATAGGGTAGGGGTATAAACCTGCTACCTTCTATCTATCATCTATCATCTCGCATCTATATCAAGCATCAGTTAAAAGATTATTTGCATCGACTCATTTTTATGTAATTTCTAAAATCTCACGTCTCATATCTATTATCTCACATCTATATCAAGCGTCAGTTAAAAGATTATTTGCATCAACTAAAATCTTATATCTCACATCTCGCATCTCACATCTATTTCAAGCATCTAGTTAATCCATTATTTGCATCAACTCATTTTTACTAATTTCTATTGTCTCAAATCTCACATCTAATACCCAATAATAATTAATTGTAACTGATTACAAACGTTTGTAAACGACTAATATCGTTTAATGTGCTGTATTTAAGCGATATATTTTTTGCTTATAAAATCATTTAGACGATTTTTTATAGTTGATAACCAAAATAGGGATGAATAGCTATATAAAGAATGGGCCATTTAGGGCTACTTTTTGTGGGTAAACCATGCATAAATAGGTCTTGTTAAAGGAATTGTTGAGGTATATTTTTATATTCTACATCAGAATCTTTTTAGGATAGTTATATTTGAGGAATACAATCCTGAATGGATAAATGATTTAAAATCAACAGAAGGCTGTTGCAATTGATGGGTTTATTAACCCTAAGATTGCGCCTATTCTTTCGTATACAACTTAGCTCTTATATGGATAGACATTATCGTGGTCAGAAGATTGGATAAGAACGAATAGGAGCAAGAGAGAATACAGAATGGCTTAGTCAACGAATTAAATTAAATATAAATTGAACCAATGGAAATAAGAAAAGTGACACTAAACGAGGTTGAACAACTACAACAGATAGGCAGACAAACATTTTCAGAAACATTTTCTTCAAGTAATACAAAAGAGAATATGGCTACTTATTTATCAGAGGGTTTCTCCAACGAAAAGCTAAGAGAAGAATTGAAGAATGAACACTCTGAGTTTTATTTTGCTTCATCTGAAAACGAAGTCATTGGATATTTGAAAGTCAATTTTGGACAATCGCAAACAGAATTGCAAGATGACACAGCACTTGAGATTCAAAGGATTTATGTTTTAAAAGAGTTTCACGGCAAAAGAATCGGACAAATGCTTTATGAAAAAGCGATCGAAATTGCCAAACAGAAAAACACGTACTACATTTGGTTAGGTGTTTGGGAAGATAATCCAAGGGCAATTAGCTTCTACAAGAAAAATGGTTTTGTTGAATTCGATAAGCATATTTTCAAATTAGGCGATGATGAACAAACCGATATAATGATGAAATTAATATTAGAAGAGCGGATTTAGTCAAATAATAGCGCTAAAATGAAGTTTTGTAGCGAATAATTCAAAGCTTATTTTTTGACGATTTCAATTTTTCATGCTTTATACAATAGGTCTTTCACTGATTAAAAAATACAATAGATGCAGGTATTAACGAAGTAAAGAATATCCGATAAACATACAATGATGAGGTTTAAAGAGGTGAATTTAATCCTTATACGATGCATGAAAAGAACGGATTCCTATGCTAATAATTTTAGAATTAAACATAAAAAAGGAAGTTCAACGACTGAACTTCCTTTGGGGTTATTGATATCATTAATATTATTCAATTGCGTACTTAAAGTCTCAAATCAAATGCACATAGATGGATATTACTGACGAACTAAACCGTTTTCTTTTTTCTTTTTTTTCTTCCGCTTATTCCACCAGATAAATGTCCCTGTAATGGGTAAGGAAGTTGCGATTAAACACGAGATAAAATAAATAATTTCAGACCATAGACCGTAGAATTCTCCTGTGTGAATTGGGCGAATAAGGCTGGCTATTTTGGTATTGAGTGGTTTATCAGCATAAAGATCTTTCTTTAATAGACTTCCATTCTGATCGAAGATTAATTTATCGTTTAAATAGGATGATGCTGCATCATCGCTGTATTTAGTAACAATGTAAGTGTCGCTTGGTTTTGAAGGAAATGAAATACGTGTTGTTCCTTTATAGTCTAACGTTTTGTTTGTAAGGTCTAAAATTCCATCGGGTGACATTTTAGCCAAGTTTTGAATCGTATCCGATTTGAATTTTTTATCAGCACCACGATCAAATACTTTTGCACCTAAAACGGCAGAAGCTCCATCTTTATACCATTCAAAAGACCAACATAATCCTGTTAAAGACATCACTAAAACAACGAGAAAAGTATAGAAACCTAATACATTATGTAAATCGTGATTTAATCGTTTCCAACGCGCATTGGTTTTAATCTTAAAACCAGGTTTCCACACTTTCCAGCTCGCTTTTATTTTTTTAGGAATCCATAAAATTAAACCCGATAGGGTTAAGAAAATTAAAATGATGGTAGAAGTCCCCACAATAGGTCGACCGATATCTTCATTCATCAACCAACGGTGCATTTTAAAGTTGAACATATAGAACTCATCATACCACGTTTTATCAATGCTGTGTACTTCACTGCTGTATTGATCCAAGACAAAGTTGGTTCCGCGACGATCTTCTTTTGATGTTTTAAGATTAAGTTTGTAAGGCTTATCAGCAGCAGAAGGAATGGTGATTGAATTTATCTTTCCTTTATCCAGTGCTTTAATATCCTTCGATAATTCTTCAAGATTTTTGACTGGTAAAGCCGTATTTATCTCAATAGGTGTTGCCAATTGAGCACGTATCGATTCGTTAAACGTTAACAAAGTCCCCGTAAGGCACGTAATAAAAATAATAATTCCACTACCCAAGCCTAGCCATAAATGCAGATCATTGAAAAGTTTTCGTACAGAGAAAGTCTTTTTGCTCATTGTTTTTTAATTTCCGAGCAAAAGTAACCTTTTTATTTAAACTTAATAAAAATAAGGAAAACTTTTTTTTACGAATTTAGGTAGGTATCGCAATAGGCTTTAATTTGATCAACTTCTGTGGCTGAAAACCACTGAACATCGACATCTTTCTTAAACCAGGTCATTTGGCGTTTAGCAAAACGGCGGGTATTCTTTTTAATTTCTTCCAGGGCAAATTCCAATGAAATCTCACCGTCAAAGTAAGCAAACAACTCACGGTATCCAACGGTCTGTAATGCATTTAGATGTCTTAAAGGGTAGAGGGCTTTGGCTTCTTCCAATAAGCCTTCTTCCATCATCAGATCAACCCGATGATTAATACGGGCATACATTTCTTCGCGTGGAAGTTCTAAACCTATTTTTAAGGTTTTAAATGGTCTATTCGCTGCTTTTTGGTTTCGAAAGGAAGAAAAAGGCTTTCCAGAACCTCTAAAAACTTCGAGTGCTCGCGTTACACGTTGTGGATTGAGTAGATTCACTTCCGCATAATAGGTAGGGTCAACCCGAAGTAACTCCTCTTGGAGAAGCACGAGTCCGTCTTGTTCCAGTTCGGCATTCAGTTGCGCACGAATAGCAGGATCTATCGTCGGAAATTCATCTAAGCCACTGCTAACGGCTTTTTCATATAAACCCGAACCACCAACCATAACACAGCAATCAGCCTTCTGATAATAATTGGTCAAGAAAGCGATAGCATCGCGTTCAAAATCACCCACTGAGTAATCGGTGTCAATGGAAAGGTTTTGAATAAAATGGTGGGGGACACGTGCTTGTTCTTCAGCCGTAGGAACGGCAGTACCAATGCGCATTTCTTGATAGAATTGGCGGCTATCGCACGAGATTATTTCAGTGCCTATATGTTCGGCTAATTCAATAGCAAGGCCCGTCTTGCCAATGGCAGTTGGGCCTACTACAGAAAGTAATCGTTTATTATTTGATAATTTTTGCATCTTCAAAGGTGTCGTACACAGTTTGTGTCATTTCCCATTTTATAAATTTAAAGATCTCTTTTTTAACGAACTTCATACCAAACAGTAGAATTCCGAAATCATCGATTAAACCAAATGGGCCAAATAAGGCTTCGGGAATTAAATCGATTGGAGAGATGATATAAAATAAGGATAAACCTGCCATAAACAGATTTTTATAACTTGGTTTATATTCTCCTGTTCGTGTTTTGGTTAGCATTCTAAAAAAAGCACTCACTTTTTCACTAAAGGTTTTATCTTGCTGCATTTCTACAGCTGCAGCACCTGCTATTTTAAATAATCTTGACTTTTTCATGTTGTTACAGTTCTTATGTACTATGTAATACAAAGTAAGTGCCAAGTTTTAAATTGGCAGTCTAGAGTACTTTAATTTCAAAGACTTTTTCATGGGCTAAATAGCCTTCTAATATATCTTTGGAATGAATCTTAGCAACACCCACAGGGGTCCCGGTATAGATTAAGTCGCCCTTTTTTAGGGTGAAATACTTAGAGCATTCAGCGATTAAGGTATCGATCTTAAAGATCATATCTTGGCTATTTCCTTCTTGTGCAAGGGTTTGGTTTCGGTCTAGACGAAATGACAAATTGTCTAAGTCGTAATTTTCTTTGGGATAAAAATCACTTGCAAACGCTGATCCATCAAACGCTTTAGAAATTTCCCATGGAAAGCGCTTCTCCTTTAAGACCGTCTGAACATCGCGGGCCGTAAAATCAATACCCAATCCAATTTCACTGTAGTAGCGATGGGCGAATTGAGGTTGAATCATTTTTCCGACACGGTCAATTTTAATTACGATTTCGGTTTCAAAATGGACTTCGTTGGTAAAAGCTGGAATTACAAAAGGCATGTTTTTTCGTAAGATAGCCGAATCGGGCTTCATAAAAAACATGGGTGAATCGGGGATATCGTTGTTTAATTCTTTGGCATGTTCGGCATAGTTACGGCCTACACAAATAATTTTCATACGTTGTAATTATCGATTTAATAAGAAAAAATGGGCTTTATTAGAAGCTTGAACTTAGTTTGATGCGCGTAAATACTTTCTTGGTATATAAGGGAAAATCGGCATTTTGTAACCAATTATAATACCCTGGATCTTTACGGAATACTTCCGCCACATTTTGTCCTTTGTATTTTCCAAATCCAATGTTTTCATCGCCTTGTTCGTCAATCAATATAAAACCAGCTAAATCGGCCGTTTTGCGTTGAGAAGAAAATTCGCTTAAAAATTTATTATCATTTTCTAACTCATCGTATTTTTCAATTTGAGCCATCAAAACCTCATAGGTAGCCATGGTATCTGCTTCGGCTGAATGGGCATCGACTAACTCTTTACCACAATAATGCTTATATGCCGCAGACAAGTTTCTTGGTTCCATTTTATGGAAGATAACTTGCACATCAATCGGGCGATGTTTTCCAAGGTCAAAATCGAAGCCATTGCGTAACAGTTCTTCTGCCAGTAGAGGAATATCGAAGCGATTCGAGTTGAATCCCGCTAAGTCAGAATCCTTAATCATGCCCATAATCTGAGGGGCAATTTCTTTAAACGAAGGCGCATCGGCCACATCTTCATCACTAATTCCATGAATTAGGGTTGTTTCTGGAGGTATAGGCATTCCAGGATTCACTTTCCACGTTTTGGTTTCTGTAGTACCATCGGTAAAAGCTTTCACAATACAAATTTCAACAATACGATCCTTTGCAATGTTGATTCCTGTTGTTTCTAAATCGAAGAAACATATATTTTTAGTTATTTTCATTTGATAATTTCTTTTTTAAATAAGATCGAAGTGATGATATAAAGGGCAATTACAAAAGGAATGGCCGTAATTTTTAAGGCGATTACCAATCCAAGTGTAATAAGTAGAAAAATATATTTATAGTAATTTTCTTTCCAACCTAAGCCTTTAAATTTTAAGGCAAATAACGGCATATCAACAATAAGGAAAACACTCATTACGATACAAATAAGTGGTAATACATAAAGGTCGATGCTTGGGCTAATTAAGGTGCCGTTTGTAAAGTAAATAGAGAATATCGAAAAGATAAACAAGGTATTCGACGGTGTGGCTAATCCCTTAAAATAAACAGTCTGCTCTTCGTCTAGGTTAAATTTCGCTAAACGCAAGGCCGAAAAAGCCGGTATAATGAATGCGAACAAAGAAAGCGCAGATAATTTCAAAAAACCATTATCATAGATATACTCATTGGCATAATGATTAAATACACTAAACATCATCAAACCGGGAACTACGCCAAAGGAAACACAATCGGCTAAGGAGTCTAATTCTTTCCCAATGGGACTCTCCACTTTCAATAAACGAGCCGTCATTCCATCTAGAAAATCGGCTACTAAGGATACCAGCATCAATACCATTACAATGGTTATAATTTCATCCGTGGCTTGTCCATTGCTCGAAATCAAAAATATAGAGGATAGAACACCACAACTTAAGTTGAATAGAGTCAGGTAATTCGGAATGGTGAATAATTTCATAGAATTAAATTTCGCCTACAAAAATACAAACATTATGTTCTCAATCGGTATAAAACACAATAAAACCTTTATTTTTGAGTTTTATTAGACGTAATTAAATCCTTGTGAAAAAAGCCTTTTATATCTTAAGCTTCCTAGCATCAGCAACTGCCTTTAGTCAGACTGCTAGAAAGTATTCCAACGAATTTTTATCCATCGGTGTCGATGCCAGAGCTTTTGCCATGGGAAATGCGGTCGTTGGTCATAGCGGTGATGCCAATTCGGCTTATTGGAATCCTGCTGGATTAACGGAGGTCAATTGGGATATTGAAGCTTCGGCCATGCATGCCGAATATTTTCAATCCATTGCGAAATATGATTACGCTGCCGTTGCTTTTCCTTTGCGAAATAATGCCACCGTGGCTTTCTCTTTGATGCGCTTTGGTGTGGATGATATTTTGAATACAACCGAATTAATCGATAACCAGGGAAATATCAATTACGATAAAATTAGTAAATTCTCAACAGCTGATTATGCGTTAACCATGTCTTATGCTGGTTACTTCTTAGGTAACAAGAATATTCAGGTGGGAGCCAATGCTAAATTGATCTACCGTCATATCGGAAAGTTTGCCACAGGATTTGGGTTTGGACTAGACTTAGGTCTACAATACCGCAACGAACAAGGTTTCTTTGCCGGTGTAATGGCGCGGGATATTACCACCACGTTTAATGCATGGAGCATTCATTACGATAAAGTAAAGGAAATTGTGGTCGACGATCCTTCAAATACCGATGAACCGACTATTCTAAACGATCTACCGGGTGAAAATATAGAGATCACTTTGCCTAAATTGCAATTTGGTATTGGTCAAAAATTCGAACTAAACGACCGTTGGTCATTATTGGGGGAGTTCGATTTAAATATGGAGTTTCAACAAACAAATGCCGCTATTTCGGGGAAAGGATTCAGTATCTCTCCAGCAATTGGGGCTGAGTTAGGCTATGATGATATGATTTTTGTTCGGGGTGGATTAAATAATCTTCAAAAAACATCCCAATTCGACGGCAAAGATAAAACCACCATCCAACCCAATGTTGGGGTAGGGTTTAAGTACAAAGGAATTTCAATCGATTATGCATTTACCAACTTTGGAAATGGCGGTGTCGGTCTTTATTCCAATATATTTTCTGTCCGTTTCGAATTGGCCGAATGGCGATAATGTTCCCGTCATAGGAACCAATTGTATTTGTGGGGTTATTCTTTGAATAGCCTTTTTTTATGCTCAATAGTTACCTTTTATCTCTATAAAAAGGAGTAGAGGAGTGCGCTCTTATTCGTATGTATTTTACTCAAGCCGAGTAATTGATCGCATTTTTCTAATGAAAGTATTTATTGAGTATACTTCTTTAAGTATGTTCATTATCAATCACTAAACGATAAAATTTAAAAAGAAATCAACTTCTGTTCATTGCAGAATATACGCTATTCATCTTTTAATAGTCTATATAAATAATATAGTCTATAGGTTCAATGGGAATAGTAGGCTTAAAGAAAAAGTGTCTAAAGAAAATGAGAACAAGTTGGATTTTAGGTGATTTCCATTTTTTTTGAGCGGGGGTTGACAATTGGAGTTTAACTTATTATAAAAAAACATAACTCACTTATTCCTATGTTGTTATGTTTATTGTTATTTTAGAACAATCATCTCAACGAATGAACAATGAGACAATTATGTATATTAAGTTTGTTTTTACCCATACTGCTTTTTGCACAAGGTAAAAATCCTTGGTTTGTTGAATTTCAGATTGGTATAGCCAATATTGACTACGGAACCAAACAGATCGCAACAACGACTGGAGCAAATATTGGTAAACACCTTCGTTTAAACAATCATGTAAAGCTTTCGGCAGGGTTAGAATCGCAGCGAATTTTTTCTCCGGCTAACATACAATCGGAAGCATATTTTACGCAGGCCCATTTTTTGTCGATTCCGATGGATGTTAAATTTTTCATGAAAAATGATCAAAGTGACCATAATTTGTTCGTAGGAGTGGGGATCAATAATCAATACAATATCCACATGAAATCAGAAGCAAAGGATCTATCAACGATTCGATCCAACGATAATGGATTTAATTTTGGGTATCACTTTCGTATGGGCTATTTAGCGAAATTGACCAATGCACTTCGATTTTCCATAGGTTGTAAAATGGCTGCTGATGGTTTTCAATCGGGTTATAAGAAAGGACAAGTTCTTAAAATAACCGAACAAAACACCTTTGGTTTAGCGCTTTATGGCTTGTTCTAATCCAAAGCCTAGTCGTTGTTAACGCCTAAACCTAAAGTAGGGTGCTAATGGATGCGTTTTTCCTTTCAGCATGGAAGCGACAAGCGCCATACCGATCACCGAAAACGTAATGCCATTGCCCCCAAATCCGAGTACAAAGTAGGTGTTTTTGAAATCGGGGTGATCACCGATATAAGGCAAACCATCTTTGGTTTCTCCGAATGTACCGGCCCAGACAAAATCTAAATTAAATGCATAGTAGGGTAAAATCTTATGCAATTGTTTTTGGAGTTTTTCTGATTTGTGATTGAGAAGCTTGTCGCGTTTTGTGGCATCGACAAAGTCTTCGTCTTCACCACCGATTAATAACCGACCATCGTCGGTTGTACGCATATAAATATAGGGGTTAGCCGTGTTCCAAAATAATGTATTGTCGATCGCTTTTAATTCACTGGGTGTTTGTTCACTCACCATGGCATAAGTAGAAATCAGATTTACGAAGGAATCTTTGATGAGTTCGACACTTTCAAAACCGGTACAATAGATGATTTTTTTAGCTTTAATGGTGCTTCCATGTTCGGTGTGGATAACAACACCTCTGTTCGTTTCATCGACGGTTTTAATATCTGTTTTATCGTAAATGGCTAAGCCTTTTTGATGGTTATAGGCTAAGAGATCATGCGCTAAATGAAAGGCATCGATATTTCCACCTTGCGAAGAAAGTATGCCACCATAGGTATTGGCTAAACCATACTTTTTTTCAATTTCATCAGCATCCAACCATTGTACGGGGAATTCGTGTTTCTTTCGCGCTTCAAATTCTTGTTTTAACCACTTAATATCCTTCTTAAAGGCAGCAAAATAAAGGGATTCTTTCTTTTTGAAGCCACAGGTTGAACCGATAGTTTTCACAATTTTACCCAAGTCGTCAATGGAATCATAGCAGGCTCGGTAGCAAGCTACGGCAGCCTCTTCACCAATTTGTTCGATCAACTGATACAGAGGAACGTCAATCTCGTACTGCAACATAGAAGTCGTTGCCGACGTACTGCCATTGGCGACTTCACGACGATCGATAAGCACGGTTTGATAGCCCATTGCGATGCATTGATGAGCGATTAAACTGCCTGTGATTCCGCCACCAACCACCACAATTTCGGTTGTTATATGGGTTTGTAAAGATGGGTACGAATGAATTAATCCGTTTTTAACCAGCCAGAAAGGTTCATTGGACTTAAGTTTCATAACATAGGTATTGGTTCAATCTGATACCTATCCAAGTTGATGCCATAAATGATGGGCGAAATCATTTCGCCCACAGGTTATTGTCGTTGTCTTATTTTATAGAAATTTGTTGATTAAACGATGGGTAGATTTTTATCCTTCCCCCATTCAGACCATGAGCCATCATAGACTTTAAAGTTCTCGAAACCAGCAAGGTTGGCTGAAAAAGCTAAAATGGAGGCCGTTACGCCTGAGCCGCAACTGTAAATTTGCTCCTGTTGCGGACGGGTTAAGGTGCTGAATAAGTGGTGTAATTCGTCAACCGATTGTAACTGATTATCGTGATAAAGTTGGTCGAAAGGTAAGTTTTTAGAATGGGGGATATGGCCTTTTCGTAAACCCAAACGAGGTTCTTCGACTAAAGCGTTAAAACGAGCAGCCGAGCGGGCATCGATAATGGTTGAACGAGGATCGTTGATTCGATCGAGGATGGTTTCTTTGGTGGCGATCACATCTGGATTGATTTCCGCTATAAAGTCGCCAATGGTTTCTGAGATGTGATAGGTGGTAGTGATGGAAAATCCATTTTGCTCCCAAGCAGGAAGTCCCCCTTCTAACACATAGACTTCATGATGGCCCATGGCTTTAAACATCCACCACACACGTGGGCTAGAATATACTCCCCAGCGATCGTAACAAACAATGATTGAATTTTGGTCGATGCCTAACAATTGTGCTTCTTTAGTAAAAACCTCAGCAGAGACCAATGTATGGGGTAATTCGTTGGTGGTATCGGAAAAACGATGTTCAAGATCGAAGAAACGGCTGTTCGGGATAAGCGCTAACGGTTGGTCTTTGATGGATTGTCCTACTTTATCGATGGTACAATCTAACATAATTATTTGCGGGTTATCGCTATGTTGGTTGAGTTCGTTGACGGTAAGGAGTGGGGAATTAAAATACATGGGTTAATTTTTATTAAAAATAGGAAATAATTGGCCTAGGCCACTAAAAAAAGCCCGTAAAATACGGGCTTTTTAATTTTTCTGAACTAATTTTTCGTTGTGCACCATTCATCGATGGATTTCGAATTAAACTCGTTTTTTCAAATCGAACAAATAAACGTTGTTTTAAGCGCTAAAATTAGCATTGTTCGATGTAGAACAATGCTAATTTTTGGCGCTGCGGCAGGGATAGTAGCGGCATCCTTTGCTGCCACCTTTATTTTCCATAAACCGAGATGTTTTTGCAGCAAAGATAGAGCGGATAGCCCGGCGCGTAGCGGCCGCCCCCAATAAAAAATTAGGGATGGTTGATGACTTCGGCTACAGGTTGTCCTATATTTCCGTTGGGTTCTTCTATTTGCAATAAGGCCGCAACTGTTGGTGCGATATCGGTCATGTGAACACGGTTATAGTTTTTACCTTGTTTGATGCCCCAGCCCATTAAGACAAATGGGATATGGGCATCATAGGATCCCCAAGTTCCGTGGGTTGTTCCGCCGGCGTCTTTTTTACCGCTATACCATTGAGGTTCTAAGACATATTGGATAATTCCACTGCGTTTACGGTTGAAACCGTTTACCATACGTTCTTTTAGCAAGGCAGGTATAGCGGTTTCTCCGATGCGATCCATATCGGCAACAAACGAAACACCGTCGACAGATTGCATAAAGTGAACAATGCTTTGACGGATGGCCATTTCGTCTAATTTTTCGGATTTAATGGCGGTATAATCTAAATGTATCTGGTAATTGGTTAATGAACGAACTAATTCTTTGTTTCCGAATTTAGTTTGTAAGAAAGTGTTTAATTCTTTTTTGGTAGCCGAAGAGTTGAAATAGCCTGCATTTCCTTTTTGATCTTGAAAGAATTTAGGGTTATGGGCACCACCATGATCGGCGGTTAAGAAAACAAGGTAGTTTCCTTTTCCGACGGTTTGATCGAGTTTGGTTAGCATTTCGCCTAAATCTTGATCTAAACGAAGGTAGGTATCTTCAATTTCTACCGAGTTTGGTGCGAATTGGTGGCCCACATAATCGGTAGATGAGAAACTAACGGCAAGGAAATCGGTAATTCCGGCTTCGTTTTGACCTAATTTTTCATTTTCTAAGATAGCCAAGGCAATATCTTTGGTTAATGTATTCCCGTAAGGAGTAGAACGAATAAGTCCTAAACCGTTGTCTTTTTTAAGTTTGGCTAGGTTATATGGGAAAACCGAATGCTCTTGTCCTTTATAGGTTTGCTCGTAATTGTTTTTATCGGCAATACTTTGTTTATAAGTATTGATGGGATAAAGGGGTTTCCACTCTTTAAGGTATTTATCGGTTAATTTTTTATCGTTGAATTTGTTTAACCAACCTGGAAGTTCGTTCATATAGAAGGTACTGGTTACCCAGTTTCCGGTATCACCGTCGAACCAAAAAGCGGCATCGGCAAAATGACCAGCGGGTAAAATTCCACCACGATCTTTAATCGATACGCCATATACCTTTGAACGGAAATTGGTTGCCAATTTCAATTGGTCGGTTACAGTAGACGTTAACAAATTCTTGGGTGACATTTGCCCCACCTTTCCGGTTCCACCAACGGTTTGAACAGAATCGTCTTGGGTACAATACATGCTTTGACCAGAATCTTGCATGATAAAATCGTTTCCTGTAATGCCGTGAATAGCCGGAACACTCCCTGTGTAAATTGTACTATGGCCTATAGCGGTATAGGTCGGTAAATAAGGAATGTAGGTGTTTTCGTTAGAAAAACCTTCGTTTAATAAACGATTGAATCCGTTTTGGGTATAACGATCTTGGTAGCGGTATAAGTAATCCCAACGCATTTGATCCACAACAATTCCAACGACTAATTTCGGTTTAGATGTATTGGTCTGAGCGAACCCTGAAAGGCTCCCAAATAAACACAATACACTTAAAAATGTTTTATTGAATTTCATAGCTCTAATAACTTTGTGAGGTAAATGTACGGTTTTATCTGTTGAAGCATTTTAACAAATTATTAAAAAAACCGCTAGAATTCACTATCTTTCTACAAACAAACCTTTTAAAAACCGAAAAAGATGAGTATAACCGTAGCTATTTCTGCCCAATTAAATGCGCCGATTCAAAAAGTTTGGGAGGCGCTTACCGATTCGAAAGCGATGAAAGAATGGTATTTCGACATCGATGATTTCCGGCCCGAAGTAGGGCATACGTTTGAGTTTTACGGTGGTGCCTATCTGCATCGTTGTACTGTACTGGAAGTGGTTAAATATAGAAAGCTGGTGTATAGTTGGTCATATCCGCTCTATACGGGCGAATCTATTGTGCACTTTTTAGTGGATATGTTAGATGAAGAAACCACAGAAGTAACGTTATTGCATCAGGGAATTGAGTCTTTTCCGGCGGATGATTCTAATTTTTCAATGGCTAGTTTTCATGCTGGCTGGGAAGAGATTATCCATTTAGGGTTAAAAAAATATGTAGAACATGATGAATAATGAATGGGAAGATGAGCTAAAGGAGTTGAAAGACCTTTTGGATTCGACCTCGATGATTGCCGAAGTAAAATGGGGATTGCCTGTCTATACCTACCAAAATAAGAATGTAGTAGGCATCGGTGGTTTTAAAAATTATTATGCCCTTTGGTTTTTCTCGGGTTCCTTAATGGAGGATCCTTCATCTGTCCTTATAAATGCCCAAGAAAGCAAGACCAAAGGATTGCGTCAATGGCGTTTTAAATCGGGTGATATCCTCAATCATAAAATGATCTTGCGTTATGTAGAAGAGGCTTTACGCGTGGTTGAGTCGGGTGCTAAAATTAAGCGTTCGGTGGCGTTAAAGATGGAACTGCCTTCGGTTTTTGAAATGGCTTTTCAGACCTCATCGCTAGCCCGTGAAAAATTCAATGAACTTTCGGTGAGTAAGCAAAATGAATATATTCATTACATTAATGAAGCTAAAAAAGAAGAGACGAAGATGAGTCGAATGATGAAGATACTGCCGAGTATAGAAGCGGGAATTGGCTATTTTCAGCATTATAAAAAAGCGGCTGAAGCTTATAAAATTTCTAAGGCATAAAAAAAGGAACCTCGTCAGGTTCCTTACATCTTTTGTTTGTTTCTTGTTATTTTTTGAATAACACGGTAATCCCTTCTTGATTTGGTAAAATCGGACGAGGATCTTCTGCAGTAACAATACCTGATTTTTCTTTTCTAGTGTTAGCTAAAAAAGGTGGTATCCAAGCCATTGCTATGGTTGAGAAGAAAATAATTCCCCAAAACCCACATAGTGCTACGACTAAAAATAATAAGAAACCTAAAAACTGAATCATGATTTTTAATTTTATTATCACAAATTTAACATTATTATTTAAATCTGAAACTAATACTTATCACATTTCTTACAAATGTTATTTTTCTTAAGTTTGTAAGAATTAAATTTAATAAACCGTTTTAATCAAAATACAGATGGAATACAGAATTGAAAAAGACACCATGGGTGACGTGAAAGTCCCTGCGGATAAATATTGGGGTGCACAAACAGAACGCTCAAGAAACAATTTTAAAATTGGTGCTTCAGGTTCTATGCCTCACGAAATAATTGAAGGATTTGCTTACTTAAAAAAAGCGGCTGCTTATGCCAATGCTGAATTGGGTGTTTTACCCGTAGAAAAGCGTGATGCCATTGCGGCGGTTTGTGATGAAATTTTAGCAGGTAAATTAGATGATCAATTCCCATTGGTTATTTGGCAAACAGGTTCTGGAACACAATCGAACATGAACGTGAACGAAGTGGTTGCTAACCGTGCGCAAGTATTAGCTGGTTTTAAAATTGGAGAAGGAGATCCTGTTTTAGGAGCAAATGACGATGTAAACAAATCGCAATCTTCCAACGATACGTACCCAACTGGAATGCATATTGCAGCTTATAAAGCAGTGGTTGAAGTAACCATTCCAGGTGTTGAACAATTGCGCGATACGTTAGCCAAGAAAGCAGAGGAGTTTAAAAGTGTTGTTAAAATTGGTCGTACCCACTTGATGGATGCAACGCCATTGACCTTAGGACAAGAAATTTCGGGTTACGTGGCTCAATTAAATTATGGGATTAGAGCGGTTCGCAATACCTTGGCTCACCTTTCTGAGGTTGCTTTAGGAGGAACGGCTGTAGGTACAGGACTGAATACGCCGAATGGGTATGATGTTCTCGTGGCTAAATACATTGCTGAATTTACAGGACATCCGTTTGTAACGGCTGAAAATAAATTTGAAGCGTTAGCAGCACATGATGCGATTGTTGAAACACATGGTGCATTGAAGCAATTAGCGGTTTCATTAAATAAAATTGCGAATGATATTCGTATGTTGGCTTCAGGACCACGTTCAGGTATTGGTGAGATTCATATTCCTGAAAACGAGCCAGGGTCTTCGATTATGCCAGGAAAAGTAAACCCAACGCAATGTGAAGCATTGACGATGGTGGCTGCTCAGGTGATGGGGAACGATGTGGCAATTACCATTGGTGGTACACAAGGTCATTACGAACTGAATGTATTTAAACCATTAATGGCTGCTAACTTCTTGCAATCGGCTATTTTATTAGGTGATGCTTGTGTTTCTTTTGACGAACATTGTGCACAAGGCATTGAGCCAAATTACCAACGTATTGAAGAATTGGTTTCTAATTCGTTAATGTTAGTAACGGCTTTAAATACAAAAATTGGTTATTATAAAGCTGCTGAGATTGCGCAGACGGCCCATAGAAATAACAGTACTTTAAAAGAAACAGCTATGGCTTTAGGTTACGTTACCGCTGAAGAATTTGACGCGTGGGTGAAACCAGAAGAAATGGTGGGAACTTTAAAATAAATCGAATTTTTCGATAATTCCGATCCACTTTCGAAAGAAAGTGGATTTTTTATGGCTTCACAGGCAAGAAGATTTAACCAAAGTGGAGAATAAATTTTAAACTTTCATAAGATTCATTATCTTTGTAAACCTCAAAAATTATCAACATGTTTCAAAGTCTTCAGGATAAACTAGACAAAGCATTACATACCTTAAAAGGTAAAGGACAAATTACAGAAATTAACGTAGCAGAGACCGTAAAGGAGGTTAGAAGAGCCTTGGTTGATGCCGATGTAAGTTATAAAGTGGCGAAAGATTTTACCGACACGGTAAAAGAAAAAGCATTAGGACAAGATGTATTAACCACCTTGAACCCAAATCAGTTAATGGTGAAAATTGTTCACGATGAATTGGCTGAGTTAATGGGAGGAGAAACCGTTGAATTAAAGATTGATGCCCAACCAACGATTATCTTAATCGCCGGTCTTCAAGGATCAGGTAAAACAACCTTCTCTGGGAAATTAGCTAATTTCTTAAAAACAAAACATAACAAAAAGGTTTTATTAGTGGCTGGTGACGTTTATCGTCCAGCGGCAATTGACCAATTAAAGGTGCTAGGTCAACAAATTGATGTTGAAGTATACGCCGATACCGAAAATAAAAATCCAGTTGAGATCGCCGAAAATGCATTGGCTCACGCTAAGCAGGCTGGTAAAAACGTTATTATTATTGATACCGCTGGTCGTTTAGCCATCGATACCCAAATGATGGAAGAGATTCGCCGTGTTCACGCCACCGTGAAACCGACCGAAACGTTGTTCGTTGTGGATTCGATGACGGGGCAAGATGCTGTAAACACAGCGAAAGCCTTTAACGAAGTTTTAAATTACGACGGAGTTGTCTTAACCAAATTAGATGGTGATACCCGTGGTGGAGCTGCGTTAACAATTCGTACCGTGGTTGATAAACCGATTAAGTTTATCTCGACCGGTGAGAAAATGGAAGCCCTGGATATTTTCTATCCTGAACGTATGGCCGACCGTATTCTTGGAATGGGGGATGTGGTCTCTTTGGTAGAACGCGCACAAGAGCAGTTCGACGAAGAAGAAGCAAAACGTCTACAAAAGAAAATAGCTAAGAATAACTTTGATTTTGATGATTTCTTAAAACAAATTCAACAAATCAAACGCATGGGGAACATGAAAGACCTTATAGGTATGATTCCTGGTGCTGGTAAAGCATTAAAAGATGTGGAAGTAGATGACAATGCTTTTAAAGGTGTTGAAGCCATTATTCATTCAATGACAAAGAAAGAACGCCAAAATCCTACTATGATTGATAATTCGCGTAAGAAACGTATTGCCGCTGGTTCGGGTACAAGCTTACAAGAAGTGAATCAATTATTGAAACAATTCTCGGAAATGGGGAAAATGATGAAATTCATGAACTCTTCTGGTGGAAAGAAAATGATGGAGTCAATGGCTAAAAATATGCCTGCAGGTGGTCCTGGAAATATGCCAGGGATGCCCGGAATGTAATAAAATAGAAAAGTATATACTAGAAAACGCCAAGCAATGCTTGGCGTTTTCTAGTATATACGATAATCGAATTGGTTGTTCGGAATTATAGACTAGCATTCTATTTAAAATTGGCTATCTCCTTTTCTATTCATTTTTATAGAAAAAAACCCTTGTTTATAAGTCATAACATATAGACAAGGGTTGAATAGATGAGTTCGAAATTCTAATTCCTATAAGGGTATAAGAACTTAAATTTTCTTATACTTTAACAATAAGCTATTACTAACCACACTCACACTACTTAGGGCCATTGCTGCACCAGCAATCATTGGATCTAATAAGAAACCATTGATAGGATACAAGACCCCAGCTGCAATAGGAATACCAATTACATTGTAGATAAATGCCCAGAATAAATTCTGACGAATGGTTTTCACGGTATGGTGTGAAAGATTAATGGCTTGTACAATTTTGGTTAGATCCCCACCAATTAAGGTAATTTGAGCTACATCGATAGCGATGTCAGAACCGTTCCCCATAGCCACACTTACATTCGCTTGTGCTAAGGCAGCTGAGTCATTTATCCCATCACCAACCATGGCGACAATTTTTCCTTGTTCTTGGAGGTTTTGAATGATCTTCATTTTATCTTCCGGAAGTGCATTTGCAACAACGTGATCGATACCGGTTAATGACGCGATATGCTTGGCTGAATTTTCATTATCTCCGGTGACCATATACACTTCAATGCCTTTGGCATGAAATTGACGAATGGCTTCGGTTGATGATTCCTTAATTTGATCTGAAATCCCGATGAGTGCCAAAACCTTTTGATCATTACCAAAAAAAGATGTGGTATAATTCTTTGTTTTAAAGGTGTTCATCAACGCTTTGTGCTCTTCTGAAATACAAAGACCTAATTCTTCAATCCAATCCAACTTACCAACATAGTAAGTCGTTCCTTCGTGTACTGCTTTCAATCCTTTCCCACTCACATCATTCACTTCAATGGAAGCAATGGCCGTTTGAACACCCAGGTGATCAACAATGGATTTGGCCAAGGGGTGATGGCTATTTTTTTCGATCTCGCTCAATATTGCTTCTGCACCCGTTTCCAACCAAACCAATTCTTGTACCTTAGGTTTTCCTTCGGTGATGGTTCCTGTTTTATCCAGAATCATCACATCAATTTTGTTGGCCAACTCTAAACTTTCGGCATTTTTAATCAAAATTCCTTGTTCAGCACCTTTTCCCATACCAACCATAATAGCGGTAGGCGTTGCTAAGCCAAGGGCACAAGGACAGGCAATCACTAAAACCGTTATCATGGCCAATAAACCAAGCGTAAAGGCATTTTCTTGGCCAAATATTAACCAAGTAACCAAAGTTAATACCGCAATAACAAGTACAATGGGTACAAAAATACCGGCAATTTTATCTACTAATTTCTGTACAGGTGCTTTTGAACCTTGGGCATTTTGAACCGCCTGAATAATTTGAGCCAAGACCGTATCTTTTCCAACCTTCACCGCTTCGTATTGTATCGCCTGATTCTGGTTGATGGTACCAGCAAACACCAATTCATCAATGGTTTTCTCTACCGCAATAGGTTCTCCTGTTAATGAACTCTCGTCAAAGAAGCTAGCCCCTTGGGTAATTCGACCATCCACCGCAATTTTCTCACCCGGTTTAGCCAACAGAATATCGCCTAACACCACCTCGTTTATTTTAACCTCAACCGTTTGTCCTCCAGCAATTCGTTGAACCGTATTGGGTTGTAAACCAATTAATTTCTTAATGGCAGAAGATGTATTGCCTTTGGCGTTTTCTTCCAATAGTTTTCCCAATAAAATGAACACAATAATAATCCCAGCAGCTTCAAAATAAACATGCCCATGGATTCCTCTCGCCGTCCAAAACTCAGGAAACAAGGTGTTAAATACACTGAAAATATACGCCACTGAAGTACTTAGAGCCACCAAGGTATCCATGTTGGCCGATTTGTTCTGGAGTTGTTGCCAAGCGCCAATAAAAAATTGTTTACCAAAAATAAATAAAATTGGTGTGGCTAGGGCCCACATGATATAGTTGGCATAGGGCATATCCATAAAGAACATTCCAATAATAAAAAGTGGAATTCCTAATATAACAGCCCACGTCACATTGGTTTTTAATTGTTGATGCTTTTTGATTTGTAGTGCCTCTACATCGATTCGGTCTTCGGAATCAGTCGGAATCACCAAATCGTAACCAACGCCTTGCAAAGCCGACTTTAATTGTTCGGGTGATGTTAAGGTTGGTATATATTTAATTTTCCCTTGACCATTGGCATAATTCACCTCTGCATCAACTACGCCCGATTGACGTTTAAGATTCGCCTGCGAACTCGTTGCACATGAAGCACAAGTCATGCCTAAAATAGGATAAGATTCTTCGACGAAGTTATAGGTCAAACCCACTGCATCCAAAGCTTGATATACTTTAGGAGCCGCTTTAAACAACTTAGGAGATGAAAATTCGATAGTATTATTGGTCGTGTCTAATTTCAGATCTTCAATAAAATCAATCGCCTTAAGCGTTGATTCTAATTCGGTGATCGCCTTATAATGATTCAGCCCATTAATAGGTAAGACAATATGTTGTATAGCCATAATGAATAATTTAAAGTACAAAGTACGGTCTATTACCCGATTGGTGTATTACATTATTTTCGAAAACCCTTACATCATTAGCTAACGTCGGTCAGGTTTTGACGGTCAGAGTCTTGTTTGTCTTTGTACTGTGAAGGGGTAAAGCCGGTTAATTTTTTAAACTGATTACTAAGATGAGCTACATTAGAATAGTGAAGTGAATGTGCGATCTCTTTAATCGACATTTCGCCATAACTCAGCAACTCCTTTGCCCGCTCTATCCGTTGGGCTATGTAATACTTCTCAATCGTCGTATTTTCATTTTCAGAAAACAACGTACTTAACGCCTTATAATCCTTCTTGAATTTTTCGCTTAAAAAAGTAGATAGATTCATTTTTAGCATTTCATCTTGGTGATGAACCAATTCAATAATACTCGTTTTAACCTGCTCAATTAATTGAGAATCATTGTCGTTAAGTAGGGCAAAACCATCTTCAAGTAAAGCTTTCGACAAATTGCTTATTTGATTAGAATCCAGACTATTGCCTTTTAATTCTATTTTCCCTAGATCGATGGATTCAATCGGAATTTCCAATTGATCAACGATTTTTTGAACCGCCGTAATGCAACGCGGACAAACCATATTTTTAACAAAAAGAATAGATGAAGACTGATTCATAAGGCAATAATTACATTCAAAAATACAAAAAAAAGACTAGCTTTTAACCAAAGCTTCTTTATAGGTTTTCAAGGCACGATCCCTTGCAAAAGCATGCTCAACCATCGGGGTTGGATACGTAAGTTCGTTTAATTCAGGAATCCATTTCCTACAAAATTCGTGTGTCGCATCAAATTTTTTGGTTTGTTCCGCTGGACTAAAAACGCGGAAATAAGGGGCAGCATCACAACCACAACCAGCAGCCCATTGCCAATTCCCATTATTAGCGGCTAAATCATAATCGTCTAATTTCTGAGCAAAATAGGCTTCACCCCAACGCCAATCAATTAAGAGATGTTTCGTTAAAAAACTGGCCACAATCATTCGAACCCGATTATGCATAAAACCAGTTGCATTTAAAGAACGCATGCCTGCATCAACAATCGGATAGCCCGTATTTCCCGAACACCACCGCTCAAATTCCGCTTCATTATTTCGCCATTGTATAGCCTCATAAGCGGGTTTAAAGCATTGAGTTTGTACATGGGGGAAATGATAAAGAATCTGCATAAAGAAATCCCGCCAAATCAATTGCTTCAACCATGTTTCATTACAAGCCAATGCATGTTCTACACACGCACGTATAGAAATTGTCCCAAACCGTAAAGCTAGACCACTATGTGTCGTTTGGTCTAAAATCGGATAATTTCTCACCTCCTCGTAATGAGACACCTCAAAATCGGTCACGTCCAAAGGCATAAACACGCAAGCGGTTTTTTCAAATCCCAAGCTATTCAACGTTGGTAGGGTCTGCGTTTTTTGGTAAAGGCAATCGGCACTTAAACGAATGGGGAAACCACGGTAATGCTCCTTCGTTAGTTGTTTTCTCCAAAGATTAGCAAAGGGCGTATAAATGGAATAGGGTTTCCCATCGCTTTTAACCACCTCATCTTTAGCGAAAATAACTTGATCTTTGTAGGCATGCCATTGCATTTCATTTTCGGTTAAAAAAGCCGCAACCTTTTTATCTCTCGCCCTTGCTGCAGGTTCATAATCTTCATTAGCAAAAACATGTTCTACGCAATAATCAGTCGATAGTTTTTTAAAGATGATCAAAGGATCACCGATAAACGACAAAATGCCCGATCCATATGCACTCAAAGTGGTGTTCATACTTTCCAACGCCTGATGAATATAATCTACCCGTCGATCGCATTTATCGTCTAAATCATCGAGAATTTGTGGATCAAAAATAAAAATTGGAAGTACAGGAATTCCTTGTTGCAAAGCCCAATATAAGCCTGCATTATCTTCTAAACGCAAATCTCTTCTAAACCAAAAAACAGCAACTTTCTCTTTCATAAATAGATGGTATAAAAAAACACCTTTTAAATGAAAGATGCCCTGTAAATTTAAGCATTTATATGCAGTATTTAATTTCTTTTTAGGGCGCCCCCTTCGGGCGGGCTTTCCACTATATCTTTGCCACAAGAAAATCCGATAACCAAAGAAAATTGGGATGTGTGGCAAAGGATGCCGTTTCAATCCCTGGCGCGAAATCCGGTTACCCAATGAAAAGAGGGGTCGTTAATCTTAGCGTTTTTCAACGGTTATTTTGGTAAATGGGGCGCTCTCATTTTATATTGATTCGCTTCCAAGCTTCGCAAAAAAGCTTCCAATGCATCAATTTCACTTGTTTTTAACCCCAAACGTTGAATGATGGGGGATGTTTTTGGAAATAAACTATCCTGTCGCTCTAACTCAGTTCTGGGTTGAAAGTGAAACATTCCGGCATTGTACATATTCAACACCCCACGAATATCTGGAAATAAACCATTATGCATATAGGGCGCATTTTGAGAAACTTCCCTTAGGGAAGGCGTTTTAAATTCGCCCACATTCTTTGCCAATTTAGTGGTGTTATAAAATCCTAAGTCTTCATATTCTCGCCCATAATAGGTCAAGCCAATGTTATGAAACTGATTGTCTGAAAAATAAGCCGTGTTATGACAGTTAATGCAACGCGCTTTGGTTCTAAAAAGATGTAAACCTGTAACTTCTTGATCGGTTAGTTGTTTTGAATCCCCCGCTATAAATTTATCAAAACGGGTTTTTGGGCTTAACAAGGTGCGTTGAAAGGTGGCCAAAGCCATAGTTATCCGTTCATTGGTTACTTTCTCATTCCCAAAAGCCTCTTTAAAGAGTATTTTATAGCCCTTGATTTGTGCAACTTTCTTGGTTGCAAAATCGATGTGGTGATTCATTTCTTTGGGATCTTTAATCGGAAATTCGGCTTGTTCTTCTAAGGTAGTGGCTCTTCCATCCCAGAACATCACTTTCGCATAAGCAACATTCATTAAACTCGGCGAATTCCGGGCACCTAATTGTCTATCCTCACCGTAAGGGACTCTTCGGGCATCGCCCCAATTTAATTCGGGATCGTGGCAACTCGCGCAAGCTATTTGTTTCGATTTAGATAGGCGTGGATCAAAAAATAAGGTTTTTCCTAATTCAGCTTTTTCTATCGAATAGGGGTTGTCACTAGGAAACGGAACAGGCCCAAGACTTCCAATGTCTTCAAAACCAGCATCAAGTATATGTTGATCCACAGAAGGAGCTGGCCATTGTGTACGATCAGTACTGCTGTATAGATTTCTTAATTGATCAATACTGTGCCCTTGATCGATCATTTTTTGAGGTGAATAGGCTAAAAAAACGCCTATACACCCTAATCCAAGTAATGGGAGTATCTTCTTCATTTTATGTAAATAGATGACAAAGCTATTTTAAAATCTACCCAATAGCAATAGGCTATGTTAAAAAAATGGGGTGAATAGATTATTTGAGTTGAATAAATAAAAGGAAAAATTGTTAACCTAGCCTTTTACCAAAGTTGATATTCAATAGGCATCTATATCCACATGAATGGGCGTTTATATGATCCTACTCTAAGGCGTTTCCTTAATGTCGATGAAAACATTCAAGATCCTTTCAATACACAGAACTACAACAAATATGATTATGTACTGAATAATCCAATGCTTTAGCACAAAATACCTTGTCTATGATTCAAGGTGGTATTTCTATCAAGTTTTTGCTGCGGCTGGTGGGGGGAAATAGCAGGTGATTTTGGTAAAAGTTTTGAAGGAATGATTACCTTTAGTGCAATTTCTTGAGGTGCAGGTATATATCTTACAGGTGGTACTGTTGCTGGGCTCAATGATGTCTTACATAATAGTTTTAATAATCCTCTTGGAAAAAAATATATAGCTAATGAATTGTACAACAATAACATATAAAGCTTTAAATTATGGAGGTGCAAAAATGGGAGCTCCTCAAACACCTGCAGGTATGCTCAATAACTTTAAACAAGATCAATATATAAAAAATGGTTTTAATCCAGGTTTAGCTGGTCCTAAACTAGAATAATTTTATGAAAATATTAAGAATAATTTTAGTTATATTATTTACCGTTTCTGTATTATCATATATGGACTCTATGGTATCTGATAAGTATGAGACTCAATTGGAGGGATTTGAGACTACTTCAATTCAAAGGCATAATGCGGAAAAACTAAAGCATAAACTTAGTTTAAAAAAACGTATTTCTTTATCAATCATTGTAGTTTCAGGTTTTTGTTTTATTATAAGTTTTCAAATAAAAAAGACTTGATATAAAATTACTAAAAAAAGGCTTTAATACTGTTTATGATTAGTAAAGTAGTAAAGCCTTATGCAGCTACATCTTGTGGTATGTCTCAATTTGTTTTAAACAGCGATGTCCTTACCGTTGTAGCCAAACGGCCGCCCTAAAACGATTAGATTCTAGTAATTAGTTCATCGAGTGGTTTACGGACTTTTTTTAGAGGGTGTAACCAATCATTCTCATGGTCTCTGTAGCCCAACGGAAGAATTACACATGATTTTAAGCCTTTATCATTTAAGTGCAATAGCTTGTCTAGAGCTGCATTATTAAAGCCTTCCATGGGTGTAGCATCTACTTTAAGTTCAGCAGCGGCTGATATAGCTACCCCAAAGGCAATATACGCTTGTTTGGCTGCGTGATGATGTTGTTGCTCTTCGGTCCAACTCAGCAGGGTGTTTTTTAATAAGCTCACATAATCTTCTGTTGCAGAATCAGGAAGACCGCGTTCTTTATTGGTGTAAGCAAAAACCTGATCAATACGCTCTTCGGTATAGTGATCCCATGCCGCAAATACCAATAGGTGTGAGGCATCGACTACCTGAGCTTGATTAAATGCAATGGGCAATATTTGTTGTTTTACCGCTTGATCGGTAATTACAAAGACTTGGTAGGGTTGTAAGCCCGATGATGAAGGTGCTAATTGTATCGCTTGGATAATTTGATCCACATCGGTTTCAGAAACGGTTTCACCGTTTAATTTTTTTGTTGCATAGCGCCATTGTAAGGCATTCAGTAATTCCATGTGGGTAGTTTTAGTTGATTGATATCACTATCAAATTTACGAAAAATACACTAATCTATCCTTATAGTTGTTAACGAGGTTATGGAGAACTGATTAAATTCAGGAATTCTTTTATTAAATCCTAAGATAATCGGTAAAATAGTCATTACCGATGACCTTATACCAGTCTTAGGATGACCTTACTAAGTCCACGCATAGTCATTGACTATCCTATAGATAGCTTTTAACAATAGCTATCGTGTTTCGCTGGGTTGCTTTGGCGTAGTTTTGCAAATTCTTTAAAAGAGTGATTATGGTGAAGGAACAAAAAAATAACTTCTTATTTTTTGCCTACTTAGCAGGACTAAGTATTGTCGGGTTTTTAGCAACGGATATGTATCTACCTGCATTTGATAAAATGCGAATCGATTTAAATACAACAAAAAGTAATATTAGTGCAACGTTAAGCTTGTTTTTGGCGGGCTATGCTATCGCTCAACTGGTTTGGGGACCAATATCAGACAAGCTTGGAAAACGGAAAACCATCTTAATGGGGTTGAGCATTTTTATGGTATCCTCTTTTTTGATTTTCTTTACGGAGAGTGTGATGGCTTTATTAGCATTGCGATTGGTGCAAGCGATTGGTGTTTGTGCAGCGGCTGTTAGTTGGCAAGCGCTCGTCATAGAACGCTATCCTGCCAATGAGACCAATAAAGTTTTTGCATCTATATTACCCTTGGTGGCTTTATCTCCAGCGCTAGCACCTTTATTAGGTGCTTTGTTGTTGAATTATTTTAATTGGCGCTCAATTTTTATAACCTTAGCGATCATTGCTTTTTTACTGATTGTATACACCTGGACTTTAAAAGATGTAAAGGTTGCTGAAAAATTGGATGTTAAAGACAACCTCGATACTTCTGATAAACCTAAAAAAGGCTATATCACCTTACTAAAATCGAAACGCTACACAGGGAATGTTTTAATCTATGGTCTAAGTTCTGCCGCATTTTTCGCTTGGCTTACCGGATCACCTTTTTTCTTGAAAGAAATGGGGTATACCGAAAGTGAAATTGGATTAAGTTTTGTACCACAGACCCTTGCATTCCTCGTTGGTGGTTATGGTTATCGGGCATTATCGAGTAAAATTGAAGGGAATAAAATATTGCCTTATTTGTTGATATTAAATGGAGTAGGGGCCTTAATGATTTTCTTGATCCCGATGTTGATGAAGCCTAGCTTAGGGTTGTTGTTATTTCCGTTTTGTCTGATGGCCTTATCAAACGGTGCTTGTCATCCGATTGTGGTACCCGATGCCTTAAAAACAGCGCCTGATAATTTAGGTAAAGCGGCAGGAATGCAAAATACGATTCAATTGGGACTTTGTTTTATAGCCAGTACGGTTGTTTCTATTTTTGCAAAAGATGCTTTACTGATTACAACCATTGTAATGGTGAGTACCGTCCCGTTAATGTTTTTGGCTTACCGATTAAAAGTGAGTAAGTAACTATAAACCCCTTTCGCGGTAATCGTCTTTAGTGATCCTATTTCTGAATCACTAAAGACGATTTTTTTTTGAAACAATTTCCCATTAAAATGGGTCGTTGATATAACGACCATCCCACTTAATTCGTTTATGGTACTGGCATGCGGCTGATATTTGTGCCATATTCGTTGCTTTAAACCGGTGAAACATTTTTCGTCGGTGAAATTTTACCGTAGCCGATGAAACCGATAGTTTCTGAGCAGTTTTTTGAATATCAAGACCTTGTTGGTAATAGTAAAGAATGTGGTACTCTCGCTCGGATAAAAAGGGCTTTTCCTTTAACATCCATCGATTAGTCTTTATATCGTACTCCTTTACTAAAGAGCTTTTCTTAAGGAACAGTTGAATATTCCCACTCGTGCTACGGTTGGATTTATTTATAAAACCGATCAGTGTTTTTAATCCGCCCGACGTTGTTAGTTGAAAGGGGAGAAATTGTACGTGAAGGAGTTGTTTTCTTAATAGTTGATGTTTAAAATGAATATCCATTGTAAAAACAGCTATTTTTCGCTCTTGGATTGGTAACTCCTTATAACCGTTGATACCAATGTCCATAGCTCTCAAATAGAATTCAACTTCCTCTTCTACAATTTGATTCAGCGGAAAATTACTTTGATTTTCGGAATTAAACGATGAAATTTTTGAACAATAAATCGTTTGCTTATCCACACAATCGTACAGAAATAGGCTGGAATTTGTTAGTTCAGTTGTTGCCTCTATGAATTTGCTCAAAGAAGTATCTTTTAATGCGGATAGAATAGGGGACTCTCTTTTCATAAATCGATCATTAAAAAAGTGCTTTATAAATATAAATAATTAATTGACAATGCCTTATGCTAAAGTATAGTTTTTTAAGACGGATTGATATTCTATACTTTTGGTTAGTATAAACGACGAGTTTTATGCTTAATTTTCTTTTATGAAACATTTCTTATCTACACTCGCTATTTTCATCGTTTCAGTCAGTCAGGGTTACTCTCAAGAAAAAAATCCACGTTTTAGTTTGAAGACAGAACTAGGTCTTTTCAAAAGCAGTTATTCTTTAGGTGATAGAGCAAACATCTATGTACAAACGGGCTTTGGATATCAACTTCCTAAGAACTTTTGGATAAATTTGGATGTAGCAACCACATCGACCACTGGCACCTATGAATCGAACCACTTCAGTGATAAGACCAGTAGTTATTCTAATTTTATGATTATACCGACAATTTCAAAAGATTTTGGTCGTAAAAATTTTCTATTTTCCCCCTCAGTTGGGCTTTTGTATATTCATGAACGAGTGGAACATCCAACCCTTAAAACACCCTTATCACCATCAATGCTAAAAGAAACCGATCATTCGCTCGGTATTTATGTCAACATTGCGTTTAAACAGCGTTTAATGGATCGCCTTTTTGTGGGCATTAATGCCAAGAGTTATGCATTGACTTATCTCGATATTGAATCGTTTATGATAGGCCCCTCGTTAACCGTTAATTTCTAAGGTCAAGGAAGAAGGAGTCTCAAAAATCAAAGCATATGTTTTGATTTGTTTTCATAAATCAATAGCTTTAGCTCATCAGAAAATAATGCGTTCATTATGAAAAATAAGTTAGTTATCCTAGCAATTGCCATGGCCACAATGGCTTTTGGTCAAATAAAGTTTCCCGCTGTTAGTAATCATGTCGAGTTAGAACAAACCATTGGACTAACAAAAGTGGAAGTGGAGTACCATCGGCCAAATACCAATAACCGCGTTGTATTTGGTAATTTAGTTCCGTATGGCCAAGTATGGCGTACAGGGGCTAATAACAATACGGTGGTGGAATTTGATACCAACGTTATTATTGAAGGGAAACCGCTGGCAAAGGGAAAGTATTCGCTATACAGTATCCCCAACAAAGACCGCTGGGATATTCTTTTTTATAAAACAACCGATAATTGGGGAAATCCCAATGAATGGAACGAAAATTTAATTGCCCTAAACGTTTCAGTTAAACCGATTGCCCTAAAAGAAAAAGTAGAATCGTTTGATATTAATTTTGAAAATGTAACCACCGATGGTGCCGTTTTAACCATTAAATGGGATACGACCAAGGTAGAGGTTCAAATCCTAACGCCCACACATCAGATCGTTATGGAGTCGATAAAAAATCAGTTGAATGCACAGTCTTCATCACGCGATTTTTATAATGCGGCCAATTATTACTTCTTAAAAAATGAAGACATCAAGAAAGCCCAAGAATGGATTAATAAAGCCATTAAAACCGACGTTAAGGCGCCAAGCTATTATTTCGACTTGAAAAAAGCGATCGATGCTAAGAATAAATAGGTTATTTTAAACCGTAACCATAAAGGCTAAGACTATGTATAAATAAAATACCTTGTCTTAGCCTTTTTAATTGCCATCTAATGGAAGAAGGTATCATTTCAAACCGTATTGTTATTATGTTAAATAGAAAACTTGATTAAATATAGCAGATGGGTTTGGTTAGGAAGTAAGGTTTAAATTGTTTTCAGCTTTCAGCAATATTTACAGTTGGTTCTAATTGTCCATTATGAATTGTTGGGTAAGCATAGTAGCTTTCACTTGAACATTAGGCTGATAAAGGTTATTGAAACCTTATGAATAAAAACCTTAGACTTCTCCAGAGATATTCTTTTACTAAATAAAGCGAATCCTAGAACACTAGATAGAGTTAACGTGAACGTTAACGCATCCTCGGCAAAATTGTCACAGTTATAATCTCTCAATCTATATAAGGTATGTATGTATGTATGTATGTATGTAGTAAAGGTTTTATTTTAATGAACATTGTATAGATCATCTATTACAATGATTACAATGAATAGTTCCAAAGGTGTATGAACAATACAATTCAAAAGAGGGATCGTTATACCTACTACTATGGCTTCTTCTTATCTACTTAACATAATATATATTATAGGACATAGTCCTAATAATCTTTATTATGTTAAGTAAGAGTTTAAAGGCCTCTATATAGGGTATATAACAAACTCAGTATAAACAAATATTCTATTGTTGGTATGGAGCTATTTTTTATTCAGTGTTGTGGCTATAGCAATTCGTTTCATTGAAATAGTCTATAAAGAATAAAGTGATCATAGATAATTATAAGTTTGCAGCACTAGACTTAAATTATCCATCGATGGTTGTGCTACGGCTATCATCATAAAGATTCCCTTCAATATATAAATGCATTTATATATTTCTCACACCGCTTCCAAAATATCCGCTGTTAATAGGCCTAAACTTTAGCAATGGGCCTTCTGTGTACGTTTATGATCCTTTTAATGGAAAGAAACATCACCTTATGAATATGTTTTATCATTCATAACCAAACCTTCTATGGTAAACACGACTAGCGCCTCTATCAGGCTTAACAACTAAAAATTTACACACAGGCTATTTAACATAATAACATTCGTTGTCGCCGACAATCAGTTCGGTATTTTTAGTACACTAATACTAAACTACACCACAAGATGAATGATCGCTAGAATCATTGCCTGCCTATCTATATTGAACTAGATAAAGATGATGGTTCCTAATCGATTAGTACAAATCCCTACTTAAACAATAATGCTTAATATAGTAAACATGGTATTATATCATTGACTTGTCGTTGTTTGTATTTTTATAAAATTCTAGATTTGCACGAATTACCAATAACCTTAACCTCTATACCTAATGTTGAATTATAAGATAAATGGAATAAGAAATATTCTTCTTCCATTAGGGCTCATTGCCCCTATTTTTGTTTTTAGTGCATCCATCCAAGACACACGACCGTTAAATGCTGTCGATACACTTCGCTTTACCGCTGCTCACCGAATGACCAACGAAGAGACAAGCCACCTTAGACCAATTAAAAACTTAGGAGAATTGGTTGTTCTTGACGAAATTGTTCTTGACGAAGCGAAAGCCTATGCCATTTCGGGTATTGATTTTACGATTCAAAAAGAAAATCATGATTATATGTGCAGTGAAAATGAAATTGCATTACGACCATTACTTTACAGTTCGATTAATCACATACCCTATCAACCCATCCTAAACAATGAAGATTTTACAGTAAAGGTAAATAACAATAACCAAATTCGGTTTACCTTTAAAAAGCCTGTACTTATTATAGAAAAAGAAACTATTTTTATTGGCTTTCGTTATTCTGAAGAAATCAAAAATTGCGAATTTAAACATGCTACCTATTCCTTTTTAGCGGGGGAAACAGCAAATCGAAATAAAGTTCTCTTTATTCAGTACCAACCGGGTGTTTTTCATCCACTTCAGCACTTTACCAAACCTGAAGCTGGTGGATCCACTTTGCTGTATTCTATTTATTATGAATAAATAAAGGATAAGCGAGATGGTTCGCTTTCTATTTTAATCAAATTCAATAGCAAGTATCCGATTCAGTTGCTCCAATTGTTGGGGCGTAAATTCATGGGTACCACTCAACCATTGATTAAATTCAGCTTGCTTGACTTTTAAGCGCCTTGAGAAGGAATTTATCGGATAATCCTTTTGCATGATCGCATCGATCGTCTTGCTAGCAATTAACATCGATCTTTTTGCATGCACTTCAGATTCTGATGGTATATCCTTAACAAAATGCAGAACAACCGGGCTTTTAAATACTCTAACGGCTTTTGTATTTTTCATAGTTAATGGGGATAAAGTGATGAAAAGGTGAAATAGAAGGTTGTTCTAAATCAACTACGATTTGTGAATGCTCTATCTGCGAATGCAATGAATTGGCTAATTGAAGCGTACGGTTTTTACCAATATTCAATAAATTAAGATCACTTTTAGAACGTGTTAATCGTGTAACAGCTCCACCACTACCATAAATCACAATGGAAGTTCCTAGTCGTATACAATACAGTCTAAGCTTATCTGTTTGTGAATAATACAAGGTATGCATGCCAACATGTGTAAGGCCTGATACCTCTTTGAAAAAAGAAGACCTCGCTCCTATTTTTTCGTTGCTCATGGCTTGAATTCGACTGAAAATATGAATTAACTCGGCTTTATGGTGAAAAACATTTTCATGAATAAATTTATCCAATAAAGTAAATCCCATGGCTACATCTAGAAATGTATAAACCCCTAGTTCTGTACTCGAAAATTCTTGCAGTTTAACCAACTCTAGTTTCATGGGCCTGATGTAAATATTCAACCGAGGTCAATATACTAAATTACAGAGCCATAATAAAGTTGTTGGAACTACTTAAAATACTTTCAAAACGATTTTAATTCCTCATTAATACTTAAATGGTGATGTTTAAATGAATGGTGATCAAATAAACGCTGCATTCATACCATTTAGTGATGATTCACTTACCCGTTGAACAAGGAATGAATTCGTGCTTTAAATTCGTCTAATTTTTCAGTGAGTTCCTTCGAGTAGATCGAGTCTATAACCACGTTTTTTTCTTGGTCAAAATTCTCATAAAAACGAGGTAAGGAAAAGGTATCAACAATATCCGCCTTAAAAGTAGGGAAAACAGATTGGGCCTGTTTCATTGCATTCCCACCTCCATAACCTCCAGGCGATGTCGACATTAAAAACATCGGTTTCTGTTGTAAAAAATTCATATCGATTCGTGAACACCAATCGAGCAAGTTTTTAAACACAGCCGTAAAATTGCGATTATGTTCAGAAACAGAACAAATGATCGCATCGGCTTCCTGAATTTGTTGAATAAAATTAAACGCCTGGGCTGGTTTTCCTAATTTTTCTTCATCGATGGAAAACATAGGAAGTGCATAATCTCGCAGATCGAGTACGTTGATTTGATCTTCTTTAAAATGGGTTAAGGCATAGACCACCAATTGTTTGTTGATGGATGTAGATGAACTACTACCTGCAAAGGCAACTATCTTCATAAGCTATTGGGTGTTATTAACTGTTTTCAAATCCTGTAAAGTCGGCGGTCACAATTCTTTTCCATTCGGTATGGCGCTTAATGTAAGCAAAAACATAAGGACATAAGGGAACCAGCTGATAGGCGTTTTCTTCTAAGTAGTTTAAGGTTTTTTCGACCAAAGCCTTAGCGACTCCTCTACCCGATAATTCTTCAGGACTTTCGGTATGAATCAATTTAATAATTTGATCATCTTCTTGGAAGTCAATGAACGATATAAATCCATCGACTTCAAGTTCAAATCGTTGTTTTTCATTGTTCTTATACAAGGGTAATTCATGGTATTCCTCTTTCATTTTACTCGTTTTTGTTTTATGCTTATTGTATCAAATTTCAAGCCTCAAATACCTTAGTCCCTTTTTAGTCCCCTAAAAATTTACGCTAATTGCTAAAATAAATGATATTCGATGGTTTAAGAATAGTTTATTATCTATTTTCATTTTTGCCGACATAAATTTTTTAACAATTCATATGAATAAGCATTATTTAATGTCACAAATGAAGTCCGTAAGAACAGCTTACCCCCTGCGCGTAATTTAGCTATGATTTCAGCAGCAGCAAATAAAACAGTTTAATTCTATTAAGTAGTATAAAAAAACCCATTCGAATAGTGAATGGGTTTTAATTTTTAGGTTATATCTATCTATACATGTGCAGTAACGCCCATATCATTTAACTGGTGCAAGGAATACCCTTTTACTTTGCCTTTTTGGAAATAAAAGTCCAATCGCCCTAAATACAATCCTGCCCAACCGACCTGATTAATAATCACGGGTTTATTACGCGCATTTTGATGGACTTCGGGTGCTGGCAAGAACGTATGGGTGTGTCCACCGATGATTAAATCGATATCACTTGTTCTTTGTGCAAATTTTGTATCACAAATCTTCTCTGAATTTTCGTAATTATACCCAATATGAGACAAACAGATAATTAAGTCACAATGGTGTTCCTGTTTAAGAATACGGGTCATATCTTGAGCGACTTCAACGGGGTCTAAGTATTTGGTTTCTTTATAGCATTTGGGATCTACTAACCCGTATAATTCTACGCCAACGGCAAATATCCCTATTTTAATCCCCTCTTTTAAAATGATTTTATAAGGTTTAAAAGCGCCATCCAATAGCGTATTGGAAAAGTCATAATTAGAGGATAGGATATCAAAATTGGCATGAGGTAATGCTTTTTGAAATCCTTCCAAACCATTGTCATATTCGTGATTCCCGATGGTTCCCGCATCATACCCCATTTTAGACATCAGCTTATACTCCAATTCGCCTCCAAATAGATTAAAATAAGGAGTGCCTTGGAAAACGTCCCCTGCATCTAAAAGAAGTACATTCTTTTCTTGTTGCCTAATCTGATGAATCATGGTTGAACGACGTGCAAAACCTCCCTTATCTGAAGTCACTTCATTTTTAGAAATCTCGAAAGGCTCTATACGGGAGTGTTGATCGTTCGTATGTAAAATGGTAATCTTTTTTATATCCGGTGCACTCGCCCACAATGGAATAGTTGGTAATAAAGTGATGGCTGCTGCAGCCGAAGACTTTTTAATAAATTCTCTTCTTTCCATTACTTAATAATTCTTTTATTTGTATTAACCTTTACTGCGGGGTTATTCTCAAAATAAGCCAGTAATAAATCGCGGTGCTTAAGATTTAAAATTTCGGCATGGGATGCTTTTTGCAAAAAGAACATGCTATCACCTCCGTTAAATAAATAATCGGTTGTTGCTAATCGGTAGGTTTTATTCAAATCCAATGGCTGCCCATTAACTTTAATATCGTTGATAGAAGATGCTTCAATACCAGCTATGGGATGCCCCACATGGGCTTTTAATAAAAAATCTACCATTTCTTGAACAACACTCCCCTTGACATCCAACACATAGACTTCATTATCAAAAGGCATTAATTCAAAGATGTTTCCCACGGTTAAATCACCGGCATTAAATGTACGTCGTAACCCTCCGTAATTGATTAAGGCCATATCCACCGTTCCTCTATTTTCTTTCTGATACAAATCGGCCGTGTATCCTTGCGTTATATCGGCAACCAGGTTGCAAAGTGAGCAATTAAAACCATCTTTTAGCAAGTCGACGGACGTATGGGCTAGAACGCGATCCATTTTGGCCTTAAGTTCATTTTTATAAGGCTGAATCATCGCACTAATTGCTAGATCTTCTGAAACCTGATGGGTAATATTCGTATTGGGAATATACTCAGGTGTTAGTTTCTGATAGACTTTCGTACCACAAGAGGTAAGTAAAATCATAGAAACAACAACAAGATTATTTTTTAGAAGTTTCATTATTGATTACTTTTGGAAATTGAATTGTTATTTGGACAAATTTGGGAATAAATTTTTAGTTATATCATCCATTGATCGGATTATTTAGACCAAATGAAATCTAATTTTCACAAATGCTTGACTATTTGTGGAATATTCACGAGATTTATAAAAGCTATTATTATTTTAAATAAGCAGACAATGAAAGAATTAATCGGGACAGGTGTTGCATTGGTCACACCTTTTCATCAGGATGGACGTATCGACTTCCAAGGTTTGGAAAATTTAGTTGATTACTCTATCCAAGGAGGCGTTGAGTTTTTAGTGCTTTTAGGGACAACAGCAGAAGCTGCTACACTATCGAAGCAAGAAAAAGAAGAGGTGATTAAGGTGATTAAGCAGACAAATGCTGGGCGTGTACCCATGGTTCTAGGAATTGGAGGAAACAATACCGCTGAGGTTGTTGCAGAATATGCAACCACTGATCTTAGCGACTACGTAGCCATTTTAACGGTATCTCCTTATTATAATAAACCTTCTCAAGAGGGAATTTACCAGCATTACAAAACAATTGCTGAATCAACAGACCAAAATATCATCTTGTATAACGTCCCAGGACGCACTGGTTCAAATATCGATGCTGCAACAACCATTCGGTTGGCCAATGAATTTAAAAACATTGTAGCGGTTAAGGAAGCTTCTCCGAACTTTTTACAGTCGATGGATATTCTTCGAATGAATACACGCGAAGATTTCTTAATTCTTTCAGGTGATGATGAATTTGCCTTACCGATGACCTTAGCAGGTGGCTCTGGTGTTATTTCCGTTATTGGCCAAGGATTACCTGCACCATTTACAGCCATGATTCGCGACGGGTTATCTCGTAACGTAGATAAGGCTTATTCAGCCCACAATGCATTAGTTGATATTACCCGCGCCATCTTTGAAGAAGGTAATCCTGCAGGAATTAAGGCTGTTCTGGCGAGCAGAGGTATTTGTGAGCCTTATACAAGACTACCGTTAATGCCCGCTACAGAAGCATTAACAACAAAAATCAATCAATTATTAAACGAATTTTAAAATACATACCATGATTAAAGATAAAATATTAGACGCCTTAAATAAACAGATTAAGTTAGAAGGCGATTCATCTCAATTGTATTTAGCAATGGCATCGTGGGCTGAGGTTAAAGGTTTAGAAGGAAGTGCAAACTTTTTATACGCCCATGCTGACGAAGAACGCACCCATATGCTAAAACTTGTGAAATTCATCAACGAGCGTGGTGGAAAAGCCTTTGTTCCGCAGATTGAAGAGCCAAAACAAGACTTCGCTAGCTTAAAAGATGTGTTTACGGCTATTCTAAATCACGAAATTTTTGTTTCGGAATCCATTAATGATATTGTAGGCTTAACCCTTGAAGAGCGCGATTATACCACACATAACTTTATGCAATGGTATGTTTCTGAGCAAATTGAAGAAGAACGCCTAGCTCGTACGATCCTTGATAAATTAAATATGATTGGTGAAGATAAAGGTGGATTGTATTTGTTTGACCGTGACATCGTTAGCATGGATGTCGCTGCAAATACGACCGCATAAACATAATATTAACAAAGAGTAAGATTTTAATAATTTTATTTTTTATACATTAGTCATCGATTTTTATTAAATTTGCACCATGTTAAAAAAACTAACCTTACTAGTTTTGATCGGCGCTTCCTTGACATCTTGTAACAAGATGTACAATCAAGCGATGAAGAGTACAGACAAAGACGAAATTTATACAATTGCAAACCAATTGTACAATGAAGGGAAACTAAGTCATGCAATTGAATTGTATGAACGTATCTCTACCTCTTTTGTTGGAACGGAAAAAGCCGCTGAGATTGCTTACAATACAGCTGAAGCTAATTTCAAAGACAAAAGTTACCGTCTTGCTGGCCACTTGTTCAAAAACTTTGCAGGCTCTTATCCAATGGATTCGCGCGCAGAAGAAGCATTATACCTTTCGGCCTATTCCTATTACCAGGATTCACCGAAATATAATTTAGATCAAACCAGTACTTACAGTGCAATCAACGAATTACAAGGGTTTATTAATACTTACCCTGAGTCAGCACACGTTGTAGATGCCAATAATTACATCTCTGAATTACGTAAAAAGCTTGAGCTTAAATCATTTGATATCGCTAAAGTGTACTACAAAACAATGAAGTATAAGGCAGCCGGTATTGCTTTTGATAATATGATTGATGAATACCCTGATTCTCAACTAAGAGAAGAAGCGATGATGTATTCCCTTCGTTCAAAAGTAGAATTGGCCATTAACTTTAGCCGTTTAGAGAGTAAAGACTTACGTTTACAAGAAGCGCGTACGCAATACCGTCAGTTTGTAAAGTATTACCCGGAAACAAAATTTAAATCAGAAGCTGATAAATTAGTCAATGATGTTGAGAAAGACCTTGCCAAAACCAAGGAAATTCTTGCTCAAATAGAACAGACCAAATTAACAGCAAATAATCAATAAATAACTAAATTCTTTTAGCATGAATTTTAAAGATATCGGTGCATCAACCACTACAGAAACGTATAACCGTACAAAAATCGAAGAGAAAACTGGAAACATTTACGAATCGATTGTCATTATGGGGAAAAGAGCAGAACAAATCAACCAAGAAATGAAATCAGAATTGATTCAAAAATTGGATGAATTCGCTGCCCATACCGATTCATTGGAAGAGGTATTCGAGAATAGAGAGCAGATTGAAGTATCTCGTTTTTACGAAAGACTTCCTAAAGCTACTTCTATTGCAGTAAGAGAATGGTTAGATAATGATGTTTATTATAGAAATCCAAATGAGGATAAATAATGTCTATCTTACATAGTAAAAAAATTTTATTGGCAGTTTCTGCCGGAATAGCGGCCTATAAAGCCGCTTTTCTTGTTAGAGAGCTCATCAAGCGCGGTGCTGAGGTTAAAGTAATTATGACTCCTGATGCACAAAACTTTGTTACACCACTCACTCTTTCTACCTTATCGAAAAACCCAGTTGAATGGGCGTTTTTTGGTGAAAAAGGCGATTGGAATAATCATGTAGACTATGCGTTATGGGCCGATTACCTTATTGTTGCTCCATGTACAGCGAATACCCTTTCAAACATGGCCGATGGGACATGCGACAACCTAGTTTTAGCCACTTTTTTATCAGCAAAATGCCCAGTCTACTTTGCGCCTGCCATGGATTTGGATATGTACCAACATCCAACGACAAAGCAAAATATACAAACGCTTGAAAAACAAGGCGCAATTTGTATCCCAGCGGAAGCCGGTGAATTAGCCAGTGGATTAGTTGGCGAAGGCCGTATGGCTGAACCAGATCATATTGCCACTTTCCTTGAAAATCATATCACCCAAAACTTGCCTTTATTCGGTAAAAAAGTCCTTATTTCCGCGGGTCCTACATACGAAAACATAGACCCTGTACGTTTTATAGGGAACTATTCTTCGGGTAAAATGGGATTTGAATTAGCAAAAACCGCTTTTAAACTCGGTGCTGAGGTTATTCTAGTAGCAGGCCCTAGCCACGAATCCGTAAATGGATTTGCCATTCAACGTGAAAATGTAGTTTCAGCGAGAGATATGTATACAGCTATGCACCAGCATTTTGAAAGTGCAGATATTGTCGTAATGTCAGCGGCTGTTGCAGATTACCGACCAAAAGAAATGGCCGTTCAAAAAATAAAAAAAGAAAATGACGATGATATGACCATTGAATTGGTTAAAAATCCCGATATTTTACAGTCTTTAGGACAACTAAAAAAACACCAATTATTGGTGGGTTTTGCGCTAGAAACGAACAACGAAGAAGAATACGCTCAACGAAAATTGGCTAAAAAGAATCTCGACTTTATTGTTCTAAATTCTTTACAAGATAAAGAAGCCGGGTTTCAAAAAGATACCAATAAAATTACTATTATTGATAAAAATTTATCGGCGCGTAAATTTGATGCAAAATCAAAAAAAGACGTCGCATTCGATATTTTTAATGTCATTCTTGAAAAACTATAAAAAATGAAAAAAATAACCTCTGTTTTCTTTTCTGTTTGTTTGGCCGCGAGTTCATTCGCTCAAAATATAATTGCCGATGTTAAAGTGGATTACTCCCAAGTACAAGGTTCTAATACACAAGTGTATCAGACCTTAGAACGTTCTTTGGTTAATTTTATTAATTCAACAAAATGGACTGATGACCGATTAAAAACCCACGAAAGAATAGAGGCTAATTTTGTTATTCTTATTTCTAAAAAAGAATCGAATAGGTATACGGCAACCTTACAAATTCAATCGAGAAGACCCGTATTTAATTCAACTTACTACACGCCTATTCTTAATTTGAATGACCGGAATTTTAGTTTTGAATACCAAGAATTCGAAGAATTAATTTTTAACGACCGTAAATTCAGTGGTAAAAACTTAACCGATGTGATTACTTTCTACATCTATGTTATGTTGGGCTATGATGCCGATACTTTTCAACGCGAAGGCGGAACGGCTTATTTTACAACAGCACAAAAGATTGCTAATAACGGTCAAAGCTCTCGTTTTTCGGGATGGAGCGATATGGATGGAATGCAATCCCGTACTCCCCTTATTAACAATATATTAAAAGCAGATAATAAGGCATTGCGTAATATCTATTACCAATACCATCGTTTGGGATTAGATGTGATGTCTGAAAATGAATTACGCGGAAAGAATACGATTGGTAATGCCTTATTAACCTTAGACTTTTACCAAAACGGAAGTTATAGCCAGTTTTACCCTTTAGATATTTTTATTACCGCTAAAAAAGACGAAATCAGTAAAATCTTTGGTGGTGGTGCCCCTTCGGCTGTAAACATAGAAAAAGTAAAAGAAATTTTCAATAGCATAGCACCTGCTAATTCACAAATTTGGAATAACTTGAAAAAATAGTTATGTTAAAAACACTACGTGTAAATAACTTCGCCATTATAGATCAATTAGAAATTGATTTTCATCATGGCATGACAACCATAACTGGAGAAACTGGAGCCGGAAAATCAATTTTATTAGGGGCCTTGAAATTGGTGCTTGGTGACAGAGCCGATTTAAAGTCCTTAAAAAATGAACACGAAAAATGCATTATCGAAGCAGTTTTTGTTATTGATACCTTGAATCTAAAAGATTTTTTTAGTGAACACGATTTAGATTACGAAGATGAAACTATCCTGCGAAGAGAACTTTTACCTTCGGGTAAATCGCGCGCATTTATCAATGATACGCCCGTTAAGATTTCCATCTTACAAGATCTTTCCGAACGCTTAATCGATATCCATTCTCAGTTTAATACACCCAAAATATTTGAACCCGACTTTCAACTTTCGATGCTCGATATTTATGGTGAAAACCATTCTTTATTAAAGACGTTTAAAGACAAGTTTTTAGATTACTCGGCGACTAAAAAGAAAATAAAAAATGCCCAAGATTCCCTGGAAAATCAATCCCAAGATCTTGAATACAAACTACACCTTTGGGAAGAATTAAGTAATGCTTCTCTTCGCGAAGGAGAATTAGAAGAGCTGGAAAATGAAATAAAATCATTGGCCAATGTCGAAGAAATATTAGCCACCCTCAATGAGTGTTATCAATTTCTAGATCATCCAGAAATGGGCATCATTAGTCAGCTAAATGAAGCGAGTAATAAACTCAATAAACTGACCGATTATTCCAACGACCTCCTTCTACTCTATGAACGAATGATTTCTTCAAAAATAGAACTGCAAGACATCGTTAATGAACTACAAATTCGAATAGACGAAACCGAACTCAATCCAGAACGATTGGTTGAACTTAATGATCGATTCGATTTATTGCATCGCCTATTAAGAAAACACAATGTTCAAACAATAACTGAATTAACCCTCGTTCGTGAACAATTGGAAACCGAAACCTCTGGCTTCGATAATCTAAGCGATCTTATCATTCAGTTAACAAAACAACTGAATGTTCTGTCGGATGAATTAGAACGAATGAGCATTAAAATCCGGAAAAATAGAAATGGTTCTATAGAAACCATTCGGAAAAATATTCTATCTACGCTGAGTCATTTGGGAATGGAGAATTCACAACTGATTATTCAATTGCACGAAACACCCGATTTTACAATTAGTGGAAAAGATGTCGTTGAATTTCTATTCAGTGCCAATAAAGGAATGGAACCCCGTGTTTTTGAAAAATCGGTTTCTGGTGGTGAACGTTCTCGTTTAATGCTAGCTATTAAAAAATTATTAGCCACTCACCAACATTTACCAACGTTAATTTTAGATGAAATCGATACAGGTATTTCCGGAAAAGTAGCCAATGAAACAGGTAAGGTAATGCACAACATGGCAGAAAATATGCAACTTTTAGTTATTACCCATTTACCCCAAGTTGCGGCCAAAGGCCATTACCAGATCAAAGTTTACAAAGAAATCGTTAACGATGTAACACAAACCAACGTTATTCAACTAACTGATAATCAGCGCTTAGAAGAAATAGCACAAATGATTTCTGGTGCAGATATTACTGATGCTGCCCTCCATCAGGCAAAAGAACTGATGTACGTATAAATTATGAACGCATTGTACTCACAATGCGTTATTTTTGAATTAAATCTATACATTATGTTAAGCCCAATCTTTAACACAGACAACAAAACAAGGTAATCCCTCTTATACAGCCGTTTTGGGTTGTTCATTTATAATTTGAATACGCAAAAAATTTATCCTTTATTTACGATTTATTTTTTGGGCGCTCCCTTTCAGGTCAGGCTATCCGTTCCCAATTTTGGCAACAAGTAAATTACATATTCTTTTGAAAATCTCGAAGTTGTTGCCAAAGATTTCCACTGCTATCCTTAGCGCAACATCTCGGTTATTTTGAACACGACTACAAAGTTGAAATATCCTTTAACAATTTAATTATTTTAAGAGAAGGTATTGAATCGCAGACTAGCAGCACTCCTCCATCCAGATAGATTAAAGAAAAATGATATCCTTTCGCTCGCTTAAATCAACTATTTTAAACCCAACTTAATCGACTAATTTCAATTAAACATTTCACAGTTTGATTTTAATCGTCTCCGTCCAATTCCTATTCACCGAAAAAAATTCGGATTTAAATCATAATCCATCTTGCCCCATTTTTCTATAGACAAATTTACCCTTGTCTTATTTCTCTATTATACCTATAGACTATATTACTTATATAGGGGTTAATATCTCGTTTATTGATTGTATGATGATCGACGGTCAATCTCGTTGTTCTGTATCACATCTTAATTAGCGCTATTAAAAAGATGAAATTCTATTTTGAAATGGTATTTTGATAGGAGAACAAAATCAATAAAAATTTCAGATGGATTTGAAAAGATCAACGACATGCTCGATTCTAAGCTACAGCTCCTATCCTACCCTTTTCCCATAACTTCACTTATACCGTTCTAGCATCCCAAATGGTTTTGATTGATGGCATTATTATATGGGATATCTAGAGACGGAGTATATTCATCTTAACACGATGAAAAAACCAAGTTGTTAAACGTTGAAAATGAATTCAATCAATACTAGACTATGCGGGGATGTATATTGCATAGTAGCGATACACAAATAATTTTGGAGTTTTCCATGCATCATCGGTTTCACCATCTCTTTTTAAAATTATTTTGCTTCTAACATATACCCTATTATACCTATAGACTATATTACATATATAGAGTGAATTTCGCTAAAATTTGAACAAAAAAAGTCCCAACGCAATGTTGGGACCTGTATGATTTACAAAAAGGAAAGCCTATTTAGTCAATTTATCTAAAGCATATTCAATCATTTGATCAACCGCTTGATAAGCATCTTTACTAAATTCCCCTAAAATACGATTGGCAACAATGGCATTAATCGACAAAGCTTCATGCCCCATCATAGCGGCTAGACCATAAATAGCAGAAGTTTCCATTTCGAAATTGGTGATTCTTAAATCACGGTGACGAAATGAAGTCAGTTGTTCGTTAATATTTATGGGATTTGGTTCAAGACGTAAGAAACGTCCTTGTGGTCCATAAAACCCACAGGCAGTTGCTGTTACACCTTCGGTTGTTTGCTCCGATTTTAACAAATCCATTAAACGATCGGAACCTTTAACCAAGTACGGACGTGATTTATTGGCCGACCAATTGGTGTGTTGAATAAAAGCATTTTCTGCCTCAGCATCCATCACCGATTCGCTTCCTACATAATAATGTAATAAACCATCCAACCCTAAGCCATGTGAACCAATCACAAAACTATCGATTGGAATATCGGCTTGCAAAGCTCCGGAAGTACCGAAACGAACAAAAGATAATGGTTTAAAGTCTTTTTTGGTTTCACCCGTAGCCAAGTCAATATTGGCCAAGGCATCTAATTCTGAAAAAACAATATCAATATTATCGGTTCCCATTCCAGTAGAAATAACGGTTAAACGTTTTCCGTTCAAAGTTCCAGTATGGGTAACGATTTCTCTTTTAGAGGCTTTATGTTCTATGCTATCAAAATGGCGAGACACGCGTTCAACGCGATTCGGATCACCAACTGTGATCACTAAATCAGCTAAATGTTCTGGTCGAATATTACAATGGTAAATGCTTCCGTCTGCATTCAATACTAATTCTGATGATGCTTTACTCATAGTATTTTTTTTAAAAATGATTATTCAATATAAGGCGAAAAAGGGTTTAATAAAAAAAAACTTATTAACCTCCTACTCGTTTGACTTTGAAACCTTTTTCTTTCAAGTAATCCATTATCTTATTGCGGTAATCGCCCTGAATAATGATTGATTCGTCTTTAAAAGATCCACCAACGCCTAAAAATGTTTTTATTTCTTTGGCTAATTGCTTGAAATCATCATCGGCGCCTGTATAGCCTTCGATAATGGTCGTTGCTTTTCCTTTTCTTTTTTCGTATTTACAAATTAAAGGATCATCTTGCATCCATAGCTGGTTTTCTACTTCCTGTGTTTCTTCTTCTTCAGCAATATGATCCGGAAATAAGTTTTTCAATTGATCCTGTAAATCCATGATAGTTTTAGTTTAAGACAAAGATAAAAGTTTTTTATGAAATTAATTCTTGGATATACACGGTATTAATTCGATTAAAATCATCCGTTATCCAATCCGCTTTCGATAAATCTTGGTGATGCGTATTCTGACTTTCGTAACCTAAACAAAATAAACCAGCTGCTTTAGCCGCCTCTACTCCATTGGTGCTGTCTTCAATAACCAAGCACGCTTCAGAAGGATGAATAGAGCGATTGGCCGCTTCAATAAATATGGCGGGATGGGGTTTAGATTGGGGAAATTCTTCACCAGAGAGTTGGTGCGTAAAATAAGAAGCAAGATTAAAACGAGCCACAACACGATCAATAGTTGAACGAGAAGCAGAAGAAGCTAAAATTAATTCGAATCCATTTTCCCACAAATGAACAACCAATTTTTTTACGCCATCGATCATTTCTAAATCGGGCTTTGTATCAAACGATTCATTAAAAATTGATCGCTTTGCTAGCACTAAGGCCTCCACATCTTCACTTAGTTCGAAAGCATCTTTTAAATAACCATAGACATTTTTCGTCGATTGCCCTGTAAAAGTTGCGAACAATTCTTCGGATACCTCGATTCCAAGTTGTTCAAAATGTTTAAAATAAGCATATGTATGAACAGGTTCCGTATCAACTAACACACCATCCATATCAAAAATAACCGTTTTTATCATCTATTTATTCCTAATTTTTCTGCTATTAATAAAAAATAAAGGTAAGAAATTTTATTGGGTATCTTCTGTAAATCACTGCTTAAGCTGGATTCGTTATTTAGAATGAGATAAAATAAAATATTAACGTAAATTTAGCATAGTCTTTGAATTAGGTTCGATATATAACAAAAATTTAGGTGATGAAAAAACTACTATTTGGTGCTGCTTTGGCATTCGGATTGATGAACGTGAATGCGCAAGAGTATAAAAGTGCATTGGGAGTTGTATTTGATTTAGGAGACGGTGAAACCTTAATTGGTCCACAATACAAACATGCTTTTGGCGGAAATGGAGCTGGTAATGTACAAGTTATGTTCGGTGATCATATTACAACCGTTGGTGCAGATTATACGTATAACCAATCATTTTCGGGAACCAATGGTCTTGGATGGTATGTAGGTATTGGACCACAATTATCTTTTATCGATCATGGACATGATGATAAGACTTATTTTGCGATTCGTCCGCAAGTTGGTTTAGAATTCAAAATTCCTTCAGCACCAATTGCAATGCATTTCGATTGGAAACCTTGGTGGAATTTAACCAATGATTCAAACTTTGAAGCGAGCCGCTTCTCTTTGGGATTGAAATACGTTATTAAATAATATAAAAAAAGCCTTTATCGTGATAAAGGCTTTTTTTATTGGAGTTAGGAATAACAGGGCGTATGGTAAACTATTCCTTTCTATTATTTCCTATTTACATTTTTCTTAGTACCATCTACTTTGATCTTGTCTCCTGAACTGAATGTATACCGAATGCTTAATCCTAATTGGCGACTATCCTTGTATTCATCATTCTTCTTTTCAATTGATGATAAAACATTCATACTTTTCTCTGCGCTTCCTCGGAATAAATCCTTTATAAAAAACTGAAAATTAAGTTTATTACTTATAAACGATTTGTTATATGTTAAATCGAATGCATGGCGAGGCTTTGTCGTTGTATAAAGTTGATTGTTTTTAAAAAAATACCTAAAACCACCATCAATTCTATTCGTTTTTGTCATCGTATAAGAAGTGGAAATATTGAAAAAACGAAAGTGATTTCTTATTTTTTCCGATTGTTCTTCTAAACGAAAATAACCTAAAGCGTAATAAATTAATGGTGTAACAACAATATCTTTCCTTTTATAGTTATACGAAAATGTAAAGTCTGCTTGAGATTTTTCTTTGATATTTATGTATTGATTAATAACTAATCTTGGATCTGAATCATCGATTCTTTGTAAAACATCTATGCTATTATTATAGATAGAATAAGTTGCGGTTAACCTCCAAGCCTTGTAAGAAAAAGTAGATGATAATAAATCTCGCATTACAGATAACAATTCGGAATCCCCTACTCTAGCAAAGTATTTATTATGATAAATCAAGTTAGGACTTAACATATACCCTGTTGGTCGTGTTATTGATTTATTATAAGACATTTGGACATTGGCTTTTTTAAAGTCCTTTCTCAATGAAAATGAAGGAAATAAATCGTAATAATTCTTATATAAATTTGAAGTTGTTTCACCCCGTAATCCAATCTGATAAGAAAAATATTTTGTTTTACCTAAAACAGACACGTAATGAGCAAAGACCTTTTCCGAGTAGTCAAATTCATTTTCTCGATGATTTACAACCTCTCTGTTCTCTTCATTGTCCATCGTATAATAAAGTAGTCCTATAGACAGATTGGTTTCTCCTACTATTTTTCGATCATAATCTAAACTGATGTTCGGTAAATATACTTTCCGTAAGATTCTTTGGGTAAATTCAGGTTGACGAATAGTGTGGACTTCATTGGTTAGAAACTGTTCATTTCGAGTAGTGTATCTATTATAATTTAACTCTAAACGCAGATTTTGTCCTAATGAATCCAATTTTTTGTTAAAATAGAGTGATGTTGTATAATATTTCCCATCTATATTTAAATGATTTCTATTGTTGAAGGTAGAGCCTTGATCATTATTATTGTATAAATTGACAATGGAATTTACAAGATTATCGAATTTCATGGTATTGTACTTTACTGCAGCTCCTATATAAGTGTTAGGGTTTATATCATATTGAAGTTCTATATTGAGATTGAATGGCTGTAAATCAATTATTGATTTATTATTTTGTTCCTGAAATTCATTCATCATTTTATAATAAATTTCACTGTTTTGTTTGTTATAATCTTTATTTATGCCATAACTAAGAAATATATTTGAAGAAATTTTACCTCTTTTAAGCTGGGAAAAAATATTAAAGTCTTTATCGGAATAAATTCCCTGAGAATAAGTCATCTTAGGATTAAGACTAAATCCATCCAATAAAGGTTGATCTAAAATAATGTTTAAAATTTTACCAGCATTAGATGCAGAAAATTTTGCGTTTGCATGAATGATTTCTATTTTATTTATAGCCTTATTATCTAGATTCTTTAGAAAATCCATCATCTCTTTTTGAGAGTTAAAATTTATATTTCGATTATTAATTTTCAGAGCGCTAATGGTTGCTCCATCGTAAAGTATTCTATCATTAATGATAGCTATACTTTGTATTTTACCCAAAATTGAAAGAGCATTGTCTCCTTCAAAAATCTGTTGTTGTTTGACATTGATTGTTGTCTTGTCTACACGGTCTATGATTATTTTTCTAATTGCAGTAATTTCAATGGCATCTAACCCCACTCCTTCATCTACTTCTATGCTTCCCAAATCTATATCTTGATTCAGTTCCAGATTTTTATTGAAAAAATATTTTCCAAATTGCTGAATGGATATAGTATAATTTCCTTGCTCAACCTGAAGTGAAAACTGACCTAAACTATCGGAATAAATAGGTTTAAGAAATAACGTATCGTTTTTAGAAACATGAATATTCACAAACTCTATAGGTTGATTGTTTTTATTCACCACTTTGCCTGTTAATATATATTGTTGACTGAATAGAGTACGGCCCAAAAAAGTAAAAGCTATTATTGATAACAGTAGAGCTATTTTTCTGATCCTTTTCATTATATCTACCTATATTTCTCTTACCAAATAAAATTAATTTAAATTAAATAACCAAATTTTTTTTATATTATTTAAAGATTAATAAGCTATAAATCAACACATTATAATAACAAAACACCTTAATTACCGTAAGATAAACTACTCCTGTATGGTTTAGAATTCAAAATTCCTTCAGCACCAATTGCAATGCATTTCGACTGGAAACCTTGGTGGAATTTAACCAATGATTCAAACTTTGAAGCGAGCCGCTTCTCTTTGGGATTGAAATACGTTATTAAATAATATAAAAAAGCCTTTATCGTGATAAAGGCTTTTTTTATTGGAGTAACACAAACAATTAGATATAGGTGTATACACCCCCTTATTCATCTTAAACAATAATTAGTTTATAAACATTTTTGCCATTTCTATGTTTTTTTAAAACATAGAAATGGCAAAAATTTAGCGGCAGGGATAGAAGCAATTGTTTGAGCTTTTTGGTGAAGTGAAACGGAAACAAAAAGCGAGTGCGGATAGCCCGGCGCGTAGCGGCCGCCCATAAAAAAACCATCCAATAGAAATTGAATGGTTTTTAAATAATTGGTTATTTAGCAATTTCCTTTTTCGCTAAATTTTTGTAATATTTTTTCTGAATGTAATCGGCTGCTAAGGTGACTCCTATTCCTCCTATTACACCATAAATGGATCTTTTACCTAATAACTTGGCTATGGTAACACCTGTTGTAGCGGCTGTTACAAGCAAACCCGTCTTTGAGCCTTGGCCCTGACTTTTGCTAACTGAATTCATTATATTCTTTAACATGCTATTCTATTTAGTGGTTAATGTTTGGCTATTTTTTTGACTTGGTCAATTTCTTCTTCAATTTCTTCGTACACTTTTTCTACCATTGTAGACGGTTTAAACAGTGCATACGCAATAAGTCCTAATCCTACTCCAATAATAGCGCCCGCTTTCTGATCTTTATCGATTGCTTTGGCAACAGCAATTCCGGCTGCCGCAGAAGTAGTTACAATGGAAACGGTATTTCCAAAATCTTTAGTTTTCGAATCAAATACGTCTAATAGGTTATTCATCGTCGTGGGTTTTTTAAGTTATATAATGCTTATTCAATAGTCGTACCTAAAATTAGGTTACTTCCGCTGAAAGAACAAAAATCAGCCCAAGATTTTAATTATCTTTGTGGGGCAATCTTTAGTATATGACAACAGAAGAAAGAATACACCAATTAAGAGAAGAAATTAATCAACATAATTACGCTTATTATCATCAGGATCAACCTACGGTTTCCGATTTTGAATTTGATCTTTTATTAAAAGATTTACAACGTCTTGAAGCTGAACACCCTGAGTTTTACGATGCGAATTCACCCAGCCAGCGCGTTGGTGGCATGGTGACCAAGAACTTTGCAACCGTACCCCATGAATACCGAATGTATTCGTTAGATAACTCCTATTCTATAGAAGATATGGAAGAATGGGAAAAACGAATTGAAAAGTTATTGGGCGAACAAGTGCAATTTGTCTGTGAATTGAAGTACGATGGCGCTTCGATTAGTATTTTATATGAAAACGGAGAATTAACCCAAGCCGTAACCCGTGGAGACGGTGTGCAGGGCGATGAGATTACCAATAATATACGAACCATAAAAACCATTCCGTTAAAATTAGAGGGCGATTATCCGGCTAAATTTTATATGCGGGGTGAGATAACGATTCCTATACAGACCTTTCAGCAAATTAATGCCGAGCGAAAAGAAAACGGACAAGAATTGTATGCCAATCCTCGGAATTTTGCCAGTGGAAGTTTAAAGCTTCAAGACAATACCGAAGTGGCTAAGCGGGGCTTGCAATGTTTTCCGTACTATTTTATTGGGAATCAATTGCCGTATACCACCCAGTGGGAAATGCTTCAATCTGCCCATAAATTAGGGTTTAAAGTACCCGATTCATCGAAACTGTGCAATTCTTTAGAAGAAGTTCTGGCTTTTATTGCCGAATGGGATGTTAAACGAAAAGACCTGCCTTACGAAACCGATGGCATTGTGATTAAAGTCAACGATTTTAGACAACAGGAAGAATTAGGATATACGTCGAAGTCGCCCCGTTGGGCCATTGCCTATAAATTTAAAGCCGAAGCAGCGGAAACCGAATTATTAAGCATCGACTACCAAGTTGGACGAACAGGAGCAATTACCCCTGTAGCCAATTTAGCCGCCGTTTCTTTAGCAGGTACCGTTGTGAGACGCGCATCTGTACACAACGAAGATTTTATTCGAAAAATGGATATTCGCCTAGGCGATATGGTTTATGTAGAAAAAGGCGGTGAGATTATTCCGAAAATTGTAGGCGTAAACCTGGATGTTCGTCAACCCGATGCCCAAGAAATTCAATTTATGCAACACTGCCCAGCATGTGGATCGGCATTGGTGCGTAAAGAAGGTGAAGCCCAGCATTATTGCCCGAATGAAAAAGGATGTTCGCCTCAAATTATTGGGCGCTTAGAGCATTTTGTGTCACGCAAAGCCATGGATATTGAAAGCATTGGAAGCGAAACGGCCCTCTTGCTCCATGAAGCAGGTTTGGTAAACGATGTGACCGATTTTTATGCCTTAAAAAAAGAGGCTATTTTACCACTCGATCGCATGGCCGAGAAATCGGCTCAAAACATCATCGATTCTGTAGAAGAATCGAAAAAGCAACCGTTCGAAAAAGTGCTTTATGCCATTGGTATTCGCCATGTGGGTGAAACCGTCTCTAAAAAACTAGTAAAGCATTTTCAGACCATCGACCGAATTATGGCGGCCACCATGGAAGAATTAATTTCGGTAGATGATATTGGAGAAAAAATAGCCCTATCCATTAAAGATTATTTTAGACAAGAAGAGCACCAAGCCTTTATTCAACGCCTACGCGATTATGGATTAAATTTCGAAATGGGTGAAGCCGACAAACCCACATCGACGCATTTAGAAGGAAAAACATTCTTATTTACCGGTTCATTAACCAAATTTACACGGGCCGAGGCTCAGAAAATGGTCGAACAAAATGGGGGTAAAAATGTTTCCTCCATCAGTAAAAACCTCAACTACCTCATCGCGGGAGAAAAAGCGGGTTCTAAGCTGAAAAAAGCCGAAGAAATTGGTACGGTTGTCGTATTAACCGAAGACGAATTTTTAACCATGTTAACCAATTAAAATGGAATCAGGAATACTTGCCATTGTTTTATTAGGGGTTGTTATTTTAATACTAATCCCCTTTATCTATTTTGGCGTTAAAGCCTTTGGTTATCCACGGTTAGCGTGGGTAATAGGCCTCGTTTTAGGCCTAATTGTTCTTATTCCGATGATTAAATACGGGTATCGAAGTCAGATGTACGATCAAGAAGAGGCTAAAAAAGACTTACAAAGTGCAGGCATAGTCCCCAAGAATGGCTTAAAAATTATACACAATGAAATTAGTGGATATAAGCACTTGCAGCAACAAGCCATTTTTATACTGGACACAGTCGATATTAACAAAGCCATTAAACGCATAGAATCTAACCCAAATTATATTATTTCGCCCAAGCGTTTAAACCTGAAAGAAGAAATAAAGCAACGGAACTTTGGAACTATTCAACGGGTGTATCGTTATAAGAATAACTTTATTGTTGAGCAACTCATTCAGACAGATGAATACACCATTAAAGCTACTGAAACTATTTTGAAAAAAAATATAGACACCGTTTACTACAAAAAACTAGAAGAGTTTTAAACACCAAAACCTGACCTTAATAAGTCAGGTTTTTTTATTTATTTTTTGGACGCCCACTGCGTGCCGGGCTATTCGTTCCCAATCTTGGCAGCAGGAACTAAAGGTATGTATGAGCATTTCGATAAGCTGCCAAGGATTTCCACTGCTATCCCTGGCGCGAATCAGCGAAGAAATTATGCTCTATTCGCAAGGATTAATTCCGTTTCAATGGTATGCCCTTTTTCCAAGAGTTTATGAATAGGACAAGCATTAGCAACACTCATTAAACGAGTTTTTTGTTTTTCATCAAACTCGCCTTCAATCTTAACCAATCGATGAAACGTGGTTCCTTTGGTATCCATTTCAAATGAAACCTCCACATCGACGCTGCCATGGGCCCATTCTTTATGCGACATATACATACGCAGTGTAATGGAAGTACATGCCCCTAGGGAAGCCCCTAAAAGTTCAGATGGCGTCATAGCGGTATCTAAACCTCCTTTATCAATAGGCTCATCTAAATCAATTAAAAAACCTCTGGTCGTAGCTTTGGTTTTAAACGGTTCTTTTTCAGAAGTAATCTTAATGTTTATCATTTCGTAATGTAATTTTTGGTGGTAGAGGGATAAATTCTGTTTCATGGGGCACTTTTGGAAAACGCTGATGTTCCCAATCGTCTTTAGCCTGTTCAATCGTTTCGCGAGAAGAGCTAACGAAATTCCAAAAGATATGGCGTTCTTCTGGAAAAGGTTCCCCACCAAAAATATAGAGCGTTGTACCTTGTTGGGCTTCAAATTCACATAGCGTAGTATCCTTTGCAATCAAAATTTGCCGAGGACCATATGTATGCCCATCATCTTTAATAGCCCCTTCTAGGATATAGAGCGCCGATTCACCATAGAGATCATTCCCAATAGCTACCTTTCCATCTTTTTTCATTTTAATCTCTATAAAATAAAGAGGAGAATAAACAGGAACGGGTGATTCTAAACCAAAAGCCTTACCCGCAATCAATTTATAATGGGCGGTCTCATCTTCCCAAGTCGGTAAAGCTTCCGCTTCAACATGGGAAAAATTAGGATCAATCTGTTCTAGTGCTTTAGGTAAAGCTACCCAAATTTGCAAGCCGTGGAGCATTTTATCGGTAGTCCGTAAATATTCTGGTGTACGTTCCGAATGAACAACACCTTTCCCGGCCGTCATCCAATTCACAGCCCCTTCTTTAATTTCAACAACCGTTCCTATACTATCCCGATGCATAATTGCGCCTTCAAAAAGATAGGTTAAGGTAGAAAGCCCAATATGAGGATGGGGAGCAACATCCAGATTTTGATAATCTTTTAGTTTTGCGGGCCCCATATGATCAATAAAAACAAATGGACCTACCGAGCGCTTCTGACGAAAGGGCAATAAGCGACCAACCATAAAGTTGCCGATATCAGCTGCCCGTTCTTCAATAATTAATTCAATATTCGACATGGATATAAATTTTATATAAAACTAGGTCGATTCTATGACCTCAACATTGATCTAAGATAATAAAATAAAGCGATACCCTATGACTTGAAGCGAACATTGAACTTTCAGAATACTAAAAACAATCATGCTTTCTAACCAACGGTGTGCATAAGGTAGACTCACCGCAACAACCTACACAAACGAATAGCGTAGAAACAATACTCATTTTTACTTAATTATCTTCAAATAATTGTAAACATCCTTTATTGAAGTATTATCGAGTTCTTGATTAAATTTTAGTTTGTATGAAAAGCAATAATTTTGCAATAAATTATAAACCAATGAAAAAACTATTTATCTCATTCGCTTTATTTTGTTTATCACAAGCAAATGCACAAGTAGGAATAAATACAGACTCTGCACATCCAAGTGCAGCCTTAGAAATTGCACATCCAAGTAAAGATCAAAAAGGCGGTTTACTAATACCCACTGTATACCTTAAAAATAGAACAGATGGAGCACAAACTTCTGAAATGCCTGCTACAGGCGATATAAAAGGACCTGCCAAAGGATTAGTCGTTTATCATTTCGATGACGGTAGACCGAATAGTAGACGATCAATGGTTGATGGACTTTACGTTAATCTAGGTGAACCAGAAAGTCCAAATTGGAGTTTAATGTCTTTTCCCTATTCACCACATACCACCTTCATTCAAATGACCTATGGAACAAATGATCGAGAAACATTGTATGATAAAGGAAGTGGGCTGGTTACAGGAGATGGCTATTGCTTTGGCGGAGATGACTTTCGGATCACACCTCCTTACCGAGGAGCATTTAACTATATGCTCGAAGTACGATTAGAATCGGATTCATCGGAGGCAGGACATTATATACTGGAAAGTACGATACATGAATACGACGGTAATAACGCAAATCCTGGTGGTACTCCAGTGCAACGCGTTACAGCCTTGCCATTTTATAGAGAAGATAGATTACCCGGATTTGTAAACACAACATCTATATTGATGCCTTTTGATCCGATCTATGCTAAAAGCAATTTTAAGGTCTGTATAAAAATAAAAGAAATCTACCCGCAGCGCGATATTCTGAATAACGTAAAGATCTCGCGATTTGGCTTAACCGCCTCACGAGTTGAGACTGTAGGTGCTTTTTCTGATTAATATAAAAGGGAGAAAAGTATATACTTTTCTCCCTTTGTATTGTTAAGGACAAACCATCCTTTATATGATTAACGAGTTTAGTAATCGTAATTATTTTGGGTTTCACCACCAAAGTTCCAAGCCACACCAAAGCGAAGGGTATTCTCTAAGGCATTATTGGTTTTAGACATTGGAATTAAGTAAGAGAAATCAATACCAAATGAATTGTATTTTAAACCAGCTCCTAGTGTAAGGTGTTGGCGATCTCCTTTCATAGGACTCTCATGAAAATATCCAGCACGAATAAATAGCGCATCGTTATATGAATACTCTGCTCCTACCGAATACATAATCTCTTTCATTTTCTCACTTCCACCACCTGGTGCTTTACCAAAAGAGCTAAAGATTCCATCCATAACCCCTTTATTAGGGATATAACGAACACCTTCTTCATCATATTCCGGCGTAGGAACTAAAAGTTTAGAAAATTCCGTACTAACACCTACTTTATTAAAATCATCAAATTTAAAGTCATATCCTACCCCTAAACGTAAAGTTGTCGGTAGGTAAGCCGAATTTTCTTCTGAATTTGAATAATCTAGTTTAGGGCCAATATTCGCTATTTGAAAACCAGCACGAAGCTTTCCATCAAAATTATTGGTACTCATGGTCTCCGACTGATAATATCCTGCAATATCTACCCCAAAAGTATTTGCTGGTTGTACTGTTGCATCGTTGATACCATTGAATAAATCAGAACGTATAAAACGACCAGTAACAGCCATCGAGTAATTATCTGATAAACGTAAACCATATGATAAATCAATAGAGAACTCATTGGGTTTAGCCATCCCTTCATTTTGAATTTGACCAGTAGCCGCATTTAGGCTATTCAATTCAATTTCACCAATATTAAAGTAATAAATACTAGCGGCTAACGTACTCCGTTCATCCGTTCCTAAAAAGGTAAAATAACTCGCATTTAATAAAAAGACATCGCTCGTTAATGAACTCATATACGGAGTATAGGTGAAAGCAACGCCTGAATAATCCTTACTAAATGGATATTTTGCTGCATTCCAGTACTGAGAAAAGTTATCTGGGGATGTAGCAACCCCTTGATCTCCTAAACCACCTGCTCGAGCATCTGGAGAGATACGAAGAAACGGAGCTCCAGTAAGAATAGGATTCGGTTCATCTTTTCTCTCTTGACCATAGCCAATAGCGGAGATTAATAGAATAAGACTCGCAGTTATTTTTTTCATTCTGTATGTATTATTTAATATAATCTAATTCTTCGAAATTTATTTTAATATAACCAATTTTTCAACGGCTGTTGCATTTCCTTTACAACTACTCTGATCGGATCCTTTTACATTAATTTTGTAAATATAAACTCCTTTTCCGATTTTATCACCAAAATCATCAAGGCCGTCCCACTCGATCGCGTATTTATTCGTTCGAAAGCCTTCTCTGAATGGTTCTGAGCTTACCGTTTGCCGAATCGTTTTCACTAACTTATTCGTCACTGTAAAAATTTGAACCAACACTTCCAATTCTGAATCACAATTATGCTCAAAATGGAAATAGGTATTTCTTAAAAATGGATTTGGCCAATTGAGTAATTTATCAATATGCAATTGTCCTGTCCCATTTTCCATCACTACAAAATCTAACGTAGCAGTATTCGAATTATTGTTGATATCCCAAAATTTTAAGTCGATGCTATGTGAACCAAGTTCTAAATTTTTCAATTGATAAACTACTTGACCTTTCTGGTAATCTTCAAAATTGGTATTGACGCAAGGATTGGCATCTCCACCCTCATAATAATCGTTCAAAACAAATGATTCTTGAATTTTACCATCCAACATAGCGACGATATCATGACCTATACTTGCTCCTGTTGCATTAATACCAGTGTTATCGGTTAAACATCCTACCAAATAAGGATTACGGTTAGTAATTCCTCCATTGGCAAAATTTAAGTTGTTCATATACAATTTTGCTTGAGGCAATTCTTTATCATTTAATCCCGCCTCATTTAAACCACCGACTTTAACTGTTGACGAATACACCGCATCATATTGATCGTTAAATGCATAAAGCACCAGCTTTCGATCACTAATTTGATAATTAATATCTTTAGGAACATAGTATTTAATAACAAACTTTCCTTGATCAACTTTAGAAGTTCCACGGTATATCGTATTATACTCTTCCTGAAACTTGACTGGCTGAGGATATTTATTATCCGTAAACGAACGATCGCTCGGCTTTTCATAAAGAATATTCGTCACTGATCCATTAAAATTGGAATCCAAGCGTCCATCTTTTAAGACTTCACCATGAATTTCGACAAAATCGAGGGCTTTGATTTGAAATGTTACGGGGTCGATTTCTTCACCATTAATCACCATTTTTCGTACAGAGACATTTTCTTGGGGCCTTGAAAGTGCTAGCATTGGGTCGCCAAGAAGCGAAACCCGAGCTTGATTAATACTCGTGGTATAGGCTATTTTTTTCGCCTCATTTAAGGCAATACCAATGGGTGGATTCTGCTTATTCTTTTTCACAAATAACTGATCGAGGATATACTGATTAAAATCGGAACCATACCCCGTATCAATGGGACGATTCGTTGTAATCATACTTTGAGCTCCTCCCTTAGAATTCTTCAACATCAGCTCACCAGCCGAATCATATTGAGGTAGATCCCATACCGTAAAATCGCAGGTAATGGTAGCGACTACAGGTAACCGGGTATAAGAACCATTAAAGTTATTCAATTGATCTAATTCTTCAGCCGTAATAATTCGCTCTTGTGCCCAACTTCTTGGACCTCCATGGCCATAATACATCACGAATTGCGTCCCTAGTTCAATGGCGTTTAAGATCGCTTTATTCACCGAAGGGTACCGAATACCTGCCGAAGTATTCTCTGATTGCTCGGCAGCGATATACAGTTTTTTAGCCACATAATGCTGATTATCAACACCTGTTAAAACAGCATCAACGTCTTCATTGAACTTCTTGGTATCGACTTCTTGACCATTGGGATTATCACTTACCACCAATAATTTATTTTTCCAATCTCCCGCTGAAGTTCCTTTACCTGGTATTTTTTCGTAATGGGCAATAATCTTATCCACCATTACTTTGGCTTCATTTACGCTATGAGCAGGTAATCGACCTAATGCGACATCTAAATTTAAGCTGTTATACATAAACACATCATCGCTCCCATTTAAAATTTTCACACCATCTCCTATCATTGAATAATAATCATCGGTTGCAATCGACAGATCGATTACGTTGGAAGGCTTACCAACAAATGAGGGAACAAAATGGGTATTGTTTTTAATCCGATTTTTATAATCGTACGAACTCCCCCCTAGAAGCAATGCAAATTGAACGCTACTACCCTGACTTCTTAAATACCGTAGATAATCACGAAAGGCAAAGGGATCTTGCCCTCCTGAAGAAAACTCATTGTACACTTGTTTTGTTGTAACCACAGCAACTTGAATTTTATCGTGTCGGCGTCTAAAATCGGCTAATCGATTCGCTTGATCCAAAAAAAGCGGATGGGTAAAAATAACATAATCAATATTTTTATAACCACGTATATTCTGATTATCAACACGCTCGACATATTCAGCAGAAATAAATGTATTCGCTTCGGAAAAAGCAACCAATTCATTAGGAAAAGAACTATTCGTATGGTGGGTTTTATAGATTAGCCCATCTGGAGAAACCTGAAAAGCATTATGAATATCCGATACATTCCAAACTTTGTAATTACCCGTTTGCGAAAATTTGAAACCGATAGTCTCACCTAACGTCAATGGGTCTAAAGTTCTAAAGTTAAATTGTTGATTCTGATAGTTCAAATAACTTTTAAAACGAAGTTGAAAATAATTAATAAATGCTAAACCAGCAGGATTTGAAGCGTTGGCATATTCGGCCTTCACAACCAAATCGCTCACACTAGATGGCATTGTAAATGGTAGGCTTTTCTGTTGAATATTAAAATTGTTATAGGTTATTCGATTGAAATTAAAATTTTCAATGGCTTGTGAATTCAAGGCTAAGCTAACTTGTGTATTCTCCGCATTTTTACCGACAATAGAATAATTAAAATAGGCGGTTGTGTTAGGTACTGTCGACTGAACTTGAAATGTTTTCGAAAAATTTTGCTTTCCATTTAACATTTCGCCAACCCATTCACGTCCCATTTCATTAATATTTAACGAATCTTTTTCATGAAAGACATAGTTATCAAATTGGTCGAATATTCTGGTTGCGGTAGAATTAATCGTATTATTTACAATCCGCTTACCACGAGCACCGTCCATTGAAATAAAATAGTAAGCATAATCATCATACCAATTATTCCTAAATTCAATCGTCGCTAAGCTTGGGTTATTATCTCGTCGCCACAGATGCGGGCCTTTAGCATAAAACAAAATATAATCTTCAGCGTCAAATGAATTATCTTGACTACCGACAAATTCAATGGGAAGCTCTTTTAATTCACCTACACGAAATTGATCCGTATTCTCTGGTAAACGTCCATCTCCACTGCCATAAATCTTGAGATTAGATAAATTATAACCCGATGTAGGAATGCCGTTCTTTGTAAAAAATGATTTGTCTAGTTTAAAAACCCCTGTTTTATCGACTTTAATTTTATACCATTGTCCTTGTTTTAGAACGCTCTCTGTTGAAGCCATTCCTTTTGATGAAGAACGAGCCATGGACGATTGAGTCAAGGGTGATTGATGATCGAGTGTAAATCGTAAAATTCGTTTAAGGGTTCCTTTTTCATCCTTGACAAAGGGATGCAGATGAAACAAAGTCACTTGACGACCATTTTTAGTAACCGTTTCCGTCGTGTAATAAGGTAATTCGGTTAGGGTAGAAAATTCCAAGCCTTCCGTATCAAAAGATTGGGAATCATAAACGACATTGCTTAATCCTAACGAAGAATATACCCCTTCTAATTCGACGCTAAAAGATACAGCCGACCGGTCAATGATAAAATAATGATCTTTATTAGTGAAATATGGTATTTTAGGAACAGTACCATTGGTCAAAGGATAATCTTTATTTGGTCCCCATTTTATTTCGTATGTTTGGGCGTAAAGAATGGAAAATTGACTTAATGCCAGTGCAAGAATTAGGTTTTTCTTCATGTTTAATATAACGATTTACAAAGAAAATTATTTCAAAAGTAAAATAAAAATATAATTCACACGTTTCTGTAATAAATATGGTGTTTAACAATTGTTAAATTGATGCTAAATGCTTTTATTTGCAGTAAATTTATTTTGATAATCAGAAATATTCTATGAAAATGAATAAAGGACGAATATTTTCTCTTGTATTAGCTGCAGCTTCCCTTACAACATTTGTAAGCTGTGCTAGTAGTTCAAACAAGAAAAAAGGAGGTGGAACCAAAAATTTCACTAGCCGTACCGGTTGGAAACCGAATGATAGCAAAGGGTGGTTTTTTGCAGGGAAAACTAAGAAAGAAAATATTAAAGGTTGGCCAGGAATGGTCTATGTTGAAGGTGGTTCTTTCACGATGGGAATTACTAAAGATAATGTATTACACGATTGGAACAACTCGCCTGTCAGAATGCAGGTAAAATCTTTTTTCATTGGAGAAACAGAAGTAACCAACTATGAATACCGAGAATATTTAACTTGGTTAAAAGTGGTCTTCCCTCCTGAGGAGACTATGTATAAAGACATTTATGAAGGTGCATTGCCAGACGAATCTGTTTTTAACAACAAATTATCTCGCGATGATTTTTCTTCTGAGAATTATATGTTTTCTCCCGAATTTAGTTTCTACCCTGTGGTTGGTATTTCTTGGCTTCAAGCTGTTAACTACTGTGATTGGTTAACCGATCGTGCCAATGAACGCTCATTAATTGAAAAAGGAATTTTGTCAAAAGATTTCTATTCAAATGAAGAGTATAACTATGGTCAGAAAACATTTAACGCAGAACAATATAAATTAAGCGATACAAATGTTAATGAAGCAATTGACTCGAATAAATTAGCGCGTCAATACCAAATTAAATCAACGAATCAACGAATTCTTAATGCCAATAGAGCGACTCGTTCACTAGAAGTACAACCTTTTAGACTGCCTACAGAAGCTGAATGGGAGTACGCTGCTTTGGCTTTGGCTGGAAACAGAGAATTCAACGAATATAAAGGAAAGAAAGTTTTACAAAACGAATTCCGTGTTGAAAAAGGAAAGATGAAAGGCCAATACCTTGACAACTTTAAACAAGGTCGTGGAGATTATTCAGGAATTGGAGGTTTCGGAAATGATGGTTCAGCCATTACGAACGATGTGAAAAAATTCCCTTCAAATGATTTCGGAATCTACGGAATGTTTGGAAATGTTGCTGAATGGACTTCTGATGTATACCGTCCTATTATTGATGAGGATGCCAATGACTTTAACTACTTCCGTGGAAATGTTTTTAAAACAACCATTGACAACGGTGATGGTAGTTTAAAGAAATACGATGATACCAACTTAGAGTTTGATACACTTAATAACGGAAAATTAGTTTATCGCGGTCTTCCTGGTTCGTACCAAAAGGAAATTGCGAAAGATTACTCGAATTATTCGGATGGTGACCCAGGTTCATCTTTACGACTTCGTTTTGACGAAGACGTAGATCCTAATTCTACAACAGGTGAAATGTATAATGCACCTGTTCGAAAATTCCATGTCGATGAAAAAGGACGTGTTGTTTTAGAAAAGGATGCAGGAAAACGAACAACCGATGTTTCTGATGAGACCAGAGTTGTAAAAGGTGGTTCATGGCGTGATCCAATTTATTGGGTTGATCCAGGTCAACGTCGTTACCTACACCAAGCCGATGCAACAGCATGGATTGGTTTCCGTGTCGCACAAGAATACAAAGGAAGCTTTGAATCAAAAAGAAAACGTAGAGGATAATTCCCCTTACATAAATTTTATAAACTCGGTCTGAAATGACCGAGTTTTTTTAATTTTAACCCTATGAACACAATCGATTTATTAAATCATTTTCTCGTCGACCGAATTGTGACGACAGATACAAGACATATCCCTCAAAACGCTATTTTTTTTGCTCTTAAAGGCGAGAATTTTAACGGGAATCTATTTGCCAAGGAGGCTATTGATAAAGGTGCTAAAATAGCCATTGTTGACGAAAAAGAATATGAAGATACCAAGAACAATATATACTTGGTTGAAAATAGTTTGATTGCCTTGCAGAATCTAGCGCGTGCATACCGTCAAACTTTTTCTATTCCTTTTATTGCCCTAACGGGTTCCAATGGTAAAACCACCACCAAAGAGTTAATCACCGCCGTATTAAGTCAACAATATAAAGTACATGCTACCTACGGAAATTTAAATAACCATATTGGTGTTCCACTCACTTTACTCTCAATGCCACAAGAAACACAAATTGCGGTAATTGAAATGGGTGCTAATCACCAAAAAGAAATTCAAGAATTGTGTGATATAGCCCTACCTGATTATGGTTATATCACTAATTTTGGTAAAGCGCATTTAGAAGGGTTTGGAGGGATTGAAGGCGTTATTAAAGGCAAGTGTGAACTCTATGATTTCCTTGAGGCCAATCACAAAAAAGTCTTCGTGAATCTAGATGACCCCATACAAGTCGCCAAAAGTCAAACGATACAACAAATCATATTTTCAACCCAAACTGACAGTGATTATCGAATTGAATTATCTGAATCTCAAGCTTCGAATTGCATCGCTGTTCAATATGATAGAACAACCATACAATCTCATTTAACAGGGGATTATAATTTAAATAATATTGCTTGTGCCATTCGCATTGGTTTATACTTCGAATTATCCATTGAATTAATAAAGAACGGTATCGAAAACTATAGGCCTGAAAATCATCGATCGCAAATTATTAAAAAACCAAACTATACCCTTCTAATGGATGCTTACAACGCCAATCCAAGTAGTATGGAAGCCTCTTTATTGAACTTCAAATCCTTTGAGGGAACAAAAACCATTATCATTGGTGATATGTTTGAATTAGGAGAAACAAGTCTTTCCGAACACCAAACAATTGTGGACTTAGCAAAACAATTAAATTTCGATCAGATTATTCTTTTAGGAGTTAATTTCGGAAAAACCAATTATATGGATTCTAAAATTGTTCATTTTGAAAAAAAGGACTATTTTATAACCTATTTAGAAAATAATCCAATTACAACCGAAAACATTTTAGTGAAAGGATCACACGGAATGCGACTAGATCAATTGGAACAAATTTTATAATATTAACCCTGTAATCATTTACAAAATTATTCAAAACCTTATGTTAAAACACGGTGTCATCCTTATCGCATTATTGAGTTTAATGTCTTTTCAATCTTCTACTATAATCGAATGGTCGAACAATAAACTGGCATACAATAATTTCAAAAAGAAAGGTCCTAAAGTCAAGATTCCTCAAGGAACAATTGCTTATCGTTTATCGTGGAAATTCACTCAGGAAACAGGTAAGCCTCCTGTCTTTAAAGTGTACAATAAGATGGACCAAGAGCAATCTTGGTTACCTATTCAGCATGAGGAAATTTTAAAAGAATTACAGTTTCAGTTTGATTATGCCGAATTATATGCACGGAAAATTAGAAAAGAAGCGGAGGTTTTAAATAAGAAAGGTGAAAAAAACCAGGACTTGTACAAAACAAAATTCAACCAAGAAGTTGCGAAACTACAGAAGAATCAAGGAAAATTAGTCGGTGTTATTCAAAATCAACCCGATTTATACAAGCGGCTTAATCAACAGTTACAAGATTCAATTAAACAATACGATCGGTATAAAAATTAAAAAAAGCTCCCAATGGGAGCTTTTTTTATATCATTTCATTCGGCTTATTCAGCGCTTGGTAAAAACACCTCCGCCATCATACAGCGAGCACTTCCTCCACCTAAGGTCTCAATGTGATCAATTTTTACCGGTAGAATGGGGTTATATTGTTCTATTTTTACAATTTGATCCGCGGTTAAAGAAGCAAAAGCAGATTGTGACATCACTAAATAAGGCTGTCCTAATCCACCTACTTGAAGCATATTCCCAGCGAACTGATGCATTTGCGCTTCGGTAATATCGATTATTTCTTTGCCCGATTGCAGTAAATAATCACACACCATTTTCTTTTCAGTCTTATTGTCTAAGCTTGCCAGACAAATAATCGCATAGCGATCGGCAACACACATCATCACATTGGTGTGATAAATCGGTTTACGATCACCTTCAACCGTTTGATAAGCCGTGAAAATAACGGGAGAATATTCGAGTTCTTCACAGAATTCGATGAATAATTCTTCATCGGTACGTTGAGAAATAGCCGCATACGCTAAACCATTTTCGCGATCAAGGATAATACTTCCCGTACCTTCAAGAAAAATATCGTCTTCTTCTGCTGAAGTAAAATCGATACTCTCTTCAATAACAAAACCTTTTTCTTCCAATACATTCATAACCTCATCCTCACGACGTTCAACACGACGGTTTTCGGCAAACATAGGATAAAGAACAACTGTCCCATTTTCATGAAATGAAATCCAGTTATTGGGGAAAATAGAATCGGGTGTATGTGGTGTTAGCGTATCTTTGATTGTAATCACATTCACGCCTTTCGAGCGAAGATCCGTTACCATGGTTTTAAATTCTGCTAACGCTTTTTCCTGAATATCTTCACGGCTTTCCGTTGTATTGGTTTGAAAATAATTATTAACGGCCGTTTCTGGGTTAAAGTAGAACGCTACAGGTTCTACCATCATAATTGTATTTGTATATTGCTTTCTCTTCATTTCTATACTCTAATTAATGGCATTGTTGAACAACGCAACAAGCCTCCTTGTTTTGATATATTTGCGTAATTAATTGCTTCTACGGTAATCCCCCATTCGTCACTCATATGTTTATTCAAGCGCGTAAAGTTCTTTTCAGAGACCACGATATCAGGAGCTATTGAAAAGATATTCGGATTCATTTGATACATTTCTTCTTTGGTAACGTCAAAAAGATTTTCTTTTCCAAAAAGTCCGACTAAAAAGTCATAATCTTTCTCGTGTAAGAATCCGTCTTTATAGATAATCGCTTTATCGACGCCGACAGGTTGGAAACAACAATCAAGATGTAATATACCATTATAGGGATCAAAATCATCTTTTTTCAGTTCAAATTCATACACATTCTTGTGAGGGAAGTGCTTTGAAATATAGCTGGTAAAATGCGTATTGGTCCGCGCTGTCTTAAATTGCTTAAAATCGGGTTGTTTATAGGTTCCAACAAAGATATAATCATTCCACAATAAAACATCACCTCCTTCTACATAAACCTCTTCAGGGAGATAGTTAATCGTGTCTGGTGACATCATTTTCTTAATATCATCAAATGCTTGTAACTCCTCTTCTCGATCGGGTATAATATTGGATACAAAAAATTCATTATCAATAACAAAAGCGACATCACGTGCAAAAATTTGATTGCAATTTTCTAATAATCGAGGGCGTAAAACTTCCACACCATGTTTCAGTAAAGCTTGATTAAACTCTTCCATCTCCTCAACAAAGTCAGATTCAGATGGGTAGAGATCATTTTTAACCGTTTCATATGATTTGGCATCATAGGTATTTTCAAGACTTGGAATAGGTCCATTCGATTCAGCACGACCTAAGACGACTGTTTTTAGGCGATTAGTTTCATTTTTGACATTTAATTGCATATAGTATTTGAGTTTTCGTTTTTAGATTTCAAAAAAAATCTCGCGAGAAGCGAGATTTTTATTTTGTATAAATATACATTTTATTTTTTAATTCCTAAAGCCTTTAATCCATTTGTTGTAGCAATTTGAGCTAATTGATCCACATCATAAAAGTGACAAGACTCAAGCATAACGCGAAGTTCCGTTAATAAATGACCATCTGAAAACGGTTTGTAAATATCATTAATGTTATCTGTACCAAAGGCTACATTAATTCCCTTTGGAATCATTTCATCCACTGGGGTAACCGAATTATGGGATGGTGCAAGGCGCTCTGTACGGTTATGATCGATCCAAGCTGTTGGGCAAGAAATGATATGCATATCGGCTTGTTTAATTAATTCGTACAACTCCATTCGGTATTTTCTCGGATGAGCAGCAACCGAAATCGAGTGAACAGCCGAAACTTGACCTTGCATGCCATGCTCAATGGTTTTACGCGCTAATTGTTCTGTTTCCTTCTCTTCATCGGTATTAAATTGATCCACGTGTACATGGACTAATTTATTTTTTGCTTTGGCAGTGGATAATAAGATATCTAAATGCTCAGCTTCTCTCCCAAAATCTTTTGCAGGTAAACCGCCAATAATATCAACGAAATCGGCTGAAAGATCGAACCATTCACGGGCCTTAGGATCAATTACGCCTTTAAGCACTTGATTTGCAAAACGAATCTCAATATCTTTCCCGTAATTTTCAATTAAACGCTTAGCAGCTCGCAAGCTACGATCTTCTATTACATCATCACAGTCGATGAATGAACCGATAGCTTGTGCCCCTTGTTCTAACATATAAGTCAATGCCTTTTCCATACGGAAATAAATATCATCGACACTCGACTTACGCTTCATATCATCGACCAAATGCCATTTTTCTTTCAAATATGAATTGGACAAAGCGAAAGTATCAGGTGTTAATGAATAAGCACGGTCTAAATGCGAGTGCGCATTAACCCAACCTCCTTGTTGATTAATTTTTTCTAAAACTTCTTCAATCGGATTGTAATTGTTCTGTGACATGGTATGTGTTTGTTTGTTTTCGGGATGTAAAATTAAACATATTCAGCCACAGAAATCCTAAGGCATTATTTGAAAGTTTTGTTTAACTTTGTCTCTTTGTTCCTAATTCCATTTTTTAAAAAGCTGAAAAACAACTAACACCTTATTAATCTTTGATTTAAAGCTGAAACATTCTACTATACCAGATGTGTTTTTACCTCAACGGACGGAGTAGCCTACTGACAGTTCACAAAACACCACACGTCATAACTTAATAAAAAAGAAAAAAAAGCCCCTTGTTATCTACAAGAGGCAAAAAAAATAGAGGTAACGTATTTAGTTCTTATAGGTACGAATAACCGATTGAATCCCTTCAATTCGTTTTAATTCACTCATTATTTCTTCCAATTGAGATTTATTTTTGACCGATACCGTAATTTTTCCATTAAAAATTCCTGCTTCCTCGGATAGGTTAATGCTGTGCATATTCAAGGAATTGTTTTTAGAAATAACCAACGTAATATCGCTCACCATACCTGGACGATCGAGACCTTGTAGTTCGATTAAGGCCTTAAATTCACGTTGTGAAGAATCGATCCATTTGGCCTTAATAATTCGGTAGGCATAATTTGCTTGCAAAGAAATGGAGTTCGGGCAATCGACTTTATGGACTTTAATTCCTTTAGAAACCGTAATAAATCCAAACACCTTATCACCTGGAATCGGGTTGCAACAACTAGCCAATTGATAGTCTAAGCGTTCTTCATCATTTCCGAAAACCAGACTATCTAACTTTTTAGGCGGAAGAACTTTCTCTTCTTTCGGTTTAGAAGTCGTAAACGTGGTTTTTCTAAAGCGGTTAATAAAACCTGTGATCCCTGTATTTCGTTCGGCAAACTTCCGTAAATCGTTATTATCAATAATACCAACAGCCACATTATAAAAAACATCTTGACTGGTATTCACTTTAAAAAATTGCTGAAGTTGATTGAGGATATGTTCGCTATACTCCACTTTAAGGTGGCGTAATTTACGCATTAAAATCTCTTTACCTTCTTCGGCAACCCGACGTTTATCTGAATTTAAAGTCGCTTTAATTTTACTTCGAGCCTTACTGGTAACCACATAATCGAGCCATTCCAGTTTCGGTTTTTGCTGAGCAGAAGTAATAATCTCCACTTGATCTCCACTTTGCAGTTGATGCGAAAGCGGATACAGTTTACCATTTACTTTGGCCCCTAAACAACGATCGCCTACATTGCTATGGATGGCATAGGCGAAATCTAACGAGCTAGCCCCTTTAGGCAAAGAATGCAAATCACCTTTGGGTGTAAAAACATAGATTTCTTTGGAATAGAGGTTAAACTTAAAATTGTCCATAAACTCAATGGAGTCTTTGGTATCTTCATGTTCAAGCATTTCACGCACCTGATGAATCCATTCATCGACTTTCGTGTCGTCTTCGTTGTAGTTTTCCTTGTATTTATAGTGCGCGGCGATCCCCATTTCGGCGACCTCGTCCATTCGTTCAGAACGAATCTGTACCTCAACCCAACGGGCTTGAGGCCCCATAACCGTTACGTGCAATGATTCGTACCCTGTCGTTTTGGGTTGGGTAATCCAATCCCGCATTCGTTTTGGATTGGGGATAAATAAATCGGTGATTAAGGAATAGATTTTCCAAGCGAGAAATTTCTCGTTCTTACGATCTGAACGATAAACGACCCGAATAGCGAATAAATCATAGACTTCTTCAAAAGGAATCCCTTGTTTCATCATTTTCCGGTAAATCGAATTAATCGATTTAGAACGCCCTTTGATTTCAAATTCCAGCCCTTCCTCTCTCAGTTTATCTTCAATCGATTGACAGAAACTACCGATATACATTTCGCGTTCTTGGTTGGTTTCCGTCAGTTTTTGTTCAATGGCAAAATAATAGTCGGGTTTGGTATATTTTAAACTTAAATCTTCCAGTTCAGACTTAATATTGTACAATCCCATACGATGAGCCAATGGCGCATAGATAAAGATGGTTTCGGAAGCAATTTTTAACTGCTTATCCTCCCGCATACTATCCAGGGTTCTCATATTGTGTAAACGATCGGCAATTTTAATCAAGATTACCCGAACGTCTTCTGAGAGGGTTAACAAAAGCTTTTTATAATTCTCTGATTGAATAGAAACACTTTGCTTGTTCAGCACCGCAATCTTCGTTAATCCATCGATGATTTTGGAAATCTTACTCCCAAAAAGCTTTTCAATATCTTCTAAGGTATAATCGGTATCTTCTACCACATCATGCATCAAAGCAGAAGCAATTGAAGTAGCCCCTAAACCAATTTCATCGGCCACAATTTTTGCAACGGCAATGGGATGGTAAATATAAGGCTCACCCGTTTTACGGCGTTGATCTTTATGAGCATCAACGGCAAGATCAAAAGCTTTCCGAATCAATTTCTTATCATCGGCAGATAAGGTTACATAGGTATTCTGAAGCATTTCTTTGTACCGTCTTGTAATCTCTATATTTTCCTTTTCTAATTGTTCTTCTGTTATAACGAAAGGTGTAGCCATTTAGTAGTGTTTAATTATTGTAAGACCTTATAGTTTGGTTGTATAAGGGAGAGTTGCCCTATTTTCACCCTCTAAATATACATGAATAATTGGAATAATAAATGCAGAATGGGATTGGAGTGATTAGATTTTAGATTTTAATGGAGTGGATTCATAAACTGCGTATCTTAATTTATCGTGTTAAAAGCTACGTTTTAGTCGTGTTTGCTATCAAACACGACTAAAACGTAGTGCAGCGGTAGGGATAGCAGCGGCATCCTTTTTTGGACGTTGGCTTATTTATAGCCTCTTGTTCATTTTCCAAAAAAGATAGAGCGAATAGCCCGGCGCGTAGCGACCGCCCAACTTATTCGTCGATGTATTTTACAAAGAAAGATGGCAAATTCTATAAACAATAGTGATAAAAAGCAGTAATTTGCCTAAACAACGGTTTTGGTACAGTTTTGTATGCGAATAAACTATTATAAATAAATACCTCCTATTTTTAACTATGCGATTAAAATATATACCTCTTTTCGTCTTTCTTGGGATAGGGAATTCTATGCTGGCACAATCGCTTGTAGATCATCAGTTGAAGGAACCCATCCTCCAAGCCATTCAGACGAACTATGAATTGCTCAACCAAAGCATTGAAATTCAGAAAACACGGACCTCAGCAGAAAGTATTAAGAGTAAGCTCCTTCCAGAGGTTTCTGCGAACTTTGCTTATACGTACTTTAATACGTCGGGTTTACTCGACTTGCCAACGGTTACTTTACCCATTGTTGGTTTAGACGTTTTTCAAGGCAACCAAAATTTTAGCCAAAGTGGACACTTAGGTCATCTGGGTGTGATGGGAAAACAGATTATTTTTAGCGGTCTACAGATTCCCAATGCTGTAAAAGCGGTTGAGGAAAAAGCCAATGCGCAAAGTTATTTGCTTGAAGCGGGGAAGGAAGGGATTGCAAGAGATGTGGTTTTTGCATTTGATCAACTCATGCTATTGGTGGAGGTTGAAAAATTGATTCATGATACCGAAAGGCGATTGGATAAAGAGAATGAGAAAGTGAAAAAGGCGATTGCTAATGGTTTAGCCATTCCTTATGATCGGGATAAGATTAAATTAGCTTTGTTGGAATTAGAATCGAAAAAAGTGGAAGTGGATGGTGGACGCCGTTTGCTTTACCAACACCTTCAACAAATGACGCATTTGCCTTTAGAACAATTGCAGCAAATAACTTATCAGTTAACCATGATAGACGTTTTAGCCGATGGATTGGATAGCAGCCAGAGAAAGGAATTGAAAGCGCTTGATGCGTCGAGTAATGCCTATGAGTTTTTGTATAAGAAAGTAAAAGGAAGTGCTTTACCACAGGTCTTTGCTTTTGGTACGGTTGGCTATACCAACTTGTTTAAGACCAAGTTTAAAATTGATGATATGGGCGACTTTGGAGATGTCAACTTAAAAGGAAACCAATTAGCGCTTTATCCTGGATTAATTGTAGGTATTGGAGCCAAATGGGATATTTTTAAAGGCAATGAACACAAACATCAATTAGCGGAAGCTCGGTTTGACTTAGAGATGAACCAGAACAAGCGAGAAGATACCGAAGAAAAACTGGCGCTTTTGTTGGAAAAAAATAAGGTGAATTTTGAAACCGCCTTAAAGAAGATAAAAGTGGCTGAACAACAGGTTCAGATAGCATCCAATACGATGCGCTTGGCAACAAAACAATATCAGGAAGGTTTAATTAATGTGACGGAACGTTTAGAAGCCGAGAACGATTATTACAAATCGTCGCTTGGTTATTACAGTCAAATTGTTGAACAACGAAAGGCTGCCCTTGAATTACTACACGCTTCGGGAACATTATTAACCCACTTATTCGACTAAACATGAAAAAAATAACCCTTTTTATAGCGGCAACTTGCATATTCGGTTGTCAGAAAAAACCACAATCCGCTTCAATTCTTGAAGGTAAAGTAGAACGCGATCAATTAGCCGTGGTGAGTAAACTACCTGGGAAAATACAGCAGGTATTAATTCATGAAGGCGATGTAATTTCGGCGGGTGATACCTTAATCATTCTCGAATTTCCGGAAGTAGAGGCTAAAAAAGAACAGGCCATGGGTGCTTTAAACTCGGCCGAGGCCCAATACCAAATGGCCAAAAAAGGAGCCACATCGGGTCAGATTACGCAATTGAGAGCGAAAGTGGCCGGATTGAAAGAGCAAATGGACTTTGCCGAAAAATCGAGCCGGCGTTTAAACAATCTATTGCGCGATAGCTTGGTGCCTCAACAAAAATACGACGAGGTTTTTGCCAAATACCAAGGTGCCAAAAATCAATACATTGCTGCAGTTGCCGAATTAAATGAAGTAAGTGATGGTGCGCGTATTGAACAACAAACGATGGCATTGGGACAACAAGAACGTGCCATGGGTGCCGTAAACGAAGTTCGTGTTGCGGAAAAAGAGCGCTATATTTTGGCGCCCCAAGATATGGCTGTTGAAAATATTAGCTTAAAAGTTGGGGAATTAGCGCTGCCAGGGTATTCATTGGTCTCGGGCTTTTTAAACAACACCACCTACTTTCGCTTTACAATACCTGAAAAGGAATTGAGTAAAGTAGAAAAAGGAAAAATTATCACCTTGCAAGTTCCCTACGCCAAGACAACATTGAAAGGAAAAATTATCTGGATAAAACCGTTGAGTTCGTATGCGAACATTACATCGGCCTATCCCGATTTTGAACAGCAAGAAACCTTATTCGAGATGAAGGTAGTACCCGTTGATCACAAAGAAGCAAACCGTTTAATGCTGAAGAGTACGGTCACCTTAGATTTAGATCATTTAAATTAAACCCATGAGATCATTTTTACAATTGCTTGCACGGGAATTTAAACTCTTTAATCAAAACAAGGTTCTGCGAATTCTTTTCATTGGAGCCCCCATTATGTATGGTATTTTGATTGGAAGCGTTTATGAAAAAGGAAAGGTCACCGATTTACCCATTGTGGTGGTCGATGAAGATCAGTCGGTGATGAGCCAAAAACTGATTACAATGTTGGGGGAAAATGAAGTGATTTATGTATCTGACATTCTTCCGAATACCCAGCATTCCCGTACCATTGCCTTGGAAAAAGAAGCACCCTGTGTGGTGCTTATTCCAAAAGATTTCGAGAAAAACCTTTACCAAAAGCGCTATCCTGAGCTAACGGTTTTCGTAGATGCATCGAATACCCTAACCGCCAATTTTGCTGCAAACGCCATCAATGTAAGTGCGCAAACCTTTAAGGTGGGGATACAAGTTGAAGGTTTAAAAAAACAGGGATTGAGCGAAACCGTTGCCATGACCCAATACGAACCGTTTAAAACCACCATTATTAAGCAAAACATACGCAGTGGAAACTATTTATATTTTATGTTACCCGGTGTTTTGTTGACGGTGTTTCAGCAAGTGTTATTATTGGGATTGGCCCTTACCTTTTCAGCTGAATTTGAAAACGGGACTTTCCGTAGTCTCGTTGAACGAATTCGTAATCCGTTGGGGTTAATCGCCGTAAAAGTCATTCCTTATATGTTGATGTCGATTGGGATTATCGTTTTATACTACGGTTTTTCCATCTATTATCGTTTACCCTTAAAGACCGATTTAGCCGTCTTTGGTTTAGCGACAATGGCCTTTATTGCAGCCGTTAGTTTTTTAGGAATCTTGGTCAGTATTTTATTACCGAATCAATTAAAAGCGACCGAAGTTTTAATGGTTGTGGCCACCCCTAGTTTTATTATTAGCGGATTTACATGGCCCTTGAGTCAGATGCCTGTTTGGGTACAACATGTAGCCAACTGCATTCCGCTAACCCATTATTTAAAGATCTACCGTACCCTCTTTGTAGAGCAGGGTACAATGCATCAAATACAAGGACCTTTAAATGCGTTATTAATTACTTCGGGTATTTGTTTAACCATTGCAGCTATCGCCTTAAATGTTAAAATTAAAAAAGAACATAAACTAAGGGTGTTGGAGAAAAGTGTGCCCATACCAGGAGATTCAACCCAAGTTCCCCCACTCGCCTAGCCCTTCACACATTTTGGTGAACCCTCTAAAAAACGACAAAAGCGATCTTACGGATCGCTTTTGTCGTTTTAGTCATTTTATGTAGCATAGGATTTAGCTAATCATGCTCCAGCCTATTTTTTCTTTCAAGTTTTCAACAAAATATTGGCGAGTTGCAAGCAGTTCGGGCGAACTCAGCGTAGGATCTTTAGCGAGAATGGATTCCACCACTTTTCGTGTCGCCGCTAAAATTTTCTTATCCTTGGTTAAATCGGCAATTTTAAAGTTCAACACACCACTTTGTTGCGTTCCCATCATATCGCCAGGACCACGAATTTCTAAATCAACTTCTGCCACTTCAAAGCCATCGTTGGTTCTACACATGGTTTCAATGCGTTTATACGACACGGGGTTTAATTTACCGCCCGTCATTAGAATACAATACGATTGTTCGCCTCCTCGCCCTACACGTCCTCTTAGCTGGTGGAGTTGAGATAACCCAAATCGCTCCGAATTTTCAATCACCATCACGGTGGCATTCGGTACGTTCACCCCTACTTCAATCACCGTAGTGGCGACAAGAATTTGCGTTTCGCCTCTCTTAAAGCGTTGCATTTCGAATTCCTTATCGGCTGGTTTTTGTTTTCCATGCACAATACCCACCGCATATTCTGGTAATGGAAAGGCCCTTGATAAACTCTCAAACCCATCCATTAAATCTTTTAAGTCGAGTTTTTCCGATTCCTCAATCAAAGGATACACAATATAGCACTGTCTACCCTTGGCCAACTCCTCTTTTATAAACTGAAACAAAGCCAAACGGTGAGCATCGGTTTTATGCAACGTTTTAATCGGTTTACGCCCTTGGGGCAGTTCATCGATCACAGAAACATCTAAATCACCGTATAAACTCATAGACAGCGTCCGCGGAATAGGCGTTGCAGTCATTACTAACACATGGGGCGGAAGAACGGCTTTACGCCAAAACTTAGCGCGCTGAGCCACGCCAAAACGGTGTTGCTCATCAATAATCGCTAGCCCTAGATTCTTAAAAACCACCGTATCTTCCAACAAGGCATGGGTTCCAATAATAATATGCAATGTTCCATCGGCCAATTGCTCTAAAATGGGTTGGCGTTTTTTCTTGGTGAGCGACCCTGTTAACAGCGCAATATTCACATTCATATCGCCGAGCATTTCACTTAGCGACTGGGCATGTTGTTGTGCTAAAATTTCGGTCGGTGCAATTAAAGCAGCCTGAAAACCATTATCCAAAGCAATTAACATGGTTAAAAGTGCAACCATGGTCTTCCCTGACCCCACATCACCTTGCAACAAACGGTTCATTTGTGAAGGTAACCGCAAATCCATCCGAATTTCCTTCACCACTCGTTTTTGGGCATTGGTCAATTCAAAAGGAAGGTGGTCGGTATAGAACGTATTAAAGTAATCCCCAATTTGCAGAAAGGGATGACTTTTAATCCGCTGTTTATTCGCCATTTTCTTGGTGAGCATCTGAAGGTTTAAAAAGAAAAACTCTTCAAACTTTAAACGAATCTCTGCTCTTTTTAGTTCATCTAAATTCGCTGGAAAATGAATGGTCTTATAAGCCTCTTTTCTGTTCATCAGCTTAAATCGATCGAGAATTGCTTGGGGAATATTTTCGGGAATCGGTAAATTTTCATCGAACAGGCTTTGCACCATTTTCTGAAGAACGCGGTTGCTTATACCTCGCTTTTGTAACTTTTCGGTACTCGAATACACTGGAAAAAGCCCTGTAGGAACTTTTTTCTGATCATCAACGGCTTCAATCTCGGGATGGACAATATTGTAGTTCCCATTAAAATCGTTTACACGACCATAGACCACTATCGGCTTAAACAGATCTTTTTTCATCTTGTCCACTAACCAACTCGAGTACTTAAACCAAACCAGTTCCATGGTCCCTGTACCGTCTTGTATTTTACCCACAAGTCGTTTCACTTTCCCTTGTTTCACTTCGTCCAAGGAAACGAGTTGGCCATTGAGCTGAATCTCTACACTACTCGCCCTTACTTCACTAATTTTATAGTAGGTCGAACGATCAACATAACGAAACGGAAAATACTCGATTAAATCTTCGTATCGAAACACGTTCAGTTCGTCTTGCAAAACCTTTGCACGCTCAGGCCCAACGCCTTTTAAATACTCTAAGGTTTTCTTAAGCGGATTGTTATACATCATCGAAGAATTATCCAGCGAATTTAAGGATTTTTCACGACAAAGAATGTCTGCCTAATGTAAAAACCGATTCTCAAAATTCTTGTATATTTGTTCAAAATTATTTATTATGAGTCTGAACACCTATTTCACGGAAGGGTTAAGTTATGAAAACTATATCGAATATACAGAGGATGCCTTAGAAGCTGAAATTGAAATTGATGATCCTCAAGAATTAGTTCAATACTACGCTATTAACTTACAAAGAATGAGAAGAATACACAAGACCTTCAAATTCAGTAATGCACAAAAAAAGCGTATTGAAGCCATCGAAAATAACTTCAAAATATTAATCATTACGGAAGGTTGGTGTGGAGACGCCTCGCAAATTGTTCCTATTGTAGAACGTTTAGCAGAAGCCTTAAAGGTAGAATGTAAATTCGTCTTACGCGATCAGCATATGGATTTAATGGAAAATTACAAAACCAATAACACCATTTCTATTCCCATTATTGTAGGTGTAGATCAAGAAGGGGAAGAACTATTCCGTTTCGGACCACGTCCTGCTCGCGGAATGGAGATCTTAACCAAATTCAAAGAAAATCCCGATCGCTATTCAAAAGAAGAATTCCATGAAGATCTTCAGCGCTATTATAACGAAAATAAAGGTGAAGATACCGTTAACGAACTATTAGATTTAATCGATGAAAGCAAATAAGCAAATGCTATTAGCAGGCTGCGTTGTAGCTGCGCTTATAGCGATTATGTTTACCCCTGTTGGCACCTATTTAAAAGGATTAATGGAAGACGATACCTACCTTGCTGGGAATAAATCCGATCTTTCAAATAGCGACTACGACATTGATTTAATCGGTCATAATGGTGCACAAAACACCAATTTAATCGATTTTAAAAACAGTGGCGAAGTTGTCTTTCTAAATTACTGGGGAAGCTGGTGTCCACCCTGTGTGGAAGAAATGCCTTCGATTCAAAAGTTATTTGAAGCCAAAAAACAAAAAGTAAAATTTGTATTGATCGCTATACAAGACAAACCCAAGACATTTAACGCGTTTTTACAGAAAAACAGCTATACAATGCCTGTATTTGAACCAAATAGCCCCATATCAAACAAAATGATGCCCCTTGTTTTTCCAACGACTTACATCCTCAACAAAAAAGGAGAAGTGGTGTTGAAAGAAAATAAAACCCGCGATTGGAACGACAAAGAAATTAACGATTTACTCGACAAACTCATTGCCGAATAAACACAACCAAAAAAGCTTCTCGTTCAGAGAAGCTTTTTTTATATCGATTGGTTATATTTTATTCGGGCGGCCGCTACGCGCCGGGCTATGCGCTATATCTTTGCTGCAACAATATCTCGATAAGGTGTAACATAAGGTGGCAGCAAAGGATGCCGCTGCTATCCCTGCCGCAGCAGGAGCTTCTTAGATAGAGGTTTAATTTTAGATAAAATTTAATTATTTATCTAGTATCTTATATCTCTCATCTAGTATCTAATTTCTTCCCACTTTATCTTTCAAAAAATGACCAGTGTAGGAATCTTTTACCTTGGCAATTTGCTCTGGTGTACCCGTAGCAACAAGATTTCCACCACGCTTTCCTCCTTCAGGACCTAGATCAATTACCCAGTCAGCCACTTTAATAATATCCATATTGTGTTCAATGACAAAAACAGAATGACCCAAATCAATTAGCGCACGCAGTGCTTTAATTAACTTTTGAATATCGTGGAAATGCAATCCGGTTGAAGGTTCATCGAAAATAAACAAGCTCTTGTCTTTGGTTTCCCCTTTGGTTAAAAAGGAAGCTAATTTAATCCGTTGCGCTTCACCCCCCGATAAGGTATTCGACGATTGGCCTAATTGGACATAGCCCAAACCAACACTTTGTAAAGCCAATAGTTTTTCAACGATGCGCTTTTGCTTATGCGCTTGGAAAAAAGCGACGCCTTCATCAATGGTCATGCTTAAGATATCGGCAATCGATTGACCTTCAAACTTAATCTCCAAGACTTCTTTCTTAAAACGATTCCCATGGCAATCTTCGCAAATTAAATCAACATCGGCCATAAATTGCATTTCAATGGTAATGGTTCCTTCCCCTTTACAGGTATCACAACGACCACCATCGACATTAAACGAGAAATGCTTCGCCTGAAAGCCCATTAACTGACTGGCTTTTTGAGAGGCATACAGGTTTCTAATGTCGTCGTAGGCTTTGATATAGGTCACGGGATTCGATCGCGACGATTTCCCAATCGGGTTTTGATCGATTAGCTCAATGCCTTTTAATTGGCTTAAATCCCCTTTTAACTCATCAAATTCGCCAATTTTATTGCCATAGATATCAAAATGACGTTGCAACGCAGGCGTTAATATATCTTTCATTAATGTCGATTTTCCAGAACCCGATACCCCCGTAATAACGGTAAGCATATGCAGTGGAAATTTGACATCAATGTTTTTTAAATTATTTTCCCGCGCACCGATGATTTCCAAATAATCTTTCGGAGCAATTCGGTGTTTTGGTTGTTCAATTTCAAAAACGCCATTTAAATATTTCGCGGTAATCGTATCCGATTTTAAAAGTTCAGCATAGGTTCCTTCAAACACGACTTCCCCCCCATTGGTACCCGCTTCAGGACCAATATCGATGATGTAATCCGCGGCTTTCATAATGTCCTCGTCGTGTTCAACCACTATCACGGTATTCCCTAAATCGCGTAAACGATGAAGAATCGTAATAAAGCGCTCGGTATCTTTCGAATGCAGACCAATGGATGGTTCATCGAGAATATACATGGATCCCACTAAACTACTCCCTAAAGAAGTAGCTAAATTAATGCGTTGACTTTCTCCACCCGATAAGGTATTCGATGCCCGATTTAGCGTCAAATAATCTAAACCAACATCTAAAAGAAAATTCAGACGAGAATCTATTTCATAAATAATTCGCTTGGCCACTTCCTTTTCATAAGCCGTAAATTCAATCGAAGCAAAAAAAGCTTTTAATTCATCCAAAGGCAAATCGACCAAATCCATAATCGATTTTTGACTAATTTTCACATAATTAGTCTCTTTGCGCAAACGCTTCCCCTTACACGTAGGGCAATTGGTTTTCCCGCGATAACGAGAAAGCATTACTCGATATTGAATTTTGTAATTATTCGCTTCCACCATCGAAAAGAAACCGTCGATTCCTTCCCAACTACCTTCGCCTCGCCAAAGAAAATCCTTTTGATCTTCCGTTAGCTCAAAATACGGTTTGTGAATAGGGAAATCCACTTTTTTAGCTTCCTTAATAAATGTATTCTTCCATTCGCTCATTTTATCACCATTCCAGGCAACAACAGCATCTTCATATACCGAAAGCGTTTTATTAGGAATCACTAAATTATCGTCAACACCAATCACTTTCCCATAGCCTTCACAGGTAGGACAAGCGCCATAAGGGTTATTAAAGCTAAAGAAATGCGTTGTGGGCTCATTGAATTCTATCCCATCCGCCTCGAATTTATTGGAAAAGGTTTTGATCGATTCATCGGTCATGTTTTGCAACACAATTTCCCCTTTTCCTTCGAAAAAAGCCGTTGAAATCGAATCGGCTAAACGGTGATAAAAGGCCTCATCTTCACTGGATGCAACCGCAATACGATCAATAACCAGATAAATCACATTTTCGGGTTGAGGCTCGAAATTAAACGATAGTAAGTCTTGTATTTTGACTTGTTTTCCATCGACTGTAAGTCGGGTAAAACCTTGTTGTTGTAGAATGGATAAATGTTCAGTAAACGTTCGGTCTTCTGGAACCACCAAATGAATCATCAACATCAATTTCGTCTCTAAATCGAACGATTGAATATAATCCACCACATCGGTTACCGTATCTTTTTTAACTTCCTCTCCGGTGACAGGCGAAAACGTACGCCCAATACGAGCATAAAGCAATTTAAGATAATCGAATAACTCGGTTGATGTACCCACGGTTGAACGTGGATTGGTTGAACTGACCTTTTGTTGAATGGCTATCGCTGGTGCAATACCATGGATATAATCGACCTGAGGTTTGTCTAATTTACCAAGAAACTGGCGAGCATACGATGAAAGACTTTCAACATACCGCCTTTGTCCTTCAGCATATAAAGTATCAAAAGCCAGGGTCGATTTACCAGAACCAGACATTCCTGTAATAACCACTAATTTATTCTTTGGAATAGCCAGGTCTATGTTCTTCAAATTATGAAGTTTAGCCCCTTTTATCAAGATGTATTCCTTTGGATCTAATTGACTGATATCTCTTTTCATGAGCGGACAAAGTTAAGGTATTTCAATGAAAAAAAACACCAATTCTAATGGTCTATTCAACTTTTACCTCCCTTCGATTGTAAACCAACACCGAAAATAAGAAAACCGACATAAGCCGAAAGGGAATTAAAAGGGATAAATTACCAGAATAACGTTAATTTTGTAAAAAAATAGGGCTTTATGACCGTGGAAACTGTAAAAGAACACTTTTACCTGTCTTTAAAAAATGAATTCGATACCGAAACAATCGATCTGCTTTTTCGAATCTATCAAGAAGATCGCTTAGCGTGTTCGCCTCGGAGTAACGAGGCAAAAGTCGATCTTTCAATGGACGATTTAACAACCGATTTAGAGGCTTTAAGAGAAGGGAAACCCATACAACAAGTCGTCGGAAAGGCTTTCTTTTACAACGATTCTTTTTTAGTGAATGAGCATACCTTAATACCTAGACCCGAAACAGAGGAATTAATTGCCTTGATTGAAAGTGACTACCCCAATTCCACACCAAAACAGATCATTGATTTGGGGACGGGAACAGGTTGTATACCCATTACGTTAGCAAAACAGTTTCCTGCATCAAGGGTTTCGGCTTTGGATATTTCGGAAGAAGCCTTAGAAATAGCCCGTGCGAATGCGAGAAACTTAAACGTTTCGATAACCTTTATACAGCAAAGTTTGTTAGAGGATATTCGTTTATCAGAATCTTATGATCTGATTGTCTCTAACCCACCTTACATTCGAGACCTTGAAAAATTGGCGATGGATAGTACGGTTTTAGATTATGAACCCCATTTAGCGTTATTCGTAGACGATCAAGATCCTTTAATCTTTTACCGCCGTATTTGCGAATTCGCCCAAATACATCTAACCAAAGATGGCCGTGTTTATTGCGAGATCAACCAGTACTTAGGCCCTGAAACAAAAGCATTATTTGCGCTTTATTTTAAGGAAGTCGATTTATTCAAGGATATTTCAGGCAATGACCGAATCGTGAGGGGAAAGGGTTTAAGGTTTAAGGTTTAAGGTTTAAGCTAAAAATTGGGATTTTTCTTTGCTAATAAAAGGCAGATTATTTCAAGAAATTCATTCAAAATATTCAATAAAAAGATGCCTATAGCTAAATCATATCGTTAATTGACTCTTCTCTATTCTTATTCAATTCGTACATATTATGATTAAATGTAATAAATATTAAGCGTGTTAAATTTTAAACTTTTTAAACCTTAAACACTTTTTTCATAGAATGTTCTATGAAAATAGCGCGGCGAATAGCCCGACTCGTGGCGGCGCCCCAAATAAAAAATTCTATCCCTAGTTGATCATTTTTTTTAACAATGGCTTGATTTTTGTTTTTAGCAATGAAGTACTATAATAAAAATTTAGAAATTATGAAGAAAGTATTTGTAATGTTGGCAGCTACAGGATTATTGTTTGCAACATCTTGTAAAAAAGAGGAAACACAAACCATTGTAACCGATTCAGATCAAGATACGATTGCAGTTGTGCATTCGGAAGAAATAGTTCCAATGACAGAAGCTGAGGCGACTAGCCGAGTAGAACAAGCGAAAAAAGACTTAGCGGAAGCGAAAGCGAAAGGTGATAAAGAAGCGGAAGCTTTAGCACAAAAAGCATTGGATGACGCAAATCAAGCTTGGGAGCACACGAAAGAAGCAGTGAACAAGGCGGCTACGGACGTAAAAGCAAACTTGAACGAAACCGCTGAAAAGGTGGATGAAAAAGCGCAAAAAGCAAAAGAAGATATTAATGCAGCTGCCAAGGATGCCAAAAAGGACATCAATAAGGCAGCAGATGACACCAAAGAAGCCGTGAATAAAGCAGCAGATGATGCCAAAGAAGGTTTTAATAATGTTTTAGATAAAGCAAAAATTAAATAATAAGAATTTAATTTATTAATTTTGGCCTTGAGAAATCAAGGCTATTTTTTTATGATACAGTTTAGACAAGCAAAAAAAGAAGATGCAAACATTGTTGCTCAGTTAATGATGTTGGCTATGGATAAAATCACCTATGATTTTATCGGTGAGGTAAATGAAGAAAAAGCGATTGAGTTTTTAAGTACCTTGTTTAGTCAGGAGGCTAATCAGTACAGTTATCAGAATACTTGGTTGGTCGAAGTTGATGGTCAAGTGGCAGCTTGTACGACTTTTTACGATGGAGGAAAATTGGATGAATTAAGACGTCCAGTCCTTACGCTATTAAAAGAGGTATATGGTTCGGAGATTCATCCTCAGGATGAGACGCAGGCTGGTGAAATCTACATTGACACCATTGCGGTTTCGCCCGATTTTCAGGGAAAAGGAATTGGATCTAAAATTTTAGATTTCCTGATAGAAGAGGTCGCGGTAAAGCAACAAAAAACCTTAGGACTATTGGTCGATTTCGAAAACCCTAGTGCGAAGAAATTATACCTGCGCAAAGGATTTGAGGTTGTAGGCAATAAATGCTTAATGAAAGAAGAACACGAACATATGCAATATGTACCCAACTAAAAAAAGTGCCTCAGAGCACTTTTTTTTATGACATAACCCCTAATTGTTTTAGGATTTTTTCTTCGTAAGGATCAATCGTCAGGTGATCGAATGCCGTGAAATCGGTGTTATTTTTCAAGTATCCTTGTTGGTAATTTTGTCGAACGACGGGCTGTTGTTCGAAACTTTCAAGAATAGGTAATTCAGAGACATAGTCCAAAATCAACTCGTTCTTCTGATTAATTAAACCAAAATGCAAAAGATGATGATTGTTTGAGAGAAAATAAGGGAAATACGCTAAAAGATCAGGACGTTCTACTTTAATCGATGACTCCTTCCCTACGGTGAAATAACCATCACCGGCTGCACTTACATAGGCATATTGAAAAGGAATAACCTGGTGATTGGTTTTATCGATTGCACCCCATTGTTGGTTCTGCATAATACCAGCATACCCCTGAGAAAAATCGGTACACCCATCATATAGAAAAGGAATAACTGTTGTATTTAATAAATCTATAAACCCCCATTTATCGTCCTTTTTAACAGCACAAAGATGCTCTATAAAGTCGCTTGTTAATTCATAAACCAAGGGAATAAGCACTTGGTTCGACCTGGTTATGAACCCCCACATTTCATCCCGTTTAGCACTATAAACGTTATGGATGGTTGATAGAACTAATTGTTGGTATTGGAAAGGGATAACGATATTTCCTTCTTGATCGATTACTCCAAAGTGATTATCTTTGGATACGATAGCCAACTGATTTCGATCAAAGGAAAGCAATTCATTGAACGTTAGTTCCTCGTTATGAATAGAGGCATCAAATTGATCGATTTCATTGATTTTTATTGTCATGTTAAAACTTTGGGCAAATTTAAGGATTATGATTTCATATAAAAATGGATAAAACAAATATCATTTTTTTAGTTGATAAACCTTGCTAGCTTTGGAGTAATCCAAAACTACCTACCAAGATGAAATTGAAATTAATAAGCCTAGTCTATGCATTAATGGTTAGTACAACTAGCTTTGCACAAGAAATGGAAGATAATACCATGAGTCAAATGATTCATCTTCCAAAGAGCATAAATTATGGTTATGCATTTGACGGCGATTGGCGGATTTCTGAAATAACGAAACATCCCTACTTAAATGTTCAATTTAAAGGCGATTGTATCGTAAACAATACTGCTTGGGCGAGTAATGATTTAGTAATAGAGATCTACTTTCTATTGCATAACAAAAACTATAGCCTGGATAATCTTCCAGAGAAGGCTTATGCAACTATTGAATTAGGTAAAATAGAGAGCCGAGGATCAGTGGGCCCCATTGAATTCAATTTCAATAAGACAGAACAACTGGAATTTGCAGGGGATCGCTATAAATTAATCCTGGTCTTAAAAGATTTGAGCAAAAGAAATCCTATTTTGAATTATAAAATTTTCCACGAAGCCATTCAAATAAGTGGGGGTACACAAAACGAAATCACTCTTCCATAAACGACAAAAATTAATCCCTCACAATCTCCCTATTTATAATTTTAAACGAATGACAGTGAAATTATTTTGTTTAATTACCAACTTGAGCAACTAATATTATTCTTTAGGGGTTAATTGGAGGAGAATACGAGCAAAAACAAACATCTATCAATCGTAATTTAATAAAAAAGAAGGAGCGATATGATTAATTTCATTATTTTTTTAACAAAACTTTATGTTTTTAACAAAATAATAGATAATGATTTCATTATAAAGCAGATTCGCCAAAATATCAATTTACACTTAGTGATAGTTCGGAATAATTATTTAACTTTGTAATCATTCAAAACTAAAGTTTTACCTATGAATATCATTACCAAAATATGTCTAACTGCGACTTTAGCAAGTGGTACTATTGCCTTTTCTCAAGATAAGAATGTAGTAATTACCGATCTTCCTGTAAGCTTAAATCAGGAGTATCAATTTAAAGGAAATTGGGTTATCACGAATATTGATGAGAACAATACATCCTTTAACCTTACGGGTAACCAATTGGTTAACAACACAAAATGGACGAGTAATAACCTAATACTTGATCTCTACTTTGTACCCAATAATTCGAAACATAAAATTGCTGAATTGCCGAATCGACTAGACCGTTCAACGAAATTAGGAAAAATTTCGGGGGAAGGATCAGCTTTCAATAAGGTGTCAATTACTTTCCAAGATCGTGATTTACATAAATTGATGAACGGTGATTACACAGCAGTTGTTGTGTTAAAAGATTCCCATAACAAGGATGCTATTTTAAATTATAAAATAATTGAAAATAACATTCATCATTTCGATGAAAAAGTAACGATACAACGTCCAATTAGTACGATTAAAGCAACACCATTAACCCCATCAACGGAAATGGCAGCACATCCTATTGGCCATGTTAACGTTGACGAAGAGCAATTGGATAACAAACTCTCAAATGTGTATACAACAGTGGGAAGTACGGTTGATTTTAGTCGGGTTGCCAATGATATTCAATTATCAGGTGATTGGCAATTGGAAGTTGATTTCGAAAGCTACAGTGTTTCAATTGATGGCGTTAACCATGCGATTGAAAACCATAAAAGTGATAAAACGAAAAACTTAAAACTATTGGTTTACTTTTCGAGTGAAGAGGTAACGAATACAGAGATATCGGGTTATGAACTTTTAAATGTTGATATTCAACCTATAGGTCATAGTGCTCAACTACGTGCACCAAAAATTAAAACCAATATTACTAAAACACTTCCAAGCGGAGTTTATTACCCTGTTTTAATTTTAACCGAGGAGAATGATCAAGGTGAGTATATGTTAAAATCGGCTATTAAATTCAAAGAAAAATATCAGCTATAATAAATATTTACATTTTCAGTTAAAAAGGACTTCTATTTTAGAAGTCCTTTTTTTATGGGTTAAATTCCAAGCGATAGATCAATTCGATATAGTGACTATAGCTCGCCGTACCCTCTTGTGCATTGGCCTTTAGAAATTGGTCGTTTAAGTGTGAAAAGCCATCATTAACCTTTCCCGTATATTTTTCATAGTAGCGACGCTCTTCTTGACGATCGCGCTGAATCAATGAATGCAAATTCTCTATTTCACTTTTAACAAATAAAGGATCCTGCTTTTGTATAGCCGCCAACAACGAAAATAAAGATTTGTAATAAGCACTATACGCTATAGTGTTATAGCCCGAATGGATGGCGATATAATACGAAATAAAATTAGCTTCACTCTCCGAAGCAAATCCCATTTGATGCGCATATTCATGGAAAATAGTGATCCCCTTTTTTAAGTCGGTATTATACCCATTGATATTCGCCTCCGCTGAAAAAGGATTGTAATAGCCAAGTATTCCTAAATAATTTTGAAACATGGAGATATGCGAATATTTATAGTGCGGATTTTTGATGAATTGATAATTTTTGATGAATGCGATACGATTTAATTGCCTTTGGGTAGACAGAAAAATTTGTTGGTATTCCGTATCCGTAAGCTTAAAATGCAACGGTTCATTCTCCGTATGCTGTAGCGTAGAACGCAATTCAATGGCTTTGTCTAAATTACTGCAATACAGCTTCTTTAAGTTATTAACTTCTATTTTTACTTTAACATGATTTTCAACAATCGTGTCTTTGTGATAATGAATTCCCCAAACCATGGAATAGATAAAATAGGCGGCATTTATAAAGACGAGGAAAAAGACCATTGAATTCGATAGCAGTCTTTGACGCTTTAAACGAAACCCCTGAATTAAACCGTAAATAATAACCGCTACAATGGCGATGATTAATGCATAGAATAATTCGCCTAGTGGAAACAAAACACCATTGGTTAATTTGACCATGGCCTTCGTATAGGGAAAAGAAAAATGGTGAAGAACTTGTTCAATCCATTTTTTATTTTGAAAAATAATAGAGAATGATGCCCATTGAATAAGGACCAATGCCATTAAATAATATTTAAGCGATTTCTTGCGCATAACGATTGGCTTTGTAACTAATAAATAACAACTGAAAGGTATGGTAAAGCATAATAGGAATAAGGTATAATCCAAAATCGGATGAAAAAAGTAATGCACCAATCACCGATCCATGCACCAATGATTTTTTGGTACCACAAAATTGAATGGTGATAGCATCTTCTCGATTGAATTTGAAAAAATGAGCAACTTGTTTCGTAAAATAAAAAACAATGAAAAATAATGCAATCACTAATCCGCTAAGAATCCATAAATGGGTTGGCGGTATTTTCTGGAAAAGGCCTTCCTGAAAGGTATGACTAAAGCTTTGGTAAACGATAAGGATAATGGTTAACTGATCTAATTTAGCAAAGTTGGTTTTGTAACGATTATAAAAGCCCCCTAAATAAGGTTGAAGTAAGCCCCCGATAATAACCGGCACTATAATTTTTAAAATTAAGTCTAAAAAAATGGCGGTAAAATCAAAGTCCGCTGAATTGTGCTGAATAAACAGACTCATCCAAAGAGGCGTTAACGCAACTCCTAATAATCCAGAAATGCTCGCGTTGAAAATGGCACTACTCATATTTCCCTTCGCAATAGACACCATAACAACCGAAGACGATACGGTACTAGGCAGGCAAGCTAAAAAGAAAAACCCGAGGAACAGCGGAAACAACTGCTGATCGAGTTGCACCAATGGATAGGTACATAAAACTAAAAGTGGAAAAACAACAAAAGTGGTCACTTGGACTAAAACATGCAAGGGCCAGTTTTTTAAATCGGTCGGTATAGCCTTCCAATCGAGTTTTAAACCATAAAACAAAAAAACGGCTATAATCCCTAAATCAATGATGGATGAGAGGTTGAAACCTTGGTAATCGAGTGTACCGAACTGGGGAAAGTAAAAAGCAACGATTATCGCCATAAAAAGGCATATGAGGAATGCATTGGACTGAATGGTCTTGAAAATCAAAATAAAAATTGTTTAGCGTGATTGGTTTTTAATCCGAAAGATTGTTTTTAAATATACTATATTCTATAAAACTACAACTATTTTCGGCTAGCAACAATTCGCCGCACATGAAGAAGCGTCCATCTTTACACCTATTTTTAAGCAAAAAAATAAAAGCCATTCGATTAACCTATCCGTAAACTAATCGGAATAAGCACTGTAATACAATAATTTATATCCAGAAAAGCACATAATATTTATTCAAATGAAAGAAAATACAGGATTTAGATCGAATGATTCTAGGAACAAGAGGAACAAGAATATTAAAGCTAAAAAATAGATCATTAAACCATTCATTTTCAATATATTTTTTATATTTTTAATACACCTAAAGAAAGATCTATGAAAATATGTTTAAATTGTAAACAACCGTTATTCGGTAGAAGGGATAAAAAATTCTGCAATGACTTTTGTCGGAATAATTACAACAATCAGCTCAATCGTGATCGCGTAGAAGTCGTTAGAAATACGAATAACCGTTTACGAAAAAATTATAGAATACTTGAAAAAATTATTGAAGCTAAAAAACGAAGTGTTTCAAAAACAGAGCTTCACTTTTTAGATTTCGACTTTAATTTTATTACCGAAGTTGTTGAAACGAAGACTGATTCAATCCGTTATGTTTACGATTTAGGATACCAGGTCTTGGATACCGATACGTACTTAATCTTAGAGAAATAAAAAAGGCTTCCAATTGGAAGCCTTTTTCATGTGATAAATTGTTTATTTGGAATGGAATTTAGCAATTCCGTCGTTTAACCACTTTAAGTACACGTCAATGTTCATTTCTGCCTCTAAAGGCTTTGAATAACGCGTTAGATCTCCATCTACAATAATATAATAAGGCTGTGCATTCGCATTGAAATGCTCGATTTCAAAAGCGGTCCACTTATTCCCTACCGTCTTTAAATTTCGACCTAATTCTTTAGAAAATACTTTTTGATCTGCTGGCAGCTCCTTTTGTTCATCGACATACAAAGAGACTAACACCACATCTTCAGAAAGGACTTTCTTCACGCGAGGATCAATCCACACGCGCTCTTCAACTTTTCGACAGTTCGCACAGGCATGACCTGTAAAATCGAGTAAAATAGGCTTATCCACTTTCTCAGCATACACTTTCGCTTGATCGAAATCTTTGAACGAAGGAATACCATGAGGACCAGCCACCATCGCAGGATCAGCAAAAAGAGCCGTTTGTCCATTGCTTTGGCCACTGCCTTCGTGGAAACCACGTGGAGATTCAGCATACATCATCGGTGGCGTAAGGCCACTTAATAATTTGAGCGGTGCACCCCATAAACCAGGCGTTATATAAGCTACAAAAGCAAAGGTTATCGTCGCAAAAAACATCCGTGGAACACCTATTGTTGTCGTTGGACTATCCAATTCTAAACGGAATTTACCTAACAGATACATACCCATCATAAAGAAGATGGCGATCCATAAGGCAATAAATATCTCACGCTCTAATAGATGTAATTGCCATACTAAATCGGCATTCGATAAGAACTTCAATGCAAAAGCCAATTCAATAAAACCTAAGGTCACTTTAATGGTATTCAACCAACCACCCGATTTAGGCATTGAGTTTAACCAACCAGGGAACATCGCGAATAAGGTAAACGGGATAGCTAAAGCTAATGAGAATCCGAACATACCGATCATTAACGAATAGTAATTACCTTCTTGTGTTGCTTGCACTAACAAAGACCCAATGATAGGGCCTGTACATGAAAAAGACACCAAAGCCAATGTAAAGGCCATAAAGAAAATACCAATCATACCTCCCTTGTCAGCCCCTTTATCTGCAAAGTTCACCCATTTACTTGGAAGCGTTATTTCAAAGGCTCCAAAGAATGAAATTGCAAAAACTATGAAAATAGCAAAGAAAGATAGGTTAACCCATGGATTGGTTGAGATTTCGTTTAAGAATGAAGCCCCGAATAAAACGGTTGCCAATAATCCCAATAGCACATAGATCACAATAATTGATAGACCATAGATAATGGCCTTACCAACACCTTCCCCTTTCGATTTACTTTGTTTAGTAAATAAACTAACCGTTAACGGAATCATCGGAAAGATACATGGCATTAATAAAGCGGCTAACCCCCCTAAAAATCCCAGTGAAAATATTTTAAATAAGCCGTTGTTTTTCTTTTCTGTATCGGCAATAAGATCCTCATCGATCGCTTTAACGACTGTAGCGTTAGCGATTGAATCTGTAACCGTTATGGCAGAGGAATCAATTGTTGCAAGTGTATTAATGCTATCCGTTTCTGTAGCCACTACCGTTTCTACAACTGGTTTTTCTTCTTGTGTAACAGCGGCAACTTCGGTGACTGCTTTCGGAGTAATCTTCACAGCGCCCGATGTTTCATCAGGAGGAAGACAACGCTCGGCATCACACATTTGAAATTCGATGGTGTAAGCAACATCCACAGGATCTTTCCCTGTTACTTTCACCTTTTGAACAAATTTTACTTGGTTTTCGTAGTACTTTTCATCTTGTTCAAAAATGGTACTGTATTTATCCATTCGCTTTCCTACCTCTTTAAAACTCCCCATTAACTGAGTGTTTTTACCGGCTTTAAACGTCGCTTCTGCCGGAATACCAATTCCGCCATCAGGATGTTTAGAAGAATACAAATGCCATCCTTTATCTAATTTAGCGGTCACTTCTATTTCAAATTCATTTTGGCCAACTTCTTTTACAGAAGAACTCCATTTTGCAGGACTGAAAAGCTGTGCACTGGCCAAAACTGGAAACAAGAAAAGTATCCAAAGTTTCTTTAACATACGAGAATGTTTAAATAATTTTTAGTTAATGTATTAATTTTATATCGTTCATCCAATCGGTAATTAACTACCCATACAATTTGATCTTGTGCATCGACCAATACCCAAATCGCTTCTTTTTCAATTTTGCTCAACTTTAAGTCTTTGCAAAATTTACTCACCAACTTACGCTGCCCCTTCATTCCTAAAGGATAAAAGGTATCGCCATTAATTGGTTTTCGAAGTTTAAGTGGGTGATTGATTCGATCAAAATCGATTGTTTCCTTCGCTTCTTCTAAGGGCTTACTCGATTGAACGAATTTCAAATTTAGTGAATTGATTTTAATTTGATCCTCCTTTATCCATATTTCCTGTAGGTCGGTAACATCTTTCTTTTTCAACAACCATTTACCTCGATCCTTAATCAAACGGAAATCAGCCGATTGAATTTCTGAACCCGAATCGGCCTCCAACAATTTCTTTAATTCCGTCGTTGATTTAAATCCATAATCCTCAAACAGGAAATGTAAATAAGTGTCGAGTGGCCTCAATTTTCGTAGCGGTTCCAATGCGATATAAATAACATCTTCTCCCGAAAAAAGTTGTTGGCGTAGCTGGGCTATATGATTGTCCACTACCCATTGAGTCTCTTGCAAATGACATATTGTCTGAACGAAATTGGCATTGAACGAAGGGTGTATCTCCTTTAATACTGGTGAGATATGGTGACGAATGGTGTTTCGAATATAATCATCGGTCGCATTCGATGCATCTTCTCTCCAACTGACTTTATTCGCCATTGCGTAAGCTTCGATATCGGCTCTTGCAACCGATAAAAGCGGTCTAAACATTCCTTCAGAAATGGTTTTCATTCCCGCGATTCCTTTTAACCCACTACCTCTTGAAAGATTAATTAACACCGTTTCAAGATTATCGTCTAGGTGATGTGCCGTGACTAAATGCGTCATGGAATTTAGCGCCATAAGCTCTGAAAACCAAGTATACCGAAGAATACGGCAAGCCATTTGGGTTGAATAATTTCCTGTGGCTTTAAAAGCAGCGACATCAAACCGAACCGAATGAAAAGGAATATTTCGTGTACTACAATAGGCCCGGACCAACTCTTCATCACACTCAGCCTCACCCCCTCTCAATTGAAAATTACAATGAGCGACCTGAAAACCGGGCCTAAATTTATAAAACAGGCTGAGCAAGACCATACTATCAACGCCACCACTTATGGCTAACAAATATCGATTATGGTCTGTGTTGTGTGTCAGTAAACTAGCCTGAAAAGCGGCTTCTATGTTATTTTTATCCATCCTTAAGGGGAATATTCGATTAACTTTGTGCTTCAAAATTAAGCAGAAGAAATGAAGAAGAGCTTATTATTGATCAGTTTTTCACTGAGTTGTTTTGCAATGGCTCAAGTACCGAAATACTACCAATCAATTAATCTAAAGCAGGGCGGGAATTCACTAAAGAAAGAATTAGCCGCATTAACCACCAAAAATCACAAACGAACATTAACCTACAAGAAAATTTGGGAAACTTTAAAAATTACCGATGTTGACCCAAAGAATCCCAAGCATGTTGTTTTAATTTACGGTTACGACAATAGCAGTGCTAAGCCCGACGAACACCGAACGCGGGATCATTCGAAAAAAGGAGGTGAAAAAGGGCAATGGAACCGAGAGCATGTGTACCCTAAATCGCTCGGGAATCCAAACCTAGGAACAGTAGGTGCTGGTGCCGATGCACACCTCTTACGCCCAGCCGACGTTAGTCGGAATTCTAAACGGAGTAATCTTCCTTTTATAGATGGCACAGGGAAAGCCTCTAAACGCGATAACAAAGGATGGTATCCAGGAAACGAATGGCGAGGAGACATTGCTCGCATCGTGATGTATATGTACATCCGCTACGGCGAACGTACCTTACCCAACACGGTCGCGAAAAGCACGAATACCTATTCCAAAGAAATGCCCGATTTGTTTTTAAAATGGAATGCAGAAGATCCGGTTTCCGCTATTGAACGAACACGGAACAACTACCTTGGCAATATTTACAATACCTATGGACAAGGCAATCGGAATCCATTTATCGACAACCCCTACTTGGCTACCAAAATTTGGGGTGGTCCCAAAGCAAAAAACACGTGGAAAGAATTAAAATAATTCCATTTATTAAAAAACGCGCTCCGAATTCGGAACGCGTTTTTATTTATTTTAAATCGTTTAAGGTCTTTTTCTCGAGAATCTCTAAGGTAGAATCTCTTAATTCTGCCATGACTCTGTTCAATTGACAAACCCCTTCATTTGGGCAATCATCACACTTTTCATAGTAATTGATACTCACACAAGGCAGTAAGGCAATAGGCCCTTCTAAAACGCGAATCAAAGCCGCTAATGAAATAACCTCAGGTTCCTTGGCCAGATAATATCCACCGCCTTTACCCTGCTTCGAATTCACAAAACCTAATTTTTTTAAATCCAACAAAATGGCTTCTAAAAACTTCTTAGGAATCATTTCTTGATCCGAAATTTGACCAATTAAAACAGGTTTATTCTTTTCCTGTCTGGCGAGATACGCCATTGCTTTTAGTCCGTATTTAGTTTTTTTAGATAACAATTTTCTTGATGTTTAGAGAACTACAAAATTAATCTACTTCGGTGGATTTAGCAAATATTCCCCCTTAAAGTCCTAAAAATACTGCATAAATAGCTTAATTAACCTTCTTTTGGAATCGGTATATGGAAAATTTAAAATAGTTGAAATGGATAAATAGGCATTTGTTTGTAAAACGGCTTTTTGATGCGAAAAGGTTAAAAAACCAAAATACCCTGTCGATTGCCCCATTCCTGAATGATTAACCCCACCAAAAGGTAAATTAGGATGCATCACATGCACCAGAAAATCGTTAATTAAGAGTGCACCCGAGGAAGTTTGTCTACGAATAAGTTCTTGGTTAATTTTCGAATGAGAGAGCATATAACAAACCAAAGGTTTTTCGTGATTCTGAATGTATGCCACCACTTCGGCTAAATGATCGTAGACCATCATCGGAAATATGGGTCCAAACAATTCCTCTTTCATCACGAGCATCTCTTCGTTCACATTCGTGATTAAAGTTGGTTCAATGGATAAAGAATCCATATGGGCTTCACCTCCAGCAACGACATTGGCTCCACGACGTTTCGCATCGCCTATATAATTGGTTAGTCGCTCCCATTGCTTTGGATTGATAATGCGTGCCACATCAGAAAAACTAGGGCTCAATAACTCTTCAACTGTCGCCTTAAATGCTTCTATAAAGACCTGTTTTTGATCTCGTTGAATAAAGACATAATCTGGTGCGATACAGGTTTGTCCATTGTTCATCATTTTACCCCACAAAATCTTAGGCATCATTTTTCTAAGGTCAACGGTTTCATCAATAATGAGGGGAGACTTCCCCCCTAATTCTAGGGTAACGGATGTAAGGTTTTTTGCGGCGGCAGCCATCACAATTTTCCCGACTGTTGGTGAACCCGTAAAATGAATATGATGAAACTTTTTGGTCAATAAATAAGTCGTTTCCTCAATTTCACCTTCAACCAGCGTTACCCAATTCACTGGAAAAACATCTTCAATAATTTGTTTAATGACCTTGTTTACAGCAGGAACGAACTCGGATGGTTTTAAAATAACTGTATTGCCAGCAGCAACAGCAGCAACCAGATTAATCAGGGCTAATTGAAAAGGATAATTCCAAGGTGAGATAATTAAACAAACACCTTTCGGTTCAGGAACAATAGAAGCTTTGGAACCAATAAAAAGTAAGTTATTACGCACCGATTTCGACTTCGTCCATCGCTTTAATTTCCGACGAAAGAGTCGAATCTCTGATAAAACTGGAAAAATTTCTGTTGCTCCAACCTCCACACGATGTTTGCCCAAATCGGCCATTAAAGCTAACTCAATCATTGATTGATGCATTAAAATAGCTTGTTCTAATTTAAATAAAACCGTTTTTCGTTCTGTAACCGTTGAAGCCTTTGCATGATTCGCATATTGAACCTGCGTATCAAAAATTGAATCTATTTGTTGTTGAAACTGAATCATATAATCGTACTTAAACAACTTAAAGATAACCTATCCGAACTATTAATTCCATGACAATCAACAATTCATGAAAATAAATAGTTAACTCATCGCTATCATGCGAACATATTATACAGTGTAATAACCGTAACAATACCTGTCACAGCACCAATGCAATAATTTATATTATTTAGAAGAAACGAATCTTCTCTAGAGGGCTTCTTAAAGAATTTTACATAACAATAAAACATCAGTGCAGAGCCGACTACCACACCTAGTGTAAATGCAGAAGTATATGGGTTGGTAAAAATAGGTAAATCATACGAAGCCAAAGTCATGCTTAAAACAACATAAAACGGAATTGGAAATACGTTGAGTGCAGCCAAAAACATCCCGTAAATAAACTTATTCTCGTTCGCTTTGGTATCCTCCTTTTTTATTTTCTTTTTTTTCTCTCTTCGCTTCGCAAAAAAAAAGAAATAGATTGTTAAAACAGCAAATATCCCAACACCTATTTCCTTAAGAATAGTTGACACAAAGGGATTAGAATCAATTATTCGGGCACAAAACAAGGCCAAATACGTCTGTATAGCAATGGTTACCGAAGCTCCAGCGATATAAGTATATGCACTTTTCTTTCCTTCACTTTTCGATATTTTAACGGCTGTCATATTTAACAAACCAGGCAAGGACACGCCTAATACCGCTGCTAAAAAACCAAGGACAACCAATTCTAAAAATTCAATCATAACTTATTTGCTGGTTTACAGATCGATGCCTTAAAAAACACAACTAACTGCTAACCGACAAAGATAAATCGGTTTATCAAAGTATCCGCAACACAACAACTGAGTTATTTCCATACTGGCTTATTTAGAATGATTTTACTTAGAAATAAATCCAGAGTCATTAATTTAAAAAAGAAGCTGATGAAAGGGCCCTCTTTGAATGAGTAATTTTAGAATGTCTGTATTTAAAAATGTTTGTAAATTGATGAATCATAGAAATAGAAGACATTGAAAACAGTTTTTTTACATATTTTAGAAAAATACACTCACAACTACCAATTAACAAACACCTTATGGCAGGAAATTGAGACCAATTATTCGAAGCGCAACAGACATTATCATACCCTCGATCATTTAGAAGATATGTTAAATCAGTTGCATGTGATAAAAACAGAAATTTCAGAATGGGATGCCACCTTATTTGCGTTGTATTATCACGACATTATCTATAATCCGTTAAAATCGGATAACGAAGTTAAAAGTGCCGATTTAGCTGTAAAGCGAATGCGCGAATTGCACGTACCAAGTGCGATTATAGAACAAACCAAAACGCAAATTTTAGCCACTAAATCCCATGAGATTTCGAGCGATAACGACGTTAACTTCTTTACGGACATCGACCTATCAGTACTTGGTCAGACCTGGCCTATTTATGCTGAATATGCGCGAAATATTCGAAAAGAATATGCCATATATCCGGATTTAATTTACAAGGCGGGTCGTAAAAAAGTATTGAATCATTTCTTAGCAATGGATCGTATCTTTAAAACAGAGAAATTGAATTCGAAATTTGAATTACAAGCGAAAAGAAATATAGAAAAGGAATTAAGGGCTTTGTAAATAGGCTTTTCAACCTGTGGATGAAAAAGAACAAATCTTCTGTTTTTATAGGAAATTAATGCATTAATTGGTCAGGTAAAATATTAGTTTAATCTTTGTTGTTATTATAAATAAAGCACACATGAAACTCAATCGAATAATTCTTATACCATGTTCATTTACATTGTTATTTACTTCATCTTGTAATTCTGACGATGATCAAATAATTAGCATAGACACAGCGCCAAAACAACTTCTTAAAACCATAACCTATTCTAAAAGAGACATCCCTGATAGGATCAATAATCTAATTACGTATTCCAAATCTGACATAACGTTTTTTTACGAAAATGATCGATTAGTTAAATCTACTGCAAACGATGGAAGAAGTATCAGTACGACTCAATTTCAATACAAGGAAAATAAAATTATCGCTGCTAAAACACAGAAAGGTGAAAATTTTACGGCAGATATTAGCTACTTTTATACCAATAATCTGTTAGAATACTATTTAAATTATCAGGAAAATAAACCTATAACTCGTAATGATTTTACATACAGTGGTAATAAACTAATAAAGAGTAATCTGTGTTATGGTGAAATACAGTGTTCTGGAACCCAAGCCATACATTACTCATATACAGGAAATAACATTAGTAAAATGGATGATCAAAGAGATTGGAATATTCTTCAGGAATTCACTTTTGGAACTTCGAAGAATGCATTTGCTGACATGCCTCATTTAATACGTACAATCTATCAGATCACTTATAATTCTTTGAGTGAAAACAATGTGATTCAAGAGGAAATCACTTTTAATGCTCATTCATCATCCAATCCTGGTCCAAAATACACAATTAAATATACCTATCAATTCGATGAAAATTTCTTTCCTGTTTCTGTTGTTGGGCTTGATCAGAATGGTTTAGAATATATCAAAATAAATTATACCTATTATAAATAATATAGAATAAAAAAACCATATTTCATATGGTTTTTTTTATTCTATTTAATCGCTGTTCGAATGGTTTAATCAACTGATTTCCCCTTTTATGTAGAGCGATTAAGTTTTTCTACGTATATGCGAGTCTATAAATGCTTCCAACCCGGATTGCGCGAGGGATTGCAGCATTTGTTTGAGCTTTTGGGTGAAGTGAAACGGAACTGAAAAGCGAGTGCGGAAAGCCCGCCCATTTCTTGTTGTTGTGAAACTACAAGAAATGGGAGCGCCAAAAAATATAATATACTTTAAACGCAATAAAAACCCTTGTTCATCGTTCCTTAAACTTAAATTTATCCAATGAAAAAAAATCCGTTGATTCTCGGTTTATTCGCATTTACAGCAACTTTATATTCTTGCAATAGCGATGATGATGCTCCACTTGTTGAACCAATCGTTAAAAAACATTTAATTAAATCAATTGAGGTACGCAGTCTTGATGATTCTAATCCATCGAATTTAGAGTACGATGAGAGTCGTTTTTATTTTACCTACGAAAATGATCGATTGGTAAAATTAGAAAATGATTTAAAAACGTACAACACTAACTTTATTTATGAAAACAATAGTTTAACACGCATTGATCAATTCTCTCATGGCAAATTACAGTCAACCGTTAATCTGACTTATCTGGACAATCTATTAAAAACATCTTTAACTTATGAAAAAGGGATTGCTACAGAGCGACATGATTATCTATATACTAATCGGAAATTAGTACAAGAGAATATATGTTCAAAAGCTGAATTATGCGATGGGAAGTATGGAAAAAAATACACCTATAGCAATGATAATATTATTCAATCGGTTGATAATTCGTATTATAAATCGACTTCAACGTATACATTTGATAACTCTAAACATGCATTTTCGGATATGCCTGCTGTAATTCAAACAGTTTATCATGAATCTTTTCAATCATTGAACAAAAATAATGTAATAAATGAAAAACAAGATTGGTCTAGTGATGGCACGATCAATCGTGCAGTAGTATATACCTACCAACTCGATGCAGATAATTTCCCTTTAACAATTGTGGGAACCAATGAAAAAGGACAGGAGTATATTCGTATAACTTATACTTATCAGTAAAATTTAACAATACTAATTTATAGCATTTAAAATAGAAAATCCCTGTATATCAGGGTTTTTTTATTTTATACCTATAAGTCGACTCCAAAATAAGAGCATTCAAAAATCTAAATTATCCACCCGGATTGCGCGAGGGATTGCAGCATTTGTTTGAGCTTTTTGGTGAAGTGAAACGGAACTGAAAAGCGAGTGCGGAAAGCCCGGCCACTTCTTGTTGTTGTGAAACTACAAGAAGTGAGAGCGCCCTAAAAATGAGTAGCCTAAAGCGATTCTTGTTCGAGAGCGAGGATGTATTTATCGATATATAATTGTTTTTCCTTTGATTTGTACTGTTGGATATATCGTGGGTGTTCTAAGACTGTTAGTTGATTAAACAATTCAGCTTCTTGATTGAGTTTATCGATGAAGATGGCATTTTTCTTACCCAACACAAATACTTCTTTGGTGTCTAGACCAAGCGCAATATGGTTTTTTAAAGTGGTGATCATAAAGTCTTTTAGGTCTTTGAATAATGAAGCATCGTCATAGTAATTGGCATTGACCCAATTACCGTTGGACTTTTGACGAACAATAGCCAAAGGAAAGGGGGAATTGATATAAAATTTTTGGTAGAATTTTTTTACCCCACCATAATCGGCAATCATATCGTAGATAAAAACAGAAGAAATTTCGTGGGTGTGAGCGGTTTTCATAGGTATACCACAGACAGCTTCTAATCGTTTAGTGTCGGTAAAAGGTACGCCTGTTACTCCAGCACCATGTCTGCTTGGATTAATACCGACCATAAATTTACGCTGATTAGAATCGTTGTAATAGGTATGGTAAAACTTTTCCATGACCAGCAGCGTCTCGGGATTATCGATATAGGGATTAATTACACGAAATTCGTTAGGCAATTTGCCAGCGAAGTGGAGGTTTTGGTTAAACTCTATAATTTTATGGGCAATGGTTTTAGGCATAGTGGTGATTGTATTAAAACATTACAAACTGGTATACAAATAAATCTAATTTCACTCTTATAACGCTTTCATCGCTATGGGCTCCATGGTTAACTGAACCTGAAATAAGATTTACTTGATGAACAAATTTAATCTTCGCTTATTATTTTAAAGTATTTTTCTAGTTATATCAAATATAGGTGATTAAAAGTATGAACCGATCTTTATTCCATTCGGTAAACATGAACTTGTTGAAACAAAAAATGCTCTTAATTCTTGGCTTTTGCAACTTGCAACTAAAATAGTATTGTATGAAGCATACGCATTGGTAAAAACTAAATTCGCTAACTCCATATGAACTCGATTTTAGCGGTTTTTTGGTCTAACATTATCCATTTATACAATAATAATTTTTTAATAACACACCTTAACTAACTTATAATGAGTGTTATTAAGTAAAATAAGAATTGGAATAACGCTTGCGAATTTGTTTTTTTACAAACAAAAAAATGAGAAAATTAAATCTATTAAAATTCATATTTGCCTTTATAGTTGGGTGTGTATGTATGGCTTGTTCGAGCGATGAAAATTCGAAAAAGGAGACTGAATCTCCTGAAAAAAAAATTAAAACCCTGGAGTACACGATTTATGATAACATCTTTAGTAAGAAAGCTCCGAATGAGTTTATTACCTTTAGAGGGGAGTTTATGTATGAAAACAATCGGCCAGTAAAGCTAATAGCCACTGCGATTAATCTAAAAAATGAAGCCTTTTTTGAATACCAAGGTGATCAAATGAAGAGAATTAAAGTGTATGATGGTCAGGTGATGGATCATGAGATTGACTATTTCTATAAGAATAATCTTCTTGATTACAGTCGATTAGTTGATAATTATGGTGATGTTGAACGAAGAGTTTACCTGTTTAACAATCAGCAACTCGTACAAGAAACAGTCTGTGATATGGAAGAGGAAGAATGCGTAACCGAGGATTTAATTTTGTATACCTATGCTGGAAGTAATATAACAGAAACCACAGAGCAGTTTGACTCGGGTATTGAGACGAAGATTTCGTATACGTTTGACCGTTCTATGAATCCATTTATCCATATGCCTTTAGCGATTCGAATTCTTTATCAGGAAGATTTAGCCTCACTAAACACCAACAACGTAATTCAGCAGACCCTCCATGGAAGAAGTGGAACCAATGATTTGCCAATAGTAATTCATTACACCTATGTATTGGATTCGGATAATTATCCGTTGACCGTTATTGGAAAAGATAGTTCAGGGAAGGAATATGTTCGCATTGCTTACACGTATTTATAGTTAAAAAATACAGTTAAAAAACTACAGTTAAAGAAAAAGCCCTGTTTATAAAAACAGGGCTTTTTATATATAGATAGGTGCTTATAAAGCCGTTAATTGTTCTTTAATTTGAGCAATTTTTTCTAAGGCATCGGCCTCTTTCTTGCGTTCTGCTGCAACCACCTGATCGGGTGCACCCGCCATGAATTTCTCATTGGACAATTTTTTGCGAACCGAATTTAAGAAACCTTCGTTGTAAGCGATTTCTTTTTCTAGTTTATCTTTCTCCGCTTCAACATCTATATTTTCACTCATAGGCACCATAAATTCGATGGTTCCTACACGGAAAGCAAATCCTTTCTCAGGCTTTTCTGTGGTATGAAAACGTTCCACATTGCCTAATTTAGAAAATACATCGACATAGATTTCCTGCTCAGCTTGGGCGTCAGCAAAAATTGCTAAAGCTTCTTTAGGGGACATTCCTTTTTCTGAACGAAGACCACGAATAGCAGTTGTTGCTTCTTTGGTATTTTCGAAACGTCTAATGATGGTTTCATCAAATGGTTTTACCGTAGGATAAGCCGTAATAATTAGGGCTTCTTCGGTGGTACGTTCTTTTAATAAATGCCATAACTCTTCGGTTAAGAAAGGCATAAATGGGTGAAGCACTTTTAAAACTTCCTCTAAATAGGTAATGGTAATTTGGTATGTTTTTGCATCGATTGGTTCACCGTAAGCAGGTTTAATGGCTTCGAGGTACCAAGAACAGAAATCATCCCAGATGAGTTTATAAATGGCCATCAACGAATCAGACAAACGGTATTTCTCGTAGTTAGCCTCGATATCGGTTAATGTTTGGTTGAATTTATGTTCGAACCATTCAACGGCTTTCAGTTGAGCTGATGATTGGGTTAAAGTATCATCAACCTCCCACCCTTTGATTAAGCGGAAAGCATTCCATATTTTATTGGCAAAATTACGTCCTTGAACACATAAATCGGTATCGAATGGTAAATCGTTTCCAGCAGGAGCCGTTAACAACATTCCCATACGCGTCGCATCGGCTCCGTATTCGTTCATTAATTCAATTGGGTCGGGAGAATTCCCTAATGATTTAGACATTTTGCGGCCTAATTTATCACGGACAATCCCTGTAAAATAAACATTTTGAAAAGGTAATTCCTGACGGAATTCGTAACCAGCAACAATCATACGAGCCACCCAGAAGAAAATAATATCGGGCCCAGTCACCAAGTCTTGTGTTGGATAATAATAGTTAATTTCTTCGTTCTCTGGATGATTAATTCCGTCGAATACGGCCAAAGGCCATAACCAAGCCGAAAACCAAGTATCCAATGCATCTTCATCTTGACGCAAGTCGTTTATAGTTAAGTTCGCAATCCCTGTTTTAGCTTGTGCCAATGGAAGTGCCTCTTCAATGGTTAAGGCGACAACGAAATCTTCATTGCCTTCGCCATAGAAAAAAGCAGGAATTTGGTGCCCCCACCACAATTGACGAGAAATGTTCCAATCGGTTACATTTTCCATCCAGTTACGGTAGGTATTTTTAAATTTCGCTGGGTGTAATTGAATGGTATCATTCATTACATTCTCTAAAGCAGGTTTAGCTAAATCGGTCATTTTTAAAAACCATTGATTCGAAATCTTTGGTTCGATAACCGCTCCCGTACGTTCAGAAGTTCCAACTTTATTGGTATAATTTTCTACTTTATCTAATAGGCCCTTTTCTTCCAATTCTTTTTCAATGGCTTTACGCACTTTAAAACGGTCCATTCCTTCATAATGAAGACCTAGGTCGTTTAATTTGGCTTCGTCCGTAAAAATATCGATGAAATCAAGGTGATGTTTTTTTCCTAATTCGTAATCATTGGTATCGTGCGCAGGGGTAACTTTTAGGCAACCTGTTCCAAATTCAATGTCTACGTATTCGTCTTCAATAATAGCAATTGAGCGCCCCACAATAGGAATAATAACTTTTTTTCCTTTTAACCATTCGTAACGTTCATCATTTGGGTTAATACAAACAGCGGTATCACCAAAAATAGTCTCAGGACGTGTGGTGGCTACGACAATGTATTGATCTGTACCCTCAACTTGGTAACGAAGGTGGTATAGTTTTCCATTTTTATCCACATGGATTACCTCTTCATCCGAAATATTGGTTTTTGCTTCAGGGTCCCAGTTCACCATACGGTAACCACGGTAAATAAGTCCTTTATTGAATAAATCGACAAACACGCGTTGAACCGATTCGGACATATCATCGTCCATTGTAAATTTGGTGCGATCCCAATCACATGAAGCACCTAATTTCTTTAATTGATCAAGGATAATTCCACCATGTTTATGGGTCCATTCCCAAGCGTGTTCTAAAAAGGCCTCACGACCAATGTCAAATTTAGAGACGCCTTCTTCTTTTAGCTTCGCAACGACTTTAGCTTCAGTAGCAATAGAGGCATGATCGGTCCCAGGGACCCAGCACGCATTAAACCCACGCATACGGGCACGACGAATTAAGACGTCCTGAATCGTATTGTTTAACATATGTCCCATGTGTAAGACTCCGGTGACATTAGGTGGAGGGATTACAATGGTATAAGGTGTACGTTCGTCCGGTTTTGAACTGAAAAAGTCATTCTTCATCCAATACTGGTACCACTTGTCTTCAACATTTTGTGGTGTGTACTTCGTTGCGATTTCCATACTTTTTTTGTCTAAAAGATTGTTAAAGTTGCAAATTTAGTATAACTAATCAATGTAACGTTAGAAAAGCGCATAAAAAATCTCAATTTCCCTAGGGATAAAGCCAAATAACACCACTTTTTATTTTTATTTGATTATAAAGAATCCGTAATCTAGTATAATGGATGAACTAGTCTGCGAATGGCTTAAAAATAATTTAATGTTTTGATGGTAACGTCATTCAAATTGGCCTTCTTGCTGCATAATCACTTTCAATTGATTTAACTCATTCGCAGTTAATTTCTTCCAATAAAATCCGGATTTTATATTCTTAGGATTGTACAACTGTGGAAAACTTTTTAATGCATAAAAATTATTTAGTTGTTCGTAGGTAATCGCTGGCAGCGTCATATTAAACATGAATACCTGTTTGTGGGGGACATTAAATTTTAAATTACCTACTTGATACTTATGGTATAAATTGTGAGAATATGTTTGTGGAATGACTAGTTGTTTCAAGTTATAATTGACCATATACTGACTCAAATGAAAAATAGGCATGTATTTTTGAATAGTGAAAGGTTTAAGAATACAAAAAATAACGAAGATCGAAAAGCCTAAACCTATTTGCTTAACTATTTTAGAAGTCAACGCCAATTCACGAATCAAAACAAAAACGAGAATAAACGCAGCATCAAGCATAAATCGATACTGGGCTGACTGGAAAAAAATAATCGCGCACTTTAGAAAAAGAATTAAAATTAGCAAACTGAATATTTTTCTTTTTTTAATCATTGAAAATAGAGTGGCAACGACAAACAGCACCATAATACCTAAATGGATAAACCTTAAATAACTATCGATCAATAGCCATTTAATCAATTTATCAATGATTGTAAAATCACCTATTTCTTCCAATGTGTACTTCATATCAAAAGAATTAAGTAGACCATTGAATTCCGATTTTTGGTATAGCTCTACGGGCGAATTCCACGATAAAAAGTCCAAAGAAAATAACGATAATGGATGTAATAAATTTGCAGAAACAATGATGCTTTTCATTATGAATAAGACAATTAAAATACCACTAGGCAAGAATAACTTATAATTAACTTTATAAGCATTGTGATGGATTGAATGTATTATTCGTAACACAATAAAAATAGGTAGTGCAATTGAGGTAGGTTTAATGACAAAAATATACAGCGATAAAAACAAATATTCCTCTAAGTATTCAGGTTTCATCTTTTTCAATAATAGTTCTGAAACAATTATTAGACTGAATATATAAACTGGTAAATCTGTTGAAGGGGTATGTGTGTAAATTAAAAAAAAAGGGAAAAACAGTAATAATGCCCATTGTTTCTTTTCGTATATATAAATTAAGTATGCAATTAGTAGTACTAAATTTAATCGCAAAAAAGGATTCAAAAGATGATCAACGGAAGCTTCAAGTACATGCCAAATACTATTTTGAGCTAAAACCCATTCTAAATTAGAAATTCCTCTTACAAATCCAAATTCATTTAACCACTTAATCGTGGGAATATAGTAACTAAAGTGATCGAAGAGAAAAGGCATTATACTTGATGACAAAACAGCTATAAAACTGAACATCCAAAACGTGTACGCTTTATAAAAGTTAAAATTAATCAATTGCTGATGTATTGCTCTATGTTGAAAAAAGTAAAACAATAGAGCAATGCCAATTAATAGACACTCAAAATAGCGATTAAGCGCCATGAAAAAAGCACTAAAATAAGCGATTAGAGAAATCGCAATAATCCCTTTTAAAAAAGTAGAGAAAAAGCCATTTCCGATAGTTGGCCATATTTTCTCGATAATTTTTCCCCATAAGTAGAAGAAGAACAAGCCACCAAAAGAAAACAGAATAAGTAATAGCATAGCGATTAATAATAAAAAAGCTAAAATGATAAATATTTAAACAACGACAATTCAATATGTGCACTTTCTTTCCTATGCAGATAGTTTAATTACGCTAGATAAAATAATTATAAATACCGAGCCCTATATGTTAACCCTATTCAATCATCATTTTCATCTATTTAAAGTCGGAAATTATAAATAAAAATCATACAAGTTAAAACTATTTTTATATTTTAAATTGTATATTTGGTCTTATTAACTGGAATTTGTATGAAAAAATTAATGTTTTTAGGCGCTTTTGCAATCGGTATTTCTACACTATTTGCACAAGAACTAAAATTAGGATCGGAAAATTTAGATTTAGGGACCATCAAATTGAATACAGAGGTAACCGCTAAAATGAAAGTTAGCAATGTCGGTGACAAACCGCTTGTTATTAAAAGTGTAGTAGGTTCTTGCAGCTGTACGATACCTGCATTTCCAACAACACCTATCGCTCCTGGGCAATCTGCTGAGATTACCATTAAGTACGATGCAGGATCTGTGGCTGGTGATTTTTCAAAATCAGTTACGGTAAGTTCGAACGATGTAAATGCATCGCGAAAAATCTTTCGTGTAAAAGGAAAAGCACAATAACAATCTACATAAAAAAAGAGTTTCTAAAGTAACTCTTTTTTTATTTTATCTTGAAATTCATCTGATAAGTCTATACTTTAGCGCACCAACATACGCTCGGTCACTAACTTTGAAAATATATCTTCTTGTGTTCCGTTAATAAACACCTTCATGCTTTGATCAAAATCTTCGATGGCATTGACGGTGAAACGATCACCTAATTTAATGTTTTTAGTATTTAAAAATTTTAGAAACTCATCGGTGGAATAGGTTACTGCCGTAAATTCAAGCTCCTCACCTACTTTTGCCTCTGATAATTTTTTAAAATTCATTTTCTGAAAGTTACCCTCTTTATCAGGAATAGGAGAACCATGAGGATCCATCGTAGGAAATTCGAGAATTTCATCCATTTTATCGAAAAAGGCATTGCTTTGAATATGCTCTATTTGTTCAGCTATTTCATGTACTTCTTCCCATCCAAAACCCATTTTTTCGACAAGAAACATTTCGGTCAAACGGTGTTTACGAACTATTAGAGCTGCCCGCATAATCCCTTGATCGGTTAGGCGCAAAGGTTTATAACTCTCGTAGAAAACAAAATTCTTTTCAGAAAGTTTCTTCATCATGCTATTAACCGTAGGCATTTTAATTTTTAAGCGTTCGCTTAAATCTTTTACAGACACCTCATCTTTTCCATTATGAGACAAATGAAATAAGGCTTTTAAATAGTTTTCTTCTACCAATGAAATCATAAGACAAATATACTAAAGAATTCTCAAAAAGAGATTCAAAAGAAATATCATTTTTGTTTTCAAATAATTTTGTTAGATTTGCCTAACTTATTAATTCAAGAAAATAATTAATTTACTTAGATGAAAAAAACATTCACATTACTCTCTTTACTCTACCTCGCTAGTTTTCAAGAAGCTAATGCGCAAGAAGTAATACAAGACAGCATAACAAAGCCTGTTGTAGACGATACCGACTTAAATGAAGTTGTAGTTACGGGAACAATGAAGCCCATGAAAAGATCCGATAGTCCTGTACCGATTGAAATTTATACACCTGCTTTTTTTCAGAAAAATCCTACGCCATCGCTATTTGACGCCTTGCAATTGATTAATGGCGTACAGCCACAGCTTAATTGCAATGTGTGTAATACGGGCGATATTCACATCAATGGTATGGAAGGTCCTTACACCATGATCTTAATCGATGGAATGCCCATTGTCTCTGCCTTATCGACCGTTTATGGTCTAAGCGGAATCCCCAACAGTTTGGTAGAACGCATTGAGGTGGTGAAAGGCCCTGCATCTTCACTTTACGGAACAGAAGCCATGGGAGGAATTATCAATGTCATTACCAAAAACCCAAAATCAGCACCTAAATTCACCATTGATGGCTTTACCACGACGTGGTTAGAAACCAATATCGATGCGGGAATGAAATTTAATGCAGGTGAAAATGTGAACAGTTTACTGGGCATGAACTACTTTAAATATGGTGAACGAAAAGATGCTAACAACGATGGTTTCACCGATGTTACTTTGCAAGACCGTTTTTCGGTATTTAACAAATGGGGTTTTGAACGTAAGGATAATCGGATTGCGAGTGTAGCCTTACGCTACTTATACGAAGACCGTTGGGGTGGTGAAATGGATTGGAAGCGCAAACAACACCGCGGTGGCGACGAAGTCTATGCTGAAAGCATTATGACCAATCGTTTTGAAGCCATTGGAATGTATCAATTACCGACAACCGAAAAAATTATCACTCAATTTTCGTATAACTGGCATCAACAAAATTCTTTTTACGGACCTGAATCTTACCAAGGAAAACAACAGGTAGTCTTTGGACAAGCTTATTGGGATAAAGTTATCAATCAACACAGTTTACTTTTAGGCGCATCTTTTAAATATACCTATTACGATGATGATACGCGTGGAACAGGAATTTACGATGACAACAATGATTTGGTTAAAAATGATCCCATGAAAACACCAATTACAGGCGTTTTTGTTCAAGACGAATGGACGATTCATCCCATGCACAGAATCTTGATGGGTTATCGTTTTGATTACGATCAGACCCATAAGGATATTCACTCGCCTCGCTTTGCCTATAAATTCACCCCATCTAAACACCATACATTACGAGCAAGTTTTGGTACAGGTTTCCGTGTTGTTAATGTGTTTACAGAAGATCACCGCGCACTAACAGGCGCTAGAAAAGTGGAATTTAAGAATGAATTAAAACCAGAAAAATCGGTTAACGGTAACTTAAACTATGTTTTTAAATTACCGACTTCTTTTGCTGGACTTAATTTCGACATCACGGCCTTCTATTCGTACTTCACCAATAAAATTCTTCCAGATACCGAGACCGACGAAACGAAAATTATTTACGACAATTTAGATGGCCATGCCATTTCACAAGGTATTTCCCTGAACGTAGAAGCGAACTTTAATTTTCCCTTAAAAATTATCGCTGGAACAACTTATATGGATGTATACTCGAAAGAAGAAGGTGAAAGAGAACAACAATTCCATGCCCCAAAATGGTCGGGAAATTTCTTAGCGAGCTATGCCTTTCGGGATGGATTCTCGGTCGATTTAACAGCCAATTATAACGGTAAAATGCGATTACCACTAGTCGATAACGATTACCGTCCAGACTATTCCCCCGATACTTGGATTGCGAATATTCAAATGACTAAAAAGTTCACCAACGGACTAGAAGTCTATGCAGGTGTAAAAAACTTACTCAACACACTACCAAAAGGTGATTTAATCGCGCGTTGGTGGGATCCGTTTGGAGAGCCAGGCAACGGAGTTACTCCACCCCAAGGGAGAAATGATGTGATTTTTGAACCCAATGATTACAGTTATACCGCCATGCAAGGAATTCGAGGATTCTTAGGATTACGTTACACCATTAAGTAATTACACAAGAAAAAGGAAAATTAGTTTATGAAAAAATTACTCAGCATCTCTATGGTCTTCTTTTCAACCACACTGTTTGCACAGCTTTCGTTAGACGTATTCAATGCATGTTACCAAGAAAAGCCCAAACCGATTATCATTCAATTTACAACCGATTGGTGTGGGTATTGTTTTATGCAAGACCGTCATTTAGCGAAAAACAATCAATTAACATCCTTTATAGATGAACATTTTTATTACCTGAAGATTGATGCTGAGTCTTTTGAAACACTTAATTTCTTAGGAAATGTCTACCCAAGTCATTCAACTACAGCCAAGAAAAGTACACATAGCCTGCTCTATGCCTTTACCGATAAAGCAGAACAACCAGGCTATCCCTATTGGATAGTTCTAAATACAAATTTACAGGTCGATTTAACCTATTCTGGTTACATCAAGCCCAAAAACTTACAGCAATTACTTCAAAAGTACTTGAATTAACGACTGTATTTTTTAGATTTATTGTTAAAGCCTTCGGTTAGCCCCCGGAGGCTTTTTTATTGTGTGCGATGAATCAAACTGATCAAACGGTATCGATAAACATTTATCCACGTGTACAACGAAGGTTGTCTTTGTTGGTCGAAAGTAAGAAAGGATAACCACCACGAAGTGAACACAGAAAAAACAGAAATGTATACTCAATCTATATAATAGAGACCATTTACCTATTTGACCGAAAGGAAGTATCTTTGTACTAATGAAACAGATAGGAAAGATAAGTGCTTTTTTAGCCGCTATGGTTATTCTTTGCCATGCCCTCTTTCCGCATGTGCACGAAAAACAGTTAACGCCTACACAAGCCGTTATTCATTGTCCGGAAAATTATGCATCTCACCGTATTCTTTTCGATTTTAAATTTCTTATAGCGGAAATGGATGTGGGAGAAAAACACTTCGAGGTGCATTCAGAAACCCACAACTTTAAACGGTCTTCATTTGACAATCAAGATACAGAGATCTTAATCCCATACGCCTACTTGAATGGTCGATATGCGGTAAATGAAGTTGGAACTATACCTTTCCTAAAAAAGAAAATAAGCTGTTTTAGTGACAAGCTCCAATTAAGGGGACCCCCTGTGGTTTAAATAAATCATTTCTTATTTATTGTATGTCTGAAATCTATGTACCGATTCAGGCATTAACCCTTAAACCCTTTATTATGAACAATCAACTGACCAACCCATTTTCATTCATCCATCGTTTTCTACACTGGAGCTTAGCCTTAGGAATTTTATGCATTTTATTCACTGTTTTTCTCCGAACTGGCTGGATGAACAAAGATCATATGGCCCAAATCATTATGAATTCAGGCAATAATATTTCCGAGGAAAATGCCATTAAAATAGCGAAAGCCATTCGGAAACCCATGTTTAATTGGCATATGTACATGGGCTATTTTGTTTGCGCAATCTATGTTTTACGATTAATTTATATCGCTGTATACAAAAATCTAGGATTAAAATTTAAACAAGGCAATGTCAAAGAGAAGTTTCAGACTTCGGTCTATATCATTTTTTACCTTGTGCTTGGCATTACCTTAATTTCGGGTCTCTTTATTGAATTAGGCCCCAAGGCATACAAAGGCTTTTTTGAATCAATCCATCAACCCGTTATTTACTTTATGGTCGTGTTTCTGATTATTCACCTAGCAGGTATCTTTATAGGTGAGAACACAACAACGAAAGGCATTGTATCCCAGATGATTTCAGGCAAAAACAGTCACGAATGATACTTTTTTAGAGTTCTATTCGTCTTTATAATCAAATTCTATCAAACCAATCAGTCAGTTCATTCTAGGTTGATTGGTTTTTAATTTAGGACGCTTTATTAAAGCGTTTATTTATTGTACAGAAAGCGTTTATTATTCAGTATAGAAGCACTATCTTAACTCGAAAATAGTATAGAACTATGCCATTAACCAATTCAGCCTTTATTCGGTACTTTAATGCACGTGAGCGCATAATAATTGCCCTTCTAGTAGGTATTATTTGCTTTTCGGTAGGTCATTCCCTACGATATGAACCAATTATTAAAGCTTTAATCGCATGGATTGGTTTTACCACCACTTATCTTCTGAGTAGTTGGATCATTATTTACCGAATGCCTATAGCGCAAATACAAACCTTGGCTGTTAAAGAAGATGGTTCCCGTTTCGTTGTCCATTTATTTATATTGCTTTGTACAATGGCAAGTCTTGTGGGGATTGTTGCTGCGGCAATTGCACAGAAAAACCAAGACGTTCACCAAATAACCTATATCGTTGTGGCCGTATTGAGTTTGTTTAATTCATGGGTATTGATTCACACCTTGTATATCTTCCATTATGCACGATTATATTACGGTGAAAAACAAGCAGGCGGTTTAGAGTTTCCTGGCGATGAACAACCCGACTACCTCGATTTTGCCTATTTCTCCTTGGATATGGGCACGACATTTCAAGTATCGGATGTCGTTGTAACGTCCAAAGCTATTAGGCGCGTAGTGATGTATCATGGCTTAATTGCTTTTGGGCTAAACACCTTTGTGGTAGCCATAGTTATCAACCTGATTGCCTCATTGATTGGAAGTTAGTTAAAACAGCTTAGAGGGGTAAAAATACGCCCTCTAAGCATACAATTAATCAAAAGCGATCACCGAAACGGATGAATCATTCAGCCATCCCGTTTTACTTAGTGTCAAGAGATCCAGTTCACCAATGATAAACGAATAATTTTCGCTTTGAAAACGCTCGTGCACCTGTTTAAATTGCTTTTCTAATTGGTGTATATCGCCTGTATAGCTGGAATAGTTCACATATATTTTCACTCGTCCCAACAAGTTTGTATCAAAAGGTGTATGCGCTAATTTTCGATTAGCGTAATGATAGTCGTATAACAAAGCAGATAAATCGCTTAGCACGGCCGAAGAAGTCGGGAAACGCCCTGCTCCTTTCCCATATAAAAATTGCTCATCCGACAGGCTACTTCCTATTAACACGCCATTGTATTCGTTATCAACCAAAGCCAATGTATTCTTCAAAGGAATAAAGGTTGGTAAAACAGTTGCTGTTAAATGCTTTTTACTGGCATCGTAGAAACTCTTAGCAATAAGTTTAATGGTGTAGTCTTTCTCTTGGGCATAATTAAAATCGGCCGATTGTATCGCTGTAATTCCTTTTTTAACCACCGTATGGGGTTGTATAATTTTTCCAAAAGCATGAAGAGCCATAATAGACAATTTACTAGCCGCATCAAACCCTTCCACATCCGCGGTAGGATCAGCTTCTGCAAAACCACTGCTCTGTGCTGCCGATAGGGCATCTGCATAGCTCTGTTTTTCATTGCCCATCTTTGTGAGAATGTAATTCGTTGTTCCATTGACAATACCTGATACATAGTTCAAGAGATCGTTATCGAAATACTCTTCTAAATTTCGGATAATAGGAACTGATCCACAAACCGCTGCTTCATACAAGAAAGACACCTCGTTGTCTTTCTGTAGAGCCAACAGATACGTCAATTGTTCGGCAATGAGCTTCTTGTTGGCACTCACCACATGCTTCTTACGCTTAAAGGCTTGTTCTATAATGGTGAAAGCCGCCTCAGCGTCACTGATTAACTCAATAACCACATTAATATCCTGATCTTCTAAGATATCTTCAGCACGGGTTGAGAAGAGTTCAGCAGGGGCATTGCGCACTTTGGAGTCGTCTTTAATAACAATGCGTTTGATTTCAGCATTTAAGGCTGGTTTATCCTTTAGAACTTGGTAAATCCCTTCACCGACTACACCAAAACCAAATAAACCTATCGTTAATTTCTTCATTTCTTTTACAAATAAGTCGCTATTTAAACAAGAAAGAAAAGGAAAGAGGTTTCACGACAAAGCAAAGAAGTAACATTAGAAAGTTATTCTACCTTCTTCCTATGGGTTATCTCTCCTCGTTATGAGGTTGGAATTAGCACCTTGATCTTTGAGATCGGTTGCTAAAGCTTCACCGGGCCACTTCCCTCCACTTTTCTTGATAAACAAACAATTAATAAACTATTTCAGCTACAAAGGTAAAGCAAACGAAAGCGAATTTCCAAATCAACTCGCGATTGAAAGTTTATAAAATCCTGAGTTAATCTGAAAAAACACAAATAATTAGAAAATTAATCTCATATAAGTATTTATACTTAATTATTTTCACAAACAAAACTTGGGCAGCAAAAACAAATCTTTTCATTTTTCAGAAATAGAACCAAAAAAGAATGCCTACGATGGTCTTAGCAAGTAAGAAAACGATTCTATCGGCAATTTCATCAGCATCTATCCACCAATTCAACACGAAATACAAAAAGGGATTCGCTTAAACGAGCACTCGTATTAGACAATTAGACAATTCGTAAAACTAAAACAACGATTAAAAAACATTAAACATCGCTTAACTTTTCTATAGAAGTCTTAAATTTAGCGAACCGTTTAATTTAAAGCATACAACATGAAAAAAGCATTATTGGTGATCGATATTCAAAATGATTATTTTGAAAATGGGGCAATGGAATTGGTAGGCGCATTGGAAGCGAGTGAGAAAGCCCAAGCCATCCTAACCCAATTCAGAAATAAAAAGTTACCCATCATTCATATCCAACACATTGGCATTGCAGCGACAGCCACCTTTTTTAAACCCAACACCTCAGGGGCAGAAATTCATACCAATGTTCGACCATTAGAAGATGAAAAGACCATTATTAAGTTTTTCCCCAACAGTTTTAGAGAGACCGATTTAAATGCTTATTTACAAGGCCATGGAATAGCTCACTTAACGATTGTGGGTATGATGACTCATATGTGTATTGATGCAACCGTAAGAGCCGCAAAAGACCTCGGCTACACTTCTACCCTTATTGAAGATGCTTGTGCGACACGTGCATTGGAAATAAACGGAAAAAAAGTAGCAGCAGAAGATGTACAAACCGCATTTTTAGCTGCATTAAGCCCGTTCTATGCCACCATCCAATCGAGTGCTGAACACGCCGTCTAATATGATAATTATGATAATATAAAAAAGGTTGTTTCGCTCTGAAACAACCTTTCTTGTAAAAATGAATCATTAAAAATTATTGTATCATAAACTTAATGGTTTGTTTGTGTTCTTCGGAATCAATTTGGAGGATATACGTTCCTGGCGTTAAAGAACTGAAATAAGTTCCTATAGGAAAAGTACGCTCCATTTTCGGCGTTTTAAATTTAGACACTTGACTTCCATTGATACCGTATATGCTAAAATGAACAGGTTTATTGAAGTACTTTGTACTTATGAGAAACGTTGAAGCATTTGAAGGAATCGACGATAATTGAAATAATTTTTCGGATGCGGTGGTTTGAGCAGTTTCACCCAATGTTTTCAATGCTTTATCCACGACAAAACCCGAGATTATATTTCGTCTATATTCATGTGGGATTTCGGCATCTATTGATAGCGTATACACTCCAATGGGAAGACTGTTTAGTTCCGCCATAAAATGATTACCATTCCATTTAAAAATCAAATCGATGTCGTTCAAAGAAAGCTCTTGTATTTCCAATAAATTTGCTGTTTTTTCTGCTTTGGCCTTAATTTCCAATCGATTGATTTCAGATGGCTTTAGATTTGGGAAAGAAAGCATAGCGAACATTCTATCGTTTTCTTTGTGAATGGTGTAAATCATAGGACTCTCTACTCCATCGGTGATATAAGCTAAATAGTCGGTATCCCCCTGGATTTTAATCGTATGAAAATCGGGGTTATCGAACGTGAATGACGTTAAATGTTGTGCTAAAGAATCACTCGTTGATCGGTTGAGTGTTGCATTGGTTTTTATTTTTTTAACGACTCTATTTTTAGCCAGATCAACAACATTTAATTGACTTTTCACCTCTTTATGAATAATTTCAAAGGATACGGCATTCTTGGTTTTTCCTAGAATTGCGTGTTCGTGTGGACGATCTGAAGAAAGGATTTGATAATTGCTTTCCGCTCGAAAAGGCGTTTGGGACGTTGTATCGTTGAATTGTTGTCCCCGATCAGTCGAGGCATCCCCATGGAGGATAGGGAATAAAACAGCATACCATACATATCGACTGTAAGCGATGTCCATGTGATTTAAATACCCTCTCTGATCATTGAGTGCGGCTATTTGATGGGATCCAGGCCTCGTTGAACTATAAAATGGCGTAATTCCGTCGTTTGGCCCTGAACCAAACAGCATCATAATCGACCCTGTGGTTCTTAAGACTGGAGAAAGAATTCCGTTAAAAGACCGATGCCCCCATGCACCAAAACTGTAGTATTTATGGGGTTGATTAAGCGGATGATTATCAAAGAAGGGGCGGAAATAAGACTCACAATAATAAGTCGTTGATAATTGAGCACCTGGACTAAGACCGATGAGGTCGATAAGCCATTTTAATCCTTTGCGTTGGGATATATCGGCAATAACGGTTCCTTTATAAGGCGTTCCTAGACTTATTACCTTATCGACCAAATCCTTCTTATCGTAGTGAAATAAAGCTACCTCAGAAGCCTTACCGCCATTGCTATGCACAATAAGATCTACCGTTTCTATTTCGTATTGACGCGTAATTTGAGACAGGGCTCTGCTGAGAATTTCACCATTCACCCAATCGCCTTGTAAGCGGGTTGTAGACACAAAGGCGGTTCTATACCCACTGTTATAAGCCTCTGAATACAAACCATTTCCAATAAGGAGGTATTCAGTCGATCCCGCAAGGCCGTGATTAAACACCAAAACCTTTCCATTATAATTAGTCGGTGTAGCCCCGTAAAGTATATTTTTATTATTCAGTGAATTTAGATAAGCAAGGGAAATTTTACCAGGCTCTGGCAATTCAGCAGAAGAAATAATTTGTCCATTCAACGTAACGTAAAAGAGTTGGACAAGAATAAATAGAAGTATTTTTTTCATTTTTAAAAAATTTAATGGGTTGTTTTTATGAATTTAATGAGGTATTCCAGTAGTCATAGGAGGGAAAATATCGTACATAGACCTGAAAATCAGCTTGTTTATGATATAACCTACCTTGGTATAACTTCGCGAGTAAAGCATACATCGGATTCGTCTTTATTCGATTACTCACTTTGAAATTCAGGGAAAAACCTCCCATTATAGGGTAATTCGGAAGCGAATTAAGAACGTATTTATTCGTATTATTCAAGCGACTATATTTTACACAACGCCTAAGAGATATCACTAAACATCTATTTTAAACACTAATTTCATTCTAAAATAAAGTCATCAAGACATTAACCTTCAGGACGTTACTTAAAAGTAAGACATTTTTTTAAGAAAACAATTAAAAAATAGAGGTTAATTCATTGAATATCAACACATATCGTTCCCTATTTAAACGCGATAAATCTCTAAATAGCTCATTAAAGTCGGCCTATAAAGCATTCAAGCCCATCTGGTTCTACGAGGTCTTAAAAACCAATGCGGATTAAAAACGATTCAAGTTAATAAATTCCTAATATTCTCTATAAAACAAGTAGAGTATTAAAACTATATCATTAAAAAACTAATTAAATAGAAAATTTTTCTATAAACAGATGCAAATCCAAATTAATATCAATTACATAAACCATAATAAAACAAATAATAAATTATTGATTTATTAAAATAACAAAAGCTTTGTTATCATTTTTTTAATCATTTAGAAAGTTCTACTTTTGTACCAGACTTATAACGAAAGGTGGAGGGATTAGGCCCTGTGAAACCTTAGCAACCCATTTTTAGTTGGGTGCTACATCCTACTCATCCGTGAGAAAAATAAGAACAAAAAGAGCCTCCCCCTCCTTTCGTCATAAGGTTTAATCCATTTTAATTATGACATTAAATCAACAGATAGAAAAACGAATACTGATCTTAGATGGTGCCATGGGGACCATGATTCAAAAACATACGTTGGAAGAAGAGGATTATAGAGGCGAGCGATTCCGCGATTTTCATACTTCCCTAAAAGGCAATAACGATTTACTTGTCCTTACGCAGCCTACGATTATAAAAAATATTCATCGGGCTTATTTAGAAGCGGGTGCCGATCTTATTGAGACCAACACGTTTAATGCGAATTCGATATCGATGATCGATTACGATATGGTGGACTTGGTTGACGAACTCAACATAGTCGCGGTTCGCTTAGCCCGAGAAGCCTGTGACGAATACACGACCAAAACCCCTCATCAGCCTCGTTTTGTAGTTGGTTCATTAGGCCCAACCAATAAAACGGCCTCACTTTCGCCCCAGGTGAATGACCCTGGTTACCGCGATGTGGATTTTGATACTTTAGCCGCAGTCTATTACCAACAAGCTAAGGTTATGCTTGAAACGGGAGTAGATGCCTTGTTGGTAGAGACCATTTTTGATACATTGAATGCCAAAGCAGCATTTTTTGGAATTCAACAAGCGATTGATGATACGGGGATTCAAGTGCCTTTAATGGCTTCGGGAACCATTACTGATAAAAGTGGTCGAACCTTATCGGGACAAACGACAGAAGCTTTTCTTATTTCACTAGAGCACATCGACTTACTAAGCATTGGTTTAAATTGTGCTTTAGGCGCGACCGACCTGATTCCGTATTTGGAGATATTGGCGGAACATGCACCATTTTACATCAGTGCTTACCCCAATGCGGGTTTACCCAATGCTTTTGGTGGATACGACGAGACCGCTGAAATGATGCGTGATTATGTTCGACCATTTTTAGAAAAGAAATTAGTAAATATCCTGGGTGGATGTTGCGGTACAACACCTGATCATATCCGTTTAATGGCCGAATTGGCAAAAGCCTATCAACCTCGAAAAATAACCACACCATGTCTATAAAACTACAACTAAGCGGTTTAGAACCTTTGATTATACGTGGAAATTCGAATTTTATTAATATCGGTGAACGAACCAATGTAACCGGCTCTAAACGCTTCTTGCGCCTGATTAAAGAAGATAAATACGATGAAGCTTTGCAAGTGGCCCGTGATCAGGTAGAAGGAGGCGCCCAAATTATTGATATCAACATGGACGAAGGCATGATTGATGGCAAAGCGGCCATGGTCAAATTCTTACGTTTGGTGGCCTCTGAACCCGATATTTCGAGAGTGCCTATTATGATTGATTCCTCGAAATGGGAAATTATAGAGGAAGGTTTAAAAAACGTTCAAGGAAAATCGATTGTGAATTCCATTTCCTTGAAAGAAGGCGAAACTACATTTGTTGAACACGCTAAAAAGATTAAACGCTATGGTGCTGCTGTAGTGGTTATGGCCTTTGATGAAAATGGCCAAGCCGATAGTTACGAACGTCGGATTGAAATTGTCGAACGATCGTACCGTATTTTAGTAGAAGAACTGAACTACAATCCCAAAGACCTTATTTTTGACGTGAATATTTTCCCCGTTGCAACCGGTATGGAAGAACACCGTCAGAATGCATTGGATTTCTTTCGAGCGACGAAATGGATCAAAGACCATCTTCCATTTGCTTCGGTTAGCGGGGGTGTATCCAATGTTTCCTTTTCGTTTCGAGGTAACAATGCTGTACGCGAAGCGATGCATTCGTCTTTTCTCTACCACGCCATTCAGCACGGAATGGATTTGGGCATTGTGAATCCGGAAATGCTCGAGATTTACGATGATATACCCCAAGATTTACTGGAACGCGTAGAAGATGTATTACTCGATCGACGCGATGATGCAACCGAGCGACTAATAGATTTTGCTGAAAACTTAAAAGGCGTTACCAAAGAGAAAAAGAAAGATGATGCTTGGCGGGAATGGTCGTTGGAAAAACGACTGGAGCATGCCTTGGTCAAAGGAATTACCGAATTTATTGATGCCGATACTGCCGAGGCATTGGAGGTGATTGGTTCCCCTCTGAAAGTAATTGAAGGGCCTTTAATGGATGGAATGAACGTGGTGGGTGATTTATTTGGAAGCGGTAAAATGTTCTTGCCCCAAGTGGTCAAATCGGCCCGGGTAATGAAACGATCAGTGGCTTATTTAACACCGTATTTGGAAGAAGAAAAATTACGCAATAAAACGAGCAAAGCGGCTTCTAAAATCTTAATGGCTACCGTAAAAGGGGATGTACACGATATTGGAAAGAACATTGTTTCGGTGGTTTTGGGATGCAATGGTTTCGAAATCATCGATCTTGGTGTCATGGTTTCTTCCGACCGTATTTTAGAGGAAGCAGCCAAACACGAAGTAGATGTTATTGGTCTTTCGGGGCTGATTACACCTTCCCTAGACGAAATGGTTTCGGTAGCGAAAGAAATGAAAAAACGCAACCTCAACATTCCTTTGATGATTGGGGGTGCTACTACCTCAAAAGCGCATACCGCTGTGAAAATTGCACCCGAATACAACAAAACGATTCATGTTTTGGATGCTTCACGTTCCGTGACCATCTGCACCAAATTGGTTGGAAAACAACAAAATGAACTGTTAGAACAGACTTCTCTCGACTATACAAGTCTTCGAGAAGGGTATTTAAATAGAGCCGTAACAAAAGAATACCTAACCATAGAAGCAGCCCGATTAAACAAACGCCAATTGGCCTTTAATCCGAGTGTGCCCAAATATTTGGGCGTGTTTCAACATCAAGTTAGCGTCACCGCGCTAAAACCTTTTATCGATTGGACACCTTTCTTTAAAACATGGGATTTGCACGGAAAATTTCCGGCTGTACTGACCGATGAAATCGTTGGTAAAGAAGCCCAAGAATTGTACGTGGATGCCTTGGCGATGTTAAATAAGATTGAAACCGAAAAACGGGCTTTACCCAAAGGTGTTTTTGGTATTTTTAAAGCCAATACCGTCCATGACGATACCATTGAAATAGCCAATGCGGAAGATACACATTTGGCCAATTTCTATACCCTTCGCCAGCAGGCCAAGAAGACGAAACAGGCCCCTAACCTATCCATTGCCGATTATATTGCTCCCAAAGATACAGGTATACAAGATTACATGGGGTGTTTCGCCGTAACTGCCGGTCGTGAAATTGAAGACTTTGCGAAGGGGTATGAAAAAGCGTTGGACGATTATAACTCGATTATGGTAAAGGCATTGGCCGACCGTTTAGCAGAAGCTTATGCGGAATATCTGCATCAATACGTACGGAAAGAGGTTTGGGGTTATGCGAACGATGAAGAACTGTCGAACGAGGATTTAATTCACGAGAAATACAAGGGTATTCGTCCAGCGCCAGGCTATCCGGCTTGTCCGGATCATTTGGAAAAACAGACGATTTGGGATTTGTTGGCTGTGGAGAAAAATGCAGACATGGAACTAACCTCATCGTTGGCGATGTACCCTGTTTCTTCGGTTTCAGGCTATTATTTCGCTCATCCAGAAGCCAAGTATTTTGGCGTGGGGAAAATAACCATGGATCAGATTGAGGATTTTGCTCAACGGAAGGGAATGTCCCTTGCAGAGGCCGAAAAGTGGCTGAGTCCGAATTTAGCATAAAAATCCTCCCCTAAAAATAACCTGAAACCGCGTTAGGGATTGAAGCATTTGTTTGAGCTTTTTGGTGAAGTGAAACGGAACCAAAAAGCGAGTGCGGAAAGCCCGCCCCGAAGGGAACGCCCAAAAAAAATAAACATGAAAGTAACTGAACATATAGCCCAAGCAAAGGGTAAAACACTTTTTTCATTGGAAATTTTACCGCCGATGAAAGGGCAAGATATTCAATGCACGTTTAAAACATTGGATCCCTTGGTGGATTTGAAACCTGCCTTTATTGATGTGACCTATCATCGGCAAGAATATGTATACAAACAGCATGACAATGGGTTATTGAAACGGAATTCTGTTCGGAAACGCCCTGGCACTGTGGCAATTTGTGCCGCGATTCAGAATCATTACAAAGTGGATGCGATACCGCATTTAATTTGTGGTGGTTTTACCAAAGAAAATACAGAAGATGCCTTGATCGATTTAAACTTCTTAGGCATTGACAATGTGTTGATCTTAAGAGGAGATCCCATAAAATCGGAAAAGAGTTTTGTGCCCGAAAAGGAAGGTCATGCGTTTGCGTCTGAGCTCATTGACCAAGTGGCAAAAATGAATGCAGGCCATTACTTGGATGATGAACTACAGGATACCAATGCCACCGATTTTTGCATTGGTGTGGCGGGTTACCCCGAGAAGCATTTTGAATCGCCTAACCTATCGATGGATATGCATTTCTTGAAAAAGAAAGTGGATTTAGGTGCAGAATACATCGTAACCCAAATGTTTTTTGATAACCAGAAATACATTGATTTTGTGAAAAAATGCCGAGAAATGGAGATTCTTATCCCCATAATTCCAGGCATTAAACCCCTAACCACCTTGAATCAACTGACGACTATTCCGAAAAACTTTTACATTGATTTACCCGAAGCCCTGGCTATAGAAGTGATGAAAGCGAAAGATAGAGAAGCTATAAAGGAAATTGGGATTGAATGGTGTATTGAACAAAGCAAAGAACTTAAACGTCTAGGTGCTCCTGTATTACACTATTACACCATGAGCAATTCTATAAATACACAACGGATTGCTAAAGCTGTGTTTTAATTAACGTCATAAAAAAACCTGTAAAAGATTACAGGTTTTTTTTATGACTATTTCTTAATAAGGTTGAATGAGTACCTCTGTTGGAATATTAAAGTATTGATGTAATTTTCTAATCATTTCCAATGAAAGTTTCGTCTTCTTTGATAAAACATTGTTGATAGAAACTTCTACACCTAATAGATTAGCTAAATCATTTTCTGTATAATTCATTTGCTCCATACGAAAAAGTATCGCTTCTATGGGGTCTGGAAGCACAATTGGATAATGGATACTTTCGTATTTTTCAATTAAAATACTTAGTATTTCTAATTCATCTGCGGCCTTGCTACCTATTGATGCGTCAAAAATAACATTAAGCCGCTCTAAAGCTTTTGTATAATCCTCTTCCGTTTTAATAGGTTTTATCTTCATAACACTAAATAGTTAAGGCATTAATTTTATCGTATTCCGTATGATTACCAATAAATCTGATCCAAATAATTTGATAGTGGAAGTTTATTTTAACAACGAGTCGGTACTTATTTCCTTTTATGTTAAAACAAATCCTATGATTGTTTAAATGCTTGCCGAAGGAAAATCGGATTTAACTTCGTTGAAATTTCTCCAACCCACTTTCCCTACCTCATTATACCAAGACTTTAGTTGCTGTTCACAATCTGGATGAGTATACCAAAAATCACGAATTATTTTTTTGGAAATGATTCTCACTTCTATAAAAAATTAATTTAAAGATAACTAACGCTGTCTAAAAATCAAAGCTTTAGCCTATTCGATATCTAATTTTTATTCGCCATCCTTTATTTAATTCATTAATTACAAGTGACCTTGGTCTCTAATAATGGCGCATTGCCTAATTTAAAGTCAATGGCACGATTAATAGCTAATTCATCTTTGCCTGTATGGGGATTAAATTCATTATCATAAACCTTTATGGTTAAAATTTTCCCGGTCTTTAGGTTAGTCGAAAAATCGGCGAAGGTGTTGCTCTTCTTTGAAAAGGGGTCTTGGTAATTTTGACCATCGATTAAAAACTCTACTTTGGCGTAATCTTGACGGGTTGAACTGATAAAATCGATTCCGCCATAATCGCCATCGCGGTAATTATGAGAATATTCAATAAGATAACTCGGTGTTTTCTTAGCCTGGAGGCAGTTAAGAGAAAGTGAAAGATCGTAATCGGTATTGGAATAGTTTTTTATAAACAGATCGCCTTTGTAATTGATTTGTACCCAACCTTCTGTATAAATAATTTGACGAAAGGCCTCAAAGTCGACCTCTTCATTGTCATCAATGGTAATAACCGTTGGCAGTTGTTCTTGCGCCATAGAATTTACACTAAGCAGTGCTAGGCAGCTAAGTAGAAAAAAGTTTTTCATGTGGTATTTGTACTAATTTATTGACCAAATTTACAAAGAATGGTTGGAAGTGATTGATTAATTATACATCATTTCATCCATAGCTGTTTGATCAATTAAATCAATAACCGATTTATTGGTTAATAAAAGGGGTTCATCGAAGACTGAAATTAGGCGAGAATCGATCATACATAGAATTTTTTTAGTGGTAATTAGATGTAGAAGAGTTAGCGCTAGACTTTCTTCGTTCTCGAATTTTTCCCAATCATCTACATGAGCATCTAAATTCATTTTAAGCAATTCTTTCTCCATATAATCCAATCCGAATTTCTGTAAAAGGTTTTGCAAACGAATAAAATTAAGGTCTTGATCAGCCGCTTGGTTTAAGCTTCTAAAAAAGTATAGGACTAAACCATAACAGTCGTCAAAATGCTTTTCCTCTGAAAGCATCTGGGGTTTTGTTTCGGGTAATACGAATCGATATGGCATAGCTATAAGTTTTATGTAGAGTTATTTATACAATATAGGGATATATTTGATTCGAAACACATCAGAATCAAAATTTTACGTTAATATATTGTTATCTATACATATCGTTTTATGTATTTCAAGAAATTTAGCACGAGAGGATGGCGTTTATAACCGAAAACTAAAGCAACTTTAATGCATTAAATATGACTGAAGTTGTTTTAATAACTAGATGGTTTCGCCATAAATGTTTATTTTTGCGGCATGCGAATAGATATTATTACGGTATTACCAGAATTACTGGTAAGTCCATTTTCAGCTTCCATTATGAAACGTGCTCAAGACAAAGGTCTTGTGGAAGTTTGTGTACATGATTTACGCGAATTTGGAAAAGGCCGCTACCGCCATGTAGATGATGCACCTTATGGTGGTACAGCTGGAATGGTGTTGACTTGTGAGCCTTTGGATAAAATGATTTCGAAATTGACCGAAGAGCGAACTTACGACGATATCATTTACTTAACACCCGACGGCATCACCCTGAATCAGACGTTAGCCAATGAGTTTTCGATGAAGGGGAATTTAATGATGATTTGTGGGCACTACAAAGGCATCGATCAGCGCATTCGCGATATGTGGGTCACCAAGGAGATTTCCATTGGGGATTACGTACTTTCGGGCGGTGAATTTGGGGCGATTATTTTAGCAGATGCTATTATTCGCTTAATTCCGGGCGTAATTGGTGACGAGACCTCTGCCCTATCAGATTCGTTCCAAGACAATCTATTAGCACCACCTGTATACACCCGACCATCCGATTATAAAGGCCACAAAGTACCGGATATTTTACTTTCGGGTAATTTTCCTAAAATTGAAGATTGGCTACACGAACAAGCCGTTGAGCGTACCAAAGCGAGACGTCCCGATTTATTAAATAACGATAAACATTAAACCATGACCATCGATCATCCACTTGTTCTTCTAGGAGGAGGAATTTATTCTTTGATATTCATCCTTTCGATTGTGAAGATTTTTCTACCAACAAAAAAGATAAATGCTTTTGGTGGCTACCGCTCGGCTTTAGCCAAAGAGAGCCAAAAAAACTGGGATTTCGCCCAGCACTATGTACCCCGCTTGATGTTACAAGTATCCTTTATATTTATCTGCCTTAGCTTCTTAGGCATCTGGGCACCTTTAGAGGATTGGATGTGTATACTTATTGTGTCTATTTCCTTAATCTTTTTTAGTGTTATAGTTCATTTTAAAACCGAAGCGGCTATTAAAGAGAATTTAGAAGAATTTAAAGGCTTTTAGTTAACTTGCAGCCTTATTCACCATGACCATGAAGGAAGAAGTTGCTGCCCGTTTCTTAAACGATATTCTCAACATACAATTAAACGACAAACCCGTTGTATCTAAGTATTTAGATTTAAAACGGGTTGTTGAATACATTGCCTTTGATCTAACGAAAAATGAGCAATTGCAATTTTCCAATTTTTTCTCGAAGCTCTCATTTATCTGTAATGCATACAAGGTGTCTACAAAAATACATGCCTTTCGTAAAACAGCACAACGCATCGAGAAAGAGCACTACCAACCAAGCGATCACGAATATTATACGCATTTAAAATACGTTAGCGAATTTATAGCCAGCATTGCGGGTGCATTAATTCCAGGCGAATTAGTCTACTACTTCCCCGAAAAGGAATACTATACCCATAAACATGTGTTTCGTGAGCGCATAAAGAAACTTCGTGTACAAATTATTGAAATTAAACGCGATTGCCTTATTTGTGATTTTGAGGAAAACGATTCTGAAGATTATATTCAAGTACAAATAGATGAAGATGGCGTAAATGAGAAATTCACGTCGGTTCAAGACTTTTGGGTGGGTGCTCAGCTCAATTTAGTCAATACAACCGTAGACGACGAAGGGGTCTACCATCCTCGATTTATTATTTTAGAGCCCGACTACCTGGTCGATATCTCGGCCATAGCCGAATGTTTCCAAGATTACGGCACCACCGAACTCCATTACCTTAAAAGTAAGTTTGAAGAAGTCCCTAACAGCAAACATATCCGTTTAGGAAACTTTGCCAATACCGTTGTTGATCAATTAACCACCAACGAACCCGACAGTGTTATTTTTAAAGATCTATTGATTCAAGACTTTAAAAACTTTCCTTTAGAATACACCACTTGTACAGATTTACGGGTAGAACAAGCCTTATACGAATACGTACAAGAAGCCCGTGGTCATTTCGATCGCATTAAAAAGGTTATGACCGAAGTGTTTCCGAGCTACCAAATTTCATTGGATCGGGTTTTACTAGAACCGTCCTTTCTATGTGAACAATATGGCATTCAGGGTCGACTGGATATCCTCGACATGAATCCCGATGGCAAGAACAAGATTGTGGAATTAAAATCGGGCGGAACCCCATTTCCCGACGATGGAAGCAGTATAAAAGTCAATCATTTAACCCAGCTCTTTCTCTATTTCCAATTGGTGGGTGTTTTGCACGAACTCGAATTTAAAGACATCACGCAACACACAGACGGTTACATCCTTTACTCCAAAGTCTATCAGGGTAACTTGCGCCTAGATGTACCTACCATAGCCCGTGTACAACGTATATTCGATTTAAGGAATCGCCTCTTAATCAACGAACATTTATTGGCCATGAATAGTGTAGACGATACCGAACGCTTGTTATTTTCAGTCAAATCGGAAAAGTTTATTCAACGCAAAATCAATGAAAAGTTCAAAGAAATGCTTTCCCAGCAATTCGACGGTTTTTTGCAACCACTTCGCCAAAGCACCCCTCTAGAACGCAGCTATTTCTATTCGTTTACCGGCTTTATTGCCAAAGAACATTACCTAGCCAAACTGGGCTTGGGGCAGCATTCTAGCAATAATGGCTTGGCCAACTTATGGCTGAATACATTTGAGCAAAAACACCGCAGTTTCGAAATTCTATTCGACTTAACCATTGTGAACAATAAAATAGATTGCGAAGAAAAAGAGATTCAATTGGCCCGTACCAATCCAAAAAACGATTTCACGTCTTTACGAGAGGGGGATATTTGTATTTTATATCCGCGCAACCTACCCACCGAAAATGCCCTAAGCAATCAGGTGTTTAAGTGCTCTATCCAAGCGATGACCAAATCGACAATCACCCTTAACTTTCGCCACAAACAACCCAACACCCGCTTCTTCGATCAGTTTAACGAAGACGGAAAATGGGCTTTAGAACGCGATTTTATGGACAGTAGTTTTCAGAGCATGTACAAAAACCTCTACGGTTTTATACGCTCAAAGGCCGATTTTAAGCAACTCCTACTCAACCAACGCATCCCAACTTCGTCGGTGAAGGCTCATTACCATCATCCCGATTTATCGGAAGAGCAAAATAGAATCATCAACAAAGCCCTTAACGCCAACGATTATTTTTTACTCAATGGCCCTCCCGGTACAGGAAAAACATCCATTATTATTAAAGAACTCGTTAAAGAGTTATACACCAATAGCCCTCAAAAGATACTCCTTCTCGCCTACACCAATCGTGCGGTAGACGAATTGTGCGAAAGTATCAACCAAGCCATTCCAGGCGAAGGAACAAAGTTTGTCCGCATCGGAAGCGAACTATCTTGTGCCCAGGAGTTTAAACCCAACCTCCTGAAGAGCATTATTCAACGAACCGAAGATCATTTAAAAACAAAAGGGAAAAAGTTCGATCGCAAAGTAATAGAACGCATTCTTATGTCGCAACGGGTATTTGTCTCAACAGTGGCGTCGATTGCCAACCGAATGGATTTATTGGACTTAAAGAAATTTGATACCATTCTCATCGACGAAGCTTCGCAGATCTTAGAACCACAAATAATTGGTATTCTACCCAAGGCCAAACGATTTATGATGATTGGTGATCACAAACAACTACCCGCCATTGTATTGCAATCGTCCGAATTATCAAAAACCCGTATAGAAGCCCTAGAACGCATAGGCTTAGCCAACCGGAAGAACTCACTCTTCGAACGCCTATACACTTTTTGCGAACAAGAAAACCATGCTCACGCCTTCGATCAGCTCACATTTCAAGGACGAATGCATGCAGAAATCGCCGAATTTCCAAACACCTATTTTTACAACTCTAAACTGAATGTGGCTTACGATTCGCCTCACCACAGTGAAGCGACCAAGCTCCAACTCGCGCGTCAACGACAAACACTTACGCGAAATTGCCTTGATGAAACCGATCCGTTAGAGCAAATTATAGCCACCAAAAGACTGGCCTTCTTTCATGTAGACCCCTTGCATTCAACCATAAAAGCCAACGAACACGAAGCCCATTTAATCGTTGAGCTGGTTCAACGCATCCAACAACTCTATAAGCACAATGCCCTAGACTATCACGCCAAGAAAACCATTGGGATCATTGCCCCATTCCGCAACCAGATCGCTCTGATTAAACAAAAACTCGAAGAGCACGAAATTCCTAACTTCGACGCCATTACCGTGGATACCGTAGAACGCTATCAGGGAAGCCAACGCGATATAATCATCTACTCCTTTGCCGTTACCACGCCATGGCAATTAGAAGGCTTGGTAAACCTAAACGATGATGGTACCGTTGATCGAAAATTAAATGTGGCCCTTACCCGAGCCAAAGAACAGTTATTTATTATTGGAAACGAATCGATTTTAAATCAAAATAAAATCTTTTATCAGCTTATACAGTCCTTCAAAAATCAGGGAAATTATGTGGCCCTTACACCAACAACCTTACCCCAAGTGTTTAAGGACTAGAATGGGGTTTGTTCCCCCTGAATTGTTTATGGTTCACCTTATGATGCGTAATCATTGGGCGGCCGCTACGCGCCGGGCTTTCCACTCCCAATCTTTGCAACATTGAAATAAAGGTTTCATTTTGAAAACCACGAAATGTTGCAAAGGATTTCCGCTTCAATCCCTGCCGCAAAGCGCTTCGCTTAGTTTTTGAAATTAGATGATAGATGATAGATGCTAGATGTTAGATGCTAGATGTTAGATTCAAATCGTACAACAGTCAACTATCTAAATTCTAATATCTACTTTCTAATATCTATTTTCTAATATCTAACTCCTATTCTACATTTTCTTTAGCTCGCGCTAAGGATTGAAGTGGAAATCCTTGGCAGCCAGCTAGGATTTTTTATTGGGAACCCATTGCTGTTGCTGCCAAGATTGGGAACGGAAAGCCTGACCCGTAGGGGAGCGCCCAATTCTTAAAAAAAGAAACGAAGTTATCGAGTGAAAACTTTAGAATTGCGGTTAGTTTTGGTAAATTTGAGGTTTATTACAAAAAACTATGTTGTATCAGAGAAGTAGTGCTTTATTTAAGGATGCACAAAACTATATTCCTGGAGGGGTGAATTCTCCAGTACGCGCGTTTAAATCGGTTGGAGGAACGCCTTTATTCATTAAGAAAGCAGAAGGTGCTTATATGATGGACGAAGACGATCGTTCGTATGTCGATTATATCAACTCTTGGGGTCCAATGATCTTAGGTCATACACACCCCGAGGTATTGGCGGCGACCATAGAACAAATGAAGAATGGCTTTTCTTTTGGGACACCAACCGAATTGGAAACAGAAATAGCCCGATTAATTACCTCTGTTGTTCCTGGAATCGATATGGTTCGTATGGTAAATTCGGGGACGGAAGCTTGTATGTCTGCCATTCGTTTAGCGAGAGGTTATACACAACGCGATAAAATTGTAAAATTTGAAGGGTGTTACCATGGGCATTCAGATTCGTTTTTGATAAAAGCGGGATCTGGTGCAGCAACGTTTGGAAATCCGAATTCACCTGGTGTAACACAAGGAACAGCCAAAGACACGTTATTGGCGCCTTACAATGATCTGGAGGCTGTTAAGGCTTTGTTTGAACAAAACAAGGGGGAGATTGCTGCCATTATTATTGAACCTATCGCTGGAAATATGGGATGTATTGTTCCTACACAAGCATTTTTACAAGGGATTCGTGCGCTATGTACAGAAAACAATGCCTTATTGATCTTTGATGAAGTGATGACTGGTTTCCGTCAGGCCATGGGTGGTGCTCAAGAAAAGTTAGGCATTGATGCTGATATCGTTACGTTTGGTAAAGTGATTGGAGGTGGTTTTCCTGTAGGTGCATTTGCCGCTCGCAAAGAGATTATGAATCATTTAGCGCCTCTTGGTGCCGTTTACCAAGCGGGAACCTTATCGGGTAACCCCATTGCAATGCGCGCTGGTTTAACGACACTTACCTTAATTAATAACGATCGCGAATTGTTTAATCGCATTGAGTCGACCACCGAAATTTTGGATAAAGCGATCTCAGCTATTTTTACGGAAAAAGGGATTGCACATCGCATTAACCGCTTAGGTTCTATGATGTCGGTATTTTTTACCGAAGACGAAGTGAATAATTTTGATGATGCTGCCAAAGCAAATCACGATTCATTTAATAAATTCTTTCATCACTTATTAAGTCATGGAATTTATATTGCCCCTTCGGGTTATGAAACATGGTTTATATCGGATGCGATAAAAAGCTTAGAGGTAGAGAAAACATTAGAAGCAGTTCGTTCTTTTAACCTTTAATAATGGAAAAGAAAAACACAAAATAATCAATACAAAAAGGAGCTTCTATAAAGCTCCTTTTTTATGTTTTTGGGTAAAAAATCACCCTTCATAGTCACCCAAATGCAGCATTTCGGTTGAAAAAGAAAGCATTTTTGTTCCAAATTTTTTAATTCCCGATTGTTGAACAGTGGCCAAATGGGTGTCTTTAAATTGGTCTAAGACCTGATCATCTTGACAAAACAATTGCAAAGAATAGGTTGTTGAACCGGGTTCTTCGTGAGAAGTTACCTGTGTTAATCGCCCACCTAAGAAACAGTTAGTGTCTAAGAACTCTTTTACATAGGCTTCCTTTGCCCATGCAATCCACTCCTCATTGATTTCATTTTCGACTAAAAAGGTCGTATTGTAAATAATCATTATTTGCTATTTTATGCAAATATAAGCTAGAAAATTGAAAGTAAATTATCGGAGATTGCCCTATTTGAGTCGATAAAATTTATTAACTTTACTCTTTATACTTAACTATTACAGATGAACAATACGCAAAAATTTATACAAGATAATAAACAACGATTTCTTGATGAATTAATCGAATTATTAAAAATTCCTTCGATTAGTGCAGATCCTGCTTATACACAAGATGTATTAAATGCAGCCGAAATGGTGGCTAAATATTTAAGAGAGGCAGGTGCTGATCATGTAGAGGTATGCGAAACAGAAGGATTCCCCGTAATTTATGGAGATAAAATCATTGATGCTTCATTACCAACGGTTATTGTTTACGGACATTATGATGTACAACCAGCCGATCCATTAGAGTTATGGGAATCGGGTCCATTTGAGCCCGTTATTAAAAAGACTGAAATTCATCCAGATGGAGCAATCTTTGCTCGTGGTTCTGCCGATGATAAAGGTCAGATGTTTATGCACATTAAAGCGTTTGAAGCTTTGAATAAATCGAACGAATTACCGTGTAACGTTAAGTTTATGATTGAAGGAGAGGAAGAAATTGGATCTCCATCTTTGGTGAACTTCGTAAAAGAGAATAAAGAAAAATTAAAGAATGATGTGATCTTAATTTCAGACACATCGATGATTTCAAACGAACAACCATCTATTTCAGTTGGTTTGAGAGGGTTATCGTATGTTGAAGTTGAAGTTAAAGGCGCAGATCGTGATATGCACTCGGGTGTTTATGGTGGTGCTGTTCCAAATCCGATTAATGTATTGGCTGGAATGATTGGTCAATTAATCGATGAGAAAGGACATATTACCATACCCCATTTTTACGATACCGTTTTAGAATTAACGGAAGGGGAACGTGAAGATATGGCGAAAATTCCTTTTGATGTAGCAGCTTACAAAAAATCGATTGGCATTGCTGATATTCAAGGGGAAGATGGTTTTTCTACCATTGAAAGAGCCTCAATTCGTCCGACTTTAGACGTAAACGGAATTTGGGGTGGTTACATTGGAAAAGGTGCAAAAACAGTTATTCCTTCGCATGCTTATGCAAAGATTTCTATGCGTTTGGTACCAGGACAAGATCCAGATGTGGTTACGCAGCAATTTGTTGACTACTTCCCTACTCTAGCACCATCATCGGTAGAAGTTACGGTTAAACCCCATCATGGAGGTAAGCCATATATTTTACCAACAAATCATAAAGGATATATTGCAGCCAAAAAAGCGTTAGGTGAAACTTTTGAAAAAGAGGCCTTAGCAGAAAGAGCTGGCGGATCAATTCCGATTGTCGCTTTATTTGAAGAAGAATTAGGAACAAAATCAGTCTTGATGGGATTCGGCTTAAATTCGGATGTTATTCACTCACCGAATGAGCACTACGGATTATTTAATTTCTACAAAGGAATTGAAACGATTCCTTATTTCTTTAAATACTACACAGAAGATTAATTTACATTAGTATACAAAATTGCCCATGCTTAAGTATGGGCATTTTTTTGTTGAGAAAGAATAGATGAAAGAAAAGTTTATCATTGTTGGTGCGGGTATTGCTGGTTTAACCCTTGGGAATGCTTTGCAAGATTTAGGAATTGATTTCGAAATCTATGAAGCTGGAAAAGATGTACGTGGGATTGGTGCAGGCTTTGGATTGGCTTCTAATGCCATGAAAGCGTTTGAGATCTTAGGCTATGCCAAAGATATTATTCCATTGGGCCATTTATTAACCGATTTTGAAATTCAAGATTGGAAAGAAAAAACCATTCTAAAGGCCGATACTGAACGCTTGCGCTCAAATTATAACACCGAGAATTTTGCGATTCATCGGGCTGATCTTCATCGTTTTTTATATGAACGCTTGGATAGAACAAAAATTAAGACTTCGAAAAAAATACGTTTATTTGAACAGAATTATTCTGAAATAATAGCCCATTTTGAAGATGGAACTAGGGCAAAAGGAAGCTATTTAATAGCCGCCGATGGGTTGTATTCTAAAATTAGACAACAACTTATTCCTCATTCTACGCCTCGATACGCCAATTATATTTGCTGGCGCGCCATTGTACATGACCCAAGTTATAATTCTAAAAAAAGTATAGAAACCTGGGGACCAAAAGGACGATTTGGATTAACCCCCTTAATCAATCATCAGATTTATTGGTATGCTTGTGTAAATGCTGAACTAGACGACAAAGAAATATACAATTATAAATTAGCCGATATAAAGAATAATTTTCAAGATTATTCCGGTATAATACGATCAACTTTACAAAAGACAAAAAAAGAAGATATTATCACAGCACCCATAATGGATATAAAACCAATTGGGAATTATGCCTTTAACCGGGTTTTATTAATAGGTGATGCTGCTCATGCAACAACACCAAATATGGGGCAAGGAGCATGTATGGCTGTGGAAGATGTTTGTGTACTTATTGATGAATTAAAAAAAGATTCAGCGAATGTATTAATGTGTTTTGAGCGTTATAATTTACGCCGCTTAAAACGTACACATTACATTATCGATACTTCGCGATTGGCAGGAAGAGTCGCCCAACTTTCTTGGGAACCCGCCATGAGTATTCGAAATTTTATGTTCAGTAAACTACCAACTTCACTGGTTCAGAGTCCTTTGAATGATTTATTGGAAGAGGATTTTATGCAAACTCCACCCTATTAGGCTGGAATGGAATCTATGAAATCATCACCATTTTTTGGATTTCATCTTCGGATAATTGAAAGTGTTTTTTGAATTCTTCTACAAAAGCTTCGGTATCCCATGTAATTTCCCAATCTTGAAATTCTTGTCTTAACAAGATACTTAATTCTTCTTTTACTTCTTGAATCTTTTCTTTTAGGGTTGCATTGTTTTCGATTTCAATAACAATATGATCTTGTTGTGCTAATTTTTCATTTATTTTCTCTTGAATCAACGAATTGATTAAGCTTTCATTATCCATCATAAATTGATCGATGGTACCTGTAAATTCTGGCATTTTTCTGTTTATTTATTAAATCAAGAACGAAGATAAAGCAATTCTTGTGTTGGGCAACTATTCTTTGGATTTTTTTTTATTATAGATAAATTTATCGTCGTAACTTAACCTTTATTAAACACATTTAAAATCATAAATAGCTTGTTAAATGAAAACATTTAATTTAAACAATGGCTTAACCATTCCTTCAATTGGATTTGGAACATGGCAAATAGAAGAAGGCGAAAAAGCCTATGAAGCAGTCCTTCATGCAATAAAATGTGGTTATCGTCATATTGACACAGCAGCTGCTTACGGAAATGAAAAAAGTATAGGCCGTGCCATTAAAGATTCGGGTGTTGCACGTGAAGAATTATTTATCACGACCAAAGTATGGAACACCGAAAGAGGATATGAAAAAACGACTGCCGCTTTTGAGCATTCATTAAATTTATTAGGATTAGACTATATCGATCTTTATTTAATTCATTGGCCTGCAAATTCAACTCAATTTCCAGAAGATTGGAAAGAATTAAATCTGAGCACATGGAAAGCAATGGAAGATTTATATGCGAATGATAAAATAAAATCGATTGGTGTATCAAATTTTATGGTGAAACATTTAGAAGCATTAATTCCGCATGTAGCCATTCCTCCTATGGTTAACCAAATTGAATATCATCCAGGTTATTTACAAAATGATGTGGTTGAATTTTGTCAGAAAAATTCTATCCTTGTTGAAGCATGGAGCCCCATAGGATCAGGACGAATTTTAGAAAATGAACTTTTAAAATCAATCGCCGAAAAATATTCAATTTCAGTTGCCCAATTATGCATTGCCTTTGCATTGGGAAATAATGTTTTGCCCTTACCAAAGTCGGCTACACCAAAAAACATAGAAAGTAATTTATCCATCGATCAAGTAGTTATTCACCTTGAAGACATGAAAAAAATTGAATCTATGCCGCTTGAAGGTTTTACAGGTTTGAATCCTGATGAAGTTGATTTCTAAAATCGAAATAAAAAAAGAGCACTTCCTAACAAAAGTGCTCTTTTTTTAATCCAGACCAAATGGTCTTATTTAATATATCCATGGTTTAAAAGCGCAGGATTAGAAACTGAATTTAACATAATGTTAATGCGATGATCTTCTACTTCACCTCCATAAACAACTGAACTGGGGTCTTTTAAGATTTCTAGGTCTGCTTTCTTTCCAATTCTTAAACGGACATAGGTGCTATAAGGTTTACGTGTTTGGGGTATAGTCCACACCATTTGCGCTGAACTTGAGCCCGTTGGAACTTCACGAATTACTCGTTCTGAATCTTCAAATACACCATTTAAATTAAAATCGACCCAACCAACAATCACGCTTGGAACGGTCACATTATATTCAATAGTCGCATCAATCTTCATTTCAGGTAAATAATTTGAACCTTTAATCGTTTTGTACGAAAATCGTTTCCATTTATCAGGCCAAGCATCTTCATCATTGGGCGTACCAACGACATCATCACCATCAGCTAAATGAGAAAATTGAGTTCCATGATCAGCATCTGGCCCTACCTTTCCTAAATAATTAGAAGCTGCTTTTATTATTTTCCCACTGATCTTATTATTTAATCCACCAATATTGGTTGAACCAGAAAGCGAAGAATTAGTATTGTTAAATTTAGATTGATCATTGTCTTTAGATTCATATTTGATGGATTTGCTATCTGCCAAGACTTTAATTCCATCGAATAAATGAATCGGTGATCCATATTTTTCAGGTGCATCCCCCATATCTACTGAAGGAGGAATAATTCCGACGGCTAAAGCTGATAATCCCGTACCATATAATGTTGAATAAAAGGTCGTTTTGTAATTGTCTTGCTTTCGACCATAAGCTGTTTCATTAAACATTAATATCGAAACACCTGCTATTTTCTTATCACTCCCCGAATCAAAACGTACGGTACTCAATTTATTTTTTGAATTATAACTTTTATTATAATGATAATTAACTCCTGCTGACTCCTTATTCAATAACTCTATTAGATTCCATTCCCCATCAGCAGTCATTGTAATAAATTCAGAGGCATTAATTTGTTCTGCATCTGCCAATACTAATCCTGGAATTTTAATGGGTTGTACTATTTTATTATCTAATAAATAAGATTCAACACTGAAATTAATGGTCACTTTTTCGCCTTTCACTCTGTTTGAAATCGCATTGGTTAAAATATTATTACCATTTACTTTTACATTATACATTTCATCCAGAATACTATAATCATTGGGAATATCACTTTGAATACTCCCTCCACTTATTGAGGTAATTTTTGCTTGAACACATAAATAACGATTATCTCCTAAAACTATTTCAGCATTAGAAGTATCACCAACATTCAGCTGAATATCCTTTGTTCCAAAAGGGTTTTGGGAATAATTTTTCAATGAGGTTCCCCACGTTAACCACAGTATTTTATCCTTATATAATCCCTCACCAGCGGTAGAAAAAGTAGCAGTAACCGGAAGAGTGCGTTCACCTTTGGTATTTGTAAAACATTGTGCGTAGGTTGTTATTCCCATTCCCAACACAAACAAGCTAGTAACTAAATTTTTCATCAAATCTATTTTACAACGAATACTATATTCATAAAAGAACCAATAGAAACATCAGCATTCGGTTTAATCTTATACGATAGCACGCCTGCATCTGATACTTTTACATCCGAAAAGACCGAGTCATCGTACCAAGTAATATAGTAATCGAGTTGATTTTTAAGAAAAACAGGTAGTTTTGTAGAACTGCTTGGATTTTTTGTGGCGGCCTTACTAAACTGTTGTTCGTATTTTTCATACAGATTAATTTGACCAAATACATCTTTGGATTGAATTTGATCTGCTGCCGTCGGGATTATAATAGATGGCATATAAAAAAATTGCTGCTGATTCTGCGTAATCATTCGTACCCACCGATCAGTTTCCCAATAATAAAAGCCTGGTGCTACATCTTTTTCATTCTTAAGGTTTGAGGTTTTTGTATTATAAACCAATAAACTATTTTCATACGTTGAAACAGCGCCACTTAGCGCTTTAACAGTGGTGGTATCAAAAATACTTGTCAATTGTACACGAGGAATTAAGATACCTTTATCCTGACTATTAATATCTAAAATGGCGTGTGTTTGGGGTTGGTTTGTATTAATCCCAACTTGTGCATAAGTATTAAGACTAAGTAGTAAAAATAGAGCGTAGATTGTAATTTTCATTTTATAATTTGCTTTAACATATTGGGGGGCAAAAGTATAAATTAAAACCCATCTAAACGATTTTTTTAAAAAAATTATCCTATCTATTTTTCTAAGGCTAATAAATGATTATTCTCTATCTTCGCTACAAGATATAACATACATGAATAGCCACTTTAAAGATTATTTTGATCAAGCCTTGGACCGATGTGAATTTGAAGAAAATCTTCAATTAGGTCTTATTTTTTTTCTAGGAAATAGTATTATTTCAAGTAATACCAACCAGATGATGAATCTGTTTCCAAAGGAAAATGAAATGCGGGATGGATTTTATCAGTTAGTAAATCTTTATGGAGAACCACAACATGAATATAATCCATTTGACCAATTAGACACCGCTCCCATTACTCAACTAATATATACCTATAGTCATATTGTTACACAAGAATTATTTCAAGGTATTCCTGAATTAGACCAAAAACTGACCTCGCTTACAAAAGAAAATGGTGAAATAATTTTACCCTTAAAAACTGAAGTTTTAAAAGATTTTGCAGATACCTATATTGGTAAAACATATAAATTATCAACTTGTCAGCAATTAAATACCGATTTATTTAAACGAATTGGAAATCAATTAAAGCAAGAAAACTTGAGTAAAGAGGAAGCGTATAAAGCAGGTGTCAATTATTACCAAAAGACGCAAGCAATTGATTTCGAAGGGTGTAATTACTTAAATCTCACCATCGTTAACTCCTTATCACCGTTGTACACAACATTAATTCACTACCCTATTTTATATTCATTTTTCCCAAATGAATTAAATGCAAATCATTTGTTCAGCTCTATACTACAATTCTTTTACATCAATGCGAACAGAGATATAGCAAAACATGTACACGCCTATCATCAATATTTATTTTATAATGCCAACCCTCGCAAAGTAAGAAATGAATGGGATTTTGAAGAGAATGGTCGTGGAGAAACAATTTCACAATTAATGTTCAACACCATTGGTATCCAACAATCTCCACTTCGTCGAACACGTCCAGACTTCTTATCATCTGATAATTATATCATGAATGAACTAAAAAACAAGACTATCTACCGAAAGGATTTTATGATTGTTATTACCGATCTCATTGAACGTTACTATGAAACAACGATCGATCAAATGATTGAAGAATTAAATCATGGTGAATATTTACAAATGCTGGCCGCTATGTATTATGAAACGGCTGTACATGCGATGATTGTCAAAGAAATTTTACCTGATAAAAAATAATCTCCATTGAAAAAAGGGAAGCGAAAAGCTTTCCTTTTTTTTATACGATTTTTCTATAAAATATTCTTCCTCAAAGCACTTCTTCGCTCAAGCCATTGATTTCCAAACATATTTAATAATACAGCAAAAACAATTAATAGAATACCTCCCATTAACTGAGTGGTTAACACTTCATTAAATAACAGTACACTAATCATTACAGCAACAACAGGTTCAAGAGCGCCTAAAATTGATGTTGGTGTTGAGCCTATTAACTGTATAGCATAAGCCAAAGCAATGGTAGATAGAACCGTTGTTACAAGGGCGAATAAAGTAAAATCAATGTAATAACGTGCATTTTCAAGTACTAAAGATTCCTGTTGATAACCCACCTTTAATAAATAATAAATAGAGCAAAACAATAAAGCATAAAATGTTAATTGAATAGGGTTCATCGTTTTTATCACCGACTTATTCACAGTAACTATATAAGAACCATACATCAAAGCAGCACCTGTAACAATAAGTAAACCAACCGTATTCAACTCGAACTTGCCTGGTTTTATACTCAAAAGGACAACGCCTATAAAGGACAATAGAAGTGCGATAATTGTTAAAGGTCTAATTTTTTCTTTGAAGAACAAGCCCATAATTAAAGCTACAAAAACAGGATACATAAACAGAACAGTGGATGCAACTCCAGGCGATAGATAATCATAGCCCATAAACAATAAGTCCGACGAGAAACCATACATAACACCCAATAGAATTAACACCCCCATTTCAGCTTTCGAAACAGTGAACGGTATTTTCTTTATCAGCATAATAGACGAAATTAATACCGCCGCAATAAAAAAACGATAAAACAATATAACATCCACTGGAATTCCTTCCTTTTTTAAAGGAAGCATAAAAAGCGGAATTAATCCATAAGAGACAGCCGATACAATGGCAATACAATAACCTTTCAATTTCATACGTTCAAAGATAAACGAGTATACAGAATTTCACCAGTGTTTTTACTCCTTTTCAAACACGGCTGATATAATTCATTGATCTGCATTCGATAAATGACCGTATTTTTGTTAAAAATTAGATTGAAAAAAACAGTAACTCCCTTTTTCTTAGGACTTTTTGTCCTTGCACAACTCTATTTTGTGTATGCTATAGTGCAGGAGAAAAAAACGGATTATGCTTATCTTTTTCTATTCCTTAGTTTTATTATGTTATTGAGTTTTGCCTATTTTAAGCAAAGTAAATTGCATATTAAAACACCTGAAATTATATCATTCGCCCTAGCTCCCTACTTTGTCTTAGGAAGTTTCACGACCTATTTTTTACAGCATCAAATTGATCTTAACACGGTGTTTTCAGCAGGAATTGTCGGTTTTTCAGGTAGTTATATCCCCTTATTAGTCAAAAACAATCGTCATCGTAAAGAAATCCCAATTGCCATCTATTGTGGTGCGTTCGTAGGGATGTCTACCGTAGATTTAGGGTATAGTTATTTGCTATTCGCAACGTTAGCTACGGCCCTAATATATCTTTATACCCAAAACTTATTTCACGGAATTGGTGGAAAATTAGGCACCATTGCTTTTATGGGTGTCCTTTATACCTATATTATATTTAATTTCTTGAAAGAATGGTGGTAGTTTATTATCTAATTTCAACGACAACCGCGTGGTTTACCTTTTATTTAAATAGAAGAAGAGGAATGGGTGCCGTAAGAGCGTCGAGTTTAATTGCACTTATATGTGGAGGAATCTATCAATTCATGAACGCAATTTCAGACCATGCGTTAGTCTCTGAAATTCCATCGATTATTATTGGATCAACATTCATTGGCATGCTTACTTCACGGAAGCATATTAAAAATTTTCATTTATTTATAGCACCATTGTTTTTTGTTATACTGTACCTACACCTCAGTAATGAATTTAATCATTTCGGTGGGGCACTTGGTACAGCAGCATGCATATCATTAATTCTGACTATCTTTTTACGATCATTAAGAATAACAAAGTACATGATTCGTCCATTTCGTTTCATAAAATACAGATTAATTCATTATTTCAAATAAAAAAAGCGGCCAATGGCCGCTTCTTATCAAATTGGACGTATTAATATCTTGTACGCAAAACAATATCGCCCAATTCTTTAATTTCATTCTGATTGGTAAAAATCACTTGTCCCTTCTTTTTAATCACTTCCCAAGCAATTAATGAAGTAATATCATCCAATGCATTGGGCTCTTTAGAATCCTGAATAATATCAAAAGTTCGGTCACCAGTCATTCGCACAGGTTGTTGAAAATCCTGATGAACAATTAATAAATCCCCTCTCCCATCGAGCACTGCTTGATAAATTTCTTGTAAGTCTGTAGAAACATGCCCACTTGAAACCGCCTCTTTCATTTCGTTTATTAATTTAGTACGATCGATAGACTGCAATTGAGTTACTTTATCCCAAGCTTTTTTCTCCACATCGGGAAGATGAACTTTATTGAAATCAATGGAAAAATAGGTGGGATACACCGCTGGATAATCCGCAACTTGGTTTAACATTGCGAAATTCTCTTCCGTACTCACGACAATGCATATTTTTTCATTTTCATGATTGACGCGTTGTAGAGCCTTATCCACCACGTTATAGAAATCCCTAATTTTATTATCTTGCCTTTCACTATCACTCAATGGCTTAAGATGGCCCATGGTATAATTCGCTTCAGTAAAAGGAAAATCATCATTGATCACCTCTTTTACAATAGACTCATTCTCGGCTTCATACAAATGAACTTCTTTAAGGGTTAGCATTAAGATATAATAACCTTTTTCACGATTGAAGTTTTTAATTAAAGGGCGAATTGCAAAACTGGTGTCTACAAAAACACCCTCAATCGCGACAGGCCAATTGGAGCGAATAACTTCAGCCTTTTCATTATTTACAAAAATATGAATACTCTCTTTGTTGGCATTGACATCAATATCTAAATTTTTTAAATGGTCTAACAAAGAAGTAATTTCATTCTTCGGAAATTCTTCCAAAAGACGTTTTTCAGCTTCTTTTACGTGATTTTTTAAATTTAACTCGTCCTTTTGGTTCGCAGGACGTGTACGGTGAGTGTTGAATGAAATTGTAACACAAGGCATACCTTGTGTTTCTGCAATTGCTTTTAATTGTTCTTTTATAGCCATGTTTGTTCTTGTTTGATGTATTAATTTAACAAGAATTATTAACAAAAAACAGTTATTTACTTTTTTAACAATTTAATTAACAAAGCCTTATGCCTGCATAGTTCTCTAGTGATATTGAGTTACTGGTCATCTACTTTTTATACGTACGTTTTCTTTCTTAAATAATTAAAATAAGCGTTTAAAGCTTCTGCATAGTAAGAAAGCAACACTTCGATGAAGTAACGAATTATTAAGTACCTTTGTCCATAGCTATTTATCACGTTTAACTTTTGACCCATGAATGATTCTATCCACATACGCCCCTTAGAGAAAGCTAATCTAGAAGAAATTTTAGAAGTTTATAACCAATCATTTGCCGATTATATAATTCCCGTTTCACTGACACCTGAACATTTAAACATGAAATTAAACAGTGAAAGTGTTGATTTAAAGTTATCGGTAGGTGCCTTTGATGGTGAACGATTAATCGGATTCATCTTTTATGGCATTAGAGACAATAAGGCTTACATAGGTGGTACGGGAGTTCTACCAAATTATAGAGGACGAAAAATCACTTACAACATGCTTCACTATAGTTTCGAAATATTAAAATCCAATGCTATAGAATCGATTCTTTTGGAAGTTATTACGGAAAATAAATTTGCCATAAACGCCTATCAAGAAGCCGGATTCTCTATCACTAGAAAAGTAAACTGTTACGAAGGGTTTCCAATTATTATTGCCAATCCATTGGCAAAAATAGAACCGTTAACCGATTTAGAACTTATTTCTGGTAGTACATTTTGGGATATACACCCTACATGGCAAAACAACTTAAAGAGTGTTCAAAACATTAAAGAAGTATGTATAATGGACGGTATTTATGAAAAAGGTGAATTAGTCGCTTATAAAATAATGAATAAAAAACTATCCAGAATATACCAATTTGCTGTTCACAAAGAGTATCGCAATCGTTATTATGCTTCTATTCTCTTTAGTAATTTAAAAGATCAAAAAGTTCGCATTACCAACGTCGATGAAAACGAACTATCAACCAATGATTTTCTACGTTCGCTTGGTTTAAAATGTTATATACAACAGTTTGAAATGAAGAAAACACTCATCTAAGAAGATTTAATTCCAATCTTCGAAAAAAAAATTCAGTAGAAATAAAACGCTGTACCCCTACAATAGCCTGTGATTTAGGACAATAATAAACTTGTTTTATCACACAATAAATAAAAAAAACACTCTATTATTTGATTAGGTTAAATATAGCCTCTATATTTGCACCATAAATAACTTATTTAGCGTTAATGTAGTTGAGAGATTATAGATGTTGATTCATTAACAAGAGTTTTTTTTATAGTATTTTTAGGTTGGTAATGGTTCAATATATTTTTATATATTGAACCTTTTTTTATCCCTTAAATCCATAAGCACAATGCCTACACCCATTCTGACAACAACGACCTTTTAAATAATGGAAATATTCTGTAAATACCCAAAAACCATTTTCAATATAGTAGTGGATATTAGGAATATATTCCGTGGGTGATGAGGGGAATGGATAACTCTTCTCCATTTCAACATACTTATTCAATTCGGTTAAACAATTATTACACAAACAATCATAATCCGTTTTCTTCAAAAAGGTGTCAATTGCGGGCTCTAGTTCAATGGTATGACAACCACAATTCGAAATATTTTTAGCATCACATTTAAAGGAAGCCTTACAGCGCCCACATTCTTTCAATTTACTCATCTCCTAACACCACTTTATTATCCTTTGATAGGAGCTTATTATATAAAATTCCTAATATAAATCCAATCAATGAAGGCAATAACCATTCAAGATTATGGGCTGAACCTGGTAAATAATTTTTAACCGTATCAAATGCTTCAATATCTATTTTAAAATAAGCCGGTATACTTAAAAAAGAAACAATTGCCGTAAAAGCGACTGCGAGCACATAAGGTGCTTTTCCATGAACTTTCTTTCCAAAAAACACAATATATATAACCATCGCAAATGTTATCGGATAAACAAACATCAGGAGCGGAATCGCATAGGAAATAATTGAATCAACACTATTTACAGCAAGGAAACCAGATACAATACACGATAGTACAACACCTACTTTATAAGGAATGAGGCCTTTGGAAATGCTCTCAAAAAATGAACCAATGGCACAAGTTAACGCAATAGCTGTCGTTAAACAGGCCAATGCAATTGATAAAGAAATGGCGTAAGTCCCATAATCCCCCATAATTTGTTTAGAAATCGAAAGCAATAATTCTGTACGAACAACTTTATCGGTTAATGGATAACCCGACGTAGCTCCTAAATACAATAAGCCTCCGTATATAAAAAACAAAAATATAACCGCAATTATCCCCGCATACATTGAAACAGAAGAACGTTGTGCTATGGTGGTATAGCCTTTGGCTTTCGCAGCAGAAATTATAATTCCAGCAAAAATAACCGATGCCAAAACATCTAACGTTTGGTAACCTTCTTCAAATCCATTTGAAAAAGCTTCTATTTTTGTTAAAGTTGGTACTAAATCGAGATTAGGAGGGTTTAAGATACCCATAATCACTAAGATAAACAGGAGAACAATTAAAGCTGGTGTTAAAAACTTTCCAATAATATCAACAATTTTAGAGCGCGAAATTGACAAAGCCAATGTTATTGCAAAGAAAATTAATGAACCTATATTCGGCGTAACAGAAGGAAAAATAGGTAATATACCGATTTCGTATGTCGTTGCACCTGTACGCGGAATAGCAATTAAAGGCCCTATGGTCAGCATAATTACAATACCTAAAACAACGGCAAAAACACCATTGACCCGTTTTCCTAAGTCGGTAAAACCCTCGCCTGATTGAACCACAGCTAAGATGCCCAGAAACGGACCTATCACACCTGTTAAACCAAAACCAAGCATGGCCCAAAACCACTCACTCGACGTCGTTAAACCTATAAAAGGAGGTAATATAAGATTACCCGCACCAAAGAACATGGCAAACAAGGCAAATCCCAATACGATTACGTGTTCTATTTTTTTATTCTTCATTTTTTTTGTGGGTTTTTACTAATCACTTAGCCAAATAAAACGCTGTATTTCCTAAGCGTCGGAAAAAGTAAGGCATTTTATTATTTAATAAAAATAATACGTTCATAATTTTGAATTTCATAATTAAAACTTGCCTATATCACATAAATAGCCAATTATATTGTATTTTTTTTAATTGCAAATTAAGGGCTGTTTTTATTATAGCTTTATTGTTTTACTATAGATTGAATAAAATTCACAACAACTAATGATCACTTTATAACACCAAAAAGGTTGCACATGCTTAGCATGTGCAACCTTTTTGGTTAATCTAATAGGGTCAATCTAAGGATTCGTAGACCACAATGAGGCAGAAGCTAGCATAGCACGTCGATCGAATTTTAAAATATCCACAATCAATTCAGCAAAATCTTCTGGTTGTAGAACCTTCTCTGGATTCCCATCGGTGATTTTCAAAACATCTTTTGACATCTCAGAAGCAATGGTACTTGGCGTCAATGTGGCAACGCGAATATTGTGTTTTCTCAATTCGAACATCAATGATTCCGATAAGCCAATCAGTCCAGCTTTTGAAGCAGAATAGGCCGAAGTAACAGCATTTCCTTTCAATCCAGCTGTAGACGATACATTAATAATATCACCGTTTTCTTTAGACATCATTCCAGGCAAAATAGCGCGAGTAACATAATAAGGTCCAAACAAATTCGTTTTTACAATAGCTTCCCATTGCTCTTCTTCCATTTCTAAGAAACCACCAAATGCAGCAATTCCGGCATTGTTAATTAAGATATCAAAATGGCCAAAAATGGTTTGCAACGCATCAAGAGAAGCATTGACCTCCTCTTTGTCCGTTACATCAAAAACAGCGTAACCAGCTTGTACTTCAAAAGACTCAATTTCTTCTACAACTCCTTGAAGTGCTTGTTCATTTCGACCTGTAATCGCAACATCAACACCTTCTTTCGCTAAAGCAAGCGCAATCGCTCGTCCTAATCCTCTACTTCCCCCAGTAACAAGAGCTGTTTTTCCTTTTAGATTTTGCATATAATGTATTTTTAAACAAATTTAGATAAGTTTTTCAGGACTGGCCAATAAAGCCAGATCTTCTTTCGTTAAATTTAAATCAACAGCATCCACAAATGCCTTTAAATGCTCACTTTTTGTTCCACTGGCTATGGGCGCTACGATGGTTTCCTGATGGAGTAACCACGCTAAAGCAACAGCCGCATAAGAAACGTCATACTTATTCTTAATAAGCTCTATCGCACTTAAAGTAGCAAAACCGTGCGGATTCATGTATTTCTCAACCGTACTTCCTCTAAGACTTTGCGTAAGATCCTCAGGATGTCTATATTTTCCCGTTAAAAAACCACTAGCCAAACTATAATAAGGCAATACAGCCAACTGATGTCTTTTAGCTACGTCTAAATAGAATTCTTCAAATTTTTGACGTTCCAATACATTATACTCTGGTTGTAAAGTCTTATAAATCGGTAAATTTAATCGTTCACCTTTTTCCAAAGACTCCTCCAATCGAATAGCGGAGATATTTGAAGCACCTATATAACGAACTTTTCCTTGTTGAATTAGACGGTCATAGGCCGATAAAGTCTCTTCAACCGACGTCTTTTCATCATCATAGTGTGTCTGATATAAGTCGATATAGTCAGTATTCAACCGCATAAGTGAGTCTTCAACTTCTTTTATTATATGCGCTTTTGTAGTATTGGGGCTAGATTGAATAAGGTTACGACCACCAACTTTAGTGGCAATCACAAGCTGATCTCGCCTCTGCCTAGATTTCAACCACTGCCCTATTATTCGTTCAGATTCCGTTCCAACATTTCCATCGACCCAGTACGAATAATTGTTACTGGTATCTAAAGCATTAAACCCCATATCAATAAACTCATCTAAAATTCTAAATGACTCTTCCTGATTTAGAGTCCATCCAAAAACATTTCCTCCAAAGATAATGGGTGCTACCTCCAAAGACGTAGTTCCTAATTTTACTTTTTTTGTCGTCATCGTTTAAAGGTAAAAAAAAAGCTACACAAACAGTGTAGCTTTTAAAATCTTTAATTGATTTATGACCTAAGTCAACTTTCAATTTAAAACAATTTAAGAGTTTTTTATAATAGGGTTGATAAATGGTCTTTTGTATATTTCTACAGCAAACATAATGAGAATCTTTAAGGTATAAAATCAAACGTTTATTCATCTCGTGAATAGCGTTTATTTATCCGTAAATAAGGCTTTTTAGCGGGTTAATTCATTTCTATAACTTTCAAATGCTCCTTCAAAAAAGTAATTATAACTTTCGTACCACTCGATGAAGTAGAAATTACCAAATAATCTTCAGACGATTTATGAATTAACTGTAAGCGTTCGCGAATTATACGCATTGCCTTAGAGGCATACTTATGATCTTTTTTCTTCAAACGATCAAATCCACGACCGTTATCTTCTACCATAATTTCTAACCTATTTAAAAATTCATCAATTCGAATCGTCAATTTGGCATTGAGACTATCCGTATCAAATGCATGAACAAACACATTTTCCAAGAGCGGTTGTACAACCATAGGTGGAATAATGGTTTTATAAATATCAATCGTCTTATCCACTTCAATATTAATCAGAATCGGAACTTTTCGACGAGAATTTTCAACTTCCATATAGAGCGATAAAAAATCGAGCTCTTCTTTCAAGTTGACCATATTTTTAGTGGATATATTAAGCATCTGACGAATTAAGTGTGAAAATCGCCCAAGGCTATTCAACGCATTGTCCACATCATTATCAATAATATAATACTGAATAGAATTGAGTACATTGAATATAAAATGAGGATTCATCTGACTCTGAAGCGCGTATAACCGAGTTTCTATTAATTTTTGTTGCAGTACTTCTCGTTTTACTTCGATGCTATTCAATTGCTTAATTTTATCGATTTCTAAGGCATTGATGGTTTTTATAGTCTTAATTTTTATCTGGTAAATCCAATAAATTATCCCGCCTACTAAAACAATGGTCCCTAGTATAAACCACCATTTGAGATAATATGGGGCAGAAATATTTAATTCGATCAAATCAATTACCTTTTTTGTGCTGGTGTTCAAATCGGTAATTTCTAATTGAACGTCATAATGCCCAAATTTTAGATACTTAAAATTAACAAAATCATCTTTAAAATATTCACTCCATTTCTCTTTAGAATTTAACCGTACACGGTAGATAAATTTATGGGAAAACTTAGCATTAACAATCGAAAAATCGACATTAACATTATTTTCATTGTTCTCTAAATTTAGCTTTTTATCAATTAAATCAAACCAAGTATATTTATCACGCGTAAGCTTTTGATCATTAATTTTCACACTAGTTATAATAACGCGAAGGTTGGGGCTTTTCGATTCAACAATCTGTTTCGTATTCACGATATAATACCCTTTTTCAACGCCTAAAATCAATTCCTCCCCCCTAACCAACACAGAATTAACACTTTTAAAACGGTAACCTTGATCCTCATCTATTATAAACAACCTCTCCTTGTCATAAATCAAAAGATTTCGATTGGTGCCAATTAGTATTCGTTCACCTATTTTTTCTAAAAAATTGATATTCTCACCACCGACTTGACGAACATTGATTTCTCTTCTTTTTATTAAGTTATCACCACGAATATCGAATAAATAAACACGTCCAAAATCGGTTGCCGCGAGCAATTGGTTTTGGCCAATTGTTTTCACAGAGCTAATTTTCGTTTGCTTAAATTGATTGGTTTGAAAATAAGATGTAAACTGACCATTTTCGTACTTAAAGAGACCATCAGAAGCAGTTGCAAAAAAGACCGCCCTATCATTTTTTGAAATCGACATTACTTCACGCGGCACATTGCTTTGAGAATTCGAAAAGAATGTAAATCCTAATTGATCAAGATCCGTATATATTTTAACTCCTGAGAAGGGTAAAACCTCAACCAACTGATTGTTTAAAAAGGTAAAATGATACGTATGTATGGGTAAATAGCGTTGTAATTCACCTTCAATACTCAGTTGAAACAAACCGATATTTGACGAGATCCAATACGAATTATTGTTATATACCAATTCAAAAAACTTAATCCGATCATTGGGTAATGTATAATCAATTTCATAGTAGTTCGATTTATCCTTAACCAATTGTTCAACATCTTGGCGTTTGAGTAGTGCAAATCGCCTAAAATCTTCTTGTTGTAATAAACGAATAACCTTACTCTGAGTTGTTTTAACGTATAAACCTTGACTGGTTAAAACGGTGTAATATTTTTCATTTCGATGTAAACCAATAACATTTTGTTGATCAATGGTCTTGTATTCTAAAACACTATTTAAAAAAACTTCAAAGATTCCTTGGTCTAAAGTCGCTATATATAAGATGTTATTATCTTTATCCATCTCCAATGTTTTCGGAAACTGAGTATTCACCTCAAAATCAACATCTTTATTCATCATTTCACCATTTCGCCACTGCATGATACTTCCATTTCCTGAACCCATATCATAAACAGTAAAATAATGCGTGGAGGAATCATATTTAAGAATATCCCAAATTACAGGAAAGGAGACAAAAGATCTCGCTTTTTTCTTAAGCAAAAAATCATCTAAATTAAATGTTGTAACCCCCATATTACTCGATATAAATAACTCATTATTATCGCTGTAAACGTTAATAATTCGATTATAGGGGTTTACAAGAACTAAGCGATCAGGCCTAACTTCATAAACACCATGATTCAATGTCACTACATACACTTTTCCTTTGTTTTCAAAGAAACTAACCGCTTCAAAAATAAGGTTATCATGCTTGGTAAACGCAGGATTTTTAATGGATAAATCGCTCGTATTGATTATAGAAACTCCACCTGAAGCGGCGACATAGACAAGATTTTTATACGAGAATAATTTTCGGATGGAGTTGGATACTAATCCATTGCTCAAATCAATTTTAGTCGGTGTATTCCCGTCAAACATCACTAAACCTGAAACGGAACTACCAAACCACAATCGTTGGCAATTATCTTCAATAATGCTTAACACATTATTAAACTCTAATTCATCTAATCGAGTTAACAATCTAAAGCGATTCATATCTTTAACCAGAACCCCATAACGGGTACCAACCCAAAGAAAATCTCGAGAATCCTTATATAAGCAAAGAACTTCATTCGATGGAAGACCATCATTGTATGTATATTGTTTGGTCACAGAATAACCTGTTTGGCCATAGAGTAAACTTAGCCCTAAAAAACTCCAAAGGAGAAAGATGTTTTTAAGACGATACATTCATCATTAATTTTGCACCTAATTGAGTTACTGGGATAACAATATCATTCGCAGAACCTTCAATCGCTAAAAGCAAAACATTGTTCCGTTTATCGTATTTCTTTGCAAACTGCATATTCACTAAAAACGAACGATTCACCCGGAAGAAGTCCAAACGATCTATTAACTTCTCTATCTCTTTTAAAGATTTCGAAAAAGTAAACATTTTCTCTCTTGTATATACATTGCAGTAACTATCATCTGCCTGACAATAAATTATATCTTCAATTTTTAAAACGATAATTTCATTGACCGTCGATATAAACAAGATATGGTGATCATTTTTTAACTCAGCACGTAAATCAAGACAAGGTAGATCGGCTTCTTCTTTTTCAATCTGAAAAACAGGAGGTTGCAAAGCAGGCAATTTTCTCTTTTTAATAAATCGATCGATAATTAAATCCAAATCTTTCAACATGACGGGCTTCATTAAATAGCCTAAACAGCCCCATTGATTAATCGCTTCTAATATGTAGTCTGAATGAGCAGTTGTAAAAACAACCTCTGCACTCATCTCGTCAAAATAATCAAAAAGTCGAAAGCCATATTGATCAGGCATATGAATATCCAAGAAGATAATATCCGGTTGCTCTACGCTAATCGACTCTACACCAGCCTTAACCGATTCTACACAATCGATCTGATAAAATAAATTTAAAAATCGGTGTTCTATTAGTTTCTTCAATCCTTGCTGAGCAAAATGCTCATCATCAATAATTAATGCTTTAAACTGCTCCATTCTTATGAAGATTTAGGGTTATTCTTCTTTAAAAATACGAAAGCGATACAACCACCAAGGCCAGCCATCAATATTCCTACCCACAACTGAGAACTATAGCCATAATGTAACGCAATAGGAATACCGCCTAAAAAGGCACCTAAAGCGTTTCCTATATTAAAACTAGCCTGTCCAAAAGCAGCAGCTAAAGTTTCAGAACCTTTTGCATTCTGAATCAGCATCATTTGAATGGGTGATCCAATGGTAAAGGCAATCAATCCCGTTATAAATGACATTATATAAGCTATACTCGCTATATGAGCGGTAAAATAAACAACAATTAAACAAAGTGCCATCATAAAAAATGAAATAATAGCCGCTTTATTCGGCGATAAACTATCGGCTATTTTACCACCGATAAGGTTACCACAAAACATGCCTAAACCAATTATTACCATAATAATGGGAATGTTTTCTTTCGGAATACCGGCAACATTTGTCATCATAGGTGAAATATAACTAATCCATGCAAATAATCCAGCAGTTCCTATGGATATCATGACAATTAATACCCATGCCTGCCAACGTTTAAAAAACGTTAATTGTGTTTTTAAGTTACTCTTATTCGCTTGAATTTTAGCAGGAATCCAAAGATAAATTGCCAAAGCGGTGATTATGCCTAAGGCAGCAATGAGTACAAACGAATTTCGCCAAGTAGAGGTTTGAGCAATCCACGTACCCACTGGAACTCCCGCTAAATTGGCCACGGTGAGTCCAGCAAACATCATCGAAATAGCTTGAGCTTCTTTACCTGGCTTCGCTAACTGGCTTGCCACGACAGATCCTACCCCAAAGAAAGCTCCATGAGGTAACCCGGTCATAAAACGAGCTAAAAGCAGGGTATTATAAGAAGGGGCAAGTGCGAATAAACCATTAAACAATACGAACAGCAACATAAAGAAAATTAAAACATTCTTCGGTGAAAAACGCGTCGTTGCCATAATCAATGTAGGCGCCCCCACCATGACACCCATGGCATATAATGAGATAAAATTCCCCGCTTTCGGAATCGATATCGCCAAATCTTTTGCAAAATCTTCCAGTATACCCATCATTGTAAACTCGGTCATTCCTATGGCTAAACCACCTAGCGCTAACGCCAATAAACTTTTATTCATTTTAATTTCTTCTCTATCTTACTATCTTGTACTTATAAAAATCGCTTAAAAAAAGCAACAAGGTTCTCTTTAAAATCGAATAATTTTCTGCAAAGCTAAATCTATTTCTAACAATACTGGGCTAGTTTAAGTAAGTAATTTTTTCAGTTAACACAATAAATTTTAAATGTAGACACCATTACTTTACAAAGCGGTTCACTTTTGCTCGCTCGTAGGAAATAGGCCAAGGCACTTCTACATCCAGATCATTCGCAACCCTAAGCGGAAAGTAAGGGTCTCGTAATAATTCTCTTCCAATTAACACAAAATCGGCTTGTTTAGCATCTAAAACCTTTTCAATTTGTTCACTTTCAAACAATAACCCAACAGCACCAACTAGTAATTGACTTTGCTGCTTAATTTGCGTTGCAAAACCTACCTGATAATTTTTCTCCACCACAATTTTCTGATTTAAAACTGCAGCCCCTGAAGAAACATCCATCACGTCAACCCCCATTTCACACAACACATTCGCTAAAAGAATAGACTCTTCCGTCGTCCACCCTCCTTTCGCCCAATCAGTCGCCGATAGTCGAACCCATAAGCTTTGCGTAGTTAAAACCGACTTTACTTCCGTCACAATCTCACATAAAAAACGAATTCTATTTTCAAAACTACCCCCATAATCATCTTTGCGACGATTGATTAAGGGCGATAAAAACTGGTGAATTAAATACCCATGAGCCGCGTGCAATTCTATAATTTCATAACCTGCTTTAACAGCTCGTTTAGCAGCTTTCTTAAAATCTTTCACCACTTCTTTCATGGCATCAATAGATAAAGATTTAGGTGGCGTGTCATCTGGATTAAAACGCAATGTTGATGAACTAACCGTTTCCCAACCATATTGTTCTGTAGGGGCTATCTGCGTACGTCCTAGCCAAGGAACTTCGGTACTCGCCTTTCTACCTGCATGGGCTAGTTGAATACCCGGAATGCATTGGTGGTTTTTAATTGCAGCGGTTAATTTTTTATACCGCTTCATTTGTCTTTTATTCCATATTCCTAGATCTCCATTTGAAATTCGACCTTCAGGGCTAATTGCTGTTGCTTCCTGTATAATAGCAGCAACACCTCCAACAGCTCTGGAAGTATAGTGAATATAATGCCATGCATTCGGTTCGCCATCTGTTGCCTGGTATTGGCACATGGGTGACATGACTATCCTGTTTTTCAACGTTACAGACTCCTTTATTTTTATTGAAGTAAAAACGATACTTTTCTTTTTTTCCATAAAAACTAGTTCAATTCATTGTACAAAATTTAAAATAGCGATTTAACAAGATGTGAGAAAATCAATTTACGATCTTCTAATCACCGTCTGATAACTAATATCCAACAACTTTTTGGCAATCAAAAAAAGTAATCATTATTTAATAGTAAATAAAACGCGCTCAAATTTGTGTTCTGATAATAAATGATCGCAATAAGTGTTAGAATGGTCGTTTACAGGATAAAGGTGAATTAAAAGGCTGAATATTTATGTGAAAACCGATATTGTTCGTAATTTTACAAAAAAGTTAATGTTGGAAAAGAAAAAAATCGTCATTTTAGGTGCGGGTTTTGCGGGACTTCGATTAGCCCGAGAACTAAAGAAGAACCCAAACTTTTCTATTACACTAATTGACCGCTATAACTTTCATCAATTTCAACCGCTATTCTATCAAGTAGCTACAGCCCGTATTGAGCCAAGTAATATATCTTTCCCTTTGCGAAAAATTTTCCAAAAGAGTAAGAATGTCCGTGTTCGTATGGCAGAGGTAACTCAGATTAACCAAGCTAAAAATGAAGTTGAAACCACAATCGGCGATTTTTCGTACGATTATTTGGTTATTGCTACAGGGTGTACCACAAATTTCTTTGGCAATAAACAAATAGAAGAACTTTCATTTCCGATGAAGTCGACGTATGAAGCAATTACGCTTCAGAATCGTTTATTGACTAATTTCGAAAGTGCATTTAGTGCAACACCGGAAGAGATGGAAGAGATTCTAAATATTGTGATTGTTGGTGGTGGACCTACAGGTGTAGAACTTTCTGGCGCAATTGCCGAAATGAAGACCAACATCCTCCCCAAAGATTATCCCGATATGGATTTTTCTCAATTAAACATTTATTTAATTGAAGGAAGTCCTAACCTTTTAGGCCCTATGTCTGAAGCTTCTCACCGAAAATCGAGAGAATATTTGGAAAATATGGGTGTACAAGTGTGGACGGATAGCCGTGTAACAGAATACGATGGTAAAACCATTGTGTTAGCTGATGGTAGAACCATTAAAACACGTAACCTTATTTGGGCAGCTGGTGTGACAGGGAATGTACCTAATGGCATCGATAAAGAAATCTTAGAAAGAGGAAATCGAATTAAAGTTGATCGATTGAACCGGGTTCAGGGAAGTGAAAATATTTTTGCCTTAGGTGATATTGCATATATGGAGACGGAGAAATATCCCCACTCCCACCCTCAAGTTGCTAACGTAGCCATTAATCAGGCCGTTAATTTAGGCAAAAACCTTTCGGCACATTCTGTTGGTGAAACCATTGAAAACTTAACTCCTTTTGAGTATGAGGATCCAGGTTCAATGGCTACTGTAGGTAAACGTCGTGCTGTAGTTGATTTGCCGAAGATTTCGTACCAAGGCTATTTTGCATGGTTCACATGGATGTTTTTACACTTAATGCTTATTTTAAGCGTTAGAAATAAACTTTTTATTTTCTTAAACTGGGCTCAGGCTTACATGACCAATGATACAACTTTACGTATTATTATTCGCCCAACAAAGAAAGATTATAAATTGAATATTAAACAATATAGAAGATTCCCCAAAAATCGATATAAAACAGAAGAAGAAGCTTAAGAGCTTCTTCTTTTTTATAGACTATTTTCTACTCTTAGCAATTAGATGTTAGCTGTGAATTATTGGTCGGAGATAAGAATACTTAATTTTTATTCGGAAGAAATCTGACCATAGGCTATCACCAATTTTTAAACCTTAAACAGATTTAGCCCTGGGTGTTCTGTATAGAACACCCAGGGCTAAATCTAATGCGGCAGGGATAGCAGCGGCATCCTTTGCTGCCCTCTTTAGTTGAAAAATTCTAGGAGGTTGATGCAGCAAAGATATAGCGGATAGCCCGGCGCGTAGCGGCCGCCCAAACTATTTTAACGGTATTCGAATGTTCCTCGATAGTTTCCTAATACAGGGTAATTATCTACATCCATAAATTCGAAATCGAGACTTATAATCCCGGTTTCAAATTGATCTATTCGCATTCGCCCGCTTTTTATTTGATCATCGTATAATTTAAAATCGAATTGATCAACAGCTCCGTTGAACATGGTTACTCCTTCGTAATAAGAAATGACATCAATTTGATGGCTTGTGTTTCCGCCCGCTAGATATATTCCACTAAAAGGTACACTTCGATCTTGGTACAGACGAGCATACAATAACGCTCTGGTGTATCCTTGTCCGTAACGAGGAAATGGGCTTTCTGATATTTGAATGTCGTAATAGAATCCTTGACGATCTTCGCCCATGTCTGTAACAACGACATAACTCAATGGAAATTGGGCACCATCATATGAAATTCGGCCGCTGTTTTGAATAGGCAGATAAATATCGTCATCGTTTCGCATACAACTCGAAAACGAGATACTAACAATGCTAAGGAATAGGAATAAGATTATTTTTTTCATAAGTGCTATGCTGATTATTTTGGTAAAAGTACGTATTTCTATTAAACAATAAAAGTGCCATATTTCTACAGCACTTTTGTATTTAAATTGGAGATTGTTTATCCTTTCGCAAAAACAACAGCCATTCTTTCTCTTTCTTCTTCCGCTAATTCTAAGTCGACTAAGATCCTTCCTGAATGCTCGTCAGCGATAATTTTTTTACGTTGAGCGATATCCATTTGTCTTTGTGGAGGAATTGTAAAATAAGAACCTGCAGAAGCACCACGTTCTACTGGAACCACGGCTAAACCGTTTTTCACAGAACCACGGATACGTTGGTAAGCCGTTAATAAACGCTCTTCGATTTGTTCTGCGTATTCAGCAGACAATCTAACCAAAGCATTTTCTTCTTTTTCAGTGTCTTTTACAATGGTGTCTAACTCGGCTTGTTTAAAGCTCAAGTGTTCTTTCATAGCCACTAATTTCACTTCAAACTCTTCAATCGAATGTTTCTTTTGTTCGATTTTGATAGTGAATTCACGGATGCGTTTTTCAGCTAATTCGATTTCTAATCCTTGGTATTCAACTTCTTTAGCTAAAGCGTCGAACTCGCGGTTATTACGAACATTATCCTGTTGTTTTGTATATTTTTTAATTAAAGCTTCGGCGTTTTTGATGGCGTCTTTCTTTAATTTGATTTCCTCTTCCAAACCTTTAGATTCATCAACGACTTTTTGGATTCTTGTTTCCATTTGAGCCAAATCGTCATTTAAGTCGTCCACTTCCAATGGTAACTCACCGCGGGTATTGTGGATTTCATCTAAACGTGAATCAATCAATTGTAAATCGTATAATGCGCGAAGTTTTTCCTCTACGCTCATTTCTTTGGTATTTTTTGTATCAGACATAGTTAACAATAATTAACAGGATTGGTATTAATTCCAGAATTAAAGACCACAAAATTAGTAAATTTTTCTTTAAGATACGAAGTTATTAGGTTTTTTGTAAACTGTTCGGATTCGAAATGTCCAATATCGGCTAAAATGATCTTATTTTCAGCCGAAAAGAAATCGTGGTATTTTAGATCAGCGGTGATAAAAACGTCCGCTTTAGCGGTAATTGCACTTTTAATGGCAAAAGAACCCGAGCCCCCTAATACAGCAACGCGCTTAATTTTTTTATGGCGCAAAGCAGAATGACGAATCATTGGGGTATTCATCTGTTGCTTTAAATAGGTAAAAAAATCGTTTTCGTCCATGGCTTCTTCTAATTCACCCATCAGTCCCATCCCGATAGTTTCATTGGTATTGCTAAGCGGAATTAAATGATAGGCGATTTCTTCATAGGCATGTGTATCTCTTAAAGCTTGTAGAACATACCCTTCAACATGAGCAGGAACAATAACTTCAATGCGTGTTTCTGCTACTTTCTCTTGTTGATTGATTTGACCGATGGTTGGGTTTGCCCCTTCCAATGCTCGGAAAGAGCCTTGCCCTGATGACATAAAACTGCATTGATCATATTGTCCAATATGACCAGCTCCTGCAGCACATAAGGCTTCTGTGATGCGTTCTGCATCTTGTTGAGGTGCATAGGTGACCAATTGTTTCAATGTTTGTTGCTTGGGCAGTAAAATGCGAGTGTTTTTAAGAATCAGTTGTTCGGCAATTTTATAATTAACCCCCACAGCGGAGTTATCTAAAGCGGTGTGGGTTGCATAAATGGTAATTCCATGTTTAATGGCCAACATAACAGCGCGTTCGACATACGTTTTCCCGGTAAGTTTTTTTAAACCAGAAAAAATAATGGGGTGAAAACTAATAATTAGATTACAGCCTTTCTCAATGGCTTCTTGCACCACAACTTCTGTTGTATCTAATGTAACGAGAACCCCTGAAACCTCATCGGTTGCATGGCCGACTAAAATACCAACATTATCAAAATCTTCGGCATAGTGCAATGGAGCAATTTGTTCCAATACGGCCGTTATATCCTGTACTTTCATGGTGCAAATTTACTTTTTTAAAATTAATTTTTCAGTTGCTAAATCATGCTCCACGCCTTTCCAGTAACTTTGGAAACCAAACTTGTGCAATAAGTTCCTAGAGGCTAGGTTATCGGGATCGATAACGGCGATCACATCATAGGTTGGATAGAGTTCTTTCGCCATGGCAAGAAGGTGCTGACAAATACTAGAGCCAATTCCTTTACGCCAGTGCGCTTGTTTTAACAAATACCCTATTTCTAAAGCTTGTTCTCTGTGTGTACAGGGAACTAATTTAGAATCACCAATGACTTCATTGGTTTCGGAATCGATTACCATAAAATAGCCTAAACTTTCTTGTTCGGCATTAATTTTTAGAACAGAATCGAATTTTAAACTCGCCTCTTCTGTGGTCATTCCCCGACCAAAAACATATTTCATGACCTCATCTTTTTTTACGATATCGTAGTATACTTTGAAATCTTTTGAGTGATATTTTTCGAATTTAAGTGTCATTGGATTGATATATTTGCATGGCTTTTAACCAATTAATTTGATTGATGGTACGATTTAAATTTTGCTCGGCGTACTGAATTGTATAATACGGATTACCTTGTAAATAATCGGTTAAAAACCGAACGGCTTGAATATAGACCACCACAAAGGCCGTTAATTCAAAATTAGCCAATTCGATTGGTGTTAATCGGTCTTCTAAATGATATAAAAACCCTTTTTTAATGGCCAAATAATAATCCGGCGAAAAAGAATTGTTGGGATTAGGATCGTCTTCGGCATTTAGATTGGAAAATGTTCTCACCATATCCCCAAAATCGACCAAAACGCTCCCTATCATTAGGGTATCCCAATCGATTAATGCGATGGGATGCATAAAATCGGTTTCTGAAAACAAGAAATTACTAATTTTCGCATCGGCATGGATTAATCGCTGTGGCAATTGCAATGCGGTATAGTTCTGTAAATACGTTTGATGCTCTAGGAGGTAATTAATTTCAGATTGAGCGGTCTGAATTAATTCATCGGTTGTATTTTCAAGCGCTTGATGAAAGTTTTTCATTCGTATATCATAAGCGAGAAAATCAACAATTCCAGGTTGAATGGTCTCTAAATTCATACCGAAGCAATACCGATGCCATAGCCCAAGAGCTTTAGCAGCTTCAAAGGCTTGTTCTAACGATTGCACTTGTTGGAAGCAGGTTGATCGATCAATAAAATCGGTCATTCGCCAAACCCCTCCTTGCGTATAGGTTAATAACTCCCCTTTGAGATTGGGTACCAATTGAATTACTTCATTGGGATAATCGGTCTTATTTAAATGATCTGAAACCCGTAAAATATTGCGAACAAGTTGTTCGGGATCCGGAAAAACAGCTGTATTTATTTTTTGAAGAATAAACGATTTTTCTAATGAAACAACCTTGAATGTCGCATTAATTAACCCTCCTTCTAACGGTGTAATGGTTAAGTGATCTATAGACTGAAAATAATGAGTAAGTATTTTTTCGAGTGTTACTTCCATAAGGGTAAGGGATAATCATTTTGTTGGATCATTTGCTGCAAAGCACTCTGAACGACAGGCTTGTCTTCAGGATAAGTCATTCCAAACCATTGTTCATTGGTTATTTTAACCAAAACATCCACTTGACGCTCTTGAATTAATTCATTAATAACCTGAGGTAAAAAAAACTCCTGCTTAAGTTGGGACGCATATTTTTTCAAAAAAAGAGCAAATTTATCTTCCAAAACACGAAAAATCGATGGATGTAAAACCCAAAAATTCATAGAAACCTTTGCCTGATGATCTATTTGAATCTGTTGATCATTTTCGGCATACATGATTTGCTCCCCTATACGACTAATCGATGTTCTCTCCTCTATTTGGACCAATTGATTCTGGTTAATAGTACAAATACCTCTGGAAACAGCACCATTTTCACTTAATGTCTTGGTTAAATCGTAGGCGACCATCGCATAGCGATTAGCAACAATGAGTTCATGTTCTGCTAAACTATTGGCTAAATAATAAGCCTTTCTTCCATAGTAATCATCAGCATTAATGACAACAAAAGGATTAGTTAGATGGCTTTTAGCTACCAATAAAGCATGAGCCGTTCCCCAAGGCTTTTGCCGTTGGGAAATGGTGTCATATAAATTAAGCGGGACTCCAGTATACGTGGTTTGTAAAATAAATTCAACGACTCCATTTTTATGTTCAATAATACTTTGAAAATACTTTTTAATGGTATTATCGAACTCTTGATTAATAATAAATACAAAGTGATGAATACCTACAGAAAATGCATCATAGATGGCGTATTCCATAAGAGTTTCATGAGCTGGACCAACTGGATCGAGTTGTTTTTGTCCATTATAGCGGCTTCCTAATCCACCGGCTAAAATTACGAGTGATAAATTATGAGCCATATTGTTCAAAACCAAATACCGGTTTTCGGGTTTTATATTTTCCTTTTGTAAAATCGGGCATTTCTTGTGAAGACCCGTTTTCGGCAATTGATTTTTCACTCAAAGGAGTTACTGCGTACCAAGTTGCCAAATCATAAATATCAAAAGGAAATTCTTGATTACTTTTAATACATTCAATGAAATCATTAATCAAAAAGTAATCCATTCCACCATGACCAGCACCAGCAGCTTTAGCTTCATGTTTTTTCCATAGCGGATGATCATAGTCTTTTAAATAATCTTCCGAATTTTTCCATTTATGCGAATAAGCCATGTCTTTTTCAAAATAGATAAATCCTTGATTAAAACCACCTGAACCAATATCTTGCCAAATCCCATTGGTCCCTTGCACCCTAAATCCTAGATTATACGGGCGTTGCATTGATGTATCGTGCGTTAAAAGGATCGTTTCCCCATTTTCACATTTTAGCATTGTTTGCACAACATCGCCTAGTTTAAAATCGACTTTCGCATTGGGATGATTTTTACCCCCTTTTTCATGATCGACAATATATTGGGTTAACCCAGCCTGTTTTGAAGCCATTGAAGAAAGGTGGGTAATTCGGTTACCCCGATTCACGTTCATCATTGTGGCTACAGGCCCTAGACCATGGGTTGGGTATAATTCGGCATTGCGTTTCACATAATGATTGGTTCGCCAAGCCGCTTCGGAAAACCCTTTTTCGCCAAATTCTACGCCGCCACCATAAGGCTGAAGACCATCATTAAAAAGGACATTTCTTAAATCGTGTTGGTAACCACCCTGTCCATGGACAATATCACCAAACATACCTTTTCTAGCCATATTGAAAACAGCCATTACATCGCGACGGTAGCACACATTTTCCATCATAAATACGGGAACTCTGGTTTCTTCATAGGCTTTTATGTAATTCCAACACTCCTTTAGTGTTAAAGCACCACAAACTTCTAAGCCTACAATTTTACCCGCCTTCATCGATTCAATGGTTTGGCTTTCGTGCCATTCCCAAGGCGAGGAAATAATCACCGCATCAATATCCTTTCGTTTTAAAAGTTCACGGTAATCGAAATCACCTTTCGAATAAAAGGTGATTGGCTTTTTATTGTGTTTTTTAATAATTTTTTCACTTCGATCTATCATTCGTTGATCGGGTTCAGCAATCGCCATGACTTCCACATCTGAACGCTTTAATAACTCGTCTAAATGGACCTGACCTCTCATTCCACAAGCAATTAGACCAACTCTAACTTTTTGGTGATCCCCTGAAAAAGCAAATAAGGAGTTAGAAGTTATTAAAGCACCTACAGAGGCAGCAGATGTGGTTCGAATAAAGTTCCGTCTGTTCATGTTATGTTAATTTTTCAAGCTTAAAGTTATAAAAATACATGGATTAAACCAGCCTTTTCCGCTATTTTAATAGGTCTTCGTCATATCACTTGGTAAAACGAGTATAAATTCAGTGGGTACAAACGATTCTAAAGAAACCGTATTAATCTTTAAATCACCATCTTCACTTTCGATCACTTCAATAACAGCCACGTTTAAATCGGGCCGCGCATTTTTCAAATACCAATAAATTCCGCCATAATTTTTTGAATGGTAATCCCCATTAAAATGAATAAACAACTGGCCTTGCGTATAATTATTCAAAATAGACTCGGCCATTGTTGCGTCTTTAATAGCTTGAGCGGCTACAAATTGTTTTGCTTTAGTCCCTGCATGATCGGCCATCATTTTTAACATTTCAGGGTATCCAGGCGCATTATAATCCAAAGTAATGGGTATCTTAGCCATCCATTTCAATTCACTCGCATGAATCGTATTTAAGCTATCTAAGCCTTGTTTGGCTACGATTGAAGCATAACGACGTGGAACATTCCCCGCAATAAACCGAAGTTTATTCGCTTTTGCAAAATCGACCAATGGCTGATAATCTGTTTTATTATTGGTCCATAAACGCGCTTTTTCATTCAGTTCTTTGACCGTAATTTTATCATTGAGGTATTCATCTAAAACAGCTTGATTATCGCGTTCAAACATTTCAGCCCCTAAGATTAAGCGATCACCAACCTTTTCGTATAATGCTTTCGTTAAACGTAGCTGTAACCAGTGATTAACGGAATTATTATGGTGCTCTCCAAATAAGACAATGTCATACTTTTTTAGCGCATTAACCGTTTTATCAAACGTCACTGGCTTTTGTTTTTGGTTGTAAAATTGAAAAGCCTTTAATTCTTGGGCTTGAAGCATTGTTGAACTAAAAAGAACAATTAATGCAGAAAATACATAATTCATAATTTTATTATTTAAAACAATTCTAAATTGTAACAAATTAACGAAAATATCTACTAACAAAATAAACAAACAACAAATCAATGCAAAAAGTTTTAGAGATTAATCAACTCACGAAAAAATTCGGCTCATTCACAGCCGTAGATGCCATCAGCTTTTCAGTTGAAAAAGGAAATGTATATGGTTTATTAGGCCCAAACGGTAGTGGTAAATCGACCACTTTAGGAATGATTTTAAAGGTATTGAATCCCACCTCTGGTTCTTGGTTATGGTTTGGAAGCGAACCAACCAATGATTCATTAAAGAAAATTGGTGCAATCATCGAGAGCCCAAAGTTTTATCCCTATCTATCGGCTGTTAAAAACTTAGAGATTGTAGCTGACATTAAAGAAGTGTCTTATTCAAATATTGAAGAAAAACTAGCTTTAGTAGGATTATTGGAACGAAAAAATGATAAATTCCAACATTATTCTTTGGGAATGAAACAACGACTAGCCATTGCTTCAGCCTTGTTGAACAACCCTGAAGTACTTATATTGGATGAGCCAACCAATGGATTAGACCCACAAGGAATTATTCAGATACGTGAAATAATTCAAAAGATTGCTTCACAAGGCACAACGATTATCTTAGCTAGTCACTTATTGGATGAAGTTGAAAAAGTATGTACACACGTTGTGGTCTTAAACCATGGGAAAATGTTGTACAGCGGATCCGTTGATGCGATGAATGCCAGTTTTGGAATTCTTGAATTGGCGAGTGAAAATATGACACAGTTAGAAGAAACACTTAACACACTCGGTATTTTCTCAAAGTTAACCCGTGAGAGTAATCACTTGGTGGGTGTATTAAATAGTGCTTACCCGACTGCTGACGTTAATCAATTCTTGTTTTCAAAAGGAATTGTTTTAACGCATTTAGTGCAAAGACGTGAAAGTCTAGAAAATCAATTTTTCCAATTAATTCAAAACAGCAAATAAGATGACTCGACTACTAAAAATAGAATGGAATAAGTTTTTTTACAATAAAGGAACCCGAATTTTTTTGATTCTTTATTTCTTAATGATCGTCTTTATGGGCGTTATTATACCCAATATAAAACCTGTGATGAGCGGTCAGGAAGTTGACTTCATAAAAATGGGTGGTTTAGAATTCCCTGTTATCTGGCATAATTTGACTTGGTTAGTGAGTTGGGGAAAATTATTTTTAGCAATTATTGTTATTAATAATATTACGAATGAATACAGCTTTGGAACACTCAAGCAAAATACCATTGATGGATTGACCAAAAACGAATTTTTTCAGTCAAAACTTCTTATGAATTTCTTATTCACGCTGATTTCAACACTTTTAGTCGTAGGTTTAGTGGGGATATTAGGTTTTAAATTCAATGAGAAATTCGACTTTTTTAATGGGGTTGAATTTGCACTAGCCTACTTTATTGAAGTATTTGCCTTTGTTATTTTTGCGATGTTTTTAGCTTTGTTAGTTAAGCGAAGTGTTTTTGCTATTTTAGCAATAATCGTGTTAAGCATTGGAGAATCAGTTTTGAAAGCAATTGAATTTTTTATTCGTTTTCCAAAAAGTGGAAATCCAGAAGAAATACAGGTTCAAACATATTTTACAAATTTTCTGCCTTTGAATTCAAATGCCAAAGTAATCGATTACCCACCTGTAAGCATATCTAAACTAATTACACAAGGTAAACTGTTCGATACGCCCGTATTACAGTGGGAATACCTAATTGCGAATGTATGTTACCTGATCTTATTCTTGGGATTATCGCTATTAATCTTAAAGAAAAGAGATTTATAATCTAGCAAATTCGATTATCTTTGCCCCTATGCAAATGACAAATTTTGATTCGTTAAAAGAACTCTTACATTCATCGCCCAAGAAAATTGCCATTATACCGCACAAAAATCCAGATGGAGATGCGATTGGCTCAACCCTTGCGATGTATCATTATTTAACACAGCTAAATCATTTCTGTAATGTAGTTTCGCCGAATGATTTTCCTAAATTTCTGAAATGGATGCCTTCGGCGAAGGATATTGTAATTACAGATTATGCTGGAAAACGAGCCGAAGCTATTATACACCAAGCTGACCTTATTTTTATATTGGATTTCAATACCCTTTCACGTATCGATGAATTGGGCAAATGGGTTGAACGATCACCTTCACCAAAGATTATGATTGATCACCATAGAGAGCCAGACACCTTTGATTATATGTATTCGGACATTGAAATGCCGGCTACTTGTCAGATGGTCTATAATTTTATGGAACAAATGGGCGATTTACACCTCCTGAATAAATCGATTGCGGAATGTATTTATACAGGTATGATGACGGATACAGGCGGATTCCGATTTAGAAATACATCGGCATCGACTCACCGCATTGTTGCTGAATTAATAGACCGTGGCGTTGAGGTGGATAAAGTAACATCATATGTCAACGATTCTCAATCGGCTGCCCGTTTAAAGCTCTTATCGATTACCTTAAACAACATGCATTTTTTACCTGAATACAGAACCGCTTTTATGTTCTTAAAACGGGAAGACTTGTTGGATAATGGATTTCAGAAAGGCGATACAGAAGGCTTTGTGAATTATGGACTAAGTGTTGATAATTATGTGTTTTCGGTAATCTTCATTGAGGACACTCAACACAATTTCATTAAAATATCATTGCGCTCGAAAGGCGATTTTGATGTCAATGAATTTTCACGTAAATACTTCAATGGTGGAGGTCACATGAATGCTGCCGGTGGACGTTCGGATCAATCTATGGAAGAGACATTGATCTATTTCCAAGAAATTTTAACCAACTACCAAGAACAACTAAAAGCTGTAACTCTGTAATGAAAAAAGGAATTATTTTATGTTTTGCCCTATTTGCTTTTGCCGCTTGCGATAAGAAAGTGGTGCAATATCCAATTGCTTATAACAATGATGATTTTCTTATTCGTTCACAGCAACGTGGAAAAATGTTGTTAAAAGAGGAAACTGATTGGTTTATGAGTTACATGAATGATTCCGACCTTCATTTTCAGAAATCGAGTGCGGGTTTTTGGATATCAAATGAGGCGAAGATTGAGCCAACTAATGCACGAACTGGTGATTACATTGAATTTAATTATCAGGTTACCGACTTAGATAATATGGTGATTTATAGCTATAAAGAAAACGGAGATAAAAAAGTAATTCTAGGGAAAGCCGATCTAGCAAGAGGCTTACATGCAGCCCTGCAATTAATAGATGAAGGTGAAACCGCTAAAATACTACTCCCCTCTTTTTTAGCGTATGGAGGATATGGTGATGAAGGAAAAATTGGTCCTGATCAACCGATTATTATGGATATCAAAGTAAACAAAATACAAAAGCATTAATCATAAGGAAGTCAAAATGAAAAAAATAGTATTAATCTTAACGATAATCACGACAATGATAAGTTGTGGCGTTAAAATACCAAAATCAATGAGTAAAGAAGAATTCAAGAATTTAGAGGATGGATTGTATGCAAAAATGACCACCAATCATGGAGCAATGACAATCAAATTGTACGAAGAGCAAGCCCCAATGACTGTTGCAAATTTTGTAGGTCTAGCAGAGGGTTCTATTGAAAATAAAGCAAAAAAGAAAGGCGTTCCTTTTTACGATGGGATTATTTTTCACCGCGTGATCAAAGACTTCATGATCCAAGGTGGAGATCCTGATGGACGCGGTACAGGTGGACCAGGTTACGAATTTGAAGATGAGTTTGATCCAGCTTTAAAACACGACCAAAAAGGGGTTTTATCGATGGCTAATTCTGGCCCAACAACCAACGGATCTCAGTTTTTTATTACTGAAATTCCAACACCTTGGTTAGACGGACGTCATACTGTTTTTGGACAAGTGGTAGAGGGGATTGAAGTAATTGATACCATTGCCAATGTAAAAAAAGGTCCACAAGACAAGCCTGTTGAAGATGTTGTGATTGAAAAATTAGACATTGTACGTAAAGGCGATCATTACAAAAAATACGATGGTGCTGAAGCTTTTAAAGCGGCAAAAGCAAATCATGCAAACAAACAAGCTGAAGCTGTTGCCCGTGAAAAAGCCATTAAAGATGCTGAGATTGCTCGTCAAAAAGAACTGGAAGCAAAAGCCTTAACAACTGATTCAGGATTACAATATGTTATTTTGGAAGAAGGTGAAGGTGCATTACCTGTTCATGGTGACGATTTATTGGTTCACTACACGCTTCGTCTAAACGATGGTGAAAAATTAGATTCTTCGTATGACCGTGATCAACCCTTACCTGCGACTGTTGGTGTAACTGGTTTAATTCAGGGTTGGATGGAAGCTTTAACCATGTTTAAAAAAGGTTCAAAAGTTTTCTTAATCATTCCTCCACAATTAGGATATGGTGCACAAGGTGCTGGCGGGGTTGTTCCTGGTAACGCTAAATTGTACTTTGATATGGAAATCTTAAACTAAAACCATAAAATTACCTTCGGGTAATCTACTTAAATCCAGTGATTGAATTCACTGGATTTTTTTATTGGTACTCTCGGTAGGCGTTAGTCGTTAAAACCCGAATAATTGAAATCTATTTTGCGGTAGGGATAGCAGCGGCATCCCTTGCTGCCACCCCTAAATTGAATTTAACCGAGAAGCTTTTGCAGCAAAGATATAGCGCATAGCCCAGCGCGCAGCGACCGCCCAAAAAATAAACCTTCAATCAACTTGAAGGTTTTGTATTTTTTATTGAATGAATGTGTGAACATTTTCGAGGGGTCTTCCAACCACTCCCCCTTTTTCATCCACCACAATGGGGCGTTGAATTAATTTTGGATAATCGACCATGGCTTGGATTAATTCGTCTCTCGAAAGATCTTGGTTTTGAAAGAATTCTTTCCATTCCGCTTCGCTAGTACGGATGATATCTATGGGTTCTACGTTCAATTTTTGAAGAATCTCATCGAGCTCTTGAAACGTTAATGCCTCTTTTAAATACTCGCGTATGGTAAAGGGTTTGTTAGAATCTTGCAAGGTTTTTAATGCTTCGCGACTCTTGCTGCAACGAGCATTGTGGATAATGGTATACATTTGGTTTGTTTTTTGCTAAATTTATTAAAAATTGATGACTATGAAGCCATATGTACTTATTTTGATGTTGGGACTCACGTTTTCGTGTACCACGCAGCAGTCGATGAATACCAACAATACGACACATAAAATGACGTTTGAACCCAATGATGAAGGTGAATATGACATTGTGGTTTTCGACCCCGATTACACTACCTTTTTAGCTAGTAGAGCAGAACCAAAATCGTTTCACAGTTTGGAATATTATAAGCAAAAGAATCGCCAATATGCGATGATTTGGAATCAACGCCATAGGATGCCGATGCAGTATAATCCTGATTTGTATGCAGTAAATATCGATTTAGATCCGAATATTGAATATGGTTTAGATTTTGAGTACAAACTGTATAATTTCTTCCGATTCATCGAAACAAAATATCGTGTAAGAATTCGATAAATATCCGTTACATTTGCACCTCAAAATATAACAAGCATGAACGAGTTTTCAAACGATATCTATCGCCAAATTATTCAAACTTTCCCAACATTAGAGGGGTTAAACAAAACAGATACTCCCCTATTGGAATTCTATTTTGAAAATGAACACGAAGCCCCTATTGGTGGTTTATTTATACAAACTTCGGAAGAAGATGAGATTTGGATTAAAGCAGACCATCCGTATACTTCTTATCGCATTGATGAGATTGAGGAATTGTTTTATATTTTAGGTGGATTGATTTCGAATGAATTGTTTTGGGTAATTAGTTACGAAGAAGGTGATTGGGATGATACCTTTTTTATTGCCAAAGATCATGCGATAGAAAAAGAAGAAGGTTTTTCGTACAAGATCATGTCGTGGGATGGTACCAATGATCACTTACAAAACGCAGAATAAAAACCGTTACAAAAAATAGAACGTATGTTCAATACCGAATTACTGAAAGATTTACAAAAAAGAACACAAGATCTTTACCTCTATCTTGAAATAGAGCAAAAAGAGATTGAAGTACAAAACGAAGAAGAACAAGCAGCTTCACCAGAATTTTGGAACAATGCCAAAACGGCTGAAGCTTTTATGAAGACGCTTCGCGGAAAGAAGAAATGGATTGACCAATATAATGAAATTGCGACAGCGGTAAACGACTTGGAAGTTTTGATTGAATTTAACCGAGAGGGTGAAATTGAAATGGAAGAAGTTGAAAACCAATATAAGCTTGCCCTAGGATTACTGGAAGATATTGAATTTAAAAACATGCTGTCTGAAGAGGGTGATAACTTAGGTGCAATATTACAAATAACTGCAGGAGCTGGTGGTACCGAGTCGTGTGACTGGGCTAGTATGTTAATGCGTATGTATTTAATGTGGGCTGAAAAAAGTGGCTACAAAGTTAAAGAGTTAAATTATCAAGGCGGTGATGTGGCCGGTGTAAAAACCGTTACCTTAGAGATTGATGGTGAATTTGCATTTGGTTATTTAAAAGGCGAAAATGGTGTTCATCGTTTGGTGCGTATTTCCCCTTTTGATAGTAATGCTAAACGCCACACGAGTTTTGTGTCTGTTTATGTGTCGCCGATTGTGGATGATACCATTAACATTGATATTAACCCCGCAGATATTGAATTGCAAACATCGCGTTCAGGTGGTGCTGGTGGACAAAATGTAAATAAGGTAGAAACTAAAGTTCAATTAACCCATAAACCGACAGGTATTGTGGTTGTTTGTCAGGTTGAACGTTCACAGTTAGCCAACCGTGAATTAGCCATGGACATGCTGAAATCGGAATTATACAAAATTGAATTGGATAAAAAGATGGCCGCCCGAAATGAAATTGAGGCCAATAAAATGAAAATTGAGTGGGGATCTCAGATTCGAAATTATGTAATGCACCCCTATAAATTGGTTAAAGACGTTCGTACAGGCGAAGAAACAGGAAATGTAGATGCTGTAATGAACGGAGATATTGATAATTTCTTGAAGGCCTTTTTAATGTTAATGGGCCAGAAAGACAAAAACTAATCGTTAAGATTAACTTGATAGATGAAAATTATAATTGGAGGTGCTGGAGAAGTTGGTTTCCACTTGGCAAAATTATTGTCGAATGAGATGAATGACATTGTCATTATGGATACCGATAAGGATAAGCTTTTCATGATTGAAAACTCGCTTGATGTAATGGCCTTTCGAGGGGACATTACCTCTTTTAAAGCCCTTAAAGAAATAAAAATAGAGGAAGCCGATATGTTTATATCGGTTACTCATCTACAAAACACCAATTTAACGGCCGCCTCTATTGCAAAGTCCCTCGGGGCAAAACGGACGTTAGCGCGCATTTCGAATACCGAATTCTTGGATACTGAAAATCAGTTTTGGATTCAAGACATGGGCGTGGATGCCCTCATTAGTGCCGAAAAATTAGCGGCTACGGAAATTTATTCCTTGGTTCAGCAATCGGCCTTCAATACCATGCATCAGTTTACAAGTGGTCACCTATTTTTAGTAGGTACGGTGTTGGATAAAGATTGCAAAATTCTTGGTAAACGCTTTAAAGAGCTTTATTTCTCGACCAAAGGAGGCGATGAAATGATTTTTAAACCCATAGCCATTATTCGAAACAATAACCGAGGGGAATACTTTACGACCATTCCTCAAGCGGATACCGAATTTCAATTAGACGATCAGGTATACTTTATCGTTAAAAAAGAGGGTATTGAAGAAATCTACAAAGTTTTAGGTAAGAAAAAAGAATACTATAAAAATATTATTGTTTTAGGTGGTGGAAGTATTGGTGTAAAAACATCGAAAATACTGAAGGAAAACCGACATAACATTAAATTAATTGAATTAGACCGAAATCGGGCATTTGATTTAGCCGATGAAATGAACAATATTTTGGTGATTAATGGCGACGGCCGCGATGGTGATCTTTTAATTGAAGAAGGGATTTCTGATTCGGAAGCCTTTATTGCCGTTACGGGTAGTTCTGAAACCAATATCATGGCATGCTTAATGGCCAAATCGAAGGGCGTTAAAAAAACAATAGCCTTAGTTGAAAACATTGATTATATCCATCTATCGCAAGAGGTAGGAATTAATGCGTTTATCAATAAAAAATTATTAACTGCCGATACCATCTTCCGATATATTCGACAAGGAGATGTGGTGGATGTTACGGGAATTTCTGATTTAGATGCGGAAGTACTCGAATTTAAAGTCAAAGAAAATTCCAATGCCGCTTATAAAAAGATTTCCGATTTTAAGTTCGGAAACGATGCGACCGTTGCTGGCGTTGTAAGACGAAGAGAAGGAATTATTCCTGAAGAAGACTTTGTTATCGAACCCCATGATAATGTGGTTGTTTTTTCACAACCGAATGTGATTAATAAAGTAACGGCATTTTTTAAGTAATGAGACATATCAACAAGAACATTGTTCTTTATCTTACGGGATTTCTGTTGCTTTTGAACACCTTTTTTATGTGTTCTTGCATCTTCATTAGCCTTTATTACGATGATAATTTACACTACCCGTTTTTAATCTCGGGTGCTATTTCGGGTGCCTTGGGTGGAAGCATGTTTTATTTTAACCGCAACGCCCCAAAGAAAGTAGGTAAACGGGAAGGCTACCTCATTGTATCAATCGGTTGGTCTTTTATGATTCTCACCGGTATGCTCCCCTATTTGTTTTCCAAAGCCTATTTTGATGCCGATGTTTTTGCTGGCAACGACATCACGTTTATCAATTTCTTGTACGAAACCATTTCGGGCTATACCACAACTGGCGCAACTGTTTTCGACGATATAGAAAGCATTCCCAAAAGTTTACTCTATTGGCGAAGTCTAACCCATTGGATTGGAGGGATTGGTGTAATTGTCTTAACCATTGCAATTATGCCCTTATTGGGAATTGGAGGAATGCAGTTATTTGCTGCTGAATCAACTGGTGTTTCAGCCGATAAAATTCATCCACGAATCACAGACACCGCTAAAAACCTATGCGGCATCTATATATCCTCTACGATACTGCAAATTATTTTGCTTTATATCTTCGGCATGAATGGTTTCGATGCCATTAACCATTCGTTGAGTTCCATCTCATCGGGTGGATTCTCCACCAAAAACAACAGTATTTTAGCTTGGGAAGATAACATAGCCATACAATATATCTTAACCTTTTTTATGATTATATCGGGAACAAACTTTATTGTTTTGTACTTGATACTCCAACGTAATTTTAAAAAGGTATTCCGAAATGATGAATTTAAATGGTATTTAGGCATCATCTTTGGGGCCAGTTTAATTATTAGCGTTCCTATGTACTTTCACTCATTTGGAAAAGAAGTCTTTCAATTCGCCTTTTTAGAAGAGTCATTTAGGCTGTCGATCTTTCATGTTGTCTCTATTCTAACCTCTACCGGGTTAATTATTCGAGATTATACCGTTATTTCGCCTTTTGTTACCTTATTATTCTTTTCGTTAATGTTCATTGGTGGATCGGCAGGTTCTACATCAGGAGGTGTAAAAGTCATTCGTCAGGTTATTCTTTTAAAGAACTCGTGGATGGAGTTTAAACGAATCTTACACCCCCATGCGATTATACCTGTACGATTCAATGGCCGAGCAATATCGCAAAACATTGTTTACAACGTGATGGCCTTTTTTATTTTGTATATGTTTATTTGGATTAGTAGCTCTGTGCTGTTTTCCTTGCTCAACGATGGTTTTTCTGAAGGTTATGATTCCATCTTATCGGGACTTTCGGTAACAGCATCAGCCATTGGAAACATCGGACCAGGCATAGGTAAGTATGGCCCAACCAGCACGATGAATGAACTTTCCGATTCAGCGAAAATACTAATTGGATTTTTAATGATCTTAGGACGCTTAGAAATCTTTACTATATTAATTTTATTCACCCCTTCATTTTGGAAGAATAACTAGTATAATGCAGAAAAGTTTCTATTGGTTTAGAAACTTTTCTGATTTATAAAACTTAGATTGACTGAAGTTATTTTTGGGTTAGCAAAAACAACATTAGTATTTAATCAATTACGATACCAATTCCTCTCCTCTAAAATTTATTTTATAAGCTGTTTAAACTTGTCTCTAAATTTAGCAATTTTTGGTCCCACAACAGCCGAGCAATACGGTTGTGTTTGGTTTTCAAGAAAATAACCTTGGTGATAGTCTTCCGCAGGCCAAAAGACAGTCAAAGGCTCTATAACCGTTGTAAACTCATCCACATACAAATCGCTTGCATTAAATTTCTCCATTGAAGCTTCTGCTTTCAATTTTTGCTCCTCATTCCTATAAAAAATAGAAGAACGGTATTGTGTTCCTATATCATTCCCCTGACGATTGAGTTGAGTAGGGTTGTGAATATTCCAAAAAATTTCCAACAATTCATCATAGGAAATTACCTCCGCATCAAAAGTTACCTTCACCACCTCGGCATGGTTGGTATCGCCTTCACAAATCTCCTTATACGTAGGATTTTCGGTATCCCCACCTGTATAACCAGATACAGCGCAATTAACGCCTTCAATTAAATTAAAAATACTTTCAATACACCAAAAGCATCCCGCTCCAAATACAGCTTCTTCGTTTTTCATACATTTTTATTATTCCTCTAAATATCGGAATGAATTTGGAATAATTAAGCATCTGCGAGCATGGATTATTCGATGCGATTAGCGCTCAATAAAAAAAATTCAGTAAAGCTTTTATTTCATCAACTTATTTTCCGTCAAATAATCACTTAACGAACACTATTCTTTTAGAAGTTTTAATCTTAGAAATTAATTTCTTTTTAGAACAATAATAATTTCCCCAATAATTTATGTTCATTCATTCTGGAAAAGTTAAAATTGAACACATATTATAAAAAAAGAAACTTACAACCATTCGCATATTCGAACAGTTAAATACTTCCATACGCCAAATAAGTAATTATTAGTATCATCAATAATTCAATAATTATTGAATTTCGCTTAAAAAAAGTGATAGGGATGTGATATTTGTTGAATTCTAATTTTAGAATAACGGAAAATAAAAGAAAATAATATCGATTGTAATACTCATAAGTACTCAATTAACTCAAGTATACTCAATTATAAAAGAGGGGAATTCAGGGTTTCAAAAACAAATACTCAATAATACATTTGTGTTCAATAAATATTCACTAAATTCACATAAGCATACACAACAAAGTATATGCATAAATTAATATTAAATTAAATCTTATGAAACGAAAAAAATCTATTTTTTATTCACGTAATAAACTATTATTACTAACCTCCCTCATTTTGTCATTAGGTTTTACATCCGCGCAAGTAGGAATTAACACCAATACACCTAATGCAACATTAGATGTTAGACAAGGAGCGTTAATAAATAAAGCCGAAGGTGTCCTAATACCTAGTTTTACAGTAGAAGATTTAGCAATAAAAGACAGTCAATACGAAGAAAGCCAACACGGAGTGATGGTTTTTATTACCAGTGGTGTAGGTACTTCCGGTAAGACAAAACATATAGACGGATCTGGTTTTTACTTTTACGATTCCACAATTCAACTGTGGAATGCAACAGGAAGTAGAGAGCCCTGGTATTCAAAAACAACAGAGACTGGTGCAACATCGAATACCGATGATATTTACCAAATAGGAAAAGTAGGTATCGGAAGTTCAGCGTTACATGCATCTGCCCAATTGGATGTTAATTCGACCAATCGTGGAATATTGATTCCTAGACTATCGAAAACTGACCGCACAGCAATTGATCAACCAGCGAATGGATTATTAATTTATAATACCTCAACCAATTGCTTTAACTATTACAATGCTGAGAATGACAAATGGTTAAGTATGTGTGGAAGCTACGATCCTGCACAATTCAATCTTATTAGCTGTACGGCGCCTACAGGTCCGGCAGGCGAATACAAAGCAGGTATTCCGTTAAATAATTCCAACACCTACACCTTATCCCTGAATATTACAGAAATTGGTACCTATCAAATTCTTGTTACAACGGGTAATGGTTATTCATTTAGCAAATCGGGTACATTCACACAAACTGGTAAACAAGATGTTGTTTTAGAAGGCCAAGGAACACCAATCAATGGTCCAAAAACAGATACCATGTCGATTACTTTTAATGGAATCAACGTAACACCAACTTGTACTTTGCCAAGCATCAATGTGTTAGGATCAACAACTTCTGTATTAGTAAATTGTGGTTCTTCTTCATTAAAAGGGATATACTACGATTCAACACCGCTGAATGCGACACACTACGTTGATATTCCTATTACCTCGGTTATTACACCAGGATCAATTGTTATTGAAACGGCAACGATCAATGGAATGAAGTTTTCTTCGGGTTCGATAACTATAACCCCAGAAACAACAACTATACGATTATATGGACAAGGTACACCTAGTGCGCCTGGGACTATTACTTACCCTATAAACATATCAGGATCGCCTACATGTACAGTATCGGTTTTAGTTCACAATTCAACAGGAACGTTCTCTAAACCTGCTAATCGTTGTACCGACATTTTGAGTTCAAGTCCACAATCAATTGATGGATACTATTGGATTAGAGATGCTTCTGGAAATAAGTTTAAAACCTATTGTGATATGAGCAATGGAGGTTGGACTTTAGTTAAATCGCTTTCAGAAAAACAAATTTTGGAAGTAGAAAAAACGCAAAGCGAATCTATAGCCACGCAAAAAGCACGAAATACAGTCACCAATGAAGTGGGTGTGTTCAATGAATATGCGTTCTCTGTTCCATCTGCAGTAGTGAACAATGTTGGATCTAGTCTTGGTAATAAAGAGTTTAGATTCACCATTAAAGAAAAAGGTCATCAAAATTCAGGAATTGTTACGCAAGAGATCGTAGAGAATACGACTATTGCTCCAATAAATGATGCATGGACTAAAAATAACTATTGGAACGTAACAATCTACAATGGTAATCCAGCAACTGGAAATTACGTCAATAAAAATAACACGACTGAAGGTAAGTTATTTGGATATGACTGGGGTAAGAAAAGCGCTTCAAGCGGAAAGTACCACATCAACAATATTGATTTTACCTACGAACCTCCAGGAATGTATAGTTCAGCCAACTTCTTTACTGGTTTCTATGGTGCCCTAGGATATGCAGCAAATAATCAGCCAGCAAATAACCTTACGTATAAATCGAGTAATGGAAGTCAAGTAACATTCAATAAATACTATATCAATGATCTTTTTGGTTTTTATATGAATAGTGAATCACAATTAAATCACCACATCGGTACCTGTAGAAACAGTACAGATGATTATGGAGGTGCAAGCTTCTGTAGTGGTGGATGGGCCAACTGGCGTCCACACAAATTTAATAACGGTGAAGGTCGAATTATTCAATATTGGGTAAAATAAATCTTGCCGATTTAAGCATAAATAAAGAAAGCCACTCATTAAGTGGCTTTCTTTATTTATATTCCAACCTTTTAAATTAGTTTATAGGCTGTTTCCTCTTTCACATCTCCTATAACAAACGTACTATGGGTACTTCCAATCACGGTAATGGTGGTTAATTTATTCACCATAAAATTCCGGTATTCATCCATATTTTCAAAAGACATTTTCACAATATAATCGTAATCACCACTCACGTGAAAACACGACTGTACTTCGGGTAACTGAACAATTTCTGTTTCAAACAAAATAATATTCTCTTGTGAATGCTGAGAGAGTTTAATATGACTAAACACCAACAATTCCTTATTAATCGTACGCCGATTTAATAAAGCAACATACTTATTTATAATCCCCGACTTCTCAAGCTTTTTTATGCGCTCATGAATGGCTGTTGAGGACAGATTTAACTTATCCGATAATTCTTTATAGGTAATTTTACTGTTATCTTGTAAAAACATTAATAACCGGCGATCCAAATCGTCAAATTTCATTTTAAATCAATTTATCCAACTAAAGTAACTAATTCAACTCAATTATACGTTTATTTTTTAATTTATTTCACCTTACACACTGTATAATTTCCCGAAAAGATAAGTTTAATGCATATATATTCAAAAATAACACGGTACAAAAAAATTAAGTAGAAAAATTTTCATCAACTCAACGTCTCCTAACGACTAAGATTCCCCTCAATTATACGCGAAATAATTTCTTCTAAGAAATTATTGATTTATTGATAGATTTCATTGTATCTTTGAACCTTGAAAATAACAGAGGATAGATTTGACTGATTGCAACCTCAATAAACAAATTGCTAAAACAGGACTTCAGTTGTTATTTATTCTCTATTTATTAATATATAAAAATTAAATAATGTCATATTTATTTACATCCGAATCGGTTTCTGAAGGCCATCCGGATAAAATTGCTGATCAAATTTCTGATGCCCTTTTAGATAACTTCTTAGCCTTTGATCCTTCAAGTAAAGTTGCTTGTGAAACATTAGTAACCACAGGACAAGTTATCTTGGCTGGAGAAGTAAAATCAAAAGCCTATATCGACTTACAGAAAATCGCTCGCGAAACCATCGAAGAAATTGGGTACAACAAAAGCGAATATATGTTCGACGCCAATTCATGTGGTGTTCTTTCTGCGATTCACGAGCAATCGCCAGATATTAACCAAGGTGTAGACCGCTCTTCAGAAGAAGAACAAGGGGCTGGTGACCAAGGAATGATGTTTGGTTATGCAACCAACGAAACCGATAATTACATGCCTTTGGCTTTAGATTTATCGCATCGTATCTTAAAAGAATTAGCGAATATTCGTAAAAACGAAACAGAATTGTTACCCTACTTACGTCCAGATGCTAAATCGCAAGTAACCATTGAATACGATGACAACAATAAGCCAATTCGTATTGATACTATAGTAATTTCAACACAACACGACGATTTTGCAAACGAAGAAGCCATGCGCGATAAAATCCAAAGCGATATTATCAACATCCTTATTCCACGCGTAAAAACAGAATTACCCGATCATATCCGCGATTTATTTACCGAAAACATCACTTACCATATTAACCCAACAGGGAAATTTGTAATTGGTGGTCCGCATGGAGATACAGGCCTTACAGGTCGTAAAATCATTGTAGACACCTACGGTGGTAAAGGTGCTCACGGAGGTGGTGCATTCTCTGGGAAAGACCCATCTAAAGTAGACCGCTCGGCGGCTTATGCTGTAAGACACATCGCTAAAAACTTAGTTGCAGCAGGTGTTGCAGACGAAGTTTTGGTACAAGTTTCTTATGCCATTGGTGTTGCTGCACCCGTTTCATTGCTCGTGAATACATTCGGAACCGAAAAAGTAGAATTATCGGCAGGTGAAATTTCTCGCCGCGTTTCAGAATTATTCGACATGAAACCATATGCCATCGAAAAACGATTAAAATTAAGAAATCCAATCTATAAAGAAACCGCTTCGTACGGACATTTAGGAAGAGAGCCACAAACCGTAACAAAGAAATTTGTATCGGCTAACGGACTAGATGTTGTTGAAACTGAAGTCGAATTATTTACATGGGAAAAATTAGACTTTGTAGACCCAATTAAACAAGCATTCGGGCTATAATCTCCAACAAGACAACCTACTTACCTAGCGCCTTCATTTTAAGAAGGCGCTATTTTTTTTGGGCGGCCGCTACGCGCTGGGCTCATATCTTAGCAAAAAATATTAACTTTCATAATAATTAACTAGAAAACAATACAAAGCTGCATAATTGAAACCGGGCTAGATACATTAAAAATGATATTGACGTTATAGGAAAATCAGCTTTGTTTTTTTACAAAAAGTTACAATAAGTACTTAGGCACTGATGACTTTCATTAGATGCAGAATAAATATGAGCAAGGACTATTGTAAAAAATTTGTTTTCCCTAAAACGATAGAATTATGAATTTAAAGTACAGTGTTGGAATCGATGTTTCAAGTGAAAAAATCGATGTATGTCTTTCAAGGATTGATGATAAACAGAGTGTTAAAGTGGTATCTAGTAAGAAATTTACCAATGGATTATCTGGTTTTTTAAAGCTAGAAGAATGGATTGAAAAAAATCATAAAGAAAAAGAGATTTCTTTAGTTATTTGTATGGAAGCCACAGGAGTATATCATGAAAATTGTGCGTTTTATTTTCACCAAAAAGGCCATAAAATATCTATTATACTACCTAATAAAGCGAAGCATTATTTAATTTCATTGGGACTTAAATCAAAAAATGATCGCATAGATGCAAAAGGTTTATCTCGAATGGGAGCCGAACAGTGTTTAGAATTATGGGAACCGATGGGTATTTTCTTTTATAAATTACGCCAGTACACGCGTCAATATCAGAATTTACAAGAACAAAAGACCGTTTTTAAAAACCAACTTCATGCTTTTGAACATTCGATGTATGATAATTCTGAGATGATGGAATATCAGAAAAACATCATCTTATTAATTGATAGTCAACTTAAAGGGATAAAGGAATCTATAAAGAAACATCTCGATTCAGATCCTATAATTAAGCAAAAGGTAGAAGGGATTTGTAAGATCAAGGGTATTTCGACTCTTAGTTTAGGAACAATACTAGCAGAGACCAATGGTTTTTCTTTATTTAAAAATTATAAACAACTTGTTTCTTTTGCAGGATTTGATGTGGTTGAGAATGAATCGGGAAATAGTCGAGGCCGAACAAGAATATCCAAAAAAGGAAATGGGCGTATAAGAAGAGCGTTGTTTATGCCTGCTTTTACAGCAGTAAAACATAATGAAAAGCCTTTATCAAATCTATTTCATCGAACTTATGAAAAACATGGAATAAAGCTGAAAAGCTATGTCGCTGTGCAAAAGAAGTTACTGGTTTTAGTTTATCATTTATGGAAGAAGAATCAAGCTTATGATCCTCTGTATAATCAAATGAAATATAATAGCCCCAAACAAGTTGAGGCTACACCAGATAAACTTACTTTTCTAGAAGAAAAGAAGCTTTCTATTATTTAACAAATTTAATCAAAAAAAGGATAAAAAGTTAGGTTTTTAAGATAGTACCTATACGCTCTATCTTTGCTGCAAAAACACCCTACTAAAATCAAATAAAAGGTGGCAGCAAAGGATGCCGCTGCTATCCCTGCCGCAACAGGTTTTTATCAACTAAAGGTTTTTAGAAACTTCCTTAAAGTGGATGGTTTAGAACGTGAAATACACCAGATTAAACTATTTTAAAAAACGTTCAAAATACACCCATAAAGAAAATATGTTTAAAATTGAAACACGGTCGTTTCGTCTTATCATAAATCAAACAACCATTTATTTGCAAATTTAAACGCATAACCTTATCTTCAACTATTGTATTTGTAAATAAATTTTTCACCCATATTCATGCCATGAATAGCCAGAATATATTTAGCCTTTCCGTTATTTTAAACCGAGTTCAAGAAATTCTTGATCAACGGCTTAAAGGTGTCCATTTTTGGCTAAAAGTAGAAATTGCGACCTTCAGAAAAGATCAAAAAGGCCACTGCTATTTGGAACTTGTTGAAACCAATCAGCAACAAGTTATAGCCCGAAGTCGAGCTATTATTTGGAGCCATACCATGCGCACAATAGAACAAAACCTAGGCCATGACACCTCAGCTATTTTGAAAGAAGGATCTGAAATTCTATGTTTTTGTGAAATTCAGTTCTCCCCTGCTTTCGGTCTATCGATCCATATAGACCAGGTCGATTTAAACTTTAGCATGGGCGAATTAGAACGTAAAAAACAACAAACACTCAAAAAACTCCAAGAAGAAGGATTAATACACCTTAATAAAGCAATTAACATCCCCCAAGTTATTCAAAGAATAGCCCTTATTGCCTCGCCTAACACAGCAGGGTACGAAGATTTTGTAAAACAATTAACAACGAACCGCTATCAGCTTTATTACCAAATAGACCTTTATCCTTGCGTTGTTCAAGGTGATCAAGCCGCAACTTCTATCATCCATCAGATGGATCGCCTAAAAGCCGCTGCCTACGATGTTATTGTTCTTATTCGGGGTGGTGGTTCTAAATTTGATTTAGAACCGTTTAATGACTTTCATTTAGCCATGGCTATTGCCACTTCCAAATGCCCTGTATTTACCGGGATAGGCCATGAAATAGACGTATCAGTCGCGGACACTGTGGCTCATACATTTTTTAAGACACCCAGTGCAGTAGGCGCCCACTTGGTCGAACATAATTACCATTTCTGGGTAACCGTATCCACTTGTTATGCACATATTCAAAAAACGTATGAGCAAAAGATGATTCATCATCAAAAAGATTTACAATTAGTCGCTAATGAAATTGCCTCACAGGCCATTAGTAAAACTCGGCTAAAAAGAGGAAACTTACATACAACCAGTAACCGATTCATCACCCAAGTTAGTAGTCGTATTGCAAAAGAAAACTCCCACTTAAACTTAGCAATCGCTGCTGTGCAAAGTTTACCAAACGCTTTTACACAACAAAATCATTCGCAAATAAATGAGCGAGCCACGATTATACAAATGATTGGAAAAAATAAACTTCGGGATGAATATATTCATTTAGAAGCGTATACCAACCATGTTATCCTTTCTGCAAAAAACACCATTCGACACCACCGTATGCGTTTGCAAAACATGGAGGCAATACCCCCTATTTATCACCCCGATCAAACCCTAAAAAGGGGCTATGCGTTGGTTCGTAAAGACCATCAACTCATTCGTGGGCATGAAAACCTGAAAGAGGGTGACCGGCTCGAAATTCAATTTTACCAAACTACATTAACCGTTACGATAACACAAAATATTAATCCATGGAAAACTATACCTACGAGAGTGCATCCCAAGAATTAGAAACCATTTTAGATCAGTTGAGAAACGATGAGATCTCGATTGATGAATTGGCCGAAAAAGTTGAAAAAGCGTCTAAACTTATTTTATTTTGTAAAGACAAATTAACAACAACGGAAAAAAAAGTAGATACCATCATTCAGAATTTAGGATTATAAGGGCCCAAAAAACTGTTTACTCCTTTGTTCAAAACATCCTAACTTTAATAAAGGCATTTTATATTCAATATGACTTCAATAAATCTTTACCAAAAAAATACCTTCAGTTGAAGATTACAAAAATCTACAAGGCATAATTAATCAATTGTTTACATTAAAATAATTTTGCGTATTGGCTTTATTTTAAATATCTTTAATCTTTCTGATTAAAACGAAACCTCCTATGATAAAATTTTATATTATACTTTTCACTTGGTTTTGCTATCTCCCAAGTGGCTTTGCGCAGGTAGGTATTGGCACAACCAATCCAAGAGGAGCTTTAGATATTAATGATACAAGCACAGGGAATAATACGCATGGTTTGGTATTACCGACCAATCTATCGGATGCTATAAAAAACCCACAAAGCGGACAAATACCGTATGGAACGATGATTTTTGACTCCGATGAGAAGTGCATCAAATTCTTTCGTAGACGCACCAATGCGTGGTCTAATTGCATCACTAGATCCAACGAACCCCAACCAGCTGTAGGAAAAACTAAAAATCCTTAACAATGAAAAAAAAATACGCTTTCATTTTATTGTTATTACTAAATGTAATCGCCTTATATCCCCAAGTAGGCATAGGAACATCGAGCCCTCGAGGGGCTTTGGATCTAAACACGGAAACTAGAAGCAGTGACTATGGTTTAGTCCCCCCTACCAATGATCCGTCAAATATTACAACACCTCAAGGCGGATTGCCTGTTAATGGAACATTGATTTACGATTCTACAGAAGATTGTTTGCGGGTTTATGCCAAAGACATGTGGTCGCCATGCCTCGATATTGAAGATGATGATGAAGGTTGGAATGATAAACACATTGTCCGTTGGGGCTATGGAAATTGGGGACTTGGTATTGGCAATGATGCATTTTCTAAATTTAAAAATGATCTTTTAGACCCTGCCAACTTTAGTTTAACGGGTCTGTATAAAAAAGTACCTGGAATAGAAATGAATGAATTTTCTATTCAACAATTAGAAACCTTTCGCTACATCGATTACCGATACGATATTGTATCCGTTGATGGATCTACACTTTCTGAAAAAGCAATGGACGAATTAATTGATTTTGCACAAAATGGAGGGTACGTCTTTATAACACTCACGAAAAGTGTCAGTATCAATCCACCTGCTGCCGTATTTACCAAATTAGGATTTAAAAACATCCATGCCATTACGTATTCATCGTCTACCGACACCAATAATTTTACGGGTCAATACGATGCCGCCTTATCGAATGTTTTTGGAGATGCAAAAGGAGGCACCATCAATATGGGAACCGATAATTATGTCAATATCCCCGCCAACTCCTTACCAGATACCCATAAACAATACATGGTTAGACCTGGTGGTTCCGTTGGTTTTTTTGTGACAGGTCCACGTAATCGCATAGCGATTATCGACACCTTTAAAGTGTATGAAAATAGTGTTTACATTCAACCCGATGGAACAAGTGGTTCAAACGTCCTTATGAGAAACTTAGCAGCTGAAGCCATTAATAAAACATTAACCGACTTTTAAGAATTGACCTTATATGAAGAAAGCATTTATCTTATGTTATTTGATGTTGATGTGTTCATCAAATTTATTAGCTCAGATTGGAATTGGAACAGATAAACCCCGTGGCGTATTAGACATCAATAATGAGATAACCCAAACCAATATCCATGGATTGGTTTTACCCATGAATGATCCGTCATTAATCACCAATCCTCAAGGCGGTGAGATTGCGGTAGGTACCCTTATTTTCGACACCCAGAAAAATTGCGTCAAAGTATTTACGGGAACCCTTTGGTCGGAATGCATGCGGGGTATCGATGAAGATGAAGAATGGATCCATGAACATGTGGTTCGTTGGGGTTATGGCAATTGGGATTTTGGAATTGGGCATTTACCTAGTTCAGAAAAATTGGTTAAAGACCTGTTAGATGTTACTCTGTTTGGCCATGATGGAATATATGATAAAGTACCTGCCATTGAATTGCGCGAAATCACGGAACAACAATTAGCGAAACCAGAGTACATACGCTATCGATTCGACGTTATTTCTGTTGATGCCACTAGTTTACAAAAAGATGCCATCAAGATGTTAATCGATTTTGCAGAACATGGAGGGAGTGTCATTATAAATTTAAATCAGCATGTCGATCCCAATCCAATAAACCCTATTTTTACAGAATTGGGTTTTAGAAACACGCAAAACATTTCGGGAAATACGACGGCCACCAACAATATATCAATAGGCTGGAATCCACCCATATCGACTTTATTTGGCCCCATAGGATCAACCTACGGAATGGGAGCGGGTGGCTTTGTCAACATACCGCTGCCCTCTTTACCATTGAATAGTATTGTACTAGGAACTACACCCAATAACAATGCGGCCATTTGGACCTGTGGACCAGGAAATCGTATTTTAATTCTCCACACGAATATGTTGTTTGGAAATCAATACTACAATAGTGATATAAACAATTCAATTTCTATATTGATGAAAAATTTAACCGTTAATATGATTGATCGAACCCTTGAAAATAAAAGTCAATAATTTTTTTAAAGCCCATAAATTAATAAACATATAGAATCACAACCATGAGAAAAATAATTTTATTGCCCATTTTTTTACTCTTCATTCAGTTCAGTTGGGCGCATCCCGATCAGGAAGCTGTAGAAAAAGCGCTTTATAATTTAAAGAATGTTCGTTTTAAACAGTTGCCCAATAGCGACCCTACTCTACTCTATTACGAGCTTTTTATTAATCAGTTAATCGATCATAAAAATCCTGAAAAAGGATCTTTCGAGCAAAAGGTTCATTTTATTCACCGCGGATTTAATCAGCCCACCATTATGGAAACCAATGGTTATGATTTATACATTAAACCCAGTGAATTAACCCATTACTTAAAAGCCAATTATCTGAATATTGAGCATCGCTTTTTTGGGAAATCTGTCCCTGAGGGAAATCCTTGGGAATACCTTACATTGGAACAAGTCACCACCGATTTACACGAAATAAACGCATTATTTCGCGAATTATACAAAGGAAAATGGATTAGTACAGGGGTTAGTAAGGGCGGACAGACCACGCTTTATTACCGTTATTTTTATCCCCGAGATGTAGATGTATCCATCCCTTATGTGGCGCCATTTAATCATTCGATGGAGGAACCCAGAATTTACAGTTTTCTAAACGAAGTAGGAACCAAAGCGTGCCGTACAAAAATTAGAGATTTACAGACTTATTTATTTAAAAATAAAAAGGCCATCTTAGAAAAATTAAACTGGTATTCCCAAGGGGCTAGATTAAAATTTAAATATGTGGGTTCTTTGGAAAAAGCATTTGAATATGCCGTATTAGAGTATGATTTCTCCTTTTGGCAATCGGGTACAAACTGCCAAGATATACCGGTTACGAAGGATATGGATACTGTTGTTGCACATTTTCTTTCTGTAAGCAATGTCGATTTCTATAGCGATGCAACGATTGATCGATTTGCACCCCATTTTTATCAAGCTGGAACTGAAATGGGCTATTACGGTTATGATATAACACCCTTTAAAAAATACGTTAGTTTTAAGAAAAATCCATCGGCTACATTTATGCCACCAGGAACAAGCGATAAGTCGTTTTCACCAAAGCTAATCAACGAAGTAAAACAATGGTTGGAGGAAAATGGAAATAATTTCTTGTATATATATGGCGGTACCGATACATGGACAGCTTCTCAGGTTATCCCTTCGAAGAACGTCAATTCTAAATCGTTTGTCATCCCCAACAAAGATCATTACCAAGCTCGAATTAAAAACATGGATCCCCAAATGCAAAATGAATTCTTTGAAGCTTTGAAAAATTTATCAGGTGTTGAGAAATCAATGGTAGATGAAAGATAATCGATTATAAACGCAAAAAAAACCAACTGTATTTAGATACCTCTTTAGGGTTTAATTAGCATTCTTCAAGGGTTTACGTCCCTAAAAATTGAATGATTAAGTTGACGAGCGCTTCGCAAACCAAAGGTTTGCGAAGCGCTTTGCGGTAGGGATAGCAGCGGCATCCTTTGCTGCCACCTTTTGTTGAATGATCATCTTATGCTCTTGCAGCAAAGATATAGCGGATAGCCCGGCGCGGAGCGACCGCCCACTAAAAGAAATTTATAATTTGCCACATTATACTAAGAAAGTGTCTACAAATGGGAGAAATAATGATGAATTACTAAAAAAGTTAAAAATTAATAGATCGCATGAAAACATCAACTTTTTTGTACTTACCTTAGTGACGAGGTATGCGGTAATAATGAACGTTATTTTAACTGCCTTCAACAATACGCAAGACATGACAGACGAGAAGAAAATGAATGAGGCCTATAACAGAGCTTTATTAAATCAGCATTTTGGGGATAAAATATTAAGTCGACTTCCTTTTACATCGCTCAATTTTTTTGAATCGAGTAATTCGTGGGATAGTCAACTTGAATTTACAGTCGACCTGCAAAGTGGTCGAACAACAATTTCAACCATCGATCAACACATCGATGATTATAAGATTAGCGATGAATTACTGCAACGAATAGAAAGTGAGATTTTTATGATGCTCGAAAACATCTAGAAATCAATACAGCGTAAAACAATAAAAAACTTAACGAAATTGCTTCTTTAAGAGGGACAATTTTGTACCTTTATTTATAAAATTTATTCATCATGACACATTTAGAAAAACTAGTCGCCATTCGTTCAATTATGAAAGAACAAGGTATTGACGGTTATATTATTCCTTCATCCGATCCACATATCAGTGAGTACTTACCTGATCATTACCGTTGTATTGAGTGGGCATCAGGATTTAGTGGTTCGGCAGGGACATTGGTTATTACACAAGATTTTGCAGGTCTATGGACCGATTCGCGTTATTTTGTACAAGCCAATGAGCAGTTAGCGAATAGTGGTTTTGAATTGGTTAAATTGAAAGTACAACACGCACCAGAGTATGTTACTTGGTTGGGTGAAACATTACCGAAGGGATCGACCGTTGCTTTTGATGGTAATTTAGCTTCTCTATTAATGGCTAATGCCGTTAACACAATACTAGAACCGTTGGACTTTACGATTAATGGTCATGTTGATTTATTATCGGTTATTTGGAAAGATCGTCCAAGTTTACCAATGCAGAAAGCTTATTTGATTCCTGTATCCACAACAGGTTCATCGACAAAAGACAAATTAGCGGCGGTAAGAAAAGTACTAGCTCAGAAAAATGCCAATGCACATTTAGTTTCGTCATTGGATGATGTGGCTTGGCTTTTAAATATTCGTGGTACCGATGTTAAATGTAACCCGGTTACCTTGGCATTTGTATATGTAAGCGATAAAGAGGCTATTCTTTTTATTGAAAAAGAAAAATTAGATGCAGAAACAATTACCGATTTAGCTAATTCTGGTGTTACCATACAAGGTTACGGGGATGTGTATGCTAAATTAGAAGCTTTAACAGCGACAGATACCATATTACTGGATCCTAAACGTACGTGTTATGCGAGTTACGATAAGGTTCCTAAAACAACAACTATTTTAGAGGAGATAAATCCTTCCACTGTTTTAAAGGCCATTAAAAATTCAACTGAAGTAAATCATCAACGTCAGGCGATGATTAACGACGGTGTAGCTTTAACAAAGTTCTTTAAATGGGTAGAGGAAAATGTGGCTTCTGGTGAATTGTCGGAGATGAGTATTTGTGATCATTTACAGGCCTTAAGAGCAGAACAACCTGGATTTAAGGACATTAGTTTTGATACGATTTCTGGCTATAAAGACCATGGTGCTTTACCGCATTACAAGGCTGAAGAAGCGAGTAATTATCAGCTTGAACCACGTGGGTTATTATTAATTGATTCGGGTGGACAATATGAAACTGGAACAACCGATATTACCCGTGTTATTTCTTTAGGAGAAATTACCGAAGAAGAAAAAGCGGATTACACCATTGTTCTTAAAGGAACGATTGAGGGATCGATGGCTATTTTCCCAAAAGGGACAAGAGGGTATCAGATTGATGCCATTACACGTCGTCCTATTTGGGCTACTTTGCGCAATTATGGACATGGAACAGGCCACGGCGTAGGTTTCTTTTTAAATGTACATGAAGGACCACAAGTACTGAATGGTGCCAATGTTGATGTTGCTATTGAACCAGGAATGATAACCTCTATTGAACCAGGAATTTACCGCGAAGGTAAACATGGTATTCGTATTGAGAATCTAGTGTATTCGAAAGAATTAACCTCAAATCAATTTGGTGATTTTATGGATTTTGAAACGATAACTATTTGTTATATCGCAACCGATTTAGTGGATAAATCCTTATTAGAGCAATCGCATATTGACTGGCTAAACAATTATAACCAATGGGTATATACCTCATTAAGCGAAAAACTAACCGAGGAAGAAAGACTTTGGTTACAAGAAAAAACAAAAGCAATTTAAGTTGTATATAGGTTTAAAAGAGCTCCACATGTTGGAGCTTTTTTTATAGACTACTTTGGGTTTATAACGTTGTTAGACTTGTTTGTAAAGAGGTGGGAAACAACTTCTAGCTTGTCTTGTTTAAACAAAGCTATATCGTTTAAAAAGAAAGGGGTAAAATGATAAGTTTCACAATCAACGATACCGAAAATTTTCTGGTTAGGCTCAAACATTACAAATCCTCGACGTTCGATAGGCTTGGTATTGAGCTTATACAAAACAACATCATTTAGAAACAGATGACGATGGTGGCAATCTTTAACGCCAACGGCAATATCGAGCGTATCAAAATCCAAGGCCGTTGTATGCCAATTAAATTCATTGTATGCTTTGAAATAAATCGTATGCTCAATTTTTTTAGCGTAACCAATCACTTTATTTTTAGTTCGCAGGCGGTAATAGTTTGTCCAAACTTCCATGGTACAAAGTTTACATTTTTTTATGAAATATCATCTAAACTATGTTATTCTTTGTGCATAAAAAAATATTATTTCTTTATATTATTTCATTCTTTTCATTTTTCTAGCTTACTTTTACCCTCACATTTAATAAAACTTATGTACAAAGTATATCCCGAAAAACGTTATAATGAAACGCTGAAACTTGTTGATCAATTTATCTCTAAAGACGATAAAATCTTAGATTTAGGTGTACGTAATCCATTTACTGAAGTAATGATTGAAAATGGTTATCACGTGAAGAATACCAACGGTGAAGATTTAGATTATTATGCCGCTCATTTACAAAAGATAGACGCTACCTTTGTAACTGGTTTTGAAATTTTGGAACATTTGGTGAATCCAATGACACTTTTAATGAATTTACCAGCCGATAAATTATTGGTGACTGTGCCTTTAAAATTATGGTTTTCGGCTGCTTATCGCAATAAGAAAGATCCCCGTGATGTCCACTATCACGAATTTGAAGATTGGCAGTTTGATATGTTATTGGAAAAGGCTGGTTGGAAAATTATTCATCGCCATCAATGGACGCACCCCACTAAAAAAATAGGGATTAGACCTTTATTAAGACAATTTACTCCACGCTATTACGCTGTTTATGCTGAACGAGACACCACATTTACTTACTAAATATGCCATTGTAATCCCCGCTTATAATGAATCTTCGTTTATAGGCGTTACCTTAGATTCACTGATTGCACAAACGCTTCTCCCTATTGAAGTAATTGTGGTTGATGATAATTCATCCGATAATACGGCAGCAATTGTGAGGGATTATACGAAAAAGCATTCATGGATTAAATTGTTGCAGATAACATCTAAAAGCGAACATCAACCTGGAAGTAAAGTTATACAAGCCTTTCAAAAAGGTTATGATCAGTTACAAGAAAACTATGAAATTATTGTCAAGTTAGATGCTGACTTAGGAATTCCTTCCAATTATTTCGAATGTATTTTGGCTCATTTCAACCAAGATGAGCGTATAGGTATGGTTGGTGGATTTGCCTATATTGAACAAAATGGTCAATGGATCTTGGAAAACTTAACCGATAAAGACCATATTCGCGGTGCTTTTAAAGCTTACCGAAAAGCATGCTTTGCTGAAATTGGTGGACTTCGATCACAAATGGGCTGGGATACGGTTGACGAATTATTATGTCGTTTTTATAATTGGAAAATCGTAACCATTGAATCACTTCACATTAAGCATTTAAAACCTACAGGGGCTAGCTATAATAAAGCAGCTTTATATAAACAAGGCAGTGCCTACTATACATTAGGATACGGATTTTGGATTACCTTAATTGCTGCGGCAAAGTTAGCCTTCCGAAAGAAAAAACTCGGTTATTTTTTCTCTTACTTACAGGGATATGTCTCTGCATGGAAGAAGAAATCACCGAAAATGGTCGATAACGAACAAGAAAAATTTATACGTAATTATCGTTGGAAAAAAATTATAACAAAACTGGGCTTTCATTGAAGCCCAGTTTTGTTATAAAGGTATTTCTGATTATTTTCTAACAATATTTTATTCCCTAACCAAGGGGGTAAAACCATACCCAAACTCCCCTTCCTATCTCTTTTTTATTAATTAAAATTTCTTCCAATGTTGGCTCTAAGAGTACTAGATGTGTACTTTATTTTTCAAAATCAATAAATTATTTTAGTTAAAAGACTGTAAGACAATATTTCATAAAGAAAAAAGAGTTAAATTAACATATCAATATAGAATATAAGTAAAAAACCACCTAAACCTATGTATGTATGAGAAAAATCTATTTAATTATTTTAACCTTTTTAACCTTACTTTACACAAGAGCGCAAGAAAAACCAGGGGGCACAAACCTGGAAGTAGAATTGTGGTTAAAAGCAAATGCCGTATCCCCTAACCTCCCTGCAGATAACGATGATGTTATTTTTTGGCAAGATATGTCAGGTAAAGGTCATGACTTTGGTCCTGGAAATAACTTCGTTCCTAGTTACGTTAAAAACTCCATGAATTATAATCCTTCGGTTAATATCTATAATGATGAAGATGCTACGAGTACTGAAAACCGCCGAAGAAAATTACAAACACTGAATGATTTTCCCATCGATCTTGGTAAATCCTACTATTTTTTTTGGGTTTCATCCGCCAATATTGATGGAAGCAGTACGAATTCCATTGTTTTATCCTTGAACTCACCAACTGCAGCAACTTCAACCGTATTGGGCTGGAATAGCACAGTAGGGAAAATTTTTCACCGAACACGAGGTACGCGTTATATATACAATAACGATTTAGACAAAACGTATGGTATTGCTGTCGCTATTCTACCCAATACAACGTCAACTCCTCAAGAACAATACTTTAATGGTAAAAAAAATAGTGGCAGTATCACTGGCCGAATAATGAATGGTCGTTCTACGAAAGCTGTAATTGGTAGTTTAAAAGATGATACCAGCATTACAGATTATTTCGAAGGAGAAATCCAAGAAATCATTGTGCTCTCTGCCAATGTAGGTAGCCCTATTGCTCCAATAGAACTTCAAAAAGTCCAATCCTATTTAGCCATCAAATACGGTATTGCTTTAGATCCTACTCAACAACCTAATTATATTAACTCGGCCCAAAATGAATTTTGGACCGGTACTCAAAACAATGGTTATCAAAATGATATATTTGGTATCGGTCGAGATGATGCCAGTGGTTTATATCAAAAACAATCGACTAACTTCGGGAAACGAACGATGACTGTTTTTGTTGGTGATTTTAAAGAAACCAATCATGAAAACACAGGTATTATTGCCAACAACACTTTTTTAACCTTTGGATCGAACAAAGAAGATAATTCTAGAGATTACATTCATCCTGCGGGTACAAATTTCCAAAATGGAAGCTTAGCGTTGGATATTAATGAGATTAACAATGTGGTTTTAAAAGCCCAAACATTTGGTGATCAAAATTTTACCGTCAATATAAAACCTCACATTTCAGCTGATTATGTTTTAGTATCGAGTAATCCTAATTTTGTACCTTCCCAAACGAGAATCTATTTAAATGATGAGGAAAGCATTACTCAGAATGTCTTGATTAACGACCGCGATTACATTGCGTTTGCATTTCACGCTGTCGCTCCTGGAGGTGTCTCCAAAGGAATAAAACTATGGTTACGTGCCGACGATCCCAATAGCATACGACTAGTTCAAGGAACAGCCAACAATGTGGATGCTTGGCGAGATCAAACACCTAATAAAAACAATTATTCATTTGATGCTGTTAAAGGTGTAACCAATAAGAAGCGTCCTACTTTTATAGCGTGTGATCCTCGCGTAAATTATAACCCAACCATTGATTTCGGGTATGATGATTATTTAGCAATTACCCAAGGTCCAATGGCTGATGATGCACCAAACGATTTCACCTCTTTTGTAGTCTATCATGCTACGAATTATGCTGCTGTTAATCGTTTATATACACATGGTTTTGGTTCAACAGATCCCCGTGACGACAAACACAACCGTAGACCATCTATGGGATTTGCACCAGGTGAAGGGGTAGGTCGTATTCGAAATAGCGGGGGAAGTCCAGGTCAAACGAACGTGGATGGAACAAAATCGGGATTTAACAAAGGTACGACAGCACTTCAAATGATCAATACACATAAAGCCAATGGTGTAAGAGGGAATGGCTATGCGATCCATGATTTTGGAGGTTGGCAGGAAAAAGTAACTGCTACAGGCCTTTTTGGCGATGGATTTAAAATGGCTAGCGGTAGTACTTTGGGTGGAGCTAGTTTAGCGACCTCTACCTTTCAGGGACTTATTGCCGAAGTGTTCTTCTATGAAAGAGCATTAACAGCTGAAGAACAAGACCGTGTTCGTTCTTATTTAGGAATGAAGTATGGTATTACATTAGACGTTGATGCTAGTAATACAAGTCCTGGAAACAATTATGACTACATTTTATCTGATGGAGTAACCACGGTTTGGAAAGGAAATACATCCAATGCGGCTTATCACAATAATGTAGCTGGTGTAGTTCGCGATGATGATGCAGACATCCATATCAATAAATCAAGATCAACTGCAGCTAGTTCCATTGTGACTATGTTAACTCCAGGAACTGAACTATGCAGCGTAGAAAGCAATACTTTATCTGAAAACTTAGCTGCCATATTTTGGGGAAGTAATGGAATGCCATGGAATGGTTCAATCGATTATTCAACAACTCCTGGAATCTGCGGAGAACTAGATCAACGGTTACAACGAGTTTGGAAAGCACAGAAAACGACTATTGGCCAACAAACCATGACCATTCGGGCGGGTGGCCCTGCATTTTTATACGACGGTCCAGGCTGGAAAGTGTCTTTATTGGTTGCTAAAAATGCGGAAGATTTTGCAAACAACAATTGGGCTTTAACCATCCCTGGTGAATTAAAAAATGGACAACACGAATTCAATTACACCTTTACCGATGAATATACTTTTTTTACTTTTGGAGCAGAAAAAGAGCCCGCTGTTTGCGAAACCTGTGAATTCAATGGCACTAAACGGATCGAGTTCATCAATCATAAAACATGGAACAAAGGGCAAAGATTACAAACATTCAATCTAGGCGATAACTTTACCGCTAAAGTTGAAGTAATCGATCCTGATGGTGTTGTAAGACCCAAATACCCTAAAGGATCTTCTCGTAAATCACTGCGCGGTTTACGCAAAGGGAAAAAGGCATCCAATACGAATCCCGTCACCACTAAAATCACTTTCTCTAAAGCAGCGGCTGCTTCTTTTGAAATATTTGAGATCGACCGCTATGCACGTAAATTCAACCAAGTTGAAATCTATGGAATGTGTGGAGGTCATAAAGTATTTCCTAAACTCACTTACATCACCAACGAAAATAAGAGCACCTATACCATTGATCCTATCACTCAAAATGTTGCAAATGCAAAGAACAAGTCGTCGGGCTACCTCCACAAAAAAGGAAGAATGCATGTAGAATTCGACAAAGCAGTTGAAGAAATATACATCGTGAATAAGATCGATTTCACCTCCTCATCCGGAGGATATAAACGATTAGGCATTGGCGCTATGGACCTTTACTGCCCAACTCCTCTACCTCCACCAACAGACGATGGATTAATCTTTACCAAAGAAGCATCATCCCAAGTTTTACTTTGTGAAGAAGTTAATTACACCTTCCGCATTACCAACATCAGCTGTGAAGATAAAACGGTTAATTTTAAGGATGTGTTACCAGCGGGATTAAAATGGGTGACCGAGTCACTATCCATAAATGATGCTCTTGCTCAGAACGCGCAAATCAATGACTATTCATCTACTGCAACCATGTCGATTGATAATCTCGTTATTGCAGGCTCAACAACCGTTACATTAAGAGCACAAGCCGTATTTGATCTAGATGCCACTTCAAAAGTTTATGCTAACCGTGCTGAACTACACTATACACAAAATGGTGGTCTCGAAACCTTGGCAAGTTGTGATCGTTTTTCAAAAGGGTGTGAAGCGTCCAAAACGATAGCCTTACCGACTGTTCGACCTACACCTATTAGCAGTAGCATTTTAATGAATTCTGCCTGTTACAGTGCTCAAGACGAATTAACCATTACCTTAAATTTTAACAATCCCAATGCATTAACTTTTCAAGAATTATTTCTCGATGCTAGTTTCGATGATAATTTCACTTATATCCTTAACAGTATCAGTTCTCCCACCCTTAATCTAGGTGGAAGTGTTAGCATTTCAGTTGATGAAGGTCAAATAGAAATTGAAGGATTACAACTCCCAACAGGAAGTCACACCATTACATTTAAAGTCAAAGTGCCCGATGAAAGCGAATTATTAATCGATCCCGAAACTTTATTGCCGGTCCCTTTTTCGTTGGTCTATGATCTAAGTTCAGAAACCGAAGATAGTTGCCAAGACGTAGCAACACTTAATGCCACAGGCGAAATTGAGCTACCATTTTGTACCACCTGTACAGAATTACCCAATACTTCGGCTCCTACAGAATTTACACCCATTGGTATTTCATCCTTGAAAGACCAAATTGAAGGATGGCCAGCCAATGTTGCCAATGGATTTGTTGCGATTGAATCGTCTAAAAAAGGATTTGTAATGACGCGTACAGCTGCAGCTGCTATCAAAAACCCTACGCAGGGCATGATTATCTACGACACTGAAGACAAGTGTATTAAATTGTATAATGGTACTCTTTGGAACTGTATTAAGCGAACCTGTAATAAATAATCACATCCCACTACAACTATTTAGCTTTGTGGAATTATAAAAATATATGTATGAAAAACCTATTCACTATCCTATTATTTTCTGGTATCAGTTTTCTTTCTGCTCAAGTAGCTATTGGAAAAGAAACCGTTGATGGAGATGGACTACTCGACTTCAAATCGGGGACGACCAATGGAATCATTCTACCCATGGTGAACCAACTACCTTTAGCTCCAGCCAATGGAACTATACTCATGGATCAAAACGATTTGAAAATAAAAATCTATGAAAATGACCAATGGACAATGCTGACAGACACTGGAAGTATTCATCAACACATCGTCAATACCTCAGAAGAAACAGAACAAAAAATCATTATTGGATCAGCCGAAAGCATAGCCGATGGCATTGTCGTCTTAGAATCAGATGATAAAGCGCTTATATTACCGAAAATAGAAAATCCACATCTCCATGTAAAATCACCCCATCCTGGGATGATTTGCTATGATACAGCCAGCAATTCATTAGCTGTATTTGATGGTTTAGTATGGAGCTATTGGAAATAATTGGGCGGCCGCTACGCGCTGGGCTTTGCGCTATATCTTTGCTGCAAGAACATCTCGGTTTATTCAAACAAAGGTGGCAGCAAAGGATGCCGCTTCAATCCCTGCCGCATTCTTTACTTAAAATAAGATTACCCTAAAAAAAGCACCTCTGTTCTTCACAGAGGTGCTTTTTTTAGGTATCTCGTATAGAAATTGAAGTAAATCTGGAATTCAGTCTCTATTTTTTCCAATTCAATATGATAATCGGTATATTTACACCTTTCATAGAACGCATAATCAATGCTTACAAAATCCTAACGCTTCATCTATGGTACGCCTATTTTTATTTTTCATCCTTTTCTCGACTTACGCCATAGCCCAGCCCAAGCTTCTAACGGGATCTGTAGTCGTTGATGATGGTCTGTATTCCTCAACAGCCTCGGGTGTATACATCGAAAACCTACGCTCTTTTGCGAAAACCCGCTCCAATGAAGACGGCAACTACTCTATTCCTGTCAATATTGGAGATACCGTCCAATTTTCTGCTGATTTCTTAGACACACGTAAAATTGTTATCACGACCAATCTTTACACCAAAGGTGTGCTTAAAACCCATTTAAACATTGCCGTCATAGAACTGGAGACAGCCAATATTGGCATGTCAAAAGATTTAAACAAATACCGATTTAAAACCGACGATAAAACAATCCTCTACAGTCGATTGGGCTTAGATCAACGGTTGAGAGATTTAGAACCTCAACGCGATATTGCCAAGTTTAAACCGATGGATGTCCTTAATCCTGTTCGGTTAATAGGCCATATGAATGGTTTTTATCGTGACCAAAGAAGGGTTCGTAACTTTGAAAACAAATTGGAATTGATTAACGAAGTGCGGTATTATTTTCCAGAAACGTTTTTCACAAAAGAATTGCATATACCTGAACACAAAATCAATGAATTTTTAAACTATGTTAGTGAACGCTACGATTTGAGACAAAAAGCACTCAACCGACAGTTTGAGCAAATTGGTTTTGAATTGGAACCTTTTGCCATTACCTATCTCAAGGAATTAAAAGGGGAATCTTAAGGCAATCATAAAGTGCTATTAAAATTACGTTAAGCTTATTTTTTTTAACGATTATAGATTAAATTCGTTGAAACAACCAATGCTATGCGATTATCCTTCACCCTCTTTTTAGGCCTACTATTACACTGTTTATCATTTGGACAATCGATTAAAGGGCAAATGAAATTTGATGACGATAAAGTGTCTGATTTATTTGTAAAGAATATACTTATTCAAAATCAGCGCACGAAACAGAAGGTACACTCCGATGTAAAGGGTGAATTTCAAATCACCGCTGTTCTCGGAGATACCATTTCTTTTCAATCCGATTTTATCAATAAACGCTATATCATTGTCCGAGAAAATCATTTTATAAAAACTAAAAACGAGGTGTTTGTAGAACAAGCCATCATTAATCTGCAAGAAGTAAAACTACACAATTTAGATAAAAATCTTACCCAAAACATTCGTATGAAAGAAGATAACATCAATCAACTCTATCTTTCATTAGGTTTAGATCCATCTATACGCGATATTAAACCCAAACAAAATTTTAGTGAATTTAATGGTAGTGATTTATTCAATCCTATACGCTTGGTGAATCACTTAACAGGTAGAAATAGAAAAGGAAGAGCCATACAACAGTACGAGAATAAATACGAGAAGTTAGATCATATTGAGGCTATTTTTGGCGAAGATTACTTTGTCTCTGAGCTTAAAATTCCCAAAGAAAAGATCAAAGAATTTATTCGGTTTGTGGATGCCAAACAAAACTTAACACAACTCTATAAAACAGCCACAGTCGAGATAATGGAAGATGTCATGGTACAGCGCAGTCAGGAATATTTAAAACTACTTCGCGATGCTGGCGCTAAAAAAGATTAGATTTACTCGCTGCTGCTACTCTATTTATACCGTATATTCGTACAACAATTACGCCCTTTAATTTATTTATTATTGAAAACAATTATTCTCTTTACCTTGCTTTGTTTACCTCTGAGCATTTATGCCCAAGAAAAATGGATAGAAGGTATTATTATCATTGATAATTCGGATGAAAAAGGTGAAGGTATTTACGTCACTAATCAACGTACTAATCATACGACTTTGAGTAATTTTGCAGGCACATTTTATATTCGTGGACAAGTGAATGATACGCTTCGATTTCGTTCAGATTGGTACGAAAATCGTAAAATTGTCTTGAGTGCTGCACTAATGAACAAAGATAAAATTGTGGTCCATCTATCACCACAAACCATTCAACTACAAACCGCCTATGTCGGTCGTAAATTAACAGGGGTTTTAGAACGCGATGTGGTTAAGGGTAAAACAGAAGATCGAATAACAAAGTTGTATTCTATGTTAGGCGTTAATCCCGATATAAAACCAATTCAAGACACATCAAAACTAGACGCAGGCCTATTTGGGAAAGATATTGGTTTGACGCGCCTCGATGTAGGTCGAATTTATGATGCCTTTACGGGTAATTTAAGAAGGCGTGCTGCTACGATTTCCTACGAAGATAAAACGGATAAAATACAAGCGATTCGTTCGTATTATGGGGATGCTTATTTTAGTATAGAATTAGGAATTCCAAAATTCAAAATCAACGAATTTATTGATACGGCGATTAAGAATAGTACCGATTCAACAATTTCACTGAATAACCCTAATTATTTTAAATTATTGGGCGTATTTTCCAATTATAATAAAACCTATTTAAATCTATTATTTGGTAATAATTCTGAAACTCCACCAAAAAAAGATTCCCTCCAATCATCCAAATAAGGGATTAATTGCAGGGAAATAGATCAAATGCCTAGATGAATTCATTTAAATCATCCAAGACCTGTTTAAAAAGTGTACATCCCGCTATAATTTCATCATCACTAATGGTTAATGGTGGGGTAATACGTATATTTTCAATGCTATACATTAGCCAAAATAAAATTAGGCCTCTTTTCATGCATTCCGAAGCAACAGCTAATGCATAGTCAGGGCTTTCTAACTGAGGGGCCAGCATTAAACCTCTACCATGAATGGTTTTTACCTTTGGGTGTTGAAGGTGGTGACGAAACAATTGTTCTTTGTGATCAATCGTTTCCATTATTTTCTCCTCTTCCAAGACATTCAGTACTTCCAATGCCGCCGCCGCAATGACAGGGTTTCCACCAAAAGTGGTTATATGTCCCAATTGTGGATTTTGTTTTAAACTTCCCATCACTTCATTGGATGCCATAAATGCACCAATAGGTAATCCACTAGCCATTCCTTTGCCCATGGCAACAATATCGGGTACAATACCGTAGTGTTCAAAGGCAAAAAGTTTTCCAGTACGACCAAATCCTGGTTGAACTTCGTCCAAGATTAATAGCGCACCAACTTCTTCACAACGGCCTTTTAATTTCTTTAAATAATCGTTCTTCGGTAATGTAAATCCAGAAGCGCCGCGAATGGTTTCTAGAATAACACCCGCCGTTTCTTTCGTTATTTTTAAAAGATCGTCTTCGTTATTAAAATCGATAAAATACACCTCAGGCAATAAAGGGCGGAAAGCCGCTTTTTTACGTTCATCTCCAGAAACACTTAATGAACCATGCGTATTGCCGTGGTATGCATTTCTAAAAGAGATCAATTGACGTCGGCCTGTGTAGCGCTTAGCGAGTTTAAGGGAAGCTTCAACAGCTTCTGTCCCTGAATTCACCAAATAGACTTGGTCGAGACCATCGGGAGTTAAATCGACTAAACGTTTACACAACTCAACTGGTTTTTCTTGCGCATATTCACCGTAAACGGCCACATGCATATACGAATTCACCTGATCGATAATTGCTTTGTTGACACGTGGATGACTATGCCCTAATGTATTCACCGAAACACCAGCTACAAAGTCTAAATAAGCCTTACCATCTTTTCCATAAATGTAAGAACCCTTGGCATAATCCACCTCAAATCCAGACGCAAAGTTGGTTGTTTGAGCTTGATAGGTATAAAAATTTTCTTTTAATGTATTCATTTACTTTAATAGTATAAACAACCCTACTCCACCTAAGGCGTAAGCGGCAATTGTTATCATATCTGATTTCCCCTTTGAGAATTTTCTAATTTTTAAATCACTAATTTCATTTTCATGAAATTTCAGTTCTTTTTTAGGTTTTCCTTTTACAATAGCATGCAATGTATCTCCTTCCCATTTCTTCGCTTCAATTTTATAAATTGTGCCATGATTATCTAAGCGATAAAACTCTTTGGGTTGAATGAATGTTTTTAAATTAATTCCTGTTCGTTGTTCATCCGTTTCGTTATGAACCACTGCTTCAGGCATCTCTTTATTTTTATTGGAGCTTCGCGAACGTTCAACCATCACCATATCATCGCCAGTAGCTCTAGGGGATGGGTCACGAATATTTTGCATTTTTGAAGCACCAATCACTTGAGCAATATCCTTTTCTTGATCAAGTGATTCCGGTTCGAAAGCCTGATAAGAATAACAACTGCTTAATACCATAATTGTCGTTAGGGTGACTATAAAAGAGGTTAATTTCATATGTTGTTATAAATAAAATTCAACTATAATAAGACTACTCGTTTTTAATAAAAATATCTTGCCATTTTAAGAGACGTTCGTCTATTCGCCAATTAAAATCAGGTAAATACCGCAATTCAGGGGGGAATTTGGATAGAGGGTACATTTTTCCGTCCGACTTAATTCGACAAGCCAATAACTCCAATTGTTTACCAACAACATCGGCTTCAATTATTCCACAATACGATATATTAACACCATACCGTTCAATCACCTTTGTTTTTTCATCTTCATCATCCATATAGGTTAATGCCACTGCATTGCCTTCCACATCGAGGTAATCTATTTGATCTTCGTGGAACAAGACTGTTAATTCTTTCCCTTTGATCTGATGAAATTCGGTGGTAGAAATACTATCAACTTTTGCAATGACGAACGCATTATTCAACACTTTTATCGAATCCATTTGTTCAGTCTTTGGATTAATAAACGCTCGAATAAAATCACCGGTTACTTGATTATCACCCGACCATAAAATAGGTTCTTTATGAAATTCTAAATTCCCTTTCGTTTGGTTGTAAACCAGTGAATCTGTTTTTCCATTGGCATTGGATTTATAAAAACGAGCTTGATTAAAGGCACGAATTAAAGTTGTTGAGTCTTTATCGTGTCTTTTAACAGCTAATAAAGTATCGGCATGTATATACAAAGAATCCTTTTCAAAGGCTTTAACCGCATAGGCATTCTTGGTCACATAAGCAGAATCTAAATAACGAAAGGCTTCACCAAAGTCTCCTTTTATAAATCGTTTTTCTTGGGGATCATCTAAAAACACGTCCCCTTCTCCTTTACCATAGCCCTTTTTATCGTTGAAATAAAGGCTCTTTGCGGTTAACATCTTACCTTGATAAAACAATTGAGAGTTTTTACGAAGCCAGGCTTCCCCTGTTTTTTTATTAAAATCGCCATCCGTCGTAATGATATACTGTGAGGGATCGTTTCTTCGTGTTATTTTCGAATAATCTCTAAAGGTTGTAATACCAGTTAGGTCATTGGTCGTCATTTTACGCGAGTAGATGGTATAATCTTTATCGGTAATAAACACTTCCGAATTAAAAACAGCCGATTTATTTCCTACGTTATATACAATATCCTTTCCCTCGATTAACGTACCATCGGCACTAATTGTTTTATAATTCCCAGGAATTGTTACCGTTTGTAATTTTCGGTTATAAAACATCTCATGGGCATCAATGGTATTCTGGGGGTCGCGTACTTTCACATTCCCTACAGCATGAGCCACTTCCGTCGCTTTATTATACTCCATAAAATCGGCAGTAACCTTAGACTTGCTATCCTGGAGCTCAACATTATCAAAAGCCTTCGCTATCTCCGTATTTCCATCATACTCTACTTTTTTTGCCGTTATGGTTTTGTCTTTACTCACCATACGCACATTCGACCAAGCCACGGCATAATTTCGATTCTGATAATACACGGCACTATCGGCATAAAGAATATCACCTTTATACTCAATAATGACGTTACCATGCAAAAGATTATTGCCTTCATAGGCTTCTGGAGACCGTTCACCGATGTCAAAATTCTGTAATTTAATTTTTTCTTTCTTCGGAGGTTGGGCAAAAACGGCACCCATCCAAATTACCGAAAATAGTAGCGAAATATAATATTTCATTCAGTCAAGGTTATTTAGCGCGTTTTCCGTAGAAGTATAAAGAATGATTTTCAATTTTAATATCGAAGATCTCCTCAATAGTTTGTTTGATCGATTGAATGCGTGGGTCACAAAACTCCAAAACTTCGCCTGTATCGGTTAAGATAATATGGTCGTGATTTTTATCGAAATACGATTTCTCATAATGGGCTTGTTGATCTCCAAACTGATGTTTACGCACTAATTTTGCGTCCATTAATATTTCAATGGTATTGTATAATGTAGCTCTAGAAACACGGTATTTTTTATTTTTCATTTTGATATACAACATATCTATATCAAAATGATCATCTGTAAAATAGATCTCTTCTAAAATCGCATAACGTTCTGGTGTCTTGCGGTGACCATTCTCTTCTAAGAAATTCGTAAACACCTGTTTAACCGTTTCGTAATTGCTTAATTTTACTGATTCGTCTGCCATAAATAAAATTTGTGTAAATATACGAATTAAATACATATTATAGTCGCTATAAATGCACCCAATCCAAAGATTAATCTTGGCTTAAATTTAAAATAATTTGTTTAAAACGGCGCTAGTTTTCTAAAATTGTTTTATTATTGCAATATAATTGCATTAAGCATGAAGAGAAGAAACACACCAACCCAACAAGCCATCTTAGATTTATTTCAGACCTGCAATCGCGCATTAAATCCTGAAATGATTGAAGACCAACTCGTGGGACAAATGGATCGTGCCACCATCTACCGAATTCTTAACCGTTTTCATCAAGACGGACTACTCCATCGCATCGCTGCAGACAATGGAAAGTATTACTTTGCCTTGTGTAATGCCTGCCAAAACAAACACCATCAACACGATCATTTCCACTTTCGGTGCGAAAAATGCGAACAACTGATCTGTCTTTCACAAGATGTTCGTCCAAATTTACCTGAGGGATTTGAAATGACCGCCTCAAATTGTATCATTATTGGCATTTGTGCCCCTTGTAAAAATAAAAATTAAAGTATGGAATGGTTTGCCAAATGGTTTAACACCCCTTATTATCACATCTTATATAAAAACCGAAGCCATACAGAGGCTCAAGAATTTATTAATCGCCTAACTACCCACCTAGCCTTATCGCCTGGGGCAAAAATCATGGATTTAGCCTGTGGTAAAGGTCGTCACTCAATTACCCTAAATAAATTAGGTTTCGATGTCGTTGGCTTGGATCTTTCATCAGAAAGTATTGAATTTGCCAAAAAATTTGAGAACAATCAGTTGCATTTCGATGTACACGACATGCGTCTTGTATACAAGGAAGACACCTATGATGCTGTTTTTAATTTATTTACCAGTTTTGGGTATTTTGAAGACCCAACTGAAAACCTCGCTGTATTTAGTGCTGTAAAAAAACAATTAAAATCGGAAGGTGTTTTCGTTCTCGATTACCTCAACGCCCATAAGGTGATTGCTAATCTTATTCCTTATGAAGAAAAGAATATCGATGGGATCTGTTTTAAAATTACCAAATCGATTACCGATGGATTTGTAAAAAAAGAAATCGATTTTGATGCTGATGGGCAACCATGGCACTTTGAAGAGTTTGTTCAATTGATTACCGACACCGATTTCGAAAAAATGGTTACCCATGCTGGTTTTAAAACTATCGAATGCTTTGGTGACTATCAATTGAATTCATTTAACCCACAAACAGCAGATCGCTACATTCAAATTTTGAAAAAATGATCGAAAGTCTAATCCTTATCGCCAGTGTGGTTATAGGCGTCTTATGTTCGCGTTTTTTTATCCACAGCAAAACCAGTTCTAAATTATTGCTCACGTTTAGTGGCGCCTACTTTTTAGCCATGACTGTTCTCGAGATATTGCCCCAAGTTTATGGTCATTTCGATACAGAACACAGTCATCATACCATTGGTCTATATGTGTTGTTAGGTGTAATTATTCAATATATTTTAGAAACCTTTTCAAAAGGCGTCGAACATGGACATATCCATTTACATCAAAAAGAAGCTTTTCCTATTGGAATTTTTGCTGGATTATTTTTACATTCAATCATTGAAGGAATACCAGTTGCTAACGAAGATTACACGCACTTTATGTGGGCCATTTTCGTACATAACATTCCGGTTTCTATGATTTTATATCACGCCTTGTCGCAACATACAGACTCCGGCCTGAAACGATTTGGATTTATGACTTTATTTGCCTTGGCAGCTCCATTTGGATTCTTATTGGGTAAATATACCATGATGGCTGATTATACCTTTGAAATGAGTGCCATTGTATCAGGAATATTTTTACATATTTCAACCGTTATCCTATTTGAATCCAACGAAGGCCATAAATTCAATTTGCAAAAATTCATGGTTATTCTTATTGGTTTCTTATTAGCTTATGGTACGGTAAGTATGCATGTACACTAAATACAGAAGTCTCCCCTAGGGGAGACTTCCTCGTTAATAACGCCCCGCTAAAAGACTTTATTAACAGATGAAAAACTTTTAAAAAATTATTAATCAATTCTATTGAAAACCCTACTCTTCAGGATATTTTCACTTTCTTTTCCACTTATAAATAATAACGTCTATCCAAGACCAAGTGTTCTCCATTGCTCAAGAATTTCCATTGTTGATCTTTTTTACAACCCGCTTCAGCATCTACAGCACGTATATTGATCTTCACCTCCTGGTCTTTAATGGACACAGCACCTTGATATTCACAATCGCCTTCTTTAAACAACACATCGGCATGTGACGTAGTGGCCAAATCTGGCTTAGAAACATTGGTCAACAGCGTATGTACAAGATTTAAATCCAAATCATTGTACACTAAATCATAATTATCCTTCATCACATCCGACGATAAACGATTCGATGAAGCTTGTATAGCATTCACTAACTGATTATGCTTCGTAACCAATTCAATCTCCTCAATCCGTTTTGGACTATCCAAACAATCAGCTAATTGCTGTACATTTTGATCGTCCAACACATTCTTAAACAGAACAATTTCATCCACGATTTGGGATTCATAAGGAACTTCTTCTTGTTGCAATGCTAAAGTAACATTTGCTTTATCCTTTTCTTTAATTGTTTTAGAACCTTCATTGACTTGACACGAAAAGAGCAGCAGCACAATGGCCGAAAATAATAAAGATTTTTTCATAGAATTTGCTTTTGGTTATCCATAAATTTACAAAAACCAAACAACATAAAAAAGTTAAAACATTACATCTCAGGCAATTGTTCTATTCCCAATGTAGTCATTACTTTGCTAAAAGCGGGATACATAGACGCATTGATCGTTATTTTTTCTAAACGGTATGGATGTAAAAATTCTAGTGAATGGGCATGTAATAACATTTCAGTTAATCCATATTTTTCTAACCAAAGCTTATTTTGCTTATTGCAACCATGTGGGCGACTGCCCAAAATGGGATGAAGTATATGTTTAAAGTGCTTTCTTAATTGATGCATTCTTCCCGTTTCGGGAATAGCCTCTACGAATGAATAACGCGAAGTTAAATGTCGGCCAAAGGGTAAATCAATTTCGGCATATTTCAACGTCTTAAAATGAGTCACGGCATTTTGTATCTGCTCCTCTTCATTTTTCAACGCATAATCGATTGTCATTTCTGCTGGGGCATAGCCACGAACAATCGCATAATACTTCTTAACAACATCACGGTTAGCAAAAATTTCATTCATTTTCACCAAGGTTTCCTTATCTAATGCAAATAATAAAACACCCGATGTTTTACGGTCTAATCGATGGACAGGATATACGTGCTGCCCTCCCAGTTGATTTCTTAACTCTTGTATAGCAAATTGATTAGCATCACGCGCATAAAACGATCGATGAACAAGCAAACCGTTCGGCTTATTAATCGCTACTAAATTATCGTCTTGATAAAGAATTTCTAACATTCTGCAAAAATAAACCAAGATTCTGTCTCCGTATCCATAAACCCAAAAAAAATATTAAAAATTTAAACAGCAAAACAAAACACTTTAAGACACTGTATTTAAACACAATAAATCAATTAACTTAAACAATAACATTTAATAAAATCTATCATTCAAAAACAAAAAACAGGATATTGTTTGGTGGTTTTAAAAATTAACCTAGCTTTGTTCCAACAAAAAGAAACCATGTTTATAAATCAATTACATCATCATCATTTTCATATTTGCACTCAAGCGAACTGATAATGCTATGATCTAATTTCACAACATATACAATCCCGTTTGAGTAAATCGAACGGGATTTTTTTGTGCACGATTCTCTCCTACGTTTGATTTACTCCTACAACAAAACAAAACCCATGAGTAAATTAAAAATAGCCCTGCAAAAAAGTGGGCGATTAAGTGAGAATTCTTTAAACCTACTAAGAGAATGCGGACTAAAATTTCCAAACGGGAATAGTAAGTTAATCGCAAGTGCAACCAATTTCCCTTTAGAAATTCTCTTCTTGAGAGACGATGATATCCCACACTATGTAGAACAGCAAATTGCTGATATTGGTATCATTGGTGAAAATATTCTCTTAGAAACCCCTAAACAGATTAATACCGTTAAACGATTAGGCTTCTCGACTTGTCGTTTAAGCTTAGCCATTCCCAAAGACCAAGAATTAAATGATATTCAAGAATTAAACGGGAAGAGAATTGCCACCTCCTATCCCACTATTCTTCAAAACTTCTTCCATGAAAAAGGTTTAAACAATAGCATTGAAGTTTTAAGTGGAAGCGTAGAGATTGCACCATCCATCGGCTTAGCCGATGCCATATTCGATATTGTGAGCAGTGGAAGTACTTTGCGTTCCAATGGCTTAAAAGAAGTGTTTAAAGTGATGGATAGTGAAGCTATTCTAGTATCCAATCCGCGATTACAGGATTCTAAAATGGTTTTATTAAACAAACTACTCTTCCGTATTGATGCGGTTAACAATGCCAAAAAATTTCATTATATCCTTTTAAATGCACCCAATGACCAGCTCGAAACCATCACAAACCTCCTACCTGGAATCAACAGCCCAAGTATACTACCTCTAGCAAAACCAAATTGGAGCAGCCTTCACTCGGTTATCCCTGAGGACGATTTATGGGATACCATAGATACCTTAAAAGAAGCGGGGGCTGAAGGCCTTCTTATTTTACCCATCGACAAAATGATTCGTTAATATGAAACGCATTAACTATCCTTCAGTACTCAGTTGGGCCCAACTATGTGAACGGCCTCAACTTTCCCAAAAAGATTTGGAAGTGAAAGTCAATCTTATTTTAGATCGCGTTAACCGCTATGGTGATTTCGCTATTCGAGAATATAATCAACAATTTGATGGTATTGATATCGAAGATTTCGCTGTTGCTTCATCCGAACTGCAAAACAGTAAAACGCTTGTTTCGAATGAATTAAAAAATGCAATTACCATTGCAGCAAACAATATTCGTGCTTTTCACCAAGCGCAAAAGGTTTCAGAACCCATTATTGAAACAATGAGTGGTGTGCGTTGTTGGCGAAAAAGTAGCCCCATTCAACGTGTTGGTTTATATATTCCGGGTGGCACGGCCCCTTTGTTTTCAACAGTATTAATGCTAGCGATTCCTGCACTATTAGTTGGTTGTGAAGAAATAATTATTTGTACTCCAGCAGATGAACAAGGGAACATTCACCCGGCTATTTTGTATACTGCCCAATTCCTTGGTTTAGAAAAGGTTTATAAAATAGGTGGTGCACAAGCTATCGCAGCCATGGCTTATGGTACAGAAACGGTACCGAAAGTCGATAAAATATTTGGGCCTGGAAATCAATACGTAACCAAAGCCAAAGAGTTGGTCCAAAAATCGGGTGTGGCAATCGATTTACCTGCCGGTCCAAGCGAAGTATTAGTGATTGCCGATGCAACAGCTGATCCTGATTTTGTAGCCGCTGATTTACTTTCACAAGCTGAACATGGAGCAGACAGTCAAGTAATTCTGGTATCCACCGACTACTTTATGGCCAATGCTGTTGAAAAGGCTATTGAACGACAACTAGACTTCCTACCAAGAAGATCAACGGCGGAGGGAGCTTTAAAAAACAGTCGGCTTATTTTATTAGAAACCCTTGAAGAATGCGTCGACTTTAGCAATACCTATGCCCCGGAGCATCTAATTCTAGCTTTCGATCAGGCTATGGATTATACTCATAAAATACAGAATGCAGGTTCGGTATTTATAGGGCACTACAGTTGCGAAAGCGCTGGAGATTACGCCAGTGGAACTAATCATACTTTACCGACCAACGGTTACGCTAAAAGCTACAGTGGTGTTTCCATGGATAGTTTTGTAAAGAAAATCACCTTTCAAGAAATCAGTTCGCTAGGGATTCAAACGTTGGGACCAACCATTGAAATTATGGCGGAAGCCGAGGAATTAATCGCTCATAAGAATGCCGTAAGCATTCGCTTAAAAAAATTGAATCATGCCAACTAATTATAGCTATTTATTACGAGACAACATCCAAAACCTTGTTCCTTATACATCGGCTCGAGAGACCTACACCGCTAAAGAAGGCATTTTTTTAGACGCCAATGAAAGTCCGTATGGCCCATACAATCGCTATCCCGACCCTATGCAATTCGCTTTAAAAAAGCGATTAGCTGAATTAAAGAAATGCGGGGTCGATCAAATTTTTATAGGCAATGGAAGTGATGAGGTCATCGATACCGTAATTCGATTATTTTGTGAGCCTAACCGAGATAAAGCCCTAACCTTTACACCAACGTATGGGATGTACAAGGTTTCAACCCAGATTAATGGCGTTGAACTTATAGAACAACCTTTAAATCCTCAATTTCAAATCGATGTAAAAAACCTGCTTCCTTATCTGGATGATGCTGACTTGAAACTCATCTTCCTGTGTTCACCCAATAACCCCACAGCCAATACAATTGATAAGAAGACCATTGAAATCATTTTAAACCGTTTCCAAGGGATTGTACTAATCGACGAAGCCTACATCGATTTTTCTGACAAAGCATCTTGGTTAACACTTTTAAATCAATATCCACGGCTAATCATTAGTCAAACCTTAAGCAAAGCTTGGGCCATGGCTGGACTACGGTTAGGCATTGCTTATGCTTCCCCTGAACTAATTGGTTATTTCAATTTAATTAAATCGCCCTACAATGTTAGTTCGGTTAACCAACAAAAGGCACTTGAGCAATTAACAAAAATAGACCGCATCGATCGACAGGTCGCTGAATTAATTGCTGAACGAAAAAGAGTGGAAATCGCTTTACGAAATCTCCCTTCAATTCTAAAGATTTATCCTTCAGAGACCAATTTTCTGTTGATTGAGGTAAGTGATGCATTTAGTATTTACCATCAATTAATCGATCGAAACATCATTGTGCGAAACAGGACCAATGAAATCACAAATTGCTTACGAATAAGCATTGGAACACCCCAAGAAAACACCCAATTAATTAACGCTTTTAATACCCTAGATTATGTCTAAAAAAGTACTTTTTATCGATCGTGATGGAACGCTAATTGAAGAACCTGCTGATTTTCAAATTGATTCCTTTCACAAACTGGCTTTTCTACCGCAGGCCATTAGCAGTTTAGCAAAAATTGCCCTCGAAATGGATTTTGTTCTTGTTATGGTCACCAACCAAGATGGACTAGGAACCGATTCTTTTCCTGAAGAGGACTTTTGGCCCGTACAAAACCTGATGATGGCCATTTTAGCTAGCGAAGGTATTCTTTTCGAAGATGTGTTTATCGACTCATCCTTTGAGGAAGACCAATCCCCTTCTCGAAAACCAGGCACTGCGATGTTGAACAAATACCTATACGGAGATTACGACCTTGCGAACTCTTATGTTATAGGCGATCGATTAACCGATTTACAACTCGCCAAAAACTTAGGGACTCAAGCTATTTTTATCAGCGACAACTCCACTTCTTCTACTCCCCTTTCTCTGGATGCAGCTTTAACAACAAAGTCATGGGATGAAATCCATCGATTTCTAAAAAAACGACCGAGAAAAGCCACCGAAAGCCGAACAACACTCGAAACCCAAATCCATGTAGCATTAAATCTAGATGGGCAAGGAAAATCGTCTATTGATACCGGAATTCCTTTCTTCGATCATATGTTAGAACAAATTTCAAAACACGGAAATATGGATCTAAGCATTTCGGTAAAAGGCGATTTAGAAATCGATGAACACCATACCATTGAAGACACTGGACTAGCCTTGGGGGATGCGTTCCGCAAAGCCTTAGGCGACAAGAAAGCCATTGAACGCTATGGATTTGTACTCCCCATGGACGACTGCTTAGCACAAGTGGCGTTAGACTTTGGTGGGCGGCCTTGGTTTCAGTGGAAAGCCCAATTTAAGCGAGAAAAAGTGGGTGATTTACCGACGGAAATGGTGGAACATTTCTTTAAGTCATTCAGTGATCAAGCGCGTTGCAATTTAGCAATCCACGTAGAGGGCGATAACGAACACCATAAAATTGAATCCATTTTCAAGGCGTTTGCAAGAACCTTAAAAATGGCCGTACGCAAGACCAATAACTTTGCAATTCCAAGCACAAAAGGTACTTTATGATTGCCATCATCGATTACAATGCAGGCAATACCCTTTCGGTACAACATGCAATTGAGGGCTTAGGCTATAAAACACAGATAACCAACGACATTGAACGAATAAACCAGGCTGATAAGGTTATTTTCCCTGGTGTGGGACAAGCTCAATCGGCCATGAATTCATTAAAGGCCAACGGGCTCGATCGCTTAATCCCGCAATTAAAACAACCTGTTTTAGGGATCTGTTTAGGCATGCAATTGTTATGCTTGTCGAGTGAAGAAGGAAATACCACTGGACTAGGCATCTTTAAAACCAAGGTTCGTGAATTTCCTGCTAGAGACCTTGTGCCTCATATGGGTTGGAATAATCATACGGCTCTAAGCGGTGTTTTATTTGAAGGAATCACCACCCAAGACGATTTTTATTTTGTCCACCGTTATTTTGCTGATTGTTGTGCGGAAACCATTGCCCAAATGGATTATATCAATCCATTTTCCAGTGCATTAAACCACAAGAATTTTTATGGAACCCAGTTTCATCCAGAGAAGTCGGGTAAAAACGGACTTCGCTTATTAACAAATTTTTTAAACTTATGAGAATTATACCAGCCATAGATATCATCGACGGACAATGTGTTCGTTTAACAAAAGGCGATTATAACACCAAGAAAATGTACAACCAAAACCCCGTTGAGGTGGCTAAGTCATTTGAAGATCATGGAATTCAATATGTTCATCTGGTCGATTTAGATGGTGCCAAATCAAATGATATGGTCAATTTTAAAACATTGGAAGCCCTTGCACGTGAGACCAATTTAAAGATCGATTTTGGTGGTGGCATAAAGTCGCTTGAGGCTATAAATTCGGCACTAAATGCAGGAGCCCAACAAATAACATTGGGAAGCGTTGCTGTTCATCAACCATCGCTTGTCGAAGAATGGCTAGCGCTATTCGGCAGTGAAAAATTAATTTTAGGCGCTGATTGCCGCGAACGTAAAATTGCGACAAATGGCTGGCTAGAAACCTCTGAATTGGATATCATTTCTTTTTTAAAAAATTATTCCGAACTCGGTTTCCAATACGCCATTGTAACCGACATTGAGAAAGACGGTATGCTCGAAGGACCATCATTTGAGTTATATAGGGAAATTCTTCAAAAAACCCATAGTACATTAATCGCTAGTGGCGGTATTCACTCGATGAACGATCTGCTAGAACTAAAAGCGTTGGGTTGTGAAGGCGCCATCCTTGGAAAAGCTTTGTATGAAGGATATATTTCACTCAAAGAATTAAGCACCTTATGTTAAAAAAACGCATTATTCCTTGTCTCGATATCCACAACGGTCGAACCGTAAAAGGGATTAATTTTGAACGCATTAAAGATGCAGGTGATCCAATTGCACTGGCTCAAAAATACAGTGAAGACGGTGCCGATGAGTTGGTTTTTTTAGATATCTCGGCAACCCTTGAAGGTCGAAAAACCATGATTGAGCTAGTTCGTCAAATTGCAGAACATATCCGCATCCCATTTACGGTAGGTGGCGGAGTGTCTTCGGTTGAAGATGCGGTTCGACTTATTGATGCGGGGGCAGACAAGATTGCTGTAAATACGGCGGCTTTAAAAAATCCATTATTGATTAAGGACTTAGCCGAGCAAGTGGGCAGTCAAGCCGTTGTATTAGCCATTGACAGTGGTTTACAAGCAGGGCATGCCAGGGTGATGAGCCATGGTGGTCAACAAGCCACTGGACGATTAACACTTGATTGGGTAAAAGAAGCGGTTGATCTAGGAGCAGGTGAAATCCTCTTGACTTCCATCGATCGAGATGGGACCAATAAGGGTTTTGATCTTGAATTATTGGATCGTGTAACACGCCTCATCAATATCCCTGTGATTGCCTCTGGTGGGGCTGGAAATAGAGAACATTTCAAGGATGTTTTCAACGAGACGGCTGCAACAGGAGCTTTAGCTGCCAGTGTTTTTCATTACAACACCATCCATATTTCGGCTTTAAAAAGCTATTTAAAAAACAACTTAATTCCAATCCGATGAAACCAATCGATTTTAATAAAGGCAATGGGCTTGTACCCGTGATTATTCAAGATATACAAACGGCCCAAGTCTTAATGCTGGGCTATATGAACCAAGTCGCTTATGAACAAACATGCCAAGAGCAGAAAGTCACCTTTTTTAGTCGATCTAAAAATAGACTTTGGACAAAAGGTGAAACCTCTGGAAATTACTTATGGGTGAATTCCATTGATTACGATTGTGATCAAGACGCACTTCTTATTCTCGTACAAGCCGATGGTCCATGCTGCCATACAGGAAGTGTTTCTTGTTTTCCGACCCCCAGCCCACGACCATTTCTATACGATTTAGAAAAGACCATTCAAAAACGAATAGATGAAGAGGTGGAGAACTCCTATACCTATCAACTTATAAAAAGTGGTATTCATAAAGTTGCCCAAAAAGTTGGTGAAGAAGCGGTTGAATTGGTGATTGAAGCCATGGACACCAACGACGATTTGTTTAAAAATGAAGCCGCTGATTTAATGTATCACTTTTTGGTGTTGCTAAAAGCTAAAAACACCGATTTAAGTGCGATTGAAGCTGTTTTAAAACAAAGAGCAGAAAGATAAGCGAACTGTTTGCGGCAGGGATAGAAGCGGCATCCTTTGCTGCCACCTTTAAAATCAATTTAACCGGGATGCTCTTGCAGCAAAGATATAGCGCATAGCCCGACGCGTAGCGGCCGCCCAAAATAAAATAAATCACCTCCATACAAATGTATCGAGGTGATTTATCTATGTCGCTTATTGAATATTTTTTCTGTTTTGCATCAACGAATGAAGGGGAAAAATAAGTTTTTTAATGGTGTTTTTTATTTTTCGATTTCGCTGTAACTGCGCATGATTCTCATAGGTTAGCATCTGTTCAATAGTCACTAAAGGCGTGGTGTTTTTAACGGAAAAGCGACCAATAATCAGTGCACCCTCTTTTTTATACACTTTTGAAGTAGGTTCTGAATTAAAAATAAATTTAAAGCCGCTTTCAATGGCCGAATCATAGGTTTTTTCATCGGCATCACCACCAGGAATTGAACAAGTTAGGATCGGTTTACCCAACGTATCTTCAAGTATTTTTCGGGATGTTTGCCATTCTTGCAGCATCTTATTATACGATAAGCTTCTAAAAATCATGGGATGGGTATGCGAATGCGACCCTATGCTATGACCTTGTTCAGCTAAGGTATGCAAATCTTTGTCGGTCATAAAAAAAGGTTGATTTAAGCAATGAGTCGTTATAAAATAATGCCCTTTAAAGCCTTTGTTTTCGAGTAATTGAGCCGACTGTAAAGCGGATATACCGCCGTCGTCAAAGGTAAAAAGCAGTTGTTCTTGCTGAATAGTAAAATCAATTTCTTCTATTAATTGACGCATGAATGCTTGTTCATTCGCTAAGGAAACCGCCTCGTTGAATTGTTGAATATTGTGTATATAGGGAAGGTTATCATTATTTTGAAAACCCGATTTTTCACCATCTGCTAAAACTTCATGAAATAACAGACTGATTGTCGAAGTGTTTTGTAGTTCTTTCATAGACTATACATTAATAGGATTGGTTAATAGATCGATTAATTTTGAAACAATATAGCCTATTTAAACTAAAAAATTTTGCAAAAGTAAGTTTTTAGTTCCCATTCAAAGATATACATTTGTGATAACTATGAAAAAATCGATGAAAATTTCTGTCATTGTCCCTGTTTATAATATGGAACTTTATCTGGAAAAATGTCTTTATTCTTTACTGAAACAAACCTATCCCCATACCGAAATTGTAGTGGTGGATGATGGATCGAAAGACTCGTCATGGGCCTTATTACAACAATTTGCTGATCAACCGAATGTTCATCTTTACCAAAAAGAAAATGGAGGGCTAAGCGATGCGAGGAACTTTGGAATTGCTAAAGCATCGGGTGATTATTTGGCTTTTGTGGATAGTGATGATTGGGTGGAAGACACATTCCTAGAAACACTGTTTAATTTAGCCGAGAAACATCAGGCTGAAATGGTTATCTGCAACTTGCAAAAAGTAGATGAGACCGAAAAACCATTCAACTTTATCGACCAATTGACCCACTTGCCTGAAAAAATAACCCTTAAAGAAGATTTTTCGCTCTTTGGTGAAGTTTCTAGTTTTGCATGCAATAAACTTTTTAAACGTGCTTTGTTTGATAACGAAGAATTCCCTTTGCGTTTACACTTCGAAGATATTGCGACCATCCCCCAGCTTATTTTAAAATGTCGCACGATTGCTAAAACCGATCAATACCTCTACAATTATTTTGAACGAAGTGGTTCCATTACCCAAAGCTTTAACGAACGGGGTATGGACATGTTTAAGGCGATCGACCTGGTACAACAGGCTTTCGAAAAATCGATTTATTCCAATCACAAAAAAGAATGGCAACGCTTTGTTATTTACCAAGGCTATTATAGCTTGTTAGCTTATATTATTCGGGTGGAAGACAAGACGCTTAGGCAACACATGTATGCTAAGCTAAACGTGCTATTAAATGAAAATGGCATTACAAAAACGACTATCTTTCAGTATAAACGCCTCGGTAAAAATTACCTGCTATCGCTCGATTTTAAGAAGAAAGTCTTTTATGGACTTATGCTAATGGCCCCTAAATTTACCCTTAAAAAATAAAAAAAGGAACACTAACACCGTTAATATTCCTTTCTCAATGTAAACAGAGCTGTGAACGTTTAAAGATTCACGGCTTCTTGTTTTTCCAATTCTTCGATTAATTTGGCCTTCATTGTTGTATTGATGTAATCTCTTACTTCCGCATACGAAAGGCTGTATTTTCTATCGATTCCCTGTAAATGAACGGGGAAAGGTTTTAACAATTCGTTGTAATAGGTATCCAATTGTTCAGAGGTTGGCTTCTTAAAGCTTAACCTTAACTGAAAGCGTCTAAGAATTGCGGTATCAATTATTTCGGGATGATTGGTAGCACATATTAAAAGGCTATCACTTGGGAAATAATCAAACAACTGAAGCAATGTATTCACCAGTCTTCTCATTTCGCCAACGTCTTTATCGTCGTTGCCTCTCATTTTTGAAATCTGATCGAATTCATCTAAAAACAACACAGCTTTATCGCGTATAGCACGATCGAAAAGGGCCTTTAAGTTTTTAGACGTTTCGCCAATTCTAGAGGAAATTAACGTACTTAGATCAACAATCACAATGGGTTTTCCTAGCGTAGTAGCAATGGCTTTAGCGGTCATTGTTTTTCCACAACCACTTGCGCCATGCATTAAAATTTTATGATCCACTTCTAAATTGTATTCTTTTAAAGCGTCCACATAACGATGTTCCTTCAGAACTTGGGTCAGAATTTTTGTGTTTTCTTCACTCAGAAATACATTTTCCAAATGTATTTCTTTGGGGTCGGTAATTGTCAGGTCAAATAGATTCATAATGCCATCAAATTTACACATTATTGCTTAATCTTCATCGTCCAATGATAAAAGTCGTGTCTATTTTTTAAATATTTCCATTCCCAATCTGATCTGATAATCTGCACATTAGCTCTATAATCAAGTCGTAATGCTCTATATAGACTCTTTATACACAATAAAATATCCTTCAACACACGACCACATAATTTAACCCCTACATGGTTACCTTAAATACGAAATTTAATTGACAAAAGCGATAACCTACATCATTTTATAATCCTAAAACAAGACGTATCTTTCGGTTAATATAAAAAACCAATAATAACCTTTAAAAAAAATACGATGAATTTTAAACATATTACCGTTGCCGGAAGTGGCGTCTTAGGATCTCAAATAGCTTATCAAACCGCCTTTCATGGATATCAAGTTAGTGTATACGATATTAACGATGAAGTCGTTGAAAAAGCCAAAAAAAGCCTTAAGGTCTTAGAAGAAGACTACAAAAGAGATCTCCATGCAACCCAAGCAGATGTCGATGCCGCAACAGCCCGTATCACCTATTTTACCAATTTAGCCGAAGCGACTAAAAATGCAGATTTACTGATAGAAGCCATTCCAGAAAATCCAGCGATTAAGATTGATTTTTACGAAAAACTTTCGAAAGTGGCACCTGAGAAAACGATTTTCGCCACCAACTCGTCTACCTTACTACCTAGTCAGTTTTCCGATTCTACGGGAAGACCAGCTCAATTCGTCGCTTTGCACTTCGCCAACGAAATCTGGAAACACAACACGGCAGAAGTAATGGGGCATCCAGGCACCGATCAAAAAGTCTTTCAACAAGTCGTTGAATTTGCGAAAACCATAGGCATGGTGGCCCTTCCTTTGCATAAAGAACAACCAGGCTATATCTTAAACTCGCTACTAGTGCCTCTATTAGGTGCTGCAACCGATTTATTGGTAAACGATGTAGCCGATGCTCAAACCATTGATAAAACGTGGATGTTGGCCACGGGAGCACCTACAGGACCTTTTGCGATTATGGATGTGGTTGGAATAACCACCCTGTATAACATTAACAAACTAGAGGCCGATGCCACGCAAGACCCCCTTAAATTAAAAACCGTTCAATTTTTAAAAGAAAACTTTATCGATAAAAACAAATTAGGCGCTGCCAGTGGCGAAGGATTTTACACCTATCCCAACCCAGCCTTTCAATCGCCCGATTTTTTAAAATAATTCATTTTCATAAAAGCCCTTCATCGGATGAAGGGCTTTTTTATATGTCTATTGTGGGCGTCCCCTTTTCTTGTTGTTTTCATCAACAACAAGAAAAGGTCGGGCTTTCCGCACTCGCTTTTTAGCGCCGTTTCACTTCGCCAAAAAGCTCAGACAAATGCTCCAATCCCTCACGCAAAAATGAGGGAATAAAATCATTCATCGACCGTCATTTGTTGTGGAAAAATGAATCCACTTGCCTATGAAATAATCAACCCATAGTTTCAAATCGTTTAGACGTTGATCAATGCGTTCTTTCTCCAATAAAGGTTGAGATAATAAGTCTTCTAACTGAATTTTGTACGGCTATTTTATGTACAATTAAAATAAAGTAAAATTACTTTGATCATTGCCTTGAATTCATGATTGAGAATCGGATTCATCACGATGCAGTGCGACACATGCTCCAGCGATAATCATCCATTGATCTTGAATTTTTTTCCAAGTACGGACATAATTGAATCGATTTTGAATGGGTTGATTCATAAAAATAGCCTTCAAATCAAGGGTGACTACCACCACAGCGGAATCTTGATACAGGTGTATAGCTTGATGAAGGATATCATACGCTTCTATATTCATTTGTTTTAATCGATAGGTCTCTAAATCCATTTCCTTGGTTATAAGCTCACCTGTTGGTCCTATAAACATTAAATCATCATGGATAAGTCTATCCAATGCATCGACATCCTGCTCTTTCATCGCATTGAGTAAATTGTTTTCGCAGACTTGAATTTGTTCTTTTATATTCATCTAATTCGGGTTTTATAATGAAAATTTCACACTAGAATGTACATTTTTTTTTATACATAAAAAAACACTTAGCCATTCACTAAGTGTTTTTTAAGTAAGAAATTTAAGTCGGTTAGCAATTGGTTATTTAATCGCTTGAATAATCCAGTAAGGCCGACGAACATGTTCGTTTATTTTAGATACTGTATCCTCTTCTCTAAAGTAGACTTTTGGAATTAAAAAACCTGTTTGAAGAAGTAATTCCTTAATTTCCTCTGGTGTATACAGCACAAAATCATGGTCTATAAATGGTTGTTTTAAAGCAAACTCTTTTTGTATAAGCGTTAATGTAAGTGTTCCGTTCGGCAACAATCGATTGTAAATTTCGTTTAAAAATGCAAGCGGTTGTTGCCAAAAATAAAAGGTATTCACGGAGAAAAAGTGATTAAAATAGTAATTTTGATCAATGACCAATTCATTTTCTGGCGTTAAAGCCAATTCCACATTTCCATTCTGAATTAATCGAAGGTTGTTGTTAGCACATTCGGTCAACATAACTGCGGAAGTTTCAAGTCCTAAATAATGCACTTCTTGTTCTTGTGCAAAGAGGTAATTTAAATGCTGCCCATTGCCGAAACCCATTTCCAAAATAGAATCTTGGCTTGTTAACGGAATTAAATCGATTGTACTATAAATCATTTGGCGATTCGATTCATACATTTGCTCGCCCAATGCACGCCCAAACTCGCCCGTAGGGCATTTTAATTGGGCGCTTAGCGTTATTTCTGTTAAATATTCTTTCATTTTTTATAATTCAAAGCGTTAAGTTGTTTATTTTTTAGTCGTCGCATCGCCATCAATAAGACGAAAATTCCCAGTATAAAAATAACCCAATCAATGGTTGCGCTTGCCCAATAGATGCTACGAACACCATATATACCTGGTATAATAAGCATGACGGGAACATAGAAGACTGTTTGTCTTAATAAACTAAGAATAGTGGCTGGTTTAGGTTGCTCTATCGAGGGTAACCAAACCATAGCCATATAGACGAACGGCATATTTAATAAGACGCTCATAAAGATTCGGAAATCGTTTAATTGCCCCAAGGTAAATAACTCGTTCGGAATCATAAGTGATAACACAAAAGTGGGCTTTATCATGACAAAGAGCCAAAAAGGCAATAAAATGGCGAGGCCTGTGAGTGAAAACAGCCAATAAGAATCCATAACACGTTTATAATTACCCGCGCCATAATTCATACCCGCAACAGGTTGTAAGGCGCGCATTAATCCCCATAAGGGGGTGTTCAATAAGATGAAAAATCGGATAACAGCGGCGTAAAATGTTAGATCATCGCCTTTCCCATAATTCGCAAGGGCATTAAAAACAACCACGTTTTGGATGACCATCATCACCATCATAATAAAGGCGGGTAAACCGAGTTGAATCGTTTGTTTTACAATGGTCTGATCGAGATTGAAGCGCCAAAAATGCGTCTTAAAAGACGCCTTACCTTTTGTATAATACCACATCCCTAAAAGCGTATAAATAACCATGGATGCGTTGGTTGCCCAGGCAGCACCTGCGACACCCCAACCGAATGTATCGATAAAAATGGGTTTTAAAATGACATCGACCACCAATCCTATCGCAATCATCCATGCTGCTGTCTTCATTTTTCCTTCTGCACGTATCATCATATTCATGGCCAATCCATGAATCCAAAAGAAGGTTCCTAAAATGGTGACTTTAAAATACGTCACCGCTATAGGGGCAATATCGTCTCTGCCTCCCATCATATAGATTAATTCCTCTGCAAAAATATAGGCCGGAATAATCACCAATGCCGAACAGATGAGTGTTAATGCATTCGCTGTACCCAAAGCTTTTTTAAGCTTTCCCCCTTCCCCTGCGCCTATCCATATACTAATCGCAGTCCCCAAGCCCGTACCAATTAAACTTCCGAATCCCTGGGCTATTTGTGCCAATGGAAATGCAAGCCCCACGGCAGCCAATGCATTTTTACTAATTAAATGGCCTACAAAAATTCCGTCCAAGAAATTGTTCAACCCATAGAGTACCATAGCCAAAATTGCTGGCCATGCCATTTGCCACATCACCTTAGTCAATTTTCCATTCAGTAACAGTTCTTTCTGTTTTTCCATAATAAACTAAGCTATTTCTTGATTTTCTTGTTGTCGGTCTTTTTGTGAATGATCTTCCGATTTTCCTGTCTTCCAATAGGAATACGCATATAATTCATGTTGTTGCCAACCCACCTCTTTTCGCAAATACGTGCGCAACGATTTAACGGTTGAAAATTCGGCGGCGATGTAGCCAAATCGATTGATGGTTGGCAATTGGAGGTTTTTCACATACTCAGCCATTTCACTTCCTTTTTCGGGGGTTGGATTGAATAGCCAATGAAAATCGACCATCGCATCCGTCTCTATCCGCTGAATATCATCTGTCCCGTAGACTTCTAGCACACAGCAAACGGTTGCGGATCGAGGTAAATCTTCCAAAATGGCCGAAATTACGGGAATCGCTGTTGCATCGCCCACCAAGAGATAATGATCTGCTTTGGTGTAGAGTTCCGTTTTTGCATCGCGCATCATTACCCCTAAACAATCGCCTATTTGGGCATTGATTGCCCAAGCCGATGCTGGACCATTTTCGCCATGGGCAACAAAATCGATCCATAGTTCATTATTTGCTAAATCGATACCCCGATGGGTGTAGGTCCGAATGCTAGGACTTACCTCTTTGGCTGGGTAAACCCATTCCATTGTTTGGTGATCGATATAGGGAAAATGAATTGTATTCATTCCTGGTGGGGGAATAAATACTTTATTATTTACACCAATGGTTGTGTTTTCAAATAAAGGAATATCATCTCCTTCCAAAGTGATGCGGATATAGTGAGGCGTGATATATTCTTTTCGTTTTAAGTACAACGTACTTTGTATGGTCTTAAATTCTTGGGATTGTTTCTTTTTCATGACTTCTATTTCAAAAATTCCTTTCAAATATAATAACTTTATTTAGACTAATTATAAATAATGATTTCTTTTGTCAATAAATTTAGAACGATTATTTATTGTTAGCTTAATCTAATTTTGTAATTTTACATCACTAATATAAATCATTTATTGATGAATCCTTTAAAACTAACCGCCTTAGAAAAAGGTAAAACAGCCATTATAAAAGGTATAACAAAAGAGTGTGATACGGTATCGCGTCAACGGTTTTTGGATTTAGGGTTTGTAAGTGGTGCTAAAATAGCCATAGAGAACATTAGTCCATTGGGCGATCCTATTGCCTATTCCATTCATCAAACTCAAATTTGTCTGCGTAAAATAGATGCCGATAAAATTATCATTGCTATTCTTTCACCTGAAACATCAAAATAAAATGCTTAAAGATGCCTGCGACATATGTGACCTTAACTCAACGGCCGAGTTAAAAAAAATGGGGGAAAGCCAAGGTAAAGAAGACTTTACCATTGCTTTAGCCGGAAATCCCAATACAGGGAAAAGTACCGTTTTTAACGCCTTAACAGGTCTAAAACAGCATACAGGAAACTGGCCAGGAAAAACCGTTACGCGGGCTGAAGGAAGTTTTTCCTACCACGACAATCGATACAAAATCATCGATTTACCTGGAACCTACTCTTTATTGTCGACTTCTGATGATGAGGAAGTAGCCCGAGATTACATCCTTTTCGGACACCCCGACGTAACCATTATTGTTGTAGATGCCAGTCGTTTAGAGCGAAACCTAAGCTTGGTTTTGCAAATATTACAGATAACACCCAAGGCTGTTTTATGCCTTAACCTTATGGATGAAGCGAGAAGGCATCGCATTGAAATCGATAGCCGATCATTGGCACGAGATTTAGGGATTCCGGTCGTAGAAACCAGTGCCCGCCGAAAAGAAGGCATCCAAAATTTACTGAATGCCGTGCACTTAGTAGCGACGGGAAAAGTACGTGTCCAACCCAAGCATTTTTTAAAATTAAGTCCAAAAGCAGAGCAATCTTGCCATACCATTGAAAAAGCACTGATGGATTTAGATGAAAATTTTCCTAGTCCACAATGGGTTGCCCTTCGCCTGTTGAGCAATGATGAAAGCATCAAAACAGGTTTAGTCACTGGCGTATTATCCAATAAAATAACCGAAGAACAAGCCTATTTAATTTTAGCACAAGCCACAGCAGCTCAAAAGAATTTAGAGGAAGACTTCACCACCAGACTCGCTGAAAACATCTATGCGAAAGCAGCAAAAATTGTAGAGTCAACTGTACAAAGTGATCATAACCAACGTTCATTCCGAGTCGATCGCAAAATCGATCAAATTGTTACGAGCCGTTTTTGGGGGTTCCCCATTATGCTGTTACTGCTAGGGGTGATCTTATGGTTAACCATCGCAGGTGCGAATTGGCCTTCATCGATGCTGTCGAATTTATTATTAGAGACGGTTTACCCACAGTTAAAAACAGGTGCGGTAAATATAGGGATGCCTGCGTGGATGAGTGGTTTTCTTATCGATGGGGTCTATATGGCAACGGCATGGGTAATTGCCGTGATGCTTCCACCCATGGCTATTTTCTTTCCGTTGTTTACTTTGTTGGAAGACTTTGGGTATCTACCTCGTGTGGCCTTTAATCTAGACCGTATTTTTCAGAAGGCGGGCGCCCATGGTAAGCAAGCGCTTACCATGAGTATGGGCTTTGGATGTAATGCGGCTGGTGTGGTCTCCACCCGGATTATCAATAGTCCACGGGAAAAATTAATCGCCATTATTACCAATAATTTTTCGTTGTGTAATGGTCGTTGGCCCACACAAATACTCATTGCAACCATTTTTATTGGAGCCATGGTATCCAAGCCATGGAGCAGTACAATCGCCACTTTTTCAGTCATCGGCATTGTTTTATTAGGGATCGGTTTTTCATTTTTCACCTCTTGGCTTTTGTCGAAAACGATGTTGAAAGGAGAATCTTCGTTTTTTACGTTAGAGCTTCCTCCCTACCGTCCGCCTCAGTTTTGGCAAACCATTTATACATCGCTTATAGACCGTACGCTCATCGTACTTTGGCGAGCTGTTGTTTTTGCAGCACCTGCGGGAGCGATTATCTGGTTAATCTCAAATATTTCGATTGGGGATACAAGTATCGCTGTCCATGTCATCGACTTTTTGAATCCATTTGGTCTAATCTTGGGGTTAAATGGCGTAATTTTATTAGCCTACATTGTGGCTATACCAGCCAATGAAATTGTGATTCCTACCATATTAATGCTTTCGGCCATGGTTTTAGGCGATGCAACGATTGGCGAGGGGGCTGGTGTTATGTTTGAAACATCGAATGCCGAAATTAAATGGATATTAGTGGCTACGGGCTGGACAACCCTAACGGCTATTAACCTTATGTTGTTTAGTTTATTACACAACCCATGCAGCACAACAATTTACACAATTTATAAAGAGACCAACAGTACAAAATGGACTATTGTAGCGAGTATTCTTCCCGTTATTTATGGGATTATCGTTTGTTTTATCATTGCCCAATTGTGGTATTTGTTCAATTAGAAATGTGAAACTAAGGGGCTAAATGAAAGAAGAGTAGACTATAGTAGCCTTGCGATAGTCTATTCACTGTTTTTGCGTGAGGGATTGAAGCATTTGTTTGAGCTTTGGGTGAAGTGAAACGGAACCTAAAGCGAGTGCGAAAAGCCCGACCTTTGCTTGTTGTTGACGCAGACAACAAGCAAAGGACACGCCCTAAATAAAATCTGGACGTTTTTAAGCATCGATAATGCCATATTTTTTCATTAAATAAATCGCATTCATTACTTTCGTGGTTCCTGGTCGCAATTTATAATCGGAATAATAATTTTCATCTACATTGCGCAATTCGAAACAGTAATTGGTGATGTGATGAGGGAACTGGTCTTGCATTTTGGTTAATTCTAAGTCGTGGGTAGCGATAAAACAAACCGAATCGGTTTTCATACGCATCACTTTTTCTAAGAATTTTTGTGATCCAATCAGTTTATCTTGGGAATTGGTCCCTTTTAAGATTTCGTCTAAGATGATATAGTGCGGAATAGTTTGATCTAACTGATCGATTAATACCCGAAGTTTATTGATTTCGTTTTTGAAATAGGAATCGCCCGAAGAAAGATTATCGCTTGTGCGAATGCTAGTAAAAAGCTGCATGGGATAAAACGAGAAGTGTTGCGCACTGACATTGACCCCATTCATCGCTAAGACTAAATTAACACCAACCGCTCTTAAGAACGTACTTTTACCAGCCATATTCGCCCCAGTAATAATGGCAATGCTATTTTTATTTTCAGTTCCAAAATCGTTGCTCACCACATGGTCTCCTTTTAACAAAGGATGATAGAGCCCTGTTGTTTTAAACACGCAAGGCTTTGCGACCAAGTTGGGCGTAATAAATGTCGGATTTTTATAGTTGAATAGTCCAAGAGAGAGCATGGCTTCTAAGGTTGCATATTGATCTAACCAATCGACAAGGGGTTCGTCGACAGCTTGAATAGCGTCTTCGAATTTCATGGCGAAATAAATGTCCCACATAAAAAGGGCATTTAACACGAAGCCCACCATAGGCATGGTCCCCGCATCGAGGGTTTCTTTAACAGCCGTAATGTTTTTGATGGCTTGAGAAGCGGTGGATTCTGTATTGTTCAGTCTTTCTTGCAGGGATGTATTGAGTGAGGCTGAAAAAGGTTCTTTTTCTATCAGTGCAAATACCGTATGTAAATCGGCTAATTTCTCGGCTTTTAACGTGGTAAATTGTTTAACCTGCGCCAATTTTTTGCGTTGAGTAAACCGGAATATTGCGGCAATAATTGTAATGCTTAAAAAATAAAGCGCTGGGATGGGTTGTGGGAAATCGGCTACTGAAAACAGAATAATAGCCAGGATATTGATTGCCGAAAACGCCATTGGGATATAGGTGAGTTTTGGCATTTTAAATGCGCGTTCTACCCGGTTAAACATCACCGCTCTATCAATGGCCATTCGTTTAGAAAAGGTTAAAAACTCGATGGTAAAAGCGTGTTTTTTCGCTAATTCTTGAACCGCTTCTTGACGAGCATAAATGGCTTCTTGTTGGACCAATGGATTGGCCAACATATTTTTTAATTGCGCATTACCGCTAAAGCCCCTGGTTTTATTAAGGGTGTTGAATAAGGAGTTTGGTCCAAGAAGATCTAAATCGTCTGTAAAAACGGCTTTATGATGTTGGTTTTCGGCAGCAAATTCATCCTCTACTTCGTCCAAAGCAATTAAATCGCAACTCTGAATGCGTTCTTGTAGCAACTGAATTGTTGCTGAAATCTTATAATAAATATTTAAAAATACCGCAAAGCCAAGTCCGAAAATACCACTGGGAATCAACCAAATTAAATCGTCTTTTTCTATAAACGTATAAATGGAGAAAGCGGCTAAAGCAAAAAGGAGTAAACGAACAAGACTGACTTGATTCTTCTTCTTTTTTTGTTGGCTTAAGGACTGTTCGAATTGGGCTTTTAAAGTTTGGTATTCCGTCATGGTATGAGGTTGATGGATAATTTGAGAGCAAATATACTGTTTGAAGAATCGGATTCCTAGTGAAGGAGTTGTGATTTTTAAGGGTTGGTAAAACTGACTTTATAAAAAAATGCTGCCCTCAATTTCGTTGAGGGCAGCATTTTTCTTTTTATTCGATAGAAGATCTTTCTTGCTGACGTTGTTGAGCCGACTGATCTTCGGCAATACCGGCACGCCAATACGAGAAGGCGGTTAATGCCTCTTTAGGGAAGTTTAATTCTTTGCGGAAATAGATGCGTAAATCTTTGACCGTTGAAAATTCAGCGGCGATATAAGCAAATGTAAAACCTGTTGATGGCAGAGGAATTGCTCTAGCCGTTTTGGCTATTTCGCTCCCATGTTCAGGCGTTGGATTGTGCAACCACAAGATCTCCATCCCTTCGGGCTTTACAAGTTTTTGCTCGTCTAAAGGACCAGGGACTTCGAGAATAACCTTTCCTACGGCCTCTTTTGGAAGGGTTTCTAGGATAACACTAATGACTGGAATCGCTGTAGAATCGCCCATTAGGAAGTAGTAGTCGGCTTTTGGAAACAAGGTTGTTTCTTTGGCTTTCATGGCTACACCAATGGGATCGCCTACTTCGGCTTTAATCGCCCAACGCGAAGCAGGGCCATTTTCGCCATGATTTACGAAATCGATCATCATTTCGTTCTTCTCAGGATCAATTCCGCGATGCGTATAGGTCCGAACAGCTGGTTTAACAAAAGTACCTTCTTCTTTTTCACCTGGAAAAATAACTTCTTTAGAGCCCTCTACGGGAATAAAAAGCTTGTTATTTGCTCCTAAAGAGCAATTTAGGTAATTGGTAACATCACCACTTAGGGTAATGCGAATAAAATGAGGAGTTATCAACTCCCGCTTTTTAAATGTAAATGTGTTTCTTACAATTTCCATTTCATCTATTTTTAAAATAAGGGAGGTATACCCTCCCTATGATGGGTTTATTATTTATTTAAAGTACTGCATAACCTCATCGGTCATCATTTCCGTTGATGTAACACCACCACCCGATAGGTACCAAACTTGTGGATCTAAATAGATGATTTTTCCATTTTTAAATGCATTCGTTTGTTGAATTAAAGGATTTTCAATCTCCTTTTTATTGGTTGTTGTACTATTTACAACGGCTGAACGATCGACGATGAATAATACATCTGGATTGAGCTGTTGAATAAACTCACTCGAAATCGATTGGCCGTGCGTAGAAACTTCAATGGTCTCATCGGCCACCTTTACCCCTAAAACATCGTGAATAAAGCCGAAACGAGATGATTTACCATAAGCGCTGAATTTTCCATTGTTGTATAAAACAATCAATGCTTTTACATCGGCTTTGGTTATCGCCTGTTTAGCGGTTTCAATTTTTGCTTCAACTTCTTTAATTTTCGCTTCGGCTTCGGTTGTTTTATCAAAGATGTTTCCGATGGTTTTCATATTCTTTTCAAACGAACCGACATAATCTTTCAGGTCAACCCCTAAGTAAATGGTCGGAGCAATTTTTGAAAGTTCTTCGTAATACTTTTGTAAACGAGCTGAGATAATGATTAAATCGGGGTTTAATGCATTAATCTTCTCGAAATTAGGCTCTTTCACCGTTCCAACATCTTCAATGGCTGCATTGTCTTTGTAAAAGGCTAAATGCGCTGGCATATTTGATTTTGGGATTCCGATGGGTTCGATGCCTAACTCATGCAGCGACTCTAAAGTTCCTAAATCAAATACAACGACTCTCTTTGGATTTTTAACCACATTGGTCGTTCCTTGTTCGTGGATTATTTCGATGGTTTCTTGATTAGTTGTAGCCTCTGATGATGCACCAGAATTACAACTCGCTAACAAGATGGTAGCGAATAGACAAGCGGTTTGAATAATTTGTTTCATACATTAGTTGTTTATGTGTTAAATACTATAGGGTTGTTATAAATTAAAATAATTACATATTTTCTTTCCATTGGATTCCATAATTTCGAAGTTGATGCCGAAAACTTGGTTTAATTTATCTTGATCGATGACGAGATTGGTCTCATCAAAATATTCAATCTTTCCATCTTTCATAGCTACGATAAAGTCGGAATAATTGGATGCAAAATTAATTTCGTGAATAACAATCACAATGGTTTTACCCAGTTCATCGGCCAAGCGTCGTAGGATTTTCATAATTTGAACCGAATGTTTCATATCGAGATTATTCAACGGTTCGTCCAATAAAATATACTCGGTATCTTGTGCAACGACCATGGCTAAAAAAGCGCGTTGACGTTGACCTCCACTCAATTCATCGATGTAAGCATGTTCTAAATCCTCTAAAGACAGAAACTCCAATGCCTGCTTAATCTTTTCCCGATCTAAGCAACTTACTTGACCTTTAGAATGAGGGAAACGACCAAAGGCCACCAGCTCCCCAACGGTTAACTTCAGGTTAAGTTCGTTGGTTTGTTTCAGAATAGACAGTTTCTTGGCGAGTTCATTACTCTTGTAATTTTTTAAATCCTTTTCTTCGATAAGAATCTTTCCACCATCTTTTTCGGCCAGTCGACTAATAACAGACAATAACGTGCTCTTCCCTGCTCCATTGGGTCCGATAAGCGAAGTGATTTTACCCTTAGGTATTTGTAAAGAAAAGTGATCTAATATAATACGATCATCATATTGTTTTTTTATATCTTCTACCTGAATCATAATTTTTTTGTTGATTTAAGCACTAAATACATAAAGTAAATTCCGCCAATAAAGTTGATAATAATGCTTACCGTTGTTGATAGATTAAATAAATGTTCTACAAGAATTTGAGCTGCAATAATAAATGTTGCTGCTATTAGGCAACACATGGGAATTAAGGTTTTATGTTTAGAGGTTTTAAATAATTCGTAGGTTAAATTGGTCACTAAGATGCCTATAAAGGTAATTGGTCCAACCAAGGCCGTTGAGACCGAAACCAAGACCGAAATCATTAACAGATACACCTGAATTAACTGGTTGTAATTTAATCCTAAACTAATCGCATGATCCCTCCCTAAAGCAATGACATCTAAATATTTGTAGTATCGGTATCCGAAGATAGCGGTACCAATTAATAAAATACTCGCATAGGTTAATAGCGGGGTATTCATTTTGTTAAACGAAACAAAAAGGAAACCTTCCACGACGGTAAATTCATTCGGATCGATAATGATTTGAAAGAATTGGCTTAACGTACTTAAAAAAGTACCTAAAACGAGACCAATAAGGAGTAAAAAGTAAATGTTCTTTTTGCCTTTTTTAAAGAGAAAAAAGTACATCAACAAAGAGTACCCCATCATCAGGGCAATCGATAAAAAGAAATTGGCCCCATTGCCCACCATTTGAAAGGTCTTATCGCCATAGATAAACACTAAAACGGTTTGAAACAAAATGAAAATTGCTTCATATCCCATAATGGATGGTGTTAAGATTCGATTGGCTGTAATGGTTTGAAAAATAATGGCCGAATAACCAATACTAAAGGCGACTACCACCATGGTGGCTAAACGAATAGCCCTTTTTGGAATAACGTAATCTAAATTTGGGCCTGTATTGTAAAGCATAAAAAGTGCGGCAACAGCAAAGAATATACTAATGACAAGTGTTTTTTTAACGGTTATTCTCATTACTTATTCTTTTTTAAAAGTAGACCCAAAAAGACAATTCCACCAATTACGCCAATCATCATCCCGATGGGAATTTCGAAAGGGAAAATTATTAATCTTCCTAAAATGTCACAGAACACCAAAAATATAGCTCCATAAAGCGCGGTATATGGTAAGGTCTTTCGCAGGTTATCACCATAGATTAAACTAACCACATTGGGAATTACTAAGCCTAGAAAAGGAATAGCACCAATGGTAATTACCACCACACTAACGGTTGTAGAAACACAAAACAGTCCAATATTCACAATGGTTGCGTAGTTTAACCCTAAGTTTTTAGAAAAACTATCGCCCATACCAACCACGGTAAATTGATTCGCATAAACATAGGTTAATATAACCGCAGGCAGAATAAGGTAAATAACTTCGTAACGCCCCTGCATTACAGAAGAAAAATCGCCCATCATCCACCCTTGCATATTTTGAACAATATTATGTTTGTAGGCAAAGAAAGTTGATATGGCATTTAAAATATTTCCGAACATTATTCCTAAAATAGGAATTAACACCAGGTTGGTTACTTTAACCCGCTTCACCATAAATAAAAAGAACAAGTTGGCAACAAACGTAAAGACAAAAGCCAATAGCATTTTCCCCATTAACCCAATTTGAGAAAAATAGAGCACGCCCATTAAAATCCCCATCTTAGCAGCATCGAGTGTACCCGCCGTTGTTGGGGATACAAACTTATTTTGGGCAATTTGTTGCATAATTAAACCCGAAACGGATAAACCAATTCCGGCGAGTAATAGGGCAATTATTCGGGGGATGCGGCTAATGGTCATAATCATAACCGCTTCGTCATTGAGCGTTGTAAGGTCGGTGAAAGAAACATCTTTCACACCAACGAACAAGGATATCACACTAAGAATGAGCAGTAAAATGGCGAGTAATAGTTTGTCCAAATCGTTATTTTTATTTAGTCTTAATAGGCAAAAATAGGATTTATTAATGGGACTAGCCCATGACATTAGTCAATACCAATTGAATTTTAACTATTTTAACAAACATTTAAGTAATGCCCTATAAACTCAATTAAATGAATTCAAATGATATTTTAAAGAACAAAAAATGCGAGGTAAGTAGCCTCGCATAAAATGATTCAACTTAAAAATAGAATCTTTAATGTGGGTTAATACCACTAATAGCTGCTTTTTTTAGTCCCCAAGCCACAGCATTGAGTTCAAGAGCAGAATTGAATACAAATTGAGATGGTGAGCCTGACGGTTGAGGATAATTCCCATAATACTTAGATTTTGGAATTCCATTGCCATCATAGATTGCTGGATAATCATTTATACTTGTATTGCTCGTATTATTGGAACCAACGGAATCGCCAAAATAAAAGAAATTTTTAGAATCATTATACCAAATCATCGAATACTCTGGATTAACTTCACCTTTACCAAAAGGATTATAAGCACTGGCAATTTGAATAGAATTTGATGGTAAACTTGTTAAAACAATACTTCCAATAGAAGCATTATCTTCTCCCCAATAACGTGATGATAAATTGCCGAATGGACCATTAATGGCAGAATTATCTGGTAAATTATTTATCTGATAGTCATTGTCGTGTATCGTTCCATTACCCGCAGTTTGCTTCTGAGCAGTTTCGATACCAAAAATTCCCTTTAAGAACGAATTTACTTCTGCTCCATCACCATCACTTGCACCATAAATAAGAACTCCTCCTTGATTTACATAATGATTAATCGCCTTTGAAAAATCAACCATTTGCGATGAACTAACGGGTAAAGCATAAGCATTGTAGAGAATAATATCTGGTTGAGCTCCTGATCCCATTAAAGTATTTATAATTTGTGGTACATTAACCGTTTGCCAAGCTTGGGTAAGTCTTACGATTTTAACGGTACCTGTTGGTCCAAAGCTAGCCCCGTTTTCAAGTGCTGCTAGTCTTTCAGTAGATCCCCAAGAGTAGGACGAAGTGTTTCCAATAACTGCATACGTCATCGCGGGTAGCATCACTGGGATTAATGCTGTACAAGTTGAATTACCATTGACCGTATTTGCTTTAATAATAATTGAAAAATCGTTATTAACAATTGGGTTACCAGTACCTAATAAAGTAATTTGCTGTGCCCCTGTCGATGTGAAATTACCTGATGCAGAGAAACGAATTCCGTTAGTTAACTCCGTTGAAATAGCATAAGAACCAATTTCAGATACATTCACCTTTAGGACAATAGTATTCGTCCCGATTAAAGCAGTTCCTTTAACATAATTACCGTTAACTACTGCAGTTGAACATTGTAAAGAATATTTCGAAATGTTGGTCAATACATCAATTTCGGTAGAACAAGTATCTTTACTCCCTGTTGTAGAGATTATAAACGTATCTTTTTGAACAACGGCAGGCGTTCCTTGGCCAATTATTCTAATAGTTTGTATCCCTTTTTCAGTAAAAACGCCTTGTCCCGTAAAAGAGTATCCGTTTGATGGGGCTGACTTAGCGACTACTGACCAGGTTCCAGGTTTAGTTACATTGACTTTTAGAACTAGGTAGTTATTTCCGTCTAGCCCTTTCTCTATGATATATTCACCTTCCGCTTTAACCGATGGACAGTCTACTGTAAAAAGCGATTCACCTAATGATCCACAAAGACTTTTCCATTCTAAATCCGCTTGATGCCAATAATTAAAACAGTCTTCGGTTGTATTATAGATCATCAAACTATTTTCAGCCATTGTCAGCAATAATGTTTCATCTGGGGCTTTTGTTAATGCATCCCGCTCGGTTTCGGTGAGTCGTGGAATGAGAATTCCTTTGTCTTGGGCAATGATGTCGAGCATTGCTTTGGGGTTGGGATCATCTGTATTTATCCCTATTTGTGCTCTTAATAGAACTGAAAACAATAGAAGAATCAGTAAAAAGATAAATTTTTTCATAGTATATTCATTTAGTGTATTTTCATTGATTATTCTTCATCAGAAAAAACAGCAGTTTAGTCAATCCTTTTTCGATAAACAGATGACTAAGTATTGGGTTAAATTTATGGTGTAAATAAAATCTGCTTAAAGATGAAGATAAAAACACTCCATAGGTCTTGTAAACGAAATTAGGGACAGAGTGTTTATTCCTGAATGCTAATTGTTTATAAAACTAAACTTTATATCAATAAAAAACAATAGAGGTATATATTAAAAATATTCATTTATCTATTAAAATCGAATTTTGCGCAAGGGATTGAAGCGGAAATCCTTTGCAACACAAGCGTTTTTCTCTAAAAAAACGAATATTTCTTGTTGCAAAGATTGGGAGCGAAAAGCCCGACCCGTAGGGTTGCGCCCAAAAAAAAGCAACCCCAGAGAGATTGCTTTTATGTATTGAATTGAGAAAGGATTATTTATACGAGTGAATCGCTATCGTCTGCAAGTTCAAAACTTTGAGGAATGCGAGATAGGGTTTTATTGACTTCGTATAGACCTTCTTTACTAATTTGTGCTCCACCGGCTAGTTTTACCTTGTCTAATAAGGTTAAGGCTAATTTTTCTTCTTCCCTTTGCTCGTTCACAAGCCATTGAAGGAAATTCCAGGTCGCCCAATCGGACTCTTTCATGGCCGCGTTGACGATGTTATAAATGGATTGGGTATTGATTACTTCTTGATCAAGAACCATTTCGAAACAGGTTAATAGATTTTTAGGTTCTTTCCCTGGTGCTGGAATGGCATCAATGGTTACTTTTCCGCCTCTTTCTTGAATATATTCAATGATTTTAGCCATGTGTTCGCGCTCTTCTTGATGATGCTGAAACAAATAGGCTGAAACACCGTCGAGGTAAGCTTCGTCTGCCCATGAGGAAAGCATTAAATAGACTTGAGCCGAATAAGCTTCTAACGTAATTTGCTCGTTTAGGAGATTGGTTAACGTGGGTGATAATCTGTTCGTTTTCATATTTTTTGGGTTTAGTTCTCTATTGATGAATACCCAAGTGTATGAAAAAACCATGCCCCATTTCTGTATTCTATTGAATACGAGTAATTTTTACTTTAAATAAATAAAAATAAGCCCAATCTCAATGATAGCATTAATACATTTAAGAATTTATGATTTCTAGGTGATATGCTATAAATTTGATTAATTTTATAGCACAATAAAATCGAAAAAAAATGTCTATTAAAACAAGTTTACTAAGCGAGTTAGCACAAGAAAGTGCCAGTACAAAACGTTTATTAGCAAGTGTGGCCGCAGAACACTGGGGATGGAAGCCACACGAGAAATCGATGACCCTTGGTGCTTTAAGCAAACATGTGGCCGAACTTCATGGTTGGGTACCTTCGATCTTACACGACGAAGTGTTTAATCTACAAACCGATTACACGCCTTTGGAAGTAGAAACCACAGCGGAGCTTATAGCAGCATTGGATCGCTTTACAGCAGAAGCTAAAGCAGTGATTGAAGCAATGGACGATGAGAAATGGTCGACACTTTGGCAATTAAAAAGTGGCGAGCATGTGCTTGCTGAAATGCCCAGAGTTGCAGCCATGCGTTATATGATTAATAACCATGTGTACCACCATCGCGGTCAGCTAACCGTGTACTTACGCTTGTTGGATATTCCAGTACCGGGCATGTATGGTCCAACGGCTGACGATCGTTCATAATTCACTTGATTTAGATAAGGCGCTGAAAAACAGAAATTTCAGCGCTTTATTTTTAATCCGTTGCCGAGATTAGAAAAATGGTTGAAATGAAAATTTTGTTAAGTGTAATATTCTTTACATATTTGCCACAAATGGGGTGCCTACAAATTGTATGGCTGAGATGATACCCAAGAGTACGAAGGTATTCTGCACTTGATCCAGGTAATGCTGGCGTAAGGATTTTCATCTCCTCACTCATAACGTAAACGTTAATTCATGATAGAGGAAATTTTTCAACACACCAGCTGGCAAGAATGGCTGGGTGTGATTTTTGGCATTTGCCAAGTGTTATTGGCACGACAAAACAATCCGAACACTTATTTATTTGGCATTGGGAGTATTCTACTGTCCATGGTGGTTTTATTTACCGCGAAACTCTATGCCGAAATGGCTTTAAGCAGCTATTATTTGGTAATGAGTATCTATGGTTGGTTGTTTTGGAAGTTTGGTACGCAAAAACAAGAGGCACCTATCGCCTATTCAACCAAAAGAGATTGGGGAATTGTGGTAGGTATTGTGGTTATAGCCTTCACTATTTTTTATTATTTCTTAACCCATTTAACCGACTCTGATGTACCCATCTGGGATTCAGCCGTTAGTGCTTTTGCTTGGGCAGGCATGTGGTTAATGGCTAAGCGCCGCATAGAAAATTGGGTCTTACTAAATATTAGCAACTTATTAGCCATTCCTTTACTGTGGCATAAATCGTTGTATCTCTTCGCATTTTTAACCGCCTTTTTATTTGTAGTAGCTGTCACAGCTTTCTTTAAGTGGCGTAAAATTATTAAAAATCAGCCGTATGTTACCGAATAAAAATCTTCTTCCGAAACCAATGGATGGTGTATTTTCAGATGATTTATTGAATGAAATTCATCATCAGAAATGGCTAAAAGTATGGGTTCCAAAATCGTTCAATGGATTAGGGGCTTCTTTTGCAGAAGGCTTAAAATTATTACACGATTTAGCCTATGTCGATGGAAGCTTGGGTTGGACTGTGACGCTGTGTAGTGGAGCGAATTATTTTGTAGGAAACCTACCTTTTGCAACAGGGCAGCGGATTTTTAAAAACAAGCAGATTTGTTTTGGTGGAAGTGGAATGTTGGGCGGAACGGCTGAAAAAAAAGGCGATCAATATTGCATCAATGGCTTGTGGCATTATGCTACAGGATCACCTTATCTATCTCATTTTACCCTAAACGCAGTAATAACGGTTAATGGAGAGCCACTTCTAGACGATAATGGCGACGAACAATTTCGTTCGTTTCTACTCCCAAAGGAGGCAGTTACTTTAACTCCATCCTGGAAAACGATGGGTCTAAAAGCCACTGCAACCCATTCTTTTTCGGTCAACAACTACATGGTTAACGCTGAAAATAGTTTTCGGTACGATATATTCTATTTGAACGATGTTGTTTATAAAATTCCGTTTCGGGTATTTGCCGACTTAACACTTTTGGTTAATTATATTGGCATGGCGAAACATTTTTTTGTTGATGCTTCAGCCTATTTATCGACTTCATGGGTCGATGAAGCCCATGCAATACCTGAGGCCGCCTTAGAACAAGTCCTTGATTTTGCCGAAATTATTGAAAACAAACTGAAAAACAACCTCGAAATTGATGAAGCTTTAACGGCTTCCATTCATCGGTTTGGCGAAGAAACGGTAGAAAAATTATCGCAAAGCATTATACGGCTCTACCCCTTGCTTGGAATTAAGGCCGCTAGTGAAAATCATGGTCTCAATCAGATTTTTCAAGATTATTTTACAGCGACTCAACATCGCAATTTCCGCAAAAAGGTATAAAAGTTATGGGAGAGAAGTACTCTTAAAATAAATTTGGAAACCGAAAATCGGTTTCCAAATTATACGTTGACTATATTAAGGACAGTAAATTACATTTCCATCTTGGTCATACTCACAAGGATCTGCACCTCCTGGATTCGTACCACCTCCTGGATTAGGGATAATAGGATCGCAATGCAATAAATTTCCTTCATGATCGTATTCGCATGGGTCAACATCTCTGTTTTGAGAATTTCCATAAACAGCTTTCGAATTTAAGACAATTGCTATACAATTTTTTGTATGCACATCGTACTTATAAACTACCGTTTGTAATGTTTGGCCATTATTGACTACTCTTGTTTCAATGGTACCTGCCTTTGGGCAAAGTTCATTTTCTAAATTTAATTCAACTGGTGCATTTGCAAAAGCTACGGCCATAAGACCTGCAGTGGTTACAAATGTTAAAACAATTTTCTTCATAATTTGTGTTTTTATAAATATAAACAATATTTTTTATAGTTTTCTATTAAATATTATTAGCAATACGCCATAATACACCCGATGGATCGAGAAAAGTAAATTCACGCATTCCCCATTCTTTATCTTCGGGTTCGGTAATCGTGTAGGGATACTCGGTGGTTATAAACAGTTGATTGGTTTTTATCCACCAATCATCGGCGTTAGCAACCAATAAATGCATTACAAAATTTTCAGCGAACTCTTTTTGATAAAAATTCTGTAGAAAAAACTTAAATCCATCGTAGGCCATTAATGCTAATTGGTCATCTCTCCAGAGCGTAGAGAAACCCATGGCATTATAAAAGTTAAGCGATAGAGTATAATCTTTAGACGGAACAAAAGGTTTTATATCAATAATTCCTAAATCGAGTTTGTTTTTCATTTTTTGCTTCTATATATAGTAAATATATAGAAAAAATGGATGGCAAAACACGGAAGAAATCACTTACTTTTTAACATTATTGTTTTCTTTATAACCAAGTGAGAATATATGCTCAACAGATGGAAACATACTCATTTCGTGCAAAATAAACGCAAAACAAAAGCAAGAACACAAGCCTAAGTCACTGAATAAAAGTAATTTGTAATTAATTAAAAATGCTCTATAATACTCAATGCCAATATAAATTTTCTACAGGTTTTTATAGTTTCTACATTCGCCAAAAAAATGAACGTTTTGGATATTTTCAAACCCAAAGTGACAAGAAAGAAAGAAAACAAGAAAATTACGCTAGACCGATTCCTAACCATTAAATTCGGATCGAGTAAGCATTATGTAAAAAAGAAAATGCATGAGAAAGGTGCGGTCATTCTTAGAGAAGCCGAAGATGGTTACACATTGGTTTTTAATTGTTATAATTTTGGTGGAGAGAATACCGAATTTATCATCTTCTATTTTATCCATAACAAGCTGAGTAAAGCCAGTGTTCATTTTTACTTCAGTCATTTAGAAAATGAATTATTGTTTTTATACCAACGGATTAAGGAATCTATTAATTTTAAATATTATACATCGACTAAAATTTTTGATACGGATCAAACCTCCTATCCATTAAATGATGGTAAAATGTTTACAGCAATTAAGAATAAAAGATCGCGGTTTAATACATTTTGGACCTTTAAAAATCACCGAACCAATGCTGAAGATTATATTCAACTCACTATCGACGAATCACCAGCTGTTATCTTAACCTATGAAAATACCCAACTTCAAGTTGAGTACGTCAAAGAGCGAACGCTAAATAATTTTCAAGATTTTTAAGGCAAGTGCAGGTGTTAGTTAGGACTTGATACCGCGTGAAATAACTAAACAGAATAGATGATTTGGGCGGCCGCTACGCGCCAGGCTATACACTATATCTTTGCTGCAACAACATCTCGGTTTGTTGAAGTTGAAGATGGCAGCAAAGGATGCCGCTCCTATCCTTGCCGCAATAAAGAATTTAATCGAAAAATAATGGTTAACAAAATTCAGATAGGTAATTATTGACCAACTCCCCCCACGCTTGGAAGAATTTTTAACTCAATTAAAAGCCATAAGAACATGATATTTCTAATTAAAACCTGATTAAGAGGTATTTAAAATTAGATGTAGATGTTTTTTAACAAAAAAGAGGTAAAAAGTTTTAAAAATAGAATTTAGCCGTTATATTTGCCCCAGTTTTGGCCTCGTAGTTCAATTGAATAGAATATCAGATTTCGGCTCTGAGGGTTGGGGGTTTGAATCCCTCCGAGGTCACTTTTTCTTCACAAAGCACACCATTCCTACTTATTTTCCTTTTTTTATATGAAAAGCAACCGTATTCCCCATTTTATTTTGGATTGCGCTTTTATAAATCATAAAAAATTGTAATTTTGACCATTCACAAATAATCATTGACATGAATTTATTACAAGGTAAAACCGCCATTGTAACAGGTGCTACAAGAGGAATCGGACGTAGTATTGCCGAAGTATTTGTTAAAAATGGGGCGAATGTCGCATTTACATATGCTTCTTCTGTAGAGAAAGCAAATGCTTTAGAAGAGGAATTAAGCGCTTACGGTAAAGTAAAAGGCTATCAATCAGACGCCTCAGACTATGCGGCTGCTCAAAAATTAGTTGAAGACGTCTTAGCCGAATTCGGTCGTATCGATATTGTTATCAATAATGCTGGAATCACAAAAGACAACTTGTTAATGCGAATGTCATCAGAAGATTTCGAAAACGTTATTCAAGTCAACTTAAACTCGGCGTTTAACTTAACCAAGGCTGTTATTAAACCCATGATGAAACAACGTTCAGGTTCTATCGTGAATATGTCGTCTATCGTAGGAATCAAAGGAAATGCTGGCCAAGCCAATTATGCTGCTTCTAAAGCAGGGCTTATAGGTTTTTCTAAATCGGTTGCCTTAGAACTTGGTTCACGTAACATTCGTTGTAACGCGATTGCACCAGGATTCATTGAAACAGAAATGACCGAAGTTCTAGACCAAAAAGTGGTAGAAGAATGGAGAAACGGAATTCCATTAAAACGCGGTGGAAAACCAGAAGATGTAGCCAATGCTTGTTTATATCTAGCTTCAGACTTATCGAGTTATGTTACAGGACAAGTACTTAGTGTAGACGGAGGTTTACATACCTAAGAAAGCTTAACAATATATCTTTTAAAAGGTTTTGATTTAGTAAATTTGCTCATCAAAACCTTTTTTTATTTAAAAGCTCATCACCTTGAACAAGATATCCGATAAACTCAATGTCCAATTATTAGCCGAAACGTTAAAAGCCTTTCAAATTGATCATTTAGTGCTCTCGCCTGGTTCGCGAAACGGCGCATTAACCATGCAATTTGTAAACGATCCTTACTTTACCACGTATAGCGTCGTTGACGAACGCTCTGCCGCATTTGTTGCACTAGGTATTGCTCAACAAAAACAACAACCTGTTGTAATATGTTGCACATCTGGTTCAGCTATCGCTAACTACTACCCTGCCATTACCGAAGCCTTCTACCAGAACATTCCCATTGTAGTTATTTCAGCCGATCGCCCAGAGCATTTAGTCGATAATTTCGATGGGCAAACGATACGTCAAAAAGATTTTCTTAAACAGCATACGGTTCATAGCGTTCAATTATCAGAACAAGACGATACAGAAACATTGACCAAAAATATGCTTCTAATCAAATATGCCCTCATAGATTGTTTGCATAAACAAGGTCCCATTCATATCAATATACCGTTCTCAGAGCCGCTCTACGGTTCAGTCGAAGAATCAGCTATTGCTATCGATACCATAACTATTCCAGCGAAAGAAGCAGAAGAAATAGACTACTTGCACTTCACCAAACAATGGAATATAGCCAACAAAAAATTAGTTCTGGTGGGTATGCATCACGAAGAAGATGCCTTTAACAGAGCTATGGCGCAATTGGCACAAGACCATTCGGTTGTCGTTTTACACGAAGTCACTTCTAACATTCACCACCCACGCTATATCAATAAAATAGATCAATCCATTTTTCCTTTAACGGAAAAGGATTTGGCCGAACTTAAACCTGATATTCTATTAACCATCGGGCAAAATGTGGTGTCTAAAAAAATAAAAGCCTTTTTGCGCAATCATCCACCTTTACAACATTGGCATTTAGATGAACACTGGTTTCCTGATACCTTCCAATGCTTAACCGAGAAGATTAACGCCAATACCGTTCAGTTTTTAGAACAATTCACCAGTTGGATCAACCCCAAAGACTCCACTTACTACCACCAATGGAACACCATTCGTCTAGCCAATGAAACCAAACACAACAGCTATCTAGCGGCTGTTCCTTTTAGCGATTTAAAAGCTTTTGAGCATATTGTTAACACCTATCCCGAAAATTGGATGGTCCACTATGGAAATTCATCCGTCATCCGTTACGGACTCTTATTCGACCATCAAGTAAACAACCCTGTCTATTGCAACAGAGGAACCAGCGGAATAGACGGAATTACCTCTACCGCCGTAGGGGCTTGTTTAGGGAAAGGACAAAATACGGTTGTTGTGACTGGCGATATTAGTTTCTTTTACGATTCCAATGCCCTTTGGAATGCCCATATGCCCTCTAATTTCAGAATCATTCTTATCAACAATGGCGGTGGAAATATCTTTAAATTTATTCCTGGCCCTTCAGATACGGGCGTTGTCGACGAGTATTTCGAAACTCAACATACGCTAACGGCAGAACACTTAGCCAAAATGTTTCATTTCAGCTACCAAGTTGCAACTAACGAAAATGAATTAACGGCGGCATTAACCACCTTTTACAATCTGTCTTCACAACCAAAAATTCTCGAAATCAATACACGATTAGTAGAAAATGCTGAATTCTTAAAAAACTATTTTAATTCGCTCCGTTTATCGTAAATTCCTATAGAAAGAGCCGAATTAAACGATTCGGCTTTTTTAGAAGGATATAGATTTGTATATCTCATGGCCCTACTTCACCTCTATTTCGTCGCCCAAAAACTTAGGTTCTACGCCCAATAAATCGTCAGTAAAGACCTTTACACGTGCAAAATACTCACGGAGATTGGTTTTAAAACCAGCCTTTTTATTCACATCTTGCGCGTTAAATCCATAAGCATTAATCCCATTGTTACGCGCTATAAAAACGGCCCGTTCATTGTGAAATTGTTGAGAGATAATAATATACTCTTGCTGCCCAAATACTTTTTGGGCCCGAATCATGGAGTCAAAGGTTCTAAAGCCCGCATGATCCAAGTAAATTACATTTAACGGAATATCAGCTTTTAACAACGCTTTCATCATTTCCTCTGGTTCATTGTACTCTTCCCGGCCATTATCGCCACTTAAAATAAAAAAAGAAATTTTCCCCGCATCATATAAAGCTTTCGCTGCTTCTATACGGTAAGTAAAATAAGGATTTGCCATCCCATTCGCTAACAAAGGCGATGTACCCAAAACAACCCCCACTTTCATGGTCGGTAAAGCCGTAACATCCGAAGAAATATAGGGTTGGGTATCTTTTTCTATCCTGTAGTTCGCATAATAAGAAAAGGCGACCAACAAAACAAAGCCAAGCGCTATACTATAGCGTATTGTCCGTTTATTGAAGGAAAATTTCATGGTGGTAGTTTTAGGTGTTTAAACCAACAATTTAGGGGAAAAAAATGAAATTTAACCTATCCCTAAAAAGAATAAATCCAGTTTGGTTGAAACGATTGTAACCACTAATAAATTCAAAAAAATGAAGGCAATTAAAAGAATCAAATACAACAACATAGGATAGTTTAACAAATAAAGCATTCAATAATTACGGAAACCCGTAATTAACTACCTCCTTATTGCGTTAAATTTGTTACTATAACAAGCATATAGCCTTGATTTGAGACTTTTGGCTTTATAACCGTTAAGAACAACTGTTCGATTTAAAAGCGCCTTTAAAAGCGCTTTTAAATTTTTAGGGCGTTCCCTTCGGGCGGGCTTTCCGCACTCGCTTTTCAGTTTCGTTTCACTCCACCAAAAAGCTCAAACAAATGCTGCAATCCCTAACGCAGACTCAGGCTGATAAAAGAAACAATTACAATTTGACAATGAATTAAAAGATAGATATCGAATTGATAGATCAAAAATCATTCAACCAAACAAACGCAAAACAAAACCATTTAGAAAATATAAAGTCCTATTAAATTAATCTTAAATTCATGTTAGTTTATAAATTATCCACACAAAAATCGTAATATTTATGTACATTAGAAAGACTAAAACTTACGCTTACGACCAACGTATAAATAAGCAAAAAGAATTATTGTCTATTAAAGCGTATACTTAAATCACTAAACTCACAACTCATTTATATGGAAGAAATACAAAAAACTGCAGAAATGCTCGACGAAAACATCTATTGGTCAATGGTTGAACAGTCCATTAAGAAATCAACTAACCAAGATGAACAAGAAAATTATTTAGTAACCGAAATTGAAAAATTAACGCCAACCCAAATGATTGGTTTTCGCCTGAGAACCGATAAATTATTGTACGATACTTACACTTCTGCCATGTGGTGTGCAGCCTATTTAATGAATGGTGGATGCTCTGACGATGGGTTCGAATATTTTCGAAATTGGGTAATATCTCGTGGGAAAGAGGTTTATTTAAATGCTTTAGAAAATCCTGATAGCCTTATTCTTCAAAAAGATTTTGGCGATGATGATCTATATGATTTTGAAGGGTTTTGGTATGTGGCTCTAACCGCTTTTGAAAATAAAACCGGAGAAGAACTTTACGATTATATTGATGATTCCTTTGTGACCAATGAAGAAAATTATCCTTCGTTTGAATTTACATGGGCCGAAGAAAAGCCTGAAACGATGAAAAAACTATGCCCTCTATTGTATGAGGAATTTTGGGATTAAAGGATTTACCCCACGATTTTCAACTCAAACATCATCTATTTTTAGGATAAAATAAATGATGTTTTATTTTACAAACTACTCGCATAAAGCGAATTATCAAAGCAATAGATCGAAAATTATAGGAATACTATAACCAATAGAAAGTCCAATGATAATCCATAGAATAATGCCTATTATTTGCTTCGTTTTCATACCCTTCTCTTTTACAAACGAGCAATATAAACCAAATAAATAAGGAACGAAATAGATTTATAACAAAACAATAAATCATTCGTCCATTCGTTTTTACCAATAAAGTCAGAGCCCATGATTCGTTTAATCGCCCTTATCAGCTTTGTGTTTCTCTTGACGAACTGTCGAGTTCAGAAACCCAATACCATTATCACCACAGATATTCCTAATTTCTGGGAAGCCTATGATAAAATAACATCTACACAAGACAGTATTTTACAATATAGCTATTTACAGGATCTGTATCTCCAAAAAGGAAGCGAGGGATTACAAGCTATGATGGAAGTTAGAAATTATACCCCTAAAGACTATATCCATGCGATTAATCGTTATCCTAATTTTTGGAACTCTATCCGTGCGAATACGTTGAAAGCAGACACCTACAGTGCAGAATTAGACCGTGGTATTGGTAAACTTAAAAAGCTATACCCTGCCTTAAAACCTGCTAAAATCTACTTTACAATTGGGGCTCTACGGTCCAATGGAACCCTTAAGGGTAGCTTAGTCCTTATTGGCAGTGAATTGGCCATGACCGATAAAAATACCAATACCAGCGACTTTCCTACAAAAGAAGCTCTTGCTAGACGCATGTTTTTTGACACCAATCCAATTGAACATCTAGCACTCTTAAATGTTCACGAATACATTCATACTCAACAAGAAGAAATGGTTGATCATTTACTCTACCAAGTGCTTTATGAAGGCATTGCCGAATTTGTTTCTACAAAGGCAATGGGTGTACCATCTGCCTCACCGGCCATTGAATTCGGAAAAGAGAATTATGAAGCTGTTCGGGATCAGTTCGAAAAGGAGATGTTTTATTCAGTGAATCAGAATAATTGGTTATGGAGCAGCCAACCAAATAAATTCAATATCCGCGACTTGGGTTACTCCATCGGTTATCAGATTTCTGAAATCCATTACAACCAAGCAAAGGATAAAAAAGCAGCGATTAAGAAACTCATTGAACTAAATTATACAGAAGTGCATGAGATAGAAGCGTTCATTAATAGCACCCATTTCTTTACAGCGCCCATTGATGAATTGCGTACGGCCTTTGAAAATAATCGGCCAACGGTTATAGGCATTCAACAATTTAAGAATAACGACTTAGACGTTGATTCCAATCTCACCGAAATTACCTTTGAATTCTCTGAGCCTCTAAATGGCTATCATACAGGGATGGATTATGGACCAATAGGTGAAATTGGCTTGCCTAAAATACGGGCACGGTCTTGGTCGAAAGATGCTAAAAGTTATACCCTCACGGTAGAATTACAACCCAATAAACACTACCAATTATTTATAGAAAATAACTTTCGTACAACTGATGTAAGACCTTTAAAACCTTTTTTAATCAATTTTAAGACCAAGGAATGATTGATTCATCCTCTTTAGATAATATTTAAACGCGACGGAAATGAATAACGATCAAAAATTTCCTCAATTAGGTTTACAGGAATTCCTTTTTAATTTGGAATCAGATTATCGTATCCTTCATCATCAAAGCCAAGGTAAAGAGCATATTGCTAAACCCCATAGCCATGATTTCTTCTTATTTTTTCTGGTCGAAAAAGGACGTGGAACGCATACCATTGATTTTAAAGCACACGAGGTATCCAACCATCAACTTCATCTCTTATTCCCAGATCAAATTCACCAATGGACACTCGACTCGTCAACCATGGGTTACCAATTAATGATTAGCCACCGGATTTTTGAGACGTTTCCGACATCACTGTGGTTTAACTTAATTTTATATCAACAAACTCCAATACTCAATTTACCAGACTCCGTTTTTGAAAAATTGCATTACGAATTCAAATCGATTAAAGAAGAAATGGATCGCGTAACAATTGATTGGAATATTGTGTATACCCGAAGTAAGTTAATTGCGCTATTGGTCAATCAGCAAATTCAAACCGCTTTGCTGAATAATGATCATCATAATGCTTATATTTTTCAATACATAAAGTTAATCGAAGACCATTTTCGTGCACAAAAATCAGTGCAATTCTATGCCGATTTATTAGCGATATCGGCCAATTATTTAACAATACTCTGCAAAAGACATTTACAAGTCTCTGCTTTATACCTTATTCATAACCGAATCATTCTCGAAGCCAAGCGCCTGATTTTATCGTCCGATCTATCGATTAAAGAAATATCTTTTGAGTTAGGTTTTAATGATCCAGCCTATTTTTCTAATTTTTTTAAACAGCAAACGGGTATACCTCCTCGTGTGTTTAAAGAACAGTTATAAAATTTACACGTACTAGTATAGTTCTTGCAATCTTACCAGCTAAGTGCTCTGTAACTTTACATAAATCAAAAATAGGTCTATGAACGCTTCCAACATTTCACGTAAAAACTTCCTTAAAAACTCCTCGCTTATCTTAGCCAATTTAGCGCTAGGCGGTCATGCAGTGCTAGCAAACAACCCGATAAAGACTTCGGTATCTTCAACAATTAATCCCGAAAAAAAGACTTCGCTGCAATTAAAAAACGTTCGTTTAGAAACGGGGTTTATATACGAAGATGGAGAAGTTACTGGAACAAAAACAGCATTGTTTACAATAACCATTGAAGCAGGAAAAATAAAAACCATTGGTGCCAATCAACCGACCTTAGAGGCTATTGATGCTGAAGGATTATTAATGCTTCCTTCGTTTAAGGATATGCATATCCACTTAGACAAAACGTTTTTCGGAGGCCCTTGGAAGGCTCGTGATCCAAGAAATAGAACCGTAAAAGACATGATTGTCTATGAACAAAAGACGATGCCCGAATTATTGAAAACATCAACATTTCGAGCTGAAAAAATGATCGAATTGTTACAAGTCAACGGGGTTAGCCATGCCCGTAGCCATGTTAATATAGAACCAACCTCGAAGTTACAAAGTTTAAGAAATGTAGAAAAAGCGATAAGCAATAAAAAAAATTCATTTCAAGCCGAACTTGTTGCTTTTCCTCAACATGGAATATTCTACTCACATTCGGAACAACTGATGAAAGATGTTGCTCAATTAGATATTGATTTTATTGGGGGTTTAGATCCCTATTCTATTGATGGTGGTATTGAAAGAAGTATTGACTTCATTGTACAATTAGCTTTAGATCATCAGAAAGGAATCGATATTCATCTCCATGAAAGTGGAGAATCTGGGTTAAAAACAATTCAATATCTCATGAAAAAAGTAGAGGAAAATCCTGTATTAAAACAAAAAACATTTTTAAGTCATTGTTTTGTCTTGGCGAAGCTCGAAGAACGTGTTCTACAAGAAACCGCAGAACAATTATCCCATGCAAAAATAGGAATTGTTTCCACTATTCCATTTGGTAAAACCATTATGCCCATACCTACTTTGTACAAATATGGTGTTGATGTTTCTTCTGGTAATGACAGCATCATTGATCATTGGAACACCTTTGGATCGGGGAGTATGTTAGAAAAAGCGAAAATAATGGCTCAACTCTATGGTTATTCTACTGAATTAGAGCTTTCGCGATGCTTGAAAATTGCAACCCATAACATTCTTCCTTTAGATAATCAAGGAAAACAGCAATGGCCACAAATAGGAGATGACGCCAATATGGTATTGGTAGAAGCTAGTTGTTCTGCTGAGGCGGTTTCTAGAGTATCTCCAATTCGTTCTTTAATCCATCAAGGTCGCTTAATTTATTGATCTTTAAACCTTAAATAATGTCAAAAAAAATCATAACACCACTACTTTTCTTTGTGTTGAGTCTTTCAACAACACATTTTCTAACAGCCTGTAGCCCCGATGAAACTATGCAAACAAATACACAAACACCGATCATAGATCTTGTTATAAAGAACGATTTAATTGCCGTTGAAAAACGATTAAAAGAAGGGGTCAATGTGAACACGTCTAATGCTAAAAAAGAGAGTTTATTACTTCTAGCCACAAAAGCAAATCAATTGCCTATGGCCCAATTACTCCTCGCCTATCATGCCGATGTTAATCAACAAGACCAACAACTGGATAGTCCGTTTTTATTAGCTGCGGCCTCTGGCCATCTTGATTTAGTTCGATTGTATCTACAACATGGAGCTCGGTTCGATATCTATAATCGATACAATGGAACTGGTTTGATTCCTGCTTGTGAACGCGGACATGTAGAAATTGTTCGATTATTAACAACGACCAAAGGTTACCCCATAGATCATGTCAACCGTCTAGGATGGACTGGTTTAATGGAAGCGGTTATTTTAGGTGACGGTAGTGCTCCTTATGTTGAAATTGTACAACTTCTTGTAAATGCTAAAGCCAGTGATATACCCGACAAAAATGGTTTAACAGCCTTAGAACACGCTAAAATGTTAGGATACACGGCGATTGTTGCTCTATTAAAAAATAAGTAAAACAGCGACTCGTTAAAGGAATCATCCGACAATACGCCTTGGGGTGCCTCTCTGCTGCGACTAATTTTTATTTCTTTCGTTTTTTATTCATCCACCACATAAAATAAAAAACCCCACCTAAAAGGATTAATATGGTAATAGCAATGTAAATGGTCGACATTTCGAATTCTAATAATTTGGAATACATAGCAAATAATTTATGGTTATACTAAACTTACACTAAGCTATCGTCAAGAAATATTCCAAAAGGGAATTAGACTAACAATTAACACCGTGTTAAAAGCAATGAATACCTTCTTTCATCGCTTTTCTCCCTGGATGATTTTCTGGTAGAAACCTATGGATTAGGAATTGATTGGTAATCTTTCCGTTAATCGACTAGAGTGGTTTATTGAACATATTATAGACCCTGAGACTCCTTTTGAAATGTACAAAAGAAGTTGTTGGCTCTATTATACCTTCTATTCAAAAAAAGGTGCGCTAGGGATTGCAGCATTTGTTTGAGCTTTTGGGTGGAGTGAAACGCAACCCAAAAGCGAGTGCGGAAAGCCCGCCCGAAGGGAGCGCCCAAATAAGAATTATTTAAAAATGCGGCATAAAAAAAGCCTCATGCAATATGAGGCTTTTATATAATGTATGTATGGTTTACTCTTTAATTCGTTCTACGTAAGAACCGTCTTCGGTATTAATTTTCACTTTATCGCCTTCGTTAATAAAAAGCGGCACGCGAATTTGAGCACCTGTTTCGGTGGTAGCAGGCTTTGTAGCATTTGTAGCTGTATCGCCTTTTAAACCTGGTTCGGTGTAGGTAATTTCCATGATAACCGTGTTTGGTAATTCAGCAGACAAAGGCACTTCGTCTTCTGCACGGAATAAGATTTTCACTTCGTCACCGGCTTTCATGAATTGCGCATTTTCAATTAATCCTTTGTCGATATAGACTTGAGAGAAATCGTCGTTGTTCATGAAATGGAATCCGTTATCGTCGTCGTATAAGTATTGGTAGTTACGTGTTTCAACACGCACTTCGTCAATTTTATGACCCGCAGAGAATGTATTGTCTAATACTTTACCGTTGGTAATTGAGCGTAATTTTGTACGTACAAACGCAGGACCTTTACCTGGTTTAACGTGCAAGAATTCAATGATCTTCCATGTATCGTTGTTCCAATTGATACATAATCCTTTTCTAATATCAGATGTTGTTGCCATTATATCTTGATTTTTATATTGTTGTTATACACCAGAGCTATAGCCTTTCATTACCCCGCGTTCGGTTGAGTTTATAAACCCAATAATGGTGTCGCGGTAAGGAGAGGCTGGAAATTTCTCGAGGATAATTTCTACAGCTTGAGAGATGTTGTTATTTTGTTGATAGAGGATTCGATAAATTCCTTGAATATCGAAAATTTCTTCAGAGGTAAACCCTTTTCGGCGAAGACCAATTGAGTTAACACCTGCATATGAAACTGGATTTTTAGCTGCTTTAACATAAGGCGGAATATCTTTACGCACTTGTGTAGCACCGGCAATAAATGCATGTTCACCAATTTTGGTAAATTGATGGACGGCACTCATACCCCCCAGAAAGGCGAAATCGCCAATTTCGATATGTCCGGCTAAACCACAACCATTGACAATGACCACGTGGTCGCCCACGATACAATCGTGTGCAATATGAGCTGTTGCCATAATTAAGCAATTTGCGCCAATTTTGGTATAGCCTAGGGCAATGGTTCCTTTATTAATGGTTACGCATTCACGAATGGTTGTATTATCACCAATGTAGGTCAACGTTTTTTCTCCTTGATACTTTAGATCTTGCGGATCACCAGAGATAACAGTTCCTGGATAAATCTTGCAATTTTCACCAATACGCGCACCATCCATAATGGTCACATTTGGCCCAATCCACGTACCGTCACCTATTTCAACATCGCTAGCGATGGTTGTAAAGGGACTTATAGTAACATTCTTTCCAATAATTGCATTTGGATGAACGTAAGCCATCGGATGATTCATAACTTCCATTTCTTTAATTATTCTTTTGTGATAACAGCCATCATTTCAGCTTCCACTGCAATGGTGTTGTTAACATAGCCATACCCATGCATATGGACAATACCACGGCGAATTGGCTTAACTAATTCTAACTTGAATACAATCGTATCCCCAGGAACGATCTTGCGCTTGAATTTAGCGTTTTCAATTTTCATGAAATACGTTGAATATTCTTGCGGGTTTTCTAAGTCACCTAGGATTAATAAGCCACCTAATTGCGCCATTGCTTCTATTTGCAAAACACCTGGCATAACAGGTTCTTTAGGGAAATGACCTACAAAAAATGGTTCGTTCATCGTTACATTCTTCACACCGACAAGGCTTGTAGGCGTTTTAGAAATCACCTTATCAATTAATAAGAAAGGTGGACGGTGAGGTAATAATTTCATGATATCGTTGATGGTATAAACCGGTTCAACATTGATATCAAATTCGGGAATTTTATTTCGTTGGGCTAACTTAATTTGCTTGCTCAATTTTTTTGCAAAATTGGTGTTGGTGTGGTGTCCTGGTTTTGTAGCAATAATTTTGGCCTTTAACTTGGTTCCAATTAAAGCTAAATCACCTACCACATCTAACAATTTATGACGAGCGGCTTCGTTCGGGTAGTGCAAGGTCAAATGGTCTAAAATACCATTTGGACGGATCGCAACATCGTCTCTATTGAAGGCTTTGCATAATTTGTCTTTGGTTTCTGGCGTAATTTCTTTATCGACATACACAATGGCATTATCTAGATCGCCTCCTTTTACAAGGCCAGCCTCTAATAATTGCTCTAATTCGTGTAAGAAACAGAACGTACGGGCTTCAGAAATCTCTTCCTTAAAATTCTTAATCGAATTTAAGGTTGCGTTTTGTGTTCCAAGCACTTTTGTCCCAAAATCGACCATCGTCGTAATTTGGTAATCATCGGCTGGAATAGCCGTGATTTCTGATCCGGTTTCTGGATCGACATAGGTAACAATTTCTTTAATTTTAAAGTATTCTCTTTCCTTGTCTTGTTCGACAATTCCGGCATCTTCAATCGCTTGAACGAAAAACTTCGAAGAACCGTCCATAATTGGAGGTTCAGCATTGTCTATTTCTATATAACAGTTGTCAATATCCATACCTACCAAAGCCGCTAAAACGTGTTCGGTGGTATGTATCTTCACTCCTTTCTTTTCTAGTGTTGTTCCTCTTGCGGTACTAACCACATACTGAGCATCGGCTTCTACTTGAGGATTTCCCTCAAGATCGGTTCTAACAAATACAAAACCAACATCTGGATCAGCTGGTTTAAATTTTAATTGAACGTTCTTTCCTGTATGTAAACCTACGCCAGAAAGAACAGCTTCTTTTGCTAAAGTTTTTTGCTTATCAGACATTAACTTCTACTTTTGTTTGAATTCTTTTTCTAATTGGTCGATTCTTTTGACGATTTCAGGAAAATTTCTGAAATAGACATAAGATCTACGAAAATCTTTGGCATCCATCGCTGGTGAGCCATACAACTGGTGTTTCGATTCTACATCATTATTAACGCCACTCTGTGCTTGAATATGCACATAATCACCTATGGTTAAATGACCTACAATCCCCACTTGTCCTCCAATCATACAGTTTTTTCCTACTTTCGTAGAACCTGCAATACCTGTTTGTGATGCAATAACGGTATTTTCTCCGATTTGAACATTATGTGCAATCTGAATTTGATTATCTAATTTCACACCTTTTCCAATAATCGTTGATCCCATAGTTGCGCGATCGATGGTTGTTCCTGAACCTATTTCCACCTGATCGTGAATAATTACGTTGCCAATTTGGGGTACTTTTTCAAAAGAGCCATCGGCCGTTGGTGCAAAACCAAAACCATCAGACCCAATAACCACATTGGCATGCATAACACAGTTATTTCCTATTTCACATCCATCATAGATTTGCGTACCGGAATGAATCACGGTATTGTCTCCTATGCGAACATTATCGGCAATACTAACATTGGGATAAATTTTTACATTATTCCCTAGGATAACATGAGCACCAATATAGGAAAAACTTCCAATATAAATATCTTCGCCAAGTACAGCGGTTGAATGAATTTTTACAAATTCTTCAATGCCTACTTTTTGATTTTTTATTGCATTGTAATGATTCAATAATTGAGTGAATGCATGATAAGCATCCTTTACCACGATTTGAGTCGCTTGAATAGGATGAGTAGGAACAAAATCTTCACTCACAATCACTACAGAAGATTGCGTTTCGTAAATATAATGTTCGTATTTCGGGTTTGCTAAAAAGGAAATACTCCCAGGGGTTCCTTCTTCAATCTTTGCCAAAGTAGAGACTTCAGCCTGATTGTCGCCTTTAACAACTCCGTTTAATAAATTTGCAATTTCCGCAGCTTTAAATTTCATAGTCCGCAAAAGTAAGAATTATAATTAAATTTATAAAGTGTTTCGTTAAGATTTTAACAAGTTTGTCAATTAAGTCCTGCCCTTCAGGTTAGCGTATGAATATGCCACTTGATGTAAGGTTGCTGCAAGTATTGGGTTAACAAACTCTTCTCTGATGTTGAGATCTCTTTTACCCGTCCATTTTTATACAAAATAGTAATGGGATAGTGTTGTGCATCATAAGCAAAGAAGGTTACTTTTTCTTGTTGTACAAAATAATCGGCATTAGAAACGCCCCATTTTTTCATGATTTTTTCTTTTTCAGCTTCGAGCTGATTAAGAGATATTGGTTTTTCTGTTATTGTGGTCTTCGGTAATTTGCGTTCAACAATAGAACAGGCCAATTTACGAAGTATGGTATCGGCATGATATTGCCATTCTTTAATCGCTGAAAGGACATCGCTATCGTCTAAGCGAGAAAAAATTTCCAATCCCTCTTCCGATAAACCTTGCTCTTGGTCTGGTTTATATAAAAAATAGTGCAAAGCGGGCGATGCAAACAAGGTTTCACCTACAGAAGCTAATTCTTTCGCCCGTTTAAGGGTCTGAATTAAATAGGTTTCAGCCGCAAAAGATTTCTTGTGAAAATAAACTTGAGAATACATGAATAGACGAGCCATCAGGAATTTCTCGACCGAATGGATGCCTTTGGCTTCAATTACCAATTGATTTTCGGCGACATTCATCATCGAGATAATACGATCAGGATTAATATTCCCTTCTACAACACCTGTATAAAAGCTATCACGTTTGAGATAATCTAACCGATCAACATCCAACTGGCTAGAGACCAATTGCGTTAAGAAGGCTTTCGGGTATTCTCCTTTAAAAATAGAGATCGCAAGGGTTAATTCCCCTTCAAACTCTTCGTTTAATTTCTCCATTAAACGCAAGGATATTTCTTCGTGATGAGCCCCTTCTATAATCGTATTCTCTAAGGAGTGTGAATATGGGCCATGCCCTAAATCGTGCAATAGAATAGCCACTAAAGCCCCGTTTTCCTCTTCGGGTGTAATTTCTATACCTTTGCGCTTGAGCACATTCAATGCTTTTTGCATCAAATACATGCACCCTAAGGCGTGGTGGAATCGTGAATGTTTGGCCCCTGGATATACCAATTCGGTTAATCCGGTTTGTGAAATTCTTCGCAACCGCTGAAAATAGCGGTGTTGAATGATTTCATAAATCAGTTGATTCGGTATATTGATAAATCCATGTACTGGATCGTTCATGACTTTTAACTTGGGGCGCGCGTACTTCTTCAAACGATTTGTATTTATGTTAACAAATATAATGAATTATCTGGTTACTGTTTTTGCAGATTACCCATTTTACGCCCATATTAACAAAGTATTTTGATTTTTGCTTTACTGCTTTCTTTATATTTGACTAAATATACCCTTGTATTAATTCTAGAAAAAGAACCTTATGGCCATTAAAATATTATGGATTGACGATGAAATAGATTTGCTTAAACCGCATGCATTATTTTTAGAAAAAAAAGGATACACCACCACTATGTTAAACAATGCGACAGACGCTTTAGAAATTATCGAAAACGAGAATTTTGAAGCCGTCTTAATCGATGAAAATATGCCCGGACTAAGTGGACTTGAAGCTTTGCCCAAGATTAAAGAACTCCGCCCGAATCTACCCGTTATTATGGTGACCAAGAGTGAAGAAGAGCATATTATGGAAGATGCGATTGGATCTCATATTGCCGATTATCTCATAAAACCGGTTAACCCCAATCAAATCTTACTGAGCTTAAAGAAAATATTGGACAGCTCGAAGATTATAACCGAAAAAACCGTTATTCATTACCAACAAGAGTTTAGAAAGATTTCGATGGATATGATGAATGCCCGCGATTATGAAGATTGGCAAGAAATATACAAAAAACTCGTATTCTGGGAATTGGAACTCGAAAATATCGAAGACAAAGCCTTATCTGAAATTATTGATAACCAGAAAAAAGAAGCCAATGCCGCCTTCTTTAAATTTATAGAACGCAATTACGAAGATTGGTTGAATACAGAAGACGATAAACCCATTATTTCGGCAACCGCATTTAAAGAAATGGTTGTTCCCCACTTATCGGCCGACGAAAAAGTGCTTTTAATTATGGTGGATAATCTACGGTATGACCAATGGAAAACGATAGAACCACTCTTCCAAAAACATTACAATATTGCCAAAGAAAGTTCGTATTACAGTATCTTACCTTCGGCAACACAGTATGCAAGAAATGCTTTCTTCGCTGGTTTAATGCCGTTAGAAATCGAAAAAAAATACCCTCAGTATTGGTTAAACGATACCGAGGAAGGCAATAAAAATATGCACGAGAAGGAATTGGTCGCGGAACAACTAAAACGCTACGGACTAGGGAATTTGAGTTTAAATTATTACAAAATTTTAAATTCAGACTTCGAAAAGAAAATCCTCGACGAATTCAACAATTATAAAAACAATAACCTAAACATTATTGTCTACAATTTTATCGATATCCTTTCCCATGCGAAAACCGATAACCGAATCGTGAGTGAAATGATCCGTAACGACAAGACCTATCGCTCGATAACGAAACACTGGTTCGAGAATTCTTACTTAATGGAAATTGTAAAAAAAGCCGCCATCCACGGCATTAAATTACTGGTTACCACCGATCACGGTACCATTTTCGTAAAAGAACCTACCAAGGTGATTGGCGACAAGGATTCGAGCACTAACCTGCGTTATAAACTTGGGCGTCAATTGCAGTACGACCCAAAGGATGTTTATGCGGTAGATCAACCCGAAAAATTATTCCTTCCTAAAGTAAATGTCACATCAAAGTATATCTTTGCAAAAGAAAATTTATTTTTAACCTATCCAAAGAATTACAATCACTTTGTAAATTATTACAAAGACACCTATCAACACGGTGGCATTTCTTTGGAAGAAATCATTATCCCTTTTGTGGTCTTAACACCTAAGAATTAAATGGAATTTATACTGAATTCAATCGATGATATCCCCGCGGTATCGAAAGAAATAATAGCTCAACTGGTTCATCCTGTCATCTGTTTTCAAGGTGAAATGGGTGCAGGAAAAACAACATTTATTAAGCAATTAGTAAAAGACTTGGGCGTTACAGACCAGGTCTCTAGTCCTACCTTTTCCATTGTCAACGAGTACCAAACCGACCAAAAAACCATTTACCATTTCGATTGTTACCGTTTAGAATCGGAAGAAGAAGCCTATGATTTCGGAATTGAGGAGTATCTTTACGGTGACGGATTGTGTTTGATTGAATGGCCAAGTAAAATTGCATCGCTAATTCCCGATCAACATCATGTACTAACCATCCTTCAAGAAGATCAACAACGACGTTTAATTTTTGAATAAACCCTTATGGACGGAAAACATTTTTACACCCCTTTTACACACGAAGAGCTTATCCCTCAACCCGAGTGTTTAGAAATTCCTCGCAAAAAGGAACGCTTTAGCATTGGTATCCCCAAAGATAACAACAACCAAGAAAAGCGGGTAATGTTAACCCCCGATGCCATTGAAGTATTGGTGAACAATGGACACGAAGTAACCATTGAAACCGATGCTGGAAAAGACGCGCATTATTCCGATCAAGAATACGCAGACGCTGGAGCACAAATTGCTTACAGCGCGAAAGAAGTCTTAGAAAAATCGGTTATTCTTAAAGTTGGCCCCTTGTGTTTAGATGAAATAGAGCACCTAAAACCCAATACCCTTGTTATTTCTTCTCTGCCCGCCAATACCCTTTCAAAAGCTTATTTTGAAGAATTGAGCAAGAAGAAAGTCACCGCTGTTGGATTTGAATTCATCGAAGACGAAAAAGACCAATTACCCGTTGTGCGCTTATTAAGTGAAATTGCAGGCACAACAGCTGTATTAGTCGCCAGTGAATTAATGTCCTCTGCCCATGGCGGGAATGGGTTAATGATGGGCGGTATTACAGGTGTTCGACCAACCGAAGTCGTTATTCTAGGCGCCGGAACCGTGGCCGAGAATGCCACACGTACCGCCTTAGGCTTAGGTGCATCGGTTCGTGTATTCGACAATTCTTTAAGTCGTTTAAGGCGATTACAACAAAACATTGGTCAACGAATCTCTACTTCGACCATTGATCCGAAAGAATTAGGTAAAGCGTTGCGTCGTTGCGACCTTGTTATAGGGGCCTTAAGAGGAGATTCCCGTACCCCATGTGTTGTAACCGAAGACCAAGTGACCAAGATGAAGTCGGGCGCTGTGATTATTGATGTAAGTATCGATCAAGGCGGCTGCTTCGAAACCTCGGAAGTCACCACCCACGACCAGCCCACTTTCATAAAACATGACGTCATTCATTATGCCGTTTCCAACCTTACCTCTCGCGTTGCAAGAACCTCAACCAAAGCGCTTAGCAACTTTTTCCTGTCCTATCTTTTAATGATTTCCCAAGAAGGAGGATTTGAAACCGTTGTAAAAACCGATAAAACAGTTAGAAATGGTGTATATTTGTACAAAGGTAGAACCGTAAAAAGCAACTTAAGTGTGTGGTTCGATTTGCCTTTACACGATATTAATTTATTAATTATATGACATTTTCTCAACGATTTTTAAGGTTTATGATGGGGGTAGGAATTGGTTTAGGATTTCTAGCCATGGCCTTTGGTCCTCGCGCCTTTTCTTGTAGCTATTTTCCCAACGCACGTGTTTTAGACGAAGCAAAATTTAAGCGCCTATCGCTTTCAGCTGAAGCCAATCAATTTTTTGCCGACGAAAAATTAGACTCTGTTTTCCTGAAAGATCAATTATTCAAAAAAAGTAAAATCGATTTCGATAACTCCAAAAAGGATCAAACCCCTTGCCGCGAGTATATCGCTAATTATACCAGCAAAGACCGTAAGCAAGACTATGTCTTTACCTTCGAAATTTGTAAAGAGACCTCAGAACTAATGAGTATCAAAAAGAAATAAAAAAAAACCGGAAAATGCTTCCGGTTTTTTTTGGGGCTTTGTTTGAATCAAAATAACCTTTATTCGTTGGGCGCAACCCTACGGGTCGGGCTTTTCGCTATATCTTTGGGCCAAGAAATAGATGATTTATAAGAACATTGGGGTCTGGCCCAAAGGATGCCGCTTCAATCCCTTGCGCAAATCCTACTAGGATTATCGCTTTCCTAGGAAGAGCCGCTTAACGTTTACTTTGTTAACGAGTTCAAACGTATCGAGATTAAGGCGTTTATATAAATCGACTTATTCCTTCTTTACAAAACCAAATGTTTTCCCTCCTTGCAGTAATTTCAAGGTTTTACCATTTGTCCCAAAAATTATTTTCACCTTCGCTGGTGCAAATTCAAATTCTGTAACGGAAACAGGGGATAATGCAAAAGAAGGCTGCCCCGTTGCTTGGGCATGCAAATAACCATCGGTGATAAAGATCTTTATACCCAGGGGAACATCCTTCGATGTGAAATCGCCCACATAACCTTCAAGAATATTTTTATCTACTGCGATCACTTTCGATACCACCGGAAAATCTATTGGAAGACCATGGGTTGCATTCATCAGATTGATTAAAATACCATTGGTTGAAATCTGATTTGAATTCTGGATAACCGAATAACTCATAGAATTGCTTGGATCATACATCATCATAGAGCTAAAAGCATCTATTCCACCCGAATGACCAATCATTTTCTTGGCTGCATAAGGCCATTCAAAAAGGCCAAAACCAAAGCCATCTTTCAACGTCATCATTGCTGCTAAAGACGCCTTATTCACAATTTTACCCTGCATTAAAGCAGTGATAAAAAGGGTTAATTCGGTTGGCGTTGAAACCATATTCCCTGCTCCAAGCGGAACAGAAGGATCTGTTTCTGTGGATGGAACAAATCGATCCACCTTCCATTCAAATGATACCGCTTCATTATTTAAAACGTTAATCGGTCCACCTACACGGGTAGCTTTCAGTTTCAGCGGTTTTGTAATATAACGTTCCAACAGGTATTGGTACGATTTTTTACTGACGTCTTCTAAAATAAACGACAGTAAAATATAATTCGAATTGGAATAATCCATTTGACTATCGGGCTCAAAACTCGATGGATAAGCCCCAATCTTCGTTAATAAGGTCGCTTTGGAAATGGGCTGACTATTCCACGTTAAATAATCGGCTTCATTGGTGAAATTATAAATTCCACTGCGGTGTTGCAGTAAATGGGAAATCGTAATTTTATCGGCATTAACAATTTGCGGATAATAGGCAGAAAGCAGATCGTCTAACCTCAATTTTTTTTCTTCCACCATTTTCATAATCAAGGTGGCTGTAAAGGTTTTTGTAATGGACCCAATTCTAAATATCGTTTGATTGTTGTTGAGGGTGTGTAAGTCCCTTTTACCAAATGCATTGGTATAAATAGGCTGTCCATCTTTAAAAATGGACGCTGAACCCGAGCCTATATTTTGCTTTTGCATAGCCGTGTACAGACTGTCTAGGCTTGCTTTATTTACCTCTTGTGCAAACAGAAGGCTACCTGACAAAAACCAGGTGGATAACCATAAATTTTTCATATTCGATAAGGTATTAATTGAAATACGAGTGTGGTAATCATCACCAAAACAATGGTGGTCATGATAAAAACAAGCAATCTTTTTGTTGTTTTACTGTTGGTTGCTGTTTTAAAACCTTGGTACATATAATAAAACATAAGGGCCATAAATGCTAAAGCGGCGACCGTAAAAAGCATCATGACCACCATGGTTGTTGCATTTTGAATGGCGATATAATCTTTGGCCTCTACAGCGTTCTCTATATCTGCTAAGGTTTTTGTAATAAAAGGCAGCATAGTAACTAAAATGATCCCATAAAAAGCCGTTCTTGCAACCAAAACCGTAGCAACGATATCAATAAAACGCGTCTTGCTATAGATAATTTTTCCCACGACAAAATAGATCAAAATGGCTAGGATGACATGGACACTATTCTGATAAAGAATACTTGGAAACGAAAATTCCTCGGCAGCTCGCTGATAGCTAACCAGACTAAAGAAACTTCCGCCTTGGAGATAGGCGAGGTAAGAGAATAAAAAATGAGCGACTAATCCAACAAGAATAAGCTGTTTTTCGGAAAAATACGTAAAAGGCTTTAAAATTTTACTCATCATTGGTGTTTTTTATTTTAAGAATTAAATCGTCTATTTTGTTCCGCATCGTAGGGTAACTCACCCCCATTTCTTTGGCCATGTCTTTTAAACTTCCACTGTTTAAAAAAAATTGCATTACAAAAATTTGTTCTTCATTCGATAATTGTAAAAACATGGGCAAAGCGTACTCACCAGAAACCTTTGTTTCACAGTTTTGGCACTTTAATTCGATGACCTCAAGTTGATTTTGACAACTGGGACAGTGCACAGGAAGTTGTTTCATTTATTAATTTTATTAAAATTATTTTTAACAAAGTTAAATGTATGTTTAATATTATTTAAAAACAAAATTATTTTAAAAACAAAGCCATTATGGCTAAAATTTTGCTGTAGTTGATATAAACTAAGTGTATGACTAACCGAAGATTAGCTGTTGCTACTGCTGGGGCAGCTGCCGCAGGACTAATAGCTGCCATTGCTATACGAAATAGAAGAAGAAACCATATCGCCTTTAAAGTTGTCGATAATTTTGACATTCATAAATACCTGGGTTTGTGGTATGAGATTGCTCGTATAGACCATAAATTTGAGAAACACAAGGTGAATGCCACCGCTCAATATTCGATAAATCAGAAGGGCGATATCCATGTTATGAACAGAGGCTATGATAAAGTAAAAAAAGAATGGTCTGAAGTAAGCGGCAAAGCAAAACAACTGAAACGATCGAAAGCCAAGTTAAAAGTATCCTTCTTTGGTCCTTTCTACGCTCCCTACAATGTAATCGATATGGATGATTACTACAAATATGCCCTTGTTGCTGGAAAAAACTTTGATTATTTATGGATCTTATCCCGTGAAAAATCGATTCCCGATCGGATCAATGAACAATTTTTAAACAAAGCAAAGGAAATTGGCTTTGATACGTCTCGTTTGATATGGCCATCGCACAATCGCATAAACCCTTAACACCACGATAAGTGCTTGTATGCAAACAAGCCGTTTTTTCAAATTCATTTTAATTTAAATCGGAATGCTTTATCTCCATGAAAGAGCATTCCGATTTAAATTTATGAAAACACCTTTACAAAAAACCTGAATCCCCTACAGCCTCCATCCATGCAACAATTCCTTGAAAAAGAGTCTTTTTTTAAGGGTTCTTCTCCACCAACACCCTCTTCCCTCCCATTTTTAGCGCCATTTGAAAAATAATTCAAGGATTCGAGGGATCACTGTAACTTTTTGCTGATTGGTGCGTCATAACATAAGGAAGTGGTTCGCCCCCTATGAATCCGCATTTACTCCATGATGTTGATGCAATAAAATGGATTCTAAGGGTATTTTATGCTTTATTTTTTAAACGAAATGCCCCTTTGCGGCAGGGATTGGCAGCGATAGCTTTTTGTATTTGGTGGTTGCGCTTAAGCAACCAAATACAAAAACTAAAGCAGAAAGCCCGATGCGATAGCAGCCGCCCAAAGATAAATACCATGAGGTTTAATTGCTAAATTGAATAAATAATGATAAAAAAGTTTTTTACCCTTTCAACCGCTCTATCGGCTGTAATTCTTTTCGGGCAAAACGATAGCATACAGTATGATATCGTAGAGCGCGATACGATTGGTATTCAAGAAGTATTGATACAGTCGCAGCGTAAAAAAATGTTTGCTGACAAAGCAGTCTATACATTCGATCAAGCGGCCCTAGATCAAGCACGCTATGCCAAAGATCTACTAGCAACACTCCCTGAATTACGCTATGATCCGATTGATCGTACGATACAAAGTATAAAGGGAGGCACCCTTCTTATTTTAATCAATGGCATAGAAGCTAGCGATGCACAGATACGGAGTGTAAAACCCGAAAATGTAATTCGCGTAGAATATTATGATATTCCGCCAGCTCGTTGGGCAAATAGGGCAGAAACAGTGGTGAATCTTATCACGCGAAACCCTGAAAATGGTTATGTATACGGGGTTGATCTGGGTAGTACCCCCATGACTGGCTTTGTAAATGGAACGGCCTATGCGGAAATAACGCGTGGTAAAAATAACTTTGGCTTCGATTACTCCATCAACCTAAGGGATTACGACAATAGGGAGAATAAAAATTCCTACGCCTATCTTCTCGATCAGAAAAGGTACAGAACAGAAGAATTTAGGAAGGATCATTTTGGCTATACCGATCAAGAGATTGCGCTGCGTTATACCAATATCGATCCCGAAAAGTATTCATTTCAAGCAAAGTTATTCCTCTCTATTTTTAGTATTTTTTCGAAAGTAAATGGCAACAGTACATTTGCTATAGAAGACGCTATAACTGACCATACAACATCTAAGCATAGTAATTCGAGTTATAACAAACCGACATTGGATCTCTATTACTCCCGTCATTTAGGTAAGCGAGATGAAGTGAGTTTGAATATTATTGGCTCGCGTTACAATACCAAATCCTTTAATTTGAGCAAAGAATGGGTAACAGCTACCGAGCAAAGTGTTTTTGATGACCACATGAACTTGGAAGCTGAACAAACTGGGATTGTAGGTGAAATAGCGCATAGTCGCACCTTTGAGAAAGGCCAGTTGAATTCGGGTTATCGCATTTCTTCAAACACCATTGCGAATACGATTCAGAATTTGGAAGGATTTTCTGAAAATAAAATTCGTTTAACCGAACAGTATTTTTACACCGAATTTTCTGGCAAAACAGATCAATTCATGTATCGCCTTGGCCTAGGTTTAAACAATATACACAATTCTATTAAAGAGTTAACGGCCAACAATACAACCAATACCGATTATTGGACTATTCTACCTAAACTGGTCTTAGGCTATGAGTTAACAAAAAGACAAAGCCTTCGATTAACGTCTTCTTATGCCCCAACAAGCCCTTGGAGTGGTGCCCTGAGTACGAATGTGGTACAGATTGCCCCTAATTTGGTGAGAAGAGGCAATCCCAATCTTGAAATTCAGAAATCGCTCAACAATAACCTAACGTATAGTTTTAATTCGAAATATGTTGATTTAAATACCAACCTCTTCTACAAGTACAACAAAGATGCGTTTAACCAGCTCTATGTAAAAAACTACAAAAACAATGAATTACCAACCGAAAGCGACTTAGTGGGCTATGCGTTAACGTATGAAAATGCACGCTATTCCCAACACTATGGATTTCAAATTACCGGTTCTATAAAGCCATTTGGGAATGAATTACTAACGGCAAGAATTGTACTAACGCCTGCCCGTGAATCGATAAAAACCAAAGACGGTAAAACGATTAAAAACGATTATATCGGAAATTATTTTGGTTTATCTTCCGTCTATAAATCGTTAAGCGTCAACTATCAATTCAATATTCCTTATTACACTTTAAATGGAGCCAATGTAAGTACAGCAGAGAATATGAATCATTTTTTTGTTGGTTATAAAGTCAATAATTGGTCGTTTAACACTGGTATTTATTGGATTGGTATGCCATCAGAATATAAAACAAAAAGTTTAGACAATAGCTTCGTCCAATACACTAGCCACACCAAAATACACAACAACAAAACCATGTTTGCAGCAGGTTTTAGTTACGATTTTGCGACGGGAAAAAAGAATAATTTAAAGAAAAAATTAAATAATGACACGGCTCCCGCAGCCACTTTTTAACAAACATATAGCGGTTTTATTTCACAAAAAAAGACTACCCTTTTTGGATAGTCTTTTTTTATTGCCTTTTATAGACTTATTTATCTTGAACAAATTCGAGGTTGATGATTAAACGGATTTTATCGGAAACGACTAATCCGCCTGCTTCTGTCATTTGACTCCAGGTTAATCCGAAGTCTTTGCGATTGACTTCCCCGGTAATTTCAAAACCAGCGCGTTGATTTCCGTAAGGGTCGGTGATTACACCACCAAAATCTACATCCAAGGTTAAGGGTTGTTTTACACCGCGAATTTCGATTTTTCCTTCGATTTTTCCATCTTTCATTCCGCCATTCGATTGGAAAAATAACTGTGGGAAATTCTCCGCATAAAAGAAATCTTCCGATCGAAGATGCTGATCGCGATCGGCATTTTTGGTGTTAACCGATTTAACTTCGGCTGAAAAGGTAAAATCGGCATCAGCAAAGGCCTCGTCTTGTGACACTATCGCTGCTGTAAAATCGGTAAATTCACCACTAACGGTTGAAATAACCATATGTTTTACTTTAAATTGTACTTCTGAATGAGAAGGATCTAAACTCCATTTAGTAACCATATTGTTTTGTTTTTTGGGTTGTTTATAATTAAATTGTTAGCCTATTTTAAAGGAAAGCATTCCCAATGAACCATAAATTAATTCATCGTTAAATGCCGTAACCTCATCCTGATCTGTCTGCAAGGCTAAAGCGTAGACAGCAGGTAAATAATGTTCTGGCGTGGGTACAGCTAATTCATGGGCTTTGGCTTGCTGTTGAAAGCGAAACAAATCGCTATGATGCCCATTCAACATAATTTTTTTAAACGCCTCGTTTGCTTCTTCGGCCCAATCGAAACCCGTATTGGGCGAATGCCAATCGAGCGTTCGAAGATTATGGACCACATTACCACTGCCCACAATTAACACCCCTTTATAGCGAAGGGCTTGTAACTCCTTGGCCAATTCATAATGTTCCTGCGGTGATTTATTCACATCGAGACTTAATTCAAGCATAGGAACATCGGCATTGGGGTATAAGAATTTGATGACACTCCATGCACCGTGGTCGAATCCCCAGTCATCGGATAAACCAACCGGACTATAGTCCACATAATCTGCAATTTCTTTCGCTAAAGCAGGTAAGCCAGGTGCAGGATATTCCACCGCAAATAATTCTTTTGGAAATCCATAAAAATCGTGAATGGTTGGAGGGTATTGTAAGTTCGTTACTTTGGTCCCTTTTGTTTCCCAGTGAGCCGAAATACATAGAATGGCATTTGGTCGAGGAATTTCTTGACCGATTTCTCGCCATCCCTGCACAAATTTGTTTTCTTCTATGGCATTCATGGGCGAACCATGGCCCAGAAATAAAACAGGCATTTTTGGCGTCGAAGGTAATTGAGACGTAAAGGTTTTGAAATGATGTAAATTCATAAACAAAAAATCAACTGTTTATTTTACAGGAAATTCTAAGTTCGATGTTAAACGAATAATGTCGCCCACAACTGCTTCAGGGAAATTAGCACCAACACCAAAGTCTGAACGCTTTAATTTTCCTTTTACCGTAAAACCATAGGTTTTGGTTTTATTCATTGGATTGATGGTGCTTCCGTTGAATACCAGCATTAATGAAACGGGTTTTGTAACACCATTTAAAGAAAGATCTCCGTTTAATTTGAAGTTATTTCCCTTAATTTTCGTTAACGACTTAGAGGTAAATTCTAATGTTGAATTTTTGGATGCATTGAAGAAATCAGCTGATTTAAGATGGTTATCTCGGGCCTCAACACCTGTATTGATCGAATTAACATCGGCTGTTAAGTGAAATTTAGCATCGCTTAAATCGTCTTTGGTCATCGTTAAATGAACTTCGAAGTCTTTAAATTCACCTTCCACATCGGAAATCATTAAGTGGGTTGCGCTAAATCCCAATTTTGAATGAGCTTTATCGTTGGTGTATTTCTGAGCAAATGTAGAAACAGATGCTGCTACGAATAAGGTTGTTGCAAGAAGAATGGTTTTCATAAATAAAATATTTTAAGATGTATTTCTTTAGAGCAAATCTACGCCTAATCCCTACTCAATTCCATTGATATAGGATAAGTTCGTAGACATGGCAGTCCAAAAACTGTACCTTAAAATATTCTATTTAGTATCTATTGTGTTTTATTCAGCATCGTAGATCACCACTTTCTCAAAAAGTGATTTATACTCGGCTAAAAACGCTTGGTGTAAGGCATGGGATTGATAGATATCATGACCAGCCATATCGTCAAACATAATCAACAAGGAGAATGTATAATCAGAAACAACTACCTCTCGCTGAATAGCACTAGGTGTTCCCAAATGAAAATAGCTAACGGATTCGATGTCTTTTAGTTTGACCAAAGCACTTTTAAACCCCGTTAAATCTTCTACTGAAGCTGTTGATTTAACCCAAAATAATACGTGATGTGCGATCATAATTAATAAGCCACTTGAATTTTTACCTTTTTGTTTTTAATCTTTTCACCGTGAAGTTTTGTTGCTAACTTCTCGGCAATCGAACGACTAACGGCTACATAAGAAGTTGTATCTCTTACTTCAATTAATCCCAATTGATCTTTTTCTAGCTCACCTTTCTTAAAAAAGAATCCCACTAAATCAACTTTGTTCACTTTATCTTTTTTACCGGCAGACACATACAATGTTTGGTAAGGGGTTGGCGTTGGAATGGTATACTGACCATCCAATTCCTCAATCGGTAAATTATCATCAATAAAAGGGAAAGCCTCGTCGTTGTTAATAATTAAGTAGACCGTACCTTCAGCATTCATACGAGCAGTACGTCCATTTCGGTGGATAAAAGAATCCTTTTTAGGAGGTAACTGATAGTGGATAATGCAATCAACTTCAGGAATATCTAAACCACGAGACGCTAAATCGGTTGTAATTAAGACACGAACCGAATCGTTTCTAAATTTCAACAAAGCGCGTTCTCTTTCATCTTGTTCCATACCCCCGTGAAATACTTCTCTCGAAATCCCTTTGTGCTCTAATAAATCGCCAATACGATCAACAGCATCACGGTGATTACAGAAGATTAGCATCCGCTTATCGCCTACTTTACAAATCAATTTAAATAAAGCATCTAATTTTTCTTCGGCAATGGTTGTAATTTTCTTATAGGTTAAACGAGGTTTCGCTTGTTGATTATTTAAGAAATTGACTTCTTCGTGGTTATCTAATCCAGCAAAAGCAGGCAAAATACGCATACGGGTAGCCGAAGTTAAAATACGTTGTTTTAGGTTAGTCATTTGTTCAATGATAAAACGCATGTCTTCCTGAAAACCGAATTCCAACGCTTTATCGAATTCGTCTAACACCAAGGTAGTGATGGTTGTAGGATCAAAGTTTTCGTTTCTCAAGTGGTAAGCTATACGCCCTGGGGTACCAATTAAAACGGCTGGAGACTCTAATAAGTTATTTTGTTCAATGCGTGTTTGGTGCCCACCATAACAACAGCTTACTTTGTAACCTGTTTTCATCGATTTAAAGACCTCTTCAATTTGTTGAGCCAACTCACGAGCTGGAACCATAATAAGGCATTGAACTTGCTTTGATTCAGGATCTAATGCGCGTAAAATAGGGAATAAAAAAGCCAATGTTTTTCCAGAACCTGTAGGAGAAAGCAACACGACATCCTGCTGATTTTCGGTTACTTTATATGTATTTTTTTGCATCGCATTCATATCTTGAATGCGTAAATTGCGATATAGTTTTTCTAATTGCATGCTGCAAAGGTAAATCTTTTAGTTGGTAGAATTAAAAAAACCCTAGGGCTAATTTCAATTTACGAACGCTATTACGCGGTTAACAAGAAAATCACAAATCAATTCGACCAATCTTTCCTTTGTTTCCAACCAGAATGACGGTTTTTTTATTGGGAGAAACCTTACAGTTGTTGTAACTATCTAAGGTTAATAAATTCCACGTATTTCCGCCATCAGCCGAATACTCTACACCACTGTAACCACAAACAACGACCTTCTTATGGTCAATAATGGCGGCGGCGGTCTTATACCCTGTGGGGTGTTTAAGCGTAGGAATTAGTTCAACTTTGGAGTCGTTGATTTGGAATTTCAAGAAATTCCCTTTGGAATCGTCCATTTTCGTAAAATCACCCCCTACGAGATACCCTATATTTAAGGTAGGATTATAGCTCATACCGTTCATCCCAGCAAATTCACCATCCCCTTTTGGTAAATCATAAGACTTCGTTTGTTTTTCGGTATAATGGTATAAATGCGATTTGCCACCACCCGAGATTAAGAGCACTTGTTTTTTATCAAAGTAAAGGTTACTACCACTTGCTGCAAAAAAAGCTTCTTTTGGCGTTTTCAATTGAAGCGGCTGGTGAAATAAAGTGGTAACCGTTTCCCAGTTGGGATTTTTCTTTTTAAACTGATTAACAACGACAAAAGGTCTACTTTTCTCGATAGGATCGCCTAAGACCATGACCAATTTAGAATCATCCTCCGATTGGGCAATGGCATCTAAGAACATTCCTTTTTCATGGTTTTCAAAACTTTTAGTCCACGTTCGTCCCGCATCTCGGGTTTCTAGAATATAAGCTGGTGAATCGATACTCATGGCTATATAATGCGATGGATCCAATGCTTCAATATCTCTAAAATCTCTGTTTTCAACCACGGTAGGGTTTAACCACTGAAAGGTTTTGCCCCCATCCGTTGTTTTACCAATGGTATTGTGCGTTCCTGAAACTAAAAAAGTATGGGTATTGATGAACGCTAAGCCTCTATAACTGGCCTCGGGGAGTTCCTGATTAATTAATTGGTAAGTTTGAGCTAAACTCAATGTAGAAGATAAAAGTAAAAATAAAAATTTCATGAATTGCGCTATGTTTATAAAAGGATATGACACCCGATGACGTTGAAAATACATTCTTTTTATAGGTTTAGGAAATATAACACCTTTTCCAATACAGCAGCCTTATTATCGTTTAAAAAGATAATTTTTTACTGATTCTTCAGTTTTACAATTCGTCGTTTAAGAATATAAAAAAAGCTACCCCAATGGATAGCTTTATATGCTTATTTAATAAATTATTCTAGGGTGTAGTCTTTTTTAAATATTCGATTACGTACTCATAAGTCCCATCGGGGTATCGACTTGAAATCCCAGGCGAACCTGTTACGGCTAAACCTGTTGCTACATCGAGAGAATAAACGCCATTGGCATAGTATTTCTTATTAGCATCAACCCCTTGAAAAATAGTAATTCGATACAGTCCATCGGCACTATTTTTTACAAGATCAGGCAATTGCAAATCGATTTTGGCCGTAGATCCCGCTGCCATGGTAAATGTCCCTTTATAGGCATAGACTGGTTTACCGTCAATAATAAGATTCGTCGTGTTCTCAACATTCGAATTAATAATCACTTTTGAATCCTCGACAGAAGGTGTTAATGGTCTCCATGTTCCAGTGATCAAGGTTCTGGTTTGACCTGAAACAACTGGATTATCATAATACCAATAACCTCGCGCTAAAGTTCCTGCTGTTTTTCCTGCCGTTAATGCACCATTCGCTACCTCTCCTCCTACTTTCGTATTATAGACAATCATTCCGTCATAAAAAGTTGGATAATCGTCCATTTCGCCTACGGGTACGCCTGAAAATTTGGTAAACAACGATAAATCGACTGAAGGAAAAAGTAAACCTTTCCCTAATATTGGACTATTATTGTACTGAGGAGTGGAAGCTGCATCTAAGAATGCTGAACTCCTAACAGCATTTATTATCAAAGAAGAATTACTTACACGAATCTGTGCTTGAACTGCTAAGCAAAAACTAAGCAAAACAAATAAAGAATATACTTTTTTCATATTTTTTTATAATCTTTGTTGATTAATTTTTAAATAACCATTCGCCTAAACCATCCGTACCTTGTACATAAATTAACATTGCAGCACGTTTTGTATAAGCAACTTTAAGAGCATCGCCCCTTAGCCCAGCGCCATCAACATCGAGTTGATCATTCCAAGTCTGAATATAAATCACTTTTCCTATCTCAGCAGCCGTTAATAAATTTTTATTAATTGTTAGAATTGTAGGATTAGGTGAAGTAAATAAAATGATGTCTTCTGTTCCAAGCAATGTATAACTCGACGAAGACGTATAAACTACATTCGCCGCTGAGGGTACAGCGCTAGATCCTCCCATTGAAGTCCATTTAGACGTGTTTGAGTCATAATAATAAAAACCTGGTGTTTTTATATCAATTGTTTTTCCAGCCGTACCAACTCCAGCCGTTACAAACACTAAGGCTCCATTTTGATCCGCTAGATAGATTCCATCTTTTAATGCTAATTCGGTCACTGTTAATCGAGGGACTAACACACCATCTACGATAGTTGCTTGATCCGATGCTTTCACATCGAGGGATGCTTTAGGCATCATTTGATTAATCCCTACCTGTGCACTTGCGAATCCTAAACTGGTTAAAAAAACAAGTGTAGATAATACATTTTTTTTCATAAATCTTAGGTTAATTTATTAATTCAATTATAGTTAATCGTAAATAAATACAAGAAAATAAGCTCTATAATTAACTGAATAACATTCAGTTCAATATTTATTTATACATCTAAATTTAGATAAAATTTTTGAAGTTTAAAAGCACGATTAAAAAAAAGTAGATAATAGTTGAAAATAAAAACAAAAAACAATACGACTTATTAGACCTGAAACCCTTTGTACTTCCAACATTCTATATCCGTAAATCAAAAAATGTTAAATTATTTGAAATCAATAATTTAACATTTAAAAAGACAAAAAGCCACCCAAAGGGTAGCTTTTTTATGCTTATTTAATAAATTATATTTTATATAAAAGTATAATTTATATTACTTTTTTAAATATTCGATTACATACTGATAAGTCCCATTGGGGTATCGGCTTGAAATCCCAGGTGAACCAGTTACAGCTAAGCCAGTTGATACATCGAGTGAATATACGCCATTGGCATAGTATTTTTTATTCGCATCAACCCCTTGAAAAATGGTAATTCGATACAATCCATCAGCATTATTTTTTATAGAATCAGGCAATTGCAAGTCAACTTTGGCTGTCGATCCTGCTGTCATAGTAAATGATCCTTTATACGCATAGACTGGTTTACCGTCAATAACAAGATTCGTCGTGTTTTCAACATTGGAATTAATAATTACTTTTGAATCGCCACCTTTACTCGTTAAGGGTCTCCACGTTCCTGAGATTAAAGTTCTATTCTGACCTGATACAAGTGGATTATCGTAATACCAATAACCATGCGTTAAAGTTCCTTCTGTTTTTCCTGCGGTTAATGCACCATTTGCTACCGTTCCTCCAACATTCGTATTATAGACAATCATTCCGTCAAAAAAAGTAGGATAATCATCTATTTGACCAACAGGCACGCCTGAAAAATTGGTAAACAATGATAAATCTACGGAAGGAAAAAGTAGACCTTTCCCCAATATTGGACTAGTATTGTATTGATAGGTTGAGGAAGCATCTAAAAAAGCTGAACTTTTTGCGGCATTTATTACCAAAGAAGAATTACTTACTCTAATCTGTGCATGAGTTGCAAGGCAAAAACAAGACAGAACCATGAATGAATATATTTTTTTCATATTTATAATATCTTTAATTAATTAATAACCATTGTCCATTTCCATCGGTACCGCGTCCATAAATTATCATACCTGCACGTTTTTCATAAACATTTTTAACGGTATCTCCCCTAAGTCCAGTTCCATTAACATCAAGTTGTCCATTCCATGGCTGTAGATAAATTATTTTCCCCAAAGGAGGCTCAGGTGTTATATTTTTATTAACGGTAAGTAATGTTGTTCCAACATACGTAAAATAGATGATATTTTCTTTTCCAGTTAACGTATAATTAGATTGGTTTATATACAGTTCTTGCTTTTCCTCTCCTCCGTCTTGCGAAGCACCTGTAAGAGGCATCCAAGCTCCTTTTACAAATTGTGAAGCTTGAACTGTAGAATCATAAAAATAAAATCCCGGAGCGGTAATATATTTGGTTTTATCACTTGCAGGAGCTCCTCCTGTTACATATACTAACGCACCATGTTGATCTAAGTCATAAGCACCGTCCTTTGCTTTTAATTGTTGAGTGGTCATACGAGGTACCAAAACACCATCAGGCGAAGTGCTAGACGATGATGCGGATACATCAAGAGATGCTTTAGGTGAGTTTTGATTTATACCTACTTGAGACTTGGCAGTTCCCATACAAGCAAGAAGAACAAGTACAGATAATACAGTTGTTTTCATAAATAGTTGGTTAAGTTGATTATTAAATAATTTAGCATGGTGTCCTAATTTTAAAGTTTTATTTCTACTCTAAAAAAATAATTTTCTGTTGTGTTTTAGCACTTTATTTACACTAAAAAACACTCTTTATTATCCTCTAGAACTAGAGCAAAGTTATTAGAAGTTCATAAAATATAAAAGAGGTAAAAGGGGTAGTAAGTAAACAAATAAACTAAAATAAGTGTTGTTGTTAATAATATAAAATACTTAAAAAATACTCACAACAGATGTTAATTAACTAAAAATCAGGCCATTAAATATTAATCATTATATTAAAATAAAAGAAATAAAATCCCTAAGTTATATTGCATAATAAATCATAAACCAAGTAATAATAAGTAATTAGGATGCATAATGAAATTAAAAAAACATCCATAATACATCGAAAAGAGTTTAAAATCATTTCGTAATCGGCTGGTCTTAAACACGAATTGATGGATAAATAATATCAATGATAAAAAAAGTCTATAAACTTAAAATGAAGTTGGTGGGTGCACTTCTATACTTTGCGGATAAATTCATTAAAAATGATGCAAGGTGCACATCAAAGATTATAGGTACTGCGTTTGCGGCAGGGATAGCAGCGGCATCCTTTGCTGCCACCTTTTGTTGACTTATCTTCTTATGCTTTTGCAGCAAAGATAGAGCGAATAGGTACTATCTTAAAAACCTAACTTTTTATCCTTTTTTTGATTAAATTTGTTAAATAATAGAAAGCTTCTTTTCTTCTAGAAAAGTAAGTTTATCTGGTGTAGCCTCAACTTGTTTGGGGCTATTATATTTCATTTGATTATACAGAGGATCATAAGCTTGATTCTTCTTCCATAAATGATAAACTAAAACCAGTAACTTCTTTTGCACAGCGACATAGCTTTTCAGCTTTATTCCATGTTTTTCATAAGTTCGATGAAATAGATTTGATAAAGGCTTTTCATTATGTTTTACTGCTGTAAAAGCAGGCATAAACAACGCTCTTCTTATACGCCCATTTCCTTTTTTGGATATTCTTGTTCGGCCTCGACTATTTCCCGATTCATTCTCAACCACATCAAATCCTGCAAAAGAAACAAGTTGTTTATAATTTTTAAATAAAGAAAAACCATTGGTCTCTGCTAGTATTGTTCCTAAACTAAGAGTCGAAATACCCTTGATCTTACAAATCCCTTCTACCTTTTGCTTAATTATAGGATCTGAATCGAGATGTTTCTTTATAGATTCCTTTATCCCTTTAAGTTGACTATCAATTAATAAGATGATGTTTTTCTGATATTCCATCATCTCAGAATTATCATACATCGAATGTTCAAAAGCATGAAGTTGGTTTTTAAAAACGGTCTTTTGTTCTTGTAAATTCTGATATTGACGCGTGTACTGGCGTAATTTATAAAAGAAAATACCCATCGGTTCCCATAATTCTAAACACTGTTCGGCTCCCATTCGAGATAAACCTTTTGCATCTATGCGATCATTTTTTGATTTAAGTCCCAATGAAATTAAATAATGCTTCGCTTTATTAGGTAGTATAATAGATATTTTATGGCCTTTTTGGTGAAAATAAAACGCACAATTTTCATGATATACTCCTGTGGCTTCCATACAAATAACTAAAGAAATCTCTTTTTCTTTATGATTTTTTTCAATCCATTCTTCTAGCTTTAAAAAACCAGATAATCCATTGGTAAATTTCTTACTAGATACCACTTTAACACTCTGTTTATCATCAATCCTTGAAAGACATACATCGATTTTTTCACTTGAAACATCGATTCCAACACTGTACTTTAAATTCATAATTCTATCGTTTTAGGGAAAACAAATTTTTTACAATAGTCCTTGCTCATATTTATTCTGCATCTAATGAAAGTCATCAGTGCCTAAGTACTTATTGTAACTTTTTGTAAAAAAACAAAGCTGATTTTCCTATAACGTCAATATCATTTTTAATGTATCTAGCCCGGTTTCAATTATGCAGCTTTGTATTGTTTTCTAGTTAATTATTATGAAAGTTAATATTTTTTGCTAAGATATGAGCCCGGCGCGTAGCGGCCGCCCAAATAGAAAGACAAGAAAAATTTCACAAATTATAACGTTGAAGACTGGCTAAACGCTTTCTAAAAACAGAATTTCCAACAGATTACCCACAAAAAAAGCCTCCTAGAAGGAAGCTTTTTATAGGGTATAACAACTTATTGTTTTAAATCAATGCGGCATACATTTTATTTTAATCGAATTTTATCGACTAAAATTTCAATAATACCGTCTTTATAAAGGCCACCAATGGCTTTCTTAAAGTTTTTCTTACTCATGTTAAGCTCTTCGCTAATCTCTTCTGGAGACGATTTATCTGATAAATAGACGACTCCATCGTTTTTATCCAAAGCGTTTAAGATGGCTTGACGAAAAACATCAATGTTTTCAAAACCTTGTGGTTGCGTCATTACATCAATCTTCCCGTCTTCTCTAATCGCTTTAATGTACCCCACTTCTTCATTGAATGGATACAATTTTCTAACCACATCATCGGCATAAATTAGGCCAACATACTGTTTATTAATCACGACATTCCACCCAAAATCGGTTTCATTCATCATGATTAAATCGACTTTATCCCCTTTTTTGAAAGGAAGGTTTTCGTAATTCGTGTTACGTTTATACTTGGTAGTTCCTGTAATTAAACCCGTCTCCTCATCAATATACACATACACTAAATAGCGCTTACCTTCTAAAATTTTCCCTTTTTGTTCGCGGTAAGGAATAAAGAGATCTTTGCTAATTCCCCAATCCATAAACGAACCTATGGGTAAACTTTCCACGGCTGTCACAACGGCAAATTCGCCGACTTCACAAAACGGGCGTTCGGTGGTCGCAAGCAACTCATTCCCATCTTGGTAAATAAAAACTTCAATTTCACTGGCAAGATCGGTATCAGCATCCGCAAAAAGTTTAGGAAGAAAAGCTTCTACCCCATCATTATCTTGAAGAAAAAATCCTGAATCCGTTTTTTCTGTTACTCTTAAAATTTGCATTTTACCGACTTGCATAACTAAATATTTTTGCAAAAATAAGGTTTATTTATTCAGTAACTAAGGTATATTTTCACCAATAGCCTCGTAAATAAAAATTTGTAGCCTAACGTGAAGTTAAACAAGTTGTTCGATGATTTTATTTGGGCATGTCCTATGGAACGGGCTTTCCGCACTCGCTCTTCTGCTCCACTTCGTTGCGCAAAAGGAGCTCAAACAAAGCTGCAATCCCTCATGCGGAAAATAGCTTCGCTATTTTAAAGGAAGGTGTACATGCTTATTTTTATAAAATTTGACTATTTTTGAAAGAAAATAAAGATGGTGAAATTTGGCTATAGCATTTTGTATGTGAACGATGTGGCAGCAACCTTAGCGTTCTATGAAAAGGCTTTTGGTTTTGAAATAAAATTCTGCACACCCGAAAACGATTATGGTGAGCTTGTAAGTGGTGAAACTACCATGGCTTTTGCCTCAATTGCATTGGGTTGCACAAATTTAAAGAAGGGCATAAAACCAATTGAGCCCCATCAGCAACCCATGGGTATAGAATGGTGTTTTATTACCGAAAATGTTGACCAAACCGTTGCGGCAGTCCTTTCTGCTGGAGGAACACTGCTGGAAGAAGCTGTACAAAAACCATGGGGGCAAACCGTGGCCTATGCACAAGATATCAATGGCTTATTGTTAGAAATATGCACTGCGATTGAATAAAAAAAGGTGCCTTTTAGGGCACCTTTAACAATAAACTTATAAATAATCAATTATTTGGACTTGAATTGATTGATTGCATTCACGGTAAATTCAGATAAAACCAAGTCGCCACTAATTTGCGCACGCTCAATTAATAACTGATCCCAATTTTCTGTCCCTACCCATGCCACTTCCTTTAAGTGTTTCATGGCTTCAGGATTCGATTTGGCTAAGGTAGCGGCCAACTTTTCAATCGCTTGATCCATCTCTTCAATCGAGGCAAAAACATCGGCATATAAGCCTTTTTCTTTTGCCCACTGAGCCGATTGAAACTCGGTAGCATTAATCGCTAACTGCGTAAAAGCCGAAGTTCCAACTTTACGTTCAACGGCTGGTCCTACGACAAATGGTCCAATACCAACGGCTAATTCGCTTAATTTTATGGCTGCAAATTCAGTGGCGAAGGTATAATCGGCCGCCGAAGCAATACCTACTCCACCGCCTACAGCTTTTCCTTGAATACGTGCCAAAACAAATTTCGGTGCTTTACGCATCGCATTGATCACAGCTGCAAATCCAGAAAAGAAGACTAAACCGGTTTCTCGGTCTTTGATAGAAATTAATTCATCGAACGATGCACCCGCACAAAATGTACGGTCGCCTTCACTCTTTAAAACAATTACTTTCACTGCCTCAACTCTTCCTAATTTTTCGATTTCAGCTGCTAAATTTCTGAGCTGTGAACCTGGCATTGAATTACTTTGTGGATGAAAAAAAGTAATGGTTCCTACCCCATTTTCAAGGGTTGATTGTACAAAAGCTTCCATTAATCTTGATTTATTTTTTTAACCATGGTTAAGATTGTTGCAATAGCTACCGTTTCACCGGTCTGATCGTATACATCGACTAACCATTTCACAATTCCTTTGGCAATATCTTCTTCGTCTCGTTTTTCTTGCTCTACTTTTTCTTTACAGGTAAAACGTACCCCAATGGTTGTTCCTGGGTAAACGGGTTTTACAAAACGACATTCGTCGACACCATAGTTTAATAAAACGGGTCCTTTTTTCGCTAAAACAAATAGACCTGCCGCTTTACTTAACACGAAGTAACCATGAGCCACGCGTTGCTCGAAAATGGTTCCTTCTAAAGAAGTGGCATCCATATGGGCATAGAAATTATCCCCAGAAACATTCGCAAAGTTGGTTAAATCGGTTTCGGTAACGGTATGATTCGCTGTAATCAAGGTATCTCCTACTTTAATTTCTTCGAAGTATTTCGCAAAAGGATGCTTGTCTTCTTCTTTATAATCGGCACCGTATTGGTATTGTTCTGTAATGGCTGTAAGCATATTCGGTGAACCCTGAATAGCCGTACGTTGCATATAATGTAATACACCGCGTTTACCACCCATTTCTTCACCACCTCCGGCACGACCAGGACCACCATGTACCATTAATGGTAAGGGAGAACCATGACCTGTAGATTCTTTTGCACACTCTGCATTTAGAACCAAGATACGTCCGTGCATCGAAGCAGCTCCAACGACAAAATCGCGTGCAATATCATTGTCTGCTGTTACAATTGAACACACCAAAGAACCTTTTCCTAAACGAACCAATTCGATCGCTTCATCAATGTTTTTGTACGGTATAATGGTTGACACTGGACCGAATGCTTCTATATCGTGACAAGCTGTATTTACAAATGGATTGGTGTTCAAAAATAAGATAGGCGACATAAACGACCCCTTATTTTTATCGGCACCCACCACGTCGAACGTATGTAAATCACCAAAAACAATTTCTTGGGTTTTGGCTAATTCTTCTACTTTTTCGCGGACTTCCTTTACTTGGGCAGCTCCTGCTAAAGCCCCCATACGAACACCTTCTGCATTGGGATCACCGATGGTTACCCCAGCTAAACGTTTACCCAAAGCAATTTGAACATCTTCCACTAAATTGGTCGGCACTAAAATACGACGAACTGCCGTACACTTTTGCCCAGCTTTCGTGGTCATTTCACGGGTCACCTCTTTAATAAATAAATCGAACTCGGCCGTTCCAGGGACAGCATCTTCACCCAATACACAAGCATTCAATGAATCTGCTTCCAAATTAAAAGGAACGCTTTCCGAGGTAATGCGTGGATGGGCTTTTAGCATTTGTCCGGTAGAAGCCGAACCCGTAAAGGTAACCACATCCTCCATTTCAACATGCTCTAAAATTCCATTGGCAGAACCTGTGATTAATTGCAGTGCACCATCGGGAAGAATATTCGAATCGATTATAGCACGCACAACCGTTTCGGTTAAGAAACTAGTAATGGTAGCGGGTTTAACAATACCAGGAACCCCTGCTAATAAGTTAACCGCAACCTTTTCTAACATTCCCCAAACTGGGAAGTTAAAGGCATTGATATGAATGGCCACCCCTCGTTTTGGCACACAAATATGGGTTCCTAAAAAAGTACCATTTTTCGATAATTTAGCAGTTTCCCCTTCTACATAGTACGGTAAATCGGGAAATTGGCGACGCAAAGACGCATTGGCAAATAAATTTCCAATTCCCCCTTCAATGTCCACCCAGCTGTCTGCACGGGTTGCTCCAGTAGCCCAACTTACTGCATAAAATTCTTCTTTGCGCTCCATTAGGTACATCGCTAAACGCTTTAGCATCAATCCTCTTTCTTGAAACGTCATTTTACGTAAAGCAGGGCTACCTACGGTACGTGCATAATCCATCATTTCACCAAAGTCTAAACCTTGGGATGAGGCGGTTGCAATTTCTTCTCCTGTAATTGCATTATATAACATCTGCCCTTCGGAAGACCCTTTGGTCCATTTCCCTAAAGCATAATTTTCTAATTGTTTTGCCATTTTTAGTGGTTTGTTTGTTAAACTATTCGTTGTTTTTTGTTTCGTTCCAAGTCTTGTAGTCGCTTTGTTTCGACACTTTATAATGCGCAGGTACTTCACGCAGCGGTTCACACGGTTTTAAAGAGGCGTAGCAATCGGCGGGTAAGTTGATGTAATGCTGAGTTCCTTGATCTTTCCACTCCACCATTTGGTCTGAGACTTGTTTGACCACTTTCCCCGGATTACCAACTACAATGCTACGATTCGGAATTTGCGTATCGGCTTTCACAAAAGCTAAAGCACCGACAATGCATTCATCGCCGATAACGACATTGTCCATCACCACCGCGTTCATGCCAACCATCACATTGCGACCAATGATTGCACCATGAATAATCGCACCATGGCCAATATGGGCCTTTTCTTTCAAGATCACCGTGGTACCTGGAAACATATGAATGGTACAATTTTCTTGTACATTGCAGTTGTCTTCGATAATAATTTGTCCCCAGTCGCCACGAATAGCAGCACCTGGACCGATATATACATTTTTACCGATAATCACATTTCCAGTAACCGCCGCCTGTGGATGAATAAAAGCCGATTCATCAATTACTGGTTTATACCCATTGAATTCGTAAATCATGCCTACACCCTTTCAATAACCACAGCGAATCCTTGCCCTAAACCAATACACATGGTAACTAACGCATAACGTTTACCTGTTGCTTGTAATTCATAAGCCGCTGAATTTAAGATACGAGAACCACTCATTCCTAATGGATGCCCTAAAGCAATAGCACCTCCATTTGGATTGATGCGCGGATCGTTGTCGGCCAAGCCAAATGCGCGAATACAAGCCAAAGATTGAGCTGCAAACGCTTCATTTAATTCAATCACATCGATATCGTTTAGGGTTAAGCCCGCATTTTTCAACGCTATTTTAGACGCATTTACCGGACCAATTCCCATAATACGTGGCTCTACACCTGCTACTCCACTGCTTACAATTCGAGCCATCGGTGTTAAACCAAAGTCTTTGATCGCTTGTTCAGAAGCTAAAATATTGGCCGAAGCCCCATCATTTAATCCAGAAGCATTTCCTGCGGTTACCGTACCGTCTTTCGCAAATGAAGTACGTAAACCAGCTAATACTTCCAAAGACGTATTGTTTTTCGGGAATTCATCTTGGTTAAAAATAATCGGATCTGCTTTGCGTTGGGGAATCTCCACCGCCATTATTTCTTTTGCTAAACGACCGTTGGCTTGAGCCACTGCCGTTTTTTGCTGGGAATTGTAGGCAAATAAATCTTGATCCTCGCGTGAAATCCCATCGCGAATGGCTAGGTTTTCAGCAGTTTGACCCATCGCATCAACGCCCCACATTTCTTTCATCTTTGGGTTGATAAAACGCCATCCGAAGGTCGTATCGTAAATCGATACATCTCCACCGAAAGGATTAGCCGATTTTGCCAACACCAACGGTGCTCTGGTCATGTTTTCAACACCACCAGAGATCATTAATTCGGCTTCGCCCACTTGAATGGCCCGTGATGCATTCACCGCAGCGGATAATCCTGATGCACACAGACGGTTAATCGTTTCACCGGGTACGGTGTAAGGTAGTCCTGATAACAGGGCTGACATACGCGCAACATTCCGGTTATCTTCTCCGGCTTGATTTGCACACCCCATCACCACATCATAGAAATGAGCTGGATCGATCGTTGGGTTACGTTTTAACAACTCACCAATTACGAATGCCCCCATATCATCGGGACGAACAGTCGATAAGCTTCCTTTTAATTTTCCAATCGGAGTACGAACTCCATCTATTATATAGGCTTGTTTCACAATTTTTGTCTTAAATATTAATCAATGGTTTCCCTGTACGGTAACAGGTTCCTTTAAATAAACCCACCAAGTCGTTGTCTTGGTTCGTAATACGGATCTCGTATACTCCTGTTTTACGGCTTGAGAAAACTTCATTAGCTTCTACCGTAAACACATCGCCTACACGTCCTGCTTTGGTAAATGACATATGGACATCGAGTGCAACAGAAATATTATTTTCCATGTTACAAGCAAAAGCAAAGGCACTATCAGCCATTGCAAACGTAACGCCTCCATGAACAGTCCCTACGCCGTTCAACATTTCTGGTCGAATGGCACAGGTTAATTTACAATATCCTTTTTCTGAGGCAAGGATTTCAATACCTAACCACTCGCTAAATTTATCTCCAGCTAACATGGCTTCTAACAATACATTGGTTTCCATTAGGCGTAAAATTTTTGATTAGACGAGATCATGTTCCGAATAATTGGACTCAAACGGTATCGATCTTCATGGTAGTAGGCATATAATTGATCCATGTCCTGTTGAATTTTTTCAAGACCGTATTCATCGGCCCATTGAAGAAGGCCTTTCGGATAGTTAACTCCTTTCGTCATGGCTGTATCTAAATCGTCGCGGTTCGCAATATTTAAGAATAAAGCATCTGCCGCTTCATTGATTAACATCAATAAAATACGTTTAAAGATTTTCTCTAGTAAAACGGGATCGTGTTGAGGTTCATTTCTATGAGCACCTTCGCTATAGTTGTAAAATCCTTTTCCTGATTTTCGACCGTAATACCCCGCTTCAAATAAGCGTTTTTGGGTAAATGATGGTTTAAATTTCGGATCGTAAAAAAAGGCTTCAAAGACCGATTCCGTTACACGGTAGTTGACATCATGGCCAATGAAATCCATTAGTTCAAAAGGTCCCATACGGAATCCACCAATCGATGTCATTGCAAAATCGATGGTTTCGCAATCGGCAACGCCTTCTTCCAAGATACGGATCGCTTCTCCATAAAAAGGGCGAGCGACACGGTTAACGATAAACCCAGGCGTATCTTTTGTAATAACGGGTAGTTTAGCGGCGTCGGCAATCAATGCCTTGATTTGTTCGGCTAAAGCTGGATCGGTTTGAACAGCAGGAATAATTTCAACCAACGCCATCACAGGTGCTGGATTAAAAAAGTGAATTCCAATTACCCGTTCAGGTTTTTCACAAGCGGCAGCAATCGAAGCAATCGATAAAGAAGACGTATTACTCGCTAAAACACAAGAAGAAGAAACGACTTCTTCGAGGTTTTTAAAGACTTGCTGTTTAACGGATAAATCTTCAATAATGGCTTCAATGACTAAATCGGCTGAAGCAAAGGCTTTTAATTCCTTCACATAGTGAATCGCTTGTTGAATCGCTTCGGCTTTATCGGCTGTATATTTATTTTTAGTCACCAATTTTTCCATGGTGATGGCTAAATTCTTTTCTGCTCGAACAAGTGCATCGGCATTGGCGTCGTAAACCAATACTTCATGACCTGCTGTAGCGAATACCTGGGCAATTCCTGCGCCCATGGCTCCACTTCCTATAATCCCAATTTTCTTACTCATGGTTTATTCTCCTTTAAAAACGGGTTTTCTTTTTTCTAAAAACGCATCGACCCCTTCTTGATAATCGGATGTTTTACCAGCTTGTTCTTGCCATAAACTCTCCTGAATCAATTGTTCTTCGATGGAATTTGAAAATGTTTGATTTAATAATTGTTTGGTGTAGGCTAAACCTTTGGTTGGGAGATTCGCTAACTTCGTAGCCATTTCTAGCACTTTAGCATCGAATTCCTCATCGGCATAGTATTCGTAAATCATCCCCATTTCTTGTGCTTTTGCTGCAGAAATTTTATCGGCGAGCATCATCAAAGCCGAAGCGCGTTGCATACCAATTAAACGTGGAAGGAAATACGTTCCACCACAATCGGGGATTAAACCAATTTTGCTAAACGCTTGAATAAAGTTCGCGGATTCTTTGGCAACAACAATATCACAAGCTAGCGCTAAATTGGCTCCCGCTCCTGCGGCAACACCATTCACTGCAGCAATAACGGGTTTATTCATCGCTCTAATTTTTAGGACGAGTGGATTATAATTTTCTTGAACGATTTTTTTAAAATCGATTTCTTTTTCCTCTAAAACTTCCGAAAGATCTTGTCCAGCACAGAATGCTTTTCCGGAACCTGTGATCACAACGGCGCGAATCGCCTCGTCGTTCGCACATTGATCCAAGAACATTTGAAAAGCATGAATCAATTCTTGGTTAAAGCTATTGAAAACTTCAGGACGCAAAAATTGAATCGTAGCGACTGACTGATCGATGGAAAGTTGTATTGTAGTAGTCTCTGACATAATTTTTTAGTGATGACATTTAAAATAATCGAAAGGTTCATGACAGCTTTCACATTGATACAAAGCCTTACAAGCTGTTGATCCGAATTGACTAATCAATTTGGTGTCAACTGAATGACAGCGAGGGCATTCGATATGCACATCTTCTGAAAAAAGATCGCCATCGTGGCTTTGTGGTTGAGGCGGAGCTATCCCGTATTCTTGTAAACGTTTTTTCCCTGACTCACTCATCCAATCGGTTGACCAAGCAGGGCTTAACTGATGAATTACATTAATTTTCTTAAAGCCTTTGGATAAAAGTTTCATGCGAATGCCAATGGATATGGCACTCATGGCGGGACAACCGGAATATGTTGGCGTCACGGTAACATCGACCGACTGTTGATCGATTAAATCAACTTTACGCACAACGCCCAAGTCCAAAACACTGATAACAGGGATTTCTGGATCTTGGACATCCGCTAGGAACTCCCAAATATGTTGTTCAGTTACCATTGTAAATTTGGATAAGCGCGTTGCATGTATTGCAATTCAGCTAACATAAATCCAAGGTGTTCGGTATGACGACCTTCTTTCCCTCCTTTTTGCGTAAATGTTTTCTCAAAATCAAGGGATAGAGTAGCTTCATCCAATACCGCTTGGACTTTTTGCTTCCAGGCTGCTTCCATTTTAGAAACATCGGGAATTAAATCATTGGCCACTAAAGCTTTTTCATACGAACTCAACACGAACATTTCTCCGGTATAATTCTTAATATCTTCAATCGCCTTTTCCATACGTTGGTGGCTTTCTTCGGTCCCATCGCCTAGACGAATCACCCATTCAGCACTCCATTTGAAATGGTATTTGGTTTCTTTGATCGATTTTTCAGCAATAGCCGCTAGTTTCAAATCTTTTGAATGCACGAGCTTTTCCATTAATAACAATTGAAAAGCGTCAAAAAAGAATTGACGTAAAACCGTTGCTCCAAAATCACCATTTTTTAATTCGGTAATTAATAAATTTTTGTAATCACGTTCGGTTCTTAAATAAGCCAAATCGTCTTCAGTTCTACCATCAGCCAATAATTCAGCGGCATATTGGTAAAAATTACGCGATTGTCCGATTAAATCTAGGGCAATGTTTGACATGGCAATATCTTGCTCGAGGATCGGTCCATGACCACACCATTCGCATAAACGTTGACCTAAAATTAAATTCGTATCTGCTAAATGCAGTAAGAAATCGACATAATTTGGATTGGATTGAAAAGATGCTTCTCCCATAATTACATGTTTTTAACTTCTTCTGGTACAAAATAAAAGGTTGGGTGTCTGTACACCTTGTCTTCAGCAGGATCAAAGAAAGCACCTTGATCATCTGGATTGGAAGCGTGAATATTCACCGATTCCACCACCCAAATACTAACCCCTTCCATTCGGCGGGTGTATACATCACGGGCGTTTTGCAAGGCCATATCCGCATCAGAAGCATGTAAGCTTCCCACGTGTTTATGATCTAATCCTTGACGACTTCTAACAAATACTTCCCATAAAGGCCATTCCATCTTTTCCATCTTATGCTTGTTTTCTTTTTTGTGACTCTCTTAAACTTCTTTTTTCTTGGTAGGCCATCGCCGCTTCGCGAACCCATGCGCCTTCATTATGTGCATCGCGACGTGCATCTAAACGCTCTTTATTACAAGGGCCTTTACCTTTTACAACATCCCAGAACTCATCCCAGTCGATTTCACCAAATGAATAATGCCCTGTTTCTTCATTGAACTTCAAATCTGGATCTGGAACCGTTAAGCCCAAGAATTCGATTTGGGGAATAGAAACATCGACAAAACGTTGACGTAATTCATCATTGGAAAAACGTTTGATACGCCATTTCATTGATAATTCAGAATTCGAAGATTCCTCATCTTTTGGTCCGAACATCATTAATGTAGGCCACCACCAACGGTTAAGGGCATCTTGTGCCATTTCTTTTTGAACAGGTGATCCTTGACATAATTGCAACATCAATTCATACCCTTGTCTTTGGTGAAAACTCTCTTCTTTACACACTCTGACCATCGCACGTGCATACGGACCGTAAGAAGTACGGCAAAGCGGAACTTGATTAAGAATCGCAGCACCATCCACTAACCAACCAATGGCACCGATATCGGCCCAAGTTAATGTTGGGTAGTTGAAAATACTTGAATATTTCGCTTTTCCACTGTGTAAATCATCAATGGTTGATGCACGGGTAACACCCAATGTTTCGGCAGCACAGTATAAGTAAAGACCATGCCCAGCTTCATCTTGCACTTTCGCTAACAAGATTAATTTTCTATTTAAAGAAGGGGCACGGGTAATCCAATTCGCTTCGGGCAACATACCAACCACTTCCGAGTGGGCGTGTTGAGAGATTTGGCGGATTAATGTTTTTCGGTATGCCTCAGGCATCCAATCTTTTGGTTCAATACGAACATCATCTTCGATTTTCGAATCGAACAGTTCTTGAAAATTTATTTCTTTTGGGCTCATAGCCTTTTGTTTTAAAATGGTTCGACTTAATTACTTAATATCAAAGTTTACAACAACCTCTTCAGAACAAGGGTGGGCTTGACAAGTCAGAATAAATCCGGCTTCTACTTCATCAGGTTCCAATGAATAATTAATATCCATCACCACCTGACCTTTTTCCACTTTTGCACGGCAAGTTGCACATACACCGCCTTTACAGGCGTAAGGTAAATCCGCACCGTTTTTAAGTGCAGCATCCAAGATCGTGTCACCGTTGTAACCCAAATCAAGCGTCAAGGCTGTAGCATCTAATTTTACCGTCACTTTACTCATGGTATCATTCGATGTAGCCACTATTTTTTTATTCTCTGCTTTTTTCTGTTCTGCTGTTGCGCTGTAGAATAATTCGAAATGAATATTCTCTTTATTTACGCCAGCATCGACCAAAGCATCGCGTCCACTCAGGATCATTTCCTCAGGTCCACAAAGAAAAACTTCGTTAATTTGTGTCGGATCAATAATATTTTGCAAGAAATAATCGCATTTTTCACGGTTGATACGTCCACTTAAAATTTCGGCATCGGCGACTTCTCTACTCAAGATATTGTACAAACTAAAACGATCCATGTATTTGTTTTTCAAAGCTTCCAATTCTTCTTTAAAGATAATGGTTCCTTTGTTTTTATTTCCATAGATCAAAACAAAACGGCTATTTTCTTCCGTCAATAGCACCGTTTTAATAATTGAAAGAATCGGTGTAATTCCGCTTCCAGCAGCAATGGCGACGTACAATTTCTCTTGATCTGCTTTGACCTCGGTAAAGAATCGCCCTTGCGGTTGCATTACATCAAGGATATCCCCCACTTTAGCAGAGTCATTCATATACGAAGAAAAAATTCCTTCATCAATTTTTTTGACTGCCACCCGAAGTTCGTTCTCTAAGGGACTCGCACAAATAGAATAAGAACGTCTTATTTCTTCATCGTTGTGAAAATTCTTAAAGGTGAGGTATTGGCCTTGTTTAAAAGCAAATTCCTGTTGTAAATCGGTTGGCACATCAAACGTCACTGAAACACATTCAGGTGTTTCTTTTCTGATCTGTTTGACCTTAAGTTTGTGAAAATTGGTTGACATCTCTATTTTTTTAATCCATTAATTAACAATGTAATCATATCTTTCTCTAATTCTTCCGCAGAAATAGATCGGTTTGGTTTAAACCACTGCTCTACCCATCGGATCGCTGATAAAAGGGTAAATAAGGCAACCGAGACATTGACGTCTTTAAATTCACCTGTTTCTATTCCTTTTTTAATAATAGCCGCAATGCGTTGCTCGTAGCCTTTACGAATCTCTTTGTAGAGATTTTTCTTGGTTTCTGATAGGTTTTTCCAATCGACATTGGCCACCGCCACATCATTCGAATGCGTAGTAACCAACTGAATATGTGCTGATATGATTCGCTTTATTTTCTCTGTACTGCTGATTTCTAAATCATCAACTGCAAGAATTGATGACATATAAATGTGGGCTACTTTAAAGCAAATTTCTTCTAAAATCTCATCTTTTGATCGAATATGATTGTATAAACTTGCTGCTTCCACGCCTACTTGTTCAGCTAACTCTCGCATAGAAGAAGCTGCAAACCCTTTAGCTTTAAAGATTTTTGCCGCTTCTTCTATAATTATTTCTCTTTTATTTATCTTACCCATTCTGCGGCCTAAGATCGATAATTCGATTCAATTTTCCGCCATCACTTTTCGGTAAATCTCCTAATTGGTACAATTTTACCGCCATTCCTAATCCAATGTTATCACGGATTTTCTTTTGTAAGCGACCAACGAGCTTATCAAACGACTCATGATGGTCTAAATGCTCACATGAAATGCCTTTTTTAGTAAAAAAATCAGGGTTAATTTCAATCCCAACTTCAACCGCATCCATATTTGTAGGTCGCGTTAATTTCACTTGATAATTCGCAGAAAGTTCTGGAAAATCAGGAATTAAATCGGCGACTTGTGTATGAAAAAAGTTCACACCCCGAATAATCATCATATCATCGGCACGACCGATAATTGGCCCCATTTTAATCATGGTTCTCTTTTCAGAATATTCATAGGTCAAGGTGGTAATGTCGCCCGTCCAATACCGAATCATCGGCATCGCTTCTTTGGTTAAGGTGGTTAACACCAATACCCCTGGTTCTCCATAAGGCAGTGGTTCACCCGTATAACGATCAACAATTTCGGGAAAGAAATGATCTTCCCAAATATAGCTACCTGTTCCTTGCTCATCCACATCTTCATTCGATACACCAGGCCCAATAATCTCACTTAAACCGTAGATATTAGACGCTTTAAAATCGAGACCTTGTTCCACTTCTTTACGCAAGGCCTCCGACCAAGGTTCCGCGCCTAGGATTCCAACTTTTAAGTTGTAATCGCGGATATCTTCACCTCGACGTTTTAATTCTTCGGCAATGGTTAAAGCATAAGAAGGCGTTGCGGTTAAAGCCTCTGCTTGAAAATCTTTTAAAAGCATCAATTGCTTCTCTGTACCTCCACCAGAAATTGGCACAACGGTCATTCCTAATTTCTCAGCTCCGTAATGAATTCCCAAACCACCCGTAAAAAGGCCATAACCATAGGCATTTTGCAATTTCATTCCTGGCATACAACCTGCAGCAGCCAATGAACGGGCTACCACTTCTGAAAATAAATTCAAATCATTTTGGGTGTATCCTACAACAATTGGCTTCCCTGTAGTCCCACTCGAGCAATGTAAACGACGAACCTCTGAAGTTGGCATAGTAAATAATCCAAAAGGATAATTATCCCTTAGGTGTTCTTTTTTTGTAAACGGCAGTCGATGTAAATCATGGACTGTTTTTATATCGGCTGGTTGAATACCTGCTTGATCGAATGTATTCTTATAAAAAGGTACATTTTCATAAACTCTGCGCAAGGTATTTTGTAAGCGCTCATTTTGAATTTGTCGTAATTTCTCAATCGACATTAATTCAATCTCTGGGTTAAAAAGCATATTATTGTGGTGTTACTTATACGTTATTCCAAATATAACCAAAAAAGATTAACTAACAAACGTTAGTTAATCTTTTTTAAACTTATTTATGAATGGATAATATTTAGAAATCGAGAACTTCTATGATCAAGGATTTTAATTTATCCGCATTGGGCAACATGGTGAATTCCAGCACACTGCTCAAAGGAATAGCGGGCATATCTTCAGCTCCCATGACGCGAACGGGCGCATCTAAATCTTGAAAACAATGTTCACTGATATTTCCAGCGAGTGCTTGAGCGAACGAATTGGTCTTTTGTTCTTCAGAAAGGACGATACAACGCGAATGCTTTTGAACACTTTTAAATACAGAGGCTGTATCTAAGGGAACCAATGATCGTAAATCAATAATTTCAACTTGATTATCGAAATCTTTTGCGGCCTGTTTCGCCCAATATACACCCATTCCATAGGTAATAATGGTCAAGGTATTTTTCGTGGTAGACGAATCGATAGCCAAAACTTCCCGCGCCAGACCAATCGGTAAAACATAATCTTCATCGGGTTCAATGGTTGCCGCTTCTTCAGTGCCTTTCATTTTAGACCAATACAACCCTTTGTGTTCTAAAATAACCACAGGATTTGGATCGTAATAAGCCGCTTTCATCAACCCTTTTAGATCGGCTCCCGTAGAAGGATAGACAATTTTAATTCCCCGAATATTGGCTAAAACACTTTCCACCGAACTCGAATGATAAGGTCCGCCGCTGCCGTAAGCACCAATAGGAACACGAAGCACCATGCTCACAGGCCATTTTCCGTTAGATAAATAATTACTACGAGCGACTTCCGTAAACAATTGATTAAGACCTGGCCAAATATAATCGGCAAATTGAACTTCAACAATAGGTTTCATCCCCACAGCACTCATCCCCACAGTAGATCCAATAATGAAAGCTTCTTGTATTGGTGTATTAAATACACGGTGTTGACCGAACTGTTTTGCTAAGGTTGCGGCTTCTCTAAAAACACCGCCCAAACGCAAACCAACGTCTTGTCCATACAATAAAGCTTCAGGATGCTTTTCCATAATTTCACGAATAGCAAAAAGAGCGCTATCGACCATTACTGTTGGTTCTTTTCCTTCAGGAGAACGATTACCTTTTTCTTCCGTGATTGGTGTTGGCGCAAAAACGTGGTTAAACAAATCCTCGGGCTGAGGATCTTCTGCTAATTGCGCTTTCTCGAAATCGACGACAATAGATGCTCTAATTTCATCCTCCTTTTTATCGAGTTCCGTAGGATCGATGTGGTATTGATTGATCAGTAAATCTCTTAATTTCACATAGGGATCTCTGGACTGCGCTTCTTCTAAATCGTCCCGGTACCATTCTTTACGAACCCCCGAAGTATGATGATTTAACAAAGGTACTTTGGCGTGCACCAAAACAGGTCTTTGTTCTTCACGAATGATTTTCACCACTTTTTGTAGGGTCGTAAAGGACTCGACAAAATCGGTTCCATCAATGGTAAACACTTCAAGTCCGTTAAACCCTTGAGCGAATTGACTCATATCTTGGGCGCGAATCTCGGAAGCGTGAGCGGAGATATCCCATTCATTGTCTTGTACCAGATATAAGATTGGCAATTGTTTTAGAACCGCCATTTGTAGCGCTTCAGAAACTTCCCCTTCTGTACAACATGCGTCACCCAATGAACAAACAGCAATTCCATTGCTTTTTTCTTCGCTCAGCAAATTCATCTGATTGGCATATTGAAGGGCCATAGCGATTCCCGTAGTAGGAATAGCTTGCATTCCAGTGGCACTACTTTGATGCGGAATTTTAGGCATATTATCGCGCTTCAAGCTTGGATGTGCATAATAGGTACGACCACCAGAAAAAATATCTTCTTTTTTAGCTAAGAGCTGTAACATTAATTCATAAGGTGTAATTCCGATAGACAATAATAAACTATCGTCACGGTAGTAAGCGCTTAAATAATCTTGCGGCAATAACTGTAAACCTGTTGCAATTTGGATAACCTCATGCCCTCTTGATGTGGCATGCACATATTTGGCTGAAATATGTTTTTGATCTTCGTATAGTTCGGTTAGGCTTTTTGCTGTAACCAATAAATCGAACGCTTTTTTTACAACGTTCAATTCAATTTTATGTTTGATTGTATTTTCCATTTATTCTGCTTCTTAACCCATTAAATCTGTGTGTTCATATCCCATTTCTCCATGTATTCTGCAATTCGAGACAGAAAAACGCCCCCCAGAGAACCATCGACTACCCGGTGATCGAATGAAAGGGATAAAAACATAAATTGCCGAACAGCAACCACATCCCCATCGGGTGTTTCTAGCACAGCCGGTTTTTTCTTAATAACACCAGTTGCCAGAATAGCTACTTCGGGTTGATTAATAATGGGAGTTCCCATGATATTTCCAAACGTTCCCACATTACTAATGGTAAACGTCCCCCCCGCCACATCATCTGGAGCCAATTTATTTGTTCTCGCTTTTTGAACGAGCTGATTAACGCCTTTGGCTAGCCCTTCTAAATTTAATTCGCCCGATTTTTTAATCACGGGTACAATCAGATTTCCATTGGGAAGTGCCGTAGCTATCCCTATATTAATGGAAGGATGTTTTATAATTTTTGTTTCGGTTTCATCCACCGAAACATTGATCATCGGAAAATCTTTAATCGCTCTCACACAGGCGTCAACAATTAAAGGAGTGACCGTTAATTTTTGATTGTATTTTTGAAGGAATAATTCTTTGTTGGCCTCTCTCCATTTAACCATATTGGTTACATCAGCTTCAACAAAGGCGGTCACATGAGGTGAAGTCTGCTTACTTTTTTTCATATGTTGCAGAATCAATCGCCTCATTTTATCCATTTCGATAATTTCAGCACCACCCGACATGGAAGAGGTATTGGCAGAGACAACCACTTCAGGTTTTGAATTGGTTGAATGCCGTTGGCTTAAGAAATGAAGCATATCATTTTTAGAAATTCGGCCTTGGTGACCACTTCCTTTAATTTGAGCAATCTCTTCGCTGGATACATTTTCTTCGAGGGCAATTTTTTTAACCAAAGGCGATAAATAGCTTTTTGTTTCCAGGGTGTTCACTGATTTTGAAACTATTTCCTCTTTTGTTGTTATAGCCTCTGTCGAAGTGGATGTAGAAACAGAAGGAGAAGTTTCCTCTGCCAGTTCAAGAACTGCGAAAACTTCTCCTATCTTTATGGTATCACCTTCCTTAAAAAAACGCTGAATTAATTTTCCTGAATAGGGCGATGGAACTTCACTATCGACTTTATCAGTCGATACTTCAGCAATTGTATCATCACTATTTACCCAATCTCCTTCATTCCGCAACCATTTCGTAAGCGTTACTTCTTCTACACTCTCACCTAACTTGGGAATGACTAATTCAATTTTATTCATTTTTTTGTGGATATTAATTATAAAATTATTCTTTGTCGGTTATATGTTCATCGGTTAAATCGGTTTTATAGGTTTCCGGTATGGTTAAAACATTCACAATAATAGCGATTAAAATTAAGATTAACGGATAAACCAACCCAATATATGGGCTTAAAAATGCCGATACGATAAATGTTGAACGAATAAGCTCCGTCACAAAAGTGGTTGCACCGCCAATAAATCCATTCCCCATATTTTGAGCGAAGCCCATCGACGTATAACGAATCTTAGTTGGGAAAATCTCCAACATAAAAGCACCTAGAGGACCATAGGTAGCGGCTCCGGCGATTGAAGTCACTAAACTAATTCCTATAATAGCCATAATAGCGGTCGTTGAGATATCATGGACTTCTTTTAAACCATCGGGGTTTCCGATTTGCATGTATAGGTAAAATGAAATTGGAATTAAGATAAATGAACTGATCATCCCTGTTAGCATCACTTTTTTACGCCCAATACGATCAGAAAGAGCACCAAACCATTGGTAAAAGAATGAACTAAACAAGGTCACCACCCCCACGATAATTAAGACCATATCGTAAGGTAACATCACGGCACGTTGAAGAAAGAACAAGGTTACGAATAATGTTGTTTGCATAATGGTACTTTGAGCGGCATTCCCTCCGAAAATGGCTTTCAGCATAATTTTCACATTACCAGGCGTTGTAAACGCTTCTTTTACGGGTGATTTACTCGTCTTTCCTTGTTTCTTTAATTCCTCAAAAACAGGGCTTTCATGCAAACGTTTACGGATAAAGTACGATAAAAGAACCAATACCGAACTAAACAAGAAAGGCAGACGCCATCCGAAACTATTGAAACTTTCAACCGACATTGAACTCTGCGTAATAAAGATCACGGCTAAACACAACAATAATCCAATAGGAACAGTAGCCTGAATAAATCCGGTATAATAGCCTCGTTTTTCTTTGGGCGCATGTTCAGCCACATAAATAACGGCCCCTGCATACTCCCCACTAATGGCAAGACCTTGCATTAAACGACATACCAATAAAATGACTGGAGCTGCCCATCCCACTTGATCGAAGGTAGGAATACAACCAATCATAAATGTGGCAACCCCCATCAAGATCAAAGAAAGCAAGAAGGAATATTTACGACCGATTCGGTCACCAATACTTCCAAAGATCAATGAACCGATTGGTCGAAACATAAATGAAGAAACAACGACGGCTAACGTTTCTAAAAAGTGGGAAGATCCATCTTGTGGAAATAAGTTAGTGGCTAAAACAGTGGCCAAAATAATGGCCAAGAACATATCGTACCATTCGATTAAAGTCCCAACGGAAGAAGCTAGAATAACATGAAAAATGCTATTTGTTTTCACCTCAGGCGCATCGGGTGTTAAGGTGTTTATTGTACTCATAAGTGTTATTTTTATAGTGTTAAATGGTAGACATTAGAATGAAAACAGTGTAGTTAGGTGAATGCGGTAGTTGGTCGCATCGAACTTATTTTGGTAACCAATTGCTCGGTTTGTGGCATCGGCCCATTCAGCAGTAGAAACATCGGCTTCAAGTCTAAATTTAAAGGCTTTATGGGGTGTAAAATCGATACGAGGCACCACTTTATACAATTGATTAACCGTTCGTCCCCCTTGGGAAGCAGATATAGCACCCCAATTAGTCGTCACTCCATAGGTAGTTGCTATAGCACCTTCGACGGGATTATTGACGCCTTTATTTTTAACAAGACCTGCGAAAAGACCCGCCGCGAATTTCCCTTTTGAATTCTGTTGAAAATCGATCCAATAACTTTGGGTATTAATCGGTTTATAAGTTTCAACCTCTCCATCTTTTTGATAACCAGCGATCCCTCCTAGCATCACAAACGTGGAAGCATCTTGCATCATATATGCGGCAGCGGTTATGGTTAGTGGTTTAGTTACAGCTTTGACATACGCCATTCCAGAAACACTTTCGGCTCTTTCGTTGGACTTCAGCGGAGGAGTTCCTGAACTCAACTTAGGCTTTAAGTTTTCATATTGACCGGCAATTCCGGCAACAAAATTAGCCGTTTTATACTGTAATTGTAAATGAGCTGCGGGTAAGGCACTATTTCTAAAAGGCTCATTGTTTGGAGTAAAATCACGTTGGGAATGAATTGCAGCAATCACGCGTAATTGGGGCGTTAATTTCTGTGTTAAACGGATTTGCGGATTACGGTTTAATCCAAAAACCGGTGCACCTGTACCGTAATTCACCACATTAGGTAAAGCATCGAGCACGACAAACGGGTGCCAATACTGACCAATACCTAATTGGGTATTTTCCCAATCGAACATGATATACGCATGGCGTAAACGAAATTCATTGATTCCACCTTCGGTGGCACCAAAAAATTCACCCTCTAAAACTCCTGATGTTTTAGCTCCCATAACTTCGGGTCCTTTCACATTAATTCCGGCCCGTGAGATAACCGAAAGCATATGGAATTTACTGGCATCGTTGATATCTTGTCCATTAGCGTCTAATAATCGATCGCGGGGATAAAGTGGAACGACATTTTCTCCAGCACCGATGTTTTGGCGCGAATCATAAAAAATATCGCTACGGATAAAGCCGTAAAAATCGACTTGAACTTTATCGGAAGGAGGAGCAGGCGCAGCCACGGTAACCGGAAGCTGTGGAACATACACGCTATCTGCCAATTGAGCAGAAGCGTTTATACCGAGAAGTAAACAACCGGCATACGTTAGGAATTGAGTTTTCATTTTTTGTGTGGTTTAAAAAAACTAAACTAAGGAAAAAATTAAAACTAACAAATGTTCGTTATTTAAAAACAAGCGATAAATCAACAATACTTATTACGTAAAAATAAGTCCTCTATTTCATTTTATCTTTAATGAATACAAATAAAGAACCCTATTGTATTATGATATTCGTAATAAAAACGGTATTATTTTGACTAGACCAAGAAATAGAAAATTATTCTAATGATTATTCTTAGTAATACGGATCAATAATTGCGTATTTTGATTAAATACGGTCTAAAAAATGAGTATTTGATAATTATTTTTTCAAAAAAAGTCAAAAAAATGTTAAAAAAAATGGTCGGGGTATTTAAAAATGGCAGAAAATGCACAGAAATTGAGTGTTTTGATGGATGCGGCAGGGATAGAAACGGCATCCTTTGCACAACAACCGTATATTCATTGGTTATACCTTCATTTTCTTTGTGCAAAGATAGAGTGGATAGCCCGGCGCGGAGCGGCCGCCCAAATCGTCTTTAATAGATAACGTTTTATAGGCTGGCAATGATGAATGCTTCGCATCGTAATAAACAATAGGTACAAAAAAAGGCAATCGTAAAAACGACTGCCTTGGTAAGCTATAGAATGATAGGGTTTATTGCCAGCCACCACCTACTGAACGATACAATTCGACCATTGCGTTTAATTTCTCAAATTTGGTATTGATCAGGTTCATTTGGGCGTTTAGACTGTTTTCTCTAGCGGTTAATACCTCTAGGTAATTGGCCATACCATAATTTAATAATTCTTCAGAATAGATGGCTGCATCTGCATACAGTTTATATTCTTGTTCTTTCAATGAAATTTTATCATTGGCTGCTTGGTAACGGTACAAAGCGTCAGAAACTTCTTTACTCGCATTAAGCAATGATAGCTTATAGCCTAATAAAGATTGTTCTTGTTGGGCCAAAGCCACTTCTTTTTGTGTACGGATTGCGCGTTTATTCAAGATAGGCTGTGCTAGACGGCCAATAACATTTGCGAAAAGCGATTTTGCGTCGAACAATTTATCGAAATCGGTTCCTTGAATACCTCCTGTTGCGGTTAACGTTAAAGCTGGATAGAAATTACTATTTGCGACATTGACGTTTTCGAAAGAGGCGATTAATTGGTATTCAGCCGCCTTCACATCGGGACGATTTTCAAGCAATTGCGCAGGGACACCAATCGCTAAATTAGTAGTCACCCTTTGTTGATCAAGATTTCCACGGTTAATATCCCTTGGGTTTTCACCTAAAAGAACGCTTAACACATTTTCATTCACCTTGATATCGCTTTGGATATCGACCATTAAGCTTTTGGCATTGACCAACTGAGCCTCGGTTTGATTAACGGCTACTTGAGTTACGTTACCAGCGTCTTTAAGCGCCTTAATGGTTTCTAAACTTTGAGTACGGTAATCGACGGTTTCTTTGGCTGTACGGTATTGTTCGTCTAAAGCAATTAACTGATAATAAGTAGTTGCAATAGCCGAAATAATACTGGTTTTAACGGCCTTATGTGCTTCTACAGTTTGTAGGTAATTGGCAGTTGCACCGCGGTAACCACTACGGATTTTACCCCAAATATCGGCTTCCCAAGACAGATTCCCCGATAATTCATATTGAGATTGTGACTGTCTTCCGCCGGTAAATGCAGCCATGGGCGTGTTTTCTGAACTACTTGAATAACTGTAGGTTGGCCCTACGGTTAACGTTGGTAAGTAACCCGACTTCCCTTGCTTCATATAGGCTTCGCTGGCTGCAATATTTTGCAAAGCCGAGCGAATATCTAAATTATTATCTAATCCTTTTTGGATATGTCCTTTTAACGTAGGGTCGCTAAAGAATTCTTGCCACGATAACATTGCAAAGGATTGGTTATCTTGAGCTACAACATCTGTACGAAACTTCGCTTCTGTTTTCACATCAGCTGGACGTTGGTAATCTTTTGCAACAAAACATGATTGAATCGACATCAATCCAGCAGCGAAAAGCGTGACTTGTAGGATTCTATACTTCTTCATTTGAATTGATTTGTTGTTGTTTAATATAATTTTCGTCAAACTTAATCGGTTTGATTTTTTCTTGAATTGTTTGGAAAACAACAAAGAAAACTGGAATAACAAATACACCTAATACAGTACCGATTAATAAACCAAATGCAGCACCTGTACCAACCGAACGGTTACCCACTGATGAAACACCGGTTGCTACAACCAACGGCATAAGACCGAAGATAAAGGCAAATGAGGTCATTAAGATCGGACGTAAACGGGCTTTTGCACCATCAATAGCCGCTTCGACAATTGTCATTCCATGTTGGCGACGTTGTACGGCAAACTCAACGATAAGAATCGCATTCTTCGCTAACAGTCCCACCAGCATGACTAAGGCAATCTGGAAATAGATATTGTTTTCTAGTCCTGCGATCCATTGAGAGAAGTAAGCGCCCATTACCCCGAAAGGAACAGATAACAATACAGCTAATGGCAGGATATAACTCTCATATTGAGCTGAAAGAATAAAGTAAACAAAGATGATACACAGAGCGAAAATAAGAACAGTTTGTGAACCAGCGTTAATTTCTTCACGGGTTAAACCGGTGAAGTCGGTACTTTGACTGGCAGATAAAGTCGATTTAGACACTTCATCAATGGCATTAATCGCATCACCAGTTGAGAAACCAGGATTTACAGCACCTGTAATATTGGCTGAGGTAAATAGGTTAAAACGGTTGATTGAGTTAGGTCCATACACACGCTCTAATTTAACGAATTGCGTTACGGGTGTCATTTGACCCGATTCTGTACGAACAAACATTTGGTTTAAGCTTTGTTCATCCATACGATCTTCTGGGCTCGCTTGAACAAACACACGGTATTGCTTACCAAAACGGGTAAAGTCAGCGGCGTATAATCCACCGATATAACCTTGAAGGGTAGAGAAAATTTCACTTACTGAAACCCCTGACTCTTTTGCGCGCTCAACATTCACCGTAATTTCGTACTGAGGGAAGTTGGTGTTTAAAGATGTTTGAGTATACATAATCTCTGGGCGTTGCATTAGTGCACCCATGTATTCTTTGGCCACTTTATCGAAATCGTTGATGTTTCCACCAGAACGATCCAAAAGTTTTAATTCGAAACCAGACGACATCCCGAAACCAGGAATTGAAGGCGGTTGAAAGAAAATCATATTGGCATCAGAGAATCCAGCTGCCACACCAAATAGTTTACCTACAATGGTTTGAATAGCAACATCTTCTGTTTTACGCTCAGCAAATGGTTTTAATTTAATTAGCGCCATTCCGTAATTTGATCCTGATCCTGAAATAATAGAGTGACCAGAAATAACGGTGATATCCTCAATTCCAGGAATCTGAGAAGCTTGGCTTTCAAAATCGCGTTGAATCTTATACACACGGTCCATAGAAGCACCTGCTGGTAACTCGATGTTCCCAATCACGAAACCTTGATCTTCTGTAGGCACGAAACCAGAAGGCATCATTTTATTGATAAAGAATACACCACCTAAGGCTGCGATTAATAAACCAAAAGAAACCCATTTGTGTTTGAATAAGAAACCAAATGTATTTCCATATTTTCGGGTCATGGTATTAAAAGCACGGTTAAATCCTCTAAAGAAACGTTTGATAAAGTTTTCTTTTTTACCTTCTGAATCGACATGAGGCTTCAACAACAACGCACATAATGCAGGTGATAACGTTAATGCATTCACCGCAGAAATTAAGATAGCCACGATTAACGTAATACCAAACTGTTTATAGAACACCCCTGTAGGGCCCGATATAAAGGTTACGGGTACGAAAACCGCACACATTACTAAAGTAATCGAGATAATAGCTCCCGAAATTTCATTCATTGCTCCATGGGTTGCAGCAAGCGGTGTTTCGTGCTTTTCTTCCATGCGGGCATGGACGGCTTCAACGACCACAATGGCATCATCCACCACAATACCAATGGCGAGTACAAGCGCGAATAAGGTTAAAAGGTTTAACGAGAATCCGGCTAAGTTTAAGAAGAAGAACGTTCCTACAATAGATACAGGTACGGCAATCAATGGGATTAACGTTGAACGAACATCTTGTAAGAAGATATACACCACGATAAATACAAGAATAAATGCTTCAAGCATGGTGGTGGTCACTTTACTAATCGATGCATCCAAGAATTCGTTGGTATCCATCATGATGGTATAATCAATTCCTTCAGGAAACGATGATTTCGATTTTTCTAATTGGGCATGTAAGTCAAGAATAATGTCTTGAGCATTTGATCCTGGTGTTTGGTAAACAGCAAAAGCAGCCGCGGGGTTTCCGCCCATTTCGGCTTTACCTGAATACGACATAGCACCAAATTCGATTTCAGCCACATCTTTTAAGCGAAGAACTTGACCGTTCCCTAATGATTTAATAACGATGTTTTCATATTGGTCTTCCGTTTTATATTTACCCGCATAGGTAATGATATATTCGAAAGAAGATCCGCTATTCGACCCTAATTGTCCGGCAGCTGCTTGAACCGATTCTTGGTTTAACGAAGCACTAACATCAGAAGGAACAAGGCCATAATTGGCCATTTTAGCAGGGTTCAACCAAATACGCATCGAATAGGTTTGTGCACCAAAAACCATGGCATCACCTACTCCACTTACCCTTTTTAATTCGGGTAAAATATTAATTTGCAGGTAATTCTGCAAGAAGGTGGCGTCGTATTTTGGGTTGACTGATGTAAATGAGACGAACATTAAAGCGGATGTCTGTTGTTTCTGCGTAGTTACCCCTGAACGGGTTACCTCGGCAGGTAACAAAGGGGTAGCCCGTGAAACACGGTTCTGTACGTTCACCGCTGCGATATCCCCGTCAACACCAGGTTTAAAGATAATATCAATTGAAGCAGAACCATCGTTTGAAGCAGTAGACTGGATATAATCCATTCCTTCTACTCCATTGACTTGCTCTTCAATAGGAATAATAACGGCCTCCATTACGGTTTGGGCATTTGCTCCTGGATAAGAAGCAGAAACCTTCACGGTAGCTGGGGCAATATCTGGGTATTGAGTAACTGGTAAAATAGTTAAACCAAGGATACCCAAGATGACTATAATAATAGAAATAACCGTTGATAGAACGGGTCTTTCAATGAAGTTCTTTAACATGTTTTAGAATACTTGTTTGATTTTTATAATCGAATCGAAATTCGCTGGTTGCGCTGTTACTGGGGCCTTATCACGAAGTTTTCCTACACCTTGAGCAACAATTTTATCACCCTTTTTCACACCATCCTTGATAATCGCCATATTGCTAGCGCGATCAACCACATGAATAATGGTTTGACGAGCGGTGTCTTTTTCCACTTTGTACACGTAAGTGTAACCTTGTTGTTCAAATGTTGAACCTTCTGGTACCACAATAGCGTCTACATAGATTTTAGGAACTCTAACTTTTCCTGAAGCACCATTGCTTAACAATTTAGCTGCATTGGGAAAGGAAACACGGAACTGAATTGACCCAGTTGCTGGATCCACTTGTCCAGTAACGGTTTGAACTTGTCCTTTTTCTGGGTATAATTCACCATTGGCTAAGACTAACTCAACAGGCGGAAGATTCGATAACTTTTGTTGCAACGTTGTTCCTTCCGATTTTGTTAAGAAATCCATATACTCTTTTTCGTTCATTGAGAAGTATGCAAACACTTTACTCACATCGGAAACACGCGTTAAAGCGACCGGATCCGAAGGACCAACAAGGCTACCTGTTTTGAAAGGTAAGGCTCCTACAACCCCATTAATTGGGCTACGAACTATAGAGAAATCGATATTAGCAGCGACTCCTTGGTAAGTAGCTTGCGCTTGACTTTGCCCCGCTTGGGCTTGGGCTAAACCAGCTTTTGCTTGGTTGTGTGCAGCCTGTGCTTGAGCAAGGTTCGCTTTCGCTGTTTCCAATTGAACATTACTAATAATGTTCTTTTGCACCAAAGGAATTAATTTGTTGACTTCCACTTGTGCAACACTCACACTTGCAGCGGCAGCACTCACATTTGCAGCAGCAGCTTTCACATTAGCAGCAGCCGACGTGATGCCAGCCTTAGCGGCATCTGCATTTTGGGTTAAAACATTGGTTTCTAAACGGAACAAAGGTTGCCCTTTGGTGACGTACTGCCCTTCATCAACATACACTTGTTGTATATATCCCTGTATCTTCGCTCTAACCTCATTATTATTGATACCTTCTATACTCGCTGGAAATTCTTGGTAACTAGTCACCACACGCGTTGGCACCTCAACAACGGGTAATACAGCTGGACCTTGGGCCTGCTGCGGACCTTGTTTCTTTCCACAAGAAGCCAAGATTAGCGCAACTGCGCCTACCATCATAACGTTAACGTTCTTCATATTACTAATTTTCTAGTTGAATTGTATTGATTTTTTCTATTGTTTCTTCCATTAAAAGTTGGGCTTTCTGTAAATGATCTAAATAGATTTCAGTCATTTCTTCGTTCATCTGAAGACTATTAATCTCCTGTTCTTCCCTGTACTTTTTAATTTTTTTGGTAAAATTATATTCCTTGGTTAATAACTCATTCAGAGAAATAAACCGATCCGAAATATAATTAGGGTTCAATTTAAAGTAGCGTTTACGACAATCAATTTTATTAATGTATTGAATTTGATTCATATTGATTAACAAATTGATACTGGTCGAGAGAGAACTTTTGCTCACTTTAAAAACATCCAATAATTCTTCAAAGGTGAAACCATCATCGTTTGCTCTCATCACGATATAGGCCTGTATCTTCGCTGTTAAAGGCGAATACTTACAGGTGTTTTCTAAGAAAACACTTAGTTCTTCAAATAATTGTTGATCCTTAATGGGATGTTTTTCGCTCATTTTTTTCTCAAAATTTATGCAAATATACTATTTAGTTCGGTTCTAACAGAACTAAGTACGTGAATAAAATGTTAAATTTGACATATTTGTTAAACATTTTTGTTCCCTACTTACTCATATTATAATCAGCAAATCAAAAATAGCGCCACAAGCCTAAGTTAATGAGGATATTACGTATAAAAAAAGCCAGCATAAAGCTGGCTGTTCATTCTATTATATGATTCATATCATTTATACATCATCAAAATCGATGCTTAATGTAGCACTTTTGGGTCTGGAAATACAAGCCAAGGTCATACCGTCTTCGTAATCGGAATCCGTTAAAACATAGTTATCGCCAATATGCACCTCTCCTTCTGTTATTTTACACAAGCATGAAGAACACACTCCTCCCTTACACGAATAAGGAGCATCAATGCCCTCATCGAGCAATGTATCGATTAAATTTTTCGCTCTGTTCCACGTCACTTCGCTCGTTTCCCCATCCAGGGTCACGGTTACTTGTACGGTGTCCACTTCGTTCTCATCTTTCACAAAAACCTCTTCGGCCTGAGCTACGCTGGTAAATAATTCGAAATGGATATGGCGTTCGATGATTCCGGCTTCTTTAATCTTACGGGCAAGTGTAAAAATCATTTCTTCTGGTCCACAAATCATGGCTTCATCGACTTCGTTGATGTCGATGATTTGATTTAAGATTAAATCAAATTTCTTTTCATCGATTCGTCCATTATAGATAAAGTTTTCCTGCTCCTGTTGGGTATAAAAATGGTGAACAAACAGATTTTGTGGATATTGCTGCTTTAATTCTCCTAAGCGCTCGCCAAACATGATAGACGCTTCATTTTTATTCACAAAGAAAATATGAAAATTCACCCATTCTTCGGTTTGCAAGGTGTATTCTAAAATACTCATAATCGGCGTAATTCCACTCCCACCTGTAAAAGCCAACAATGTTCGCTTCTCATTCGGTTTGGTAGGAATCATAAATTTACCATGGGGATTGGATACTTCAACCACATCACCCACTTTCAAATCGTTATTTAAAAACACCGAAACTTTCCCAAACTCCATCGCTTTAACGCCAATGCTCCACGCGCGATTCAAAGGCGATTGGCAAAGTGAATAGTCTCTACGCTCTCCCATAATACTCAGGGTAACATATTGGCCGGCTTTATAAGCCATTTCAGAATGAAGGTGTTCAGGCACATCGAAAGTAATTTCGACGGCATTATCGGTTAACCGTTTAATTGATTTTACAACTAATGAATAAAATTTCATGCACTACGCTTAATGTGAACAAATGATAAAATGCTAGAATTTATGAAGAAATGACCCTAGCAATCGTTTGTTCTGTTAAATTTGTACAAAAGTAGTATTTATCCCTCAAAAGAAAAAGCATATGGAAATTGCATTAATTGCACATGACGGAAAAAAGGCAGAAATGGTGAATTTTTTGATGAAGCACAAAGAAGCCTTAAACAATAACAATATAACATTTGTAGCCACAGGAACAACGGGGAAATATGCCGAACAAACTGGATTAACGGTTACCAAAGTACTTTCGGGCCCTATGGGTGGTGATGCACAAATTGCTGCACGTGTTGTGGAAGGAACGACCAATATGGTTTTCTTTTTCCGCGATCCCATGGGAAAACACCCGCACGAACCCGATGTAAATATGTTGCTTCGTCTATGCGATGTTCATAATATTCCGCTAGCAACCAATCCAATTACAGCGGAGATGCTTTTGGATCATTTGAAATAGAGGTGGGATAATCAATCTTGAGTTTATTGAAAAATATCATCTTTTCGATCGACTTACATCGTTGTTGGAAGAGCGAATACGTTTATTTTATGTAATTTTATACATCATTATTCGAATTAATTCAATGGAAACAGCTAATATTCAAGAACGTTTAAAAGAATTTACGATTAAAAGTGTCGAACATTTTATACGAGAACACCCCGAAAAAACGTTTAATGGTTTTGCTTATGATTGCAATGTTGAATATGCCGAGATAAATCTGTGTTTTAATACCGATGAATATTTCCAGAACACTTTGCGCTCTTATCAAAATGGATCCAACAAAAGGCATTATTTGAAGGAGGAGAATATAACGAAATTAAGGTATAGTGTTGGTGATTGGGCATATCAATGCTATGATTCGGTTGATGTGTTATCACCCGAAGAATTAGAGGCCCAAACCGGTCATTTAACTAATGAGGAATGGAGTTTAGCCATGGATCAACTATTGGCGGACTGTACTCAAACCTTGATCGACTTTACACAGACGCCGACCTATGCCCTGATTCCGAAAACCGATGCGTTTATCGTTTTATGCATCGATCACGATGAAGAAGTGGATGAGGCTATTGAACGAATAAACACCATGCGAGCTAAATAAAATCAAATTCCATGAAAAAATCAATCATCTTCTATTTTAGTTTTCTATTCACACTGTGCAATGGCCTATATCTATCTGCTCAGAAACCAATGGTCAAAGACTTTTCCATTGGTATCCATAATTATTCGATGGTACCGCTTTGGATGGCCAGCGAATTTTATATTGAAGACGATACCGACGATGAAAAGTATCAAGAACTGTATAGCCGTCCGGAGATCCTTGGGTTTATAGGTGACGATTTTCAACGATTTCAAATTCATTTTCAAGACATCACCCGGGATTCTTTGTTGTTGTACCGGTATTACGGTAAAGGAAAAATTAAGGTCAATGACTATGTGCAAGATTTCCAAAGCACTTTTACCGTAAACGATGCCAAAATTTATCAGAACAATGGATCCTCGCCTTACATTCATGGGTATGTAGAAACCGAAGTTATTATTTTTCAAAATCCAGATGGTCAAGATTCCGGCGTTATACAAGGCCTATTAACCACTCAATTCGTCATTGATGAAACAGGTATTATTCGTTACGATGCCACCGAATTTATGGCCGATAGCTACAGCAATAATCAGTTTGTGGGTTATTGGACCAACTATCGAACAAAAGAAGTGTTGAAATGCCATTGGGGCGATTTTCGGATTCCTCAATCGGGCGATTTGGATATAGGTGCAGGCGAATTTAGCGTGAACGAAAAATACATCAACCATGGTTGGGGTACTTACCTCAACGAGACGCAAACGAACACAGTTGTTAACCCATGGTGGAAAGAGGAGGAATAAGGGATTTGTTTTTTGTGGTTAGTTTTTAGTGGTTAGTTTTTAGTAATTAGTCTTTAGAGATTTAGGATCTATACAAAAGTTATAAAACCCTGGGAAAGAGAAGTTTGTTTGTAGTAATTAGTCTCTCGTTTCTAATCATTAGAAATCTTATGTCTAAAATCCAATCAAAGATTGTGAGTTCCTTTCATTTTCGTATTTTTACCGTATAGGATTCAACCACGGCAAACGCGGAAACGGAAGACCAATGGTTGTGAGTTCCTTTCATTTTCGTAATTTTACCGTATAGGATTCAACGTTGATGGTAAAAGATGTCCGAGTACGTGTGTTGTGAGTTCCTTTCATTTTCGTAATTTTACCGTATAGGATTCAACAGAAGATAAATCTAGTATTCAAACTAGAGTGTTGTGAGTTCCTTTCATTTTCGTATTTTTACCGTATAGGATTCAACGAAGAATTAAAAACAAAAGAAATGAACAAAGTTGTGAGTTCCTTTCATTTTCGTATTTTTACCGTATAGGATTCAACAATGGGTTGAACAATTCCCATTGACTATTAGTTGTGAGTTCCTTTCATTTTCGTATTTTTACCGTATAGGATTCAACACTAGGTAGTCTCATATTACTAGATTAAACCCGTTGTGCATTTTAAACAATACTCACTTTTAGGTTATTGATATTTCGGTTGAAATATTCTTTGTTAATGAACTGTACAACGGTTAAAGCAGTTATTTTAGCTAATAATCTGGTTTTGAAGCCTTCAAAAGTTTTGGCATAATTGCGTCTAATCATAAACTGATCACAGAGTTGTGAGAAAAGTGTTTCAATCCTTTTTCGCTGTTTTTTGAACAAATAAAACTGTGGCTTGTAGTCTTTTTGATTAACTCTTTTCGGAGTTTCGAGTTCTATATTGGCATATTTAAATAAATCAATCTGAATCTCAGACGACAAGTAGCCTTTGTCTCCAAGCAAGGTACAATCGGATAATTGTTCTCTGATATCTTTTAAATAATGGATGTCGTGAACGGAAGCAGGACTTAAATCCACACTTTGAAAAACTCCATTTATCGAACAAACTGCATGAAGTTTGTAGCCATAAAAATGCATTTGCTGAGAAGCACAAAAGCCTCTGTTTGGATAGCAATAGTCGGCATCTTTACAGATTTTTGAAGTATTGCTCCTCGAAAGTTTACAAACTTCTACGGGCATACTGTCAATAATGAAAAACTTCTCAAACTCATTAAAACTTCGGGCAATTTTCATTCGTAAATCATTTATCTTACTGCCCAATCTACGTTTGCGACGATTATAAACACTACGTTCTATTTTGCATTTTATCGCTTGGGGAATTTGTCGAAAAAGATGATTTTCGCTGTCAATACCCATAAATTCGGCAGTTAATGCAAGACTTATCAATTCCAAATCCTTCAATTTTGGAGGTCGTCTTTGATAGGCCAATAGGTTTTCATTTGATATTTTTCGCAAAACTTCCAAAATTCTTTCGTAATTTGCATTTAAGTTGTTCATTGTAAATGTTTTATAGCTAATTCAATTTACTGATTTTCAATCAAATGAACAACTTTTATCTTTTTAATTCATAATGCACAACGGGTTAGATTAAGTGTTGTGAGTTCCTTTCATTTTCGTATTTTTACCGTATAGGATTCAACCTCGCTCTTTTAGGTCTTCCACCTCGCTAAGTTGTGAGTTCCTTTCATTTTCGTATTTTTACCGTATAGGATTCAACTTGTTGAGCAAAAGCCAATATGGTAACAATGTTGTGAGTTCCTTTCATTTTCGTATTTTTACCGTATAGGATTCAACACTTTCCCGACGTTGTTCATAAATCTTCACGTTGTGAGTTCCTTTCATTTTCGTATTTTTACCGTATAGGATTCAACAGGATTAAAGACCTATTGCCAGAAATGGTTGGTTGTGAGTTCCTTTCATTTTCGTATTTTTACCGTATAGGATTCAACCTAGAAAGAAAAATACAAAGATTGCTAGAAAGTTGTGAGTTCCTTTCATTTTCGTATTTTTACCGTATAGGATTCAACATAAGTTCTGGCTTATACTTCCATGGATGCGTTGTGAGTTCCTTTCATTTTCGTATTTTTACCGTATAGGATTCAACTTTGGAAAACAAACAAGCTTAACGGAGTAAGTTGTGAGTTCCTTTCATTTTCGTATTTTTACCGTATAGGATTCAACATCTTCTGTGTTTTTTATCGTTGTAGGATTGTTGTGAGTTCCTTTCATTTTCGTATTTTTACCGTATAGGATTCAACCCCGGATGTTTAATTTAGTATCAAAACCATGTTGTGAGTTCCTTTTATTTTCGTATTTTTACCGTATAGGATTCAACAATACCAAAACCCCTTTAATGGTTTGGACGGTTGTGAGTTCCTTTCATTTTCGTATTTTTACCGTATAGGATTCAACCATTCAGTAACCAAAGCATAAGAGAACTAGGTTGTGAGTTCCTTTCATTTTCGTATTTTTACCGTATAGGATTCAACAAATTACACTTTGAAAGCTCGTCAATACCTGTTGTGAGTTCCTTTCATTTTCGTATTTTTACCGTATAGGATTCAACCCAGAGGTGTTGACGCCTCCTAATTCAGTAGTTGTGAGTTCCTTTCATTTTCGTATTTTTACCGTATAGGATTCAACCGTTACCAGGTGACACACACGAAATAAAACGTTGTGAGTTCCTTTCATTTTCGTATTTTTACCGTATAGGATTCAACTTAAAAGTTGACCTATGTGATTTACCACAAGTTGTGAGTTCCTTTCATTTTCGTATTTTTACCGTATAGGATTCAACTTTCATTTGATGGCGGCGACGATAGCGACGGTTGTGAGTTCCTTTCATTTTCGTATTTTTACCGTATAGGATTCAACTTGGGTTTGTGGATGGATTTGCAACCCCATGTTGTGAGTTCCTTTCATTTTCGTATTTTTACCGTATAGGATTCAACGGTAACGAAAATTTGACAAAGGATTTCGTAGTTGTGAGTTCCTTTCATTTTCGTATTTTTACCGTATAGGATTCAACGGAATACCCCCGCAATATATGATGCAATTGGTTGTGAGTTCCTTTCATTTTCGTATTTTTACCGTATAGGATTCAACAATATAAATGGGTGGTAGATATTAAAAATAGTTGTGAGTTCCTTTCATTTTCGTATTTTTACCGTATAGGATTCAACATTTCAGAGGGTGACCATTTCGAGGGGATGGTTGTGAGTTCCTTTCATTTTCGTATTTTTACCGTATAGGATTCAACTAACGCCATGGAGGCGCTTTATGCACTTGTGTTGTGAGTTCCTTTCATTTTCGTATTTTTACCGTATAGGATTCAACACACCGAACCTAATTATTGGGTTGAAATTAGTTGTGAGTTCCTTTCATTTTCGTATTTTTACCGTATAGGATTCAACACGGAGGGGGTGCCGCTATTCTTGACGCAAGTTGTGAGTTCCTTTCATTTTCGTATTTTTACCGTATAGGATTCAACTGTGCTTCCTATAGCCGCTTGCAAGTCCTTGTTGTGAGTTCCTTTCATTTTCGTATTTTTACCGTATAGGATTCAACTAACACTAGGAGGTGAAAGACTAGGGAGCGGTTGTGAGTTCCTTTCATTTTCGTATTTTTACCGTATAGGATTCAACGCACAAGGAGTATCAAATAATCACGAACTAGTTGTGAGTTCCTTTCATTTTCGTATTTTTACCGTATAGGATTCAACGATTCTCCACATCTTGTTGGAAAACCTCCTGTTGTGAGTTCCTTTCATTTTCGTATTTTTACCGTATAGGATTCAACCGACAAGTCACAAGGAAATATTAGCAATCTGTTGTGAGTTCCTTTCATTTTCGTATTTTTACCGTATAGGATTCAACAGAGAGCGATTATTGAAAGCCGAAAAAGAAGTTGTGAGTTCCTTTCATTTTCGTATTTTTACCGTATAGGATTCAACGAATAGAGTGGAGAATTTACGACACAAAGGGTTGTGAGTTCCTTTCATTTTCGTATTTTTACCGTATAGGATTCAACATGCAAATATACAATTACTATTTCAGAAATGGTTGTGAGTTCCTTTCATTTTCGTATTTTTACCGTATAGGATTCAACTTGCTCCAGTTGAAGGAACTCCTGGTACTGGTTGTGAGTTCCTTTCATTTTCGTATTTTTACCGTATAGGATTCAACCAAATCACTTATCAAAACGCACAATAATAGGTTGTGAGTTCCTTTCATTTTCGTATTTTTACCGTATAGGATTCAACAAAAGAAGATGTATTCACTGGTAAAATATAGTTGTGAGTTCCTTTCATTTTCGTATTTTTACCGTATAGGATTCAACTTTCTTATCCGATAAATCTGAAGCTGAGCGGTTGTGAGTTCCTTTCATTTTCGTATTTTTACCGTATAGGATTCAACACACAGGTAATTTCTGAGGGTGATCCAATAGTTGTGAGTTCCTTTCATTTTCGTATTTTTACCGTATAGGATTCAACGCTGTTATATTACTTACCTTGAGAATTAACGTTGTGAGTTCCTTTCATTTTCGTATTTTTACCGTATAGGATTCAACCTATTTCATTATCAGGACCCATTACATCCAGTTGTGAGTTCCTTTCATTTTCGTATTTTTACCGTATAGGATTCAACAACGCCCTGAAGTATGATAATTCATTTTGGGTTGTGAGTTCCTTTCATTTTCGTATTTTTACCGTATAGGATTCAACTCTGAGTTAGCCGCTAGGATAAGGAAAATTGTTGTGAGTTCCTTTCATTTTCGTATTTTTACCGTATAGGATTCAACATAACTCTAAGAATGGGTACTTCTACCGTGGTTGTGAGTTCCTTTCATTTTCGTATTTTTACCGTATAGGATTCAACTTACCTAATAATTATAAAGACATTGAGGGGGGTTGTGAGTTCCTTTCATTTTCGTATTTTTACCGTATAGGATTCAACGGAGGTCGTGGGTTCGAAACCCATCATTCAGTTGTGAGTTCCTTTCATTTTCGTATTTTTACCGTATAGGATTCAACCCTAGTCAGTACCTTAAAATCTCCCCCATCTGTTGTGAGTTCCTTTCATTTTCGTATTTTTACCGTATAGGATTCAACAAAAGGAATTATCGAAAGCATTCGGCGAGTGTTGTGAGTTCCTTTCATTTTCGTATTTTTACCGTATAGGATTCAACCAGACTCTTATATGGCGGCTACACGAGAGCGTTGTGAGTTCCTTTCATTTTCGTATTTTTACCGTATAGGATTCAACGAGAAAATCGAAGGCTTAGTCTTGCAATGGGTTGTGAGTTCCTTTCATTTTCGTATTTTTACCGTATAGGATTCAACCTCAATCTTGCAATCATAGATTAGCAGAGGTTTTAGACTCGATTGGTAGGATTTTAAAAAGCATAAAAAATGGTCGTTCACTTAGAGAGAACGACCATTTTTTAAATCCTAAAATAATTCGAGTTGTTGTGGAATTTGAGGAAGATCTTTTGGTTTCTGACTGAGGAAAAGTTCCATTTGCCCAAATTGCTTATCGGTGACAATGAGAATACCAACTTTCCCTAATTCAGGAAGATGGTATTTGACTCGCTTAATATGCACCTCTGCATTTTCTTTACTGGGGCAATGCCGCAAGTAGATAGAAAACTGAAACATGGAGAAGCCATCATCGAGCAGCGTCTTTCGAAACTTCGTCGCTTGGCTGCGTTGCTTTTTATTTTCGGTTGGTAAATCGAAAAAAACTAATACCCACATAATTCTATATGCATTATATCGACTAAAACTCATTCTAACAAAGGATAATGAATTACCCTATTCTCCCCGGCATAACATTTACTCAACGAACTGGTACTGGAACTCACCGCGACCATCAAAGGGCGCATAAGTCCATTTATCTTTACGTCTTTGGTCGCAATCTGCAATAGAAAAGCTTTGGCTTCTTTCGACATTTCCGTCGGTCGAAAGGGCTTGTTGATCCATTCTATCACGAGTTCATCAACATAGGGCCGATAAGGTTCCATTACATCATCGGCCAAACAATACGCATTGTATTTGTTCCGATGGAATATGCCCATGGTAGGATTTAATCCACTACTCACCAAAGCTCTGGCAACCATGCTTCGTAAAACAGCATAGCCAAAATTCAAAAAATTATTGGGTGAATCACCGTTGCGCTCTCGTGTAAAATTATCAAATAACTGTTTCCAATAATACTGAGCCGCTATGCCTTCCATATTGGTTGAATCGCCCGATTTTACCTCATGGAGATAGGTATTCATAGACTCATAAGGCAAGCCTAATTTTCTCAGCAATTCTCGTTGTTGGCTAATCTTGGCCTCTACGGTTTGCTTCCACAATTGCTTTTTTAAAGGTTCTGAAACATTTACCTGGTGTTTTAACCGTTGGGAATGTTCTACATGGCCCGCCATGGGTAACATTAGAGCAAAAGGCAGATGGCTTTCGTCGCAACTTACTATGGCGACATTGTTTTGCTGCAAAGCAATCATTAACGGATGGGTTAAACTTATCTGCGGATGATCCATGACCAAGAAAGCCATATCTTCTATGGAGACTATTCCTTTTATAGCTTTCGAATCAGGTTCTTCCAAGACCAACTGATGGTCTTTTAATTTTAAATAGGCTGGCGTACCTACATAAATGGTTCTTTTTAGCATGGTTTAGGTGGTTTTTTGGTTAATAAAATAGATCAATATTCCCCTACGGAAACAATTTGACCAATATGATTAATTCGTACTTTAATACTGTTTTCAAGACCTGACAATCCTAGTCGCTTCCATGTTGTTCCTTTTGCTTTCGTATTGTCCTCTACAGTAGTTTCCAAATGATGTCTGAAAAAATAATCTTTATTTGTCATTTTCTGCACCCTATATAGATTTGGGCTAATGAGCCTATAGTTTTTAGGATCCAATAAATCGATTTCAGAAGGATCAAAGTCGTCGGATGGAAAAACAAACATTTCATTTTGTTTCATGGTAAATTGAAATACCCAACCTAGGTGTTGGTTAAAATGTTTATCGATAATTGGTAGTTGAGCATTTACCCGAGCCACCGCCTCGTAGAAAGACACCACATTCTCTTGTAATTTTCCATTCTGATCCAAATAAATTGCAACGTGGTGGTTATTTCCTGTACTGACAAAGTCGGTAGAAATTTCATTCCCTTTTTCATCTAGAATCGCTTCACCAAAATGATCTTTTTTGTGATGAAGCGCCTTGGTATTAGTTACGCCTGAAATTTTTACCCGTTTAATTGGAATCCCTTTTTCTTCATTGAGATAAATAGGGTTAAGCTCTAAATTAGCAAAAGCTTCTTTGGCATTCCCTTCAAATTCTTTTAGGCGGGCGATAAGGCGATTACGAATTCCTACGTCGATCACCTTTTCTAAACTTTTGTAGTCTTTGAAATTATCAGGGTTCACTTCTTTTCGAATGGTAAAATCGGCTTCTAACCAGACCAATTTCACTTTTAAAGGTAGTGTCTGTCTTTTTTCCTCATCTAAAAAAACCGGGTTTTTATCGAGGCTGTTTTTCCCTGTAAACGCTTTCTTTGGATCGTTATCAAATTCTTCCAAGCGCTCTAACAAGCGTGTTTTGTATTTTGGATTCGCTACTTTATCAATGGTTTCACGGTTAAAACCACCGTCAATTTTTTCTTCTTTGGTGACGTATTGATCAATTTTACCATAGACGGTCTCTTTATGCAATTGTCCCCTAGGTGTTAATGTCGCTTGTGGTTTATCGCCCTTCTTAGTGGTTATTTTATTGACATTCATCGTAACCACCTTATTTTTAGCCTTCTGAGAAATCAATACACTTTCTAGATGTTTCTTGGCTTCCTGACGAAAATGAGGAATAGGTAAGCAAAATTTAACTTTTTTGCGACCGTTTGGGCGTTCTTCTAAGAAGGTAATCTTTTTTTCAATGGCAAGAATCGATGCGTGTTCTTTGTGATTTTCGTCTTTACGCGCATTGAGGTAATTGAGGTACTGAATGTGATTGTGTTGTGTAAAAGCCACAGTTAAAGCATCCATGGCGTGGTGGCGGTGATCATTCCGCTTGGTCCAATCGATAATAACTTCCTTTTTCTTCCCCTCCTTCATTTCCAACTCTTCGGTAAGGCCAAGCATTCGGTATTTGTCGATGTTCAGTTCTTTCATCACATTCACTAGGTCCCAGTCTTCACGCAAGCGATTCGTAACACTTCCCGATGTTGACACCACTGCCGGTGCAATACCGAATAGCATTTCTTTGGCTTTTTTGGCTATATACTGGCTATCCCGTAAATCTCTTTCTATGAACCCATCCCCTATTTCACTTTCATGTTTAACCAGTTTCAACGATTTAGCTCGAAATTTCTCATTACCCAATGCTTTGAGCATGGTGTCTATGCGGTCTTGAAAAGCTACGACGCCTGCATCGCCAAATTTACCTTCGATATAATCTATGGCGGTTTTACTTCCTTTATCGAGGTTTACTTGTTTAGGAACAATGGTTTTATTGGAAAAACTATCATCAAAAACGCGGGCTTGTGGGATAATATGGTCTACATCGTATTCTTTTGAAAATAGATTTCCTTTAGCGATATAGGTATTGGTGTATAAATCTTTGTACCCATTGCAACTTAATTCTTCGTAAAGCTTATAGCGAATGATATCATTTCGGGTTGGATTTAAAATACCAAACTCTTTTTGCAGTATGGACGTAATTTTTAAATGATCACCTTTTGCTTGCGACATTCTCGAAGTGGCATCGGCACGTTCTTTGGCATTTTTCTTTAATTCTCTCGCTAATTCTACGCGTATCTCATCGAATTTAAAATATTCCGTAATATTTCCCTGCGCATCTTTTTTACTTTCCGATTCAATTAAGGTGTTCACCACATTGATCATCTGATTTAAAATTTTCTCAACAACAGGATTCCGTAGACTATTTTTAGGTAAGACGGTGAGTACATTGGCTAACTCGCGCTGGCTTAATTCATCTTTGGTCAATGAATTTTTTGAATGGCGATAACCCGCAAGGGTTAGTGCACTGACGATTGCCTTATCTTTATGGCTACCTGATAATGGGTGTCCGGCGGCCAAAAACGGGTAGATTTTACGCATGGCTTTCGTTGAAAGGCTACCATAGTCTAACGCAAAAGAAACTTTCCCCAATAATTTACTTTGTTCCAATGAAAAGCCAAACTTTTTATGAAGTAGTTCATATAATTTCTCATTCCCAGATGCAGACTCATCGACTTCGTAAGCATACAATAAATGCCACAACTGGTAGGCAGGTTGATTTTCGAAATCTTCTCCGTCTAACTGGGCATCAAAACATAAGCATTGGGTATTAATTTCTAAGACGTCAAAAATACGCCTAACCATATCGTGTAGCTCATTCGCGGGTGTCTTCAGCGCATTAACCGAAATATCGTCTTTACCAGATAGTTTAAACAGTTCTTCGTCATACCCGGCTTGTTGTAGTATCTCTAAATACGCATCAAAAAGCACTTGGTTGGTTCTATTTCCTTCGACCTCGGCATAGTTCGACTCCCATTCTTTGGGTTTACACCCAATGGTTTCTAATAAGCGTTCAATTTTTAAGTTTCCTTTTAAATTAAGCTCTTCGAACATCTTTGTTTTTTCCTCGAGATCGGGAATAAAAAGTGCTTTGGTCGTTTTATTTTTAAACTCTAAGTGATGGAGAATTTGCCAAATTTTAAATTCTTGAAAAAGCGGAGAACTTTTAGGAGCTACTCTTAAGCCAACTAATTTTTGAACCTGTTTTCCCTTCACCTGAATATCTACTAATTTATTTTCGTATTCACAGATACTAATTAAGCCTTTTTGAGACTTTAATTTTCGTTGATAAAAAATAACGATATCCCGTATTTCCTTTTTTAATTCATCGGTTAGCTCAGCATGAAATTGTTTCTGGGTTTCCCAGATTATCTCAAATTCATCCATGTAGTCTTTGCGATAAAAAACTTGACTTTTTAATCGGGCATGCGGGTTACTTTCCAATTGTTGGTACAAGTATTCCCCTACCGTTAATTGATTAAAATAAAGTTCCTTGCTGCGATCACTGATTGCCCCCAAATACCCTGACGAATTGTATAAATTATTATTGATATCGGCAATCACAAAAGCCACTTCCTCTTTGGTTAATTGTTTCGAAAGTGCTTCTACTCGCCATTGGTAAGCTTGACGTTTCTTTTCATCTCTTTTCCCTTTATTTTCGGCGGTATTAAAGCCATGTCTTGCCCAAAATATAGTCGCAGTCGCTTTTTGGCCTTTCCCTGTGAGTTCTTTTTTAAACTCTTCGGTGAATAGATCGGGGTAAAATTGTTTTTGAAATTCCCAAATTAGGTCTAATTCGTTCTGTAGATCAGAACGATAAAAATCGGGGATGGTTTTTTTTCCATTTAGTAGTAAGTTCAACACATAGGCCCCTGGTGTTAAGTCGTTTTCGTATAATAATTTAGCCACCTCCATTCCATCAATGGTAGAACCTTCTTCATCGTTATTCACTTTACGGCTACTTTTATAGCCCCTTTTTTTATTGATCATTAATAAAACGCGGGCAAATTCGGTCAGTGAAATTTGTTCTTTGGCTGCTTTCGAACGAAAAGCATAGGTTTCGAAAGTTGAGCGGTTTCCATCTTCTGCTAATAAAGTTGCATCGTCTATAAAATTATTTTTTTTAAGCACATCAATCAAATTCTCTCGCCTAAGTTTAAAACGTTGAAGATTTCGGCGAGCTGCACGGGCTAGAGTTCTCCCAGCATTGGTTGTTATCGGTTTCCCTTTTTCAAAATTTATTTGTTCATCAACGGTTAACGGATTAACCCTTACTCCTAATTTCTGAATAGATGAAACTTCGTTTTTATTTTCTGCTTCATGCACATAGGCCCAACCTATTGAGGTTGTTCCTAAATCCAATCCTAGTATTTTTTTCATGATTGATTAACATTTTTTTTAAAAATACAAAATATTTCTTTACACATTGTTGTAAGTTAAAAATTTGCCCTATATTCGCCTTACGAAAATGAAGGAACTCACAATAAGGATTATTCCGTTGTGAAAACATTTAGCGCCTCGCCTACCTGCGGGGCTTTTTTTGTGGTTATTTTTTAGTCCTTAGTAATTAGGTTTTAGTAATTAGTCCTTAGTAATTAGTCTTTAGTAATTAGTCCTTAGTAATTAGTAATTAGTCTTTAGTAATTAGTCTTTAGTAATTAGTAATTTAGGATCTATTTGAAAGTTCTAAAACCTTGGAAAAGAGGAGTTAGTTTGTAGTGATTAGAAATCCCCACCTAAAATTCATTGAATCGGGAGCCGCGGTCGCTGTGCTGTATATTAAAAAAGAAGGTCACAATTGAACAAAATTAAAGTTAAATCGATCTTTTGAATTTTTTAAACAATTTAATTTCAATCCATAGAACAATTGTAATTGCTTTGAAAATAGGATTGACATTCTTTGTCATGCACTTTTTTTAAGGCAGGTGACTTTCAACGCAAGTCACAATAACTACTATGTTTTGGTGCACAGCAATAATCAATGGATCCCTTCCGAACCCTTTTTATTTTTTGATTCAATTAAGGTTTTCACCAGATTAAACAGCTGATTTAAATTTTCTCAACAACAGAATCCCCTAAACTACTCTTTTAGATAAGACACTTAATTAGCAAACTCCCGCATGCTTAATACATCTTTGCCAATGATTTTTTTAAATGGCTATAAACTCAAAAGGTTAGTGCTCATACGAACGTCATCTCATATGGAAGTCAAACAGCTAAAAATGAGTAAATTTAGACACGACTTAGAGTTGAGTAAGTCTTATTACTGAAAAACACCGCATAATTTCAAAAACATGATTTTTCCACAATTTAAATGTTAAAATTTGATTTTAATGCAAAAAAAGAGCATGTTTTTTTTATTTTTAATAAAAAAAACATGAGAAAAAAGACTTTAACACTTGGATTAATTTTAGCATATGGAATACTTTCTGCGCAGGTTGGTATAAATACAAATAATCCTACTAATAGCCTGGATATAAACGGAGATATACGGATAAGGAAGGCGGATAAATTAAGCGGAAATAGCATTCAGCCTCTTTATATAAATAGCGAAGGTATTGTGGGCTTAATACCAGAGTCTACGCAAGTGACTTCAAGGATATTTTCAGCTATAGCGTCGAACACCAACATCGTTGAAAACAACAATACACAGCTTAATAATTTTAATGAGGGTAGAGATAACTACATCAATCTTGAACAGTCATTTATTAAAGAAAACACACTATCTATAAGTTCTTCAGGAGGGTTTTATAAATTTAATGAATCAGGTACTTTTCTATTAAATTTATATATAAATTTTAAAATTACCGTTGAAGAAAGCACCGCTGATGCATATATGTTAGCGATTGTAGAAACTAGAAAACAAGGGGAATCTGTATGGAATACCATTGTAGCAAACAGATTAGTTTTAAGAAATGAAGGATATGTAAGGGTGAGCAGACCGATGGTTTTTCCTTCCAAGATTGTTAAAGTAGAAAAAGGCAGCGAACTACGGCTGGTTTTTAGGAGAACTCGGACTGAAACTGGAAGCCTTCAGGGGAGTAAGCTCTCTTACTTGAAGGTTGGTTCTGAGCCATCGTATGGGCTCGAAGGCGTTTCTTTAATGATAAGCAAATTGTAGTTTATTCAAACGAACCACCCAACCTGGGCCTTTGAAAACATATCGTTTGTTTCATATAAAAATTCAATCAATGGGGGAACCAAATTTTAAAATCATTCATATAGGGAGTATTATAAAAGAGAAAGTAAAAGAACAGAAAATCGATTCAGAAAGAATATGCAACTTCATAAACGTAAAAGACAAGGATATTTTATCAATGTATAGTATGCGTAGTTTAGATAGTGAAATTATACTTAAATGGTGCAAGTTATTACGTTATGATTTATTTCGGCTTTATTCTCAACACCTGATTATTTATTGCCCAACTAAACTAAGCAATAGCAGTGACTTATTAGAAGAGAAAAAAGAATCTCAATTGCCTCAGTTTAAAAAAAACATCTATACGAAAGAATTAATCGATTTTATTTTAGAACAGATAAATTCTAAAAAAATGACTAAAAAACAAGTCATAGACGATTATAGAATCCCTAAAACAACTCTATATAAATGGATTCAAAAGTATAAAAAAAATATATAACCTAATCTATACCACCTCATACTTCTAAACTTAGATTATAAATTAATAGATTATGTACACAAAAAACAAACCAAATTACAAATTAATCTACCAAGATTTTATTAAGGAAAAACACCCCGATAAATCAACTATTTGCGCTCCATTTTTTGATAAAAACTTATGGACAGATTTAGATATTATCAAATTGAATAAAGTGCTTTTAGGTAATACGTCAAGGAATCAAAGATTTAAATCTTATGATAAGAAAACTATTTTAGAAATACTTAACTATCAAAAAGTAAATAATCTGAATAACTGTCAATTAGCCGATCATTTTAAACTTAGTCGAAATACAGTAGCTAAATGGAAAAGATTGTGTCAAAAAAATCTTATACGTTAAATTTTTAATTATTAAAAAACCACTCTTATTTATAGTGTTTTTTTTATATACATCTATTATGTTATCGTTCAGGCTGTACTTTTCTAAACCCACAGCTAATAAAAAGGGCTTTTTGACGTGGATGAACAAGGAGGAGGTAATTAGGTCTTAGTAATTACTAATTTAAGATCTATTAAAAAGTTCTGAGACCTCGGAAAAAGGGATTGGTCTGTAGTAGTTAGTTTTTAGTGATTAGGTATTAGTAATTAGGTATTAGTAAATAGTCTTTAGAGATTTAGGATCTATACAAAAGTTCTAAAACCCTGGTAAAGAGAGGTTTGTTTGTGGTAATTAGTCTCTTGTTTCTAATCATTAGAGATCTTATGTCTATTATCTAAAATCTACTATCTAAAATCTATTATCTACTACCTAAAATCCATTGAATTGGGAGATGAAGTGAAGGCGATTGCGGCAGGGATTTCTATGGTTTCACCAAATTAAAAATGTTTTTTTTTTACGTTTAATGCTAGTTTGATCTTTTTCTCTTTTATTAACAATGAATAGCCATTTCATTTTGCATTAATTTCGTGCTATATTTATAATCTTTGTCATAAAACCGATTATCTCTAATACATGCAAATACTCTCAATATTAACTTGTTACGAATAGCATTAATGACCGACATTTTATTTTTTCCTTCTTCCGTTTTTCGTAAATAATATTCACGTAAATTCCCTTCACTCCGTATACAAGACATGGCTGCCATATGCAAAAGTGTTTTCATCTGGTGGTTAGCCATTTTAGAAACTTTTGCCTTACTACTTACACTGCTCCCTGACGTATAGCTAAAAGGAACTACTCCTGCGTAACATGCAAATTTTTTAGCTTCCAAAAAAGCTGAAAACTCGTTCGTCATCATAATCATATTAGCTGCAGTTACGGGTCCCATTCCGACAACAGAGTTAATAATTTTATATTGATTGAACATTTTTTCGTCCGACTTTATCAATCGGTCTATTTCCCGCTCAATACGTTTCAGATCAGTCTCCAGTCCATTCAATGTGTTTTCACACAGTGATTTAAGTAGAGCAAGATCTTCCTCGTTTTTATATTCTTTTTCACCTAAAGCTCCTGATAATTGTTTCTTTAAACTAACCAATTGCTTACGTCTATTAATCAGTTCCTTTAACGTCTTAACTAGTGCTCGTGGTTCTTGATAAGCTTTATAATCATCCTTATTTTTATAGGCAAATTGAGCTATTCGTTGAGCATCTACTTTATCGTTTTTACCCCGTTTTAAACCTTGTGATTTTTTGATATGGTTTCCGTTTTCAAGCCATAAATTAAGGTTCAATAACTGAGCACTATTGATTAAAAATTGAGTATAAACTCCTGTAAATTCAGCACAGACAATGCTCTGACTTAAATCTACACCTCTCTTATTTAGGGACTTAAAAAAGGTCTTAAGACTGGTCGGAGTATTATTGATTTGCTCATGAAATAAAAACGAATTCTGTTTATAAATAGCAATATCTAACGTTTTTTTAGAGATATCAATACCAATGTAATGCGTTACTTTTTCTATATTTGTCATATCTTTTATGATTAAGATTACATTTTAAACACTTTCAATTCTCTGATAATAGGTCTTTCCTAAATTTCTATTTGAAGCTTGTTTAAAAAACTAGTAAAGGATTAAATCCCTGCATAAGTCTTAAAACTTGGATAGAAGCTAAAAGCGCCTTTACTAGTTGTAATCTTGATTAAACAATACTCTAATTTATTAATCTTTTTTATTTATACAAACCTAAGAGATTGAAGCGGAAATCCTTTGCAACACATTCCTCCTTTTCTAAGAACCCTTCTTGTTCTTGTTGCAAAGATTGGGAGTGGAAAGCCCGGCGCGTAGCGGCCGCCCAAATAATTATCGTTCTTATTTATGGAGGGTGAGTTGACCTTTAATGAGTTCGAGGTTGAATTTTCCGATGGTGGTTTGTTGAAGCATTTGGGCGATTTGATGGCGTATTTTTTTGAAGTCTTCGTGTAAGGGGCATGGGTTTTCTTCGGAACAATCGCTTAAGCCCATGCCGCATCCGATAAAGATTTGATCGCCTTCAATGGCGTGAACGATCTCGGCTAATGGTCTTTGAAGTCCTTGTTTGTCGAGGTAAAAACCGCCATTGGGTCCTTTGGCGGATTGAATTAAGCCTTCTTTACTGAGTTTTTGAAGAATTTTCGCAAGGAAATGTTCTGGGGAATCGATGTTGGCCGCAATTTCTTTGATGCCTGCTTTGTGACCTTGGTGGGAGCGTTGGGCGATATACAATACCGCCCGCATAGCATATTCGCAAGTCTTGGAAAACACCCCCACTATTGGCGTGCTTTTTTGTGTAATTCTTCGACGAGTTTTGAGGAACGGTAGCCAAATTCGGCTCCAAAGCCATTGATCACCATTCCTTTGATTTGGTGTTTTTCGGAAGAGATGGCAAAGACTACGCTTTCATCGCCTGGATCAGTCATTCCCTCAAAGCGATAAATCTCGTCGATTATAAATTCGTCGGGAGACAATTGCAATGCTTTTTCTTGACAAACAACACATTCGTCGTCGTCTTGAATTAAAAAATCGTGGGTATACCCTCTTTTCTGTAAATCATTAACCGCCTCGCTTAGTGTATCGTAGCTGTATTTATTTTCGAATGCCATAATTCTGTTTTTTTAAGTGTTTTATAAAGTTACGCTTTTAAAGGATAGATTGCGCATCATGATCTCTTAAGTATTCAATTTTTGAAAGAAACATGGTGGCCATTTTTTTTCCTCTATCCTTAGCTTCTATCGCTTTATCTCCGACGAAAAGATCGTCGATGGTTTGTTCCCAAATTTCCATCCATCGGTTAAAATGGTGTTGTTCTAAAGGCATGGATGCATGAAGCGGAAACGGTGACCCTTTATAGGTGTATTGTTGCAATAAGATGGTTTCCCAAAAACGGTACATTTTCTCTAAATGTGGAGACCAGTCTTTGATAGCGCCAATGAATATAACGCCTATTAATCCATCTTTTTGAATGTTTTTATAGAAGGTATCCACCAATTGTTGAATATCTTCACGGGTCTCTATATCGTGTTTCATACGTTTGTCTTGTTATTCTATGGTGAAGTTAGTGATAAAATTAATAAAAGACAAAAAAGTCTTTTATTAATTCATTGTATAAGGATTGGCTAAGCGATTGCTGAAAAACCGCTTAAGTAGAAGATAGCCATGGATTTAGTGGAGTTCGAGAATGGTATAGGTTTGACCATTGACTTGGAGTGAGTCTCCAGTGGTTTTTCCTTCCATTGCTTTGGCGACCGGGGCATTGGGAGATAATACAAAAATATTCTCGGTTTCTAAGGTGACGGCTCCAAGACCAAAGGCAATGCAAAAATGACCTAAAGAGGTTTTAACTTCAGCCCCTAGCCCTATTTTCTTATAGTCTTTGGTTTGAATGGTTTTAAAAACCGCTTCCTGTTTTTCTACTTCATTGAATTGTCCTTGAATACGGTCAATTTCTTGTTGCAGCATTTCGCGAGAGGTTTCGTACTTATCGCCCATGCTGCTTTTGGTGTCGTTGTTGGACGAACGAAGATCGTCGATTAAAGTTGTTAGATAGATCTTCTTATCGGATAATATTTTTTCGATATGTTGATAAAGCGCTATTCTCATGCTTTGAAACGGGGTTGGTTATTTCTATAGTTTTTATACATATACAATAAAGCTAAAATACAAATAGCTGAGGATACGTACATAATGGTTGGGATTCGGGTAATAACGTCTTGGTAATACCAGCCTGCGATTAAGGCCCCACCACCGATACCGGCTTCTAAAGCAATATACATGGTCGACATGGCCTTTCCTCTTTCATTTGATTTACTGAAATCAATGGTCCAAGCGTTTAATGCTGGCGACAAGATTCCTGTAGAAATACCGTACATAAAGGCAGCTACCATGAGGCCGACCACCGATTGAGCCGTTGCTAAAATAAGCAATGAAACGACTAAGAGGACGAGTCCTATTTTAATGACATAGACTCTTCCTTTGGTATCGGAAATTTTACCAGCGACAAAGCGAACTAAAAGCGATGAAACGGTAAAAATAACGAAAAAGGTGCCTTTGTTTTTTAACCCGAGGTGGTCACTCCAATCGGGAATAAGGGTTAAAATACACCCATAGGCAATATAGGATAGAAAAGTAACAATGGCCGCAGGTATGGCTTCTTTGGCGTAGATATCACTTCTAGAAATCTTGAGTAATGAAGGGGTGAATTTGACTTTGTCTTTGAGGGTTTCTTTCATGTTAAACAAAATGATAATGGATAACAGTGCCAGAAATGAAGAGGTAAAAAAGAGGGTATTCATCGATGAATACAACCGGATGGTACTTCCTAAGGCGGGACCAATTGCTAGACCTACACTGAAGGAAATTCCGTGCAATCCCAAGGCTTCTCCCCAACGGTTTTGGGGAATTACATCGGCTATATAAGCGGCCGTAGCTGTCGGTTTAAAGCCGGTTGAAAAGCCGTGCACTAAACGCAGAAATAAGAATCCGGCAACGGTTGTTAGCACCGGATATAGCATACCACAGATAAAACAAACAATGGATCCGATGGCCATAATGGGCACACGACCAATTTTATCGGTTAATTTTCCACTAAATGGACGTGAAATTCCGGCCGTTAGCGTAAAAAGCGCAATGATTAATCCTTTGTATTCTGCCCCGCCAAGGCTACTGATGTAGGCAGGCAGTTCGGGAATCAACATATTGAAACTGGCTGAGAACAAAAGCGAACTCATGCACAATAAGATAAATTGAAGGTTATAAATTGGGTGGGAATTGAGTTTGTTTTTAAGTTGGCTGAATGCTGGCATGGATGGGTAATGATTTAAGAAATCAAATTTACACTATTAAAATGAAGTGATAATAGACTAAGTAAAAAAAGGAGCTAATTCTAAAAGAATAGCTCCAATTAATTGAATTAAAAAAAACATTAACTATATTGAACTTATTCACCTAAATTAATAATTGAAATATTGCCACCTGCACCTATACGATTAGGCCTTGTATGAGATTGGATTACTGAAATAAAGTCACCAATATTGAAATACTCACTTGAAGAGACTGAATGTTGAATAAAATTCGTTCGCTCTAAATGACTTGAACTTGACCCAGCAATAGAAGTATCGTTTTTAAGCAATCTGGTTATAGCCGTTCCTGCAGTTTGCCCATTAGCATTTGATGAAGTATCGATAATATTGAAAACGGAAATTTGATAATATCCTGCTTTCATCACCATAAATTTACCAGTTGCAGTGTCATAGGTTATGAATGCTGAATTATTTTTCTCAACATTATCATACACAACTGTTGTGTCTCTATTGGCTGCAATGTTTGCCGCTGAACGAGTAGTGCGTTTTGCTATTGAATTTAAAGTGGTAATGAAGTTCAAAGAGATTTGACTTTTTCTTAAGGTTCCATCTGAATCAACGACCATAATTTCGTCATCGTTCTGAGCATCTTGTAAACCTGTAACTCTTAAAGTGTTATCAATGCTTGTTCCTATCGTGGTTACTTTATTCAAGTTCCCTCCTAGATTAATACGACTTCCTTCTTTGGTTAATCCATTCGTTGCGTCAATAGTAAACGTTTCATTACCTCCTTTCATTTTTTGCCAAACTGATCCATCAAAGAAGTAATAGCCTTTTTCTGTTACATTAATGGTTTTTACTGAAGTGTCTCCAGAAGATAGTCCAGCAGTAACAAAAACCAAGGCACTTGTTTGTAATACATCGTATAGCGCATCTTTACTCTTCAACTGCTCTCCAGTTAATTTGGGAGCAATAATTCCATCAGTCACTGTATTATTGTCCGAATCTGCAAAAACTTCTAGCGTAGCGTTTGGGGTGTTAGTATTAATACCAACTTGTGCTACTAATTGGCAAGAAAAAATTAGAGAAGCACATAAAAAGTGTAATTTTTTAATCATGATCACATTCATTTAAAAGGTTTATTTTATACTAAATTGGTTTTAAAAACTTTATTTATGATATTATATTATACCAAATCTAAAATATATTAAATTAAACAACAACTATTAAATGTTAATTTTTAAAAAGAAATAAGTTCGATTGAAATTATTCTGTTAACAGACAATGAATGTTTCAAAATGAATAAAAAAAAAGGCTTCGTTGAACGAAGCCTTAAGAAGGGTGGTACACATACCTATTATTTTAATTATGAAATCGTAAATCCACCATCGGCTGCAATGGATTGCCCATGAATTAAAGAAGCACGATCGGATAATAGCCAAGCGACTAGTTCACCTATTTCACGAGGATCCCCTAAACGACCTATGGGTTGCAAGGTATTCCATTGTTCTTCGGTGCCCATTTCACCTGATTTGATGATGGCATCTAACATGGGAGTACGAATAATACCTGGGCATACCGCATTCACCCGAACTCCTTTACTTCCATACTCTAAAGCAGCTGTTTTGGTAAGCCCAATTACCGCATGTTTTGTTGCTATATAAGGTGAAATAAGCGGTTTACCGACCAATCCGCCTACACTAGCAGCATTAACAATAGAACCTCCGTTAGGTTGTTGGACCATCAATTTTAATTGAGATTTCATGCACCACCAAATCGATTTTAAATTGATCGAAATTAATTGATCGAAAACATCATCGGGATAATCGATCATTTCGATACTTGGCCCAGAAATCCCCGCATTATTAAAAGCACCGTCTAACCGCCCGTAGTGAGATTTCGCTAATTGAGCAATCGTTTCAATTTGATCTTGGTAAGCGACATCCACCACCACTGTTTGAATTGTTGAATTTAGGGCAGCTAATTCGTGGGCTGTTTCTTCCAACGCTAATTTATTAACATCTGATAAGATAAGGATCGCACCTTCTTCCGCTAAAAGTTTAGCTGTGGATTTACCGATCCCATTGGCAGCACCTGTAATTGAAATAACTTTATTCTCTAAAATCATGCTTCATCTTTTTGAGGGAGATGTGTATAGCCAACGACAGTCGCATTCTTAATGGCATTATTTTGCTTAGCCAAATCGAAATGCAATTGGGCATCGGCTACTAAGACCATTTTGCCTTCGTGGTAACCCGCAATCGGACCTTGAGAGAAGGCTAACATGATACATCCATCGGGTGAATAAGGCTGATGGACTGCCCCACCGATTTCACAGGTATAACAATTTTTGGTATTTCCAACATCGTCTTTATCGTAATAGAAATTACCTTCTAGAATATACGCTTGAGCCGACCCTAGATGCCAATGAACGCTGGCAGTGGTACCAGGATCCACTTTCATGATAATGGTAAATGCTCCGTTGGCTATATCGCAGAACAATAGTTTAAAATAGGTACCTGGCATTAACCATTCCGTCCAAGGAATATCATCGGGGTTAATGAATTCTTTGTGATTTTGCTTTTGGTTTAACACTGACGGTTCAGTCATCCAAAAGAAAGGTGTAATCATTTCTTTATTTTCCATTTTTGTGTGATTTAATCCATTCAAAACTCATGAAAAATAAATAAAATACACGTCGCTAAACCCTAGACTTTGTTTGTTGTCTTAACATGAATCCTCTTGATGTGGTGATTTTTTTATACGCTATTTTTTTCGTAATGCTTTTTTTACCCGACTAAATGTTTCAGGTGAAACACCGAGGTAAGAAGCTAAGTGGATTGATGGAATACGATGAGCTAAATTCGGGTAGTTTTCTAAGAAAGCGAGGTAACGTCTTTCAGTGGTGAGTCCTTTCTGACTCAGTAGCTTATTTCGTTTAAAGATTTCGATGTATTTTTCTTCAGCATGCATTCGACTAAATTGTGTAAAACGAGGGATTTTTTGATGTAATTCAAGGGCTTTATCGTAACGAATAATGAGTATTTCACTATCTTCCAAGGCCTCTATATTCATAGACGTTGGTAATTTTTTAGAAAAACATTCCAAATCGGCAATCCATTGATTTTCGGCATTAAATTCGAAGGTATATTCTTCAAAATCATCACCTGTCGTATACATCCGAAACAACCCTGAATCGATGTAAAAAACCATATCGGGTATATTACCTTCCGATAGAATATGCTTTCCTTTTTTTATCTTCCTGTATTCTAATACACTACACAGTACATCGATTTCCGTTGAAGTTAAATCAACTTTTTGAAGAATATTTTGAAGAATATTTTTTGTTTTATCCGATTGCATATCTGTTATCAACATAAGGTATATAGAATTCTAAGATAGAAATTTATAATGGATGTAGAACAAATAGTCATCTGATTGTAGAAAAAACCTTTGAGCACTTTATCCAATAAAAAAAGGCTTCGTTAAACGAAGCCTTTAAAAAAATGAAAATTTAATCTTATTGAATGATCACACGTGAACCAACGCTTTGTGCGCTTAATTCTGGTGCATACATATTTTGCATTGAGGTAATTCCGTTGGAGAAATTTCCGGCATTGTTCGCTTTCAGATCGTATTCAAAAACATAGGTTCCTTTGAGCATAAAGTCGGAAAAGAAATTGGTAGCGGCATCGCGCGTACTTTCGTAAAACCCGAATTCACCATTCCATTTATACCCTGACATTACATTCACTGGTTCAAAACCACTTGCGCGCATGTCTTTGATGTGTACGAACTGCATATCGCGATCGAGTTTTATCTCTAGACGAACAGTCACTAAATCACCAACTTTAATGGGTGTATTGGCTGTAATTTCGCTTAAAACAGGTCCGTTCGCAGTATTCTTCTTCACAAAGAGTTTCTTGTTGAACTTAATGCCCGTTTCAGCTGATTGAATTTTATCTAAATCTTCAAAATACTGCCAATACATAGCACCCCAAGCAACACCAGGCGATGTTTTATTCACGTCAATTTTCCCCATCTCTGGTTTAATTTCGGTTTTATCCCAAGATGTTTTCACATAGCCACTCCCCGCTTGAGCCGATGAATTATTTAAGTCGACCTCTTTGTTACCGACTTTAACGGTAATCCCTTTTTCAGCATCGAGCCATGATTTACCGGTATTCATTAAGGCATAAACGGCTTTCGTGGTCGCTTTGGTCGAGTTCCATTGATTGGTTTGACGGTTTTTCAACAACCATACCTTCATTTCCTCCACGGCTTTTTCGTCTTTCGTGACCTCATCAAAGGCTTCGATTAACAAGGCTTGGGTTTCAACTGGAGCTTGGTACCAGTACCAACCGGTTTGATTGTCTTTCCAGTACATCCCCATTTCGTCAGAATCGACAGCGCGTTCTTTGATTGAATTCACCAATATTTTTGCTTGAGGCTGTAAGCCAAAGCGATTTAGGACGATAGCAGCCAAAGCTTGTGATTGCAAAGGCAAATCGGTTTTCTTGGCGTTAATACTCGCTAAAATGGTGTTTTTCATCGTGGTTAACTCTGGGTCCATTGGGTATTCATCTAAAAAGAATGAACGAGCATAAAGGAAGTTTAACCCATTGCTAAAATCGTGAAATTTGGTATTTTTAATCCGTTTAAATTCTTTTAACTGTTCTTGGTCGATAAAAGCAATCGCTTTCTTCACCATCTCTTTGGTATCGAATCCAAATTTACTGAAATCGATGCCCATTTTTTTCATGTTTCCAAATCCAGAGACGATGTGGGTTGTGATATATCGGTTTTCTCTTCCACCTTCGAACCAGGCAAAACCACCTGAGTTCATTTGTTTGGAAGCTAACTTTTCATAAGCCGATCTCATTTCGTTCTGCATTTTATTCAGATCGAATAACACAGCAATTTGCTTCATTTGCTCTTCTTCCGACTCGGCATTTTTCACCCAAGGCGTTTCCTCTAGAATAATGTTTTTAAGCTCTTGGTTTAATTGAAGTTTCGATTTCAGTTCCCCTTTGCTATTCCAGTTATCGAACACCGCTTTAATCTTCGGATTCGAAGAAATCACTTTCTCAGAAACCATATTTCCGTACAGACGAGCGAACACTTGTTCAGAACATTCGTAAGGGTATTCTCTTAAATACGGTAGAGAGAATATAGCGTACCAAATAGGATTGGTCGTCATTTCGAAAGTTAACTTGAAATTATCTAACGTTTTCGATTGATTGTTTTTTAAATGATCGAACGTAAACGTTTTCTGTTGATTCTCTTTTACATAAATAGGTAAAGTTTCTGTGACCAACATCCGGTTGGTAAGAATTGGTAAAGCACTTTCTTCACCGTCTGAGAATGCCCCAGCAGACGCCACAACACGGTACACGACTGCTTGACGATCTTTCGGTACGTCGATGGTCCAGGTCACTTGGGTTGAATTTCCTTTTTCAGACACAAAATTCTGGGTAAGGTTTAAGGCTTTAAATTCGGCATCGATAGGTTCCATTGTAAACGCATCGAACAACATTAAACGCGCTTGACCGCTTAGTCCCTTGTCTGAAAGATTCGATATTTTAGCTGATAAGGCCAACTGATCCCCTTCCCGTAAGAAACGAGGTGCATTGGGAACAACCATCAGGTCTTTTTGGGTACGAACGGTTTGTTCTAAATACCCCACTTTAAGATCTTTGGTATGAGCCAAAGTCATCAATTTCCATTCGGTTAAGCTTTCAGGCGTTGTAAATTCAATTACAAAATTTCCTTCGGCATCCGTTTTTAAAGTTGGATAGAAGAAGGCTGTTTCTTTGAGGTCTTTTCTGGCTTGTACACTGTTTAAATCGACCAGATTTTCACTGCCTTTTTTGGTTGTAATCACAATGACTCCATTCGCCCCACGGCTACCGTATAAAGCAGTTGCTTCACCATCTTTAAGCACATTCATTGAAACAATGTCTTTCGACGAAAGATTCGCAGGCATAGCATTCATTAATTCGCCATCGATCACATACAATGCATCCTTTGACTCTAATGATCCATTACCTCTTATCGCTATACTCGCTTCTTCTTCTACAGAAGCATCGGCACTTACCGCGCCCATTTCCCCGGCCAGAGCAGCCGAATCACTACTTTTTTGCATTGCCATCACAGGCGCATTTTTCATACGCATATTGTAATAACGATACTGATTAAACGATAAATTGAATACGTTTAAACCCAGTCCATTGACATGTTCACTTCCCACAAAGTGGTCTTGAATATTCACAATGGTCGATGAATAATTCGTCCCAAAATTATTACGGATTTGGTAAGGCTGTAACTGAGGATAATTACGATAAGTATTGGGGTTAAAATTCAATGAATTTACGGCAAACTGATCCAAGGAAGCATCGTACATAGCCGCAACAATCTCCGCAGAAAGTTGCTCTTTCTGATTACCAGATACTGTTAACTGCCATTTTTCTTTCGCCCCTGGAGTTAATTTATCTCTAAAGACCTTGGTTTCAATGGTTAATTTTTTATCATCACTCGCCACCGGTAATCGTAGATTTCCATTTTGTACCGAATTGTATTTAACAAAATTATAGTACACGAAAACATCACCTAGATGAGATTTATCGATAGGGAGTTCAATGGACTTCGTTTTATTCAAATCCAATACACCCCGCTTAATTTCTTTGTTATTGGCTTCAATAACATAGTTTACAATTCCTTTCTTTGTTGCTGAAGCAAAACTAATAAGGGCTTTATCGCCTGGTTTAAAACTGGTCTGATTGACCTGAACATCGAATAGGGCGGTTTCTGATTTTAATTTGGGGTTTTGAATGAAAACAATTTTCTCATTTTCTACATTTTCTTTACCATCCATTACCGAAGATTTAACCACGTAATACCCTTCTTCTAGGTTTTTAAATGAGGTAACCGCAATTTCTTCCGATTTCGAAGTATCGAAAGCGGTTTCAAAAACCGTTTTTCCTAATTCCCACTGTTTCGGGTCACCTTCGTTTCCATAAGAATCGTAAGGAAATAATTTGATAAATTCTTCGCGTGAGAAATAATTATAATCACTGTTTAAACTCGATGCGCGAACAATCCGTTTAGGATCCTTTAGTTGAATAATGGAAATCGTTCCCTTCGATTCAACCTTTTCGTTGTTTAAATTGGTAACGTTTATTTTAACTTTCGCTAAATCGTCTACCTTTACTTTACTCCCTAAAACAGGGTTAACTTGCAGGCGTTTATCCCCCACTACCACGGTAGACTCTGTTTGTTGGGTTTCACCATTGATGTCGGTTACGGCAACTTCTATAAAGTAATTATAGGTTCTAGCTTCGTCTTTCTTTTTTTCAGAAGCGGGTTTAGCAATAAAAGAAAAGTTGTATTTACCTTGGGCATCGGTGATGGTTTCACCTTGTGCCAATTCTTCTTTTGCACCACGGTTCATTGGTAAAGAGCGGTACCATGGCCAATAAGGGAAAATCTCTTGACGATAAACACGGTATTTAACCGTTCCTTGATCGATAGTTGCCCCCGAAAATGCTTTGGCATCCCCTTCAATGGTAATTTCATCGTTAATCGCGTAGACCCCTTTTAAGGGTAAAATAGACGTTTGAAACTTTGGACGTTTATATTCTTCGACGCTAATCGTCTTGTATTCTTGGCTGTAATTGCTTGCTGTGGCAACAATAGCGAATTGGCCCGTAAGACCATTGGCTGATAAAATAAATTCACCATTCACCGAACCGAATTCATTGGATGTTAATTCTATTTTACGAACCTCTTTCCCATTGACATCGTTTAATACAAAAGTCATTTTTTGGTTAGGCAAAACTTTGCTGTCTTTATCGTGGGTTTGATACGCGATACCTTTAAAATACACTGTTTGAGAAGGTCTATAAATAGCACGATCTGTTAGCACTTCGATGCGATTTACCGTATTTGGCTCACGACTGCTACGATCTCTGTAGGTGTAACTTGAATACACGGCATTTTCACCAACGATGCGGTAAAAGAAATTACCCTGAGTGATAGGCACATTCACTTCGGCACTTTTATTGGCTGTTAGCGTGCTTTTCGAATTGCAGTTCTTTGACGAATAACTATCGCAAGACAAAAACTCCACCTGTTTATTAGGTTCTAGTTCACCTGTTAAACGATTTTTAACGGTTAATGTTTTGTTATCACCCACGAGGGTATAGGCCGTTGAATTAATTAAGAGGTACTCGGATAATTGACCTGCTTGAATTTTTTTAGTATCGGTATTGGAAAGAATAGCGATGTAGCGACCCGGATTAAGCGGATTTAATTTATAAATCGACTGGTGCTTTTGATAATCATCGAAGGATTTTAATTCGATGGGATAACTCTCGACCAATTTAAGCTTATTGATAAACGAATTGGTTTTTACATAATCCTGATTGCGGTATGGATTGAATAAATCGTTCAATTCATTTGTATTCATTTCCTTTATGTTAAAAGGATATTCATAGATTTTCACAAACGCCTTATCGAGGTTGGTGTGCGAAATTTCAATAGGAATGTTTTGTTTAGGCAGCACATATTGATCGACTTTTGACGCGATTGAAGGCTTATGAATTTGCTTCACCAGTGCATCGATCACTTGATTTTGAGGCAAATTGTAAAGACGTGTATAGTCTTTCTGAAGTTCCATAACTTTGATATAATCGGCCTTTTTATCTTCACTTTCTCGTTGAAGATAGGCATAGGCTAATTGTTCGTACAGGAAGGTACTGTACCAAGCTTCTTTCCGGTAAGTGGTTGCTAAAAGATATAATTCTTTGGCATATTCATCGGGCGTTAGGTTTTCTTTCTGTGTATTTAAATAGCGGTACTGATTGTACAAAAAGGCATTAAAAGCCGCTTTTTGCATATTCATCTTGGCTAATTCTTGGTAATAGGGCGCCAGCACTTTTTGATCTTCACCCAATTGAGCTAATTGATCGACATAGTTATGAACCAAGACATCGTAGAGAGAAGGGGTTAAAGCCGTACTTTTATCGAACGTTTCTTTCGAAAACGTTAGGATAAAAGACCAATTCGTAGAATTTTCATTGGTTAATAAAGTTTTATCGGCAATAGAGGCTTCAAAATTTTCTTTAATCACTTTTTGAAAATAATCGTTGGTCCAAAAGCGGAAATCGTTAGTGGTGGTTGCTTCTACTTCGGTACGACCTCTAATTTTATAGCGATTTTCGTTATAGTAAATCGTTAATAATTCGGCATAGTACGATTGCCAAACCGCTTTTTCTGCCCCTTGGGTTTCCTTTAGCTTCAATTCGAAAGCTGACAATACCAAGAGTACTTCATCGTCATTATCGGATGTAGCTATTTTTAATTTGGCTTTATACAATTCGGCTTTAATTACAGCCGGAGCAAATTTTTCTTTCTGAGCAAGCGCCTGAGCCTGGTCTAACTGATTTTGGATGGATTTGAAATTACCTATTTCAAATTCGCGATCAATGGAAGTCCATAGATTGGTTAATTCTTTACTTTGACCCATAGCATAGATGGAAAAAATATAGGATAATAAGAAAAATGATTTTTTCATAAGACTGCGTTTATAGACTAGATGCTAAAAAACCAACAAGGGTTGTTTGAGCTTAAAATATTTTTTATAATTAGCGAAAACTAAGCCACAAATATAGTTAGTTCTTAGGAGGTAGTAATTAGTTATTGGTCGTTAGTTAGTAGAAGTTAGTGGCTAGGAGTTAGTCGGTAAATAAACATACGACTATGTTCTAAATTCTAACATCCATCGCGGCAGAAAATTCATCCAATGCCTAGGGTGACCTTTCTTTGTTTTAAAATTAATGAACGGATTTTGCGGCAGGGATTGAAGCGGAAATCCTTTGCAACACATTCCTCGTTTTCTTAGAATTCGTAATGTTCTTGTTGCAAAGATTGGGAGTGGAAAGCCCGGCGCGGAGCGGCCGCCCCAAAAAGTTTTTATGTATAAATATACATAATAAATATCGTTAGCCGCATAATTAAACAATAGTGGTTAAATATAAAATTATTCTATTGATTTACTCTGACAAGACTATTTACAAATAAATGTTATTGTAAAATTGATAATTAATAAAATTCCTATACTTTAGCGACAAATTAACACATAAAATGAAAAAAATAGTTTACTCATTAGCATTGATTTCAAGCTGCTTTGCGCTTGGACAAGTAACCATTGGGACCGATACGCGTTCCACGACATTACCCATATCAATCTCTAGAAATTATACCTATTCTCAAACAATTTATTCTGCTTCATCCATTGGGACTTCAGGGCAGATTAGTGGTTTAGAATATCAATTAAAAAAGGGAAGTACACTTACCAATTCGGATGAAGTTGATGTTTATTTATCGCATGTAGGGAAAGGACAATTTGCGAATAATAAAGATTGGCAAGCCTTCGATCAATTGACAAAGGTATTCTCAGGAACAATTGTTGGTCAGGATAATAAAGTGAATATTCAGTTCACAACACCTTTTGCTTATAATGGTACAGATAATTTAGTGATAACGGTTCATGAAAAGAAGAAGGGATATGGTTCGTACTCCAATAACTTTATTGGAACGGAAAGTACCGAAAATTCTTCTTTGTATGTCGATTCTTTTTCAGATTCAGATATTATTAACCCACTTAAATTAAATAGTGGCAAGTTGTATAATATGAGTCCTAATGTAACTCTTCTAGGTATAACTTTAGCAGCAGGTGTTCCTTCTTGTACCAAGGCAACCGTACCTACAGATGGAGCTTTAAATCAAATTTTCTTACCCAAGATTATTTATCCTAGTGCTGCTGGTGCAGAACAATACTATGTTACTGTAGAAACGAAAAAAGGAGCTAAAGATGTTTTTGATCGTGCAGACAATGAAGACTATACTGATTTTTATTTTTCGAAAGAATTGAAACCAGAAACAACGTATTTTGTCACTGTAAACCCGGCCAATAAATCTGGAGAAGCAAAGGATTGTGAAAGCACATCATTTACGACGGGAAAAGTAGTTGATAATGACACGTGTAATACGGCAGAAGAAATAAATGCCTTCCCTTTAAAAAAATCAGTTGATGCTTCTTTTGCTTCCAATGCAGGTGGACCTGTACAATGTGACGGGAATGAGGTAGCTAATGATGGGGTTTGGTATGTACTTGAAGGCAATGGAGCTGATATTACAGTAACCGTTAAGGCGACTTCATTTTGGAATCCACAAATTGTTGTTAAAGAAGGAAATTGCGCCGCAACAACTTGTTTAGCTAATGTTGACTTAACTAGTTTTCAGGGAACAGAAACGGTAACTTTAAAAACAACTGAGGTCGGTAAAAAGTATTATGTTAATATTGGATCATCATCTGTAATTGATTTTTCAGAAGGAAAATTCGATTTAGAAGTAACCACCACCAAAAAATTAGGAGCTAACGAAGTCGCGTTAAAACGCGTGTCGATTTATCCTAACCCTGTAAATGATGTGTTATTTATTGACCATATAGGTACAGGTAAAAATACCGTAGAAATTGTCGACTTAAATGGCCGTTTGGTCTTAGAAGGCCTATACACCACCAACGGAATCTCTGTGAAGCATTTACCTAAAGGAGCTTATGTAATAAAAGTAACCGAAGAAGGAAAAGCGGCATTGACGATGAAAATGCTTAAAAAATAAATAAATTTTTAGAAAAGTGACACACAAAAAAATCCGACTAATTGCTTAGTCGGATTTTTGTGTTATATAAAATGTGATTTTATAAATCGTCCATATCCATATCGTCTTCAATTTGAAGATCGTCTAGGCTGGCATCATCGTCAAAATCGAGTTCATCTTCTTCAAGATCGATAACATCCATTTCTCTTTTTGGGGCTTTTAAAGGCATTGACCCGTAACGGTAAACCGTCAATGGGTAGTTAAGCACGGCTGGTTTTTCTTCAATCGCGATTAATTCTACGTAGAACGTCCACATAGCCAGGTAATCGTAAACAAAGATCATGCGGTCACCAATTTGTGCAAAGGCTTCTTTAATATAGAAATCGGCCATGGTTTCGTCTTCTCCTTCATCGGACATATCTTCCAACGGAATTTCTTTTCCTTGGCTCCATTCCTCATCAGAAGCATAAAACGAAGCAAGTTCTTCGCCTTGTAAACTAAACGCGCTCATTATTCCTTTGTATAAGGTAAACAGCGTCTGTTTCTCTTTAATTTCTATGTCTCTAAAAACATCCTCTTTGGTATCTAGGATGACACGAATTTTATATATCACTTTTTAAATATTTTTCGGTTTCAAATTTAGTTGTTTTCCCAAATCTAACACATAAATTAAAGCAGAATTATAATTATTTTCTACTTCGCCTTCTAGAATGGCTTCTTTGATGGCATTTTTTATTTGTCCGATTTCTTTACAGGGCGGCAAATCGAAAATTTTCATAATTTCTTCACCCGATATTGGTGGTTGAAAATTACGAATGCGATCGCGTTCTTCAACATCTTTTATTTTCTGTTCAACGAATTCAAAATTTTGCTTGAAGCGTTTTTGTTTGCGTTCATTCTTTGTGGTAATATCGGCTTTACACAGCGTAATTAAGTCTTCAAAATCTTCGCCAGCGTCAAAAAGAAGCCTTCTAAGTGCCGAATCGGTTGCATCATCGGTCACAACAGCTATCGGTCTAGAACTCATCATCACGAGCTTCTGAACGTATTTTACGGGCTGTCCTAATGGCAACTTGAGTCTTCGAAAGATTTTAGGAACCATTTTAGCGCCCACAAATTCGTGGGAATGAAACGTCCAACCAACGCTTTTATCGAAGCGTTTGGTAACGGCTTTACCCACATCGTGTAAAAGGGCCGCCCAACGCAACCAAACATTGTCTGTAAAGAGGGCAATATTATCAACGACTTCTAAGGTATGGTAAAAATTATCTTTATGGCGCTGACCTTCCACCTCTTCAATTCCTTTAAGGGCTGTTAATTCGGGTAAAATATACTCCATAAGTCCGGCCTTTTCAAGCAAAGACAAACCAACAGACGGTTTAGGCGTCATCATTATCTTCTGAAACTCGTCCATCACGCGTTCAAAAGAAACAATTTTAAGGCGTTCTGCATTTTCCTGTATGGCGGTAAACGACTGTTCTTCGATCACAAATTCCAGCTGAGCGGCAAACCGAATGGCGCGCATCATGCGTAGCGGATCGTCTGAATAGGTAATATGCGGTGCTAAAGGCGTTCTAATTATTTTATTGGCTAAATCCTCTACCCCGTTAAAAGGGTCAATTAATTCGCCAAAATTCGCCTCATTCATAGAAATGGCCAAGGTATTGATGGTAAAATCGCGTCGCTTTTGATCATCATCTAAGGTACCGTCCTCCACATGGGGTTTTCGGCTATCTTCAGAATAACTCTCTTTACGTGCACCCACAAACTCTAGGTCGATTCCCTGATACTTAAACATGGCCGTTCCAAAGCGTTTAAAAACAGAAAGCTGACTGGTAGCGCCTAATTTATGTGCAAGCTCTTTGGCCAACAAAATTCCATTACCAACGGTAACAAAATCGATATCTTTTTTTTGATCTCTTTTTAATAAATAATCACGAACAAATCCTCCAACAACATAGGTCTCTTGTTGTATTTCTGTAGCGACAAGTTTTACGCTGTCGAAGATTGGATTTGAAACTGCTTCTTTGATTTTCATTGTGCAAAAGTATTTATTATTTTTTGCATTAAATAAATACGAGCGGGTCAATTGTTAAGAAAAAAAATGATATGGAGGCCCATTTATAATAGGTTTTTCAAAAATTCCCCAACCTGATGTCGTGTTTATTGTACTAATTTTGGCAAATGTATATAAATTCGGTGTAAAAGTTAAAACATTGTACAAGATAATGCGTCTAGCTAAAGGTATAAAACCAAAGAAGAACATCAGCTCAATGCGTTAAGATAAAAGATCATTCTGCTTTTAAGATTAAAAATTAGGGCGCACGAGCGGGCTTTCCGTTCCAATCTTTTGTTTTTTATTTCATCATAAAAAACAAAAGGATATCCACTTCAATCCCTTGCGCAAATACGGTTTCAATTTTAGCTTTATAGTTTATTAAAGTGCAAAATGTTTCAATCAAAAAATCCTCTTTCGAGGATTTTTTAAAATGATCTTTATAAGAAGTATTTTAACTTATGGTCGAATTATTTTTACCTGATTATCTTCTGATAATTGAATAATGGTAGAGGCCGTGAAATGAGGAACAAAGTCTTTACACTCATCTAAAACCATGTCCACCTGCGTTAATAAGCCGGCATTCACTTCATTCAAACGTTGTGGCGCTACATCCCCTGAAAAATTAGCTGAAGTTGAAACAATAGGTCCACGTAGTTTTCCAATTATTTTTTTACACAAAAGGTCATCGGTTAAACGAATCGCGATGGTGTTCTCTTCAGAAACTAACTCTTTTGGTAATCCTTTTGGGGCATCGTAGATAATGGTCAACGGCTTTTCGTTTAAATCCATTAAATCCCAGGCTAATTCTGGCACTTCAACAATGTCTTGTAACATTTTAACAGAATCAACTAAAATAATGAATGATTTTGACGTCGCTCGTTTTTTAAGGGCATATATTTTTTGAATGGCCGCCCCATTTTTGGCATCGCACCCAAGGCCCAAAATGGTATCTGTAGGGTAAAGCATTGTTTCTCCTTTTTGAAGATTTTCAACGATTTGATTAATTGATTTTTTCATTTATTCTTTTTTTGACCAATGCGTAGGTCGCTTAACTGAATTTAAATAATACAACTCTTCTTCGGGTAAATTCATACATTCATTATACCAAGGAAGATGATGAGTTTGAAGGGGAAAGTTTGTACGATACATTTCTACCGACCCATCTCTTTTTCCTCTTCTAGAAAAAGGACGGTACAAAGCAAATGTCGTGTCAATTGGTGCAATAAATACATCGGGTTCTTTTTCTTGCTTATAAAATTTTGATTCCCACTCAATCACTTCATTTTTTCTTGAATAACCTTCGGGGAGATCGTCAATTTTCAACGAAAAGCCCACTTTATGTGCACAAGGGTATTTTTGTAAAAGGGCATAAAAAACATTCATAAAATTATCAGGGCATTCTTTGACTAAAGATAAATCGGAGTCGGTATAACAAAAATATGAAAACATAAAACGATACCATATACCACTCTTCCATAGAGCCTTAAATCCGTAATTTTTCTTTAGATAAAAAATTTTATAGTTTTTATCTATCGTTTTATAATAGGCTAATAAGGGAGGATAGGTTGATAAATTATCAAGGATATATATCTTCGTATATCCTCTATTTTCAAGATCTTCAACTAATTTTTTTAAAGTAGTTAGTCGGTTAAAATTATTAATAATAATCGGTATCGTTTTAACATCCTTTACCTTAAACAGTTGATTAATATATGCGTTCATTAATTTCTAATTGTATTTGATAAATTATTGAATATCGATTTCCAAAATGCAGCTACATTCGGTTTATTAAATCCGTGGCATGCCATTGGTAAATTTCCATGGTTTAATTTTAAAGCAATTTCTGGTCGACGATCAATGCAAAAATTCAAGGCTAATTTCCAATCTGGTATTTTAAAATCCAAATATCGTTCAGGAATGTAAAGTGACCAAAATACATCTTCTATATAATAATCATTAGAAGGTTTATTTAAAGTAAATTCTTGTATATTATTTTGTTCTTCACACCCTATTTTATAAAAGCTAGCAACTTTCCGCAGAGAAAAGCCCCCATTACCAACCATAAACAAACGCTCTTTATTTTTTTCTTTTTTCTGTGTAATTTTTCGATAAATACTATTTACATTTCCTATTACTGTAGAAATGAATGTTTTTGGTGATCCAATCCATGGAGCACCCACATAATCAAAATCCAAATTAATCCATTTTTCTAACTCATTTTTAAAAACAAAAACATCGGTTTGACAAATCAAAATATAATCGGTTGCAATAAATCGTTTATAAAAAACTGGAGAGAGCATTAATTGATTATATCCATCGATATTTTTAAAAAAATGATTCTCGAATCGTTCAATCGAAGCATTTTTATACACGGGATGATTTGTAATAAAAGCGGTTTCTAATGATTCCGGAACAACGAATACTATGGGATAATTACCTAATAATGCAAATGTTCTATCCAATGAGAGCACATCATTTTCGTCATAGGAATCTTTATAAAATGGAATAATAATTTTGACAGTTTTCATAGATTTTCACATTATGACAGGTTAAATACGTTTTCAATTTGATTTTGCGAAATTAAGCATATCTTTGATTGCTAAAAATTATTTTTTGTTGTCCTGATTTTTATTACACAACAAACACTTAACCCAATGAGCAAAAATTACATTATCCATTCTGACTACAAAAATTTCGAAGAAGAAATTGTAGCGATTATTGCGTCCAATGAATCGAATACCGATTATTTAGCTAAAGGAACAAGAAATTCGATTAAGAAATCGGTTTTAAGCAATGGGAAAATTGTCACGACAAAATCGTTTAAGATTCCGAATGTGGTGAATAAAATTGTTTATCGTTTTTTCAGAGAATCCAAAGCCGAGCGTTCTTTTACCTATGCACAAAAAATAATTGATTACGGTTTTCAAACGCCCCATCCGATTGCCTATTTCGAGAATCGCTCCATTTTAACGTTCAAAGATAGTTACTACCTGTGTGAATTGGTCGAAGCCGATTTAACCTACCGGGAATTAGTTACTGACGAAGACTACCCCAACCGGGATCTTATTTTAGAACAGTTTACGGGTTTCACATTCGATTTGCACGAAAAAGGCATTGAATTTCTCGATCACTCACCGGGCAATACTTTAATTGTAGAAATAGCACCCCATATATACGATTTTTATTTGGTGGACCTGAATCGTATGAAATTTCATGATGAAATGGATTTCGATACCCGCATGAAAAATTTCGCTCGTTTAACGCCAAAAAAAGAAATGATTGAAAAAATGGCAGCAACCTATGCCCCTCTAATTGGGAAAGAATACGAGGATGTTTTTTCAAAAATGTGGGGAGAAACTGTCGATTTTCAAAATCGTTTTCAGAAAAAACAGGCGACAAAAGCCAAGTTTAAAAAAATGATTGGCAAGGGTTAAAAAATCATTTCAGAAAAAGGGATGATTAAGTGATAGCCTCTATCCTGAAAATAACGCTGATATTCTTCATGGCAGGTTATCAGGACAAAATCACCGCCCCATGTGCCTAAACTTTTCACTAGACCACCATATTCTGGAAACAAACGCGATTTTACTGTGGGTAAACCTAAATGACTGGCCATTAATTGTTCGTGTTCGGTAAGAAGACGTTCAAATTCGGCTAAGGATTCCGTCTTGACAACCAATTGGGTTATCCGTGATATTTCATCGATTAAAGCTTTGTTTTTAGGCTTTGACGAATAATGAGCTTTAACCCCTGTTTGTGTATTTTGCTTTTGATTGAGGTACACAAAGGCTAGCTCTTCTTTAAATGAGGGATTAAAACGAACTTCTTTAATCGTTCTTTCACCCTTCACTCGTTTATAAATAATCGGATTGTCGTAAGCCGCAATTGCGACGTCATAACCCGATGTTTTAAATGAACTTTCTAATAGCGTAAAAGCGTCGACACCTGCCCATTCGCCTATAATATGCAATAAGGTAGAACTACTACCCAAACCCCAATCTTTATTGAATTCGAGTTTCGTTTCGCAAAGCGATGATTTCATTTCACTAAAAAACAAAGGATTTAAGTCCGCTCCTTTTAACAATAAAGTGTGTAATACCTCGGCTTTCTCTAAATCGGTCGTCTGAACGATTTCGAGATTTGGCAACGAAAAACGACATTCAAACCACAAGGTATCATCGGCTAGTTTTGCTATCCAGTGAAGTTCTGGAGAACTGCTGTGTGGTAGTTCAGTAACACTGAGAGACTGTCCCCATTTCGTAGGAATAGCCAAAGCATCTGCCCCATCCAAAACAACATATTCTCCAGTTAAAAGGAGTTTTCCATTTCCTCTTATCTTCATGGTCTTATTATTTATTCAATTATTACGCATCAATGGTTGCAGCCGAGGTGGCCACTTCTCTGCTTACTTTTTTCACTAAACCTTGTAAAGTATTTCCTGGACCAACTTCAATGAATTCGGTTGCCCCATCAGCAATCATTTGTTGGATAGATTGTGTCCATTTTACAGGTGCGGTAAGCTGTGCAATTAGATTTTTTTTAATTTCAGAAGGATCGGTAATCGCTGTGGTTGTTACATTTTGATATACTGGGCAAATCGGCGTTTTAAATTCGGTTTCCTCAATAGCTTTTGCTAATTCTTCTTCCGCTGGTTTCATTAGAGGGGAATGAAATGCACCGCCAACAGGTAACATTAAGGCGCGTTTAGCCCCTGCTTCTTTTAGTTTTTCGCAAGCTTGTTCCACAGCAGAAATTTCACCTGAAATAACCAATTGCCCAGGACAATTGTAATTTGCTGCCACAACAATACCTTCTACTTCAGAACAAATCTTTTCTACTACACCATCTTCTAAACCTAAAATAGCAGCCATTGTTGAAGGGTTAGCTTCACAAGCAGCTTGCATAGCCAAGGCTCTTTTGTAGACCAACTTTAAGCCTGATTCAAAATCCAAAGCTTCACTAGCCACTAAAGCGGAAATTTCCCCCAATGAATGACCAGCAACCATTGATGGATTAAAACTTGGTAGACATTTCGCTAAAATAACGGAATGTAAGAAAACCGCTGGTTGAGTTACCTTGGTTTGTTTAAGGTCTTCAATAGAACCTTCAAACATAATCTTGGTAATTTCAAATCCTAAAATTGAATTGGCTTGTTCAAATAATTCTTTGGCTATTGAAGAACTGTCGTATAGTTCTTTTCCCATTCCTGAAAATTGAGCTCCTTGCCCTGGAAAAACGTATGCTTTCATAATTTATTTTAATTTTAATTGACCCTTTAAAGCCAATCTTATCGATGATTATTTTTTAATATTTTCCCTTAACATCCATAGTTTCACATAGCGTGAAAAAGTGGCATAGGCTGCAAGATAGCAGATAATGATTCCAACAATTCCATCACGGAAACCTTGTTGAATAATGTATTGCTTAAAAAAACGGAAAAGAGGTTTAAGAATAAAATGATAGGCCGTTAATTTGCCGGTTTTATCATTATAATCTTCTGCTTGCCACGAAGCATAACGGTTTAGTTTTTCAACAAAACCATCAAAGCTTGTATAGGTGTTGTGACATAATCTATTCTTTAGAACACCAACTTTACCCTTGGGAATAATTTCTTCATGAACCATTTTATCTTCGTAGCGATTATGGTCACGGTGAAAAAGTCGGATAACTTTATCATTTTGCCATCCACTAAAACGAATCCGTTTCCCCATAAAATGATTGTTTCTAAAGATCCAATAGGCAAGTTGAGTTTGATTAGATTGTTTTAAGATGGTGACAATTTCATCTCTCAACGCATTATTAGCACGTTCATCGGCATCGAGTAACAAAATCCATTCATGAGTAGCCTGTGGAATGGCCCAATTTTTTTGGGAAGCAGGATACCCAAACTCTCGTTGAATAATGCGCGCATTAAATCGTTGGGCAATTTCAATGGTTTTATCGGTACTATATGAGTCAACAACAAGAATTTCGTCAGCTATATCCCTAATCGAACGAAGGCAATCTTCGATATTATGCGCTTCATTTTTTGTCGGAATAATAACCGTTAATTTCTTTCTATGAAGTGATGTAATCGTACTCTCTTTTTTCTTTTCTTCTATTGGCGTTAAAATCACTTTTGATTTCTTTATATTATTTTCATTCGCCCAATGTTCTAGTTTATTAACCAACATTGGCGTAGTCATTAGTGCGTAAAGTTCTTCTGCTTCGAGCACTAATTGTTTTTGTGATTTATTCGCTACTCGTTCAGGGAAAAAATCTCCGACGTGAACACTGCTAAAATGCGTATGATTTTCAAATGTCGCCCAAACATGTCGCGAATGAAAAGGCGAGAATATATAGAATGTAGGAATATCTAAGGCCTTAGATACATGTACACTTCCACCCTCATTGGCAATATTTGCTTGACAATTGGCCATCACTTTTGCTAAATCACGAATATTTTTAGCTGGTGTATTCTTAAAAACACGAGGATTATTCTGATAACGTTCAATTAAAGGTCTTACCTCATCCAACTGATTAGGAATAAAATTAAATAGCAATTGAGCATTGGTTGTTTCCAATAAATAATCAATAATTCCCTGCATTAAATGAAACGGCAGGCTTTTAGTCAAGGTACTACCGATAATACCAATCATGAAAATTGGTTGTTGAACATCTAGTCCTTCACCAATTAATAATTTTCTCCCATGGGCTATTTCATCCTTCGAAAGATAAATTCTCGATCGGTATAAGAACTCGTGAGCCCCACCTATCAACGGTTTTAAAAGAGCAAGTCGATCTTCTAGGGCTTTTCCATAATGGGTAACACTTAATTCTTTTACTTCAACTCGATGATTATAAATAAATCGAGTTAAATACTTTTGATAACTAATTCGTCGATTTGCACCAGAAAATAAGGTTAGAATAATGCTTTCTAATTTTGCATAGGGATCAATAATTATATCATATTGTTCTTTTCTTATTTCTAAAGCATAGGCAAGAAGTATACCTAATTTTTTTATTTCTTTGGGATCATAAGAAATAATTTTGTCTATATAAGGATTGTTTTCTAATACGCCAACTGCTGGTTGATAGCAAAAAAAATGAATTGTCGCATCCGGAAAAATAATTTTTAAATTCTCAGCTAGTATGGATGAAGTAATTACATCACCAATAAACTTATTTTGAATAATTAATAGTTTCAAAGTCGAAAAAGTTAGCGTTTTAGGGTCAAAGCATTGTTTCGAACCCTTGAATTATAAGACTGGATGTATGCTTTAACAAATTTCTCCAATTCATTTAATTTAGAAGGATTACTTTCTATTAAGTTTTGTTGCAAAAGAGGGTCGGTTTTCCAATTGAACAAACCTAAGGATTTTTTCCCATCAAAAGCAAGGTAAAAATCACCTTTAACAAAATTATAAATATTATCTAAATAACTGATAACAAAGTCGTTTTCAGAACGATAAGACTTTCCATAGGTAACGATCTTTGTACTCAACTGTAGATAATCTATTAAACTTGGAAGAATATCAATTTGTTGGAAGTTTTTTGTATGTACACCTTGCAACGATGGATCACTTGGTGAATAAAATAAAATTGGTATTCTAAACTTACCAATGTTGTTTTTAAATTCAGGTTCTTCTCCCGAAGATGAGGTATGATCGGCTGTTAAAATAAAAAGGGTATTATTAAACCACGCTTGTTTCTCAGCTTCTTTAAAAAACTGAGCTAATGCGTAATCAGCATAAGCAATCGATTCATGGATTTCGGTTGTCCCTTTCGGAAACTTGTTTTTATATTTCTCTGGAATGGTGAATGGTGGATGAGAAGATATTGTAAAAATTGTACTAAAGAATGGTGATTTAAATTCGTTTAATTTTTTGACTGAAAATTGCAAAAAATCTTCATCAAAAACCCCCCATTTCCCGTCAAAAGATTCGGGACCTATATATTGATCTTTACCGTAATATTCTGAAAAACCCGCTACATTGGTATATTGATCAAAATTTTGACTTCCATTAAATGCCCCATGAAAGAAAGACGTATGATAACCGGCTTCATTTAAAATATGTGGTAGCGCATAGACATCATTCAAGGCATAACTCGATGAAATATAGCTCGTATTCATTAAATTTGGTATACTTGAAATAGTCGATGGTACAGCATCAATGGATAATTTACCATTGGCAAACCCGTTTTCAAAATACAAACTTTTTTGAATTAAAGAATCGAAAAAGGGTGTTTGCCCTCTTTTTATATTTTCATTTCCAAAACTTTCCAATATAATTAACACGACATTTTTTTTATTCGATTCATCGTATTGAAAAGAATGAATCGGATTAAAAATAACATTCGCTTCTTTGTTATTGAAATATTTTAAATCTTCAAGTGTTTCTTTTTTACCGACTGTTTTTATAACCGTAAAAGGCGTATTTAAAACCAATGCAGCATTTCCTACTGGACCATACATAGAAGCGTCGACAATACGAATCGGTTTTCGACCTATTCCTCTACCCATCACAAATAAAACAGAAAGACTCAAAACACAAATTAACACCCCTAAAAAAGAGAAGGTTGATTTATTTTCTTTATAATCAATCTGTTTTAAACAGAACCAAAATAAAGATATAAATACAACACTCATTAAAGGAATTTCCCAATAATCAATTATATAAGATTGAAGCAAGCCGACAATTTCTTGGTGCATACCATTTGCCGTAATCATACTAAAAGAACTGCGTCTACCAATGAATTTAAAATACTCAAAATCAACGAAATTCAAAGTGATAAATAAAGCATTCACACCAAAAAAGAGCATAAAAAGTGTTTTCTGAAACGTCTTGTTTTGTTGGAAACGTCCGGGAATAAGATGGAGAATTCCAAAAATTATATTAATGTAGCCAATTGCCGATAGATCGAAAATTACTCCACCTATGTACGTTTGAAGGTCGATATCTGGAAAGAATGATCGATTATAAAAATAAAATCCGATTCGGATAAGTTGATAAAAAACAAAAACAATGAATAATCGTTTAAAAAAAAGATTAGCTAACGCGTATGAGGTTGGATTCATAAATGTTATTCAAGAATTAATATAAAAAACACCCATGCAAATCATGGGTGTTTTATATGTGTATAATGATTTAAACTGCTACATTATATTCTCTTAATGCATCATTAAGCGAAGTCTTTAAATCCGTTGAAGCTTTACGTTTTCCGATAATTAAAGCACAAGGCACTTGAAAATCACCAGCAGGGAATGTTTTTGTGTACGAACCAGGAATAACAACAGAACGCTCAGGAACGTACCCTTTTATTTCAATTGGCGTATCACCTGAAACATCAATAATTTTTGTTGAAGCTGTAAGCACAACATTCGCCCCTAAAACAGCTTCTTTACCAACACGAACGCCTTCAACGACGATACATCGGGAACCGATGAATGCATTATCTTCGATGATAACAGGTGCAGCTTGTAAAGGCTCTAATACACCACCAATTCCAACACCACCAGAAAGGTGAACGTTTTTACCGATTTGCGCACAAGAACCTACCGTAGCCCAAGTATCAACCATCGTTCCTTCATCAACATAGGCACCAATATTTACATACGAAGGCATTAAAATAACCCCTGAAGAAATATAAGCACCATGACGAGCAACGGCATTTGGAACAACACGTATCCCTTTAGAAGCAAAATCCTTTTTCAATGGAATTTTATCGTGATACTCGAAAATCCCCGCTTCTAATGTTTCCATCTTTTGAATTGGAAAGTACATGACAACGGCTTTTTTCACCCATTCATTTACTTGCCAACCATCGTTGATTGGTTCCGCAACACGTAAAGTTCCTGCATCCAATAAATCAACAACTCGACGTATTGTTTGTTGAACCGTTTCATCATTCAACAAGGCTCTGTCGTCCCATGCTTTCTCTATAATTTGTCTTAAATCTTCCATTGTATTTTACTTAAACCACAAATATAGAATAATAAATTCATGCAGAAATAATCCTTTTTATAACTTTGCACCATGCCTAGAATATTAGCCCTTGATTACGGAGGAAAAAGAACCGGTGTAGCAGTAACCGACGAGTTACAGTTAATCGCCACAGCCATAGACACTTTCGAAACGTCAAAGTTATTTGACTTCCTCGATCGTTATCTTTCAGAAGAAAACGTTAGCGACCTTGTTGTTGGATTACCTTTGCGTTTTTCTGGAGAATTAAATGATATTGAACAACAGATCTTACCATTTCTAAAAAAATTCCAAGAAAAATACCCTGAAGTACGTATTCACCGTGAAAATGAAATGTTTACTTCAAAAATGGCTTCCCGTGCGTTGGTTGAAGGCGGTATGAAAAAGAAGAAAAGACAAGAGAAAGGAGCGATTGATAAGGTCAGTGCCGTAATAATTTTGCAATCATTTTTATCACATAATCTATAACAATTGTATCTTTGCCCCTTAGTTAATAAAAAAACAGATCAAAAATGGTATTACCAGTTGTAGCTTACGGAGATCCCATCTTACGTAAAGTTTCGCACGACATCGATCAAGAGTATAAGAATTTAAACGAATTGATTGAAAACATGTTTGACACCATGTATGATTCAAATGGCGTAGGAATAGCCGCTCCACAAATCGGAAAAGATATTCGTCTATTTATTGTTGACTGTAGCCCGTTCGCAGAAGATGAAGACTATGAAGATATCCAAGAAGAATTGGAAGATTTTCGTAAAATATTCATCAATCCGAAAAGAATCTCAACGCCAGAAGGCGACGGTGATGAATGGAAATTTACAGAAGGTTGCTTAAGCATTCCTCACATCCACGAAGAAGTGTCGCGCCCCGAAACCATTACGTTGGAATATTACGACGAAAATTGGGAAAAATATACCGAAACTTTTTCGGATATTCGCGCCCGTGTCATTCAACACGAATATGATCATTTGGATGGAAAGCTATTTATTGATTATATTTCGAGCTTCAAAAAAAAGTTAATTAGTAATAAATTAAAAAATATAACCAAAGGGAACGTTAAAACAGTTTACAAAATGAAGTTTCCTTCATAGACCCTTAAACATAATATAGAATATGGATTTATCAAGAGTTATTGCGATTTCAGGAAAACCAGGATTATATCGCTTAGTTTCACAAACAAGAGGAGGTTTTGTTGTAGAAGACTTAGACAAAGGAAAGAAAATTTCAATAGCATCTAATTACAATGTAAGTTTATTAGATAATGTAGCTATCTATGGAGTTTCTCAAGAATACCCTTTAGCCGAAGTTTTCTTCAGAATCTACAAAAAAGAAAACGGTGGAGAAACAATCGACCACAAATCTTCAGGTTCGGAATTACGCGCTTACATGGAAGAAATTTTACCAGAATACGACGAATCGAAAGTCTATGATTCAGATTTGAAAAAATTATTTCAATGGTACAACATTCTTCATTCAAAAGGCTTAATCGAAATTGACCTAGCTGCTGTTGAAGCTGCTATGGCTCAACAAGAAGTAGAAACTCCTCAACCAACAGAAGAAACGGTTATTGAAACCGTGGCTGAAGTTGTTGAAGAAAAACCAAAGAAAAAAACAGCGGCAAAGAAAACTGCTAAAAAAGACGACCAATAATTTATTGAGATGAGTTTACGTAAAAATCAATTAGACGCTTTTAATCGCTTATTAGATATAATGGATGAATTACGTGAAAAGTGTCCTTGGGATCAAAAACAAACCAATGAGACGCTGCGTACGTTAACCTTAGAAGAAGTCTATGAGTTATCGGATGCAATTCTTGAACAAAATACGGAAGAAATTAAAAAAGAACTAGGTGATGTATTCCTTCACCTAGTTTTTTATGCAAAAATAGCCCATGAAAAGCAACAATTTGATGTGGCTGATGTTCTAAATTCACTGTGTGAAAAATTAATTTTTCGCCACCCCCATATCTATGGCGAAACAAAAGTGGACACTGAAGAACAGGTACTAGAAAACTGGGAAAAACTCAAATTAAAAGAAGGAAACACCTCGGTCTTATCTGGAGTTCCAAGTTCGTTGCCTGCCTTGATCAAAGCCTACCGTATACAAGACAAAGTAAAAGGAGTTGGTTTTGAGTTTAAAAACTCGACGGATGTATTTGCTAAAATCAACGAAGAAATCACCGAATTTCAACAAGAAACAGACCCCGATAAACAAGAAATGGAATTTGGCGATATCTTATTCTCTCTAATAAATTATGGACGATTTATGGGTATCAATGCAGAGGATGCGTTAGAACGCAGCAATAAAAAATTCATACACCGTTTTCAAACATTGGAGCAACTCGCCCGTGATGAAAATAAAAACATGGCAGAAATGGACCTTCACGCCTTAGAAAATTTCTGGAAAAGAGCGAAAGAATTAGAGCAAAAAACTAGTACAAATAGTATTTAGCGAAAATTCGCTAGTGTACAGTCAACACTAAAACCCTTTTATCCTCACCCTAAAACATTACTATCAGACCATTTGGCATAATTATAGATTGATACTATACACACCAAATAAAATATAGATAGAATTCAGCTTGACAAACAACTTAACCCTTCTATATTTGCAGTGGTTATAGCGAGCATTTATGCTTGTAATAATGGAAGGAAGTTTGTTTACGAAGTAAACAGTTTTCTCATTTTTTTGTGGTTTTGATGAAAAGGTGACTTATGTCGCCTTTTTATTTTTTTTCAACTCACCTATCCTCCCCTTTTCTCCATCTTTTTTTGTATTTTTGTTAGATGCAGTTCCAAATACACTCAGCCTTTCAGCCTACAGGCGATCAACCCAATGCCATTCAAGAGCTTACACAAGGGATTTTAGACCAAACGAAATACCAAACTCTACTTGGAGTTACTGGTTCTGGTAAAACATTTACAATTGCCAACGTCATTCAGGAAGTTCAAAGACCTACCCTTATTCTAGCTCATAACAAAACTTTGGCTGCACAGTTATACATGGAATTTAAAGAATTCTTTCCAGACAATGCTGTAGAATACTTTGTTTCCTATTATGATTACTATCAACCTGAGGCCTATATGCCATCTTCGGGGACTTATATAGAAAAAGATCTTTCGATCAATGAAGAAATTGAGAAACTACGATTAAGTACCACCTCTTCCCTGCTATCGGGTCGTCGAGATATTTTAGTCGTCGCATCTGTATCTTGTTTATATGGTATTGGAAATCCAGCTGAATTTCATAAAAACATCATCCAAATTGAAACGGGTCAAGTCGTTTCACGAACTGCTTTTTTACATCAATTAGTCCAAGCACTTTACTCGAGAACAGAAGGGCTTTTTGAACGCGGAAATTTCCGTATCAAAGGAGATACACTCGATATTTTCCCGGCTTATGCCGATGATGGTATTCGGGTCAATTTTTTCGGCGATGAAATTGAGGAGATCAGTGTTTTTAACGTTGAAACGGGTAAAACCACCACGACAATGGATAAAATCAATCTCTATCCTGCCAATCTCTTTGTAACTTCAAAAGATAGTTTAAACAATGCTATTCAAGGTATCCAAATCGATTTAGGAAAACAAGTGGATTATTTCAGTGAAATTGGAAAAGGACTTGAAGCCAAGCGTTTAAAAGAACGAACAGAATTTGATTTGGAAATGATTAAAGAATTGGGGTATTGTTCAGGAATTGAAAATTATTCGCGCTATTTAGATGGCCGTGAACCCGGCACAAGACCGTTCTGTTTACTCGATTATTTTCCAGAAGATTATTTAATGGTCATCGATGAATCCCATGTTACCGTTTCTCAAGTCCATGCCATGTATGGAGGAGACAGATCGCGTAAGGAAAATCTGGTGGAATATGGATTTCGTTTACCAGCTGCCATGGATAACCGACCGTTGAAATTTGAAGAATTTGAAGCCTTGCAAAACCAATGCATCTATGTTTCGGCTACGCCGGCGGTCTACGAATTAGAAAAATCGGAAGGCATCGTCGTTGAACAAGTTATTCGCCCCACAGGGTTATTGGATCCCATTATAGAAATAAGACCTTCTTTAAATCAAGTTGATGATTTAATGGAAGAAATTAATAAACGCGTAGAGGTTGATGAACGTGTACTGATCACGACTTTAACGAAACGAATGGCGGAAGAGTTAACGAAATACTTAACCCGTTATGGCGTACGTTGTCGCTATATTCACTCGGATGTCGATACGCTAGAACGCGTTCAAATTATGGCTGATTTACGAACAGGTTTATTTGATGTATTGGTCGGCGTAAACCTATTGCGTGAAGGACTGGATTTACCTGAAGTTTCTTTAGTAGCTATTTTAGATGCTGATAAAGAGGGTTTCTTGCGATCGAATCGCTCCTTAACCCAAACCGTGGGTCGAGCAGCGAGAAACATAAATGGACGAGCGATAATGTACGCTGATCGAATCACCAAAAGTATGCAACAAACGATTGATGAGACTAACCGTCGTCGAAGTATACAAGAAACCTACAATACTAGTCATGGACAAGTTCCAACACCTCTATCTAAAAAAATCACCCAATTGAGTTTAGCCGCGGCTGAATTTGAGACAAATCCCTATGAACAAAAATCGTTGCAACAACTAGCTGCAGAACCACAAGCTGCGTATTCGAATGAGGAAAAACAAAAGCGAATTAAACAGCTTCAAAAAGAGATGGAGAAAGCGGCGAAGAATCTCGATTTCCTTAAAGCGGCACAATACCGAGATGAAATCAATCTTCTCACGGCCAATGAGTCCATCCTATAATTCACTCACTACCATGAAAAATTATTTTGTTTATGCTCTTCTACTCCTAAATTTGTCAGCCTGTAATACGCATGTTGCTAGAAGCGCTTTTGATAGTTCAGAAGAGGTAAAAAACACACAGGTAGCCATGCTCGTAAATTATAAAGAGCTAGCGGTTGATTTACGCTTTAAAACTCCTGAGGGCTATAGTCGTCAACCCATTCAATCTGAGTTCGGGCAATATATTCATGGCATCAAATTGAAACCATGTCTGTTCCTGCATTTACCTACGATGGAATTGAAAAACTGAACCCCAATCTCTACGTAGGTGTTTTGAATTTAGAACCCTTAAAAAAGAATGTTCAATTTTATACCAATGCTATTCTGCGTTTACGTGCTGAACACTCCTTTATTCAGAAACACTACACAAATTTTAATTTCGCTGAAGATATAGACACCTATAAGCAGTATGTAAAAGGGGATTTTTCGTATAAAAAATTTCTCGCGTACTTGGATTATATGTTATTAAACACATCCCCAGATACCATTGATTCTATGCTAGAGGATATTGCTTTGGAAGAAATCGCCGTTGGCGATTTATTTTATCAAAGTAGTCATTTAAAAAGTAATGCTGTTCTTGTGATTGATGTCGCCGTTGATCAACACGGAAATAAATTGTTTTTACTAGCGCATAGTCATTATCCTGGTCAGGATATTCAAGTATTGAGCAATCCAAGCAATGAATTTATCTCGCCTTGGTATGAAAACAAAAAAGGCGTTTTATTAACCCCTGAATGGCGTTTTTCATCGAGTGATTTAAAACGATTTAAAAAATAAAAGAATTTCCTCCTGTTTTTACTTTAAACAAGTAAAATATGTAAATTTGTACCGATGGAAATTAACAAATTTCTTTCAACACTGATAAAAATATAGAACAATGCAAAAAGTATACTTAGATAATGCCGCAACGACTCCACTTCATCCTAGCGTGATTGAAGAAATGGTTCAAGTTATGCAAAACAATTATGGCAATCCCTCATCGACTCATGTCTACGGAAGAGAAGCCAAAGCATTAATCGAATTATCACGGAAGAAGATTGCGACTTTATTAAATGTATCGCCTGCAGAGATTTTTTTCACATCATGTGGAACCGAATCCAACAATACCATTATTCGTTCATGTATCAACGATTTGGGGGTTACCCGAATTATCTCTTCCAATTTAGAGCATAAATGTGTTCAAGAATCGATTCGTGATTTAGAAAACCGTCATAACGTAGAGGTTATTCGTTTAAACACCTTAACCAATGGTGATATTGATATAACACAACTGATTGAGTTGATTCAAGATCAATCACAAAAGACGTTGGTTTCATTGATGCACGCCAATAACGAAATTGGTAATTTGCTGGACGTAAAGAAAATAGCAAAAATCTGCCAAGCCAATCAGACTTTATTCCATACCGATACGGTACAAACCATTGGACATTACGAAATGGATTTAACCGAATTGGGTGTTGACTTCGCATCGTGTTCTGCGCATAAAATTCATGGGCCAAAAGGCAGTGGATTCTTATATGCAAAAAAAGGAACACATCTTAAACCAATGATTTTAGGCGGTGGTCAAGAACGAGGACTTCGCTCAGGTACTGAAAATGTTTATGGCGTTGTCGGTTTAGCTAAATCTTTAGAGATCGCTCTAACGGAATTAGTCAACCATTCTACCCATATTAAAAAAATTAAACAGTATGCGATTGATCAATTAACTCAAGCCATACCAGGAATTGGTTTCAATGGATTATCAGGCGATGTCGATAACAGTCTTTATACAATCTTAAGCGTAAGATTACCTTTTCATGATGCCTTAATTGGATTTGAATTGGAATTGGCTGGCATTGCCATATCACAAGGATCTGCTTGCAGTTCTGGAGCAGCAAAGGTTTCAGCCGTCATCGCTTCTTTGTATACCGATGCGGAAATCGATCAGATTACACCATTGCGCGTTTCTTTTTCTTACCTAAATACCGTTGAGGAAATTGATATTCTTGTTGAAACATTAAAGAAAATAGCCGAAAAACACGAGGTGGTTACCGCATAATGGAACAGTTTAATCAATTGGATTTAGTGATTGCTCTAGCCTTAGTTGTGGGTGCAATCAATGGTTTTTTTAGAGGTTTTATCTCTCAACTAATCGGTTTATTTGGATTTTTTATCGCCATTTGGGCCAGTTTTAAATTCTATCAATTTATTGAAGTATTTGTTAATGAACAAAATATAGTAGCCGATGGCTTAACTTCAGTGGTCGCTGTGGTCATCACCTTTGCAATAGCCTATTTTGGAATTCGCATATTCTCCCGAATGGTCCAAAAATCGGTTGAAATGGCTGGATTAGGTTTCTTTAATCGCTTAGCGGGGGCTGGTTTAGGCATCGTTCTTTTCTTATTATTAAGTTCAACCTTATTATTCTATGCCGATCCTCTCATGGAATTAGGCTTTAAGGAGACCAAAGACTCGAGTCAACTACTCCCCTATCTTTCCGATAGTGCAGAATTTGTAAAGAATCTTTTATACGAGACAAAAAACAATTTAAGGGAGCAATCAGCACTGATTGAACAACCTATATAACTTTTAAAGCTGGATGTATATCTGGCTTTTTTTACATCATTGATTATGAAAAAAAATCTATTTACAGAAAGGCAGACGATGAATGATTCATTCCTTGGAAAAGTCCTGACCCTCTTCTTATTGGCTATCATCGGTGGAATTGTTTTTCAGGCTTACCCCAATCGATTTACATCCACCAGTTTATTTGCCATCGCTCTACTGGCATTTCTAATTGGTGTATTTCAATTTATACAATTGAACACAACCATTGATAAAGAAAAAATCCAGATTGAAATTCAGCCCTTCTCTCTGTATAAAAAATCTTTCTATTGGAAAGATGTACAAGATGCTAATGTGATAAAATACGCGCCTATTCGTGAATATGGTGGATGGGGATATCGGGTTGCAAGAAAAGGCATTGCCATTAACCCATCGGGTAATATTGGTCTGCTACTCTCGTTTGCAACACAACGATCAATTTTGGTTGGAACACGAAAAGAAGCAGAATTAAAAAATGTGATCAACCAAGTAAAAAACAAATAGAACGACATGTTTTGTCTTTAAAAACACTAGTTTAGTCAAAAATTAATTATGAGTACTTCGATTATCCTTGCCTCTCTCCTATTTTTTGCCCTTGGCGCGGTCATTAGTTACCTCTATGTGAAATCGAAGGCAACTTCATTGGCCATCACGATTCAAGTAAAATACGATGAGTTGGTGAAGCAGCATGAGATTTTAAAAACAGAATTCCTTGAGGTCAAGGATGATGCTAATTTCAATCTCGATCAATGGCAAAAAGAGCGTGAAAAAAATGCCGACTTAAATTCGAAATATACTGAATCTGTAAAAGCGATTGAAGAACAAAAAATCTTCTTAGGAGAGAGCAATGAACGCTTAAAAGAACAATTCGAGTCGTTATCTGCTCAGGTACTTCAAAGCAATAATCAGCAATTCCTTGATTTAGCGAAAACAACTTTGGAGAAACATTTGGCGGATTCGAAGAATGATCTAGATAAACGTCAACAAGCAATCGATTCGTTGGTTAAACCTTTAAATGAAAGTCTGACCAAATTCGATGGAAAGATTCAAGAAATAGAAAAAGCCCGCGAAGGCGCCTATTCCGAAATTAAATTTTTCTTGGATTCAATGAAAGGGACCACTGAAAAGTTACAAAAAGAAACCAATACACTTGTTTCAGCGCTAAAAACGTCCCATACACGTGGGAAATATGGGGAAATCGGTTTAAAACGTGTAGTTGAATTTGCTGGCATGTCGCCTTTTTGTGATTTTGAAGAACAAACCTCTGTACAAACAGATGGAGGATTACTCCGCCCCGACTTAATTGTTAACCTGCCTGGTCAACGTCAAGTGATCATCGATTCGAAAGTCCCCTTAAATCAATATATGATGGCTTTTGAAACCGAAGATGAAGACAAACGAAAATTTCACCTTACTCAACACACCAAAGCAATCCGAGAGCATTTGAAAAATTTGAGTTCAAAAGCCTATTGGAATCAATATCAAGAAGCCCCCGATTATGTGGTCATGTACCTTCAAATTGAGAGTTCTTTTGGTGCGGCCTTGGAATTAGACCGAACTTTGATAGAAGATGCATTAAACAATCGAATAATTATTGCCACGCCAACAACACTTATTACCATGTTGAAAACAATCGCATTTAGTTGGCAACAACTCAATGTGGCTGAAAATATTTATCAGATGCGCGATGCAGGCATCGAATTATATAATCGGGTAAATATACTCATCCAACATTTCGCTGCCGTAGGTCACAACCTAACACAGGCAACTCAAAGCTACAACAAAGCAATAGGTTCATTAGAAAATCGATTTATTCCGCAGGTAAAAAAGCTGAAAGAAATCGGTGGAACCCTTATGGAAAAAGAGTTGAATGAAACCAAGCCAATTGATACGATGATTCGTTCAATAAATAAGCAGGATTATCAAGAATGATTCTTTATTTACATCATAATTCCCGCGCCTTAAATCAAATTGAACGCCATCAAAAAACCAAAGAAAAAATAAAGTCATTCCTTGCGTCCCTACCTACTCTAGGTGTTTGATTTTAAACACATATACGCTCTTGAAAGATGAATTTATCGCCAATATTAAAATTGAACAGATGCAATTACGGGGAGGGCGTTAGGCCTGGTTTCTGTAAGTTTTTAAATTAATCAAAATATTCAACACAGTATTTTTTTCCTAAAATATATTATTGTATAATAAGCGATTATAGTATATTTCTATAACCTAATAGTCAGGTTACTTTATAAAGAAAAATGTGGTAGTTCATATGCTGTTTGGGGGTCTGCATACTACTAGAATGTGATTTTATAAACAGTAAGATTATGAATAGATTGAAAAAAATTTTATGGATAGGAATAGCCGTTATATTCGTTAATTCAGCTTACCCTGATTATCCAAATAAAAATATAATTGATTATATCGCTATTAGCGTAATCCTTGTTAGCTTCTATCTTCATAATGTGACAAATTTTAATTATAGAAGTAAAAAATAAAGCATTATTTATTTTAAACAGTAACCTTACTTTAAGCAAAAAAACACTTCTAAATAAGTGTGGTTTTTTAATATAAATCTTTTTCAACGATTTTCGTTTTGCCGTCAATACCCATTGTTCTGCAGTTACTTTCCCTCTTAAGGAGTCAGATAGCATTTGAATGCTAACATTCCTGATGCTAAAACTACAGGCCCAAGCCCCTACTTTTTGAATAACGACCTTTGGAGCCAATACACCCTCTTCTCTAAATTCAAGTTAGAGGGTAAAATAATTTAAAACTTTTCTTGTAATTTGGAAATAACCAAAGAAGATTAAATTTATCAAAAGAAGAACGCCACAGACGAGCGGAGGTTTTAGAGCTTGGATGTGATTCTAATTGTAGCGAATTTGCCGTAATTAAATTTAACCAATTTATAGACACTCTACCAAAAACTGTGAAAGTATAAAATTCTACTAGGGTTAAAGCCGAGCAGAATTTTTTTTATATATTTAATATTTATACAGTTATGGAAACAAAAGATCTATTTCCGGATGAGTTTTTCAAACAGTTTAAAACTGGTAATGACCTCAGATTTCCAAGATCAATTGATTGACAAAAAACTGTCTACAGTAATTAACTATGAAGAATATCTTACTAATACTAACAACCATTACCACTCTTGTGTCATGTAACAAAGGAATTGATTTTGATAAAAAGGCGAAAGAGATTTATAACGATCTAAATGCTTTATATATTGTCTCATCAAAGGGTGCTGAAATAACCGAAATTGTTTGGTCAATGGCAATTAGAGACAAAAGATACGCTTTAAGTAATTCAAATTCGTTTGATGAATATTATGTTTCTGATTTTAATGAAGCATTAGCTTCGATTGAAAAGTTAAAAGATAAAATTGAGGATATGTACAGCTAGTTAAAAACATTAACACAATACCCTTAAAAAGACTATATTTGCACCGTAAAAATTAACTTTATGAAAAAATTACTTGTAAAATGTTCTGTTTTAGTAACTGTAACACTTTTACTAACTTCATGCTACTCTTATACTAGCGTGGTAGGCGAAGGGGCTCAAGGAAATAAACAAACAACAAAATGGAATCATTATGTTGTTTACGGTTTAGCTCCTGTTGGTGTTTCTGATTCCAATGCAATGGCAGGAGATGCTAAAAATTATACCGTAAACACAAAGCAATCGTTTGTAAATGGATTAATTTCGGTACTTACTTTTGGTATTTACACGCCTACCACTACTATTGTAACTAAATGATTTATGAGAGTATTCATTATTGAATACTCTCCTTTTAAAAATTATATGTAGATACCTTGCATCAGGAAAAGAGTTATACTTTAATTAAACTCAAACTGAATTTTTATACTTGAACACTTTGCAATAAAGTGTCTTTTTTATTCTTCACATACGCCCTCAATTACTTTTAAATGTTCAGAGTCTTGAATATTATAAGGAACAGCACCTTGATATCCCATACTTACTGAATTATCAGAATGCCCCATAAGTTTTTTAATAATTATTTCATTTATAAGCATGTTTCCAGCCATAGTTCTGAACGTGTATCGAGGCGTCTTGCTCCTTACGGGACTAAAATCACTAAAAATTCATAAACCTGAAGTTATGGTTACTGTTCTAAATTGAATATTTTTGAACTTCCGTAACAGGTGATGGTAATGCATTAGTACCTCTTATGAGATATCATTAACATTAATATCAGATGATGGACTTAGGAATGATTCAAATCGTCTTACTGACATATCATGAGTCTTAATTGACCAATTATTCGTTCTTCCTAGTTACCGCGATAGAACTCCATAAAACCTACACTGATTTTTTTTGCTTTCATTTCGCTCGTGTTTATTCTAAAATAACTATTTCATGATCAATGTCTGAAAATAGGAATTCCATTATTAATTATACGAATTGCCTCATCAATGGCAAGCTTATTGTCGTTAATATACTTAACTTCGTCGATAAGTAACGCTTGTCTTTTTATTAATTCAGAATCGTAAACCAAAGTGCTGCTTTCGGTATATTTTTTGAACTTAGCCAACTTGTATTTGCGATCACCTGAATAAATTCTAAACTTAATTGGGTAACCTTTTTTTGTTTTATATGTAGAGTCTTGATAAAATTCAACAGCAATCATTTCATTTGTTTGCAAATTTGCAAACACTTTGATTCAAGATGAGTAGAAATGAATCGATTTGAATTGATAATTAATAAAATACGCATTATTGAAATATCCGCAAACCTAGATTATCAGAGAAAACAGCGGTTAATATATATTTATAGAACGAATTGTAATTTTTCTATATTTGCACAATCTTTTAAACAGAATGAAAAAAACATTTTTAATCGTTAATTTTTTATTGGGAACCAGCTTATTTGCTCAAATAAATTTTGAAGATAGTTCGGTACAAATAAAACCTTCGTGGGAACTTAACAAGCTATATACGTATAAATTTACGGATAAGAACATTTCGATATCGGTGAACGATACGACCATGAACATTACCAACAACTCTTCAAAGTCGATTAAATTAATTGACAAGAATAACTTTGCCTATAAGCTAGAACTGGTTAACGGGAAAAACACGACCAATGACCCCGATGAATTCTACCGTGATTTCATCAATAATTCGGGGGGTATAAAATACCAATACACCACCAATCAGTCGGGTGAATTTTTAGAATTGTTAAATGCGGATGAAGTAGAAACCAGTTTTTTAAAAATTACGGATGCTTTAGGAAAGCAAAAAAAGAAATCAAAAGAATACAAAGACAATATTCATCAGATTGAAGAAATGATTAAATCGAAAACCTACATACCGTATGTTTTTGATCAGGAAATTCAAGTCGTTAATTATTTTAATGGACATTATCTAAAATTAGGCGAAACCTATTTGGGTAAATCGGTTCAAGAAAATATATTCGGTTTCCCCATTTCATCAACCACGACCACCTATTTAAAAACCATTGATCCCGACAAAGAAACATTTACCGTTGTTTCTGATCAAAAGCTAAGCACTGAAGACTTTGAAAAACTTTGGGAAGAAATGGCCTACTATATGCTCAATGATACCGATTTAAAGCTGACCCAAGAGCAGGTGAAGCGGGAAATAAAAAAATATTCTGAAACGGTGGAATTAAAAGTCGCTTACGAAAGTACGTACGACAAAAATGCCATTCTATTGCAGTCTGATTATATCTTTAGTTTAAATATAGGATCTAAAAAAACGGTTAATCATTTAGCTATTACCCTTTTAGATAAATAAAATAGCAGAGAAGTTATTCTTTTGTAGCGCTAATTCAACTATACGTTGTATTTTTACCTTATGAAATTAAATTTTACTTTTATTCTGTTCTTTTTAATTCTTGCTAATCAATCCTTTGGACAAATCAGCGATTCAACGTCGATGGTTTATCCCAAAACATTCTGGAATGAAGGCGATCAAAAGCAGTATCTTTTTTCAACCAAGGAGTTTAAATTGGATGAGAATCAGGTACAACAAACAGAACAATACACCTACAAAGTTGATATTCGAGTAGATAACATCTTCGAAAATGAATATGTTGTTCACTGGAAGTTTAAAGATATCCAATTTGATAAAAAGCAGTATTTAAGCAATCCTTTTGCTTTGCTAGATAGTATCACCATTGCCTACAAAATGGATGAGGATGGTCGTTTTTTGAATTATATTGAGTTGGATAAAACCATTGACCAATTCTTAAACGCCTCAGAGAAAGTTCAAAACTTGTATTTAAACAAAGAAGATTCACTACAGTTAATAAAGCAAACCATCAATGCTTACGCTTTGCCTGAGAATATCGTCAAGATTTTTGAACGAGATATTAAGCAATTTCACCAGTTTTATGGAAAAAAAGTATTCACGATTGGGGAAGAACCTTTTACCTATACGTCCTACATGGACAATTTATTCAGCAACTCACCTACCCCAGCCACTTCATCGGTTGAACTGAAAGAGATTAATCCTTCAAAAACCAATTACATTATGAGTAGCTTGCAGTTAGCCGACCAAGAATGGTTAGCCAATGCGTGGTATACCTATTTATCTGATTTAGCGGAGAAGTTAGGCACCGAGAAACCGAGTGAAGTTCGTTTAAAAGATGAAATCACCTACCAAGTAGCTACTACATCCCGTATAAAAGACAATGGTTGGATTCTGTACAGCATAGAGACCAAAAAAGTAAAATTTCAAGACACCGATTACACCCTAGAAAAGAAATTTGAATTAATCCCCTAAACAATTCTAAAAAAGTCCTTGATTCAATGGCTTTGTTGGTAAATAACTTCGCTAAAGACGAAAAAAATTGGTAATTTTGCAGCTTACTTTAAGCATTAAAATTACTTATCATGCAATTGTCTGAGCAAGAAATCATTCGTAGAGAAAAACTACAACAATTAAGAGATTTAGGCATTGAGCCTTATCCCGCAGAGGAATTCATCATTGATTCTTCGTCAAAGAAGATCAAGGAAAACTTTGAAGACGGTAAGGTGGTCAAGCTTGCTGGACGTATGATGAGTGTTCGTGTGATGGGAAAAGCTTCTTTCGCTGAACTTCAAGATAGCGAAGGTCGTATACAACTGTATATCTCAAGAGATGATATTTCTTCTTCTGAAGAAGGAATTGAATACAATACAATTTTCAAGAAATTACTCGACATCGGCGATTTTATTGGTATCGAAGGTTACCAATTTAAAACGAAAGTAGGTGAAATTTCAGTTCATGTAACGAAGTTAACCGTTCTTTCTAAAACCTTACGCCCCTTACCGATTGTTAAAACCGATGAGGATGGACAGGTTCATGATGCCTTCACAGATCCTGAATTGCGTTACAGAATGCGCTATGTAGATATGGTGGTTAACCCCCACGTAAAAGAAATTTTCTTAAAGCGTACAAAACTATTTAACGCCATGCGTAGCTTCTTCAACGAACGCGAATACATGGAAGTTGAAACCCCTATATTACAATCGATTCCAGGAGGAGCAGCAGCCCGTCCGTTTATAACCCACCACAATTCTTTGGATATTCCATTGTACTTGCGTATTGCGAATGAATTGTACTTAAAACGTTTAATCGTTGGTGGTTTTGATGGGGTTTACGAATTTTCTAAAAACTTCCGTAACGAAGGAATGGATCGTACCCACAATCCTGAATTCACGGCCATGGAAATCTATGTCGCTTACAAAGATTACCATTGGATGATGGACTTTACAGAGCGTTTATTAGAACATTGTGCTCTTGAAGTAAACGGAACAACAGAAGCCACTTTTGGTGAGCACAAAATAAACTTTAAAGCACCTTATAAGCGTGTAACCATGCGCGATGCGATTCTTGAATTCACTGGATTTGATATTGATCAAAAAACAGAAGAAGAATTACGTACTGCTGCCTTAGGTATGGGTATTGAAGTGAACGAAACCATGGGGAAAGGAAAGTTAATCGATGAGATCTTTGGGGAAAAATGTGAAGGAAATTACATTCAACCAACGTTTATCACGGATTACCCGAAAGAAATGTCACCATTAACCAAGGTTCACCGCGACAATGCTGAATTAACAGAGCGTTTTGAATTAATGATTTGTGGGAAAGAAGTAGCCAATTCATATTCTGAGTTGAATGATCCGATTGATCAACGCGAGCGTTTTGAAGAACAAATGCGTTTATCTGCCAATGGAGATGATGAAGCGATGTTCATCGATCAGGATTTCTTACGTGCCCTTGAATTTGGTATGCCTCCAACAGCAGGTTTAGGAATTGGTATGGACCGTTTAATTATGTTCTTAACCAACAATCCTTCGATTCAAGAAGTTTTATTCTTCCCGCAGATGCGTCCTGAAAAAGCCGCTGCAACCTATGAACTGACCGAAGAAGAGCAAGCGATTATTGCCTTGTTACAAGCCAATGACGGAATCGAAATCAATGCCTTGAAAACCCAGAGTGGTTTAAGCGGTAAGAAATGGGATAAATCAATGAAAAATTTAGCAAAATATAACTTAACGAAAGTAACTGTGGATGGCGATGCCAAAACGGTTAACTATTTAGGAGAGTCATAACCCTTTCATCAATTAAAAAAAATCCATCAAGTACTTGATGGATTTTTTTTTGTTTGGATATGTCATTTTGGATAGAAGATCTTCGAGTTTAAAACCATTCGCGGTCTTCCGTACCATGACCTCTATCAGTTTATAGATAAACGACCGAGTTTGCGGCAGGGATAGCAGCGGCATCCTTTGCTGCTCCCTCCATTTGCCTTAAACCGAGATTTTCTTGCAGCAAAGATAGAGCGGATAGCCCGGCGCGTAGCGGCCGCCCAACTGTTATTCCTCGTCGATCTTTACATGAACGCGTTTATTAAACGAATACAGGAGATAAAACAAAAATGGAAGTATAAAACACGAACCTATTAATAAGGCCCAGGCTAACATGGCAATTGATTTTTCGGCTCCTTGATGATCGAGTAACGATAAGTAAGTCCCGTTTTTAAATACGACCAGATTGGGGAAATGTGAATAGGAAACAGACACCAAAATCATTAGAACAATAAACCCCGCATATACCCGGATTAAACCATCCTTCTTATTTCGCAAGGCCTTTGCTAACATAGCCACGGCCACTGTGGCTAAGCCAACGGTTAAATACCCCACAGGATGTTCAAAAATCCATTGATACAACGGAATACCTTTCCAGAACGATACGGCAAAAACAAGGGCACCCGCTATAAAAATAGCGAAAGTATAATTTAAGGCACTACGGCGTAAATAGGTTTTCGATTCTTCATCGGCAATCATTTGCACGGCATAGATGGCGGCTAAGAAACCACATATGGTGACCGTGAAAAGCCCTACACTCCCATTAAACCAAGTTAACCACGAGTAAATATAAGCATCCATAAAATTGATGGCTTCTGTATCGATGCTTCCCGATACGGTTGAAGCGGCAATAATCCCTAGAAACAAAGGCGTAATAACACTGGAATAGGTAAAGATAACAGCATATAAACGATGCCATTGATCGTCTAAGACATCGTAATTTCGAAACGTAAACGACGTTCCTCTAGCTATAATCCCCAACAACATAATTACCAATGGAATATGTAAATAGTTGGACAAGTCGGCATAGATGATTGGGAAACCGACAAACATTATAACAATGGCAATAATTAGCCACATATGATTGGCTTCCCAAATGGGTCCAATGGACGTGGCCATCATATCGCGGGTTTGTTTACGCACACTTTTTTTAGCGAATAATTCAACAATTCCGGCACCAAAATCGGCTCCACCCAAAATAAGATAAAGGCATAGCGCTACCCATAAAAAGGCAATAACAACATAAATCATAAGGCGTGTTTTTGAGGATCAAAGTTTTTATCTTCGGGATCGTAGAGTTTGGCAACCATTTGTATTTGACGATTCATTAAAAAGACCAAAATGGCCGATAAAGAAATAAAGACAAAGGTAAATATGTAGAAGGAATATTGAATTCCTGGCATAGGCGTTACCGAATCGATGGTTCGCATAATGCCGTATATAATCCAAGGCTGACGCCCCACTTCGGTCACTGTCCAACCAGCTTCTAAGGCAATATAACCAAACGGCGTAGCCATCATAAACATTTTGTACAGCCAACGTTTATCGCGCCAATCTTTTTTAAAGAATAATGCGATGAGATAGATGGCTCCAATCCCCATCATCACCACGCCAAAGAAAATCATAATCTGAAAGGCGTAATGGGTAATGGCAACAGGTGGCCATTCATCTCTTGGAAATTCTTCTAAGCCTTTTACTTCGGTTGTAAAATCGTTATGAACCAAGAAACTCAAGACACCCGGAATTTTTACGGCATAATCCACTTCCATAGTCTCTTCATTGGGAATTCCACCCAAGATAAAGCCGGCATTTTCTTCGGTTTTAAAGTGAGCCTCCATGGCCGCTAGCTTAATGGGTTGACGTTCGGCAACCGATTTTGCAGAAACATCTCCACTTAAAGGCGCCAAGAGAGCGGCCACAACGGCCATCATGGCACTAATTTTAAAAGCTTCTTTGTGGAAATTCACATTTTTACCTTTTAGAATTAGCGCTGCATGCAGACCCGCCACGGCAAATCCTGTTGCACAAAAAGCAGCTATGGACATATGAAGGGCTTGGGAGAACCAAGCGTCGTTAAACATAGCCTTTACCGGATCGATGTTAAGGTATTGACCATCTATATAGTCGAAGCCCGTTGGGGCATTCATCCAAGCATTGGCAGCTACGACGAGTATTCCTGAAGCTAAGCCCGAAATTCCGACGATTAAACCACAAATCCAGTGAAACCACTTATTAAAACGATCCCAACCATAGAGAAAAAAGCCAAGCGCAATCGCTTCGATAAAGAAGGCGGTTCCTTCTAAGGAGAATGGCATACCAAAAATAGGCCCCGCATGTTTCATAAATTCAGGAAAAAGAAGCCCCAATTCAAAGGAGAGCATTGTTCCAGACACGGCTCCGGTAGCAAATAGAATGGCTACCCCTTTACTCCAAGCTTTGGTAAGCCCTTTGTAAATTTCTTTTTTGGTGGTTAAATACTTATAATGGGCTATCGCCATCATAAAAGGCATGACCATGCCGACACAGGCAAAAATAATGTGAAATGCGAGTGACATGGCCATTTGACTGCGTGCTGCAATAAAATCGTCCATTGAATTGATTTTTGGAGTTATACTGCATTAAATTTAGAAAGAAAAAAGGTAATTCGCACTGAATTACCTTTATATTATATATGATTTATATACTTACGTATATACCTATTTGATTGTTGATGGAATTAACCATTTAAACTGAGGTCCGCCTTCTGGAATTACAATACGTTGAGAGATTCGTTCCATACGTGCAGGAAACTTCATGATGTAGTCACGGGCCTTTTCTGCTTCGGCATTTAAGCCTTTGACATGTTCAATATCCCAAACACGAATTAGCTTTTTCATAATGTCTATATAATCTTGTGCGGTATATACCCCAATGCGTTGAGCGGAGTTCGAGAAAGGTTCGAACAAAGAGCCAATAGGCTCACCTGCTTCGCGTAAGAAATGGGCTGGCATCACAATTTTTAATTTAAACATATATTGTACTGCAAGCATCATCTCCGAAGGATCTACTTCAAAAATACGTCTCACGAATTCACAATAAGCTAAATGGTGTCTCATTTCGTCACCCGCGATAATTTTACACATCCGTGCAATTTTATTCGCGCCATATTTTTTAGCGATGGTTGAAACATTGTTATGGGAAATATAGGTCGCTAATTCCTGAAAGCTCGTGTACACAAAATTTCGGTAAGGATCGTGAGAAGTCCCAATGTCAAACCCATCACTAATTAAATGATGCATCGACATTTCCACCTCGCGCATATTAATACGTCCCGATAGGTAAAGCGATTTATTCAATACATCACCATGGCGGTTTTCTTCACCTGTCCAATGGCGAATCCATTTCGCCCAACCATTTTCTAAATAACGGCCTTCTTCATCAACCACACCATCCATTTGCAAAAGCCAAGATTCGTAGGTCGGTAAAGCCTCTTCAGTAATCATGTCACCAATTAGGGTAATCCAAAAATCGTCGGGAAGATCTTTTGACACTTCACGCAAATCTTTAATGTCTTCAAAAAAAGAATCGCTTTGCGAATTGGGTAAAAAATCGGTTGGTTGCCATATTTTTTCGACTGGAACAAGGTACTTTTCCATGTACATATCGACATCCTTTTCTAAAAGTTGCATTACTTCTAGTCGAATATTTTGTATTGACATATTATTAGATATTATTTATTTTACAATGATGCTACTTTTCACCTGCTCTTCGGTTAATGCGAGCAGTTCGTCAAATTTGTAATCGCTTACTTTCAAAGGTGGATGGTATTCAATGGTTACGTTGGCGCCAAGGCATAAAGGGAATTTACCGTTTTTGGTAATCTTCCATGTATTGTTTAAGGTAATAGGTACAATATACGCATTGTTGGCGTATTTTGTAAGCACTTTTAGACCGTTTTCTTTAAAACGCTTCGGATGTCCGTCTTTACTCCGCGTACCTTCTGGGAAGATAATCGCCGAATAATTATTCTTTTTAATGTACAGCGCAAGGTCTTTAATCGCCTGTATGGCTTGTTTACTATTTTTACGATCGATTAAGGCAGACCCCCCATTTCTTAGGTTAAAAGAAACACTGGGAATTCCACGACCAAGTTCTATTTTAGAAATAAATTTCGGGTGAAAGCGGTATAAATCAGATTCAATCGGTGAAATATCATACATACTCTGATGGTTCGATACAAAAATAATAGGCACGCCTTCCGGAATTAACTCCTTTCCTTTATAACTGTATCGTGTTCCTAAAACGCGGCTACAACCAACCAACATCAAGTTCATTACACGAACACTTTGATGATGGGGCATATACCCACCCAATGTATAACACAACCATTGTACCACATGCATAACCAGCAATGTTAATCCGTACAAGACATAAAAAACTATACTCAACGGAATAGCAATCATCTTTTTCACCCTTTTCTAATTTGGCCAAATTTAATTAAAATTAGTTATGCTTTGCATACTATTTTCAATTAAACTTGCATTTACTGACTTAAAGTTAAAATTTCCTGATCATTCTTATCGTACAAAACGACCATTTTTGCGTTTATCGCCTTAAAATAGACTGTATTTAATAACTTTTCATCTAATTTATCTACATCAGAGCAGTCGTTATCCGTTTGCCCAATCGCCTGAAAGCTTAGCGCCTTCACGTCTTGCTGATAATTGGCATGATAATAATTACAGACCGACTTCACCATCACTTTTTTGGTGGTAGGCTCAAAAATCATATAGGCTTTTCCTTTATTAATGCCCCATTTCCCTTCTAAATTAACCGCTACTGGTGCAGACACAGTTGGGGTAGAAACCACCTTATTGGTGGTACATTGCACCATAAAGCCAGCAATAAAAATAAACGAAAATCCTTTTATCCAATTTTTCATTCCTGCACAATTTTAGTTCTTAACTCGGCTTGTTTTCCTATAATTAAAGGTAAAACGGCCTTAACCTCATCATTTGGTATCGTCATCGACAACACATAGTGCTTCAATTTCCAAACCTTTCCCACTTTCACTAACACACCAGAACCACGGCATATAGACATCCTTGTATCTAAAAGCTCATCGAACCAAGCCGTTTTACCATCTTCTGCAAAAAAGATGTTGCGCTGAAAAGCCGTCATCTTCCACCCTCTTTTCTGTTCAAAAACAGGTTGAGTATACGCCTTAAACTGCGTCATATTCCAATTTTCGGTCGCATCGGTCCCTATAAAAATGGCATCGGTTGTAAAAAAATCAAAATACGCTTTAAAGTCCGAATTTGCTGCGGCCAAATGATAGGCATTCAGAACCTCAGTCACTTCCTTTTCTCGGGAAGAATTGTTGGCCTTGTTCTGGGCAAAGAGCAAAGACGAAGAAAATACGATAATCAGAAAAAATACTCTCATGGGTTGAATCTATTGGACGAAGATAATAAAAAGACGGCAACCACAATCAACGGTTTTACCATCTTAGAAGAAATAAATAACAGCATGATGCCTAGCTGGGCACCCCCTTCGGGCCAGGCTATCCGTTCCCAATTTTTGCAAGTGAAAACCATGCTTCCAAAAGAGCTTTGGTCGTTGCAAAAGATTTCCACTTCTATCCTTGGTGCAAATTGGGGTGTGCTTCGCCTTCGCTCAGCCTGATTCTTACGCAATATAGCCCAAAAAAGCCTCCTTAATAAACATCAACATCGATCTGGTAGTAGAAAAAAACCGATGATTTTGTTGTCTTAAAGAGGCTAAAATGGATATAAACTATGGGGAACCTAAAACCGCTTTTGGTTTTAGGCTCTTCTTAGGCAAAACTATCTGCTCAACTGGATGCTATAAGCCTTTGCAATGCCTATTTTCGTATAATCTTTCCCCAAAATATGCACTTTATTTACCTTGTTGGTAAAAGGCTGCATGGGGATAAGGTTGGCCTTTAAATAAAATCGATCGTTTTGATAACCACTAACATACAATGTAGACGAGGGCAAAGAGAAAACACTTCCTCCAGGCAATAAACGCTGTTTTCCAACGGTATAGGTATGATTGAAATAATCGACTTGTCGGTCATTGCGATCATAAACCACCACTTGGATTTCGAAAGCTTGGGTTGCTTCATTGGCCGTCTCTTGCGGATACTCCATGAGTAGAGCCAAATTAATGTGAAGGGCAAAATTACCGTCTTCCGGTAAATTGATATACTTTCCCGAAGTTCCGTGATAAACCGAATTGAGCTGCAAGACTTGCGGCCCACCCCCAACGGTCGCATTCCGATCGTAAATGGTCACATTATTAGGATAGACAAAAGAAGCTTGACCAAATTGTGCTGAATTTTCTTCATTCTTCAGCAATCTTCTCCATTTCGCCGAAGTAGGTCTACCCGTATTCACGTAAATACCTTCCTCAAGATAATTTCCTAAATGGTAGACCATTAACCCTTTGGCTGGTCGAACAATGGTTGTACGATCGGTTAAGGATTGCAATAATACTCTCGGAGGAAGAAACCCCTTGTCTTGACTAACCAGATCTAAAATAGCCGATGGATCTGCGGTTTCAGTTCCTACGCCGATTTGGGCCTTGGTCGTAATCGATAAGACAATGGGAATAATTAAATAGAGTAGATGTTTTTTCATAAATGATAAACTAAATAAATTTAAATAAAGCTGTAGTTTATAAACAGAAGCGTTTATAAAACAGCGTAAATGCGATGCAAAATTAAATGAATAATTAAAAAAACGTAGCCCCAGAATCTCAACAAAACCCCATATTAATCAAAGAGTTAATCTACTTAATTTTATCAACACACGGTGATCAAAGAGATTGAACCCCCTTGAAACAAGGGTGTTTTTTTACTTACTTATTTATACTCATTTAACACAAGTCTTTACTAATTAAATACTTACTAAACAAACGCATTGATTTTCAGGCACTCCACCCCTATTCACACACCATAAAAGGGCATAAAAAAACAACAAATACGCTAAAAATTAGCGTATTTGTTGCTTTTTATGGAATAAAACGGTTAAAAAGGGTTTATTCAATCTTTATTTCTCGGTGACAATTAATGTCTTTTAAAAAGACAGAATCATGGGAAATAACCAACAAGGTGCCTTTGTAGTTTTTAATTGCATGGGTTAAGAGCATCGTATTTTGCAAATCGAGGTTATTGGTCGGTTCGTCCAAAATAATCAGATCGGGTGAGTGTTGGCCTATGGTTAAGCAACATAAAATAAGCCGTAGTTTTTCTCCTCCGCTTAAGGTAGAACATGGTTTATCCCAGGTCGATTTAGAAAATAAAAATCGATTTAAACGAATTTTAACTTCATGATCCGCCAATGCTTGGCTGTTAAAAGATTCGGCTTGTTGAATAACCGTCTGACGATCTTGGATGATGGAATACTCTTGATCGATGTACATGGCGGAGGTAAAATGGCGTGAAATTGTTCCTTGTGAAGGTTGAAGTTCCCCTAAGACTAATTGGACAAACGTTGTTTTACCTGCCCCATTTTTCCCCTTTAGAGCGACGCGATCACCGCTTAGCAACTGAAAATTCATGGGGTTTTTCCACAGTAAATTAGCCGAATAGCCAAAATTGATGTGTTCTGCATGGACCAATAATTTTCCTGTATGCAGTGTCGAATCATCAAAAAAGACTTTAATTTCTTCCAATGAAGCCACTTTATCGCGTAAGCGATGTAAATCTGTGGTGAGCGATTGAATTTTATCGGCATGGGCCCCTTTAGTTTTAGCCGTCGTTTTTTCGGCTTGGTTTCTAAGGGTATTCATCATGATGGTCGATATACCGGCTTTTTCTTGCTTTTTCTTCCCACGGGCATCTAATTTTTGCTGACGTTCTAAGGTATCTCTTGCTTTTTCTTTCGCTTTTTTCAGTGCTTTTTCTTGGTTGTTTATGTCCATTTGCAAAGCTGAAGTTTCTACGTCTTTCTGGGTGGTATAAAAGGCATAATTGCCACCATAGGTCTTTACTCCATCAGAACGGAGTTCGATGACTTTATTTAACCTGTTGAGCAATTCCCGATCGTGACTAACGACGATAAGCGTAGCAGATGTCGTGGAGATGTAGTGATACACCAATTCTCTGGCCTCTGAGTCTAAATGATTGGTGGGTTCGTCTAACAAAACGAATTTGGGCTGATGAATGTGTAAACCGGCTAAAAAGACCTTTGTTTTTTGTCCACCGCTTAATTCGGCCATCGATTGAGACCACTCGAACTGATCTAATTCCCAATAGCGAAGCGCCTCTAAAGCACGCTCTTCAATTGTCCAATCGTCATTCAGTACTTCCAAATTTTGAGTTGTGACGTCGCCATGGAGTATTTCTGATAAGGCTTTTAATTGGTGATCGATATGGAGCGCTTCTGCTAGAGACAAATGATTAAATTGCCCAACGACTTGCGGGATATAATAGGCCTGACTGTCTACTTGAATTTGGCCGGAAGTGGGTACTAAAAGCCCTGCAATTAGTTTTAAAAGAGTCGATTTCCCCGTCCCATTATGGCCAACTAGCGCAATTTTTTCTTGGTTATTGACAGTGAATGAAATCGCCTGAAAGAGTTCTTCTTTATTGGGATGATTGTACGTGAGTTGATGAATATAGAGCATAACTTCTTCTTATATAAAATGAATAATCAATGCGTAAACCAAGTGATGGTTCAGCTTATCTATTTTTATTATGAAAAAATTATATGCTACATGCAGGATTTATGAGATGATTAGTTATGCAAATATAGGTATTTCGTTTCTTACTTTCAAAATATTTACCCGAGGTGGTTTTTGTAACGAACTTGAAGTTGTGGTGACGGATAACTCTTTTATTGCGCTAAGGATTGCAGCATTTGTTTGAGCTCTTTGGTGAAGTGTAACGCAACCAAAAGCGAGTGCGGAAAGCCTGCCCGAAGGGAGCGCCCAAAAAAAATACGCCCTCTTTCGAAAGCGTATTGAATACGTTATGTTGGAGAAAATTAATCCAATTTTTTATCAATGCCTATTTGAAAGGTTTTCATCATTTTTTCACGGCTTTCTTTGCTTAATGCCTCCATTTCTGCTCGCGTTACTCGCGCTCCTTTGGTGGGTTTTTCCATTTTAAAGCGCTTCGGGTTTTTATCAATCGACTCTGCTTCAAAGGTAACTACACGCGGGAGTTTACCTGTTGTTTCGTATTCCAGAAGCAGTATGGTGCCTGGTAAGCCTTCGAATAACGATGGTCCTGTAAATGGCAATGTTGGGCAATACCATGCTTTAATCAGTTGGTTCTCCTTATTGATGGCTTCAGCATAGTGTGCAGAGCACCCTAAAATGGCTTTGGTCTGATCTTTTATTTTCCAGTCTAAGGTTTCTAAACTATCCATTTCTACGTATTTTTTATTATCGAGGTCCATTTCACGCGCATAGGTTTTTGCGGTAATATCGCGGTAGGTCCCTTTGGGTGAAGCCCCTATACGGATAGTCATTCCGGAAGATGACATGGGGTTATTTTGATCATTATCGATACGCTCTTGTTGTTGGTAATAGGATTCTTTTTCATTGGTTAAAAGCTCGTAATACTGGTCCGGTGATTTAAAAGAAACCGATCCTTTAACCTCTTTCATATATTCTTTCATCTTCACAGGATCGACCACCGAAGATTGTTTATAAATGATTTTATAATTGTCTTGAGCAAACGCAATGCTGGTTAGCAGAAGGAGAAATAGTATTTTTTTCATATGTGTAATTTTTCGTTTTTTAGCTGACTTAAAGTTTTGCATCGACCCCTTGGTTCATCATTTCGCGTTGACGATTTATTAATGCTTCCATGGCGGCTTTGTATTCTATTTTATTGACCACTTGTCCTTTCTTGGGTTTTTCTACTTTATCCTTCGGTTTACCGACCGCCACTTCTTTTAATCGGAAGTCGAACACAAAATTCGCTGCATCGTTTAAGCTATGTTTTAATTCTAAGATCAATCCGGGAAGACCGTGATAAAATGAAGGTCCGTTGGTATAGGCTAGACTAGGTGCATACCACGCTTCAATGACTTGAATTGAATCGACAATGGCTGTTGCTTTTTTAACCTCGTACCCCATAATGGTTTTGGTTTCGCCTCGAATTAATTTCCAATCGTAGGTTTTCAGATCTTCTTTAATTAGGAAATCTTTATCGTAACCCGAGGCCACATGAAGGGAAGAATTATCTTGAAGGTTTTTATATAACAAACCGTTTCCTTCCGATAGACTAATGGTTATGGTTCTGTTTACCCGACCTTCATTGTTGTTATCGATGCGTTCTAAAGGACGATAACTCGATTCGTTTTTCGAGACAAAAAGCTCGTATTGATCCGGGATAAGCATTTTATCGCTTAGTCGTTTTATCACCTGTTCTGGCGATAATTGCACACCATTTTCGGAGATAGACGATTTGGTTTTGGATGCATCGTATACGCGATAGTAATCGTAAACGGCATATAGAATATCCTGAGCAGAAAGCGTTGGTTGTGAAAAACAGAAACAGTACAAAACAAGGAGTGTTCTCATATTCGATGATTTTAAATTACAGTCAAATATAAATTAAAAAAAGAAACTCTACAAATGTAGAATCGTTATTTACGAAACTTTTTTAGCTAAGTCCATAATTGATAGTGCTCGCGAAGAGTATATTGAGAAAATTTAAAGCGAATGGGGTAAAAAAAGCCTCTACATAGAGGCTTTTTTTTAGAGTTTATATTAAAGTGTCAGCGCATTTCGCATAATGGAAAAGGCCAAATCGATTTCTTTCAATCCAACATTCAGGTGGGGACGAAAACGAACCGATGTTTCGCCACATCCCAATAGAATTAGTTTATTTTCAAAACAATGTTGGACAAAAACGTCACGGGCTTGATCGGTTGTAAAATCAAAAGCGATGAATAATCCTTTTCCTCTGACTTTGGTAATTTCGGGAAATTCTTGAGCCAAATCGTGCAAACGATTCATTATTTCATTTCCCATCTCTTGCGCATTGCCGACTAAATTATCTTTTTCAATGACGTCTAAGATGAGTTTAAACCTCAACATATCGATGTAATTTCCACCAAAGGTTGAATTGATACGGCTGGATTCTTTAAAGACGTTTTTAGGAATTAAATCCATTTTATCTTTATTGGCAAGGATACCACACACTTGGGTTTTCTTCCCAAAAGAGATGATATCGGGCACCACACCATAGTGTTGAAACGCCCACATTTTACCCGTCATGGCCATTCCGGTTTGTATTTCGTCAAAGATGAGTAAGATTTCTTCGTGATCACAAATTTCGCGCAATTGCTGTAAAAATTCTTTGCGGAAATAGTTATCTCCCCCTTCACCTTGAATGGTTTCAATGATAATACACGCCACTTTATTCTTACGCGTTTCTAACGCGCTTGCAATTTGTTTTAGAGCTGCTGTTTCGGTTACCATGGTAGCCGCCAGATTTTCTTCGTTAATCGGAAATTGAATTTTCGGGGTATCGATTCGGGGCCATTCAAACTTTGGGAAATACTCGTATTTACGCGGATCTTTGGTATTGGTTAAGGACAAAGTATAGCCAGAACGACCGTGAAAAGCCTGTTTAAAGTGAATTACTTCACCCGCTTCGTGTTCTATACCTTTTGAAAAATTTAAACGGGTTTTCCAATCAAAAGCCGCTTTTAGTGCATTTTCTACGGCCAGTGCTCCACCCGAGACAAAGAAGCAATACTGCAACTCTTTCGGCATAGCAACCCGAGCAAATGTATCAATTAATTGAGCGTAATCTTCGGTATAGATATCTGACATAGCAGGTTTATTCACGGCATTTCGCCCTAAAAAATCAATTTTAGAAACAACATACGGGTGATTGTAACCAATGGGGCTAGAAGCAAACATGCTGAACATATCGAGATATTCATCTCCCTTATCGTCTACGATATATGAACCGTGAGATTTGGCAATATCCATCACAATGGGATAACCGTCTGCTAAGATATGTTGGCCTAAACGGTAATGAACTGTATTTTTTAGTGTTGAATTCATGTGTTAAATGAGTTTAAAAATTAAACGAAATCCCTTGTGCTAAAGGCACTTCAGTTGAGTAATTGATGGTATTGGTTTGTCGGCGCATATAAATTTTCCATGCATCAGATCCCGACTCTCGGCCACCTCCCGTGTCTTTTTCGCCACCGAAGGCACCACCAATTTCGGCTCCAGAAGTTCCAATATTGACATTGGCTATACCACAGTCTGAACCTTGATGACTTAAGAATAATTCGGCCTCGCGCAGATTATTGGTCATAATGGCTGAAGACAGTCCTTGTCTTACGCCATTCTGAAGTGCCAGTGCTTCATCGATATCGCCTGTATATTTAATTAGATAAACAATGGGTGCAAATGTTTCGTGCTGAACAATAGCGTAATGATTTTCAACTTCTGCAATAACAGGCTTAACATAGCAACCACTCTCGTAACCTTCTCCTGCTAAAACACCGCCTTCAACCAAAATTTTACCCCCTTCTTGGGTAATTTTATCCAAGGCCGATGAATACATCTCAACCGCTTGTTTATCGATCAATGGACCCACATGATTCGCAACATCGAGTGGATCGCCAATCTTTAATTGTTTGTAAGCGTTCACCATCGCTTCCTTCACTTGATCGTATACTTTTTCGTGAATAATTAATCGGCGAGTCGATGTACAACGCTGCCCCGCAGTTCCTACGGCACCAAAAACAGCAGCCGTTAATGTTAAGCGTAAATCAGCATCTGGTGTGACAATAATCGCATTGTTTCCGCCAAGCTCTAAAAGTGTTTTACCCAGTCGGCCAGCCACCACTTTATTCACTTCGATGCCCATTCGGGTTGAACCCGTAGCCGAGATCAAAGGAATTCGTTCATCTTTGGCTAGTAATTCGCCGATGACTTTATCGCCAATGACTAGTCCAGAGATTCCTTCTGGTAATTTATTTTCGGTTAAGACTTCGCTCAACAAGTGCTGACAAGCAACTGCACACAAAGGCGTTTTCTCACTCGGTTTCCACACAAACGTATCGCCACAAACCATCCCTAAACAGATATTCCACGCCCAAACGGCTACGGGAAAATTAAAGGCGGTGATCACGCCTACCACACCTAGAGGGTGGTATTGTTCGTACATACGGTGCATTGGGCGTTCTGAATGAATCGTTAGGCCATACAGTTGACGCGATAGACCAACCGCGAAATCGCATATATCAATCATTTCTTGAACTTCTCCTAAACCTTCTTGGTAAGATTTACCCATTTCATAAGAAACAAGTTTGCCCAATACGGCTTTTTTCTCGCGTAATTTTTGGCCAAATTGTCGAACAATCTCTCCTCTTTTAGGTGCCGGAAGCATACGCCATTCCTTAAAGGCTGTTTGCGTATGTTTCATGACATTTTCATAATCATCGACGGTTGACATTTTTACTTTGGCAATTAATTTTCCATCAACCGGCGAGTATGAAGCTAACCATTCGCCGCTTGCAAACCATGTACTCCCTGTAGAGGATCCAAAATTCTCAGCGAGAATGCCCAGTTCTTTTAATTCGTTTTCTAACATTTTTTTGTTCTTTTGGTTTTAATGATTTTTAAATATAAGATTATTATGAAATTATACAAAACGAAGTGTATTTTTATTCATATCATTAAAATAGTTGGTTTAAAGTTTCTGAATTAATAAATTCTTTCTAGCTTAGACAAGCTAAAAATTACACAAGAAAGATGAATAATACCACAGATTACTTCAACATTGATGCGCTATTAACCCCAGAACATCTATTAATTCGCCAATCGGTTCGAGATTTTGTCGATGCCGAAATCAAGCCTGTGATTGATCAATGCGCACACGAACATAAAGACATTCCGAACTTGATGCAAAAACTAGGAGCCATTGGTGCATTAGGACCTTATATTCCGGAAGAATATGGCGGAGCTGGCTTAGACCAAATGGCCTACGGATTGATTATGCAAGAATTAGAACGCGGAGATTCGGCTGTACGATCGGCTGCGTCTGTTCAATCCTCTTTGGTCATGTATCCGATTTACACCTATGGTTCGGAAGAACAAAAATGCAAATTTTTACCTTCATTGGCTTCAGGAAGCTTTGTTGGGAGTTTTGGATTAACGGAACCCAACCATGGTTCAAATCCAGGTGGAATGGAAACGCGTTTAACTAAAAACGGGGATCATTATCACTTAAACGGTGCAAAAATGTGGATTACCAATTCACCAATTTGCGACTTAGCTGTTGTTTGGGCGAGAGATGAGGAAGGAAAAATTAGAGGCGTAATCGTTGAAAGAGGTATGGCTGGATTCTCTACACCAGAAACCAAAAACAAATGGTCGCTTCGTGCTTCACAAACAGGCGAGCTTGTTTTTGAAAATGTAGTTATTCGTGAAGAAAATATTTTACCCCATGTAAACAGTTTACGCGGACCACTTTCGTGCTTAAATTCTGCGCGTTATGGAATCTCTTGGGGCGTGATTGGTGCTGCCATCGATTGTTATGAAACCGCTTTGACCTATGCGTTAGAACGAACTCAATTTGGAAAACCGATTGCCTCGTTTCAATTACAACAAAAAAAATTAGCTGAATTTATCACAGAGATTACCAAGGCTCAGTTATTATGCTGGCGTTTAGGCACGTTAAAAAATGAAGATAAAGCGACACCCGAACAGATTTCGATGGCCAAACGAAACAATGTGAAAATGGCTATTGATATAGCCCGTGAATCGAGACAAATTTTAGGTGCGATGGGCATTGTTGGTGACTATCCCATGATGCGACATGCCGCAAATTTAGAATCGGTTATTACCTATGAAGGCACCCATGATGTTCACCTCCTAATTACAGGCGCAGATATTACAGGAATCAGTGCATTTGTCTAACAAATAATTGCTATTTTTATATTTTTAAAGGTTTACACATGTGTAAACCTTCTTTTTTTGCTCAAAATTATGTCTATACAGAAATTATTCATTAGTGCTTGCCTTACCATAGGGATCAGTAGTCATGCCCAAGAGGCTTACCGAATTACGTACGAAAAAATTAATCACGATAAAAAAGTAGACGAGGCTAACCCTATACAGGTTTTAGCGGATAATACAATCAGTATTATAGGGACTGTAGAGTCCCTGAATAAACCAACGAATTCCCCAACAGAATACTTGGTTTATGACCGGAATCAACCCGACAATTTAATTCAAATATTCCAACAAAAACCGACCCATGTCATTCATACCATTGATTCTGTTAAATGGAATAAAATCACCTTTGAGAAGAAAAACGAAACCAAACGCATTTTGGGGTTACGCGTAAAGAAAGCAGTTGCCCATATCAACTCGAATACGCTCGATTTATGGTATGTCGATGATTTAGGCATCCATGCTTCGCCCACCAGTATTGGAATCCCGTTAGGCTTTGTGATGGAATTCACCCGAAACAACACCTATACCATACGCGCTAATAAAATTGAACGAATTCAACATTCTTTAAACGAATTCCCCGCATTGATCGCCATAGACGATCAATTACCGATCGATGGATTAACCTACAAAGATCATTTATGGCGAAGTAAATTCACCGAAATTAGTTTATTCGAAAACAAGCAAATCAATTTTACCAAAGATCCTGTATCAAACGATTCTGTTTTTTCATATGCCCATGGGACCATCGCCGTACGCAAAATAAAATTGCCGAAAATACCTAGAGGAAGTCAGGTGTTTTTATCCGTTGAACAACAATCCAACGGAGACGCCTACGACCGAACAGGTACGGTGTTTCTTATACCAAAAACAAATAAAGAAGCTTTTATAACCGCACTAAAAAATGGACCAAAAACACTGCCTATTTATCAAAATGGCAATGGAAAAAGCTATCAAGGAATGCATGCCACCAAAGACTTTTCACCCTTCATAGAATTGATGCGATTTTTTACCCCATTCGGCATCCAACACTTTAATCACATTGAACAAAAAAATGTCCGATGGCAAAATAAGGCCCATTATCGACAAGATATATCTGAATTTAGTTCACTATTGACCGATGAAGAAGTTCTTATAGGATTATTTATAGGGAATTATGATCAAGGAGGTCACCGTGTATCAGCCAAATTAAGTATTCATCCGAATCCGAGTCAATTAATCGGTGGAGACAAAGTTATGACGTTATTTAACACCTCCAATCCTTTAGAAATGATTGGACAAGAATATGGAACTTTATTTGATAACGCCAAGGGAATGATGGTTGAATTTGAATTAAAGGAAGATTGGAACAACGCAAAACTTCGCTACACTACAACAGGTCATGGAGGATGGTCGAATGGAGACGAATTTGTACCGAAAGAAAATCGTGTTTTTTTAGATAATCAATTGGTTTTTTCAGTTATTCCATGGCGCCAAGATTGTGGATCATACCGTTCGTACAACCCCGCATCGGGCAATTTTGATAATGGGCTATCCTCTTCCGATTACAGTCGTTCCAATTGGTGTCCAGGTACAATCACCAACCCCTACTACATTGAACTTGGAAATTTAAAGGCCGGTAAACATCAAATGCAAGTTAAAATTCCTCAAGGAGAAGCAGAAGCGGGTAGTTTTAGTTTTTGGGCGGTTTCGGGAACACTTTTAGCCGACTAATTTTTATGAAAACTTTATCGTATTCCTTCGGTTTAATCACGATAAATCGATAATTAATTCGTATTTTTGTAAGATATACACGAGAAAATTCAATGGAATATAATACACTACGCACCAATTTAATTATTCCAGAATATGGACGTCATATTCAAGAGATGGTGAATCATTGTAAAACAATCGAAGACGAAAAAGAGCGCAATGAATTTGCACAAATTATCATTGAAGTAATGGGGGAATTAAACCCGCACTTACGTGACATACCTGATTTCCAACACAAATTATGGGATCAGTTGTTCATCATGGCTCAATTCGATATCGATGTACATTCACCCTATCCTATCCCTACCAAACGGGATACGATTAATTCGAAACCCAATCCTATTCCTTACCCGAAGAGTATTTCAAAATACCGTTATTACGGGCACAACATACGCAAAATGATTGATGTCGCTGTTACTTGGGAAGAAGGTGAAAAAAGAGAAGGTTTATACTTTGCTATCGCCAACCACATGAAAAAATGTTATTTGTTATGGAACAAAGACACGGTTGATGATTTGGTGATTTTCAATCATTTGTACGAATTATCCGACAGTCAGATTGATTTAAGAAATGCAACCGATGCTTTGGTATCGCCAGAACGTATGGTTCCAGCTCAATACAGCAACACAACGACGAATCAGAATCGATCTCAGAACCAAAACCAAGGTCAAAACCGTCAGCAGAATAATCAAAACCGTAATCAGAATCAACAACAGAACAGGCCTTATAGCCAAAATCGTTCAACCAATCAAAATAATAACAACACTAACCGCAACCAGAATCCGAGGAATAATAACGGTTAATAAACAACAATAATAGTTTTCAAAATGGGAACATTTCAGATTAGAGGAGGAAAACGCTTAAAAGGCGAAATCACTCCACAAGGTGCAAAAAATGAAGTTTTACAAATTTTATGTGCCGTCCTTTTAACGAACGATCAGGTCCGTGTTAAAAACATACCTGATATTAAAGACGTTAACCGCCTAATAGAAATACTAGGCGACCTTGGCGTAAAGATTCAGAAAAATGGCAAAGGCGATTATTCTTTTCAGGCCAATGATTTACGATTGGATTACTTAAAAAGTGATGCATTTCGTAAAGATGGAGCTTCTTTACGGGGATCGATTATGCTGATGGGACCAATTTTAGCTCGTTTTGGGAAGGCTTATATGCCAAAACCAGGGGGTGATAAAATTGGACGTCGTCGTTTAGACACCCACTTTCAAGGTTTTTTCACCTTAGGTGCTCAGTACCGTTTTAATTCTGACGAAGATTTCTACGGTGTAGAAGTTGGCGAAGAAGGATTAAAAGGAAATGATATTTTATTGGATGAAGCTTCGGTAACAGGTACCGCCAATTTAATTATGGCAGCCGTATTAACACCCGGAACAACAACCATTTATAACGCTGCTTGTGAGCCTTACATTCAACAATTATGTAAGATGCTGAATCGCATGGGGGCTAAAATTTCTGGTATTTCTTCGAATTTATTAACCATCGAGGGGGTTGAATCATTAACAGGAACTGAGCATACTGCTTTACCCGATATGATTGAAATTGGATCATGGATTGGGTTGGCAGCGATGACAAAATCGGAATTAACCATTAAGAATGTTTCTTGGGAAAATCTTGGTGTAATCCCCGATGTATTTCGCAAGCTGGGAATTAAATTAGAAAAGGTCAATGATGACATCTATATTCCTGCGCAAGAGAATTATGAAATAGAACGATTTATCGATGGGTCAATTTTAACGATTTCTGATGCGCCATGGCCAGGTTTTACCCCTGATTTATTGAGTATTGTTTTGGTGGTGGCTTCACAAGCAAAAGGAAGTGTATTGGTTCATCAAAAAATGTTTGAATCGCGCCTATTCTTTGTCGATAAGTTAATCGACATGGGTGCACAAATTATTTTATGTGATCCACACCGCGCAACGGTAATCGGATTAAATCAAGAGATCCCTTTCAAAGGATCGGAGTTAACATCGCCTGATATTCGTGCGGGTATCGCCTTACTGATTGCCGCTTTGTCTGCACCTGGAAAATCAGTGATTCACAACATCGATCAAATCGACCGTGGGTATGAAGATATCGACCAACGATTAAGAGCCATTGGAGCCGATATAATACGCGTGTAAAAAACAAAGCATATGCAAAGCATTATAGAATTCATTACCAATTTTGTGCAACGGCCGGATAAAGTGCTGATGGATATTATTGCGTCTTATGGTTATTGGATTTATGCTATATTATTTGTCATTATTTTTGCCGAAACCGGCTTAATTATCATGTCATTTATAATGCCTTTCTTACCAGGCGATGCGTTGATTTTCTCCATAGGGATGATTGCTGCAAATGATGAACAAAATCATTTACACATTGAATACATTATACCTTTGTTAATGGTAGCAGCCATTTTAGGTGATAATGTCAATTATTTTGTGGGCAAAAAATTTGGGAATTGGATTTTGCGCAAGGAGGATTCGTTTTTCTTAAAAAAGAGACATTTAGATAAGGCGACAGCGTTCTTTAACGATCATGGTAAATCAGCTATTATTATCGCTCGGTTTATGCCAGTTGTTCGAACCATTATCCCTTTTATTTGTGGAACGACTCATTTGCGTTACCGCACATTTATCACCTACAGTTTTATTGGGGCTGTATTATGGGTAGGGGCTATTTCCTTATTGGGGTATACCTTGGGACAATTCGATATCGTTAAGAACAATTTAGAAAAATTTATTGTCGGTATTATTGTATTGGCTAATATGCCGTTAATCATTCGGATCGTTAAAGCTCAATTTAACAAAAAAACAACTTAAGATATGCGACAATTTGGTTTAATTGGAAAAGCGATTGCTTATTCCTTTTCAAAAAGCTATTTTACAGAAAAATTTATACAAGAAAACATCATAGACTGTGTCTATGATGTTTTTGATTTAAATGAAATAGAAGATATTACCTCGGTTTTTAGTCGACCAAACCTGGTTGGTTTCAATGTCACTATTCCATACAAACAAGCGATTATCCCTTATTTAGATGAATTATCACCTGAAGCGGAGGCCATAGGAGCAGTGAATACTGTACTTATTGAAAATGGGCGGAAAATTGGCCATAACACCGATTACACGGGTTTTGAAAATTCACTTAAACCCCTTTTAAAACCCCATCACAAGCGAGCCCTTATTTTGGGTTTTGGCGGTGCAGCGTTAGCGATAGCTTATAGTTTAAAGAAACTAGGCATTCCCTATACTGTAGTTTCACGAAATCCAAGCCAAGCGGAAATAAGCTACACCGATTTAAATCAAAGCCTAATGGAGGAGCATTTAATTATTATTAATTGCACGCCCCTAGGAACACATCCAGATGTTTCGGCGGCACCCAATATTCCATATGCCTATTTAACGGATCAACACCTTTTATACGACTTAATTTACAATCCTGCAAAAACAGAATTTTTAAGACGTGGAGAGGAAAAAAAATCAACCATTAAGAATGGTCAGGAAATGCTTATCTTACAAGCAGATAAATCTTGGCGAATTTGGAATAATCCCTCACATTCCGTTTGATTTTATTATTAACTTTTATTAAATTTGTTAGGAAACAAAACAATCTATTATGACTATTGAATTGGATAACCTGCCTGGTGCAGACGGAGAAAACACACCTCAAGACAAAAATTTGCAAGAATCGAATGTAGAGACGTATAAGACAAACGACAACGAAGCAGTCAAAGCGGAAAACGAAATTCCGGTTAAAGAGTATGCTACGTTTAGTTTTGATGTATTAATCGATGAAGCGAAAGATTTATTAAACAAACATGCTGTTCATCAAATAAGAGAGCATTTTGCGCAAATTAAAGAGGCTTTTAAAGAAAAAATTGAAGCAGACGAGGTTCAGAAAAAGGAATCGTTCTTAGCAGAGGGTGGAGATGCCATTGACTTTCGATACGAAAGCACCTATAAAACGAAATTTAATGTCGTTTATAACGACTTTAAAAATCAGTTGACGGCTTTTCACAAAGAAAATGAACGCAAAGAAAAAGACAACCTAGAAATTCGTTTAGCGATTATCGAAGAACTAAAAGGTTTATACCAAGATTCGAATGAATCGAGTTCGACGATGTTCAAGAAATTTCGCGAGCTGAAAACGCGTTGGCACAATGCGGGCAAAATCCCAAGTGCTAAAGCGGAAAATATCTTTAAAAACTATTTCTTCCACTTAGACAATTTCTATAGTTACTTAGACTTAAATAAAGAATTACAAAGCTTAGATTACAACCACAACTTAGAGGTTAGAAAATCGATTATTAAAAGAGCCGAAGAATTAATCGTTGAGCCCAACGTTCAAAAAGCGCTGAATGAATTGCAGTACCTACACCTTTTATGGAAAGAAGAGGCGGTTCCTGTAGCTGAAGAATTTCGTGAACTTACTTGGCAACGATTTAAAGAATTAACCAATAAAATTCACGACCGTAAAGCTGAATTGAATGAAAAAATGAAGCTTGAACAAGCCGAAAACTTGGTTAAGAAAATGGAAATTATTTCTCAGATTGAAGCGGTTGTCGCCGAAGGTGGATCAAAAATGCACGGTGAATGGCAAAAGGCCATTAAAAAGGTGAACACTTTACGCGATGAATTTTTAGCGATTGGGCGCGTTCCAAAAGATAAGAACACCAAGACATGGGATGCTTTTAAACAAGTTACCCGTAACTTCAATCACCTGAAAAACGAATTTTACAAAAATTTAAAAACAGAACAACAAGATAATTTACAGAAAAAATTAGCCTTGTTAGATATCGCCAAAGAACACCAAGAAAGCACGGATTGGGACGAATCGGTTCGCGTGATTAAAAAGATCCAAAACGATTGGAAAAACATTGGTCACGTTCCGCGAAAAAATTCAGATAAAATCTGGAAAGATTTCAAAGAAACCTGTAATACCTTCTTTGATCGCTATAAAAAACGAAACGAGCAGTCTATTGAAGAACTGGAAGCCAATTTCGTTTTAAAATCGGCTATTTTAGAAGAATTAACGGCTTTTACTTTTTCTGAAAAACGAATTGATGATTTGGATCGTTTAAACGCTTTTAATCAAAAATGGGCTGCCGCCGGTAAAGTACCTTCTGACAAATTAGAAATCAACCAGGCCTACACCCAATTATTCAATCAAAAATTAAAAGAATTGGATCTTTCAAAAACCGAGATTCAAAACTTTAAACTGCAGCATTTTGTTGATCAATTGAAATCGACAGGAAATGCACGTCAATTGGATGATGAGATTCGTAGAACCAAAAAAACCATTGAAGATTTAGAAAGAGAAATCAATCAATTAGACAACAACGTTAACTTCTTTGCGAATGCCGATAAGAACAATCCTTTATTGAAAGATGTGTATCGCCAAATTGAAGAAAAAAGAACCAAACTAACGGAAGCCGAAATTAAATTACGTACGCTTTTTAGTATTGACTTATAAACGATTACTTCAATGAATCAAGAACAAATCGATGAGCAATTTATGGCTCGTTGTATACAAATAGCCACAAACGGGTTAGGATTAACATATCCTAATCCGTTTGTTGGTTCTGTGATTGTCCATAACAATCAAATTATAGGCGAAGGTTTCACTTCCGTCTACGGTGGCGCACATGCCGAGGTAAATGCGGTGAATTCGGTCAAAAATAAAGACTTACTAAAAGATGCAACGCTTTACGTCACATTAGAACCCTGTGCCCATTGGGGTAAAACACCGCCTTGTTGTGATTTAATTATCGCAAATGAAATTCCACGGGTCGTGATTGGAACGCTGGATCCTTTTTCGAAAGTGAATGGCCAAGGTTACCTTCGCATGTTAAAGAATGGTGTTGACGTAAAAGTGGGGGTGTTAGAAGAAGAATGCTTAGAATTGAATAAGCGCTTTATCACGTTTCACCAGAAAAAAAGACCCTATATTATTCTTAAATGGGCGGAAACACAAGATGGCTTTATGGGTCGGGATGATGTTCAATTATGGATAACCAATCCCTATTCAAAACAATTGGTTCACCAATGGAGAACTGAAGAACAAGGATTATTAGTTGGAAAACGAACCGCTTTGGTTGACAATCCCCAGCTCAATTCTCGCCTATGGGAAGGAGAAGATCCCGTACGCATGGTGATTGATAAAAATTTAGCCATTCCGCGCCATTTTCATTTGTACGACCAAAGTCAGAAAACGATTATTTTTAATTCGTTAGAAAACAAAATAGACGGATTGATTCATTATATTCAACTCGACTTTTCAACAGCGATTATTCCTCAACTGCTACAACACATTCATCAGTTAGGCTTACAATCGGTAATCATTGAAGGCGGGAGCAATACCATTCAACGCTTCATCGATTTAAATCTATGGGATGAAGCGAGAATACTTAAGTCGAATCAAGATTGGGGCGAAGGAATTTTAGCCCCAAACGTCTGGGGAAAACGCATCGATAAACACCCCTTGTTCACCGATGAATTAACGGTGATTCGAAACCCGGCCCAATTGTTAACCAAAAAAGCAACACCCAATGACTGATGCTTATAAGACATTAAAAGAACCAGTCGAAGGAATTATCTTTAAAGAAATGGGAAGCAAGTTCATTAACTATGGATATCCTGTTGAAAATGAAGAAGACATTAAATTCTATTTGGAACAATTGCAAGAACAATGGCCCGATGCGAATCATCATTGTTACGCCTACAGTTTAGGATTGGATGGAAAAAACTTCAGAGCCAATGACGATGGGGAACCGAGTGGATCGGCGGGTTTACCTATATACAATCAATTGCTATCGCATGAAGTGACCAATTTATTAATCGTTTCAGTGCGCTACTTTGGCGGTACCAAACTCGGTATTCCTGGTTTAGTGAAAGCCTACAAATACGCAGCACAAGTTATATTTGAAGAAGGAGAGATTGTTGAAAAATACATTTCAAAACGGGTGCGAATGGTTTTTAATTACGATCAGCAAGGCATTGTTGAACGAAATGTTGAACGCATAGGCGGAGAAATAAAAGACAAACACTTTAGCGATAAATGCATGTTTACCATTCGGGTACGAGCGAGTAAAATGGATGAATTTATCCTACAGTTCAAGGAATATTATCAAATGGAAATAAAACAACTAGACGAATGCTGAATAGCCTAACCTCGTTGCGATTTTTCTTCGCTTTGGCTGTTTTTTTTAGCCATTTAACCTTTGTTAAAACCGATATTGCTTGGTATAACTGGCTAAAGAACAATGTGTTTTTTGAAGGCTATGTGGGGGTTGGCTTCTTTTTTATTCTTAGCGGATTTGTATTGGCGCTGAACTACCAACAAAAAGTAATGCAGCCTGACTTCGCTTGGAAGAAGTTTTACATCGCGCGGTTTGCGCGGATCTATCCGTTGCATCTGCTCACGTTTGCATTAATGCTACCCTGGGTGGTAATCACTGGCATATTCCAATGGGATAAAACCATTGTGAATGCCTTTTTATTGCAATCCTATATTCCCTTTAAAGCCTATTATTTCACCATAAATAATGTTTCTTGGAGTATTTCCACCGAGTTTTTCTTTTACTTGATGTTTCCCATCTATGTGATTGGCCTGGTGCGTTACCCCAAACTTAAATACTTTTTACTCTTGATTATTCCGGCGATTATCTATGCTGAACCCTATTTAATAAAGAACCGCGATTTAGAAAAAGGAATTTTTTATATTAATCCCCTGGTTCGGAGTTTCGATTTTATTTTAGGAATCGTATTGTTTCAAGTCTACTCGAAGATGAAACAGTCCTCCATTAATTTCACCAAAGGGACATTTATCGAAGTCTTTACCCTCCTCCTATTCATCGCTTTTTTTAGTTTTCATGATGAAGTAGCGAGGGCTTTTCGATACGGTATTTACTATTGGATTCCTATGACCGCCATTGTCTTGGTATTTGCCTTACAAAAAGGCGCCATATCTAGCGCACTTAACCATAAGACATTTGTCTATTTAGGTGAAATTAGTTTTAGTTTTTATATGATTCATATGGTGATTATAAAATACGGGAATCATTTTTTTCCCATGATCAATTCATTCATCAAAATTGGTATTTACTTCGCATTGGCGATTGGATTCAGTGCCTTATGCTTCGAGTATTTTGAAAAACCGATGAATCAATGGATCAAGAAAAAATGGATCCATTAAACCCAATTATCAATGTCAATACACAAACGCATTTAAACCATTCATTATGAAAAAACTGGCGGCTCTGGCCCTCTTCTTTTTTGTTATCTCCATACAAGCACAAACAAAAAAAGCTTCCACTTCACCGCTTCCGCGGGTCATTATTTTAGCAACCGGAGGAACCATTGCAGGATCTGGAGCTTCATCAACCGAAGCTGCTTACACAGCAGGTAAAATTCCGATTGAAAACTTATTGAATGCGGTTCCTGAAATCCACCAAATCGCTCAAATAAAAGGTGAACAAATCGCCCAAATAGGCAGTCAAGACATGAATATAGCGACTTGGCTAAAACTCAGTCAACGCATTAACGAGCTCTTTGAAAAAGATGAAGTCGATGCTGTTGTGTTAACCCATGGAACAGATACCCTGGAAGAAACCGCTTACTTCCTTTCCTTAACCATCGCATCCGATAAACCGGTTGTTTTAGTAGGCGCTATGCGTCCAGCCACAGCAATGAGCCAAGATGGAAACCGTAATTTACTGGATGCTGTTATGGTTGCTGCCGACCAAAAAAGTATTGGTCATGGGGTGGTGGTTGCTATGAATGAATCGGTGTATGCGGCTCGTGATGTAACCAAAACCAATACAACCAATATGGCGACCTTTCAATCGAGAAATTTTGGGCCTATCGGTTTAATCTTCGATGGAAAAGTGAATTACTATTATAAAAGCATTCGAAACTCGGCTCAAAAATTTGATGTTTCTCAGCGAAAAACCTTACCCAAAGTGGCGATTGTGTACGGTTATGCCGATGCAACTTCTAGTGCTATAGAGGCCGCTATAAAAGATGGCGCACAAGGAATTGTTTATGCTGGTATGGGAAATGGTAATTATAACGAAGCCGTAGGTAAAGCCTTGATCACAGCGTCTAAAAATAATATTCTTATTTGTCGTTCGGCCAGAGCTGGAGCTGGACAAGTGACCTTATTCAACGAAGTGGATGATGCCGCTTTGGGATTTGTGGTGGCGGATGATTTGAATCCTCAAAAAGCCCGAATTCTACTGATGCTCGCCTTAACTAAAACCAACGACAAAAAGAAAATTCAAGACTATTTCTTGAAGTATTAGTCTATAGATGGGAGATATAAGATATTAGATTATGGATAATGGATAATGGATAGGAGATATCAGATTATAGATAGGAGATTATAAAAATAGCGTTTGATTTATAGAAGACGTATAGCATTGAGTTTTATATGGAAGCTAGGAAATAATAGATAACGTTTGGTTTATAGAAGACATGTATCATTGAATTTTGCTTGAAAGCTGGGAGATATTGATAAAATTTGGCTAGGGGTTCACCGAAACGCTCTGGTCCTAGAATTTTCTCTACAGAACATTCTAGGACCAGAGTGCTACGGCAGGGATTGCAGCAATTGTTTGAGCTTTTTGGCAGAGCGAAGCGACACCGAAAAGCGAGTGCGGAAAGCCCGGCGCGTAGCGGCCGCCCAAAAAAGACATAAAAAAAGGAGAAACCCATGGGCTTCTCCTTTATCATTTTATGCTATTCACGCTTAAGCGTGAATTGAACGATTGTCTGTTGCTGCAAGGGCAGCTTCTTTAATGGCTTCTGCAAATGTCGGATGCGCATGAGACATGCGTGTAAGATCCTCGGCAGATGCACGGAATTCCATAGCGGTTACTCCTTCTGCGATAAGATCGGCAGCACGAGCACCAATAATGTGCATTCCTAAGATTTCGTCTGTATTTTTGTCGGCTAAGATTTTAGCGAAACCATCTAAGTCCATAGAAGCTCTTGCGCGCCCTAATGCTTTGAATGGGAAGCTACCTACTTTGTAGTCTACACCTTCTTCTTTTAATTGTTCTTCGGTTTTACCAACTCCGGCAACTTCTGGCCATGTGTAAACAACCCCTGGGATAAGGTTGTAGTTGATATGTGGTTTTTGACCTGCTAAAAATTCAGCGACTAAAACGCCTTCTTCTTCGGCTTTATGCGCTAACATAGCTCCGGCAACAACATCACCGATTGCGTAAATATTCGCAACATTGGTTTGTAAATGTCCGTTTGTTTTAACACGACCTCTTTCGTCGGCTTCAACACCTGCATTTTCTAATCCTAAAGAACCTGTAAAAGCACGACGACCAACAGCTACTAAAGCGTAGTCCCCTTCTATTACTAATTCCTGTCCTTTTTTGTCTTCCGCTTTCAAAGTAACTGATTCTCCATTATTGACAACAGAAGTTACTTTGGTAGAGGTATGGAATTTCATGCCTTGTTTTTTCAATACTTTAGTCAATTCTTTTGACAAAGCACCGTCCATTCCTGGAATTACACGGTCTGCATATTCAACAACAGTTACTTTTGAACCTAAACGTAGGTAAACAGAACCTAATTCTAACCCAATAACACCTCCACCAATAACGATTAGATGACTTGGAACTTCTTTTAAAGAAAGTGCTTCGGTTGATGTAATGATACGTTGAGCATCGGTTGGTGCAAATGGCAATTCAGAAGAGACAGATCCTGTAGCAATAATGGTATATTTTGCTTCAATTTCTTGTGTATTTCCGTTGGCATCTGTGACTACAATATGAGTGGCATCTTTAAAAGATCCTGTTCCACTTAAGACGTCGATTTTATTTTTATCCATTAAGTAGCTGATTCCAGCAACATTGGTATCAATAACACCTTGTTTACGCGCAATCATTTGCTCAAAGTTAACCTTTGGGGTATCGATTTCAATCCCATGCTCTTTGAAATTATGCATCGCTTCGTGGAAGTGATGAGAAGAATCTAAAAGCGCTTTAGAAGGAATACAGCCTATATTAAGACATGTACCTCCAAGGCTTGTTTTTTCAATGATTGCAGTTTTAAACCCTAATTGTGCGCAGCGAATTGCGGCTACGTATCCACCTGGTCCTGCACCAATTACGGCAACATCATAAGAACTCATATTGACTATTTTTGTTTATTAAAAGTTTCATTACAAATATAAATTTTTAATCGGGTAATCCATGCATTTTTGTCATGAATTTTATCAAGGGTTTTTTACCAATTGATTAGTACCGATCCCCATGTGAAACCAGCACCAAAGGCGGTCATCATGACTAAATCGCCCTGTTTTATTTTACCAGCCGCTTTGGCTTCGCTTAGAGCGATGGGAATTGAAGCCGCTGTTGTATTTCCGTATTTTTGGATATTATTGAACACTTTTTCATCGGGAAGATTTAATTGGCGTTGAACGAACTGAGAAATACGTAAGTTCGCTTGGTGAGGTATAAAGAGATCTAAATCTTCTACGGTTTTACCAGCGTCGTTTAAAGCTTCTTTGATGCTTTCAGGAAAACGGGTTACAGCATGTTTAAACACGTGGTTCCCATTCATAAAAGGATAGATTTCATTTTTGGTAATGCTGTGTTCATCTTTCAGCACTTCGTCTGACCAACCGTGTTTAGTACCCGGGAATAAGACGGCTAATTCTTCCGCATATTCACCTTCAGAATGTAAATTAGTCGCTAAGATACCTCGGTTTTCTTCAGTCGCTGAAACGATAACCGCTCCTGCTCCATCGCCAAAAATAACCGATACATTGCGACCTTCGTCTGACATATCTAATCCGAACGAGTGAACTTCAGCTCCAATCACCAGAATATTCTTGTAAGCGCCTGATTTAATAAATTTATCGGCCGTTGATAAGGCATAAACAAAACCCGAACATTGGTTACGAATATCCATTGCCCCAATATTTTTACAACCCAGTTCACGTTGAACCAACACACCATTTCCTGGGAAATAATAGTCGGGTGACAACGTAGCAAATAAAATAAAGTCGATGTCTTGCGCTGTTAATCCAGCGTCATTTAGGGCATTTTTAGCGGCGATAACCCCTAAATCGGTTGATGTAATTTTTGAGCCCGTTTCAATATGGCGTCTTTCGACAATGCCTGTACGTTCTTGAATCCACTCGTCGTTCGTATCCATTAATTCGGCTAAATCAAAATTGGTTACGACACGTTCGGGTACATAATGCCCTACTCCGGTTATAATTGAGTTCATCATATTCTAATCTCTACTTTTCAAGCGGTAAAGATAAGGCAAAATGATAAATCAGGGAATTGATTTATGGTAATTTTGAGGAAATTAGAATAGTATAAGGTTTATAGGCGTTTTTAATAAAACGATCTACAAACCTTATTATAGGTGAATTTAGAGTCTGAAAGTTTAAATAGCGGTTGTTTTTTTGGAGGAAAAGCGATTTTTGACCAAACCATTGACAATAATAGATAAAATCATAACACCTGTAGCTATATAAAAAATAGGCGTCATTTTCTCGGATTCGCCAAACATAATACTGGCCAAAATAATTCCGTAAACGGGCTCCATATTGACGTTTAATAAAATGGTGTACGAGCTAAAATATTGATAAAGGTTAACAAATTCAACTTGAGCAAAAGCGGTAAAGAAAACACCCAAAATGACTAACCAACCGAAATTAGACCAACCTACGTTAAAAATTTCGACAAAACCAGCGGGTTGAAAAAAGATGAGAATTAGATTAATCATGATAAATCCACCGATCATTTCATAAAAAGTCATGTTGGTTGGACTCACATCATCTTTCAGCTTTGAATTTAATACTGAAAAAAGAGCCGATAAAAAACTACAAATAACGCCATAAATGACACCTAATTTATATTCGGGTGAAGCTCTAAAAATCATTACCACACAGAAAGAGACGATAAGGGCCAAAACAATTTCGAGAATTTTAATTTTTCGTTTAAAAAAGATCGGTTCAAGGACTGATGTAAATAGGGCCCCCATGGAAAGTGTACTTAATGCAATGGCTACATTGGAAACTTTAATGGATTGGTAGAATGTAAACCAATGGAGACCAATAATGGCACCAATACCAAACAGATACAGCATTTGTTTGGTGGTTACACGGGCGTCTAATTTTTTAAATCGGATATAGATAAAAATAGCAATTGCAGCAATTAACAATCTATACCACACTATTGGTAATGCAGCAACTGTAATTAACTTTCCGAATACACCTGTAAATCCCCATAACAGGACCAAAAACTGTAAGCGCAATTGTACTTTTGAAATCATATGGACAAATTTTGACAAAACTACGTTTACTTCGTCAATTTAAGTATATCTAAAGCATAATTATTACCAATATTAAATTAAGGTTAATTTTTGGTAAATATTTCAGGGTAAATGGATAATTTGTAATTTCGAACCCTTAATTAAAACCATGGATTTTAGTATTTTCTTACAGCCTGATGCGCTAATTGCATTATTTACTTTAACAATGTTAGAAATTGTTTTAGGAATTGACAATATAGTATTTATCTCGATTCTATCGGGAAAGCTGCCTTTAGAGCAGCAGAAGAAAGCTCGTCAATTAGGTCTTTTCTTAGCTATGTTTACTCGTGTATTACTATTGTTCTCTTTAAGTTGGGTAATGAGTTTAACCACTCCCCTATTTAACGTTGGTCAATGGCTAGGTTTAAGCGATCCGGATTGGTTAGAGAAACTAGCCATATCAGGTAGGGATTTAATTTTATTAATTGGAGGATTATTTCTGATTTATAAATCGACTGTAGAGATACACCATAAATTAGAAGGAGTTGTGGAAGAAAATGGATCGGTAAAAGTGCATTCGTTTCTTGGAACCATTGTTCAGATTCTGATATTAGACGTTGTTTTTTCGTTAGATTCTGTTATTACGGCTGTTGGGATGGCCGAGAACATTGAAGTAATGATTGCGGCTGTTGTTATTGCGGTTATCGTGATGATGATCTCAGCTAGTGCAGTCAGTAATTTTGTAAACGATCATCCGACAGTTAAAATGCTCGCTTTATCGTTTTTACTTCTTATTGGCGTATCCTTAATTGCAGAAGGTTTTGATCAACATATATCGAAAGGTTATATTTACTTTGCGATGGGCTTCTCGGTTTTAGTTGAGTTCTTAAATCTACGTATGAAAAAGAAAGCTATTAACCCGATTGGTATTCGAAATATGATGGAAAACGAAGGTGAGCAGAAAAAAGATTAACCATTTATGAATAAAGCAAAATTGAAATACCTAGGAGTTTCAATGTGATGATCTATGCGAAGGCCTCTTTTAAAGAGGCCTTTTTTATTACCTTTGCCGTATGAATAAAACGCCGATTAAATTAGTGGTCACCGATATGGACGGTACCTTATTAAATTCGAACCATGAATTACCTTCCGATTTCTTTGAAGTCTATGAAAGTCTTAAAAAAGAAGGCATTTTGTTTGTAGCGGCCAGTGGCCGACAATATGAAAGTTTAGTCCATTATTTTGATTCCATTCAAAATGAAATGGCTTTTTTAGCCGAGAATGGAAGTTACGTTGTTTATAAAGGTGAAGAGTTATTTATCGATTCCATTCCATTAGAAATGGTACACCAAGTAATTGATCAGGTTCGACAAATTCCAGAAGCACAAATCGTTTTATGTACAAAAAATAAAGCTTTTATAGAGAGTAAGGATGAGTCATTTATAAAAGAGTTTTCTCATTTTTATTACAATTCTGCACAAGTGAATGACTTAAAAGAAATTGTGGGTCATTCGGTTATAAAATTGGCAATACATCATGCAAAAAGTAGTGAAGAATACATTTACCCCTACATTGGAACTGATTCGTTAAATGGAATAAAGGTCGTTGTTTCGGGTCAAAACTGGTTGGATGTAATGAATTCCGATACGAATAAAGGGAAGGCATTAAAAAAATTACAAGAGCAATTAGCCATTAAAGATGAAGAGACGATTGTTTTTGGCGATTATATGAATGACCTTGAAATGCTATCGAATAGCATCAATAGTTATGCCATGGCCAATGCTCATCCTGAAGTTAAAAAAATCGCTCGCTACGAAACCGTGTCTAACAACGATGGTGGAGTTATAAAGGTTCTTAAAAATTTAACACACTAATTTTAAAAAACATTGGATAATTCCAAAATTATTTATTAAATTCGGGCAAAGAAGCCACCCTATTATGCCACGTTACAAATCAATACCTTACGCCACAATTACCCTCCTATTTTGTTTACTGATTATGTCGTGTAAATTCGAAGAATTTTCGATGGAGCAACCTTTAGATCAAAAGGAGGTCTTGTCGAATACAATTACACCAAAAGACAGTGTTTTAATACCAGCATTGCTATCTATAGATGAAGAAATTGATAGTACGAAACAATATGTTTATTTAACTTTTGATGATGGGCCATATGTTGGTAGCAAAAAGATTAACCAAATTATTCAAGAAGAGAATGTTAAGGCAACCGTCTTTTTAGTGGGTTTTAATGCCTACACCAAAGATTTAAATCAATACGTTGAAGATTACAAGCAAAATAGCAATTTAGAAATTGCGAATCATACTTTTTCTCATGCGCGTAATCACTATACCAAATATTATAGTGACCCCGCTGCTGTGTTAAAAGATATCCAGAAAAATGAAAGTGTTTTAAAATTAGAAAATCGTTTGGTGCGTTTGCCTGGCCGAAATGTTTGGCGTACAGCGAATCGTAAAAAGGACGATTTTGATAAACAATCCAAAGTCACTGCAGACCTCATAGCTGACAATCAGTACATGATCTATGGCTGGGACTATGAATGGTTGCGTTCACACGCAAAAGCTCCTCTAAGTCCTCCTAAATCAATTTATGATGGAATTATCACCCGTCTAGCTAACGATAGTACTTTCGAGAAAAATCATTTGGTAATTTTAATGCATGACGATATGTTTGATAAGGATGAAGATGCTCAAAAATTGCGAGAACTGATTGGAATGCTAAAAGAAAATAAAAAAATTGTTTTGCAAGTGATCTCTAAATACCCGAGTAAACTGAGTTAATTGGTTCTTATCATTATTTATAAATAATTCATTTTTAACAAAATAGAAACACTCTTATTTTAATTCGATTAATTGTTTTTTATCATTATATTTATTTTAAATAATAAATAAAATGAACTACCTAAACCGTTTAGTAAAAAACTTTAAAACAAAACAAGACCAGAAATTACCTATTCCAAAAATTTATCCCTTTGTCATGCACCCCAAAGAGATTGAATTATTCAGAAAGTATATTCAATCATCAAAAAACTACCTTGAATTTGGTTTAGGTGGGAGTACAATTTATACTTTGATACACTCTGAATGTATCATTTATTGCGTAGACTCTAACCAATCATGGCTAGATTTTATGAAAAAATACACGATAATACAAAATCATTACGGCAAACGTTTGAATGTTTTTTTAGAAAATATTGGCCCAACAAAAGAATGGGGATTTCCAGTTGACGAAACACACAAAGAACTATTTCCTGATTTTTCAAAAAATATCTACAATCACATTCCAACAGAAGACATTGATTTGGTTTTGATTGATGGACGTTTTCGAGTAGCTTGTGCACTTATGGCCGTGATTCAGTTTTATACTAAAAGAGAGCATGTTCATATTATGATTCACGATTATACAATTCGCTCGGAATATACAACTATTGAAAAATACCTTGAACGAATAGATGGTATTGATACGCTTATGGTTTTTAAAATTAAAAAAGAAGTTGACTTAGATGAGGCATGGCAAGAGTATGCCAACTATCAATACATGCCTAATTAACTTCAGGCTTTTCTGTCTTAATGCTCTATGTTTTTTGTCAATTTGGCAGAATCAGTGCCCTTGGTATTCTATTTGTCTAAATAAGATGATAATATCAAAAACTTAAATAATCTATACAATGAGCAAAGGAAGTATTAATGTATCGGTGGAAAATATTTTTCCCTTAATTAAAAAATTCTTATACAGTGATCACGAAATCTTTTTACGTGAGTTAGTTTCAAATGCAACAGATGCTACTTTAAAACTAAAACACTTATGCAACATTGGCGAAGCTAAAGTAGAATACGGTCAACCGATGATTGAAGTAAAGATCGATCGCGACAATTCTACCTTACACATCATTGATCAGGGATTGGGGATGACTTCTGAGGAGGTTGAAAAATACATTAACCAAGTTGCTTTTTCTGGGGCAGAAGAATTTATCAACCAACACCAAGATGCTGATGGAATTATCGGTCATTTCGGATTGGGATTCTACTCGGCGTTTATGGTGGCTGACAAAGTTGAAATCATTACCAAGTCGTTTAAAGACGATGCCGCAGTTCACTGGACGTGTGATGGATCACCTGAGTTCACTTTAGAGCCTTCTGATAAAACTAGCCGTGGTACCGAAATCATTTTACATATAGCTGAAGATTCTAAAGAATTTTTAGACGAATATAAAATCCGTGAATTATTATTAAAGTATAATAAATTTATGCCTATTCCGATTAAATTCGGAACTCGAAAAGAAACCCTTCCTTTACCTGAAGGAGCTGCAGAAGATGCTAAAGCGGAAGAAATTGAGGTGGATGACATTATCAATAATCCGACACCTGCTTGGACTAAAATGCCCGCTGATTTAACCGATGAAGATTACACGGCTTTTTACCGTGAATTGTATCCAATGCAATTTGATGAACCATTATTTCATATTCATTTAAATGTTGATTACCCGTTCAATTTAACTGGAATTTTATTCTTCCCTAAATTAGGTAACAACATTAATATCGATAAGGATAAGATTCAATTGTACCAGAATCAGGTCTTTGTAACCGATGAAGTAAAAGGGATTGTTCCAGACTTTTTAATGTTATTACGCGGGGTAATTGATTCACCTGATATTCCATTAAACGTTTCCCGTTCTTACTTACAAGCCGATGGTGCTGTAAAGAAAATCTCTGCCCATATCACCAAAAAAGTAGCTGATAAAATGGCTTCCTTAATGAATCAAAACCGAGCGGATTTTGAACAAAAATGGAACGACATTAAAGTGGTTATTGAATATGGAATGGTTAGCGAAGATAAATTTTTCGAGAAATCAGATAAGTTTGCCCTGTACCCAACAGTTGATGGAAAATACTTTACATGGGCCGAGTTAACAGAAAAGATTAAGGACCAACAAACCAATAAAGATGGTAAAGTCGTGGTTTTATATACATCGGATGTCGATGGACAAGATCAATATATTGAAATAGCAAAAGAGAAAGGGTATGAAGTGATCTTATTGGATTCTCCTATTGCCTCTCACTTAATTCAGAAATTAGAGCAAAGCAAAGAAAATGTAACTTTTGTTCGTGTGGATGCTGACCATATCAATAATTTGATTGAAAAAGACGAAGTGAAGATTTCTAAACTTTCTGATGAAGCAAAAACTCAATTAACAACAGCGATTACAGAGACTATAGACAACAAGTCGTACACTATTCAATTAGAAGACTTAAGCGCGTCTGATGCACCATTTATTATTACAGAATCGGAGTTTATGCGTCGAATGAAAGATATGCAACAAACAGGTGGCGCAAGCATGTTTGGTGGTAACTTCCCTGAGATGTTTAATGTGGTGGTGAATTCGAATTCAGATTTAGCTTCTGAAATCCTTGCAACAGAATCAAAAGAAGAAAAAGAAGCCTTGATTAAGCAAGCGTTGGATTTAGCTAAACTTTCAAAAGGATTACTAAAAGGAAAAGAGTTGACAAACTTTATCAATAGAAGTTTTAAAAACATCAAATAACACACTGGTTTACAGTGATTCTAAAAAGCCTTATTATTTAATTAATAAGGCTTTTTTTTATAGAATAATTCTTTAAGTTTGTAAAACCAACCTTAGAATTCAATGCTTATGTCGACCGCTTTCAAGCGTATAAGAACGCCCTATATTATTTTGTTCATGGTTAGTTCATGGGCTTATGCACAAAACCAAGAACCCCTTAATTCAGATCGTCCCGATCAGAGCGATGGGACCTATACCCTAACCAAAAATAGTTATCAATTGGAAAATGGATTTTCATTTACCGATGACGATAAAGATTATTATGCCCATGAGTATATGTTGCGCTATGGGTTAACGCCCACTACAGAATTACGTTTTATAGCCGAATTTGGTTCTGAACAAGGCGATTGGAAGTTAAACCCGTTAGGACTGAGTGTAAAACAAGCATTGGTGCAGAATGAAGGGATTCGACCAGCCATTACGGCGGTGGGTTATCTCTACATTCCAGGAACAGCAAGCTTAGATAACAAACCCAAAGAGCTTCCGTTATCCGTTTTACTGGCTTTTGAGAACGAATTATCGCCACGGCTATCCCTTGGGTATAATATTGGCTTAGCTTACGATGGTGACGATTACGATGAGAATTGGGTAAGCACCGCAGCGCTTAGTTATTCATTGAGTAAAAAAGTGGATTTTTTTGTTGAATACTATGGCAGTTATAAAAAAGATGACGATCCATTGGATGATGATTATGAAAATGGATTTGACGGGGGAATTTTATGGGGAATAAATCCCAATTTTCAACTCGATATGGCCATTGGAAAGGCCTTGAACGAACCCGATGAATTTACCCTTACGGTAGGATTATCGTATCGTTTTCAGTGATATTAATCTCGCAATACCATTTTAAAACATAAAAAAAGAGTAGATGGGCTTCCATCTACTCTTTCTATATATGATTACGTAATGTAATTTATTATGCTGTTTCTTCTGAACATACTTTAGCAGATAAGAACTCACGGTTCATACGAGCGATGTTTTCTAGCGAAATTCCTTTTGGACATTCAACTTCACAAGCACCGGTATTGGTACAGTTACCAAAGCCTTCATGATCCATCTGCGCAACCATTTTCTGTGCACGACGAGAAGCTTCGATACGACCTTGCGGTAATAAAGCGAATTGAGAAACCTTTGCACCAACGAATAACATGGCTGATCCATTTTTACAAGTCGCTACACAAGCACCACAACCAATACACGTCGCTGCATCAAATGCATCATCAGCTGCTTTCTTGTTAATTGGAATAGCATTAGCGTCGACTGTTCTACCTGAAGTATTCACAGAAACATAAGCACCAGCTTGTTGGATACGGTCAAAAGCAGAACGATCAACAATTAAATCTTTGATAACTGGGAATGCAGCTGATCTCCAAGGTTCGATGTAAATCGTTTCCCCATCTTTGAACATACGCATATGCAATTGACACGTTGTTACTCCAGAATCTGGTCCGTGTGCTTGTCCATTGATAAAAAGAGAACACATTCCACAAATTCCTTCACGACAATCGTGATCAAATGCGATAGGTTCTTTTCCTTCTTCTATTAACTGCTCGTTTAGCATATCTAACATTTCAAGGAAAGAGCTATCCGTCGACACCTCTTTTAAAGAATATGTTTCCATTTTCCCTTGCGTGTTCGCGTTTTTTTGACGCCAAATTTTCAGCGTTATGCTAATATTTTTTGATGATGCCATAATTCTATATGATATTTTGACAAGTGATTGAGCAGAAGACTGCTCAATCATTTGATTTAATTATTTATAACTACGAGATTTTAACTCAATGAATTTGTACTCTAACATTTCTTTATGCAAGACCTCTGTGTTAATATCATCATTTTGATATTCCCAAGCGGCCACATACGTAAAGTTTTCGTCATCTCTCAAGGCTTCTCCTTCTGGTGTTTGGTATTCCTCACGGAAGTGACCACCACAAGACTCGTTACGGTGTAACGCATCGATTGCCATTAATTGTCCTAATTCTAAGAAATCAGCAACACGTCCAGCTTTTTCAAGCTCAGGATTTAATTCGTCAGCCGATCCAGGAACCATCACATCACGGTAAAATTCTTCGCGTAATTCAGCAATCTCTTTAATTGCTTCTGTTAATCCTTGTGCATTACGAGCCATTCCTACTTTATTCCACATAATGATCCCTAAACGCTTGTGGAAATGATCCACGGATTTAGTTCCTTTATTGTTCAAGAAAAAGTTGATTCGCTCGGTTACAGCATTTTCAGCCTCTACGAACTCCGGAGAGCTTGTAGAAATAGTACCTGTACGAATATCAGAAGCTAAGTAATCGGCTATGGTGTACGGTAGAACAAAGTATCCATCAGCAAGACCTTGCATTAAAGCCGAAGCCCCTAAACGGTTTGCACCGTGATCAGAGAAGTTCGCTTCACCTGCAACAAAACATCCAGGAATTGTAGACATCAAATTGTAATCCACCCAAACACCACCCATTGTGTAGTGAATGGCAGGATAAATACGCATTGGTTGTTCGTATGGATTCTCGTTGGTAATTTTTTGGTACATCTGGAATAAGTTACCATACTTATCCTCGATCCATTGTTTTCCTAATTTTTCGATGTGAGCATCCGAAGGATTTTGGTCACCGTTAGCAAACGCGACCTCTTTCCCTTTCTTCATAATCTCAGCCGTAAAGTCTAAGAAAACTCCTTCACCTGTATCGTTCCCTTCGATTCCAAAACCAGCATCAGAACGCTCTTTTGCAGCACGAGATGCCACATCACGAGGAACTAAGTTACCAAATGCAGGGTATCTTCTCTCTAAGTAGTAATCTCTATCTTCTTCTTTAATTGAAGCGGCTTTTAACTTTCCAGCACGGACAGCTTCAGCATCTTCTTTTTTCTTAGGCACCCAAATACGACCCGAGTTACGCAATGATTCTGACATCAAGGTTAACTTCGATTGGTTGGTTCCATGTACAGGGATACATGTTGGGTGGATTTGCACATAACAAGGATTTGCGAACAAAGCGCCTTTTTTATGAATTTTCCAAGCTGACGTTACATTCGATCCCATCGCATTCGACGATAAGAAGTAAACGTTACCGTACCCACCTGTAGCAACCACCACTGCGTGAGCAGAGTGTCTTTCGATTTCACCAGTCACCAAGTTACGCGCGATAATACCACGTGCTTTTCCGTCGACAATAACAATGTCTAACATTTCGTGGCGGTTATACATGTCGATGTGTCCTAGGTGAATTTGGTGATTCATGGCTGAATAAGCCCCTAATAATAACTGTTGACCCGTTTGTCCTTTTGCGTAGAATGTACGAGAAACTTGTACCCCACCAAAAGAACGGTTGTCTAACAATCCACCATAATCACGGGCAAAAGGAACCCCTTGCGCCACACATTGATCGATGATATTCCCTGAGACTTCGGCCAAACGGTAAACGTTTGATTCACGAGCGCGGTAATCACCCCCTTTGATGGTATCGTAGAACAATCTATAAATAGAGTCGTTATCTCCTTTGTAATTTTTAGCAGCATTAATCCCTCCTTGAGCAGCAATTGAGTGTGCTCTACGAGGAGAATCCTGGTAACAAAAAGCTTTCACTTTGTAACCTAACTCTGCTAAAGTAGCAGCGGCAGATCCACCAGCTAAACCTGTCCCAACAACAATAACATCAATTCTATCACGGTTATTCGGAGCAACTAAGTTTAAGTGAGCTTTATGCTCGCTCCATTGACTTGCGATATCTCCTGCAGGAGTTTTTGAATTTAATATACTCATTTTCTTGACATTAATTATAAGTTAGTAACAAAATGGTAAATAGCGATTACAATAAATCCGGCTGGGATTAAAATTGAATACCATTTTCCAAATGATTGAACGAATGGGGTGTACTTTGCATGTCTAGCACCCATCGATTGAAATGCCGAAGCAAAACCGTGTTGTAAGTGTAGCGACAAGAATACGAACGCTACTACATAAAGTACTAAAGTAACGGCACTGGTAAATACATGATTCACATGATCCATGAAGAAGTTTCCTTGTCCAAAGTTAGGATCTTGTGAAAAGTAATGCGCATCAATCGTAGGGATCCAAAATTGCCATAAGTGCACTAACAAGAACGCCAAGATTACCGCTCCAGAAACCAACATGTTTCTAGAAACCCATGAAGAGTTTGCACCCGCGTTAAATTTAGCATAGGCCACAGGGCCTCTCGCTTTTTTGTTCTGAATTTCTAATACAAATCCCATGCAGAAGTGATAGATCACCCCTAGCAACAAGATTGGTTGCATTACAAATTGAACAAGTTTGTTGTCACTCATAAATGAGGATACTTCATTGAAGGTATCCGGACTAACCACTGAAAGTAGATTAATCACGAAATGCTGCGCAAGAAACACCAATAGGAATAAGGCTGACAAAGCCATGGTGAATTTCTTACCAATCGAAGACTTTAGTAATGATTCATTTGCCATAAAGCAATACGTTTAATTTTTAGATATTTCCACAAATTTATTAAAGTCAGAGCGGTATTCACAATGAATTATATCATTTCAATGAAAACACCCATCAGTTTAGAACGATTCTTATTAACCGTTAATGTTTTCTTAATTTTTAAGGAAGATAAATATGGATTTGTTAATTCGAATTTTTTATTCTAAATTTGATAGTGTTAAAGCCATGCTTTTTCATAGGTTTAAGTTAGTTAGGAAAATCCCCCTTTTAATCTTTTTAGTAAAGTTAAATAGGGGATTTTATTTTTTTAGTGTAACATTTTTGCGGAGACACCGACCAATACCAAAACACCAAAGTGAAGAACGTTGACCAATAAAGCCACCATTTTTACTGATTTAATTGAAAAAAATCAAGGAATAATCCATAAGGTTTGTCGGATATACACCGATGAATCCGATTCCCATGATGATTTATTTCAAGAAATCGTTTTGCAACTATGGCGCTCATTTGATTCGTTTAAAGGCGATTCGAAATTTAGTACATGGATGTATCGCGTTGGCTTAAATACAGCGATTACTTTTATACGCAAAAAAAACACGACCACGGCGTTTTATTCCTACGAAGAAGTCTCTTTTTCCATAAAAAGCGAAGAGAAAGATGAATTGCTCGAAGAGCGTTTATCGATGCTATATGCTGCTATTCGATTACTGAATGATGTAGAACGCGCTTTGGTCTTACTTTACTTAGAAGATTTACCCTATAAAGAAATTGCAGAAACCATGGGAATCTCTGATGTAAATGCCCGCGTAAAAATGAACCGTGTGAAAAGTAAATTAAAGGACATAATGACTAAAATGGAGCAATAGTATGGAGTTAGACGACCTAAAATCGGCTTGGCATTCTGTTAAAGATGAGAAGCATTTTGATCACCAAGAGATTTTCACGATGTTGAAAAAGAAATCTTCAACCACCATTAAATGGTTGTTTATTTTTACAGCAAGTGAGTTTAGTTTGTTGGTATTCTACAATATTTACATGCTGGTATCGGGCAGTGAATTCTTGAGCAGTGAATCAATTCAAATTACGGATAGCCAAACTTTATTCACCTATAAACTCGCTTCTTATTTCAGTTTATTGATTAGTTTATTCTTTTTATTGTATGCCTATAAGTCGTATAAAAAAATAGATCTCAATCAATCGGTGAAAGAATTAATGACCTCCATTATTGTATTTCGACGAGTGGTGAATTTATTTATTCTCTTTACCGTGGCCAGCGTGATTATTTTTTCAGCGCCCTTTTATTACGAACTCGGCAAGTCGGTCTATTTAAATAAGCATTTGGCGTTGGCTGATGGACTAAGTGGTATGGAAAAAATATATGGTTGGATAGCCATTGGAATTTCAGTTTCATTTATTTTAATTATTGCCACCATCTATTATGCGGTGGTCTATTATTTATTTTTAAGAAAATTGGATCGAAATTTAAAAGATTTAAAAGAAATAAATTAAAATATTATGTTTACTTTTGTCCTGTTTTAGCACGTTTAAATGAAAAACATCATGAAATATGTCTTACTTACTGTTGCCCTGATTATGTCAGTGTATCAGTCTGCGCATATTTTAGAACATGCTTACCAAGATCATCAATCGCAAAACGAAGACACTTATCCTTCTTTGCACGATCATCAGTGTACAATTTGTCATTTTAGTTTACATACGACGACTCCAGAAGTCTATGTTGCTGATTTCACCATCAATGAAACCATGGTTGAACACGACAAACAAGTCTTTTACCAAACCGTAAAACAATCTGTTTTATTTAAACAACGAAGTTTACGGGCTCCCCCGACCATGATTTAATTACCAACCGCTTACACAAGCTTTTACGTATTTAAATCAAATCAATCATGTCATTTTATCTAAAATTGGCTTTAGCAACCCTATCTATTAGTGGTACAGCTATGGCCCAACATACGATTAACGCGAAGATCGTTGATCAAAACCATCAACCTATTCCCTTTGCGAACGTTGCCCTTAACAATCAAGAAATTGAAGTAAATTCAGACGGTTTATTCACCATTTCTGATTTAAAATCGGGGTCTTATACCCTATTCATTCATGAACAAGGCTATATCGCCATTGAGCAATCCATTGCGCTATCCAAATCAACCACACTTACTTTTGTCTTGATTAAAGATGAGACCTATCAACTGCAAGAGATTAAAGTCATTGGTCATACACACGGTTTCTCAACAGCTAATTCGGAAAAAGTCGATCAACAATACGTGGTCGATCATTACGCTGGATCCTTAGCGAAATCGTTGGAAAACCTAGCTGGGGTGAATGCTTCTGGTATTGGTTCATCGGCTTCAAAACCAATTATTCGGGGATTAGGATTTAACCGATTAAGCGTCACTGAAAATGGTTTAAAACAAGAAGGACAGCAATGGGGCGCCGACCATGGATTAGAAATAGATGCGTTGAATGTTGAAGAAATAGAGGTGATAAAAGGACCTGGAACATTGGAATATGGAAATGAAGCCATTGCAGGGGTCATTAAAATTAAAAACGATCGTTTACCCGCTAAAAACTCGTCCAACTCTTCTGTACAGACGCTATATCAAAGTGTCAACGACCATTACGGCATTGCATTTCAACATGCTACTCGAGGAACAAATAGCTTTATAAAAGTAAAAGGTTCCTATGGAAATTATGGCGATTACCGAACAACGACCGATCGCATAAAATACTTGGATCGTTATTTACCTATTTACGATAAGCGGGTTAAGAATACGGCTGGTAGAGATATCAATGCCCAGATTCAATTGGGGTATGTCACCGATCATTTTCGCACGACAACCACCCTATCGAATGTTGCTCAAAAAACAGGATTTTTCCCTGGATCACATGGAATACCGGTAACGGAACGATTAAAACCCGACGGCAACAACCGCAACATAGAGTACCCTTACCAACAAGTCAATCACTTTAAGGTGATTAATGACAATCAATGGACATTAAACTCGAAAAACGCATTGAATTTATTAATGGGTTATCAATACAATGTTCGTCAGGAGAAGAGTGAATTTCATACGCATTATCAGAACGAACCTTTGCCGTTGAAAAATGCGGATTTAGAATTGGGCTTTAAATTATCGACTTATGATGCACAGCTTAAATTTGAGCATAATCACAATCGACAATTTAAGACCGTTGCTGGAATACAAACCCAGATTCAGCGCAATGAGATCGAAGGGTATAATTACCTTTTACCTCGTTATGAACGCAATATCTACAGCGCTTATGTACTCGAGGAATTTAAACGAGATAACCGATGGAAGATTACGGCAGGTATCCGTTACGATTATGCAAAAGTTGCCACAACAGGTTACTTTGATCAGTTTTTATACGATTACTTAATCCACGACGGATTATCGCCAACAACAGCTAATCATTACGCCAATAGAAGCGCGTCCATCGACCGAAATTTTGGAAATATTAATGGAATGATTGGTGCTACTTACCGCCCGAATGATTATTGGGATTTCACCTTGAATGCGGGGACTAATTTCCGTTTACCTACGGCGATTGAATTAGCTTCGAACGGAATACATCACGGATCATTTCGCCATGAACGGGGAAATGCAGATTTGGATACCGAGAAAGGTTATGCCATCGATTTTAAAACGACTTATCACCAAAATGGATGGGAAGTAAGCGTTAGTCCGTATATGTATTATTTTACCAATTATCTATTTTTAAAACCATCGGGTCAGTTTTCTATTTTACCACATGGCGGGCAAATTTATGACTATACGCAGAGCAAAGCTTTATTAACTGGATTTGAAGTGAGTATAGCCAAAACATTTGCTGATCGTTTAAGCACTCAGGCGATTTATGAATTTAATTACAATCGTCAATTGAATGACAACAACCATTTAAGTTACTTTTTACCATTTACGCCCCCCCATTCGCTATTTGCTGAAGTGACGTATCAAGTAACCCCATCGACCAAGAAACAAGCGGTATCGGTATATACCAATGCACGCTATGCGTTTGAGCAAAGTAATATTGCTCAGAATGAAGATATAACGGCCGGGTATTTTATTATGGGATTAGGCGCAAGAGCACAATTGCACGTAGGGAATTTTAAATTCAATACGGCCGTGCAGGTGAGTAATTTATTGAATGAGAAATACTACAACCACACGAGTTTTTATCGTGTATTGGAAATGCCAGAACAAGCCCGAAACATACAAGTTATTTTAAGTATTCCTTTTTAGTATTCAAACTATGAAGCCTGCTTTAAAACGCATGACAACACTATTTTTTAGTGGATTACTTTTATTGATTCCGATAGTTAACGAACTGCATTTTGTTCTTATAGAACACGATAATACATTCGCTAGTCAACAGAACAAAGTGATTCACCACCAGTGTAGTGACTTTTTATACCATGCGGTTTATTTAGATAAACTTCCGGAAGAAATGGTTGTTCCGCAATGGATCGATTTTGAAAATTATCTGCCCATTTACAGCCAAGAAAAAGATTTGATTGAAGGCGCCTTTGTGCTATTAAACAATAAAGGCCCACCCTGTATACATAATCCTCTTATAAGCAGCTAAACTTTTGAGAAAACAAGCCTTTACTTCGTTTGTCGAGCGCTTAAAATCCTTTTGTTGCTGAATGCTTCGCATTTAGTTGCGGCAAGGATAGCAGTGGAAATCCTTTTTTATGGGCATGTCTATGCCATAAAAAAGATTGGGAACGAATAGCCTGGCCCGAAGGGGCCGCCCAAAAAAAACCCTGCAATAAGCGAACGCAAAGAGGTTACTTATTATGTATACATACAATAAAATAAAACAATTATGAAAACACGTTTTTTAAATTATACAATCGCGGCGATGGCCACCTTATTTATATTCTCTTGTTCATCGGATGATGATGTTGTTTTAGACACCGAGAAACCGACTATTCTATTAGCAAAACCCACTGATCATGCTCATTTTCATCTAGGAGATGTGATTGATGTTGAAGCTATTTTTAAAGATAATCTTGAATTGGGGTCTTTTAAAATCGATATCCATTCGGCTGCAGGACACACGCATAAAACAGCTAATGTAAAATGGGAATATAAGTATGAAGAGCCTATAACAGCTGGGAAACGCGAGCATTTATTGCGTCATAGCATTCAAATCCCAGAAGAAGGAATTATTGAAGGCGATTATCATTTTGGGATTGTTCTTTTGGATAAAGCCGGTAATCAGACCACAACATATATTGAAATAGAAGTTGGTCATGGTGATCACGATCATGATCACGACCATTAATCGTCTTCTACTACCGATGCCCGAATTTATTCGGGCATTTTTTATACGGTAAAGTTGGTCAGAAATTCTTAATTTAGCGACACTCAAAATTTTAAAACACCATGATTGCAATAGTAGATAGCGGCGCAACAAAAGCCGATTGGGTAATTCTTGATGCCTCGTATAAAGAAAAATTTAGAACGGTAACTGCGGGAATGAATCCTTACCATGTTCCGAGTGCAGTCATGCTAGAAGAAATTTCAAAGAATGCCGATTTAGTAGCTGTTGCAAAAGAAATAACCCATGTTTTTTTCTATGGATCGGGTTGTTCTAATTCGCGGATGCATACAGTAGTTCGCGAAGGATTAATGCCTTTTTTTACAGAAGCAGAACACGTGATTGATCACGATTTATTGGCCGCGTGTTACGCCACCTATAAAGGCAAGCCAACCATGGTTTGTATCTTAGGAACAGGTTCTAATTCGTGCTATTTTGATGGGAAAACCTTGAGAGAAGAAACTCGTTCTTTAGCTTATATTTTAGGTGATGAAGGAGGCGGATGTGATTTAGGAAAACGTCTATTACAAGCTTATTTCTTAAAGAAAATGCCGAAGCATTTAGGGGATGCCTTTCACGAGGAATACAACTTGAGCGTGGATGAATTAAATAAAAATGTGTATCAGAATCAGTTTGCAAGTGCCTATATCGCTTCGTTTAGCACATTTATTGCGAAACATAAGCAAGATCCATTTATTCAAAAAATTATTTATGATGCGATGAAATCATTTATGGAGAATCAGATTATGCCCTATCCGGAGGCCCGATCTTCAGAATTGAATTTTATTGGATCGATTGCCTATTATTACGAAGACATAATTCGAGCGGCAGCGGCAGAATACCACTTTAATGTGGGCCATATTGTGCAGAAACCGATTGATAATTTGGTGCAATATCACATTGATTATTTGTTAAATAAACCCCAATGAATATAGAAAAAATTGCGGTGATCTCTTACCATACTCCGCATAGAAAAACACAAGATGTTTTATGTCAATTAAAAGCCAAGGGCTATACAGAAGTAACCGTTTTTGCTTTGCCTTTTGTGCAACGTCCCAATCCTTTTGCGCCCATTTATCAGCACCGGCCTAGCAAAGCAATGGAGGTTGAGCCCGAAGTGTTTTGTAACCGTTTTGGGTATGGTTTTGAACCCACAACAGTGGATACATTACACCAACAATTGGATGACTTTAAGGCTAATTTTGTGTTAATTGCAGGAGCTGGTTTATTACCCGATGCCTTGGTGGAAGCCTATAGAATGATTAACACACACCCCGGATTTTTACCTTTTACACGTGGGTTAGATTCATTGAAATGGGCCATTCATAAAGGGGTAGAAATTGGAATTACAACTCATTTTGTAGACACCGAAGCCGATGCGGGCTTTTTAATTGAACAGCGCCATATCCCTTTGTATACCAACGATACTTTTCATTCGGTGGCTAACCGCCAATACGAGATTGAGATTGAGATGTTGGTAGACTCTATTGCTTTAATTCCGCAGTTAAGTCATTTCCCTTCCTTATCCTCTACCGAATTTGAGGCGACACGGCGAATGCCTAAAGCTGTAGAAGCGCAATTGATGACGGATTTTGAGCATTATAAAACACGCTTTGCAAAATAAACGATTAAGAAAAAGAGGAAATTAAATTTTCCTCTTTTTTTATGCCTTTAACCGAGTAAAAAATAGGTATACACTATATTGCTACAATTTAGGTATAACTATTGATGGGTTAAAGCAATTATATTGAATTACAAAGTAGATACTTGATAAATTAAACCAATGAAAAAGACTCTTTTAACCCAAAAAATTTTCCGCATACTACTCGGTTTATTCTTGCTTTATGCAGGGATTAGCCATCTAACGTTTAATCGCACCGAGTTTCTAGCACAAGTTCCGCAGTGGATACCTATGAATGCGGACTGGGTGGTCATCTTATCGGGCATCGTTGAAATTAGTCTTGGGGGCTCGTTAATTACGTTGGTAAAACAGCGAAAACTAGTGGGGATAATAACTGCCGTATTCTTTATCCTTATTTTCCCTGGAAACATTGCCCAATACGTTAATCAAACCGATGGATTTGGTTTAAACACGGGTGAATTACGACTAGCACGCTTATTTTTCCAACCCGTCCTAGTCTTTTGGGCCTTGTGGTCGACGGGTTATTTCCGTAAAAACAATCACCGTGTTCACGAATATCATTGAGCCAATTTATAAAGACCATAAAAACGGAAAAACTACAAAACACTTCTATACAGTTACTTCATTAAAAAAACGATGGGATTAACATAGGCAACGGTCAGAAATCCAGTCGAAGATTTTATCGGTGAAATTAAATAAAAATCGACCTCATCGTTATTTTCATACCCTATGTTAAGGTTATTTGCATAAATCCATTGTAATTTTGACCTTTTAATACAAAATATAGACCATGAACATAGTAGGATTTGCGGCAAGCAACAATAAAAGATCGATTAACAAACAGTTATTAACCTATGCGATCAATCAATTAGAAAATACGCAAGAACATCGCATTAAGACCTTGGATATTCACCAATTCGAAATGCCTATTTATTCCATCGATCGCCAATTAGAAGAAGGATTCCCTGTATTATCGCAAGAATTCTACAATGAAATTAAAGAAGCCGATGCTTTAGTGATTACCTTAGCAGAACACAATCTTAATTTTTCGACGGCATTTAAAAATATTTTAGATTGGGTATCTCGAATCGATATGAATTTTTTAGAAGGAAAAAACCTATTGGTTTTTAGTACTTCACCAGGGGCTTATGGAGGAGGAAACGTGATGGAAATTGGTTTAAAATATTTCGCTTTTGCTAAAGGAAATATTGTCGATTACTATTCGTTACCTAGTTTTCAAGACCATTTTAGCAATGGGCAATTCACCGATGAAAATCAAAAAGCCATTGTAGACGAAAAAATCAAGGCTTTCCATGAGTCATTGGTAACAAGCGTCTAAAATAAGCGATTTTAAAATAAAAAAAGCCCGTGAAATTTCACGGGCTTTTTACGTTTCAAGAATACTTGAATTATTTTTTTACAACTTTCGCTGTAGACGTAACACCTGCATTTGTTGTTTTCACTAAGTAAACACCTTTTGCTAAGTCAGAAACGTTTACGTTTTGAGATCCTTCAATTGCAAAAGATTTTACCAATTGACCGTTTAAGTTATAAATCTCAACTGTTGATTTTCCTTTTGCAGAGAAAGAAGCTACGTTTGTCCAAACTGTATTTTGTAAAGCTTTTGCTTCTTTTTCGTAGTCAGCTATCCCTAATTTCTCAGTCTCTACTTTAACATCGTCTAAGAAAAAACGTGCATTTGTATCACCAGCTCCTTTAAATGTAATTTTCGTAGCCTCAGTACCGTCTGCAATTTTAACTGTATAAGAAGAAAATTCAGCTTTAACTAAAGTCACTTGAGACATATCTAAAGTACCACCACCTGTAATTTCTAATAAAAGTGTTGTTTGCTCACTACCTGTATTCCAAGCACCTGCACGAAACGTTAAAGTTGCATTGCCTTTTAACCCTTCTAAAGCAGGAGTAGTCGCAGAACCTTGTAATTTAGTTGTACCTAATTTAATAGCACCAGAACCTTTATAAGCTTTCACTAAAGTCCAGTCTTTGTGTTCCAATAATGGTGGGTTATCTAAAGCCCCTCCCCATTGACCATCATTACCACCTTGGTTTGTGAATTCATTAAAGTTTTCATCTAAAATAACAGTCTGTGCTTGTACTGTAGTAGAGGCAATCATTGCAACGATTGCTAAAGAATAAAATTGTTTCATATTTATTTAGTTTTAAAGTTTACTGTGACAAATATAAACGATATTTTGAAACATTTTTTAAAATTTTAACATTTGTAATCTTCTTAACCTTAAGTTAATACAACAAAAAAACCGCAAAACAATCCCAATACCTAGTAAATCAACTAATTAGAACACAATTTACTCTATTAAAATAGGGCGGCTGCTGCGCACCGGGCTATCCATTTCAATCTTTTTTTTAAATAAAAAAAAGGATTTCCATTGCTATCCCTGCCGCGGCTTCCTACAAAATGGATGCTCAGCCATTTAAAAACTAAAGCACATAAAAAAAAGCTGCACTGGAAATTCCAGTGCAGCTTTTTTTTATGTATTCGTAATGAACTATTTTAAAGGTTCCATTAGATATGAATTGAGTGACCATACGCATCTTCTACCGCTTCCATAATCGCTTCCGACATGGTTGGGTGTGGATGAATTGATTTCATAATTTCGTGAGCCGTTGTTTCAAGATTACGTGCGGCAACCGCCTCAGCAATCATTTCGGTAACACCTTCACCAATCATGTGGCAACCTAACCATTCACCGTATTTCGCATCAAAAACAACTTTCACAAAACCGTCAGCAGCACCATTGGCAACCGCTTTTCCGTTGGCAGAGAAAGGGAATTTTCCAACTTTTACTTCGTATCCCATTTCAATGGCTTTCGTCTCGGTTAAACCAACAGAAGCAATCTCTGGTGAACAATAAGTACAACCAGGTACGTTTCCATAATCAATTGGTTCTACTTTTTCACCGGCCATATGTTCTACACAAAGAATTCCTTGAGCAGAAGCTAAATGGGCTAAATCAGCACCTTTAACAACATCACCAATAGCAAAGTAGCCTTTTACTGAAGATTCACAAAAATCGTTAATCACAATTTTCCCACGTTCTAAAGTAATCCCTACCTCTTCTAATCCAAGATTTTCTGTATTAGGCACAATACCTACGGCCGATAAAACAACATCTGCTTCAAGAATTTCTTCTCCTTTCGCTGTTTTAATGGTTGCTTTAACGCCTTCACCGGTTGTATCCACTGAAGTAACCTCGGCATTGGTCATGATACTGATTCCTGACTTTTTCAAAGACAATTGCAATTGTTTTGAAATATCTTCATCTTCTACCGGAACGATACGAGGTAAAAATTCAACGATAGTTACCTTCGTTCCTAACGTATTGTAGAAATGAGCGAATTCAACACCAATGGCTCCAGAACCAACCACAATCATCGATTTAGGTTGTTTCTCTAAGGATAAAGCACCGCGGTAACCAATTACCTTTTTACCATCCTGTGGTAAAGCTGGTAATTCACGAGAACGCGCTCCTGTTGCAATAATAATATTTTGTGCTGCAACCTCTTCAGATGTTCCATCTGCTTTGGTTACTTTAACTTTTTTACCTGCTAATAATTTTGCTTCACCTTGAATAACATCAATTTTATTTTTTTTCATTAAAAATTGAACACCTTTACTCATACGGTCAGCTACACCTCTACTACGGTCAATCACATTGCCAAATTCGAAAGAGATGTCAGAAGGTTTATTTAATCCAAAATCCTCTGCATGGTTTAAATATTTAAAAACTTGTGCACTTTTAAGTAAAGCTTTCGTTGGGATACATCCCCAATTTAAACAAATCCCTCCCAATTCTGCTTTTTCGATAATGGCTACCTTTTTTCCTAGTTGAGAAGCTCTAATCGCTGCTACATAACCACCAGGTCCACTACCAATCACAATAATATCGTAACTCATTTTTTCCATAATTTGATGCTAATTTAGCAATTCTAAACAGAATTAAAACAATTTTCTCAATAATGATATAATTTCTTAATTTTGCAAGTCATGAATATTTTCTTTCACAATATCGCAGACAATCTAGAAGTCGAGACTGATGAACCCTTGTTCGGAAGTTTGGAGCAAGCTGTTGAGATCTTTCACAACTTGCCCGACTATGATGGAAGTTACTTAGGCTTAGTGAATACCGACGGCAATGTGGTTCAGATATCGAAATACGATCGTTTTTTATTTCTCATCGAAATTCCTATTTACGAACAACAAGGGGCCTATTCGGTTTTGTTTACCTACTTTCAAGTGATGGATTTATTGGCCAAACTCTACCAAGGATTTGACCCTTACGATATCCCAGGACTCAATTTCGATAAATACATTGAGGAGTAGCATGTTAGATGTTCGATATCAGATTTTAGATTTTAGATAGAAGATGTGAGCTATTGACCATGATGCTATACCATTAGCCCCATCATCGCAATGACAAATGATTGACTGCCTATTTCTTATCCATTTTATAGAAGATGTGAGCTATTGACCGTGACGCTATACCATTAACCCCATCATCGCAATGACAAATGATTGACCGCCTATTTCTTATCCATTTTATAGAATAATAAAATACAGAAGCTAATCGCAAAAGAGAATCCCATGGCCAAAGCGGAAGCTTTCATTCCGCCCGAATATTCAATTAAAGATCCATAAATCATTAAACCAAAAAATAAAGCCAATTTCTCGAAGACATCATAAAAACTGAAAAAAGTGGTGGTATCTTCTGTTTCAGGCAATAATTTCGCATAGGTAGAACGCGACAAGGCTTGTATACCTCCCATCACTAACCCAACCATACCGGCCATCATATAGAATTGCGTTTTCACATTCGGATCACTCGGTTGTATATAGTAAGCAATTAAGCAGGTAATGATAAAAATAAACACCCCGATTAATAAGGTCAGTTTATTCCCTATTTTACCCGAGAGAAAAGAAAATAACCAAGCCCCTAATACAGCTTCAATTTGAATTAATAAAATGGTCATGATTAACTCGGTTTCTTCCATGCCTATCTCAGAACTTCCAAACATAGCGGCCATTAAAAAAATGGTTTGCATGGCTAAACTGTAGAAAAAGAAGCCCGCCAAAAATATACGGATATTTTTAAACTGATTTAATTCTTTAAACGTATTGGAAAGCCCGCGAAAGCTGTTCTTAAAAATTCCTTTCGGTATTTCACGATTCAATTTTTTATTAGGCAAGCGTGTTAACGCTATTTGCCCAAAACCAATCCACCATACACCCGTTAATAAAAAGGTGAATCGCGTAAAGAACCCCACTTGATCATCGGGAGCAAATTGGATAATGGCTAAACAAATCGATAACAATACAACCGATCCAATATAACCAAACATATAGCCCTTAGCCGAAACACTGTCCATTTTTTCTTCCGAAACAATCTCGGGTAAATAAGCATTGTAAAAGACTAAGCTCCCCCAAAACCCTATACTCGCCGTTACATTGAGTAAAAGTCCTAACCAAATTAAATCAGCACTATGAAAAAAGAACATCCCCATACACGACAAAGCACCTAAATAACAAAAAAATCGCAAGAATTTTCTTTTATTCCCAATTAGATCAGCAATGGATGAAAGCATGGGTGATAAAACAATCACCACTAAAAATGCAATGGCTAAAGAGTAATTGAATGCTGTTTCTGGTAAAAAGCCGAGAAAACGAATGGGACTTCCATCGGTATTTCTGGTCATGGCTGTAAAATAAACGGGAAAAATGGCGGAAGCAATAACTAAGGAATGAACCGAATTGGCCCAATCATATGAAATCCATGCTTTGACTAAGCGAGGGTTATTTTTTTGAATCATGGTTGGTAAATGAATAAGGGTTAAATCTAGTAAAAAAATATGGACAGCCCGATATGTTTTTGTTATCTCTATACAAGCTGAATGTAAAATTTACGTATATACTCAACCCATAAAGAATAGTTATTATTTGGTATTCTTCATCCAAGAAAAAACAACCTAAGTACAAACAAGTAGTGTAAATTAGTATAAATAAGTATATTAATACACCTCAACAAAAATGTCAATACTTTAAATTTGCATCCTAATTAAATCCTAAATATAGTATGAAAAATTTATTTTTCTCCTTAGCACTCGCTGTTGGTACACTTAGTTTCGCCCAAGTAGGAATTAATACAGATATGGCTGACCCCAGTGCTATGTTGGAAGTGAAAGCGGCTAAAAAAGGTTTTCTACCTCCCCGTGTCGTGCTTGAAAGCACAAATGATAAGAAGACGATTCTTACTCCAGCGAAAGGTTTAGTCGTTTACAATACGATCAACAATCCTCAGCACATCCCTGAAGGTTTATATGTCAATACAGGAAATAAAGACGCACCTGTATGGTTTAGACTAAATCAAGATTTACCGCCACCACCTACTGGAGATCTTCTAAATCCGACGACCATGATTTTAGATGCAGCTTCAATTTTTAGATTAGGGTCTGCCCTATCGGACACCAAATCTAAGGTGAGTAAAATTATCAATAATAAAATTGTAGAAAGCAATAATTCTTTCGAATTACCCGAGGATGGTTATTACTTATTGATGGTCAATTTTATGCTAGGGTTTAATAGCGTTAATTTGAATAATCCTGCACCAAATACACCCAATGTGGTTGTAGAATTTCAAAAAAAATTAACGATCAATGGAGCTATAAAAAGCACCTATAGCTATACATTACCCCGTATTACAGTCGTTTCTGTACCAGGCCAAACGACCTTGATGAAAAATTATACCTTGCATTTCTATTTAAACGGCAATAAAGGCGATAAATTTTACCCTGTTTATCGCGTGACTGGAGAACCCCACATCGATTTCCCGAACATTAGTGAAATAAGAGTATTTAACCAACCTACATTTTCACTTATTCGTACCGCTGAAGTAAAGCTTTTGAATTAATTAACATCCTATCAATGCGAAAAACTAAAGCTGCTCTCTATAGCAGCTTTAATTTTTTAGTTCAACGTCCTTTATTCAATGCTCGATTAGTCATCATTCCTAATGCTTATTTTTTTTAAATAATGATTACATTCGAGTCCTAAAACAGGCGCTATGACCGAAAACGAAAAATTCATCCATAAATCGATTCTTGCAAGCATTCACATGGGGTTTTATCCATTGAATGAAATCAAGGAAATCATTCTTGATGAAATAGAAGACAATGAATTTGAAGATGAAATAGCAGAGCAATGGGCGCTTGAACAGATTGATCAGGTTTACTCAGCCCATAGGCAAGCGAGTGAAACGTGGTCCCACCCTACGGATACTGAACGGTTAATTCAGGTTTTTGACGAATTAACTGCTCAAGGGATCATCGCCCTTCACAATCCGGGGTATACCACGGGTGATGGAGAGTATGAAGTTATCCAAGTGGAACAAGCACTCCGCCAAGAGGGTATTTATTCAAACGGTTACTGTTTTTACCACGAGCAAGATTTAGAACGCGCTATTGAAGCTGAACATCCCACTCTACACCTCCATTTTCAAAAAGTCGATAACTCCATGGATGCGGTGACTATAGCCCTTGGCCACCTCATTGTAAGTTGTTTAGAAAAAAATGGATTTACAACCCAATGGAATGGTACTGCTACCCAACGCATTGAACTACCTTTTTTTCGATGGCAATGGACTTTCGATGAAAACCATCGCGATTTACAAGATTATCGAGTCGTTATTGATCAAATTAAACAAGCTTATTCCGCTTCCTAATCGAAGATTTCTTCTTATTGAATACCATATTATGAATCACACCCTACAAACCACCATAGACACTATCGTAGCCCTTGTTGAGAAAATTATTCCACTTTCAGCTGAGCGTTTTAATGGTACGGCAGAAGAAATTATTCGCCGAAGCCCACTTCAAATTGGCGTGATGGATGAACTCGAGATCAACTACAATGCAAAAGGGGTGATACGAGTCGATACCACCAATTTATCATTAACCGAAACACATTGTCTGCCGAGTGAATTTTTAACCCAAGAACAGGTTGAACAGGATCTACTTCCGCTTTTAAAAGCGCAGTTATTGCCCATTATTAAAAGCTATGATCATAGTCCTATTCTAAATTTCAAATTCATTGTCGACTTTTCGGTCTTTGCGCTCTTGGCCAATGGGGTCGTTCGGAAATTGGATTATAGACTGTTCGACTATACCGCAGAAGATAAAAAGAACCAATTGTTGGATGCTATCAACACCTACATTGAAAACCGACTGGTTCAGGGCAAGCATCCCACCAAAGAATTGGATACCCACTTTTTAAGTCAACACCTAGTCGATCCAAAACTTTACCCCAGTCTACAGGCAAAATCGGTTATTGAAACCATCCATTTAATTTTCGAACGCAACAAACATATTCCTAAATTAATTGAAAGCCATCGCAGAACCATTATTTATGCCTTAGAACAATGGGCCAACAACGAATTTCTACCAAAATATTGCACTACCAAGGAAGAGGAAGATGGACGACTATTTTCGTTATCGAAACGCATTCAATTATTCGGTTTAAAAACGAACGTAGTCATCGAACCCCACGATAAACCCTTGCTTGAATTACTCGTTTTTACGGCCTTATTAATCATCAAATACAGTCCGAACTATTCCCGTTCAACAGGAATTGAATTTTTGAATTATGCCGAAGGATTAGGCTATCTCAAAGCAAAAGAAATTCGACAATTAGGCAGTGGTGCATTTACAAAAGAGGAATCCTTATTAAAAGAAACCGGCGTTGAGTGTACTGCCAACGATGTTTTTGCCATTTTTACCGTAAAAATAAAGGTTGAAAATGCTGAAAGCTATAAAAAAGCATTGGATTTTATGTGTGGTTTACTTTTGAAGGGCTTTCCGAAAAGTTACCGAATCAAGTACTCTTCGAAAGTAAAAACGGCTTTGCCGATTAAAGGGATAAAGAAAACAGCTACTCAGCAGTTCTTTGTGGATGCGATGGCTTATGCAACACTTTGGCCAACGATTGCTGCCTATGCCCAGTTAGCTATGGTAGAATTTGAATGGTACGAGGATGCTGAAGACGAACACTGTGCAATGCCAGGAACGTATGCCGCTTTAGGATTGGCATTGAAGGACGAGCGTTATTTCCCCTTGGTAAGTCAATATTTTTCGACGCTCGACGAGGAGCATCAATCGGTGCATTCTCATTTTATACACCCTTTTATAGCGCAATGGGGTGTGACTAAAACGACCATTCCGGTATTGATTGATTGTTTTTATGTAAGCCAAGAAAAAAAGATACCGAAATTAGGGGAAGCGTTTGAGGAGGTCGATCTTTTGTTGTTCTTCTTAGCCTATACGCAAACCATGGAGGCCTACCAATTCTCTTTGATTGTTTATTTTATCTGGGGGAAAGTAGCCGATTTGGAAAAACGAATTAAAAAAGCCGATAAGACTATAAAACCACTTTTGATGGCGGTTCTACATAAGCTCGAGGCGTAAACTTAAATAAAAAATATGAAAACCAAGCTATCGAACATCTTAAGCATCATTCTGTTGGGAACAGTGGTGAGTGCACAAGAACAAGCCATTCAGCACCTATGGATTAAACAAGGTGATGAGTCGATTTTAATCGATCAAGCCGAACAATCGATTACGTTAAAAAAAGACGCTTTTACAATTCAGTTTTGGAATAAAGCCTATCAACCGAAAAAGAATCAATTTTATGCGGCTCAAGCGGTGATTATTTCTCAGGATATACAGGATCACTTTGAAGGCTTATCGACAGACGAGGTTCCTTATCTAGCGTCAGGAACAGGTTTTGCTGCTGAATCAAATCAGAACTTATCGTATCCGTTCTATTCCAATGAAGGCCATCAATACTTGTACTATACCTCTGAAAAAGATCGACGAATTGATAAAGTTAAAAAACACAATAATGGGAATATATACAATTGGACGATTAAAGGCTTATGGATGGATGAGGAAGATTACGATTGGAAAACGATAGTAACGGAATCCATTCACCTCTTGTTTTTTATAGACAGCAACCAAAACGATGTGATGGATAAAGGCGAATATTTTATTATTCATATTGCCTTCGAATAGGTGTCTACATACAGAGGGACACCTTATACGTGTCCCTCTCTCTCTACTTTTTATTTCTCAAAGATTAATTCGTCTAGATTTAATCCACCGATATACCTTCCCGCATACTGGCCTTTTTCAATGACCCATAGTACGCTATAAGAACCAGCACCATCACTGTTGACACTTTGAATGTATAGGGTATCTTTGGCTAAATTGTAATTGACTTGAGTGCTTTCTATATTCGGTTCAAAAAGATCGTTATACGCCCTTTCTGGTAAATGAATTGAGGCATTATTTAGTTTTATTTCAATCCCATTGTAAGTGGTATTCGGAATATTTCCATCGGTTCCATAAATGGTTTTCCCATCAATTTTCTGTAAGAGCTGGCCTTCTGTTGGAGCATAGGATAATGGATGTTTATTTTTATGAAAAACGCTTTCTATTATCGTTACACGAATAAGTTTATCTTCAAAAACAGCGATTCCATTCGCTGTTTTCTTAAAAGGGACTGTGGTATAGGTATCCAATGGCTTTATTCGATCCAGGTACACAAAACCCGAAACCTTCCCTTCCTTTTTTAGAAACATAACTTCGCCCCAGTTACCTACAGGCTCTATGAGATAGACCACGTTATTGTTTGATAATTGATGAACGACAGGGCTTTTTACACTGCCTGTATCGCGTATATTCACATAGCCATCGGGATCTTTTACTTCGGCAAATTGCCCGTAGCCAAATGAACAGTGGAGTACGAAAAGGGCGAATACGAAAGTGATACCCCTTTTACTTTTCAAAAATATGGATGGATTCAAATTAAAAATATATAGATTGATAAACATTCTGATTGGTTGGTTAAAGGTCGCTAGAAAGCAAGGTTGACTATAAAAGCCCCCTACTCTTTCAACTGAATGGCGAGTATTTCAGCCGTAGCACAGAGAATGCCATTGGCAGAAAGCGTCATATCGACCCATATTTTTCGGCCTTCAATGCTGCGCAACCTTCCTTTTAACTCCAAAGGTACACCCATGGGGGTTAAGGCCTTAAAATCGACTTTGAGTGATGCTGTGACACAACGAATGGGTATAGGTCCTTCTTCTAAAGCTATGTGTTCTTGCTTACACATAAATGCAGCCGCGGACCCCGTACCATGACAATCGAGTAGAGAAGCAATTAATCCGCCATAAACACTTCCAGGAATAGCCGTATACTTTTCTTCGGGTGTAAAATGAGCAATCGTTTCGTCGTCGATTAAATAGGTTTTTAATTGATATCCTTGGGGGTTATTTTTTCCACAGCCGTAACAGTGGGCCAAATTTTCAGGATATAAGTCTTGGATAGCTTTTGAGTTCATCGGGTTTAAAATTGATATACGTAAAATTACACCATAAAAGAATTTTAGCCAAATCCTTCCTCGAAAAAAGCCACTTCCCTTGAAGTGGCAGCGATACAACCTGAAAGGAGAAACAAACCTACTCGTTTATGTCTGTCACCCATGCGCTCTAGGGCCGCATTCGGGTTGCAATGGCCATTCGATTCCAAGCATTAATGGCGATAACGGCCATGATTAATTGTGCGATAACTTCTTGACTAAAAAACGCTTCGAGGTTTTTATAGGTTTCATCCGTAACCCCTTCCTTAGTAATAAGGGTAATTTCCTCGGTTAAAGCCAATAAAGCTTTCTCTTCTTGGGTGAATAAATCGACTTCATGCCAAGCGTTTAAAAGGAAAATACGTTGGTTGGTTTCCCCTAATTTCAGCGCATCTTTTGTATGCAAATCGATGCAAAATGCACATCCATTGATTTGAGACGCACGAACTTTAATTAGCTCACGATGGGTTTTGGATAAATTGGTAGCGTTTAAATACCCTTCTAAGGCATACATGGCTTGATAAGCCTGTGGTTGAGCTACTTTAATGTTGACACGTTGATTCATACTTGTTTTGTTTAAATGATTGAACAAAGATTAAAATTTATCAACGCCTTTTTCTTAAACTGGTTTAAGAACGTTTTTTATTGCGAATTTCACTGAGGTATTCGGGTGTTAATCCTAGAAAAGAAGCCAATAAATATTGAGGAACACGTTGCACAAACGCGGGATAATGGGCATTGAAATGATGGAAATACTCTTCCTTAGAATAGGTGAAATTATATTTTATTTTCATTTGTAATGCGGCAAATGCCCGTTGATAGACCTTTCGAAAATAACGTTCCATGATGGGCATTTCGACCATTAATTGTTCTTGTGAAGAATAGGAAATGGTTAAAACCACTGAATTTTCAACCGCTTGAATATAAAAATCTGTCGACTCTTCGTTTTCAAAAGCCCTATGATCGGTCATCCACCAGTTTTCAATGGCAAATTCGGTGGTTTGCTCCACCCCTTTGTCATCGATAAAAAATTTCCGTAAGCAGCCCTCAAGCACAAAGTAATGGGAATGACAGCGTTGTCCTGCTTCCATTAAATTCTGTTTTTTGGGAACCTCTAGGCGCTTAAAATAGGGTAAGATGAAGGCCAACTGCTCGTCGTTGACATCAATGAATTTTTCGAGGTGGTTTTTGAATTTCATGAATGGGGTATGTCGATGTTAGATATTAGATTTGAGATATTGGATGTTAGATTTGGATGTTTGTTGATCCTTCAATCAAGATGACGAATTCGGTGATGGTTAACACGATTAAAAATAGAACTAATTCTTCATATGAGCTACACAATTTCAATTCTGTTGAACGGCACAAAAATCGTTTTTTCTTAACCGCTTGCATTTGTTAAAGCATTGCTTTAACAAATGTAAGCGGTTGCGTTAGGGATTGCAGCATCTGTTTGAGCTTTTTGCGGAGGGAAACGGAGCAATAAAGCGAGTGCGGAAAGCCCGCCCTTTCCTTGTTGTTGACTAAAACAACAAGGAAAGGGAACGCCAAAAAAAAAGACTGTTCGGTGAGGAGCAGTCTTAGGTTTATTTTTTGTTTTTTAATTCTTTGATCGCCTTGAGCGTTTTTTGATCGAGTTGATCGGCAAAGAAAAAATGCAAAGCATCTTTGATGATTTTTTCTTTGGGTGCGACAAAGTTGAATAAGGTTAGACTCGATTTCAGCTTCATGGAATCGTTTTTACCAAAGATTAACTGTGGCAATACACCTTTGTGTTCTAGAAGAACGGAGGTGATTTCAAGATAATTTTGCCATAGTTCTTCGTCACGTGTAAAAGCACGGGCTTCTTCGATGGACAAGATTTCGAAATCTTGGGTAGCATCGCTTTTGCCTAGTCCTTTAATTTGGGGGTAGACAAACCACATCCATTGGGTATGTTTTCGACCCGCATAAATTTCCATTAAGGCATCGTCGTACATAAAAGCTTGTGCTTTATGAAAGCGTTTTAAATTGTGTCGATCGTCTGCCATCTTACATTCTTTCTGGCACGCCAATTCCTAAAAGATCTAAAGACGATTCGATGGTGTTTGCCACCCATTGTGAAAGGTACAAACGGAAGTTTTTCACGTCTTCGTCATCGCCTTTTAAGATGGGGTTATTTTGGTAAAAAGAGTTGAATAATTTCACCAATTCATAGGCATAGTTAGCGATTAGGGCAGGGCTTAATTCGTCGGCTGCTTTCTTAATCGTTGGTTGAAAATCGTTTAAAGCACGAATCATTTCCTTTTCCGCTTCGTTTAAGACGATCTGTTCGATAGCAAATGCGGCAGGTGCTTGTTTTCGCACTAGGGATTGAATACGTGCGTATGTATATTGTATAAATGGTCCTGTATTTCCATTAAAATCAACCGATTCTTGTGGATCGAACAAGATTCTTTTCTTAGGATCGACTTTAAGAATGTAGTATTTTAAGGCACCCATTCCTATTTTTTCGTATAATTCAGCTTTTTCGGCATCGTCATAGGCTTCTAATTTTCCGAGCTCTTCGGAGATGGTTTTGGCTGTTTGGTAAATTTCTTCCATTAATTCGTCGGCATCGACCACGGTGCCTTCGCGCGACTTCATTTTACCATTGGGTAAATCGACCATTCCGTACGAAAGGTGGTGCAATGATTCGGCCCATGTGTAACCTAGTTTTGCTAAGATTAAGAACAATACTTTGAAGTGGTAATCTTGCTCGTTTCCAACGACATAGATTAATTCTTCAAGGGTCGCATTATTTTTGAAACGCTCTACAGCCGTCCCCAGATCTTGGGTCATATAAACCGATGTTCCGTCTGAACGAAGCACTAATTTTTGGTCTAGGCCATCTTCTGTTAAATCGATCCATACAGAGCCATCTTCTTTTTTAAAGAATACGCCATTTGCTAAACCTTCGTCTACAATATCTTTTCCTAAGATGTAGGTATTTGACTCGTATAGGTATTCGTCGAATTCCACGCCTAAACGCTTGTATGTTTTTGCAAACCCGTCGTAGACCCAAGAATTCATGGTTTTCCAAAGTTCGATGACAGCGGGTTCTTGGGCTTCCCATTGGCGAAGCATTTGTTGTGCTTCAACGAATAGCGGTGCTTGCTTTTTGGCATCGTCTTCACTTAGCCCCTGCTCCATTAATTCTTTGATTTCGAGGCGGTAGTTCTTATCGAATTCAACATAGTATTTTCCTACTAAGTGATCACCTTTAAGTCCTGTAGATGCTGGAGTTTCTCCGTTTCCGAATTTCTGCCAAGCCACCATTGATTTACAGATATGGATACCACGGTCGTTGATGATTTGTGTTTTAATAACATTGTTTCCTGCTGCTTGAATAATTTTAGCAACTGAAAAACCTAACAGATTATTGCGTACATGCCCTAAATGTAAAGGCTTGTTGGTGTTTGGTGAAGAGTATTCTACCATAACGGTACGCGACGTTGGAGTAACTTGGGTAAAGCCGTACGACTTGTCTGTTGCATAGTTTACCACGTTGTTTAGGAACAATGCAGAATCGAGGCTCATGTTTAAGAACCCTTTTACAACATTAAAAGCAACAATCTGTTTTTGAGCAAGAAGATGATCGCCAATCTTTGTCGCGATATCTTCTGGTTTTCCTTTTAAACTCCTAATTAATGGAAAAACAACTAATGTATACTCACCTTCAAATTCGCGGCGTGTGAATTGAATTTCTACACTTTCTGGTAAAATTTCAAATACATCCTGAATAGCGTTTCGTACAAAGTACTCAACTTGTTGTTTTAAATTCATTTTTTCGTCTTTAATAATCAAGAGGCAAAAGTACGAACAATTTCAGCATTTTTTAGGGTTTGCGCGGAATTTTGAAAATAGTTTTTTAACTTTGGGTAGTAAATACAATCGTTATGACAGAATTAAAATTTAAAACAAATATCAATTGTGGAAGTTGCATAAAATCGGTTAAGCCTTTTTTAGATGAAGCAGTTGGTGAAAACAATTGGTCTGTTGATACAGATGACGAAAAAAAAATCTTAACCATTCGCAACGAAGAAGCCGAATCGGAAGAAGTTGTGGAGGCCGTTACAGACGCTGGATTTAAAATAGAGAAAATTGCTTAAATATTTTTTTCAACAAAAAAAGTCCGACCAATTGGCCGGACTTTTAGGTTAAATTAGTAGGCGTATTAACGTTTAATAATTTTAAACGTCTTCGTTTGACCATCTATAGAGGCGCGAACGATGTAGATTCCCGTTGGAAGGGACCACATCTGAAGTTCTACCCGTTTGCCTTGGTCTATTTTGCGCTGTGAAACGGAATGAACTTGTTTCCCTGAAAGGTTAAAAACGGCGATCTGTTCAATTGATTTCAACGCTTTTAATACGAGTACATCTTCCACTGGATTGGGATATGCCGTTATTTCTGTACGAAGGTTTTCTTGGATTCCCAATTGAGTACAATCACCTAAAATTGCAAACACCATTTCCGATTCGCTCTCCCGCCATTGATTATCCGTATCTCGATGCTGATAAGCTGCATTTCTTCCTAATTTCATTGCTTTTGTGGATTCCCAAGAAATGGCATCGGAGACTACCTCCACCCAATAACTCGTGTCGGTATCTTGATCCGCTTGCAACACAATAGGGCTTAATAACTGCAGGGTTGAAGTATAAAAATATTGGCCATAACGGGAACCGATTCGCTCTTGACGCACAATTGTTGTTGAGGTTTCTCCAATCAAATTTCCGACAAGGCCCGTCATGGGATCTGTGGTATAAAATTTTAATTGAAATTGATTGGCTGTACCCGCATGATTTAAGACAAATTGGGTCGGAATCATTTTTTTACCTGCCTGAACATAAAAATCGACTGCTAAACGTTGATCTCTTTCTCCCTTAAAATAACTCGCCCCTTCAAAATTATTTGCTGGGATTTCTTGATTACAGACCGCTGCTTGAATATGAACGGTGTAATCTTCGGTTTCGCCCCAAGTTCCTATATCCATACAGGAAATATCTACAGGTATCTGAATATTAATAGCGGGGGACACACGGTATTGAATTCGCATGCGGTAATTGGCCGTTGGGACATCCGCTGGAATTTGAAGGTAACCACTCGCCTTTTTATCATCCCCTTGAATAGGAAAGACGGTCATTTCCCCAGGTTCAAAAAGACCGTTATCGTTGTAATCGATCCACACATTCACTTGTCGTTGGAGGTATAACGATGGATGATCTAGGTTTCCTAACGTCACTGAAATAGGAACGGATGTATGGCCTGTTAGCTGAGCTGGTGAAAGATGGGTGAAGTCGCTATAGCCGTTTGTTCCACAACTTGAAGACTGATCTATCCCTGCCAATTCTACCCTAGCAATATGGTTTTGGTTTTCACAGTTTAATTCAGGTATACAATAGGTCGTTTGATTTGGTCGAAAGACTTCCAGGGTATAATCATGGGCTTGACCATTCCATGTACCTTTACACGGATCATTGGCATCGATTCCGCCGAGCATTTTTTTTATGCGCATACGGGTTTTCCCGATGACGGCATTTTCGGGAATGGTCATGGTCTGACTGACCTCTTTACCATCGGTACCATTCGAATCTCTAAGCAACTGTTGAATTGGAATAATTTCCTCAGGACCGCTAAATTCACCGTCTTGATTCCAATCGATAAAGACGATAAATCGATTAGCGACATCGCCATTGGTATTCCCCTGTAAACGAATGACATAATCTGCCCCTCTTTCTATTGTTGCCTGACGATCGAGGTACATTAAATGAGAAACGGTATTTTCTACAGGTGTCACACTTTGTAAATCATTAAATATCACCTTCGTAATGGGTTCTATTTTATCCGAAAATCGCAAAGGACCACAATAGATATCCTCCTTATTCATGGAGTCAAAACTGGTTGGCCATTGAAATGGACTAAAGTCGATTTGAAACGACGATTTATGTTGGCTTTGAATAGGTGATGCGAAGAGAAAACCAGCTAAACAACAGCTAATTATCAAAAATAATTTTTTTTCCATACACATTTTTTTGAAATTATTTGCTTCAAAAATAAAGAATCCTTCAAAAAAACCCATGCAAAAAACAACATAAATCACTGGTATACAAGTCTATACATTCACAGTAACCTTTCTGCCTTACGCTCTCCTTCTTAGGTATTCTTGCTTTAATGTATTTATACAGATGAGGGTGCCAACCAAATTATTTTTTTGGGAATTATTTGACCATCAAAAAAGGCTAACAAATCGATTGATTTATTAGCCTTTGCCATGAGATGAATACCTTTTCGTCTGTATTAGGGGACATTCATGGGCTAAACAGTTTGTTTAATCAAAACTTAACGGATTATTTCTTAATGACTTTAAAGGTTTTCACCTCCCCATCAATTTCGGCTTTTAAGATATAGACCCCAGCAGGTAAATGCGCTAAATGAACAACCGCTTTGGTTTTATTGTCTTCCATTTTCACCCGGCTATTCAACACTTGTTGACCTGCTAAATTATACAATTCTACCTGTCTAATCGATTTTGTCGCCTCCACCGTCAGCTTATCGCGTACAGGGTTAGGATAAACCAGCACATCGGCTTTTATGATTTCACGAATTGAGAGGTTTTCGCATTCTCCGTAGATCGCATAAACACCTTCCTGTTCGGCCTCGTCCCATTCTGAATTAGAGCTGTTATTATTAAAAGCCATTAATTTCCCTATTACATCGTTTGTGGTCGTTTCCCAAGCTACAGCATCGGTTTCTATTTCCATCCAGTAATACACTCCATCATTGACCAATGGTAAGTGAATCGGTGTATTTAACTGCAACGAAATCACATAAAACGGGTAACCAAAATTGTCCCCAATGTGATTTTTTTCAATAAAAGTGGTTTCAACCGTTTGAATTAAATCGGCTGGTAGCCCATCAGATCCTGAAGTATAAAAATGCAGTTTATATCGTGTGGCTTCACCGACTTGATTGAAATCGATTTTATCGATTCGCAGTCCTTCTGGTTTTTGAACCAAAATATCTACTGCTAATCGTTGGTTATTTGTACCTCCAAAGAAATAACCTGATTGTAAATTATTCGACGGAATCGATTGCTCACACAGGGGTTCTTCTGGCTCTGGCTCATAACCATTTCTTACCGTGACTAAATAATCTTCTGTTTCTCCGAAACCACGTTCATCTTCACATGATTGATCCCACGTAGCGAGTTGTGCTCCAACAGCTGCAACCCGCACCCGCATTCTGTAGGTGCCATCATTCACCGAGGTTGGAACTTGAACAACCCCTTTAATCACCGAATTTGATCCCGTACCTATATAGGTAAATTCATTTTCCTCGAACACACCATTCTGGTTGTAATCGATCCAAACCGATACTGACTCAGCGATAAAACCACCGCCAACGGTTACGGCGATCGGGGCATCATACCCCGTTCCAACGAGAGCAGGATCTAGGTTGGTAAAATCGTTATAACCGTTTACACCACATGCAGATGTATTATCGATACCAGCAAATACCACACGGGTAATAATATCGCCATCGGTACAATCTAAGTTGGGCGTACAATAAGTTACAGATTCGCCTTCTACATTGACCGTATAGTCATGGGCTTGGCCGTACGTCGTTCCTAAACAAGGGTCTAAATAATTTGAAATCCCAAAGATTTTTTTCACACGCATACGTGTATTTCCAGGCTTTGCATTCACAGGAACGGTAATCGTATGAACAATTTTTTTACCATCTGTCCCAGTAGAATTCACTAACAATTCTGTTACTTCGATAATTTCATCATCCCCCGAAAAAACACCATCTTGGTTCCAATCGATGAAAACCGCAAATCGATTTATAAAATTACCTTTAGTATCGCCTTGAAGTTCGATATCATAGGATTCCCCTGGCGTGACATTCGCAATTTTATCCAGGTACATGATATGGGATTCGGTGTTGGTTAAAGGCGTATTTTGGGAAAGATCGCTAAAATTGACTTGCGTCATCACTTCAACAATTGATGTAAATTCCAGTGGACCACAATAATCGGGGTTATCCCCATCATTTTCGATTTTCTCAGCCACCAAGAAATTATCGGCCAGAAGCATAAATTTATCGTTTGTGTTGTTAATCAAAGCAAAACGAATCGTTTGGCTAATGTAATTCACTAAATCAAAGCTTAACTCTGTCCACTGGGAAGGAGCAGCAGTCGACTGGCCTAAAATCACGGTAAAGTCATCGGGATCAGTGCTTCCGGTAGGCGACAATCGTAAAACGTAACCATCGGGATATGCAGGATCCTGTGCTTTTATATCAAAGGTCAATATAGGGTGTACAGCAGCTGATAAATCAATTTCAGGGGAAATTAACCAATCGTTTGAAGTCCCCGGAGGGGCATACCACGAGGTACTCATGGCCGCATAATTCCCAGGGGGGCCTCCATAATTCCCATTCGTACCAAATCGATCGATTCTATTCCACCCATTGGTTATAAAGCTAACATTGGCGTGTGGTGTTAAACCATCCAAATCTAACGTCGTCCAAGCAGCAATCCCTGGACCATTGCCATCAAAATCTTCTTGAAAGATTTGTGCACTCACAAATAGACTTCCCAAAAAAGAAAATAGTAAAAATAAATTTTTCATCATAGTATTATTTTATGTGTTATGCGCTTAAATTAAAAATAAAAAAACGTAAAACCAAAAAAACACGAATGTAATTCCTTGATTATCAATTCCCTACATAATCACTATTCCGTAAAAATTTAGAAAAAATAAAAGAAGCCTGCCTACATTCCCCTGAACAATGGAGGATTCACAAAAGGGATACATCCATAATAATCAAAAAGAATATAAACCATAATAAAAAGTTACACTTGTTCAAAAAAAGAATATTTATGTCGCAATCGATGCATTTATTTCAATCAAAAAAAGGCTTGAAATCATTCGATTTCAAGCCTTTTTTTCTATTTATAATCAATTTATTAGTCGATCACTTGACCAATTAAATCAAATTCAAAAGCATCCACAATTTCTACATTCACAAAGTCACCCACTGGTAAATAAGTATCTATAGCTGAAATTAGTACTTCGTTATCGACATCTGGCGAATCGTACTCGGTACGACCTACGAAGTTATCCCCTTCTTTACGGTCGATTAAGACGCGGTATTGTTTCCCAATTTTCTCTTGATTTAGTTCATAAGAGATTTGGGTTTGAATTTCCATGATTTCTTCAACGCGTTTTTGCTTCACTTCTTCGGGAACGTTATCCTCTAAATTGTAAGCGTGTGTGTTCTCTTCATGGGAATAGGTAAAACATCCCAAACGATCAAAACGTTGGGTACGAACCCATTCTTTCATCTCTTGAAAATCGGCTTCAGTTTCACCAGGGTAGCCACAAATTAACGTGGTACGAATGGCCATATCAGGAACTTTTGTACGGAAGGCATCCAATAAAGCATTGGTTTTTTCCTTCGTTGTACCACGGCGCATCGATTTTAAAATTTCGGTTGAAATATGTTGTAAAGGAATATCGATGTAGTTACATACTTTAGGTTCTTCACGAATCACGTCCAAGACATCCTCTGGAAATCCACTTGGAAAAGCATAATGCAGACGAATCCACTCTAACCCTTCAATTTTAACCAATTCGAGTAGTAAACGCGCTAATTCCCGTTTCTTGTATAAATCAAGTCCGTAGTACGTTAAATCCTGAGCGATTAGAATAATCTCTTTGGTTCCATTTTTCGCTAAGTTGGTAGCTTCTTTCACCAACTCTTCAATTGGGCGAGAAATATTACCACCACGCATTAATGGAATGGCACAAAACGAGCATGGACGATCACAACCTTCTGCAATTTTCAAATAGGCGTAATGTCTAGGTGTGGTTGTAAGGCGTTCCCCAACCAATTCATGTTTATAATCTGCTCCAAGTGCTTTCAATAATAAAGGAAGCTCACGCGTTCCAAAATATTGATCCACATTGGGGATTTGTTCAATAAGATCTGGCTTGTAGCGTTCCGATAAACAACCGGTCACAAAGACTTTTTCGATTAAACCATCTTCTTTCCGTTGTACGTAATCAAGAATTGTATCAATACTCTCTTCTTTTGCATTATCAATAAACCCACAAGTATTAATTACAACAATGTCTCCTGATTGCTCGTGTACCACTTCTTTTCCATTGGCTTTCAATTGCCCCATTAGAACTTCAGAGTCGTACACATTTTTAGAACAACCTAACGTGATGACATTTATTTTCTTTTTTCCGACTGATTTCGTACGCATTACCTAAAATTTAAGGTTGCAAAAGTACGAATATCTTTTGAGCTTAGAAAGGATTAATCGGTATGAAAATGGGATGGAAAGCTGGTTTTTGGATTTTTACCTCGAATAAAAATCTCCCAATACGCTTTTAAGAAACCGTAACCGTAATTAAAAAACTGAATAAATGTCGTTAAAACAGCTAGTATTCCGACTTTTACAGATCGAAAACGAAGCGTACTTCCGCCAAAGAGAGCCAGCAGATAGATGATCCAAAGATAAAATGGAATCTGAATAAATAAGCCGTTGAACCAAAAACTAAGGGCGAATAACAACCAAGCAAACAATGTTCCTAAAAGGAATAAACTGGGAAACCAAAAAGTTAGTTTCACATAGTTAGGGTGACGTTGATTAAGAATAGGTCGTGCAACACCGAATTGATACACTTGCTTGGCAAATTTCTTCAAGGAAGTTCGTCGTTTATGCACCACTTTCGAATTGGAAAATAAACGGGTATCAAAGCCATTTTCCCAAAGACGCATCGATAAATCAGGATCTTCCCCCACTCGTAGATCGGCAAATCCACCCGTAATTTCATAGGCTTTCCTCGAAATTCCCATATTGAAACTTCGGGGTTGGAATTTTCCGATTTGTTTTTTTCCACCACGAATACCTCCTGTTGTTAAGAAAGAGGTCATGGAATAGGTAATTGCCTTTTGGGTATCGGTAAACGAATCATCCGCATCATCTGGACCGCCGAAAGCATCCACATAACTGGTATTGAGCTCGTCTACGATAGACTGCATATAATGCGTAGGAACAATGGTATCTGAATCCAAGAAAATAAAGTAATCCCCTTTGGCTTTCGCCATTCCGTAATTACGTGATTTTCCTGGTCCAGAATTGGTTTTATAGAAATACTGAAGCTGCAACTGGGATTCAAACTGTTCACAAATTGGTTTCAAGGGATTTTGAGATCCATCGTCCACCACCACCACTTCAAAGTAGGTGTTAGTTTGTAAAGAAAGACTTGTTAATAATTCGGTTAATTCATCTTGGCGTTCGTACACCGCTATGATAATCGAAAAAAACAATGGTTGTTGCTGCACAGTATAAGAGTTTATGATAGTTAAACCGTAAACGATTCTTTTAATTCTAAAGCCATTTTTTTGATATCGTCTAAGGATTCAAAATGGTTTAATTTCAATGAAGTGTTTTGTTGTTTAAGTTCTTGAATAACACCCAAGACTAAATCCAATGGATCGATCTCCTCCCCATGTACATTTTCATTAAAATTGATCCCCGCTAAAGCCACTTCTTCAAACATCCCAAATAACCATTCTTCTAAGAAGACGGTTAGATCGAGTGCTTGGATGCCATGATTTTCCCACTGGTTAAAACACGATTGAACGGCTAAAGCTTCTGTTGACCAAAAACAGATCACTTCTAAATGGCTTCCATCTTCGTATTCATATTCTTCTGAAAAAGAGGTTGCAAACCCTTCTTCGGATTGAAGAATATAGACTTTTTGGTTTTCACAAATAGTTTGTATAAATGCTGTTAATTGATTCACTTTTAATCGTTTTTATGTTTAAATTTTTTGGTTCCTTCGTACATTTCATACTGCAAGAAATCACATTCTAATTTTCCGTTGAATACTTTCACTTTACGTGAAGGACGTAGACCCACATATTTTTTTGCCTCGGGATCAGAGGTAATAAACCAAGCTAGTGTATTGGGGTAATTGGCTTTTAGCGTATCCCCTATTTTTTTATAAAATTCTTGGTTGTCGTTCGCTAAACGCTCATCGTATGGAGGATTGAACACCAATAATACCGGGAATAATTCTTTTTTAGATTCAAAGAAATCCTGTTGTCTAATCTCGATAAAATCTTGTAAATCGGCTCCCATGATATTCGTTTCAGCAATTTTCATCATCATTGGGCTAATTTCATAGCCAACAATTTTATAATCGGTTGAACGGATTCGGTTTAAACGGGCGTTTCTTATCTGGGTAAACAACAATTGATCATAATCCTTGAATCGTTGAAAACCGAACGAAGGACGATGCAATTGAGCAGGGATATTGTTGGCGATCATGGCTGCTTCAATCAGCATAGTTCCAGAACCACACATTGGATCTAAGTAATTTCCTTTTCCATCCCAACCTGCAGTAATTAATAAGCCGGCGGCTAAGACTTCGTTAATTGGCGCGGGACCAGTTTCAACACGGTATCCTCTTTTATGCAATGAATCACCACTGGTGTCCAAAGATAGTGTCACCTTATCGTGGGAAATATGGAGATTAAAACGAATATCGGGATTGTCTTTATCGACACTTGGGCGTTCACCAGTGATATCTCGAAAACGATCCACCATGGCGTCTTTCATTTTTAAAGCCGCATACTGTGAATGCGTAAAGTAGTCTGAATGAATGGTTGGGTCGATCATAAAAGTTTGATCAACGTCCATAAAATCTTCCCAGTTAAAATTTCTAAATCGTTTGTAAAGTTCATCTTCATCACGAACAGAGAAAGTGAAAATAGGTTTTAAGATCCGTAAAGCCGTTCTTAAACTATAATTTGCTTTATACATAAAGCCTAGGTCACCGTAAAATTCAACCAAACGGTTACCCATTTTTACATCGGCTGCCCCTAAAGCTTGTAATTCTTGTGCTAATATTGCTTCAAAACCAAAAAAGGTTTTCGCTTGCATTCTAAAATTTTCCAAAAAAATATTTTATGCAAAAATAAGGGTTTTTCTAGACTAAGTAGGTATCTATTTTTAGATTCTCGAGGTAAGCGGGCATTTTAAATGAATTCGGGCAAGAATACGAATAGGAACTTAGGAAAAACAGGAAATAATTTCATAATTAGAATACAAGGATTAACTTTGCGATGATGGAAACATATTTGGAAAAATTGAACGAACCTCAACGGCTTGCCGTTGAAGCAACAGAAGGCCCTGTTATGGTAATTGCAGGTGCTGGTTCTGGTAAAACCCGTGTTTTAACGTATCGAATTGCCCATTTATTACATAAAGGGGTTGATGCATTTAACATACTTTCACTGACATTTACCAACAAAGCGGCGCGAGAAATGAAAGAACGTGTCGGCTTGGTGGTTGGAGAATCGAACGCAAAGAGTTTGTGGATGGGAACCTTTCACTCGGTTTTTGCCCGAATTTTACGAACAGAAGCTCCCCTATTAGGCTATCCGTCTAATTTTACGATTTACGATCAACAAGATGCAGTTTCTGTAATGACGAAAGTGATTAATGAAATGAATTTGGATAAGGATTTATACAAACCCAAACAGATTCTAAATCGCATCTCCCAATTTAAAAATAACCTGATTACCGTCCATGCTTACCACAATAACCAAGCGTTAATCGAGGCGGACAATGAAGCGATGAAACCCCGTATAGGCGATATTTATCGCGCATATGTCGATCGTTGTTTTAAATCTGGTGCCATGGATTTTGACGATTTATTATTGCGTACCAACGAAATATTAACCCGTTTCCCTGAAGTTTTAGCCAAATACCAAGAACGATTTAAATACATTATGGTTGATGAGTACCAAGATACCAACCATTCCCAATACTTAATTGTGAAGGCATTGGCATCGCGTTACGAAAACCTTTGTGTTGTTGGTGATGATGCCCAGTCCATTTATGCATTCCGCGGAGCGAATATTCGTAATATTTTGTCGTTTAAACAAGATTATCCGGATGCCAAACTCCATCCCCTTGAACAAAACTACCGTTCAACTCAAATGATCGTTGAAGCGGCCAATCAAATTATAGCTCATAACCAAGATCAACTCGAAAAAAACGTATGGACAGCCAACGATGAAGGTGAAAAAATTGCCGTTTACCGTGGTTTATCCGATGCTGATGAGGCGCGTTTTATCGCTTCACAGATTTGGGAAAAACAGATTAGTGAGCATTTACAACCCAAAGAATTTGCCATTTTATACCGTACCAATGCTCAATCGAGAGCTTTGGAGGAAGCCCTTCGTAAAAAAGGAATTTCGTACCGTGTATTTGGAGGAACGTCGTTTTACCAGCGAAAAGAGATTAAGGATATGGTGGCTTATATGCGGCTATTAATTAATCAGAACGACGAAGAAGCGCTTTTACGTGTGATTAATTACCCTGGTCGTGGAATAGGACAAACCACTATTTCGAAGCTGCTTATTGCGGCTGATCAGCAATCGACCCCTCTATTCAATATCGTTGAAAACATTTCGATGTTTGCACCGAATATTGGTATTAATGCAGGAACATCGAATAAACTGAACGATTTCGCCTTGATGATAAAGCGTTTTCAAGTGATGTTAAAAACCCATGATGTTTACGAAGTAACCATGGAAATGGCGAAAACCACCCAATTATTGAATACCCTAAAAGAGGATTCTACGCCTGAAGGTATTTCTCGCTTAGAAAACGTTCAAGAATTATTAAACTCGATTCAAGGTTATGTGGAAGAACAAAATCAGTTGGAAAATGGTGATTCATCTTTAGGAGGTTTCTTGGAAAACATTGCTTTAGCGACCGATGCCGATAACGAAGATGAAGACGACAATAAAGTGAATCTAATGACCGTTCACCTAGCGAAAGGTCTAGAATTCCCGATTGTATTTATCGCTGGATTGGAAGAGAATTTATTTCCATCGATGATGAGCATGAATACCCGAGCCGAATTAGAAGAAGAAAGGCGTTTATTTTATGTAGCGCTTACCCGAGCCGAACGACAGGCCTATTTTACGTATTCCGTGTCCCGTTTTCGCTGGGGAAAAATTATTGATTGTGAACCATCGCGATTTTTAGAAGAAGTCGACGATAAATTTTTGGATTGGAAGAATGTTTCTATACCTACCGCTCGAAACAACAGTGGTCTTTCTGCGGATGTTTTTGGAGATGCACCGACCTACCCACGACCAAAATCGGTGGCGAGGGAACGTCCACAACAACCAATGCGTCAATCTCCAATGCAGGCCAAACCCAATTTAAAGCCCGTTCAAGGCACAGCACCGAGACAAGCAGGAGCCGCCATTCAATTAACCGTTGGACAAGTGGTTCTTCATGATCGTTTTGGACGCGGTGTTGTGAAAGAACTTCAAGGAGCACCGACCGATATGAAAGCGATTATTCATTTTGATCATGCCGGAGAAAAGAAACTTTTACTCAATTTTGCGAAATTAAAAATCGTATAACACCCAAACCCTCATTATATAAAGCGCACCAAAAGGTGCGCTTTTTTTATAACATCGAAAAAAAAGTCAGATTATCTTGATTGTTTTGGAATTTTTTAAGCATTTTAGCATTTCAAACACAATTAAGAATTAACACATGGACACAATTATTCATTCGATTAGCGAGGCCGTCTGGTCAACTGCTTTTATAGTACTCTGCGCTATCACTGGTATTTATTTTTCTATACGAACCGGTTTCTTGCAATTTACCTACATTAAAGACATGCTAAGGCTTCTATTTTCAGCCAAATCGAGTGAGAAAGGAATTTCCCCTTTTCAGGCGTTTTCGCTGGCTATTTCGGGCCGAGTTGGTACTGGTAATATTGTGGGTGTTGCCACAGCTATAGCCATGGGGGGGCCTGGTGCTATCTTCTGGATGTGGTTTATTGCCATTATGGGTTCCGCTTCTGCCTTTATTGAATCGACCTTAGGGCAAGTTTATAAACAAGAAATCGATGGTGAGTACCGCGGTGGTCCTGCCTATTATATTGAAAAAGGGTTAGGCATTAAATGGTATGCCATTTTATTTGCTGTGGTTACCACCATAAGCTGTGGATTACTTCTACCAGGCGTACAAAGTAACAGCATTGCTTCATCGATGAACAATGCCTTTGCATTGCCGGTTGACCAATTTATGGGAATACCGATTAACTATATGGGCTTATTAGTCATCGCTTTGCTAACCGTAATTATTTTTGGCGGTGTAAAACGATTAGGGCAGGTTTCTGAATTGGTTGTCCCTTTTATGGCTGGTGCATATATTATTATGTCGCTGATTATTATAGCGATGAATTATGAACAAATTCCTGCCGTTTTTCAACTCATTATCTCTTCGGCTTTCAATTTAGAAGCGACCTTTAGTGGGGTTTTTGGGATGGCGATTGCCTGGGGTATTAAACGCGGAATTTATTCGAACGAAGCGGGACAAGGTACGGCACCGCATGCTGCTGCGGCCGCTTCTGTCTCTCACCCAGCACAACAAGGATTGGTGCAAACATTCTCGGTATACATCGATACGTTATTTGTTTGTACGGCAACAGCCTTTATGATTCTTTTTACGGGACAGTATAATGTAAACGGCCTGGAGGAAGGTTCTTATTTGGTTCAAAATTTACCTGGGGTAGATTATACGGGCTTTACCCAAGCAGCCGTTTCTCATCATTTCCCTGCCTTTGGAAAAGAATTTGTGGCTTTCGCTCTCTTCTTTTTCGCCTTTACTACCATTATGGCTTATTATTACTACGCTGAAACCAATATTACGTACATTTTTAAAGATAAAAATAAAAAGCCCTTTATCTGGTTGCTTCGTTTTGTATTTCTTTTTGCCGTTTATTTTGGGACAATTAAAGAAGCGAAGCAAGCATGGGCCATTGGTGATATTGGTGTGGGTTTAATGGCTTGGGTCAATATTATTGCTATCCTTCTACTACGGAACACCGCGATGAAAGTGTGGAAAGATTACAAGACTCAACGCAAACAAGGGATTGAAAACCCGACGTTTGATCCGCTAAAAATGGGGATTAAAAACGCGAATTACTGGGAGAAGAAATAGATTAATCCGTGAGGGGTAATCTAAATATCCTATAAAACATGTTTTAAAACAAAATACCCTTGTATTCTTCGGTTGAATCCAAGGGTATTTTTTAAATAGGACGTTATTCGTTTACTTATAAATCATAGCCATCTAAAGCCACGGAAACGACATTATAAATTAGATTTCTTAACTTCATTCTTTTTCTTCGACCATCTTTTTCTTTTTGTCCTAAACCGTTATAACTCCTAAAAACAGTATTATCATATAATGATGGAGAATCAAAAAAATAGGTTGTTCCTACAGAGAAAATAGCAGCATATCTCGTTCCATCCGTCCCTAAACGAATTGCATAAATCTTCACAGGAAATTCAGCCGTACTAATTGGCAAAGCACTGAATGGCACATAAGTATGGGGCTGAAACGAATGTACAATTTCTTCTATACCTGGATTTCCATCGGAATTTGCTTTATACTTAAAATAAGGGTTATTGGAATAGTCATCTTTATCATTATTACCATCATAGGCAAGAATCGGATGATCGTTGTTCATTAAAATTTTTGTCAGTAAACCATCTCGAAATCCATAACTTTTTATAATTCCGGGGTTGGCAGCATTGGCATCGCCACCTAGGGTTAAAAATAATATTTTTTTATCTTCTCGAGCAAATTTTACGATGGCGTCGCCTTTCGGGTCAGCAGGATTGGACGTACCAAAACCGAGTGCTGCAAAACTCACACTAGCAACCCTATAGTTTTTTAATATTGGAGTAGGTGCATTACTAAACTGATGAATATTTCTAAAATTATCGTTGTGCGTTGTACCATGTATACCCCAGTCTTTTTGATAGTCGCCAGGAGGAAGCACTCGCCCTACCAACAAGTTTTCAAACTTATTGTATATTCCTGTTGTGCTGAAATTTGCTGGGAGTTCAAGAAAATAATGCGAATTATTTGTTCCTGTATAATCAGCAGGAGCAGCTGAATAACCCAATGTATGTTCATTAATTACAAGAATATTGAGTCCCCCACCTTGTCCTGGAAAATAATCGAGACATCCTTCATCTCCTTTTGTACATAGGCAATTTGACCAACTCCCTTTTTGGAAAATACGGACACAATCTTGCCTGCTATCATAAATCATTGTTCCTTCTACTCTAGTTAAGTTATTATTTTCATTGGGATTTCGGATTTTTTGTTTTGGGTTATCGGTTGTAGGAAGCACTAAGCCATAGGTATTTGTATTGGTCGTGGTGTTGAGATCTAGTGCTCCCTTTGGTTCTGAAGTTGGCATTCCTACTTGCGCCATAGTGATAGAGCAGAATAGAAGAAAACAATAGCTTATCAATTTGCATTTATTCATTTTAAAATCGTTTGTGATTATCATTCAAGGAATATTAGGTTTATTATTTAAGTTTACTCGCCTTGAGGAGTGGCTGTGCTTACCATCATACACGGTGACCAAATAGGTTGAGTAGAGGTTTTTTTATCAACATAAAAGACCTTCATACAATTATCTCCTGTATCAAAAAATATAGTTCCCACGACAATCGTATGACTATGCGGGTTGGTAATTTGATTGGATGAATAATTAGAAGGAAGTACCAATCCGTATTGATTAATCGCTTCTTTGGTGTTGGGATCCATCACATTGATATCCAAAGCACCTCTTGCTTCTTCTATATTCATTCCCACTTGAGCTGAACTAAATGAAAAAAGAAAAATCGCACTTATGCATAGTATATTTTGCATCATATTCATTTTTTAGAATTATATTTTAGGGGTTAGCATTAAACATGTTGACCACTCTCCCCCATTCTTACTTCTGTAAAATTTAATGCAACTTTCGCTACTATCGAAAATGAGTGTTCCAAATGCTATTGGTTGAACTGGAAATGTTTGAATGGGATTAAAAAATGCTGAAGTAGAAGTATTAGTTGGCAATACCAGACCATATTGACTTACTCCTTGATCATTATTAATGTCCAATGCCCCTCTAGGTGCAGATGTTGGCATTCCGACCTGTGCATTGACCCAAAAATTAAGAACTAGCGAACACGTAATCCATAAGAATTTCTTTCGTATCATGATATAAATTTAAATTGGTTTGATGAATTAAACATATCGATCTATACTTTTAGAGTATAGAATACCCTAGCAGCTATTTATAAATCTGAACAAATCTATCTAAAAACGTCAAAATAAAAACAACTCACTAATACTCAACTCACTCATAAATACTCAACTCACAATTAACTGCAGTAATTTTAATTCATTCAATGAAGTTTCATTGAATCATTTCCTTTTCACCATGGTTTTGGTAGAGGAAAAGTTAAATCACTTAAAAGAATGATGATTAAACGTTAAACATCGAATTGACGTAATCTATTTAAAAATTTTGATTAGTTCTATCTATAAGGGAAGATGGACTATAGTTATGAAGTGCAGTATTTAATCTTCCTCTTAATCTGTTTTATAAAGAAGTTGGTGATGGGTGTTTTGATATTGGATCGAGATGGAAATTATAGAATTTTAAGTGCTAAAATGTTCATTTGTTATGCGCAATTCATCAACCAGAGATTGCGCTAGGGATTGCAGCATTTGTTTGAGCTTTTTGGTGGAGTGTAACGGAACGAAAAGCGAGTGCGGAAAGCCCGCCCGAAGGGAGCGCCCCAAAAAAAAACATCCATCTAGGAAAGAGGTTATCTCGTCCGCACAGATGAATGTTTTTAGAATACGTTTATAAAGATGGTTTACTTACTATAAAGTTTATTGTACACCTCTTGGTATTTTTCACGGACTACTTTCCGTTTTAATTTTAATGTAGGGGTTAATAAACCACCTTCCACGGTCCATTCTTGAGGAACCAATTCGAATTTTTTAATTTGCTCCCAATGCCCTAAAACAAGGTTCATTTTAGCGATTTCACGTCCGATGACATCCAAGACACGTTCGTGGCGGATTAGTTCTTCGTTTGTGGCAGGAATGGCCTCTCCTTTGATCTTCAGGTAATCTTTAAGCACCTGGAAGTTAGGCTGAATAATGGCACAAGGCATTTTTTCGCCTTCACCCACCACCATAACTTGCTCGATGAAACGAGATTGTTTAAAGTTATTTTCAATAATTTGAGGAGCGATGTATTTACCGCCTGAGGTTTTGAACATTTCCTTTTTACGATCGGTGATGCGTAATAAGCCGTTTTCTAAAGTTCCGATATCCCCCGTCATAAAATACCCATCGGCTGTAAAAGCTTCGGCTGTTTTTTCGGGGTCTTGGTAATAACCTGGCGTAACACTTTTTCCTTTTACAAGGATTTCACCGTCGGCCGCGATTTTAACTTCCATACCGTTTAAGGGAGCACCCACTGTACCTAAACCAAAACCACTTGGTTTCATACAATTTACAGCGATAACGGGCGATGTTTCGGTAAGTCCATAACCTTCTAAGATTGGAATTCCAGCTCCCCAGAAAATACTGTTTAAACGCGGTGATAAAGGTGCGCTTCCTGACACCATACAAACCAAGTTTCCACCAACCCCTTCTTTCCATTTACTAAAAACTAATTTTTTAGCGATGCTGTGTTTCAAGTTATAGATAAACCCGTAAGATTTGTAAGGTACATATTCTTCTACGAGGCTAAGCGCCCACATAAAGATATTGGTCTTTAAGCCTCCGGCAGAAGCACCTGTATTGTAAATTTTATCGTATACTTTTTCGACTAAGCGAGGAACAACGGTCATCACTTGCGGTTTAACCTCTTTCATGTTATCACCTAACTTATCGATACTTTCGGCATACCAAATCCCGATACCAATGTATTGGTAAAGGTAAACCAACATGCGTTCGAAAACGTGGTTGATCGGTAAGAAACTTAGAGCGATAGAATCGGCAGGAAATACAGGGATTCGTTCAAAACTCATCAATACATTGGATACGATGTTTTCATGGGTTAAGATGACCCCTTTAGGCGTTCCTGTTGTACCAGAGGTATAGATTAACGTTACCATATCTTCTGGTTTGATAATGGCTTTGATGCTATCGACTTCGTGTTGAGTTGAAGCGTCGGCACCCAAGTCTAAGATGTCTTTCCAGTTGGCAACCCCTGCGATATCATCGAAGGAATAGATAGAGACCAGGGTTGGCACTTTATCTTTGATTTCCATAACAGAATCATACAATCCTTTATCAGAAACGATGCAGATTTTTGCTTGAGCATTATTAAGAATATAATCGAAATCTTTTGGAGACAAGGTTGGATATAGAGGAACACTTATAGCCCCAACTTGCTGAATACCAATATCGCATATATTCCATTCGGTACGATTCGAAGAAGTAACAATCGCAATTTTATCTTGTGGTTGAATTCCTAGTTTCAGTAAACCTCGGCTAAAGGTATTAGCCTGTGAAATGTATTCTTCGGTCGAAGTCTTTTTCCACTTACCATCGACTTTGGTTACGAGTGCATCGGCACGCGGACCATTTTTAAGTTGATAGTGGGGGAAGTCAAACAGTCTTGTTATTTCCATGGTTTTTTGTTTTTTGGAATATGCAAAATAGAACTATAATTCAAATCACACAACTATTATGCATAAATAATAGTTGTGTGATTTTCACAAGAGATCATTGAAGTAAAAAAACAAAGCGGTGTTAGGCTTCGTCGTCATCCATAATCTCCATCTCTCTGTCGTAGAAAGCTAAAGCTTCTTCGATAAGCGTTGGCATCACCTCTTCCAATTCTTTTTCATCATCAGCATCGACGTCTTCGAAGAACTCGACTTCGTCCGTTTCAACATCCATTAAGAATTGAGGATACTCTGTATGTAAGATAAAGATTTTTTCTGGTAAATCTGAATTATCTGCGATTAAAAATTTTGGGATTTCCATAGTATTTACTTTTTTTATTTCTAATTAATTTGACTTTTGATTAATTTTTTTGTTTGTCGATTAAATCGGATGTAAAGGAAGATGGCCGAACAGGTTAAACCGACGCCTAAACCGACCCACATACCGAAGGCTCTCATTTCGAAAACAATGGCTAAGACCACACCGATAGGAATGGCGATTAACCAATACGAGATGAACGAGAGTAAAGAAGGAATCTTTACATCGGTCATTCCTCTAAGCGCACCAAATATAACCAATTGAACCCCGTCTGACAATTGAAATAGGGATGCGATGATTAACAGTTGGGCTGAAAGGTTAATGACCTCGGCATTTTCAATGTAAAAAGCGGGCAAATCGTAGCGGAAGAATATAATACCTACCCCACAGATTACCATAAAAGCGGCGGCCATAATGACACAAGACATACCGGCTTCGCGAAGCGTTTTATAATCTTTTAGCCCTAACTGATTTCCTACCCTAACGGTTGCAGCAACCCCTAACCCCGTACACATCATGAATGTTGTAGAAGCTAAGTTTAAGGCGATTTGATGAGCGGCTAAGTTGACTTTCGCCAATTCTTGATCGGCCAAGGAATTGGTGAACGTATAGCCACAGACAAAGGTGGCTAATGAGAATGCACTGACTTCAAAGAACGAAGTCATGGCGGTTGGTATACCAATGGAAGCGATCTTTCTAAAATAGGCTTTTTTAAACGATTTAAACGAAACGCGTACTAAAATGGATTTCGTCTTTTTAAAGTTGTATAATACAATCACTAAAAACAGGAGCATCACCATGCGGGCGGCAAAGGTTCCCCAAGCTGCACCAGTCACCTCTAAACGAGGAAAGCCCCAGTTTCCATAAATCCAACCGTAGTTTAAACCAATGTTCACCAAGTTACCAATAATGGTTGCTATGGTGACTGGGATGGTTAATGATAGGCCTTCGGACAGTTGTCTGAAGGTTTGGAAAATCATTAAAGGGACCATGGAAAATGTCATGATGGTTAGATAAGGTAAACATTTCTCGACCACATCTACGGGTTGTCCGAGGTAGTATAAAATGGGTTTACCGAAAATAATTAAGAGAAACAAAAGGATCGCCAGGGTTACATTGAGCACCATACTGTGTGCAAAATAAGCCGCAGCTTTGTCTTTATCGTCTTTTGAGTCTTCCGCTGCCACCAAGGGTGATAAAGCAAAACTAAACCCAAAAGCCAATACCAAAACGGCAATAAAGACTGAATTCCCAAGGGAAGCAGCCGCTAAAGCGGTTTTACTTAAAGCTTCGTCTATAAAGTGATCGTATCTTCCTCCTAATCCACCCACCATAATGGTATCGATGATATTAACCGAAATTTGGCCGGCCTGAGTGATCATCACGGGTAGTGCGAGGACCATATTTCTTCTCAGATGTTCTTTTAACGTCAAGTGATTATTTTTTACAAAGATAAAATAAAGTTGATGTGATGTCTAAATTTTATTGTTATTCAAGCATAACAAACAAGTTTTTTCTATCTTGCATAAGAAATTACAAAATCAATACAATGACAGTACAAGAATTTAAAAATCAATTAGATTTACCCATAATTGCTTCACCCATGTTCTTAGTCTCAAGAACAGAATTGGTTATAGAAGCCTGTAAAAATGGAATATGTGGAACGTTTCCTTCATTAAATGGTCGCACCAATGCTGATTTTGAGCAAATGCTGATTGAAGTTACGACCGCTCTTGCTGCTTTTGAAGCAGAAACGGGTAAAAAAGCAGCACCATTTGGTGTAAATATTATTGTAAATAAGACCAACCCGCGTGTTATGCCCGATTTACAATTGTGTGCGAAATACAAGGTTCCTTTGGTTATTACCTCTTTGGGAGCTGTAAAGGAAGTGGTGGATGCCGTTCACGGATATGGCGGATTGGTATTTCATGATGTGATTAAAAGACGGCATGCAGAAAAAGCAGCTGAAGCAGGTGTTGATGGAATTATTTGTGTAGCAGCTGGTGCAGGTGGTCATGCTGGGATTGCAAGTCCTTTCGCTTTGGTTGCCGAGATTAAAAAATTCTACAACGGATTTATTATTCTGGCTGGTTCTATTAATCATGGTGGAGATGTTGTTGCAGCTTTATCGATGGGAGCCGATTTGGCCTATATGGGAACCCGTTTTATTGCCACCAAAGAGGCGAATGCTGATGACCGTTATAAAGCGATGATTGTTGATTCTAGCTTCGAAGACATTATGTATACCGATGGGGTTTCAGGTGTGAATGCCAACTTTCTAACCAAGAGCATTCATCAATCGGGGATTGATTTAAACGAAGAAAAGGAAGAAGATTTTTCGGGTGTTGGAACCGATGGGCATAAAGCTTGGAAAGATATCTGGTCGGCAGGTCATGGTGTATCGGGGATTGATGAGGTATTGACTACCGCTGAATTAATCGGTACGATAAAACAAGAATACAAAGCTCAATTAGAAAAACAAGTCGAATTGTTAAATCATTTAAAGTTTTAAGTTTATATGAAAACAACCGCTGAATTAATCGACTTGATTCAATTGGAAAAATTAGCAGAAGATTATTTTGTTGGGCATAGTTCATATATGGGAAGTTCAAATGTGTTTGGAGGCCAAGTGGTAAGTCAGGCTCTATATGCCGCTTACCAAACCGTTCCACTAGACCGGCTATGCCATTCTCTTCACGCTTATTTTTTATTACCAGGCGACTTGCAAAAGCCGATCGAATACAAAGTAACGAATTTACGGGATGGAGGAAGTTTTTCAACCCGATACATTGTTGCATCCCAAGAAAACATTCCTATTTTCATCCAGATGTGTTCATTTCAAACGCTTCAGCATGGTTATGAACATCAGCCAGAGATGCCTGTCACAAAAAAACCAGAGGAGTTGATTGGTTGGACCGATATTGCCGCACAATTTGGTGATTTCTTACCAGGGCCTATCAAAAAGTTTGTGAACACGGACCGCCCAATGGAATTTAAACCTGTTGAATTGTATAATCCGTTTGAGAAGTTAGATCGTCCCGATTTCAATCGGATTTGGACCAAATTCAACGACGTACCCGAGAAATTGAGTGTACAGACGATGCATCAATTAATCGCTTATGTATCGGATTATAATTTACTGTCGACGGCTATCCAGCCACATGCGTCTAAAGCACACCTCGGCAACACCAAATTAGCCAGCCTAGATCATTCGATTTGGTTTCATCGAGCGCCTTCGATTTCCGACTGGCTACTGATTGATACGGTTTCACCGAGTGCATCGAATACCCGTGGTTTTACCACGGCCAATATGTTTACTAGTGCAGGCGATTTACTATGCAGTATCAGTCAAGAAGGGTTAATGCGCCCTTTACCGACGAGTTAAAGAATTTATTCAGAAGCAACAGGGCGAGTGGTTAACTTTCTCCACACGCGATAGGTTGCATATAGCAGCCCTAGTACAACAATAAAGGCTAAAGGAGCTATAACGATGGCTAAAAGACTTAGCACAGTCGATGAAATCGTTTCCACAGAATTCACAATAAAGTTTCCACTACCTGCGGTAGTTGTTGTAGAAACAGCTCTCACCGCGGCAGTGGTTCCACTAATCGCTGTCGCTGTTCCGCCACCCGCAATAATGGCAAAAGCCCAAGTGGCAACTTCATTCATTTCGGGAAAATTGATCCCCACGGCTAGTGTTCCGGCAATAGCAGCAAGAGGAACAGAAAGGGTATCGAGTAAGTTATCGACAACAGGAATATAATACGCTATAATTTCAATGACCATGGCTACGCCTAAGGTAATCATTGCGGGTATACTACCAATCCACTTCCAATTTTCGTCGATATGAATTATATTTCCACCAAGATAGACGGCTAAGCTTAAGATAAACAGCGGCATAAATATTCTAAAACCAGCTGCAGCCGCAAGTCCAATTCCTAAAAAAATAGAAATAAACGTCGAGAGGGAGAAAAAATCCATATCAGTATACAATTAATTGAGATTAGTAACATTAAAGATAAGCTAAAAATCTATTTTTTCTTTTGTAAATTTTTGTTTTTCTTTGCAAACGGTTTAAAAAACACCTCAAGGACATTCTTGTGGTGTTTTTTAAAACCCAAAATCAACCATGTGTGTTCTATTGTTAAATAAGATGAATCTTATCCTATCTGTCGCCCGACACTTTGGAGCACAAGACCATATCAACCGCTCACCCAACCTATCAATCAATACAAAAATTATTTTAAATCTTCATCGCAAAGGATATTTTATTTTAGAAATAGCGTATAATCTTCTATCTTTAAAAAAAAATTGAATCTGCTGCGTAATGAGGACTATAGACGACACAAAAATTATTAAAAAAATTTCAAAAATGCTAGTTATAGGAATTGCAGGAGGAACTGGTTCAGGTAAAACAACGGTTGTGAATAACATCTTACGCGATTTAAACGCGGAAAGCGTCATCGTTATTTCACAAGACAATTATTACAAGGATCATGAAGAGCTATCGTTTGAGGAACGCTCAAAAATTAATTTTGATCACCCAAGATCGATTGATTTCGATTTATTAAAAGAACATGTAGCCTTGTTAAAACAAGGGGTTTCTATTGAGCAACCCGTCTACTCGTTCATCACCCATAGCCGTAAAGAAGAAACCATTCTTACTCACCCACAAACCGTTATTATTGTGGAGGGGATCTTGGTTTTAACCGATGCGGAATTACGTGAATTATTTGACGTAAAAATCTTTGTACACGCCGATTCAGATGAGCGTTTAATTCGCCGTTTACGTCGTGACATTCAAGAAAGAGGGCGGGATTTGGACGAGGTTTTAACCCGTTACCAAAAAACGCTAAAACCAATGCATCAACAGTTTATTGAACCTTCTAAGAATTATGCGGATATTATTATTCCGAACATGAAAAAGAAGAATTCGGTAGCCATTAATGTCCTTTCAACCGTTATTAAAGAAAAATTGAATTCGAGAGTGTAATGAAAACAAGCGAGGAAAAACAAGCAACACCCAAAGTTAAAAATGGAAAAAAATTCACGCAAACACGCGTGTTTAATTTCTTTTGGAACCGTTATTTTATTTTCGGATCTGCTTTTATTGTCTGGATGTTTTTCTTCGATCAAAACTCCTATTTTGTTCATCGCGAATTAGATAAACAGATCAATAACTTAGAACGGGACGAAGCCTATTACAAAGAAAATTTGCAACAGGAAACCGAAAAGTTGAATCAATTAACCGAAAATCCTGCAGAAATAGAACGCATAGCAAGAGAGAAGCATTTTCTTAAAAAAGAAAATGAGGATATTTTTATTGTGATTGAGGAAAAGATAGAAAAAGAAGAGCCTAAGAAAGATGAGTGATTTATTTGAAAATTTCAATGCCATATCTGAAAAAGAATGGAAAAATAAAGTTCAAGTTGAATTAAAAGGTCAAGAATACAATCAGACCTTGGTTTGGGGTACCAGTGACCAAATCAATGTGAAACCCGTTTATACGAAAGATAGCATTGATTATTCAGCCATTCAGCCCCTGCCTCGTCAGGCGAATGATTGGAAAATCATCTCAAAATACACGGGCAATCCACAACAAGATCATAGTTTTTTGTACGGTTATACCATTGATCAATCGCAATTGGACCAAGCGTCTTTTCCAGAGTATTTGGATTTATTTGTGAAATTCGAATCCATTGAAGGATTAGCGCAACTGGATCAACTTCCTAATCTCACCTATTTAGACCTGGATATTTTAGGCTATTACGCCCAAAATGGGTGGTGGATGAACGATACCAAAGAAGCATCCTTGGCTTTGGTCGAAAAGGCTTTAGCCTTAAACCATGTTCAGAAAGTCATCGCTGTACAAGCCGATGTCTATCAGAATGCGGGTGCTACCCATGTTCAACAATTAGCCATAGCCCTAGCACATGGTGTTGAATACATCGAATTATTTGGACCAGCCATTGCTGAACGCCTATACTTTAAATTTGCTGTAGGCCATAATTATTTCTTTGAAATTGCGAAACTAAGAGCCTTTCGTTTTTTATGGAAATTAATTTTAGAGGCTTACCAAACTGAAAGTGATGCTTTTATATACACAACCACCTCGTTAAGAAATAAGTCGACACTCGACAAATACAACAATGTTATTCGATCAACTATTGAAGCTTCTGCCGCCGTATTGGGTGGTAGCGATGCTGTTTCAGTTACCACATATGACGAATTAAACGCTGCAAGTGATTTCGGATTAGAACTAGCGGCTAAACAACAACTTCTATTGCAAAGAGAAGCCAACTTAGGCCAGTTCAACGATCCAGTTGCAGGGGCTTACTATGTAGAGAGCTTGACTAATCAAATGGCTGAACATGCCTTAGAATTGTTTAAGACTTTTCAAAACACCGGTGGCTTTATAGCTTGTTTAGAAAATGAGACCATTCAAGATTTTGTATACACCGCAGCCCGCAAAGAACAAAAAGATTTTGACGAAGGAATTCTTCAATTAATCGGTGTTAATAAATTTAAAAATCCTACGGATAAGGTAGAGCAAACACCCGTGAAAAGACATATTCAACACGCACTTTTCTTACCCATTGCTCCTACCCGACTATCTGAAAAAGAAGAAAAACAAACGAATTGAATCCCTCTATTTTAAAACCAGAAGTTCAACAATACCTTTTTGAAAACGAACAAGAAGACCTCCGTAAAATGGGATTGAAAAAGTCACCTTTTACGGCAATTGAACCCTCTGAAATAGCACAACAATTAAAAGGTCGGATGGTGGCCAAATTAAAATTCCCATCTCTTTACCAAACGCCTAACATCTATTATCCGCCTTCGGTTAACCTCGAACAAGCCAGTTCGGAAGCAACGGCCCACTATAAGGCATCGTTGATTTCTGGCAAGCGAATGATCGATCTTACCGCTGGTTTTGGTATAGATAGCTTTGCCTTTGCAAAGAACTTCCAAGAAGTCACACACATTGAACAAAACGAAAGTTTAAGTCGAATTGTAGCCCACAATGCCGAGCAACTCCACCTCAGAGTCGCTTGTTTTTCGGGAACCTTCTCGACGTATTTTGAGCAAAATCCGAACGAGCAGTTCGACTTGATTTATCTGGATCCGGCGCGCCGAGATCAAAAGGGACGCAAGTTTATGCTCGAGGACTTAGAACCCAATATTCTGGAATGGATGGACCTTTTTTTCGAAAAGGCTCCACGTGTAATGATCAAATTATCTCCTTTATTGGATATCACTTCGGTGATTATGCAACTTCCAACCCTTTCGGCTATACATCTGGTCGCGGTAAAGAATGAATTAAAGGACTTTTTGATCGTTGTAGAAAAAGAGTCGACCAATGCCTATCCAATAATTACGGCCTCGAATCTATTGACCGATCAATCGCCATTTGTTTTTCAATATGGTGCGGAAGAAGATGCGCGCGCATTGCACAGCGGTTACGACACTTATTTGTACGACCCCAATGTGGCCATACTTAAAACGGGGGCTTTTAAATTACTCGCTGAACGCTATGGCTTAAAAAAACTACATCCCAACACCCATTTATACACCTCAAAGGAACGAATAACCACTTTCCCAGGTAGGGTTTATGAAGTTTTAGAAGAGATTACCCATCCCAAAAAGCAGATTCTAAAATCGAAAACCAATGTCTTGGTGAAGAATTTTCCTCAGGCGATCGACATTCTAAAAAAGAAATATCAACTAAAAGACGGTGGACCCCAAACCCTTATCTTTACACAAAGCATCGAGGGAATGCATATCCTAAAAACCCAAAAATTATAATTGCAAGTCCGGTTAAGATGTCTTAATTTTAAGCATCAATCGTGAATGAATGCCAGTTATCCAAGACTTTAAGAAAAACGCCGAAAATTTTATTTATGGTGAAGCGTTAGCGGATGGAATTAAAACCTCACTAACCATTATTATACCACCCCTAGTAGCCGGGTTGTTTGGTCACCTCTTCATTGGAGTAACCATGAGTTTAGGGGCCATTCTTTCACATATGACCGACACCCCCGGTCCGTTTAAAGAACGTCGGAATTTCTTTTGGATTTCTGCCCTTCTTATATTCATGGTCAGTTTCTTAACCAAAACGGTTAATCATTTCCCCTATTTATTAGGGGCATCACTCGTCTTATTGGTCTTTTGTTCCAATATGTTAACGGTCTATGGGCAACGAGCAAGTGCCTTGGGCATGGTGGTCATGATGTCCATGGTGATGAATATGAATACCTTAAGAGATAGCTTTTCTCCGCTGATTAGTGCTGTTATTATCACTTCAGGTGCCGTTTGGTACACCCTATTCAGTCTAGCCATTTCCAAATTTAGACCCTACCGTTTAGCCCAACAAAACTTGGCCGAATGCATGCTGCATGTATCGGAATACATCCGTATAAAAACCTCTTTGTTTGAAATGGATACGGAGGAAGAAGAAACCATTACCAAATTGCTTAACGAGCAAGTTTTGGTCAATGAAAAACAAATTATGGTGAGGGAATTGGTTTTCACCAACAAAAAATTGGTTAAAGATACCACCAAAATTGGGCGATCAATCGTCTTTATATTTTCAGATTTAGTCGATATTTTCGAAAATGTCACGGCCAATCATTACGACTACGAGAAAGTACGGGAAGAATATGGTTCTACCAAAGCCATCCGACAAGTTATTCGATTAATGAATAAAATTGCCCATGAACTAAGTGTTATCGCCTACCATATCAACGCCAATAAGCGTCCTAAACACCGTTCATTTGATTATGACAAGGAATTGGAGAAGCTCAATTTGGCCATCAAAGAATTGTACGATGAAGGTCAAAAGCCCCTTGTCTTGTCTAAAATTTACGTGACCCTGAAACAAATATTGTACAAGCTATCGTTTATACACCGCTTTTTATACGACGAGGGCTTCGATAAAATTCATAATCCCCTAGAACACGGCGATCGTTTTATTCAGAAAACCGATTATTCTTTAAAGAAAATCAAAGATCATCTGAATTTAAAATCACCTATTTTTAGACATGCCCTTCGTTCGGCTATCGTTATTTTTGTGGCTTATGGCATTTCGTTTATCCTACCAATGAGCTATCACAGTTATTGGATGCTGATGACGGTCTTGGTAATCTTGAAACCGGGTTTTAGCGTAACTAAAAAGCGAAACTTTCAGCGGGTAAAAGGAACCCTATTTGGTGGTTTAATCGGTCTAGCGATTCTTTTGTTGTTTAAAAGTGAGAGTATCCGTTTTGGATTTATGTTGTTTTTTATGCTGATGGCTTATACCTTTTTGCGCCATAAATATGCCATCGGAACCCTTTATTTAACAGCCTATATCATGCTTTCATTTAGTTTTATCTCCCAATTTGATTCCGTTGAGGTTATTCAAGAACGTTTTATAGACACCCTGATTGGGGGCTTTATCGCTTTTATCTCGTCCTATATCATTTTACCAACTTGGGAGAAAGAGAATATGAATGATTATTTACAGAAAACACTCATTGCCGATTACGAATTCTTGTACGTCATCTTCAAAAAACTGGCCGACAATGATGTAACCACGACACAGTATAAGCTAGCGCGAAAAGATGTTTACATTGAAATGGCCAATGTAACATCGGTTTTTCAGCGCTTAATTTCAGAACCGAAAGACAAGCAGCAGTTCGCCAATGAACTCAACCGATTTACCATTTTCAACCACTCATTTGTATCGTATTCATCGGGATTGGTCAAAATTATGAAGAAAAACAACTCGGTTATTTTAACCTCGGAGCACATTCGTTTAATGAAAAAAAGTTTACAACTTTTAGCCCAGACGATTCGTCTCTATGGTGATTTCGAGACCAAAAACACCCTAAAGACCATTGAGTTCCAAGAAAAGGCCGTTATTCTCTCTGAAATGAAAACCGAAAATCTGCAAGATGATTCAGAGTTAATCCTTGAAATGATTGAATATATCCATGAAATCATATACGATTTTATGAAGATATCCCATGTTTTCACAGACCGAAAGAAGGAATAACAACATAATATTGTCGGAATAATGATAATCTTTATCATTTATGGAGATTGGAACGGAATTTTCCGTAATTTTATAAGAAACACAACCGCCATGCTAAACATTATCAAATACCCAATATACTTATTTATACTTTTTGCATTTGTAAATTGTAAACAAACAGAAGATAAAGAGTTAATTGCTAGCAATCAATTTGCTTCAAAAAAAGCGACTTACGACAATGCATTAGAAGTCCCTGTAGGTAAAGTAGCTGTTTTATTTTATATAGACTCGTTAGGCGTCTTCAATCAGGCCGATTTTATAGAACCTGTCGATAGTTTACGCGCCGAAATGAGCGCGGTTTCCAAAAAACTAGCTTTAAAAGAGCTCATCGTTGAGACAACCGAACGCATTCTTAAAAAGAATAATTATAATTTTGAACTTTTAACCACTGTTTCTCCTGATGAGTTCATCGATAAAGTGGCCTTTCAAGAGAACAAATCATACGACGGACTAAAATCGCTAAAGCTAGCTGATCGTTTCGAAGATATTATTTTGGTACAAGTTCGAAGTGGGTTAACCTATGACCAAAATGAAGACAATAAATTAGCAGGTAAAACCAATATTTACTTCGACATTATCGATGCCAAGACCAATTTCGTAAAATACTCGGAATTAATTACAGGTTCAAAATACCTAAACCGTAAAGACTATAAAACCAAAAGTGATTTCATTGAAAATTCATTGAAAGAATCCCTTGTAGAGACCATTAATATTTTAGACACTAAATATTAAAAAACAGCGCCCATCCGTCCAGCATGAATTATCCGCTTAAAATATTTTTAGCATTGGCCTTGTTTGGTTGTCTTTTAGACATGCCTTACACGTACTTTATATTGGTGCGTTTTGCCACATTCGCTATCTGCGGCTACTTGGCCTATGTGGCTTATAAAGACCAAAGAATGTCTGCAGTATGGATTTACCTCGGCATTGCCCTCCTCTTTCAGCCCTTCTTAAAAATAAGTCTTCACCGAATCACTTGGAATATACTCGATGTCCTTTTAGCAATATACCTCGTAATTAATGTGTTATGGAATCCGTTGCGCCCCCATAAAAAAGAATAACACTTTTTTTAAGTCGCAAAAGACGTATTCCTCGGTAAGTTCCCTTTCTGTAGCTTATCTTTGTCGCATGAATTATTTATCTGTAGAAAATTTAACCAAATCATACGGTATTCGAACCTTATTCGAAGATGTAAGTTTTCATGTGAATGAAGGCGATCAAATCGCGTTTGTCGCAAAGAATGGTAGTGGAAAATCGACCTTATTAAAAATTTTAGCTGGTACTGAAACAGCCGATTCTGGGGAAGTAAAAATTGCTAAAGGTGTCAAAATCTTAATGTTTGAACAATCGGATGATTTTGACAATGAATTAAAAGCAGAAGAATACATCTTTAACCATTCCAACGAAGTCTTAGACCTGGTTCATCAGTACGATTTATTAATCGAAAATGACCCTAGTAATCCATTGTTAATGGATGTGATGGAAAAAATGGATCTAATGGATGCTTGGCGAGTTGAGCCTATCATCAAAGAAATTCTAACCAAATTAAAAATCGACTTTCTCGACCAAAAAATTGGTAAACTATCGGGCGGTCAACGCAAGCGCATCTCGTTAGCCAAATTCTTAATCGACCTTAGTTTCGAGCAAGGCTATGTGTTACTGATTCTCGATGAGCCTACCAACCACCTCGACATAGAAATGGTCGAATGGTTAGAATACTTCTTAAACAAAGAAAACAAAACCATGATTCTGGTTACCCACGATCGCTACTTTTTAGATGCGATTTGTACCAAGATTCTCGAAATGGAAGATAAAATGTTGTACACCCATAGCGGAAACTATGAAACCTATATCTACAACAAATCGGCCCGTATCGAAAACCAAAATGCAGTTATCGATAAAGCTAAGAATCTATACCGAAAAGAATTGGAATGGATGCGTCGTCAACCCAAAGCCCGTACCACCAAATCAAAAAGCCGTATCGACTCGTTTTACGATACCGAAGATGTTGCCAAGCGTCGCATCGTCGATCAAAAAGTAAAATTAGAAATGCAAATGACGCGCCTTGGTCAAAAGGTGATTGAAATGGAACACGTTTCAAAACGTTTTGGTGAAAAACTAATCCTCGACGACTTTTCGTACATCTTTGCCCGCGGAGCCAAAATTGGTCTTGTTGGTAAAAATGGGGTTGGTAAAACGACCTTCCTGAAAATGCTCGAAGGGATAGAACCTGCCGATCATGGAATTATAGACCGTGGAGAAACCTTAAACATCGGCCATTTTAAACAAGATGGAATTAAGTTTAAAGAAGACCAACGCGTTATTGATTATGTAAAAGACATCGCCGATTATTTTCCACTATCAAACGGAAAACAAATGATGGCGGGTCAGTTCTTAGAATTATTTCTTTTCAGCCCAGAGCAACAACACACATTTATTCAACGCTTAAGTGGTGGTGAAAAAAAACGCTTACAACTGCTATCGGTACTCTATGAAAACCCCAACTTTTTAATTCTCGACGAGCCGACGAACGATTTAGATTTACCAACATTAACCGTTTTAGAAAACTTCTTAAGCGAATACCAAGGTTGTCTATTAGTCGTAAGTCACGACCGTTATTTTATGGACAAGGTGGTTGATGAATTAATGATCTTCGAAGGCGAAGGTCAAATTAGTCGATTCATGGGGAATTACACCGAATTCTATATCGACAGTAAAAACCAAGACGGAAAACCAGCCGAAAAAATCGAAAAGGTAGAAGAAGCGGTTGTCGAAAAACCGGTTGAAAAACCCGTTCTAAAGACGTCAAAACCGCGAAAGCTATCCTATAACGAACAACGGGAGTTAAGTCAGTTAAATATCGATATCCCAGCGTTAGAAGCCCAGAAAGAAGCACTAACCGAACAACTTTCAAAACCCGATCTTGGCTATGACGAAATGGCAAAAATTGGAGCAGACATTGAGACCATTGTTTCGGCATTAGAAGAAAAAGAATTGCGATGGTTAGAACTATCGGAAGAATAACATACCACAGGGTGAAATTAATTTCACCCTTTTTTTATGCATTTGGGCGCCACCTTACAGGTCGGGCTTTACGCTCTATCTTTGCCAAAGAACTATTCGGTTTCCATGAAAATAGGGGGTTTTGGCAAAGGATGCCGCTGCAATCCCTGGCGCGACGTTGCTGGTTTAATCAATTTAAGACTCGGTTTATGGAAGAAGAGCGACTAATGCCGCTTCTAATGAGCACTAAATAAAAAGTGATTCGCTTAATGTTTAAATTATTCAAGAACCTATTTAGTTTTCATATATTTGTATTACAGGCCTATAGGATGAGCTCTAAGCCTATAAATTCTCTTTTATGGAATTTAGAAGTTTCGTTTAGAAAACAACACGTTTTCACAAACAGCAATGGCTTCTCTATTGGGAATTCTTACGAATGATATGGAATATCATATCCAGATTTAGCTCCTATTTTTCACATGATCATTGGGGTTTTTGATAAGAAAAGAGGAGGTAAAATTTGACAACAGAACTGAGATCTTTCTATATTCGAGTGAAGAGATTAAAAAGAATATCGTTTTAGTGATTCTTATTCTTATTCTTATTCTTATTCTTATTCCTAAAAATAAAAATTCAATCTATTCTATAAACACATGATTATGAGCGAAAAAACGTTAAAACAAGTAAATTCTAAATTGAAACAACTTCCTGAGTCTCTTTTGGAAGAAGTTGAACGTTATATTGATATTTTGATTTTCAGAAATAATCAAGAGATGGACGTAGAACTATCAGAAGAACAAAAGAAAATATTGGATAATCAAGATCATTTACCTTTGTCTGAATACCAAGATAATGCAGATTTTTTATCTGAACTGAAAAAAGATTATGGATTATAAAGTTAGTGTTTCTCCGATTGCAGCTGCAAATATTAGAGAAGCAGTGGCTTATTATAAAGAAAATACAACACTGAAAGTGGCTCAAAACTTTGTCATAGCGTATCAAGTTAATGTAGAGAAGATAAAACAAAATCCTTTTTACCAAGTTTATTATAAAAACTTTAGAGGAAAACCGATGAAGAAGTTTCCTTACATTATTTTTTATACATTGAATGAACAATACAAAATAATTTACATAAAAGCGGTTTTTAAATGAATCGCCATATAATTATGGTTGCTCTTTTAGGTATTCATCTGTAAAATGGGTTTTATCTTTGGCTTGTGCAAATTTATGGATGTTATACGCTGTCGAATTTCCTTTAGGAATTGATAAAGACTTCCAATTTTTATCACATAATAGCTTTCCAATAAACACAATTTGTCCGATATGATAAGGATAATGAGCCAACTGTCTATTTATTGCTTCTGTGATGGAATGTCCTTGATTCCGTATATATACGACTGTCGATAAATCATTCGCTGTTAAGGGATCAATGGCATTAAACAAACAAGCCCAACCTTCATTCCATTTGGCTAAAAGTTCGGTTCTATCGGCTATGTCGTTATCAAATTCAAGATCGCGCTGACGCCATTGTTTTTCACCATCGGTGGTTAAGAAATCGGTCCAACGAGACAGCATATTGCCCCATAAATGTTTAACAATAATTGCAATGCTATTGCTTTCATCTGTTAAGTGTTGAAAGAGTTGCTCATCTGTGAGTTGTGCAAAAGTTTTATCTCCAAGCATTTTATAATACTCAAATTGTTTACGCACACTCTCTAAAAAATCGTTTGATGTCTCCATGTCTAATTACTCTTTAACTGCAATAATATCCAATACAATTATTCAATTCAAATATGCAAAAAATTAAATCAAACTCGTGATTAAATTGTGTTTTTCGCAAGGGTTAGCGCATTTAAATACACAACGTAGTTTATTAATGTAGGCTTCCCATAAAATGTAAGCTTCCCCTTTTTAGGACACCACTAAATTCGACAAATAATTGATATTTTTATTGGATTGGAGAAAGAAGTTAACTTTTGTTAAAATGACTGGTTTTTATAATCACATATTTTTGTTTTAAATTTAATGAATTTGAATTATTAACTGTCCCAGTTTGAAGGAAATTCACAGGAACAGCTTTGAGTAACAACTGTTACAAAGTACAATGAAAGGTAAAGAAAAGAGCAGGAGCGCAAGAGTTATACCCCACATGAGCATTGATCATGAAACCGTTTACCTACTTTCTCTTTATGATTAAAGTGAGCAAGATTCTATCTCCTTTAAAGAAATTAAAACTTTACTAAAACTGATGAAATAACAAAAGGCAAACCTAAGTTCGCCTTTTACTTTATTGTGAATGTTATTTGCATTCAAATTTTGCATTAGCAGATTTATTTTTATAATATAATCTTTGATTTGATATCAATTTATCATTTTTATCATAGCTAATAAAAACAAAATATCCATTTTTATAAATATCATCTTTATTTAACTTAAATTGGAGTACATTACTTTTAGACCCGCTTTTATAAATAGAATCTAAATAGACAGTATCGTAAACTAAGTTATTATTTGTAATATTATTAAAATTATTTTTCAAATCTTTTGACAATAAAAGAAAAATATAATCATTTCCTATACTCATTACGAATTCTTTAAATACATTTAACTTCAATAGATAATTATCCTTATCTACCTCATAATAAATACTATTTTCATAATTAATTTCACAATTTATATAACTAATTTTCTGATTAACATAGCTTTTATTATCAATGTGTAATAATTCATAATAAGTTACACTGTCTTTTTTATTGTAAATTCTTTCTGACCAACCATCAAAATAAAAATTATTTTTATTTATTAAAGTATCTAAACCAACTAATTGATTATTATAATATCCTTCTTTTATATAGATGGAATCATTAATTTTAAATAGTTTAAAATCTAGTTTTTTTGAATCTATATCATATAAAACATTAGAATTAATGTTGGGATAATCTGAAATACTAACTTCTTCCCTTTTCTTATTACAACTTATTATTAAAAGAAGAATTAGTACAATTTTTTTTATTTCCATATATATTTAACTTTACCAGCTTCACTTGCTTTAGAACGACTATCTCTAGATACTCTTATAGAATCTGCTGTAGTTCCATTAAAAGTTGTATCTTCCATAATAGAGCCTTCATATGCACCAAAAACTGGTCTATAGTTGTGAATTACAGAATCAACTATTTGCATATTTATGACTCTAGCTTCTTTTTTTCTGTCCAGTGATATTCCTCCCAAAGATTGTCCTAAGTTGAACGCTCCAATTAAATCTTTTATTTGATCTACAACCTTATTAGATTTCTGAAGAGGACTATATTGTTGAAAATCATCCCAATTTATCCCTATTAAATTATCAAATCCCTTTCTGTAAAAAGGATTGTTACTTCCTTCTTCATATGGTCGTCCTCCATTAAAAGAATAAGTATGATAAAAAGATTGTGGTTTGTCTCTAAAAAGTTCTGTAAATAAAGATCTAGGTTTAATAGTTTGGTTAAACATATCTCCTGAATTAGAATCGTAGGTACCAGCTTCTACACCATCAATTTTTTCTGCGTTTTCATAATATGAAACAGTATAAGTACCATTATTGTTAAATGCAATCTCTCCATTTGTATACCCCTCACGACCTGATAAATATGTGTTAAATGATGCACCTATTCTATTATACCCATCCATATCATCAGAACCATCAAACCACTGATATGTAAGATTTCCATCATCATCGGTTTTACTATACCAATCTAATCCAGAAGGATCGGAGTAATAAACAGGATTATTTCCTGAAAAATTGTAAGGTGTTTGACTTTGGTGCAGTTCACTCAAAACATCGATATTAAAGAATCGTCCAATCGAGGCATCGTAATTTCTGAAGTCCATAGCAGTCCAATTCAGTCCCAATTCCTCTTGTAGTTTATCGCTTCGCTAGGTTTCTACGGTCAAAGCATACGCTTTGTTCTTGAAAATCATTGTATTTGTAATTATTTTTAGTAAATAAATTCTCTTGTTGAAATGACATTTTCACATGTTTCATTCCAAAAGGATAATAATCATTCTCTTGTAAAATCGATAGACCTCCTGTTTTATCTACTCGGTAACTTAAACGAATATTTCCGAGATGATCCGTATAATTATACACATATTCAAATGGTTTACCCGAATTACTTTTATTCGCAGCATCCACATATCCTTCGACTGTTGGGAAAAATTGTAACACATTATTCTCGTATTGCTCATCGTTTATGATTATTTAACGGGAATTCGCGAATCTCCTTTGTCGATTTGAAAACCACCCAAATAATCTATTGAGGTTACTTTTGAACCATCGGTAACAAACTTTTTTAACTTAACCCCTGAGGTATCATAAATCTAATTAACCTTCTGACTACTACTCCAAAGAACTTCTGTTGGTAAATTTAAATGATTATAACCAATCTGCGCAATTCCTTTGTTTAAATTTTTAGTAATAAAAGGCAAAAAAAAGAATTGAGGTAAGAGTTATACCCCTCATGAGCATTGATCATGAAACCGTTTACCTACTTTCTCTTTATGATTAAAGTGAGCAAGATTCTATCTCAGATAAAGAAATAAAGGATTTACTAAAACTAATAAATAATAAAAGGCAAACCGAAATTTACCATTTAATTGTTGTTAATTAATACGTTGTGTAAAAAAACACTTCTGGTATACTACCTAATTATCTATAAGTTCTGGAACAGGACGAGTTGTTATATAGTTAGAAGATTCAATATTATATTTAACAATATTGGGTTCTTTTTCATCTATATATTTTATTGTTAAATAATTTGAAAACATCAAAATAGCATAAATATCAAGATTAGATTTTAATGATTTAAAATCATTTATAATATATTGATTATTTATAATTATAGATTGTGTTGATTGATTATGTTTAATATAAAAGTTATTACCTAATTCTTTTATGGAAATATTTCCTAAAATATTATTTATCATATTAAAATCTTCTTTTGGTAATTTAAAAGAGTAACCTCCTTCCTTTTCAACAGGATAATAAACATTTGCAGTTACATTCCCAATTGAATCAATATTCAAATCGTATACATATTTGTGATTAACTAAAAAACTAGTTTCAAAGATATCTTCACTTATAGATAGATTTATAAAAGCATTTGTGTTTTTAGAATAATTGTAATTTGAAAATTTATCTTTTCCTAAAAAGTCTGTCAAATAATCGTTTGCACTTGGTCTAATATAATATATGGAGGCGCCCTCTTCTATTATCCAGTAAAATTCATTATTAATATTAGTTGTGTATTTTATATTATTAAGGATTCTATTCTTCTGTTGAATTTTATAGTAAAAAAAACTTGTTATAGAAATAACCGTAAAAACGATCAACAAAACCTTATTTGATATTCTATTCAGATACATTTATTTTAAGTTTTTTGTATAGATATTAATCATTAAAATATTTTATTTACCATTTCGCTTCTTTTCATAATCTATAAGCTTACTAGATCTATTCGAAGGATACCTACTATAAGACTTATTTCTTTGATGTATGCCCTTGTCTGAAATATTTACATTATTGAATTATTGATGTTGAACTCGTCTTGAAATTCTTTAGCGTTGTATTTGTATTCCTACACGCCTAGTTAATTTAAAATAATAAATCTATTTAAATGAATACCTAATTATCTTTCAAGATAAAATATAATAAATTAAGATTTCTTCAATATAAATGTTGTTACTTTATAAATGAACCAAAGGCAAACTAACGTTTTCCTTTGGTATTATTGTGAATTTTCTTGTAATTAATGAGTTGTACAATAACAATACATCTGATACACTACCGAACCTATCTAATAATATCTCTTATACTTAGTTGAATCTCTTTAATTATTTCATTTAAATTATCTATCATTTCTAAAGCCTCATTTTGCTTATCTAAAATTATATAAGTGAAACTGATTAAACCTAATTGATATTGTAAGTCATAAGGATAATATTTTGTAAGTAATTTATATATACATTGAATATCTTCTAGATTAAAAGTATTTAAAAATTCTTCATTTTCTATAAATTGTAATTTATCCGCGATAAAATCCATTATAATTGGTGTCGTAATTAAAGTTTTATCTATTGATTTTAATTGTTCAAGTGTATAATCATTTGTAAAATTTTTTCTTAACTCAAACAATGTTAAAGATATTAATTCTTGATTTTTATCCAATTGATTAGTTAAATCTTTTATATCTATCATTTATTTTTATTTTTATCTGATAATCTTTTTGCTGAATCTATTAATTTTTTCATTTTACCTGCTATTTTATCACCTTGTTTTGCCAATTTATCTAATTCAGATTTTGTTTTTCCTCCATCTTAGGATTGTAAGATGGAGATTTTTTTACACTTGGAGGGATTAAATCATCCGCTGTTTTTTCTGAATCACTTGTATTTACAACTCTATTAGGAGGCATAACAACATTCGGTATATCATTATAATATATAATATACTTGGTAAGCTACTATCCCAGCAAAAATAATTTCTCCAACAGGCAAAGGACCATCTGCTAAAAATATAACTACTCCCATTGTCATTAATTCAGGTGACATTTTTGAAAACCGCCTAAATAATCTGTTGAGGTGACGTTTGTTCCATCTATATCAACCTTATTAAAATTAACTGCCGAGGCATCATAAATCTAATTGATCTTCTTACAACTACTCCAAAGAACGTCTATTGGTAAATTTAAAATGATTATAACCAATCTGCGTAATTCCTTTGTTTAAATCTTGTATTGAATTTTTATAATAGTGTAGGATTCTCAAAAACTGGAGAATGGACATCGTGGATTATTTGTAGAAGAACTTTTGAAATTATGTAAATTTTCCAACCTTATAATACACCAAATTTTGAATTATGAAAACATAATTCCTGAAGAAATTACGATTGAAGTGTAGGCTTCCCCTTTTTAGGACACCACTAAATTAGAGAAATAATTGATATTTTTATTGGATTGGAGAAAGAAGTTGACTTTCGTTAAAATGACTGGTTTTATAATCACATATTCTTATTTTAAATTTAATGAATTTAAATTGTTAACTGTCCTAGTTTGAAGGAAATTTACAAAAACAGCTTTGGGCGATAACTGTTACAAAGTACTTTTGGCAATACAAGATAAAAGAAAGAGCGGTTGCGCAAGAGTTATACTGCACATGAGCATTGATCATGAAACGGTTTACCTACTTTCTCTTTACGTTAAAAGCGAGCATGATTCTATCTCCTTTAAAGAAATTAAAACTTTACTAAAACTGATGAAATAACAAAAGGCAAACCTAAGTTCGCCTTTTACTTTATTGTGAATGTGGGTTATATTCCACCAACACATTTGAAACACAAGGTTGATGAATTGATTTTAGCTGTTTTAAGAGCATAAAAATACCCAATAATAGAGATTAGTCCACTATTGAGTAAAGTTATTTTATAGTTAAAGTATTGTTTATGTGTTCTTTATAATTCACCAACACATCTAGGACACTACCCTATTGAGTATTTTTATTTTATAGTTAAGTTATTTAAAATAAATACAATAACAATATGTTTGGAACACTACCCCTTAAACTATTTTATTTCATCATTTTTCAGTATATTAGATATTAATGAATCATTATTTATTAAAGTAACATGATTTTTTAACATCCAAGATTTTTTAGAAGGACTGATATAAAAAGTATCTTGTTTAAATAAGATAACATATTTATATCTTCCAGATAAATTTTCAACATAATCAGATTTAAGTATTAAAGATTTATTATTATAAATTTTTTTTATAATACCTGAATTTATCTTTTTTCTTATTTTAATAATATTAATTTCATCATTAGTATTATTAAAAAAAACATTTAAATCTTCTCCCCATATATAAGCGTCATTCGCTTTATTTTCAGCTGAATAAATTGTAATATAATGTGTACAATTTATAAAAAACGTACATATAATTAAAATAATTAATTTATTCTTCATCTTTTTTAACATAGATTGATGTAGGCTTTTCCAAATTTCCATATCTCCCAATAGAATAATGAGATCTATTATCTTCCCCCAAAATAGTTAGTGATTGATTAGCCATTTTAGTCGTGTATTCTTCTTCTTTATTGTCAAAACCAGCATCTTCTCCATTTGCATTAACTATTTTACCTAGAGTACTGGTATCATTATTTCTTTTTTTATAATTTTCATTATCAAAAATATCATTATATGCATGTATTAATTCATGCGTTAATATTCCTGTTGGGGAATTATACCCAATATTATCACCTTTTTTTTCTTTTGAAATATCTTTTTCAAAACTAATACCTTTTTTAGAATTGTACTTTTAATTTTTAGTATTATCATTATACGTATTTCCATTATTAGATTCTAACATATTTATAGTTATATCGCTATCTATAAGTGCCTGAAGAACATTAACTTTCTTAGAATCATCACCTTCCCCAATAGTTATTTTCATAGCTCCTTTCGAATACAAGTAATCTAAAGACATATACGCTTCTCTTTCAAATTCATTTTCTATTGTTGAATAATCTCTATTTTCTTGATAAGAATATATATTTTCTCCAATCTTTATTTCTTTTCCATTAGGATCAATAAAATAAACAGGATTATTAAGAGTATAAGTATAAGGAGAATTATTTTTGTATTTAGCTGCAAATGGATCTACATTAAACCAACGTCCAATTGCAGGGTCGTAGTTTCTTGCGCCGTAGTCGTAAAGATTTAGGCTAAGTTCATCCTGAAGTTCTTTACCGTTGTATTTGTAATTATTTTTAGTAAATAAATTCTCTTGTTGAAATGACATCTTTACATGTTTCATCCCAAAAGGGTAATAATCATCTGAGTTTAAAATTTCTGAAAACTCTCTACCTATTTCCTGACACATATTCATACCATTTATCGGTTCTCGACAGTGAGTTATATATTTAAAATAGTCTGCAATTTTACCATCATTATTCGAATCAGAATAGCTTAAACGAATATTTCCGAGATGATCGGTATAATTATACACATATTCAAATGGTTTACCCGAACTCTTTCATTCGCAGCATCCACATATCCTTCAACTGTTGGGAAAAATTGTAACACATTATTCTCCTATTGCTCATCGTTTATGATTATTTAACGGGTATTCGCGAATCTCCTTTGTCGATTTGAAAACCACCGAATAATCTGTTGAAGTTACTTTTGTTCCATCGGCAACAACCTTTTTTAACTTACCCCCTAAGGCATCATAAATCTAATTGATCTTCTTACGACTACTCCAAAGAACGTCTATTGGTAAATTTAAATGATTATAACAATAGATAGTTTATAGAATAAATTATAAATTTTTGCTAAGAAATGTCTTTAAGTCTTCCACAGATATATTTCGCTTTATAATTATTCCTTCTTGATCGATTAAAAAATTTGTAGGAACCACATTGATCTGATTATTCTTGGTAAAGATTCCATTTTCATCTAATACATTAACCCACGGTAGTTGATTTTCATCTACAACTTTCCGCCATTTTTGTATATATTTGGTATTATCTCTCGAAATACCAATTATCTCAAAACCTCTAAGATTATACTCTTCATGGATGTTTTTTAAACTTGGAAAGGTTAATAAGCAAGGTTTACATGCATGAAACCAAAAATCAACTAAGGTGTATTTGTTTGTTGAATACTTTATGGAATAAGGTTCATTTTTTAAATTTTTTAAATTATTAATTGTTGGAAATTTTTTACCATTCGCATACATTTTGTATTCATTAATTCTATTCATTAAAACTTTATAAGGAAAAGACTGCTTTATATAAGGATCAAATTTATTTAAAAGGTTATTGTAATTATAATCTTTATTTATTTCGTATTTTTCAATTAATTTCCATAAAGCAATTACAGATTTAGGGTCTTTTGAAATATATGTATCCAACAAATGAATTTCTTCCATCCAATTCCGAGTGTACCATTGATTAATCGAATCTTGGATTTGTTCAGGGAATTCAAAATTATATTTCAAAAACATCTCGCCATGAAAATCATTAAATTTCCTCTCCTCCTTCAAATACGCTTCAAAAAATGAATTATACGCCTGTTTCTCAGGGATATCTACATTAAAACTTGAACTAAAGTCTTTTAAATTGAGATTCAGATTATTGTTCTTTATAAAAAAATTTTTAGAGTTCTCCCATAAGTTATTTTCTAATTTGTGCTCAAAATAATAGGGGTAATAAAAACTAGTTCTATCCATATTAATTTTACTTGTTAAAGAATTCGTTAAAGAATCTTCTATGGGGTGCTCGTAATAATCTCTTAAATAAGAAGGCTTTAATACAAGTACGGCATCTTTATCTAAATCACTAACATTTATTTTTATGCTTATTTTTTGAGCATTTGAAATTATACTAAATAGTAAAAAGATTATCAAGGGTAAGTGTTTCATTTTTTAATCGTCTATTTTTATAAATATATATAATTGTTATTGAACAACACCTTAATTTTTTTGGTCTAAAAAACTCCTCGTTATACTCAGATTTGCAAATAAAACCTAGAACATTCATTAAACTGCCATTTTATATATTATTTTTACTAGTGAATTCTTCTATCTTCCTATAATTGAAAAAAGATGTATGGTGTTTATTGCATTTTCAAAACAATGAGGATATTATTGCCGTAAGCCGTACAGGATTATGGTTTATTACTTAGAAATAATTCTGTGTTCTAAGAGGTATAGTTCTTATCACTCTTACAACAAGGCCACTAACACGCTGAGCACTTCTAGCTTATACGTTATCCTAGACAATCGTCTTTTAATTAGTAAAAGAGTATTTGACGTTAAATTATACCCCTCTTACGAGCTAGTTGGTGTGCGGTGAGCAGACCAACTAGCGTTTTGCGTTAGGGATTGAAGCATCTGTTTGAGCTTTTTGGTGGAGTGAAACGCAACCGAAAAGCGAGTGCGGAAAGCCCGCCCGAAGGGAACGCCCAAATTAAAAAAAGTTAGAACTAAAAGCCGAAGTTAAGTCCGAAAACGACACGGCCGGGGTCTTCTCCTTTAAAGTAGGAAACGGTGGCCGTTATAGATTGTGCTCCATTAATCCATAAGCCTCCACCCCATGAGTTATGCCATTTGGACGAGTTTTCGCTATTATACCACACTCGACCATAATCGAAACCGGCAAATAAGCCTAAACGCATTGGGATTACGGCGGTGAACTTCAGCGCATCTAACCGGATATCGGAAGACTGCAAAAAGACTTTGTTTCCTGTAAAACGCCCTAAACGGTATCCACGAAGGTCTGTATCGCCCCCTAGGTTTGCCATTTGATAGAATTCGATGAAATCGCCCCAAACGGCCTTTCCTTTAAGCATGGATGCGATGGTTAAACGACCATTGGCTGATAATTTATGGGTAAAACCGAGATTGAGTTCGGTGTAAAAGAAATTTCGTTCGAATTCATTGAGGTTAGTGGTCCACTTGGCATGGGCTAAAAGGCTCATACCCAAGGTAGGCAAGGATTCGTTATCGTAATTTCGGTAGATGTATTTCGCCCCTAATTCGCCTAGGTTTTGACCCGAGAATACCGAACGATCGATGGCTAATTCTTCTTCACTGACTATACGGTCGGTGTTTTCGATAATTTTTACGTATTGGTAATTGGTTGAAAAGTCTAAGCGACCACTGTTATCGAAAACTCTGAAAATAGAGGGGCCTATCCCGTAACTTTCCATACGGACGCGGTTATAATCTAAACCGATATATTCTTCGTTATTCACGGTTTCGTTTCCGAAACCAAAGAAGTTTTTACTGTACGATGGGCTGGTATACAGGGCATTCATATCGAGATTCCACTTACCAAATGTTTTGGTAAAGGTTCCTTTGTACTTGGCTTCTATACCTGTAGTGGAGAAAAAGTAGTTGAACTGGAAATGGTGTTTCTGCGAATAAGGTTTACGATCGAAACCATTCACGGTATAAACCGGTGATAGCCCCAAGCGCACACCATCGTCGGGGTTATAACCAACCGTAGGTAAGGTTGAAAAGAAATTGTACTCCGGTTGGTCGTATTTGTAGGTGTTGATCTCGTTGTCGTTTGTAAATTGTTTGGAGGTTAAAAAAGAGGACGATTTGGTTTTACTACCATTTTTAAAGTCGTACACCTTGATGCCTTTAACGCGTTTTACTTCGTAGGTATCATCGTCTATACCCCCAATAATCCGCGTACGGATAGCTCCCCCACCACGGCCATTCACCGTGAAATGATCTTGGCCATTTAAACCGTAAATTCGGATTTCTTTGGTTTCTTTTTTGGTGTAAACCTCATCGAGTATAAGCTGCTTGTCCTCCCCTGCATAGATTTGAATGCCTGTTTTTCCTTTAGGCATCCGTGTAATAACAATATCGTCGGCTTCGTTGGTTCCTTTCAGAATCACCAAACGACGAAGTACTTTGTTGTATTCGTGCACCGTTTCGGCCAATTGATCGCGACGTTGTTTGAGTTGGCTGATGATTAACTGCTCGTTATCGGATTTGGTCTCTTTGGGGATGGTATGAAAGGCCTGTTCGATGATTTGATCGGTTAATTGGTGTTGAACAAATTCGACTTGTTTTTGCCATAGTTCTATATCGGATGATTCTAAGATGGCCAAATCGAGTGCATAGGCTTTTCGGTTCAACCATTTGACGTTTTTGATTTCACCTTTATAGTCTTGCATATGCTTAAAAGCCGGTGTTCCCATGATGATTTTAAAGAGTAAACCGTCGTAGCGTGGAAATGCTTGGGAACGATTGATGGGAATTGGGCGATAAACGGTTGCTGTATCTGTATTGTACTCACCCCATCGCCATTGATCGGACGAACGATCCCAATCGCCAATCAGCATATCGACAATTCGGGTGCGGATATAGGCTTCTTTATCGATGGAAACACGGTTACTCTCTTGGGTATTGACCAACATTTCTTCGGTAGAAACGACTTGATTGGGGTTGCCAAAGAAACCATCCTTATGGGCTATGGTAGGGTATTCTTCTAAAAGATAGAGTTCGTCTCCAAAAAACTCATTGTATTCTTTTAATTTTTCTTGTTTAGGCACATAAAACAACTTAGGTTTTACGTGATAAATATTTAAAGGCGTTGTGATTTTATCGATCGCTAATGGATAATACGGATGGGAGGTGGTGTAAAAATCCATAAGGAATTTTTCGGTGAATGAATTGGTGAATTCATCGACGATATAGGTATTTTTAAACGCAATATGTTGTATAAACTGGGTCGCACTTTTTTTAACCGAACGCAAAGAATACTCCCTTTCTTTGGAATCGGCTAAACGCAGGTTTTTGGTCTGATGACCAATTCCCATTTTTAGCGGAGTTAAGCCACCTTGGAAGGTTGAGAAATCGAGTACATCGGCTTCGATATCGGTGGAATACACACGTCTATAGTGACGGCCAAAAAAGAACTTATAGGGATCGGACTTTGAGGTCACTTCTTTCGGATAGATTGCCGTTTGTTTTGTTGGGGGTATTTTATCATCGTAGACCTGGGCGAGATAAACTTTCTTTTTATCGGTCACGCGTTTGGTAAACAAGGGGGTTATTGAGTCGTTGGAAAGACCAATAAAATCGACACCTGAAATGCCGTTTGGGAAAATATTTAATTTCGCATAGCCTTTATCGCCATAAGAAAAATCGTTTTTACCCACGGCTTTAGCCGATGTGTAACGCGAAGCCGATCCGCTAATGATTTGTTTTACATTGCGGTGTTGGATGAATTGCAAATTACGGTCGTGACCTGAAACCACAATGACATTGGATCTGTTTTCTAACAGGGTGGCAATGCGGGAAGCATATTCGCGGTATTTATAATTTTGCAAATCTTGAGGGCTAAGGCCTGACGTGCTTCGAATGAGGTTAAGAAAACTACCTAAGAGCGGTAAGGGGATTCGGTTGTTTGAAAACGGGTAAATTTGACGTTTAAAATCGAATTGTCCCCCGTGCATACCATTTGAAAACAACGGGTGATGAACAACCAAGAGCGTTGTTTTGTTTTGAAAATCGTTGAGTTGATTCTCGATTTCTTCAAAGATTCCCTCTTTGGTTTTGATATCGCATTTTTCGTTAATGGTTGGATGATTATTCCAGTTTTCTAAATACCATTGAGAGTCTAGGGCAATAATTCCAATGGAATCGTTAATCGATAGTTTCTCTATACCACAGCCATTTTTAGGGAGGAAAAGCGGACTGTTTGCTGTTTCTAAAACCAATTTCTCTTGTTCTTTTAAGCCTTTTAAGCCCATGGTCCAGTCGTGATCGCCTGGGACAAAAATCGATTGACCTTTAAAGGACTGAACGATTTCAAAATACCGATTTAAATCGTCTTTGCTTTGGGCATATTTTTTATGTTGATCATTGGTAATTTCGCCTTTGTGTGAAACATTATCCCCTAAAAAAATGAGGTAAGCGGTAGAATCGGCCTGGCTTAATTGATCTTTAAGTAATTGAAAAGTTTGTGCGTTATCTTCTTTCCCCCAATGGCTACCATCGCCTAATAAATAGAACGATTGAACGGGTGATGTAGGAAGTTTTACATCATTTTCAATTAAGGTATTTTTACCGAATTGAGGATGTTGAGTGGCACAAGAAAACACCAAGAAAAGCGAGGTTAATACAGCTAATCGGGTACTGATTGTTTTATAATAAAGGTATTGTGGTTTTTTTGTCATAAAAAATGCCCTAAAGTAAACAAAGGTTTACCATGGACAAAGATAGTCTTTCTTCTAGTTTTAAAGGCGGTAGGTAAAACTTTATGAACAAAAAAAAAGACCTCTATGGGTGAGGTCTATATTTTTTAAATCGTTCGGGAATTATCGGGTAAAAACCAGTTTATATTCCTGGGATAAATTTTCGTCTAAACGGTATCCATCGACATCAAACGCTTTTACACCATCGAGCGCATCGATTTGTTTTTCGGCACAATAGCGAGCCATTGCTCCGCGTGCTTGTTTAAAATAAACCATTATTTTTTTTAATTCACCATGTTTATAATCAAGAAAATCAACATCGATTAAGGGTGCGCTTAATCGCTTTTTATCCAAGACTTTCACGTATTCGTTACTCGCTAAATTAAGAATAACCTCATCTTTTTGAAGCTGTTTATTCATGTAATCGGTTAAGATTTCTTTCCAAAAACCATAGAGATTTTTACTGCCATGAATATCCAGTTTAGACCCCATTTCTAAGCGGTATAACATCACTTGATCGGTGGGTCTTAAAAGACCATACAAGCCCGAAAGAATAAACAGGTTTTGATTGGCATAGGCTTGCGCTTCTACTGAAAGCGTTTCCGCATCTAAGCCGCGATAGACTTCGCCTTTAAAAGCGAGTGCAGCGGGAATAGCTTGCCCTTTTTTCGGTTTCAAAGTCCATTCGTTATTGCGTTCAACATTGGCCTGAGCAATGGCTGGCGAGATTTTCATCAAGGATTGTAAATCGTCACTCGACATTTGCTTCATCACCTCCATCACGGTTTTTGAATCGGCTAAAAATTGTGGTTTGGTAGCTGTCCACTGCGCTTGGTGTTCCAAGTTCATCAACTTGGCTGGTGAAAGTAAAATTTTCATACGTTATTCATTAAACGATTAACTATAAATACGCTTCAAAGTCGCCTTTTCCTTCTCTAAGAACTGTTGGTTCGCCATCGGATAAATCGATGACGGTAGAGGCGGTATTATCTCCATAGCCACTATCGATAACGGCATCGACTAATTTTTGCCATTTCTCGAAGATTAATTCGGGATCGGTGGTGTACTCAATAATTTCATCCTCATCGTAAATAGAGGTCGAAGCGATGGGGTTTCCTAATTTTTCGACAATTAATTGGGGAACCAAGTGATCGGGTACCCGGATACCAACGGTCTTTTTTCCTTTGTAGGCTGATGGAAGATTTCCTGAAGCTTCCATCACAAAGGTAAATGGACCAGGCAATGCTCTTTTTAAGATTTTAAATGAGGCATTATCGATTGGTCGTGTATAATTGGATAGATGACTAAGGTCGTTACAGACAATTGAAAATTGGGCTTTATCGAGTTTAATTCCCTTGATACGCGCCAAATTCTCCATGGCTTTCATATTGGTAATATCACATCCTAAGCCATAGACGGTGTCGGTAGGATAAATAATTAATCCGCCGTTGCGCAATATTTTTACAATTTGATCAATTGCTTTTTCCTGAGGATTCTCTGGATGAATTCGAATATAATCGGCCATGGTTGCTTGTTTGTACCAAAGATACGAAAAAGCGAGAAATTTAGACCAAGCTTTAAGGTGTTAGCCGTAGAAGCCTATTCAATTCCGGGGCTATCCTTTGAAAAGCCATTGAGAACACCAGCACTTTTTTACCTCAAAATCAATTAACAGGAGATTTAAAAAAGAACAAATTATACTTGATAATACTTTTAGTCTTGTGTAAATCAAGTCAATGCATTAATTTATAACCTATAAGGCCTCATGAGCCACTCCCCTCAATAACACCCGTATGAATTATAAACGAAAAAACAGGAAACATGAAAACAAAATCGACTTATTTCACCGCTTTTTTACTGATGATCACCTTTCCTTATCTACCCTTGGAAATTAAAGCACAACTAACTGTGATTAACATTGGGCATTACGCCCATGATATTTCCCAAGATGGCCAAACGATGGTCTTGTCGAATTCTCGCGGAAATTATATTTGGACTGAAGCGGAAGGTCTAGTGACCATCAATACTATAAGCAATGGGTATTCGAACAGCGGTCGACCAAGTATTTCAGCTGACGGGAATCTAGTTGCGGCTACAGCAACCAACCCAACGACCCAATTGAATGAAATGGCCCTTTACAACAGGACGACTTCTACATGGACCTATCTCGGTGGAATCGAAGGGCAATCGGACGGGTCTAAATCATCGGCATGGGGTTTCACCAAAGACGGTTCTACAGCGGTTGGCTTAGGGTGGGTATCCGCTGCACGAGCGCATGCGATAAAATGGACGGCCCATGAGGGGCTTCAGGATTTAGGCAGTACCGTTGAAAACCGAAGCAGTAGAGCCAATGCCATTAGTGATGATGGGGAGGTTATTGTTGGTTGGCAAGATGCAGAAAACGGAACCCGTCAGGGCGCATTATGGCGAGGGAAAAATCAAATTCTGCTCAGTGATAAGGGAACTATTTTAACGGAAGCCAGTGCTGTTTCTGCCGATGGAAATTGGGTGGTTGGAGGCAATCACCAAGGACCATGGCGTTGGACCAGCAATGACCAAGTCGATTATGTTCCACATCCCGACACGGGTGCCTTTTTCAGAGGAGCAGCGACCAGCATTACCGCCGATGGAAAGATCGTTATAGGTTACTTTAGACCATGGCCAGGCCCACCAATTGGCGGTGAAGGATTTATATGGACCAAGGAAACAGGACGCGTTGAATTAAACGCCTATGCGGAAGCCTTGGGCATTGACACAAAAGGCGTTCAGTTATCGCTTCCTTCAACAATTACTTCAGACGGTAAATACATTATTGGTAGCGGTATGTTAAACGACAATCAGGTGGCTTTTATTTTAAACACCACGCCGCTTTCAACCTCTGAACACCTCAAAAACCAAGTTGTTTTATACCCCAACCCTGTGGTGAATTCATTGATTATAAAAAGCAACACCCCTGTTAAATCGGTGGTTATATATACTTTAACAGGCCAACGACTGGCAACACCCATTCTAAAAGACAACCGCATTGATGTGCGTAATTTAGAAAAAGGCGTTTATTATATACACCTCTTTTTAGGCAATAAAATCATTCAATCGCGCTTTATTAAACACTAATATGACGTTGGATCCCCCTCATGAGCAAACAAATAGGCATTCCATATGAATGCCTATTTCATAAAAAAGCGCCCAATGATTGGGCGCTTTTCATTCTTTTGTGTTTTATACCCTTAAAAGTATTTAAAATTATGATTATTCTTAATCGTCTTCACACTTTCATAAATTAATTCGATGACATTTTTAACATCGGTTTGGTGCACCATTTCAACAGTGGTATGCATATAACGTAAAGGCAAAGAGATTAATGCAGAAGGCACTCCCCCATTGCTATACGCAAAGGCATCTGTATCTGTACCTGTTACACGAGAACTCGAAGAACGTTGAAAAGGAATATTATTTTTCTCAGCCACCTCAAGAATTAAATCCCTTAAATTATTTTGGACAGCAGGCGCATAAAACAAAACGGGACCATCGCCACATTTTTTATCGCCGCTTTTGGCTTTATTAATCATGGGGGTACTGGTATCGTGGGTGACATCTGTAATAATGGCGACATCGGGTTGAATGGTTTGGGTAATCATCTCAGCACCTCTTAAGCCTACTTCCTCCTGAACAGCATTCACGATATATAAACCAAAGTCGAGTTGATCATTGGCTTCTTTTAATTTTCTCGCCACCTCAGCAATCATAAAACCACCCATTCGGTTATCGATGGCACGTCCTACAAAGTAGCGATCATTTAAGGTGAAGAATTCATCGGGATAGGTAATCACGGAACCAATATGAATACCAAGATCCAAGACCTCTTGTTTGGAGATACAGCCACAATCAATCCAGATTGTATGTTGTGCAGGAGCTTCTTCTTTGGCAGCATCCCGTAGATGAATGGCAGGCCATCCGAAGACCCCTTTTACAAAACCGTTTTTGGTGTGAATGTTGACCACTTTCGAAGGGGCAATCATATGATCTGAACCCCCGTTGCGCACCACATAGATTAATCCATCATCGGTGATGTAATTCACAAACCAAGAAATTTCATCGGCATGTGCCTCAATAACCACTTTAAACTTCGCCTCGGGATTGATGATTCCATAAGCCGTACCGTAATTATCGGTTCTAATCTCATCCACATAAGGTTGAATATAATCTGTCCAAACTTTTTGTCCGTTCATTTCAAAACCCGTTGGTGAGGCGGTATTTAAATAGTTCGATAGAAAATCCATCGCCTGTTGATCAAATCGATTATTTGTTGACATAGTATTATTTTATTCCCTACAAATGTACTAATTTGGGAATGATTTTTGAATAGATATTTTTTATGAAATGGATGATTACATACACTCTTGTATTTTTTTCTTTTACGCTACATGCACAAATATTGGGAATAGATTTAGGCGTTTCGAACACAACGGCTGAAATAAAAAATGACACCATTTCCAATTTAGATGACTTAGTGATTAACGACACCATTTTGTTGAATGATTCTGAGATCTATTCGGTCCGTTTGAAGACGGATTTAGAGAAAAAATATTACGTATGGTTACGCAAACGAGTGCGTGATGTGTGGCCTTATGTGCGCACGGCTGTAAGGGAATACAACGAAGTAATGGACACGGTGCAATACATGGACAAAAAGCGGGACCGTAAAAAGTTCATCAAACAGCGTCAGGGTCTTTTAGCCGAACAATTTGAAAACCAGTTAAAAAACATGACCACTTCTCGTGGCCAGATTCTAACCAAATTAATCTATAAAGAAACCCACAAAACCACGTACGAAATTATTAAAGAGCTTCGGGGTGGCTTAAATGCCTTTCTCTATAATGCAGCTGGTGGTGCATATGATATCAGTTTAAAACAGAAATTCGACCCTAAACGAACCCGAGAAGATCTGTATATACTGATTATTCTACAACGGGATTTTGCTTCGGGAGTCCTCCTCCCCCTTTACGAAGATGATGAGCGATAGATAACCTTTTATTGACGCTCTTCACCCTTGATAAATTCTTTAATTTTCATTATATTTGATAAGCGTAAAATAAAAATGAGTGATAGATAATACAATCAAAAGAATAGGTATTCTTACCTCTGGTGGTGATGCACCCGGAATGAATGCAGCCATTAGAGCTGTAGTTAGAGCGTGTAAATATTACGATATTGAATCGATAGGGATTCGTCAAGGTTTTGAAGGGCTTATCGCCAATGATATGATTGAGCTTGGCCCCCGTTCGGTACGTCATATCATCAACCAAGGCGGAACGATTCTAAAAACAGCCCGGTCGGAAGAATTCAAGACCAAAGAAGGACGTGAAAAAGCATTTAACACTTTAAAATCGAACAACATCGATGGATTGGTGATTATTGGTGGAGATGGTTCTTTTACGGGGGCTAAAATCTTTCACGAAGAGTTTAATGTGCCTTTTATTGGAATACCGGGGACCATTGATAACGATATATTTGGAACCGATTTTACCATTGGTTACGATACCGCTTTAAATACCGTGATAGAAGCCATTGATAAATTAAGAGATACAGCCACATCACATAACCGCGTATTCTTTGTTGAGGTGATGGGAAGAGATGCTGGTTTTATTGCCTTAAACAGTGGAATTGCTTCAGGAGCCCAAGAAATTCTTATTCCAGAAACCAATGACAGTGTGGAAGAGTTATGTTTATCCTTGGAAAATTCGTACACATCGGGTAAAAAATCGAGCATTATTGTGGTAGCGGAAGGCGAACAATTGGGAGGCGTGTTTGAAATTGCGAAAAAAGTGCAAGCCCATCATCCGGAATACGATATTCGCGTTACCGTTCTTGGTCATATACAGCGCGGAGGAACCCCAAGTTGCCAAGATCGCGTTCTTGCTTCCCGTTTAGGCATAGCCGCTGTTGAAGCCTTGTTAGACCATAAAACCAATATTATGGTTGGTCTACGGTCTAACCGTCTTGTACAGACGCCTATTGAAGAAGCGATTAAAAAGCACAATGAGATCGATCAAGAGTTATTAAGAGCAGCGCGCATTTTATCGGTTTAAGAAATACGACTAACTGAAATTGAACAGGTGTATGGATTAGCCCGCGGCAGGGATTGAAGCGTTTGTTTGAGCTTTTTGGTGAAGTGAAACGAAACCGGAAAGCGAGTGCGGAAAGCCCGGCGCGAAGCGGCCGCCCAACATAGCATTAGATGCTCTATTAACCCCTGTATTGAATAAGAAATACTATAAATAAAAAACAACATATATATGTCAAAAATTAAAATAGGAATAAATGGGTTTGGTCGCATCGGAAGTTTAGTCTTTGGTGTAGCTATGGAAAGAGAAAACATGGAAGTGGTTGCCATTAATGACTTGGTGGATGTAGACTACTTAGCCTATATGCTAAAATACGACTCGGTTCACGGAAAATTTAAAGGCGATGTTCAGGTGAAGGATGGTAATTTGGTTGTTAATGGCCAGGTTATTCGAGTTACCTCAGAACGAGATCCGGCGAACTTGAAATGGGACGAGGTGGGTGCCGACTATGTAATTGATGCCACTGGCTTATTCTTAACCAAAGAGACTGCTGGGCTTCACTTACAAGCTGGGGCTAAAAAAGTGGTGCTTACAGGACCGTCGAAAGACGATACGCCAATGTTTGTTATGGGTGTTAATGAAAAAACAATGACAGCCGATGACCATATTATTTCGAATGCCTCGTGTACCACCAACTGTTTAGCGCCATTGAGTAAAGTGATTCATGAAAAGTTTGGAATTCTTGAAGGCTTAATGACCACGGTTCATGCCACCACAGCGACACAGAAAACCGTCGATGGGCCGTCGAACAAAGACTGGCGTGGAGGTAGAAGTGCCTTAGTGAACATTATCCCTTCTTCGACAGGTGCTGCAAAAGCCGTTGGTAAGGTAATTCCTGCATTAAACGGAAAACTGACCGGGATGTCTTTTCGTGTACCAACGGTGAATGTATCGGTGGTTGATTTAACCGTTAATTTAGCGACTCCTACCAATTACGACGAGATTAAGAAAGTCATGAAAGATGCGGCAGATGGTGAGCTAAAAGGGATTTTAGGTTACACAGACGAGCCGTTGGTATCGACTGATTTTATTGGCGATACCCGCATTTGTATTTTTGATGCAGGTGCTGGAATTATGCTAAGTCCTACCTTTGTAAAATTAATCGCCTGGTACGATAATGAAATTGGTTATTCGTATAAAGTGATTGATCTATTAGAATATTCATCAAAAATATAGTCTAACAACTTATATCACTAAAGAACACTTCATAAGAAGTGTTTTTTTTTGTTAAATTTTGTTAAATTGTAATTTAGATGTTCTATATTTGACTCGATAACTAAAAAATACAGCTTATAGATTAATTTATACCTTTTAAAGTTTACCAAACAACAACTACTATTATTACGGATATGAATTATGAAAATAATGACTCTCTATTAATTAATGCCTATTTATTGGGCGATGAATCAGCGATTCAGCAATTAATAGAAAAATACAAAGGTAGAATCTATAGTTTTATTTATTCAAAAGTATTTGATCGCGATATCACAGAAGATATTTTTCAAGATACTTTCGTCAAAGTTATTTTAACCCTTAAGGGTGGACGCTATAATGAAGAGGGTAAGTTTTTACCTTGGGTAATGCGTATCGCTCACAACTTAACCATTGACCATTTTAGAGCAAATAAACGGATGCCTACTGTTAGCGAAACGAGTTCGGCCCGAGAGGACTATAATATTTTCGATTTTATAGGAATTACGGATGAGTGTTCAGAAACCAAGCTCATTAAAGCGCAAATAGAAAAGGACTTAAGACGATTAGTGACTCAATTGCCGCTAGACCAACGGGAAGTCTTGGAATTAAGAATCTTTAGAGATCTTAGTTTTAAAGAAATTGCCGAAGAAACCAATGTGAGTATTAATACAGCATTAGGTAGAATGCGATATGCGTTGATTAATTTAAGAAAAGTTGTAGAAAATAATAATATAACTTTAACAGTCGATTGATACTTTTTCGAATAATTTAGCGTTTTGTAAGAAAACAACTATAATCAATGAATGCTATCAGTTTTGAAAATCTATTTCCAAAAAAATCAACCATCTTGACTATTCTTATGTTTTCTTCATCTTTCAAAATTGTTCAATCGAAAATTCTTGATGAAGATCTAGTATTTCATTTAAATTAAACTATACTTTATAAAAAAGCCCCGTTAAATAACGGGGCTTTTTCATTGTATGTCGAGCTAAATAAATTAGCTGTTTTTGGTATTGGCACAACTGTAATCAACCGCTCCGTCAACTGGAATACGTTCGAGTACATCTAATAAATAGCTCCAGAATTTCTGAACCGATTTAATTTCTACGCGTTCATCTGGTGAGTGAGCACCATAGATATTAGGACCAAAAGAGATCATATCTAAACCAGGGTAATTGGTTCCAATAATTCCACATTCTAAGCCCGCATGACAAGCGACTACTTTTGGCGCTGCACCAAATTTTTCCTCGTACAATGCTTTCATAATATCTAATATTTCCGATTCTGGATTGGCTTTCCAACCTGGGTAAGCGCCAGAAAAACTCACCTGAAAACCAGCTAGTTCAAAGGCTGCCTTTAGGGTTTCTGCTAAAGCCGTTTTACCAGAATCAATTGATGAACGGGTTAAACACAACACTTTAATCTCCCCATTTTCAATAGTCACCTTCGCTACATTATTCGAAGTTTCAACCAAATCAGCCACATCAGGGCTCATGCGGTAAACCCCATTATGAGCGACCAATAAAGCCTGAACAACTTGGGTAGTTTCTGCAACCGACATCGCTGTAGCTGCTTTAGCGGCCTCTACGAATTCTATTGTAATATTAGGCTCAAGGTGAATAAACTCTTCAATTATTTCTGCTTTAAGTGTAGTTAAAACTTCTAAAGCAGCTTCTTTATTAGAAGTAGGTATGGCAAAAGCAACCCAACCTTCGCGCGGAATAGCGTTTCGTAAACCACCACTTTTCATTTCTACCAAACGAAGACCATGCGCTAAACCAGCCGTTAAAAAACGAGCGATTAATTTATTGGCATTTCCTAAACCTTGGTGAATCTGAATTCCTGAATGTCCTCCTTGTAAACCTTTCACGGTTAATTCAACTGTAGACATGGCATCAACAGCCTCTGCGGTATAGCTTTTAACAGCGGTTACATCTACTCCACCAGCACAACCAATGTCTAATTCATCATCTTCTTCGGTATCTAAGTTCAATAAGATTTTCCCCGATAAGAATCCGGCTTTTAAGCCCAATGCACCAGTCATCCCCGTTTCTTCATCGATGGTAAAAAATGCTTCAACCGCTGGGTGAGGAATGGTTTTCGATTCTAAAATCGCCATAATGGTGGCAACACCAATTCCGTTATCGGCCCCTAGAGTGGTTCCACGTGCTGTGACAAAATCGCCATCGACGTACATATCGATTCCTTGGGTATCAAAATCGAACTCAACATCGTTGTTTTTTTGGCAAACCATATCCAAGTGCGATTGCATCACAATGGTTTTACGGTCTTCCATTCCTGGGTAAGCTGCTTTTTTAATAAGCACATTCCCAACCTCATCGGTTTCAACCGATAAACCTAAACTATTTCCAAAGTCAATAATAAACTGACGTACTTTTTCTTCTTTTTTAGAAGGGCGAGGAACGGCATTCAATAACGAAAAATTTTTCCAAATTGCTTGCGGTTCCAACTGCAATAATTCACTCATGTTTTCTATTTTATAGAACAAATTTACGGGTTTTAGCAGTGGATAAAAAACAAGCGACAAGAAATTTCATGGTAAAAGGAATGCTTATAAATGCTGACCGCTTACTCTACTCGCGTTATGCATTAATTGGGCGCCCCCTTACAGGTCGGGCTATTCGCTCTATCTCTGCTGCGGGAAATTGGCGAATGCATTAGAAACGGAAGGTGGCAGCAGAGGATGCCGCTGCTATCCCTGGCGCGAAGCTCTTCGGTTTATTGGATAAGTAGGCACATTTGAAATAACATTTTTCAGTTGAATACTCAATTGCTCGTTGAAGTAGGTGCATTGACGGGTTGAATTGTTTTTACAAGGAACAAGCCCCTGACTTTTAGACTAGTCTATGGTGTGCGATCAGCACCGCATAGACGATGTTGCGTTATGGATTGAAGCATTTGTTTGCGCTTTTTGGCAGAGCGAAGCGACACCGAAAAGCGAGTGCGAAAAGCCCGCCCGAAGGGAACGCCCAAATAAACCCATCCCCTAAGAAAACTATTCTCAGAGGATGGATTGTATGCTTTATCTTGTGGTAAGCTCTTTATTTCTTTAAGGTTGGTTTATCGACCACTGGTCTATTTTCAGCATTGGCGATATTCCATGTTGTTTTAAAGATTAATTGGGTACGACGGGTTAAGATGTCGTATTCAATTTTATCGGGTGTATCGCCTGGTTGGTGATAATCGGCATGAACGCCGTTGAAGAAGAAAACCGAAGGAATGTCGTGTTTAGCGAAGTTATAATGATCTGAACGGTAGTAAAAACGGTTGGGATCGTTGGGATCGTTGTAACGGAAATCCAGGTTCATATCGAATCCTTTATTGGCCTCTAATAAATGATTGTGTAAATCGGTAGATAACATTTCAGAGCCGATTACATAAACAAAGTCACGGGCATTTAAGTGTTCGTCATCCACGCGACCAATCATATCGATGTTTACGTTGGCAACGGTATTGGCTAGAGGAAAAATTGGATTATCTGAATAATATTTAGAACCTAATAGGCCTTTTTCTTCACCAGAAACGTGTAAAAATAAGATGGAACGCTTTGGGCTAAATCCTTTCTTTTCGGCTTCTTTAAAAATACGTGCAATTTCCATTACGGCTACGGTTCCCGAGCCATCATCATCGGCGCCAGGGTATAATTTCCCGTCTTTAATTCCTTCGTGGTCGTAGTGTGCAGAGATTACAACAACTTCGTCGGGTTTTTCTGTTCCTTTAATAAAGCCCATAACATTGCGCATTTCACCTTTTACACGGCTGAATGTGCCAGCAGGAATAATTTGAAAATAGTCACCTTTAGGCGAATCAATTCCTAATTGCTTGTAGTAATCGACTAGGTAATTACCCGCTTTAACTTCCCCAGGAGAACCTGCGTTACGGCCTTCCATTTCAGGACCTGCAATAATGTATAAATGTTTTGTTAGTTCTTTCTGAGAAACTTTCTCTGTAAAGGTGGTTAACGATTTTTCGTAACGCTGCTCGTTGGTCAGCTTAGAGGTTGTACACGACGTGATGATAAGCGCCGTGGCCATGGTCAATAAAATTTGTCTCATTGTAAAAATTTTGTTTAAATTTAAGACATCTGATTGTTTTTGTCTCTATAAAACCTAAAGATGTATAAAAAATCGATATTTATTCTATTTTATATTAAAACTAACCGCTCTAGGCGTTATATTTGCCGGGTTTTGTACTTAAATTATGTCACAGTTATTCAGAAAAAAGACGGTAGAATCTATTCTAGCGGAATCCAGCAAAAGTCAAACATCACTTCATAAGACACTTGGCGTACGAGACCTTACGGGGTTTGGTATAGCAGCTATTGTTGGTGCAGGAATTTTCAGCACCATTGGTCGAGCGAGTTACGAGGGTGGACCTGCTGTTGTATTTTTATTCCTATTTACAGCCATTGCATGTGCTTTTACGGCATTTGCGTATGCCGAATTTGCATCGTTAGTGCCTGTATCTGGTAGTGCATACACCTACAGCTACGTGGCATTTGGTGAATTGTTCGCTTGGGTTATTGGCTGGGCTTTGATTATGGAATATGCGATAGGGAACATTGTTTTGGCTATTTCGTGGAGTGATTATTTTACGACGCTCCTCGCAGGGATGGGCATGCATCTGCCCGAATGGATGACGATGGATTATTTTACCGCGAAAGCGGGTTTTGAAACCATTACCAATCAGTTAGCCAAAGGGCAAACGCTTGATCAATTAGCGACGTCTAATTTTGCACAAGAAATTCCGAAATATTTAGCTTTTAAAAATGCACCGCAGATCGGTTTTAATCTGGTGGTTGATTTACCGGCTTTGATGATTACTTTTTTAATTACCGCCTTGGTTTATCGTGGTATTAATGAAACGCGAAAAGCGAGTAATGCCATGGTTGTTTTAAAAATTGCCGTTGTTCTATTGGTGATTATTGTAGGGGCTTTTTATGTAAACCCGGATAACTGGAATCCTTTTGCGCCCAATGGCATCTCGGGTGTATTAGCTGGTGTGAGTTCGGTTTTCTTTGCTTACATTGGTTTTGATGCGATTAGTACAACCGCTGAGGAATGTAAAAATCCGAAGCGTGATTTACCAAGGGGAATCTTTTTATCGATTATTATTTGTACGGTTTTATATATTCTTATCGCCCTGGTAATTACAGGGATTGTGCATTATTCGGAATTGAATGTGGGTGATCCGCTAGCTTATGTGTTTGATAAAGTAGAAGATTTACGTTGGTTATCAGGTGTTGTGGCTATTTCGGCTGTTATTGCCATGGCGAGTGTTTTTATTGTGTTTCAGATTGGTCAACCCCGTATTTGGATGACGATGTCGCGAGATGGTTTGTTACCAAAACGTTTTTCACGGGTTCACCCTAAATTTAAAACACCTTCTTTTGCCACCATATTTACGGGTTTTGTGGTGGGGTTTCCGATCTTATTTACCGACTTACAATTAATGGTTGATGCCTGTTCTATTGGGACATTGTTTGCCTTTGTGTTGGTTTGTGCCGCAGTTATTCGCATGGATGGAAATCCGAATGCCATTAGAGGAAGTTTTAAAACGCCTTTTGTTGACGCAAAAATTGTGATGCCATTGATAACGGTTGCCCTGGTGGTTCTATGTTTTACGACTTTAAAAGATGACACCAAAGCGTTTTTTGGAAATGCCCCGCAACCGATGCCCGTTGAAACGTTTGTCTCTTCTTTAACGACCAAAGAACTAAAAGATTCTTACACAACACTTTCCGCTTTAACGGGTGGTGAAATCAATCATTTAGATGATTATTTAGCCCGTTTAACACCAGAAGAATACAAAACGACTCTTCAGCAATTACCGGTTTATGAAGATAAGAAAATGGAAAAAGGCTGGGATGTGTTTAAACATAAAATACCGTTATATATTTTTATGGTGATTTATTTCGGAATGATTATTCGATCGTTCTTTAAACGCACATCATTTATCCCCTTAGCTGGAATGCTATGTTGTTTCTATATGATGGCTCAATTGGGTTTAAAAAACTGGTTTATTTTCTTAATTTGGTTGTTAATTGGTTTGGTGGTTTACTTTATTTATGGGTATAGACATAGTAAGTTGAAGTATAAAATATAACTATATTATTATTTAGCGAGCAAAAAGAGCTGTTCCATTACGATTTGGAACAGCTCTTTTTGCTCGCTAAATACGCTAACTTTAGAAACGTATAAAATACTTTATGAAATTAATTTTTTTCCGTTTTTCAAGCATTTTTTAATTTCAAGTTAGAAACCTTAAAAATAAAACAGGGTTTATCCTCAAAATTCTATCCTCCAAAAAATATTTTTTTCCACTTATGAACTGTGTTACGGCTAATATTAAAGTGGGTAGCCAATTGGCTGTTATTGAGATCATTTTTCAGTTGATAATGAAGGATTTCTAGAATAGTCTCTTCATCATAAGCTTTGAACTTTTGATTGAGAGAAATAGGTTTTTTTTCCTTGTTGAGTAGAAGATCATTTAAATAAATTACATCTAAATCGGTCCAGAACACTTTATTGAAAAAAGGCGTACAAAGCGCTGCTTTATCGGGATATTTACGTTGAATAAAATCCTTGTAGATTAGCTTGTAGTTTGGCTTATTTTTTATATTCATAGCTACAATGATTAAAAAGCCAACTTTTATAGGCAAAAGTTGGCAAAGGTTTAGGTTGGGTTAGTAAGGTTAAAGTCGGTTCATTATTTTGAATGATTATAAATTCACTTATAAAGGTTTAGGTTGGCCTATATACAGTGTATAATCACATTAATTGATTTGCAATGGGATTTACTTTACGAATTCATCTTTGGTCTAAAAAATAAGAACAGAAATTCTCAATTCAGAATAATCCCCCCTTGTAAAAGGGTCATTAACAACTCTTAAATCATCATTATCTCCATTCGTATAATTTGCTCTTGATTTTATGTTATAGGTAACATTTAAATCATTTGTATCTGCAAATAAGAACTCTGTATAAGTTATAGGAATAATGATAAATTCTTGAGTAAAACCACTTTCATTTGTTAACTGTGCAGTATTAGAAATCTTAATGTCATTTTCTTTAAAAATACCTGCAGAAATTCCGAAAAGAGGGTTTTTATCCTTTGTTTGTTGAGCACAAATTTGACCTGTAATGAATATCATCGCTTTCTTTCCTTTAGGAATTGAGACCGTTTGCGAGAGATTAGGAATCTGTAACCAGGGTTTGTTAAATCCAGAAGGTAAAAAAATGGGTGTAGTTTGTCTTTTAAAAAAAAGATTCGGGCTTAATACATTTTCAATACCTGTCCAGCTTGGCGATTTTCCGGGTCCAGATGATTGTAAAATTTGCCCAGCAATACCTGGGTTACCTTTCGTTGATTCATTTCCGCCTACGTTTAAACTGTTATCAAGGGTCGTTTCCCCATGAACATGTAAAGCTGCCTGAGGACTATTGGTATTAATACCAACCTGAGCTGATACATTAATAATACTAAATAGAAGTCCTAAAAAATAGTTTTTTTTCATAAAATATAGTTAATAATTAATTTGGTTCATTATTTTTAGAATGCTTGTAGATCCACTTATAAAGGGTTGTTCTAGGAATTCTATACTCTTCTATAATTTGTTTTTTAGTCATAACTTCAAAATGCAATTGTTCTAAAATAAAATCAATCAATTCCTGGGTATAGATATTCTTTTTAAACTGAGGCAGTGTAGATTTTTCTGTTTCTTTTGAACAGTTATTCTGCGTACTTTTAGGCGAATACAGAATGAGATGTTGGGAGTAGAATCGAAAAAAATCGTATTCTAGGAGCTTACTCCATCTCAAAAGAATTTCACTATCTAAGCTGTTCATTTTATACATTGACAGAATTTCTTTTTCCGTGTTTTTAAAAAAAGCGCTTATACGGATCATGTCAATTTCACGCTCAATCACTTTTTGCTCGATGATTCGTCCTATATGAATTACTTTAAAATTAGGTTGTTGCATTGATTTAGGCTTTAAATTTGACAATTCTTAATAAAACTTAAAATAGAATTTGAGATGGACTATAACTTTTTAATCGAAAGTTGATACCCCTTGGTGGCATACGCATTATTTGTTACTGAAATTTTTTTCACAGGATTTCCTTGTAAAGACGAACCACTTGCACTACTTCTGTTGAATCGGATAATTATTAATGTATTCGCTTCAAGTGCCTTTATCGTGCTTGGAATATTATGGGAATGGTTTTGAACACCCCAATTTTGCGTAAATACCGGTCGCGATCCTGTAATTGATGTCTACGTTGCGCCATTATTGGTACTAATATCAATCGCTACGACTATAAACGTATTATTATTTAACTCGGTGTCGATAAGAAAGTTGATAAATCCCGTAATTTCATAAATTCCTTTTTTATTGACTTTAAAAAAATTACCCGATTGAGTGACATCAATTGAATTTTGTTGAATGTCTTCTGGTTTCACATACAATTGAAATGTAGTGCCATCATTAAAAATATTCGCTGTCGGCACAACGACTTGTCGATCGCCTTCAGCATAGAAAACGGCTGTTGTTAAGTTAGTCCCTGTATCTTCTTTTAAACCGACGAGACCATTTTGGTCAACATACAATGGACTAAGTGTGCCTTTTAGATAATTGGTCTTTCTAATGGTGGTTTCACCATTTACATCCAAGGAAGTTCGCGGTTCATTAGTATTAATACCAACCTGAGCTGATAAGCTGAGAATAGAAAATAGTAATCCTAAAAAATAATAGTTTTTCATAAAATTAAGTTAATGGTTAAACGTTTTCTTGTTATTGATATAATGTTTATTAAAAAATCTAATTGTTTATTATTTTCACCCCTTATACGAAGTTGATAAAAAACGATATGGACGACTTTCTCATCAGCACCAAAAAAATCGTATTGCCTTTATAAACTAGGCTCTCCGTAAAGAACAATTTTTACTTGTTACTGGAAAATTTTCGGTGAATATCAACCTCGTTATTGATAAAATTTGAATATTTATCAAGGGGAGGGGCTATCTTTTCATTGACTTTTAAAATTATTTTTTTCCGTTTATATTTAAATAATATGCCTGTGTAGTCCTACTTAGACTACTTAATAATTTTATTCATTAAGTGCTAAGCATCTTTACCCTTTCATTACGTTGTATTTATATGTTTTTAATTATTTATAAATTGAATAAACTTTACAAACAGGGCAATAAATAAAGATAAAATAGTATCTATCAGATACTTGTTTATTGAAAAAAAAAACTATATTTGTAGTAAATCATGGTCTAAGTAGGACTACTATTTTTCACTACATTTGTAGTAAATATATCCTTAAAACTTCCTTAATGACTTTTGATTTTTATTTATCATCTCACCCTACTCAAAAAAATATTCATCTTTGCTTAACGACACTTACGAAAGTTTATAATTTAAAAACTTCTCTGAAGATATCACTGAATGAGTGGGATAAAGATAAGCAGCAACCTAAAAACATCTATATCAAGAAGTTTAAGGAGATTAATCAACGCCTCATTCAAATTAAGCTTAATCTTTTAGAACATATTGAGGAAAAGGAAAATAACGAAGACCTTTTTAATCGGACTAGTTTAATGGAAAGAATTAATAAAATTTGTTTAAATAAGGGGGATGTTTTACCAGAAAATTCATTTTTACACTATATAAAAGTTTATTTATCATCTAGAAAAGATCTGATAACTCATTCAACCTATAAACGATACAAAGTATTTTACCATTTACTTGAGCGTTTAGAAGGTTATTTAACACGTCGTTTATATATAGAGCACATCAACAGTGATTTCATCAATAACTTTCTTCAATTTGCTCGATTAGAAGAATATAGTGAAAATACCATTTACAGAACCATTCATTTTGTAAAAACGATTTTGAATTTTGCTGAACGTAAAGGTATACGAACAGGGGTTGGACAATTGGAGATTAGGCGCGGTAAACAACATAAAACAGTGATTTCCTTGTCGGAATGCGAAATTAAGCAGATTAAGAACACCAAAGTTCCCCAAGCTTTAGAAAACTCAAAGCAATGGTTAATCATTAGTTGTTATACGGGTCAGCGTTTTTCCGATTTTATTCAGTTCAAGGTGAACAAGCTGCAAGAGATTAATGGAAAAAAATGCATTGAATTTACCCAAGAGAAAACTGGAAAAGAGATTATACTCCCCTTACATCCAGCTGTATTGGATGTATTAAAAGAAAATAAGAATGTATTCCCCGAGGTTGTAGAGCTTCATACGTACAATCTAGAAATAAAGAAAATATCTAAATTAGCGAACTTAAATAACACGATTAAAGCTCGGAAACGCATCGGACATCGAAGCAAGGAGTTAGCCCTTGAAAAGTGGGAACTAATTAGTAGTCATATCGGTAGAAGAAGTTTTGCGAGTAATTTTTATGGAAAAATACCAACACCATTGTTAATGGATGCAACAGGTCATAGCACTGAATTAATGTTTTTGAAATATGTTAATCCCAGTAATACCGAACGAATCGTTAGTCTAAGTAACTATTTCGATGACATCTATTTACAAACACCCAATTAATTTAGTTTTAACCTAGAACGGGAAAACTGAAGCTATTTTCAACAACACAAGGAAATATTATTATTCAATAAACCACTATCGTTAGATAAATTCCTTATTGTCTTTATTGAGTTGAAACGTTCCCATGAAAATAATCTTGAACTCGTTCCTACATTAAGACCAGCGTTTTAAAAAAAAAATCAACCATGTGTTACTCGGCTTAAGTCAATAAGGAATATCTATTGTTCACTGATATGTACATCAGTTATTTAGCTTGGCGAGTAGATCGGTAAAATCATCTTTGTAGGTGACAAGCATACAATTTTCATTGTTGACTGTACACGAAGTACACGTAAGTTCTTCGCGGTTGGGGAGGCAACCATGGGTTGAAATACAATCGCTACTCACACACCCTATTTGATCGATATACAGATATGTCAATCCTCGAATGGAATCGGTAACCGCAGTAAGAAGGGTATTCACCGTATAATTGTTACTATAGGTCTTTAAGATATATTCGCCTTCGGTATACACAAAGACCGATTGCGCATAGCGATCAGTTTCAGCAATCAATCGGTTGACATAGCCCTGAATAACTTCACTGATTTCGAGTTGATCGATTAAAAAATCGTAGTTTCCTTGTTGATTCACTACACCAATTCTTTTGGATTGGTGAACGTTATTACTTTCTGAATGAAGGGTGTTTTCTTTTACGTTAGAGGACGGATTACACTGTAGAAATACAAGCATACACAGGCTAAAGAAGCTGCGGATTAGAATTTTATGGACTAGCGTTTTCATTTGCAATGGATTTTAGTGTTTTACGCTTTAATTTACAAAACAAGGAATAGCTATAAAATAATTGCCTCCTTTTTTTTTAAAAACCCTTCTACTTCATCTGTTTTGCGTTAGGGATTGCAGCATTTGTTTGAGCTTTTTGGTGGAGTGAAACGCAACCGAAAAGCGAGTGCGGAAAGCCCGCCCGAAGGGAACGCCCAAAAGAAAAATCATACAGCGATTTTCTTAATTCATGAGGTACATGAGGTTCTTTTTTAAGATGATTCTTGTTTACGGCCTAGGTATAAATGCTCTTGCGAGTTGGGAATTGCGGTTTAAGAGCAATGAAATGAGGTTTAGGCTATAAAATGCCAAGGATTTGGGTTAAAATAGCGGCAATAAAGTTTATATATTAGATTACAAATTTTACCTTTGCAGGATTAAAACAACGACCAATGTTTAGAACTCATACTTGTGGTGAATTAACACAAGCCAACGTGAATGAAAAAGTAACTTTAAGCGGTTGGGTATCGACCCTACGCGATAAAGGTTTTATGATGTGGATTGATGTAAGAGACCGCTACGGGATTACACAAATTATTCTGGATGAAGACAGAACCACAAAAGAATTGTTTGATACCGCCCGCCAATTAGGACGTGAGTATGTGATTCAGGTAACTGGAACGGTGATTGAGCGTACGTCTAAAAACCCCAATATACCAACAGGAGATATTGAGATTTTAGCTGAAAGCGTGACGATTTTAAACGAATCGGCTTTACCACCGTTTACCATTGAAGATCAGACCGATGGTGGGGAGGATATTCGTATGAAATACCGTTACTTAGACATTCGTCGTAACCCCGTTAAAAACAAGTTAATTTTTCGTAGTAAAGTTGCGCAAGCTGTTCGAAATTACCTTTCAGCAGAAGAGTTTATTGAGGTTGAAACGCCTGTATTAATTAAATCGACTCCGGAAGGGGCCCGCGATTTCGTGGTGCCTTCGCGCATGAACCCAGGTGAATTTTATGCTTTACCTCAATCGCCACAAACGTTTAAACAGTTGTTGATGATTGGAGGGATGGATCGTTATTTTCAGATTGTGAAGTGTTTCCGCGATGAGGATTTACGCGCCGACCGACAGCCAGAGTTTACGCAGATTGACTGTGAAATGGCCTTTGTGGAGCAAGAAGACATCATGCATGTTTTTGAAGGACTGTCAAAGCATTTACTAAAAGAGTTTAGAGGATTGGAGTTTGGTGATTTTCCGCGTATGACGTATGCTGATGCGATGTCTACCTACGGGAATGACAAACCCGATATTCGTTTTGAAATGAAGTTTGGTGAGATTACAGATTTGGCCAAAGGAAAAGATTTTAAGATTTTTGATGAACAAGAATTAATTGTAGGTATAGCCGCCCAAGGGTGTAATGGGTATACCCGTAAAGATATTGATAAATTAATCGATTGGGTTAAACGTCCTCAGGTTGGTGCTACAGGCCTTGTTTGGGTACGTTGCAATGAAGATGGTACGTTTAAATCTTCGGTTGATAAATTCTACAGTGAAGAAGATTTAGCCGCATGGGCAGAGCGTATGCAAGCGAAGCCAGGTGATTTATTATTAGTGATGTCTGGTGAAGCGGATAAAGTACGCGGTCAATTATCGGCTTTACGTATGGAATTAGCTGAGCGCTTAGGGTTACGTAACCCGGATGTATTTGCACCGCTATGGGTTGTAGACTTTCCTTTATTGGAATGGGATGAAGATTCAGGTCGTTTTCATGCGATGCACCATCCATTTACATCGCCTAAACCCGAGGATATGGGTAAAATTGATACTGCTCCAGGCGAAGTACGGGCCAATGCGTATGATTTGGTCTTGAATGGAAATGAAATTGGTGGAGGTTCTATTCGTATCTTCAACAAAGATACCCAAGCCAAGATGTTTGAATTACTTGGTTTTACACCAGAACAGGCTGAGGCACAATTTGGATTTTTAATGAATGCGTTTAAATATGGAGCGCCACCACATGGTGGTTTAGCTTTTGGATTTGACCGTTTTGTATCGATTTTAGATGGATCTGAAACCATTCGTGATTATATTGCTTTCCCAAAAAACAACTCGGGTCGTGATGTAATGATTGATGCGCCATCACCGATTGATCCAACACAAATGACGGAGTTATGCATTGCTTCTACCGTAGAAAAAGCTTAACATAAGCACCCTATAAAAAACTAAAAAACCACTCGTTCTGAGTGGTTTTTTTTATGCCTTTTGGAGAATTATTTATTTTTGTTTCCCGACCATTTGTTGCTCTATTTCAAGAACACCTTGTTGAGTGAGTGGTGCCCCTACTCTTTTTTCAATTTCTGGCTCGGTTTCACCATTATGGCACGTATAACAGGTAACCGCTTTTACACTTGCCGGATTCTCTTTGTTCTGCCAGCCAAAGTAGGTGGTATTAATCTCTTTGGTCATGGTCATCATATGACGAGCAATCTCTTTTTCTTGTTTATCGTCTTTGGAAAAATCTAATTCATTGGTTTTTGGGTCTGCGCTATGGCAAAAGCTGCATTTAACACCTAATGCTGTATTAAATTCGCGCATAATCCCTTTTAATTCTTCATCGGAAATCGTGTTGGGAAGTATTTTTAAATTCTTCCATTCGCTTCGTTCCAAGGCTCTACCTTCATCTACTTTTTCAGATGGGTGAGTGAATGAAAATCCAATAGCAGATAATCCAATAACGCTAAGTAAAATAAGTCGTTTCTTTAACATGGTAATGTAGTTTAATGATTGATTCAGGGATCAATTTAATCATAAGCGTTATTAAAATAAACGGTTAATGATAATTTGTAGTGATTCTATGTATACGAAAATTCTATGGCTGTAAACCATTGAAAATAATCGGTTTCCTCTTCACGTCATCAAAGCACAAAATCATGTTCAACCACGTTCTTTATAACACGAAGTACAGCCATGAAGAGTAGCTAGTGACTTCTGATAAAAAACGAGTACTATAAAGTATAAATAAGTAAAAATATACAGTGTTTTTGCTTATTTTTTTTATTTCTTTGACTAAGGACATTTTATCCATTTCTATGTTTTTTTTAAGAATTTTTCATATTTTCAATTCAGATATTAAACAGCATGATGGTTACATTTCCGATGTAGATTGAGATAAATGTCTATCTATACGCTTAAGTTTGAAGCATTTTTTATAATGATCATGCTGTACATCTAATATTTGAAGAAAGAAAAAGCGAGGACTCCAACCTCGCTTTTTTGATTTTACGACGTTTGTATAAAAAAATACTTCTAACAAAATAAATAACATCTCCTCTCTATGTTGAAATTGGCATAAGTACACAAGTAGAACTCAAAATAATACTTTAGATAAGATAATTATAGCTGATTTCAACAGATAAAACATTTTAGAACCTTTCTACTTAAGATTAATTTTACTTATCATTAACTCAAATAATCACCAATAATTTGATTCCTATAGAGATAAGCAGATATAAAAAATAAAATAAATCAATATAGCATGTAAAAATAAAAGCAAATAAATAAAGAATAATTTAGTTCTTTATTTATTTTATTTTAGTTTATTATAATTCTATTTTGTAGTTTTGAAACACTATCAACACTATATAATAGTTAATTTATTAAATGAAATACTATGAAAAAATTATTTACAATGATTTTAATGTTGCCTTTAACGGTTGTCTATTCTCAAGTTGGGATTAATACTGAATCGCCAAAAGCTACGCTTGAAGTAGCATCTTCCCCAAATGATGCTTCTGTAATAGATGGTGTTATTCCCCCTAGGTTAACTGGGCAACAGCTCAAATTAAAAGATGCATTGTATGAATTAAATCAAACAGGAGCAATAGTATATGTTACTTCAGCACTAGAGGTTACTTCAAGAACACCAAAAACCATAAATATTACCGAAATCGGTTATTATTATTTTGACGGTGATGTTTGGGTATCCTTGAAAGGGAGTAATAGCGTCGATGATCTAATTATACAAAATGGAGTTAGTGTAATTTCAAATTCTCTAGGATTCCAAAGAACAAACAACAATACTACATTTCTTGGAGGCGATCTAGGTAGTGGTATTCGTCAAGTAAAATGGGATGATATCAGAACTAAAAGTAGTTTTATGGAATTCAATCCTCAAACAAATAAATTTATAGCATTAAAGGATGGCTTTTTTGAGTTTTCAATTAATCTAACCGTTAAAGGTCCATTCAATGGAGAAGCAAGAATAGGTATAAGTAAACCTTATGCAGGTACATTGTCCGGAGCTAGCAATAATAGTTTCGCATTTTTCAATCAACCGACTATAAGTGTTAGTTCTACTCAACCAATTACTCTTTACTCATCTGGAGTTATTTACCTTACGGCAGGAGAGGAAGTAACTACACTTACAAGATATATTAATCCATCTACAAATAATTTAAATGTAGAATCTATTAATTACGACAGAACATTAACGAGTTCAATTATAGTAAAATATTTTGCTGACAATTAGTAGTTTTTTTAACTAACCAAAACCTTAATCAATTATTAAAGCGAGAAGCCTTTGTTTCTCGCTTTTTATTTACTTGATATACTCTTGATTTAACAAAAAAATTCACTCTAAAATACGCATAAGTAGATAATTTTTCAAAGAAAATTTTAGAATGTCTTAATACAAATCTTTACTTAAAAATTTATCGAAATAAATATCGTTTTCACAAGCTGAATAAAACACAAGAATCGAATTGATTCATGTTATTCTAATAATAAATAACCATATAAATGGATAGATTAAAATCTTGCGAAACATTTGCGAAAAAAAAGGTCTTGACTAAACCAATATGAACCATATTTAGTTTAATCAAGACCTTAAAATATTAAGTAAGCCGCTTTATTACTCGGCAATCGTCAATTCATCGATGATGTTTTGAGCACCTGCAAACTTATCAACTACCCATAAAACGTAACGGATATCAACCGATATTGTACGTTGTAACTTTGGATCAAAGATTACATCTCCAGCCATTGCTTCAATGTTACCATCGAAAGCAATACCAATTAATTCACCTTTACCATTCATTACCGGTGATCCAGAGTTTCCTCCTGTAATATCATTATTCGATAAGAAGTTAACAGGCATATGACCTAATTTATCAGCATAACGACCGTAATCTCTTGCTTTGGCTAAATCTAATAAACGCTGAGGGTGTTCAAATTCTTCATCTCCTGGGATGTGTTTCTTTACAGCACCATCTAATGTGGTATAGTAATTTTCTGAAGCATCTGGTTGACGATTTGGGTTCACACTTTTTGGTAATGGTTGAATAGAACCGTAAGTTAAACGTAAGGTTGAGTTTGCATCAGGGTACAAAATATTCCCAATTTTCGACTCACGTAATCCTTTCACTAATAAACGGAAATTTTTGCTGTAGCTTTCTTCCATTTGTTTTTGCTCTTCTGTTCTTAATGAACTTCTTTCGATTAAAGCCGAAGAAAGAATAAACAAAGGATCTTTCTTTAATACTTCCACGTCGGGAGACACTAAAAAGTTTTTGATTTGAGCCGCATCAGAGAAGAAACTTCTTGAAACAGCCTCCTCAGCATAAGCCTTAAAGTTGTTATTATTCTTTTTCGCTAGTTCGGCAACATAAGGCGCTAAACCAGCTTCCGATGCTTTTGAAGCATATAAACCTAATTGAGCAGCTAACATATCTTTTTCTAAAGGCATGTACATTGTTCCGTAAATACCATCAATCAATTGTTCGATTTGAGGTTTCATTTCTTTACGCTTAGCTTCATTGGCTGCAGCATACGCTTCAATCGCTTTACCAATACGGTAAGGCGCTACAGTGAAAACACTTGAACGCAATAAAATTGATAAATAATTCGAATGACGAGCATCTAAATTTGTTTTCGCATAATAGTCGTTTAAGCTTTTAACAACATCACCGTATTCCGCTTTGTTCTTTTTCTTATTCGCCCATTTATCAAATTTAGCTTCAACTTTCGCCTTGTTGTCTACTGTTTGGTGTAGTTTTAAGGCTTCAATCATTCCGCCACGGTTTTTCCAGTAATTCGCTAAACCAGCGTATTTAGAAGCATAATCGATATTGACTTTTTGGATTTTATCCATGTATTTTTTCATTTCATCCATGGCTACTTTCGATGCCTCAACATAGGCAGGGTAAGCGTAATCCACGTTTTGAGCAACACCTTGCGCAGCCATCCAACGGTTGGTACGACCAGGGTAACCTAAAATCATTGCAAAATCATCTACTTCAAAACCTTTTAAAGAAACAGGTAAGTGATGTTTTGGTTTTAAAGGTGTATTTGTTTTAGAGAATGGTGCTGGATTTCCGTTTGCATCCCCATAAACACGGAAGATTGAAAAATCGCCGGTATGTCTTGGCCACTCCCAGTTATCGGTATCTCCACCGTATTTACCAATTGAATTGGGAGGTGTTCCTACTAAACGAACATCTTCAAAATCTTGGTAAACGAAATAGTAGTATTCATTCCCTTGAAAGAAAGGGCGAACAGAAACGACATATTTACCGTTTTCACTATTTTCTTTTTCAATTTTAGAAATCTCTTGGTTGATTGTTTTTTCACGATCAGCCTCCGACATTTGATTGTTAACTTTTCCTAAGATACGTTTAGAAACATCGTCCATACGAACAAAGAAACGCACTTTTAAGTTATCTGGTTTTAATTCTTGTTGTTTCGTTTTCGCCCAAAAACCATCTTTCAAATAATCGTTTTCAGGAGAAGATAATTGCGCAATATTTCCGTAACCACAGTGGTGGTTCGTTAACACTAATCCTTGGTCAGAGATAATCTCTGCGGTACATCCTCCTCCAAATTGTACAATAGCATCTTTTAAACTGTTGTTATTAATGCTGTAAATTTCTTCTGCCGTTAACTGTAGTCCTTGTTTCTGCATATCGCGCTGATTCAATCGCTCAATAAACATTAAAAACCACATTCCTTCGTCTGCTTTGACCTGAAAAGGTAAAAACATCACCGCAAGAAGTGTCGATAAAAATAATTTTTTCATGTTACTCTGGTTAATTTCAATTTTCGTGATGCTAAAATACAGCTATATCTTGTGAATATCCCCATGAAACAATTACAAATGTTAAAAAAGTTAGTCAATTTTAAGCCCCTATGAAGTTTAAAAAGAATATAGTGTATTCAAATTTAATTTATTCCAACAAAAAAGCCTCACGAAAACGTGAGGCTTAAATTATGTTCAAGAGCGATGGCTCTATTTTTTATGCTTGTGGTGCATCGTTTCTATCCGAAGCCGTTCTTTCCGGTTTTGGTAATAATGCTTTACGAGACAATTTCATTTTCTTTTTGTCGTCGTAACCTAAGAATTTAACATCGATTTTATCACCGATATTTAAAGCATCTTCTACTTTTTCAAGACGAGCATGCTCTATTTCAGAAATATGAACTAATCCTTCAACCCCTTTAGAAATCTCAACAAAAGCCCCGAAAGGTTTGATTGATTTAACAACAGCGTTGTAGATAGCACCTGGCTCAGGAACGAAAGCAATTTGCTTAATACGCTCAATCGCACGGTTAATGTTATCTTGGTTGACACCATTAATCTCTACTCGTCCAACTTCATCCAATTCGGTAATAGCAATGATCGTTTCGGTTTCTTTTTGTAATTCTTGAATTACTTTTCCACCAGGTCCGATTACGGCACCAATAAATTCTTTTGGAATTTCAATGGCAATTACTTTAGGCGCATGCGGTTTTAGTTCTGTTCTTGGAGCATCCAATGTTTCCATTAATTTCCCTAAGATATGTAAACGACCTTCACGTGCTTGCTCTAAAGCTTTCCCCATGATATCCATGCTTAATCCTTGGATTTTAATATCCATCTGACAAGCTGTAATTCCGTCTGCTGTACCTGTTACTTTGAAATCCATATCCCCTAAGTGATCTTCATCCCCTAAGATATCCGATAATACAGTGAATTTTCCTGATTTGGTATCGGTAATTAATCCCATCGCAATTCCAGAAACGGGTTTCTTCATTTGAAGACCTGAATCCATTAATGCTAATGTACCTGCACATACCGTTGCCATAGAAGAAGAACCATTCGATTCTAAAACTTCAGAAACAATACGGACAGTATAAGGACAATCGTCTGGTAACATTTTCGCTAAAGCTCTTTGAGCTAAATTTCCATGACCAACCTCACGACGAGAAGTACCTCTTAAAGGACGTGCTTCACCGGTAGAGAAAGGAGGGAAATTGTAATGCAAGAAGAATCTTTCATCAAAGTTAGCGACAACACCATCTACCATATTTGCATCTTTCGATGAACCTAAAGTAACGGCAGCTAAAGCTTGGGTTTCACCACGCGTAAACACAGCAGAACCGTGAGCCGTTGGTAAGTAATCAACTTCTGTCCAGATTGGACGAATAGTTGAAGGCGTACGACCATCTAAACGAATTCCTTCTTCTAGAATTAATTGACGTACAGCTTCTTTTTGAACGTCGTGGAAGTACACTTTTGCAAATGGAGCAACCGTCGCTAATTCGTCTTCGTCTGTATATTGAGCTAAGAAATCTTCAACAACCGCAGCAAACATTTCTGTACGTGCTTCCTTTGCAGAAGGTTCTTTAGCAATATCGTAGTATTTTTGGTAACCGAAATCCCATACTTTTTTACGAATTTCTTCGTCGTGATCCTCGTGAGAGTATTCACGTTTTGGCAACGATTTACCAACACGTTCTGCTAAGCGCATTTGAGCTTCCACTTGCTTTTTAATTTCAGCATGTGCAAATTCAATGGCATCTAACATTTCACGTTCAGAAATTTCATTCATTTCACCTTCAACCATCACAACAGAATCCAAGGTTGCACCAACCATAATATCTAGGTCAGCTTCTTGAACTTCGTCGTAGCTAGGGTTTAATTTGAATTCACCGTTTAAACGGATAACACGCGCTTCAGACATAGGTCCGTTGAACGGGATATCTGTAATGGCAATAGCAGCAGAGGCTGCTAAACCAGCTAAAGCATCGGGCATAACCGTTTTATCGTAAGACAATAAAGAGATCATTACCTGCACTTCTGCGTGGAAATCTTCTGGGAATAAAGGACGTAATACACGGTCTACTAAACGCATTGTCAGTACTTCATCGTCTGATGGTTTAGCTTCTCTACGGAAAAAGTTACCTGGGATTCGACCTCCTGCATAAAATTTTTCTCTGTAGTCAACTGTTAAAGGTAAAAAATCTACCCCTGCATTTGCTGTTCTATTGGCTACAACTGTAGCTAATAACATGGTATCACCCATGCGTACAACCACTGAACCATCTGCTTGTTTTGCTAATTTTCCAGTTTCGATTGTGATTTCTCTTCCATCAGAAAGAGTAATTTTTTCTGTGATTGCCTGTGGAATCATTCGTTTTTTCGCTATTAAATTCGTCTAAAATCAAAGCCGTTTGCCTTGACCAATTTTATAAATGTAGGTATCTTATTTTAAATTTTTGCATAAAAAAAGGCAATTTTTTAGAATTGCCCTTTTTGTATACAGTCGTTCAATTACTTACGTAATCCTAACTCAGCGATAATCGCACGGTAACGAGTAATATCTTTTTTCTTTAAATAGTCTAATAAAGCTTTACGTTTACCTACTAATCGAACTAACGATTTTTCAGTATTGAAATCTTTTTTATTTCTTTTTAAGTGTTCAGTCAAATGATTGATTCTGAACGTAAATAAAGCTACTTGTCCTTCAGCAGAACCTGTATCTACAATTGATTTTCCGTGTTTTGAGAAAATCCCACTTTTAACTTCTGATGTTAAATACATTCCAATATTGTTTTAAATGATTATTATGTACGAGCGGCAAATGTACGACAATTCTTGTTTTCTACAACAATTGTTTTATTTTTTTGATGAAACAGGGAAAGGATTTTTACACGTTTTTTGCGGCCAACTGCTACATCGCCTGATTATCAAACTATACTTTGGCGGGAAGCTGAGGAATAAACTGATATTTTTTGGCCTCAAAATCCATTTGACAATAATAATGATTTAACCCATTGGTCAACATTAAGTAATTTCCACCCAATTGAATATTATAACGGGCAATTTGATCAAAGGTCGATTGATCAATCTTAATATGAGGTGCTTTACATTCGACAATGATCCAGGTCTGTGCTTGTTTATAAACAACGATATCGGCCCGTTTCTGCATTCCATTGATATGAACTTTTGTTTCAACAGCCATGGCAGACAAGGAATACCCCAGATCGTTCAATAAGAACTGGATACAATGTTGCCTCACCCATTCTTCGGGGGTAAGAACCAACCATTTTTTTCGAACAAAGCAAAAGATATATGTATTGTCTTGGGCTTGTTTCAATCTAATTTGGTAATTTTCGGGAAAATTAAGAGAGATCAAATTTATCATGTATGAGTTCAGTAGAATCGTTGCTCAAAGATATAAAAAACAAAAAAACTTTACCCGTTTACTTTCTCGCTGGAGATGAGCCATTCTATATGGATCAAATCACCCATGCGATTGAAGAAGATGTTTTAAATGAAGAAGAAAAAGGGTTTAACCAAACGATTGTTTATGGGCAAGATGTCGATATTTCTCAATTAGTTGGAATGGCAAAACAGTACCCTATGGGCTCTGATAAAGCTGTTTTAATCGTAAAAGAAGCCCAACATTTAAGTCGGGCCATCGATCAATTAGACGATTACGTTAAGCAGGTGCAACCATCCACCGTATTGGTTATTAATTACAAAGGAAAATCGCTCGATAAACGAACTAAATTATATAAATCCCTTCAAAGCAATGGTTATTATTTTGAGTTCAAAAAACTCTATGATAATCAAATTCCAGATTGGATTGAACAAAAAGTAAAAGCGCAAGGGTTTACAATTGAACCGAAAGCCAAATTCTTATTGGCCGAGTATGTAGGGGCTGATTTATCGCGTTTAAACAACGAATTAGATAAGCTTTTCACCATCGCTCATGCCACCAAAGAAATCAACGCTGAAATCATAGAACATCATATTGGGATTAGCAAAGATTACAATAATTTCGAATTGAGAAAAGCCCTTGAAACTAGAAACGGTCCAAAAGCATTTGAAATTATTCGGTATTTTGAAAAAAACCCAAAGGACAATCCCATTCAAGCGACCTTAGCTATTGTATTTGGATTATTCACCAACATTATCGTTTACCATACATTGGCCGATAAATCGAAACAAAATGTAGCCAAGGAACTAGGAATCCATCCTTTTTTCGTTCAAGACTTGGCTACGGCTGCTCAGAACTATCCCTTAAAAAAGGCCACACGAATCATTTCATTTATTCGTGAATACGATGTAAAGAGTAAAGGCGTTGATGTTTCCGGAAACGTCTCTTCTACCGACTTATTAATTGAACTCATCTATAAAATAAATAATCTATAAACCATTCTTATGAAAGATCATTCACTTAGTGCTTTTGTACTACAAACCCAACAAAAAGAAGCAAACAACGGCTATTTTGAATTGGAGCAACCCCAAATGCTTGAAATTAATTTAAACAACGATTCAGTTTGGACCAAGAACGGAAGTATGGTGGCCTACGTTGGAAATATTACCTTTCAACGCCAAGGTATGCTTGCTGGAGGTCTTGGTAATTTTATGAAAAAAGCGATATCGGGAGAAGGTTCAAAATTAATGAAAGCCGAAGGTAGTGGTCGTTTATATGTTGCTGACAATGGAAAGAAAGTGCGTATTTTTAAATTAGAAAACGAAACTATTTTCGTGAATGGAAATGATGTCTTAGCTCATGATCAATCGGTTAAAAACGAGATCAAGATGCTTAAGAGCATTGCTGGCATGATGGCTGGTGGACTTTTCCAAGTCAAATTAACCGGAACTGGTTTTGTCGCAATTACCACCCATGGCGATCCATTAACGTTAATGGTTACACCGGATAGCCCTGTTTTTACAGACCCAAATGCAACCGTAGCTTGGTCGGGTGATTTAACCCCTGAATTAAAAACCAATGTATCGCTTAAATCATTAATTGGGCGTGGAAGTGGTGAAGAAATACAAATGAAATTTGCAGGAACAGGTTGGGTTTTAATTCAACCTTATGAAGAAGTCTATTTCGCTGATAAATAATTAGTGTAGGCCTCTCCTATCGTTCCATCAACGATAACAATCGCTTCGGTGAAGCGATTACCAATTTTAACAATAACTTTGTAATAAAATAGAATTATGGACAATAAAGTTTTCGATACGATCATCATCGGTTCTGGTCCTGCGGGTTATACCGCAGCAATTTACGCCGCACGCGCCAATATGAATCCATTAATGTTAACCGGAATGGAGCCGGGTGGGCAATTAACCACCACCACTGATGTGGAAAATTTCCCTGGGTATCCTGAAGGAATTACTGGACCAGAAATGATGGCTGACTTGCAAAAACAAGCCGAACGTTTTGGAACTGAAATTCGTTATGAATATGTAACCGAAGTAACGCTTTCTTCTGAAAAAGGAGGCATTCATACTTTAAAAACAAATATCGCAACATATCAAACCAAATCGGTTATTATTTCTACGGGTGCATCAGCCAAATACTTAGGTCTTGATGATGAAAAGAAATATGCAGGTAGTGGAGTTTCGGCTTGTGCAACCTGTGATGGATTTTTCTACAGAGGAAAAGATGTAGCTGTTGTTGGTGGTGGAGACACGGCTGCAGAAGAAGCGACTTACCTAGCAAAGCTTTGCAAGAAAGTTTACTTATTGGTACGTAAAGAAGAAATGCGTGCTTCTAAAGCTATGCAACACCGTGTAGAGCACACTGCGAATCTCGAAGTGCTTTACAATCACGAATTACTTGGTTTAGAAGGTGAAGGTGTTGTAGAACGTGCCAAAATCATCAACAACCTAACCAATGAAGAAAAGGTCTTAACGGTTGATGGTGTCTTTATTGCGATTGGACACACGCCCAATACATCTTTATTTAAAGACGCTTTAACCATGGATGAAACGGGCTATTTAATCACTGAGCCTAAATCAACGGCCACAAATCTTCCAGGAGTATTTGCCGCAGGCGATGTACAAGACAGCGTTTATAGACAAGCTATTTCGGCTGCTGGTACAGGATGTATGGCTGCTTTAGATGCCGAACGTTATGTGGCTGAATTTTTTGAAGAAAACTAATTCCCATCACTTGATACAAACAAAAAAGCTGAAGATCATCTTCAGCTTTTTCTATATGAATGGGTTAGTAATAATTGGTTTTACTTAACTCCTTTTCGTCAATGGTATCCTCATCTAAATAACGCTCAAGACTATCGTCGAGCTCATTCATCCAAGTGGTATGGTGCTTTTCTGCTTTGGTTTGATCCATAACAGAGGTGTACACCTTGTCTCTGTAGGTTAAAATACTTTCTTCTTTATCTTTCAACCACGATTTAAACATCGCTGCTACTTTGTCTAAGTTAAATTCAGGATAGTCCGTATAGGTCATTAAATCGCGAATATAGGCCGTCTGAAAATCGACATGATCACAACTCGTATCCGCAGCTTCTTCTGCCTTCATCCAATGATCAATATCTTTATCGCGTTCTTCCTTAGACGGTAATTCAAATCGCCCTAACATATAATCACGTGCAAACCATGCTTGGGTATCAAACATATTGAACGTATAATATTGATCCTGCATGCCTAAATAAATCAATTGGGGATTTTCATTAAAAACCACCCCTTTATAAATCGAATCAGGATACAAGCAGTTTTTTGTTTTCAGGCGCATATTATCTGGTAAAAACGGGAATTTGTGTTGGTAGCCCGTACAGAAGATAACGGCATCAAACGACTGTGATGTTCCGTCTTTAAAAAAGGCCTTATTTCCTTCGAAATGAGTTACCAATGGCACTTCTGTTATGCCATCTGGCCATTTACAATCAATGGCATTGGTGCGGTAAGAAATAGTCACCGATTTGGCGCCATGTTTATAACATTGAACACCAATATCCTCTGCTGAATAGCTACTTCCTATCAATAAAATATCTTGATCAATATATTGATCGGCACCTCTAAAATCGTGAGCGTGCATAATAGATCCGGTAAAATCATCTATTCCTTTAAAAAAGGGAAGATTTGGGGTTGAAAAATGCCCTGTACCGACAACCAAATAATCGAAATACTCTTCAAATGTTCGGTTATTTTTAAGGTCATCAAAGATGACTCTAAATTGTTTTTTCTCTTCAATATAGTCCACCCAACGGGCTACCGTATTAAATTGAATGTATTTACGTGCGTTACTCTGTTTTATTCTTCCTTGAATATAATCAAATAAAACCTCTCTTGGTGGATAAGACGATATCGGCTGTCCAAAATGTTCTAAAAATGTATAATCGGCAAACTCTAAACATTCTTTTGGTCCGTTAGACCACAAATATTTATACATGCTTCCATGAATTGGTTCCCCATACTTTCCAACACCTGTACGCCAAGTGTAATTCCACATACCTCCCCAGTTGTCTTGCTTCTCAAAACATTTAATTTCTGGAATTTTGTTTCCTTTTTTCTCTTCTGATTCAAATGCTCTTAACATTGCTAAGCCACTAGGACCCGCTCCGATAATACCTACTTTTAAATTCATGTATTGTTTTTAATTAATAAATATGATGAAAGCCTAAATCTTAGGCGATTTTACTTGATTAGTTCATTGCCAGAAACGACACGAATAGAATTAAAACAAACGTTTTAATAAAATGAAGTTGATTGATTAAATACGAAAGCAGCTATGGTTCAAAAAAAGGAAAACTACGGCCTTTGATTGAATGAAGGTGATTTAATCGTTGTGTTTGTGAATACTTAACTGATAATGTATACATATTCTGCAAGATACGAAAAAAAAGCCGTATAAAAAAGTTTGCTCCAGTTGTCCGAAAGCACAGTAGTCACAATCCAATCCCAAAAAGTTAGGTAACCCACTTGAAATAAAGGAAAAATAAATAAAAGTTAATTTTATCTAAAAATACATAAAACATGGTAAAAAAATAAAAAATATAAATATTTTTGTAGCTGTGAAAAAAGTAACTCAATTCATTATACGCAGTTTCTTCTCGTTTGTATTATTCTTCTCAATGAATATACAAGCGACAGCAAACCATGTGTATTTAGCATCGCTAACGGTTGAACAAACCTTGGACGATGATGAAATAACTATTTTCACCAATACAGCTACAGAACAAGAATCCGAAAATGAAGTCATTTCATTAAATGAAGTCTTAGAACAAATGCTAGCCACCCAAAGCCTGCATATCCCCTTTCAGTTCTCAGACGGCTTAAACCAACACCATCTTCATTATCAATTTGCATCAAGCCTCGCAAATCGCGGGCTTACGACTCCCCCTCCCGAATTAAGTTGAGTTAATCCGTTTCAATAGCCCTTTGGTTGTTGAACGCTTTTTATTACTTAACAAATTCAAATTTACGTACATGAAAATTTTTAAATACTGGAAGAAAGATCTTCCAGCCAGTATTGTTGTGTTCTTTGTCGCACTTCCCTTATGTCTTGGTGTAGCCTTAGCTAGTGGTGCGCCCATCTTTTCAGGAATTATTGCCGGTATCATAGGCGGTATTGTGGTAGGATTACTCTCTAAATCATCGATTGGAGTAAGTGGACCTGCTGCAGGATTAGTCGTTATCGTCTTAAATGCAATTACCGATTTAGGTGCATACGAACTATTTCTAGTCGCCGTTGTCCTAGCAGGATTAATGCAATTGGTTCTTGGAATCTTAAAAGCCGGAGTTATAGGCTATTACTTTCCATCTGCGGTAATTAAAGGAATGCTGTGTGCCATTGGTATTTCCATTTTCCTAAAACAAGTACCCTTGGCCTTTGGAATAACAGCGCCCATCAACACTTTTTCCCTAACGACTCTTCTACAGGCTATAACGCCTGGAGCAGTAATCGTCACCATCATTTCATTAACCATTTTATTGGTTTGGGATAATTTATTATCGAAGAAGAGTTCCTTCTTCAAACTTCTTCCCGGCTCATTAATTGCCGTTTTAAGTGGAATCACGTACCAATTATTCGTTGGAAATACCAACGACGAAGTATTCGGAATCGATCAAGACCTCTTGGTAAATGTCCCTGTACCAACCAGCATTACCGATTTTACAAGGCAATTTATCTTTCCAGACTTTAACGGTTTATTCAACCCTATGGTATGGCAAGTCGCCTTAACCATTGCAATAGTGGCCAGCTTAGAAACCTTATTAAGCGTAGAAGCAACCGATAAAATTGATCCTAAAAAAAGACAAACACCCACCAATCGGGAATTAATGGCGCAAGGCGTCGGAAATACACTTTCGGGTTTAATTGGTGGATTGCCCATAACACAAGTTATCGTACGAAGCTCTGCCAATGCGATGAGTGGTGGACTTTCAAGACTATCGACTGTTGCACATGGTGCCTTATTGCTAATCAGTGTCATCTCCATACCCGTCTTTTTAAACCTCATTCCCAATGCCGTTTTAGCAGCTATCCTTTTAATCATCGGTTATAAACTAGGAAATCCAAAACAATTTATAGCCATGTACCGGTTAGGCAAAAGTCAATTTGTTCCTTTTGTCATTACGGTTCTCGCCATCTTAGCAACCGATTTACTAAAAGGTATACTGATCGGTTTATTAGTCGGTGTTATCGTATTGCTTTTAAAATCGTACAACAACTCCCACGTCATGTTGGTTAAAGAAAAAGACGGAAGTAAAAACCTGTTTCACATGAATTTTGCCGAAGAGGTCACCTTCATCAACCGAGGTGCCATTGTAAAAGAATTGGATGGACTAAAAAAAGGTTCTTTTTTAGAGCTCGATGTCCGGAAAACAAAAATTCTCGATTATGACATTCTCGAATACCTTGATGAATTTTCTGTCAAAGCGAAGAACAACCAAATCAACATCACCCTAATCTCCGAATTAGGTACGGTAGAAAATCCCGAGAGTTTTCGCGCATTTTTTGGTCATGCACTTATAGAAAACTCCCACTAAAAAAATCTTTTTTTAAAAAAACATTTAATTACATTTATTCAAACATAAAATCATTTTTATGAAGCAATCATTTTACGCCTCCTTATTAGATAATAATAAACAATGGGTAGAGGAAGAACTTAAAAAAGACCCCGAATTTTTCAAGAAACTTAAAGACGGTCAAAATCCGCCTATCCTTTGGATAGGATGCGCCGATAGCCGTGTTCCAGCCAATCAGATCATTGGAGCCAACCCAGGCGAAATCTTTGTGCATCGTAACATTGCCAATATGGTTGTTCATACCGACATGAATATGTTAAGTGTACTCGATTATGCCGTTAATGTGCTCAAAGTTAGACACGTCATCGTTTGTGGTCATTACGGCTGTGGTGGTGTAAAAACCGCTATGGAAAACACATCGGTTGGTCTTATCGATAACTGGATACGCCACATCAAAGATGTCTACCGCTTCAACAGAGAAGAATTAGTCGCCATTGAAGACCCCAAAGAACGTTTCGATCGTTTTGTAGAAATCAATATACGCGAACAAGTCTACAACCTCGCAAAATCATCCATTGTACAAGCCGCATGGGGAAGAGATCAATTTCTAGAAATCCATGGTTGGGTCTATGGTGTAGAAAACGGATTAATCAAAGATTTAGATATCAATATCGAAAACAATAAAGAGTTGAGTGATGTTTATCAACTCAATGGGATTTATTAATGTAAGCCCTTTTTAGATTCTTAGCCTTTACCGTTTTTCAATAATTGAATTACGGTTAAAGGCTAATTATTTTTTGGGCGGCCGCTTCGCGCCGGGCTTTACACTATAGTTTTGCCTTTAAAAATCGTTAAAATCCTACAGGTCATCAAAGATTCAACTTGGCTAACCAGCTCGTTATTCTTCCCTTCTTCAAAGCTTACACTCAACGCCCATCTACGTCAATCACTTCCCTACAACAACCATTTATCAAAAAGGCAAAAGCTGCCGTTGCAATCCCTGCCGCGGGCAGAACGCTTTCGTTGTTGCTCAAAATCAATGGACATTGATTCTAAAACGTTCCTAAAACAGAATTATTAACAACCTATATTAAACAAAAAACCGTTAATGAAAATGATTTAATTCCATAAAACTTACCTACTTTAGTTCTACCAAATAGAAAACTATGGATGCAAATTTTTACGACACTTTATTGGATAAAAATAAAGAATGGGTGAAAGAGAAAATCGACTCAAATCCCGATTTTTTCGAGAAATTACGTGAAGTACAAAACCCACCTATCTTATGGATTGGGTGTTCAGACAGTCGTGTATCAGCTAACCAAATTATTGGAGAAGATCCAGGTGAAATATTCGTACACCGAAACATTGCCAATATGGTTATTCATACCGATATCAATATGCTAAGTGTATTAGATTATGCCGTTAATGTACTCAAGGTTCGTCACATTATTGTCTGTGGACATTACAACTGTGGTGGAATGAAAGCGGCCATGAGCAATGAGCCCGTGGGGATTATTGATAACTGGATTCGCCACATCAAAGATGTATACCGTTTCAATAACGTCGAATTGGATGCGATTGAAGATGAGACCGAACGTTTAAACACCTATACCGAACTCAATATTCGCGAACAAGTCTATAACCTAGCGAAAACATACATTGTACAAGCTGCATGGGAGAAAAAACAATTCTTACACCTCCATGGTTGGATCTATAATATCGGAAATGGCCTAATCAAAGACCTTGGATATAATTTAGAAGATAATAACGACCTTACTTCTGTCTATAAATTAAATGGATTGCGGAAGAATATCGGTTACTAATTTTAATGTCTAGATGTTAGATATCAGATGTGAGAATTTAGAAAAGGAAAAGATTTAAGGTTTAAGGTTTAAATAGTTTAAAGTTTAAAAAGTTTAAGCATTGCTAAAACTAAGTAATCCTATCTATGTACTAATATCTTATGTCTCCTATCTAACATCTATGTACTCACATCAAATCAAATCCCGGAGGGATGATATACTAATAGCAAAGCAAACCCCACACGATTAAGCTCTGTAGGAGCGACAGAGAATTTTTAATGTTTAAAACGGATTTTAGATATCAGATGTTAGATTTTAGAAATGGAGAAGAAGGTTTTTAAATAGTTTAAGGTTCTATCTAACGTTGGGCGAATTGCAATTCGCCCCTACATTGAAGGCTTTATTGGGAATTGGATGTGAGATATAAGATGTCAGATTTTAGAAAAGGAAAAGATTTAAGGTTTAAAGTTTAAAAAGTTTAAGCATTGCTAAAACTAAGTAATCCTATCTATGTACTAATATCTTATGTCTCCTATCTAACATCTATGTACTCACATCAAATCCCGGAGGGATGATATAATAATAGTAAAACATACCCCATGCGATTAAGCTCTGTAGGAGCGACAGAGAATTTTTAAGGTTTAAAATGGATTTTAGATATCAGATATCAGATGTTAGATTTTAGAAATGGAGAAGAAGGTTTTTAAATAGTTTAAGGTTCTATCTAACGTTGGGCGAATTGCAATTCGCCCCTACATTGAAGGCTTTATTGGAAATTAGATGTAAGCTATTAGATCTATCTACTAATTACTAACATCTATGTACTAAAAACTAAAGACAAAAAAAGCCTCAAGAAAAAATCTTGAGGCTTTTGAATAAAGACTGGCGACGACCTACTCTCCCGGTTTCCCAGTACCATCGGCGCTAGTAGGCTTAACTTCTCTGTTCGGAATGGGAAGAGGTGAGCCCTACTGCTATAGTCACCCTAATATTGTTATATAAATATAATAATATATAGTATTTTATGTAGCTCTTCAGCTACTATTTTCTTAACATATTGAAAAAACATACAAATCATTTTAGTAAATCAACATCTACTAACATAATTCAAATTAGATTAACCAACCTTAATCGATGGTTATGAGATTCTATTTTTGAAAAAGTCTATGGGTAATTAGTACTACTCGACTATGACATCACTGCCTTTACATCTATAGCCTATCAACGTGGTAGTCTTCCACGACCCTTTAAAGAAGTCTAATCTTGCGGCGAGTTTCGCGCTTATATGCTTTCAGCGCTTATCTCTTCCAAACGTAGCTACTCAGCGGTGCACCTGGCGGCACAACTGATACACCAGAGGTTTGTTCAACACGGTCCTCTCGTACTAGAGTCAAGTCCGCTCAAACTTCTAACGATCACAACAGATAGAGACCGAACTGTCTCACGACGTTCTGAACCCAGCTCGCGTGCCACTTTAATGGGCGAACAGCCCAACCCTTGGGACCTTCTCCAGCCCCAGGATGTGACGAGCCGACATCGAGGTGCCGAACCTCCCCGTCGATGTGAGCTCTTGGGGGAGACTAGCCTGTTATCCCCGGAGTACCTTTTATCCTTTGAGCGATGGCCCTTCCATACGGAACCACCGGATCACTATGTCCTGCTTTCGCACCTGATCGACTTGTAGGTCTCACAGTCAAGCACCCTTATGCCATTACACTCTACGCACGGTTACCAAGCGTGCTGAGGGTACCTTTGAAAGCCTCCGTTACTCTTTTGGAGGCGACCACCCCAGTCAAACTACCCACCACGCAATGTCCTCCACGAATGGAGTTAGGCTTCAGATAAATAAAGGGTGGTATTTCAACAATGATTCCACAATGCCTGGCGACACTGCTTCATAATCTCCCACCTATCCTACACATTATTTACCCGAAGTCAATACGAAGCTATAGTAAAGGTTCACAGGGTCTTTTCGTCCCGTTGCGATTAACCGGCATCTTCACCGATACTACAATTTCACCGAGCTCGTGGCTGAGACAGTGCCCAGATCGTTACACCATTCGTGCAGGTCGGAACTTACCCGACAAGGAATTTCGCTACCTTAGGACCGTTATAGTTACGGCCGCCGTTTACTGGGGCTTCAGTCAAGAGCTTCGCCAAAGGCTAACCCCCTTCCTTAACCTTCCAGCACCGGGCAGGTGTCAGACCCTATACGTCATCTTTCGATTTTGCAGAGTCCTGTGTTTTTGATAAACAGTCGCCTGGGCCTTTTTACTGAGGCTCGCCTTGCGACGAGCGACCTTTCTCCCGAAGTTACAGGTCTATTTTGCCTAATTCCTTAGCCACGAATCTCTCGAGCGCCTGAGGATACTCTCCTCGACTACCTGTGTCGGTTTACGGTACGGGCTGCTTCACTCGCTATTTCTTGGAACAAATTTCAGTGGATTATCACGCCACCCGAAGGCTTTGTGTACTATCCTTAGTTTACCTAAGTTCAACGTACTATTCCGTCAGTACGCACCACCTACATTCATCCGTCACTTTTGTTGTGAGCAGGTACGGGAATATTAACCCGTTTGCCATCCACTACCCCTTTCGGGTTCGCGTTAGGTCCCGACTAACCCTCAGCTGATTAGCATAGCTGAGGAATCCTTAGTCTTACGGCGAATAAGTTTCTCACTTATTTTATCGTTACTCATGCCTACATTTTCTTTTCTAGAAGCTCCACCGCTCCTCGTCGGAACGACTTCTGCGCCGCTAGAATGCTCCCCTACCAGTACATCTAAAAGATGTAATCCATAGCTTCGGCAATATACTTATGCCCGATTATTATCCATGCCGGATCGCTCGACTAGTGAGCTGTTACGCACTCGTTAAATGAATAGCTGCTTCCAAGCTAACATCCTAGCTGTCAATGCAATCCAACCGCGTTTGGTCAACTTAGTATATATTTGGGGGCCTTAGCTGATGGTCTGGGTTCTTTCCCTCTCGGACATGGACCTTAGCACCCATGCCCTCACTGCCTAGAAACATATATTAGCATTCGGAGTTTGTCAGGAATTGGTAGGCGATGAAGCCCCCGCATCCAATCAGTAGCTCTACCTCTAATATACTTATCTAAACGCTGCACCTAAATGCATTTCGGGGAGTACGAGCTATTTCCAAGTTTGATTGGCCTTTCACCCCTACCCACAGGTCATCCGAAGACTTTTCAACGTCAACCGGTTCGGTCCTCCACTTTGTGTTACCAAAGCTTCAACCTGCCCATGGGTAGATCACTTGGTTTCGCGTCTAATACCACTGACTATATCGCCCTATTCAGACTCGCTTTCGCTGCGGCTCCGTTGCTGAACAACTTAACCTTGCCAGTGACATTAACTCGTAGGCTCATTATGCAAAAGGCACGCCGTCACCCCGTAGGGCTCCGACCGCTTGTAGGCGCACGGTTTCAGGATCTATTTCAACTTTCTATTCGAAATGCTTTTCACCTTTCCTTCACAGTACTAGTTCGCTATCGGTCTTTGAGGAGTATTTAGCCTTGGAGGATGGTCCCCCCATATTCGGACAGAATTTCTCGTGTTCCGCCTTACTCGTTATCAATTATATAACCCTTTCATTTACAGGACTATCACCCTCTTTGGTTAACCTTTCCAGGTTATTCTACTAGAATTATATAATCTTTAGGGCTGATCCGCGTTCGCTCGCCACTACTTACGGAATCTCAATTGATTTCTTTTCCTATGGGTACTTAGATGTTTCAGTTCCCCACGTTCGCTCCCATTGCTGGGTGACAGATCTTCAACCTGCCGGGTTGCCCCATTCGGAAATCTTCGGATATAATGTGTATGTGCCACTCCCCGAAGCTTATCGCAGCTTATCACGTCCTTCATCGCCTCTCAAAGCCTAGGCATCCGCCGTACGCCCTTTGTAACTTTTTTCTCGAATTCATAACCATCTTTTGATCGAAGGTTATGTTAATCTTACTCGTTTTATGTTTAATTGTATACTTTAATATTACTTCGATTATTCTTCGCTTTTGATCATCTCTGATCTTGTTCGTTTCTTAATCTGTTAATGATTGTATGTTTTTGTATTTCAATATGTCAATGAACTCTTCTTCTTCTACCTTGCGATAAAAGATTGGTGGAGAATATCGGAGTCGAACCGATGACCTCTTGCGTGCAAGGCAAGCGCTCTAGCCAGCTGAGCTAATCCCCCTCTTTTATTAGTATTTAGTAGTCTCAGGCAGACTCGAACTGCCGACCTCTACATTATCAGTGTAGCGCTCTAACCAGCTGAGCTATGAGACTCTTTAAAACTCTTAAAGAGTGGTCTATAGATGTTAATAACTATCGGTGTGATAGCCAATAACTCTTTTCTTATATATCTTAAGTAATTTAAATAATGTGACAAGCCAAAAATAAAAGTCAATACAAAGATCAATCCTTCTAATGTATAGAAGAAAATTTGTCGTCTCTCTAAAAATGAGATGTTCCAGCCGCACCTTCCGGTACGGCTACCTTGTTACGACTTAGCCCTAGTTACCAGTTTTACCCTAGGCAGCTCCTTTTACGGTCACCGACTTCAGGTACCCCCAGCTTCCATGGCTTGACGGGCGGTGTGTACAAGGCCCGGGAACGTATTCACCGCATCATGGCTGATATGCGATTACTAGCGATTCCAGCTTCATAGAGTCGAGTTGCAGACTCCAATCCGAACTGAGATCGGTTTTCGAGATTCGCATCCAGTCACCTGGTAGCTGCCCTCTGTACCGACCATTGTAGCACGTGTGTAGCCCAAGACGTAAGGGCCGTGATGACTTGACGTCGTCCCCACCTTCCTCGCAGTTTGCACTGGCAGTCTCATTAGAGTCCCCGTCTTTAAACGCTGGCAACTAATGATAGGGGTTGCGCTCGTTGCAGGACTTAACCTAACACCTCACGGCACGAGCTGACGACAGCCATGCAGCACCTTGCATTCTGTCCGAAGAAATATCTGTTTCCAAATACGTCATAATGCATTTAAGCCTTGGTAAGGTTCCTCGCGTATCATCGAATTAAACCACATGCTCCACCGCTTGTGCGGGCCCCCGTCAATTCCTTTGAGTTTCATTCTTGCGAACGTACTCCCCAGGTGGGATACTTATAACTTTCGCTTAGCCACTGAAGCCGAAGCCCCAACAGCAAGTATCCATCGTTTACGGCGTGGACTACCAGGGTATCTAATCCTGTTCGCTCCCCACGCTTTCGTCCATCAGCGTCAATATAGACTTAGTAACCTGCCTTCGCAATTGGTGTTCTGCGTAATCTCTAAGCATTTCACCGCTACACTACACATTCCAGCTACTTCAAACTAATTCAAGACCAACAGTATCAATGGCAGTTTCATCGTTAAGCGATAAGATTTCACCACTGACTTATTGGTCCGCCTACGGACCCTTTAAACCCAATAAATCCGGATAACGCTTGCACCCTCCGTATTACCGCGGCTGCTGGCACGGAGTTAGCCGGTGCTTATTCATATAGTACCTTCAGCTACTTACACGTAAGTAGGTTTATTCCTATATAAAAGAAGTTTACAACCCATAAGGCCGTCATCCTTCACGCGGGATGGCTGGATCAGGCTTGCGCCCATTGTCCAATATTCCTCACTGCTGCCTCCCGTAGGAGTCTGGTCCGTGTCTCAGTACCAGTGTGGGGGATCACCCTCTCAGGCCCCCTATAGATCGTCGCCTTGGTAAGCCGTTACCTTACCAACTAGCTAATCTAACGCATGGCTATCTCTGTCCGATAAATCTTTCAAGTAAACACCAGGTGATGTCTACTATTATAGAGTATTAATCCGAATTTCTTCGGGCTATCCTCTTGACAAAGGTAAGTTCCATACGCGTTACTCACCCGTTCGCCGGTCTCTAAGTAGCAAGCTACTTATACCCCTCGACTTGCATGTGTTAAGCCTCCCGCTAGCGTTCATCCTGAGCCAGGATCAAACTCTCCATTGTATGTATTATAATAATATTGTACAACTTCAAATTTTCCTTTGCTCCATTCATTCTAAGGAATTGACCTTTTAATGTATTTGACTTTTATTTTCTTCTGTCTTATTTTAAATTACAATGAACTTCTCAGTTTTCGCATAAACACTTCTAGTGTTTTGCGAGTGCAAAGGTAAAACTTATTTTTAAACTAACCAAATCTTTTTTTCAAAAATTTTAAAAGTTTTTTTCGTTTTAACTTCAAATTTTATTTGTCGATCATCTTCTCTATCCCTCTGCCGAAGCAGCTTCTAAATAAACGATCTTTCAAGTAAACCAAAACTACTCTTCTTTCGTATTGGGATTGCAAATATAGGGGCACTTCAACCGTTTTACCAAACTTTTTTGCAAAGTATTTTAAAGTTTATAGTCTAAAATACCCTAACTCGTTTAGTCTTAATCAATACATATTGAAAATAATTTTTTGTTTTTATTTAAAACGGCATGGATTTGGTATTTATTAACGGTTTTTGCGGGGTTGGAGGAGTGAATTGATTTAATAGATATTAGATGTGAGTACATAGATATTAGAAAAGGAGTCGATAGTTTTTAGTAATTAGTTAGTAGATGTGAGATATGAGTACATAGATGTTAGAAAGAACAAGGAATCTTCAACAAACCGAATGTTATCTATGATCTAAAATCCGTTTTAAACCTTAAAAATTCTCTGTCGCTCCTACAGAGCTTAATCGTATGGGGTTTCTTTGGCTATTAATATATCATCCCTCCGGGATTGGATTCGTTAGTAGATATAAGATAGACGTAAGCTATTTCAACAAACAGAATATTATCTATTATCTAAAATCTGATGTCTTATATCTATAACCTAATTCCCTATTTCCAATAATGCCTTCAATGTAGGGGCGAATTGCAATTCGCCCAACGTTAGATAAAATTAACCAGTCGATAGTTTTTAGTAATTAGTTAGTAGATGTGAGATATGAGTACATAGATATGAGATAGACACAGGCTACTCCAATAAACCGAATATTATCTATGATCTTATATCTATAATCTAATTCCCTATTTCCAATAATGCCTTGAATGTAGGGGCGAATTGCAATTCGCCCAACGTTTAGATGTGAGTACATAGATATGAGATAGAAGTAAGCTACTTCAACAAACCGAATTTTATCTATTATCTGACATCTTATATCTATAATCTAATTCCCTATTTCCAAGTAGGGGCGAATTGCAATTCGCCCAACGCTAGATATAAGATAGACGTAGGCTACTTCAACAAACCGAATCTTATCTATGATCTAAAATCCGTTTTACAACAAAAGCCTCGCGCCAGGGATTGGAGCGGCATCCTTTGCCCCTTTGTAGGATGTTGATAGCATTCGGATTTTTCGTGGGGCAAAGATAGAGCGTAAAGCCCGACCCGCAGGGTGGCGCCCAAATAACAAAAAAGGATACAGTAATACTGTATCCTAGCTGAAAATTTGGATTGGTTGGTTATTGGGTTATAAGATTCTTTCGATTTCTATATACGACCGATCGTCTTGAACAAGTTCATACACATCGGCAACGGTTAAGATGTCCACTGCGCCGGATAATTGAAACTTGATAAGGTCGCCTTTTTGAACAAAGGCTTGAAAAGTGGTTGCTGCTAAACGAGCGGTATTGGATGTAATTAGAATAGCATCGTTAAGGGCGACATCTCTACGCGTTAGAATAGCCTCGGTTTGATTGGGTGTTTTCTTTAATGCACGTACAGAGATAACGGGTGGTGTTACGTGGATACCGGAAGTACGAATCATAAGATTTATATTGAACCGATAGAAACCTGTTTCATTAATTTGCATTGAAAAATCCCCATTGGTTTTAACAACGGCTAATCGATCGAAATCGGTTGTACGATATACAAGAGGGCTTAAAGTTTGATTGCCACAGAACACGAGGGTGCAAACCATTTTAGGACTTTCTGCTTTTTCATTGAATGAAATGCGTGAAACATCTGCCAACCGGTCTTCATAAAGGGTTGTATTCCATTTTTCACCATCGTAATAACGAACTTTCGCAATGTCTGATTGATACAACAACATTCCTTCCATTGTAGGGTCGTCTTGAAATAAGTCCGGTTGTGTTGGGTCGTATAATGGGAGTTCGGTTTCGTTATCGACTTTTGGAAATAGAATTCCTTGGGCTTGCGCTGGATTATCTGCATGATTATAAATATCGAGCATGGCATGGGCTTGTACTCCTTCTGCTTTTTGACCAATAAGCACTTGCGCCTTTAGAGATGATATAAAAAATAAACACCCAATTGATAAAAGGTAGTTTAACTTCATTTTAATTCAGTTTTTCAATTAATAGATACGTATCGGGGTGTTGGGTTGCTTGCGTTAGGCCGACCCCTACCCCTAAACCTGTAGAGGAAACAGCAAATCGTATTTGAATTTTATCTCCAGCTTTGAAATAACTGGTGTACTCAAAGTTATTCGCACCTTCCTCTCCGACGGTTACCACTAAACCAGCCATGGTGTAACTGTTCATAGCGACTTTCCAAAATCTGTTTTCACCATCTTCTTTGAAGTATTTTTCGATATATACCTTGGATTGGGCATTACCTACCGATAAGCCACCCGCAGCCTTAAAGAAAAGTGAAGGATTGATGCGATAAAGGCCATCTTCTTTAAATTCTATCGTCCCATTATCAATGGTGAGATTTAAATTATTGAGTTCTTTGTTGACTAAACTTTTGTTGAACGAAAATGGAATCGGTGCGGATTTAGCTGTAATTCCTAATACAATGACTTGAACAACATCTGAACCCTTCGCTGAAAAACGGGATATTTTTTTAGTTAATTTACTTGAGCGACTGGCAGAACTCCATTCGTACCCATCAAATCGATAAACATCTTTTTCTTCTTTATTATACATAACCATACCCGACATGGTAAGATCGCCTGAAAATTGTTCATTTAACGACTCTTGGTAGAGAGGCAACTGATTGGTTTGATTAACCGATGGCAATAGAATTCCTTTATTATTTTCCACAGCGACCATTGCACGTGGATGAATTGGTTGATCTGTTGATCCTATTTTAACTTGTCCCAGTGCATATGCGCCTGTTAACATTAGACAAAGTAGTATTTTTTTCATTTTATCTAATTTTAGTAAAAATAATTTCTCTAGGGTTAAATGGTAAATCCAAAGCTTTAATTTCTGAACCAACAGAAACAGCGGCTCCCGGAGAATCTAAACGAGCAACAACATAATCTCCTTTTGCGAATGTAGCAGAGATGGTTTCTGACTGACCAGCCGTTCCAGAACCACCGATTCCTAAGAAATTATTAGCGTCGTAAACAAAATCCATTAAAGTTGTTTCAACGAATTTTGAGCCATTCCAATTATAGGCTCTTAATTGTATTTTACCTGTTTTTGTTAACGAAACCACATCAGCAATATAATGCGGTACGGACATCGTTATTTCGTAAATACCATCATCGGTAAAGGTAAATTTAGCGTTGGGATGTTCTTTTTTAATCAGCGCATATTCTATTGTCGCGATGTCTTTTTGTATTTTTAGATTATTATAGACATTGATGCCATCGTTTTCTTTCCCAAAATCTAGCGCCACAGAACGGCCGCAAAAAAGAAGTAAAACACAGACAACCGATTGTTGCTCATTTCCATTTCCTATCGATGCAAAACGACTTTTATTTTTTTGATAATTTAATGCTTCATCGGTCTTGTCTCCATTGGACCAAGATTTACCATCGTATACATTATAAAGGGCATTATCGTTGGTATACATAACCAATCCTTCCATCGCTACATCTTCCGAAAAATTATTATCGGTGGCATTATATAAAGGAAGGTTTTTAAACGTAGAGACAGCTGGAAGTAGTAATCCTTTATAGGAGGACTGGGCAAGATCTTCAACCTCCGCATCAATTTGAATAGCCGCATGAGGGTGTACGGAAATCGAATTTTTCTTTGTAATTCCTATTTGTCCATTTACAAATACGGTTAGCATAGTTAAGACTAAGCCAATCATCCTTTTTTTCATTTACTCTTAATTGTTTTTATAAAGCTATTAACAATCGCTGGGTAATGGATTAAAACAATGTTAGATTTACGCAAATTATATACTATTGATAAAACAGGTTCTATAGCTATATAAAAACAGATTTATAAATTCGCATTAAAATGATTTAATGACAAATACAATAAATAATTAATCAATATTTATACACTAAAAGCACAACAAGCTAATTACTAATAACATGTATTGAATATTGCTTAAATATAATATTGTCAAATATTGGATTCTTAGATAAATGGATTAAAATAACTAAAATCATAATAAAAAGCAATCAAATATCCGATTAATATATATTGTAAAATCTTGAACTCATCAAGCCTTTTTCTCCAATTTGAATACTCAATAAAGGATCTTTACAAATTATCTATTCACTATTGCTGTCGCTAATCGGTTTAAAACGTTCCTGAATTTTTTGAAAGAAAATGAATAATATAGGAATAACAACAACACCTACAATTGTACCTAAAAGTAACCCAAATGCAACACCTGTACTAATCGATCGGTTCCCCACGGCTCCGGCTCCTGTTGAAACAATTAGTGGTGTAACGCCTAAAACAAAAGCAAACGACGTCATTAAAATAGGGCGTAATCTAGCTCTCGCCGCATTGATCGCAGCTTGCTGGATAGATTCACCTTTGTTTCTCCGCTGAATAGCAAATTCAATAATTAAAATCGCATTTTTAGCCAATAAACCTAACAGCATTATCAGTGCAATTTGGAAATAGATATTATTTTCTAACCCCGCCAAACTTTGCGCTAAAAAAGCACCTAAAATTCCCAATGGCAAAGAAAAGATTACAGCAAATGGTAAAAAGAAACTCTCATATTGAACACATAACACAAAATATACGAATAATAAGGAGAGGATGAAAATAATAATTAGCTCAGAACTCGCCTGTACCTCTTCTCTTGTCATTCCGGTATAATCAATCCCATACCCTGGTGGTAAATGCGTTTGCGCCACTTCTTGAATGGCCTTAATCGCATCACCAGAACTATATCCTGGCGTTGAAGCCCCGTTTATTCGGGCTGAATTATAAAGGTTAAATCGGGTGATTGCCTGAGGACCATAGATGCGCTTTAAGCTCACAAAACGATTTATTGGCGCCATCTGACCTGAATTGGTACGGACGAAGATCTTTTCTAGACTTTGTTCATTGATTCGGTCTTCGGGTAAAGCTTGAACCATAACCCGGAAATGTTTCCCGTAATCGGTGAAATCATTGGCGTATACCCCACCTATATAGCCTTGAATGGCCGAAAAAATAGAACGAATACTAATGCCTGATTCCTCTGCTCGAACTACATCCACAACAATTTCATATTGTGCATAATTGGTGTTAAAAGGGGTTTGTGCATAGGCAATTTCTGGACGATCTACTAATGCGCTAACAAATTGCTTGGTAATTTGATCTAAATCTGTGATGGATTGCCCGAGCTTATCGAGAACAACCATTTCAAAACCCGATGTAGAACCAAAGCCAGGAATACTTGGAGCACCAAAGAAAATCATATGGGCATCAGGAATCGTTGCTGCGGCTTGATTGAGTTGAGCAATAATTGCTGTTAACGATTGCTCTTTATGTTTTCCCCTTTTATCCCACGGTTCTAAGCGAATGTACCCAGACGAAAAATTGCTACCAAAACCCGATAGAATTCCCACACCATTAATCGCTGTATAATTACTTGCTCCGGGGATAGAGTCAATTTTTGCTTGCATTAATTGGGTTACGTCATTGCCTCGATCTAAGGTAGCCCCGGGAGGTAATTGAATATTCGAAAAAACAATTCCACGATCTTCATTGGGCACGAAACCTTTTGGAATTGTCTGATTAACGAGATAAATACCACCCACTGTTATCATAAGGATGAATACCACCAGCCAAGCATTTTTAACTAAAAAGTAAAGCTTATTGATGTAGGTGTCCATCATCCAACCTAAACCATGGTTAATTGCTTTAAAAAAATAATTCTTGGTAGATAAATTATTTTTTTTCCCTTTCAAGAGTAGAGCACAAAGCGCAGGTGTTAACGTTAAAGCACTAATCGCAGAAATACCAATAGCAGCCATAAGGGTAATCCCAAATTGTTGATAAAAAATCCCTGTAGGTCCACTTAAAAAAGTGACTGGAATAAAAACAGCCCCCATGATTAAAGAAATAGAGATAATCGCCATGGTGATTTCTTGCATCGCTTCAATGGTGGATTCTTTAGCCGATTTTCCTGTTTCTTCAATCTTAGCATAAACGGCCTCAACCACCACAATAGCATCATCAACAACAATTCCAATAGCCAGTATTAGGGCAAATAAAGTGAGCAGATTAATGGAAAAATCAAATAAGTGAAGAAAAAAGAAAGTACCAATGATGGATACTGGAATAACTATGGCAGGGATAATCGTCAATCTGATTTCTTGTAAAAAAATATAAACAACAACGAGGACAAGTAATGTGGCTTCGATAAGCGTATAAGTCACTTTAGATAGTGAAGCCTCGAGAAAACTATTGGTATCATAATTAATAACATAGGAAATTCCTTCAGGCAGGGTTCTTTCCTCGAGATCTTTTTTTATTTCATTGATAATAGAATAGGCATTAGACCCTTTCCCACTCGTTTGGTAAATACGAACAACTGCACTGGGTAAACCATTGTTTCGCGCAATTGTGCTATACCCCAATGCACCCATTTCAACTTTAGCGACATCTTTTAAATAGAGTACGCGTCCATTTGGAAGGGCTCTAATGATAATCTGCTCATATTGTTCGGGTGTTTTATATTTTCCAGGATATTTTAAGACGTATTGAAACGATTGGCCAGCATTCTCTCCTAGCTGTCCTCCAGCAGCTTCAATACTTTGGCGATTAAGCGCATCGGTTACATCTTGTGGAACCAATGAATAGGTCGCTAATTTCGTTGGATCGAGCCAAATTCGCATAGCGTAATTTTTTGAACCAACGGCTGAAGCATCACCAACTCCTGGTATTCTTTGTAGTTCTGGTGTTACATTAATATTTAAATAATTTTGAATAAAAACATCATTGTACGCTGGGTTAGTGGAAAAAAAGGTAATGACCATTAAGGTTGAATTTTGTCTTTTTTGTGTTACCACTCCAGAGCGAACAACTTCAACAGGCAATAAAGGCAATGCTCTTGCCACACGGTTCTGGACATTCACCGCAGCAATATCTGCATCTACCTCTTGACGAAAGTAGATTTCGATATCGGCACGTCCATTATTCGTAGAAGTAGATGTTAGATAGGTCATGCCTTCAACACCATTAATTTGTTCTTCGAGAGGGATAATGACACTGTTAAGTAATGTTTCGGCATTTGAGCCTGGGTAATTTGCTGAGACATTAACCGTTGGAGGGGCAATCTCGGGATATTGAGTAACAGGAAGTGTTATCAAACTTATAAGCCCTAAGACAATGATTACCACGGATATTATTGTTGAAAAAACGGGTCTATTAATAAAGATGCGAACCATACGACAATCAATTTATATACCGATCATGAAAGTGATTTTTCATAATTCTCGATTTTCAAATATACTCTACAGAATGATTCCTTATTTCTTTATTGCACAAAAAAATAAACACAATCGACTGATTACTTGTCAATTAAGATTTATTGATTACAACGAGAAGCTTTTTATTCAAGGGCCTAAAATTCTATAAGTCGTCTTTTTATGATAAAAAAAAACACACCCGTTACGATAACGAGTGTGTAAAATCAAAAATATTTAAAAAGAATTGTTCGGTTAAAGTTTAATTAAAATCTTTATCCGCAACACCTTTATTTAATTCAATGGAAGAAATAGTGACTTCAATCACTTGAGGTCCAGCTTCTGTAATCATTTTAGTTGGAAATTTAATTCCACCAAATTCTTTATAGTCCTTAAATACTGACGTTGTAAGCATATCGCCTTGAGGTGTAGATTGGGTTTGTTGAGATTTCACCAACAAGCCTGTTTTCACATCAAAAAATTCTACTTTTTTCAAAGCTTTCAATTCAACTTTGTATAAATCGATTCCGTCTTCTTTCACCATACCACTCACTACGGCATCTTTATACGAAATAGAAAGTGGTGAGAACAAAGAGTTCACCGATTTGTAATCCTCGACCATTTCAGCAGGCAAATCCATACGCTGACCAGCTTGAACAGCATACGCTTTTTTCCCATCAAATACCTGTTCTATTTTCATACCCATGATGGTGAAAGCAGTATATGATTTATTTGGAGTCATGGCTTTTGACGTATATTCGCCCGACATTCCCGACATGGAAATCGTTCCATTTTGTAAAGTGGTCTTCACAGCCTTTACCTTTTGATCACCTCCAATCGCCTTAGTATAGTTAGCGACGATTTGATTCACGGTAGTTGTTGTCGCTTGAATAGCCGCAACAGGTTTCTCGATTGATTTCCCATAACTATCGTAGAAAAAGACCGGATAGCCTAACTTCTCTAAACCTGGAGCAATCTCTTCGGCTTTACCGGTGACAATAATTCGCGCTTGTTCAGGTCTAAAATACTTTTTAGAAACACGTAACACATCATCTACCGTAACGGCATTAATATTTTTTAAATAGTTCGCGTAAAAATCAGAAGGTAATTGGTTTGTTTTGGTTTGTAAAGCTTGAGAAGCTACAGTCGCAGGATTCTCTAACGATAATACAAAATTCCCTAAAAACTTTGCCTTCACATCTTCCAAAACTTTCTGGTCTACTTTTTCAAAGGTCATGCTTTTCATTTCCTTCAAAGTTTCCACAACTGCTGAATCCGTTACGTTGTTACGAACGGTAGCACTCGCGCTGAATTGACCCACAAAACGTGAATCAGAAACACCACCTCTAGCACCGTAAGTCCATCCATGAGCTTCTCTTAAATTCATGTTTAATTTCGAGTTAAAATCGCCTCCTAAAATAGTAGAAGCAACTTGAACCGCATAATAATCGGGATCTTTTTTAGTTAAGTAAACCGGATAAGCAACACTAACCACCGATTGAACAGCATTCGACATGTTGACGATATCGATTTGTGTCTTTTTTACCTCCTCAATTTTGGTCAAAGAAGGAATGGCTACATTCCCCTTTTTCCATTTCCCAAGGTTTTTCTCCACCAATTTTTTCACATCATTGGTTTTAATATCACCAACAACAATTAAATACGCATTATCAGGACGGTAATACGCATTATACACATCTTTCACATCTTGCAACGTGATTTTTGCAATGGTTTCTGGGGTATCATATTCAGCAAAAGGATGGTTTGCACCATAGACTAACACACGGCGCATTCGTCCGGCGGCAGCCTCTACACTTTTCTCATCTCCTTTCAGAGATTCAATATAGCGTGCTTTTACATCATCAAATTCTTTTTGTGTAAAATTTGGATTTATTATTCCATCGGCCATATACCCTGCAACTTCGTTGAAGTATTTCGATAATGAACTAACAGAAGCACCGTTATCCCAGAAGTTAACATTGGCACCAACGAATTCAATTTTCTGATTGAAATCGTCTTTCGACATCGTTAACGTTCCTGTTCCTAAAAGTTCGCCCAACAAAGATTCAGCGCCTTTTTTAGTACTTAAAGCCAAAGGCGGATTATCGATTGTTAAGGTAGCACTAACACGAGGCAATTTATGGTTTTCCACCACAATTACTTTTAATCCGTTTTTTAAAACAAATTCAGATGGTTTCCCGAGATTAACCGTTGGTGCAGGTTTAGCAACAGGCATTGGACGATTAACTTGAGCACTTAATGAGATGGCCATAAATGCAATGGCTATGGTAAATAATTTAGTTTTCATTTGATTTCAGAAATTAAGATTATTGGGCAGCTTTTGTTGGAGCAGCTTTTGCAGATTCCGGTAAATAATGAACAATAACACGTTGGTTATTGTTTAAATATTTCTTGGCTGCATTTTGAATATCTTGACGTGTAACAGAACGGTATACATCCAATTCTTCGTTAACAAGATTTGTTTTTCCACCTAACATGTATGCATCTGCTAACGCATGAGCTAAACCTTCAACTCCTGATTTAGACGCCACAAATTGATTTTCAAATTTATTTAATAGTTTTTGGTAATCTTGTTCTGAAATTAAATTTTTCTGAACATTTTCCACATCTTTTGCCAATTCCAATTCCAACTGATCAAAAGGAATATCTCCTTGTGGTAAAATTCCGATGGTATAAATACCATAATCCTCCATTTGACGGTTAAAAGAAATTACTTGTAATGCTTGTTTGGTATCATCTACGTATTTTTTATACAATACAGAGCTTTTACCACCTGTTAAGTAATCAGCCAACATATTTAAAGCATAAGCATCTTTTGATTTATTATCGCCTGTACGGTAATTAATCGCTAATAGAGGTATTTGAATATTACCATCGTATTCCGTTACGCGAACCTCTTTGGTAATCGGCTCTTCTTTTGGAAAAGATTTGGTAACTTCTTTTCCACGCGGAATGATTCCAAAATATTTTTCAACTAATTTTTTCGCTTCGTCTTTCTGGAAATCTCCAGCAATCACTAAAACAGCATTGTTAGGCACATAATAGGTTGAACTAAAATGCTTAAAATCATCTAACTTCGCATTGCTTAAATCTTCAAAAGAACCAATTACACTCCATTTATAAGGGTGTTTTTTAAATACGTGTGGGCTTAAAGCTTCACCATACATAAAACGACCATAAGGTTGGTTATCTAAACGCTGTCTTTTTTCTTCCTGTACCACTTCTTTTTGTGTATCTACTCCAATTTGGTTAATCACAGGTTGAAGCAAGCGATCCGATTCCATCCATAATCCTAATTCAAGATTATTTGAAGGAAAGGTTTCGTAGTAATAAGTACGATCAGTCGTCGTATTCGCATTATTAGAACCCCCATGTGATGAAACGATTTTAAACCATTCTCCACGTTTAATATTATGGGTTCCTTCAAACAATAGATGTTCAAAAAAGTGAGCAAAACCAGTCTTTCCAACTTGTTCATCTTTTGAACCAACATGGTACATTACACCTGTCGTTACAACGGGCGCCGTGTTATCTTGGTGTAAGATAACATGTAAACCATTTGGAAGCGTATACTCATCAAACGCTATTTGTTGACCAAATACAGCTGAGCTAGCGACTACCAATGATAGAAATAGTTTTTTCATTCGAATATTTTTAGAGTAAAGTAATTATACTTTATATGTCTTATAAAAATAAGAAATGTTACAATAGCTACAACTTAATTTTTTCGATGCTGAAAATAAAACACTTACAATCGTTTATTTTAATTTTAAACGCTGTCGTCTTAGCTACTTTACCCTAGCAAACATATAGACTTAATTACCTATAATATAGCTAATTATATAAGAAAATACAATACCAAATACCATTGTATTTTATCGTAATTTTGAGATCTTCAAAACAATATAATGGAAATATTAGGATACATCGGTGCCTTATTTATTGGGATGGTCATGGGTATTTTAGGAGGAGGCGGATCTATATTAGCGGTTCCTATTTTAGCTTATATATTTCATTTAGATGAAAAAACGGCAACTGCTTACTCTTTATTTATCGTTGGCTCTACTGGTTTGGTCGGTGGGCTAAAGCAAGCTTATCACAAACTCGTAAACTGGAGCTCTGTATTGACCTTTGGATTGCCAGCAGTTTTAGGCATTACCCTTATGCGAGCGTTAGTGATTCCAAAACTACCCGAGAGTTTATTTCACATTCAAGAATTTGTCGTAACACGCCGTATGGGCATGTTCGGTTTATTTGCATTGCTTATGCTCTTAGCAGCCTATTCCATGTTGAATGATAAAAAAGAGTTTCAACCCACCCAAAAATCACAATTCCACCCGTTAATTCTATCAGAAGGACTATTTATAGGTGCATTAACGGGTTTGGTTGGCGCAGGAGGTGGCTTTTTAATCGTCCCAGCCCTAATGGTCATCAATCAATTGGATATGAAAACAGCTTCAGCTACCTCCTTAGTCATTATCGCGATTAACTCGCTAATGGGCTTCTTTATAGGCGATGCTTTTCACCTAACAATCGATTGGAGTTTTTTAGGTGTATTTGTAATCATCTCGATGATCGGCATATTGATAGGTACATTAATCAATCAATATGTTCCCGTAAACATTCTAAAAAAGTCCTTTGCAATTTTCATCATCTTAATGGCTATTTTTATCTTTATTCAAGAATTTATTCTAATTTAAGCCTATGAAATTAGATGCACATTTTTGGGATGAAAAATACCGTTCACATCAGACAGGTTGGGATCTAAACGCCCCCTCTACCCCACTGAAAACCTATATAGATCAATTGGAAAACAAACATCTTCGGATTCTCATTCCAGGATGTGGAAATGCCTATGAAGCCGAATATCTCTTAGAACAAGGTTTTACCAATATTCATTTAGTCGACCTATCAGCTGTATTGGTAAAAGCACTTCAAAACAAATTTAAAAATCGAAAAGAAATACAGATTAGTCACCAAGATTATTTCACATTAAAAGGTCCATATGACCTTTTGCTAGAGCAAACTTTCTTTTGTGCAATCGCACCCGACTTAAGGCAGGCATACGCCAACAAAGCCGCTGAAATCTTGGCTAAAAACGGTCGAATTGCCGGCCTATTATTTAACCGCAAATTCAACCAAAACACACCTCCCTTTGGTGGTCATAAAGAGGAATATACCAATTATTTTACTGATTTATTTCAACTAAAAACGTTCGATACATGCTACAATTCCATCCCCCCTAGAGCTGGTACAGAATTGTTTATAGAATTTGTAAAAAAATAAAACAGACCTCCTTTAAAGATTATCCTTTCATAGTCTACTAAAATTATATAGTATTAACAAGACCGTAAGCGAATAAATGCTTACTTTTACTTCAAAATTCGAGCAATGAAGATAGAACAAATTTATACCGGATGTTTAGCTCAAGGAGCTTATTATATTGAGAGTAACGGAGAAGTTGCTATCATTGATCCGCTTAGAGAAACGCAATCGTATATTGATCAAGCGACCAAGAATAACGCTAAAATCACCTACATATTCGAAACCCATTTTCATGCTGATTTCGTTTCAGGTCATTTAGACTTAGCAAAAAATACAGGCGCAACCATTGTCTTTGGACCAACTGCCCAACCCGACTTTGATGCTCATATCGCGACCGATAACGAAACCTTTCAACTAGGAAACATCACCATCACAGCATTGCATACCCCTGGACACACCTTAGAAAGTACAACCTACCTATTAAAAGATGAAAACGGTAAAGAAGTCGCCATCTTTTCAGGAGACACTTTATTTATCGGTGATGTTGGTCGTCCAGACTTAGCCCAAAAATTAGACAGTGAATTAACCCAAGATAAATTAGCAGGCATGCTCTACGATTCACTTCGCCATAAAATAATGCCTTTACCAGACCACATTACTGTTTACCCAGCTCATGGAGCAGGATCTGCGTGTGGTAAAAACATGAGTAAAGAAACATTCGATTCGCTAGGTAACCAGAAAAAAGTGAATTATGCACTAAATCCAGCCATGACCAAAGAAGAATTCGTTACCGAATTAACGTCAGGACTCATGCCACCACCATTTTACTTCCCTGAAAACGTCTTATTAAATAAATTAGGATACGAATCGCTTGACGTTGTTCGCGAACGTGCATCAAAAGCATTATCTGTCGAAGAGTTTATTCAAATAGCCGAAGAAACAAGCGCTCTTATCTTAGACGTTCGTAACCCACAAACATTCGCTGAAGGGTTTATACCTAACTCGATAAACATTGGCATTGGTGGGCAATTTGCACCATGGGTAGGAACATTAATTACAGACATTAAACAACCTATTTTATTGGTTGCCGAAGAAGGAAAAGAGCAGGAAGCCATTACACGTCTTTCTCGTGTAGGGTACGATCACACCATTGGGTATTTAAACCATGGCTTCGGTGCTTGGTTAGAAGCCGAAAAAGATTTCGATGAAATCGTGAGTATATCCCCGGAAGAATTTGTTGAATTAGTAGACGAAACCGATCTAAAAGTTTTAGATGTTCGCAAACCAGGTGAATTTAATGCAGGACATGTAAAAGATGCTATATCTGCTCCTTTAGATTTTATCAATGAATCGATGAAAGCCATTGATCCCGAAGAAACTTACCTCGTACACTGTGCTGGTGGATATCGTTCAATGATTTTTGCCTCTATTCTTCGTGCTCGTGGTTTCGAGAATTTAATCGATGTATCGGGCGGTTTCGGAAAAATAAAAGAAGTCGATGGCGTTCAATTAGTTGAAGCAACACCATGCTCGGCTAATTAAGACATAAAATAGTTGTCAAGCCTTGGATGTTAATTCAAGGCTTTTTTGTTACTTTACTCATTATTTTTAAAGGCCATGAAAAAACTCATATTCACCTTAACTTTCCTTGCTCTAACGCAAATAAGTTTCGGACAAAATAAAATTCGCGGTGCAGAAGGTTACACCGTTGAACTTCCAGCAAACTACCAACGTACGGTTGGACTAAATAGTTATGCCAATTTACAATACGAAGGAACATCAGATCAACTGGCTTTTGGCTTTGTCATCACAGAGCACAAAGACGAGCTAACCATTGCCGATGTCCAAAAAGACATCATTTCCTACACCCTTAACTCGTTAAGCCCATACGAAACCGATGAATCGTATAAAGTCATTCAAAAACCGACAATTACGCAAGCCAAAACCTACAGCTATTCTACATCCGAATTTTCAATTGCCAATGAAGATGGCTCTAAATTGTATGGGTTTTTAACCGTTATAGAAACTAAAAGCTTCTTTTACCAAATTTTTAATTTTGGAGATTTAAGCCATAAAGCTGTTTTAAAACCCGAATTCGTGAAAATAGTTGAATCTTTTCGCTTAGAATAACAGACCAAGCTAACTTCATTGTTAGCTTTTTTTATGCACGTATTTTACACTAAATCCAATACTTTATTTTATGGGCAGCCGCTACGCGCCGGGCTATCCGCTATATCTTTGCTGCAAGAGCATCTCTGTTAAATTCAATACAAAGGTGGCAGCAAAGGATGCCGCTTCTATCCCTGCTGCAGTAGACCGCTATAAACGAGAACATAAAATAAATATGAAGAAATAGCTTAAAAATTTTGCCTATCTAGTAATAGGTATATATATTTATTAAAATTTTAATCGATGTCTAAAAAAGAAGAAATTATTGACTTTGCCGATAGCTATATTCGTAAGTGTGGTTACGATGGCTTTAGTTTTAATGATATTTCGAAAGATATAGGTATAAAAACATCGTCTATCCATTATCACTTCCCTACCAAAAAAGATGTTGCCCTGGCTGTAATCGATAGGCATCAACAAATTCTAACCAACATCATCAAAAGCAATGAACAGTGCTCTAACATTGAAAAACTAGACATTTTATGCCGCATTTACCTTTCCATCGAAAAAGACCATAAAGTTTGTATTATAGGAAGTTTAAGCAGCCATTTATCGACCTATAACGAATGCATACGCAATCGACTAAAAGAATTTACTACGCTTATGCTTAACTGGGTCACACGTTTCCTAGAAGCAGGAAAAACGACAGGTGAATTCCAATTTCACGAAGAAGCTAGGACGAAGGCCTTATTGATTCTTAGCAATTTACTAGCTGGTATTCAATTAGTGCAAATAACGCATAAAAACGATTTAGAAATCATTGTAAACGCCCTTAAAAATAATCTGATAAAAAACAAAACATGAATCATTTAGACCAATTAAAAAGTTTCTTAGGAAAAGAATTTACAGAATCACCATCGGCCTTTTCAAGATGGTTAAAACCAATCGTGATCTCAGCAGAAGAAGGTCATTTAGAAGCAGGCTATACCGTACGAGCAGAATGGTTAAATCCCGTAGGTAATTTACACGGTGGAGTAACTGCTTCTATTATCGACGATATTTTGGGTGCGACAATGTTCTCATTAAATGAACCTTACTTCTATACCACCATTAATAATGTGATCGATTATTTTTCAGCTGTGAAAGAAGGCGAAAAAATCGTTGCTGAAACAAAGATTATCAAACGCGGTAAACAATTTATTAACGCACAATGCGATATTTGGAATGCTGACAAAACACGATTAATTGCAAAAGGCACGTCCAATCTATTTAAAACCGAAGTTAGACGAAATGCATCGTAAAAGTCAAAGTATTTCGCACTATAGACTTAATTCACTAGATTTAATTGAAATTTAAATCGACGTTAATAAATTCACGTTAAAAATCGTAGTGACACTTTGAATTGAACACCAAAAAAATCGGTTAGATGATTTATCGCTGTAAAATTAATAATTGTAGTTTTTCGATAGTTATTTTGTACTCTTTTTATAAAAAATGTTTTTATTGTGGAATGATTGGTTTAAAATTTATATCTTTGTTTTATGGCAAGACAAATGGAATTTGACTATGATGAGAAATTAGAATTGGCACGTGATCTTTTTTGGGAAAAAGGTTATTTGGCAACCTCTATGCATGATTTAGTCGATACGATGGCGATTAATAGAAGTAGTCTTTACAATACCTATGGGAATAAGCATACGTTATTTATTGCCTGTTTAGCGAACTACAGTCAACTAAAAATTGGGCAGTATCAACGAGCCGCATTACAGAAAGAATCTACGCCATTTGCTTTATTGAAATATATTATTCGTGATGCAGTAGAGCAAACGATTCAGGATAAAAAAACATGTCTAATTGTGCGTACAATTGCTGAAATGGGGTCGAGTGATGATGAAGTTAATGCCGTTATTAAAGGCAATGCATTGGTCTTAGAATCACTGTTGAGTAAATTAATATTAGAGGCACAAAACAAAGGAGAAGTAAAAAAAACAATTTCTGCTGAGCTCGCTTCCAAATATATATTATCTAGTTTTGGTGGTTTTTATAAATACTTTATAATGACCGGAAATAAAAAACAAATGAATGGAATGGTCGATTTTTTAATTGATTCTTTAGGGGTTTAAAAAAATTTAATCTATTCTGGAACGATTGGTTTATAATTACAAAAGTAAAAATATGTTAAACAAAATGACAACAGAGAATGTGGTAAGTAAATATTACACACATTTATTAGAAAAAGACTTTGACGAAATAATTAATCTATTTGCAGACAAAGTAACATGGCGTATTCCTGGTAATGCAGAGCAAGCTCCTTGGATTAAAGATCGTAATAATAAAACTGAAGTTAAAGCATTTTACATGGAATTGTACTCACATGTCGAAGCCGTTAGCTTTACGATTAATGAGCAATTTGTCAAGGGCGAAAAAGCCGTGGTCACAGGGCATTTAGTATCGCGCATATTGAATACAGGAAAATTATTCGACTCCCACTTTACCGCTCAATTTACAGTCGAAAATGGACTAATAACAAATTATTTAATGCTTGAAGATTCGTATCACTTGGTCGAAGCTCTAAAAATAGAATAATTAGGAATAAATACGAGAATGAACAAATAAAAAGAATTTGTTATAAATTGAATTAAATAGGTCAGGGAATGTATGATCATTCATTCCCTGACCTATTTTTTATAATACGAAGTGTTGATATAGAGAAATTCTCCAACAAGAAAATCATTGACCTGCTACATCCCAAATAAGTGAAAAATTTGTATTTTTATACGCCTCATTTAATACACATCGGGTAAATAATTTACCGATGAAATAATATAGACACTACAATCCCAACCCGCTTAATCTAAGTTGAGTGTATAAAATTCATCATCGCTAGCTCATACTCACAAAGAGTTTTAAGAAAACATTAAGCTTTTTTACCGAAACATTATGCTTTTCAAAAGGCCATTCTATTGTTTAACAGTTACTTTTGCTAGGTATTTTTAGAATTTTATGATGAAAAAACTACTCACCTTATCGGTTATATTCGTTAGTCTAAGTGCTTATTCACAAACGACTATGGGGTTTATTTTACCCAGCTTAACGTTTAAAGCGCTAACGACGAACTCGGCTACGAAAGCTAAAATCACCTACAGTGATCATTTAGAAGCAGCACGCTCTCATCGCATACCGATGCTTGAAAATTATGGGCAAATGGATGAATTGGTCGAAAATCAAAAATTGATGCCTGTGCCCGAGTCTGGTCTTGGGTATACCACGATGAAGCTTACCCATAGTAAGGCGTACTTAACCCCTAAATCGACTGAGATTTTAGCGAATATAGGAAAGCGCTTTGCAACAGCGACCGATGATAAATTTTTCACTGTGACTTCTATGACACGTACTGCCGAAACACAAGCTAAATTAAGACGGGTAAATAGCAATGCCGCTGCGGGGGATAGTTCACATAATTACGGGGCATCCTTTGATATTTCTTACGTCCGATTTAATAAAGTGGTTGGTGCCAATGCATCCCTTGAAAAGAAACTAGAAAGTGTTTTAAAAGAGCTTCAGGAAGAAGGTAAAATATACTACATAAAAGAATACAAACAGCGTTGTTTTCATATAACAGTCATTGGAGAAGATAATAATTTACCTAAAGATTTGGTCTATTCGGAGCATAACCACTAGTTTTGTGGCGAATATTACCAAAATGAAAAACTATCTTACCTTACTTGTTCTTTTTTTTAGCTTTTTTACGTTTGCTCAGAAAAAGATACCCACTGTAGAACCGAACGAGGAATATCGCAAGCATTTAAATGCTGCAAAATCGCATAATATTAACCTTATTCAGAATAAAACTCAACTGGATAAGTATGTGAAGAAAAAAAAACTTGAACGCATAGCAAAGCAATTAAAGGGTTTTTATTTACTTGATCTAACCCACAGCCATCCTTATTTAACCCCAAAAGCAAAGGAAATACTTCGCGATATAGCCTATAATTTCTACAAGAAAAACAACCAACAAAATTTTGCAGTCACCTCTTTAACAAGGACTGTTTCCGACCAAAATCGTTTACGCTCGGTGAATAAAAATGCGTCAATTAATGAAAGTGCCCATTCGTACGGATCGACCTTTGATATTTCGTATGTACGCTTTAATAAAAAACACCAGACCGACACCAAATTAGAAAAGAAATTAGAAGATTTACTGAAACTATTTCGATCTACTGGAAAGATTTACTATGTAAAAGAAAAACAGATGAAGTGTTACCATATTACCGTGCGTAATTATTAGATGATGCTTAATCTGTGACCATAAAAAAAGGACTATCTGATGTTTGATAGTCCTTTTTTATTTGGGATATTTATTTTTTCTTAAGAATGAATTTCTCTTCGGCTTGTTTGATTATTTGCTGATGAATCGCCCTTAATTCGTTATACTGTTTACTGTCTAAAACGGCTTTACGTAAATAAAATTGATACATGACTTTTAGTTGCTTTGATGAAGAAACCGCCTTTTGAAAATAAATAAGATCGTCGTTTAATTGAATTGTTTTATCGAAATCATGGGGTAAAATAAGTTCGTGATTTTCGGGGATATTGAACTCTACATGAATGGTAAAAAGGAATGGGAAATTGAACTCAATGGGTGCAATCCGATTTTCCTCTTCAAAACTAAAACTATTCACAAATCGATGTAATGGATTTAATAAAACAAACATGTCGATCGTTTGATCATTTGATCCCGTGTTTTGAATGCGGTATTTGGCCTCTTTGAATTGAATTTTTGATTTATTTACCTCATCGAAAACCAGATGAATGGGTTGATCTATATATTGATTAATTAAAACGTCATCGGGTAACTGCGCAGTATAAAAATAACCATCAAATTGATCATTCCTTGTTTGTTGAAGCGTATTACCTTTTAGGGTATAGGAGAAATTGGCTTCATAAGTCGATGTAAACTGATGAAGTTGAACAAAATTTTCCCCTTTTGGACTTAAAACAAAACCATAGTCATTGAAATGATATACTGGTGCAAATTTAAATTGATCTTTGTTGATTGAACTTGCATCGATTACATACGTCGATTGATCTTTTAAGGTAATGTGATTCACCACATAGTCGAACTGTTTTAAATACGGAAAAGAAGTAACTACTTTTCCATAAGAACGTGAACTTAGTAAAACAAGATCGGTGTGGATGTTTTTGACCTTTAAAATTTGATACAGTAAATTATTTAAATCGCCCACACTTCCCATACGTTCATCAATGATTTTTTTCTGGGGTTTATTGGTGTAGATTCCTTTAATCTGATTGGCTTTAAAATTGGATGAAAAGAAACCTAACACATTCGCCAATGTTTCTAATTCCGTTGTTCCGTTCGGAATTTGCTGGGCTAATGTTTTAACCGCAGAGGGGTTACTGTAATCGTTATAGCTATCAAAAAGTTCTTTTGAAAGCTGGGTCCATGATTTTAGAGCGCTTTCATAACCATCAGCACCAACATATCCTTTTAATTGTAAACGAAGTCTATCGCTCGTATTTTTCTTGTTGTAGGTGTATTTCACGTTATTAAAACTAGGAATATTCTTTAGTTCCCATGATTTTATGTTTCTTTGATTACCGTATTTCTCGATCAATTGCTTTCCCATTAAGAGAGTTGAATAATCTAGATTTCCCACAATCTCCATATCGATTTGGCTATTTACCACGGGGATTTCATGTTGAAAGTCCCAAGCATCAATCACATAAAGTGAGCGGCTATTTAATTGATATTGATATTCGATAATAGAACCGACTTTCACATTTGGTAAAGCCATTCTTTTTGTATGGTAGAGTTCATTGATTTTTACATCAAAAATTTCCTTGGAATTGATTGGTGAAGCAATTGTTTTCCCATTTACTTCATTGAGTGTTTGTCCTTTAATAGCTACAATATTCTCCACTCCTCTATCGGCATAGTAATCCAAGGATAGATTCGCCTGTTTTAGACCTTCTTCGGTTAATATTTTTACTCTTCGCGTGATTTGCAAGGAATATCCATCGCGGCCAATCGATAGGTAACCTTTCTCATTTAAAATAACAGCATTCGCTTCTTTATCGAAATCAACTTGCTTATAATTCAATTCTTCCTCGGTCACCTCCCCCCATTTTGCTTTTGAAAACTGAGCGTTTATCGAACAAAATACGAGAAAATAGAAGGTAAGAAAAAAGATTTTTTTCATTTATTTTTTTTGCGAAAATACAATATAGTTGTACAATAAAAAATACGATTACGATAATAAATCGTTAATTGACTCTGTTCCTTTTAAGGATGAATTCTTTTTGTGCATTTTTGTTTATCTCCTCAAACGCTCGCTTTAATTGACCATAGTCTTTCGCATCAAAAACCGCTTTTCCTAAATACAGTTGGTATAGTATTTTAAGTTCATTGGAAGACGCTACAAACTTTTGGAAGTAAACTAAATCATCTGTAATTTTAATCACCTTTTCAAAGTCATTGGGTTGAATAAGTTCATATTGATCAGGAATATTGATATCTACATGAACCAAAAAAGAAAAAGGAAAATTAAACTCGAGAGGATTTGTGCGCTCCGCCTCTTTAAATTCAAACGAATGAATAAAATGCTTTAATGGATTGATTAGGGTAATTATGGTTTGGTCTTGTTTATTTACGCCAGTCTGAAGTATAGAATATTGATCCTGATCAAAAGACTTCTCGGGTTTCTCTAACTCGTCGAAAACAAGTTTAATCGGTTGATTTAAATAGGAGTTCGATATTGCTTTTTGAAAGTTATCGGGTTCAAAAAAGTAACCGTTAAACGCATCTTTCCTCTCTTGTTGAATCATATTGTTTATAAGAACATATGAAAAATGGGCTTCATAGACGGATGTGAATTGATTGAGTTGAATAAAATCTTGTTTAGACGATGTTAATAAATAGCCGTAATCATTGAAGAGATGAAGCGGAGCAAATTTGTATTGACTACCATTGATAGCAGTCGCATCAATAACATAAGTCGATTGATCTTTTAGCCTAACGAGATTGACTACATAATCGAACTGTCTTAAATAAGGAAAAGTGGTCATAATTTTACCATATGATCTAGAACTAAGCAAAATAAGGTCAGTGTCTATTTTTTTCACTTTTAAAACCTGATGCAATACATGATTTAAATCGGCTACACTTCCGTACTGGTCATCAATTATTTTTTTTTGAGCCTTAGTCGTGTATATACCTTTGATCCCATTGAAACGAAATGTATGGGCGAAATATCGAACGACATTTTCGAATGTTTCTAACTCTGTAGACCCGTTGGGTATTTTTTGAGCTAAGGTTTTAATCGCTATGGGATTTACATATTTTGAATAGTTAAAAATCAATTCTTTGCTCAGGTCGTTCCAAGAGCCAATGGCACTTTTATACCCATTCGGCGTTAAATAACCTTTGAGCTGTAGTTTTAGACGATCGCTTATATTTTTTTTATTGTATGTATAGTGCAGGGAGTTAAAACTGGGAATTTCCTGGAGAACAAAAGACTTCGTGTTTTTTTGGTGGCTATATTTTTTAACCAACTCTTGACCGATTAGTAGCGAATTATAATCGAGATTACCCTGAATATCCAGCTCGAATTGGCTTTGAACAGTAGGAATGTCGTGTTGAAAATCCCACGCATCAATCACATCGATTAATTGACTGTGAAGTTGATATTGAAATTCGATAATGGATCCCACTTTCACATTGGGAAAAGCTAAGCGCTTGACATTATATAATTCATTCACTTTCAAATCGAAAATATTTTTTGACTCAACTCGAGATACCTCCGTTTTACCTTCAACTTCATTCAGGGTTTGTGCCTTGATGGAACCGATACTTTCAAATCCCTTATATGCATAATAAGCCAACTCTAAATTTCCATGATTGATACCTTTTTCTGAAAGAATTTTAATTCTTCTCGTCACTTTCAGCGAATAACTTCCCCCTGTGATGGATAAAAAACCTTTTTCGTCTAAGATGACGGCATCCGCTTCCGGATCAAATGCCACTTGATTGTAAGCTTGTTCTTGCTTCGATATTTCACCCCATTTAATTTTTGAAATTTGAGCATTGACCTTGGGTAAATAGAAGAGCAGAACGAAAAGAAATATGAATCTATTCATGTCTTTAAGTTTTGGAGGAGAATAACAGAAACGTAAATGATTATTCGTTATAATCAATTACCATGGCTACAAACGGATGACCCCAATAACCAACGAACTATTAACCAACACTTTATCTAATATAAATAAAATAGATTAACCTCCAAAACATCCAAGAAAAAATGTGTATTTTTTTACTTATTTAGTAAGTAAATGATTCAACTCAAGCGGTTGATCAGTAGAAATAAATTGAATGCCCAAATCGATCATTTGTTGCATATCCTCTCCTCTATTCACGGTCCAGGCATTAGTCGACAAACCTAATTGATGCGATTCTTTAATCCATTGGGGGTTTTTCTGAAATATTTTGTAGTGATAATCGATTCCATCCCATCCTTTTTCCTTAACCTCGGCAGGAGATAAATCACCGTTAAGATAAACCACTGAACTATGCGGTAGTTCCTTTTTAAGTTCACTGCACATATGGGCACTAAATGAGATATACTCCACTTGTTTTTCCATTGCCAGTTTCTTGACCAGTTGTACAATCTGTTTTACAACTTCCGTTTCGCGTTCTGGTGTTGAATGTGTTTTAATTTCTAAAATTAATTGAAGTTCTGGAAACTTTTTTCCTTGCTGAAGGTAGTTTTCAAGGGTCGGTAATTTTTCCCCATTAGCTAAACGAAATTGGGAGAATTGAGAGAAGTTGGCGGTCTCAATCAAGACCCCTTCTATATCGTTATCGTGATTAATTACCAAAACATTGTCTTTGGTTAAATGAACATCGAATTCAGATCCATAGACTTTTAATTGTGCTGCTTTTTCTAAGCTGGCAATTGAGTTTTGAGCACTCAGATTTGTTTTCCAAAAACCGCGGTGAGCAATAACCTGCGTCACTTGTGCTTGCATATAAATACTTCCCATACAAGCGAAGATAAGACAACAAAATTTAAAAATGTTTTTCATGTTTTTTTTGTAAAAGTAACGGATGTCGTTTGAATATAGCGCAAGTGAAATGAAGACTATCAGGAGGCATCGAAATTAGATAATTACAAAAACAACAATCAATCAACTAACAATAAGCACTTTACTCTGTAAATTTATTTAGCCACAAGAATGATTTAACATCAAATCAACCTTTATATAATGTATTCGTAGCATTTCCTTAATCTAGAACGAAAAAGAAAATACAACCTTTGATACCTACTAAAACAATATATGCACACATGAAAAAATTATTTTTATCGTTGGTTATACTCCCGTTTTCAGTGATAACCTTAACGGCTCAGGAAATTGCTAAAGGAATAGTCTTTGAAGATGCCAATCAAAATTCCCAATTTGATCGTTCAGAAAAACGATTAGCCGATGTACAAATCAGTAATGGAAAAGAAGTTGTAACAACCAATAAAAAAGGTGAATATCAGATTGAAGTGGATGAAAATACCGTCCTTTTTGTGATTAAACCGACAGGATATAAGGTCCCATTAAACTCTTTTAATCAACCCGACTTTTATTACGTTCATAAACCCCAAGGTTCCCCAACTTTAAAATATGGCGGATCGAAACCGACTGGGCCTTTACCGAAGCAGATTAACTTTCCGTTAATCAAGCAAACGGAAGAAAACACTTTCTCTGCCTTAATTTTTGGCGATCCGCAGGCCTATACACTGGAAGAGGTCGATTTTTTCGCAAAAGGAATTGTACACGATTTAAAAGGTGTTAAAAATATGCAATTCGGCTTGTCATTAGGCGATTTGGTCGGGGATGATTTGGTCTTGCACCAACCTTATATCAAAGCCGTGAGCGAAGTTGGGATTCCTTGGTATAATCTTTTGGGAAACCATGATATGGATTTTGATGCCAAAGAAGACCGGTTCGCAGATGATACCTTTGAAAATAATTTTGGCCCAGCGAATTACTCTTTTAACTTGGGTCAGGCACACTTTATTATTTTAGATGACATCTTATACCCCGATCCTCGTGATCAAAAAGGCTATTGGGGTGGCTTTAGAGAAGATCAATTGAAATTCATAGAAAATGATTTAAAATTTGTTCCCAAAAATCATTTAGTTGTACTCGCTTTTCACATCCCTTTGGCGCATGACAATGAAGATAATTTTAGAAACTCGGATAGACAGCGTTTATTTGATTTGTTGAAGGATTTTCCTCATACTGTTTCATTATCAGCGCATACCCATTTGCAACAGCAACTATTTTATGGCAAAAAAGAGGGCTGGAAACAGAATAAACCCCACCATGAATACAATGTAGGAACAACCTCTGGGGATTGGTATTCAGGGATGAAAGATGAAAAAGGCATTCCTATGTCGACCATGCGCGATGGTACACCAAAAGGGTATGCAATCATGCACGTAGAAGGAAATCAATATAAATTTGATTACCGCGTTGCCAATGGATCAGCCAAAGATCAAATTGGTTTATATCATACGCAAAAAGTAAAAGTTGGAAACAGAACCAAAGCCATGTTGATGGCTAATTTTTACATGGGCCATGCCGATGATGTCGTTGAATATCGAATTGATCAAGGTTCTTGGAAAAAAATGAATTTCAATCCAAGCATTGACTATCGTTATACAGAATCAATTATTCATTATGACAGTGGTCGTTTCAATAATTATAACAATCGACCATCTGATGCCGTTACATCAACACACACCTGGTCTGTTCGTTTACCGCGTTACCAAAAACCAGGAAAACACACCTTAGAAGTTAAAGCGACTGATATGTATGGACAAACCCATTCAGCCACATCGACTTTCGAGGTGATTGAATAATCGATTTTTCTGCCTATTAATCAATTTTCTAAATAGCCACTGTATGGTACAGTGGTTATTTTTTATAGATAAGAGGTCTCATTAAAAAAGACCGCCTCCAATCAGAAACAGTCTTTTCTACGCTTTCAAATTTGGTTAAACATTTAATTTGAAAAACGAAATTAATCATTAATTATTAAACAATCAACTTAAAATCAGTAAATTATATCTATTTAAAAATATTTAAAGGGTACTCTTTATACATCGATATTACCTTTATAATTTATTGATATTACATTATCAACGTTTTCTTAGAATATACAATCGTTTTTTCAGGGGTTAAATTATCAGTAAATGCCAAGAAAGCCCTTCTTTAAAATTAATAAAGGTAACCATTTTGTTAACGAAGGTCTTTTTGAAGGTCATTTTTCACAATTAATTCTTAAAACCAATTTTTAAGACCATGAACAGGCGTTAGGACATTTGTTCTATCTAAAATAATCTTATTTTTGCAGGGAAATAATGTTAACCTAAGAGTTTTAGAAAATGGCAAAAGTAAACGTTGGTTTGGTGCAAATGTCATGTACAGCAGACAAACAAGAAAATCTAGATAAAGCAATAAAACAAATACGTGTAGCAGCTAAAAAAGGTGCACAGATTATTTGTCTACAAGAAATATTCACAACCCTCTATTTTTGTGATGTTGAGGATTATGACAACTTCAACTTGGCAGAGACTATACCTGGCCCATCAACCGATGCATTATCGATTGTCGCAAAAGAATTAGGCGTCGTGATTATTGCCTCTTTGTTCGAAAAAAGAACAGCAGGTCTATACCATAATACAACAGCTATCTTAGATGCAGATGGTGAATACTTAGGGAAATACCGAAAAATGCATATTCCAGATGATCCCGCATTTTATGAAAAGTTTTACTTTACCCCTGGAGATCTAGGCTATAAAGTATTTGATACAAAATTTGGTAAGATAGGGGTTTTAATTTGTTGGGATCAATGGTATCCTGAGGCTTCACGAATAACTGCTTTAATGGGAGCGGAAATTTTATTTTACCCTACGGCTATTGGTTGGGCTACAGATCAAGACGAGGAAACCAACGAAGACCAATACAATGCATGGCAAACCATTCAGCGTTCACATGCAGTCGCAAACGGGGTTCCTGTTATTTCGGTTAACCGAGTTGGTTTTGAACAAGATGGGGCGATGAAGTTTTGGGGTGGATCTTTTGCGACTAACGCCCAAGGAAAATTATTGTACTTAGCTTCACATGATCAAGAGGAGACCGAAGTGGTTGAATTGGATCTAAATGAATCTGATTTTTTCCGTAAACATTGGCCTTTCTTAAGAGACCGTCGTATCGATTCTTATCAACCCATTACGAAACGCTTTATCGATGAAGATTAATCCTATAAAAAAACACCTTCAGGGATGTGCGATTGCTGTGCTTGTATTAGGTGGTAGTTGTGGGTTTGCTTTAGCCCAAGAAGCGCCTTTGGTTATAAAACCATTGAACGATAAATTGCATGTATATACCACCTACAATCATTTTAACAATCAGAAATATGCGGCCAATGCGTTGTATTTGGTAACAAAAAAAGGGGTTATTCTTTTTGATACACCTTGGGATGTTACCCAATATCAACCCTTACTCGATAGTATACAAAACAAACATCATTTACCTGTTATAGCAGTATATGCATCGCATTGGCACGATGATCGTGCGGGTGGTTTTTCCTATTATGAAAAACAAGGGATTCCAACTTATGCGACGACTAAAACCAATGGAATTTTACGCGAGAAAGGGTTGACCCCTTCTACCCATGAAATTGAATTAGGGAAAACCATTCGTATAGGAGGTGAACGATTTGTGATTGACTTTGTCGGTGAAGGTCACTCAACCGATAATACGGTTGTTTGGTTTCCGAAATACAAGATATTAAACGGTGGCTGTCTTGTGAAATCGGCCGATTCAAAAAATATGGGTTTTGTTGGCGATGGGAATATTGCCGCTTGGCCAGAATCGATACGGACTTTACAAAGCCGTTTTCCTATCATTCATACAGTCATCGCGGGCCATGATAATTGGCAACTAGATGGTGCAATAGAAAAAACAATTGAGCTTTTAAATACACAATAAATTGAAGACAATAGATACAACTCGTTTCCCTAACGATTTAGGGTATATCTTCCCTGCAGAATGGGAGGAACATGAAGCAACGTGGCTTTCTTGGCCACATAAAGAAGAATCATGGCCTGATCGGATAGAACTCATTTTCCCGAATTACGCGGCGTTTATTGCTGAATTAACCAAAGGTGAAAAAGTGCGTATTAATGTAAAAGACGAGGCGATGAAAGAATTTGCTCTATCGTATATTACAAAAACTGATGCCGATTTAAATCAGCTTGAATTTTTCTTTCACCCAACCAATGACGCCTGGTGTCGTGATCATGGTCCTGCCTTCTTAGTAAATCAAGATCGAACTGAAAAAGTCATTGTTGATTGGGGATTTAATGCGTGGGGCGGAAAATACCCCCCCTTTGATCAAGACGATGTGATTCCTACAAAGATTGGTGAAGCCTTTCATTTACCTGTATTTCACCCTGGGATAATCATGGAAGGAGGCGCTGTTGAATTTAATGGAGCTGGCGTTTTGCTTACATCAAAGTCCTGCCTATTAAATGAAAACCGAAACCCTCATCTCAATCAACAAGAAATTGAAGATTATTTGAAAAACTACTATGGTGTTACGCAAATACTGTGGGTTGATGAAGGAATTATTGGGGATGATACCGATGGACACATTGATGATACGGTACGTTTTGTAAATGAAACAACTGTACTAACCGTTGTTGAAAGTAATCCCGAAGATGAGAATTATGAAATTTTACAACATAACCTTCGCCAGTTACAAGCGATGACCTTATCCGATGGTCGGGCGTTAAATATTATTGAATTACCCATGCCCAAAGGTGTTTTCTGCGAAGGCGAACGCTTACCTGCATCGTATGCAAATTTTTACATCGCTAACAAATCGGTGATTGTACCAACGTATCAATGTGCGGAAGATACCATAGCCTTGAAAATTATTCAGGAATGTTTTCCCGATCGCAAGGTCATAGGAATAGATTCTGTCGATATTATTTGGGGATTAGGAAGTTTCCATTGCTTAAGTCAACAAGAACCTAAAATAAAGTAAAGCGCGGGCCATTTTCATAAAGAAAATGGCCTATTTTTATTTAAATAATTACTTCGTGAAAAGGAATTTCCAATTGACGCCCTATATTACTTTTAAAATCATCTAAATTGGAAATGGATACGCCTAAAAGACGAACAGGTTTCGTTTCATCGAACGCTTCTTCGAGTAGATCATAGCTAATTTTCTCGAACAAATCTCGGCGTTGAATAGGAAAACTGGCCGACTTACTTCGGGTCATTTGCGTAAAATCGTTGAATTTCATTTTCACCGTAATGGTACGACCAAAAGTCTTTTTTCGCTCTGACCATTGCCACACCTCATCGATGAGTGGAGCTAAGCCCGATTGCATTTGTGATAATGTGCTTAAATCGTCCCAAAAAGTATTTTCAGAACCTGAAGATTTACGGATATGAATAGGATCTACTTGACGTAAATCAATAGCACGGGCAATATTATAGAAATAACTCCCTGATTTACCAAACTCTCTCAAAAGCTTTTCCAAAGGTAAATTCTTTAAGTCTAAGCCGGTATGAATTCCCATCATTTGCATACGCTCGGCGGTCACCTTACCAATCCCAAAGAAGGTTTTAATGGGTAGATCTTCTACGAACTTCTCGGCCATTTTTGGTCGTATAACATACAAACCGTTGGGTTTATCATAATCTGAAGCAATTTTAGCCAAGAATTTATTAAATGAAACTCCAGCAGAAGCCGTTAGTCCGGCTACCGCTGTAATTTTCGCTTTGATTTCTTTTGCGATGGCTGTAGCAACTTCTATATTTTTATGATTCACAGTTACATCGAGAAAAGCTTCATCAAGCGATAAAGGTTCAACCAAATCGGTATATTCAAGAAATATGTGACGAATTTCTTTTGAAACGCTTTCGTAGACTTCAAAACGAGGTGGAACAAAAATTAATGAAGGACATTTACGTTTAGCAACCACCGATGACATCGCCGAACGCACGCCATACTTACGCGCTTCATAACTCGCCGTAGCCACCACACCGCGGTGTTCATTTCCACCTACAGCAAGGCACTTCCCTCTTAATTCAGGGAAATCGCGTTGCTCAACAGAAGCAAAAAAAGCGTCCATATCGATGTGAATAATCTTCCGATGCATATCGGCAAAGTTCCATTATTTTTAGGAAATAACCAGCTAATTAAATGATCAAATTATAGGTTTTAATAAATTCTTTGAGTTCCTTTTTATCGGCTACCAGTGTAATATAATCGCCTAATTGAATTTTCTCTTCGCTGTTTGGGCTGTAATTGATCTGCCCATTTCGCTCGATAGACACAATAATCCCACCCTTTGTTTGCTCCTTCATCCAGCGAATCGTATGATTTTCTATTTCACAGAACTTACGGTCAATCATAATTTTAACCAATGAAATATTATCCACTTTATCGGTAATATAATAAGGTAGGGGTTCCGACTTTATCTCGTGTAAATAGGTTTCAAACGCTTGAATTTGCTCATCATTCCCAATAATTCCCAGTGTGTCAAAAGGATAAATCTTGCGTTCGCGATCGGGTAATTGAATAATTAAATCACCTCGTTTTATGTAGGCAATGTTAATTTTAAAGCGATTTCGCCAATTCAGTTCATCCAATAAGATCCCTAAGAAACTAGCATGTTCAGGAACTTTGATATCCGTTATATGCGTATCATCCCACGTAGAGATGTAGTTATTATCTTTTTCGTTTTGTAGCTCTTGGGAAACAATTTCGCGTTCATTTAAATTATAGATGAATTTATTCACGATACGGTCGTAAAACGATTTAAAATTTTTAGACAGAAAATAAAATAAGATTACTAATCCACAGGCCAACAGTAAGGAACTGATAAAACTGTTAAAGAATTGATCGTAGATAAAGATCACTAAACCGAAGAAAATAACAAATCGAACAATGGTAATTACAATAATTGGACCTCGGTGTATAGCGGCCTTCTCCCATAATTCCGATTTGATATTCTTGGTCGATTTATCCCCGATAATCGCCCAAATAAAAGGAATCGAAATAATGAAGGTAATCAATAAACTGGTTAAATTCACCCCAAATTTATTGAAATAATTCCCCAAAAGTGGACTAACGAATTGTTGTACCAATAGCGTTAGAGCAATAATTACCATCGAATTAATAAACAACGAAAGAATTGATTTCTTGAGCAAAGTTTTCCACTTATTTTCGTGTTGTATATGCTGCGTATCCGAGGAATATTTTGAAATGGCGGTTAGTAATTTCTGTGGAAGAATTTTATTCAAGCGTTCATAGGCTGGCTCAGAGAACTTAATCATGTAGGGGGTTGTAAATGTAGTGATGGCAGAGGCTCCAACAGCTACCGGGAATAAGAACTCACTCGTTACACCCAAAGACAACCCTAATCCCGCAACAATAAAAGCGAATTCACCAATCTGCGCCATACTCATTCCCACCTGCGTCGATTGTTTTAAAGTTTGGCCAGAAAGTAATGCCCCAAATAAGGTCGCAAACATTTTTCCAAATATCGTAATCAATGTAACGACAAGAATCGCCCAACGGTACTCGTACATAGATGAAGGATCGATCATCATTCCTATCGAAATAAAGAAAATAGTAGCAAAAAGCGTTTTCACAGGCTTCATAACCGCTTCAATTTTCTCTGCAAAAATAGTCTCCGCTAAGATCGATCCCATAACGAAGGCTCCTAATTCGATTGAGAAACCAGCACTATCTGCGATATACACCATTCCTAAACACAGTCCAATGGCTATAATTAAGAGGGTTTCTTCATCTAAATAACTTTTAATAGCGCGTAAAAAACTCGGTATAATAAAGATCCCACCAACGAACCAAATGACTAAGAAAAACGATAATTTTAGCATTGAATCGAGCATATCGGCACCATTAAACTGCTGAGTTACCGCCATGGTAGATAGCATCACCATCAGTAAAATAACCACGATATCTTCAACGATCAATACGCCAAAAACAACGCTGGCAAACTTTTTCCGTTTTAAACCCAGTTCTTCAAAGGCCCGAATAATAATGGTTGTGGATGAACTGGCTAATAGACCCCCTAGAAATAGGCTGTCCATTGTTCCCCATCCCATCCATTTCCCCGCATAAAAACCGAGGGCTACGATGGACACAATTTCTACCAAAGCGGTAATGGAAGCAGAACCGCCGACATTGAGTAATTTTTTAAAACTAAATTCTAAACCTAAGCTAAACAATAAGAAGATCACCCCTATTTTAGCCCAAATCTCCACATTGTGTTCATCGGTAACATTGGGGATATAGACAAAATGAGGACCCACTAAAAATCCGGCGATAATATAACCTAGGACCAATGGTTGTTTAATGCGCTTACAAATAAGGGTTGTAACCGCACCGACACACAAAATCAGCGCTAAATCGACGATTAATTTAGGCAATTGTTCTTCCATAGTAAATAACTTGTTTAGGCTTATAAAGTTAGTTATTATTCTGGTTTAGCCGAACAATTGCCCCGATAATTCAAGAATTATTCTCGAAGGGTCAACTTGGCTAGGTAATTATATTCGTCCCCATTGACCACAATCGTACAATGAAAACCATGTAAGGTCGCGGCATTTTTCAATGTTTCAAAATCTAAATACAACCAAGGAAAGGGTTCACCTGTTTCTCCTTTGTAGTGGACAGTAAAATCGACTTCACCATAGTATTTTCCATCGGGAATCCAGACGCCACCATCTTCTTCCGATTCATACATATAGATTAAGTCGGTCCCATCGATGAATAATTGACCATTGGGTTTCAGAAGCGATTTCAATTGATCCAAGTATTTTCCTATTCGATTAATGTATTGAAAAATACCTGTTCCATTCATCAACAATAGCACGGTATCAAACTTCTCCAACGGTTGGTAGTCTAATACATCCATTTGAACTACTTGCTTAATACCTCTTAGCTCACAGGCCTTGGCAGCACTCGGAGAAATTTCAAGAGCGGTTACATCTTTCCCCTTCTCTTGTAAAATAAGACTATGTGATCCACCACCAGCACCTACATCCAGTATTCTGCCTTTGGCTAAGTCCAAGGCTTTTTGTTCAACAATCGGCATGTCCTTGTAGGTTCTAAACAAGTAATCGACTGGCATTTCGTCCATGGAAGAAATGGTGGTCTCGGTCCAAATACTTTCAGGATTATTATTGGTTTGATAATCTAAAATGGCCTTTCCAAAAAGATCTTTCATAACTGTTTTTTAAGATGATTCATAATTAATTCGGCGTGTATACGCGAGTTTTCGATAAACCAAACATTGGTTAACATTCCTCCACTCACCACTCCTGCTAAGTAAAGCCCTTCAACATTTGATTCCATGGTTTGAGGGTTGTATGTTGGTGTTTTAAGACCATCGGTCGAAAAAGTAATTCCTGCCTTGGCAAGCAAATTAAAATTGGGGTGATAACCTGTTAAAGCCAATACCGTTTCATTTTCGAGTGTTTTTTCTCCTTTTGGCGTATCTATAACCACTGAATTTGGGGTAATTTCTTTTAAATTCGATTGAAAATAAGCCCGAATACTCCCCTCTTCAATTCGATTCTCAATATCGGGTTTTACCCAGTATTTCAATCGATTCGTAAAACCTTCACCACGAATAATCATCGTTACATCGGCTCCTTTACGGTAGCATTCCAAAGCCGCATCCACCGAAGAATTATTGGCCCCCACAACCACCACTTTCTGAAAAGCATAGGGATGAGCTTCTTTGTAGTAATGATGAACTTTTGGCAATTCTTCACCTGGTATATTCAATAAATTCGGAAAATCATAAAACCCTGTTGCTAAAACAACAGCTTTTGCTTGATAATTCGCTTTGGACGTTTTCACCTGAAAAATAGAATGGCTTTTCTGAATTGTCTCTACTTCTTCGTATAGCTTTAAATTAAACGAGAAATATTTATGAATGTTCCGGTAATATTCCAATGCTTCCTGACGCCCTGGTTTAGGCGCTATACAATTAAAAGGAATCCCGCCTATCTCTAATCGTTCAGCTGTTGAGAAAAACGTCATGTATAGCGGGTAATTAAAAAGGCTATTGGTGAGCGCCCCCTTTTCAATAATTAGGTAAGAAAGCCCGTTCTTTTGGGCTTCTATAGCACATGCTAGGCCAATAGGTCCTGCACCAACAATAAGAACATCTTTTACTTCACTCATCTTGCAAATTTAAACTTAAATCGATGGTTGAAAAAAAAATACACTATTTTATTCATTAGTTGTGCGTGGATTTTTGGGATATTCAAAAGAGTTTGATATTTTTGTTAAACAAAGTTGTAAAAGGAAAATTAAAATGGATAACAAACGTGATCAAACTGAACATCTTATTAAGAGAACTGCCCAAAGTCTGTTTTTCAAAGAAGGGAAGTTCAATGCGACAACGCAAGAAATTGCAGATGCTGCAGGTGTTAACCGCACCCTAATTAATTATTACTTTCGATCGCGCAACAATCTATTTAAAATTTGTTTTGAAGAAGCCAAACAATTAGAGTTTGAGAAATCGCGTCAAATTTTGCATGCCAACATCGATTTTAGAAATAAAATTGAATTGTTCATCGATTACAGCTTACAACAAAACAATGAATACCCTTATTTAGAATCCTATATTGTTTCACAAATCAATCAAGGTGAAATCTACAAACGTTGCGATGCCCACGAGATGTCTACTGAGTTCACTAAATCTTTAGAAATTGAGATGAAGAAAGGAACCATAACCACCATGGAACCCATCCAGTTTTTATTAAATTTACTATCGTTGGTTAATTTTCCCTTGGCCATGCGACCACTTCTTCAAGAAAACTTAAACATTAGTGATAAGCACTATCAGCAGATTATTTCTCAGCGAAAAGAAATCATTCTTCAAACCCTTTTCAAATAGTATAAACCCTTTTTTAAAACGATTAATAAAAGGCAATATATTGACTCTATGGATGTACTAAATTGAATACGACTAAACAAAATAAACCTTTAACAAATATTTTGGTATAGTTTATGCATGTATATTGATAATTATTAATCAATATCCTATTCATATGAGAAAAATACTATTAAGTTCGTTATTCGCGTTATCATTGGTAGCCGTAACAAATGCACAAAACATTACAAAGCCTCAATATTCTGAAAATGTTGGTGACAAACCAATTCAAAAAGGAAATTGGCTTATTGGTGGTTCATTAGGTTCATTGGGTTATTCTTTTGAAGGTGAAAACTTCAATATCAACTTAAATCCACAAGCAGGTTACTTTATTTCTGACGGAATTGCCATTGGTTTAACAACTGGTGTTGGTTTTCAATCTGTCAAAGGAGGAGACAACATTTGGAGTTATAAATTAATGCCATTTGCCCGTTATTACTTCCCAGAAGGAGCTAGTTCAACAGGACGTTTCTTTGGTCAAGGAGAATTAGGAATTACAGGAGCCGAATATGGAGGAACATCGGATACATCTTTTGGTTTTGGAATCAACGCGGGTTACGCCCACTTTGTATCTAAATCAGTTGCTTTAGAAGCAACAGCAGGTTACAACTACTCGAAATCTGATCATGCAGATGCAAAAGCACAGAATGGTTTAGGAGTTGCGGTTGGATTCCAGATTTATTTACCAGGAAAAAAATAATTACCGAACAATTTAAAAAGGCCAAACAACTCGTTGTTTGGCCTTTTTTATGTTATAGGAATTTATTTACGCTTGTTTCTTTACAAATTTTGTTAAGATAACAATGCTTTGTCCTTCTACTTTTCCTTCAATTTGTTCGGTATTATCGTGCACTAAACGAATATTACGAACGGCTGTACCTATTTTCGCATTCAAAGACGAACCTTTTACATCCAAATCTTTAATTAAGGTAACGGTATCGCCACTCACTAAGACATTGCCATTGCAATCTTTGTGCAAATCAACGCTTCCATCCCCTTCATGGTCACCAGACGCTTTTGCCCATTCCAAGGTTTCATCGTCTAGGTACATCATATCTAATGCATCAGCTGCCCACGATTCATTTCTAAAACGATTCAGCATTCGCCAAGACAGTACTTGTACAGCAGGTACTTCACTCCACATGGACGTCGGTAAGATGGCTTCCCAAAAGGTGGCATCCAATTCTTCTTTTTTCTCAATTTGCGCAATACACTTTTGGTTAATCAACACATTGCGTTCAGGTAAACTCACCGCATCAGGATTCACTTCATAAATGGCTAAATTTTCGGTGGTCCCCATCAATTCACATTGATTTCCGCTACGCTCCTGTAAAAAAGTCTCTAGTTTCATGGTTTATGTATTTTGTGCAAAGATAACTTTATATTTATTATTGAAAAATTGACGTTTCTTATCCATACTTTTTCTACATTCGTTAACCATCAAACTGAACTCCATGAACGTAAAGAAATTTTCAGGCGAGCTCGTCGATTTTAATCCACGCGCTCTTAAACGCTCCCTAACCAAATCAGGGGCCAATAAACAAGAAGTAGAAGTTGTTTTTGACGCCATTGAAACAGAAATGTACGACGGTATTCCCACCAGCGATCTCTATACGTTAGCCTTTAAAAACCTTAAAAAATACCGCAATTCGTATGCGGCTCGTTACAGCCTTAAAAAAGCTTTAAGAGAATTGGGACCCGAGGGTTATTTTTTCGAAAAATGGATGGTCAAATTATTCGAAAGCTTAGGTTTTCAAGCGGCTCATTCAGAAACGGTACAAGGTCGTGCCGTTACCCATGAAATAGATGTTGTAGCCTATAAAGACGATCATTTACTCTTTTGCGAGTGCAAATTCAGGAACGATGTGGATGCCAAAATTTCGGTCACCACACCCATGTATTTTCTATCGCGCATGCGCGATGTAGAAGAATGCACCTATTCATTTTTTGGGAAAGAGATGAAACCCACCAAGGGCTTCCTTGTTACCAATGCCTATTTAACCACAGACAGTATAGATTTTGCAAACTACTATGGCATAGGGTTAATTTCGTGGGATTACCCTGTTGAATCGAGCATCAAAGAACGCGTAGATAGTGGTGCGCTTTATCCGGTTACCTGTTTAACCACGTTAACCGACGAACAAGAGAAAATATTGCTCAGTAAAAACTGTATTCTGGTTAAAGAGTTGGTCAATCAACCCAACTATTTAGATCACTTAAACCTATCCAAGGAGCAAAAAAGGGACGTCTTAGAAGAAGCCAAAGAATTAATCGATATCGATTGTTTGCATTGTGAAACAGAGGACGAATAAGTCCTCTTTTTACATTGTTTTAAACACGTCAAAACTCTCTTGATGATCTGTCCAAAACGCATCTAAAGCAATCATATTGGTTTTCAAAAAGTCGATAATTGCAGGATAATCGCTTTCTCTAAAAATACTCACATTCTCTAAACGAATTCCAATGGTTAAAATGGGTTTACCATCTTCGGTTTGATCGTTTTTATTCCAAACCCAATCGTTGCCTAAATAACTTGCCAAAACCACTTCATACGCTTCAAACTGCTCCCAAATCATTTCGTTCATCGCTGGATTGGCGTGGGACATTTCAATGGCTACCGATGCAAATTTGCGATCGACATCCGATTTAAAATACAGCCCCTTCACCCCTGTTTTATAATTCACCCAATTCACGCGACGCTCCTCGGCATTCATTTGTAATTTCATGTAACCGCCATAGGCAATCCAAAAATCCTTCTTTTTCTGATAAGCTTCTTCCTTCGAATACACCGTATATATTTTCAGCAAACTTCGGCAAATATCGGTTAAATACAAAATTTAGGTTAAAATTGCCCCTTGTCTGCCCGATCTCATAAAATAAACTTATTTTTGACTTAAAAAAATGAAAATCACCTTCGCTTTCAGCTTGCTCTTTACGCTATTCACCACGTTTCTTCACGCACAAGACGATGTAAAAATCTATAAATACGAAGCGCTTTTCGATCGCTTACACGCTCCCAACGATCAAGTAACGGTGGTTAATTTTTGGGCTACTTGGTGTGCACCCTGTGTAGAAGAATTACCCGCGTTTATGGCGGTCAATGAACAGCACAAAGACAACCCCCGTTTTAAAATGCTACTCGTTTCTCTGGATCGTCCAAAAGCCATGGAGAAAATAACGGCTTTCTTACAAGAGCATCACATTACAGCTGAAGTTGTTTTATTAGACGATAACAAACGTAACAATATCTGGATTCCCGCTATTAACAAGGATTGGGGTGGAAATATTCCTATCACCGTGTTTTATAAAAACGGAAAACAAATAGTATTTAAGGGCAATCAGATGACGCAATACGAACTAGAAGATTATGTAAACGATTTATTAGAAGAATAATGGGGCGGCCGCTACGCGCCGGGCTATGCGCTCTATCTTTGCTGCAACAACCTTTCGGGTTGAATTAAAACTCAAGGGGCAGCAAAGGATGCCGCTGCTATCCCTGCCGCAGAGCCAAGGGCTTAAAAGTGTTCATACTTGAACACTTTTAAGCCCTTGGCGATGAGTAGATTTTAGTTTGTAGATAATTAGACGTTAGAAATTAGATTTTAGATAATAGATAAAATTCAGCTTGTTCAAGATTCCTCATTCTATTCTATATTCTAATATCTATGTACTCATATCTATATACCAATAACCAATTATTTTTTAACGTGCGATTTTCGGGCTAGGGATTGTAGCATTTGTTTGAGCTTTTGGTGAAGTGAAACGAAACCAAAAGCGAGTGCGAAAAGCCCGTCTTTTGGTTGTTATTCTTCCAATAACAACCAAAAGGAGCCCCCTAAATAATTAGTATGCTTCTCTTTTTAATTCGAGGGCATTCGAATCTTCCACTAAAATTTAAAAGGTTGTTTAACTGATCTTTTTTTTTGTAAATTTATAGAAACCAATGCGTAAATATTATGGCAAAGAACTACAAAAAAATAGTGAGAGAAGAGATTTACCGTTTAAAGAAAGCGGAGATTGAGGCGTTAAAATCGATGTATAATTTATACAATGATAGCGCTGATATAGACGAAAATGCGAAATTAGAAATCGACGATTTCGCTCACCAATCCCAAAGTATGCAATCGGCCACCAATTTAGCTGAACGCTTGTCTGCGGATTATGAAAAGTTGGAAGAGTTTATGCAAATTTCGGAGGACCCCCATCATATCATCGAAGAAGGTTCATTGGTGGTCACCAACCAGTTTATTTTTTATATAGGTCTGGCCCTACAACCTTTTGAATTGGATGCGTATGAAATTGTAGCTATCAGTGATGATGCTCCTATTTTTCAGGCAATGAAAGGAAAATCGAAAGGTGATAATTTCGAATTTAATGGAACCACTTATACCATAGAAGAAGTTTTGTAATATGACGAAAATACACTGCATAGATCTTCAGTTTAAACACGAAGAGCATTCCATAGCTTCTTACCTTGTTGAAACCGAGCAAGGCCCCGTTTTGATCGAATCGGGCCCATTCTCTACTTTCGAGGTATTGAAAGAAGGTATCGAAAAAATAGGCTATCAGATCAAGGATATTCAGAATGTGATTTTAACCCATATTCATTTTGACCATGCGGGTGCGGCCTGGAAATTTGCCGAACACAGTGCCAAAATATATGTGCATCCTATTGGGGTTCCGCATTTGGAACGCCCTGAAAAACTGTGGAATTCGGCTGCCCAAATCTACGGGGACGAGATGGATACCTTGTGGGGAGAGATGAAACCGATTCCCGAGGATCAGCTTGTGGGTGTTAAAGATGGGGATGTGATTGAATTTGGGGACACTGTTTTTAATGTGCTCTATACGCCTGGGCATGCTGTGCACCATAATGCCTATCTATTGAATGATTCGTTGTTTACGGGTGATGTTGCGGGTGTAAAGATTGGTAATGGTCCTGTTGTCCCCCCTTGCCCACCGCCCGATATTGATTTAGCGACTTGGAAACAGTCGATTCAGAAAATGCGCGCTGTAAACCCGAAGAAATTGTACTTAACCCACTTTGATGTGCATCACCATCCCGATGAAATCTTTGACCAATTGGAACAAACACTCGATGAGTGGGCCCATTATATTCGTCCGTTTTATACCGATCATATTCCAGCAGAAGATATTGTTCCGCTCTTTGTCGCTTACACCCAAAAAAACTACCGCGACCTAGGTCTAACGCAAGAACAGATACAGACTTACGAATATGCTAACCCCAGCTGGATGTCGGTAAACGGTTTACTGCGCTACTGGAAATTAAAAGACCAGGGACGTATTTAGTTATAAAAAAGGATGGGAATACCATCCTTTTTTAGGTCATATACTGATTTATAAAGGCGATGTAACATCTTTTCTTTATTTTTGATTCTTCATCACCCCTTATTTTTATTTATAACCTCTTACCCCATGAAAACCAATAATCCGCCCGATAAAGATCAAGTCTTTCCACTCGATCCCCATAAACAAGTATGCTTTCTGAAGAATACGGTGAGTAATCCCCGTATTCTTGTAGGTGATTATACCTATTATGCCGATTTTGAACATGTCGATCGTTTTGAAAAAAATGTAAAATACCACTTCGATTTTATTGGCGATCGACTTATTATTGGGAAATTCTGCATGATTGCTTCTGATGTAACCTTTATTATGAATGGGGCCAATCATCTTACCAAGAGTATCAGCTCCTATCCTTTTGCCATTTTTGGAAAAGATTGGAGCGCTGCCATGGAAGGCAAAAGCTACCCCACCAAAGGCGATACCGTGATTGGCAACGATGTTTGGCTGGGATACCATGCGGTTATAATGCCGGGTGTAACCATAGGTGATGGTGCTATTGTAGCGGCAGAATCGGTGGTTACCAAAGATGTGGAACCCTATACAATTGTTGGTGGAAACCCTGCAAAAGAAATTAAAAAACGTTTTTCAGAAGCGGAAATTCAACACCTTTTAAGGCTTGAATGGTGGAATTGGGATATTGAAACCATCACCCAAAATGTGCAGCATTTAACGGGTGATCAGATAGATGCATTAGCTTTTGAACGATAGCTCGTTGACCTGTGTTTTTAAAAAATGGGCTAAAAATATGTTAATTAACATTTTCGACGACACCTTCTTGCGCTTATTGTGTGCAACTTTGCCTTATGTATGCTTTAGTCGATTGCAATAATTTTTATGCCAGTTGTGAACGGGTGTTTCAACCGCCTCTGAATGGCAAGCCCATTGTCGTGTTATCCAATAACGACGGCTGTGTCATTGCGCGTTCTAGTGAAGCAAAGGCTTTAGGTATTCCGATGGGGGCTGCGGCCTTTAAATACGCCTCTTATTTTAAAAATAATGGCGTGTATGTTTTCTCTTCCAATTACCCTTTATACGCTGATTTAAGCAATCGGGTTATGCGTATTTTATCTTCATACTGCCCAACTATGGAAATATACTCCATTGATGAAGCTTTTTTAGATTTACGGGGTTTTAATCGGTACAATTTGAATGCGTATGGCCGAAGTATAAAGCAACAGGTGTTTCAATACACCAAAATCCCTGTTTGTATTGGCATAGGCCCCAGTAAAGCCTTAGCCAAGGTAGCGAATCATATTGCCAAGAAATTTCCTGAGCATCACCAGGGTGTTTATATTTTAGAGAGTGATGAGCAAATTACCAAGGCCTTAAAATGGTTGCCTATTAACGAGGTATGGGGAATAGGCCGAAAACTATCTAAACGACTTGCACAAATAGGGATACATAAAGCCTATGATTTTATTCAACTAGCTGATGCCTATATTCTGCGCAATTTTTCGGTTGTCGAATTGCGATTAAAGAAAGAGTTACTGGGGCAGTCTATTCTTTCACTGGAAGAGGTTACGACCAAAAAATCGATTGCCACAACGCGCACCTTTGAAACCGATGTTCTCGATTATGAATACGTTAAGGAGCGCATAAGTACTTTTGCGGTAAAATGTGCCGAAAAACTAAGGGCACAAGATAGCCAATGCGGAATGATTACCGTTTTTATACAAACCAATCGATTTGATAAAATAAACCCACCTTATAACCGAAGCTTAAGTCGGCAATTAAGCATGGATAGCAACTCGAATATGATTATTAACAAAGCGGCAATTGCGGTATTTAACGAACTTTACAAGGCTAACTATGCCTATAAAAAAGCCGGCGTTATGGTTTCGGGCATAACATCGACTCAGCAAAAACAGTTGAACTTGTTCGAGTTGGATCATCTAAAGCATGGTCCATTAATGGATGTCATTGATGGATTAAATAAACGCTATGGATCTGAAACCATGAAATTAGGTTCTCAAGCGATGGACCGCACTTGGAAAATGAGGCAAGAACATTTATCGCCTTCGTATACCACCCAATTTGATCAAATTCTTCAATTATGGTAATGCCGAATTTTCATGATAATGAATTAATTCCGTTGGGAATTGAACGAGATGGAAATGTTTATTTTGTTCAACACCATGGTGATATTGCTGCGGGGTTCCCCTCGCCTGCTGAAGATTTTATTCAGGATAGAATTAGCTTAGATGCCCACTATTTAGCCAAGGTAGAATCCACTTTTATTAACCGAATTGCAGGAGATTCTATGTTTCCTGATTATGAAATTGGGGATTTAATTATTGTTCGTTCCGATCTTGAACCCCGCCATGAAGACGATATTGTGGTAGCGATAAATGGCTCTGCTTACACGTTGAAGCGCTACGATTTAAAAAATAATCAATTGCGGTCGGTTAATCCGATTTACAAAAATATTATTCAGCTATCCGAAAATGATACGGTCCTCATTTTAGGTGTAGTGACTAGTTTAATTCGTGAAAAAAGAAGCGGATAAAACTTATAAATCATTGATAAACTTTTCGAAACGCATTCCATTTTCTACCGCCATTTTTTTACGGATGCGGTATTTTCTATTTTCAATGGATTTAATAGAGCAATTGTAAAAACGAGCAATATCTTTGGTATCCAGACTTAAGCGGGTTAGTGCACATATTTCTTTATCGCTTTGATTTAGACTACACAATTTATCGATAAAGTCGGGAAATGTTTTTTCAAATTTTGACATAAAGAAAAGGTTTTTCTCACTGATAAGATGCTTTAATTCCCACAGATCACTTTCTTTTATTTGTTGATTTTCTTTCATTAATTGATCAATAATCTTTCGTTTTGTACGTCTTTTTAGATTAATTGAATACATATGATCTTGAAAATTGATAAATGTTAAAATGTAATACAATGATAACATAAAAACCAGAAAAATATTGACTCTAAATATATATTTTTGAATATGCTCTTGGAGTATAACCTGAGGTACGTTAAAATTATTAAAATACTCGCCATAAAAACTAGCGGCATACATAAAAAAGCTAAACAACAGAACACTATAAAATGTTTTTTCTTCTGCTTTGAAACTAATTAAATAAGGCATAGACAGTAAATTAAAAAAATAAAAAAGGAAGAATCCTGTTTCAACACCATAGTGCAGATGATAGTAAACGGTTATAAAAGCAATAAGTAGTAGCGATACGGTTCGCATGGTATGCACATAGGCCCTATTAAATTTAAAAACGATAATAGACAAGCCGATGAATAAAAACAGAAAAAACAGTATCAGTAAAAACCCATCAAACGATTGAAAAACAATATATTCTTGTACGAAATAAAATAAATACAAAATTGAGAGAAAGAAACTAAGACGGACGAGTTGTATCCTATAAGAGGATAAATTAATGGTTAAAAGTCGAATAAGACCTAAGCTATTATTTTTCATAAGTGTTCTCCTTTTTTTTGCTAATTAATTATAAAAAAACTTGATACGAAAATATCAATACCCTCATTACCACTTCAGTCTTTATAAGGCCTTGGAACAATATCCGTCATAGCTAACACATTTATAAAACAATGTCTATAACAAAAAATAAAGTAAGAAGTCATTATCAATTCATTATCACGAGAACCGTTTATCGAATAATTATTTTCACACATCATCAACTCATCGGATTTAAGATGCAAAAAAACCTTTATTTCTTATGATAAAGAAGTTTAAAATTATAGACTCGAAATGGTTAAAAACACTTTTTGAACTTGGTGGAAATAAATTTTCACAAGTTCAAAAAGTAAATTAAAAATACAACATTAAGTTAAAGGAAATACGCTATTCTTATGAAATTTCACTTGTTTTTGAATTTATTTTTGATTTCAATCAAACAATAAATTTATTTTTAAAAATTCGGAAAAAAAACATCTAAAACAAATAGCTAATTCACTGTAAAAGAAATAGATATTTAAAAAGCAAGTATTTTCAAGTATGAAAGAATTATTCCTATAATTCTTCTTTTTTATTAAAAAAAGCAATGCTTAGTGTGTTGAATGGGAAATATAACAAAGAGAGAATGAATAGTCCACACTCATAAATCAAATACAAAGTACTATCGAGTATACGTATATGTTTTGGTTGAACAAGAATCTATAGTACTTTACAATTGATCAAAATCATTATAATTTTATCCAATAGATCATTTAAATGGTTATTGAGAAAGCATAAATTGAATAGTTAGGCATGAATAAAAAGTATGACAATTTAGTCGGTAAAACCCCTGAACAAATTACTCATTATTTTGGGAATAGAAAGCCCACTGTGAATGAGGCAATTTGGGCTTATGAACTCCAATCGAATTGGTATGGTAGAAAAAAAATGTTGTACCTGTTTTTTGAAAACGATTCTGTTTCCCTCGTTATTTTTAAACATACGTATACCAAAAAGATATAAAATCATCTGATAGTGCATCTTACTCTAGGGTAAGATACTTCGGAATTGTATAAATAAAATTTGGGGCGGTAGCATCTATTGTTTAATTTTCACTTAAGATTCTTTATTTTTTTCTTCAATCCACAAAGACATATACTTGGTGCTTTGATGGCTATGATGCTGTAGAAGTTGTCCCATAAAGTTGTGACGACGATGGTTTTCCAAATGCATAATTAAAAATTGAAGTCGACGATGAAAATTGTCTAAAAATAATGTTTTATTGTAGCGTTGATTGATTATCTCGGTTCCTGCACATTGCGCTTTATTCCATTGTTCTTGGTCGGTGTATAAAAGGATTGCCTTTTCAACATATAAAGCATCGTTATCTTCTATATATCCATTCCAAGGTAATTCCCCTTTCATAGCTTCAGCACCAATGGATGAGGTAACCGATGGTGTTCCTGTTTGCATGGCATCGATTAACTTTCCTTTTACGCCCGCACCAAACTGTATAGGCGCTAAAAGAACACGGTAATTGGCAATGCTTTCTCGGGCATCTTCTGCCCTCCCTTTCACGATGAAACGCTCTTGGGCGTTGTTTAACTGCATCACTTTTTGGGAAGCATAAGCTCCATAGATGTGCATTTCTGCTTTGGGTAATTTCGATTTTAGTAAAGGCCATATAACCGTTTTTAAATAGTGGGCACAATTCCAATTCGGTTCGTGTAAATAATTCCCCATAAATACAAAATGTTGGCGCTCTTCATATTTCACCCACTGTTTTTGTTGAGCAGGCGTTATTGGTTCTTCAAGAAAAGGCAAGTAATGCAGTAATTCGGGATCAATATGAAAAGTTTTAACGAGTAAATCGATTTCTTGCTGAGAAATCATAAGGGCTATATCGCAACGGAGAATAGAAGCAATTTCGCGTTTTGCTTGATCGGAATACAGCAAATCGGTTGAAAAATCGACTTGTTTTTTGGCTGCTTGTTGACGAGCATGGCGTAAAAAATGCAAATCTTCGGTGTCTAGAATACGCAGGGCATTTGGGCATTCTTGAGCCACACGCCAACCGTATTGTTCTTCTACCATAAAGCGGTCGTACATAACAACAGAGGGTGAAAGAGTACGAATAAATTGATTAAATCCGCTATCGTTCAGTAGAATAGGAACCTCATGAACACCCTTGGCTGTTAAATTAAAACTATGAGCAGACTTGGCAGCAGCACACGCAAAAGTCACCGTATAGCCTTGGGCTAAATAAAAATCGATTAATTGCACCATCCGTGTACCTGCAGCAGAGGATGTTGGTTCTGGCCAAACTAAGCCAATAATTAAAATATGTGGGTTCAAAGCAAATGGTTTAATGTTCAAAAATAAGACAAACTAAGCAGATTATTTGCTTATCTTTCCCGCGTAAAATGCGAAATCTATGCGAAATCTACTTTTGGGAAGCGCCTTATTGTTTAGTTGCAATTTCTTAGCAGCCCAAGTTACTCAGAATAACAATACCATTGAAGTTAAAGCGGCTTTTAAGCCCAATACGCATTACTATTATGATGTGGTATTTACGCAGTCTGAACTACTCCAGAAAGACACCTTATTGCTCGATAAAATAGAAACGACCATTGATGTGTATACATTTAGTGAAGGCGAAGGATTTTCGATGTTTGAATGGAAAAGTCCTTTGATTGCTTTTAATCATTTCACCACAGAAGAACAAGGACCTTTGGTCACTGTTTTAAAGGATAAGCCTTTTATGATTAGTTACCGAACCGACGAGTCTGCCGTGATGGGTGAAGTAAGTAATTTTGATGAGATTGCCGAAGTTTTTGGTGCGTATTACACAACAAAAAATGCGAAAACGGTGGAAGAAAATTATGATTTAGCCACCAATACAGGGATGTATCTAACCTCTTTGTTTCATCAGTTTTATGGTTTACACTTTCCAGTGGACAAAAAAACCACGATGAACTTTTTATTTTACAATCCCATGACAAACGTCTTTGAGTCTTCAAAGAACGATATTAATTACCTAGGGTACGATAAGGACCTAGATTTATATGGATTTGAGATTGAACAAAAGGGATTGAAAACCGATGAGGATAATTCGGTTAGCATGATGAATCACAAAAAGGCAAGTACATTTAAAAACACTAAAAAAGGGGATAATTATAGCATTGAGGCGTTTGGAGAACGCACCTTCAAGGGTGATGGAATTCCGGTCTCTGTGAGTCAAACAACCGTTCTTAAGGTTAAGAATAGAGAATTGATTTATGACGTGAAAATGACTGCTCGTAAGTCGTAATTGTCTTTTAGAATGAATTGCATGGAGGAAGCATACTTTTATTCCTCTTAAATAAACCGTACTTTTGTTCTTCACAAAATACGAATACAATGTTAGGATTAAAATTATTGACCGACCCCCGTTGGGCAAATATTGCCGAGTCGAATTTAGAAGAAATTCTAACCGATCATGCGTGGTGCGAACAAAAAGCGGCAACCAATGCCATTACGTTAATTGCGTATAATTCTGAACACGAAGATTTGGTGCAAGAATTAACGGATATTGCGATTGAAGAAATGGAGCATTTTAGAATGGTGACCGAAATTATAAAGCAACGAGGTTATACATTAGGCAGAGAACGTAAGGATGATTATGTGAATCAGTTGATGAAATTTATGCGCCGCGATGGTAGTCGTAATATGGCTTTTATTGATCGCTTATTATTTGCAGCTATGATTGAGGCGCGTAGTTGTGAGCGTTTTCGGACCTTATCTCAGCATATAAACGATGAAGAGCTAGCTAAATTCTACTATGATTTAATGGTTTCTGAAGCAAACCACTACACCACTTTCTTAAATTTTGCACGTAAATTGTCGACGGATGTTGATATTGATAAACGTTGGGCAGAATGGTTAGATTTTGAAGGGAAATTAATTCAAAGCTACGGAAATAAGGAAGCGATACATGGGTAGTTTAGTAGTTAGTAGTTAGTAGTTAGTAGATATTAGATACTAGATTTTAGATTCTGGATTTTAGATACTAGATTTTAGATTCTGGATATTGGATTTATTAGTCGACTTCTGTAAAACCTGTTTCCTGAGAAATAGAGCGGTTAATGAATCAAAAATGAACCTTTCAACACAAGGCCTTTGAAGTGTTCACGAGTGAACACTTCAAAGGCCTTGTTCTGCGGCAGGGATAGCAGCGGCATCCTTTGCTGCCTCCTGAGTTTTAATTCAACCCGAGAGGTTGATGCAGCAAAGATATAGCGGATAGCCCGGCGCGTAGCGGCCGCCCAAATAAATTTTCCCTTTTTAAATTTACTGGATTAAATAATTAGCGCGGATACGACTTAAGGAGACTTGCGTGATTCCTAAGTGGGAGGCGATGTATTTAAGGGGTATACGCTGAATGATTTCGGGGTTTTCGCGAACCAATTTCGCATACCGTTCTGTAGCTGAAAGCGAAAGTCGATCGATAAAACGGGCTTCGGTTTGGTAAGCCCAGTGATCGGATATACTTCGTCCGAAATTGCAAATTTCTAAATCTTCGCGGTAGAGTTTCTTCAGTTCTTCTGTTTTAAGCTGATAAAGACTTGTGTCTTCGAGCAAATCGATGTGTTCATAAGACGATGTTTGATGCAGGTAGCCTTCGAAGGAAAGGAGCACGGCCTTTTCTAGAAATAATAAATACGACAATTCGTTTCCATTTTCGTCTACGATATACACTCTTGCAGCGCCTTTACTGATTAAATAGAAATCGGGTTCGTAGCGGTCTGGCGAAAAGAGAATGGTTTTCTTAGGTAGGTGGATTAGTTGGGTTATGGCTTCTATTTTTTGATACGCTTCAGGAGATAGCGGATAATAATCGTCGATAATATCTTTGAGATTGACCACGTGGTATAAGTTTGCGTAAAGATAGACATTCTGTGTTAGGCATAAAAAAATCCCTCGAATGAACGAGGGATTGGGATGTTATATCCATGGATATTGAACGTGTTTAGGATTCGCAACTCGCACAAGAGACTAAGTTGGTAACCATTTCTTTAGAAACCGATTGTGAGCGTTGGTAATAAAGTGTTTTAACACCCAATTGCCATGCTTCGATCATAAGGCGATTGACTTCTTTCACGGGTAAATCTGAAGGGATGTTCAGGTTTAAAGATTGTGATTGGTCAACGTATTTTTGACGGATAGCTGCTTGTTGAATAATTTCTAGTTGAGAAAGTTCTTTAAATGTTTTAAAGACGGCTTTTTCTTCGGCTGATAATTGTTCGATGTGTTGAACTGAACCACCATTAAGCATAATTCCACGCCATACATCTTCGTTATCCAACTCTTTCTGTTGCAATAATTTCATTAAGTATTTGTTTTTACGCATGAAATTTCCTTTTGATAAACCCGCTTTGTAATAGTTGGAAGAAAAAGGTTCTATACCTGGTGATGTTTGTCCTAAAATCGCTGAAGACGATGTTGTAGGTGCAATAGCTAGGGTGGTTGTATTACGACGACCATAGCCTTTTAATACTTCAGGTTCACCGTAGATACGGGCTAAATCTTCGGTCGCTTTATCGGCTTTTTCGCGAATGTGCTTAAAGATTTCTGTTGTGCGCAATTTGGCTTCCATTCCTTCGAATGGAATCATGTTTTTCTGTAAGTACGAATGCCATCCTAACACACCAAGTCCTAATGCACGGTGACGTTTCGCGAAACGATTGGCAGCAGAAAGGTAGTAGTTTCCTTCTGTTTTTTCTATAAATTCTTGCAATACGGCATCTAGGAAAAAGATGGCTAATTTAACCGCTTCAGTGTCTTTCCATTCGTCGTATAATTCTAAGTTCATCGATGATAAACAACAGATAAACGATTCGTCTTTTGAAGACGGAAGCATAATCTCTGAACAAAGATTGGATGCGTTGATGCGCATATTTAAATCTTTATAAACTTGGGGTTTATTTTTGTTGACATTGTCTGAGAAAAAGATATATGGAAGTCCTTTTTCTTGACGAGACTCTAATACTTTGGCCCAAATTTGACGTTTTTCAGCGTCACCATCGATCATTTCTTGCATCCAATAATCGGGAACACAAACGGCATTGAAAAGGTTTTGAATCGGGTTTCCGATTGATTTTATTTTCAAAAACTCTTCGATGTCGGCGTGATCGATATCGAGATAAGCAGCAAAAGCACCACGGCGAACACCTCCCTGAGAAATGGTATCCATAGCGGTATCGAACAATTTCATAAAGCTAACCGCCCCACTACTCTTTCCGTTATCGGTTACAGCGCTTCCACGTTCTCTTAATCCACCAAAATAGCCTGAAGTACCCCCTCCTATTTTGGTTTGCATAATCACTTCCCCTAATTTATGGGTAATCCCTTCAATACTATCGGGAATATGAACGTTGAAACAAGAAATCGGCAAGCCTCTTTCGGTTCCCATGTTAGCCCAAATAGGAGAGCTTAATGACATCCATCCTTTCTCGATCATTTCTTGAAAAGACTCTTTTAATTCGGGTTTAAATAGGCGTTTAGCAGCAGCCGTAGTAATACGATCAATGGCTCCTTCTACAGTTTCACCTTTTAAAAGGTAACCTCGGTTTAATATTTGTTCAGATTCTGAGTTTTTCCACCATAATTTTGGTGCATCACCTTCGAATATCGCTGGCTTTATATCGTCGTTAGGAATTGTATTTAAAAGATTGTTTTCCATAAAGTGGGGATTTATGCGGTATATATTTTATAAAATAGTTTGGTGGTGTGAATGAGTTTTTATTGATTCTTGGTATTAAAACAAATCGTTTGCTGTAATACTCTTATCATGTTTTGTATAGTCTACGGGGCGTTTCGCAAAGAAATCGTCTAAACTATTGGCAAAAACTTCTTCCTCAAACCAAGCCATTGGTTTGTACTCTTCGTTGGTGACATTGAATATAGGTTTAAACTTGATTTGTTTTAAACTTTCATCCACTCTAAACTTCATGAAGTTTAATAAATCTTTCTTTGTAATGGTATCGATTTCACCTTCGATGAAGATCCAATCTAAGATGCGTTCTTCAACCCCAATTGAATGACGAACAGCGTCTTCAATGGCTTGAACCGTAGCGTCGTCGAAAAAGTCGGGAAATTCTTCTCTGATTTTATTTACGATGTAAATACCGCCATTGGCGTGAATTTGCTCATCGACAGAAGTCCAAGCGATTATATTGCTCACATTTTTCATATACCCTTTGAAGCGCGTAAATGATAAAACGATAGCGAATTGGCTAAAAAGAGATACGTTTTCAATAAGGATGGTAAACAGAATTAATGAAATCACATATTCTTTTTCTTGAGCCGATTTGGTGTTTTTTAAGACCGAAGATAAGTATTCTACGCGTTCTTTGATAACGGGAACATCCATTACGATTTCAAAAGCATCGTTATAGCCTAATACATCTAACAAGCGAGAATAGGCTTCAGAATGGCGAAATTCACATTCGGCAAATGTAGCCCCCAATCCGTTGAATTCGGGTTTAGGGAAATGATCGTAAATATCGCCCCAAAAAGTTTTAACAGCCACTTCAATTTGAGCAATCGCTAATAAACTATGTTTAATGGCAGTTTGTTCCGCTAAATTTAGATGCGAATGAAAATCTTGGGTGTCGGCCGTAAAATCCACTTCACTATGTACCCAGTATGCTTTTTGAATAGCTTCTGTGAACGTCAAAATTTCTGGATATTCAAATGGTTTGTAGTTAACTCTTTTTTGGAAAATAGACATTTTTTATAAGCTTTTAAGTTAAAAATCGAGGTTTAGATTTTATCGATTGAAGTGAATTAAGTCTTCAGTTTAGCTTTCTTTTTTAGTCCCAAAAATGGTAAAAGCTGATGATCAAAGAGATGGTTCACCGAGTCGGTTGGTAATCTTGTTTCCCAAATTTAGCACAACTTTTTACATAAAAAAAACAAGGGCTGTTAAAATGACGAAAGGTTTTCAACAAGTTGTTAATTACCTAACAAACACCGCATTAAGAGAGCGATAGAAAGACAATGCTGTTGTTGAAAAGAGGTTAAAAAGAACAAAAAAAAAGTCTATTCTTATTAGGAATAGACTTTAAAATTGTATATAAAAAGTGATTAACGAGCGATGTTGATCGCTCTTGTTTCACGGATTACAGTAACACGAACCTGACCAGGATAGGTCATTTCATTTTGGATTTTATCGGAGATTAAAAATGATAATTCTGCCGCTTGGGTATCATCAACTTTATCACTCTCCACCATGACTCTTAATTCACGTCCGGCTTGAATCGCATAGGCTTTTTCCACCCCGTCAAAATTTAGGGCTGTTGCTTCTAAATCTTTTAAACGTTGGATGTATGACTCGACTACTTGACGACGAGCGCCTGGACGAGCACCCGAAATAGCATCGGCTACTTGAACGATAGGCGAGATCAATGAGGTCATCTCTATTTCGTCGTGGTGAGCACCAATGGCGTTGATGACTTCTGGATGTTCTCCATATTTTTCAGCCCATTGCATTCCTAAGATAGCGTGAGGAAGTTCAGACTCATGTTCTGGAACTTTACCGATATCGTGTAATAAACCTGCACGTTTAGCTAATTTAGGGTTTAAACCTAATTCAGAAGCTAATGTACCAGCTAAATGAGCCACTTCACGCGAGTGTTGAAGTAAGTTTTGCCCGTACGATGAACGGTATTTCATACGACCAACAATACGCACTAAATCTTTATGCAGCCCATGGATACCTAAATCCATAACGGTTTTTTTACCGACTTCAATAATTTCTTCTTCGATTTGTTTCGTGGTTTTAGCAACCACTTCTTCGATACGTGCTGGGTGAATACGGCCATCGGTTACTAAACGGTGTAAAGATAGACGGGCAATTTCACGGCGCACAGGGTCGAAACAAGAAAGGATAATGGCTTCGGGCGTATCATCAACGATGATTTCAACACCTGTTGCAGCTTCAATCGCACGGATATTACGACCTTCACGACCAATAATACGACCTTTAATTTCGTCTGATTCAATATTAAAGACCGAAACTGAATTCTCAATAGCCTGCTCTGTCCCAATGCGTTGTATAGCCGAAACAACAATTTTTCGGGCTTCATTTTTCGCATTTAAATCGGCCTCTTCCATAATCTCTTGGATGTGACCTTGCGCTTTGGTGCGCGCCTCATCTTTTAAGACTTCGATTAATTCAGCACGAGCTTCCTCTGCTGAAAAATTAGATATTTTCTCAAGAATCTCAACCTGCTTTTTATGCATGGTATCCACTTCTTTTTGACGAAGGTTTAATTTTTCAGTTCGAGATTGTAAATTACCTTTTTCAGATTTAATACTTTCTTTTTGTTTTTGAACCTCTGTTAAGTCTATTTTAATACGATCTTCTCGTTCTTTAACCTTTAATTCAGCATCTGAAACTTTTCTTTCGCGTTGGTTTACGACTTCTTCGTGCTTTGTTTTTAATTCAAGAAATTTTTCTTTTGCTTGAAGAATCTTTTCTTTCTTAATGGTTTCCCCATCTTTTTCTGCATCATTGACTAAGGCTTTAGCTTTGCGAGTTGCTTCATCAATCAATTCTTGGTTTTGTTTATCTACCGATTTTTTTGATAAAAAATAACCCACTACAGCGCCTACAATCAAGGCTACAAATGCAATAATAATACTTAGTGTATCCATAGAATTATGTAATGTTTATATATAAAAAAACCTACATTAGTCAATATGTTTTGAGTTAACTCCTGTAAACAGGATTTGAGTTAGTCTGTCAGTCAAGTATCCGCTGTCAATAAAAATTGAGCTTTTTTCAAAGCTGCGGCCCGCTTTCCGAACAGTGTTCACTCGGTAACAAAACTAGTGTTGAGTTAACCAAATATAGCTAGAACTAATGTAGGAATATGTTTAAGTTACAACGTTATATGTTGTTCTGAACTTCTCTTATTTACTAATTGACTGATCAATTAATTCTAATAACTTAGAGATTCTCTCTGCGGTAATCTCTTCGTTATCTTTCATTTGCTTTTTCAACTTTGCTTCGCGTAAGGCTAATTGAATAGTAACCATAGCTAAAGCGTCTTGTTTATCTGAAACAGCGTACTTCTCTTCAAACTGTTTTAGGATGGCGTTGATTTCTTGTGCACAATCCAAAATCATTTGCTCTTCTTCAGTGCTAATGTTCATGGGGTATACACGTGAAGCAATTTTTATCTCAATTCGTTGAGTAGACATTTTATATTACCTATTTGTTTTTATCTGAGCGATACATGTATCCACTTCATTAATTAACTTCGTCATCTTAAGTTTCATCATTCGCTTATATTCCTGATTACCATTCATGGCATTGGCCACTTTTAAACGGTTTACCTCTTCAGTTAAATGAATATTATGAGCTTGTGACTCTCTTAATTTATTTTTTAAACGAGTTGTCTCTTCTATTAAAGATCTCATCTCGTATTCTGTATGTTGATACTTCTCTAATATTTCTAAAACCTTGCTTTCAAGGATATCAAAATCCAATTCTTCTTCCATGATCAGAGAACCATTTTATTCTAGCTTCTAGGGCAAAAATAACAATTTTTTGCATCAATTCAACATAAAGGTTCATATTTTATTCTATTTTTTATATTGTTTTGTCGCTGAATCATTTAATTTCAAAAATGGTCTATTTACAACTTAATGTTGCCTTTTGCTGATTACACAACGACCCTCCTATCTTTTAAATAAAAGAGGATTACTGCTTTTTTGTTATTTTTTTGAAGCAAGAATACGGGTATCGCGTTTTTTTGACTTAATTTTATTGCCAAAACTTTATCCACCGAAATTAAATCAACATGACTGTTTTTAGACACCCTTTATTCTTTTTCCTCTTTATCTCAAGTTGTGCATTAGCTCAACGAGCGATACAGCCAAAAAGTGAGTTCTATCCCAAAAACGATTTTAAGAATCCTTTAGAAATCACCAATTACTTGTCTGGAAACTTCGGCGAATTGAGAAATAATCATTTTCATACTGGACTTGATATTAAGACACAACAAAGAGAAGGATTAAAAGTACTAGCTGCCGGAGAGGGCTATATTTCACGCATCAATATTTCACCTACAGGCTATGGAAATGCACTTTATATAGACCATCCCAACGGATACACCACCGTCTATGGTCATCTACAAAAATTTAATCCTGAAATAGAAAAATTTATACGCGAAGAACAATACAAGAACGAATCATTCCAAGTAGAGCTTTACCCAAAAGCTGATCAGTTTAAATTAAAACAAGGTGATTTAATCGCCTTGTCGGGGAACTCGGGTGGATCAGGTGGACCTCACCTCCATTTTGAAATCCGCGACACAAAAACAGAAGAACCCATTAATCCTTTTTACTTTGGTTTTCATATTCCCGATACGCGTCAGCCTAGTTTACTCGGCACCTATGCTTATGCCGTTCATGGAAAAGTTAACGGTCAACAAAACCGTATCGTTGTAGGAAGCAATGGTACAATTACTGCTTCTGGACAAGTTGGTTTTGGTGTAAAAGCCTATGATAAACACAATGGTGCTGAAAATAACAACGGTGTACATCAGATTGATGTCTTGGTAGACAATAATCCTATTTACACCTTTACCGCGAGTCGTTTTGCTTTTACAGAAACCAGAGCCATTAATAGTGTATGCGATTACGGTGATATACAACGCAATAACAGTTGGGTCTACCAAACGTTTGTCAGGGAAGGCAATCCCATCCGTACTTTTTCAAATTTAAAAGACAATGGTATTTTAACGGTTGAAGCTGGTAAAACGTATCAAATAAAAATAATTGTATCTGACTATGCGAGAAACACCGTATCAAACAGCTTTAAAGTCATAGGAAAAAGCGAGGAAGAAGTGGCCGTAAAACAGCCAATAAATCCCATGTTTTGGAATAAAGACAATCATTTTAAAGCAGAAAACATTGAGATATTTTTCCCGAAAAACATTTTCTATGAGGATTTTGACCTAAGCTACTCTAAAGATGGTGAAAAACATCGAATTGGGGATTCAAATTTCCCTGTCCATTCACCGTATACTTTAGTCATTGATCCGAAAAGTATTTCACCGGCTCATTTAGACAAGGCCATTATTGTAAGACAATATCAAAAACGAGGCGCCTGGCAGAAAAGCTATGAAAAAACGGTCTTTAAAAATGGTAAACTTGTAGCCGATGTGAGAGACTTTGGGGTATTTTCGATCGAATTGGATCATACTAAACCAACAATAACACCGTTAAACATCAAACAAAACAGTGTCTTTACGGCTGCAAATACCATTATTCGTTTTACGATTCATGATAGTCAATCAGGAATTAAAGAATTTAAAGCGTATATCAATGGAAAATGGGTATTGGCAGAATATGATCAAAAGATTAGACGATTAACAATTGATCTGAACAAAGAACAAATTACCGTTGGAGAACACCTACTAGAATTACATGTAAAAGATGAAAAAAATAATACAGCAACCTACTCTACAACCTTCAAGAAAAATTCTTAATTCCTTAGGGTTAATTTTTTTCGGAAGCCTACTTTGGGCGCAAACGGGGCATCTTACAGGAAAAGTCGTCGACGAAAATCGACTACCCCTTAGTGAAGCAGAAATCATTGTCAATGGGCAACAGTTTTACACCGATGACTCAGGAAATTTCAAGATTGAAGTTCCTGCAGGAAAATCGATTTCTATCACTTTTTCGACGAATGCCTATCATGCTTATACCCATACCCTTCAATTAAACGATAAATCGAAAAAAGAACTATTCATACAGTTAGTTCCAAACGATAACCAATCGGTATCCTTAAAAGAAGCGAAGGTGATCTTTCAATCGAACAAAAATAAACCAGTTAATAGTACCATTTTAAGTGCTGCACAAATGCAACAAGGGCCTAGTCTAACAGGAGGAGTTACCGATCTTTTGAAGACACTACCCTTTGTGAATTCGAACACAGAACTTAGTTCACAATATATGGTTCGTGGTGGAAATTACGATGAAAACTTAATTTATGTCAACGGCATTGAAGTCTACAAACCTCAGTTAATAAGATCAGGCGAACAAGAAGGACTTGGATTTGTAAATCCTGCCATGACACAATTCGTCAATTTTTCGGCAGGCGGATGGGAAGCGAAATATGGTGACAAGATGTCTTCCGTACTCGATATCTACTATAAGCGTCCAACCAAATTTGAAGGTCAATTAGAAGCGAGTTTAATGGGCGGAAACCTCACTTTGGGAGGAGCTACAAAAAACAAAAAATTATCCGCGATTGTTGGTGCACGCTATCAAAACAGAAACTTGGTATTAAATACCTTGGATGGTGATTCCGATTTCAATCCAGCATACTACGACATTCAAACGAGTATCAATTACGCTATTAACCCTAAATGGAATATTAATTTTTTAGGAACGGTATCCCGTTCGCGTTTTGAAATGGAGCCCAAAAACCGTGACACGTATTTTGGATCCCTTGATAATCCAATGCTATTAACCGTTCACTATAACGGTCGAGAAGATGATCGTTTCGCAACAGAAACGGCCAGTGCTTCAATCACCTATCAACCCTCTGAAAAATTGGATTTAGGGTTAGATATTTTCGCTTATCATTCCAAAGAACAAGAATATTTTGATATCCAAGGAGCGTATTTTATATCTGAAGTGGACGGAGACGGGAAAAGTACCCAAACTTATGATGTTGGTTCCCAAATAGACCATGCTCGAAACAATTTTGATGCACTCGTTGCTGGTATTCAACACAAAGGAAAATACAAACTAAATGTGAATAACTCCATCGACTGGGGGTTAAAATTTCAGCGTGAAGACATCCGTGATTTATTAAACGAATGGCAAGTATTAGACTCGACGGGCTATGTGGTGAATAACCCTGCCTATGGAGAAGGCCTACAGTTAACGTATTCCATTAATGCCCAGAATAAACTTCAATCGAATCGATTCTCAGGTTATTTACAATATACATCTAAATTTGAATGGAACGATGCTAAGGTAATGGTCAATGCGGGTGTACGAACTTCTTATTGGGATTTTAACGATGAAATCATCCTTAGTCCTCGCGCACAAATAGCCCTTAAACCTAATTGGGACAAGGATATGCTATTTCGCTTTGCAACAGGAGTTTATTACCAACCTCCTTTTTATAGAGAAATACGCCGTTTAGATGGTACTTTAAACGACCAAATTAAATCGCAACAATCCATACATTTCATTGTTGGAAATGATTATGAGTTCAAGTGGATGAATAGGCCTTTCAAATTAACAACAGAAGCTTATTACAAAATTCTCAATAATTTAAATCCTTACTTTGTTGATAATGTCCGTATCCGTTACCAAGCAGACAATAATTCTAAAGGACATGCCTATGGCGTTGATATGCGTCTATTCGGTCAGTTTGTACCAGGAGTTGACTCATGGTTTAGCGCATCGTATGCACGCGCATACCAAAACATTGATGGCCGTGGTGACATTGCATTACCAACGGATCCTCGTTTCAAAGTATCGGCCTTCTTTCAAGACTATATGGACTTCTTACCTTCCTTTAAAGTAAACGTGAATTTAATCTATGCTGCAGGACTCCCAAACGGAGCCCCTCAGTTTACAGATCCTTATGATTACACCAATTATTTATCTGATTATAAGCGCGTAGATATTGGTTTTGTAAAAGAATTCATCAACCAAAAAGACTTAAAGCCCAGCCAATCGACTTTCTGGGGTAACTTCAAAGAATTATCGGTTGGTCTAGATGTGTTTAATATCTTTGATATTCGAAATGAAATTAGCAATACGTGGGTAAGGGATGTAAATTCGCCCGCGATTTACGCTGTTCCCAATCGATTAACAGGCCGATTCTTAAATGCCAAAATAAATTTTAAATTTTAAGCTGTCAAAAACAGCCAGTATAAGCCAGCGCCTTCAAAAAAAGGCGCTTTATGTATCCTTAATAACTGTCAAAAAGTCACACTATGCGTATTGGCAAAATATTTGATTCTTGGAAGAATAAAAATAAACAGACTATGTCAGAACAAACAATAAACGATGAATTAGATCAATCGATTAATTCTGAAGAAAATATTGAACAAACTAATGAAGCTACGCCACAAGAAGAGCAATCAATCGATGAGAATGAGGCGATTAAAGAACAGTTAAACAAAGAAAAAGAACAATATTTACGTTTATTTGCCGAGTTCGATAACTTTAAGAAACGTACATCTCGTGAGCGAATAGATATCTTTAAAACGGCGAACAAAGAGGTTATTACCGCTTTATTACCTGTTTTAGATGATTTCGAACGTGGAATGTTACAAATCGAGAAATCGGGTGATGAAAGTTTAGTAACCGGTATTGCTTTAATTCAAAATAAACTAATCGACACCCTACATGGAAAAGGATTAGTGGCTATGGATGTAAAAGCTGGTGATGATTTCAACACAGATTTACATGAAGCCATCACTCAAATCCCTGCACCAACAGACGATTTAAAAGGAAAAGTTGTAGATGTTATCGAAACGGGATACTTCCTAAATGAGGTAGTTGTTCGTTACGCGAAGGTAGTAGTAGGAATGTAAGATTTTAGAAAAATGTCAACGAAAAGAGATTATTACGAAATATTAGGTGTTGAGCGTTCAGCTGGAGCCGATCAAATAAAAAAAGCCTACCGGAAGTTAGCGATTCAATTCCACCCGGATAAAAATCCTGACAATAAGGAAGCAGAAGATAAATTCAAAGAAGCAGCGGAAGCTTATGAAGTTTTAAGCGACGACAATAAACGTGCCCGATACGATCAATTTGGTCATGAAGGAGTTGGTGGAGCTGGCGGCTTTGGCGGCGGAGCTGGTGGCGGAATGAATATGGAGGACATCTTCTCTCATTTTGGCGATATCTTCGGCGGAGGCGGAGGCTTTGGTGGTTTTGGCGGAGGCCAATCACGCGGTCCTCGTCGTATGAAAGGGTCTGATCTTCGAATTCGTGTAAAACTTAACCTTGAAGAAATTGTTAACGGTTGCGAGAAGAAAGTTAAAGTTAAACGCTTTAAACAAGCAGAAGGCGTTACTTCAAAAACATGTACTAGCTGTAATGGTTCTGGACAACAGGTTCGTGTAACCAATACTATTTTAGGTCAGATGCAAACAGCCACAACATGTAGTACTTGTCAAGGTGTTGGAAAAGTGGCCGATAAAATTCCTTCAGGAGCCAATAACCAAGGTTTAATTAAGGTTGAAGAAACTATTGACCTTAAAATTCCTGCTGGCGTAAGAGATGGAATTCAATTGCAAGTCCGTGGAAAAGGAAATGATGCTCCTTTCGATGGAATAGCGGGTGATTTATTGGTTCTTATAGAAGAAGAAGAACACGAAAGCCTAAAACGCGATGGAAACAACCTTCATTACGATTTATATATTTCCATACCTGATGCTATTTTAGGCGCTTCAAAAGAGATTCCTACCGTAAATGGTAAAGTGAAAATTAAAATAGATAAAGGAACTCAATCAGGTAAAGTATTGCGTTTAAAAAGCCAAGGACTTGTCGATTTAAATGGATATGGAAAAGGTGATTTATTTGTTCATGTGAACATTTGGACTCCTAGCCACTTAAATAAAGACCAAGAAGCTTTCTTTGAAAAAATGAGAGACGACAAACATTTTAATCCTGAACCTAAAAATGAGAAATCATTTTTTGAAAAGGTAAAAGACATGTTTCAATAGTAAATATTCCAAAAAAGCATTCGTTAATCCGAATGCTTTTTTGTTTTTTATTAGTTTATTGTTTTTTTTATCTATATTACTTCAAATTAACACAAAGATGAAAAAAAATTTAACACTAATTTTTTCAGCTTTTCTTATTTCAATGAGTACACAAGCTCAGCAAATAGAAGGGTTGATTAACACTTATCAGAAACAACAAAAAGGGACTTCACTGGACTATAAAATTGTTGAAACCATTGAAGACAACCACTACACCCGCGTCTTCGCCCAACAAACCATTGAAGGTATTCCGGTATATAATTCCTATACCACCTATATCATAAAAGATAACAAGATTGTATCTGATCAATCTTCAATGAGAAACTATTCCAGTTCAGCAAAAAAAAAATCACAACCCACTTTAAGTTTTGAAGACATCTTCCAAAAGATAGCTCATAAAGAAGGTTTAAGCGTCTTTATGAAAGAACCTGAAGTCTATACTAATCAAAAGGGGATCTTTAACAACTCTGCCTCAGGCAATAATCTTGTTTATTACATTGACGCACAACAAAATCCACACTTAGCATATAGTATTACATTTCGCAAAGCCAATGCAGAATTAAATGAAATTTTCGATGCAGTGGTCGATGCACAATCGGGAGAAATACTCGAAATACATAGCCAAACGTTAAGTTGTGGCTTCAGTCATGGTTCTTTTTCGAATGAAAATTCTGCGAATTTTAAAAAAGAAGATTGGCAATGGCTCTACGATGACTTAGCGACAACCACCTCTTCGACTGCGAGTTATAATGTTTTTGCACTACCCTTAGAATCACCAAATCATGGTCCTAGACGCCTAGTTTCATCCAATGAAGTCCATCCATTAGCTTCACCTTTGGGATGGCATCATGACGGAACTTCGAGCACAACAATGACATTAGGAAATAATGTAAAAGCAGTAAACGATCATCAATCAATAGGATACAATTCTAATGGGAGAAATATAAGCGATTATGTTGATGGAGGAAGTAATTTAAATTTCGACTTCCCTATCAATTCAAATTTGCATCCTTATGAGAATAAAAATGCGGTAACGACCAACTTATTCTACATGAATAACGTGATGCATGATATTTTTTACATGTATGGTTTCGATGAAAAAAACGGAAATTTTCAAACCACCAATCATAATAAAGGTGGAGCAGGAAATGATGCGGTCGTTGCATTAGCTCAAACAGGCTTAAGCATTGATAAAAAAAATAACGCCACTTTTGGTACTCCTCGCGATGGCTCATTCCCAATAATGTCTATGTATCTATGGGATCCAGCCATCTATCCTTTAACAATTCATTCTCCGAGTAATTTAGCTAGAATATATGCAGCAACCCTAGGAAGTTTCAGTGCACCACTCCCTACAGATGCGTTAAAAGCAGATTTAATACTCGCAAAGAAAGCGGAAACTACAGGAACACCTTATGACGGTTGTGGCACCATCTCAAACAGTGGAGAACTGAATGGTAAAATTGCTGTGATTGTACGGGGTGAATGTGGATTTGCAATTAAAGTGAAAAATGTACAAAACGCAGGGGCAAAAGCCGCAGTCATTATAAACAATCAAGCCGGAGAACTATTAATGGGAGGGGAAGACAAAACGATTAATATTCCTGCTTTTGCATTAAATCAAGAAGATGGCAACCCGATTATCGCTGCGCTGAAAAACACAACAGTGAATGGATCTATCCAGGCAAAAGAGTCTGTTTTACTAGATGGTAGTCTAGATAACGGTATTATTGCTCATGAATATGGCCATGGAATTTCAAATCGACTAACCGGTGGACCAAATATTTCAGGTTGTTTAAGCAACAAGGAACAAATGGGAGAAGGCTGGAGTGACTTCTTCGGGCTAATGATTACCCAACTACCAGGCGATGTAGCAACAACTCGTAGAGGAGTGGGTTCATACGCGTCAGACCAAAAGACAACAGGACCAGGAATTCGTCCAACTGTTTATACAACAGACATGTCTGTAAACCCTTCGACTTATGGGTATTTAAAAAATTATAAACCCGAAGATTCTCCCCATGATACAGGTTATGTATGGGCTTCTATGTTATGGGATTTAAACTGGAAAATGATTGAGAAATACAATTTCTCACCCGATATGTATGGCGGAAATGCTGGTAATAACCTAGCGTTACAATTAGTTGTAGATGGATTAAAACTGCAAAAATGTTCTCCTGGCTTTATCGATGGCCGTAATGCAATTCTAAAAGCCGATGAAATAAATAACAACAGCGAGAACCAGTGTGATATTTGGTCCGTATTTGCGAGAAGAGGTTTAGGTTACAGTGCCGATCAAGGTAGCTCAAACATAAGAGATGATGCCAAAGAGGCTTTTGATATGCCGCCAAGCTGTCTTCTATCAACACAATCTGTCACTAAAAACAATAATTTACAGCTCTATCCAAATCCAGCCAAAGACATTGTTCACATTGTTGATAAAACAATCAAAGGGGAAGTTAAAATAGAAATTCTTGATCTTACAGGTCGCTTAGTTTCAAGTGAAACGATTAATTTTAACAATGATCGCACTTCAATTTCTACGCAACACCTAAGTAGTGGAATTTATATTGTTAAATTTCATTTAACCGATGGGGTAGTCACTAAAAAAATCATTAAAAAATAAATTTATATCAATAAAAAGGGTGCTCAATCAATTGAGCACCCTCCTTTTTATGTTAACAAACATACCTACACCTAGTGAAGAGGTATATGAATTATAGGTTCAGCATCTTCTTGGGTATCATCTTCACGATCATAAACACAACAACTATGTAAGTTTTTATATACTTCATCGTCTGCTTTAATCGTATCAGTATCGTGACCCACACCAGCGACCGACTTCTTGACATCATCAACAGAAGACTTGGTTTCGTTTAAAATAATATGCAAGTTTTGTCCTGTTGAATCCCATTCAGCACTTTTTACACCTTTTACTTTGTAAGCCGCTTTTTCAATACGCTCTTTACAAAGTCCACAATTTCCTTTTACGTGTACATCGTGTACAGCGTTTTTACTTTGTGCGTTCACCATAAAACCTAAAAGTAAAAGAGTGAACATGAAAAATTTGTTTTTCATCTTGTATAATCTTGTTTTTAATTTAATTTAAATCGTAATCCGGCATAATACATTTGCCCAAAAATAGGGGCGTAAACGAGTGAGCTATCAAAGTTAGATCCAAAAGGATTATCCGCTCCTAAGATAACGCGGTCTTGTTGGTAATTCGTCATATTCTCTCCTCCCACATACACTTCAAAACGTTTAGAAAACACTTTGGTTACCTGTGCATTCAGCGTAGAGAAAGGATTCGAATAAGCCGCTAATTGATTTTCTGGGCTATTATCGGTTGTTGAAGGCAAACGTTGCTTGCCTAACCAATTCCATGTTAAATCGAAACGCCAATGCGCACCTCCACGTGAATTAGTCTGATACTCTAAGTTGGTAAAAAAACGGTGTTTTGCTTGCATCGCTTTCTCCATGCGTCCATTTTCATAATCGGTCTGAATATCAAAGTATTTATAAGCTGAACGGATGAAAAAACGTTCAAAAGGCGTATAATTAAAATCAACCTGAACCGAATTGGCATAGGATTTCCCATCCAAATTATACAAACGTACCTGATGTGCAGAATAATCGATATCAGTCACAATTTGATTCTCAAAATCGGTACGGTAGAGATCCAATGTTACATCGGCTTTCTTACCAAATAACCTAAACTCTTGGGTAAAGCTCATACCATAATTCCAAGCAATTTCAGGATCCAACCCATAAATCTCACCACCACTACCTTTAATAACAAAGGCTCTAGAGGATGCAAACAAATTCTGATTTTCTGCGAAAACATTGTTCAATCGTTTTCCACGCCCCACCGATCCTTTCACTGTTGTCCCTTCCCAAGGCGTATAACGTGTATGTAAACGCGGAGTTAAGAAAAAGCCCATTCGGTTATGATAATCAGCACGTATTCCCGCAATTACCTGAAAGTTTTTCATATTATCATGGGTATATTCAAAGAATGTTCCCACCGAGTTATCAATTCGATCAAAATTTTTCGCATCGGGTAAGGCCACAAACTCCTCGTATTTATCCAAAGCAAAACTGGCTCCGGTAGAAAACTTATTTTTTGTATTGCTAATAATCGAATTAAAAATAAAATTCGAGTACACGCTTTGCTGGGTAATATCGTATTGGTTTAAACCAAAATACGATTCTTGCTGATGGTAATTGTAAGCGGTTTGAAGCCCCATACTTTGGTATGGCATACCGGGGAAAACATACCCTATTTTAGACGACAAGTCGACTTTTTGAGTCGTTATTTCCGATCCCCAAAGATTGGTCGTCAACTTATCCCGTTTCTTATCAAAATCAACTTCTCCTCCTTGTTTATCATCGTGCATGTAGCGAGCCGAGAAAAAACCAATCCAACCTTTTTCGAGGTTCTGATACTGCCAGCGATTCATCACATTAATTTGCTTACCAACAGGGCTGTCTAAAAATCCATCATTGTTCATATCGTTCTTCGCTACGCGTGCATTTCCATGCAAGAAAAGAGAAGAACTCCATTTATCAGACAATTTCTTATTCAAATGAGCATTGGCCTCTAATCGAGCATCGGTAGAACCATACAGATTTAAATAAAAAGGAATGTCATTCGCTGGTTTTATCAGTTCGGTATTAATTTGACCCGAAATACTTTCAAAACCATTCACAACCGTTCCCGCGCCTTTTGTCACCTGAATGCTCTCTACCCACGTCCCTGGCGTAAACGTTAAGCCATAGGCCTGAGAGGCACCACGAACCGAAGGAATGTTTTCCTCCGCAATTAAGATATAAGGACTTGTTAGGCCCAGCATTCTAATCTGTTTCGTACCCGTTACAGCATCGGAAAAGTTGACATCAATAGACGGATTTGTTTCAAAAGATTCAGCTAAATTACAACAAGCAGCTTTTAGTAATTCTTTTCCAGTCATTACCGACATATTCGTAGCACCAAACGATTTTTTAATCGAATTCCGTACATTGGTTACGCGTACCTCCTTCAACGCATTGGTTTCAGAGGGGACGAGCGTATAGGTTAAGAAATCGAAATTCAACGGAGTAACTTCAGTCGTTTGATAACCATTATAATGAATCTCAAACGTTTTTGTTTCAGGATGTGACGATAATTCAAACTCCCCTTCAGCATTGGTTAAAACGAAATTTTCATCGTTTTTCCAATAAATCTCGGCGCCAACAATTGGCTCATTTTTATCGTTTACAATTTTACCTTTCACCCCTTCTTGGGCAAAAGTAAAGACAGTACTCAGTAATAAAACTGAGGTATATAAGTATTTCATGAATATATTTTACGTGGTATTAAACAAAAAGATCATCACCGTGGTGATGCTAAATGATTAAACCTTAGCCCTCGTAAAACAACAGTTGAGAATTGGAAATATAATTGGGGGGCGCATGACACTCCACAGAATGAGCCAGTAAGGTCAAACGCTGATGAACAGAATGCTCCAAATCACCAAAGTCCTGAAGATCGACAGACGATTCAACAAAAAACTGCACCTTTATTTTAAGAACCTGTGCCAGTTGCTGATCAATTGCTTTATCCATAAAAGCTTGCTCATCACAACATCCCCCATCCTCTTCCGAATTAGAATCAGACATCGTTGCACAGCAATGTTTCACTTCACTTACCTCACAATGTGTTGCCTGAACCTGTGTAAAACGAATTTCTTCCATCATGCCTTGGCAAAAATGCATTGTACAAGCCATCCCTAGATTAGATATAATCAAGAGAGTTGAGCACAACACAGCTATATGACGATAGAATTTCACAGCTACAAAAATAGCAAAAACAAAAAGGCAACCAATTATATCGTGTTATAAAATTTTCTAAAGATGTTACATAACTTTCGAGTTATCAATTTCAAAACACCTCCTTGTTCTAACCAATCTTAAATTCCACAAATAATCTTGCCTCATTCCTTTCATTAACTCGCTAAAATTCACTAAAATTGCATTTCTAAATAGAAATAAAAGACTATGTCAGAAGATATTTTCAAAAAGGTGATTTCTCACGCCAAAGAATACGGATTTATATTCCAATCCAGTGAGATTTATGATGGATTATCAGCTGTTTATGACTACGGACAAAATGGAGCTGAACTAAAAAACAACATCAAACAATATTGGTGGAAAGCCATGGTGCAATTAAACGAAAACATCGTCGGCATCGACTCTTCTATCTTTATGCACCCTACCACTTGGAAAGCTTCAGGTCACGTGGATGCATTCAACGATCCATTGATCGACAATAAAGACTCTAAAAAACGTTACCGCGCCGATGTTTTAATTGAAGATTACTGTGCCAAAATTGAAACAAAAATAGAAAAAGAAGTTGCAAAAGCCGAAAAACGCTTTGGTGACGCCTTTGATAAAGCCGAATTTATTTCAACCAATGGCCGTGTTGTAGAATACCAACAAAAAATTGATAGCATTTTGCAACGCATGGGAAAATCGTTAGAAAACGAAGACCTAGAAGATGTAAAAGCCCTAATTGAAGAATTGGAAATTGCAGATCCTGTAACGGGCTCTAAAAACTGGACCGAAGTTCGTCAGTTCAACCTGATGTTCGGGACCAAATTAGGCGCTACCGCCGATCAAGCAATGGATTTATACTTACGCCCAGAAACGGCTCAAGGAATTTTCTTAAACTACCTCAACGTTCAAAAAACCGGACGTATGAAATTACCTTTTGGGATTGCCCAAATCGGTAAAGCTTTCCGTAACGAAATCGTTGCCCGCCAATTCATTTTCCGCATGCGCGAATTCGAACAAATGGAAATGCAATACTTCGTAAAACCCGGAACCGAATTAGATTGGTATGCTAAATGGAAAGAAACCCGTCTTAGCTGGCACCATTCATTAGGTTTAGGAGACGATAATTACCGTTTTCACGACCACGAAAAATTAGCTCATTACGCCAATGCAGCAGCCGATATCGAATTCAAATTCCCTTTCGGATTCAAAGAATTGGAAGGAATTCATTCACGTACCGATTTCGATTTAAAAGCGCACGAACAATTTTCAGGTAAAAAAATCCAGTACTTCGACAACGAAACCAACGAAAGCTATACCCCTTTTGTGGTAGAAACATCGGTTGGTTTAGACCGTTTATTCTTATCAATCTTCGCCAATTCTTTAAAAGAAGAAAAACTAGAAGATGGTTCAGAACGCGTTGTTCTTCGTCTACCCGCTCCTTTAGCGCCTATAAAAGCCGCTATTTTACCATTGGTCAAAAAGGACGGTCTACCCGAATTAGCAGAGAAAATCGTTAAACAATTGCGATTCGATTTCAACGTTATTTACGAAGACAAAGATTCTATCGGAAAACGTTACCGCCGCATGGATGCCATTGGTACCCCTTTCTGTATTACGGTCGATCACGATTCTTTAAACGACAACAGCGTAACCTTACGCCGTCGCGATACCATGGAACAAGTACGTGTTTCTATCGACGAATTAAATACCATCATCGATAAAGAGGTCAACATGAAATACCTTTTCGAAAAATTAAAATAAACTTTTTTATTTTTTATATAAAAGACTGCCAAAAGGCGGTCTTTTTTTTTACCTCCTTTCTTTTAGACAATTCTTTTGGGCGGCCGCTTCGCGCCGGGCTATTCGCTCTATCTTTGCTGCAAGAACATCTCGGGTTTATGGAAACCCCAGGTAGCAGCAAAGGATGCCGCTGCTATCCCTGCCGCAGCGCCAAGGTGTTAAGGTGTTCGATGACGAACACCTTAACACCTTGGCTTCAATCATAAATTTTAAATAACCAACATCCAATTTTAGAAGTATGAAACTTCAATAGGTACTTAGTTTCGAAACATATGGTCGCTCATCTCAAAGACCTAAAATGAATTCTCAATGTAAAACATTCGCTTCTAGCTAAAATTCGACGCCTTAAAGGATGCTTATCCCTACTAATCTCTTCGCCCCATGCCTTCTATCTATTGAAAATCTACTAAAGAGTTTTCGGTTTATCCAACAACGAAACACTCTGACCTATACCTACTTGCGCATGCAAACAATCATAAAAAGCGGTATGGTTACCTACACCTAAATCAGTACATTCGTTATGGTTGTATGGAGTATAGTCATAAAGACCAAACATGAAAAAAATAAATCAACTACTTACCAAAATTTCTATTATGAAAAAAACTTTATTTACACTTGCCATAATCGCTTTGGCTGGTACAGGAACTGTGAATGCCCAAAAATTAAATGGGGGTAAAATTGGTGCTGTAGCCGGCGCTGCAAAAGCATTAACCGTAAGTGATGCCGAAGTCATTGAATCAGCTGCAAAATCGGTGAAATGGATGGATGAAAACAATGCGACTTGTTCATTAACCGACAAAGACCCCAAGAAAAAAGCCTATGCTCAACGCCTTGAAAAAATCTTTGGGCCCTATAAAAACCACGATGGTTTAAAATTAAACTACAAAGTCTATTACGTGACCGATGTCAACGCCTTTGCTTCTCCTGATGGAAGTGTTCGCGTATTTTCTTCCTTAATGGACATCATGACCGATGATGAACTATTGGGGATTATTGGGCACGAAATAGGCCATGTAAAATTAGAGCATTCTAAAAAAGGTTATAAACAAGCCTTATTAACGGCAGCTGCGGCCCAATATGCTGGATCAACGTCGGGTTCTGTAGCCGATTTTGTCAATTCAGATTTAGGAAAAGCAGCAGAAGCGTTAACTGGCGCACAATTCTCCCAAAAACAAGAATCGGCCTCAGACAGTTATGCGTACGATTTTCTCGTGGCGAATAAAATAAACCCCGAAGCCCTTGTCACCGCATTCACCAAATTTGGTGATATGGAAAAGGAAGCCAATTCCGATAAAAGCATGGGTAAAAAAATGTTTTCGAGTCACCCAGACAGTGAAAAAAGAGCAAAACGCATGGCAGATAAAATAAAAAAAGACAAAAAATAGCCCCTTTCTCTCCTTTTTCTGAGATTCAATTAAAAAAGCTTGAAAAAATTTCAAGCTTTTTTCTTATCCCTAATTCGGGAATTAATTCTATGATATCAATTGGCTTAAGACTGCCTCCACAGGCATAACAACGAGATTTATAAAAAACAACAAATGTTAAAATTCTATTTTTTGATAGTTTGGTAATAATTTTGCATCTTAGAATATATAATCTAAAAAAATAGTACCATGAGTTTTATTGTCAATCTTTTTGTTTCAGCACTTGTTGTGTTCGGACTAGCAAATATTCTACCAGGTGTATCCGTTTCAGGGTTTGGATCTGCTATTTTAGTGGCCGTTGTCATCGGTTTTCTAAACGCGTTTATCCGACCAATCTTAGGATTTTTAAGTATCCCTATAACAATCCTAACATTGGGTTTATTTTCATTTGTGATTACCGCGGTGATTATTTTACTCGCCAGTGCCATTATGGGCGATAGTTTCCATGTCGATGGATTCTGGTATGCCCTACTATTCGGTGTAGCCTTAGGAATTGTGAACTCGTTAGTCGGCGGATTATTATCCGACTAAATCATTGTTTATTGCATAAAATAAAAACCGATATGGCTTACATATCGGTTTTTTTGGGTTGTATCATATACTGATCTGCAGCAGCGCTTAATCGTTTTTGAATTCGCTTCCGTAAAGGTCTAGGTGCTAAAACCTCCAACTCTTCACCAAAACCTATAAGCTCACGCTCCAATTCGAAATTAAGAATAACGTCAATGGAAAATAGAGCACTAAGCTCCGTTTCCTCAATCAGTTTTTGCGTGGCATGCAAAGGCTTAGTAACTATATAAGGTGTTAGTTTTTTTGTCACCTTAAAAACAACTTTTTGCTCTCGTTCAGTAAGGGATTTGGTTACACCAATAGCATTGTCGAAGTAATGTTCGAAATCAATCGCTGGCATATCTACAAAATCTTCATTGGCCAATTCATAAAAATCCACCATACGATCTAAAGCCAATGTATAAAGCGTTTTCGACTTTTGTGGTTTGACCAATAAAAACCAACGATTACGGTATTCCTTTAGTAAATAAGGATAATAGATGGTTTGTCTTGGTTCGTTTTGACGGAACGACTGGTAATTGATTAAAAGAGGCTGCTTATTGGCTACAGCTGTGTAAAGGCGATTTAAATGCGCTAACCCCTTGAGTAAAGGATTTTCCTCGAACTGAATATAGTTACGGGTTTTCTCTTTGGTCTTCGCTAAATTATTTTCGAGGCGAGTAATCACGCCATTCAATTCATCGAAATACTGAAAACCATTCACTTGCTTTAAAAAACCAATGACTTCTTTCATTTTCTCCATATCTGCCGATGAAACAGGTGAATTTTGGATGCTGTAATTTTTATCGGCGTAGCTATAATACTTTCTATCAGTAACAATAATGGGTGCATGGTACCCCAATTTATCACTTCGCATTAACTGAATATCCCCTTGAATCGTTCGCTTCGATATACCCGATGTTATTCCTTCATAGTCGTAAAGCGCCTCTGATACCGCCTCCATTAAATCGTCCAACGCCCATTTGCGGTAATGATTTTGGAGGCATTTATCAATGGTTTGATACCTTAATAAGGCTATTTTGTTTGTGGCCATAGCGATTAACTTGCTCTAAAAATACAAAAAACGGATTGAACAACGCAACCAATTTGCGTAGTTTACGCAAATACATCTCAATAAACTCAAAATAAAACTAATATATCACTGAAATAAAGCCACTTGTAATATAATTTAAAAAATAACTCAACTACGCAAATACATTGCGCACTACTACCCCAACTTTGTCGTAGAAAATAAGTCGAAAGCTTTCGTTTGTGCTTCTGTATAGCACGACAGTAGAAAATGTTTCATCTCTTCTATACTGGCTCTCGCTTTTTTCGATAAATGAATGTGTTGGTGGTTCGAGTCCACCCGTCAAAGTTTCTTTGACGTATATCAATTGGTAGATAAATTCAACTTGGGCTAACGCCACACTCGCCATCGGTTCGATGGCCCCTAGCCTTCGGGCATCATGTAACAAGAAAGTCGAGCTGCTTTCAGATGAACTGATCTACGGATTAAGCGAGTCATTTGTAGAACGACCTGAATACGACTCCTTTTTGGATGATTGAACAAAGAAAACACGATGGTACAAAACGGAACATTGGTGTAATCGGCCACTCAAAACAAGCCAACGAAGCAACGGATTCCGTCAGAAGCAAAGAAAAAGGCTTGGCTTTCTTTTTTTTTAATTAAACAACTATAAACCTAACATCATGAAAAAATTAACAGTACAACCAAACGAAATAGCCATCAATCGCCAAGATAAAACCATTAAAAAAATCTATACAGCCGGAACCTACTGGATCTTTCCTTGGGCAACGGTAGAAGTTTTTGATATCAATTTACCAATTGAAGAGTCTCTGCATGGGTTGTTTCAAAACAATCAACAACTTCAGTCTATGGTCGATTATGTTGAGGCAGCCCATAACGAAGCAATCTTGGTCTTCGTAAATAAGCAGTTTAAAACAGCATATCAAAATAGCAATGCGATGTTTTGGAAAGAAACCACCCAACTGAAGTGGGAAAAACACACCTTGAGTTCAACTGAAATTGTAAAGAACTTACAGCCCCAACAATTGGAGTGTTTACGACAAATTGGAGCGATAAGAAACTTTTGTGTACCCGCTTTTTTTGAAGGCCTATTATTTGTTAACGAACAATTCATAGACGTTTTAAAACCAGGCGACTATGCTTTTTACAAAAATGAGACAGCTATTCACGTGGTCATTCGTGAAATACGAACACAAACAATGGAGATACTTGGGCAAGAAATTTTAACCAAAGACAAAGCACAACTGCGCATCAATTGTATGCTGCATTACCAATTGACCAATTTTAGAAAAGCTTATGAATCGAACCGAGATTTTGAAAAAAATTTGTACCAGACCATTCAATTGGGGTTACGTGAATTTATTGGTGGATTAAGCTTTGATGAATTAATGGCAGATAAGAATTCGGTTTCTTCTTTCTTAATCGATCAATACCGGACATCCTTTCAAGCAATCGGTATTGATATCAAAGAAGCAGGCATCAAAGACATCATCTTACCGGGTGATATTCGCGAAATTATGAACAAAGTCTTAATTGCCGAAAAAAACGCGCAAGCCAATTCCATTATGCGTCGTGAAGAAACGGCTTCTACCCGAAGCTTGCTTAACACAGCCAAATTGATGGAAGAAAACGAGTTATTATGGAAACTAAAGGAAATGGAATACATTGAAAAAGTCGCTGAAAAAGTGAACTCAATTTCTATTTCGGGTGGTGGAAATGTACTAAATGAATTGAAAACCTTATTTATAAAACCTTAAAATGAAAGCAATAACACAACATAAACAACCCCTAAACGGTAATGATTTAATCGCATTAGGTTATCCTGAAAATGAAATTCTAGGGGTTGCCTTAAAAATAAATCGGAAAAGAACAGGGTTAACCAAAGCTGAAATGCTCGCTCATTATGCAGCCGTATTCGCCCATCCAGAAAATTTTATAACACATCCTCTATTTAAATCCTTAGCCAAAGGCTTTATAGACGGTATTCATTTACCCAAAGAAAACACCATTCCATTAAGAGAAGAGGTCATCCCCTACGCCCTCTATGGCGAAAAACAGATTGAAGACGGCGCTAGAAAACAAATGAATATAGCAATGCAATTACCCATAACGGTGGCTGGTGCTTTAATGCCAGATGCTCACCAAGGATATGGTCTACCGATTGGTGGGGTGTTAGCCACAAAAAATGCGGTTATTCCTTATGGGGTTGGTGTGGATATCGGGTGCCGAATGGCGATGTCTATTTTCGATTTACCCGCTTCACATTACTTTAGCCATCACGATCAATTAAAGGAGATCATTCTTGGAAACACCAAATTTGGTGCTGGCCATGGTTTTCATGGAAAATACAAAGCAGAACACGCCGTATTAGACGATGCTAAATTCGAAACCAATCCCTTTATTGCAAATCTTAAAGACAAGGCTTGGTCTCAATTAGGGTCTTCAGGCGGAGGGAATCATTTCGTTGAATTTGGAATCCTCGATTTTAAAGAAACCGATGCGGAATTAAACATTGAGAAAGGTCAATATCTAGCACTGTTAACCCATTCAGGATCTAGAGGATTTGGAGCAACCATTGCAGGGCATTATACCCATCTCGCTAAAAGTATGTGCCCTTTACCCTACCAAGCTAAAAATTTAGCCTACTTGGATTTAGATACCCAGGAAGGTCAGGATTATTGGTTAGCGATGACGTTAGCGGGAGATTATGCCTCAGCCTGTCATGCCGTAATTCATCAGAAGATTACCACTGCACTAGGTGCTGAAGTCATGGCAACCATTGAAAACCATCATAATTTTGCCTGGAAAGAAATGTTGAATGGAGAAGAGGTAATTGTTCACCGAAAAGGAGCGACTCCTGCCGCTAAAGGGGTTATGGGAATAATTCCTGGCTCGATGACCGCCCCTGGTTTCTTGGTTCGCGGAAAAGGAGAAGCCAATGCGATTAATTCGGCCTCTCACGGTGCAGGAAGGCAAATGAGTAGAACCCAAGCTATAAAATCGCTCGATCAAAAAGCGATCACCAACTACTTAAATGACGTTGGAATTACCTTAATGGGTGCAGGAAAAGATGAAGCTCCGATGGCTTATAAAGATATTCACGAGGTGATGGCTGCACAAACCGATTTAGTGAATGTGGTAGCTACGTTTACACCCAAAATGGTGCGTATGGCCGATGATGGAAGTAAAGAAGATTAATAAATAATCTATCCTACCGCATTGGTCCAGAGTTGTTCGTTAATAGGTCAGTTGGAAACGGAACTATCTGGTTGAAACAGACTAAGAATCGAGAAAAACTATAAATCAAAGATATTTGATCGAGAAAAACTATTAATCGTTCTAAAAATAGATTCTTAACAAAAACAGCACAAATACCTAAAAATAAGAGCTATAAAACTATTCGACAACACTAATTATCTAATTTAAACATAACAAAGAGCTAATCAACAAAAGTTATTAACAAGATTATTCACAATTAAAAAGTTTATCTACCTTTGCCTAACATTTAATAATAAACATAGAAAATGTCACAAAACGGAATTCCATCGGTCAATTTAGCAGACTTCTTATCAGAAGATCCAGCTCGAAAACAAAAATTCGTTAATGAAATAGGGAAAGCCTATGAAGAAATAGGATTTGTTGCTTTAAAAGGCCATTTCTTATCAGACGAACTTGTGGAGAATTTATATAAAAATGTACGTGAGTTTTATGCTTTACCTACAGAAACAAAAAGAAGTTACATCATTGAAGGCATTGGTGGACAACGTGGATACACGGCTTTTGGTACAGAGCATGCAAAAGACAAACCAGAAGGCGATTTAAAAGAGTTTTGGCACTTTGGTCAGTATTTAGAAGAGGCCGATAAGCCCGCTTTTAACTACCCAGAAAATGTGAGTGTTAATGAAGTAGCTGATTTTAATCAATACGGAGAGGAAGCTTTTAAAAACTTAGAAAAAACAGGTGTTTACGTATTACGTGCTTTAGCTATTTTCTTAGGCTTAGATGAATTCTACTTTGACAAAAAGGTACAAAAAGGAAATTCTATTTTACGTGCAATTCACTACCCACCTATCACGGAAGAACCTAAAGGAGCTGTACGCGCCGGAGCCCATGGAGATATTAACTTAATTACCTTATTGATGGGTGCTCAAGGTAGAGGTCTTCAAGTACAACGTCACGACGGGACTTGGGTTGATGCCATTGCTGAAGAAGATGAATTGGTTATTAATGTAGGTGATATGCTATCGAGACACACCAACAACCGTTTAAAATCAACGATCCATCAAGTCGTTAACCCGGATAAAGAGTTATGGGGAACATCGCGATTTTCGATCCCTTTCTTTATGCATCCTGTTAGCGAGATGGACTTGTCGGTCTTAGAAAATTGTGTTTCTGAAGAGAACCCAAAACAATTTGATGATATTACGGCAGGAGATTTCTTAACGCAACGTTTAAGAGAAATTGGACTGATTAAATAATTTGATTCAAGGCCCTATTTATAAATAATAAAAAATGCGATGAAGTCTTTCATCGCATTTTTTATTGATAATCTTTCACATACATATGGTGATTAAATATATTCATACATAATAACGTATATTTATAATCGTGTTTATTGATATTCACTTCAAAAGCGGGTTCCGTATTATGGAACTTAATCTTTAGATCATCGTTTCTATCAATCATCAGATAAATAGATGAAATAATAGGTCGAATATCGCTCATCCACTGGTCGAGGTCATCAAACGAATTTTTGATGATTTGAAAACGATTGAAATAGTCTTGGAATTTTTTCTCATAGCGCTGAATTTGGGTAAGGCGATCGAGTTCACGATAGAGATCGATAAAAACGCATAAATCTTCGCGTTTACTACACACACATGGATAAAGTTTTTTTCCTTGATAGAACCAAGCAGACCACTTGCTACAAGCAGTTTGATTAATGGCTTCTTTGAATTCATTTTCATACTTCAGGAGCCACCAATTCATTCGACAAATTTTTAAGTTTCCTTTTGCCAATCCGATTAGTTCTTCGATATAAGCCCTTACATACAACATAGCTACTAATTGAATAATTTTATAATGAATTATCTAATTTACGAAACTTATCGGCTTCTTTGGCTGTTTTAAGCTATTTTAAGAATTTTTATGATTTTGAAGTTTACGTCCAGGTTTACTTGATAGAATAAAATATGCTCTTTTTGCTTTCCATTATCAGAATACACATGTCGAATAGGGAATGTAACAACAAAAGGTTTTTTATCTTGCGGCTTAACTTGGTGTATGAATGCCTGATAAACTAATTGATACCACGTATCTAAGGGAGCATATATCCCAAAATAATGGGGGTAATCTAAATCTTTAAGAGTTTGATAAACGTAATGGATCGTATAACGATCAATTTCTATTTTAGAAACACAATTCAATTGGGGATTAGCTTTACAGAAAACAACATCAGTTTCATAGCGAGGTTGATCGAGTATTATTTCAAAATCAGTAAAATCCACTTTATCAAATTTATTGATTGTTGCATCAATCACAATCTTTGTATTAGCTGTTTTAAAATCACTAGCAATGGCCTCTACTAAGCTGTTGTAGATTTCACCTCGCACCAGATAAGGATTCACTTGCTGAGCTGATAAAAAGACTGAGCAGCATAAGAAAAGTGATAAGTAAATAAATGAACTGAAAAATGAATAAATATTCATATTGAAGGGTCTATCTAAATGATTACCGAATGTATTTATTTTTTTTTAGAAAAATAAATAAATATTTATAAAAAACAATAAACCTGCTAAAAGATAATACTATGTTTCCATTACTGTTAAAAAACTCATAAAAATCAACAACATGCTATATATCATTATTTATATTCAAAAAAAAATCGGAGATTTGTCCTATCAAATAATTTATTCATAGATGTAATTAAGTAATGCATTAAGCAGTATTTTTTTACTTTTTAGAGTTTTTTATAGTAGTTTAGGTTGGTTAATAATCCGTTCTCAGAACGGATTATTTTTGTTTATAGTGGTTTGGAATAAATCTACCATCCATGGATCTATTCTTAAAGCTTATTTCTCCACACGGTTAGTCTATTCCGCTTTATTCATTTCTCAAACTTCTTACAGCCCTAACTACAAGCTATTTACCATGGATTAATACTCAATTCTAAACAAGGTATTTTTTTTACAAATATAACACTCGATAATACTTATTCTGTACTATTAAGTATTCCCCATAGGGACATTACATATCCAATCTACATAAGTTTGTAATAAAATTACTTATAATTTATTCAATCAAGTAATTACAATTTATTAATCAGCAAATCATGAAGTTAGCATTTACCCTGATCGCACTCTGTTTTCATATGCTCCATTGTTTCGGACAAATTGGAATAGGAACGGATACTGTAGATCCATCGATACTATTACAAATAGAAGACAAATTAAATACAACTGATCAAGGAGGAGTTCTTTTCCCTCGCATTGCTCTTCTAGCAGCGAATAGTATTGCCCCCATAGAAGGCAGCCCTACCACAGGACTAATGATTTACAATACGGCTACTTCTGGTACTGCTAGCGATAGTGTCAGCCCTGGCTTATACTATTGGGACAATGACTTAAAGCGATGGAGCAGAATGACTCAAAAGAATCAACATGCTGTGGCTTTATTTTCGAATCAGGATACAAAAACAGATATTAATGCAAAAAAAGGTGTGTATGCAGATTTATTTGCCAATACTCGTTTCAATTACAACACAGCACTTTATCAAAAAATAAATAACACAACCCTTCAAATTAATGAAGTAGGTTACTATAAAGTAATACTGAATTTAGATTTAGCCTCTTCTGGAGGGGCCGATAATTTCGGATTAGAGGTATTGGTCAATGAAAGGGAAGATATTGTTTCCGAAAACATGTACATTCCTGGACGTTGGAATTCAGCAAGTTCTCCTGAAAAATTTTTCCCAAATGGCCGTTCATTTACCATTTATATCCCGATTAATACAGCCAGAAGCACCATCAATATTAAAACCTACCAAATCGACCCGAACACCGATGTATATTTTAAAAATCCTGATACATCAACCATATCCATTGAAAAGATCCGATAATTATGAAAAATTTAACCTTATTATTCAACATAAGTATGTTTTCGTTAAGCTCATTGATTTACAGTCAGGTAGCCTTTGGAACATCCACCGTCGAAAAAGGGATAGCCCTACAACTAGAAGCCAATGACAAAGGCGTATTGTTTCCACGGGTAGTTTTAACCTCTAAAAACGCCACATCACCTTTGCTAACATCTATACCTACAGGCACGATGGTTTTTAATACAAAAACTACAGGGACATTCCCTAATCTTATTACTCCTGGGCTTCATTGGTGGAGCGCTGAAGAAAAACAATGGACCAATGTAAACACTAATCTCGTTAACCCTACTTTAAAATACACCAACAGAGAGTCGACCATCAACTACAACGTGGAATATTGGCAAAATGCTGAATTATTTGGGCAAAAAGTGTTTAATGAGAGTAATTCCGTTTACAACGTAAATTCATCAGCCCAAACATTAACCATCGGTATGGCTGGTTTATATGCTATTTCTCCTCTTTTATCATTTGATCGTCTTAAAGGAAGTCATTCATCTAGAATTTCATTAACTGCTCGGGTATACGTTAATGAAAAACCCGTAGGCACAGAACAAGTCATTAATCCGGGGTTTACCCACTCCATTAATAAAGACCGTGGACTATTTTCCCATTCATTTACCGAATATCTTGAATTAGATAAAAATGATGTTATTAGTATTAAGCTTATGAAAACATATGGCTCTTATAGTGGATCAGCCGGTAAATCAGAAGTCCAATTTAAACAATCAGGCGATTCGAGTATTTCAATACTTCGCATTCGCTAACTAACATGAATCATACATTATGAAATATATTTACACTATCGCTTTTTTATGGGTATTTAATCAAGGGTTTTGCCAAGTAGGAATAGGAACAATTACGCCTGAATCTTCTTCAATACTAGATGTTTCAGCCACGAATTTAGGCGTATTAATCCCTCGTGTGGCCCTAATTGCATTAAACAACTCCTCCCCTCTTGGAAACGATATTCCTGAGGGGACCATAGTATTCAACATCTCCAATGCAGGAGAAGGCATAAATTCTGTTATTCCTGGGGTTTATATTTGGCAAAAGAATAGATGGGTATTCCCAGCTTCTATCGGCGTAGACTCCCAAGTTGCCGTACAATTTAATAATGAGAAATTTAGCTCGACTAATTTTAATCCAAACCGGGTTCATCAATCGGTACAGATTGATATTTTCCATCATCAAAAATTTAATGATGATTCAGACGTTTTTGAAAAAATCGATACCTATAGATTAAAAGTAAAAAAAGAAGGGCTATATCTAGTTTCAGCAAACTTAGCCTTACGTATAGTAACACCTGTTGAAGACTCTCGTATCAACAATTATATTCATTTTAAACTCGACGGACGATTGGCCTCATCGAGTATGAGTACCTTGGTTCCTCAATTTGACCCCAAAAAGACCGATATTGACGGACGATTTGCTTTTGGCTCAACCTCTTATATGCAAATTAATGCAGGACAGATAATTACATTAGAATCGGAAAAAGTAAAGGATGGTAAAAATTACGATGGAGAGGTCACCTTCGACAGAGACAGCCTTTCGAGCATTACGATCATAAGACTTCAATAACCATTAAAACAATCTTAGCACTAATCAACAAAACCCCAACTCACCCATGTTTATTAGCTAATAAATTCTCGTTCATATCAATAAATAATAACCGTTATAGGGATTAGCTATCTTAAGAGAAATGAATACTTTATCTTTCTTTAGCGACAATACTTTATCTGTGGCAATAAGATCTTGCTTCAGCATATTTGAAAAACAACAAGAAAGTAGTACATAAAACTGCTTCTGTTGAATGAACCCTATCCAGTGGAAAAAGCGAATTTTTTAATTCAATGGCACACCCTTGCGTAGTAAAAAATAAAGATTGGTTTTGGACATTTGATTTTATTCATTAAAACTTTCCGTTTTGTACATGAATATAACACAGCTAACTAAGCTTAACAAATTGCGCCAACTTCAAATTGGTTTTTTTTTCTATCTTGCAAACTATAACGAAACAAGAAATTAGAAATCACAAATAGAATGAAAGAAGTTGTTATTGTCTCAGCTGTTCGTACAGCTATGGGATCATTTTTAGGAAGTTTATCAACAGTAGCTGCTACTGATTTAGGTGCTACAGCCATTAAAGGTGCATTACATAAAATCAATTTAGACCCTTCATTGATTGATGAAGTATACATGGGGAATGTTTTACAGGCAGGTGAAGGACAAGCTCCGGCAAAACAAGCGATGATTAAAGCAGGCATACCCAATACAGTTCCGGCTACCACCGTGAATAAAGTATGTGCTTCAGGAATGAAAGCCGTGATGTTAGCTACCCAAGCTATTCGCTTAGGTGATGCAGATGTTGTTGTTGCTGGAGGAATGGAAAACATGTCTATGGTTCCTTTCTATAGCCCAAACCAACGCACAGGAAACAAATACGGAAATACCGTTTTACTAGACGGTATCGTTGCTGATGGACTACAAGATGCCTACAGCAAAGAAATGATGGGAACTTGTGGAGATTCTTGTGCGGCAGAATACGGTGTAACTCGTGAGCAACAAGATGAGTTTGCAATTAACTCTTATAAAAAATCGGCTGCTGCATGGCAAGCAGGAAAATTCGACAATGAGGTTATTCCTGTTGAAATTCCTCAACGCAAAGGAGATCCAGTTATTTTTAAAGAAGACGAAGAATATAAAAATGTCAATTTTGATAAGGTCCCTGGTTTACGCGCTGTTTTTTCGAAAGACGGGACGGTAACTGCCGCCAACGCTTCGACCATTAATGATGGTGCTTCTGCAATAGTCTTAATGTCGATGGAAAAAGCGGTAGAATTAGGTCTAAAACCCTTGGCGAAAATTATAGCGTATGCAGATGCAGCACATGCACCAGAAAAATTTACAACAGCACCAGCTAAGGCCGTCGAAAAAGTATTAAAGAAAGCTAATTTAGATGCTTCGGCAGTAGACTATTGGGAATTTAACGAAGCGTTTTCGGTTGTTGGAATTGTAAATACGCAACTATTAGGCTTAGACGCTGACAAAGTGAACGTTAATGGAGGGGCTGTATCTTTAGGACACCCGCTTGGAAACTCGGGTTCTCGAATTTTAGTAACCTTATTAAATGTCTTAGAACAAAACGGCGCAAAAGTAGGTGGTGCTGCTATTTGCAACGGTGGAGGTGGTGCTTCTGCAGTTATTATCGAAAAAATAAACTAAAAAGACAGATTGTGATAGCCTTTTTCAAAAGGCTATCACTCACTCTCTCTTATGTTTAATCATTATTCTCAAAACAATTCTGCATTAAAAACCAAAGGTTAATAAAACCTTTTTTATATTTGCGGGATTGAACAAACACTTTTGTATGGAATATTTAGAATTTGAACAACCTATCAAAGATTTAGTAGAGCAATTAAACAGCTGTCAAATAGTCGGTGAAGGTAGCGGTGTTAATATCAAACAAGCCTGTGTTGAAATTGAAATTGCAATTGAAAATAAAAAGAAGGAAATCTATGGAAGTTTAACGCCATGGCAACGAGTTCAATTATCTCGTCACCCTTCTCGTCCTTATACGTTAGATTACGCTTACGCAATTACCAATAATACATTCACTGAGATTCATGGCGATCGTACCTTTGGAGACGATAAAGCGATGATTGGAGGAATGGGTCAAATTAATGGTCAAACATTTATGATTATTGGTCAACAAAAAGGAAAAAACACCAAAGAAAGACAATACCGTCGCTTTGGAATGTCGAATCCAGAAGGTTACCGTAAAGCGTTACGTTTAATGAAATTGGCCGAAAAATTCAATATACCTGTCTTAACTTTGGTCGACACGCCAGGTGCTTACCCAGGCTTAGAAGCTGAAGAACGCGGACAAGGAGAGGCAATTGCCAAAAACATCTACGAGATGTTAAAACTAACCGTTCCTATTATCACGGTGGTAATTGGTGAAGGGGCTTCTGGAGGGGCTATCGGAATCGGTGTTGGAAATCGTGTATTCATGATGGAAAACTCTTGGTATTCGGTGATTTCTCCTGAAAACTGTTCGACCATTCTATGGAGAACATGGGAATTTAAAGAACAAGCGGCATCGCAAATGAAACTAACTGGTGCAGACATGTTAGAACTTGGTTTAATTGAAGCAACCATAAAAGAACCATTAGGTGGGGCACATTACAAACCAGAAGAAGCTTTTGATAACCTAAAAACAAAGGTATTAGAAACCTATGCTGAATTGAAAAAACTAACCCCTGCTGAATTAACAAAACAACGCCAAGATCGTTTTATCGCTTTTGGTGAATTCTCAGGATAAGTACACACCCCTACTTTTAAGTATAAAAATTAAAACGAGATATTCTATTCGAACTATCTCGTTTTTTTTCGTAATTTTGAACCCTTATGGAGCAAGTGAATAATTATCAAAACAGTTCGGCTAAAACCAATAAAGTGATTGGCTTAGAGCGAGGTAAATTACCTCCTCAAGCTGTTGACTTAGAACAAGCTGTGCTAGGTGCTATGATGATTGATAAAAAAGGTTTAGACGAAGTGATTGATATCCTTTCGCCTCAAAATTTTTATCGACCAGAGCATCAGGCGATCTATACTGTTATTCAAAAGTTATTCAATGACTCACAACCCATTGATTTATTAACCGTTGCCAACGAATTAAAATCGGACGGAAAACTAGACATGATTGGGGGCGATTATTATTTAATTCAACTCACTCAAAAAGTCTCTTCTTCAGCACACATTGAATATTATGCACGTGTGATTCAGGAAAAATTTATTCTGCGTAAACTCATCGAGATATCGTCTCAAGTCATCGAAAAATCATACGACGAAACATCGGATGTTTTCGATTTATTGGATTATTCAGAGAGTAAACTTTTCGAGATTACTGAAGGCGGGATCAAACGAAGTTATTCCGAAGCAGGAACCCTTGTCCAGGAAGCCATTGAAAAAATTAAAGTCATGTCGACTAAAGAAGGCATGAGTGGAATTGAATCGGGTTTCACGGAAATTGATAAAATCACCTCGGGTTGGCAACAATCCGATCTTATCATCCTTGCAGCTCGTCCCGGAATGGGGAAAACAGCCTTTATCTTGTCGATGGCCAAGAATATGTCTGTTGACCGTAATATTCCCGTAGCTGTCTTTTCATTAGAGATGTCCTCGGTTCAGTTAATTACCCGGATGATCTCAGGAGAAACAGGGATTTCGGGGGAAAAACTACGGAAGGCCAAATTGGCGGATCACGAATGGAAGCAACTGTATTCAAAAGTAAAGGGCTTAGAAAATGCACCTTTATACATTGATGACACCCCGGCCCTATCCATCTTCGACCTTCGAGCAAAAGCGAGACGATTGGTCTCTCAACACGGTGTTCGTATGATTCTTATCGACTACTTGCAGTTAATGACTGCCGGTGGAAAAACCAATGGTAACCGTGAGCAAGAAATCTCGATGATTTCCCGTTCATTGAAAGCCATTGCCAAAGAATTAAACATTCCTGTAATCGCCTTATCACAGTTATCGCGTTCGGTAGAAACCCGAGGAGGAAATAAACGCCCACTCCTATCCGATCTTCGTGAATCTGGAGCCATTGAACAAGATGCTGATATCGTCTCTTTTATCTACCGCCCAGAATATTATAAGCTCGAATATTGGGACGACGATAATGCCCCATGTGCAGGTCAGGCAGAATTTATTATTGCTAAACACCGAAATGGTGCTTTAGAAAATGTTCGTCTGCGTTTCATCAATGAACAGGCAAAATTCGATAATCTAGAACCAACGTATGGAGACGATTTTGAAATTCCGAGTTCAATGAACGAATACAGTGCTAAAAACGCTACTGCAACAGGAAACTTTGGTGGAAATAGCGATTTCACCTTTAATAGCGCTATCAACTTACCGCCTGCCAATCCGATGGATTCCTTTGGTGACCTAAGCGATTTTTCTAGCGTTATGAATGACCAAGACGAAAATTTACCTTTCTAAGGGTAGATTATCAGATTTATTAATAAACCTCGAGTTTCTATCAATTTTTCGTATCCTAACTTCTTTTTTAGGAACTGCAATTGATAGAAATTTGCTTAAAATAGTCGACGTATGGCAAGTTCAATCAGAACACTCAATCCTGCTACAGGAAAAATCGAAAAAGAATTCGATGCACACACACCAGAACAAATCAACCACACTATAGAAACCGCACATTCGTTATACACTACTTGGAAAAAAACGTCTTTTGAAGATCGTGCTTCCATTATTAAAAAAGTAGCCCACAAAATGCGTCAACAAAAAGCGCACTTAGCCCGCTTAATCACAACCGAAATGGGTAAACCTGTTCACGAAAGTGAAATTGAAGTGGATTATTGTGCAAACATCTTGGATTATTATGCAGACCATGCAGCCATTTTCCTGGCAAATAAACCTGTTGAAACCGAAAAAGGACAAGCCTTTGTGGTTTCAGAACCTATCGGTGTTCTACTAGGTATTATGCCTTGGAATTTCCCTTTTTCACAAATTGTTCGCTTTATAGCTCCCAATTTAATGGCGGGGAATACGGTTGTTTTAAAAACCGCTTCAAACATTCCGCAATGTGGTATAGCCATTGAAAATTTATTCACCAAAGCAGGTGCTCCAAAAGGGCTTTACAGCAACTTATTACTAGCGGGTAAAGATGCCTCGGCTCTTATCAACGACCCTCGCATTGTTGGCGTATCGTTAACAGGATCCGATGCCGCTGGCGCAAGTGTTGGTCAAATCGCTGGACAAAATGTCAAAAAATCGGTTTTAGAATTGGGTGGAACCGATCCCATGATTGTTTTAGACGATGCTGATATCACAAAAGTGATGAACGGAACCATTAACGGCCGTTTACGCAATGCAGGTCAGGCGTGTACTTCATCGAAACGCATCTTGGTTCAAGCAGGAATATACGATGCGTATTTAGCCAAGATTACGGCCCATGTAGAACAACTAAAAGTAGGCGATCCTATGCAAGCTGACACAGCTATGGGCCCTGTAAGTTCTGAGGGTGCATTAAACACATTACTTAAACAAGTTTCTGCTTCCGTTGAGAAAGGAGCTACGTTAATCACCGGTGGAAAACGAATCGATCGTCCTGGATCATTTATGGAACCCACCATATTAACCGATCTACAGTCGGGTATGCCCGCATACGACGAAGAAGTTTTTGGCCCTGTGGTCTGCATCATAAAATTCAACACCATAGAAGAAGCCATCTATATGGCCAATGATACCGTTTACGGCTTAGGTGCATCCATTTACAGTGAAGACCAAGAAAAGGCCCTTTCAATTGCCTCACAAGTCGACGCCGGAATGGTTTACATCAATAAGCAAGTCTCTTCAAGCCCCGAACTTCCTTTTGGAGGAACCAAACGCTCGGGATATGGACGCGAATTATCGGAAGCAGGAATTCAAGAATTCCTCAATAAAAAATTAATTATGGTCGTTGGTTAATCCATTTCCTATTCGATATCTTATAAGCGGCTTAAAGCCGCTTTTTTTATGTCCCCGTTTTCAACGTGATCTTTCGCGCCAACGATAGAAGTGGAAATCCTTTTCTGCATCTACTATTTTCAGTTGAAATAGTAGATGCAGAAAAGATTGGGAACGGATAGCGTGGCCCGTAGGGAGGCGCCCAAAAAAATAAAGCGCGTGAGGCGAAGTTATTCTTCTTCGTGATCGTGGTTTTTCTGTTGATCGATTTTAAAAAGAATTAGGTCGCGCATAATCCGCGCTCTTTTTTTGGCTTCTTGGGTGTTGGTTCCTTCGAAATGCGTGTCTAAAATAGTATTCCACCTATCAAGCCAACGGTTGAAATGATGCGGTAATAACGCTTCTTTTTTATTCAACATAAGATGTACACGCATGGGGAAGCCATTGAACGTTGCTTTACCCAGTAAAATGGATTCCCAAAACTGAATCATATGAGGCAGATGTTGTTCCCAATTCACTTGGGCGACTGAAGTAAAAAAATGCCCAATTACTTCATCATCCATTACCTGATCGTAAAATAGGTGCACCAATTTTGAAACATCTTCTGAAGTCGTGATATCTTTTTTCATGGCGTAAAATTACAAATTATCCGATTCATGGGCTAGTCCTTTTTAATCAGGAAAAAATGCAGTATTTTTGCAGCTTAAAACAAATTAAATTTGGATAGTAATAGACAACAAAAAGTAGGGAAATTATTTCAAGAAGAATTGGCCGAAGCATTCAGAAAATGGGCTGTTGAGGAATTTCCTGGTAATATTCTTAGTGTAACCGAAGTAAAGGTAACACCGGATTTAAGTGGTGCGAAAATTTACGTAAGTATTTTTCCAGCTGCGCGAAAAGCCGAAATTATGGCTGCCATCAAAGAAAATACGCCTTTATTTAGAGGAATATTGTCTCGTGGTGCGGCAAAAAAGATGCGTATAACGCCCGAATTAATTTTTATCTTGGATAACTCGTTAGACGAGATTGATAAAATTGATAAAGCTTTACGTGGTGAAGGAAATAATCCGATCTTGTAATCACTGATGAGAAACATTTCATTTTACATTGCGCAGCGGTATTTTCTGTCGAAGAACAATACCAATGCTGTAAATATATTAACTTCTATTGCTGTGGGTGCCATCTTGGTTGCTACAGCTGCTTTATTTATTATTCTATCTGTTTTTTCTGGGTTAGAAAAAATGAATTTAAAGTATTATAGCAATGTAAATCCTGAAATAAAAATATCGCCTGTCGAAGGCAAAGTTTTAGAACAAATTGACAACCTGGAAGGTGTTTTAAAAAAGAATGCTTCTGTGGTGGCTTTTTCTCGCGTTATTGAAGAGAAAGTCTATTTGGACTATCAGGGAAAGCAAGATATTGCTTACCTAAAAGGAATTGACGAGAACTTTACCAAGGTTACTCGGATTGATACAGTTGTCTATGGTGGTGAGTTTATTAACTTTGAACACCCAGACAACTTTATTGTTTCTGCAGGAATTGCACAACGCCTGCAATTGTATGTGGATCCTTTGGTACCGACCAATTTAATGATGCCTAAAGCGGGTACAGGTATTATAAAACAAGAAAGCGATGCTTTTATCAATGAAGAAGCTTACAATGTAGGAATCTTTATGCTGAACGAACAGTACGACAAGCATTTGTTTGCGCCTATTGGTTTGGCCCAAAAACTATTGAACCTAGACGAGGAATCGGCCTATTCTCTAGAGGTAAAAACCAACGGAAAGCAATCGCTTAACGATGTAAAGAGTCAGCTTGCAAAACAATTAGGAACGGCCTATAAAATTGAAACCCGGCAAGATTTGGATTCGGCATTCCTCAAAGTAATGAATATGGAAAACCTGATTATCTACTTGATTTTCACGTTGGTTATTATTATTGCTTGTTTTAATTTGGCAGGGACAATTATTATTATAATTCTCGATAAGAAGAAAGAAATTCAGACCATGTATAGCTTTGGTCTTTCGCGTTCAAATGTTCGCAAAATTTTCTTCTATACCGGAATGATTATAACTTCGGTAGCCATGTTAACCGGTTTATTGATTGCTTGTGTTATTGGTTTATTACAAATAAATTTTGGATTGGTGATGGCTTCGGAAACCATTCCGTTTCCTTTTGTATTTACGCTGGCTAACGTTATCACCGTACTCGTGACCGTTGCAGGTATTGGTGGGTTAGTTTCTTGGGTCATTGCCCGACAAATTAAATAAGTTATTCAGCAATTTACAACCGCTACAATCCATTTATTTTCAGGTAACCTACCTATATCTCTATAAACGGCGTTCTCCTAGTGCGCTTACTACAAGTTATAGCTTCTATTGGCACTGTATTGATCTACTCTAAGAAGGATTTAACTTAGGTGATTTTTAATCCCATCGGTTCCAACGGATATAGCTTGGTTTACTAAAGTCGAAATCCATTAACTTGAAATCGTTATTATCGAACACATTGGTCTTAATGGCGTTATTTTCTCTTCCTGGAATACTTGGATAATAGGAGATGGATAGTTGAATATTCTTGAAAACGAAATAATCATTACTTAACATCACGCCTAAACTAAAACGGGAAAAAACAGGGTTTTCCTGATTTAAAACAAACTTTTTACTATCGCCTAAAACCCCAAAACTCGCGTTGAAAAATGGCGCCATACGGAACCCTAAAAATTCGTAAGGTGAATAGGTTTGTAGTTGGTACTCCATCATTAACTTTTGGGTTCCTAAGACTTCACGGTTATCCCCAAAACCATCGATCCCCAGATAGTCGCTTTGATGTAAGGACAATAGATCGGCTGGTGAATGAAGACGATTATAGCCATACAAGTAATTCATATTGACAAAATTTCTCATTTTCCATTGACCAACAGCAATAAGATTGGAGAAATAAAGCGTTTTAATAGAAAGTGTTTGTTGCTCTAGTCTATTTTTGTTTAGAAAACCACCAAATTGAGCTTCTACACCTAAATAACCCGTTGAAAGAAAACCACCAATCGAACCTTTAGCACCTAGATAATAGCGGTCCTTTTGATTTTTACGCTGCAAAGCAGCAATTAAACCGAAGGCTTTTCCCACTTCAATATCCTCATCGATATCGTAGTTAAAAATAAATTTTCGTTTCACGTAATGCCTCGACGAAAGACCTATACCAAGAAAGTAGTTTTCTTGATTGGAAAAAAAGCGAATCGAATCAATTTCAGGACTAGGTGTTTCTTTGAAGTTCCTTTTGTAATAACGTCCCGAGACAACGAGATTGGTTATATCTTTGTTCCAATAATTATTAATTCGAAAGGCTTTGGCTAACCAAAAGTCTTTGTAATCGTATTTGAAGTTATTTTGAATAGTGGGTTCGCGAACAAAATCCAATGAATCTTGGTAATAGCGTTGACCAACTGTTATTCCACCAGCATATTTTGCCAAAGGTGAATAAAATGGTCGATCTAAACTGATGGATTTATTGTAGTGTTCATCTTCATTTTTGTAGTAATTCACATTGGCTCTAATTCTTGTTTTCGCAATATTAGGCACCGAATAATTGAATTGGTAGAGGGATTTTCCACGTTCGAAATTATGGCGATAGCGGTTATCAAAGGTATGACCTAAACCAAGGAAATTTCGTTCCCGAATACGTGCCCCTACCCGAGAACTGGATACACTACCTGTAAAGATCATACTCCAAGAATCAATGGCATTGACATACAAATCGACCGAATCCTTGGCCACGTTCTTGCCCTTAATTTCAACGCGGCGAATCGATTGATTTGCTCTCACTAAACGCTCGGACTCGGAAACTTTCAATGAATCGTAGCGATCGCCTTGTTTAAAAAGTAAAAGTTCGCGCACCACAAAACGTTTGGTTTTTGCATGAATATCATTTCCTGCACGTTCAATCCACTTACTCGGTTGTTTAAGGGTATCCTTTAAGGAATATCCGAAAGGATCGTGGGTAGAAATAATAATATTTCGAATCACCTTTCCTTCGTGCAAGATGTAATCTTTGGCTTCTAGGTCACCTGTATTCGGTGAACGTTTCTTTTTAATAAAAAGCTTCTTCACTTTATCGCCTAAATTATCTGCATCCTCTTCTTTATTACTACCAAGCGGAATAATTCGAAAAGGGATGGTATCGGATTCTTGGGCGCATACCCTAAGGGCAAACACTTGTAATACGAAGAAAAAACAGATGAATAGATTAATTTTTTTCACTCGAGAGAATTATAAAAGTCGGACGGCTTTTACAAACCTCGTTTTCCAGTAATTTTCATCCATGGAAGAAATCATCACACCTTTTGAAGTAGAGGAATGAATAAAGTAAATAATACCACTGTTATCAATTCGCTCAACAATGCCTACATGAGAAATGGATTTACCCGACGTATTAAAAAAGATGAGATCACCCGATTTAGCTTCACGGATATTGATTTCTTTTCCATGGCCGGCTTGCGCACTCGAGTTACGTGGTAAGCTTATACCCAATTCATCGAAACTCACATAGACTAGACCAGAGCAATCAAAACCTGAACGAGTGGTTCCACCATATTTATAGGGCGTACCGAGGAAGGATTTAGCTGTTTTCAGTAAACGATTAGCATCTTTAGACACGGCTTTATTACTCGCTCGATACGTTCCTGTTTTCGAGTTAGAATTTGATTTTGAAGGGTATTTCTTGGCTGTAGGATAATGCTTTCCGCCCACTTTTTTATAGGTTACTACTTTATTCGTCGTACACGAAGTAATGAAGAAACAAACTACAATCAAACTTCCTATATATCTTCCTATCCTGGTCATTTTTGTATTTTCTAGTATTATGGCTCTATTGAATAGAACGTTTAAATGGTTTAATTATTATTTTGAAGGATATCCATTAACAATTGTTTAGCACGAAGAATTCGCACTTTTACATTGGCAAGGGATAAATTGAGCTCCAAGGCAATTTCTTTATAGGTTTTCTCTTCCAGATACCTTAATTCAATGACCGCTTGATAGGTTGGATTAAGTTTTTGAATAGCTGCGATTAATTCATCGTTATCTTGCTTTGAAATTAGATAATCTTCGGGTGAAGGGTGAGAATCAAAAGATTGAATTTTATCGGTGTATTCATCAAGCGGAATATTGAGCTCAGGGGATTTCCGAATATGGTCAATCATGGTATTGTGGGCAATTGAAATGACCCATGTAGAAAAATCAAAATCCTCATTATAAAGCTTTAACTTACTTAGCACCTTGGTAAATGTTTCTACCGTGATGTCTTCGGCTTCTGCTTCATTTTTAATTTTAGAAACCACATAGAAGAAAACTTTATTCCACAAAAGTTCTATTAAGGCATTTTGAGCAGATTGTTTTCCTTTTTTGGCTTCTAATATAATCGTCTTAATGGTCATACGGTTTAGTCAACTTGTATAAATATATGATATTATTAAATACAAAAAAAGCTTCAATAAAAATTGAAGCTTTTTGTAGACCTACAGGGATTCGAACCCCGACAGGCGGCACCAAAAACCGATGTGCTACCGTTACACCATAGGTCTATTTAAATAATAAGTTGAATGTGAAATTAAAAAAACCTCAACCTGAATTGAGGTTTTAAAAATTTTGTAGACCTACAGGGATTCGAACCCCGACAGGCGGCACCAAAAACCGATGTGCTACCGTTACACCATAGGTCTATTCAACTTTTTTGCAATAATAAGACGTTTTTAAGAAAAAAACTTGTAGACCTACAGGGATTCGAACCCCGACAGGCGGCACCAAAAACCGATGTGCTACCGTTACACCATAGGTCTTTGTCTTAATTGCAGTGCAAATATAGAAAGGTTTTTTTATTCTCCAAAACTATTTTAACAAGTTTTCCCATTAATAGAGGGATTAGTCCATAAATGATTGATTATGAATTTCAAAAAAAACGAAAATTTTTTAAATTTTTAAACGTTTGATTTGATTTTTGAATTTTTGCTTCAAATCTTGTCCACTATCAAAGACCATTTGTTCGTTTGATGGAAATGCTAAAGGACGTCGGCCAATCATATTGATATACTCTTTTTCTAAGGCTCGACGATCACCTGAGAATTTCCCGTACGAATCTCTAAACACATATTGACTAACTAGGTTATTCTTTTCAAGTATTTGACCATTGGCATTATTAATGACAAAATATTGGGCGGTAATCGTTGCTTCTTTACGACGCATATATTCTTCGAAACGACTTTTAACGGTGATGTAACGATCAACCACAATGGGCTTACCATCTTTATCCTTTACAATTTCGCCATTTTGTACCAACTCTTCCTTACCATCGATAATTTTCTTTTCAAAGGTATGCACTTCTATTTTCTCTTGCTCGGGTGAAATCACAATTTGGTCGAAATGCAATTGAATAATATAATCGTAAACTGAAGATTGTTTCCCGCTATAAAATTCAGTCCATTGGCTGTCTAATCCGTAGGAATTAAAATCGAGTAGATCTCTTTCCAAAGCTTTTGGAATAACGACATTGGTGCTATTTTTTAATTCGATTAAAACGAGGTAAGTTCCTTTACTTTTAGCTTGTTGCATTAAAACTGGAGAATCTAAATAATTACCATATACTTTCTGTAGTTCTTGCAGTTTATAATACGCATCTTGGGCACTTTTCTTGTCAGGACGTGCCAAAAAACCTCTCGCTTCTTGGTATAGGAATTCGGCATACTTTAGTTTAATGGTTGCCATAGCCTTGCTATAATCCTTTGTTTTAAAATTATAGCGATTTCCCGTAACATTCGAATTATTAACACCCGCAATAGCCTCTTGTCTTACCTGAAGTCCATTGATTAAGTAATACAATTCTTTGTATTTACTGTTGCTTGGGTCAGCTTCTAAATATTTAATACGGGCTTCGTCTGCATCCATAGCACCGTGATAGGCCTGATGGATTATAGGCATGTATTTGGCTGCATTTTTAACAGACGGGTTTTTGGTATAAAACTGTAACGATTGGTAAAAAGCTTCGTTAAAATTCCCCGAGACTAAGGCCGAGTTAGCCGCTTTATAAGGGCTACAGCCAACAATAAGTACAAGTAGTAAAAGTGTAAAGGTCGATCGCATATAGATTGAGTTTAGATGTTTATAAAAATTCGATATAGTTGTCTTTTAGGGTTTGAATTCGTACGAGTGATTCAACTCTTGTACCACTTTTTTCTAAACGGGTTGCACCTTCTTGAAAACTTTTCTCAATAATGAAACCCATACCCACTAGTGTGGCATCCGCTTGACCGATTAAATCCTTGGCTCCCAGGGCAGCATTACCATTAGCAAGAAAATCATCGATAAATAAAACACGGTCATTTTTTCCTAAATAATTTTTACTTACACAGACATCATACGTCCGATCTTTGGTATACGAATACACCTGAGCAGTATACATATCGCCCATTGTTTTAGGTTTAGCCTTCTTAATAAAAACCACGGGTAAACCCCATTCTAATCCCACCATTATAGCGGGTGCAATTCCGCTGGCTTCTATGGTCACAATTTTGTTAATGCCTAGGTCACTAAAACGCTTTACAAACTCTAATGCGATGCTGTGCATTAAAACAGGATCCATTTGGTGATTGATAAAACTATCGACTTTTAGGATTCCTCCGTCGAAACTTTGTCCGTCTTTTAAAATTCTATCGTGTAATTCTTTCATGTTTCAACTAAAAAAAGTATTAAAAAAAAGCCAGCACTTTACAGGCTGACTTTACTATGTAGATTATTTATTCCCATTCAATGGTTGCGGGTGGTTTAGAGCTAATGTCATAAGCCACGCGGTTTATACCTCTCACTTCGTTAATGATTCGGTTAGAAACCACTTCTAAAAACTCGTAAGGAAGTTTAGACCATGTTGCTGTCATAAAATCGATCGTATTGGCTGATCGGACAACAGCGGTATATTCGTATGTACGTTCATCCCCCATAACACCGACCGATTTTACAGGAAGTAAAACCACGAAAGCCTGAGACACCTGATCGTATAAATCGTTTTTATATAATTCTTCGATAAAGATATCGTCAGCCTCCTGAAGAATTCGAACTTTCTCTGCATCCACTTCACCTAAAACACGGATACCTAATCCAGGTCCTGGGAAGGGATGACGGTAAACCAATTCTCTTGGGATTCCTAATTCCACACCTACTTTACGTACTTCATCTTTAAATAATTCACGCAAAGGTTCTAATAAGGCTAATTTCATATCATCCGGTAATCCACCTACATTGTGGTGAGATTTAATGGTGGCCGAAGGTCCTTTGACCGACTGTGATTCAATAACATCGGGATAGATTGTTCCTTGCGCTAGAAAAGCGGCATCTCCAATTTTTTTCGATTCTTCATCAAATACAGCGATAAAATCATGGCCAATTGCTTTACGCTTAGCCTCTGGTTCGTCTACACCTTTTAAGCTTCCTAAGAAACGATCGGCCGCATCCACCATTTTGATATTCATCTTGAAGTGTTTCCCATAATTTTCCATGACCTTTTTCCCTTCGTCTTTACGAAGTAAGCCGGTATCCACAAAAATACAGGTCAATTGGTCACCAATAGCGCGTTGAATTAACACCGCAGCAACAGAAGAATCAACACCTCCTGAAAGACCCAAGATCACTTTTTTATCACCAACGACTGTGCGAATACGCTCAATTTCGGTTTGGATAAAATCTTTAATCTTCCAATTTTTCTCTGCTTTACAAATATCAAAAACAAAATTGTTTAAAATCTCAGAGCCAAACTCGGTATGAGAAACCTCTGGGTGAAACTGTACGGCAAAGATTTTTTTCTCTTCATTGGCAAAGGCAGCAATATCAACCGTTGATTTAGCTGTTACAATAGCCCCAAGCGGTGCTTTTGTAACTTCATCAAAATGGCTCATCCATACGGTCGATTTCTCTGGAAGAGCGGTCATCAATGAATTATCAGCTAAAAGCGATAATTCCGATTTTCCATACTCTCCTTTCTCCCCTTTTTTCACTTCACCACCCAATAAATGAGCAATCAATTGCATTCCATAGCAAATTCCTAAAACAGGAATTCCTAGTTCAAACAATTCTTTTTCAACCAATGCAGCCTCATCACCAAAAACCGATGAAGGTCCGCCTGATAAAATGATTCCTTTGGGTTGATGTTTTTTGATTTCTTCGATTGGAGTGAAGTAAGGGATAATTTCGGTATAAACTCCAAACTCTCGGATTCTGCGGGCAATTAACTGATTGTATTGCGAGCCAAAATCCAAAATAATAATTCCGTTCGTCATTTGTGTTTGTCTTTGCGCAAAATTAAGGTAATTCTAGCTTTTAAGCAGTATATTCTTCTTAATTCTTTTAAGCATACAAAAGAATTGCTTCTCCGTTTGACGTTATAAATGCAATTGAAAGGTAATCGATCATTATCCATCGTTGTATGGAGAAAAAAGGTGAATTTCGGTATGCTCGATACCGTTTATGGTTTTAAAACGGTTTATCGTTTAAGTTCATCAAAGAACTGTAATTGTTTTTACGCTCTTATTTTTATGAATTACACTACTTTGAATACTTATTGAATAATTTTTATTTTATTCTAAAGGCGAATTATTAACCCGTAATTTCTATTGACTAAAACCTATTGAATGATTTTCTCAATAGCAGGATCTCCACTCAGGTTATTCATTTGGCGTTTAACCCAAGCGGCACGGCGCGTTACCAAGTGGTCGGCTGGATTAACATTGTATTTTTTGGGATTAGGTAAAACCACTGCAATTTTAGCGGCTTCATCCTTGGTCAAATCTTTGGCTGGCTTTTGAAAGTAATAGTGAGAGGCGGCTTCTATTCCATATACCCCAATTCCCATCTCAGAAACATTCAGGTACATTTCGAGGATGCGTTCTTTCCCCCAAATCAATTCAATCATAAAGGTAAAATAAGCCTCTAGTCCCTTACGAACCCACGTACGTCCTTGCCATAAAAAAACATTTTTAGCGACTTGTTGCGAAATCGTACTTCCACCCCGTAAAGACTTCCCTTTTTCGTTGTGCTCTATGGCTTTTTGAATTCCTTTGATATCGAAACCGCTGTGTTGGGCAAATTGTTGGTCTTCAGCAGCAATAACCGCTAATTTAATAGTACGACTCATTTCAGCAGCATCTACATAATCTCTTTTTAGTGATTTCCCCTCTATAAGCGAGGTAAGCTGCGTAATGGTAAAAGGTGGATTGATCCACTTAAGTGCGATAATATAAGCGAATTGAAAAACAATTATATACAGGATTGTTTTACGGATGAACTTGAACATAAACGGCTTTTATAGAACACAAATGTACTCGAATAATTGAAAAAAAAAATTATTGATCCGTGAGTTCTTAAAAAGAAGTTTTGGCCATTTGAGAAGAACATTCGTAATACGGATTAGAAAAATCGCTCCAATAAGCAATTTTTTGATCGTTCCCTAAGTAATTTTTCCAAATCCCTAGATATGCATTATTAAAATAACCTTCTTCTTTTTTATCCGAATCATCGTAGTAAACTGTATCGTTATGCGTCATAAACCATTTAGACACCAACTTCCCCGAAAAGAAACCTGACTGTCCTTTTCCACGGCGTTCGTTAAAAACATAGTGCGCTTCAATTAAGCCATGGATTCGAGGAGCAAGTAGGGCGTATTCAATATTGTCTATTTTAGCTGTATTGATTATTTCTTGAATATTTTGAATAATAATTCGACCAGAGAATTCTGATTTAATACCTTTAACCGTTGTTTGGCCAAAAACCATGTAATCACTTGGGTCGTTACCGTTTTTAATCACGTTAATAATTTGGAAGCTAATAGGATCTTGATTCTCTCCAATAGCACCAATACTAACTTGAGCTTTTGCGTTTTTCCACACCGGTGAAAAATCAAAATCTAAATAATCGGATACAATGTAATTTCCCAATTTTTGATGTGAATTTAAAATACTTCTCACACAAACTTCCTGAGCATGTATAGTGTATACAAAAAACAACATACATATTACAAATAATTTCTTCATTCTTAAACCAACCTAAATTAAAAACTCTTTTCAAATCTACTCATTTAGTCTGATAAATAATAAAAGAAAGTGGTGAAATTTTAAGTAATTAAATCGCTTTTTTAGTTAATAATCATAATAATAGTTAATTACAAACGACAAAAAAAGGTGATCAAATGATCACCTTTTTAAACCTATACAACACTATACCAATCCAATATCGGTTCGGTAATATTGATAATCAAAATGAACTTTCTTTATATTCTCGTAAGCTTGTTCTCGGGCTAATTGAAGCGTATCACCTAATCCAACAACATTAATCACTCGTCCGCCTGTGGTCACTATTTGTTCATCGGCTTGTTTAGCACCAGCCACAAACCAAGGGCAATCGACCTTTTCTAATCCGCGGATTTCATAACCTTTTTCATAGTTCCCAGGGTATCCGCCAGACACTAAAACAACACAACATGCGTTTTGGTTTGTAAAGTCTAAGGTAAATTCTTCTCCATTGATCGCTTTATTAACGACGTCAAATAAATCGTTCTTAAGCAGAGGTAAAGTGGTTTGGGTTTCTGGATCGCCCATTCTCAAGTTATACTCTAACAAATACACCCCCTTTTGATTAACCATAAGGCCGAAGAAAATCACACCTGCGAACTTTAACCCTTCTTTAATTAAACCACATTTTGTAGGTTCAAGAATATCTTCTTCAAACGCTTTCAAGTGGGCATTGGTAAATAATGGATTTGGAGCAATTACACCCATACCACCTGTATTTAATCCAGTTTCGCCTTCACCAATCTTTTTATGATCTTTCGCAGAGACAAAAGGAACAATTTTTTTACCGTTAAAAAAAGATAAAATAGAGACTTCAAATCCTTCTAGATATTCTTCTATAACCACTTCTGCTCCCGCATCACCGAAGGTTTTATCGAGCATGATTTCATCAACCGCTTTTTCTGCTTCTTCTAAGTTTTGACAAATAATAACGCCCTTTCCTGCGGCTAAGCCACTTGCTTTAACCACAATAGGAAATTCTTGTGTTTGAAGGTACTCTTTCGCTAAATGACGGCCTTGGAAATTTTGATAAGCAGCTGTTTTCACACCATATTTAGCCATAAAATCTTTGGCGAAAGCTTTACTTGCCTCTAATTGAGCGGCCTCTTTTTGGGGACCAAAAACACGAAGGTTTGCGGCCTGAAAAAGATCGACAACTCCATCGGCAAGCTCTACTTCTGGGCCTACAAACGTAAGGTCGATTAAGTTTTCTAGAGCAAAGTCGCGCATATCTTCTAACGAAGAAAGCGCCACATTTGTTCCTATTTGAGCTGTACCAGCATTACCTGGGGTAAAGAACAGTTCAAGTTCTTCTTCTTTTTGTAAGAAATCGTTTTGAAATTTCCAACCAATGGCGTGTTCTCGTCCACCAGATCCGATGATTAATATTTTTGTGCTCATTTTTGTTTGTATTTTGTTTGTGGAAAATGTTTTATACTCATTGAATTACTCAAAAAGATTAATGCATAAAATGTCTCATTCCGGTAAATACCATTGGTATTTCGTGTTCGTTGCACGCGTCGATACTTTCCTGATCCTTAACAGATCCACCAGGCTGAATAATGGCTGTTATGCCGTTTTCAGCAGCGAAATCGGCTACATCACGAAAAGGAAAAAAGGCATCAGAAGCTAAGACTAAATCTTGATCGACCTTGGCTTTAGCGCGTTCAATTGCTTGTTGAGCAGCCCAGATACGATTGGTTTGTCCACCCCCAATACCGTAGGCTTGTCCGTTTGTGGCAACCACAATCGCATTGGATTTAACCCATTTCACAATTTTTTGTGCAAAGATTAAGTCGGTCATCTGTTTTTGAGATGGCTGGGTCGTCGTCACAATTTGAAATTCGTTCGAAAACTGGTTATCCGACGATTGAACAATTAAACCACCGTCTACTTTTACGTAAGTCACCTGATCTGCAACAGGATTGTTGACTTTAATGACACGTACATTTTTCTTTTGCTTAAAAATTTCTAAGGCATCCGCTGTAAAATCGGGAGCAATAACAATTTCTAAAAATATTTTATTCAGTTCAACCGCTGTATTCGCATCGACCTTTTTATTGAAAGCGATAATTCCACCAAAGATTGACATGGGATCACATTCGTAGGCTTTTGTATACGCATCCACAACCGAATCACCAATGGCTACACCACAAGGCGTTGAGTGTTTTACAGCACAACAACTAATATCGTTAAATTCTGATACTACCTTGTACGCCAAATCCATATCTCGAATATTGTTAAAAGAAAGTTCTTTTCCTTGTAAATATTCAAAATCTTTCATTGCCCCATTTTTGGTTTTATCTACATAATAAGCCGCTTTTTGATGCGGGTTTTCACCATAACGAAGATCCATTACTTTTTCATAAGAAGACTCTAGGTAGGTTGGAAAATCGTCTCCTAGAATATAAGATGATATCGCTGCATCATAAGCCGCCGTTAAATTGAAAACTTTTCCTGCAAATAATTTACGGGTTTCTAATCGGGTTGTTCCTTCTGCTGTTATTTCTTGCATCACCTTCGCATAGTCATTCGCGTCCGTTACTACCGTCACATCGTAAAAGTTTTTGGCTGAAGAGCGCAACATCGACGGACCTCCGATATCGATAAATTCGATCATTTCGGCTTCCGATAAACCTGTATTCATTTTCTCAAAGAAAGGATACAAATTCACAATCACTAAATCAATTGGGTTAATCCCTAATGACTCGATGGTTTTCATATGGTTTTCGTCTGAACGACGCGCCATAATTCCACCATGAATAGCTGGATGCAATGATTTCACACGACCATCTAAAATTTCGGGAAAGCCGGTAACATCTTTTACTTCGGTTACCTCGATTCCATGATCTTGTAAATGTTTATAGGTACCCCCTGTCGACAAGATTTTGTAATCCTGAGCGACAAGAAATTGAGCAAATTCGACTAAGTTCGACTTGTCTGAGACACTAATCAGCGCTTGTTTTTGCATTTTGTTTTCGTTTTTAAAGTTTATGTTTTAAAGTTTTGTTCAAAAAAATAACCCCTCAATTCAAGATTAAAGGGGTCGTTATGGTGTTAAGCTTCGCTTAATTGTTTGATTGATTGGATCAGTAACTGGCTTTCGACTTCCGCTACCTTTCTTTGTAAATCTTCTACCTGATCATTATCTTCAATGGTGAAGGACGCTTGAGCTATAATTTGCCCCTCGTCTACTCCAGCCGAGACATAATGAACGGTTGCTCCAGAATGTGTTTCTTTGGCATCCAAGACCGCTTGATGGACTTTCGCTCCATACATCCCTTTTCCTCCGTATTTCGGTAGAAGAGATGGATGAATATTAATCATCTTATCACCCCATTTCATTGTAAATTCAGGAGACAGAATCGTTAAAAAACCTGCTAGGACAATTAGATCAATATCTTCTTCCATTAGATTGTGATTAGCATCTTCGGAAAAATTCTTTCGCTCTAAGATATAGGTTCTGATATCGCGATCCAATGAACGTTCGATGGCATAGCAATTGCGATCGGCCATCACCATGGATAGTTCAACTTGGGGTAAAACACCTTCGTCAATGGCTTGGATTATATTTTGAAGATTTGATCCACCTCCGGATACAAATACGGCTATTTTCATGTTTGTTTGTTTGTTTGTTTGTTTGTTTGTTTGTTTGTTTTGTGTTCCTATTAATCAAAGGCCCGTTTAATCGATAAAAAGCAACGCTTTTTTAATATCTTCATAACCAATTTCCCCATTAAAATAATCGAAAATAGGTTTTAACACCCGATTCTCTTCAAATTCAACTTCACTGTAAGCTAAACGTACTTTATCGATTAATTGGTCGGCTGGTTTGAAGCGACTTAAGTCGATCGAAGGATCAGCTTCTTTGATTCGACCAATATGATCAACGATGACCGAAGAAGTTAAACCACGGCGATCGACGATTTCATCGATTGTAAGCCCTTCAACAACATAATCTTTGGTAATTTCGTAGGTCGACTTTTTGGTTGCTTTAGTCCCTGTTTTTGCTTTTTCTTTATTTTTCGCCATCTGCTTTTTATCAAATGTACCACCGACATGGCGAATAAACGGTGCCCACGAACCTTTCAATTCTTGTTCATCGAGTTGATCATCGGATAAATGAGATAATTCCTGAAAGCGTTTATCGGCTTTCATCGCCAAGGCATCAATTTGCAGAGCGGTTTCATTTAACCCATGTAAGGTTAAACTATTTAGATCGCGTAATCGCGATAAGGCTACATACCCTTGTCCTTTCTCAAAAGCTTTGGATAAATCGATAAAAGCAGCATCCAAGGTCATTCCTTGGCTTTTATGAATGGTAATCGCCCAAGCCAAACGAAGTGGAACTTGGGTAAAAGACACCAAGGCCTTTCCCGTTTCATCTTCAATGGCCCAAGTTTCAGGTTTGGCCACATGAAACTGATTGTCGAATGTTTTCACAATCGGTTCATCTTTTTCAGTATAGCCCGAAACGGTGCCTAAGGTTCCGTTGACATAGCCCACATCGAAGTTATTTCGAACGAACATCACTTTAGCCCCAATTTTCAATTCCAAAACCTCATCGGCTAGAACCGATTTTTTCAGGACTTCGGCTAGATTAGCATTTCCTGTGATTTTTGCCTCGAACACTTTAGCTGAAGAATCAATTTCGACTAATTTCCCTTTATTAATTCGATCGACATCCATATTATGGGTGTATAAACGAGTTTGGGATTCCATTTCATCGGGAAAATACGCAATTCGGCTTTGCAAAGTTTCAATCAATGGTTCCGTAACGAAACCGGCACGAATAGCATTTAAAATATCGTTTAATTCGTTATTGGTCTGACGGAACTGTTCGGTTAAGTAGCAGATATGGGCTTTGGCATTCACCCAAGCATCTGCCATAAAACAAAACTTATCCCGAGACTCTTCCCATTCTTGTCCGATGGGAGGTAGCTGAAAGAAATCACCTGAAAAAATGACCTGAATTCCACCAAAAGGTTCATCGTTGTCTTTAAAAAAACGGAGTACATGATCCACAAGATCCAATTGGTTACGGTGTAACATTGAAATTTCATCAATGATTAACACTTTCACCTTGTCCATTTTATCTCTGAAATATTTTTTATCTTTTAAGGATTGCATATAACGCAAAGACATATGGTCTTTGATACCGATACCAGCCCACGAATGAATGGTTTGCCCGTTCATGTGTGTAGCGGCAATTCCGGTAGAGGCTGTAATGGCCACAGGAACACCATGCGCTTTTAAATATTGGATGTATTGGTTAAGCACATAGGTTTTTCCGGCACCCGCTGAACCAGTAAGGAAGACATTTCTTCCTGATTTTAGGATAGCGAGGGCTTTAGATTGTTTCATAAAAAATGGAATGAAAAACGTAAATCGTTCGAAACGCGAATATACAAATTTGACGGGAGTTTACGAAAATTTCGGAAGGGATAACGATAAAGTATTTTTAGATTGCTGTTACTATAACTTGTTATACGTATGGTTTGAATGCCTCTTAAAAAACAGATCGTTTTAAATGAGAGAGCCTAAGTTAAATCGTTCTAAATAATACTCCTTATTTACTTTCATTTTCTCTGAATATGTTGTAGTTTTAAATAACCTATGACATTATTCGAATTACTTAAAAAAATAAAGCCTTTTGTACAACCCTATAATAAACTGGTTGTGGCGACTTTGGCGTTAACCGCTGTTGGATCATTTGCTGTACAAATCAATGCTCTTATTCTACGTTATACCGTTGATAACATTAGTCGAATCATGGTGAACAAAGAACCTTTGAGCACTGGATTTCACTTATTAACTTTTATAAGTGTTGTTTTACTCTCCAAAGAGATTATTTATGCTTTTATACAGTTTGGGCAGAAATACTATGGCGAGAAATTACGAATTTATATTTCTCGCGACTTTTCGCAGGCCATTGTAGAAAAGATACTCACCTATCGCATGGCATTTTACACGTCGGAAGTTAATGAAAGCGGGAAATTACAAACCCGCATCGACATGGGGATTAGCAGTCTTACGCGCTTAGTACAAAACTTCTTTATAGACATTATGCCATTGTTTGCCAATGCCATTGTGGCTTTGGTCTTTATTTTTATGGCTAACATCTATATCGGTTTGGTCAGCTTAGCCATTGTACCTATCTATTTTTATGTTAGTCAGCTTCAAGCCAATAAGCTAAAAGGCTTTCGTAGGCAAATGCGTTCGTACCGAGAAAGCAAGAACAATGGATTAATTTCGTTAATCGATTCAATCACAGTGATCAAGTCGTTTGTACGCGAACCCATGGAAGCGGATAAACACCAAAAGATTCAATACGACATGACTGAGAATCAGCTTTCAACCCGAAAGACGAGTTTTTTGTTTGATGCGATTAAGAACTTCTTGGAGCAATTTGGTTTAGTGGCTGTTATTCTACTAACGGCTTACTTTGTATTGAAGGGCGATATGACTATAGGGGCCATTATGTTTCATATTTTATTGTTTAATAATGTAACAGCACCTATTCGTCAACTTCATCGCATCTATGATGAGATCAATGACGCCATGATTTATTCGGAAAGTTTTTTCGAAATATTGGAAGCCGACGAAGAGGCTGAAACAACAGGTGCTTACATTCCTGAAAAAATTCATGGTTTAATCGAGTTAAAAGATGTTTCATTCGATTATCCCAATGGTACTAAGGCCTTAAAAAATATCAATATGACCATTCATCCTAATCAAACAACAGCTTTGGTGGGTTTAAGTGGGGCGGGAAAAAGTACGGTTATTAATTTATTAGACAAATTTTACCAACCTACAAGAGGAACTATCTTTTTAGATGGCATTGATTTAGCGGATTACAATACGAAGGAGCTTCGTAAAAACATCGGTTTAGTCCTTCAAAAGAATCACATTTTTAAAGGATCTATTGAAGAGAATATTCAATACGGGAATCCAGAAGCGACCCATGAAGCCATTATGGATGCAGCTAAAAAAGCCTATATTCATGAACAAATTATGGATCTTCCCAAAGCCTATCAATCGGATGCGCGGTTGCTTTCTGGTGGCCAACAGCAACGAATTGCCATTGCTCGTTTGTTTCTGAAAGACCCGGCCATTATTTTCTTAGATGAACCTACAGCTAGTTTAGATGCGATTGCCACCGAGCAAATTAAGAAAAGTTTAGATGCGATTAAAGAAAACAGGACGGTAATTATTGTTTCCCACAGTATTTCTCAAATTATTGATGCAGATAGCATTGTTGTTATGGAAAAAGGGGAAGTTGTAGAAACGGGTACCCATGAAGAATTGTATGAAAAGAAAAACACCTATTTTACGATTTTCTCCGCCATGGCCAATAGCCTTAATCTGGATAAAATTACTCAATCATTGAATTCGTAAGAGGAGTTCATTCGTTTTTAGTTGATAGTGGTTAGTTTTTAGTAATTAGTCGTTAGTAATTGGTCATTAGTAAATAATGACGAAACGAATTGTGACCTGAAACCGTGTTAAGATTATATCAATTGAAAAGTAACAATAACAGTGTATTTGCAGCAAATATTTAAGTTACTGCAATAAATTGATTAATTTTGATAAGAATTTCAATTTTTTTATGAAAAATATACTCTACTTTTTCCTTCTTTTTATTCAGTTTCATCAATTTTGCCTAGCAAACCATAGAGGTTTCCAGCCCAATAAAGGACAAATATTAAATCAATATTCTCAAAAAAACAAATCGGTTCTCTACTCACTTCAATTACAGAATTTCAATGTCCATTTAAAAAAGCATGGTTTTTCTTATGATTTTTATGAACAACACAACAATGAATTAAAAACACACCGTTTAGATTTTATCTTCAAGAATTATAATAAAGACTACCAGGTAATAACACAAAAGCCAGTCGCTTACTTTGAAAACCATATTATTGATGGTAAAGAAACTAAAATAGCGTTTTATGAGAAGGTAATTTACAAAAATTTTTATCCTGCCATTGATTTAGAATTTTATGTTCATCCTAACAATTCTACTAAACCTTTTGAATATAATTTTGTATTGGGCCCCAAAGCCTCTATAAACGATATTCAATTTGAAATAAAAGGAGCTAAAAGCAAGTTGGATGATCATAAATTAAAGATCAATCTCCGATTCGGAGAATTGGAAGAAACGATTCCAGCCAGTTGGATTTCATCAGATAAATACGTAAATCAAACTATTGAAATTGACTATTGCCAATATTCCAATTCTACCTATGGGCTTCAGTCTAAAATCCCCTTGATGCTTTCGAATAATCAACATTTAGTGATTGACCCTTTACCTATTCGCAAATGGGGATCATATTATGGTGCTAATCATCCTGCAGAAGTGGGAAATTCCTTAACCGTATTTTATGAAACACGCTTTGTCGATGATAACATACTTGTACTTGGTATTACAAATCAAAACGGAATGGCGACGCAAGGAGCCTATAAAACAACGCTCGATGGTGAAAGAGATTTAATTTTGTTAAAAATGAATCAAAAAGGAGAGCGAATTTGGGCCACTTACATGGGTGGTAATTACCATGAAGAAGGTTTAAATATGGTTTTGGACTCTAAGCATAACATTTACATTCTAGGAAATACAACAAGCACAAATGGAATAGCGACTCCAGGCGCTTATCAAGAGCAGTATGGGGGGAATAAGGATGGATTCTTAACAAAATTTAATGTGGATGGAATGCGAATTTGGGGAACTTATTTTGGAGGGAACTTCTTAGATGATTTTACATCCATAGCGATAGATACTGAAAATAAAGCACTGTATATTGGTGGTCTGGTATATAGCACTAATTTAGTTGGAACGACAGGAACATTTAATCCTATAAAAAATAGTTATCAACAAGGAATGCTAGTACGGTTTGATCTTGATGGACATTTTATTTGGTCTACTTTTACTTTTGGGAGCATCGAAGGTTTAGTCGTTGACAACGACAAAAATATTATTTTCAATAGTACTCAACACGAATCCCATCAAAATTCGCCTCAATTTAATACTCGAAAAGGGTATAATAGTTTGAGTAAATTTAAACCTGACGGAACTATAATATGGACATTTAAAAATTTAGGGAATCAATATTCAGACGTTACCCATATTTTAACTGATTCCAATAATAAAATTATTCTTACAGGAAGCACTCACTCAAAGCAAGATATTGCTTCAAGCGATGCATACAGTCCCACATACGCATATGACAGATTTGGAGGAACGGCTGGATTCTTAAAGACTTATACGAGCGAAGGAGAGGAACTTAATGGAACATATATTGGAGAAAAAGGCCACACTTATATCTCTAAAATGATTTTAAACGAAAATGAAGAAATTATTGTTGTAGGCAATGCTTCATTCAATAATAAAATTATGTATAACGGTGATCATTTCTATAGTAATCATTTAAACAAAACTCCAACTGCAGGTGATAACTTAGGTGTAATCATGAAATTTTCTTCCCAATTACAGCCCATTTGGGGAATTTCTTATGGAGATCGGGGGAGCACTAATCGTTTCGTTGGGGTGGATTACAACAGTACGAACCAAACAATTATCACTTCAGGCTGGACAAATTCAGGGATAATGATGGCTACCCCTAACAGCCATCAATTTATTTCAGGTAAATATAGAAATGGAGGTAAATATTCTACAGACAATGGAATAGTGGTTTTATTTCAAGATAAATCGAATGATTTTAAAATTAAGCAGTTAGGTTCAGAATGCGAAATGAGCTCTTTAAGCTACACTGCCTCTGGTGCAAATTCTTATATTTGGTATGATAACGATGGAAATATTACTAGTACACAAGCAACACTTATCCCAACTAAGATTGGAGAATATATTTGTTATTTTGAAAAAGGAGATGAGAGTGGTTATATATCTATCTATGTTAAAAACCCGAACACACTTACTGCTCCAATTCCCCAAAATCAAGACCTACCTCCGCTTGAAGAATTCTGTTTTGTTGATTTGGTTGCCCCTAAAGCAACATCGTCGTGCGGGTTAGAAATTACAGGAAGTACTCCACAGATGCATTTCGATATTCCTGGTGAATATAACATTGAATGGACTTACACAGATGATTATGGAAATCAATTAATCCAACAACAAAAGGTGATAGTAAAAGCCATTAAAGAAATCTTGACCATTGAACCATTACTTGAAGTTTGTGAAAGTGGTGGCCATGAAGTTTATGATTTAAAAAGAACTGAGTCGCAATATAACCTTAACGAACAAGTCGATTTCTTTTATTACAAATCGATGGAAGATTTACATAACAGCCGACCAATAAAAACCCCTCGTCAATTCATCAATGATGAACAACTACCCCATATCTACGTTAAAGGATCGATAGCTAGTGGATGCTCGGGTACAACGATTATTCATTTAGAAACACTTCCTAAACCTCTAGCTCATAATTTACAAATTGATGTTTGTGATGCTTCCAATGCAGGGACAGTATCTATTAATTTAGACGCCTATAATTTACAGATTAATCCTGATCAGAATGCCGAGGTCCGTTATTATCTAGATGCACAGTTTTTAAATGAAATAACAACCTTGGTACCTATTTATAACCACCAAAAAATCTATGCATTGGTAACACAAAATGGTTGTAAAAATTCAGCTACACTAACGTTTAAACTTACACAATTTACACTTAAAACGGCTTCACCATTTGCAGTATGTAAAGAATACGGTTCATTAGGTGAATTTGATTTATCTACAAAGAGACAAGAAATCAGTTTGTTATTAAACACAACAAACTCAAATGTTGTTTTTTATGCTACACTAAGCGACGCTCAAAACAATACGAATGCTTTGTTAAATCTGTGGATTAACAAAACAAAGCGCAACGAAATTTATGCAACATCGCTATCAGCGGATGTTTGTAAAATATTTGTAAAAATTCCTTTAGAGGAATCAACATTGCCTACCATTCGTTTAAAAACAAGTTATAATAAATGTGAATCGGACGGTATTACAATTGATCTAAATAATTCTTATGATCATATCAGCTGGAGTACAGGGGAAAAAACCAAAAGTATCCACATAAAAAAAGCGGGTAGCTACTCTGTAACCGTGACCAATGGTCAATGTACAAAAAAACACGATTTTGAAATAAAGGATTTTGATTCTCTTATGCTAGAATACAATTACAATGGAACAGCAGTTACATTTTCTATTACAAATGCTCAAAATGTTCAATACAGTACTGATGGAAAAACATGGATAAGCAATGCTACGTTTATTCGTTCGCCTGGAACGTACACTTTCTATTTTAAATCGGCAAATGGATGTATAGAGCAGCAAATTTTGCATCTCTATAAAGATCTTCCTAATTTTATTTCTCCAAATGGAGATGGCAAAAATGATGTGTGGGATGTATCGTATATAAAATTATTAGAAGAAGTCTCGATATTTGATCGCAAAGGACGTTTGATATTTCACAGAACAAAAGAACAGCAACCTATAATCTGGGATGGAAAATACTTAAACCAACTTTTACCTTCAGATACATATTGGTATAAAATTCGATTATCTAATGGGAAAAAGCTTCAAGGCAATATTCTGCTAAAGAATAAATAAGGATTATTTTCTTTTATAATACACTTATTTTAAACGTATTTAGTCGTTAGTAAATAATGACGAAACGAATTGTGACCTGAAACTAAATTAAACCTCGTTCATATTCTATGTTCTAAAAGAACATAGAATATGAACGAGGTTGTGGCAAGGATAGCAGCGGCATCCTTTGCTGCCACCTTTACTTCCCATAGACCGAGATGCTCTTGCAGCAAAGATAGAGCGGATAGCGTGGCGCGGAGCGGCCACCCAAAAAAAATGCTGAATAAGATGAATTCTTATCCAGCATGGATTGTTATACAAAAGCTTTTAAGTTATGGTTTCCAAAAGCTCCAGACCGTACCATTGTAAACGGCAAGCTGATGACTTATCGTATCATAGACGATCATTCCTGCACTGGGATTAATAATATTTAAATGGGGGTTTTCGACTTTTGGAAGAATCATGGCTTTATCATGATCTTCCAAAACAAGAATACCATCTGTTGTGGTTGGATTCCCTACGCCTACTTTACTGGTTTGATGGTCAACTTTACCCGTTTGAATGGATAGATCGACTTTTCCGGTATCATCGACACTGAGGTCGAACCAATTCTTATCTTTAAAATATTTAATTTTTTTATCCGTCGCATCGAAAATAAGGGTTCCATTTTCGGTGATATCTGCTTTATTTTCAACATAAGGAAGCAGTAGTCCTTTATTTTCTGTGGTGGAAAAATCGAGCGAAACGGATGCATTGCTCACCTTATCTTTTCCTATACTCACTTGTGCTTGTACGAGAGCAGAAAGAACGAAAACGAGTGGTAATACTATATTTTTCATCGTTATTTTTTGAGTTAAAATTATTGGTTATCGGTTTAATAAATGTTCTTCTGTCTACCGTAAGTAGACAAAAGAACAAAACAAAAATTAAATCCATTAATCAGGACACGCTTGATTTTCAAAACATTTCCATTCGAACGTGGCCCCTTCATCTGTTGTGGTATAAATCTTCATACAATTATTTGTTGTATCGTAAACCGTCATACCTTCCACAAAATCAGTCACTGGAATCCCTATGGGTTTATCATCTGCATTAAAAGGAACACGGTTTAAGACAAAACCTTTGTTAGCCGATTCGAGCACTAACCAGGCTCCTTTGCGCACCATAGGCCAATTATCTTGGTTATCTATACTAGAACGATCTATACTGGTAATACCAGTGATACTGTTTAAGGTTGTACCATTGGTAATTCCTGGTTTATAGCAGTACGCAAAAGGACAAGTCCAATCGATATAATAATCTTCTACCTCTCCATCTTGAGCGGCTAAGAAACTACGTTCATCCATTAAGGTAGATTCATCGTCGTTTAGAACAGACGTCGTTAAACGTAGGCGAACAAAGCTGCGTATAGGTTCATTATCACACCCTGCGATTGTTCCAACGTCATTCCATGTTACAGGAATAATTTGTTGAGTATCTGAGGGCGGTACAGCGATGACTTTCGTTTCAGAAGCTTCAAATCGACCATTGGCATTCCAATCGATAAAGGCATATACATAAGCGGTTTGACCTGTATTGTTGGTTAAAGGGATCTCTAATCTATAGGAGTTCCCTGCAATTTTAGCAGGCAATTGTCCACTGACAAAAGCATCTTCATCAATTAGCCCACCTTTTCCATCTAAATCATCACCATCGGCATTATTTGCGCTTCCAGAAATTGAAAACTGAGGTTCATCATCACTATCTGCTGCGTTGGCACCTAATTTTAATGGATTACCAGTTTGCGCATAGCGAATTTGGTGGCTAGCTTTGTCGCCTAGGTTATAGCGATCGTCGAGATCGCCATAATCAAAGGCATCATTTCCACAGACCGGACCGGTAGATGGTGGGTTTTTGAAATCAAATTCTTTAGGCCAATTTGTACACCCATTGCATCCGTCACTTCCTTCGATGGTATGCCCTACGTATCCATAACGGTCACTACCTTGTTTAATTAAGATGGAAATATGTCCACCTGATTCTACATTCACCATCTTGCCTTTTAGAATTTTAGCACCACCGCCTTCTGTAACAGCGGTTAGAACACTTCTATCTATTCTATCGCCTGGAACACCTGATTTATTACCAGAATCCTCCCCAGTAGAATAAGCTCTCTGTTGGTCTGTAATGACAAAGAATAATGGTGCAACAGCATCGTGATTATTGGCCGATATCCAGTTTACTTTTCCTATTTTCTTTCTAATATTCGTTTGAACACCAGCGGCTTCTGGTTGTTCGTAAATATGGGTAATCTGCGTCCAAGAAGTCATTGACATTCTATTGCCTAGTCCTAATTGACCAGATGCATTATCCCCTAACACAAATACATTTCCTTGCGCATCTCTTACATAATAGGAAGTGTAATCTATATTATTAATATCTAATTGTTTAACAGGAAGTGAAACCCCTTGAGGAAGACTCATTTTGGTTGCATAACTTCTATTGGTTGCCATCTGACCATTTCCTAAAGAGACATTGTTTCCCCATGTATAAAAATTATGGCCATCGGTTGCCATGATTGCACCACCACTTGTGCGCACATCTTTCATCCCTGTTAAAGGGGTTTCTGAATTCAGCATGACTTGATGCCAACCTTCGGCATTTCGGTTCCCATTCCCTTGTACAGTACTTCCTTGAACACTTGAATAAACCCATACTTCACCCGTTTTGGTAAGAATGGCAAGAGAGCCTATGGTTGCATTGCGGCCAGCATCGATTAATTGAATACTTGAAGGACTCACACCTGTAGGTAATCCGACTTGCGTCATGGCAGGTGAAGGATTGGTAATTACAGCTGATTTCCCCCAAACATATAAGCCCGAAGAGCTTAGTAAAAAATACTGATGATACGTTTGGGTTGACGATGCACCAGTTACCATTAGAGGCGTCCCAGCGAAATTGAAGCCGTTATACCCTGATTCAACTTTTGCGGGGGTTCCTTGATGGCTAGCCCCATCTCCATGGGCTGAATTCCCAAATACAAGCCAATCACCGTTGGCCGTTTTAATAATACTGGCATGGAATAAGGCTTGAGTAGGATCCATTAACCCTAAACGCTCATCGGTTGGATCACAACCTGGAGCAACGGCAACTGTTGTATCTATTGGAAGTGTATAATCTTCGACTTCACCGTTGATTGGATAAGGACCATAAAGACCTGATGCTAAACCATCACCTATAGAACGTTCGTCGATATCTTTGGTTAGCGCATTATCGGTTAATGGAGCAGAGGTAAGTCGAACTCGCATATAAGTCGATTCTGCTGTACCTGAATAATGCGTCGTATACCAATACAATTTAGCCGTTTGACTACCTGAATTTGGAGACAAGGTTACAGAAGTATATTCATCTGAACTAAAATGGCCATCGCCATTCATATCGATCCAAGCATGTAGTATAGCTGATGTTGTAAGATTATTTGTCACTTTAACAAGGGTACTGTATTCATTTCCAGGCATCAATTTCGGAAGAGGAATTACAATGCCATCTTCATCTAAACCATCGCCATTAATTCCATTGTTATCTGCTCCATCAGCCACATTTTGAGCTTGTGGTTCAGTATCTATGGTATCACCAATTAGAAGACTAGCGTCTGGGATATGACGGGCAGGAACAAAATCACCTAATGTATTGTGATCATAAGACACGGGTGCATCACCATAATCTAGATCTGACCCTACAGGGATGGTGTGATCTTCTATCTCTCCGACATTAAACACATTGGCGTATTGCCCTGTGCTTAATCCGTCACCAATAGATCTTTCATCAACCAAAAGTCCTGCAGCTCCTGTTAGATCTGATAAAGCTGCGTCTGACAAACGAAGGCGCATGTAGAGTTGACTCGGATTTCCCGTGATAACTGTTCTAGCCGCAAGCCATTTAAGCGTTACGATGGCTTTATCTGAATTCGTAGGTACAGGTGTCTGGACATATTCTAAGGCTTCAAAACGTCCATTATTATTAAAGTCGATCCAACCATAAAGAACTTTTGCAGCACCTGTTTTATTGGTTACTTTCACATTCAGTGAATATTCACGACCACCACCGGTGTACATGTGCGGAATAAGCAAACCGCCTTCATCATTTATACCTGAGTGATCATCACCTAGTGCAGTGCCTAGTTCGATTTGCTTCGCATTTTCTGTATCAGGAGGCGTATCACCAATAAACAAAGCATCACTCAATGCTTGTCTAGCTGTAATCAATACATCATTCGTGTTCATATCATAACTGTCTGGTGCGTCACCATAATCATAGGCACTACTCACCGTTAATTGATAATCTTCAATTTCTCCTATACCTGGCACACCATATAGGCCTGTATTAAGACCATCACCTATAGAACGCTCATCGAACAATGTACCTGTAAGATCTGTTAAAGTTCCGTCGGAAATACGTAGACGCATGTACAACTTATCTATCCCCTCTGGAATTTTATTCGTATTGACGGCAGTCCAAGCTAAATTAACTGTTTGTTGACTATCGCTTGAAACGACATTTGCGGAAATCATTTCAGTGGCTTCAAAAACACCATTATTGTTCAGGTCAATCCATCCATATAATATTTTTGTGGCTCCCGTATTGTTAAATACACTTATCTGGGTTCTATAAATTGATCCTTTATAAAGAGGCATCAGTGCTGTAACACCATCTTCATCTAACCCATCGCCATTCTCTCCGTTGTTATCAGCTCCAGGTGCAACAGTATGTGGATTCTCTTCAATATCGATTGTTTCTCCGAGTCTTAATAAAGGAGAAAAAACTTGTCTTGGAGGAACACTGCTACCTGCATTATTTATTGAATATTCTTCAGGCGCATCACCGTAATCATAGAAATTGCTGACCAAAAACTGATAATCTTCGACTTCTCCACTAAAGTTACTACTTCCGTAACTACGGGTATCCACCAATGTTTTATCGGCATCGTTCTGATTGATTAAATTTCCAGCAGAAGCTCTTAACCGAACATAGGTTTTCCCAGCAGCTAAAACAGAAGAAGAAATAGTAGCTGTGGTAGTTGCGGGCCAAGTAAAGGTAAATACATGAGACAATGTTGTACCAGTAACCGATCCTAAAACAACTTCATTTCCATTAAAAAGACCATCACCATTTAAATCGATCCAAGCATATAAATATTTATTGGCCGAAGTTGCGATGGAATTAATGGGTATTTTTAATGTAAAGGGTGATCCTATGGTAATGGTTTGAGGAGTAACAATTCCGTCCTCATCTAAACCATCGCCATTCTCCCCATTATTATCTGCCCCTGATGCGACAGGATTATTCATCAGTTCGTAATCGATTGTATTTCCTATCCTAAGTTCAGGTATTAAACCATTCGTATGTGAAGCAGGATCAGCGTTTTCGTAACTTACAGGAACATCTCCAAAATCTCGTAAAACGGTTAATTGATAATCTTCAACCTCACCATAGGATATGATGCCATATTGACCCGTGATTAGTCCATCACCTATGGCGCGTTCATCAACGACAAGGGGATTAATACCTGAGGCAAGCACATAATCTTCAATTTTAACACCTTGATCTGGTTTTATTAAACGAAGTCTCATGTATAACTTATTCACATTTATAGCCATTAAAGCTGACTGAGCAGAAGTAAAAGATAATTTCACGGTATTTATTCCTGAAGCAACTGGCGTTATTATAACTTCTGAAGCTTCAAATCGACCGTTATTATTGAAATCGATCCATGCGTATAAAGTAGCGGCTTCTCCCGTACTATTATGAAGCGATACATTGTATGAATTTATTCCGTTGGCCTTAATAAAAAGCTGATTACTAGAAATTCCATCATCTGAAATCCCATCACCATTGGCTTCATTATTATTGTCACCAGGGTTAACCGACGACGGCTCTTCTTCCAACGTAAAAGTTTCCCCTAAATAAATAGAAGATGTAGGAAGATTACGAGCAGGGACAAAATTAATCGGGTCAGTTCCATCTTTGTCCATTTCATAACTGATGGGCGCATCGCCAAAATCGACTAATTTTTTTCCAATTTCAAAGCGATAATCCTCCACTTCACCGATGCTTGGAAGCGTATAAACTCCGGTTGTTCCACCATCACCTATAGAACGCTCATCGACATCTGTTGCATTATTATTTACGCCAGGGGTTTCAGTAAGTCTAATCCTTGCATATACATGTTTTACATCGTCTGGAATTAAAGAAGACTGCTCACCTCTGAAATAAAAAGTAACTTCTGATGTACCTAGCTCTGTCGATTTATACCCTTTGAGATTCCCTACGGCTTGCGTATAGGCTACTTCGGTCTCTTCAAATATTCCATTGTTATTAAAATCGATCCAAGCAATCATATTCGCCTTTTTTTCAGTCGTCACAGTCGTTAAAAAACTAAATGGAGTTCCTTTGATAATAACAGGTAAGTTGATTAAACCATCTTCCTCTAAACCATCTCCATTTGTTCCATTGTTGTCTGTACCTAAAGCAACACTATTGGCTACTTTTTCAGCTTCCACCGTTTTTCCGATATGATAAGAGGGATTAGCTATTTGTCGAGCGGGATATGAATCACCTGCCCCGTTATTTTCATACACCAAAGGAGCATCACCAAAATCATATAAATTGACAGACAACTGATAATCCTCCACTTCTCCGTAGGGTACAACAAGCGAATGCGTTGCATCAGTTGTTGATTTAACACCATTTCCAATGCTTCGCTCGTCGATTAAACTACCACCATTGGCAGCCGATGTAAAATCATATAAGGGTATATTGGATAAGCGGAGCCTTAAATAAATCTTTTCCGTATCATTGGTTATAATCTTGGTTTGAAGTGCTGACCAAGAAAGATTTAAATAATTATCACCGGTTAAACTTGTCGTAGCAAAAGTATATTCATCTAATTGAAACTTTCCATCGCCATTCAAATCTAACCAAGCATATAAATATTTCGTTCCAGTTAATGTTTCGGGAATATTTATAGGAACAGTTATGGTGTAAGGTACACCAGGAGTAACACTTATAAAATCCGTTATTCCATCTTCATCAGCAACGCCTACGGCATTATCACCTACTGTATTATTCTCATTGGGTGAAATAACCGATGCGGGTTTGGTTTCGATATCGATTAGCTGACCAATTGTAAAACCTTCTAGATACGCATTACGAGCAGGTAAAGGATTACCATCTTTATCATTCTCAAAACTAGCAGGCGCATCTCCATAATCAAACGTATTGATTACCTCTATTTGATAATCTTCGACTTCTCCTTTCCCTATTAAAGCATGATCATTCGCATTAGCTGTCGTCATGGCGCCATTACCAATACTTCTTTCGTCGATTAAAGCACCACCATTGGCAGCAGTTGTAAAATCGACCAATAAACGATCCGATAAACGCAATCGCATATACAGTTTTGTAGCATCATCAGCAATAAGGCCTGTTTTATCACCCGACCAAGTAAGGGTTTGAACTGTTTTACCAACCGTTGTGACATTCACGATCACATCTGCTACTTCATTGGCTTGAAACTTTCCATCGTTATTAAAATCAATCCAACCATATAAATACTTCGAAGTTACTGTTGGGTTTTTTACGGGAACAGTAATCGAATAAGGAACCCCTTTTCTAATGGAATGTTCATTGGATATGGAAAGCGCATCCTCATCTAAACCATCGCCATTCTCGCCATTATTATCGGCCCCAGGAATAACGCTCTGAGGGGTTAATTCAACATCCGGCAAAACATTTCCTAGCAGTAAGCCTTCTAGCGGATAATGAACCGCTGGACTGTAGACATTGTCTTTACTAAATTCATAGGATTTAGGCGCATCTCCATAATCGTATCTCGCTGAGGAAACACTATTCCAAGTGGAACCAACATGAATAGCATCGACTTCTAATGTAGGCGCATCCGCTAAGGTACCTTGTACAAGTGCAACAATGTTTAAACTTGCCACATCTGCACCTGCAGTAGCTGAATATTCTACATCAGCGGTGGTTGGTTCGCCAAATTCAGGATTAACATACAATTTAACAATATCATTATTGACTCCATCGACCACTTGATATTTTAATACCAACCTGAACGTTGTGTTAAAAGGTCTGACCACTGTTTCATACACAGGAGTTCCTGAAATCGCTCCTCTGAGCACCCCAAAGCTGAATCCTTCGGCATTACTTCGAATAAATATTTTAGGACCATAAGCCCCCATAGGGTTTCCTGTATACCCTAGCGAATAAAAGAAATCTCCTTTAGGGGTAGCGGCCGATACATTGACATGCAAAGACGAATAAACCTCATCTTTAATCGTTGTAAATGTACGCTGTACATCTTGTCCGTTAGGAACCAATGCGACTTTATTTCCAAAACCATTGGCTATGGTATTCTGATAATTCAGGTTCCCTTGTGTAACTTTGATTGGATTTGTTGCTACAGTCCCAACTATTGTCCAATTGGCTGTAGTTAAAGTGGTTTCGGGAGGGTAATTAAAACTTTCAGAAAGTTGAATTTGCCCAAATAAATTGGAGAGGGGGTTAAAAGCAATTAACACAATTGCCATTAAGCGGAAAAAATACTCCTTCAGATTGTAAAGTATTAATTTCATAAATAAATAAATTTGCATTACTGAGACAAGGTTATCATCAGTAACAGGTTATAGGAATCGGTTAAAAAAACAATACTACTTATAACATAAAATAGTATTTATAAGTGTTCAAAATTATTTCAGTAAAACTGCAACGTCAAAAAGAATATTCAAGAAAAAGAATGCTCTTTTTAATGCTCTAAAATAAATTTTACTTATTCTTCAAATATAACAACACAATATTTAATTCACTATAGTCTAGGTGACTATAGTGATTAATACATTAGTCAGTATAGGTTACTTCAAGTAATACAATAATACTTATATGTGTAATAACAATATAAATAACTCATTTATGAAAGAGCCGTATTGGCATAGAATACAAAGAGATTTTTTTTATAATAACCAGAATGATTTTTCTATAATTCAAGGATGAGTACCCCATGAATTATACTATAAAAATGGATGAATTTTAATAGAAAAAAAGCTGCTAAATTTTAAAAAAAGCGAAAAACGAGTAGATAATAGTATTTTGAAATACTGAAATTTGATTCAGTTTAGAAATTTCCCTAGAAGTTAGTGGTTAGTTTTTAGTCGTTAGTGGTTAGTGGTGAGTAGTTAGATGTTAGTGGTTAGTGGTTAGTGGTTAGTGGTTAGTGGTTAGTAATTAGTAGTTAGATGTTAGTAGTTAGATTTAGAAAATTAAACCTTAAACTAAATTAAACTTTAAACTTATTAAACTTTAAACTTATTAAACCTTAAACTAAATAAACCCTAAACTAAATTAAACCTTAAACTAAATAAACCTTAAACTAAATAAACCCTAAACTAAATTAAACCTTAAACTAAATTAAACCTTAAACTAAATTAAACCTTAAACTAAATTAAACCTTAAACTAAATTAAACCTTAAACTAAATTAAACCTTAAACTAAATTAAACCTTAAACTAAATTAAACCTTAAACTAAATTAAACCTCGTTCATATTATATGTTCTAAAAGAACATATAATATGAACGAGGTTGTGGCAAGGATAGAAGCGGCATCCTTTGCTGCCACCTTTACTTTCCATAGACCGAGATGCTCTTGCAGCAAAGATAGAGCGGATAGCCTGGCGCGGAGCGGCCACCCAAAAAAAATGCTGAATAAGACGAATCCTACCCAGCATTAATAATCATGTGTAAACTTTTATTTTAAAACGATTTCATCGTCACCTGTTGTAATTTCGCCGATTAGCGCACTGCCTTCGACGGCTTTTAAAACGGCTTCTACGTTTGATTGTTCAACAACAACGATCATTCCGACACCCATATTGAAGGTACCGAACATTTCGTGTTCTGCGATGTTACCACGTTTAGCTAATTCTTGCATAACGGTTGGAACTTGAATCGCAGCTTTATGAATAACCGCCATTAATCCTTTTGGTAAAATACGGGGAACATTTTCGATTAATCCACCCCCAGTAATGTGGGCGATTCCAGAGACATCGGCAACAGCCTGGATGGCTTCAATATCTTTCTGGTATAGTTTTGTTGGCACCAATAAGGTTTCAAACAAAGGTTTTCCTTCAAATTCTTCTTGAAAATCGGTGAAGATACTGCGAACCAAAGAGAATCCATTGCTATGAAAACCGCTTGAAGGTAAGGCGACAATGGCCTGACCCGCTTTGATTTTCGATCCATCGATAATTTCATCCCGTTCAACAACGCCTACACAAAATCCGGCAACATCATAATCGCCTACTTTGTACATTCCTGGCATTTCGGCTGTTTCGCCTCCGATAAGAGCCGTACCCGTTTCTTTACATGCTTTCGCAATTCCAGAAACGATTTCAGCAGCGACATTCGAGTCTAATTTTCCACAGGCTAAGTAATCTAAGAAGAACAAAGGTTTTGCACCATGGCATAAGATATCGTTTGCACACATGGCAAAACAATCTATACCTACGGTATCATATACTTTTGCGTCTAAGGCAATACGAAGCTTAGTCCCTACACCATCGGTTCCCGATACCAATACGGGGTTTTTATAGCCGCTTAATTGGTAAAAAGCACCAAAACTACCCAGTCCATTTAAGACATTGTCGTTGTGTGTTTCGGCAACGGCTTGTTTTATTTTTGACACCGTTTGGTAACCTTCTTCCTTATCTACGCCAGCTTTTTTATATGTGTTGCTCATTTTAAGTATAAATTTGTTTGAATACAGATGGATAAATGGTTATCATCTTATTCTTAGGTGATTAAATAATGACTTCTGGTATTTTTTGCGTATAATTTACAGGATATTCTTCTGTAAAACATCCAAAGCAATGGTTTTTAGACCCTAATAAATCGGTTAAACTATCGACTGATAAGAAATCTAAACTATCGACATCGAGGTATTTTTCGAGTTCTTTAATCGACATATTTCCGGAGATTAAATCGTCTTTACTCGGCATATCGATTCCAAGATAACATGGAGCGATAATGGGCGGCGATGCGCTACGGAAATGAATTTCTTTGGCACCCGCTTCTTTCAAGATTTTAATCAGCAGTTTACTGGTGGTTCCACGAACAATGGAATCGTCTAAAATAACCAATCTCTTCCCTTTAATGCGGTTAGCAATCGGGTTGAGTTTAAGGTTCACAATGCGCTCTCTCATTTCTTGAGAAGGTACAATAAACGAACGGCTCATATAACGGTTTTTTACCAAAATGGGTTCAAAAGGAATACCTGATGCTTCTGAATAGCCAATAGCCGAAGGCACCCCAGAATCGGGAACACCAATCACTAAATCGGCTTCTACAGGCGATTGTTCGTATAATTTCTTACCGCTTTCTACGCGTAAGTCGTAGATTTCTTTTCCTTCGATGCGTGAATCGGGACGGGCAAAGTAAATGTACTCAAAAGCACAAATGCGACGCTCGGCCGTTTCTAATAACGAATACGAATGAAGTCCATCTTTATCGGCGACTAAGATTTCACCCGGTTTTACATCGCGGATAAATTTAGCACCAACCGCATCTAATGCACAGGTTTCTGAACAGAAAACATAAGAACCATCATCTAATTGACCTAAACACAATGGGCGGATTCCGTGAGGATCGCGAAAAGCAGCCAATGAATCTTTGGTTAATACAAGAACAGAAAATGCGCCTTTAATTCGCTTAGTTCCTTGTTGAATGGCTTCGTGTAGAGGTAAATCACAAAATTTTTGAATAGAACGAAGCATAACTTCAGAATCGGATGTCGCTAAAAAAGGTAGACCTTCTTCTTCCAATTCTTTTCTTAAATCGTCAATTTCGATCAGATTCCCATTATGGGCTAACGAAAAATGAGGTTTTCCATAGTAATTAACGGCATAGAGCGGTTGAATATTACGTCGGCTTCCCCCTCCGGCTGTTGTATAGCGCGTATGCCCTATAGCCGCATTCCCTTGAAAATCTTCAATATGCTCGATGCCTTTAAACACATCGAGCACTAAACCAGAGCTTTTAATGGTTTTAATAGTCCCATTTTTTGCTACTGAAACACCACAAGCCTCTTGACCGCGGTGCTGCAAAGCAAATAAGCCAAATTGTGCAATGGAATAGGTCGCGATATTATGCGGCGCATACACGCCAAAAATACCACATTCTTCATTCACTGAATCGACCATATCTTTCTCTGCTTTCTTCAACACATTGCGTTGGTAAAACTCGGTTAGATACTGTGCCTTTAATTGGCTTTTAATACGTTGATGGTTAATCATTTTTTTGATTAATCGGGTTACTTAAGTACTTCTTTTAAACGATTGTAAACTTCGTGGTAAGCTTCTGAAACTCCCCCTAAGTCGCGACGGAAACGGTCTTTATCCAATTTCTCCCCCGTTTCTTTGTCCCAAAGGCGACATGTATCGGGTGAAATTTCATCGGCTAAGATGATATTCCCATCGACATCTTTCCCGAATTCGATTTTAAAATCGGCCAGGATTAAGTTCGCTTTTAAGAACAATTCTTTTAAAGCTTCGTTAATGGTGTCGGTCATGGCGTACACTTCTTTCAACTCGTCATAGGTAGCGGCTCCTAAAAGCACTGCGTGATGATCGTTGATCAAAGGATCACCTAAACCATCGTGTTTATAACATAAGTCGAAAATAGTAACCGGACATTTCCCTCCTTCTTCTAAACCTAAACGTTGCGCCATACTCCCAGCGACATAGTTTCTTACAACCACTTCTAAAGGTAAGATACTGACCTTTTTCACCAATTGTTCGCGTTCGTTTAAGGTTTCGATGTAATGTGTTGGAATTCCTTTTTGAATTAGATATTCAAAAATCAACGTCGAAATTTTGTTGTTCATTTCGCCTTTGTCTTCCACCGTTCCACGTTTTTGAGCGTTAAAAGCGGTTGCATCGTCTTTGTAGTAGACGATAACTTTGTCAGCTTCTTCAGTTGAATAAACCTGTTTTGCCTTCCCTTCGTAAATGAAGTCTTTTTTTGTTAAGCTCATCGTTGATGTTTGTTTGTGTGTTGATGTTTGTGTTGCTTTGTTTTTTTGTTTGTTTTGTTTGAAATGAAAACGTCATTTCGATGTTTGTTTTTGTTGTGTGTAATAGGTTGAGCCTTTCAATGTAAACATTTTTAGTACTCCAGTCTGTTTCGTAAAGATAAGGCAACGGGTTCATTCATTGGTCCTCATCCATAAAACATTCTGTATGCGTATTTCGGATAAAAGCTTTACCCAAACGAATTGGGTAAAGGCCTTCGTGTTTGTTTCAAATGAATAGGTTATCCCTATTTAAAATAATTAACGGCATTTTTAAAGATGTTCATATAGCTTGCGTCAGGAATATTCTTAAACAAACCTTCTTCAAAACGCTCTGGGTGCCCCATGCGTCCGTACACTTTCCCACAAGGGCTAACAATTCCTTCAACGGCCCATGTTGAACCATTGGGATTGTAAGGCATCTTACCGGCTAACTGCCCTTCTAAATCGACATATTGGGTAGCGATTTGTCCTTTCTGAATAAGATTATCCAATTCGTCTTGGTTGGCCACAAAACGGCCTTCACCATGCGAAAATGGCAACCAATATTCTTGCCCCTCCATCCCCGCTAACCAAGGAGAATGAGATTTGTTCACGCGAACTTTACACAATTGTGTAATATGACGACCAATCTCATTAAAAGTCAATGTCGGCGTGAATTCGTTTAATTCTTGAATGCGTCCATAAGGCAGTAAACCCGATTTAATTAAGGCTTGGAATCCATTACAAATTCCCAAAACCAAACCATCGCGTTTTAATAAATTATGAATGGCATCTTTTATTTTTTCGTTTCTTAAAACCGTGGCAATAAATTTCCCCGAACCATCTGGCTCATCGGCTGCAGAGAATCCACCTGGAATAAACAAGATATTAGCTTGGTTAACGGCTTCTGCGAAGGCATCGACCGACTCTTCAACATCTTGGGTCGTTAGGTTTCTAAACGGAATTGTTTTCACAATAGCGCCTTCTCTGCGAAAAGCTTTAGCCGAATCGTATTCCGAGTTTGTTCCTGGAAAAATAGGAATAAACACTTTCGGCATGGTTGTTTTATGTTCCACAAAAGGATAACACACCTGGTCCACACTTAAAGTCTTGTCTTCAACAACAGTTTCAGTGGTCGATTGATAAGGGAATAAGTTGTTAAACGTTGCTTTCCATTGGCGTTTTAATTCGTTGGCGTCGATTTCAATTCCATTGAAATTGAACACATTGTTTTCAGTGGTTTGTCCAATAAGGTGGAAATTCGCTTGAATGGCTGCAGGCACAACTAAATCACCAGTATAACTCATCACGATAGCCCCAGGATAGTATTTCGCTAAATCGAGTTCCGTCGCTAACGACACCCCTATTTCATTACCAAAAGCCATATTTGCAACCGTTTCAGCAATTCCACCAAATTTAACAGTCATCATGGCCTCTATATGTTCGCGGTTAAGACCTTCAATAAAATGAAAGATCGCTTTCACATTGGTTTCATCCAATAAATAATCCGGTGCTTGGTTGGGAATAAAAACAGCCAATTGGGTGTTTGCTTTTGGGAATGTACCCGCCACTACACGATCGATATGCGATGGTGCAACAGCAAAGGAGATTAATGTAGGTGGCACATCGATATCTTGGTAAGAACCACTCATGGAATCTTTACCTCCAATGGCTGGAATACCAAATTGGCGTTGCGCCTCAATCGTACCTAAGATCGCAGCAAAAGGTTTTCCCCATCGTTGAGCTTCATCTCTTAGTTTTTCAAAATACTCTTGAAAAGTCAAGCGAATATCGGCGTAATTTCCACCAGCAGCCACAATTTTTGTCATTGAATCGATTACTGCAAAGTAACCACCGTGGTAATTCGACCAGCGAGAAACAATGGGGTTGTAACCAAAAGAAGCCATTGAAACAGCATGGGTAAAACCATCGGTTGGAAATTTCTGTACCGAGACATCTTCAGGAGAATCCATTGTTTTTCCGCCAAAAGCGTTTAAAACCGTGCTTCTTCCTACATTATTATCAAATAATTCGACCATCCCTTTTTGAGAGGCATGGTTCAAAGATTGCATCATTTCAATAAACGCTTCTTTAGTGAAGGCTTTATTTTCGAAAGGATTGCTATATTTTTCGGTGACCACCTCCACTTTCGCAGATTTGCTCACTCCATTGGTATCTAAAAAAGAGCGATCTAATTCAACAATCTTAGTCCCTTTCCAGGTTAAGATCATTTTTTCATCCGCTGTTACATCGGCCACGCAAGAAGCCAATAAATTTTCGGCTTTCGCCAATTCTATAAATCGTTCTACATCCTTCGCGTCAACGGCAACTGCCATACGTTCTTGAGATTCAGAAATAGCCAATTCAGTACCATTCAATCCGGCATATTTCAACGGTACTTTATCCAAGTCGATGTTAATTCCTCGGGCAATTTCACCAATAGCAACAGAAACCCCTCCTGCTCCAAAATCGTTACACTTTTTAATTAAAGCCAAGACTTCTGGGTTACGGAAAAGGCGTTGAATTTTACGTTCAACAATCGCATTCCCTTTTTGCACTTCAGCCGAAAGATCGTCTAATTTCAAACCGTCATGGGTTTTCGATGAGCCCGATGCTCCACCAACACCATCACGCCCAGTAGCACCACCCAATAAAATAATTTTATCGCCAGCTTGGGGTTCTTCTCGGCGTACGTAAGCTCTTTTAACCGCTCCAGCCACAAAACCCACTTCCATGCGTTTCGCTTTATAGCCTTCATCGTAAATTTCTTTCACCAAGGTTGTCGCTAACCCAATTTGGTTACCGTAAGAGCTATAGCCATTTGCAGCCTCTCTTGTAATCTTACGTTGAGGCAATTTACCAGGCAACGTATCTTCAATTTTCTCTAACGGATTAGCCGCACCCGTAACGCGCATGGCTTGAAAAACATAGGCACGTCCACTCAAAGGGTCACGGATAGCTCCACCCACACAGGTAGAAGCTCCACCAAAAGGTTCCACTTCCGTTGGATGATTATGGGTTTCGTTTTTAAACTGCAACAACCATTCTTCTTCCACACCATCTACATCAATGGGAACAACAATCGAACACGCATTAATTTCCTCCGATACGTCAATATTGGTTACTTTACCTGTTCTCGACAAGTATTTCCCCATAATCGTTGCCATATCCATTAGGCGAATCGGTTTTTTAATGCCCAATTCTTCACGAATACGAAGGTAGTAATCAAATGTTTTCTGAAGCGTAGCCTTAAAATCGGCATTGAATTGGATATCGGTAATTTCAGTTTCGAAGGTGGTATGTCGGCAGTGATCCGACCAGTAAGTATCCAACACCTTTAGTTCGGTATCGGTTGGATTGCGGTGAACCGATTTAAAGTATTCTTGAATAAACAATAAATCGTCCATTTCCATCGACAACCCATAGGTTTTAAAGATCTCAGTTAGTTCAGCTTCATTAGCAGTTACAAACCCTTCGATAATAGGCACTTCAGTAGCCGTCGGATTAGTTCCAATTTCTAATTGCGCTAAATCTTTTTCTCTCGATTCGATGGGGTTAATTAAATACGCCTTTACTTTGTTTAGCTCTTCGGCCGAAATTTCATTAAAGACATACAACAAGCCCGATTTTACTGTGACATCTTCCACATTCATTAACACCAAACATTGCTCGGCCGAATCATCGCGTTGATTGTATTGTCCTGGTAAATATTCCGATGCAAAAAATACGGTAGTTGCTTTATCGCTTTCAGAAAAAGCCCCCGCTAAAGCCTCGTCTAAATTCGCATACACGATATCGGTAACAGGATCCGCAAAGACCTTATTTTGTGTGTATTGCAATTGTTCGTCGGCACAATTAAAAAGGTCATAAATAACAAAAACCTTGCACACAATTGTAGGTACAAGGTTTTGTAATTCTATCGTAGTCTTCTGACTGATAACGTCAAAATTTGATTTCTTCTGAATAAAAAGTCTGTGGTTCATTGCGTTTCTTTGTTCATTATAAAAATACAAAATTTGTATGGACTCTCAACAAAGAAATTTGCTTCCTCATGGAACAACAAGGCACATGAAAAAGGAAAAAACTTCATTTGTAGAGGCAAATTTAGGGGCTGCCGTAGAGACGCTCAACCGTATTATGAGCATATACAAATGTTGTAAACTTTAAAAACTAAATCACTCTTTTACAAGTGAAGTGCAAAGGTAAGTATCTTTCTTTAATTTCCCGAATGAATGCTAAATAATTATTAAGTTTTTTACCTACTAAAATTCTAAAAAAAACAATCCTAAGCAAACCCTCTGTTTATCAGTAGTAGAAACGAGTTTAAACCCCTGTTAAATCTTGTTTTTTTATTTCAATGAACCCCCACTAACCCTTCATTTGATTCCGTAAAGCCAAAAATGCGTTAAAAAAGGAATTCCTACACCTATAAAATTAATGGGGCGTTCCCTTCGGGCGGGCTTTCCGCACTCGCTTTTCGGTTGCGTTACCCTCCACCAAAAAGCTCAAACAGATGCTTCAATCCCTAACGCAAATTTATTTTGCAATTTCATAATAGACGACACTAAAGAACAACTAAGGTAACTGATTAAAATAATCATCATCCACAATAATGGGAGCCATTTCAACTCCTGCACTCCATAAATGCCATTGTCCACCACCTGTCTGAGGCGTTCCTCCTCCATACACCCACAAAAACGATTTCGGGGGTTTTGTGGTTGGAAAAAGGCCATTCTCAATTTCAGAAAATCCAATAGTGCCGATATAAGGATGTTTAACATATTTAAAAGGGGGGAATTCGACCGTACCTAAAAGTGGTAAAATAAATGTTTTTTCTTGATGACTCAACTCCAAAACGCCCATAGGCGTATCATTCACCAAGGAGTTTGCAATCAACACTCCTTTTCCCATGCTGGTTGTCAGGTTGTCAGAGGGAAGAATAACAGAGGTCGGTAATCCAGGAGTCAACGCCACATATTTAGCCATACCCAAATCGTCGGCTTCGGTCCACATTTTAACCTGCCTACCCGAGCGACTTGTGAAAATCACGCCACCCTTCTGATGGTTATTTTCCGTGGATGCATCTTTTATAATCGGTAAGATTACCCCCATATTTTCAGAAGTAAATGATAGAATTGCCTTTTCATGCTCTTTCGACGAATCAGCATCAGGTCCTACAATCAATTGAGCGTTTAAAATTCCACTCAACATAAAAAAACTAAATAAGCCGTGTATATATTTCATTTCAATTTTATTTTTTAATATTTTCTAAAATATCGTAAAGAGAAACATCACAACCTTTGGTCAGACAATCCCATTTTTCACCATTAAAAAGCATCAAACATTTCCGGGCAGTATCATAGGCCAACGCTCCTTTCAACGAAGGGTCTAAGCCTAAGGTCTTAGCAGGATTATTAACACGTGTCACCATAAATGGTTTCGAGTTAGACTCGAGAACCATTGCGCCATTGTTTATAGAATTACCATCATTGTCCACAGAAGGCCATCCTTCAGCTTGTTTTTTAAACGTAGAAATCCCCATTTTGGAAATTTTAGCCACGGCTTGTTCACTGTCATCCACTTTAAAACATCCGACCCCACCTGAATAACAATCGATAACAAGATCACCTGGCTTTAGCCCCATCACGTCATTTTCAGAACTGTTAAACGTATTTCCTTGTCCTGTACTAATTTTTGATGCAATTAAGGAATTCCCACTATAGGCAGCTGCATTAGGAAGTTGGAACGTATTCTCTGTAATGGATTCTATATTGTTACCATTTGTAACTTTCAGTTCAATGTAGGGGTCAAGGGCATCATTTCCATTTTTATTACCATAAAAAACATTTTTCGAAAGATTCCTTATATTATTCCCTCTCGTTTGTATAACAGCCAATTGCCCTGTACGCGTTTCGTTATAAGCAAAAACATTCCCAATGATATCATATTTATTTGCAGAAATACTTGAAGCACCTGCACTAAAAGAAATAGCACTACCACCAGACCCAGTTGTATTCACTTTATTTTCGTAAAAGTAGTTCCCTTTAATATGGTTTGTTGTTAATATACTTCCAACACCAACTGTTCCTTCGATAGCGATGGCTCCTCCAGCCCCAACTCCTGTGTTAACAGTACTATTTTGTATAAAAAAATTATCTTCAATTTGAATACCTCTTGCTGCTGTAGCAAAAATGGCACCTCCATAATTTTTACCCTGAACGCCTAAAAACACATTGTTCCGAATTAAGGTATTCCCGGCGGTTGTTAAATAAATACCGCCCGTTGTTGAGCCCGCTGTTCCACAAGAAAAAATATTACCAATGATATAAAATCTCGCCCCACTTGTAGTAGAACTCCCAGCCGTTGTTGCATAAAACCCTGTACCATCCAAAGAAGAGCCTTCTCCAAATAAATTATTACTAATTAAAACTTTCACATCACCATTAACCGTTGTATATTCAAACCCTCCCGTAGCACCCATGGTATTTCTATAAAATTTATTGTTATGCATCCAATGCGTTACTTTACCTGAATTAGCAGTTGCTAAGCGGATCATTGCAGAACCACTACGGGAATCATGAAAGACACAATCCTCAATTTTTAATTGGATGTATTTAGCCGATGTACCTTGTTGATTTATTACATTACCAGAGACTGTAAGAGTGCCTGTACTTTTAAAATACAGTCCCTTGACGGTTAGTTTATTGTTATCAAAATCATTGGAAGTTGTGGTGATTTGAACAAATCGTTTGTTCGCTGGTTTTACGATTCTGGTAATATACATCTCTGGATTGTATTGAGATAAGTCCGTACCCGTTGATGTTTCCGAAAAACCTCCTTGAATGAGCACTTCATTTCCAGTATAACCATAGGTTGTACTAAAATTATAATCGCCCTCAGCAATGTAAATGCGTACATTATTTAAAACGCGAGTATCTTCTAGAGCGTCAACAGAAAAAGCAGTTGGTAAATCTGGTAAAGCATTATCCCAAGAAGATCCATTACCTGTAGCCCCTTTTTTTATATAAAAGGTTGTTTGCCCACTAAGGAAAGTAACAAAACATAAAAATAAAATGAGTTGAATTTTACGCATAACATCGTTTATTTAGATTAATCTTTACCACTCTCAATGAATTCAATTACGCTATTTTTAAAAAATAACACACTTAAAACCTAATAGAGTTTGTTGATTTATAAATATACAATTTGTTTTCAATTCATTTTCAAATAATTACAATAGGGATTAAGGAAAATTAAATTTTCCTTAATCCCCATTACCAGTGATCTCGTTACGAGAAAGTGTGTGTGTGTGTGTGTGTATTAACTTCCTAATTGTTTTTATTCATTTCTTTTATGTAGAAATTTTATTGGCGAATACCATCTAAACGATCAAGAATAGATGCTTCACAACTACTCATTAAACAATCCCATCGAACCCCATCAAAAAAGGCTAAACAATTTTTAGACGTGTTATAAACGAGTGAACCTTTTAGCTTAGCGTCGGTTCCTAAAACTTTTTCAGGATTATCTACCCGAATCACAATCAACGATTTTTCATTGACCTCAACAATCATTATGCCTTGGTGACTGGAATTATTCAACAGATTTTTGGAAGGCCAATTTTCTTCTGTATTTCCAAAAGTAGAAATACCAATAGCAGAATATTCCGATGTGTTGCTCATCTTTTTATTCATCTGAATACAACCGAGGTCTAATTTGTGACAATCTAGTGTAAAAGCGTCTGATTTAAGCTCCTTTAAATCTTTTATTGAACTACCGAAATCATTCCCTTTGGCTATTTTATAGCCTAAATTACTCGCTTGATAATCTTCTGCTTTCCCCAACTGAAACTGGTTATTCTTCATCTCGTGAATATTCGTAGAAGAATAAGCACGAACCTCACTATAAACATCTAAAGTTCCTTTATCATTCGCATTTCCAAAAAACAGATTATCATTTAATTTATCGATATTATTTCCGCGGGTTTGAATGGACGCTTGACGCTCTGTCTTCGAATTGTTATAAGCAAATACATTGCCGATAATATCATATTTATGGGCTGCATTAATGGGCGCAATTTCACTCATTGAAATGGCACTCCCACCATTGCGGGTCGTCTGTAAACTATTTTCATAAAAATAATTATTTTTAATATAATTCGATGTCAATAAACTACCACCATTCACATTACCAGCAATTGCAATGGCCCCACCGCCACCTATTCCGAGATTAGTCGTGGTATTTTGTATAAAGTAATTATTCTCTATTTGAAGTCCACGGACATCATTGGCAAAAATTGCACCCCCATAGTTCTTCCCTTTAACACCTAAAAACTGATTGCTTTGTATACGAACATTTCCGGCAGCATTTAAATGAATTCCTCCTGTAGATCCACTGGCACTGCTACAAGAAAACAAGTTACCAATCAGGTAGAAATGGGTTTTACTCGATGTTGAGTTTCCTGCATTTGATGCATAGAAACCTGCTCCGTTCACCGCCCGACTCTCTTTAAAGAGATTATTACTTATCAGTACTTTTACATCACCATTAAAAGAAGAATAATCGAAAATACCTGTTTCACCTAACTTATTGCCATAAAACTGATTGTTATGGATCCAATGGGTTACTTTTCCTAAATTAGCCTGTGTTAAACGAATCATTCCAGCACCACTTGCAGACTCATAGAATACACAATCCTCAATTTTAAGTTGAATATATTTGGCCGATGAACCTTCGTGATTGACGATGTTCCCAGAAACAGTTAGGTTTCCTGTACTTTTAAAGTAAAGCCCTTTAATTGTTAGCTGATTAATTTGAAATGTATTCACGGTAGAATATATATCGACAAACCGCATATTGGCTGGTTTTATAATTCTAGTAATATGGCGATTCGGATTATAACCTGATAGATCTTTTCCCTTTACCGTTTTAGGAAATCCCCCTTGAATTAAAACTTGATTCCCGAGATAGGCATAGGTTGAATTAAAATCATAATCCCCTTCTGCAATATAGAGATGAACATTATCCAATGGTCTTGCCGTATTCGAACCTCCAAATAAAGCGGTGGGTATTTCACCCAATGCATTATCCCATGATGAACCATCTCCACTACCTCCTTTTTTAATAAAGTAATTGGTTTTTGCTGATACGAGCATTGAAAATAATAGTAGAAAAAGTAGAGCTATTTTTTTCATAATTCATAGATTGAGTTAAACTTTTTTTATTTCTGTTTGGAATACAACACTCCAAACCTTTCTTTGATCAATGACTAAATAGTCATTCACCAAAGTGCAAAAATAAAAGATGTGCTTAGGATATATAACCATCAACACTACTCAATACTACTCAAAATCATCAGGTTATTGGAAATTCATAGCAAAATTATTACCAAAAATATTTTGACAAGTTAAAAAGTAGAAAAAAGCACTGTTATTCCATAATTAATCAATAATCCATTGACCTAATAGATACCTAAATCTATTGTATCAATACCATTTATTTCTAGGGTAAATTATTAAAATAAGAATCATCGATAACCAAGGGGGGCATATCGACCTCTACACTCCACAGATGCCATTGTCCTCCTTTATTATCTCCTGTTCCACCACCAAAGACCCAAAAAAATTGTTTCGCTGGTTTCGAGTCTGGAAAAAATGGATTTTTAATTTCTGAAAATCCAATGGTCCCTATGGTAGGGTTCTTAACATATTTATGGGGTGGTCTATCCACATCACCAAGCCTAGGTAGAATTAACGTTTTCTGAGGATTGTTCAATTCTAAAACACCTTTGGATTGACTGCCTTCTACTGAAGTTCCTAACAACACACCTTTTCCAAGATCTCGCGATGGATTGGCTACAGGAAAGGGTGCAGTATATGGAAGTGAACTCGTTAATGAAATAAAACCAGCATTTCCTTCTCCATTGCCTTCAATCCACATTTTCACTTGTCTATCGGCTCTACTTGTGAATAATGCTCCAGGAATTTTTAAATTATCTTCCAATGCATGTGAATGGATAATGGGCAAAATAATTCCCATACCTTGAGAAGTAAAGGACAAAAGTGCTTTTTCATTTTTTATTTCCAAAATAGAATCATCGCCAATAACAACTTGACTAAGTAGAAAGTTGGGTATTAAGCTTATTGTGATTCTTATAAGTAGCTTTTTCATCGATTATGGTTTAAGATTTATATTTTTTATTATATCAAAGATTGAATAATCACATCCTTTTACTAAACAACCCCATTTTTCTCCATCGAAAAGCATTAAGCACCCTCTGGATGTATCATAAGCTAAAGCTCCTTTTAAATCAGGCGATACTCCTAATGATTCTTCGGGATTATTTACACGGGTTACAATAAATGGTTTAGAACTAGATTCTAATACGATTATCCCATTATTAATTGATGTATGATCAAAATTTTCACTTGGCCAATTATTCGCTTGTTTCTCGAAAGTTGAAATTCCAATTTTTGAACTTTGAGCAACTCCTTCAATCCCACCCTCAATTGTTTTAGTACAACCAAGACTCGCTGATTCACAATCAAATAAAATATCACCTTCTTTTAACCCCATAATGGCATCTATCGAAGTATTAAAAACATTACCAGGCCCTTGTGCGATTTTACCGCCAAGATTATTTGATGAATAGGCTGATGCATTAGGCAGTTGGAATTTGTTATGGATAATAGCCTCTATATTGGAAGAAGAACTCGCTTTAATTTCACTGTGTGGATCAAGTACACCAAATTCATTTCTATTCCCGTAAAAAATATTATCCCTCAACATTCCAATATTATTGCCCCGTGTTTGAATCGCTGCTAGTTGACCATTATTGGACTTACTGTAGGCAAAAATATTTCCGATGATGTCAAATTTATTCGACGTTGTCGTAGCGCTAAACGAAATCGAAGCACCTCCATACGTCCGGGTATTGATGGAATTTTCATAAAAAAAATTATTCTTAATCCAATTATTTTTAATGATACTACCGTTCTTAATGCCTCCTTCTACAGCAATTGCACCTCCAGCACCTGCAGCTGTATTTGAGGTGGAATTTTGAATAAAAAAATTATCTTCAATTTGAATTCCTCGGCTAGCGGTAAGGAAAATAGCACCACCATAATTTTTTCCTTGGACTCCTTGAAAAATATTATTTTTTATCAAAGCATTTCCAGCAGTGGTAAAATAAATTCCTCCAGAGGTAGAGCCTGCAGTTGCACAAGAGAACACATTTCCAATGATATAAAACCGGGTTTGACTATTAGCTGAATTCCCTGCCGTCGTGGCATAAAAGCCAGTTCCATCTGTCGCATGGCTTCTTCCAAATAGGTTATTACTAATTAAGACCTTGACATCGCCATTCACGGTTGTATATTCAAATCCACCTGTGGCACCCATTTGATTACCATAAAATTTATTTTTATGCATCCAATGGGTTACCTTTCCAGAATTACTCGAAGCTAATCGAATCATCGCAGATCCACTTCTCGAATCATGAAAGACGCAATCTTCTACTTTCAACTGAATATACTTATCTGCACCTTGTTGATTAATGACATTGCCTGGTACAGTTGAACTCCCCGTACTCTTAAAGTGTAGCCCTTTTATCGTAAACTTATTCAAATCAAAGGTTGGAGAAGTTGCTGTGGTTATGTTAATAAACCGTTTATTGGAGTTTTTCAGGATACGCGAAATAAATATTTCCGGGTTATAATTCGACAAATCTTGTCCCGTCGAATGATTCGAAAAACCGCCTTGAATGACTACTTCATTCCCCGTATACCCATAAGTGGCGTTAAAATTATAGTCACCTTCTGCTATGTATATACGTACATTATTTAAAGGACGGGATGAATTACTCCCCCCAAAAACAGCGGTAGGAAGCTCGGATAAAGCATTATCCCAAGAAGTGCCTGTTCCAGTACCTCCTTTTTTTACAAAATAAATAGATTGCGAAAAAAGGAGAGAAGAGAGGAAGATTGAAAAAATTAAATAGAACTGTTTCATCGTAAATTTATTTTCAGTTGGTAGATTCATTTCATTTAACATAGGACAGAACATTCAAGGAGTCAATTATTCAATAATCACTACCTCAAGCTCTTACGTGTTTTCTATCACAAAAATAAATTCTACTCCCCTAAGCTAGGTCAGTTATAATTACTCAATTTTTCTTAAAAACATTTAGCCTTTTTTCGAGTATAAAACACACTACTTTCCTCTTATATCAAATCGGATTCACCAATTCTTTAAATGGTTTATTACAAGTTCAGTTAATTGAAAAACAGAAACTTAACAGTTTTATAGGAAAATTAGACTATCTCAATAAAATTCTGCCTACCGATAAAAAATTCGCAACGAATATCAACACTCTCTTATTCTTGAAAATTCATTTAAAAAAATGATTCTTATCTGTTTCAATCGAAAGTGATTGTTTGTAATTTTTATTTATTCTAAATTAGCACAACGGATTATTTGACATTAATCTAACTTTTTAAGTATAAAAAACATATATTATGAGTACACACACACACGGAAAAGATGGGGCAACAATAAAACCTAAAGCGCCTAAAGTGCAAGAATTAATTGACGAATGTCAATCGTTAATGATTGCCACTTTAGATGAAGACGGAAGCCCATGCGTAAGTTATGCACCGTTTGTACAGCTAGATGGTGGATTTCAAATTTTTGTTTCTTTTATGGCTCGCCATACCAGAAACTTGAAAAATCAAAAGAAAACATCGTTTATGTTTATAGAAGATGAGTCAACATCGAAACAAATCTACGCTAGGCATCGATTAACCATGGATACCGATGCTGAAGAAGTTGAAAAAGAAAATCCACTCTGGGATAAAGCGATGACAGCTCTAAAAGAAAAACACGGAAAAGTGGTCGAAGTACTAGAAGGCATGGACGATTTTATCATGTTTAACCTAAAACCAATCAAAGGATCCTACGTAAATGGTTTCGGTAGTGCTTATTTCGTTGCACCCGATCTTAGCATTGAAACGCATCGTCAAGGTGCACACGGAACACGGGAAGATAAAGATCAATAGTTTTATTCTGTAAACATCAAAAAAGCTTTCTTAGAGAAAGCTTTTTTTGTTTTACCTTTTGTTTTATTTTTTTATGGAATGTCTTGGGATTGGGTGCATAATTTCATTTTCTCAAGAGCATTTACATTTTCTGGGTTTATACTCAACGATTTTTTATAATTTTTAATGGAATTACTACAATCGTTATTCATCAGATAGGCTTCTCCTAAACTATCGTATAAATCGTCATTATTAGGCATTAATCGAGTCCCATACTCCAATATTTTAATGGCTGCTTGTGGATTTTTTCTCGATTTCATCCAATCATAACCTATTTGATTGAGATCATCGGCGAATTCTAGTGCATGGAGTTCCTGTTCTGTTTTATGAGAAGCACCTGTAATCTCTTCGATGTATAAGGTTGGATTTTCGGGATCGTTGTATTTTAAATAATGTTGATAACCAATAGATTCTTTTGGAAACAAATCGGCTATCATCGTTTTATGAAGGCCTTTCTCTAATTCTTTCTTTAGGTCAATTTCAACAAATTGAGTGAAATCATGAAAAAGATAGACTCTTAGTTTAAGGGCATTTAAATCATAAATTGTTGAATATTGGGTTGCTGATGTAAGGCTATTTTGAGCAAAATGACTCATAGCCTGAGCGCAGTATTGGAGTGTTGATTGACTCTTTGATGATTGAAGGAACTTTTGTCCTTTTTGAAAATGAGCTACATTAACTTGATCTAAGGACTTGGTTTGTGAGTAATAGAAATTGGAAAATGCTTTTTCTGATTCATGACCAATAAATAATTCATCCCCTTCCACAACAAGATAAGTACCTGTTTGATCTACAAACACAAGCATACTATTTGTTAATGTTGACAAATTAATGGTTTCTAGGAAGACTTTAACCTCTTCTACGGTATGCATAGATTGCATGATGTGCTTTATCGCCTGACCGATAGGTATTTTCGTTTTACCTTCCGTGTGGTTGATGGCTAAAAAAGAAACGGAAAAACCATCGAACATTAATCCTTTTTCATTCATTGCTCCTTGGGCAAAATTATCCAATTGGCCCATATACATTACGCCAAACTTAGTTAATTCGGCTGGTTCAAACCAGAACTGATTATTTGGATTAAACCAATCTTCATTATTTCCAACAATGGTTTTGCCATTTTCTGTGATTTTATACATAGAACAAGCGCTTACACAGGTTGGTAAGAAGGATAAAACAATCATAAATAGAAGGGATAGTATCTTGTTCATTAAAGGGGCTGTTTTTTACTTGAAACTTCTGTACTCTATAAATAAGACTCAACAAATCTTAAATGGTTACAAAAAAAAATCAAATTACTTCATGTGGGTTCTAACCCTATAACGGATACTTTCGTTTTATATTCAGTTAGAAATCCATTACTCGAGAATCCATTGAATCAAACTTTCAGGTTCGACGATATTCCAAGAATGAGGATGACGTGAACCGTTTGCGCGATAGCCTAAGTTTTCAGTTTTGATAAATTCAGCTTTTGTACTTCCTAAACCAATCAGTGCTTCATGCATTTTTTCTAATTTATAGGCATTTAAATCGAGATAGGTTCTCTTTTTCTTCTCGCTTTGCCATTTAAGATCAGGCTCTGTATAGAGCCTTACTTTAATCGTTTTCAGAAACTGAATGTTTGTCACTGAATTACCTTGAATGAGATAGGGTGAGTATTTTTGATAATCGACGCTGTTTTGATCAGGATTCCCTAATTTTTCATTGAATAATTGGACTAGAAAACGACCTTCATCGACGGCGTCTTGGTCTGCGTTCTGTTGTATATCATTTTTAGCTGTTCGATACAATTCTTCTAAATCAACAGGCGCATCGACAATAAATATTCCTTTTGGCTGCGTCGTATTGTTTGTTTTTATTAAATGATTTGCCAGCAGTGTGGTCACATTACCTCCACCTGAAAAACCACCTATAAATAGGGCTTTTTCAGGTAGTCCGTGTTTTTTAATAATCGTATTCAACTGCTTGGTTAATTTTTTTTTATCTTTTTTCGTTAAAAACAATTTTTGATTATAATTGAGCAAAACGGTCGAGATTCCGTTTTGAGAAGTATACTTCAAAAAATGGGCTTCAGCTTTGGTGTTTTCTTTATCACATGGAAAACAAGGGAATAAAAATAAAACAGCCTTTTGATTTTCTGCGATAGTGAGGCTATACTGTTTTGTATCTATTGTTTGGGCATTTATAAAAACGCCGTTAACAAATAAAACCATGAATGTGATTACGACGAGCATGGTATTCGGTATTTTATGTATAGACATCAACACGTGTTTTTTTTTAAAGTTTAATTATGTATAGTTAAGCGATTAATTATTCAATTAGCTATATTCAAAAGAAGTTTCCATTTTATCGAAGGGAATCACATTATCAATAATTTCAGCCAATTCGACATCCGTTAAAAGGCCTCGGCAGCTCTCTTTACGGCCATTAGCAAATTCGATTTCATAATCCTTGATTTCCCTTAAAGCGACTGTGCGAAGAATATTTTGTTGTTCTTGAGTTAAATATCGCGCATGGGTTTTTAAACTATACTGAAGGTGCTCTATAAATTCTTGATCACTGACTTCGTTATAGGTATCTTGTTCTGCCATATCGGTTAAAAGAACTTTAAACATATAATCGTTTAAGTTTTTAGCGAGGTAAACCACTTCGTTCATATCGTGCCACACAAAGACAATAGGAATGTCCTCGCCTTTTTGTTCAGAAACAAAAAAACAATAATGATCTCCGGCTCCACTTTGACCGAAGGGTATAAACTTAAATTCCGTTTTTATTTGTCGGTAGTTTTCAGGATCAGCTAAATCCTCAATGGCTTCCTTTACGGCTTGTAGATTGAGTAATTCAAAATCGTAGGTATGTAAAAAAAGCGTCGGATTATCTTTCAGCTTAGGAAATATAGTTGAGTACCAATTTGGACCATATTCACCTACATTCAACATTCCATCTGCCCCTAAAATGTGGTAAAGTGGAGGGAACTGAAAATTAAATTCAGTTTCTAGATCGTTTAGCTTCATTTTTATGATTTAAATAATCCAAACGAATTTAGGTAAAAAAACAATTACTTTAAACGTTGCATCCATTGATGAAATTGTTCTTTATAGGTATCGCCTACGGGAATAATTTTATCGCCCATAAAAATACGGTTTCGTTCAATGGTTTCAATTTGATCGAGGCGAACGATATAGGATTTATGGACTCGCATAAAATGAGTTGGATCTAACTTTTGTTCAAAATCCTTGAGCGTTTCTAAAATTATAAGTCGTTCATTGATTAGATGCAGCATTAAATAGTCTTTCATTCCCTCGACAAACTGTAAGTCGTTCAAGACAATACGAACAAATCGTCCATCGGTTTTAACGAATAAAAAAGGATCATTTTGGTCGACAACAGCAAGATCAGCTACTGGGATAATCGGCTGAATAAGATCTTTTGCTTTCAAAACGCTTTTATAAAAACGTTCAAAAGAAATGGGTTTCATTAGGTAATCAATGACATTGTACTCATAACCTTTCAAAGCGTACTGATTATAAGCAGAAGTAATAATAAACTTGCTTTTATTGCCCAACATTTCCATGATTTGTAAACCCGTTAAATCGGGCATTTGAATGTCGATAAACACTAAATCAACAGTCAAGTGATGCAATTGCTCTAAGGCTTCAATGGAAGATGTTGTGGCTCCTACCAATTCTAATGAGGGCATTTTTTCAACATAATCTTTCAGCAACGCTACAGCTAAAGGCTCATCGTCTAAAATAAAGCATTTCATATTTTTCACAATTCAATGGTTAAATGACAACTAAAAAGGTCGTTATTATTTTGTATTTTTAATTGGTGTTTATCAGGATAGTATAACTCTAACCGGCGTTTAATATTTTCAATACCAACCCCCCCTTGTTCATCTTTGTGATGATGATTAATTTTATTTTGAATAAAAAGACGCATTTCCTTTTCATTTTGATGGAGTTCAATAATTAATGGTTGATCAGGATCTGTGAGTATTCCATGTTTAAAACCATTTTCAATAAAAGGAATAAGTAATAAAGGTGGAATTTGAACACACCTATCTTGGAGGGTATGCTTGAAGGATATTTGTGGAATACCCGAAATCCGCATACTCTCCAATTCTATAAAATCGTGAATATATTGTACTTCATCTTGAATAGCAATAAGATCATTTTTACTTTCATAGGTGACATAGCGCATTAATGAACTTAATTTTTCAATTGCTGCTAAGGATTTATCCGATTTTTGATACACTAAATAATAGATGTTATTCAAGGTATTAAATATAAAATGAGGATTGACTTGAGATTTTAGAAAATTTATTTCAGCTTCTTTACGCTCTTCAATCAAGGCTATTTTTTCTTGCTGACTGTTGGAGAAATTAACCAATAACCAAATAATGGTAGAAGCAAAAATAGGTTTAGCCCCATAGAATAAATTATCGTAGATATAGAAATGAAAGGGCAAGGTCAGATCGTAATTGGCCTCACCAAAGAGGCTTAAAAAAAGGATTTGTTCAACAGAATAGCGCAATAAAATAAACACCGTATAGGAAATTACAATCGATCCTAAAACTCTTAATCCAGCTGTTTTCTTATAAAAGTGAGGTAAAACGAATAAATAATTGAAGTAAAAAACGATGACGTTAAGTACTGGGAAAAACCAATACGATTTGTAATACGATGGAAGTAATTCAAACTGCAATACATCATAATTAAAGTTGATCAAGGGTGTTCCGAAAAAATAACCCCAAAACAACAGGTGTAACATCCAAACATAGTTCTTTTTCATAATTCGTATTCTGGTTCTAAAAGTAACTCAATTTTTAAAAGTGAATTGGATTTTTCGACGAAAAGCGATGATTATCCGATGAACTGGTTGGTCGGAAAAAAGAGGTTATGGGTCGAAAAAAAAGTATTTCGAAAAACACGAGGTTCATCTTTGTTTAAAATTGAACAACTATGAAACTGAACTCACTACTACTCTATTTACTTCTCTTGCTATTTAGTAGCGGTCTACAAGGCCAAGAATATACTTTACGGGCCACAATTTTGGAAGACAATCTTCCTGCACAATTCGTCGACTTGCTTTTCGTTTCGGAAACATCAGTCGAATTTAATGCCACGACCGATGAATTAGGGACTTTTAAAATTGAACTTCCAAAAGGAACCTATCAATTTCAAATTTATACTTTAGGCACCTTAATTCATCAACAAGAAATTCTTTTAGAAAACCCGCTGGATTTAGGAAGCATTCCACTTACCTCAACGATTGCCTTGAAAGAAGTACTTATTGATCCCAAGAAAAAATTATTGGAAAGAAAGGCCGATCGATTGGTTTTTAATGTCGAGAACTCCACTTCGGCTTCTGGAGGAACAGCGATAGATGCATTGCGTGTAACTCCTGGTGTACAAATTAAAGAAGATGCAATTCGTATTTCAGGAAAGAGCACTGTTTTGGTGTTGATTGACGATCGACCAACCTACTTAACAGGCGATGAATTAACCCGCTATTTGGAAAACATTCAGGCCAATGATATCAAAAGCATTGAAGTGATTACCACTCCACCTGCCCGCTATGAGGCTGAAGGAAATAGCGGCATTATCAATATTGTCACTAAAAAAACCAGAAAAGATAGTTGGAATGCCAATTTTGGAGCCAACTATATTCGAGGTCAACGCAATACTCAACGTTATAATACGGGTTACAATATAAATAAAGGCCCATGGACGTTTCAATCGTCCTTTAATTACAACAACACACGCTATCTACGAAATTGGAATAGCGATTTAACCTATCCCAATGAATTATGGCAAAATAGAGGTTTCAGTGATATGAATGGAAATTCAGGTGGCGGGCGAATTTTATTGGAATATGCTGTTCATAAAAAATGGGATTTAGGGATGCGTTACAACTACAATACGAACAGTTATGCGATTGACGGTTGGGGTACAACCCGTATTTTACCACCCAATAAAGTGACTTCCCTGGCCAGCATTGGAAATAATTCAGACGAAAATTTTCGTTCAAATACGCATTTATGGGGTTTATATAGTATTCATCGTTTGGATACGCTGGGGAAGAAATTAACCATTGATGTCGATTACTACACCAGTCATACATCGAATGATCGCCTTTACGAAAGCCGATCTTTTACATCATCGCAGCTGGCATTGCCCGATAGTTTTGTTGGGGGAGGTAATTTTAATAAAAATCAGAAAGAAAACTTTTCATCTAAAATTGGGGTCGACTTACCTCTTGAATGGATTACCCTCGATTTCGGAGCAAAGGCTTCGATTTCAAAAAGCCGTAATCAATTAGCTGCTTATAGCGCTACTGAAGAAGGGGAAAGTTTTCATAATCCCCAACTCTCCAATCAATTCGATTTTACGGAATACAACCAAGCCCTTTATATTTCGGGAAACAAAGAATGGAATGATCATTGGGAAATGCAGATAGGTCTTCGAGGTGAAGCCACACAGACCAAAGGGTATTCACTGGAGATGAATCAAAAAACCACCAAAGAGTATATGAAACTATTTCCTACAGCGTATGTGGTCTATAGTTTCAATGATGATCATAGTTTGGGTTTAAACTATGCACGTCGTATCCAACGTCCTTGGTTTGAAAGCTTAAATCCTTTTCGAATGATTAACAACGCCTATAGTTACAATGAAGGAAATCCTTTTTTAGAGCCTTCCTTTACACATAATGTAGAATTAACCTATACGTATAAGGAGATGGATACCCGCTTATATTTTTCAAGTATGAAAAACGGAATTAGCCAATCGTCACAAATAGACCCTGTCACACAACACAACAACTATATCTGGATGAACCATATCGATTCAGATGCCATTGGAATTAGTCACAGCATGGTCCTTTCTCCTACCAAATGGTGGACGAGCAGCAATGAAGTTGATGTATATTATACGAAATCGACCACAAAATTGGATCCTGATCACCCGGTAAAAGGAACATCAGCTGATTTTTCAAGTGAAAATGAATTCACTTTAAATGCCAAAAAAACACTTTCATTGAGCTTTAACTATTTTCAATTCTTTGGTGGAGTGTATCAAAATTATCGATTTGATCCATACAGTAAGGTTTCAGCTTCTGTGAAGTATCAATTACTGGATAAAAAATTAGCTTTAAGCCTGCATGGTACCGATATGTTCAAGGGAAGAGAGTACTACCATCAGTACTTTAATGGTGTAAAACAAGAATTTAAAAACATTTGGGACATGCAAAGCATTCGGTTTTCAGCCGTTTACCGATTCGGAAATCAAGGCATTAAGTTAAAAGACCGAAAAGCAGGAAATCAAGAGGAGATTAATCGTATGTGATCTATTTAATCCGACCGCGAATTCGACTAAGAGAAATCGCTGAAATACCAATGTAGCTAGCAATTTCTTTTAGAGGAACACGATTAAATAACGCTTTGTCGACACGCATTAACTTTACATAACGTTCTTCTGGTGTTAGAAATAACAAATCCAGAAGGCGTTTTTCGGTTTTAATGGCTTCTATTTCGGTGATCACCCGTGACCAATTGCAAATCTCGAGATTGGAGCCATAGAGCTGTTTCATTTTTTGTAAATTGATTTGATACAGAGTCGTATCTTCAAGTAATTGAAAATTTTCGTAACTCTTCTCCTTGGATAGATAGCCTAAGCTTGCGGTAATGATATCACCTTCGCGTGAAAACCCAAATGTAATTTCTTTCTCCTCTTTATAAGCGAATGAACGAATCATTCCCTGACGGATGATGTAAGCATTTTCAAAAACAGCATCCATATGCATTAATAGATAACTTTTAGGGAAAGTTACAACCGATAGACAATCCTTAATCAAGTCAATGGCATAATCCGACAATAGGTGTTCTTGAGGCACATGGCTCCGTTTAAATTTATCCATTTTTTAATCAACAATATTGCATGGTTAATTCCACTTCATGGGTATGTTCATCTGTTTTAGATTCGATTATTCGAAAACCTTGTTTTTTATAAAAATGAACTGCTGGATCATTCTTTTGGTAAACACTTAACGTCAGTGTATTTCTCTCGTGCTTTGCGAATGCCATTAATTTTTGACCAAATCCTTTCCCTTGTTGATGGGTGTCAACAAAAATGGCTGCAATATGATTTTCGATTAGGGATAAAAACCCAACTACCTGATGATCATCCTCTAAAACATAGGTAACGCTTGAAGGGATATAGAGCGTCTTCATAGCCTGAAGATTATCTTTCCAGTAGGAAGTGGGGATAAAATGATGGGCTTTGATAGAAGCTTCTAACCAGATGGTTAAAACTGTATCCATATCTTTTTCTTGAATTAAACGTATCATCATAAGGCGTACTTAGATGACAAAAGTAATGACTATTGCCTTATCCCTGCTTTACTTAAGTTAATAAATGCTTGTATAGCTATTTTTAACGAAGAAGGCCGTCGAAAATCGACGGCCTTGTACATTAGAACATGTTTTGATTATTTTTTTAAGTCGTTCAAAATTTCTTGAACCGCTCGTTCGAGCTGAGGGTCGTTGTTCCTTAAACGATCCATGAATGTATTTTTGATATAAATATCGGGAGCAACTCCGGTTTTTTCGAGATTCTGACCATCTAAGGTATAGGTTCCCCACGCAGGAAGTCGATAAGAAGAACCATCGACTAAGCCTTTCGCTGATGTAAAAATAATCCAACGATAGGTTTCTTGTCCGATGATTTTACCTAATTTAAGGGCTTTAAAACCAGCGGCTGTCATTTCAGCATCACTTAAAGAATATTCATTGATTAATAAGACAATGGGTTTACCAGCAGGCGCAAAATTGCTTTGAACGGTCATTTTCCCATCTCTGTATTTCCATTTTAAGTAAGGGCGTTGGGATAAGAAGTTCAGGACCTTATCGTGTACATTTCCGCCTGTATTAAAACGTAAATCGAGAATAACACCGTCTTTTCTATTTTCTTGTTCCACCATATCCAGTAAGAAAACATCTAATTGCTGGGTCGACATATTCTTCATATAGGAATAAGCGATTCGATGGTCACTTAGTTGATTCACTCTTTGTTTATTTTCGAAGATCCATTCATCGTATAACAAATCTTTGAATTGATGATTGGCAATAGGATGTAATTTTGTTTGAATGGTCTTACCACCTCGTTGAAATTCAAGCGCTATTTCGTCGATTTTTTTAGGCGTCGTAAAATAAATTTCTCTGTTTAATTTCGTGTCGACTATTTGCTCATTGACTTTGGTTAATACATCACCAGGTTGAACATCGATATTCTTATAGAAAGCGGGTGATTTACGAACAATGCGCTCCACGACAAACGGTTGGTCTTCTTTAAAAATAATCCCTGTTTCATTGGTGAAATAATTGAGAAATCGCTCTTCCTCTTTACCCGTAGAGTTGAAGCCTAGGTGAGACGAATTCAATTCACCCAAAAGATCGTTTAAGAGTATACGTAAATCGTTGCGGTTATTTACATAAGGGAGATAGGCTTCGTATTGTTTCTTTTTCATGTCCCAATCGATTCCATGAAAAGAACCATCGTAGAAATTTTCTTCCACTCCGGCCCAAGTTTCCGCATACATTTGATGAAACTCGGCGGCTAAATTTTTACTAAACGAATAATCCATTTTTATAGGCTCAAGAGTCGAAGCACTCATGGTGAATTTATAAATCGACTTATTCGAAAGCGCAAATAGATTTTTATTGTTACTGATGATATAGTCGACTCCTTTATCAAACACCTTTTCCGTTTTCACTTTCTCAAAGTCGGAAAAAGTATTTCGGTACAATTGAAATTTACCATTTTCTTGGTTGGTGTTGTAAAATAGATAATTTTTTTTATCATCTGAAAAAATAAACGGGTTGGTCTGATAACCAAAACGATCGGTTACCATTTCTATTCGTTCTAGAATTCCATCTGGATTAACGGCAATCGATTTTAAAGCTTTTTTCTCTTCCTTTTTCTCTTCCTTTTCTAACTTTTTCTCTTCAACGAATAAATCGTTGAATTTTTCTGATTTGAAAGGCTCATCAAACCAATCCAATGCCAGTCGAAAGATGTTCGATTTTTGCATTCCCAATGGGTAAGACGGGTTGGTGCGATCACTGGCGAAATAGATATAACGCCCATCTGGTGACCAGGTAGGCGACTCTTCTGTGACTCCCGTATTGGTTAAATTAATGGTTTCGCTTTTCTTGATGTGATGGACAAAAATATCCAATTCGAAATTACGTTTGGCTGAAAATAGGACATATTCATCGTTGGGAGAAAATGAAGGCGTCGAATTTTGGAATGCCCATAGTTCATCTTTGACGATGGTTGATGATTTGAACGACTTAAGATCAATTAACCTAACCTCATCTCTACCGCTTAAATAAACAGCTTGAGTACGATTGTTATTCAGAGTAATATCCCTGTTGTTACGTAAATCGTTCGTTAATTGTTTGGGTTGATTTTTACGTTCAGCACTCATGGTATACCAATTCTGATAGCCTTGATGTGTTTGGTTAAAAATAATGTTCTTATTGTCTTTTAACCATTTGACTTCCATTACGCGTTCATGTCCTTCTGTAATGGGTTGAACAAATTTCCCTTCCATATCGGAAACAAAGATAATTCCACGACTTACAAAGACCATTTTCTTTCCATCGGGCGATACATCGAAGTTGGTGATTTGATTTTCAATTGAAAAGCTTTGTTCTTTCGTGATTGATTTATTGGTGTTGGCTGAAATCTTTAGAGGCCCTGTCGTTTGTGATTGGGTATTAAAAACAAATAATTGGTAATCTTTTTCAAAAATAACTTTTGAACCATCGGCAGAGACAAACGGTTTTTTAATCGACGTTTCAAATTTTGTAAGGGCTGTTTTTAGTCCATTTTCAATTTTATAAAGGTTGTATTGCCCATTATTTTCATCGGAAATAAAGTAGATAATCCCCTTTTTATCGACTGTCGCATTAAAATCCTTTCCATTATAATCGGTGTATTGTTTGAATGTTTTGGTCTGGGGTTGATACGCCAAGAGGTCGGGGTTATTTTCTCCTTTATAGCGTTTACGGGTAACTTGGTTGGCACTTTCAGAAGAATTGGTGAAGATGAGTTCACCATTCGGCGCCTCTACTAAACCATTGGTGGTATTAAAATAATGGGAGAATAAAGAAGAGGGGGTTCCTCCTTTTACATCCACTTTATAGCTCGCAAAGTTTTTATCTCTGTTCGATGTAAAATAGATCGTTTTACTATCCCAACTCCAACTCTCCATTTCATCTTTTCCTTGATGAAAAGTCAACTGTTTAATCTCACCGCCTTGAGTCGGCATAACAAACACATCGTAATTTCCATATTGGTTTGAGCTAAATGCGAGCCATTGCCCATCGGGAGAAACCCGTGGATTAATTTCTTCCCCTTCTAGGGCCGTCATTCTGGATGCGTTTCCACCCGAAGACGGTACACGCCATATATCGCCGTCATAACTAAAATAGGCTACTTGCCCATCAGGGCTTAAAGAGGGTGTAGAAGCAAAAAAGATGTTTTCTTGTGCATCGAGCTGTGATAAAGCAAAAACCGTTAATAGTGAGTAATAGATTTTTCTCATTTCGTGTATAATTTTACCGAAGTTAATCAAATCTTCAAAAGCAGGTAACTATTTCGCTTTAGAAAGTGGGGGATTTAAACAGATAAAAAAATGGGGGATTCACTTTTATGAATTCCTGAAAAAAAAATCTATTATACAGACTTTATCACAAAGAGCTCCAAAAACACTCTTCGTTATTTGCTAAATCCAATAATAAATGTATATTGATTGTTATTCATCTAATCTATTTATACAATTCCTTACTTCTCTATGAAATCGTTTTTTTTTGCTTTTTTATCCCTCGTCCTGACCCTGAACTGTAATCCTATTCAATCTTACGATTTAATTATTTACAATGCCTCCCTGTTTAATGTTCACACAGGTCAGGTACACGATGGGCAAACCCTTTTAATTAACGACGGAATCATTGTGGGCATCGTCCAAGATAAAGCGTTTAACCAAGGAGAACAGGAAATTGATGCAAAAGGGCAACTCGTGACACCCGGAATGATTGATACCCATATTCATCCAACCGATGTTTGGGGCGATTATGATGAAGCACCAGAATTTTTAGCGCGTCATGATTTAGCGAATTACCGACGGTCGTTATCCGAGCAGTATTTACCTTATGGAGTGACGACCGCTTTAATGATGGGTCATCCCGATAAATGGTTAAGCGACATCCTATCTTGGGGATTAAAAGACCCGCATTACACCGATTTTTTAACTTCAGGTGGGGCATTGATATCACCTGAACTTCGGCTACCCTATATTGGACACTTGCGATTGGATACACCGGAAATGGCCAAGGAAGTGGTTAAACGCTATCATGATCAAGGGGTTCGTCATTTAAAAGTGTATTACCGTTTGAACGAACCGGAATTCTCGGTGGTCATGAAAACAGCTGCTGAGCTTAATATGCGTGTTTACGGTCATATTGGTGATGCGGACACGACCCGTTTAAGCATTAATCAGACGCTTGATAAGGGGCTATTAAATTATGAACACCTTGTTAGTTTGCCCTACAGCGTGATTCAAACGGCCGAAGAGTGGGCCGCATTTGATGCCTTATTTTTGGAACATTTTGGCGAAGCCGACACTGTACAAAAAGTCTTGATGAAGTTTTTAGAAGCCTTTCGCTATATGGATGAACATAAGCAAGAGGAAGCTTATGCCCTGATGGATCAATTAGCAGCCAAGCATGCGACCTTCTCTACAACCATTGGTTACATCCATCAACAACTCGACCCCACATCACCAGAAAATACCTTAACGAAAAAGCAATTAAAACGAAGCAAAGAAAATTTTGGTATAATGATGTGCTATTTAGATCAAGTGGCGAGAAAGGGAATTAAACTTCGAATAGCGACTGACACCAAGCATGGTGGAAAAGTTCTATGGGACGAACTCTATCTGTTGTCCACCTATGGTTTTTCAAGTGCAGAAGCTTTACAGATAGCCACCATAAATGGTGCAAAAGCCTTACATATTGATGCCAACGTTGGGAGCATCGATATTCATAAACAAGCCAACTTGGTGATTTGGAAAAAGAATCCACTGGAGAACCCTGAAAATTTTTTAGCCGGTGTACGGGTGATTAAAAATGGAAAAGAAGTTGGGAAAGATAGATATTAGATGATAGACTTTCTTGATGAGCAATAATTACTAAGTAATTAAAAACATGGGATTTGCGTTAGGGATTGAAGCATTGTTTGAGCTTTTTGGTGAAGTGAAACGGAACCGAAAAGCGAGTGCGGAAAGCCCGCCTTTTAGGTGTTGTTCTTTGAACAACACCTAAAAGGAACGCCCAAAAACAAAAAAGACTTCTACGCCTAGAAGTCTTTTTAAGTTATGCGATGTTTTTTAAGGGATTATCCTTTGAATACGTGGTTAAGATCCATTCCGCCAAAGCTTCCTGAGCTCATCATAAGGAATACTTTATTGTGCTTATCGATGGCCTCTAAATACGTTTTTAAATCGGCAGAAGAGGTAAAGACTTGAATGCTTTGATCTCCGAAAGCATTTTTAATGTCTTCGGGTGAAATCATATCCATACGCTTAATTTTTAAAGCTTCGGGATCGTAATGAACAATTTTGATATCGGCTTTATCCAACGCACCTTTGTATTGAACTAGGAATTCGGGATTTAAGCTAGAATAGGTATGAATTTCTAGACAGGCAACCACTTCTTTATCTTGGTATTGGTCTTTGACCGCATGGGTAACCGACGTCACTTTACTGGGTGCGTGTGCAAAGTCTTTATAAGCAACAAAATCGCTGGTACGATTAATTAACTCGAGACGTTTTGAGGCGCCTTTGAACGATTGGATGGCTTCGTAGAAATCATCTTCCATGACGTTGAGTTGTTTACAAATCTCTAATGCACCTTGTAAGTTCATCAGGTTATGATTTCCGAAAACTTCTAAAGGAATTGGTCCTTCTTCGGTTTCTAAATATGTGATTCCTTCTTCGATGTATGAAGCGGGTAGCTGGTAAGGGAATACCTTTAATGCCCGTTCGGCTTGTTCAACGACTTGAACCACTTCGGGATCGGTTTCGTTGTAGATTAATGCACCACCATCGACAATGCAGTCGACAAATGATTTAAATTGTTGGGTATAATCGGCAAAAGTTGGAAATACATTGATATGATCCCAAGCGATTCCGCTAATTAGAGCAATATTGGGTTGATACAATAAGAATTTAGAACGGCGATCTAAGGCTGAAGAGAGGTATTCGTCCCCTTCCATAATGATAAAGTCGTTATGGTTGGTTAGTTTGACCATAATATCAAAGCCGTCTAATTGTGCGCCCACCATGTAATCGACATCGATTCCGTGGTAATCGAGCACGTGAAGAATCATGGATGTGATGGTGGTCTTTCCATGAGATCCCCCAATAACGACGCGGGTTTTATCTTTTGATTGTTCGTATAAAAATTCGGGGTAAGAATAGATTTTTAATCCCAATTCTTGAGCTTTCAACATTTCGGGATTGTCTGCATGGGCATGCATTCCTAAAATTACAGCGTCTAAATCGGGTGTGATATGATCGGTAGACCATCCCATTCGCTCTGGTAATAAACCTTTGTTAGCAAGGCGCGTTTTAGAAGGTTCGAAAATTGCATCATCGGATCCAGTAACGATGTATCCTTTAGCTTGCAAAGCTAAAGCGAGATTATGCATGGCACTACCGCCAATAGCAATGAAATGAACTTTTTTCATTTTATGATCTATATCTATTCTTAATTTTTTGGGTTGTCTTCTGAACTAAAAATGGGGTTACCATCTTCGTCCAAATCTTCGTCTTCGCTTAAATAATCGTCGAGGGATTTATTTTTGTTTTCTTCTAAGATCTCGGCAATTGGGCGAACTTTATTGAATTCAGGTGATTGCTCGATACCATCCATGATTTTTTTCATGATGTCGTCGAACGAATCGTTATCGTAGTCAATATCCAAAGGCGCCTTAAAGGTCATGGTCGCTTTGATGCCTCGCTTCTTAATCTTTAACCCTTTTTTGTCGAAGGCACGACGGAAACCATCGATAACCACCGGGATAACAATTGGTTTGTTCTTTTTTACTAAAAGCGCTGTACCACGGCGTCCCGGAGCGAAAGCCGTTGTTGTTCCTTGCGGAAAGGTAACTACCCAACCACTGTTTAAGGCTTTATCGATATTGGATACTTCTCCAAAGTCGACCCGGCGATTCACATTTTCACCTTTGGCTCTCCATGTCCGTTTTACCGTTACGGCGCCTGTGTAGGCAAATAATTTGGTAAGCACACTGTCTTTCATGGTTTCTTCGGCAGCTACATAGTAGAAGTCGATCTTGGGATTTAATAAATACACCGGATTTTTAATGGTATCGATAAATCCGTTTTTTACGCTACAAAACACGTGATACATCGCGAAAACATCGGCGAAGTAAGTCTGGTGATTGGAAACGAATAGAACGTTTTGCGAAGGCAGGTCGACCATATGTTTAGTCCCTGAAACGCTTAACTTATTAAATCCATTGTATCGGTTATAGGTAAATGAACCCAAGAGAAAGATCAGCGAACGTTTGATAAAGTACAAATGTCCGAATGCATCTCTGTAAATATTTTTCTTTTTTGCTTTCTGTGCCACGTTAATTGTGTTTGATAGAACTTACAAAGTTAAGATGATTTTCAAATAATCTTTAAATTCTTCTAAAATCATTGCTGTTGCCCCCCAAATAAATTCCTCATCACCAATATTGTAACCAGGAATATCGACCATTTGCCCAGAGAATTCGCGTTGAAAAACCTCAAAATCAGCATTTAAGAATGCTTCTAGGTCGAGTGGTACAATGTATTCCACTTCGGTTTCATCGGGTGTAAAATACGGTTCACCTTGGTAAATTCCGATAAAAGGATAGACTAAAAAGTTACTTGGTGGAATATAGAGTTCGGTTAACTGCTTTACAATTTCAATATTTTCGTAATCAACGCCCAATTCTTCGACTGTTTCACGAATAGCTGTTTCATCTAAAGAAACATCGAGTTCTTCAAATTGGCCACCTGGAAGAGAGAATTGGCTGGCATGTGTACCATCATAAGCAACGCGCATAGTCACGGGGAATTCAATTTCACCGAATTGATTTTCATACAGAAGAATCATCACTGAAGCAATCTTAGGATTGGTTCGTTTGATGAATTCTAAGTCGTATTTTTCACGGTAAGGTAAAGAAAGTTTTTGGTGAGACTCCCAACCAGGAGCAGCTTCTACATTTTCCGATAAGATATATTTAAGTTCGTCTAACGAAATATTTTCTAACATAAGTAAGGTTATTTTAACAGGCGTGAAAAAGATGAATTTCACTGTTCAAAGGTAGGTAATTTTACGGTTTCTTAGATGGATTATCGACTGTGAAAGATCATAAAAGCGAACAAACGCTTGATTTTGTCGACTTATTTGTCAATGGATAAATGATAATCGAGAAAAAATATTAATTTAGAGAAAAAATTAACACATGTTGAAGAAAAAATTATTTTTTGGAATGATGATAGGATCCGTTTTAATAACCACTTCATGTAACAAGAGTGGCGGGAGTACGAGCTGGGATTCTGGAAATTACTTCTATGCGGCCAGTGAATTACCCTACGGTACGGCCGATTTTAGTAAAATTAAAACCCAGGATTTTAAACCTGCCTTATTGGAAGGAATGAAACAGCAATTAGAGGAGATTAAAAAAATAACCGATAATAAAGAAGCGCCAACGTTTGAAAACACGTTGATTGAATTGGAGAAAACAGGACAGTTGCTAAGTCGTGTAAGCAATGTTTTTGGTTTACTGACTGGAGCTGACACCAATGAAGAACTACAAGCCATTGAAGAAGAATTGTCGCCAAAATTTGCAGCACATAGCGATGCGATTTACTTAAACGAAGCATTGTTTGCCCGTATAAAAGTGATTAACGAGCAAAAGGCATCGATGGACATGGATGGTGAAAGTTTACGGTTATTGAACCATTACTACCAAGCCTTTGAATTAGCTGGTGCTAACTTAGCCAAAGAAGAGCAAGAAAAGTTAAAGCAATTAAATGGTGAAATAGCCTCGTTGAATACGAAATTTTCAAATCAATTATTAGCAGCGACTAAAGCCGGAGGAGTAACCTTTACCAAGGAAGAATTGGTTGGTTTACCTGACAATGAATTAGAAGGCTATAAACAAGAAGATGGAAGTTATTTAATCAGCTTATTAAACACGACTCAACAACCCGAATTGCAAAGCTTGACCAACAAGGAATCGCGTGCAAAATTATTTACAGCCTCTTGGACGAGGGCTGAAAAGAAAGATGCCAATGACACCCGCGCAACCATTTTGGAATTGGTAAAAAAGCGTGCTGAAAAAGCGGCTATTTTAGGATTTGATAATTATGCTGCTTGGTCTTTGCAAGATCAAATGGCGAAAACCCCTGCGGCCGTTGATCATTTACTCAACCAAATGGTACCAGCAGCAACCGCCAATGCCAAACAAGAAGCAGCCGATATTCAGGCGTTGATTAATAAAGAAGCTGAACCGTTTGAATTAACGGCAGCCGATTGGAATTTTTATGCTGAAAAAATTCGAAAAGAAAAATTCGATTTAGACGAAAATGAGGTAAAGCCTTATTTTGAAGTCAACACTGTCCTAGAGAAAGGGGTGTTTTACATGGCTGAACAACTGTATGGAATTACATTTAAAGCCCGTACAGACATTCCTGTATGGCATGAGGACGTGAAAGTGTATGAATTATTTAACGAAGATGGTTCAGCATTAGGATTATTCTATGGTGACTTCTTCAAACGAGATTCAAAACAAGGAGGTGCATGGATGAGTAACATCGTAGAACAATCGACACTGTTTAATACAAAACCGGTGATTTACAATGTTTCTAACTTTAATAAACCAGCCAAGGGTCAGCCCGCCTTAATTAGTTTTGATGATGTGACGACGATGTTCCACGAATTTGGCCATGCATTACATGGGTTCTTTGCGTCCCAGAAATACCCTACACTATCGGGAACCAATGTCTCAAGAGATTTTGTAGAATTCCCTTCTCAATTCCATGAGCATTTTGCAACTGTGCCTGCTATTTTAAAAAACTATGCTAAACACTACAAAACGGGAGAAACAATGCCTGATGCCTTAGTCACTAAAATGCTAAACGCGATGACTTTTAACAAAGGCTATGGCATGACTGAAATGTTGGCAGCAGCTTCTTTGGACCAAGCATGGCATACGGTGGGAAAAGATGCGAACATCAACGATGTAGATCAATTTGAGAAAGAAGCTTTGGTTCAACACCAAGTCGCTTTAGCCCAAGTTCCACCCCGTTACCGCTCGTCTTTCTTTAGCCATATTTTTGCTGGTGGATATGCTTCAGGTTACTACGCCTATTTATGGGCAGAAATGCTAGATCATGATGCTTATAGCTGGATGCAAGAGCATGGTGGAATGACCAGAGAGAACGGACAAACCTTGCGCGACCAAGTGTTTTCAAAAGGAAACTCAGAAGACTTGGGCGAACTATATAAAAAATTTAGAGGACAAGAGCCATCGATTCAACCGATGTTGAAAGCGAGAGGCTTAGTGAACTAAACCCATTCAACCCCTGAACAGAAAATTCGGGGGTTTTTTCTATTCAGAAGTATAAATGCATAAATGATTGTATTTATAGCCTGAAATCAATAAATTTGCAGAATTAAATTATACTATCAATGGGAAGAGCTTTTGAATTCAGAAAAGGGCGCAAACTGAAAAGATGGGCAGCAATGTCTAAAGCGTTCACAAAAATCGGGAAAGAAATCGTAATGGCAGTCAAAGAAGGCGGTCCTGACCCATCGGTAAATTCGAGGTTACGTGCAGTTATAGCCAATGCGAAAGCGGTTAACATGCCAAAAGACAATATAGAACGAGCGATAAAGAAAGCTTCGGATAAAAATACAGAAAACTACAAAGAAGTTCTTTTTGAAGGCTATGGCCCTCATGGGATTGCTATTTTAGTGGAAACATCAACCAATAACAACAATCGTACAGTGGCTAGTGTGCGATCATATTTCAGTAAATGCCACGGTGCTTTAGGCACACAGGGATCGGTTGAATTTATGTTCGATCATGTTTGTCACTTTCGTGTTGCAAAACCAGAAGGAGCCGATTTAGAGGAACTGGAATTTGAATTCATCGACTATGGTGTTGAAGAAATTTTTGAAGAAGAGGGTGATTTAGTTCTTTATGCTCCCTTTGAAAACTACGGGACTATTTTCAAAACATTGGAAGAAAATGGTTACGAGATTTTATCTTCTGAATTTGAACGAATTCCTCAATTAACAAAAGAGTTAACGGCAGAACAAACCGCTGATATCGAAAAATTATTAGAGAAGTTTGATGATGATGAAGATGTGAATCATGTTTATCACACAATGCAAGAAGATCCAGAAGAAGAAGCTGAATAAGCATCGCATTAAAAAAAGATATAACCCCAATTTATTGGGGTTTTTTTATGTTCTGCGAAGAGGTACATCCGTATAGCACCATTCAGTGTAAAACAATAAACACTCTACACTAACAAAATAAATGTTTAGACGCAATTGACTCTATTTAAAAAGAGGAATCCTTTCCGCTGATTGATTATAATAACCACTTCCACCTACGTAATCCATTAACCATTCCAGCCCAGCTTAAAAGTGATTAAAATGACTTTAGAAAGCCCTTCTGTCATTTCAGCTATTCAAAATAGCAAAGGTATTCTTTATAAAAAACCAAACTGGCTGGATATAGTAAAAGCAAGTAATATTTAGTCATATTAAGTAAAGACATTCCATTTATCACCCCACAAACTGGTTAACCTATTGCAAGCGATAAAAAACACCTGTTTCAAACTCTTTACGTTATAAATTGTTCACATAATGGTCGAACTTTTCACCATTAGGAATATTTAATTTTTTTCGAATGCGGTATTTTTTATTATCCACAGAGCGAACAGAACAGTTATAAAACTGGGCTATACCTTTGGTATCCAATCTTAATTTAGTGAGCGCACAAATTTCAATTTCGCTGATATTTAGCTCATGGAGCTGTTCCACAAAACTGGGGAAATAAGTTTTAAATTTTGGCATAAAAAGCAAATTCTTATTTTCAATTAGACTTCTTAACTCGACTAAATGCTCTTCTTTTAAAGTTGAATTATAAACTAAACCTTGTAATTTCTCATTATGATCGAGCAATTGATCGATCTTTTTACGTTTATTTTTTTTACGGAGTTCAATAAAATGAATTTGATTTTGTGTATTTATAACACTAATGATGTAATAAATTGACAACAAGATGCCCCATAAAAAATTTTCAAAAAACAGAATATTCGTTGTTCTTTCGTTTAACTTATTCGTAACTAACTGTTCATCAATATCAAAAACATCAAAAAGATTACAATAAAAACTACTTATAAATAGTAGTGAAATAAAGAATAGATAGAAGAAAAACCGTTTTTCTTCTGTTTTAAAATTTACAACATAGGGAAGTACCAGCAGTACATAAAAAAAATAGAGAAAGAAGCCTGTTTGTTTGCTGTACAAAAGTCCATAAAAAGCAGTAATAAGTGTTACTACGATGATGGTGAAATCTCTAGACAGGCTTATAAAAACTCGATTAAACTTATACAAACTAATACTAAAGCCTAGTATGAGAAACGCCACGGATAAACCAAGAAATATAGTGTTAAAGTTCTTTAACAGTACTAAATCTAAAAAAAAATTACTAAAATAGATAACAGCTAAAAAAATATTAAAGCGAAAAAGCTGAATTCTATAAGAAGATACGTTAGTACTAATAAATCGGTAAAGTAGATATTTTTTATCTCTCATATAATAATTTTAAACTTATAAAAGTAGTCAACAAAAATCTTACTAAATCTGTTTTTTAAAAAAATAATTATTACTCAATATTACTTTTGACTGCAACAACAAATGCATTTGCTATCAAAAAAAAAGATTATATAAAGTCTCTAAAACTTCTGTTCGCACAGTATCTAAGCAAATACTTTAAAAATAATCGTTTTGAATTTAAAGAACATTTCAGTGGTATGATTATATCAAATTTTAATCCATAAATGCAATAAAACCACATTGTTAGCAATTTAAGTATTTCTACTTTAATAAATCGATTAATGATATTTTTTTAAATTATATTAGGTTAGTAATAATAAGTAGTTGTAAATTTGATTAATTTTTTAAATAACCAGTATTTAAAAAAAAATAAGTGGTAAAAGTTAATCACTTATGTATTTTTTATATGCAACAAATACACTTAAACTATGAAAATGAAAATTTTACCAATTCAGTTGATGCTAATGCTTGGAAGCATTTCTTATGCACAAGTTGGTATTGGAACATTAACACCACAAAGAACACTCCATGTAGAAGGAAATGCACAAGTCAGAGATCTAAAGGATAAACTTGCAGACAGAACGTACACGAAAGTATTAGTTGTTAACAATGAAGGTGATATAGACTATTCGACGATTGATCAACTACTTCCTCCTGTCGTTCCTGGAAATGACACCAAAAAAGCCGTTAATAATTATTACGCAAAACCAGGTAAACAACCTATTGACTCCAATACAGTAGGCTGTGGTAAATTTGAGTTCGCCTATATAACTAACGGCACACTAGGCAATGTTCGATTTCGGTTAAAGCAGGCACCTACGGAAAATGTAGAAGTATATACAACATTTGAACAAAACTATAGCCCAAATGGCTTTCAATTTGAAGCAGATCCTTCACCTCGTACTTTGACCCCTGCCAACGAATTTATTGATTTACCTGCATCAAGTACAGAAGCACGAATTGTGAGTGGAGAATACAATGAATTGTATATATCCTATCCGAAAGATTCTGAATTCTACCGTGTTTCCTTTTATGTCATAGAACAAGATGGTTTAACGCGATGGATAACAACTTGTGAAAACTTCTAATACTCTTTTTATGAAAAATATTATTACCTTAATTATAGGCCTATCGGGTGCAATGATTTTTGCACAGGACAAAATGGTTGGAATCGAAACCAATGCCCCGGAAAGAACACTAGATGTAAACGGAAATCTTCGTATTACCATACAAGAAGACAAACCGATTGATCCTCATTATACCGATGTATTAATCGCTGAACAAAGTGGAAATGTGGATCGTCGTTCGAAAATGTCATTGGCATTAACTGATGAGCAACAGATTGAGACTATAAAAAACATATATTATAGCCCTAAAGGAGGCATTATTGAGAGATCAGTTCGATGTGGTAAATATGAAATTACCCTTAATGCAGAAAATGTTGCCTTAATTCGTTCAACACAACCCATCAGTGACAAAATTACGATTAATTATGGGCTAAGAAGGTTGGAACGACGAGTAAATTTAACGGGTAGCACAGAAAATACTGGTACTGGAGATTATTACGATAAAAAATTTGAAATTACTTTTACAAAAGACAATTGGAATACCTACCAACAAATCTACGGAGATTCTAAGAAAGCTATGATTAACAATGATGCTTACCGACTTCATGTAGTTGATTCTGAGACAGGTGATTTTTATAAAATCGATTTAACACGCATTATTAACCGTGATGAAGATTGGTCACCAACAGATACTAGAAACACTAAAGCAAGCGGAATACGCGCTATCATCTGTGAAAGACATTTTAACATTAACAACTAAACCTTAGTCCTTATGAAATTTATTGCTAAAAAATATTTAACTTACGTTCTTTTATTTTTGCTTACAAACACGGCCTTTTCACAACTCGGTATCAATACTGAAACACCAAATAGGACCTTGGATGTCAATGGAAACATGAAGGTGCGTACACTGACAGATCAATCGAATAATGCTGCCTATGACCGGGTACTTGTGACGAATTCAACAGGTGAAGTGGATGCTATAAAGATTAGTGAATTAAAAGATGAAATTCTAGGTAATGCTGCAGAAAATAAAAGTCTTTATTATACTGCTCTTGTACCCGATGATACCAAAACTTTACAATGTGGAAAATTTAATTTTTCATATGGTACTCCTTCTGTTCCAGAGAAAAACTTAGATATTCAAATGAGTCTATTGGAAACCCCTAGCTCTAAAGTCAATGTATATTATACTTTATTTAGAAAATGGGGAAATAAAGAGTCAAAGTACTACAAATCGTATTTTCTCCCATTTACTTCAGCAAATTACAATATACCACAACCTCTATCCTCTGGTTTAGATAAAAATGAATTTGGTGAAATCTATGTAACTTATCCAGGTGAAAAAAATTATTACAGGGTATCTTTTATAGCCCGACAGAATTATATAGAAACAGGAACCACGTATAATTCGTATACGATAGTTTGTGAAAAATTCTAGAAAAAAACTTTTAAAAAAAGCCAGTAATTAAATAATTACTGGCTTTTTTTATGGCTTCCTTTTGGGAATTAATCAACTGAAGGGCTTCTTATTGTATACTCATTTTTTCTTATTTACTTCAACAAGTATTTTCGAGTGTAATAATACTTTTTTTTTATTGCATAACGAAATACTTTTGTCTTGTTCTGTTCTCAATTAGGTCAACCACTGTAGGAGGTTATTTAAGAACGTTGTATTCTAACCAAGCGTATAACTTTTTAAATTGATACCTGATTGACTAGATATTAATCGGCCGAATACAAACCTTTTATATGGTACAAGTAAAGTTACAAATTTCAGGAGACAAATTAAATTATTCCCCATTTAAAGATGGAGATGTACTAAGTTGTGAAATCTCTAATGAAGCATTAAGAACAGTTAAGTACGCGGAGACACCAAATGATATTTGGTATTTTATAATAGGTATTAACTGTGCGCTTTACGAAGAAGACTCCATGCAACAGTCACCATTAAAAAGGACGAGCCGCATTAAGACAATACGAAAAATAATGGCATTTTTTTTATAACAAAAACAATCCCTATTTATCAATTATTTAATTATTCATGTCGTGTTAATGTACTAAATATAAGAGATAATATCTGTTAAATTTAGGTAATCCTTTATCTAAAACTAGGTAAAGGATTTTTTTAAATAACACCCTATTTATTAAAAAAAATTCGAGCTAGCGATGTATAAATACAAAGAAATTCACCTAGGTAATCTCATTCAAGAGCGTGTAGAAGAACTCGATATGCCCATAGCGCGCATAGTTAGTTTCCTGAACATCGAAGAAGAAGAAATACAAGCCACCTATACCCTTGAAAGCATAGACACCGTTTCCTTGTTAAAATGGTGTAAATTGTTAGATTACGATTTTTTCCGAATTTACACCCAACATTTAATTATCTACGCCCCTTCGTCGTCGCATAGTCAAAAACCGGGGCAATCTTCAAAACTTCCTCAGTTTCGGAAAAATATTTATACCCGAGAAATTATTGAATTTATTTTAGAGTTAATTCACTCGGAAACGAAGACTCCACAACAAGTTATTAAAGAATACAGGATTCCTAAAACGACCCTGTATAAATGGATTATGAAATATAAAAAGAACGTATGAACCGACCAGATTATAAAAAAATTTACCAAGATCTTATTCGGGATAAACATCCTGATAAAGAAGAACGTTGCAGCATGATTTTGGCAAAGGATACCCTTTCCGTCTTGGATGTACTTCGTTTGAATGAACTTCTTTTTAAGCATACCGCTAAAAAGAACTTATCGTTTAATCAACAACATAAAGCGTATGATATAGCGACTATAAAGCAGATATTAAATTACCAACAAGAATATCAGCTAAACAATACCGAGTTGGCAACTCAATTTAAATTAAGCCGTAACACCATTATGAAATGGCGTAAAAACTTTGCGTAATTTCTAAAAAGACAGCAGAACCTGCCTACTAATTTGATGAGAGCTTACGTATACTCGTTTTTAGTTCCTTTGCCTCCGTTTCTAAAAGCACAATCTCTTATCAAGAAAAAGGACTTCCAATGTACATTGGAAGTCCTTTTTCTTTCATCTATTTTGTCTCTACTAAAACAATTGGTAACTAATTCCCCAAAAAATAGGTAGGTTAAATGGCCCACTATTTTTTCCATATCCTGGAATAATTAACGGATCGATACCGTCGTCTTTTTTACTGCCGATCAGTACGGAAGGATGCAACGATAAATCACCATAGAACTTTTTATACAACTGCACGCGCGCACCGACAACAAATTCGGCCCAATAAGAGCTTACTGTAGCTTTTGGACGTTCACCGTAACCAATAATGGTATTGCTATTGATATCACGTATAGCATACTGGTTAATGGTCTGGTTATAGGAAGCATAAGCTAAACGGAACCCCGCATAAAATCCATTGGATGGATTGGTGGCGTCATTGGCTAAGTAATAGTTAGCGCCCACTTTGGCGTAAATTCCATCGACATCGACTTTCCAATTGATTTCATCAAATTTATTTTTCTCAAATCCTACTTCAACAACTGCATGCCATTGATGATTTAATTGATATGAAACCATGGCTTGGGCACCTTGACGATCGGTGAAAGCTGCCATGACAGGATTGAATAAATCGACTCCCACAAACAAATGATGAGGAGCAGGAAGGATGCTGTCTTTTACAACAGTTGTATTTGGTTGCTTCTCTTGCGCAAAGCCCAAGCTAGAAGCGAGGATCAGTGTACACAATAAGGTTCGTTGTAGAGCCATCTGTAATGTCTTTGGTTACTGTTTCTGATGATTTAATCCAATTATTGGTGGTGGTGATTCCTATTTCTTGAAAGTAGATTCCAAAACCACATGCTTTTGATGTATATCGGTTCCCCGTTGATTGATACGTCAGGGTGATATCGTCCGTTTTGGCCTTAATGGTTTCTACAACCGTAGGGACACCGTTAATCACTTCTTTTATCTGAACATCATTTCCATAACGGACTCTAAATTTCATTTGTTTTTCTTCGTTTAACACGACCGGCATACTAAAACTAGAAACATTCGAAAAAGTAGCCGAATCAGGATGAAATGTTCCATCGGCTTGGTAACGTCGAAAGCTAATGGTATCCAATAATTCGGTTGTTGAATCGGGGTAACGTAATTGCACTGTTAACTTAGGCGAATCACCATCGTCTATACAAACGTCATCGGCATCACAGCCAACGGCAGTGATTAAGATTCCCGTAAACAGTGCTTGTGCACACATTCTTTTTATTATCCTCATTGAGCCATCCAATTAAATTCGCTCTAAAAGTACGATATTTTCTACATGATGTGTTTGTGGAAACATATCGACTGGTTGAACTTTAACAATTTTATAGTGTTCTTTCATCAATTCTAAATCTCTTGCTTGAGTAGCTGAGTTACACGACACATAAACGATGCGTTTTGGATTCATAAACAAAATGTTCTCCACTACTTTTTTATGCATTCCATCGCGGGGAGGATCGGTAATTAAAACATCGGGAATCCCATGAAGATTAATGAATTCTTGGTTTAAGACATCTTTCATATCGCCACAAAAGAACTCACAATTGGTAATTCCATTGTGTTCAGCTGCTGCAATGGCTGCGTCAATGGCTTCTTGAACCGACTCGACACCAACGACTTTACCTGCTTTTTTCGAAACGAATTGCGCAATTGTTCCCGTACCCGTATATAAATCGTACACTAACTCACTCCCCGTTAAACCAGCGAAATCACGTGTAATTTTATACAATTCATACGCTTGTTCAGGGTTGGTTTGGTAAAATGATTTAGGACCAATTTTGAAATTCAAATCCTCCATTTTTTCCATAATGTGATCATCCCCTGCAAAAACCTCAACATCTAAATCGTAGACAGAATCGTTTTGTTTAGGGTTAATCGCATATAATAACGACGTAATTTCCGGAAATTTATCGGCCAAATTCTGTAAGAAAGCTTCTCTGTTTTCTTTTTCTTCGCGGTAGAACTGAACCAATACCATGATTTGTCCATTTTGAGACGTACGAATCATTAAGGTTCTTAAAAATCCTCCTTGTTTGTATAAGTCGAAAAATTCTAACTGATGTTCAACAGCAAAACGTCGCGCTTCTAAACGGATGGCATTGGATGGATCGCGTTGTAGATGACATTTATTAATATCCAACACTTTCGACCACGCACCCGGGATATGAAAACCTAAGGCGTCTTTATCTTCGTATTCAAATCCTGAATTGATTTCCTCTAACGTTAACCAACGCGCATCTGAAAAAGTATATTCTAATTTATTTCTGTAAAAATATTGTTCTTTTGATCCTAAGATATAATCGGCTTCTAAATCGGTAAAACCACCAATTCTGACCAAATTATTAATGACTTCGTCGTGTTTAAATTTCAACTGAGCATCGTAGCTCATATCTTGCCATTTACAACCACCACAAACACCAAAATGTTCACACACTGCTTCAACGCGGTACGGTGAGCTTTGGTGGATCGCAATCGCCTTTCCTTCTAGGTAGCTGCTTTTCTTTTTAGTTACCTGTACATCAACGACATCACCAGGAATTGCTCCTTTGATTAAGATGGTTTTTCCTTCTTCTGTATGGCCTACTGATACCCCTTTAGCACCAGCACGTAAAACCTCTATATTATTTAAGATCGTTGTTTGTTTCTTTCTCATCATTTTGCAAAGGTAAACATGTAATTGTAATTATCAATTCTTTTGAGATTTTAGATCTAAAAAGTGAAAAATAATGTGAACGAATAACCACAAACACCCAGCCTTTAAAAGTGTTCGTCATCGAACATTTTTAAAGGCTGGGTTCTGCGGCAGGGATAGAAGCGGCATCCTTTGCTGCCCCCTTCATTTGCATTGAACCGAGATGTTCTTGCAGCAAAGATATAGCGAGATAGCCCGGCGCGTTAGCGGCCGCCCAAAAGAACATTCAGTGGTGTATTACAAGGCGTAATTTAGAAATACTCCCATTTTATTTTTCATAACAATTTCGTCTGCATTTAAATTAGAAGCCAGGGGTTGGTAATATTCCATGCCAAAACTAAATTTGCTATAAGCCCCTTCAATTCCGAATTTAAGTAATTGCAAATCGCCCTTGGTCTTGGGTAAGCGTTCATTAAACTCTTGATTGCTGTAGAATAATTCGTTTTGAAATCCGACTTTCCCTAGGAGGATCATCGCTTCATTTTTAACCAAAAAGGCTTGTACTTGGACAATTTGGTTCCATTGATCACCAAATTTATACTCTTTTTTATTTTCACCTTTTAGGGTATAATCCGTTCCGACTTGAACCGCTAATTTTCGATAGCCGAGTTGGTAATTTAAAGCGAACTGCGTATCCCAACTGCCCGTTCCCAGCTGAAAACTAGGGTTGGCGGTTCCGGTTGAAGTTTGGTCGAATTTAGCCAACGGGATTTTAACCCCTAATCCGGCTGACAATTGATGTTTTACCATTTTTTCAACCGAAGCATTGGGTAGGATCAATTTATAAATACCCATTAGGTTCATATCCCCTACTCCATTGATTTTTGTTTCATTTTTCCCTTTCTTCTGATGCGAATGATAAGGAAGACTACCAAAAACTTCAATTTGTTTGCTTATAGGAACACGAGCCCATAGTTGGACTGTGTTGAAGGTTTGTTTTTCGTTGAGATCTTTGGCAAAGAGGTTTTCTTGAGCACGGTAATATTGGTGGACGTATTTTACACCGATGTAATTGGCGTATAATAGGTTTTCTAAGCTGCTGCTTCCACTGGAAACACTGCACCCGCAGGTATCACAATCGAGTTCGTATTCGGCCGGTTTTAGGCTTAGGATAGAATCGTTTTCGTTGGCCCAAAGTGGTGCACTAAGCAGTGTACAGATCAGGTATGTGTATATATTTTTCATTGTTCGTTCTATTTTGGTAATTATTAAAGGACATTAAAAAGGCTCTGCCAACGCTGGGCGAGAGATAAAGTCGTTGTCTGTAAGGGTTTTTAAAAAGGCGATAATGGCCTTTTGTTCATCGGTATTCAATCGTAAGCCAATTGAACCATCTGCATTTTTAAAAGCCGGATCCAGGTTAGGATTAGGACGTAGATCTTCGGTATAATGCTTGAGCACTGCTTCAAGTGTCCGAAAGCGACCGTCGTGCATATAAGGTGCGGTTAATTCGACATTGCGAAGGCTTGGCACTCTAAATTTCAACGAATCTTTGGCGTCTAGACTCACCCGCATCCTTCCAACATCTTCTGTTCGGGGATTGTAGGTTAGGCCGTTATCTCTAAACGAAAAATCGGTTTGCAAGGCCCCTTGATGGCAGCTTGCACAATTCTTTTGAAACAGAGCATAGCCTTTTTCTTCTTCTACGGAAAAGCGTTGACGTTTTTGCATAACATGATCATAAGGCGATGAGGCTGAAATCATAGTGACCATAAATTGGCTTAAGGCGTTTAAGACTTGCCGGCCATTGATTTGGTCGGTATTATACACTTTTTTAAAAAGGGCTTTATAGCCCGCGTCTGCCGATAGTTTCTGAAGAATATTCTCCATGGTTTCATCCATTTCAAAGTCCGTCGTAATGGGAATAATGGAAAATTCGTCGAGTTGATGAATAGCCCCGTCCCATGAAAAATTGGTATAAAAACCTACATTGTTTAAACTAGGAGTGTTTCGAATCCCAATTTTATCGTTTATTCCGTGACTTAAAGCATGCCCATGGTGGGTAAATGCATTTTCTTGCAAATGGCAAAAGGCGCATGCAATGGTATTATCAGCCGACAAACGGCCATCGTAAAACAATTTTCGGCCTAAACGAATACCATTATTGGTTAACGGATAAGCAGCGAAATCGTAGGTGAGTTCTGGAAAATAACTCGGGATTTCTAGCACCACGTTTTCGTTCATGGGGATTCCTGAATCGATATCATCTGATTGACAACCCTGTATGGACAGTGCATAAAGCACTGCCAAAAGGGTATAAAAATAGAATTTCATGGGCTTAATTGTTATGCACATGATCTACACGAAATGCAGCCGCTAAATTATCCATCACAGCTAGCATAAACGGCGTTGTACTCATGGTGTTATCGGTGGTTTGATTTAAGACCAAGGGCGTTTTTCCGCTAAGGTATTGATCGAAATCCGTCACAAAATGAATCGCAGGTTTTCCATTGGGGCTCACCCTAGCCGTTGTTGGCAAATTAAGGTGTACTTCCCGGTATAGATCGGGCACATTGTTTAAAGCAATATTCCCTCGATTACCGCCATGGGTTTGAAAAAAGTGTTGCAATTGATCGCCATAGTTCCCTTCGAGCTTTAGGAAGATATAGCCCGCAGCCCAATTCCAAGTCATGCCATTCTTTTTGGCTTCGGCCCAAAATTTAGATTGTCCGTTTTCACCTAATAAATAGGCTTTCTGGGGTACGCCAATGCCGAATTGAATCGCTTTGTAATTCCCCGACGGCACATCTTTTAGACGAATATAGACCACACCATCTTTCTCTACATTTTCTTGGTTAACGATAAAGGCTCCTTCATCGGGATCGTTTAAGTGGTAATCGACGATTTCACCTTTATCTGTCGTTAACTGAATATTACTTACAATATACTTTAGGGTGGTAAACTGATGCTTTTGCCCCGAAGAAGAGGTTGCTGTGGTTTCGTTTAAATAGATATCGCCGACCTTATCGAAACCATTTTGGAATTTTAGAATTAAATCGCCTTTTGTTTCCGGATCAACCACAGGGTTATTATCGTCAGAATTACACGCTGTCAATGTAAATAAGGCTACAATTGCCAAAGTGATATAGGTATTTATTTTTGTTCTCATTGATGTTGTTTTATTGTTTCATATAAATAGATAGCGCTCCTGACCCATTTCTAAAATGAGTCTATACGAGCTTATATCGCATGGACAATTAAACGATAGGTGGTTTTAACACGTTTGTAAAAAACGTGTAGGCATATGTGCATAACCAGGGAATGGTAGGCGCATTGGAACGATTCGAGTGTTTAAAAATAACCTCCATAGATAATGGAAGAGTTTCCGTAAAGACATCTAAGACCTTTACTACTTGAACCGACTCACTCGACGAATGCTGATGGTCGTTTACTTGGTCTAAATCTTTGGCCAAATAACATTTTCCATAACATTCCATCGCAGGATTATCGCTATTCACACACAGTTCCTCTTGTATATAGTCTATGTTCACAACATAGTGCACAAAAGGAATTAGGGCACGAAATCCAATTAAAAAAACCAATAAAAAGGTCCATACACACCGAAATCCATCCATAGTCGATCGATTTATATTCAGCATAAGTAGCCAGTTAATTCGAACTTTCTTCCGCTAATAATTTACGCATATCTTCTTTCAGCCATTCAATTTCCGGATGGTAGGTCCCGTCTAAAGCCATTTCTTTTCCTTCGGGATCTTTGTAGTTTAACCCCGAATAAAACATTATCGGCATTCCGTTGCTGTAGTAGCGACTGCGAATATTACCTTCTTTATCGACCAAGGCAAATTTACCGCTATGGTTTAACCCTTCGGCTGTCGTCTCATCTTCCCCCACATAGATATTAAATCGTTGACTCAGCTGCACAATCTCATCGCGGTCGCCTGTTAAGAAATGCCAATTGGCTGACTTTACACCCAATTGATCGGCATGTAACTTCAATCGTTCGGGTGTATCTCTCTTGGGATCAATGGTAATTGAAATGGCGCCAAAATCGGGGTTATTCAACTCGTCTTCAATCTCGCGCAAGTTCCTGTTCATCACGGGGCAAATGGTTGGGCAGCTGGCAAAGAAAAACTCCACCACATAGACTTTACCCAACATACTCTTGGGTGTAATAACTTTCCCATTTTGATTCACAAAACTGAATTCGGGCACTTTCATAACCTTAAACAGCTCTTCTTTTTGTTTTCCTTTTTGCCAAAAAACAAAACCACAAACAGCGATTACAATAACGGCTACGGCTACAACTTTCTTAGTCATGGCTGTATTTTTTTGGCTCTTTTAAAAAGGTGTTTTTACACGATGTTGAACAAAAACCATAAAGTTTTCCTTCATACGTCACGGTATCCGATAAGTGTTCGGCTGTTTTCATCTGACAAATCGGGTCTAATTCGTTCACCACCACGACATCCAGTTTTTCTTGGGTAGACATATGCATAGGATGAGCAACTTTCACCTCTAGATCTTGGTGTTTTTTTTCGTTGGATTGACAGGCAGAAAAAAGCAGAGCAAAGCTGAATGCTGCACCTATTAAATAAGATTGTTTCATGTTGAATAGTTTTTTTGAATAAATAAAATACCACAATGCATTGACTTAGCTTAAGAGCTGCCAACACCTCATTATTTAAAAATTATCCAACAATAGGGGGCTGTAACCTCGAAGACGTATAGGCGACTGACCTAGGTTCACGGTAGATAAAATACTCTTTTTTCAAGGATACGATTTCAGGCATATCCACCGCGCTAAAAACCGTTTGCATCACAAACAGGTCAACACTTTTTAAAACAGGTTGTCCGTTTGTTTTATCCTGATCCTGATCCACCGATTTGGCGACCTGTTTTTGCAGATAACAGATTCCGTTACACAATAACTCAGGTCGCTCCACATTCACGCAATATTCCGTCACAATTTTGTCGTACTTCAAGACAAACTCTACCATGGGTAAAAGAGGTCGAAATACAATGGTACATAAAAACGCTATGAAGAAGAGCTGTTTCAGACAAACTAATTTTACACAAATTTACGGCTATTTTCCATTTCAAACCATGATTTTAAACCAGTAATTTCGTATATTCATTAAAAATTAATCAATGGCAGAATTTGATTTAAGCGATTTAGAAAAAATAAATAATCAACAAGAAATCTTCGACCTTTTGGTGGAGCATAAAATTATTAAAACCAAAAAATTCAAAAAACAATTAGCCTATCAAAAAGACTTAAAAGATTTACAACAAAAGCTCAATGCTCTGCAAAGCGCTATTATCGAACACAAAAAAAGGGTCTTAATTATCTTCGAAGGACGAGATGCTGCTGGTAAAGGCGGTACCATTGCCCGTATTATTGAATACCTGAACCCAAAAAAAACCAAGATTATTTCGTTACCCAAACCGAATGATCTTGAAAAAGGCCAGTGGTATTTTCAACGCTACTTGGCTCATTTACCCAATGAAGGCGAAATTGTCTTCTTTGACCGCAGTTGGTACAACAGAGCAGTAGTAGAACCTGTATTCGACTTTTGTACACCAGAACAATACCAACAGTTCATGGGCCAAGTGACCCAAGTCGAAGAATTACTGCAAAACGATGGCATTGTGGTTATAAAATTATTCTTAAGCATATCCAAAGAAGAGCAAGCCGCCCGTTTAGAAGACCGCAAAACCGATCCTTTGAAAAACTGGAAACTCGGCACATTAGACGTTCAAGCCCAAGACAAATGGGACGATTACAGTCATTACATCGAACAACTCTTTCGGCTAACCTCCACCCCTAATTTACCATGGATAGAAATAGCGACAGACGAAAAGAAAGACGCACGCCTAGCGGCCATGCGAACTATACTCAATGCCTTCCCTGCATTAACAACCAAGCAGGAGCGCATCGATTCCACCCTGATCAACATTCACACAAAATAAACACTATGGATCAATTTAAAACACTGGCACGCTTCACCACGGTGATCGAAGCCGAATTGGTAAAACTAATGCTAGAGAGCAAAGGCATCCGTTCGTATATTCTCGACGGAAATTTATCTTTTTCTTTAGGCGCTACCCTATCCCAAGGAATTCGTTTACAAGTAAAAGCGGAAGATTTCGAGCGGGCGAGTCTTATTTATCAAAACAGTTTAAAAACCGATCAAAATAATTTGGAGAATGTTTAAAAATGATTAATTTTGCATCCGTATTGTTCAACCTCTGACGAAAAACGTGTATGTTGCTCAGTAAAATTATTTTTTTGAATTTATACAAATGGAAAATTTAGTAAGATACGTACAAGAGAAGTTCGTAACTAAAAAAGACTTCCCAGCTTTCGCAGCGGGAGACACAATCACAGTTTACCAAGAAATTACAGAGGGTGCTAAAAGCCGTGTTCAGTTCTTCAAAGGTGTTGTTATCCAAAGAAGAGGACAAGGAACTACAGAAACTTTCACTATCCGTAAAATGAGTGGTGATGTTGGTGTAGAGCGTATTTACCCAGTAAACATGCCAGCTATCCAAAAAATCGAAGTAAACAGAAAAGGTCGTGTTCGTAGAGCTCGTATCTTCTACTTCAGAGATCTTAGAGGTAAAAAAGCTCGTATTAAAGACGCTTCTTACTAAAAAGTATTTCTTTTTAAAACATACAAAAACCGTACAGATGTACGGTTTTTTTTATTTAGTCCAAAACCATACTACAGCCGCCACAAGGTTACTCCCTCAATCTTTGGTATTTTTAGGCAAAAGAGTCAAAATGAAACCAAGAGAATATTCAAACGGAGAAATTATGGTGGTATGGAAAGCCGAAAAGTGCCGACACGCACAAATCTGTACCAAAACACTTCCCCAGGTCTATAACATCCATCAACGTCCTTGGATTCAACCCGAAAATACCAAGACCGAAGACCTTATTCAACAAATCGACCAATGCCCTTCGGGTGCACTCACCTACCGCTACATCGATCGAGAAAAACCCTAAATAAACGCTATACCATAAAAGGCGATGTATATTAGTATACATCGCCTTTCGCTATCTTATAGATTAATTTTATAATTATTGGGGCGGCCGCTGCGCGCCGGGCTATTCGCTCTATCTTTGCTGCAAGAGCAAAAGAAGATGATTCAGCCAAAGGGGGCAGCAAAGGATGCCGCTGCTATCCCTGCCGCAAAACGCTTCGCTTGATTCGATGATTTTTTAAATCATCGATTTTAAATACACCTGTTCATGTTCATAGTTAAAACAGAGCTTTAGTTATGCCGGAGTAATTAACGCTGACAAGAGTCTATCCTCTTGCTTTTTGAAGCATCTGCATATCGGCGATAACCATCGCAGCCAACGATTCAACAATAGGCACCGCACGAGGCACAACACAAGGGTCGTGTCGTCCTTTGCCTTGCATTTCTATCATATCGCCATCAACGGTTAAAGTCGTCTGGGTCGACATTAAGGTGGCTACAGGTTTAAACGCTACTTTAAAGTAAATATCCATTCCATTTGAAACCCCCCCTTGAATTCCACCGGAATGATTAGATTGGGTAGAACCATCGGGATTAAATTGGTCGTTCATTTCAGAACCCGTTTTAGCAATGGCCGAAAAACCATCACCATACTCAAAACCTTTCACAGCATTAATGCTCATCATGGCTTGTCCTAGGCGCGCATGTAATTTATCAAAAACGGGTTCACCAAGTCCAATCGGCATATTTTGAATAACACAAGTCACCTCTCCTCCAATGGTGTTGCCTTCTTTTCTAATTTCTTTAATTCGGTTGATCATTTGCGCTGCCAATTCAAGGTCAGGGCAACGAACAGCTGTTTCTTCAATTGAATCAAAATTGTAATGCGAATAATCTTCGGTCATTTTCAATTCACCCACCGCACTTACAAAGGCGGTAATTTTAACTTCAGGAATAATATGTTTAGCCACGGCACCACCGACTACCCAATTGGCCGTTTCACGAGCAGAGGTGCGTCCCCCACCGCGGTGATCGCGAATACCATATTTCTTCTCGTAAGTAAAATCGGCATGAGAGGGTCTAAAAACCCCTTTAATATGGTCGTAATCATTCGACTTTTGATTGTCGTTTGGTATAATAAAACCAATGGAAGCACCAGTCGTTTTTCCTTCAAAAATGCCCGATAAAAATTCGACGGTATCACTTTCTTTGCGTTGGGTAACAATACTCGACTGCCCTGGTTTACGACGATCTAACTGATCTTGTATCCAGTCAAAATCAAGTGTCAATCCACTTGGGCATCCATCAATAACACCCCCAATAGCGGTGCCATGACTTTCACCAAAAGTGGTTATTTTAAATAATTTTCCAAAAGAGTTCAATAGGCTTATTTTTCGAATTGGTATATAATTGCATTGATATTCATACTGGCTCCAACCGAAGCCATAATGATTTTATCACTGGCACAAAAGGCATGATTACCCAACTGTTTTTCATTAATCATATCAAACATGGTTGGAACGGTTGCCACCGAAGAATTTCCTAAAAACTGAACCGTCATGGGGTCTACTTCTGCGGGCACATCACGCATACCGTATAGTTTAAATAAACGTTCAATCATCGCGTGATCCATCTTCGCATTGGCTTGATGCAATAAAATTTTCTGAATATCGGTAATCGTAAGTTCCGTTTCATCCAACATTTCTTTAATCGCTGGAGGAACATTCTTGAGTACAAATTCATACACCTTACGGCCTTTCATTTGAATATTTTTATTTGAACCCACATAGTCTTTATTTAAAGAAGGTGCATTCACTAAAAAATTCATTTCGTCACCATTATAGGATAACGTAGCATGGTTTAAAATCCCACACTTCTCCTCACTTTCCTTCGCTTCAAGCACAACTGCTCCAGCACCATCCGCAAAAATCATTGCAGAACGATCATGCGGATCCACAGAACGAGATAAGGTATCAGAACCAATGACCAATATTTTTTTAGCAATTTTAGCTTGAATAAATTGATGGGCTAAAATAAGGCTTTCCACCCAGCCTGGGCATCCAAAAGTCATATCGTATGGCTTACACTTAAGGTTTTTAATCCCTAAATTATGCTTTACCTTGGCCGACATCGAAGGCATAATATCAATTTGACGAGAAACGGGGTCAATATCACCAAAATTATGAGCAACAATAACATAATCTAATGTTTCTGGATCAACACCCGCTCTTTCAAGCGCCATTTTCCCAGCAGCTGTTGCCATATCCGAATTCAAAACATCGCTATCGACATAACGTCTTTCCTTGATTTCAGTGATCTCTTCAAATTTTTGAATGATTTCTTGGGTCGGTTTTTCTATGCGATCACCGTTATCATCGAAAAAATCATGCGCAAAGAAATCATCGTTTTTGACTACTTTATTTGGCAAGTAATGTCCAGAGCCCGTAATTACAGAGTTTATCATATCTAAATGTTGAGTCTTAAATAAAGAGACAAAGTTAAACAATTCATTAAAATAGAAGTTAAAAATATGCATTAACTCATAGCAAGTTTAATAAAGTATAATTAATTTAGCAGCATGAAAAAAAATCCGTCATTAATTGGCTTATTAATCGTTGGCGCAATTACCCTTGTAATTGTGTTTATATACACTTTTGTATTAAGCAAAAAAGAAGGTTACATTATTGATAACCCTTCTGACACAACATTAAGTATCCGTATCAACAAAAAAGAATATACCATTGCCCCTCAACAACACATTCGTGTTTCCTTGGCCACTGGAAATACCCAAATTAATTACCAACACGCAGGTAAGACGGTAGATACAGTGGTAAAAATTAATCGTGTAACCGGTTTAATCAACCCTGTAGGCAATACGTACTACACCTTTACCCGTCCTTATGGCTACAGAGAAAATAAAGATTCTATTTTCACCTCTCAAAATATATCCATTGATAACAAAGTCTATTTAGGTATGATCGAGCAATCGAATCAATTGTATATCGAAAACTTCTATTACAACTTAGATCAAGACTACCCGAAAGTATTTCTTAAATCGGACAAAGAAAAGATGACCGATTTATCAAAAATCTTCAACAAGGACGACTTTAAACAATTTTATTTCGAAAATTACGAATAAGTAATAATTTCATACTTTTACCAAATGACAAATCATACACACGACCATATAAAACCTTACGACGAATCGGCGTTAAGTAAAAAGAAGCAGGTGGAACAGATGTTCGATAACATTTCACCTAAATATGACCTTCTTAACCGTGTATTATCAATGGGAATCGATATTCAATGGCGAAAAGACGTCATTCAAATGATTCAAGCTGCACAACCCAAAACCATTTTGGACATTGCTACCGGAACGGGCGATTTAGCCATTATGATGGGTAAAAAAACCACCGCTCAAATTACGGGACTAGATCTTTCTGCAGGAATGTTAGAAGTTGGTCGTAAGAAGGTAGAACAAGAAGGTTTGTCTTCTCGGATTGAAATGATTCAAGGAGATTCTGAAAACTTACCTTTCGAGGATAACTCCTTCGACTGTGTAACGGTTTCTTTTGGTGTTCGTAATTTTGAACATTTAGAACAGGGACTAGCGGAGATTTACCGTATTTTAAAACCAGGTGGAACATTTGTTATTTTAGAGTTCTCTTATCCAACAACGTTTCCAATGAAACAATTATACACTTTTTATTCGAAAAATATTTTACCCGCTATTGGTAAATTAGTTTCAAAAGATCAAAGTGCCTACACCTATTTACCAGACTCTGTACGCGCCTTTCCTCATGGAGAAGAGATGAAAAACATTCTAAAAAATGTAAAATTCACCCAACCAATTGATAAAAAACTTACATTTGGAATCGCAAGTATCTACAAAAGTATAAAATAATTCGGCGAAACAATCGTTGAACTTGACATGAGAAAACATCTTTTTATAACAGTTTCCCTAGCACTTGCTTCATTAGCGAATGCGCAGTTCAGGCCAAATTATGACAAAGAATGGCACCGAACTGAATCCGACGAGAAAAAATTTAGTTTTGGTTACTTCCTAGGCGCAAATGTGATGACCTATAAAGTAAACCCTAAACCCTATAACAAAAAATCACCGACCCCTATCTCACCGAATGAAGGGGTTAATGAATATGGTCTACTTTACTTGGATCAAGAAAACACGCCAGGATTAAGCGTCGGATTAACGGCTAAACTACGTATCAACGATTATATCGCTTTGAAATCGGAGCCGGGATTGCACTTTTCGCAACGAACCTTGCGATTTTCTCAGTTAAGTGAGGATCCTAGTCTTTCACCTGATCAAATTTTAAGGGAAGTAAAATCGACTTACATCGAAGTACCCCTGCTCTTAAACTTCCATGGAGAACGCTGGGTAAACACGCGTCCTTATATTCAAGGAGGTTTAGGATACGCCTATAATTTACAGTCGAATGAGAAAAAAGAAGACGATAATGGTGCTGGTGTTTTTAGAACCACAACCCATAACTTCAACTTGCAAGCTGAATTAGGTATTGAACTGTATTTTAAGCATTTCAAACTAACACCCGCTTTAAAGGGCATGTTCTTCATCAACAACGAATTGGTTGCTGATAAAGCGACAACACCAGCCTACTACGCTGGAAGTATCAACTCACTTTCAACGCGTGCCGTTGTTTTCTCTTTAAAATTTGAATAATTAAAACCATAAAAAATAAGTAACAATGAATTTTGATCTTACAGAAGAACATTTAATGATACAACAAGCTGCGCGGGATTTCGCCAAGGCTGAATTATTACCAGGTGTCATCGAACGTGATGAACATTCAACTTTCCCTACCGAAGCCGTTAAAAAAATGGGCGAATTAGGGTTCTTAGGAATGATGGTCGACCCAAAATATGGCGGATCAGGTCTTGATAGTGTATCCTACGTTGTAGCCATGGAAGAAATCGCGAAAGTAGATGCTTCTGCTGCTGTAGTTATGTCAGTGAATAACTCTTTAGTGTGTGCAGGATTAGAAAAATACTGTAACGAAGAACAAAAACAAAAATATTTAACCCCGCTTGCTTCAGGGCAAGTGATTGGCGCTTTCTGTTTATCTGAACCAGAAGCGGGTTCGGATGCTACATCGCAGAAAACAACAGCCATTGATATGGGTGACCATTACTTATTAAATGGAACAAAGAACTGGATTACCAACGGAAATACAGCTTCAACCTATATTGTTATTGCACAAACCGATGCGGACAAAGCACACAAAGGTATTAACGCATTCATCGTTGAAAGAGGATGGAAAGGTTTTGAAGTAGGTGTAAAAGAGAAGAAAATGGGAATCCGAGGATCTGATACCCATTCATTAATGTTTACAGACGTTAAAGTACCCAAAGAAAACAGAATTGGTGAAGATGGATTCGGTTTTGCTTTTGCCATGAATGTATTAAACGGTGGACGTATCGGAATTGCTTCACAAGCCTTAGGAATTGCCCAAGGAGCTTATGAATTAGCATTGGGTTACGCTAAAATCCGTAAAGCTTTTAAAACAGAGATTATCAATCACCAAGCTGTGGCTTTTAAATTGGCCGATATGGCTGTTAATATTTCAGCAGCGCGCCTATTGTGTATGAAAGCAGCCACTGAAAAAGATCAGGGGAAAGACATTGCTATTTCTGGAGCAATGGCGAAGTTATTCTCTTCTCAGACAGCTATGGATACGACCATTGAAGCCGTACAGATTCATGGTGGAAATGGCTATGTAAGCGAATACCACGTAGAACGTATGATGCGGGATGCAAAAATCACGCAGATTTACGAAGGAACATCTGAAATTCAAAAAATTGTTATCTCAAGAGGGATTGCAAAATAAAGAAAAAATTCTTTGAATGGCTATAAGAAAAGGCCCGTAATCATACGATTACGGGCCTTTTCTTGTATATAATTTGTTGTAAACGCGTCGTTATCCCGCCTTTCTAAAAGTCACTTTTTTCATATTCGGTAGAAATACAGCAATAATTCCTAGAAGTGGTAAAAAGGAACAGACCTGGTAAATAAAGGCAATGGACGTATGATCGGCCCACCAACCCAATAAAGCAGAACCAAGCCCACCCATTCCAAAAGCAAAACCGTAAAATAACCCCGATACCATTCCGATCTTCTTCGGTAAAAGCTCTTGGGCATAAACCAATATAGCTGGGAATGCGGAAGAAACAATTAGGCCAATAATAACCACCAAGATCCCCGTCCATGTTAAATCGACATAAGGCAATAAAAGGGTAAAAGGAGCCGCACCTAAAACGGAGAACCAAATCACATACTTTCGACCGAAACGATCGCCAAAAATCCCCCCCAAGAGCGTACCAACAGCCACAGCGATTAGAAAATAAAACAAGTATACCTGAGCTTGAATTTCGGTTAAACCAAATTTATCGATGATATAAAACTGAAAGTAACTCGTAATACTGGCCATGTAAAAGTATTTAGAGAAGATAAGAAGCAACAAAATAACAATAGCCGAAGTAATTCTATTTTGAGATAAATTGGGCAGCAAGATTGTTTTTGCTGATTTGGTTTTCGCTTCCTCAATTTTTTTCTTATACCATTTCCCGATATAAGAAAGAATCAACATAGCTAGAAGAGCTGGAGCTGCAAACCAAAGTAAGTACAATTGATCGTTCGGTAAAACAACCCAAGCCACTAATAAAGGTGCTAAAGCAGTCCCCGTATTCCCGCCTATTTGAAAAATGGATTGTGCAAGACTTCGACGTCCACCCGAAGCTACAAAAGCGACTCTAGACGATTCTGGGTGAAAAACAGAAGACCCAATCCCCACTAAAATAACGGCCACTAAGATCATACTATATTGATGTGCGTATCCCAAGGTGACAATTCCAGCCACAGTGAAACACATGCCTATAATTTGGGAAAATGGTTGCGGAAACTTATCGGTATACATACCAATTAAAGGCTGAAAAATAGAGGCAGCCAATTGATAACAAAGCGTGATTAGCCCAATTTGCGCAAGTGTTAGCCCGAACTCTTGCTCTAAACGCGGATACATTGCGGGGATTACTGCTTGTAATAAATCGTTCAACAAGTGAGCGAAACTAATGGCAATCAGAATATTAAACGCCGTTTTATTCGGCGAAGTTGTCTTGGTATTCATACAATAAAGTTATAATGAATCTAAATTAACGTCGCAAAGTACAGTAGAAAAAAAGAAAGAGGAAATGAAATTACCTGATTTATTCCCCTATTTTGGATCGAATATGCTGAAAAAAATAAGATTATATTAGCCGCGGAAAAAATTAAGACGAAAAAAGAATGAAATTATTTAGATTTGGTCCAAAAGGACAAGAAAAGTCAGGAATTATTATTGATGATGTAAAGTATGACGTATCCGCTTCAGGAATCGTTTACGATGAGAACTTTTTTGGAAATCAAGAATTAATTGATGCTTTAACAAACTACGTTGAAGAAAACAAAACGCGTTTATCAATTGTATCAGACGAAGAAAGAATTGGTGCACCTTTGGTAAAACCAGGTAAAATTGTTTGTGTTGGTTTAAACTTTGACGATCACGTGAAAGAAACTGGTTTAGAGCAGCAAGCAGAACCAATTATGTTTATGAAAGCGAACCAATCGTTTAATGGACCACAAGATGGGATTATGCAACCCAACGGTTCGACGAAGATGGACTGGGAAACTGAATTAGCGATCGTTATTGGAAAGAAAGCCAACAACGTAACGGAAGAAGAAGCTTTGGATCACGTATTTGGTTATGTATTGGTGAATGACATCAGCGAGCGCGCCTTTCAAACAGAAAGAGGAGGTACATGGGATAAAGGGAAAGGATGTGATACATTTGCACCCGTGGGACCATTTATTGCGACCAAGGAAGAGATTAAAGATGTGAATAATTTGAATGTTTGGTTAAAACTAAACGGTGAATTAATGCAAAATGGAACAACGGCCGACTTTATTTATAAGGTACCGAAGTTAATTTCTTATTTAAGCCAATTTATGTCGTTCTTACCAGGTGATATTATTTCAACGGGATCGCCAGCGGGGTCAGGAATGGGAAAAACCCCACAACGATGGTTACAGCCAGGTGATGTGATTGAGTACGGAATTGAAGGATTGGGAAGCACCACCCAAGAGATTTTAGCTTTTCGTAAAGATTAACGATAAGAATTCAAATAAATAGTGTAATTTTGCCATCATTTTATAATCCATTGCGGTATAAAGGTGGCAAAGCTTTTTAAAAATACATACATTTTTTTTGTAAAAAGAAAAGCTTTCACTACATTTGCACCCCGATCGGAATGTCGGTAAATTATTAAATTATTAAAAACCAAGATAGTGGACACGTTAAGTTATAAAACTACATCAGCCAACAAAGAAACTGCTCAAAAAGAATGGGTAGTGGTGGACGCTTCTAACCTAAGTTTGGGTCGCCTTGCATCAGGTGTAGCGAAGCTAATTAGAGGTAAGCACAAAACGAATTTCACTCCTCATGCAGATTGTGGAGATTATGTAATCGTTTTGAATGCAGACAAAATTCAATTAACAGGTAAGAAATGGGACGAAAAATTATACATTCGTCACACAGGTTACCCAGGAGGACAACGTTCTTTAACAGCGAAAGAAGTTTTTGAAAAAGACCCAATTCGTTTGATTGAAAAATCGGTTAAAGGAATGTTACCAAAAAACAAGTTAGGAAGCAAATTGTATACTAATTTACATGTATTTGTAGGTTCAGAGCATCACCACGAAGCTCAACAACCAAAACAAATTGATATTAACGAATATTTATAATATAAATCCATGGCAATAGTTCATAAAATCGGACGTAGAAAGAAATCTGTTGCTCGTGTATATTTACAAGAGGGTAATGGAGAAATCTTCATTAACGGACGCGAGTTAACAAACTACTTCCCTACTGCAGTATTACAATACAAAGTAGCGCAAGCATTTCTAATCACAGGTACAACTGACAAATACAATGTAGATGTTAAAGTATTTGGGGGAGGAATCACAGGACAAGCTGAATCAATTCGTTTAGCAATTTCTAGAGCTTTATGTGAAATCGATGCAGATTTCCGCTTATTATTAAAACCAGAAGGGTTATTAACACGTGACCCACGTATGGTAGAACGTAAGAAATTCGGTCAGAAGAAAGCACGTAAGAAATTTCAATTCTCTAAACGTTAATTTATTCAATTTTTTAAAAAATCCATTTTCCGTTGGTTTAGCATCTAAACATATAAGGCGAGAAGATTTATTCGACCACTTATTTGTTGCTTGCTGAGAATAGCGGAACGTAAACTAAGAAAAAAGAAAATGGCAAAAGTAAATGTAAAAGACCTTTTAAATGCAGGAGTGCATTTTGGTCATTTAACAAGAAAATGGAATCCGGCTATGGCTCCCTATATTTTTATGGAGAAAAACGGAATCCATATCATCGACCTTCACAAAACTGCAGTGAAATTAGATGAAGCATCTGACGCATTGGGTAAGATTGCTGCATCAGGACGTAAAATCCTTTTCGTTGCAACTAAAAAACAAGCGAAAGATGTTGTGGCTAAGCATGCTGAAGAAATCAATATGCCTTATATCACAGAACGTTGGCCTGGTGGAATGTTAACAAACTTTGTTACTATTCGTAAAGCAGTTAAAAAAATGAACTCAATCGACCGTATGAAAAAAGACGGAACGTTTGAAACACTATCTAAAAAAGAAAGATTACAAGTTGATCGTCAAAGAGCTTCATTAGAGAAGAACTTAGGTTCTATCGCAGACATGACGCGTTTACCTTCGGCTGTATTCATCGTTGATATCGTGCGTGAGCATATTGCAATCGCTGAATCTCAAAAATTAGGTATTCCTATTTTTGCGATGGTTGATACCAACACCGATCCAAGACAAGTTGATTTCCCTATTCCAGCGAATGATGATGCGTCTAAATCGATTGATATCATCTTAACTACGATTGCTGATTCTATTAAAGAAGGTCTTTCTACGCGTAAAGCAGAGAAAGAAAAAGCAAAAGAAGTAAAAGAAGACGAAGGAGCTGAAACTGAAACAACAGAAGCTTAACATTTACTTGATGATCAATTCATCGATATAATTTAATTGTAGCTCTTACATCTTTGATGTATGAGCTACTTTTATTTCAACTTTCACGTTAATATAAAACATAAAAAAATAGTACTATGAGCTATAAAGCAACAGCCGCTGAGGTAGGAAAATTAAGAAACGCCACTGGAGCGGGAATGATGGACTCTAAAAAAGCTTTAGTAGAAGCTGAAGGGGATTTTGACAAAGCGATAGAGATCTTACGTAAGCAAGGTCAAAAAGTAGCTGCAAAACGCGCTGATAGAGATTCTACAGAAGGTGCCGTAATTGCTAAAGTAAACGCAGAACAAACCAAAGGAATTGTTATTTCATTGAACTGTGAAACTGATTTCGTTGCTAAAAACGATGCGTTCGTTGCTATGGCTCATGAAATCGCTGATTTAGCTTTAAACTTCAATTCAAAAGAAGAATTATTAGCTGCTGACTACAACGGAATTTCTGTTGAAGAAAAATTAACAGAGCAAACAGGAGTTATTGGTGAAAAAATCGAAGTGGGTTCTTTCCAAGTAATCGAAGGTGCTTTAGTGAACGCATACATCCATGCTGGTAACAAAATTGGTGCTGTTGCTGCTTTATCTGCCAATGTAGAAGGAGCTTCTGACGTTGCGAAAGAAATTGCTATGCAAGTTGCAGCGATGAACCCTGTTGCTTTAGATGAGACTTCAGTTGCACAATCTGTGATTGATACGGAATTAGAAATCGCTAAAGATCAATTACGTCAAGAAGGGAAACCAGAAAACATGATTGAAAACATTGCAAAAGGGAAACTTCAAAAATTCTTCAAAGAGAATACATTGGTTCACCAAATGTTTATCAAAGACGGGAAAACTTCAGTTCAAGATCACGTTAAAACAGTTAATGCTGATTTAAAAGTAGCTGGATACATCCGTTACAGCTTATAATTTTTACCTGAAATACTTATTTTTAGATAAATAAACTCAAGTGATACTAATGCGTTAGTATCACTTTTTATTTGGCATATCATTTGATTTATTTAAATTTTATTCTATATTTGTTAGGACTAGATGCATATGAAACAATTTTTACTATTGATATCGTTTTTTACCTTAACCTTGGGATCTGTTCAAGCGCAAAGCTCGTTCAGTAAATCTGGTTATGGTAATACTACCCAACAAGTGACTATTTACCCTAACCCGGCGAGTAGTACAGCCCATATAAAATTTGACAATCCATCGAAAGTAAACGCCATCGCCATTTACTCGATTATTGGTAACGAAGTCTTCAACAAGAAGGTTGATCAGGATTTACTGAAAGTAAATGTGCAGGGTCTAAAACGCGGTAAATACATTGTTCGTATTTTTTACAACGATGGTACATCTGAATCTCAGTCCTTGATGAAGAATTAAGGGTTAACATAAAAGATACAAGGCATTGAATACAATGCCTTTTTTTATACCCTAAAGTCTCGTCATCGGCTTTAAAGTGGGCTTAGCGCAATCATAAACGATCGTTCATTCTACCGCATCGTTCAAAAGGATCGTTGGGGTGCTAGAATAGTAAACCGGCCGAATTTTTAAATCCGAATGACATTGATTCGATACATGATTAAAACAGCGAATTAACCGAAACCTTTCGCGGCAGGGATTTCTATGGTTTCACCAAATTAAAAATGTTTTTTTTTTACGTTTAATGCTAGTTTGATCTTTTTCTCTTTTATTAACAATGAATAGCCATTTCATTTTGCATTAATTTCGTGCTATATTTATAATCTTTGTCATAAAACCGATTATCTCTAATACATGCAAATACTCTCAATATTAACTTGTTACGAATAGCATTAATGACCGACATTTTATTTTTTCCTTCTTCCGTTTTTCGTAAATAATATTCACGTAAATTCCCTTCACTCCGTATACAAGACATGGCTGCCATATGCAAAAGTGTTTTCATCTGGTGGTTAGCCATTTTAGAAACTTTTGCCTTACTACTTACACTGCTCCCTGACGTATAGCTAAAAGGAACTACTCCTGCGTAACATGCAAATTTTTTAGCTTCCAAAAAAGCTGAAAACTCGTTCGTCATCATAATCATATTAGCTGCAGTTACGGGTCCCATTCCGACAACAGAGTTAATAATTTTATATTGATTGAACATTTTTTCGTCCGACTTTATCAATCGGTCTATTTCCCGCTCAATACGTTTCAGATCAGTCTCCAGTCCATTCAATGTGTTTTCACACAGTGATTTAAGTAGAGCAAGATCTTCCTCGTTTTTATATTCTTTTTCACCTAAAGCTCCTGATAATTGTTTCTTTAAACTAACCAATTGCTTACGTCTATTAATCAGTTCCTTTAACGTCTTAACTAGTGCTCGTGGTTCTTGATAAGCTTTATAATCATCCTTATTTTTATAGGCAAATTGAGCTATTCGTTGAGCATCTACTTTATCGTTTTTACCCCGTTTTAAACCTTGTGATTTTTTGATATGGTTTCCGTTTTCAAGCCATAAATTAAGGTTCAATAACTGAGCACTATTGATTAAAAATTGAGTATAAACTCCTGTAAATTCAGCACAGACAATGCTCTGACTTAAATCTACACCTCTCTTATTTAGGGACTTAAAAAAGGTCTTAAGACTGGTCGGAGTATTATTGATTTGCTCATGAAATAAAAACGAATTCTGTTTATAAATAGCAATATCTAACGTTTTTTTAGAGATATCAATACCAATGTAATGCGTTACTTTTTCTATATTTGTCATATCTTTTATGATTAAGATTACATTTTAAACACTTTCAATTCTCTGATAATAGGTCTTTCCTAAATTTCTATTTGAAGCTTGTTTAAAAAACTAGTAAAGGATTAAATCCCTGCATAAGTCTTAAAACTTGGATAGAAGCTAAAAGCGCCTTTACTAGTTGTAATCTTGATTAAACAATACTCTAATTTATTAATCTTTTTTATTTATACAAACCTAAGAGATAGAAGCAATTGTTTGAGCTTTTTGGTGGAGTGAAACGGAGCAAAAAAGCGAGTGCGGATAGCCCGGCGCGCAGCGGCCGCCCAAAAGAAAATCTTCCCTTTATTCCCTCTTCATAGTGCATAAAAAAAGCAGCGTAATTTAGATTACGCTGCTCGCTATACTTTACTTTCTCTAAAGAAAGTCTTATTTTGCTTTGTTGTAATTAGATTCAACTTCTTTCCAATCCAATACATTGAAAAAAGCCGTAACGTAGTCTGCACGCTTATTTTGGTATTTTAAGTAATACGCATGTTCCCATACATCGATTCCTAAAATAGGTTTTCCTGGCGTTTCAACACCAGGCATTAACGGGTTGTCTTGGTTGGGTGTAGATGTTACAGCCAATTGACCGTCTTCTTTAACGACTAACCAAGCCCAACCAGAGCCAAAACGCTTAGCCGCAGCATCGCTTAATTGATCTTTTAGTTGCTCTAGGCTACCGAAGGTTTCGTTGATTTTTGTCAACAATTCTCCGCTTGGTTCTTTTTGTGCATTCGGCGACATGATATCAAAATACATTAAGTGGTTGTAATAACCACCCGCGTTGTTTCTTAAAGCGGCATTATTCATATCCATCGATTTAAGAATTCCTTCGATGTTGGATGATTTATTGCCCGCCTCTTTCAACGCTTTATTCATGTTGTTAATGTAGGTTAAATAGTGCTTTGAAAAATGGGTTTCCATCGTTTTGGCATCGATGTATTCATTTAACTCGTCATAGCCGTATTTTAAAGGTTTAACCTGAAAAGTACCTGGATCAGCTTTTACATCGGTTGGGTTACCAACAGCTTCTACGATTGGGGTTAATGGAACGGTATCAACAGTTTCTGTTGAGTTGCTACCCACCACTTCTTCTTTTTTGCTTTCACAAGATTGCAAAGCGATTAAACCACTCATTAACGTAACGAACAAAAATGTCTTTTTCATGGGATTATTTATAGGATGATATTTAAATATTAGTTCAACGATTGAATTTATACGCTAAAATATAGCAATTTTAGCTGAATATAAAGTATCCTTGAATTAATTTTGTGTTAAAATAACTATAAAAGGGCTTAATTAAGCTCTTTTATAGTTAACCACCGCCTCGATAAAGGCTTGGGCATTTTCAACAGGTATATTTGGTAAGATACCGTGGCCTAAATTGGCGATGTATTTATAGGTGCCGAAATCGTCGATCATTTCTTTCACCATACTTTGGATAACCTCTGGTGGAGAAAGTAAACGCGATGGGTCAAAATTTCCTTGTAGGGTCTTTTTGAAACCGGTTAAATCTCTGGCGATTTGGGGTTTAATCGTCCAATCAACTCCCAGAGCAGACGCTTTGGAATCGGCCATTTTTTCAAGGGCGAACCAACAACCTTTTGCAAAAACAGTCACGGGAACTAATTTTGAGATTTCGTTCACGATTTGTTCGATGTATGGCCAAGAGAATTCGTCGTAATCGGCAGGTGAAAGCATCCCCCCCCATGAATCGAAAATTTGAATAACATTGGCACCGTGATCGACTTTTTTGGTTAAGTATTCAATGGTGGTTTTGGTTATTTTTTCTAACAATAAGTGAGCGGCTTTAGGGTTTTGAAAACAAAACGCTTTGGCCTTATCGAATGATTTAGACCCTCTCCCTTCTACGGCATAACACAGGATCGTCCACGGAGAACCAGCGAAACCAATTAAAGGGATACTGTTATCCAGTTCTTTTTTCGTGATGTCCATAGCGTCGTACACATAGCCTAAAGCTTCTTCAACATCGGGATCGATTAGATTTTCAACATCTTGAAGGGTGCGGATCGGATCGGCTAAGAAAGGACCTATACCTTCTGGCATGGTAAAGTTCATTCCTAAAGCTTGAGGAATAACTAAAATATCGGAAAAAATAATGGCTGCATCTAAAGGAAAGCGTTTAATAGGCTGTAAGGTAATTTCAGCTGCAAGCTCTGGCGTTTGACAACGCGTAAAGAAATCGTATTGATCTCTTAATTGCATAAATTCTGGTAAATAACGTCCAGCTTGACGCATCATCCAAACTGGTGGACGAGCTACTTCTTCTCCTTTTAATGCTTTGATTAGCAAATCATTTTTTAACATGTAAATATTTTTTTATATCGTTAACAACTTCCTCTACAAGAGGTGTTTTGGCTGTATGCACTTGATGATGGGGATAGTGTTTTAGAATTTCTTCTGTGGTGGTATCCCCGATTGAGAAAATGACCGCTTGAGGATCTATGCTGTTATGAATTAGAAACGTTTGAAAAGATAACGGACTAAAGAACACATAGCTATCGTGGGTGTTTTCCTCGACAAAAGCATGGGGTACAGAATGATAGGTAATAACCTCCGTTACCTGATGCTGATGTGTTTTTAGTTGGTCGACTAAGTGATCGCGTCTGGATGCGCCACAAAGAAAGGTCCAACTTTGAGCAGGATAAGCCGTTAGTAAAGGCGCTAATTCACGCGCATAATCGGTGGCTATAGTCACTTCTCTTCCTTGTGATTTTAAAGCTTGGGCGGTTTTTTGACCAACGACAAAAAATTCACCTTTTAGGGGTATACCTTCAATGGCTTTTACCGTATTTTGACTGGTGACGATAAAGTGATGAACATGGGTAGGTAAACCGTCTATAATTTTATTTTGAGGGGTATAGGCAAACGATAGGGCTGGCTGAATGGTGCATTCACAATTGGTACCCAACTGAGCCATAAGCCAATCTTGATCGATTAATTTTGTAAATAAAATTCGGTGAGCCATGGGCTTATTTTGAAATTTCTTCTTTGATGGCTTTGATCATTACGTCGGCTCCTTGAGCAATACATTCTTCAGCGAATTCGCGGCCTTTATTGGCATAGTCTTCTATTTGAAACTCGCGTTCAATGGTAATCATCTCTCGGCCATCAATGGATAAAATAGCCCCCTTAAAGGTACACGTGTCCGCTGATTTTTTTTCGACTAAGGCACCGATTGGAGCAGTACAACCGCCTTCTAGAACATTTAAGAATTGACGCTCTACGGTAGCGTACATTTCACAAGTTGTGTTGTTGATATTCGGCATTTGAAAGCCTTCTTTGGCAACAATTCCAAGAATACCTTGGGAAGGAGCAGCAATCATCCAATCGATAATGCGGTAATGAAGTCCTTTCTGAGCGAGTTCTTCGAGAATTTCACTGCGGTCTAAACCTGCAAAGGCAAAAATAGCACCGTCCCACTCTTGGTGATCGATTAATTTTTGTAATCGCAATTGTACATTCCCGCGCAAATCGACGATTTGGTCCTGAGGATATTGATGATTCCAAAATGCTTTTCGACGTAAACTTCCGGTCGCAATGGTGCGAATTGGTTTTTCGAATACATCGGCTGATTTATACACCAAAATATCGGCAGAGCTCGCGCGTTCTGGATAAGCGATTAGGGCTAAGCCTTCGGGTAAAACAGTGGGTACATCTTTTAAAGAATGTACGGCGATATCGACTTTATCGTTTAATAAGGCGATATCCAATGAGCGGGTAAAAACACCAGTTAATCCTAAAGAGTAAATCGGTTGTTTTAGATTGGCATCCCCTTCTGATGTGATAGGAACAAGCGTTGTTGCATGTCCTTTTTCTTCTAAGATAGAAGCTATTTTATTGGCTTGCCAAAGTGCTAATGGACTTTGACGCGTCCCAATTCGTATGGTCTTCATTTATTGTAGTTCTCCTTGCTTTAAACGAAACATTTTTTGAATCAATTTGATGGTTTCATCGGCTTCGTCTCTGTTTTCTAAGAGGTAAGAAGCAAATTGATTTGTGATTTTCTGAACCACTTTTTGGGTCAGTAAATCTTCGTTTTCATTAATTTGAAAATTATCTTTCTGTAAATTGTGTAATTCGTGTTGGTGGAAGAAATCCAATCGGTCTTTAAAAGATTGAATGTAAGGCACCAACTCGCGGGTTTTTAACCATTCGTAAAACTCTACTCGGTAGAGATCAATAATGGCCAAGGCTTCTGGAATAGCGTCTTCACGAGCAGCAATGGTATCATCGACCATGCGAGAAAGCCCATCGACATTGACCAATTGAATGGTTTCTCTACTCCCTAAGGTATGGATAACGTTTTCGGGAACCGACATATCGATAATGGTCATTTCTTTATCGAAAGGGATCATTTGTTCGGTAACGGTATGCATGCTAGCACCTGTTGCAACAATTAAAATGTCGGTTTTGGCTAATTCGGCCTCCAATTCGGTATGATCTTTTACGGTAATATCGTACTTCATTCCCAGAACCTCTGCTTTTTCTTTGGTTCTGTTAATAAGAGTTAGATTCGCTGTTGGGTAATGCTTCACTAAATTAACGCAGGTATTGCGGCCAATTTTCCCAATACCATACAACAAGATGTTCTTGTTCATAAGGTCTTTTTGGGTGGCTTGTATAAAATTAACGGCCGAATAAGCCACTGAAGCAGAACCGTTGCTCAACAACGTTTCGTTTTTCACTTTTTTACTAATTTGAATCGCTGTATTGACTAAGCGTTCTAAAAAGGCTGTGGATGCCCCCGCTTTCTTGAAGCGAGCAAACCATATTTTTATTTGTCCAATGATATCAAAGTCGCCTAAAATTTGACTTTCAAGACCAGAAGAAACACGGAATAAATGATTCACCGCTTCCTCCCCTTCTTTGACCATCATGAATTGGCGAAATTCATCAGCATTTCCTTCTGTAAATTTACAGTAGTGGTCCACTATTTGTTCTTCACTTTCTGCAAAACCATAAAACTCGGTTCGGTTACATGTAGAGACAATAAAAAAGGTTTCCATTCCTTTTTCTTTTGCCTTCGCTGTAAACGCATTTACCTGTTCTGGAAAAAATGTATATTTACCCCGTACAACGGCATCTGCTTTTTCATAACTGATACCGACTACGTAAAATTTGTGCTGATTATTGTTTCCTCTAATTATCATCGTCTATAAAACTAAGGCAAAAATAAGCATTCCTCGGTTGTAGAAAATACCTCAATAAGTCAAAAGTATCGCTAAAAGGAGAAAGAGTATATTTTAGAATTATTCTAAAATAAACAGTATCTTTGGCGCTAAACCGTCATACAGAGTGATTTCGGTACAGTTTCAGTTTTTAATATGATAAAGTTCATACATGACAATGAATTTAAAAAATACCCAAAAAAGTAAAATTGACGAATATAAATTATCGACGGATGTTTATATGGCTCAAATCGACAACTTTACTCCTTCTACGGATACCATTTTAAAAGGAATTGATAAACGATACATTCAATTCTATTTTTGTACAAAGGGATCATTGACTTTTAATTTTAACAATGGCGTGTACAAAGTGAATTTAGTTGAAGGCAAAAGCTTTTTATTTTATTACCCTTCCTTGGATTTACCTCTGAGTTTAAACATCAATGCTGAGAGTAAGGTTTACATAGTCGTACTGTCTATTCAGAAGTTGCATCAGCTTTTTGCAGAGTATCATATTCAGAACGACGTTGTATTAAATATGAATCAAAATCAATTTTACATTGAACGAAGTATCCACCCGGCGATTAATTTAGTACTGCATCAAATTGAACAAATGAAATTAGCCCCTCAATTTGAAAATCTATTTCTAATTGGAAAAATGTACGAGCTTTTTACGCTCTATTTCTCGGATATGGATTCACAAAAAGAACAATGCCCATTTTTAAATAATGAACACCAAGTCAAAAAGATTCGCGACATCAAAGACTTCTTATTAAAAGACTTGAGGAACACACCGAGTCTGAAAGCCATTTGTGATCAATTTTCGATTTCTGAATACCATCTAAAAGAAGGGTTTAAGCAGATTTACGGGCAAACCGTCCATGGGTATTTATTAGATACTAAATTAGAATTGGCGTGTAAAAAACTGGCCGATGACCAATTAAAAGTAAAAGAAGTAGCCTTCGAAATTGGTTATGAAAACCCTTCTCATTTTATCGCAGCATTTAAAAAGAAATACGGCATTACCCCTAAACAATTTACCAAACAATCATCGGTTAGTTAATCAAATCGTAAAGACGCTAGAATCGTTCACTTTAATTATTTTTCCTAACTTGTGCACACAATAAAAAATGTACACATGAGAAAAATTTTATTCTTTTTATTACCATTTACCTTATCCGCACAAATACCAGCCTATTATGACGGGCTAGATTTCCGTACGGAAGGCGAAGAGGTAAAGAACCAATTATCGACATTGATTAAAGCGACACATCAAGCTTTAAGTTATACCCCTGGGGTATGGAATGTTTTAGACACCTCGGATTTAGATCCGGATACGCCATCAAAAGATCACGTTTTGTTGATTTATGGTTACGATAATAACTCGGTGGATAAAAATCACCGTACCCGCCATAAGAGCTTAAAAAACAATGGGACTGGTACAACAACTGGGAAATGGGAAAGAGAACATGTTTACCCAAAATCCCTGGCTGTACCTAAATTAGAAACCAACTACCCTGGAACAGGTACCGATGTACACAATTTAAGAGCCGTTGATCGCCAGATGAATTCTTCCCGAGGGAATAATCCCTTTAGAGAAAAAGTAGATGCCGATAACGGACTACCGGGCAATATTGATAAAGCCTTTTATCCAGGAGACGAATGGACAGGTGATGTTGCACGAATTTTAATGTATATGTATGTGCATTACGATTTAGAAACTGATCCACAAAAATTAGCCGATGATAAAACAGCTTTACGGGATCGCATGCCTTTATTATTCCTAAAATGGAATAAAGAAGATAAAGTGAGCGAATTTGAAAAAGTGCGAAATGATGTCATTGAATTAAATCAAGGCAATAGAAATCCATTTATTGATAATCCTTATTTAGCGACCCTTATTTGGGGTGGTGAAAGCGCAGAAAATAATTGGCAAGAACTAAGCAATGTCGACTATGATTTAACCTTGGTTTCAGTTGAAATCAGCCCCAACCCAACAAGTGACAAAGCAACGGTTATTGCTCCTTTATTCAAATCGGCAAATTTATACGATATGAATGGTAGTTTATTGCAAACCAATGTGGGCAAAGAAATTAATTTAAGCAGTTATCCTGCTGGAATATACATACTCGCTGTTCATTTAGAGAACGGACAGATTGTTACCAAGAAGATTATCAAGAAATAACCGAAAAACAGGTTTATTACAACACTCAAAAAGCGGCAATTTATTGAATAAATTGCCGCTTTTTCGTGATTATACACGTCCTATATTGTCACTAAAGTAGGTATCGATTAACAACCTTCAACATACATCACACTGTAACTTACAATCTTATTGTTTTTTAAGGTGAAATCTAAACTTGAGCCGTTATCACCGTCTTCTATTGAAAAGACACGTTGATTGGGATCTCTCTTTTCGGAATTATGATCCCATAATTGATATACGCGAAAGTTGTAGCCTTTGTATTTATTAAACAATGTTTCTAAGCTATCGCCGTATTTTACACCGGATAGGGTTTTTAATGATGGATCTTTACTCGTAATATTGGTGACGTTAAAGGTTTTCTCACCATCGTAATTAAAAAAAATAGAATAAGCGATTCCTTTGTGAACAATATTAACGGCATCTTCAGGGTAGTTGTATTCACTTAGTTTGATGATGATTTTTTTTCCGATCAGTTTTTCGACTTCGGTTTTACTCATGCCTAATTTAATATCATTGATTCGCATCGTACTTACTTGTGCTTGCGTAAAAGCAAATGCCATAAACAACAGGGCCAATAATTTTGTCTTCATTTTTTTATTTTTTGAGTATACTAGTTAAATATTAAGTTAAAAGGTGCATTCTTCCGGGTTATAACTTTGAACGGTGATTTCTTTCACTTGACCATCTACAAGTTCAAATTGCAGCTTGGTGGCATTTTCTTGGTCGGTGATGGTAAAAAAACGTTGAAGTTGTTTTGAATTGGATAATTGATCACCTTTAGTGAGATCGATATTGTATTTATGGTAATTATTCCAAAGCAGGTCGAGATTTGAACCCACACCAATCCCCGACAATGTTTTTATAGACGGGTTACTGGTCATGACCACGCCCAAGACATCGGGTGTAAATTGCCCATTTTTATAGGTTGCCGCAAAAGCAATTTTATAAGCAATCCCCTTAACCGTAACATTATATTGATTAAATAGATTTGTTATTTTTATTTGGGTGAGTTTTTCAACTTCGCTCACAGTCATTCCTATTCTCAGGTCGTTCATTTTGGTCGTTGAAATTTGTGCCTTCACAAAACCAACACAGAGTAACAAGGTTATTATAAGACTTTTTTTCATGATTTAATCGTTTTCGGAATAGTTAATGTAGTCGTCCATCCATTGGCCGTAATTGAATAAGGTCATTTTAGTGACTTTTTGATTTTTCAGGATAAACTGCAATTCGGTCTGATGGTCATGGTCGTATAAAGTGAATGTTTTTTCATTTCCACCATTGGATGCATAGGCAATATGGTAGTTTTTATACTTTTGCCATAGTTCGTTTGCAGAGCTTCCGATACCAATACCTGATAGCGTTTTCAGTTTTGTGCTTTCGGAAGAAACGTACATAATTGACAATTTCTTTGTTCGCAAGTTTTTAAAATAGATGATGTGATAGTCAACGCCATTCACCTGGATGTTTTGATTTGGCATTTCTGGTTCAGAGACATCAAGCACGAGTAATTTATCTTTAACCAATTGATTGACTTGCCAATCGGATAAAGTCATTTGAATATCGCCAAACGCTGTTGTCGATACTTTTTGAGCGGTTACCCAGATGGATAACAGTAGAAAGAGAGGTATTAATCGCATAGGTAGGTATTTATTTTTTTGAAACGATTGTGGGCTAAAGTTCAAGAACAAAGCCCATATCAAATGTAATAAAAAAAGGTAAAATTTATTCTATGTCACATGAATATTTTACGGGTTTAATAAAGTCAATATTGCGTTTTAGACCTGAAAACTTCGTTCGTTTAATGGGTGATTTTCGGAAAACTTCTTGGAAGACCTCTTCGGTAATTTCCTGCCATTCTTTTTTCGAGAATTGGTTGATTTTTTCGTGACCAACGAAGCGCTGTTGATCAGTTGGAAGGGAAAATCGATTCCAGGGGCAGACCTCTTGGCAGACATCACACCCAAAAATCCAATCGTCGAATTTTCCTTTCATTTCTGTAGGAATCTGCTCTTTTAATTCGATGGTAAAATAGGAAATGCATTGACTTCCATTGACGGTTTTGTTGGGTAAAATAGCTTGTGTGGGACAGGCATCGATGCAACGGGTGCATTGACCGCAATGATCGGTTTGCATGGGTTGATCGTAGGCTAAATCGAGGTCGAGAATTAATTCTGACAAAAAGAAGAACGAACCTTTTTGCTTGGAAAGGGTCAGGCTATTTTTCCCCACCCAGCCAATGCCCGCTTTTTTAGCCCAAGCGTGTTCTAGAATTGGTGCAGAATCGGCAAATGCTCGACCGCTAACCTCCCCTATTTCTTCTTGAATATACGCGAGTAATTCCCGCACTTTTTCTTTCACCACAAAATGGTAGTCTTCCCCTTGGGCATACAATGCAATTTTGTAGGAATCTGCTGGGCGATCTAATTCTTGGTAGTAATTGTAGGCTAATGAAATCACCGACTTAGCCCCATCCACGAGAAGACGTGGATCCAAGCGCATATCGAAATTATTTTCCATATAGGTCATCTGTCCATGGTAATTGTTTTTTAACCATTGTTCGAGATGAGGCGCTTCTTCCGCAAGAAATTCGGCTTTGGCAATACCACATGAAAGAAATCCCAGCGCTTCAGCTTTTGCCTTGATGCGTTGGGATCGATCTCGTTTTATATGTTCTTCTGTCGGAAGATGCATAGGAAGTTATAAATCGAATAAATCGGGTTGAGCATTGGTTGAACGATTAAACTTAGCCCCGATATGATGATACGATTTTTCAGTCGCCACACGCCCACGCGCAGTACGCATAAGGTATCCTTCTTGAATTAGATATGGTTCATACACCTCTTCGAGTGTTCCTCCATTTTCACCAACCGCGGTTGCTAAAGTGGTTATTCCCACTGGTCCACCACTGAACTTCTCAATTAAAGTCGAAAGGATACGATTATCCATTTCATCTAAGCCATTTTTATCTACTTTTAATGCACGCAGACTAAAATCGGCCATTTCACGATCGATGGAACCATTTCCTTTTATTTGAGCAAAATCGCGTGTTCTTCTGAGCAAGGCATTGGCAATACGCGGTGTACCACGGCTACGACCAGCAATTTCGATGGCGGCCTCTTCATCGATGGGGGTGTTTAATATTTTCGATGAACGTTCTACGATGCTACTTAAAAGTTCAACATTGTAGTATTCGAAACGAAAATTAATTCCGAAACGAGCACGCAGAGGAGCTGTTAATAAACCCGAACGGGTTGTAGCCCCAATCAGTGTAAACGGATTTAAGTTAATTTGAACCGAACGAGCATTGGGCCCTGATTCGATCATGATATCAATTTTAAAATCCTCCATCGCCGAATACAAATACTCTTCGATAACGGGTGACATTCGGTGAATTTCATCGATAAAAAGCACATCGTTTTCGTCTAGATTAGTCAATAAACCAGCAAGATCGCTTGGTTTATCCATCACAGGTCCAGACGTAATTTTAATGCCCACATTTAATTCATTGGCAATAATATTGGCCAACGTGGTTTTCCCTAATCCGGGAGGTCCATGTAAAAGAACATGATCGAGCGCTTCACCACGAAGTTTCGATGCCTTTACAAAGACTTCGAGGTTATCTAGAATATGCGCTTGCCCCGCAAAATCGTCAAAACTTTGGGGACGCACAGTATTTTCGTGATTCAAATCATCGTCAGGATAAAAATCTCTATCGGGATTGAGCAAATCAGACATATAGTATGATATAAATTATATTGATTAAAATGGGGTAGCCATTACAAAAATACGCTGTATTTTTACCGCTACAAAGAACGTACTATTTTTTTAGATAAAGATAAATTATGAGTAAAGGAGTATTATTAGTCAATTTGGGTTCGCCAGATTCTACAGCTGTTGAAGATGTTAGAACCTATTTACGCGAATTTTTAATGGATGGAAAAGTGATTGATTCCCCATGGCTCATTCGAAAACTAATCGTTGAATGTTTTATTTTACCGAAACGACCAGTTCAATCGGCAAAGGCGTACAAAAAGGTATGGACCGAAGAAGGCTCACCTTTAATCGTGACATCAAAAATTCTACAGGCCAAAGTTCAAGAACAAATGGATATCCCTGTGGAGCTAGCGATGCGTTATAAAAACCCATCGATTGAATTTGGGATGCAACAGTTATACGACAAAGGTGTTCGCGATATCTTGGTCGTTCCCCTATACCCTCAATACACCATGAGTTCAACAGAGACCGTGGCTGATAAGGTGATGGAGATTCAAAAAAAGAAATTCAAAGATATCGAGGTTCAATTTTTGAAAGCATTTTATAACCACCCCGATTATATCAAAGTATTGGGTGATTCGATTAAAGAAAATTTACCAGAGAATTACGATAAACTATTGTTTTCTTACCATGGAATTCCAGAGCGCCATGATAAAAAAGCATTACGCGCAGCCAAGGTGAGTAAATTACCCATTGAAACCTACCGCAATCAGTGTTTTGAAACAACCCGTTTAGTAACAGAATACTTAGGTTTAACCGAAGACCAATACTTTACTTCGTTTCAATCGCGCTTAGGTAGAGATCCATGGATAAAACCCTATACCGATGAATTCTTTGAAACGGCTTCATCAGAGATGAACGTAAAGAACCTGGCTGTTGTAACCCCTGCTTTTGTATCCGATTGTTTAGAAACATTGGAAGAGATTGCGATGGAAGGAAAAGAGGAATTCTTAAAACACGGTGGAGAAACCTTTACCTGTATCCCTTGTTTAAATGAACGTCAAGATTGGATTGATGTTGTTGTAAAATGGTGTAAAGGTTGGGCATCGAAGTAAAAATTAAATATCTTTACGGCTTATTCTCAATTTTAAAGCAAAGGCAAAACTGAATGAGGTTATTAATTTCCTTTCTATTCTTATTAATTACAGGTGTTTCATCTGCTCAATTTTTAGATACCAGTGGTAATCTAATCATTGACGGACGAAAATACCTTAAATCAAAAGTAGACACAACAGGCCGAAAATCGGGTTGGCAAATTGTGGGGTTAAACACCCTAACGGTGAACCAAAATACCTTTTCCAATTGGATGCCTGGAGGGGAAAACTCAGTATCCTTCAATGCCAAAGTCGATTATGAATTTAATTACCGGAAAAAGCGTACGATGATTGATAATCGTACGCTCTTAGAGTACGGGTTTTTAGATAATAAGACCAATGGAACGCGTAAAACCGCGGATAACATCAATGTTACTTCTTCCTATGGTTATCTTTTAAAACAACACTGGTACTTAACCGCTTCCATCAACCTACGAACACAATTCTCAGCAGGTTACAACTACTCTACCACCCCAAAAACAAAATTATCGAATTTATTTGCTCCGGCTTATATATCGCTTGGAATCGGGGTGAATTACAATCCAATCCCCAACTTACAATTTAGTTTTCATCCTATTACTTCGAGAACAACCATTGTTGCCGATCCTGACCTACAAAAGAAAGGAAATTATGGTCTAAAAAACGATGACGACTTATTGTACTTTGAAATTGGGGCCTATATCGGTGGACGTTATAAATTAAAGCTTTTCGAGAATGTTTATTACGATAACAATATTGGTATTTTTTCCAATTATACCGATGACCCTTTAAATTTCGATGTGGTGTATGCCGGGGTATTGGATATGAAGATTAATAATTTCATGTCGACCCAATTGTCTATCAATTTACTTTACGATGAAAATCAAATTAAGCAAACCCAGTTAAAACAAACCTTAGGGATTGGATTAACCTACAAAATTGATAACGGGAAACCACCCAAGGTCAAGAAGAAACGAAAAGAATTAATTCAGTCGTTTCCACTCTACCCAAAATCATCGATTGATTTATCGCCACCACCGTTAAATAAGGCGAATTACGACCGTATTCTTCAAAAAAATACAGTGCGCGAGAATTCGACCTACTTAAAATCTGAAACACTATTAACAAATTAACAATAACTGTTCTATGAAAAAATTATTCACCTTAGTCTGTTTACTAACGCTTTCATCCACTTTTGCACAAGTTGTTAAAGACGGTAAAGTGGTCACCGACAGTAAACGTTATTTAAAAGATCAAACCTTTAATGGCCGCACCGAAGGTTGGTTTATCAGCGGAAACAATTCATTGCTTTTTTCACAAAGCGCCTTTGATAATTGGGTAGCCGGTGGGGTAAATTCCATTGCCTTAAACGCCAATGTCGATTATGAATTCAATCTTACCCGTGGCAAACACATTTGGGATAATCACGTTGTGATAGGTTATGGTGTACAAGCCAATGAAGGCGAAAGTACGCGCAAAACCAATGACATCATCGATCTTACATCGGCTTATGGCTATAACATTGGAAATAACTGGTTTTTAGCGGCAGCTTTGAATTTCAAAACCCAATTCACTGGTGGTTATACCTATTCGGAAGATGCCAAAACAAAGATTTCAAATTTCATGGCCCCTGGTTACTTAAGCCTGGGATTGGGAGTTGATTACAAACCCAATGAAAATTTTCAGGTCAACATTCACCCTCTTACACCACGTTTCACTTTTGTAACCGACAAAGACTTGCAATACAAAGGGAATTTTGGTTTAAAAAACGATGGCGATAGTCATGTATTCGAGTTAGGCGCCTATTTAGGTGCCCGCTATAAAGTAAAAGTTATGGAAGGCATTACCTACGATAGCCGCTTGGGTATTTTTGCCGATTATTTAAAAAAACCACAGAATATGGACTTGGCTTACCAAGGTTTACTCGACTTGAAAGTGAATCGCTTTGTATCGGCACAGGTTTCCTTAAATCTGTTATATGACGAAGATCAAATTAGCCGTATGCAGTTAAAACAAACCTTAGGTATAGGACTTAACTACAAATTTGATAATAAAGTAAAAGAAGAAGTTACCGCATTTCAATCCATCCAAGAGCAACCTGTTTTTGTGATGAACGATTCGCCCACAGCATCTATTTTAACTGAAACTAATTAAACGATAATATCCTACAAAAACCTACCAAATCTGGTAGGTTTTTGCTATTTTTATACATTCTATTAAAAGACTGTATTATGTTATTAAAAAACTTATTCGCTGCATTAATCCCACAAATCCTGATGGTTATTTGTGCGCTTTACTTTGTTTTCCACGCCATTCATCATGGCCAATCGGTTGAGCTCATTTTAGCTTCATTTGGTTTAGCCTTATTTATCGCGATATCGATCATTACGGCGGTGAAAGTTGTCCGTTATCCAAATGACCCTACTTATCTTAAATAAATTATAGACAAGCACTCCGCATTGTATTACAGCTTTTTAAACTTATACATTACATGAAATTAATTGGCCCCTTTAAGCAAATTGTTACTTTGCGTCATCTTCCTTTAAAAGGAAAAATTCAAGACGAGGCATTAGAAATTATTCAAGACGGTGGTATCCTGACCGATCGAGATACAATTACTGCCATAGGAACCTATCAAGAACTTCAATCAGTCTATCCCAATGCTGTTCTAGAGCATATCGATGAAGATCAAGTTTTAATTCCTGGATTCATCGATTCACACACCCATATTTGTTTTGGAGGCAATAGAGCGAAAGATTTTGGAATGCGTTTAAACGGAAAAACCTACTTAGAGATCGCAGCCAGTGGCGGCGGTATTTGGTCGACCGTTATGCACACCCGAAATAAATCTCAACAAGCGCTTACCCAAAGTACTTCAGAAAATATTTGTACCCTTATCCAGAAAGGAATCACCACCGCTGAAGTAAAAAGTGGTTATGCCTTAAACACCACAGATGAACTAAAGATGTTACGCGCTATCAAAGATGCTGCGCACCAAACACCCATCGATATTATCCCCACCTTCTTAGGTGCCCATATGAAACCCAAAGATTTTGAAGGAAGTAATCAAGCCTACTTAGAAGAATTAGTCAATGATGTTTTTCCAATTTTAAAGTCGGAAGAATTAGCCAATCGGGTCGATATCTTTGTTGAACAATCGGCATTTTCGGTGGAAGAAGGCGATTATTACCTTGCAAAAGCCCAAGAACATGGTTTTCAACTTACGGTTCATGCCGATCAATTTACCCCAGGTGGAAGCGAATTGGCCATCAAATACAAAGCATTAAGCGCCGATCATTTGGAATTTTCTGGCGAAAAAGAAATCGATCAACTCGCCAATTCAGACGTTGTTGCAACCGTTTTACCCGGTGCTTCCATTGGTTTAGGTATGCAATATGCGCCTGCGCGTCAACTGTTAGACGCTGGTTGTTGTGTATCCATTGCTTCCGATTGGAATCCTGGTTCTGCTCCTATGGGTGATTTTTTAACCCAAGCATCCATTTTAGCGACCTTCGAGAAATTATCCATGGCCGAAATTTTAGCCGGAATGACTTTTCGCGCCGCGAAAGCCTTGAATCTTCAAGATCGTGGCCAGCTAGAAATTGGCCAAAAAGCCGATTTTATTTCCTTTCCAACCGATGATTTTAGCAACATCATTTACCGACAAGGACAACTCCAACCATCAAAAGTTTGGAAAAATAGCGTCGAAATCTTCTCTCAACCCCTTAAATAATTGTAATTTTGCACTCTAATAATCGTTTATGATCGCATCTATGACAGGTTACGGGAAAGCCGTTCTCGAATTACCTGATAAAAAAATAACTATTGAAGTTCGTTCTTTAAACAGTAAAACATTGGATACCAACACGCGTTTCCCTTCGTTCTACCGTGAAAAAGAATTGGAAATACGCAATATCATCTCTGAAAAAGTTCAACGTGGAAAAGTCGACTTTTCTATGATGGTTGAATTAAATCCTGCTGCAAGAACTCAAAAAATTAACGCTGATTTAATCAAAGCCTATATCGAAGATTTTAAAACGATTACACCCGATATTTCAGAAGCCGATCTATTGCCTGTTGTTATGCGCATGCCCGACGTGATGAACTACCGCCAAGAAGATTTAAATCCGGAAGAATGGACGGCCATTCGCGCTACCATTCTCGACGCTATTGAATCGCTTAACGTCTTTCGACGAGACGAAGGTCGTGTGCTCGAAAACGACATTACCCAACGTCTTCATACCATTCTAGGCTTATTAGAAGAAGTACAACCTTTCGAAGGTGAACGAATCGTTACCATTAAAGAACGTTTCAACAAACGCATGGAAGAGATTAATGTCGACGTTGATCAAAACCGCTTCGAACAAGAATTAATCTTTTTCTTAGAAAAATTAGACATTACCGAAGAAAAAGTACGTCTTAAGAACCACTGTGAATATTTCATCGAAGAATTAGGAAAAGCAGAATCAAATGGAAAAAAATTAGGTTTTATCTCCCAAGAAATCGGACGAGAAGTCAACACCCTAGGTTCTAAATCGAATCACTCTGAAATGCAAAAAATTGTCGTTCAAATGAAAGACGAATTGGAAAAGATTAAAGAACAATCCTTAAATATACTGTAATGAATAAAGGGAAATTGATTGTCTTTTCTGCCCCTTCTGGTGCCGGTAAAACAACGTTAGTGAAACATGCCTTAGAACATGTTAACCAAATTCAATTTTCAATCTCTTGTACCACAAGAGATATTAGAGAAGGTGAAGAACACGGAAAAGACTATTACTATCTTTCTGCGGAAGAATTTAAATCGAAAATTGGAAACGATGAATTCATTGAATATGAAGAAGTCTACACCAATAACTATTACGGCACACTAAAGGCCGAAATTCAACGCATTACCGAACAAGGAAAATCCGTGGTTTTCGACATTGATGTAATGGGTGGTTTAAACATTAAAAAAATGTACGGCCAAGATTGCCTCACCGTTTTTGTTCATCCCCCTTCATTGGCCGTTCTCGAAGAGCGTTTAGTGGCTAGAAACACCGAAAGTGAAGAAAAATTACAACAACGAATTAGCAAAGCAGCCATTGAAATGGAAACCGCTCCAAAATTCGATGTGATTTTATGGAACGACGATTTAACCATCGCAAAACAAGAAACACTGTTATTGATTAACAACTTTATTCAATAGAAAACAGACCACATACAGAAAGGCTTTATATCATTTGATTTAAAGCCTTTTTTTGTTTAATTTACTCCCTTATATAAACAACACAATGAAAACAAAAGAGACCTTACTTCTCCAAGGCGTTCAACTCCATTACGAACACCATATAATCGATTCCCAGCAACCAACCATTATTTTCTTACACGACTCATTAGGCTGTGTTACCCTTTGGAGAGACTTTCCTCTCCAATTAGCCGCTCAAACCAATTGCAACATTCTTTGCTACGATCGCCAAGGCTACGGCCAATCTGCACCCTTTGACAAAGCACCTAGAGATTGGTGGTATATGCACCAAGAAGCCGATACCCTACAAGCGCTTATTAAAGCACTCCAACTAAAAGAAATCATTCTATTTGGTCACAGTGATGGGGGAACTATTGCCCTCTTGTATGCCGCAAAATACAAAGAATACCTAAAAGGAATTATTGTAGAAGGCGCCCATGTCCTTATTGAAGATATTACACTACAAGGTATTAAAACCTTTGAACAAGCCTACGCAACAACCAACTTAAAAGAAAAGTTGATCAAATACCATGGCGATAAAACCGAAGAGATCTTTCAACGCTGGACCAAGACTTGGCAACAACCCGCATTTAGAAATTGGAATATCCGCCAAGAATTAACCGCCATTCAATGCCCAACACTCGTTATCCAAGGCGTAGATGATGCGTTTGGATCCATTAAACAAGTCGAAACCATTGTTAACTACATCGATACCAAGGGGTACTTCTATATAGTGAACCATGCCGAACATACTCCCCACAAAGAACAACCAGCAACCACCTTACGCGTTACAACCACCTTTATCGAAGGCATAAACTAATTTTCTTAAAAAACGGATCAATCATTCTGTTTCAAGACATACAAGATGCTTATTGGGGCGGTCGCTACGCGCCGGGCTATCCGCTATATCTTTGCTGCAAAAACATTTCGGTTTGTGGAAAATCAAGGTGGCAGCAAAGGATGCCGCTGCTATCCCTACCGCAAACTCCCCCATAAACCAAAGGTTTATGGGGGAGGGTTTAGGGTTCAGGCTTCAGGGTTTAAGGTTTAAGGTTTAAGGTTTAAAGCTAAATGTTAGTGAGGTTGTTCAGGGTTTAAAGTTTGTGTTTTGGATTTAAGGGTTGAAACCAAATAGTAGCGAGGACATGAGTGGTGGTTTCTTTCGAATGCGGTAGTAAAAAAGTAGTTGATTGTTTTATCCCCAAATGAAAGGAATATGCTTAGCCGTGACAGCTAGTTCTAAAGCGGCCAAATAAAGCCTTTTCAGCCATCGCAAAAGGCCATATGCAAGCGTCGCATAAAATGAAATATCCAACGATTAAAACGAACAAAGGGCACGTAAAAATCAGCTGATCAGTTATTCCGATCAGGCTAAGGAATCATTTTCTTAATAAAACGCAAACGGTGAGAATAGTGTTGAGAGTCGGTATTGAAAATACCATGGGTATCAATCGGGTCAATACGCACTTTACCGTGGGCATGGATAATCTGATTATTACCACATAAAATACCTACATGAATAATCTTTCCATCGGCATTGTCAAAAAAAGCTAAATCACCAGGGACCGATTCCTCAATAAAACTTAGCACCTCCCCTTCTTCAGCTTGTTGATAGGCATCACGCGGCAATTGATAGCCGCCAATTTTATACACCTGTTGGGTCAATCCAGAACAATCAATACCAAACGTCGATTTTCCGCCCCACAAATAAGGAACGTTCAAAAACGACTTGGCTATTTCGACCAACTGTTCTTTCGATTTTTTACCCGACGTATACACCCCAAAATACTCAAAAACTTTGGGTCCTATTCGTAATTTATTTTCTTTTAAAGCACGTAATTCACCCCCTAACGTTATCGTAAAAGGCTTCCCTTTTTCCATGGCTTGGTTGTACGAATTAATCGCGTATTTATCAACCACTTCCCGCTGGTATTCCTCTTCGGTTACCTCAATAATTTGCTTAGGATCTACCCAGCCTTCGTAACGATCAAATGCCAGTTGTATTTTAATCCAATGGCAAGTTTCTTCAAGAATAAGCACTTTTTCACCGAAAAGTATCTGACTAATCATTTCCGATGAATCAGCTGGAAGTGCACGCAAAGGAGCAACACTTACTTGACAAATTGCGTACTTCATTTTTTACGAATTAAAGTGATTCCATCGCGAATTGGTAAAATAAGCGATTCTACCCGATCATCATTCGCTATTTGGTAATTCAAGTCTTTTAAAACTTGTGTAGAAGGATCTTTTTTATCCACCTCATCCAATAAGACTTTCCCATACCAAAGTACGTTATCAATAAGAATTACGCCACCGGGCTTTAATAAAGGCAATACACGATTGAAATAAAAGGGGTAATTCGGTTTATCAGCATCGATAAAAATTAAATCGAGTGAATGATCGGCCAAGGTATCTAATTCCTTCACGGCATCGTTCACACGAAAATCGATTTGGTGGGCATAAGGTGATTCCTGAAAATATTTATCACATAAGTAAGCCAACTCATCGTTTTTATCCATGGTTATAATCTTTCCATCAGCTGGAAGACCTTCGGCCAAACACAAAGTCGCATAGCCCGTAAAGGTACCTATTTCGAGAATGTTTTTGGGCGAAAGAATTTTAGATAACAAACTCAATAAACGACCTTGGTACTCCCCTGAGATCATATGAGGTTGTGTCGTTGTCTGAAAAGTTTCAATGCGCAAGCGACGAAGAAGATCAGGTTCTTGTTCGGCGTGTTGTACTAAATACGTATCGAGACTTTTAGGAATATCTATCATAGCGTGAATAAAAGGGTACAAAAATAAAAAATCCGTACCGAAATTACGCATTTTTACGCGAATTTAGGTACGAATTTTTAAAAGAGTGTGTAAGACGGTTGAGCCTTATTTACTTTGCTCTACTTTTTCTTGAATATCTTTCACCACAGAAGGGTCCAATAAGGTCGAAGTATCGCCAAAATCGGTTTCTCCAGAAGCTATTTTGCGTAAAATACGTCGCATAATTTTTCCACTACGCGTTTTTGGAAGCCCATTTACCACCTGTATCTTATCGGGTTTGGCAATGGCACCAATCGATTTTGAAACCGTTTCTTTAATTTCTTTCATCAATGCATCGCTTTCTTCCACGTTATTTTGTAAAATAACAAAGGCGTATAACGCATTTCCTTTAATCGGATGCGGATAACCGACCACCGCACTTTCCGCAACATCTTGATGTTCATTGATCGCATTTTCTATCGGAGCCGTTCCTAAATTATGACCCGATACAATCACCACGTCATCGACACGTCCTGTGATACGGTAGTTTCCCATCGCATCGCGATAGGCGCCATCCCCTGTAAAATAATACCCCGGATAAGCCGAAAAATAGGTTTCCTTATAACGCTCATGATCACCATAAACCGTTCTAGCCATCGAAGGCCATGGAAATTTAATCGCTAATTTACCTTCTGCTTTCTCCGCAATGGTTTCTATTTCATGCCCTTGTTCATCCATCAACACCAATTGAATGCCAGGAAGAGGCAAGGTCGCAAAAGTTGGTCGTGTAGGCGTAATTCCTGCGAGAGGAGAGATCAAGATAGAACCGGTTTCGGTTTGCCACCACGTATCCACAATCGGGCAATTACCTTTCCCAATGAAGTCGTTGTACCAGTGCCAAGCCTCTTCATTAATCGGTTCTCCAACCGATCCCAAAACTTTTAAACTCGATAAATCGTACTTTTCAACAAAACTCAACGGTTCTTTTGCTAACGAGCGTATAGCTGTTGGAGCGGTATAAAAATGGGTGATCTTTAATTTTTCAACGATTTCCCAAAATCGCCCAAAATCGGGATAACTCGGTACCCCCTCAAACATAACGGTTGTTGCACCACAGGCCAACGGGCCATACACGATATAACTATGCCCTGTAATCCAGCCGATATCTGCTGTACACCAAAAAATATCGTTGGGTTGCATCTGAAATATATTTTCAAAAGAATAAGCGGTTTCTATTAAATAGCCACCAATGGTATGCACCATTCCTTTTGGTTTTCCTGTAGAACCGGACGTATAGAGAATAAATAACGGATCTTCGGCATCCATGCTTTCGGGTGTACAATGATCGGTGACCTTGTGCATTTCTTCCATCCAAAATTTATCTCGGCCCCCCACCATCGAAGTCGGTTCAATGGCGCGACGATAAACAATACACGTCTGAATCGATGGGCTTTCTTTCAATGCCTCATCGCAAATCGCTTTTAAATTAATGGGCTTCTCACCGCGGTAAACCTCATTGGCGGTCACCAAAAGCTTGCACTGTGCATCATTAATGCGTGAAGCAATCGCTGCAGAAGAAAAGCCTGCAAAGACAATGGAATGCACAGCTCCGATACGCGCACACGCCAACATCGCAATGGCTAGTTCAGGAATCATAGGCATATAAATACACACCCGATCGCCTTTCACAATGCCATTGTTTTTTAAAACATTGGCAAATTGACACACCTTCGAATGCAGTTGGCGGTAGGTAATGATTCGTGTTTCTTCGAGCGGATTATTCGGTTCCCAAATAATCGCGGTCTTATTCGGATGAATGGCCACATGCCTATCCAATACATTTTCAGTAATATTTAACTTTCCTCCAGAAAACCATTTAAAATTGGCGTCTTCAAAGCTATATTCCAGTGTTTTATCCCATTTCTTATGCCAAATAAAATCATCGGCTACTTTCGCCCAAAACAATTCAGGCTCCTCGACACTTTCACGGTATACTTTTTTGTATTCCGAAAACGAGTCGATTCGTAATTTATCAAACATATCTGCTCTTTTTTTTGTGGTTGAAGTATAAATATAAAAAAAGCGCGTTATTTATCAAAATAACGCGCTTTATATTTAAGAATGAATAAATTAAATTTATTTTCCTTTATACGGACTAGCATTGTAATACGCTAATGCTGTAGGCAATGCTTCTTTAATTTTAGCAATTCGGGTAGCATCACTCGGGTGAGTGCTTAAGAACTCGGCTACCTTCGCATTTCCTCCTTTTTCAGACATGCGTTCCCAGAAAGGAATTGCCTCTCTTGGGTCATAACCAGCCATTCCCATTAGGTAAAGACCCGTTACATCGGCATCCAATTCCATTTTACGGCTGTAGTTTAATAAAACCCCCGATCCAACAGCTGGGTACAACTGCTCAAAAGCACTTGCATAATTGGCGTTAGTAATGGCACCACCAACCACTTGGCCTAAACCTTGGGCAGCCATTTTCTGTGAAACTTGTTCAGCACTATGGCCTGCAAGTGCATGGCCCACTTCGTGGCCCATGACAACGGCTAAACCAGTTGCATTTTTAGTCACGGGTAAAATACCCGAATAGATGGCTACTTTACCACCCGGCATACACCAGGCATTCACTTCATTGGATTGCAATAAAGTAAATTGCCATTGATAACCGTTTAACTGGCCACCAATGCCTTTATCGTTATAATATTTCTGAGCAGCATATTTTATACGTTCACCAACGGTTTGCACCATTTTAGCATCCGTTGTTCCCGTAATCATTTTTCCTTCTTTAAGAACTTCTTGGTATTGGGTAAATGATTGTGGAAAAAGTTGATCATTGCCGATTAACGATAATGATTTTCTACCTGTTACAGGGTTTACGGCACAAGAGGCTAATAAAGCGCCCAAGCCAATTGTTAAGACTATTTTTTTCATTGTTGGTTTGTTATTTACCTAATTTCTTTTTTATATCATTCAATTTCATCAATGCCTCCACAGGGGTTAATGTATTGATATCAAGGTTAACAATATCATCTCTTAGTGCAGACAAAATAGGGTCATCTAGCTGAAAGAAGCTCAATTGAACACTTTCTTCTGTTATCTTTTCGGCCTTTTTAACAATTTCTTCATTGCTATGGCTTTTCTCCAAGACTTTTAAGACTTGGTTCGATCGATCCAAAACCCATTTTGGCATTCCAGCCATTTTGGCCACATGAATTCCAAAACTATGCGCACTTCCGCCGGGTACGAGTTTACGCAAAAACAAAATAGTGTCTTTATTCTCTTTCACGCTCACATTATAATTCTTAATGCGCTCCATCGATTTGCTCATTTCATTTAACTCATGATAATGCGTTGCAAAAAGCGTCTTTGGGCGTTCCTTGCTTTGGTGTAAAAACTCAGCAATCGCCCACGCAATCGATATACCATCGTATGTACTGGTTCCACGACCAATCTCATCGAGCAAAATCAAACTTCGTTCCGAAATATTATTCAGAATACTCGCTGTCTCATTCATCTCCACCATAAAGGTCGATTCCCCAGACGAAATATTATCTGAAGCACCTACACGGGTAAAGATTTTATCCACGATACCAATGGTAGCCGAAGTTGCTGGAACAAAACTTCCCATCTGCGCCATCAGGACAATTAAGGCTGTTTGGCGTAATAAGGCCGACTTACCCGACATATTGGGCCCCGTAATCATAATCAATTGCTGTTCTAGCGTATCCAAAGAAACATCATTGCTGACGTATTGTTCTCCCAAAGGCAATTGTTGTTCAATAACGGGGTGACGACCTTCACTAATAACCAAATCCAAGCCATCGTTTAACACGGGTTTTGCATAGGTATATTTGTCGGCTATTTCAGCAAAATTGGTGAGTACATCCAAATACGCAATCGCCTTGGCCGTTTGTTGAATGGGCCCTAAGGAAGTCAAAATTTCTTTTAACAAATCGCTGAATAAATGATTTTCGATGGCGACAATCTTTTCTTCAGCGCCTAAAATTTGAGTTTCATACTCCTTTAACTCTTCCGTAATATAACGCTCAGCATTCACTAAGGTCTGTTTGCGAATCCAAGATTCAGGCACTTTATCCTTATGAGAATTCCTGACCTCTATATAATAACCAAAGACGTTGTTAAAGGCTATTTTTATCGAAGAAATTCCTGTATTTTCAATTTCTCTCGTGCGCATGGCTTCTAAAAATTCCTTTCCAGAAGTCTGTATATGGCGCAAACGGTCTAGTTCTTCATGAATTCCCTCACGAATCACATTCCCTTTGAACACTTGATGCGGTGGCTCATCGGTTAACGTCGAAAAAATCTTTTCGGCCAATACATCCAACTGATCAATGGACGAAAATAATTTTGCAATTTCTTGCGATGTAGAACCTATTGCGCCTTCTCGTATTTCATTGGTCAACTGAAGACTTTGTCCAAGCTGTAAAAGCTGACGTGGTGTAATCTTCGCTGTAGATACTTTTGCTGCCAAACGCTCAATATCCGCTAACTGCTTTATGTTATCGCGTAACTCATCGCGCACCTGATCATAACGCACATAATAGTCTACAATATTCTGGCGATTTTGAATCGCCTTCAAGTCCTTCAACACCATCACCATCCACCGTTTCAATAGGCGTCCACCCATGGGTGAACACGTTTGATCGAGCACGTCCATTAGCGTTACGCCTTTGGGGTGCGGTGAATAGATCAACTCGAGGTTACGAATGGTAAATGGATCCATCCATAAATAATGATCCTGACTTAACCGTTGTATACTGGTGATATGCTGAATATCGAAATGGTGGGTTTCATCTAAATAAGCTAAAATGGCACCCGCTGCGGTAACACCCACTTCCAAATCGTCTAAACCAAACCCCTTTAAGTTTTTGGTTTTAAATAAGGTGGTTAATTTCCCGAGCGCATAATCGTGCGAAAACGCCCAATCATCGAGTAAAAATTTGCTCTGAATATCCGAGAAATTCAAACCGACATGCTTTTGGTAGATCACTTCACTGGGGCGAAAACTTTGAATCATTTTCCCCACCTGATCCTCTGGTCCCTCGGAAACCATAAACTCGCCCGTCGAGATATCCAACAAGGCAACACCGTATATATTTTTCTCTTGATGAATCGCCATCAAGAAATTATTCGACTTCGAAGATAACACCTCATCATTCAACGCAACACCTGGCGTAATTAATTCCGTTACGCCTCGTTTCACAATGCCTTTTACGGTTTTTGGATCTTCTAACTGATCACAAATCGCAACCCGTAAACCATACTTCACCAATTTAGGCAAATAGGTGTTTAAAGCATGATGAGGAAACCCAGCAAGCTCTTTGTTCTTCTCAGAACCATTTGCTCTTTTGGTGAGTACAATGTCCAGAATACGCGAACATTTTATAGCATCTTCACCAAACGTTTCATAAAAATCGCCCACTCTAAAGAGCAACAAAGCATCAGGGTATTTCGCCTTAATGCCGTTATATTGTTTCATTAGAGGAGTTTCGTTATTCTTTAGTACTTTTGCCAATTGATACGCTTTTAAAAAAGCTAAGTTAGGTAAAAACTGAAGGATGAGAAAACTAAAATTAGAAGAGTTAGGACGTGTAACAACGGAAGAATACGAACAAATCCAAAAAAATCCCGTTGTAGTGGTTTTAGACAATATTAGAAGTATGCACAACGTTGGCGCTGTGTTTCGTACATCCGATGCTTTCTTAATCGACAAAGTCTATTTGTGCGGAATTACCGCTACACCTCCCCATAAAGAAATTCAAAAAACAGCTATCGGAGCAGAGAAATCGGTGAATTGGGAACATATTCCCGATGCGAATGAACTCATCGCTCAACTGAAAAAGGAGGGCTACCAAATTATCGCTATTGAACAAGCTGAAAATAGTGTTCGCCTAAACGATTACAACGTGGATACAACCCAAAAGTACGCCATTGTGATGGGAAACGAAGTCGATGGGGTTCAACAATCCATTATCAACCAATGCGATACCTGTTTAGAAATTCCTCAATCGGGAACCAAACACTCCCTGAATGTTAGTGTATGCACCGGAATTATCTTATGGAAGTGGTATGAAGCGTTTTTGTGAAAACAGGAATACTAGATACTAGATGTGAGATTTGAGATATTAGATGTGAGATGTGAGATTGTTTCGTTAGAAATTCGAAAATCGGATAGCTAGCTGCTAACTATTCGATTTTCGAATTTATAAAAACGAAGATCGAGAAGCTAATTTCAATTTCTCATATCGAGCACCCAATAGTCACGAGACGAACCGACATCATTTCGGTTGATTCCAAATTCGTCGCAAAAGTCTAAAAAGTTTTCGTCTAATTGTTTATCCGCCTTGGGTGTTGTTCCCAATAAGGTAGATAGGATTGTGTTTGATTCCACTTCTGAATAGTGATCCAGCACTAGAGTGGCTACGGTTTGATCCTTTGATCCAATAAAATAGCTCGGTGCAAAAAGGAACATATCCTCTACTTTCACCACCAAAAACGTTTTGGACTTTTTTAATAATTCAATCAGGATTGCTTGTTGATCCGCTTCGCCCAATTCAAGGGTTTCATAAAAAACTTCAACGTTATCTAAAATTTGTTCTTGATCTACAACTAGCGCCATGGTTAATTCTTTTTGCAAAAATAATCATTATTCTTCTTTCATCAAGTCTTCCAAGGCTAAATATTCCTCATAATCCTCTACAAAATCATGTTCGAAATCGATATCTTCAATTTTAATAACGACTTGAAAATTTTCAATGGCAATAAAATTCAGCCCATTGTTCACATGGTATTTTTCTAAAAAGTCGAGCCGTGGATAAAGCGTAATGTATTTCACCATTAAGCCATGAATAAAGCAATTAATGACATCAAAATTAATTTGATTCGCCTTATATTCTTGGTAGAAATGAATTAGATTGGTTTTTAATTGCAGGTTATAATTAAAACTCTTCAGTTTAAAGTTCTTTAACACCAAGCGATTACTGGTGTGCAAAACAATCTGTTCGGTTATTAAAAGATTTTTATTTAAATAATACAACAGCATTTTATCGTCTACCAACTGATACAACTGATTGAGGTAGTGTTTGGCTTGGTCAAAATTGAATAATTCCAAATGAACAATCACCAATAAGAATAAGTTTCTTTTATTCAAGGGAAACATCACCTCCATTTCGGTTAAGAACCGCAAGGCCTCATCAAACTTTAGTTTATGAATATAGTATTCTGCTAAATAAATATTGGTGGCGAACAAATAATGATCCTGTTGTTTGGCTTCTTGAAAATACAAAATCGATTCTTCATTGAAATTCAAATTGCGTAAAACAATCCCTTTTAAAAGTAATCCTTTCGGATGCGCTGGATAAAATGAAAGGTATTCATTGATTTTATCTTGTGCACGAAAAAGTGTTTCCGTTGGATGATGACGAAAGGAAACCCCTTTCCAAATCGGAAATTTTTCACCCTCCCAGGGTGTTTCCACCATAAGAAAGAAAGCATCATTGAAGATGCGGTGATGATTTTTAAGAATATCCATAGAAAATAAGTAAAAGGCTAGTTGTTCATTCTTTGTTGTTTACGCAATTGTTGTTTTTCTTTAAAGTATGTCACCGTACTAATATAAATCTCTTTTTCAACCCGTGCAAAAACCGCCTTTTTTTTATTCACTAAATCGACTTCTTTCTGAAAAACGACCTCCTGTTTTTCCTCCACTTCCTTCATTAACCACGCAATTTCCTCCTCTGTAAAATGAAAATCAGCATACAAAGCTTCTTTGGCAGGACGCTTAAAGTAGATTTTCGCTGTTTTATCCCAAACGATATAATCGGAAGACAATATTTGCGATAATTGCACCACAAAAATAGGATCAACGGCAGCATACATACTTCCACCAAACATAGTCCCATTGTAATTGGCATTTTTCCAAGAAAATTTGATTTTCACCTGAAAGGTTTTGTAATCTTCTGAAATCGCAATCACCCGACCATTGGTCTTTCGATACATGGGCGAAAGATTAAAAATACGGCGCATCACCCGATGCCTGTGGGGTACATTGGCGAATAATTTCGCTAAGGATTGGTAAAAGCTCATGGCAATAAAAGGTTTATGGCTAAGTTAACTTAATTTTCGATCGTTGAATCTTCCCGCTTTCTGTTCGGGGAAATACCGGTAGGAAAACAATTTCTTTGGGGCGTTGGAATTGGGTTAAATCGGCTTCGGATAAATCGATATGTTTAGGCGAATCTTCAATGACCAACACCAATTTCTGACCTAAACGTTGGTCAGCAATCGCCGTAACAAAAAATGGTGCCTCAATAATCGTTTTTAACTTTTCTTCGATTTGTTCAGGGAACAATTTAATTCCACCCGAGTTAATCACATTATCGACTCGCCCAAGCCAAATAAAGCTTCGTTCACCTTTCATCTCCACCAAATCGTTGGTCACGACCGGATCGCTGCTGTAAGGCGTATCAATAACTAAACATCCACGTTCATCGGTGGAGATGTTCACTTCATCGAAAGCTTCAAAATAACCAGAAACAAGGGGAAAACGTTGATTAGGAATCTGTTTAAAAGCGATATGGGTGATGGTTTCCGTCATGGCATAAGTCTCGTACACCGCATTGTTAAACGAAAACAATTTCTCTTTCACCGTTGGGGATAAAGGGGCTCCACCGATAATTAATGTTTGAATGGTTGCGGCAAAATCGATTGATTTCTCCACTTGCATAGGTGTAAGCGCAACAAAGTCAATGGATGAAAGGGCTATTCCCAATTCATCATTGATCGTTGGGAGGCTTATAGACGATGTAGGCGGCATACAAATCAACTTCAATCCGATTTGTAACGCCCTTACCAGCATCAATTTTCCAGCGATATAACTGATAGGCATCACCAACAAAGCGGTATCTCCTTGCTTCAACTGAAGATATTTGGCCGTCATCTGTGCGCTTTTCCGCATATTTTCTTTGGTCAAGACGATTTCTTTGGGTTGACCTGTTGAACCTGAAGTTTGGGCTTTCATGGTGAGCGAATCATTGCTCCATTCACTTAGAAAGGCTTGAATATCAATTTCAAATTCATTTTGAGGCTGAAAAGAATCAGCCCCTATGGGTTGTGTAAAATCTAAATATAACATGGCTATTCTTTAATAACTGACCCCTGCATTGATCTCCACATCGAGGGTATTATCGGATGGCGGAATTGGGCAACTATAATATTTACTATAGGCACAATATGGATTGTAGGTTTTATTGAAATCAATGGTTACCGTTGATGTATGAGCGACATCGTTTAATGACAAATCTAAATAACGTCCACCCCCATACGATGTTACGCCACTGGTTTCATCCATAAAAGGTAAAAACAAATGCGTATCGTTTGCAGTCAATGGATACGACTGATAAATGGTTAATCGGTGAGTTTCGCCATCGAGTTCAAAGGCGATAGTTCCAAACACCTTGTAGTGCTTAATTTTTTGGGCCGAAGTTGGAAAAGGGATCACCTTTCCATCGTCTACGGCTGTGAACTGGGCCTGAACCTTGTATTTCTGATCGACTGGGAAAAACGTAATTCCTTTAAAATTGGTCACTTCTTCCCCTTTTAAAGGGGTTGTTTTGGGGTTTAAGTAGGCTTGTGCTAATTCCGCTTGATAGACTTGAATCGACTGTTCTTTCGCAATTTTAGCAGTTGAACAACTCGCCAAGATGATACTGGCGATGGCGATGGATATAATTTTTTTCATAAACTATTTTCTGCGGTATAACATTTCACCTTTTACTTCTAAACGACTTGGAAAATTATTGGTAAATAAACTTCCTGTTCCTAATCCTTGGGGCATTTCGGGATACAAAATAGCGGTCCATTGCGCAATGGCATTAAGGCCGATGTTGCTTTCTAAAGCTGATGTAATCCAAAAATCAATTCCATGAATATCACACGCTTCAATCCATTCCAAAGAACCTTTGATCCCTCCAACCAAGCTCGGTTTTAAGATCACGAACTGAGGTTGGATCAACTCGATAAGTTTTAATTTATCCTCGTATTCAAATACGCCGATTAACTCTTCATCCAAAGCAATGGGTGTTGGTGTTTGGGCACACAGTGCTTTCATTTGTTCCAAGTTACCTGCTTTAATGGGTTGTTCTATGGAATGAATTTGCAGAGTGGCTAACTGTTGCAACACAACAACTGCTTCGTCGTAGGTAAAGCCCCCATTGGCATCTACGCGAAGTTCGAGTTGCTCGGCCGAGAACTCTTTTCTTAATTGGGTTAAGATTTCGTGCTCTTTTTCCCAGTCAACACCAATTTTTAATTTTATACAGCGATAGCTTTGGGCTAATTTCTGTTGAATTTGCTCGCGCATAAATTCAATACTTCCCATCCAAATTAATCCGTTGATTCGCATGCCTTGTTCACCGCCCATAAAGGCCGATTGAAAAAGATCGGGATTGTATCTATCTTCGGCTATTTCACGGTTGTAGTTGTAACTGCAATTTTGAAAAACTTGCTCAACACCGAATTGAATCGATGGCCACTCTTTGAGTTGATTCCACAATTCGTCTCTCCCCAGGTTGATATGATCGCAAACCCATTGCAATTTCTCTTCGTAATTGGGCCTGTCGTCAGCGCTTAAACCTTTAAAAAGGGCGCATTCGCCTAAATAATTTTTTCCTTCAACGGTTAAGGTCAATAAGTAGGTTGTTTTCTCTGTTAAAACCCCTCGTGATGTGCCACTTGGGTTTTTAAAGAAAAGGGTATAGGATTCAAAACTTGCTTTCATACGTTCAAATTTACGCAAAGTGATTGAGATAATTGGCGAATTGGTGTGGGATTTTAGAATGGAGCGATGAGGTGCTGAAGCGACCTTTTTAGCCTTCAAACGACTCATACCTCGGTGTAGTGGCGACCATCTAAAATGGACTCAATGCATGCCTATGCGATTCCAATTGAAAACTTCCCGTTTAAACCACCGGCTATCTACTTTCCACCTTACAAAGCATTTTACGGTTTGTGTTCTGGGAAGAACACAAACCGTAAAATGCGCTGCGGCAGGGATTTCTATGGTTTCACCAAATTAAAAATGTTTTTTTTTTACGTTTAATGCTAGTTTGATCTTTTTCTCTTTTATTAACAATGAATAGCCATTTCATTTTGCATTAATTTCGTGCTATATTTATAATCTTTGTCATAAAACCGATTATCTCTAATACATGCAAATACTCTCAATATTAACTTGTTACGAATAGCATTAATGACCGACATTTTATTTTTTCCTTCTTCCGTTTTTCGTAAATAATATTCACGTAAATTCCCTTCACTCCGTATACAAGACATGGCTGCCATATGCAAAAGTGTTTTCATCTGGTGGTTAGCCATTTTAGAAACTTTTGCCTTACTACTTACACTGCTCCCTGACGTATAGCTAAAAGGAACTACTCCTGCGTAACATGCAAATTTTTTAGCTTCCAAAAAAGCTGAAAACTCGTTCGTCATCATAATCATATTAGCTGCAGTTACGGGTCCCATTCCGACAACAGAGTTAATAATTTTATATTGATTGAACATTTTTTCGTCCGACTTTATCAATCGGTCTATTTCCCGCTCAATACGTTTCAGATCAGTCTCCAGTCCATTCAATGTGTTTTCACACAGTGATTTAAGTAGAGCAAGATCTTCCTCGTTTTTATATTCTTTTTCACCTAAAGCTCCTGATAATTGTTTCTTTAAACTAACCAATTGCTTACGTCTATTAATCAGTTCCTTTAACGTCTTAACTAGTGCTCGTGGTTCTTGATAAGCTTTATAATCATCCTTATTTTTATAGGCAAATTGAGCTATTCGTTGAGCATCTACTTTATCGTTTTTACCCCGTTTTAAACCTTGTGATTTTTTGATATGGTTTCCGTTTTCAAGCCATAAATTAAGGTTCAATAACTGAGCACTATTGATTAAAAATTGAGTATAAACTCCTGTAAATTCAGCACAGACAATGCTCTGACTTAAATCTACACCTCTCTTATTTAGGGACTTAAAAAAGGTCTTAAGACTGGTCGGAGTATTATTGATTTGCTCATGAAATAAAAACGAATTCTGTTTATAAATAGCAATATCTAACGTTTTTTTAGAGATATCAATACCAATGTAATGCGTTACTTTTTCTATATTTGTCATATCTTTTATGATTAAGATTACATTTTAAACACTTTCAATTCTCTGATAATAGGTCTTTCCTAAATTTCTATTTGAAGCTTGTTTAAAAAACTAGTAAAGGATTAAATCCCTGCATAAGTCTTAAAACTTGGATAGAAGCTAAAAGCGCCTTTACTAGTTGTAATCTTGATTAAACAATACTCTAATTTATTAATCTTTTTTATTTATACAAACCTAAGAGATAGAAGCAATTGTTTGAGCTTTTTGGTGGAGTGAAACGGAACGAAAAGCGAGTGCGGATAGCCCGGCGCGTAGCGGCCGCCCAAAAAAAATGACCCGTACACCAAAGTCTACGAGTCGTTTCTATTTTAAATACACGTTAGTGTTTATGCCGGGTTATAATTTCGTTCACCAAAGATGGCACTTCCTATGCGCACCATGGTACTTCCTTCTTCGATGGCGATTTGATAATCACCGCTCATCCCCATCGAAAGGATTTGAAGGTCGGGATGAATGATTTGCATTTGATTGAACGTTGCTTTAAGGGTGGCAAATTCTTGACGAATCTGTGCTTGATCGTCTGTAAAGGTAGCCATCCCCATTAATCCCACCACTTTGACGTTGGGTAACGCTTGAATTTGGTGGGTTAAGATAGCGGTAATTTCATCGGCATTTAGGCCAAATTTGGTTTCTTCATCAGCGATATCTTTTTGCAATAAACAGTGGATAACGCGGTTGTAGCGTGCGGCTTGTTTATTGATTTCTTGGAGTAATCGTAGGCTATCTACCCCGTGAATAAGGTGCACAAATTCGGCCATGTATTTGACCTTATTGGTTTGTACATGCCCAATCATATGCCATAGAATATCTTTTGGAAGAACGGCATATTTATCGCTCATTTCTTGAATTTTATTTTCTCCGAAATGGCGTTGTCCTGCTTGATAAGCTTCCTTTAAAGCCTCGACAGGTTTTGTTTTTGAAACAGCGATAAGGGTTACATTTTCGGGTAACTGCTCATGCAGGTTTTGAATATTTTCTTGAATGCTCATGAATTACTCTTTTAAGTCATAAATCGCAAAACCACTCAATGGTTTAGGTTCAATATACGTGGATTTAGGCGGCATTTTAAGCCCCAAATCGGCAATGAGTTGTAAATCTTCTACATTGACGGGGTAAAAAGCAAAACCAGCGACATAATCTTGGGTATCGACGGTATTTTTAAGTTCTTCGATGCCTTCTTTACAGCTGGTACCGTAAACAAAATTGACCCGTTTGTCGTTGCGGGTGTCGTGGATGTTTAAGATGGGTTTAAGCAGAGTTTCTTCGAACACATAGGTATCTAACTCGCATAAGCCTTCGGTGGTGCATTTTTCTGTTTTGGAATATAAACTGTAAAATGTTTTGTCCAAATACATTAAAATATGGTGTTTTTTGGTAGGAAGAAACAGTTCTTCACCTTTGGGAAGGATGTCGAAATAGTCTTCTAAGCGGGTTAAGAACTCTTGGGTTGTAAGGCCGTTTAAGTCTTTAATAACGCGGTTATAATCGTTAATAATAAGTTCTTCATTGGACACGAGCATAGCCAAGGTATAGTTGAACGCCTCGTCGCCATAGACTTCGTCGGTTTCTAACGAGGTTGCGTGAGTGGTGTACTGATCTGAACTCTCCATACGGTGGTGACCATCGGCGATGTAGAGTTGAGGAAGGCGTTCGATGGATTCTTTCATCTGTTTAATGGTTAATCGGTTATCGACTTTCCATAATAGATGTTGCGATCCGTCTGGATTTTCTATTTTCAGCACGGGGGTTTTGTTCATCTCGGCATGCATTAACAGATCGACCCTTTGAGCGGGCGGATAGGTTAATAAGACTGGTTCGGCATGAAAATCGACCCCTTTTAAGTATTCGGCGAATAATTCGACCCGTTTACTCAAGGTTTCTTCGTGTTTTTTAATGGTATTGTTTCGGTAATCTTCGATATTAACAAGCCCCAATAAGCCTTTTATTTGGCTCCCATTGGGTTGAATTACTTGATAGATATAGAAAGACGACTTGTCTTGTACCAGTATTTTATTTTTAATATACTCGTCCAAATTTTCTCTTACTTGCAAAAAGCGATTGGTATCGTTTTGCAAAAGTGGATCGAACGTAGGTTTGATCACATGTAAAAAAGAATGAGCTGTTTGCTTAATATAACTTTCTATTTCCCCTTGGGAATATCGATCGACAGAGGATGTCACAAATTCTTTTGCGGTGTCTTCTGTTGGACGAATTCCTTTAAAAGGTTTAAATTGAGGCATGAGTTACGATTTGATTAACGAAAAATTTATAGATCGTAGAATTCTACGATTTGTTGAGCTAGTTCAGTACCAATTCGGTCCTGAGCTTCATCTGTAGAACCAGCGATATGAGGCGATAAGGATAAACTTTCGTTCATCAATAATCCCATTTCTGGTTGAGGTTCTTTCTCAAAAACGTCCAATGCAGCAGCAGCGACTTTTCCATTTTCAATGGCGTCTACCAATGCTCTTTCATCGACGATACCACCACGAGCGGTGTTGATAATCATCACGCCATCTTTCATTTTCTCGAATTCCTTAGCCCCTAAGATATAGCCTTTTTGTGAAGGAACATGCAAAGTGATAAAATCGGCCTTTTGTAAAACGTCGTCCATGGAAGTGGTTGAGATTGTAAATGAAAGTTGTTGGCCGTCGAAAAACGTTAAGTCAATGGTCCGTGTAATGGCTTCTTGATCGTAAACCAAAACGTTCATTCCAAGACCGATGGCTTCTCTTGCCACCTCGACACCAATACGCCCAAAACCAATAATTCCGAGTGTTTTACCGCGTAATTCTTGGGCTTTACCAAACGCTTTTTTAAGTCCGTTGAAGTTAGAATCGCCCTCTAACGGCATACTGCGGTTGGTTTGATGCAAGTTACGAACCATTGAGAATAGGTGAGCCATAACAAATTCGGCCACCGATTGAGAAGATGCCGCTGGGGTATTGATTACTTTAATGTTTTTTGAATTGGCGTAATCAACATCGATGTTATCGAGTCCCACACCACCACGACCGATTAGTTTTAAGGTGGTTTGATCGATTAATTCTTGACGGACTTTGGTGGCTGAACGCACCAATAACACTTCGACTTGATGCTCGTTGATGTAATTGGCTAATTGTTCTTGTGCGACATGGATATTCAACACTTCAAACCCTTTGGCTTCTAAAGCGTCTTGACCTGCTTTAGAAATTCCGTCGTTTGCTAATATTTTCATGAATTTTTTTTCTTTGATAATTACTTTACGAGAGGTATGGTTTACCCCATTTTTTGTTCAAGATGCTGCATAACCTCTACGAGAACTTGAACCGATTCTAAAGGCAATGCATTGTACATGGATGCGCGGTACCCCCCTACATCGCGGTGACCGTTTAATGAATCGACCCCAGCTTGTTTTAACAAAGCATCAAATTCTGTTTTGAGTGCTTCTTGGGTTAGCTTAAAGGTGGCATTCATTTGTGAACGATCGTCGACATGGGCTGTCCCTTGAAAAAGGCCATTGCGATCGATTTCAGCGTACATCATCTCAGCCTTGGCTGTATTGAGCTTCGCAATCGCTGGCACTCCTCCTTGCTCTTTTAACCATTGTAAATTAAGCATGACACCATAGATGGCAAGAACCGGCCATGTATTGAATGACGATTCTTTTTTTAGATGGGTGGCATAGTTTAAATAGTCGGGAATATTTCGTCCTGTTTTTCCCAATAAATCTTTTTGTACAATGGCCACAGCAGAACCTGCTGGTCCCATATTCTTTTGAGCTCCGGCGTAGATTACACCAAATTGAGCTACATCGATTTCTCTGGATAAGATGTCGGAAGACATATCACAAACCATAGGGACCGGTGATTGGGGAAAAGATTTCATCTGGGTACCAAAAATCGTGTTGTTGGATGTACAGTGAAAATAATCGACATCGGTTGGGATGGTATAATCCTTAGGAATTTGGTTGTAATGGTTATCGGCAGAAGAGCCAATCACATCAATATCTCCAAATCTTTTTGCTTCTTTAATCGCATTCTCGGCCCATTTACCCGTTTGAAGGTAAGCGGCTTTACCGCCTTCTTTTAATAAATTATAGGCGATAACTGGAAATTGTAGTGAAGCACCCCCTTGCATAAACAACACGTCGTGGGTATCGGGAACGTTCATTAATTCCTTTACCAGTGCGCGTGCATTATCCATGACCTCAACAGCATCTTTTCTTCTGTGTGAGATTTCCATGATCGATGTTCCAGAATGATTAAAATCGATACAAGCTTCCGCCATTTTATCGAAGACCACTTGGGGTAAAATGCATGGACCTGCACTAAAATTATGAATTTTCATTGAATTCTGTTTTTGTTTTGTCTAACAAATATACGCAACCTTTTGCTGAATGTTTTGAAATACAGCATTGATTTTAGAATGGATTATAAAAGAAAAAGAGCCTCTTGTGGAGGCTCTTGAACTTAAAAAAATATATTTTCTTAGTATTGAGTAAAATCGATATCCAAATCGTGTGCGATTTTCGTATAATAGCCTGCAGCTAATTTATCTTTAATTTCAGCAAACGAATTTAACGTATATTCAATATGCTCATCGGTATGAGAAGCGGTAGGAATAATACGGAAAATAATCATTCCTTTTGGAATAACGGGGTATACCACAACCGAGATAAAGATTCCATAGACCTCTCGCATCTCTCTTGCTAATACAGTAGCTTCAATAGGAGTTCCTTCTAAATAGATTGGCGTAACACAGGTATTTGAATCCCCCAGGTTGAAACCTCTATCTTTTAATCCTTTTTGAATTTTATTAACGTTGCTCCATAATTTGTTCTTTAATTCTGGATTTTTACGAATTAAATCTAAACGCTTTAAACCACCAATCACCATAGGCATTGTTAATGATTTAGCGAAGATTTGAGAACGTAAGTTGTATTTTAAGACACGGATAATATCTTTATCACCAGCGATAAACGCACCAAAACCAGCCATAGACTTCGCAAAAGTTGAGAAGTAGACATCGATTTGATCTTGACACCCTTGCTCTTCACCAGCACCAGCACCCGTTTGTCCTAATGTTCCAAAACCATGGGCATCGTCCACCAATAAGCGGAAATCATACGTTGATTTTAAATCACAAATCTCTTTTAATTTCCCTTGCATTCCACGCATTCCAAAAACACCTTCGGTAATCACTAAGATTCCTCCCCCGGTTTGTTCAGTAATGCGTTGAGCACGTTTTAGGTTTTTCTCTAACGACTCCATATCATTGTGTTGAAACGTAAAACGTTTCCCCATATGTAGACGAACTCCATCAACGATACACGCATGCGAATCGATATCATAAACAATAACATCATTCTTCGACACTAAAGCATCAATGGTTGATACCATTCCTTGGTATCCGAAGTTCATTAAATAAGCGGCTTCCTTTTGAACGAATTCGGCTAATTCAACTTCTAATTGCGCGTGATAATCTGTTTGTCCAGACATGGCACGAGCACCCATAGGATACGCCATACCATATTGAGCAGCAGCATCAGCATCGGCTTTACGCACTTCAGGATGATTAGCTAAACCTAAATAGTCGTTAATTGACCATGTGATTACTTTTTTACCTTGGAATTCCATTTCGGGACCAATTTCACCTTTTAGTTGAGGGAAAACATAGTACCCTTCACCATAATCGGCAAATTGCCCAAGTGGGCCAGGATTTTGTCTTAAACGTTCAAAAATGTCCATTTTATAAAGTTTATTTTTCTAATTAAACGAAAAAAGTAGAAAGATGAAAAATCATCACTCTACTTTGTATTTTATCTAATGCAATACTGCAAATTTACTTAACATGTTCCACCGTAGCTCTTGACTCTAAGCCATTTAGTCTACTGTTATTAAAGCCTTCTTCGTTCATCCATTCATCGCTAAAGACCTTGGTCATATAACGGGATCCATGATCGGGATAAAGAATAACCACCACCGAGTTTTCATCAAACTCGCCTTGGGCGGCTAGTTGTTTATAGGCTTGTGTAGCAGCTCCTGAAGTATAGCCAGCCATAATACCTTCTTTCAACGCGATTTCTCGTGTACGGTATGCTGATTCTTCATCGGTTACTTTTACAAATTTATCCACCACAGAGAAATCTAATGCACCCGGAACCAAATTTTTTCCCATCCCTTCAATGCGATAAGGATAGATTTCGTTGGGATCCACTTCTCCTGTTTCGTGGTATTTTTTCAAAATTGAACCAAAAGCATCTACCCCAATGATTTGTATATCGGGATTTTTCTCTTTTAAAAATTGAGCACTTCCAGTTAATGTTCCTCCTGTTCCAGTACAACCAATTACATGGGTTACCTTACCGTTGGTTTGTTCCCACAGTTCAGGTCCGGTTGTTAAGTAATGGGCTTCAGTATTTCCTTGATTGAAGTACTGATTGATATAAACTGAATTAGGCGTTTCGGCCGCAATTCTCTTCGCCACTTCGTAATACGAACGTGGATCATCAGAAGGGACATTGGCGGGACAAAGAAAAACTTTGGCACCCATGGCCTTTAAGAAGGAGATTTTTTCAGCTTTTGTTTTATCCGATACGGCTAAAATACATTTATATCCTTTGACAATACTTACCATTGCCACCGAGAAACCAGTATTGCCAGAAGTCGTTTCCACAATGGTCGCTCCTGGTTTCAACAATCCTTTATTTTCAGCCTCTTCAATGATATGTAATGCTATCCTATCTTTGGTTGAATGTCCGGGGTTATAACACTCTAACTTTGCATAAGCCTCGCCTGGAATGTCTTGGTTAATTTTGTTTAATCGAACTAAAGGTGTATCACCAATGAGTTCTAAAACGTTGTTATACGTACCAGTCATTTCACTAATATTCTTTCTTACAAATGGCAAATTTAAGAATTTTTAATCAATTGTTAAAAATTTAGATTGTTTATTTAATCATTCTAAATTTTTGATGACTAAAACTTAAGGTTTTGCTAATTGTAATTATTACAGTTAATTATAAATTATATATAGATTCTAAAATACCGATATCCGCTTTTGTAAGCTCGATATTTCTTCGTTCCATCATTTTCTCTGCGGCTTCACACGCTCTATCAAACGTAAATTTCTCAGCATCTTTATTTCCGCCCCAACTAAAGTGTTCAACCTTATTGGGTGGGAAACCCGCTTGAAAAATATTGGCCGATACTCCAACAACCGTTCCAGTATTGAATTGGGTATTAATGGCTGATTTTGCAAAATCACCCATAATTAGTCCACAAAATTGCAATCCTGTTGGTATAAAACGTTGTTCTTTGTAATGCCATAACTTCACTTGCGCATAGTTATTCTTTAGGTTAGACGTATTGGTATCGGCCCCTAAATTACACCATTCACCAATGACCGAATTTCCTAAAAATCCATCATGTCCTTTATTGGAATAAGCTTGCAGGATCGCGTTATTAAGCTCACCCCCTACCTTACAATATGGTCCGATGGTACAGTCTGGATAAATTTTCGATCCCATATTAATCTTCCCATGATCACAAAGCGCTAGACTTCCTCTAATCATAGACCCTTCCATAATTTCAGCGTCTTTTCCAATATATATTGGTCCAGCTGATGCGTTCAAGATAGCAAATTCTACCTTAGCACCGGCTTCTAAAAATATATTTTCTGGAAAAAGCACCTGATTGGTGGGGGAGATTGGCTGAGATTGGCGTCCCTTGGTTAAAAGATCAAAATCGAACCGAATCGCTGCATCGTTGTGGGTAAATAAATCCCAAGCATGAAAAATGGTTAAAGGTTTTCCAGAAACCGCTACGATTTCCATATCGTCGTTCTGCTGTGGTGTAGACTCACCTGTTTTACAAGCGACTATTTGCCCTTCAAAAACAAGGTTTTGGCCCACTTCAAGCCCTTTAATCTGTTCAACTAAGTCATGGTTTGGAAAAAAACAAGGATTAATAAATGTGTTTTCATCGTTAAAATTGGGAAAGAACTTCTCCGAGAGGTAAGCTTCTGTTAAAAAAGAAACCTTGGCTTGCAAGAGCTTCTCCCATCGTTCAGCAAAGGTCAGTACCCCCATTCTTAATTGGCCTACTGGTTTGGTGAACGTTAACGGCAAAAAGTTATCTCGGTATTCCCTATCAAAAAGAATCACATTCATTGTTGGTTGTATTTGGTAGGCAAATTTATAAATTAATTTTTTATAACTCCATAGAATCGGTATAGATTCTTTGAAAGTAACGACCTAAAATAAATCATTGAAAACATTTGGTCGGTGAGCTAGTCTATGCTTAATTTTAGACACATTTTTTAATAAACATTTTCTTTTGAAAGCTGCAACAATCCATTTCGAAGTTATATCCTCTGTATTAGATCAATACCTTAAGAATAACCGCTATTCAACGCTGTTTTTCTTGGTAGACGAGATGACGCATTTCCACTGTTTACCTCTGCTTTTAGCCGATTTAGACCATCTCGACGCCTATGAAATATTAGAAATCGAGTCTGGAGAGGAACACAAAACCATTGAAACCGTAAAAAATCTATGGTTAGCCTTAACGGAATTAGGTGCCGATCGCGATACCTTGGTGATTAATCTCGGCGGTGGCGTATTAACCGATATGGGCGGATTTATGGCATCCACATTTAAAAGAGGTGTCAAATTTATCAATATTCCCACGACCTTATTATCCATGGTTGATGCTTCGGCTGGTGGAAAAAATGGTGTTGATTTAGAAGGCATGAAAAACATGGTGGGTACCTTTACCCAACCCGAAATGGTATTAATTGATCCCAAGTTTTTAAAAACCCTCGATCCTCGTCAAGTAAAGTCGGGTCTTGCCGAAATGCTAAAGCATGGTTTAATCTATGATCGCGACCATTGGGATAACTTGGTACAACTCTTGCAACACGATGCTGAGAGCTTAGCACCGTTTATCATGGATTCAATCTTCATTAAACAAGCGGTGGTGGATTTGGATCCGTATGAAAAAGGAAAACGCAAAATATTAAACTTTGGGCATACCATTGGGCATGCCATCGAAAGTGAGTCCCTTGAAACCGACTTCCCCCTTTTACACGGTGAAGCCATTGTGATTGGGATGTTAATTGAAGCCTTTTTAAGCCATCAAAAAAACCTGTTACCCACCGAAGATTTAGTGGAAGTTTGCGAAGGATTTGAATCAATTTACGCCTTAAGTGCCATTGATTTAAAATTATTCCCTAACTTAATGGGATGGATGAAACACGATAAGAAAAACACAGGCTCGGCTATTAACTTTAGTTTAATTGATCAAATTGGACAATGTCAATTTAATATAGCATGTACCGAAAACGAAATAAAAGAAGCATTTGAAAATTACAATGAATGGATTGGCTAACATATACACCCTACTATTGGTGTCCTTTGGGGCACTATTGCTTACCACATGTTCATCGCAAATAAGTTCAGATGAACCCATAAACCCTACCCAAAAGCCTTTTGTTATGAGCGATAAAGTAAATTACCCCGTCGATAAAACCGAAGAAGAATGGCAAAACCAACTCTCTTCTGAGCAATACTATGTTCTACGCCAAGCGGGAACCGAACGTCCGTTTACCGGAAAATACAATATGCATTTCGATAATGGGATTTACAGCTGTGCTGGCTGCGGATCGCCCCTATTTTCTTCAGAATCTAAATTCGATGGCCATTGTGGATGGCCGAGTTTCGACAAAGAAATTAAAGAAGGCAACATCATTAAAAAAGAAGACCGATCGCATAACATGGTTCGAACCGAAATCCTATGTGCCAACTGCGGTAGTCACCTCGGTCATTTATTCGACGATGGACCTACCTCAACAAAATTAAGGTATTGCATCAACTCGTTATCGTTAGACTTTAACGACCCAAAATAACCGACGGATGACCACAGTGTCATCCTTTTTTATGCCCAAAACAGTCCGTAGCCAACCAAAATAAAGGTGCCAGCATTTCTTCCTATCTTTGGCAACAAATCCCACCATCAACATCTGCGAACAGTCCATGGCTACAAAAATCACCTTTCAACAAATTAATCAACTCGCAATACCTGCTATTTTTTCGGGCATAGCCGAATCGCTAATCACCCTAACCGATTTAGCCATGGTGGGTAACCTCCAAGAAAACGCCACCGAAGCTTTAGCGGCCGTTGGTTTAGTCGGCTCATTCTTATCGGGCTTAATTTGGATTTTAGCCCAAACCAAAACCTCTTTATCATCTATTGTCTCTCGGCACTATGGCGCGCAACAACTCAACCGAATTCGCCCCTTAGTTCCTCAAGCCCTTTACCTCAATATTCTGTTCAGCCTTTTTGTCGTCTTCACCACCTATTTTACAGCCCAATCGGTCTTCGAATTCTACAACGCCAAAGGACTCGTCCTCACCTACACCGTCGATTATTACCGCATACGCGTACTCGGTTTTCCACTTACGCTTATTTCATTTACACTCTTCGGAGCGTTCAGAGGCCTACAAAACACCTATTGGGCGATGCTATGCGCCTTAACAGCCGCCCTTTTAAACGTTGTTTTAGACTATATCTTTATTTATGGCATAACAGGACTCATACCCGCTTACGGTGTAATAGGCGCCGCTTACGCCAGCTTAATCGCCCAAATCGTCATGGTTATGATGGCCTTCTATTTTTACTTTCAACGCACCCCCTTTGGGTTAAACCCTGGCCGACAACTTCACCCCCAATTGGGCCATTACATCCGTTTAAGTTTTAATTTTATTTTACGAACCGCCTCTTTAAACGTCGCCTTTTATTTTGCCAATGCCTATGCCACCGATTACGGCAAAGAATACATTGCGGCCCAAAGTATATTAATGAATTTATGGCTGTTTTTCTCTTTCTTTATCGATGGCTATGCCAGTGCGGGCAATGCGATGGCCGGCCGATTATTAGGCGAAAAAAATTACCCCCAACTATGGGCGCTCAGCAAAGATATTTCGAAATATTCCGTCACGGTGGCCTGTGTTTTAATCGCCCTTTGCTTCTTTTTCTACGACGACATTGGCCGATTATTCAATCAAGACCCCGCCACCTTAGCGCAGTTTAAAGGCGTATTTTGGTTGGTATTACTCCTGCAACCCATTAACACCATCGCCTATATTTTCGATGGCCTATTTAAAGGCATGGGCGACGCCAAACTTTTACGCAATAACCTCATTATTGCCACGTTCTTGGGCTTTATTCCCACCCTTCTTATAGCCGATTATTTCGGCTTAAAATTACATGGAATTTGGATTGCGTTCGGAATTTGGATGATGATCCGAAGCTTTCCCTTGGTCTACCTCTTTAAACAAAAAATAAAGAGCGCTTAACAGTGGTTCAATATGGGTCATTTGGGCACCCCTTTCAGGCCGGGCTTTCCGTTATATCTTTGTTGGGCTTGAAGTATGGGATAGGCGAAAGGATTCGCCTCGAAAAAAGAAATGCCCAACAAAGGATGCCACTGCAATCCCTGGTGCGAAAACGGATGTGTCTGTATGTTACAAGTTTGTAACATACAGACACATCCGTTTAAAGTATAACCAACGGGTAGGAGGACCTATAAAAATTCGAATTTTAAATAACGCTCGTCCTATTCTTCATTCGCATTGCTTTGAATCTTCTGAGCGATGATTCTCTTTTCACAGGGAAATTTCAACTAAAGGCAAAATATTCGTGGGTTGTCATCACATAAAAACCCAGTCGAAATACAGGCATTCATTTATAAAAAAAAGGACCCAAAAGGTCCTTTTTATCGCTATTTTTTTGTGCTTTCTTTATGGGGTAGAAATGGAAGCTTGTTGAATTTTTCCATTAAAGTATTTCATACCATTTAGGCCAAATTCGTATAAGTATTCCGCCATTTCGTGGGGTTGAGTTGGTGCAATATACCCCGGAAATGCCTCGTTCAACATCTCGGTTTGTACCGCCCCTAAGGCCACTGAATTAATTACCGGACCCGTTTCCTTCAACTCTTCAGCCAATAATTCGGTTAAGTTCACCGTGGCAGCTTTCGATGAAGAATAAGCCGATAAGCCAGGGAATTTTACCGATCCTTGTACGGCACCCATGGTCGAAATATTCACTACATGAGACGATTGTGCTAACTTAGGCAGCAACAATTGAATAAGGCGGTATGGAGCCATGAAATTAATTTGCCACGACTTCATTAAATCTTCTTGGGTGATCTCTTCAAAAGGTTTATTAATACATAAACCCGCATTGTTATACAGAACATCGACTTGCTCCCACGACTCTACAGCGGCCTTTACCTGATCAATTTGCTGATAATCGGCCAGATCTAAAGCTAAATAAGCGTAGTTGTCTTGGGTAGCATATTTTGCTAATTCTTTTAATTTTTCTCCATTTCTAGAAATGGTTAATACGCGGTTACCATTTTCTAAGTGCAATTTGGCAAGTTCATATCCTATGCCACGGCTTGCGCCAGTAATTATAATCGTTTTCATTTTTCTTTAGCTATATAATTAACCAAATCACTTATTGTAGCGAACTGGTGATGTTTCATTAAAATCTGATTATGTTCAATTGTAATTATAGGGCCTGCATCAACAGACAACGAAAAGCCCAATCGAATCACAGCGTTTCTTACCCAATAACTTAGCTCATTGTTTCCGATCACGCGAATTGGATTAGCCGTTTTCTGGTGGGCAACAAATCGTTGCGCATCTTCGTCAAACGCCATATAATTACCGGCCAATTTACGGTAGATTTGTTGATCAAACGCCAATTGTTCGGGAATATTTTCAGAAAGATTACCATTTTCAGTCCACCAAACTTTATCCGATTTCTCGAGGGCTAAATTTAATTCATGGGTAGCGACCACGAGCGATTTCTTGGTTTTCTTGGTTAAATCGGCCAATAGATTAAAAATTCGGTATTGATTTTCTATATCGAGATTCGATGTAGGTTCATCTAAAATAATCATGGCCGTTTCTTGGCAAAGTGCTCTGGCAATCATCACTAATTGCAATTGTCCTTCACTAATTTTTGTTGCATAATCATTCGTAAAAGCACTCATCCCTACCAGAGACAAAACTTCTTCAATACGCTGTTCGTCTTTCTGCGAATACTTTTGCCAACTCTGGCGGTAAGGCAAACGCCCCATGCCCACCAATTCCTTTATTTTTATGGCAGGTACATAGCTCAAACGCGGTAAAACAATGGCTATTTCTTGAGCCAGTGCTTTGGCAGAATAGTCCTCTATCGGAATTTGATGCAAATGAATTGTGCCTTTCAAGGCTTTTTGAAAGCCCATAAGGGTGTTTAAAAGGGTCGATTTCCCCGCACCATTTTTTCCTAAAACCGTAATTAACTCACTTTCATTCACCGTTGCCTGAATTCCATTTACAATGGAATGACTTTCGTAGCCCACAGCGACATCAACTAATTTTAAGATCTCTTTGCTCATCGTATTTGCTGTTGATTACTCAATAATATACTCATAACCACAGGCGCACCAAACAAGGAGGTAATAATGTTAATCGGTAAAGTTCCAAAGGGAAAAATCTCAACCACAATACTAAAAAAGAGCATGGTAAAAACGCCAGAAACAACAATCCATCGGTAAAGTTTCCACATATCCCCTGTTTTTAAAAGGCTGCGACAAATATGAGGAATCGCCAAACCGATAAAGGCAATGGGACCCGCAAAAGCGGTAGCTGATGCCGTTAACAGGGCGGTAACACCCAAAATAAGGTAGCGCTGATTTTTTAAATTAACCCCCAAAGACATCGCATAGCGCTCGCCGAGTAATAAGGCCGTAATCCCTTTTAACGAAAATAAGGAAATAACTCCGCCCACGACAACGCAACAGAAGAAAATACCCAACTGCTCCCAACTCAATCCTGAAATGGATCCAAACCCCCAAATTAGGTAGCTCTTGATCTTTTCTGAAGGCGCGAAATATTGCATAACACCAATAAGCGCTGAAGCTAAACCCGATAACATAAACCCTAAGATGATTAAAGAGGCGGAAGAGCGTACCCGGTAGGCAAACGAACCGATGAGTAACAAAGCTAAAACGGCCCCCGAAAAAGCGGCTAAAATAATTAACCATGAATTATGAAACCAATGATCGAGTCCTAGCAATGAGAATAAGAAAATAACGACGGCTACGCCTAAACCCGATAAGGAAGTAACCCCTAAAACAGAGGGATCGGCTAAGGGGTTTTTAAATAACTCTTGCAATAAAAAACCAGAAATGGGCAACGCTATGCCGATTAAAACTGCCGTAAGCGATTTAGGTAATCGGAAATTATAAATCAAATTGTGAGTCATTTCATGGGTTGGATGAAGGATTTCAGAAAAAGGTATACTGGCCTTGCCTACCGCTAAACTGACGATAAACACAATAAATGTTAGTACACACATGGCTATAAAAAGTCCTCTTTCCTTCACAAACTGGTTTTTGATGAACAAATATACAATAGTTTTTAGTTGATGGTCTTTAGTTGTTAGTTGATAGTTTTTAGTAGATAGTCGTTAGTAGATAGTCGTTAGTAGATAGTAGATAGTTTTTAGTAATTAGTAATTAGTAATTGTAGATAGTTTTTTGTAGATAGTCTTTAGTTGTTAGTTGATAGTTGATAGTTTTTTGTAGATAGTTTTTACTTTAATAAACTTTTAAACTTTAAACCATCTAAACCTTAAACTTTTAAACTATTTAAACCTTAAACCATCCTAACTTTAAATTTTTAAACTATTTAAACCTTAAACCCTTAAACGCGTTGTATGTAAAAAACTCTTTTTAGAAGAGTTTTTTACATACAAGGCTTAGCGGCAGGGATAGGAGCGGCATCCTTTGCTGCCCCGTCAAATTGCATTCAACCGAGAAGTTCATGCAGCAAAGATACAGCGGATAGCCCGGCGCGGAGCGGCCGCCCAAAAGAAAAAAAGCCAACGATAAAGGGTGTGTATTGGCTGTATTTATATACAAAACATATACAGTAATGGGGTTTTTAGAAAATTAATTCCAATAGCGAATATTTCCCGATAAGTTTTCGGTATTTAAACGAAAGAATTGAAAATTAATCATGTCTTAATCGGATATTGAATAAGAATATTTATTATTTTTATCAGCTTAATTTAACTCATTCAATAATAAGTAAAAAAATGGAAATGAACAGCGAACGTTTATTGGAAATGGTGCAAAAATATGGTGCCCCCTTGTATGTATATGATGCGAACAAAATTAAATCGCAATATGATAAGATGATCAAGGCCTTTTCTTCTGTCAAACGTTTGAAGTTAAATTATGCCTGTAAGGCAAATACCAATTTAACCATCTTAAAGTACTTTAAGAGCATGAATTCGGGCTTGGATACGGTATCGATTCAGGAAGCTGAATTGGGGTTATTGGCTGGTTTTAAGCCCAAAGACATTATCTATACACCCAATGGTGTTTCTTATAGCGAGATTAAAAAGGCGGTTGAGCTGGGATTACGTATAAATATAGATAATTTATCGATTTTAGAAGCTTTTGGACAGGACTTTCCGAATTACCCGGTATGTATCCGGATGAATCCGCACATTATGGCGGGTGGAAATGCGAACATTTCGGTGGGTCATATCGATTCGAAATTTGGGATTTCGATTCATCAGTTACCCCATATACAACGCGTTGTTGAAAACACAGGTCTACATGTTGATGGTGTGCATATGCATACGGGATCGGATATTTTAGATATTGATGTTTTCTTGCAAGGTGCTGAAATTTTGTTTGAAGTGGCTTCGCATTTCGATCGCTTATCGTACATCGATTTTGGATCAGGGTTTAAAGTGCCTTACCATCCTGGTGCGAATGAAACCGATTTAGATTACTTGGGTGAACGTTTAAGTGCGCGTTTTAACGCATTTGAAAAGAATTACGGTAAGCCGTTAACGCTTATGTTTGAACCAGGCAAATACATGGTTTCTGAAGCTGGTTTTTTCTTAGCATCGGTGAACTTGATTAAACAAACCACATCGACTGTTTTTGCAGGAATTGATACTGGATTTAATCATTTAATTCGTCCTATGTTTTACAATGCTCACCACGAGATAGAGAATATTTCGAATTTAGCAGGACGTTCTCGCTATTATACTGTGGTGGGTTATATCTGTGAAACGGATACTTTTGGTGCCAACCGAAAAATTAATGAAATTACAGAAGGCGATATCTTGTGTTTCCATAATGCGGGCGCTTATTGTTTTTCAATGGCATCGAACTACAACTCGCGCCTAAAACCGGCCGAAGTGTTATGGATTGATGATAAAGATTATTTAATTCGTCGTCGTGAAACGGTGGAAGATATGTTAGCAACAACGGTGATGGATGTAAAATTCTAACCGCATTGAAATAAAGCTTACAAAAAAGCCCTTTCCTGTTGATGGAAAGGGCTTTTTTTATTTTAAAGTATTTATAAAAACTTGTAAATGTTTGTATTTAAATATTTTACAAGTGTTTTTAAAAAAGAGAAGTAATGAATTAGTAACGGTTCTTATTGCTTTATATTTCAATCTATTTCCAATAACTCTTTCGCAAATATACAAAAATTAAGATTTAATTTAAACCTTAATAGAGATAACCTTACTATTGGGTTAAGTTAGTTTAATGATGTTTATAAATCGCTAACTTGTCTAATATACTACCCCTACATTTTATGGGAAGCCTACATAATTGAATTTGAAGAACATTTAAATTTAAGCATTAATCAATTTATTGATATAATTAATCAAACTGAAGGTATAAAGCTTGAAGATCTAAAAGTTAAAGATTTAACTTATTATCAAGGCGAATTAATAAATCCTGGACATGGTATTTATATATTCAAAACAAATGAAAAAATTCTTTTAATTGGTAAAGCAAGGTCAAATTCATTTACAGAAAGAATATCTAAGCATTTTGATATTAGACCTAGAGCGTGATTTAACAGACTTTTATTTATAACTTGTCGTGAGCATTTTAGAACTGAACTAAACGAGGGAAATTATAAATTAGCCTCAAAATTTGTATTTGAAAATGGAAAATTAATTCTAATCAATATGAAAAACTATCAACAAATTGATAAATTTGAAAGTATTCTACGAGGTACAACAGAAACTTTAAATAAATTTAGACGTAAGAAATATGATGGAAATATTTTATTATCTCAAATCTAAATAAAATATTCAGCTAATAACTAATCTTTCGTCTTGTCTGAAAGACAAGAGATGAAAGCCTATTGAACGGAACCGGAGTTAGCTTTTTATTCTTATGGAGTTCTCGAAGTTAAATGTTAGGCTATACAAGCAGTAGATTTTTATCGTACTGCTTTTTTTTTGCCTTATTCGGATATGAAGTTGTAAAATCTTACTTTTTAAGCATAAAATCCCTTACCCGTCAAATTAATTGACAGGTGTTTTTAATTCTGATTTAAAAAGATAAGTCTTTGGTGGACCTCGCTCTCCAAAACAAGCTAATGTAACCAAGGTTCCTACTTTACAACAGTAACATATACGATGTTTAGTTTTTGGTTTTAAGGCTTTACGTTTAACTTTTAATTGTTTTTGTAAATCTTGTAAACGACCTCTTTTCCAACTACTACTTAAAATTCCGTAATGTCGTATTCGAACAAAACATTTGGGTAGAATATGTAAACTAAATCGACGAATAAATTCAACATTTGGTAAAAGCATTACTTTATTTTGACCATTAGAGCGATAATCTTTGTAATGAAAGCTAACTTCTGTTGCTGTTACCTCTTTTATCCGTTGGTTACTTATTGCAACCTTGTGGGTATATCGTCCTAAATATTCTATCACTTGTTTTGGACCACCAAATGGACGCTTCGCATAAACCACCCAATTAGTGTTGAATAATGAATTAAATAAATTAGCTTCTCCTAATTGTTATTTGCGTAATAGACTAACATATTTTGCTCGAAATACTTTACTTAAACCCTTTACAGGAAAAAGATATTTAGCGAATTTTATCTTACGTTTCCAAGTTTTATTTGATTGTATTCCCCTCCTGGAACAATGCAATGTAAATGTGGATGAAGACTTAAATTCTGTCCCCATGTATGTAAAATAGCAATCATACCAAGCTGTAATCCTTCCGTTTTACCAAACTGAGATAGTGTACTCCAAACAGCTTCAAAAAGAATTTTATACACTTCTCGGGGATGTTTTATCGCTAAATCATTCAGCTGATTAGGTAATGTAAAAACCAAATGGTAATAACTACAAGGCAATAAATCTTGTTCTCGGGCTTAAATCCATTCTTCTCGTTTGTGTCCTTGACATTTTGGACAATGCCGATTACGACAACTGTTGTAACTAATATGTAAGCTTCCACAATCTTCACATGCATCCACATGACCACCCAAAAATGCAGTTCTACAAACTGATAAAGCACGTAATGTTTTTTCTTGATGAACCGTGAAATTTTGACCAGATAAATCTATTTGATTGATTACTTCACTTACTTCACACTTGCTCGACATAAGGCAAAAACGGTATCAAGTGGACTATGTAAGTGTTGATTTTCAAGCTGACATACATGTAAATAAACCATTGTAATTTCAATATTACTATGTCCAAGTAATCGCTGAACCAATAGAATATTCGCTCCATCTTCTAATAAATGGGTCGCATAACTATGCCGTAAAGTATGCGTGTGGACGTCTTTATGAATTCCTGCTTTTTTACAAATAGATTTAATTACCCATTGAACTCCGCGTTGGCTGTAACGAGAATCAAATCCTTTCGAATCTTTTGTGTTTCCAGTGAATAAAAATGTACTCAGGTTTTCTGCTGAAATATAGGTTTTCAAACCTCGGATTAAGTGATCTGATAAAGGAATATAACGGTCTTTTTTTCCTTTACTCTGTACAACATGAAGTAACTTCCGATCTAAATCTAGATGCTTTAATTCAATATTCCGAACCTCCATACAACGAAGTTCACAACCGTAAAGTAAGCCAATTAAAACACGATGTTTTAATAATTTTGATGTCTGAAGCATTCGCCAAATCTCTTCTCTACTCAAAATAACAGGTAGTTTCTTCTCTTTAGGAATCGAGGGTAAATGAAGATAATCATAAGGTAATCCTTCTGTTTTTAAAAGAAATCGTAAACCATAAACGGTGTGTTTAAAGTACGATTGGGAAGGCGTAACGGAACGTTGTTGCAGTTCAAATAGATAATCTTTAACTTGCTCGGGATCTAATTCGGTTGGTAAACAACCAAAATGAAGTGCCATTACAGCTACATGACGAGCATAATTATCAAACGTCCGTTTACTTCTTCCTAAAATTGAAATATTTCGCTCAAAGCGTTGTAGAAGTGAAGAAAAACCAGCTATTTCTGAACATGCACAATTTAAAAATTTATTCGACCTTACGACTATACTCAAGACAGGCTTTAAGCATCTGGTATTTTTTTTTAGTAACCATATTTTAGTTTATATAGTACTAAGTTACAAAAGCTACCGAAGGTTTAGTTCAACAAGGGTAACTGTTGCACAACTCTAATTTTAGGTACAAAAACACAAAAAATTATAAATAATAACCTCTTTAAAAGCTATTTTGTTTTACGTTAAACCGTAATTTGTTGTAAAATAGTTGTTGTATGTTTGGAATAATCTTACGAAATTTAGATATAACTAATTTTTACGAAACTAAAGTTATAGTAGTTTCGTAAAAAATAATGTTAGCTGAAATTTCTAAACAAACCCTATGAAAATAAATTTAGATAAAGTGTCGATTGAATCCATTGACCGTGAAACTAAAATAGTATTAAACGATAATATAGAAATTCCTGAATACACTTACAAATATTATTATCTAAACTCTAATAGCAAAAATTCACTTAAAAATCAAACAGTTCATTTTGGTCATTCTTTCACAATGAATGATTTAATGGATGGAAATTTTTTGCTTTGGGATTTTGAAGATTTTTTGCATGACTACATTAAAGAAGCAGATCTAGAAATTGATTTAAAAGAATATTATCATAAAAAGCTAATTCGCACTCTGTCAAAAGACTTCTTGAAGTATATAGGATATTTTTGTTTATGTGAGAATTTTCACAATGATTTATTATGGACACACTACACTAATGAAAGAGGATTTTGCATAGAATACAATACAACTAAACTTCTTGAAAACTTTAGTTCTTGTCAAATGTACTTTGTACCAATTAATTATGATAATCTTGAACAGATTAATTTCAAAAAACACTCGATTAAATCATCGAAAGAAGGTAAGGTAAGTATTAATGCAAATATTCCATTATTTTATTGTTTGATTAACAAAGAAAAGTTTTGGAATTATGAGAAAGAGTGGAGAATTATAATTAGAGATGAAAAATTTGATTCAGTATCTCATCCTCTTGAATTTAATAATGATCAAGTTTTAGAATTCCAAAAAAATGGAATGAGAAATCGAAATTTAAAAATCAATGATAATTGTATAAATAGAATAATTTTATCTACATATTTCTTTCATAATTATAGATTTGATTTAATTCAAGAAGATGATAATCAATTTATCTATAAGTTTAAAGATAATAATGAAAATTCAAATCTAAAAGAATTCATTACAATTTTGATGGAAAAATATTATGACAAAATATATCAAGTTGATAAATATTTGGAGGAGGGCAAAATAGTTAGAAATATAAAATACAAAATTAAATTTTTGCGTATTACTGAAAATTATTGTCAAATTGAAAGAAACTTCTGCTATTAACTAAGCTTTCGTCTTGCTCCTAGCGCTAGAGATGGTGTAATATTACATAAAAAACCTTTTTAAGCGAGGTTTTTTTATGTGAAACCGTAATTTATTGTTAATTGGTTGTTGTATGTTTGGAATAATCTTACGAAAAATAGATATAAGTGTTTTCTACGAAATTTTTGTATACTGGGTTTTGTGAAAAAATAATGTTGTGAATAATACGAGAAAAATGAAATGACAGAATTAACAAGCGAACAAATTAAATTTTTAAAAGAGCAGAATGTAGAGCAGAAATATGTATTCGATGCTGACGGACTTTCAAAATCCGAATATAGGGTGATTATGAAAGAACTAAATAAATTGGTTGCTTATAATGTTACACCTTGCCAAAAAGAGGGACATACTTTACGAACAAGAAGTGGACATTGTTGTCAATGCGATACAGCAAAATTAGGATTTCAGAAAAGAAATGACTCTGGTGGAATTGTATATATTGCTGGAAGTTTAAAAGGAGAACTTGTGAAAATTGGATTTTCAAAAGCAGTCGAAATAAGAGCGGAATCACTTAATAGGACTAAATATGCAGGATTTAATGACTGGAAAATACTTTACGCTCTGAAAAGTAAAAACGCTGGACGAATAGAAACTAAAGCAAATTCATTGCTTCGCAAATATGCTTTTTCTGTTCACTATGAACACGACGGACATTTGCAAGATTCATATGAAACATATCATTGTGCATATTCAAAGGCAAAAGAATTTGTGGAAAAAGCCTTTCAATTGGAAAATTATGAGGTAGAAATTGAGAGAAATAGTTTGAGTGAAAAATATGAATTTAGAAATTTAAAGAAATTATAAACTGGAAAAAGTACTATTCACAACATATGTAATTGTTGATCAGCTCCAATTTCAGGAACAAAAACACAAAATAGTATAAATAATTAATAGTATGGCAAAAAACACAAAAACTACATCAAAAGAAATTGCAAGTTTAGCTGCTAAAACATTACAAAATCCAAATGCATCTAACATTGCAAAAGAACTTGCAGGATCTGCACTTTCACAGAGTAATAAAGGAAATCAAACTGGTGCTGAACTTGAAGATAAAGCATCAAAAGTATTAAAAAGTGAAAAATATAGCGAGGAAACTAAAAAACTTGCAGCTTCTGTTTTGTCTCAATCTAATAAAGAAAGATAAAAACTTCTGCTAATAACTAAGCTTTTGTCTTGCCCGGAGAGCATGAGATGTATTGAAAAACGATTGAAGACAAAAAGAATAAATATACATACAACCTCGCTAAGTTTTTTAGGGAGGTTGTTTATTTCATACAATAAGGTATGAAATTTAGTTTTGTTTATATATTTAAGGTTAATTTTACGAAAATAGATATAGTTAATTTTTTATGAAACATATTTTAGCCCCTTAAAAGCTCGGAGTAAAATAGTAGAATTAAAATTCATAAATTAGAGTCTATGAAATACAAGAGATGGAGCTTATCTGAGAAGCTAGAAATATTACAAAATTGTGAAGAAAACGGTGTTATCGAAACCTGTAGAAAATTCACAGTCAGTACAGCTACGTATTACAATTGGAAGAAAAAATTTGATTCTCAAGGAGAGGATGGCCTAAAATTAAAATCCGATCCCAAAAGTAAAGAATTAAAAAAGGCAGAAGAAGAAAATAGGATATTACGTAAATTGCTCAGTGATAAAGATATTGAGTTAGAAGTTCAACGAGAATTATTAAAAAAAAAGTTTGGAACATCCGATCCAAAAAAAATTTGGTAGACCAATTTTACGAGCGTCATAAGTGTAGTAAACTACGGTTAATTCAGATGGTAGGCCTAGCAGAAAGTAGCTATTATCGAAAAGTAAGTGGTGGTAAAAAAGGCTTAAAACCCTCCATTAACACCAAGCATAGTCGTTTAGGGAATGTCAATGAATCAGAAGTTATAAAAAGCATCAAGGCCATATTAGATCATCCTTTCATAGATTGTGGCTATCATCTGATGACGAGCTATTTGGTAAGAAAAGGGTATCAAATAAATCATAAAAAAGTTTATCGAATCATGAAACAGGCTGGGTTATTAAAGCTTGATGATCGCATAAAAAGAAGTGGTACTGGTAGAAAGTTCGTTAAGTATAGAAAAGTTTTAACGAATAGACCATTTCAATGTATAGAGATGGATATCAAATACGTATGGATACCGTCAAGAGGTAAAAACGCTTATCTTTTATCTGTTATTGATGTTCATACCCGAAGAATACTGAAAGATATATTGGCTTATAACATCAAGAAAAATCATGTCATCAATTTTCTTTCAGAACTGTTTGAACACTATAACTACCCTGAAAATGTAATTATTAGAAGCGATAATGGAAGTCAGTTTATAGCCCATGATGTTCGTGATTATCTAAGTCTGATTGGTGTAGAACAAGAGTTTACACATGTGGCGACACCAGAAGAAAATGCGCATATAGAAGCTTATCATGGACTTCTAAAAAAGGAAGTATTCGATCGATTGGAATACACTACTTTTGAGCAAATACAACAAATTCTGAAAGAGTATGTCATTTTCTATAACAATGAAAGATTACATGGATTACTTGGCAGGATAACACCCATGGAGAAATGGAACGCAGAAAAACACCTGATTTTTAACGAAAAAAAGGTCGCTTAAATATTATCAATAAATTAACATTTTACTCTAGGAATATAGGGGTCAAACCAAAAACCCCGAAGATTATAAAGTTGAAATCACATTCAGTATAGTATCTGAAGTAGTAGAATGTGCAAATTCTAATTTTAGTTTTAATAAAAATCAAATTGAAAAAGGTTATGGTATTTCAAATTCAAGATTTCCTTACTATATTTTTGATATTAAAGACGTAGAAATAGTACAAGGCTACAATGGAGATTGTAATAAAGATAAAACTAAAGTAAAAAAGAAAATATATAGTTATTACAGAAGTTTAGAAGATTATCATTATGCTTTTCCAATCCCATATTTTATTCCAAAAGATTGGAATTTGGAATACAGAATTTTTAAAGTTGAAAAAAATTATCAAACTATTAAATAATATAAAGTATAGGTAATTTTCTTGCAAATAAAAGAATATATAACCTCGTTAATTGTTTTTAAGCTAGGTTTTTAGTTTTTACGTGAAGCCGTAATTTATTGTTATATACTTATTGTATTTTTGGAAATGAATATATGAAATATGGTTATCATTTATATTTTGATAAACATATGAATATTAATTAGTTAATTATAAATCTAATCAAACAACCATCTTAAACAATCTTTTAAAATAATGTCAGTAGAAAAGTTTACATCAAACTTTGAAGTTACAAATGGAGCTAATATTGTTCCTTTAAAAAGAATAGAAATATTTTCTCCTGAAGAATGGGAATTATTTACGGAAGAATATTTAGAATTACTTCGAAGTGAGTATATAGAAATCGAAAGAATTGGTGGAGCAAATGATAATGGACGAGATGTTATTGCTTATATAGAAACTCCAGATAAAGAAAATTACAAATGGGATTGTTTTCAATGCAAACATTATGATCATTCACTATATCCTTCTGACATTTATGTCGAAATTGGTAAAATTCTATACTATACATTCAAAAAAGAATACCCAATTCCCCAAAACTATTTTGTAATTGCGCCTAAAGGCTGTGGCACTTCACTTTCAAAATTGCTTCAAAAATCTGAATTGTTAAAAAAAGAAATCAAGGCAAAATGGAAGAATAATTGTGAAAATAAAATTACTAAAATTGAAACTATAAAATTAGAAGGAGAATTTTTAAAGTATGTAGAAGAATTTGATTTTAAGATATTCAAGAAAACTAATATTAAAACTGTTTTAGAAAAACACAAAAATCATCCTAATCATATTACTAGGTTTGGTGGAGGGCTTCCAGCTAGACCAAAAATAAACGAAAAAGAAATAGACGAAGTTAAATCAAATGAACTAGTATATGTTAAGCAACTATTTCTTTCATACGAAGACGAGTCAAAAAATAAATTTCTAAAAAAAGAAGATTTAGATACACATATAAATTATCAAAGTCATTTCAATAGAGCAAGAATTAATTTTCATTACGCCGAACAGTTAAGGAATTTTTATAGAGATAGTTTACCTATCAATACTTTTCAAGATTTTCAAGATGAAATTTATAATGGTATTGTTGATACGGTAGAGGACTTTCACGATAATGCTTTTAAAAAAGTAAAAGAGACTGAAAAACTTGCTTCAACTCTTCAATTATCTTCAAATCCGTTAACTACCGTAAGTATAGTTAGTGATAGAAAAGGAATATGCCATCAGTTAGTTAATGATAAAAAAATAGTTTGGAAAAATGAGTCAGAATAATCCATTTAATAATCCATTAGAAGTAGGATTAAGATTACTTTGTATTCTTAATGAAGCATATCCTAAGAAAATTAGTTTACAAAGTTTAATTTACGTTGATTATATAATTATTCATTCTGGAGATTTCGATAGTGCTATTGAAAGTATTCACGCTCCTGTTCCATATAGAGAAAGTGAAATTTATATCAGAAGAAATTTAATAAAAAGTAGCTTAGATTTCTTATTAAACAAAAGTTTAATTGATATCAGCTATGATGTAAATGGCATAACATATTTAGCGTCAGAAAACTCCACACCTTTTTTGGAAAACTTATCCGAAAATTACACATTAGAATTAATTAAACGTGTCTCTTGGTTTTTCAATAAATATGAATCTATAAATGAATCCATATTAAAAAATATTTTTGACAAAAAAAATAATCTCACTCACTCAGAGTTTAACCTTGCAATCTTAAAATAATGGCTGGATATATTTATAAAGAATTACGTCTAACAGGGATTAATAAAAAAGACGCTTTCATTTTGTTTAGCCCTGGCATGAATGTTATATCTGGACCTTCAAATACAGGAAAGACCTTTATATTTGATTGTATTGATTATATGTCAGGCTCATCAATAAAACTAAGAAACATTCCTCAATTAAAGGGATATTCAAATATTTTCTTAGAAATTGAATCTAATAACAAAACTTATACATTAGAAAGTGAAATTGCTAATAATAATACTTATAAATTATATCAATCAAAAATTAGTAATTTAAATACTGAACCAGAAATTTTAAAACGAAAATCTGATGCTAACTCTAATGATAATATAAGTAGTTTTCTTCTAAATCTGAATAATATTGGTAACAAGAGGATTCGAAAGAATGAAAAAGGAGACACAGTTAATTTATCTTATAGAAACGTTGTTAAATTAGCTTTGATTAATGAAGAGCGGATAATAACAAAGGAATCTCCTATCACTTCTCATTATACAAAAAGTACAGAAGAATCGAATTTATTAAGATTTTTCCTTACTGGAATTGATGATAGTAATATTCAAAAGAAGATTACTACTCAGGAAATTCAAAAAAGAAAAGGTAAAATCGATTTGCTTTATGAATTTATTAATAATTCTCAACTTGATTCCAATATAAATATTACGGAAATTGATGAACAGTTAGAGAAAATTGAAAATTCATTGAATAATTTTACTCAAAATTTTAACAGGATAAAAAAAGAGTATTTATCACTTGAAAAAGAATATAAGAACAAAAATATAGTTTTTCTAGATTTTCAAAATAAATATGATGAACTTGGCGAATTACAAAAAAGGTCTTACATTCTAGAGCAACAGTATTTGAGTGATATTTCACGATTGAAATCTACAATCGAATCAGGTCTTTTTATGACTGAAACAAGTATTTCATCTTGCCCTACGTGCAAGCAAGAAGTTGAAGCAGAACAATTAGATGTAAATCAAATTATTTCTTCTTGCGAATCTGAAATTCAAAAAATTAAATCCCTATTAACGGAACTGAAAATATCGCAAGAATTAATTATTGCCGAATACAATGAAGTGGAAAGAAATATCTCTAAAATCACTTTAGAAATAGTAGATGTAAGAATTAAACTAGAAGAAGGAATAGGTAGTGAACTTGATAAAACTTTAGAAACTTTATCAGTTTTAAATAATAAAAAGAGTCAATTAATAGGGATTCGTGATATTATTAAAAAGATAGAATCTTTCTCACAAAGTATAAAAGAATTAGAATCATCAATACCAAGTGGAAAAACAAATTATCCATCTCTTACAGCAGACAATTTAACAAAGCTTTGCAGTAAAATGTCTGATATTTTAAAAAATATTGGTGAAAACAAGGATGTTAAATATAACAAGGAAGTATTTGAGTTTGAAATTGGAGATAGTTTTAGAGGTGATTACGGGAAAGGATATAGAGCGATTTATTACGCAGTTTATATTATAGCCTTACACGAAATTATGGAAGAAAAATCTTATAAAATTGGAGTTCCAATTTTAGATTCTCCCTTAGTTACATATAAGAATCCAAAGGCAAATGGTGAAGAAATTGAAGTAAACCTTGCAATGGATTTTTATAGATATTTAACTACAACTAATATAGACCAAGTAATAATTATCGAAAACGAAGAACCTCCAATTGATATTATAGATAAAATTAACCATATAAAATTTAATGGTAATGGACATGGTTTTATTCCAAAGTGATATTTCCATTAATATAGATAATTGTTGAACAACTTGTATTTCAGTTAAAATTAAACTATATAACCTCGTTTAAAAGATTTTAAACGAGGTTATTTTTTGATGAAAATAAATAGTATTTAAAGATTCTAAGTTTGAAAAGCTTTGTTCAAACCTAATTCCCATGAATATCTTATTTTTCTAAAATCGAGACATAAAAGAACCTTCCATATTCTTAAAGTTTTCAGCAACTTTTTCCATATCCTTTCCAACTTTCTCGTTAAGAATTTTGGCATAAATTTGAGTAGTTGAAATATTTTTATGCCCTAACATTTTGCTTAAACTTTCGAGCGGAACGCCCTCGCTCAAAAACAGCGTGGCAAACGTATGGCGTGCTAAATGAAAGGTTACTTTCTTTTCTTTCAGGCAGTCAATCAGTTGTGATATTCTTTTTAGACTATCATTACAGACTGTATTTGATGGTACAGGAAATACCTTTCCGTCTTTTGAAAATCCTGCGTACTTTTCGATAATCATTTTGGGAATATCCAACAGCATCACGTTTGACGATGTTGCTGTCTTTTTCCTACGTATGATAATCCACTAGTTACCGTCAAAGAAATCCTGAATATTATTGTTTCTAAGCCCTTTCATATCTGAATAGGAAAGACCAGTAAAGCAACTGAAAACAAACAGGTCTTTAACCAATTCGTCTTTCTTTTTCTCGCAGTTTAACATTACAAGCTGTTCCAACTCGTTCCGCAACAGATAACCTCTGTCTTTGTCCTTTTTGGTATTCTTGTACTCGCTATGGTTATTTCGGTCTGACCGTGCCACCTATTTCGGTCAAATGGTGCCACTTTAAAAAGTTATACAATAATACAAAAAAAGTTATTTCAAACGCTAAAAGTTTGTCTTCCTCATTGATTCTCCATTAAGATCTATTCTATGCGAAGAGTTGACGATTCGATCAAGAACCGCATCTGCAATAGTATTTTCCCCGATTAAAGGATACCAAGCAGCTACAGGTATTTGTGAGGATAAAATAATAGAAGCTTGATTATACCTTTGATCAACGATATCAAAGAGTGCTTCTCTAATCAGATTATCAAAAGGCTGTAGTCCAAAGTCATCCAAAATAAGCAAGTCACATTTGAGTACTTTCTTGATTTCTCTTTGATAGGTTCCATCTATTTTACTTGATTTTAGCAGGTTAAATAGATTGGCTGTATTAAAGTAAAGTACTTTATGTTCCATAAGACAAGCTTGATGTCCTAAGGCTTGAGCAAGATAACTTTTACCAACTCCACTGGCTCCAGTTAAAATAATATTTTGTTTTTTCAGTATAAAATCTAAGGTAGTTAGCCTATTAAAAGCATTTCTGTCAAGATCTCTATTATGGGTATAATTAATATCAGCTATGCTAGCATTTTGCCTAAAATTAGCTTGTTTAATTAATCTTTCTACTTTTCTATTTTGTCTGTTTTCATACTCATGGTCTGTTAGTAAAGCAATGTATTCATCTATGGTAAAAGATGTGATTGTGTTGTCTTTCATGTGTCTGTTGTGTAATGAAGCCATGTCGCTTAATCGCATTGCTTTTAGTTTTTCGATAGTCTGGTTGTTATCCATATAATTAATTATTAAAGTTTATTGATAAGAAGAAGCTCCTCTAATATTGGCGTGTGAAGGGATGTGAGGAGTATTTGCGTTAAGTTGTTGTATCGTTTCTTGATTGAGATCCATCTTGTGATGAAGGATGTTTTTAATGTGAGTATAAGTTGCTATATTCTCTTTTAAAGCAAGTTCACAGGCCTTTTCTAATCTATCTGAACCATAGCTTTTATGTAGCTGTATTACTCCCATAACTCGTTTATACCCTATTTCAGGATATTCGACATTATCAAGTATTCTCTCTACACATTTCACTACATTTTCACCATGAAGTTGAGCTTGCTTTTTAAAGAATTCTGGACTCCAACTAGTGTAGTATTGATGTGTACTTGATAGATGGTCTTTTGTTGTATTATATGATCCCTTTGCAGGATTTCGTTTATGTAGAGCTATGCGTACATGATTGTAATAAACTTCAACTGTGGTATTGGTGTAATGAATCGTAGTCTGATGACCTATATAACGGTAAGGAACACTGTAATAGCTTTTGTCAGGTGAGAAATATACATAACCTATCTTTTGTACTTTAGCTCTTTTATAATCTTTAATTTGATAGTTAGAAGATGGCAGAGTTTTTAAATATTGCCTTTCTATAGATTGGAACAGTTCTATGCGACTTGATTCCTTACGCTGAAAAAGGAGCCGATTGTAATGAGTTAATCTTGTTTGTATTTCTTGGTTTAGCTCCTCTAAGCAGAAGAAGGTCATCTCTTTAATAGGATAATAGATTCTCTGATACACTAAATTAACCGCGTTTTCCACTAAGGCTTTATCTTGTGGAGAATAGGCTCTTGTTGGATTTACAACGCAACTATAATGGGAGGCAAAGTCTTTAAAACTTCGATTAATCTGAGCTTCATATTTACTAGAACGAGATACAGCTGATTTTAGATTATCAGACACAATAGCCAGGGGAACACCTCCATAAAAGTGTAAAGCATTGATACAACACTGGATTAAATCTTCTTTCTTTTGAGTAGCACATACTTGAACATAGGTGTATTGACTGTTGGGAAGGATAGCCACAAACACTTCTACAGGTATTATTTCTCCTGTATGTTTATCTACATACGAAAGCTTTTTACCGGCAAAGTCTATGTACATTTCTTTACCAGGTTCATGCTCTAACTTCATTGAACCTTTTGCTTGTTTATACTTGCGATTATAGTGTTCCATAAACTGAGTATAACTATAGGGGTTTTCTGCAGTTTCAGTATATTGACTATAGTGATAGAGAAAGGTAAAACCAGGATGATTACGGGCTTTATTAACTGTTTCAAAGTACAACATCAACGCATTATGACGCTGTGTATCAACAGTGGTAAAACTAGAAAAAAGCTCTGATAATTGCAGTGTTTCAAACGATAAGAGCTGCTCAAGTGAATACTCACTGGCAGCAAAGAGTTGCATATAGGTATTGACTGTATTGCGTGAAATACTTAGTGTAGTAGCTATTTTTCGATTACTACAACCATCTAAATGCAAGGTGATAATTTGTTTTAAGTCCATTGGATCAAGTTTATTAGCCATATCTTATCGTTTAGAAAACAACAAGATAGATGTAATTAACTTTTCAAAGTGGCACGGTTTGAACCGAAATAACTACAAGTGTTATTTTAAGTGGCACAAATCAAACTGGAAACTGGCACGGTTTGACCGAAATCACTGGCATAAATCGAACCGAAATATCCACGCTGAACGGATTGAAAGCAAGATGCTTTCTGCTCATTGCCAATCGGCAAAGCGTGGTAAAGCCAATCATATACAGCCAAATGGTGTTATGTGTCAAGCTTTGGTCATCACGCAGGTAGTAATCAAAGTCCTGTACAAAATCAGGAGTAAGGTCGTTAAAAGACACATCGGAGTAACCGTATTTTGTAAGTACAAAATTGCGAAGATGTCTTAATAGTGTTTTATACTTACTTCGTGTTCCATTTACCCGAAGTCCGCTATTGACCTTTTTCTCATAGTCGGAAAGAAACTGTTCATTGAACTTGAAAAAGGTCATTTCTCCGCTTTCCATATCGAGGAAGGCATTTTTAAGTTTAGTACTGTTTACAGCCCCCTCGTTCTTCAGAATTTTGGAATAGCATTCCTCAATACCTGAACGGATTTTGTCAAGTTTGCTGTTTGTTTCTTGGGCTTCTCGACTTTTACCTAAAACCCTGCCGTACTTCAAATCCCAATTTGTTGCGGAAATATCCAACTTGGCACTGAATGCAGATTGATTACCGTTTACGGTAATTCTGCACATAACCGTAACTTTCCCATTCTTCTTCGGGGCATTCTTTTTAAGGTAGAAAAGAACCTTAAACGTTGATTTTTTTGTCGTTTCCATACTCACAATTCTTAATGATAAAATTAAACCTATGTGAGCTACGGAACAATATGAAAAATTAAGCATAAAACTGAATTACAGTATTTTAGACAGGTTGTTTCTAATGCTTGAAAGTAACGTTTTAGTAACCTTACTTTTGCCTAACCTCGCTTTTTTTTGCTTTTTACCTCATTACCAAAAAATCAAAAAACGATTGTAAAGCCTTTATTTACAACCGTTTTATCTGTTATTAATCTTTGATGTATTTTTACTGAAAATTTATTTTAAAGGTTGTTTATTGGGCTTTGAATAACTTCATTCGGCCAACCATGATGACCATAATGATTCCGAAGATGGCGAAAAGGGCGTATGAATAACGCAGATCGGTTAATTCGGCAATGTAGCCAATTAAAGGCGGCCCCATTAAAAACCCCAAGAAGCTAACGCTTGAAACAGTGGCCAAGGCTATTCCTGGTGAGACTTTTTTGTTTTGTCCGGCAGCACTGTAGACCGTTGGTACATTACAGGCCACCCCTAGCCCCACCATCATAAAGGCAATGGTACAGACTAAAAAGGTTGGGAAAAATACGGAAAGCAATAAGCCCGTGCTCATTAGGACACCACTGCATTGCAGAACGCGTTTAGAACCGTAGGTGCGAATAAAATAATCGCCGACGAAACGTCCCGTTGCCATCATGACCATAAAGGAAGCATACCCCACCACGACTAAGTTTTCGGGCGCTTTTACAATGTCTTTGAAATAAACACCACTCCAGTCGAACATAGCCCCTTCGGTCGCCATGCTTAAGAAACCAATGATTCCCAAGTGAACCAATGACGATTCGGGTTTAGAAAACAGGGACTTCTTTTCGGTTTTGGGTGCTTTTCCAGGAACGAGATAGCGCTGATTCACGATTAAATTAAGGGCTATTAGGGCAAAAATAACGATGAAATGATAGAATGTAGAAATATGAAGGTTCATAAACAATAAACCAATCATAGCCCCTGTAAAGCCGGCAATGCTCCATGCCCCGTGGAAAGACGACATAATGGAACGATTAAAAATACGCTCTACTTCGACGCCTTGGGTATTTACAGCAATGTTACACATATTACCCACCACGCCAAAAAAGAATAAGATCACGGCTAATTGCCAATAAGCAGTGGCCAAACCAATGCTGCAAAGTATCAATGCATAGATAAGCACAACAATTCGAAGCACCTGTTTACTTCCGTAAGCAGCAACCAGCTTTCCGGAAATGGCCATGGTGCATAATTGCCCAATGGGCATTAATAACAACAAGGTACCTAATTGGCCTTCGGAGATGTTTAATTCGCTTTTAATGGCCGGAATACGACTGGCCCATGAGGAAAATGCGAGTCCTTGACAAAAATAAAAGAGAGCGACTGCGTTTCGGATTCGTTTGGGCGAATACGGCAGTGATGGGGTTGACGATTGCATGATTTTTTAACTAGGACGCAAAGTTAAAAAATAGATGGCAGAAGGGGCAGTTAAAATGGAGTAACTTATAAACGCATCCTTTAATTTACATTCTATTTGCCACTCATTACGTTGTATAAGACATTGGTAAAAGCATCCAATACGAGGTTGGCACCAATCGATTTATTGTAATCCCATTGGTGGGCATATTTTGAGCGCTCTTTTTCTTCTATTCCTCGTTGAATAAATGCTTGGTAATTTTTAATGTACACTGGGAAAACAGTCTCTTTCTCTTTTAGTTTTAACTTGGGCGCATAAAAATCATTCACCAAAGCAATTTTAAGAGAATCTTTAGACGATTTATCTTGTGCCTTTAAGCTTATAAAGCTCCCAAACGCTAGCATTAGCGTGATGCTAACCAATATTTTTTTCATGAAGTGCCATTAATTTGACCAAAATACAAAAAATAGTTGATTGATTACGAGAGCACTAAAAAAAAGGCGGTGTTTTTTGAAAAAAATCTTTTGGTAACTTCAATTTTCCGCCTATATTTGCACTCACAATAACGCGATAGACCGCGTCTGGAGAGATGGCAGAGTGGTCGAATGCGGCAGTCTTGAAAACTGTTGAGGGTCACACCTCCGGGGGTTCGAATCCCTCTCTCTCCGCCAATTAATATGAAGCCCGATTTTTATCGGGCTTTTTTTATTTTTATAAAATCAATGTCGAGCTCGCTCGTAAAATTGATTTTGGAAAATAAAAATATACACGCGTAGAGGGGATACAGATTAATTGAACTGTTCTCCCACCCAAGGGATCACGCAGTAATCCCGAAACAATCTGAAGCTTATGGGTTTTCTGAGGGCGAATTGCAATTCGCCCCTACGATAAATAGCTCAACTCAATCATTTGATTATTGACCAATTCATACACTTTTTTAATTGGCTGCTACCAAAAAGCGCTGATAGGATGCACTAATATTATCTTGAACGACTTTTACATTCATAAAAGCTCCGAGACCTATAGCATTGAGTAACACACCATTGCGCATAACTATAATAGTATTCAATTATGTTATTAGCTTATCGTTGTGATTGTAATCGGTTATGCAAAGTTTTTAGAATTGTTTCGCTAACCATATTTAGATAGAGTTATTTTAGAGCAAATCATTTCGCTATCTCTAAAATTATATTTATTAAAAACCTAATTTACAAATATTTAATTATATTAGCGGGTAATTTAACGAAATGCGTATATAGGTGTTTTTTTACGAAACTTCGATCTACTGTATTTTGTGAAAAAACAATCTTAGGTGCAAGCATTCCCAAAATCACGCATAAATAATGAACGATAAAATAATAGAATTTTTATTACTTCAAATTCAACTTACTCAACTAAGAAAAATCAACACATATTATCGTGGCGATAATCTTGAAAATATTTATAAAAGATTTGGAGTTAATAATGATGGAACAGAATACAAGAGAAAAGAACTTCTAGAGAGAATTTTTTTAATTGGAGATAAATCAAAATATTTTTATAATGATTTATTATTTGATGATAAATCATTTAGTCGAGACATAGCATTAGTTGATACAAGTGATGAAGCTCTAAAAAAAATATTTGAACGATTAAACAAATCTACTAAAAGTAAAAAAGAATATATATCACAATATTATAGAGAAAACTCTGCAATTAATGAATATTTCAAAAACAAAGCTAATTTACCCAGTTTTATTAACTCCATTAATAATTCAGAAAATCCTTTAGTCTACAGAAATTATTATTTAAAAATACTCCATCAACTTTATTTTATTGACTATCGAAAAAATTCACATTTTGTATCATCAACAGAAGATAAAAACATTTCAAAAAATTTTGCTGGAGAAAATGGTATAATAATTCATTGTTGGAATCCCAATTTCTATTTTTACCGCAAAAAATTTGAAATAAATAATTTACCTAAACAAGATACTTTAGCATTTAAAAAACAAAAAGAGTTTAGTTTTTTAGCTGGAATTTTACCACATTTTATTTCAGCTGTAGAATTTACCGAAAATAAAAAAGTTTATTTTAATCCAACAATTTTAAAAAGTTACATTGATTCAAAATTATTTCTTGAAGGACTAGATATAGATCAAAGTGAATTTGTAGAAATAGTATCAAAAACCGAATTTCGGAAATATTTTTCAAGAAATGGTTTAAAAAATAGTGAATATAATGTCAGCAGATAACATCGTATTGGCGAAATGGCGGTTTAAGGGAGAAATTGAAAGTTTCTCCATTTTTTGTCGCAACAACCTTTTATATTTCCTTTTTTCATAAATTTAGAAAATAATAAAAGGCTATTGCTTAGCTTAGTGCAAAATTGAAAGTTTAGGCTTTCCAATCCGCCACTATCACCAATACGCGGCTCGTTAGCGGAAATTTAAAAAAACTACATGGAAATAAATTTATACTTTACTAAATTATTAGATAAGTCTAAAGAAATATCAACTATTACACTCGAAAATTTCTCAAAAGAACTTTCAAAAAGTCATTACAAATACGGTTTTTTATTCGATTTTATACAAGAAATAGAAGAAGCCGGAGAAGAATCTTGTGCACTAAAAAATGCTATATCACAAATAGAAGCAAGTATATATTGTCTAACTGTAGGTTTGTATAGACAAGCGTACTCCTCATTACGTTTGGGTTTCGAATTAGGATTGGGATCAATACAATTTTCTACAAATAAGCTTGAATTTATGGAATGGCAATTGGGTAAACAAGATGTAAAATGGAGTAAAATTATTGATGAAGAAAATGGTATAATTTCAAAAAGATATTTTGATGTTTTTTTTCCAGAATTAAATTCAATTTCTAATATATATAATTCATCATCTAAATCTGTTTATAGAAGATTGTCGGAGTTTGTCCATGGTAATAACGAAACTTGGAACAAAGATGGTTTAGAATTAAATTATAACGATAAATTAATTAATAATTATTTTTCATATTTCGAAACAATAGTGGAAATTCTATTGGTTTGTTTATGTATGAGATATCTCAAAAAATTACCTAAGGATAAAATGGATTTTCTTCTTTCTGAAATTTCTCACATAGATGAAATTAGATTATATTTAGGAGGTCCAAAATAATATACAAAAATATGTCAACATTTTACTTAAGAACTGAAAGTATTAAACCTGAAGAAATAAAACAACTTTCGGTAATTAATGACCAGGACAAAAACTTAATAAAAAATTTAATATTACCTGATCCTTGCTTATTAGAAGGTTCTAGAGGAACCGGTAAATCATTTATATTAAGATTAGCAGAATTAGAAATTAATGAAAATTATAAAAATGCTATATGTGTTTATATGTCATTTAATATTAGTTCATTAATTGACACTGATGATCATTTACAGTTTTATCATTGGATGTTAGCTAAAACTCTAAAATCACTATTAAACTCTCTAAGAAAAAAAGGTATTGTAATTAATAATGATTCAGCATCTCTCCTTAGTAATGACACTAATGAAAACTCAGAAGAAATTAGTTTAAATCTAAAAAATATAATTAAACTCTATGAAAATTCATTCAGAGGTAAATCAGATATAAATATTGATAGTTTACCAGACATAGAAGATGTTAAAGAAGCAATTGAAATTATTTGTAAAGAAAATAATTTAGAACGTATTTACTTTATGTTTGATGAAGCAGCTCACGTTTTTAGACCAGAACAACAAAGACAATTTTTTAGTTTATTTAAAGATTTACGTTCACCATACATAACTTGTAATGCGGCTATTTATCCAGGTGTAACATATTTTGGAAATTCTTTTGAACCACTGCATGATTGTATTTATTTAAAATTAGAGAGAGACGTAAGAGATAGTGATTACATTGAATATTTCAAACAAATAGTTTTCAAACAAGCTGATGAAAATTTAAAAAATATAATTAAAACACAATTAGGTTATTTCATCACATTAGCATTATCAGCAGGAGGAAATCCAAGGTTTTTATTAAACACTATAAGAGATATTCAAACATTTAATTCATCTACCATAGAACAAGTTTTAAAGAATTTTTATAGAATAAAAATTTGGGCAGAACATACTGACTTGGGTGAAAAATATTTTGGACATAAAGGTTTAATTGATTGGGGAAGAGATTTTTTAGAAAATAGTGTAATTCCTGCAATACAGCGATATAATACGACACGAATTGAAACTGGCAAAAATGAATCAACAATTTATTTTTGGGTACATAAAGATTCACCAGAAACAGTGAAAGAGTCATTACGATTACTTACATATACAGGAATTATTAGAAAAATTGATTCTGGTATTAGAGCAACAAAGGCGCAATTAGGTGATAGATATGAAGTAAAATATGGTTGTATCTTAAGTTTAGATGCAAAACCATTAACTTATTCTAAAGATTTTTTCCCAAATCTCACAATTACTAAATTTCCAGAATTTGGTAAAAATAGTCCGGCTTATAATAGTGTTAAAGATTTAGCTAACGTAATTAACGATGATGAAAAAGTTTTTAAAGAATCATTAAATAACATATTAGCAAAGCCTATTGATGTATTGCAATTATTAACTAAATGGCAAAAAAGTAAACTTAAAGAGGCGAATATTAAAACAATTTTTGATTTACATAATAAAACGGAAGCAGACTTAATTGATAAAATTTATAATGTTGGTCCTGCTCGTGCAAGATTAATGAAAACTGCTGTTGATGCTGAGTTATTAGAATACATCTCAGGATAATAAAAACTTCCACTAACATCGTATTGGCAAAATGGCGGGTTAAGCGAAAAATTAAAAGTTTCTCCTTTTTTTTGTCGCAACAGCCTTTTATATTTCCTTATTTCATAGATTTATAAAATAATAAAAGGCTGATGCTTAGCTTAGTGTAAAATTGGAAGATTAGGCTTTCTAATCCGCCACTATCGCCAACAAGCGAACCGTTATGCACCATTTTATAACAACCCTACGAAAGAAAAAGTGACGAAAGAAAAACGATACGAAATATTAAATGCTTTGCCGACTTATGGACCGATGTATGTTCCTGTGACCGACAATGGTGAACCTTTCTATTCCGAAGGATTTCCTGTTCGCTTTTACAGGACAGATGGAACTGAGTGGATCGCTAACTTTCAACCGGGTTGGACAGACTTAAAACAAATTATAGAGTTTGACAAAAATCAAAACTTATTGGTTATAGCTTGTGGAACTTGCTATATAATGAACCCAAACGACACAAAACCAATTCAAGTTTTTGGAGTTGGTTATAGTGACATCTTTAGTGCAAGTAACGACAGACTTGTTTTGCAAGATCAAACCGACCTGACAATTATTGAGTCTGACGGAACTCATTGGGAAACAGAAAGAATTTCGTGGGACGGATTAGCTGAAATTAAAGTTGAGAATACTTTGGTATCAGGACTTGCGTATAATCCTATGCATGATTCCGACGAATGGGTTGAGTTCAACTATGACCTTGACACCAAAATTTTGACAGGTGGAAGTTATCATTCATTTGAGAACAAAAGCCTTGGTGAAAAATATGGTGATAAAAAATTTGCTTGCGCTTGTTATGCCTACAGGACGTTTAGAGAAAAACCTAATGGTTCATCTGACATTTGTGGAGTGTGATTTTGGAAAGACAACCCAATACAGCTTGACGACCTGAACTATGAAGGTGGTGCAAATAGAGTTTCATTAAAACAAGGACAAAAGAATTTTTCTATCATTTTCTAAGGCTTTTAATCTATCATTGCACAGCAGATATTCTTGCCTGGTAAAATCGTCCATTAGAAGCTGTTTATTTAATCGTTTGGATGGATGGTATTGTCTTTAAAGTTAGAGAAGGTTCTAAGGTCATAAATAAAACGATCTACATTGCTGTTAGCTAAAACGAAATGGACGTAAAGAAGTTTTAGGTCTGTGGTTAGCTAAAATAAATAATTTTCCCTCTGGATTAAATTCTTTCCTACTCTTTTCCTTGAATCTAAAACACAAATATGTGTGGTACATCAACTGCAAAGCAATCACCATTACAATAAAAAATAGTCTATACCTATAAAAAATTACGGAGTAATCATTGATCAATTTTTAATCCTAACCCAAGTTGTAGCTTTAGACTTACACACTTTAAGAGACACTGCCATAAAACTACCCGAACTAACAGAAGAAGACAAAGATTTTAAAAGTAGATAAGCTCAGAACCTTTCAAAATACCCATTAAAATCGCTTTGGACCACCTACACGTTCTCTCTTTAAACTAGACAAATTCATACACTTTTTTAATTGCTCCTACCAAAGGCACTAATATTATCTTGAACAACTTTTACATTCATAAAAGCTTCTATTTCAGCAATAGGAATTTTTTAAGCCTATGCCATTCATTGGCTTATATACTCTTGCGCATAACTGTAATAGTATTTAATTATGTTATTAGCATATCGTTGTAATTGTAATCGGTTATATGAGGTTTTTAGAATTGTTTCGCTATCTATAAAAAATCACTTACTAAGTACCTAATTCCCAAAAAACTAATTATATTCGTGGCATATTTACGAAATAGATATATTGGTATAGTTTTACGATACTGTATTGTACTTTTGTTTCGTGAAAAAGTAATGTTATGGGCAATTAAAAAAAATAGACAACTTAAAGAATGGAAATTGGATTAATAGAATGGTTTGATGATAGTAAAGGATTCGGACTGATAAAAACAGCCGACAACAATGAAGTGTTTTTACATTTTTCAAATTGGAAAGATTCAAGGAACCTCAATACTGAAAACAAAATACCAATTCTATTCAATATTGGTTTTCAAAGAAATAAGAATACTGCATTAGATTGTAAATATTTTGATAAAAACAATTCAAATGATTGGCAAACACTTTCCTCTATTAAAGAGCATAATTTTATAGTAAAGGTAAAATACTCTGAATTCAATTTACTTCAACTTACATTCAACTCATTGAATGCTGATTTCGATATTTCTATAGTGAAAGATTTTTTTATTGAAGGAGTAGAAGATCTATCAGAAAGTGAACTTCTCGAAAAGCATAATTGGATATATAAAACTTATCAAAACACAAAAATTGACAGTCTCAAAATTCTTCTTCTAAAAATTATAAATTTTCGAATTAATAAACTTAGTAACTCTCAAATACTCCAATTTTGGAAAGAGAAAATTTTAACTGATTTTGAACCAAGCGATTCCATATTAACACATTGTTACAAGGAAATTGAAATAATAGAGTTGAAATCAATTCAAAAACTTGAAACAAGAAACATTATTATAATCAAGAAAGCACAAAACTTAGCTGAAAATTTCAACCTTCCAGATTTCCTAAATTTTGACCAAATTTTAAAAATAATTGATGCCGAAAACTTCAGAGCAAAAATAACAAGGGACTTAACAAAAATTGCGAAATCACATTATCTCGAAATAGTAAATCAAAAAATAGATGATTCAACAAGAAACGAAACAATCTCTATTTGGGATTTAAAAAAAATAATTTCTGAACAACCAACTTTTTTAGATGATGAGATTATAAATTCAATAAAAAAAGAACTTGAAAAAAAAATCATACAAAATGGTTCATTTAGAATAGTAATAAACAGTTGGAATGAAAACCTATTAGAACTAAATAATGATTTTATAAAAGCAAAAGTCAAAGAACAAAATCCAAATGATTTAGAATATTTCTTGAATTTCGAGAATGCCAATACCGAGCAAATAGATATTGTACTAGAACAGTTATTAAAATTAGATGAATACGAAATAGTTTTAGATAAATCTAAATTTCATTATGTCGAATTATTTGAAAAATACGATAAAATTATATTCAATCGCTTAGAGGAAAAAGAATACTTTGCTTTTTGGAAACTAAAAAAAGGTAAGATTCTTCCCGAAAATCATTTAAAAACATACCTAAATCATAATGAGGATTATTACCGTGAGCTAGATGATTGGTTACTTAAAAAAACAATATCAAAAGAAGATGCGAAGAAAATTTTGTTCTCAAATATCCAAGAAACAAAAACAATAAATAGCCGATTTGACTTTTACACTTTATACAATTCTGTTAAATCAATTATTTCAATTGATAACAATTCTATCAGTTCTTTAATTTCATTACAAAACACTTGTATTCCTTTAATTTTATGGCACTTAAAAATTATTGAAGAATTAGATTTTGAAACACTAAAAGGAAAGTTTATTTACTTTAAGCCAAATGAGCAAGTAAACATTTTCAAAAGGTTATTTTATTTAAAACACAATCAACAGATAGATTTCGATTTAGAAAAACTTGATGAGATACTAAGAGCAGATGTGGACTTGTATTTATCGAATGAGCAGTACAATAACGATTTTGTTCTTGATATTTCTACCCATATAATAATTGAATATTTAAAGTCTTATGTAAAAACAGGAAACTTTGTTTTCGAAAGTGATTTGATTCTAAAAGATTTAAAAAATAATAGTGATAAAAAATTCAAAATTGAGCATTATTTTGATAAATGTAAAGGAAGATTAACGGCAGGTTGGGATTGGAATACGGAAGGAAAAATAACCCAAGTTTTTTATGGCGAAGGTCAATTTTATTATGCTATAGAATTTGAGCCAGGAAGACAATCAGAAGGTAAAAATTATTATGGCAGTTATACTTATTTTGACAAAAACCCAAACTTTGAAAATCTAAAAGAAGAAGTAAAAAAGATACCAAAAAGAAAATGGAATCCCGATAAAAATCATTGGGGAGTTCCTTCCTCAAACAAGGAAGATGTTTATTTATTTGCCAAAAAAAATAGATTCTTCATAGAACTAAAGGACAGAAAACATTATGATAACAACATTCACTTAGTTCAGTTTACAAGAAATATACGTGAAGGGAAAAAGGTTTCTTCAGAAAAAAACATTCCTTCGGGAATAGTTTACTGTGAAGGCAGAAAAGCTAATAAAGAACATAACAAATTTAAAAGAGAATTTTGGTGGTGTTGTAACCAAGAATGCTTTAACAATTCTTGTGATAGTCATATGACAAAAGATTTTGATAACACTTTATCAAGTCAAAATAAAGACATTTGGGAAGAATATACTTTGTTAGATTTTTTACACATACTTAAAATTGACATTAGTAAAAATAATGGTATAGAACTTATTGAAGATGGCGATTACTTTGAATTCTTGGGCCATATCAATGCTTTTAATAGACTTTTGGAAAGACTTTACTGCGAAGAATGTAATCATTTAATATATCCAAAAGATACTTCTCATTTTGCTTTATTTAGAGATATTAGATTTTATTGCATAGAAGAAACTTGTTCTAAAAAACACGAAGAAATTTATCTAAATAATTGTTTATATGGCGAGTGCAAAACTATAATAGATAGTAGAATTTCAAAGAGGTGTAAACACGGCCTTTTCATTTGTCATAATTGTGGCACTTGTTGCTCAGAAGATCTATTCAAAAGAAGATTATCCAATTTGAACAAAGTAGGCGGTTATATTCACGAAGAATTAATAGATAATGTTGAAAAACAAAATGGACACTTAGAAAAGAAGGAATATTATTGTTACAAGTGTTCAGGTATGATGACCGAAATAAATGAAAACACTTATCAATGCACAGAATGTAAAGTTGAATATGATTTAGATAAGTTTAAATGGCTTTATAGAAAATGGAAACAAACTAATCGGAGAAGAGGTGATTATCCGATTTATCAGCAGAACAGAAATAATAACGAAGAGGATAATTTCCCATTCTGAAAATAAAAATAAAAGACCATAACAAGGTATTGCCAAAAGCGTGGGATTGAAAAACTACTAGAAGGCGAATTAGATGCTCTCCTGGATTACAGTAAGCATGATTTACGAAAAGATAAAAATACGCGTAACGGTTATTCTACAAAAAAGATAAAAACCAGTTATGGAGAAGATCAAATTAAGGTACCAAGGGATCGTGATATTAGTTTCAATCCAATGCTTATCCCAAAGCGAAAAAGTATAGTAGAAGGTCTAGAAAACGTTATTGTATCACTTTATGCTAAAGGAATGTCAGTTTCTGATATAGAAGAACAAATAAGAGAAGTGTATAATTTTGACGTCTCACAATCTACGATTTCTCGTATAACGGATGCTGTTACAGCAGATATTCTTGCCTGGTAAAATCGTCCATTAAAAGCTGTTTATTTAATCGTTTGGATGGATGTATTGTCTTTAAAGTTAGAGAAGGTTTTATGGTCATAAATAAAACAATCTACATTGCTGTTAGACTAAAACGAGATGGACGTAAAGAAATTTTAGGTCTGTGGTTAGCTAAAATAAATCATTTTTCTTCTGGATTAAATTCATTCCTTCTCTTTTCCCTGAATCTTAAACACGAGTATGTCTGGTACATCAACTGCGAAGCAATCACCATTACAATAAAAAATAGTCTATACCTGTAAAAAATTACGGAGTAATCGTTGATCAATTTTTAATCCTATATCAAAAAAGAGTTAGACTATAGTTTTTAATCCTAACCCAAGTTGTGGCTTTAGACTTACACACTTTAAGAGACAGTGCCACAAAACCACCCAAACTAGCAGAAGAAGACAAAGATTTTAAAAGTAGATAAGCTCAGAACCTTTCAAAAAAACGATTAAAATCGCTTTGGACCACCTACACGTTCTCTCTTTAAACTAGACAAATTCACAAACTTTTTTAATTGCTCCTACCAAAGTCACTAATATTATCTTGAACGACTTTTACATTCATAAAATCCTCTATTTCAGCAATAGGAATTTCTCAACCCTATAATATTGGCTCATATACTCTTGCGCATAACCACAATAGTATTTAATTATGTTATTAGCATATCATTGTAATTGTAATCGGTTTTGCAAAGTTTTTAGAATTGTTTCGCTAACCATATTTAGATGGTTTTATTTTAGAGCAAATCATTTCGCTATCCCTAAAATTATATTTATTAAAAACCTAATTTACAGATATTTAATTATATTAGCGGGTAATTTAACGAAATGCGTATATAGGTGTTGTTTTGCGAAACTTCGATCTACTGTATTTCGTAAAAAAACAATGTTAGCGGTAAGTTTAAAAAAACACTTCATAAAATGAAAAACATCGATAAATACAAAGAAGATTTACAAACTTTAATTGATAAAGGTGATAAATTAGATCTCTCTATAAAACATGAATGTCATAAAGAAAACGTCGAAGAACAAATTAAAGACGCACTAAAAGATGACAAAAAAGTAAAGGAGTATGTAAAAAAGATTCTTCCATTCAAGAAAGAATATCAAATATGGTATTCAGAATCTCTTGTGTTGATAAAACAATTATTACCAGACAGACTTAATGATTTTATTCGATTATACGAAAAACCAAAAACGAGAAAAAGTATTGATTGTGGAAACTACGTAATGGAAGACTATTTACAAAACTTAACTATTAAAAGTGGATATGATTTAAAAGTTGGGCCTTCTGCTGCAATTAGTCAATTTGAACAGCAATTAAATATTCTAAAGTCAATAGAAAGACGATTTGAGAGTTCTCTTTATGATATTAGACAATTAGTTCAGGCAGATTTATTTGACAGTGAACTAGACACTGCAAAAGAACTAAATAAAAATAAATTTACAAGAGGTGCTGGTGCAATTGCTGGAGTAGTTCTCGAAAAACATTTGGGACAAGTATTGATTAATCATAATCTAAAATCTACAAAAAAGAATTCTTCTATTTCTGATTTTAATGATATTTTAAAATCATCAAATATTTATGATACACCAACTTGGAGAAAAATACAGCATTTGGGTGATATTAGAAATTTGTGTGACCACAATAAAGAAAGAGATCCTAAACCAGAAGAAGTTGATGAACTTATTTTAGGAGTTGAAGCAATTATTAAAACTTTATATTAAAAAACCTACCGCTAACAAGGGCTTGGCGCAATGGCTGGTTAAATCTAAAATTTGATGTTTCGGCTTTCTATTCCGCCACTGACGCCAAGCCCCGAAACGTTAGCAGAAATCTCAAACCAATATTACGTATGAAACTAAAATTTATATTTTTCGTTCTTGTGATTTTATTCTCAAAAATTTTGTTTGCACAGAATACAATCAAAATAACAAATAATTATGGAAGTGAAAATCAAGAAATTCAAGACTTAATTGATTTCGAAAATATCTACATAGAACAATTAAATCTTGAAAGTGAAAATATAAAAGGAAAATCTTATCAAATAAATCTTGAAGAATATGTAAATGGGAAATTATCCAAAACATCAATGCTTTTTGATGGAACGGAAACTGATTATTTTAAAATTGATTCTGAAAAAGAGTCAATAAAATTTTTCTTTAAATTAAGCGATGGAAAACTAAAGACTTTAGTAAGAGGAAAAAAATATGGAAGTAAAAAATCTTATTTTAAATTATTAAATGATTCCGATAAATATGCATTAAAAGATTTTTTCGGAAGTAAAAAAGAATTAAATATAGGATTAGATAAAAAAAATGCTGTTTTTGCAATTATAACTCCAACTATTCATAAAGACGGATCTGCTTCTTACTGCGAAGTTGCTCAAGCTGACGAAAAGCCTGAAAAATTGGGTGAAAAATTTAAGATTCCGCACTATTTTTTAATAACAATAACATTTAAATAAAGAGACTTATGCTAACACTGTATTGGCAAAATGCGGGGAGAAGTTTTCATATAAAATTTAGTAATATTTTCGCCGCCGATGCTTTTCATATTGTTTTTTTTATTTAATTTAGACAATCTGAAAAAGCATCGGCTTTGCTTAGTTTTAGTTCAGCTGAAAACGCTTCTAATCCCGCACTTCGCCAATACTTTTTCCGTTAGCGGTAATTATAAATGACGCCCAAAAAACCAAATAAATTAACAAATGGAACTACAGAAATACAGAGTAATTATTGCTAGTGATGTTAGTGAAGATTGAGATGGTATTGGCGTTGAAGTTTACCGAGAGGACAAGCTAAGTGTTGAAATATTTCGCGATGATACAAAACGAACAAGAACTTTAACTTTATTCCAATAAGATATTTCATTAGAATTGATTGAAGAAAGTATTGAAATTTTAAAAAAAGAAATTCCTTGGAACTTTATTGACTAATTTTAAAAAAATGCCCTTCCCAATAGATGAAAAATATGTCACAGAAACTGAAAAGGAACTAGGAATTCTTTTCCCCGACAATTTCAAGTCTAAAATGATTAAAGAAAATGGCGGAGAATTGATGACAGAAGACGACGATTGGAATTTATATCCATTTTTTGACAAATCAGATAAAAAAAGAATTAGCAGAACTTGCAATCATATCGGTTTAGAAACTAAACAAGCAAAACATTGGGGTAATTTTCCTTCAAACGGAATTGCAATTGCTTCAAATGGAAGTGGCGACCATTTAGTATTATTACCGACAAAAGAAAATAAAGAAAAACTAAGTGATGAAATTTTTACTTGGTATCACGAAACTGGAAAAACTGAAAAAGTTGCCGACAAAATTGACGAACTATTAGATAACGAATAATAACTTCCGCTAACATGTATTTTACAAAATTGCGGGCCTGAGTCGGAACTAAAGTTTTCAGGATTAATACCGCAAAAGCCAATCATATTGGCTTTTGCGGTATATTAACAAATAGATGTGGCTTTTGTTCCGTTTGCGGTTAAATTGAAACTTTTCGCTTCAATTCCCGTCACTAATGCAAAGTCACGGCACCTTAGCTATTCTCTAAATAAAACGTCTCAAAAAGAAACTTGAAATGAGTGATACTCTAATAATATTACATTCAATCTCAGAAGTAAAAAATGCCGCGAATTTGGCATTAAAAATAACAACTTGGTTACAAGAGAATCAAATCATTGAGAGGAATAAGAGTCAATGTCTTTTAGGATTAGATGATTGGGGATATAAACCTTCTAAAAATTACCCTCAAATTGTAGAAGATGATCCTGAATCTCAAGTATTAAATTTGGGGACTTGTGGATTTACATTTTCATTAAAAAAAGAAGTATTTGATAGGAATAGTTTTACAACCGCCACAAAAGTCATTTGTCCAAAATGTAATTCAAATAGATTTGAAGGCAACAAAATTGCAGACTTTTATCAAGAATTAGCTTCCTCTGAAAGTTTAGAAATGTATGATGAGTTCCAAAACGGATTTGAAAATTGGGAAAATGGAATTGAAACCTTAATACCTTGTCCAAGTTGTAAAAAATCAAGCCCAACAGAAGCGTATATATATGAATCAAAAATCTATTTCAGTAATTTATCATTTGTTTTTTGGAATTGGGCTGAATTAAAATCAGAATTTATTTCAAAATTTAAAGATGAAATTGGTTGTGAAATTGCTCAAATAGTTGATACAATCTAACAGTATTTAACATGGTTTTGGAGCAATAGTAGAATAAGGTAAAATCTAATGTATCGACTTTCTATTCCGCAAAAAAGCCAATTACATTGACTTTTTTTCTTAAATTTATTCAATGAAATGGCTTTTGCTTACTGTGTCGCTAAATTGAAACTTTTCGCTTCAATTTCCGCCAACGACGCCAAGCCCCGAAACGTTAGTGGCAATGCAAAAAGAAAATTTCCGCATAAAAAAACTTGCCTAAATGTAACTTTTAAGTTACCTTTGTTTTATGAAAGTAAGAGAAGTTATAGCATTTAAAAATTATTTTGAAGATTTCCTTTCTGAACAGCCTATTAAAGTTCAAGACAAAATCTTTAAAATCATTGAAGCTATCGAAACTCTTGAACGTGTTCCCTCAAATTATCTAAAACATTTGACAGGAACTGAAGGTTTATATGAAGCAAGAATTCAATTAGGTTCTAATATCTGGAGAGTTTTTTGCTTTTTTGACGGTGAAAAATTAATCGTTTTAATGAATGGATTTCAAAAGAAAACGCAAAAGACACCAAAAAATCAAATAGAGAAAGCCTTGAAAATTATGGCTGAATATTACAAACAAAAAAATCAAAAGTAATGGAAACTAAAAGTTGGAAAAATATAAAAAATGATATTTACGGAAAAGTTGGAACTGAAAGACGTGACGAACTTGAAAGAGAATTTGAATCTTTTAAAATCGGTTTACTCTTGAAAAAAGCACGAGAAGAAAAGCAATTAACGCAGTCTGAACTTGCTGAATTAGTTGACAAAAAACGTGAATATATTTCACGAATTGAAAACAACGGCAGTAATTTAACGCTTAAAACTCTATATGATATAGTTGAAAAAGGTTTGGGCGGAAAAGTGAAAATATCAATCGAAATATAAAATGCACTGCCACTAACAAGCGTTTGGCAAAAGTGGCAGTTTTGTGTTTCGTATAAAAATTTTTCATAAGTTTGAATTTTGCACTTCATTCGAAGTTTAATGATAAAAGTCCCCACCTTCACAAAGCCGGAAAACGTTATGTGCAATAGTCTAAATGTACCGCAAAAAACAATGGAAGAAATGTAGGCTTCCCTAAAAATACGACAGTCGAATTATTCTTATGAAGCCTTGGCGATATATTATACCTCTCCAAGGTATGTTTCCTCGCCTATTCACCTAGACCTAGACTAAAAAAAATGACAAAAAAATTTATAGATTACAGCAAATTAAATATTGAAATAGCTTACCAAAAACAAATAGATCTTGTAATAGAATTTCCACTTGAGATAATAGAAAAATATAAGGGTTTAGATAATTTAGACGAAACTTTGGATGATGACATTTTCCCCATTATTAAACAATCAATTATAGAAAACAATGCATATATTAAAAAGACTGATTTGAATGTAATACGGGCTAAAAATATTGACGAAGAAAAAATTTCATATGCACTTTCATTAATCGTTAATCCACCAAATTTCAATTTAGCCTGTATTGTTATTGATTTGACAAAAGAAAAACTACAAAAAGGATTACGAATAAACAGAATATTGAAAAATGAAAAAATTGACACATTATATTTAGATATTTATTATTCGAGCAAGTAAAAGTTCGAAATGAAATTCATATAAATACGATAAGTATCTTAATAACACAACATAAACAGGTGTTTTGTATTATGTGAGCAGAAATACTTCTATGAAAGATTTGTCGACAATTCAATATTAGGATTTGTAAGACACTGTACCATAAACTAAATTTAAAGGCGAATACCTCATTCGGAATAAGTATTGATCGTATTGAGTTCTTTTCTCATGTCATCGAAAGAAGTTATTTTACCTTTGGTTGGTAAATGAATTGGTAAAGGGTTCTTTAAAATTTCAAGTTGGTTAATGGTAAAAATAACTTTAAAATAAGGCGTTATCATTTCAGCTTTTAAAATTAAACCTGGTAAATTAGCTAAAGTATGAGGTCCATCTTTAAACCTAACTTCTGGTGAATACCAAGCTAAAACTTCGTTCCCATCGGCATCTTCTCCAATGGCCTTTACCACATGATACCCATTGATCATTATTTTTTCTTTCGTCAATTTCCACTGATAGTCTGGTAAGTTGTCTTTAACTAAAAAAGTTTTCACATTAATATCAAATTGTTTATAATATTCATTTTTCATAAAATCCTTATACAATGGATTATTCTCAGAAGCCAAAATTTCTTGAACAATACTGTTGGAATGATCTTGCGCATTATTCAATTTAATATCAGGTTTAAATGACGATAGAATTCCATTACTTTCTAAAATAAAGTCAACAAAAACGCCTTGATCAATGCTAGCCTTAAAAACAGGTTGTAAATCTTTTGGAAAGAGGTCTTTCGACTGTTCATAATCAAAAATAAATGCGGCTTGATAAGTTGCTCTGATGCTTTCTTTATCGGACTGAGCAAAAAGATGACTAACAAAGAAGAAGGTTAGTCCTGTTAATATATTTCTCATTTAGGGTATAATTAATTAAAAAATTTTCGAATATCCATTTTCTCATTCACCGATTGATTAAAATCTGGAAAAGGCTGATAGCTAAAATCATTGACCACCATATTTATAAGCACGTTTAATGCATGTTTTTCTTTATTCTTATCTACATACGAAGTATTCCACGCTGTAGAACTCTCCTTTAAAATCCATTTGTTTTGATAGGGACGATATTTATAGATCACTTCATGGTAGTTGATCGTTTCATCGGTAGATGGAAAATATTTGTTCTCTTGGGTTGTTCGATGTTCAACAATTGCAAAAGTCTCTTTATCAATTAAAAAATAATTCGTTACCTGCGTTTTAGCGTTTTTAAACTCTACATCATACATGTATTTATTAGCATATTTTGAAATCAAAACCCGTTCTTCCTCATATAATTTAGCAGAAAGTTTATTTTGCATATTTTGTATAATCTCTAAAAGTGAACTATTACGAAAGAAATGCATCATTCTATAATTTGATTCAAGGTGTAAACCTTGGCCCTTCAATCTATGATTAACCGTATTATTCGAATTAATTTTTACGTGGTCCTTTTTAAATCGAAATTGTAAATCCACATCGAGTAAGTCTCTATCAACGGAGTCAATCACAGCATCCAGAACAAAATTCACTTTGTAATAATGTTTTTCGGTATTGAAATTATCAGCATAATTTTCAATGACTTTCGCTAGAATATCCCCTACCCTTAGATTCGTTATAAAAGCTTCACTCAACTCAATCTCAGGAACTTTTTCAAGTTGAATCGCAAGATCTTTATAATTCAAATCGGAAACTTTTAAAATGGCATTTTGATAGTCTTTTTTCGAAACGATTAACTCATCGGTTGGATGAATAGAATTCAAATCGACAACCACCCTCCCTTCACGATCCGAAACAAAATTGACCGTTGAGTTTTTGAAATAAACATCCGCTTTATCCATAGGGGAATCATCTAATAAGTCAACAATCTTGATATTAATAATCTGTGCATTCACTGTAATCGCAAAAAAAGAAAACACGTAAAATAATTTCTTCATATATGGTTTGCTTAAATATTTTTTGTTTTTTTTTATATCATTCAAACTTCCTCTTTACTCATATTCACGATTTTTATAAACGCGAATAATCATTCTCTAAATCCGTAACCCTAGTTGTTGTTTTAGAATTACACACTTTAAGACGCAGTACTTAGATTCACCAACGCATTCCATGAATCACGGAGTCCCCTCTCTCTTTCTGTCCAGAAAACCCAACATCCTCTAATCTTAAAACGTCTCTACTTAGAGATCTTAGTCCTTTTTCACTTCGTGTTGAACATAGGTCACTTCAGCATCATGAACCAGATCGACCAAAACAATAGTCACAGGTTTAATCGTATAACTCATTTTATCACCCACAATAAGGTCATAATAGACCACCAGCGAATTCTTTTCTTTATTTTGTGTGATAGCCTTCACCTCAATTTCAGTCGCTACAGCTGTTTCTGGTAAACTTAAAGCGATGACCATTTCCTTTGAGAAATCAATTGGCGTAGGCATACCATCTTTCCCCATAACTGCTGCAGGCTGAAAATAAGAGGTAAACTCACTTTCTGTTTTAATTTTAAAATTCGAAGTCGGTAAATCCGCTTTCAAAAAATACCGCTGAGCCGTCCTAAAATCAACTGCTTCCTCTATTGATTTATGAATCACTTTAGCGTTCTCTATTGGTGTAGATTTATCCTGGCAAGAGCATAAGAAGCCAATGGCCAATACAAATAAAATATTTTTCTTCATCTTCTGTTATATTAGGAAATGGTAAGGTAAAAATTTATTTTCTACGATTCCAAACAACAAATCGTAAAGTTAATTTTAAGGAAGGGCTCTGGCGTCCCTAAACACGCCGTTGAAAAATCTCAATTAGCCGCTATAAAGCCGCATAATCCACGAAGAAATCCCAACTTCACTCTGTAATAACATCCCACAAACCCCATTTACCCAATCCCTAATTTTTAACATAAGAACCTGAACTTTTAACACTTCTTAGTACCTATCCTTCTTCATAACGACACCCCTTGTCATCGCGTGAACTTACTTTTGCCTACAAAAGAAGGAAAATGGAGTTCGATCGAATGTTTTGCTTGAACTTGCATCGTGTGGTTGATCGTTTTCGACTGGTTCGGGTAAACTGCTTTCGCTGATACGGAATGCAAAGGTTTCAAAGTCGATATCACGGATATATATTGAACTTACAAAACGGATATCTTTGTCTGTATCGTCTTTTGTTTCTTGTCAGATTGTTTCTGCTTTGTTATCTAGTTCTGTCCCGATATGTACTCTTGTATTATCGCCTATTTTGTTTATATACAAAACAGTGTGAATATGTAACTGTCGCTTAAAACTCTTGTATTCATAAAGATAAAGGAAAATAGTTCGTATATTTATAAGGTGAGTAAATTACAAGATGAACAGACAACTAGTACATACTAAACTTGATTACAAGAATCGAATAAATACTGTAATCGACTTTATTGATGAAAATTTGGATGAAGAGTTATCATTAGATTTTTTATCAGAATTGGCATTTTTCTCTCCTTTTCATTTCCATCGTGTTTTTAGACTAATTACAGGAGAAACGCCAAACTCTTTTATTTTTAGAAAAAGAATAGAAAAAATAGCCTCTATTTTATTAGTTGGTACGGATGAATCCTTAAATGATTTAGCCTTGAGATACGGATTTAGTAACGGAAATTCATTCTCACGGGCGTTCAAAAAATATTATGGTGTAAATCCTTCCGAATACAAAGAAAATTTTAGCAAGATTGGTGTAGAAGTATTAACCTATGAAAAATATATTTGTAGTATAAATCATATCAAAAATACTTGTGATGAACGCAAATGTAGAGATTAAAGAACTTTCGGAGATCAAGCTTATTGGTATCACTCATATTGGAGAATTTGAAAACACATCAAATACCTATGAGCAATTAATGAAATGGGCTTCAAAAAAAGGATTGTTAAATTCATCGGAGATAAAAACATTGACAATATACCACGATAACCCTCGTATAACACAAATATCAAAGGTTCGGTGGAGTGCCTGCTTAATAGTCAACGAAAATGTTATAACAGATAGCGAAATCAGAAATATATCTATTCGTAAAGGACTTTATGCAATCGGACATTTTGAGATAAGCCCCAATCAATTCGAAATGGCATGGGAAGCTATGTTGGCATGGGTAAAAATAAACGGGTATCTATTTGATGAACGTGAGTTTTTTGAGTTGTATCATAATGATAATAAAACACACCCAAAGCAGAAATTTATTACCGAGATTTGTGTCCCAATTAAAAGGAGCGAAAATATGAAAACGTTGAATTCTTGTGTTCAATCATACAAAGAGCAATTGGAAATAGGAGATATTCAAAGAGCATACAAAGGTTTAATTGAGTATCTAATGGGCTTAAAAACTCATTTTGCGAATAAATACTCCGATGATTTTTATATGGGTCACTTCAATCAAGGTTATATGGATATTTCCTATTTTACTTTTACCCCTGTCGCTCTAAGGAATACAAAACTCAAAATAGGCATTGGTTTTAATCATGAAAAAATGCAATTCGGAATTTGGTTAGGTGCACAAAATAGACAAATACTAAAAAAATATTGGGAAATATTTAAAGGGAGCAATTGGAATAAATATAATATTTCATCAGAAGTCAATGAAGGATTTGCAATTGTAGAGTACACTTTAGTGGAAATACCCGATTTCGATAATCTTAAACTTTTAACCGAACAAATAGAAAATAAAGCTTTGAAATTTATTGCTGATATATTGGATGCTCTTGGCGAACCTAGTTGAAATAACTCAATAAATAAACCCTAAGCACCTCGTTAACACTTCTTACCACCTATTCTTCTTCATAACGACACCCCTTGTCATCGCGCGTACTTACTTTTGCCTACAAAAGAAGGAAAATGGAGTTTGATCGAATCAACGAGAAATTAAGCATCTTGGCCGATGCCGCAAAGTATGATGTATCTTGTTCGTCGAGTGGCTGCAATCGGAAGAACACATCAAAAGGATTGGGGAACAGTAAAGCCAGTGGCATTTGCCATACCTTTACCGAAGATGGACGCTGTGTCTCCCTATTAAAGATCCTATTGACCAACCATTGCATTTACGACTGTGCCTTCTGTGTATCCCGCAAAAGCAACGATGTGCAACGCGCTGCATTTACCGTACAAGAAGTTGTTGACCTCACCATTAATTTTTACCGCCGCAATTACATCGAAGGCTTATTTCTTAGTTCAGGAATTTTCAAAAATGCCGATTTCACCATGGAACGCCTAGTCAGAATAGCCAAAAAATTACGAACCGAAGAAAACTTTCACGGCTATATCCATTTAAAAACCATTCCTGGTGCCAGTGAAGAACTCCTAACCGAAGCCGGGATGTATGCCGACCGAATGTCAATAAATTTAGAAATGCCGACTGAATTGGGATTGAAATTAGTGGCGCCCGATAAAAGCCACGACGATGTCAAAAAACCACTCAACTTCGTCAACCATAAAATGAAAGAATTAAATGCCGATCGTCAATTAATTCGTTCAACGCCCAAATTTGTACCCGCTGGTCAAAGCACCCAAATGGTTATTGGTGCAACGCCCGAAAACGATATGGAAATAATGCACACCGCCAATCGATTTTACAAAGACTACAACCTAAAACGCGTGTATTATTCGGGCTATATCCCCATCAATCACAACGACACTCTTCTGCCGTCCATTGGCACACAAGCCCCTTTATTAAGAGAGAACAGATTGTACCAAACCGATTGGTTAATGCGCTTTTATCATTTTGATGTGCATGAACTACTCAATGTCGCCAATCCCCACCTAGATACCGATATCGATCCTAAATTGAGTTGGGCTTTGCGCAACCTTCACCTCTTTCCAGTAGATATTAATACAGCCGACTATCAACAAATTCTCCGTATCCCCGGTATAGGTGTCACCTCGGCCAAGAAAATAGTGGCCGCCCGAAAATTCGGAAAAATAAGAACCTATCAATTAAAACGATTGGGCATTGCCTATAACCGTGCCCGCTACTTTATGCGCTGCGAAGACGACGCCTTTCAACGCTTCGAACTCTTGCCTACCCAAATCAAAAACAAGATTTTAAGCAACAGCCAGAGTAAATACTTAAAAACAGATCCACAACAACTCATCCTTTTTCCATCATGAAAACCTATGTCTTCGACGGAAGCCTCCTGGGGCTATTCACCCTCCTATTCGATTGGTACACCCATAAACCAGGTCCGATAAACATTGCAAGCGAAGCCCATTTTCAACCGCAAATCTTCTCCGATCATTATGATGTCATCACCGATGAAGCCAAGGCCAACCGAGTTATAAAAGCCGTTCGCAAAAAAATAAGCCCCAGCGCTTGGCATAGCTTGTATTGTACATTCCTATCAGAGCAGCCAGAAGCCTTTACCCATATATTCGCCTACGTTACCTATGTGTTTGAGCAATCCATGTCCATCGAAAAAAATTATGGTAACGAACATGTGCACTACTTATCGCTAATGAACCGCAAGGTCAACCGAGAAAAACACCATTTCGAAGCCTTTATTCGCTTTGAACTCATCGACGATTCCACCTATTACGCCCCTGTTGAACCCAAATACAATGTGCTGCCATTGCTGTTAAAACACTTCAAAAATCGCTATGCCGACCAATCCTGGATCATTTACGACTTAATCCGAAAATACGGCCTATACTATGATCAAGCCACCGAAACCGTTCAACCCATACAACTCGAATTCGCGCCCAAAAACACCAACAGCCTAATCAAAACACTCAACGTAAAAGACCAAGCCTACCAAGACCTATGGAAAAACTATTTCAACTCAACCACCATAGCCGCGCGTAAAAACACCAAACTCCACGTCCAAATGCTCCCCAAACGCTTCTGGAAATACCTGCCCGAAAAATAAAACGCAAAAAAAACGAACCGCTCTATTTAGGGAGTGCCGGTAATTTATTGTTTTAGCAACAACAAATTACCGTCGGGCTAGCCGCACTCGCTTTCGTTCCGTTCCACTCCACCAAAGCTCAAACAAATGCTCCTATCCCTCACTCACCTCCTACTTAAATCGAATCATAGGGGTTTTAAGGTTTAAATCTAACGACTATAGCCCTATTCGTGTTTTTAATTCAATTAAATTACAAGACCTTAGCATCTCAATACATCCACACCCATTAACAGGTATACAGTTCGCTGTGTATAACCAAGCAACCTTCTACAACACCACACTTCGGGGAGCTCATTAAAACACTTTAAAGCATAGCCGATTTAGAATAACTAACTATTTTTTTTACGAAATAATTGTATCTTGTTTCATCAAAAAAAGTTAGTAGAAAAAAATAACGAACAGAACTTTATCAATGAAAAACCAAATTTTATTGCTGATTATTTTCACATTTTCATTAAATATTTTCGCTCAAAAAACGGAAAAAATAAAATTAGATCATCATGAAGATTATTATCTTAAAATAATTCCTAAAGGTAAACCCAATGCCATTTTATTTTTATTTCACGGAGGAGGAGAAACTCCAGAAGATGTTTTAAAGCAAATTGAACTGCCTAAATTAGCTATCAAGCATAATTTTTTAGTCATTCTACCTCATTTTTCAACTGATTCTTCAAAAATGATTGAAGAATTAATCTCGACAGATAAGATTGCCAATCAATTAATGAAAGAATATACTATTTTAAATAATAGAATTGTTTTAGGTGGTTTCTCAGGAGGAGGAATGCTTTCCATTACTTTTGCTGAAAGAGCGGTTAGAGATCAAAATACATCATTCATTCCAAAAGCTATTTTTGCTATTGATACGCCTCTTGATTATGAGCATATGTATGAAAGAGCAGAACGAGAAATTAAACGAAATTTTTCAGAGATTGGTGTAAGCGAAGCTAAATGGGTTATCAACGATTTTAATTCCACGTTTAAGGGTAGTCCGCGTGATTTTCCAAGCGAATATGAAACGTATTCAATGTTCACCCACAGAAAAGAAGATGGTGGAAATGCAAAATATTTAATGAATATTCCCATAAGAATTTATACCGAACCCGGTATTGAATGGCAATTAGAAAATAGACAAAGAGACTTATACGATTTGAATTGTACAAATATTTCTGCTATGATTAATTTACTTCAACTTAAAGGCCATAAAAATGCCGAAGTAATTACCACTTTCAACAAAGGCAAAAGATTAAATGGGACAAAACATCCACATTCTTGGAACATAATGAATTCAAAAGAAACCATGAATTGGATATTGGAACAATTAAAATAAAAGTCCTTCTACTTACAACGATTTTGCAGAATGCATGGTGAATTCTATAACATTTGGAATAATTAGATATGAAGAAGAAATTAGCCAATGAAACATTTAATTCTAGGATAAAATCAAAGTTTCTCTCTTTTACCTAATTAAGTAGATAACAAAAGAATATTGCTTAATCAGTGTAAAAGAGAAAATTTCACCATTCTACTTTAAATTCTACCGAGTCTCTAACCAATAACGCTCATTTCAATGAACGAAACGACTATAAATAACATACATATCGGAAAAAATATGGCCGTATTTGTTGGACAATTTAATGACAACATTTCGCATAAACATTATGCTTTACAAATCAGTGTCGGTTCAGAAAAATTTGAAATTACAGACGAGAGGAACAACCAAAAATCTTACGCAATTTGTTTCATCAACAGCACAATTAAACACCAATTTAAAAGTGATGAAACAGCTTTGATTATTCTTATAAATCCGATTAGTAGTATAGGGCATCATTTATACAAGAAATACCGAAATTCACAAATTACACGTTTAAATGAAGGCTTCGAACAACTCACTGTAATTTTTGATGATTATTTAAAAAGTAGCCATGATTTCAAAAATTTAACGAACAATATCCATCGCTTTTTCCTAGACTTTAAATGTCAATGTGAACTTGAAAATCATTTTGAAGACGAACGAATTTTTAAGGCTATTAAATATTTAGAGCTAAATATTGATCGAATTGTGTCCCTTAGTGAAATTGCGGGTATTTGCTTTCTTTCTGAAACACGATTTTTACATCTCTTCAAAGAAAAAACTAATCTGAATTTCAGACGATACCAACTCTGGAATAAGCTCATAAAATCGTTACCCTACTTAAAAAGTCATTCTATTACGGAGACAGCATTTCAGTTTGGTTTTACCGATAGCTCCCATTACAGCAGAACATTCAAAGAAACATTTGGACTTTCACCTAAATTTTTATCATCGCTAAAATAGCCACTTTATACAAGTTTTTTTTATTGTTCTTTCTCATTTTTACAGTATAAAAAAACGATATGAACAATCACCTTAAAGAAACTAAACTTCTCAACTATTATCACAATTCAATTCAGAAATTAATCAAAGATCGAGAATGGAATCAACTCGACACGATTGAAAGAACAAAAGCCATCTATAATTATGTAAGAGACGAAATAAAATTCGGCTATAATATATCCGACGACATTTCTGCTTCAGCAATTTTAAAGGATGGATATGGACAATGTAACACAAAAGCAACATTGTTAATGACTCTGCTTAGGGCTACAGGAATACCAAATCGCATACATGGTTTTACCATTAACAAAGCGCTTCAAAAAGGTGCGCTTACAGGTATTTGGTACCTGTTTTCACCAAAAAACATTCTTCATAGTTGGGTTGAAATATTTGTAAACGAACAATGGTATTTTTTAGAAGGTGTAATTTTAGATAAACCATATTTAACTAAACTACAAGAAAAAAACAAAGACTGTAAAACTACTTTTTGTGGCTATGGTACTTACACCGATAATTTTGAAAACCCACCAATAGACTGGAATCTAAATAATACGTTTATTCAAAACAAAGGAATTAATCAGGATTTTGGTTTATTCGATACACCTGACGAACTTTACACAAAGCATCGACAAAAATTGAATGCCTTTGAAAAATTTATTTTTCAGAATATGGTTAGGCATTCGATGAACAAAAACGTACAAAAAATAAGAAACAACACCTAACAAAATATTAGCTAAAGAAAGTCTAAATTGCTTCTATTCTATATTTACACAAGATTTTACAATAAACTTGCCTAAAACAAGCCCTGTTTCGTCCAATTATCCAATACGATGAAATACACGAATACCCAAGTATCCCATTAAGATCAAACCAACGCACTTGGGCGAATTGCAATTCGCCCCTACGGATCGCGTAATAAATTTGGGGAAATTTTCTTTTTAACGTTAATTCTTTCTTTTATTAGAACATATTGTGCGACATCTTTTTATTTTATGGAATTCTGTCTTATTAGGTCGAGTACAAATTCCATTTGCACATCTTTATGATTTAGATAATCTTCGAATGATTGAGAAACGTTATAGTCAGGAATAATTCCCCTGTTATAAAATTGATTAGACTTTTTCACAACATCTTGTTCTAAATTAACAACAGAGAAGGAGAATTCAAGCTTTGATTTTGGTAATTTGTAATTCAAAGCAGAATGTCCATTATGTCCGTAATAACCTCCCATGGTTTCTTCACCAATGGTGTACGTGTTCTCATTTCCAACAACCATTGCCGCAAATAAACTCGCAGCGGAAGCAACAGCAGGACTAATTAAAAGGTATACTTTTTTGGTAAATTTTCTTTTATTCGGGGATCTTATTTTATGATCATCACTTAATGATCCTTGATAATAACGATTATCTTTTTCTACATAAAAATCCTTTTGAAATAATTTATTATATTTCCCAACACCAAGAGGTCTTAAAAGTTTAGGAACATTTATATCATAATACTTTAGAAATGGTATTTTACGAAAACCAATCCAAGCTTCTCTATTTTCTTGAAAATTTCTCTGCGTTAAATACGAGTAAGTAATTATATCATTTGGATCTGTACCACCACTATTTTGCCTTATATCAACAATTAGATTTTCTATGTTTTCTGTTTCTATGTTAGTGAAAATATCATCTAAAAAAGCAACATAAGTTTTGTGTTCTTCTGAATTCTTATTTCCCATAGAAAAAGTATGAATGGTTAAAACAGCTGTTGACGCATCAATTTTTTCATACGTGTATTTTCCGTCATTGGGTAGATCATCATAGTAAATTTGATCGAATTGTTTTGAATATCTGTTCCTAAAGTTTTTGTAATAGTCACTATAGCCAATGCTATAGATCGTTCTATTTTCAATATGATCAGAATTATTTTTTTTAAATTGTATTTCAAATTCTGGTTTTAATCCATAATTTAGTCTAAAATACTTCGAGAAATGAGTTCTTATGCCTATTCTTTTTCCAGTCGTATTTATACCATCTGTGGTGTAATATTTATAAAGATCATTCATCATATCATTTATGGTATGACCATTAATGGCAATAACTTCAGCACCAAGTGGAACTGTTCCATGCTCAAAATTAATCACCCACTTTCTATCAATCCATTTTATAGGATACGGGAAATAACCAGTCTTTTCATTGCTTAAAGATTGCTTTAAAATTTTTGGGAAATTTGTCGCATTGTGCAAACTGCCTTCAAAATCGGTTAATTGAGAAATGATATTATAGAAATCTCGATATGTAGACGATTTTTCGATTTCTTTTTCTGCCCACCTGTAAATGCTATCTATCTGATTTTCGGTTCGGTATTTATAAAGTCCTGAGTTTGCTTTCACCCGAATTTCCTTGAAAACCTCTAAATCTTTCCGCATCTTTTTTTGAGAAAAAACATCATCCACCGATTGAGCATAAAGATGATTCGTACATAAAATAAAGAAGAACAAGTAATCAATAATCTTTTTCATCTCAAAGTTAATTTAACCGAAATATAGGGTAGTATCTACAAAAAACACTTGTATAATCTTGGCAATTATAATTTTGTCGTTAAATGGGCTTGATAAATTTTTGGTGAAATACCAACATAACGTTTAAACGTATTTGAAAAATGCGCCATATCAGCGAAATTAAATTGATAAGCAATTTCGGTAAGAATTGAATCGCTGTCAATTAAATTCTTACAGGCAAAAATTTTCTTCATCAATATATAATTCATAGGGGTCATCCCTATTGATGTCTTAAAGTTTTTTGCAAATCCATATTTATTAATGTTTGCCATTTGTGCCAACTCCTCTAAACAAAATTTATCATCAATTTGTTGTTCAATATATTCAATAATCTCATTAAAATTACGGGTATTTTGTTCAACATATTTTTTCTCACTTGGCTCAGAATACTTTTCCAATTTATTTACAAATTGTTGTAAAAAAAATTCAATCCTTTTAGGATTTCTTGAGTCCATAGCGTCTTTTAAAGCTAGAAATAATTGATTAATCTTTGCGTCATTAATTTTTCGATTAACAAACCTAATCGTTCGACCATTCAGTAAATACGTCATCAAATCGTTCGACAAATAAATTGTATCAAAAGATAAAGGTATTTGTATATCAACCAAAGGATTGGAATGAATTTCGTAAGGATTGGTTATAGAAACACTTCCTTTTTCACTAAAAAGACCGTGGTGATCAAAATTAATTTGCTCTATTCCATGCTTGATGAAGGAAATACAAAATGTCTCGTGAAAATGTTTCGGAAAATCAGTCCTCTGGTTTTCTATACTTAAATATTCTAAATTATCGAAGTGCATTTTTCTTATTTTACCATCTATAGATAATTGACCAAATTGCTTATTTAAATTTAGATAAAAAAATTAAATTCCTAAATAATCTATTGGATGATACTAATTTATAAACTTCCCTCATAAAATAGGACCGTTTTTCATTCACCCACTTCCTTCAAAAATTGACCTGCACGATTAAATCGTACCCCTTGTAATTCGCTCCCTTTTACCTCCCCTCTTGGGCGAATTGCAATTCGCCCCTACGGATCACGTAATAAATGTGGGGTAATTCTGTATAGGACTTATTTAATAAGGCACCCCCCTTCGGGCCAGGCTTTCCGCACTCGCTTTTGGTTTCGTTTCACTCCACCTAAAAGCTCAAACAATTGCTGCAATCCTTGGTGCAATGCTGGCCCTAGCGAAGAAAATGGGGTTTCTATTAGAAGAAATTCTTTGATTCTTGGTCAACGGCAGCATTCATTTGGTGGTGAAACACCACTTTCTTCTTTTGGGCTGTTTTTAGATGCGTATAACTAATCTTTTGCCACTCGAAATTTCAGTATTCCATAGGATGTCAATATCCTTTAACGCTCCTATTTCTGTGTCTATTGTTAATTTATTGTCGGCAGCCAATTGAAACATTTCAGGAAGTATTTCTGTAACGAGTAGCTGGACTTCTTCTGGTCGCCAAGAACCGATGCCTGACCCCGAAAGTTGGATGTCTGTACTCCGCAATATGGAAGAGGATAACGTTATCGTATCGCCCATCATTCCACCAATGCTAACATAACGTGTGCGATGTGAAAATCCGCCGTGGCCTTTTAATGCAGACAAGATCTGTTCTGTGCTTTGTCCCCACAGGTAGTCAATAACTACATCGATGGGGGTTTGTAAATGAATCGCTTGAATTTGCTCAACGAAAGCTTCGTGGTTTTGTTTTAGCGAGACTGTTTCATCTGCACCCAATAACAATAACTCTTTTAACGATTGTTCGTTCCTGCCAATAGCAATCACTTTTTTGGCGCCATAATGTTTAGCAATCTGAATCGCCATTCTGCCTGTAACACCTGTTGCTCCATTTATTAAAACCGTATCCCCTTTTTGCATTTTTGCTTTAAACCGCAAGGCCATAGCCGATCCCATTACCGCATTGGGTAAAGCGGCCGCTGTTGCAAAATCTAGATTGTCGGGTAGTTTAACAACTCTTTTTTTATCAACAATGGCTTTTTCGGCAATCATTCCACATGTGCCCATCGCGTACACCCTTGTACCGTCTGCCAGCAAACCTACTCCATCGCCTCCCACCACTTTCGCTACAAAGGATTTATTTTCTGTGGAATAGTGTTTTCCGCTTGCTCTCATCTTATCGAGATTTTTTACGGCCGATGCCTTCACCGAAATCAAGATTTCATGTTCATTTTGGGGTGTTGGCTCTGCAAAATCTTCTACGTATTTTGGCATTTCACCTTTTTTAAGTACTACTGCTGCTTTCATTGTTTATGTTTATCCTGTAAAATTATAGCACTGAATTTCGACCACCAATAACATTTGTTATCAAATGATTGCCTCATCCACCTGTTTTTACATACCCCATACAAACGGCCCATAGCACATTCATTTAATGTATCATTGGCATTACGCCAAGACCTAAAGCAGTAATGTCGACTTATTTTTATTGAATTACCCGATGGTGAATACAAGTTCGGTTACTTATCCTTATAAAGTGTTGCTTTTATACGGCTAAGATGAACAGTAGAAACGCCGAGGTAAGAAGCAATGTAATGCTGGGGAACACGTTTTACAATTTCGGGTCTTTCTTTTAGTAGATTGAGGTAGCGTTCTTTCGGTGTATTTTTAATCATCGAAAGAAAATAGTTCATATAGTCAAATGTCCGATTAAATATTTTATCGATAAACATATCGCGTAAGCGTGGAATTTTTTTGATCTCCGCTAGTATTCTATTGAAATCATTTTTATGGATAGACCACAAAACACTGGGTTCAATGGTTTCTATATTCGTCGAGCTTGGCATATTTTTGACGAAACTTTCAATGGACCCCACGGCTTCATACTCGAAGAAAAATTGAAAAGTAATGTTTTTATCTCCGTTGTTGAACCATACGCGAATCGATCCTTTTTCGATAAAGAACATTTCTTTTGAAACATCGTTTTCATTTAAAAGGATGGTTTTAGCGGGAACTTCTATCCGATTGAAATAACCCATGTATTCGTTCCACTTGTCATCTTCAAGTTTAAGTGTATTTCGGAATTGTTCAAACATTGTTTTTATTTTTTGTAGTCAGGGTTCAACAAATAACTAGGAACGGGTTTATATCTTGCCTAAGGGTAGGTAAATTTACTTTTAGACAATACAATCTACTCCTCGTGAATACCGACGGTCTTCTCTTCTATAAGCATACACACAGTACACTGCAATTTATGCATTATAGTGTTCTAAGAATAATTGTATAGCCATGCATTTTTTACTTCTTAAGCATTTTATCACTTCTATTTTATTAATTTAGCCTCTGAATTAGATCAAATGGACGAGCTATTTTTTTCTAAAAACAAGCCCGTAAAAAACAAGTTAGCGCTATTGTGCTAAGATACCCTAGAAAGTATGACAGACAACGAGCTACAAAATCGATTAAAGGAAAAGATAAAACAAGGCAACTGTTTTCATAAACAGGTTCAGGCTATCTTATGTGATTATAGAGATTCTGGTGGAAAACAAGAAACTGCGATAAAACTTATTGAACAATTGGCCATTGACTTTTCAGGCGACGAAATCTTACACGCTAACGCCTATAATATCCTAGACATCGCTACAGGTTGGTGTAGGGCTGATATGAGGGTTTGGGACAAACAATAAAACATGTTCGTTTTTCTTGCTTATTTAACACCCCAACAAAAAGAAATAAACACCTCTTAAACAGTCTTCTCTAGCTTAACGTTGGATGTAAGGATTCAAATTCCGACTTGCAAATCGTTTATCAAAATAAGGGGTTGTGTAAATCATTGAAACTGCTCTCCTAGTTGTTTATCACGAGCTACTTACTTTTTTATTATATTTACAAATAGCAGCTAAGCATTGGTTTCGTTTTGGAACAAACCATACGATGGCATAATTGCATGTTGAACACTTGTTATTTCTTGGAATCTTAATCAAAATCATTGAATAAAACGATTAAATTATGAATAGTCAGTTAGTCATACGGATGAGTAAAAACATCTTTTTAAAAGATAAAAATTATACGATTCGGGTAAATAATACGGAACCGGTTTATACGTTAAACACGATGGAAAATAGAATTAAAATCGATTTAAAAGAGGTTATAAACACGGTTGAAGTTTCGACCAAAGGCTATACTAAAATCTATAAAATGACTGCGAAGAATAATGAAATCCGATTTTTGAATGTTTATCCAAATCTTACTTTTGATTTAGCGTTAGGCATCCTTTTGGGTTTCTCATTTCTTGCATCAATTTGTATACTACTAGTATCGAACACTGAAGGAGTTCGTTTTTTACTGATTCCCATTCCTTTTCTATCGTTACTCTTTTTGAAAAGAAAACATTTTCAGGATCGTTTTGAATTAAAAGAGACGTTTTAATCAAAAATAGTGATTATTCTATGCATTTATTTTCTTTTTTATACTTTCGTACACCACTTATACGAAATGTAGCTCGATTGGACATGGGGGTTTGTTTACAGCCTTAACGCCCAATGCTATAATTGTAAACCGATTAGTGTAACCGATGTAAAGTATGAAAACAGCGTCTAATAGAATCTTTTTTTTAGGGAATCCTTACCCTGATGGTCATGAAATTTCGAAATTTATTTGGAGCGGAAGAGTCGATGAAAATCAATTCATTTGGTTTGATTTTCATTTAGAAACCGTGGATTATTATGCCGAAGACGAAACGGAAGAGGAGGATTTTGATGAAGAAGAATCGGACTGGAAAGCGAAAATTGTTTGGGAAAATTATCATTCTTGCAAAATTTCTTCAACATTTTGGAGTGAAGAAGACAAAGGAATAAGAGTTAGCGATGATTTGGGAAAATTAAATTTTGAGACGTGTATTCAAAATCCGCTTATGGTGGATAACTTCCCGCTTGCTGAGGATTGTGCCTACGAAGATTTGGCTTTTGATATTTACCTATTGGGACATGATAGTTGTGCCAATCATCGGCTAATGATTGATAAAGATGTAAGTGGTTTTCGCATTGAATGGACCGGGAAAATTGCCCTAACTTACAGTGGTGATACGAACTTTATATATGATTTTAATGCGACGATCAATCACGTGAAGTTTGATGGTTTTTACTACCCTCCATCTTGGTCACTGGAAAAGGCAAACGATTTTTTTAAGCAGCATTTAGAGGATTTCGAAGATTTTGAGTTTATGGATGTCAATCCGAAAAGTAATCAAAGGGTCTACAAACTGATGAGAATTGAAAAATAACCGCTCCTATAAAAAGATTTGTAGCAGGAGAATAGATGGTATGTAATTATTGTCTTTAGGAAATAAATAGACTGCTTTCAATCCATACCCGTAAAATGCAATGCCTGATGCCAAAAGCGTGTATGAATTATCAATAAAGACAAAAAATAAAAGTCAAAATAGTTATGGGACAAATCCTTGATTTTTTATCAAAGAAGAAAGATGATTTTAATGGAAATACAGATGATCTGGATAAACTGATCAAGAAAATTGAAGCTTTCGTTCATGCACCCACCACGGGTAAACATACCGAGCGAATGCTCCCTTTTGCACAGAACACCGAATTAGTAGCATTTGTCAATCGGCATTTGAAAGCTTACTTTATCGGGTGTCAGGAATTGGAAAAAGATGAATACGGACAGCGTGATTACGATATTATCTGGTTTTGGTATCTGGTTGCATTATTGATGTATTCGGATAAAGTAGAACATACGATTGTCTTTGTTTTGGAACGTCTGAAGGCAACGAACAATTGTAATCTTTCTATTTTAAGGCGTATTTTTCACTTATGTGCCAACACTGTTTATGAAAAACAGTTAATGGAGATTGAAGCCTATTTTTATGATTCGAGCCGTGAAACAACAATTTATCGTTGGCTAAATACCTTAGGGGTTACGCCACCCGTTGCTTACAACTGGGAATTTCTTTTTCAACTTGAAGCAAAATCCGATACAGAGACTTATCCACTAGCAAACAACCTATCGCTTACCGTTAAAGGTTTTGAACCTGAAGGTAATGGCGAATCGTTTGAAATTAGACTCTCCGATGGGGAAGGTCATGTTCGTGGCCGATGGAATGACTTTTCAAATGAAGACCATTTTCGCTTTAAAGACTATAAAATTCAGTTAAAGACCGTTCCTACGGTAGTCAATTTGATCGAATTGATCACAGAATTGGAAGAAATCTATCAATTCAACTTTGAACGAAACTTCGGTTTTAGTCACTTCTCAAGAGGGTTTAAAAAGAAAGAAAATATTCAAAAATGGTTGTTGGAAAAATAAAGATGGAATGATTCCTCCTATTTTTTTAATCGATAGCGAGATAATTTAGAACGAACCGATCAATGAAACAAATGGCTAAAATAGGTGTCCAAAAACACCGCTTTTATCAAGCATCTCAACCCTATAATCAATCACAAACGCCATTGAATAAGTAAGCGGCTTAAGTGCCAAAACATCATTTTAGCTAGACCTAACCCGCTTAACCCCATCTTAAAGGTTTCTGGAAAATTCAAAATTGCTTTTCCGACTTCAATCTGTTGGTTCTAGTTGAAATACTTCGTTGACTGTTTTCCCGAAAACATGCGCTATTTTAAGGGATAGAACGGTAGAAGGCACATATTTCCCTAATTCCAAGGCATTAATTGTTTGTCTACTCACATTGACTTTTTCAGCTAATTCAGCTTGTGTTAAATGAGCTATTGCTCGTTCTACTTTTACACTATTCTTCATTGAAATTCTGATTATACTTATAAACAACCCATCTAAACCTGATAATAAAAAACACTATGTTCGAGCACATGGATACCAGTATAATTTTCAAAAAGGGTATGCTATAAAATAAGAGATAGCACAGTAATAGAATACCGCCATTAAAATAAGTTGCCCAAGCCAAACTCTCCAATCGGAGTTTTAAAATCATTTCATCTTCTACTTTTTCTTTTGTAAAAGCATACATAAGCCCACTCGTAAGAAAGAGTAAAACGACCATTTCATCTAAAATCTCATTATATATCCACGAGAAATAATGGGTCTGAAATAAATCGGTCGAGCTAGGACCCCCAAAGACCAATTCACCATTTCCAGCAACTGCAAAAACAGGAAGCTTTGGATTGATCATTGAAAAAATACTGTAATCGACAAGCAACCCGATTACGAATACGAAACTTAGAAGAAAAAGTCCTCCACTTACTTTTCTAAGTTTATGCGGGAATAAAAATCTTGTTTTCATATCGTTAATTATTTTTATCGATTAAATGTAAAAAAAACCTTACAAAAAGACAAGTATTTTTTACATAAATGACTAAAAATCAATGACAACACAATTAATCCGAAAAAATAAAACCTTGTCGTAAATCATTGAATAGAGAGCAGCCGTTTAAAAAAACAGCCCTGATGTTAATGTATTTACGATGAAATAGCTGGACCAGTCTTTTTTCCATGAACTGGGCTAATTGACCAAGTGAATTTTAAAGTAAATTCGTTTTTGAGTAATGAACTGTTGTATTTTTATTACATTTAAATAACCCAATTCTTAAAAAAAATCCATGAATTTTTCCATACAACCCGTGTTAGAAAATGAGCACATTCGATTATCCCCTTTACACGAAAGTGATTTTGATGCACTGTATCAAGCGGCCGCAGACCCGAAAATATGGGAACAACATCCCAATCCTGACCGATGGAAAAAAGAGGCTTTCCAGAACTTTTTTGAAGGGGCAATGACGAGTCAAGGGGCTTTTAAAATAACCGATCGAACAACCGAGGAAGTTATAGGAAGTAGCCGATACTATGATTACAATCCAGCTGATAATAGTGTGTTTATCGGTTATACATTTTATAAAACAGCCTATTGGGGAAAAGGTGTTAACCCCATGGTTAAAAAACAAATGCTCACCTATATTTTTCAGTTTGTAGACACCCTCTATTTTCATGTAGGAGCCGAAAATATTCGTTCCCAAATCGCTATGGAGCGCTTAGGAGCTAAAAAAGTAAAAGAAGAGGTGGTTGCTTATTTTAACGAGGCTTCGCGCTTAAATTTTGTGTATGCCATCGATAAATCCATGTTTATCTAGTCAATTATCCCCTTAGACGTCAACCCAAAATAGGTATCCAAGGCAAAGACTCTTTCTAGCTTCGTTAATTCAATTCGCTGAAGCTCGTCCTTATGGGAAATACTCAGCGTCGTATCTTTCAAACAGATTCTGCCATAAGCTGTTCGTATAGCGGCAAGCGGAAATTTATTATAGGTCGAATCCACATGATTCTCGGCATAATAACACGCTTGTATAAAATCGTAATCTTGGTATGGATCTAACGTAAAGGATGATAATTCGGTGTAGTCTTCCTCTCCCCTTTTGCACGTCAAGACCCAACCTAAAACCTCATCTCGGAAAAGCTTGAAATAATTCAATCCATCAAAATGAACGCCTGCTTCGTCTAATACCAGCGAGGTTCGCGAAGCGTCGGAATAAACACCCACATCGCAAATTCGAATCTCATTTGGAAAGTGAACCGCTAACACCTGATGTCTTCTGAAGGGAAGGTTGTTTTCGTTGGTGTGTATACGGGCCATTAAATTTGTCACTGAATAGCCTAAGCTCTGCAACAACGTTCGAAAAAGCGCATTTAATTCAAAACAAAATCCCCCTCTTTTTTGACGAATCATCTTATCGAAAAGAGCCGATGGCGATAAGTCCAAAGCTGTCCCCTCCATAATGGCAACATTCTCGTAGGGGATGTGCTGCTGATGCAAAGCACATAAACAATCTAAACTCTCTACGCTCCATGTAAATACGCCCTGATAATGAATCCGCTCAAAGTAGGCTTCAATTTGTGAAGGCGTAAACATTGTTTTTTGGGTTAATTGATCGGTGAAACGGGATCTAAATGGTTCTAACATGGTCTAGTACGTAAAATTTACACGAAATTAATGGGTTAATTGGTTCTTTTATTCGTCCAGTTTTTAACTTTTTAGGGGACCAGAATTGATTGTGGGTTTGATAATAGATAATAGATGTTAGATAATAGATATTAGATGGGAGATGGGAGATGGGAGATGTGAGATGTTAGATATTGGAATTGGATATTCGATGGGGGATAATCGATGAGAGATGGGAATAGGCACTGATTACACGATTTTACCAGCGTTTTCTGAAAGGGCGAAGTAAAAAAATCTAATTTATATTCTTCGCCCTTTATTTTGTAAGGATTAAATGATGGTATGAACCACTAAATACAGCTTAACGATGGAGCTATCAATTTCTTCGGGCTACAATTTTACTTGTAGTCCTTTTTAAACAACCTTAGGTTAAGGCGGGGAAATAAGGCAATACTTCTTCGGCCAATTCTTCAATGACTTCACCAAGTGGGCGTTTGCTGAACTGAATTCCCAAAGCAGCGTGGTTTACACCCGCTTCTTGCCATTCATGCAACAGATCAATTAACCCTAATCTTCCCGTCTTAAGCACAAATCCACCTCTTAAAGGGGTTCTTGGAAAATAAGGATCTTCCGACAATTCAATCCATTCATTGGTCATATGGGGTTTAAATTGGTTGTTGGGAATCAGGTTTCGCCACGCATTAATTTTTTCGCTCAACTTATACGTATCCTTTTTATCGGTTGTAGCACCGGGGTAAGTCATCCACCCATCGCCATGACGAGCGATCCATTCTAACGATTGTTGACTTGCTCCAGTTATAAGGGTCGGAATTGAATGGGCTATGGGTTTAGGAAGAAGATCGACGCCATTTATCGCTGTTAACGTAGAATTTATTCGAGGAAACGATTCGCTGCCCAAGCGTCTAAATTCTTCTATTACCTGTCTAAACCGCTCACCTCGGCTTTCAAAAGCCTGTCCAAATGCCGGAAATTCGCTCGCTCGGTCTCCAGACCCTACGCCCAGTATTAATCGGTTATTCGATAACTGATCCAAAGAAGAGGTTATTTTGGCCAACGCAATGGGGTGCCAAAATGGTATAACAATGCTCCCGGTTCCCAAGGCTACATTATTGGTTTGTCCTGCTAAATAAGACAAGTAAGTAAAAGCGTCGTATACCTGGCCCGCATCTCCAAAGTTGGGATCGAACAATGGGATATCCCTCACCCAAATTGCACCAAAATTCTTCTGATCAATCTGTTGAATGTATTGAAGGTGGTCATTGAAAATAGCTAAGTTTCCCCTGTAAACATCTAATGGTAAAAAAATACCCAATGTAAGCCTGTTGGGAGCATATAAACGGTTAAATGCTCGGTGATTTTTGAAAGGTGTATCTGAATTCATGTTCATTCATTTTAAATTATAATGCATGTTAATTACTTCTGTAGTTATAGATATTTAGAATTATAGATATGTTTGTTTAAAAAATTACAAATCGTCTTTTATGAAGTTGGCTAATGCTTGTATTTGCTCTTCGTTCCGTTTATAGTATGTCCATTGCCCTTCTCGAACCGATTTTAATAAGCCACATTTAACCATGGAGGTGAGGTAGGTTGAAGTCGTGGACTGCGAAATACCTGCTTTCTTCTGTATAACACTCATACATACACCAAAATCGGTTACTTCTGGTTCAATGTCCTCCACCTCAAAATGAGCGTGTGGATCTTTTAGCCATTGCAATATCTGCATGCGGTGTTCATTTGCCAAAATTTTAAAAAGGTCAACCATATCTATATATCTAAAAATACCGATACAAAGAAACGACGAAATCGATCAAAAAACAAATCTTTGTTTGTGTGATGGGAGATAAGAGAGAGGAGATGTGAGATAGGAGACAATAGATAGGAGATGTGAGATAAAAGATTTTAGAAATACGAATCCGTTGGGTTTTTGCAAAGCTTACTTTAAACTTTAAACCATAAACGCCACTGTGTTAAAGTGTTCTGTAGAGAACACTTTAACACAGTGGCGCTGCGCCAAGGATTGCAGCGGCATCCTTTGCCACCTTCTAGGATGTTCATTCATGATAGGATTTTCTTGTGGCAAAGATATAGCGTAAAGCCTGGCCCGATAGGGGGCGCCCAAAATGAGTCATTAGATGGGAGATAAGAGATTTTAGATAAGAGAAAAAGAGGGTGTAAAAAGAGCAGAGGAGGAAATACGTGAATCGCTAATTATGTAATTTTTTTCTAAAATTATGTAACGATGCAGTGCACATGAAGGGATAATTTTGTGTTCAATCATGAAAAAGTTAATTGTTTTATTTCTATGTGGTATGTACCTGGTGTTAACATCGGGCATGGTGATGTATACGCATCTCTGCAAAGGAGTTATTCAAGAGACACGTTTCGCGACCAAGGGCCAAGAAAATAAAAAAACCTGTTCTTTTTGTTCAACTAAAAAGCAGATACAACAAAACGGGCAAGGAGATTGCTGCCAAGAGGAAGCACGTGTGGTACAATTAAAGGAAGACATTGTTCTATCGGATACGTTTTTCTTTTTTGCTAAACTATTTGGTGATGGTGTTCCTGCTCGTTATTTTGGGGCGGTTTTCGAAACGGATTTTCCCCATCCGAAACCCGCTATAAACCTAGATATTGCGCTTAATCGCCCAACAAAACAACCCCTTTATATACTACACAACGTTTACCGATTATAATACTTTGGACGGAGGTTCTTTCTTCGATCCATTGCATTAAACGTTCTAGATGATTTTTTCTATTGAAATCGTAACGGCTTGAATTCCCATTCTTTTCCGAATGAATATCTTTCTTTCAGCTCGCCCACGATTCGCCTTCTTCGTGATTGTTATTTTGCATGCGCGTAAGGGAAACCTCTTTCCTTTTATTTTGTCTGATAGGGACACATACATCTTATTATTTTTTTAATATAATACTACGCGCAATGAATGCAAAATTTATTGCATTGGTGCTGGTTGGACTACTGGTATTGCCTAGCAATGCACAAGTTCTACACCTGCCCGATGCCCTCCATTATGCTGTAGAGAATTACGATCAGTTGAAAATGAAACAGCAATTGATCCATGCTTCTACGCAGCAAACAGAATTTCAGAAAAGCCAGTTTTTACCCGATGTAACTTTTGGTGCTCAACAATCGTTTGGAACTATTAACGCTCAAAATGGTCCCCTGTATGCCTATGGTGGATTGGGCTCTGCGTCTACATCGATGCCTTTAATCGACCAGAACTGGAACGCGGCTTTTGGATCGCTCTATTTCGCCAATGTGAATTGGTCTATTTTTACATTTGGTCGTTTAAAAGAGCAAGTAAATGTAGCATCGGCTTATGAAAGCGTAACGAACAGCGACCTGGAACAAGCAATTTTTCAACATCAAATTAAGGTGGGTGCGGCTTACTTGAATCTTTTAGCCAGTCAGCGCATGACTTATGTGCAAGAACGCAATGTGGAACGGGCAAAAACCATTTACGAATTAACAGCTACCCGTGCGCGCAGTGGTTTAATACCCGAAGTAGACGCTTCATTGGCCAAGGCTGAAGTCGCCCATTCTCAATCGATGCAAATTAAAGCCTTTGATCATGAACTGGATTATTCAAAAGGGTTAGCGGTCTTGCTAGGCGATCGATTTCAGGCCTATGTGTTGGACTCTGTCTTTACCTCAACGCTTCCAATGCATGAACTTTCGACGATCGGTGAAGTCAACTATCATCCTTTATTGACTTGGCAAGATCGCAAGATTAAGCACAGTGCATCGAATGAAAAATTGATAAAAACTTCGCGTTTGCCGAACGTTTCTGCCTTTGGTGTGATTCAAGGACGAGGTTCGGGTTTCGATTGGAATTACGTTCAGGATAATTCGGCCTATTCAACCTCGTATTTGGACGGAGTGGGTATAGACCGTGGAAACTACCTGATTGGCCTATCGATAACCTGGAATATAAGCCAGTTCTTTCGGGTAGAACACCGCATAAAAGAACAGGCGTACATGACACAAGCTTTGGAACATACGTATGCGTTGACCAAAAAAGAATTATCGGCTCAGGCGGTTTTATCGGAAGCCAAATACGATAATGCCTTGGTCGATTTTAAGCAGACGACCATTCAGTTGGATGCAGCCGACCTTGCTTTTAAGCAACATAGCGCACTCTACACCAACGGCTTAACCACCTTGGTGGATTATACCCAAACCTTGTACGCTTTAAACCGGGCTGAAGTGGCTCATGAAGTCGCACAAAACAACGTTTGGCAAGCCTTGCTATTCAAAGCTGCTGCCCAAGGAGATCTACATATTTTACTCAACGCCATAAACAACTAATCGCCCTATGAATCTTATTCGTTTTGCCCTTCGCAAACCCATTGCCATCATGGTAATGGTTATTGGTTTGCTCTTCTTTGGCGTAAAATCGGCCAAAGAAATCCAAGTGGATATTTTACCTGAAATGAATTTACCAGTGGTCTATATCGCTCACTCATTTAACGGGTATACCCCTCAACAAATGGAGGGTTATTTTACCAAAATGTATGTGAATATGATGCTGTTTGCCAACGGTATTAAGAGCATAGAAACCAAGAATACCCAAGGATTGACCTTGATGAAGATCAACTTTTATGAAGGAACCGAAATGGGGGAAGCCATTGCGACCATCAACGGGTTATCGAACCGCTCGAATGTCTTCTTGCCTCCGGGAGCTCCCCCACCCTTCATTATTCGTTTTGATGCGTCTTCCCAACCCGTGGGTCAATTGGTTTTTAAAAGCCCTACCAAAACCAATAATCAGTTACAAGATATTGCCAACTTTACGGCACGTCCTTTCCTGATTAAAATTCCGGGCTTAACCACCGCACCCCCTTTTGGTGGAAGTCCACGGACGATTGAAATTAATGTGGATCCCATGAAATTGCGTTCACATAATTTATCGCCCGAACAAATTGTAGAGGCTATTAGCCGTCAAAACATCACCTCCCCTTCTGGAAACGTGTACATCGACGATATGAACTATTTAACGCCGACCAATAATACGTTGAAAAACGTGGAAGAATTTGGCGATATTCCACTGTTTAAAGGACAGGTAGATAATGTCTATATCCGCGATGTGGCGACCGTAAAAGATGGCGCTGATATTGCGACAGGCTATGCCTTGATCGATGGGAAGCGTTCGGTTTATATCAACGTTGCCAAATCGGGGAATGCTTCGACCTATGATGTGGTGAAACAATTAAAATCATCTATACCAACCATACAACGGAATTTACCCGATGATGTGACCATTTCCTACGAATTTGACCAATCGGTTTATGTGGTGAATGCGGTAAAGAGTTTAATGGTTGAAGGTGTTTTAGGCGCCTTATTAACGGGATTAATGGTGGTGTTATTCTTACGGGATGCACGAGCTGCCTTGATTGTTATTTTAACCATTCCAATTTCAATTATTTCCGGTGTATTATTTTTAAAGTTATTCGGTCACACCATCAACATTATGTCGTTGTCTGGTTTAGCCTTAGCGATTGGAATTTTAGTGGATGAGAGTACGGTGACCATTGAGAATATTCACCAGCATTTCGCCATGAAGAAAACCAAGGCCCAAGCGATATGGGATGCCTGTAAAGAGATTGCTTTTCCAAAGTTACTGATTCTTCTATGTATCCTGGCCGTGTTTGCTCCTGCCTTTATGATGACGGGAATTCCTGGTTCCTTATTTATGCCATTGGCATTAGCGATTGGTTTCTCGATGACCGTTTCATTTTTAATGTCGCAAACCTTTGTACCGATTATGGCGAACTGGCTAATGAAACATAACCCAGAAGCGCATAAGCAACAAAAAGAAAATGGATTTGATCGTTTCAAAAACCGCTTTATGAATGGCTTAAGACGATTAATGACCAAAAAGAAATTAGCGGTTATTACGAGTTTCATTCTGGTTGGTTTAGCCACTACATTCATGTACAACAGCATTGGTAAAGATGTTTTACCTCACGTTGATTCAAGTCAGTTTCAGGTAAGAATTACGGCCCCTGAAGGAACGCGAATTGAAAAGACAGAGCAAAAAGTAAAAGCGGTATTGGTTGAACTAGAAACCCTGCTTGGAAAAGAGAACATGGCCATTACATCTGCTTTTATAGGGCAACACCCTTCTTCTTATGCGGTAAGTCCAATTTACCTTTACAATGCGGGTCCTCACGAAGCTTTGCTTCAAGTGGCCTTGAAGAAATTTGATGGCGATAGCGACGAATTAAAAGATGAAATTCGTGCCCACATCCATCAAAAAATGCCCGAACTACGTCTATCCTTTGAACCGATTGATTTAACGGAGAAGATTCTAAGCCAAGGGGCTAATAACCCGGTTGAGATTCGCATTTCGGGGATGATGAAAAAAATGAATATGATGACGGCCAATCGGTTATTAGCCGAAATCAAGAAACTGGATTACTTACGCGATCAGCATATTCCTCAATCGATGAATTATCCTGCGTTGGAAATTAACATTGACCGTGTACGTGCAGCGCAATTAGGACTAGATGCTCAGGATATTGCGAAATCGATGGTAGCCAGTACCGCCTCTTCTCGCTATACCAATAAAAACTTTTGGGTTGGTGGAATGATGGGCATTGCCTATGATGTACAGGTACAAACACCCCAAAATCTCTTAACCAGCAAAGCTGAGTTAGAAAATATCCCCCTTTCTAAAAATGCCGATCGCCCCGTTTTAGGCGATGTGGCAACGGTAACACCAACCAAAACATTGGGCGAGAGTTACAATATGGGAACCATGGGGTATACCACGGTGGTGGCCAATGTTCACCAGACCGATTTAGCGCGAGCGCAAAAAGATGTGGAAGCCGCCATTGCCTCTTTGGGTGAACTTCCTAAAGGTGTAACGGTTGAGGTAGCTGGAATGACGCCTGTTCTAGATGAAACGATGAACAGTCTTTCAAGCGGATTATTAATTGCTATTTTAGTTATTTTCTTGCTTTTAGCAGCCAACTTCCAATCGTTCAAAGTTTCGTTTGTCATTTTATCAACAGTCCCTTTTGTTGTCTTAGGCTCACTCATTTTATTAATGCTAACAGGCTCTACCTTAAATCTGCAATCGTATATGGGAATCATTATGTCGATTGGTGTTTCAATTGCCAATGCTGTTTTACTGATTAATAATGCCGAAGTGCTGCGTCTACAAGACAGCAATGCAACAGCCGCCGCATTACAAGCAGCCAATTTAAGAATGCGACCTATTGTAATGACCACCATTGCCATGATGGCTGGTATGGCACCAATGGCCATTGGTTTTGGAGAAGGTAGTGATCAAATTGCCCCCTTAGCACGCGCTGTCATTGGTGGTTTATTCGCCTCGACCTTTTCAGTACTGGTTATTTTACCTATGGTCTTTGCTTGGGTACAACGCAAATCAACCACGGTATCTCCATCGCTCGATCCCGAAGACCAAGCGAGTATTCATTACAACCAATCCGTCTAAACTATGCGATCTATTCACCCTACGCTTGTGCGTACACAACACTTAATACAACAACAAATGAAACTAAAAACATACCGTGCGCTCATCATCGCTTCCCTTTTCTTTTCATGTCAAGAAAAGACAGCGGATAAAGATGCCACAGCAACAGAAAAACCAATGATGATGATGGATGCTTTTGAAACCATCCGTCTTCAAAAAAGCAATCCCAATGTTCCTTTGCAATTAGCAGGGGAACTTGCACCCGATCAGCAGACCGAATTATTTGCAAAGGTCAACAGTTATGTCAAACGCATCCATGTCGATATCGGTTCACAGGTCAAGGCGGGTCAAGTATTGGTGGTGTTAGAAGCACCTGAAATACAGGCTCAAGTAGCCAATGCAAAAGCCAAATGGCGAGCACAAGAAGCTATTTATACAGCCACCAAGGCCACTTATGATCGTTTATACAAAGCTAATGAAACCAAAGGAGCCATCGCTCAAGATGCCTTAGACCAAATTACGGCTAAGAAATTAGCCGATGAAGCCCAAATGAAAGCGGCCTACTCGGTCTATACGGAGATTAAGGATATCGATAACTATTTGGTGATTCGTGCCCCATTTAGCGGTGTAATTACCGATCGCCAAATCGACTTAGGTGCCTACGTTGGTCCTATGGCCAAAGCCCCTTTATTGGTGGTTCAAAACACCCATAAACTTCGGTTAAGCTTATCGATACCAGAAGCCCATACGCCTTATTTAAATTTAGGCGACACCATCCGTTTCAAAGTTCGATCTGCACCCGAAAAAACCTATTTTGCTCGAATTTCAAGAAAATCAGGAACATTGGATTTGAAGTTGCGTTCTGAAAAAATCGAGGCCGATTATAGCAATACAGGCAATGTTTTAAAACCGTTTATGGTGGCCGAAACCACCATTCATTTACAGAATAGCCAACCCACGTTTTTCGTCCCTAAAACTGCTGTTGTAGACAGCAATCTTGGACTCTATGTCATCCGAGTACGCGATGGAAAAACCGAAAACATCCAAGTAGCTAAAGGTCGCGCCTTAGGCGATCAATTCGAAGTATTTGGAGCTTTAACGGAAGGCGATGCCTTGTTGATGAAAGCAAATGAAGAAATTCTAGAAGGAACAGCCGTTCCACCAGCAAAAATGAAAAAATAAGATGATCACAAAAAAATTAACGGGTACCATAGCATTAGCTATGGTCCTTTTTACCGCTTGCTCAAAAAAAGAGACGATTACCGAAACAGTTAAAACAACCACCAATCAAGTAGCCCCTCTCCAAGGTCAATACAAAAAAGGAGATCATATTCCCAGCGATTTGGTCTGTATGGTGAATGATGCCTACATGGGGGGTAAAAAACAATTAGAAGTGCCCTATGAAGGAAAAATGTATTACGGCTGTTGCTCTATGTGTCAAGAGCGTATTCCAAAAGAAGCCGAAGTACGTACAGCCATTGACGCCTATTCACAACAACGCGTTGATAAGGCGACGGCCTATATCGTTCTCATCGGAAACGAGGGCGAAGTGGCCTACTTCGAATCTCAAAAAAACTATGAGGCCTTTAAAGCCGAAGCTGCCCTCTAACACAACAACCATGAAAGAACCCATTTTATTGATCAAAAACATGGTCTGTAATCAGTGTATTCAGGCTGTAAAAGAAATACTGATGGATAAGGATATTCCTTATCAATCAGTTATTTTAGGGAAAGTAAATCTCCAAGCACCGCTCAGTAATGAACACGAAAAAGAACTCACGGTTGCTTTTCATCGGCTAGGATTTGAGGTGATTAAAGATAAACGCACACAAGTGGTCGAGCAATTAAAAAGCCATATTGCAACCTATATTCAAGAAGTCAGTGCTGAATCAATCCTTTTATCTCGTTATCTACAAAACCATCTAGGTATGGAATATGCCCTATTAAGCAAACTATTCGTCGAATCGGAAGCGATCACCCTCGAGAAATATTGCATTATACAAAAGGTAGAACGGGTTAAGATCTCCATTCAAACGCAAGAATTTACCTTAACCGAAATAGCGCACAATATGCATTATTCAAGTGTCGCCCATCTCAGTTTGCAATTTAAAAAAGTAACCGGATTTACACCCACAGCCTATTTATTGTCGTTAAAACAGTAAAGAAACACCAAGAATTCCAAAACAAGCATTCTTCCTTTTGGCAAAAAGCGAAGAATGCTTGATATTTGTAGCATGGATGGAAAAACACGCGCAAATGTTCAACCCGGAATGGTGGTGAATATTATATTAAAAAAAGATCAACGCACAGGCGAATTAACCGAAGGAATTGTAAAAGACTTATTAACCAATGCCTCTTTTCATCCACACGGTATAAAAGTCCGTCTTACCGATGGCCAAGTTGGACGTGTGGCAGAAATTCTCGATGAGAATATAGATTAGTTGTTCATCGTTCGGGGTTAAAGGAATTGTCGTTTAACCGACAATAAACTCCCCTGAAATGATGATAGCCCTTTTCGATTATCCAATCCCTCAAATTCATTTTTTTCTAAAATCTTATTTTGGGCGCCCCCTATCGGGCCAGGCTTTACGCTATATCTTTGCCACAAGAAAATCCTATCATGAAAGAACATCCTAGAAGGTGGCAAAGGATGCCGCTGCAATCCTTGGCGCAGAGCCACTCCGTTAAAGTGTTCTCTACAGAACACTTTAACGGAGTGGCGTTTATGGTTTAAAAGTTAGCTTTGCAAAAGCCCAACGGATTCGTTTTTCTAAAATCTTTTATCTATCATCTCACATCTATTATCTTACATTTATTATCTCACATTTACAAGTCTAATACCTCAAATCGTCGATTAATCTACACTTCCATTTTTCCGATATGCGATGGGCGAAACCCCGGTCTGTTTCTTAAAAAACTTCCCAAAGCTCGTTGCATCGGGATAATTAAAACGTTGGGCTATTTGAACGACGGTCATCGAAGTCGTTTTCAACAACGATTGGCTTTCAAAGAGGATAAAAGACGTTATCCATTGTGCCACCGATTGCCCTGTTTCAAGCTGCACAAGCTTGGAGAGATAGCGCTTACTCAATGTCATTTTTTGGGCATAAAATTCGACATCCCGTTGGTTCTTATAATGACTAAACATTAAATTCATCACATCTTGAACAATTTTTGTTTGTTTATTCAATGAAGCACTAACGGTATGCCGTTCATAGCATTGAGCAATCTCCATCATCACGATTAATAAGCTGAATTGATTTATTTTAGTCGCGTATGCTCCTTTTGGCTGGTGGTATTTTTCCATTAAAAAGCCATGTAAATGAATCATCTGAGCATATTCTTCAGGGGGTAAATCAATACAAGGAAGTGACCGTACATTGAAATAAAACGACTGAAGATCGAGATCAACGGGTATAAAATCAGGTTCAAACGACATGTATTTTTCAGCATAATCAGGTGAAGTATACCCATTGCACAGCAACATACTATGTTGCGGAAGAATAACAAGGGTTCCTTTTTTGATGGTGTAGCTTACAAAATTGATTTCAATGGTGGTTTCTCCAGCGATACAAAGTAGAACTAAAAACGATTCAAGAACAATCGGAATATCCGCATACTGATTCAGGATACGATGATCTACTTCAGACACGAAATACCCATTGGATACTCCATCCTTCATACCATATTCTTCTATTTGTGTAAAATCATGAACCGACATCCCGATGGATGGTTTTTCTTTTTCCATAGACTCGCTGAGCGAATTAAAAACATGCTCGTGACGGTAAAAATAAGCATAAATAGTACTTTATGACTATCTTTTCGTACTCATTTACCTTTTATTACACTAAAATAACCATGAACTTTGCAAAAGCGAAACAGATTCGTATTTCTAAAACCCAACATCTTATATCTATTATCTTATATCTAACATCTATTATCTAACTCATCATTATGCAACAAGATCAAACCATTTCACGGGTTAACCCAAAGAATTTAGCGGCACCCGTAGGACATTATAGTCACGTAACCAAGATTCCGTCAACGGCCAATCTTTACACATTTTCTGGTCAGATAGGAACCGATAGTGACGGTCAATTACCACTCGATTTAGCCTCGCAGGTAACCAATACCTTTCGCAATATAGAAGCGGTTTTAGCCAGTGAAAAGTTAGCAGCGGAGGATATTATTAAGGTCAATATTTGGGCGACAGAGCCATTGGATTGGGATTTCTTTTATGCCCAGTGGGATGCTTTCTTTGCAAACGATTTCCCTTCCATGACGGTTGGTTATTTAGTGGCTTTAGGCCTACCCGAAATTAAACTAGAAATTGAAATTTGGGCCGCTAAATAAACTGCCTTATTTCAATGGGTTGAATGCATTTAAACCTCGGCTGGTAGTCAACATGTATTCTAAGCAATTGAAAAAACAAAAAAGGACAAACCTCTCAGTCTGTCCTTTTTTATATTCCTTATCGATCAGGTCGATTAATCGTCTTATTTTTTTAAATAGACATTCAGTTCTTTTCCATTGGCGTAGAAAATAGTACCGGTAACATCATCCACTTCGTAGATTGGTTTTTTGGTATCCACTTCAATTTTATCGACTTCAACACCATCCGATTTTCTTACTTTCACGAGGTAATTATGCTCTTTGTTTTCGCCACGCGCAAAAATAAACGCATAATCAGGGTTTTGTTTTAAAGCATTGTGGCGTTGGTTTACTTTTGTTAAAATGGTTGCACTAATTTTATTGGAAATATCTTGGTTCATTCCAGCCTTTTTCATCAATGATTGAGCTTGGGCATCACTTACCAAGTTTCCTTGTTGAGAAACCATTTCCCCCTTACTATTTCTGTAGTTAATCGATACGGTAGCATTGGCTAAACTAGATTGAGAACCACTTCGATTACCCGTGTAATAAGACCCGATTAAAGCGCCTGTCTTTAACAAGCGTCTCGATGCTTCACCCGGTTCTTTGTATTCGTTATGGTACTTTACTTGTCCATCTGTCCCTACACCAATCACATCATTTTCACCTGTCAGCGCAACACCCCAACTAAACCATTCGATACCCGACATGCTTTTGTCGTTCTTCACTTTCAGTTTTGCCATTGGCGCTAATTTACTGTCGGTTGAATTGGGATCGAATTTAAATAATTTTTCAGCATTGTAGACTAAAAACGATTTAGAGTTTTCGTCATAGGCATAGAGGGTTGGACGTTTTTTATCGAGACTTACATTCTTTTTCCACAATTTTTTACCTGACGAATAATCCACCATATTGGCGTAGGTTTTTGTTAGATAAAAAACCTTGTTGTTATCTATTTTATCTAAGAAATAAATAGGATCTTCTTTGTCATCAGAAATTTCGATAAACTTTTTCCATAATTTCTCTCCTTGGGCATTGATCAACATCATTTCATCATCAGCGACATAGAGATAATCGTTGTCAATGGTGATCACCCGCTTAATATTACTTCCTTTAGGGTCGTTTTTCCATTGTTTTTTACCTGTTTGGTAATCGTAAAAATTAAAACCTGAATTATGAGCGATTAAAATTCGATCGCCCCAATCTTCTAGGTAAGAGATGAATTTTGTTTTAATTTCATTTTTCCAAATCGATTGACCGTCGGTTGTTTGAAGAATATCCAAGGCTTGTTTAGACGATAGCAATCCGCCTGTGTTTTTAATAATAATAACGTGATTTCCGTTTTGAGAAAGATAAAAACGATTCAGTTCATAATCTGGGGACCAAAGGAGTTGACCCGATATTTTATCCAGTTTATAGAGTTTATTGTTAAACGTGGTGTAAATGGCATTTTCTCCTACAGTCACTTGATCTTCTCTCGTCAATGAACCTTTAGAAAAAAGCGATGTAAGGGATTTTAAATAACTATCGGACTGCGCAAGTGGTGTAGTCCAGGCCTCAGTTGCATTTTCTAAATCGTATAACACACATACCACCTCTTTACCTTGGGTTGCTAAAAATAAAAATTGATTGGTTTCGGTGAGGTATTGACTTAGAGCGATGGTGTATTTTTTACCCATCGCCTGATAAGCAACCTGACCATTCAATGAATTTATAATGACTAAATGCCCATTAATATGACCTTGAATAAAGGGCGAATCCCCTATAAATTCAAGGGTATCTTCATTGGTTAACAGTTTAGACAAATCATCACCATTCAATTTATTGGATAAATCATCGGCTATATTAAAGCCTGACTTTTTAGCGATATCATTTTCATTGATTGCCCATTCAACCGTATTGGTCTCGGGGTTATAATTGGATATTTTATTGGCTTCCTTAATAATTACGTGTCCATTGAATTGATTGGTTAAAATGGTTTGAATCGGTGTATCAAAAGGAATACGATGATCGGCATTTCGTTGGCCAAAAGCGTCGAAAAAAGCAAACAACGAGAGTGCTATAATGAATAATGTTTTTTTCATAAGATGAGGGAATTAAGATTAATTTCGAAGTTTTAATAAAAGCCCAAAATTAATTCTTTTCACTTTTCTTTAACGATTGCCTTCTACTCATTATCACTCAAATCTGTTTATAGATAAGCAATAATCGTGATTTTAAGGAAAAAAAAGAGCAGCCGTTGACACGGCTGCTCAATTAGTTTTAAAAAATTCAAAGGATTAATTCTGAGATGTCGAATCGTAATTCGACAAAGCAAATGCTGTTTTTCGATTTGCCAAACTTGAAACGGCCTTCAGCGTTACAATTGGAAAAGGATAAACTACGTTATAGCTTTCCCGCTTCATCAATAAACCTTGAGGGTCTAAGAAATAGCTATCCAATTTTTTGGTAGTTTCTGAAACCAAGATTGTACTCCATTTCTTATGGGTAAGGATAATGGCATTATTTTCACCACGCTCAATATTAACATAACGTTTAATCGATGACTGATCGGCATAGACATAATCGATGCGGTGAATGATTTCTCCGTTTTCTAAATAGTTAAAGAATAAGAAAACTCTTGAAAGCGGACTTCCTTTCATGTTTTTGGTATCAGCAAAGGTCTTTTTACCAAAAGGGGTATTTCCACGACCATCTAGACCACTAAACAATTTAATGTGGGTGGTCACCAATTTTTCCCCTCCAAGGATTTCATTCCCCAAAGCAAAAGCCGAGGCATCAACCAATTTATCTGTAAAACGAATGGTTACTTCTAAAGCACCTGCTTTTCCTGTATAACCACCTGTCGATTCATTATAGAAAAATTCGGTTACGCTATCATTGCCAACTGTTACAGCTGGACTAGCAATAATACTATTTTCTTTGAAACCAAAACCAAAACCTTCGGTAAAGGTATCCAGCGGGTCATTAATTGATAAATCAGCATAACGTCTTACCGCATCATAGGTAAATTGGTATGATTTATTCACATTCCCCGATTTAATATCCATGACAGTAAAGAAAGGCGCATCATCTTTTCCGATTAATGCGTTTTTTTCTGAAACAAAACCTTCTGGAAGTTTCGACCAATCTTCAGCCGTTGCTTTCACAAAACGAACTTCAATATTGGTACGAGCCGTTTTAAAAATTAAATCGCCATTGGTATCTATACGATGGAAAACAAAATCGAAATTCCCTTTGTAACCACCTCCTTTTGGTGAACCTGGTGAATTATTTGAATCCGATAATAAATGAATCTTATTGCGTGTTGTAAACACTAACGATGGCGCATAGGTTAACTGAACTGCAAACTCACTGGTCTCTACGGTCATGGCATCCGTATTAAAATCAGAAATCATCTGTACCATTCCGTTGGCATTAAAACGCATTAGATGATTAAAACCACCGAACTGCTCATTATCTGGAAAGTACAGCATTTTCCAACCATGTTCAGAACTTAAAAGTGCTTTTGTTATTTCAGCTTTTGCTATTTCTAACCGTTCCGTTGGCGTATGTTCAAAATTATTGATATCATCCTCTTTACAAGAAGTGATCACTGCAGACATAAGTAGCATACTTAACGCAGTACGTATAAAAAATTTAGTATTCATGATTTATTTATAAGGCGTTAAACACTTTTTGAGAATTTTCATTGGCTACTCTTACCAATTCATAAAAGTCCATATCAAATTGTTCTTTGTAATAATTAACAACAATTTGTTCTTTGGCTTTGATTAATTTTCTTGCATTCTCGTTTTTAATCGCAGCAAGCATTGCATCATATTCTTCCTTTGAATAAACAAGCATATAAGAAGCCATTTCTGCAAAATCTTCATTTACATTCGATTGTGCATAATTGGTAATATAGCCTTTTTCACGCGCTACAATATCGGTATCACTGTACCAATCGGCTTTATATTGCCCCATACCCCCTTTCTTCACAAGCATTTCAAATCCTTTTACGTCGTACTCACGGGTTTGATTTAAAATATGAATGTACTCGTGTTGAATCGTTTGAATAAACAAGCGAACTTTAGCTTTTTTCTGTGCTAAGGGTTTGGTGGGGTCTTGAATAAACTTCACCACATCATCGGTTTCAAAAAAGGTAATTCGTGCACCCGCTTCGGCATACCCAAGGGTAACGGTTCCAGTAGGGTTTTTATTTACACCACCGATTAAGACAATTTCTTTAGGCGATAATTTCTTTAAGAAAGTTGGGCCTCCAACCGTTTCATAGGTATCTACCCATAATTTTCTTACCATTTCCATCGCTGGTTTTACATTATCAATGTAAGGCGGAAACAAATAACGACTTCCGTCGACATAGCCTGGTTTCCATCGGTATAAAACGGCGATGTTATAAGGCTCTTCAAATTGACCTTTCAACCAATGATCGGTTGCATTAGGTGTGTAGGGTAGGGTATCTGTTAAAACAGATTCCCCTAATTTATCATCATCTTGCTCACAGCTTATTGTTAAACAACAAAAAGCAGTAAATAAAGCAGATAGTTTAATGTATTTATTCATTTTCATACGTTCTAAATTTATCGAGGGTTTTGTTGAATTCCAGATGACACCACATGAATAGGAAGTGGCATTGCTCTACGCAAATCGTCTTTTTTCAGTACTTGAGTGGTCTCACCTAAAATAGCATGGGTAACTTCAATGTTATGACGTTTAATATCTAACCAACGCAATCCTTCATGAAAGGTATCTAGACGTTTAATCTCTAAGATCGCTTTTAGCATATATTTCTGATCAACGTTTAAGCTGTAAAATGGTGTAAACTCATCAGCTTTCAGTTTATAGAATGCTTTAATTCGATCTAAAGACATCATATCGGTTGCACTATTGTATCCCGATGTACGTGTCGATAAGAAGAAATCTAAACCGGTTAAAGCTTCAGGAATTCTATTTTCCATCACTAAGGCCTCAAGACGATTCAAGTATAATTCATCATTGCTTAACAAGACAAAATTCACGTGTGGTTGACCGATTCCTGCCGTTTGATTGGTATATTTAAAATATTCATCAAATTTGGGTAAGAAGTCATTGACCTGATTGGTTGAAACTGTGCTGTAATACCATGTTTTCCCCGTTGGGTTAGTCCCTAAGAAAGTTGAAGTTGTTTTAGCACTTGGGAAACCAAATCGATTTTTGGTGATTGTTCTTCTATAGGTAGAATACTGCGTCGCCATTAATACATTGGTCTCATGATCACTCGATGCATAACTTGCTAAACGCTCATAAATACCTAATTTAGACCAAGCTTCATAATTTCTTAACGATGAGGCTTGTGTCCCAATATGATTGGAATTTTCAATTACTTTATTAAAATTTCCTTTCACTAAATAAAAACGAGCAGCAAATGCTTTTGAAGCGTTCTTGGTGAAATGAAAATTCTTTTTGCGGTAATCATTGGTCACCAACTGTAGGCCTTCCTCTAAATCTTTTTCGATAAGATCCATCACTTCCTTCACCGATTGACGGCTGTATTTTACATTTAAGGTATTTTCTACCTTGGTCACGTACGGAATTCCTAAATCTTTATCGGCTGTAGAAGGGTTATAAGCTAGGCTAAAAAACTGCAACAACATAAAGTGATTGTATGCTCTAGCCATTAATGCTTCTCCCTTTTGTGGATTTAAAGTGGGCTTATCACCTAGTTCTTTAATCGCTTCTAAGGCTTGATTGGCATGAGCAATTGCTCGATAACTTGCATTCCAGAATGCAGCTGGTGTATCGCCACCATCATCTATCACTTGTTCCCATTTAAAAGAACGTAAATTGGTATCTGTTGTTGCTGCAATTGTCTCTGTATCAAAAGCGTTATCAGACATTGTTTCAGAAAACTGCGCATAACTGTATCCTGGATAAGCATTGACAAGAATTTCAGAAATTTTTTCAGGTGAATCTAAAATCGTTCTGTCATCAGGCATTTCTGATAAGTATTCATCACAACTCGATAAGCCCACAAGTGCTATCGAAGCTAATAATATGGTTAATTTCTTCATGTGTGTTTCTTTTTAAAATCCAAGATTAAGTGTTAATGTGTATTGACTTGTGATTGGAGCTGAAACTCCTCCTGATCTAAAGAATTCTGGATCTTGTCCTCTCAATTTTTTATCTGAATAGATTAACCAAGGATTAGTCGCATTCACTTTTAATCCAAACGTTCTTAATCCAAATTTATCTTTCAACTCTTGAGGAAACTGATACCCTAAACCGATATCTTTCACACGCACAAATCCACCATCAGCAATTCGCTCATCGGAATAATTGTAAGCGTTGTACAGTTTCTGAATATTTGAAGAACCGTGTTGTGTTTTTAATTGATCATTAGCAATTACAGGTACATTGGTTAATAATTCATCACCTGGCACCAACCATCTGTTTACGAAATCTTTTGTAAAGACGGTTAAATCATCATAACTGCTTGAGTAAATTGGATTCAGACGAATTTTATTCCCCCCTGAAGCAACCACTAAGAAACTTAACGACCAATTTTTGTAACTAAACGTATTCGATAACCCTACGGTTTTATTTGGTTCAACGGAACCTTCATACTTTAAGTATTTAGTAATGTCTTCCGTATCTTGAAAATTAATATCAGCGATATCGGTTGTTCCGTTACCCGTTAGTAAAATAGGTAAACCTTGATCGCTTAATCCTTGAAACTGGTATGAATAAATGGCATTTCTTGGGCGTCCAACCGTGTTACCACCTGTAGAACCAACTAAATCAATAACGCGTGCTTTATTCTGTAAATTTTTGATTTTTTGATCATAGTAGGAAGCATTCCATGTAGTAGACCAACGAAAGTTTGGTGTAACGACATTATGGTGGGTGATTGAAAGTTCAATTCCCTTCGTGGTCATATCAGCATTATTACCTTGTTTAATACTCTCACCACCAATTCCTGAAGTAATCACATAATCAATTAAATCGAATGCATTTCTTTGGTAAACATCGGCCACAATTTGAAGTCGATTATTAAATAAGCCCACATCGACACCAATATTGGTTTCGTATTGTTTTTCCCATGTCAAATCGCTGTTTTGTAACGCATCGATGTAAAGGGCACTTTCACGATCTTTGGTATACTGGCGTAATGAGATTGCATTACGATAAATAGCTAAAGAATTTGTAGCAGGTCCGGAAGTAGCTGTAAGTCCGTAAGAACCACGGAAGCTAAAAGCAGAAATAGCTTGAACATCGCGTAAAAACTCTTCATTCTTCACATTCCATTTACCACTTACGGTATAGGTTGGTAACCAACGCGATTTATCGCTTCGTCCCTGTCTATTTGAAGCATCATAACGTCCAGTTAACGCAACGGTATACTTACGGTCATAGGTATAGCCCATTTTCCCGAAGAAACTCGCTGTTCGTTCGCGCTCATTATTAAATCCATAGTAAGATTCACCATCATTGATGATTTTCTCTAGCATACGAGGATCGGTAAATGGTACCATTCCCTTGTTGTACTGTAAACCAAAAGCAGTATAATTATCACTCGAGCGATCAACCGAGCGCATTTCTTGTCCTACAAAGGCATCTAACTCATGTTGAGAGTTAAAAACTTTGTTATAGCTTAAACTATTACGCACTAAGAAAGAGGTTAACTCATTCCCTACTGAACGACGAATACCGCCATTTGGAAGAACGACTTGTTTAGGTGATAAAAGATCGTTAGGATCTTGGTATAAATAGATATTAGCAGCCTTTACCGTTGGGGTTTCGTCGGCATTGTACGCTTTAATAACATTTGAATTTTCATACATATCATGAACGGTTTTCGTTACGGCGTAACGAGCAGACGCATTCACATTATAGCGTAATTCAGGTGTAATTTTATATTCACCGTCCACTTGGAAACGAATATCTTTTACATCCAATTCAATTTTATTGTTTTTTAATTCGTTTAAGATGTTAAATCCCGCCCAGTTGTTACGAATATATTCATAATCTCCGTTGTTATCGTAGGCTCTAACTGTTCTATTGGTATTTAATGCATAGTTAAATGGATTAATATCAAAGTCACGGGTAGTACTTCCAAAATAGGCATCTTTGATACTGTTATACGTACCTGGAGCTTTTTGTTTTCTTACCGAAGCGATGGTTGAAAGGGTAATATTCAATCGGTCGTTTACATAAAACGTATTCTTCAGGTTAGACGTTAAACGCGTTACCTTATCAGCGATAGACCATCCTGGATCATAATAGAAACCGGTTGAAGCGAAGAAAGCATTATTCTTTCCTCCCCCAGAGAAACTAATCGAGTGATTTTGAGTAATTGATGGTTTAAACAATAATTTAAACCAATCGGTATTCGCCATTTCATATTGACGAAGAAAATCGTTTTTGCTTACACTATTATTTTTAGAAACATATTGCCCGGTAGTTGCATCATAGTTATAGAGTGCTTGAGCCATCAGATTATAAACACCACCGTAACGACCTTCAGCGACTCTTGGTAAAGAAAGATAGTCTTTCGCTTCCATTTCCTTGAAGATACTCATGGTTTCTTGTGAATTCAAGATATCAAATTGTGCGTAGGTGGGAACCATGCGCATACTTTGTTCTTGAGAATAATTAATTTTCAACGGAGTTTCTCTACCTCCGCTTTTGGTGGTAATCACCACGACTCCATTCATGGCTCGAGAACCATAAATCGCGGTAGCCGAAGCATCTTTCAAAATTTCAATGCTTTCAACATCATCGCTGTTTAATCCAGCAACGGCGGAACTCAAAAGAGTCGATGAGTTTCCAGAGGCTAAATCCTCAAAAGAAACATTCACGACATCCTCTTGCACAATTCCATCGATTACCCAAAGCGGTTTGGTATCTCCAAAAATAGAAGAAGAACCACGTACAGTAATTTTAGGTGCAGAACCAAAGGTTCCTGTTACATTCTGTACATTTACTCCGGCTGCCTTCCCTTCAATCATACGACTCACATCGGCAACACCTTCTACTTTTAAATCTTCAGCCGATATTTTACTAGAAGCTCCAGTGAACGTTCTTTTCGATAATCTTTCATATCCGGTTGAAATAACTACTTCCCCCAAATCGATATCTTTTCCACTGGCTAGTGAAATAATTCCAAGATTACTTTTTGAAACCTTAAATTCTTTCGCATCGATAATCAATATATCGCCAATTTTAGCATCAATATCAAACAATCCATTCTCATCGGTATAGAAAACTTTACTTGTTCCTTTTATCTTTACCTCTACATCAGCTTCCGGAAAATTATTCCCATCTCTTACTTCTCCCGTAATTTGGGCAAAGGCAGCTGAAGAGAGTAGAAAGAAAGTCACCGCACTTAGAGACATTATTCTTCTTCTCATCTGTTAATTCAATTTTAATGTTAAATAAATGTTATAAAAATATTGTTTCAAATCTAAATATATTTTTTAAATGAAAAAGAAAAAAAACAATAAATTATTTAATTTAATAGTAAAATATTAATACAATAGAAGCATTAATAGAATGAAAAGTATGTAATCGGCAAAAAAACAGATTAATCCATATATCATAATGATGGATATCTATTTATAATGTTAAAAAAGTAAAGAATTCGTAAAAAAACAAAAAGAGCCTTGTTGATTAATAAATTATTTTTGAATACTATTTTTATAAATCACGTAAATAAATCATTTTTTTAATCCTATACTAGATTGGTAGTTTATTACGCATAAAGCCTATAAAAAGTATAAAAACCCAATTTATTCCCCAAAATACGTTTAAAATACGCAATAAAACAAGTATTTTGTGACGATGAAAAAATTACGTAAACAGTGAAAATTGATCAAAAACATTCATTTATCGACAAAACTATTGTCGCTAAACAAATAAAAACAACGCACCTAAACAGAAATAAAGCTATATTGTAAATAGCTCTTAATCAAGTAATTTAAAGAGGAATTGATCGAAATAATAAATTAGGAATATTGAAGCAAGCAAGTGTCTTTTTTGAATAAAATTTAATAAATTATTAACATATATAATTTCATATTATGCCCTCTTTTACTTCCGTATTTAAATTTAAAAAGGTTATTTATAACCATTATAAAGAAAAACAAGGTTTTTATCGCTTTTAACAAAGGGCGAGATTCAGAATAATATTATGCATGCATCCTTTTTTTAGGAATATTTTTCTTTTTCAGAAAATGTAACAAATTGGATATATTATCGACTTATTTATCTTTTTCACCAAATAGCCCTAAAGCAAGATGAAATATTGAAGAATATTATTTATATTTATTCTAAATAATAAATATAGGTATGGAAAAAATAAATTTACAAACAGAGGCCGAATTAATTCAAGAACCTTGGAATTTAACAACGGTTGGGAAAATAAACAATCACACCATCAAGATGATAAAATTAGAAGGAGAATTTGAATGGCATACCCATGAAGATGAGGATAAATTATTTATGGTAATCGAAGGCGTTTTGGAATTACAAATGCGAGATAAAACCATCACTGTTTACCCGAATGAGTTTATTATTGTACCCAAAGGGGTTGAAAATAAGCCTGCTGGAAAAGAAAAAGCAACCTTAATGATCTTTGAGCCGATGAGAGATTAAATCGATTTATAGATCCTGTTCATTAAAATAGCATAGGCCAATGGAAATCCATTGGCCTATGCTATTTTCTAATTGCCCGATAAGCTAAACTACCCCAGACTGATATACAACAACAAGATAGTCAATAAGGTTGCAAAAAAATGAAGAAAGTTGTATTTGTTAAAAACAACTCCATTTTGGAAACCATAATGAGTGGGTTCCTTTTGTTTTTTAATTTATTATCTACTTAAGGTGGTAGCGGTATACATTTTCTTCATCGGGTTCAATAGACCAAAACGACTTCCCTAAAGTCTGCTCGAACAAGTGATAAATCAATTCAGAAGGATCAGTTTCTTCTAATTCAAAAGCAAATTTTTCGCCTAAATCGATCGGGCGGGTTTCATCTTCTAAAACGACTAAAGCGCGTACGAGTTGTTCGTTATTGGTATAATGCACACTAAACACCATGCTCATTTCTGAAAGGACAAAGTTGAATGCGACTTGATTAGGCACTAAAACCTCATTGGCACATTCTTCCATGGATAAAAAAATCAAAGTAGCCTCTTCATGAAAATAAATATCGCAATAGGTATCTTCTTTCCAATTTTCAGAAGCTTGTTCAAAATCTACTTTTTCTGAAAATAGTAATTGTTGACCGAGTATCGTGCTTAAACCCTCTAAATCATTTTGGTAATTTTTATCGATTACCAATCCTGCTATATTAAATCCCATAAACTATTATTTATGGTCTAAATATAGGACAATCTAGACTTCTTACTTGGCCTAAGCGCTGTTATTCTAAGACAGAACCATCTGTATAGACTATTTTAAGCGTGCGTTGAACAATCTTTAATCCCTTAAAATCGGCATCTTTAACATCATTCGATAGTTTGCTATAGGCGTTAAATCTATCCATAACTCCATTGTCATAAGTCGCTTGAGGGGCAATTGTATCATCGGTTAAATTTACTTCGTATAAATCGCCTATGCGATCGCCTAATTTATTATACACCTCAAATTGAAACCTTATGGCATCGATGGTTTTATTGGATTTATTTTTTATAAGATATTCGAAGTTATTGTACTCAATTCCACTATATTTCTCAAAGGTTTTGTCGATAATCTTGATTTCAACGGCTTGCGCCATTTTTTCGGCAAAAGCTTTTTCTTTTTCTTCTTCGATTTTAAGAAGCGCCTTTTGATTTTCTTGAAACTGCTTGGCTTCATTCAAAATATCGGCATACGTTTTACCTTCCAAATTTTCGTTACTCAGTTTTGATTTTATTAACCAACCCGCAAATAGCTCAACCTCTTCATCGGATAATTTATCGGCTGCTTTTATTTCTTTTAAATCGGATTCAAAATTCTTTTCTGAGAATTTTTTATGCATAGGATTACCGCAACTGACCATAATAAAGGCTGTCGCAACCAATAAGCATATTCTTTTCATAAGTTAAGTTTTAAGTGCATAAAATATTTAGAGCGATTTCTGTAACATTTCATCTTCATTATCGTCTTCCTATAAATACATGTGTTGTTGTTGTTGTTGTTGTTGTTGTTGTTGTTGTTGTTGTTGTTGTTGTTGTTAATTCTAGACCATAAACTCTATATATAAAAAAGCAAAGCCTATAACCCTGCTCGTTTACAGGTCAATATACGGATTATAACCCTATAGTGGTTGTTTTATGTACTGCTTTTTTGCGGCAGTGATTGCAGCGGCATCCTTTGCTGATAAGCAAAGATAGAGCGTAAAGCCCGGCGCGTAGCGGCCGCCATAAATAGAAATTAACTAGTCATTAAATATATTTATCATGAAACATATTCTCTATTGCGTCTTTCTAGTATCAGCTTCTATCGCTTGTGCACAGTCAACGATTTACGGTCGAATTACAACCCAAGATGAAGAACCTTTGTCTTTAATTGATATTATCCTGATGGATAAAGACAGTGTGATTGTCTACAGTGAAATAACCAATGAAAAAGGAATTTTCAGCTTTGAGGTCAAAAACGGGTTATACCTTTTACAATTGCAAGAGTTAGGAAATCCTGTGTACAACAGGCCCATAGAAATCACCTCCACACTCGACTTAGGCGATATTATACTCGCAAAACAAACGATTGGATTGCAAGAAGTCACGGTAGACGGTAAGAAACGCCTGATTGAGCGTCAGGTTGATCGCTATGTTTTTCATGTAGAGAACTCGGGCGCGGTTACGGGCGGTGATGCCTTGGATGCCTTAAACAATACCCCTGGCGTGTTGGTGGATGAGGATAAAATAAGTTTGGCGGGTAAGAGTTCTGTTCGTGTTTTAGTGAATGACCGCTTAATGGTTTTATCGGGCGACCAACTCACCCATTATTTGAAATCGATACCTGCTGATAACATTAAAAAAATTGAAGTCATTACCACACCACCTGCCCGCTATGAAGCCGAAGGCAATAGTGGTTTAATTAATATTGTGTTGAAGGATGCACGTCAAAATGCTTGGAGCACCAGCCTGCGTTCAAGTTATAGACAAGGTCATTATGCGAGTCCGAATACGGGGGTTAATTTTTCGTTCCAAAAGAACAAATGGTCTATATTAACAGATGTAGGCTTTAGCCATATGAATAGTATTTACCGCAATGAAATTAAATACGATTATCCCGATCAGCACATACAGCTGCTCTTAGCCAACAACAATTATTATAACTATTTTAATTCTTTGGTAACGGTTGGCTATGAAATAAATAAAAACCACCACATTGGCGCCCAATACAATGGGAACTTCCTAAAAGGACATACGGACGGAAACAACAATACGTTTTACCGAAAGAATGGTGTGATTACCAGTCAGTATCCGACGATAGGGAAAGATAATTGGGGCAATGATTTCTTAACGTTGAATGCCAACTACGTTTGGAAAATGGATACTTTGGGTCGAAAAATGTCGGTGGATGTCGATTTCTTAAACACGGGGGCACCTCAGCATAATTTCTTTGGTTCCAATTTAATCGATTACGAAAAGCCAACGAATCAATGGACCTATTCAAACAATAACAGTAACCAAGATATTAAAAACTATTCGGGTAAAATCGATTTCAATTTTCCCTTATCATGGGCTGTGCTAGAAACGGGCGCAAAAATCGCCGTTTCTAAAACAAAGAATAGTATTTCGGCCTATTTTTATAGCGATGCTGAATTGACCCATGTGACTAGTGGGCAAGATGATTTATTCCATTACGATGAAAACATACACTCGGCCTATATCAGTTTTAACAAAGAGTTTAACAAAAAATGGTCTGCAAAAATAGGTCTACGTGCAGAATATACACAAACTGAAAGCAATTCGATAAAAAATAATCAAGTGCATAAAAACGATTATTTTAAACTCTTCCCCACGGCTTACTTACAGTATAAACCCACCGAAGACCATTCGTACAGTATGAATTTTAGTCGTCGATTAAATCGACCTAGTTTTGGTGATATGAACCCCAACCGATGGTACACAAGTCCTTTATCGTATGTGGAAGGAAATCCGTTCTTACAACCTTCGTTTTCGTATAATTTCGAATTGAACTATGGTTATAAAAGCTTATTCAATCTGTCGGTGAACTACTCCCATATCCAAGATAACTATACCCAAACGGTTTACCACAACATAGAGGATTTATCGCAAATTATGAAACGTGAAAATTATGCGAATGGAAAGTATATAGGCACAACCATTTCGTCTACTGTGAATATAACGCCCTGGTGGGACACCACCAACGAATTTTCGTTGGGGTATGTAGAAACAAAACCCTATATCGATTTATACGATCGTGATTTTAAATCGATTAATTCCAATGTACGTACAACCAATAATTTTAGACTAAACACCCCTAAGACACTATTGGCCAACATTAATTATGTATACTATTTACCAACGAGTGGTGAGTATTCTATTTCGGCCCGTTCTAACTTTAGTTTAGGCATTAAATACTTGGCCTTTGATAAAAAATTAACCATTGCTTTAAATGCCAATGATGTGTTTAAAACCTACAATATTCTTGTTAAGACCTTTAATCAGAACATCCATCAGTCGTTTAATCAATATTACGACAGTCACTCGTTCAGGTTATCACTCACTTATAAATTTGGTAACAAGAACATTCAAGTTTCTCAGCGAGATTCTGGCAATCAAGAAGAAATTAACCGAGCGAGTTAAAGTAATAAAATCACTTTTATGCTTCCCTTTAAGTGGGCTAATTGTAGATCAATTAGCCCACTTTTTCTCACTAAAAAACAACCTCTTATTCTATATTGTTTATTTACTTAAAAGACTGTACCTTAGAACCAAATTAACACAAACCAACCCGACATGAATAAAGTTATACTTCTTTCCTGTGTGTTTTTTCTCTTATCATGCACAATGGAAGAGAAAAAAATCAGCAGTTCAATCATTGATGCCGACGCACTCGCTATTGATCCACCTCCCCTCCCTAAACAAAAGAATACATTTCCCGAAGGACCGTCCAATCAACTAGCAGAAGGAGACGTTAAATTGGGTGCCATGAGCGAGACTTCGCCTACACCACAAAAAAAACAACAAGTTAAAAAAAGAAATAAGCTAAAAAAAACGGTTAATCCAAAAAAGAGATTGAAATCGACCAACAACAAAAGTAGCTTATCGATGTATTGTGGTGCACAAAACAAAACAGGCGGAAGCTGTCGCCGTAAAGTAAGGGGTGGTGGCCGTTGTTGGCAGCATTAAAAAAACGTAACTCCCTTATTCTTATGTTGTTTGTTTATTTTTTATCTTTTTTAAAGAATATAAAAAAACAAATAAATACATGATGACACTATTGGAATTTATAGAATATCAACAAACAATCGATTCCCCTTTAGGGAATTTGGCTCGGGATATTTTACAGGATAAAGGCTTTCCGAAAGATGAAACGGAAGCACAGATGATTACGTATTTAAAGCATAAAAACGGATTTTGGGGGACGCTACCGCTTTTTGAAAAAATGATGATTGCCTATCATCAACAGCGCAATGAAAAAGGGAAAAGGATAAAATTAAGTACACAAGGCAATGCGCTAACGAAGGAACAATGGCAGTTTTATAAAGATTACTTCCCTGTTGATCAGGTTATTTTAGTGGGGAAACCCAACGATATTTACAAAGCGTATTGCCTTGAGTCGATTCGAAAAAATGCGTTATACTTCGATTTAAAATCGAGCTTATCGTTGAATAAGATTAAGGTTTTAAAGGAGCACGCGATTCAGATGGGTGATGCAACTCAGAAAGTAACGGTAAAACGAGCCATTGAGTTGCTGACCAATTGCCGGTATGAAACGCCTTTAAAACCTAATCCTGAGAAATTCAAGGAATTGATAGAATTCTTGAAAATGCGAATTTATTAGCTATTTAGTTCATAAAAAAGGCCATGGCACAGACCATAGAGGCGGTAATTGCCGTGTAAAATAACCCGAAAATAACAAAATAACCTAATTTTCGGTGACTGAATGAAAATTGGCCAGGGAGATTTCTTTTCTTCGCTTGTGCTTTGGATTTAAAAATTGTGTATCCCCATACCAAATAAGTCAACACAGCACCGATAATATGCACCCAAAGGGTAATTTTAAAGAAATTGGTGTGAAGATACGTACTGTCTTTGACCAAAGTGCCCGACCCACCCGATAAACGAATTTGGAGTTCTAATAGAAGGACGCCCGTTGCACAGACAAAAAATAGGCGTTGTTGAAGTTTTTTGTGTTGCAGATGTTTTTTTTCTTTTGCAAGTTTTACGGCATATAGAGCGACAAAAGGCGCTAAAATAGAAAGGATCAACATGCCGATAATAATATAACTGCTATTCATTTTAATTTGTTTTTATCACCCAAATGTAGTCTCTCCGTTATAGCAGCACCAATTCTAATAGACCAATCGGCTTTTTTTATCGACGAACTTTTAAGAAAAGTCCGTCCTTATTCGTTACTTCGCTTACGGAATATTAAATGACGTAAGATGATTAAAAAATTAAAGACGTATACCACTCTCTTTCATCTTTTAGGATGGTTATTGCTGTGTTTGATTTTTTTTGTACTGTTTCCGCTTTTATACCCAGTCGCCTTACATATAGAGCACTATCTTTATCATCTTGTCTTATTGCTGGCTTGTATTGGTTTTTACTATGTGAATACGAAGCTGTTATTACCCCATGTACATTGGCAAAAAAATGCATGGCTTTATGGCATAACTCTTCTGTTGATGATGGTTGTTTTAATCGTTGGCATGAACCAATTTGAACAGGTCTTGGACTTGAATATCAAAATTCACCGAGCACTGCATCCTGGGCAAGCCTATTTAAGCAAACGGAATGGGTTTTTTATTTCGGCCTATTTAAGTGTATTTACAGTGTTTATTTTTGGCATAGGGATTGCCGAATTTTTGGTTAAGCGATGGAATCTTAACGAGCGAATTAAAATTCAGTTAGAGCAAGGAAAGGCAGTTGCTGAGTTAGCAACGTTAAAAGCACAAATTAATCCTCATTTTATTTTTAATACCCTCAACACCATTCACGGACTATCGTATATGGATGTTGATCACTCTAGAAAAGCATTAGTTGATTTATCCAAAATGATGCGGTATATGATGAATGAAGATCAATTGGAAAGCGTAGCCTTGGTTGACGAGATCCGTTTTATTGAACACTATATTGATTTAATGAGGTATCGACTCCCAGATCATATGGAACTGGATGTAGCGATTTCTAGGATGGATAATTCGTACACCATTGCACCGATGATTTTACTGACTTTGATTGAAAATGTATTTAAGCATGGCATCTCTACAGAGAAAGCCGCTAAAATAGCCATTCACATCCAGTTGAACAACGATCAATTGCACTTGAATCTTAGCAATGAAATTATTCATCAAGCACGTAAAACGAAGGGCATCGGCATAGAGAATACAAAAAAACGCTTGGTTTTACTTTATCCGAATCGTTTTATGTACAGCACTAAGATAGAGAACAACCGTTATATTTGTCAATTAACTATTCAACTAACCGAATGATTCACTGTATTGCGATAGATGACGAACCGATTGCCTTGAGGCTACTCGCTCAATTTATTGAGCAAGAGGATTCGTTGGTCTTAAAATCGACATTTATCTCGGCATATTCAGCTTTAAAATACTTGGAGGAACAGCCGATTGATTGTGTGTTTTTAGACATTGAAATGCCCGATCTTAATGGGGTAGAATTGGTTCAACTCTTTCAAAAAAGAAAAATACAACCCATCATTGTTTTCGTGTCGGCTTATAGCCATTACGCGATTGAAGGTTTTAAAGTATCGGCTTCCGATTTTTTATTAAAACCCTACAGCAAAGAAGATTTTATGGCTACAGTTCGAAAAGTAAAAAGTGAGCTGTTTCTAAGGCAATTGGCATCGAAAGAAGAGGAACAAACGAACAAGATATTTATCAAAGTAGATGCCCGCCAAGTTAAAATTCAATTGGATTCTATTCTCTACATCGAAAGCATGAAAGATTATGTAAAAATTTATACCACCGATAGAGCCATCCCTTATATCCCTTTGATGCCATTGAAGAAGATAAAAGCCATGATTGGTACTGAGCATTTTATTCAGATTAATCGGTCGCAAATTATTGCAATTGATAAAATGAGTTCCTACGGAAAAACATCGTTAACGATACGGAATAAAGCGTTTCTTGTAAGTGAAAAATACAAAAAAGATTTCCAAGCTTTGCAACACTAACAGGGAAAGCTAAGACCAACCGTTTTTGAAAATCAATTTTGAATAAAAACATCCCATTATTTATTTACGGTATCGACTCATAAAATGAAGTAAACAAATAATGGGATTGAACAATTGGTTAAAGTGTAATGGTTTTAAAGCCCATTTCTTGAAGACCAAAGATGTATTTAAAACCATTAGGCGTGGTTTCAACCGATGTTAAATAATCGGTTTTTTTAATGGCAAAATGTTCCATAGCAAATTCACAGGCTACGAGCTTAATACCCAACTTAGCACTGTTCTCAATAAATGGTTTTAAACTTTCGTCCACAGCTAAATCTTTAACGACTTCACCAATTAAAACGATTTCGAATTGCAATTTTGGATGTTGCCTTTTCAACTCCTCCCCTGTCATAATAGACGCTTTTAAGTGAGAAGCATTACGCACTAAAATAGCGTATTTACCGTCTTTTTTCACAGCATTCTCAATGGGATTACCTTGGGTGTTTGTTTGGGCGAGTACGGTTGAGAATGTCGCTGAACCAAAAGCGAGGAATGCGAAGACTAAAAAATGTTTTTTCATAATTATATATTATCTGTTATAGCATATATATGCTTTAGGATTATTAAGAATAAAGAAAGCTAGACCACCAAATAAAGCGATGTTTTTCCAAAACGGACCATGCATTAATCCATTTCCCATTTGAATAGTGATCGTTATTGGAATAAGAACGAGAAAAAGAATACTAGCGGACCAACGCGTCATTAGACCTAATAAAAGGCTACAACCTGCGATGAATAGTACATAACCTGTGCTGATAGCTAGTCGTATTGGATCACCAAAAAAAACAGCAAATTCATGGTAAGCAGCATTTTCAATCCGTGTGACGATTAGATTTGGATCCCAAATATGGGAGACACCTGCCGAAATAAAAATACCACTTAGGCAGATTCGTAAAATTAATATCGATGAAATACTAACATTTATTTCTTTTTTCATTGACGGGTATTTATTTTAACGCAAAGCTAGCCCATATACGATACCTCTATGTAACCTTTGTTACCAAGGCCAACTCAAAAAGATTTTGCTTTTACAGTGGAGATGTAAACCCTTAATGTTTTTTTTGGTAGTGCAAACGGTACTTCTTCTTGGAAAGAGCGATTTTATGATACGTTGGAAGTTGACGTTGTCCATTAGGATGAAACGCTTCAAACGAGAAAACATGGGAAGTTTCTGCATATTGAAAAAGCGGATGACCTTCGTATCGATCATCATAATCCACCTGAAGATTCAATTTAGGAGTTTTTATATCTTTAAATCCAGGATGCGATTGAATGGATTGCACTAAACGTTGCCAATCTTTTGGGGAGATAGCCAGATAAAATTGATGCTCGTAAGGCGACAGAAGAGGCAAGGTTTCGTTGTGACGTATATAAAAGTTATCGTGGAGTTCCATTCCTTGAAGTTGAAGCAAATAATTGGCTTGACGTTTACTAAATAATTCGTCGTAAAATAAGCTATACCCCATGAGCAAAAACCAGGTAAAGAATATCAACTTCCAACTGTATTTTGCGAGTTTAGAAAAGCCCAAGTGTGAAAGAAGACCAAAAAAAAAGCGGAATAACAGCAGTAGAAGTGCTAGACATGCAAGTAAAAAGAGGATTAGATTAATCATGCATTGACTTTAAAAATGATACAAAAAGAAATAAAAACACATTTGTATGTATTTAATAATCAGTTTATTTGTAAAAATAAATAAAATACCGATTAGCTATTCCATTGTTGATTTTATTAAAGAGAGCGATTGAATTGTTATCCCCTAATATGTTAATTATCATTTAAAAAATGTTGGTTTTTTTATGAAAAAAATAACATCTCAAGTCCTTTACAGTAGAGAGATGGATAATGTTTTAATCGTATTATTACCCTCTACTAAAACAGGTATATAAACTAGCTATATGAGAAGAATTTTTATTTTTTTACTCTTGGTTAATACACTTAGTGTCATGGGACAAATAACACTAAGTGGCAAAATAACCAATAAACAAGGTATCCCCTTACCCTATGCCTCGCTAATCATCACAAATTCGAAAACATCAACCATAAGTGATCATCAAGGAATGTATACATTGACCATTGCTGATGAATTTGTGAACCATTCTTTAATCGTTAGTGCCTTTGGCTATCATGATAAAGAACTAAACGCGTATGATTTGAAAGAAAACAACATTGATGATATTGTTTTAGAAGAAGACCCGACAGAAAATTATAATTTAGGTGAAGTAGTCATTACTGCTAAGCAATGGAAAAACAAAGTGATTGGTAAGAAAAAAAGACCCATGCTCACCCACGCTATCTTTTTCAACGATAATGCACCAACGATTGAACAAGGAAGTATTTTTAAAGTTGATACACGCACGAAGTTGAATCAATATAATTTTCATATTATACCTTCTGCCAAGTTTAAACAAATCACGTTAAAATTAAACATTTATCAAGTAAAAGATAACCAAATAGATCGTCCCTTACTCGCTGAAAACATCATCTATACAACCTCAACCACGGGATGGCAAACCGTTGATTTAAAAGATGCGAAAATTTTAATCAAGGATCAAAATGAAATTGCAATAACCCTCCAATTGGTGGATTACGATAAGTTACCAGAAGAGGAGTTTAATTTTGGGTTATCTTATGTGATGAGCCCTTCTAAAAATCTCTTATTCCGATATCAGAATCGGTCTCCTTGGGAGTTTAATAGTGGTAATTTCCTAGCGAATATTCATGTTGATTATGAAAAAAACAATACATCTAAGATGAATAAATCTGACGAAGAAGAGATGGATGAAGAAGAATCTGAAGAAATAACATCCCTAGGTTTACGGCAAATATTGGGGGCTTATAAAGCCGAAAAGGGGAAGAAAGCATCCCGTTTTGGAAAAAATAAAGATGGCCAATTTATCTCCATTGCTAACGCAAAAATGTATTACGAGGTCTATGGCCAAGGTGAACCCGTAATTCTTTTACACGGAAATGGCGGAAGTATTGTTGAATTCTATCAACAAATACCTACGCTCGCTAAACACTTTCAAGTTATCGCCGTTGATACAAGAGGACAAGGAAAGAGTACCGACTTATCTTCAGAAGCGTATACCTACGATTTATTTGCCTCTGATATTGGATCACTGATGGATCACCTTTCGATAAAAAAAGCCCATATAGTAGGTTGGAGTGATGGTGGAAATACGGGATTATCACTCGCTATTCATCATCCAGAAAAAGTGAATAAATTGGTCTTAATTGGAGCAAATTTATTTCCTGAAGGGGTTGAACAAAAAGTATTAGCGAATTTTAAAGAGCAGATTGAATTCAATAAAGAGCACGATAATCGATTATTTCAGTTACTCCTAGACGAACCCCATTTTACCACGGAACAATTAAAAGCTATTCAATCGAAAACTTTAGTGCTAGCTGGTGAATTCGATGTGATTTTACCTGCGCATACCGACCTCATACGTCAATCGATTCCAGAAGCGACAATGCAAATAATTCCCAAGACCACCCATTATTTACTTCAAGAAGCACCGGAAGAGGTTAATCCGATAGTCCTTGAGTTTTTACAAAAAATGAAGTAGAACCTCCCTAAAAGCCACGAAAAATCGTGGCTTTTAGGGAGGCTAATTCGCTTGGATTTGATATACGGAATCATCTGCTATTAATCGGGCTAACTTCTTTTTCGTTTTAAAATCGTAGAGAAATTTATCACCCTTTTCTACCAAAATAGCTTTATCACCAAACAGATAAGTGATTCCTTCATAGATAGGTTGAGCAATAATTTCTCCTTTACGGTTAATTAAGCCATCCTGTTTCCATGTATATCCGTATTTAGAGACAGGTCCACGGTGATAGACTGCAACGTTATTTTTAAAAGCACCAACACTTCCAATGAATGTATTTGGAATAACGATTGTATTATTTAAATCGATATATCCCCATTTCCCATCGATAAGAACAGCTGCTAATCCCTCTGAAAAATTATCGGCCTCTTGATATGTACACGGAATGATTAATTTGCCATAGCGATCTATGTAGCCGATTAATCCATTTTTTTTAACCATGATAGCCTCATCCCGTTGAAAATTTTCAACAGATTCGTAAATTGGTTGTTGAATAATTTTTTGAGATTTTTTATCAAAAACACCATAGAGATCATTTTGTTTGAAGGTGACAATATGATCGTCATTAAATGTATGTTGAGAATAGTCTAAAACAATTTTTCCTTTTTTAGTCATAATAGCCGATTGATCATCCTTATTTACAGTGGCTAAGCCGTAGGAATCAAAATTGCTTGCGTAGGTGAAAATTGGAGGTATAACATATTTATTTTTATGGTTAACATACCCATACAAACCATTTTTTCGAACAGCATATAAATTTTTTGACGCAGCATTAAAATTATATTCGTTTATCGATTCATAGTCCGTCGGTAGAATTATTTTTCCTTTGTGATTAACCACACCATAGCGATCACCTTTTTTAATAATAAAGGTGTTATTCAACGACCGATTGGCAATATATTCATAAATAATTGAAAGAATGACTTCTCCTTTCATGTTCAATAATCCGTATTTACCGTTTTTAGAAACCAATAGGAGTTGTTCGCTTTCATTGACCTGGATATAGTCATAATCAAATGGAATAATCAAGTTTAGATGTTTATCGAACAATCCATACAAATCATTTTTATTGGCGACAATGTGATGGTCTTTTAAAACGTCTAACCCTTGATAAGATGGTTGAATAATGATGTTTCCAATACTATCCAATACCCCATACTGATTGTTCTTTTCAAAAACGATGTAAGGTGGTTGACTTTGGGCAAAGATGCTGTTTTGGAATAATACAAACAGCAGTAATAAACGAATTTTCATAAGGTAACGATTAAGTGACCAAAGTTAATGAAAAACAGAAGTGAAACAACAAAATCGTCAAGTTCCTATTCTCTGTAAACAGTCCATAAAATAGAAAAAACAAACTGCTAAAAGATGAAAATTTTATAAAGCTATAAAATCGATTTGTTCCTTTCGATTAAAAATACCGATACTTTTAAAGCCTCTAAACAAAGGTCCTTTATCGAATATTACACGCGTATGAGAGGGGTGAATTTTATGGCATAATTGCGCATTAGGGAAGTGTTGCTGATCGTTTTTAAACGATACAAAAACATCGTTTGGATCGAGTAGATCGAGCTCATTTACGGAAATAATTTCAATAGTTTTAGGATCGATAAACAGCTGTTCATGAATATAATCAAGGGTAACCAATCGTTTATTATGAAGGGCATTACTTTGATTTAAAAAGCGTTTAGATCGTTTTACCATGCGGTAGAGTGAGCTTATTAGCGGCGGTTGAGAACAAGGTTGTTCGAAAAGGCATTGATCGATAAGACGGAGAGCAGATTGAATCTGGAGCTGACCGTTGGTATGATCGATTAGATGATGGTAAGTGAAATCGCGTTGAATAAATTGGTCGACGATTTGACGCTGTAATTGTGAACTAATGATCGGTAGGTGTTGATTGATCCAATCGATTAATTCAGTACTGGACAGCTCATTAATAGCCGTCGAAATGGGTGTTGAATGAGACATAAATTATTTTTTAGTGCACTTCGCCAAAAAAGAGATAAAAGTGAACGTTTATAGTGGACAAAGATCCCATATTCATTGACCACCATAAAGACTTCTTTCGGTTGGTATTGCTGATGCAATTCAAGGTACAATACAAATTTACGTTATATTTAATAATTAATTCATTTTTAACAAATTAAAACCTTAAATTAGATTAATAATTTTTTAAGAATAGTTAAATCATTTAATTTTAGGAGGCCTATTTTACTATTAATACTACCCATATTAATAACCAAATTAAACTTTATGAAATACTATTTTATTTTATTATCCTTGTTTGTTCTATCAAACGCAAATGCTCAGATAGGTATTAAGACAGATACCCCTACAGCTGATTTAGATGTGAACGGTAATGCCCGAATTCGGGTTGTTCCCGACAAAACGACTTTTACCGAAGGAGATCGGGTTTTAATTGTCGATACCGAAGGTAATGTAAGGAAAGCGAATTTAAACGATGTATATCGCCAAGTCTACATTAATAACACGGTATTCTCGGGTATGAAAGTGAGTAATAAATTACTGGATGTATCCTTAGGCAATAGTACCTATAAATCATTGCTATTAGATGGTGTAGAATTAGGAGATCAGCACTATAATACGACGACTGGTGCTTATACTGTTCCGGAAGATGGAATTTACAATATTGTCTACTACTTTAAATATGGAACTGGCCTAAGTATTGCTCTCAATGTTTTCAGTCCAGGATCTGGTATTGGTATTATCAAAGAATCTAATTCTGTTTTTTCGGTATTAGATAATATTGCTTTTGGAGGGGTACATTTGGGAATTGGTCTTGTGGGCGTAGATTTAAATCTTTCAGAAGCTATGCTGAATAGAACGTTTAAATTAAACAAAAATGATAAAATCTATCTAGCAGCCTCAAACTCTCTATTAACTGTTTCTTTACTATCATCCACCAAAGCAACAGGTCATATTTATAAGATATCGAATTAAATTTCATAAAAGCCCCACTTGAAGTGGGGCTTTCGGTTTTAGTTGATTTTTAAGTTTTCTTTTTTATGATGCGATTCAGCCGTTGAATACCTTGTCTGTGAATGAAATTTAAGTCGGATTTTGCGCTAGGGATAGCAGTGGAAATCTTTTGTTGGGCACTTCTTTTATTTCCGTATAATTACTACAATGGCCCAACAAAAATTGGGAACGGATAGCCCGACCGATAGGGAGCGCCATATTAAAATTAATTTATTTTTTTATTTATTTTTATCTACTGACAACCTGTTGTCACCGCTTGCATATAGCTTTGTTAAAAATGAATAAACGATGAATACAAAGAATTTTATGAGTGGTGAACAATTGTTAGCCCATTGGCAAGGACACCGTAAGGTAACCCGACGAACCATTGAAGCTTTCCCCGAGCAAGAATTGTATCAGTTTTCCATAGGGGGTATGCGCCCTTTTTCTGAGATGGTGATTGAATTGCTCAATATTGGAGGGCAGGCTTTAAAAATGATTGTTGAAAACTCGACCGATAAAAATGGTGGTGAGGAAATTCAACCGACAACGAAGTTGGAAATCCTCGCAGCATGGGATGAACAAACGGACGTGATAAATTCGTATTTTGTTTCGTTATCTGAAGAGCGTTTTCAGGAAACATTCAACTTATATGGCGAATATAATTTCCCGATTTACCAGAACATCTTATACTTTATTGATAATGAGATCCATCATCGTGCACAAGGTTTTGTGTATTTACGTGCTTTAGGAATAGCTCCTCCTTTCTTTTGGGAGCTTTAATAAAGTTGTTTAAAAATAACCCCTTTGTTGTATAGGCAAAGGGGTTATGTATTTAATTTAGCGGTGATTTTTTGAAGCAACTGTTGAACACTTTCTTTTAGTGTTTGGGGTTCTATAATACGCACATAATCGCCAAAACTAATAATCCAACGCGGAAAGCCTTCATCTAACCATTGGGTTTCGAACGTCATTTCTATGCCGTGATCCGTTTCTACTTCTTGAATTAACCCAAAATAATATTTTGAATTAACGAGATAAGGTTTCATAGATTGATCGACCAGGATGATCACCCGATGAGCTTCTGTTTTCTGTGTATTTCGGTAATGACTTATATGACCGTACTGTTCTAAAAATGGGATATTGGTTTGTTGAATTTGCGCTATGCGATCTAACCTAAATTGACGAATAGCCTGACGAAGGTGGCAATAGGCCATGGTATACCAATGGTTGTATTCGAAAAACAGTCCGATGGGGTCTATGCATCGTTCACTGAGTTGATCCAGGGCCGATTGGTAATCTATTTTAACTTGTTTTTTCTGAGAGATACTTTCTAATATAAGGGCTATTCGGTTTTCATCGTAGGCTTTTTTGGGTCCTGAGTAGTCATTGAAAACATCAATTTGTTGTTCTATTTGCTGAATAAGTTGTTTATCGGAAGTGTTTAGTACAGACTTTACTTTGACAATGGCCGATTCATAGTGCCTCCCTAATTCTTTATCGGAAAAATTTTGCATGAATTTTTCGGCGGTAATAAAGCTAAATACCTCTTCTCTGGTAAACATGACAGGTGGTAATTTATAGCCATCCATTAAGGAATAGCCTACACCTGCTTCGGAAACAATTGGGATTCCGGCATTTTCTAATGTGCGTATATCGCGGTAAATGGTGCGTAAACTGACTTCGAATCGAACAGCTAAATCGTGAGCTCGTACAATTCTCCGGGACTGTAAATGCATTAAAATGGCGGTTACGCGATCAATTTTTTTGAGGTAGTTGTCTTGCATAAAATTGTTCTTGATGGCAGATGGTAGCCCACCAAAGGTAAAAAAAAGAAGCTTTGATTAAAAAAATATTCATCTTTGTAGCCAAGGCTATATCATGACCTGATTGAATACTATGGGCACAAACAAATTTTATCTCTTTTTCCTTTTATTGCTATTCTGCTTCCCTTTACAAGCTGCTACGTTAACACCTACACTTGATAAAATAGTGAAACACTATCGGGTATGTGAATTAAAGTGTTTAGAAAATAATGTGGAAGCGTTTATAAAAATCAATGGTATTGAAAACACCGAAGAGTTAACTATTTTATACCATATTCTTAAAGCAGAACAATATAGCCAAAAAATTGATCAGCTAAATCAGCAGAGTGAACGAAATTATTCGACAGGTTTGACCAAGGCGAAACGCTTAAACAATACAGCCCTGATCTTATGGTCTGAATCGAATTTTGGGTTCTATTATTATAAATATAGTGAATTGGTTAAAGCCTTACCGCTTTTCTTAGCCTCGTCGAAAATTATTGAAACAAACCCCGACTTAGAGGGCATAGAGCCTATTGATATTCTGAAAAAAAATGCTTACTTTTTTGGTAATATTGAAGACTTTCATAAGGAAATCGCTTATTTAGAAATGGCCCTGTTACAGATTAACCCCAAATCGGATCAATACGCTTCCCTTCTGTATAGTTTAGGCATGAGTTATCACCGACAGAAACAGTATGCAAAAGCAGAGGTCTACTTTATTAAAACCCGTGACCATGCTTTACAAAACAAACAACAACTAGAATATGCCAAAGCGATTGGTGAATTAGGGCAACTGGAAGCCCTGAAGAAAAATTATGCCAAAGCCGAGAAATTACTGCGCGAGAATATTCAAATTTCCAAAGAAATAAAGAATTATAGAAATTTAATGTTTGCGCAATTACAGTTAGGAAAATTGTATATAGAACTGAAACAAATGCACAAGGCGACAACCGTACTTAAAGAAGCGGAAGATTTCGCGAAAACAAAAGCCCATCTAAGTAGTTTTCAGTTTGAAATTAACGAATTGCTTTTAAAGATTGCTATACAGAACAAAGATGAAACGACTGAGCTTTCTTTACGCAGAACGTTAGATTCTTTAAACCAGCACATTGAAGCTACCGATGGTGAATCAGTGGTTAAACAACTGAATTGGCAAGCCCAAAAAGAACGTGTTAAATGGCAATTAGAGGCTGAGCAAGCTAAATTAGAAAAGGCTTCTTTGCTACAATGGGCTTGGTTAACGGTCAGTATATTGTTTTTTGTGGTGTCACTATTAATTTTCGTCCTGTATAAGCGAAAATTAAAACACCAAAGTCTGCATTTCGATAAAAGTATATTATCCTTTCAATTAGCCCAAATGCAATCGGAAAAGAAACTTGGCGATACCCAGAATACGCTAGCGTCTTACACCATTTATTTATCGGAAAAAAACAAGCAAATTATAGATCTGGAAAAAGAATTAACAAAAGTAAAAAAGACAACCCTTCATTCGTCGGTAGAAAAACAAAATACCTTAATCGATTTATTGGATTCTCATTTAATGACCAAAGAAAAATGGCTTCATTTTAAAGGTGTGTTCATTGAGGAAAAACCTGAATATTACGATTACTTAATGCTTAATTTCCCTGGGCTTACCGAAGCGAATTTGCGTATCATTCTTTTGCAAAAGCTGGGGTTAACCAATATAGAAACAGCCCACGTACTTGGTGTTACCGTGGATGCCGTAAAAAAATCGAAACAGCGATTAAGAAAGCGTTTTGAAGAGACCTATGATGAGTTGCTTACGGAAGGATGAGTAATCTGCCGAATGAGCTCAATAAACCAGATCGAATTTTCATAAAAAGAACCCGACCCCCTTTTTCAATTCGTTAGCCCATTTAATGGTAGTCATTACGAATTGGCACCACGACTTTTCCATGGTCTCTGATGGTTAAAAAAACAGGATATTTTAAACTATAGCACCTTTGTCCGTTATCTATGAACTCGATGTGTTCTAAGCTAATTTCTCGCGCTTTAAATTCCTCCCATAAACACGTAAGGAATTCTGGTTTTTTTTGAATCCAACCATGGTTATAGATCTCCCGATTAAAATCATTGACGAGTTCGAAGTCCGATTTTTCCTTGAAATAAAAACGATCTGCTGATTTTTGCATGTTTACTTGTTTTAATGATTAGTTATTCAAGTAAAATGAGCGCGTGTGAAGAAGTGTGACAACAATTTTCCTTTAAGGCGCATCATTTTAGCACAGTGGTGTTGTTACTCTGTTGCTGTCTATTAAAAGACTCTTGATGTTTTTCAAAATTAAACACTATTTAGAAATAAACAAACTAATTTTTCTATAATTTTGCCTTCTTTCATCGTGAAATAATTCAATATAGGGTATTCCTAATTAAGTTCCATTTTATACACGTGCACATTTTCTTTCAAATAACGTTATTCACCCATCAAGTATTCTATTCATGGCCCATCGTCTAATATTTAAACCATCTTTTCGTGGAATTCATTTTAGAAATGAATTGTTTGCTGGCTTTACGGTGGCAATGACCATGATTCCTGAATCGTTATCTTTTGCCATTTTAGCAGGCATATCCCCTATTATTGGTTTATATGCGGCCTTTATTATGGGCATAGTTACGGCCATTTTGGGCGGACGACCAGGCATGGTATCGGGAGGAGCTGGAGCAACCATTGTGGTTTTAATTGCGCTAATTTCTACGCATGGAATCGACTATTTACTGGCGACCGTTATTTTAGCGGGTGTATTGCAAATAAGTGTCGGTCTATTTAAACTCGGTAAATTTATCCGACTTATTCCACAACCGGTGATGTATGGTTTCCTGAATGGTTTGGCCGTTATTATTTTTATGGCCCAAGTAGAGCAGTTTAAAGTAATGATCAATGGACAATTCACTTGGCTAACGGGATCCCCACTTTACCTTATGATAGGTCTTACATTACTTACTGCAAGTATTGTTTACCTATTTCCTAAGTTAACCCGTTTTATCCCTTCTTCGCTCGTCGCTATTATTGTCGTTAGCCTAGGTGTCTATTTCTTCGATATTGATACCAAAAAGGTGATCGATATTGCAGCCGTTAGCGGTGGATTACCAACCTTTCGCATTCCAGCCATTCCTTTCAATCTTGAAACTTTAACCATTGTTTTTCCTTACGCTGTTATTATGGCCAGTGTTGGTTTAATAGAATCTTTATTGACCCTAAATATGGTCGATGAGCTTACACAAAGCAAGGGAAAACCCAACAAAGAGTCCATTGCTCAAGGAGTAGCCAATATGTTGAACGGATTTTTTGGTGGAATGGGCGGTTGTGCCATGGTGGCACAGACTTTAGTTAATTTAAACGCTGGTGCTAAAACCCGTCTTTCGGCCATTATTGGGGCCTTAAGCATCTTGGTTATTATTCTTTTTGGAGGGCCAATCATAGAACAAATTCCGATGGCTGCTCTCGTTGGGGTGATGATGATGGTGGCCCTTGGCACTTTTCAATGGGTCACTTTTCGGTTGATCAATAAAATGCCTAAATCCGATATTATGGTCGGAATCACTGTTGCCCTGATTACTATTTTTATCCATAATTTGGCCTTGGCCGTATTGGTTGGTGTTTTAATTTCAGCTTTGGTCTTTGCTTGGGATCACGCCAAGCGCCTTCGTATTGACTCTTCTATCAACCAGGAAGGTCATAAAATCTATCAAATTCACGGACCATTATTTTTTGGTAGTTGCCAAGCTTTTACCGATAATTTCAACTACGCCAACGATCCAGAAGTTATCTATATCGACTTTCGTTCCTCAAAAATAATTGATATGTCGGCCTTGGAAGCCCTCAAAAAAGTTATCGACCACTATGCCCAAATCAATAAACACGTTATTTTAATCCACTTAGACCCTCAGTCTTCTACCTTAATTCACAACACGAAGGGTTATATCGACGTAGAGATCAACTAGCGAATCCCACCTTTTCAGATTGCAATGCACTGAACAACTTGGTATTAGCTATGATATTATTCATTATTTGTATTTAGTCTAAATAAAGTATCTTTAGCTTAAATATAACCTATGACGCACTATTTACATTTATTCGTTCTATTCGCAGCAGGTCATCTGCTCGCTCAAAACAATGCCAATTCCTGTGTTCCAAAACTCCCTGGACCCAGCATTGGCGATACAGGATGTGTCGCATTCAGCTACCGCCATAACACCCTTACACACAACACTGTTAGAGCCGCGGATGGTCATATTTGGTTGCAACAAAATTTGGGAAGCCAACAAACCGGGACACAAATAGATGACAACAAAGCCTTCGGCGATTATTTTCAATGGGGACGTTGGGACGATGGTCATCAACTAAGCAATTCAGAAGTGAGCGAAGACTATCCCCAACCGAATAATCCCGTTGGGCTGGGTACAGGATCCCCTTATTTCTTTATCCATGGCGGTAGTCCTTGGGCATCGAATTATGTTGGTTGGTGGGCAAACCCTGATCAAAATGATTTATGGACCGCGAAAACTCTTCAAGAAGTGACCGCTAACAATGGGTTAAATCCGTGCACTGAACTCGGAGAACATTGGGAAATACCGACTGAAACGGACTGGAAAAATGTGATGGAAAAAGAAGGGATTGCTCCGAAACAGGAAGGAGATAACCGAGACGGCATTACCCGTGCACTAGAGAGTCATCTAAAAATTGTGGGCAATGGAGCTCGAAAAAACGAGACTTGGGCATTCCCTGGTGAGCGTGCCTACATTTGGACACGAACAGCCAGTACATCACCTAACTTCTATCGGTATGCTTATATCAGCAAAGGCATGGCCAATTTTGGGGGCGATGCCAAAAATCACGGTTATGCAGTCCGCTGTATGTTAAAAGACGCCCTGTTAGAAAACCAAGAACTCCTTGAAATTCCGGTGTTAACAATCACACCCAATCCGGCTAATCAACACATTAGCATTCAAACAAATCACTCCATTGCCCATGTGAAGATTCATTCACTGTCTGGTCAACTCCTCATTTCTAAAAACACCTCTAAAATAGACATAGCCACCCTAGCTGCTGGCGTTTATGTAGTCACCGTAGAACTAGACAATGGCGAATTAATCACTAAAAAATTAATTAAAAAATAATCCCTATATGCTCTCTTTTAGACCACCTAGACCAATGCTTTTTATCTTATGTCTGCCAGGAGAAACGTTCAGTTTCTCCTTTTTTTAGCTCCAAAAATCAAAAAAAGGACGAAGATATTCGTCCTTTCATACCTATTATCAACACCCTACATCAATGCACAATGCCATTTTTCAAGCTTGGTTCAGCATTTTTTATAAAATCGTTGGTAGAATTGTTGGTGTCTTTGTACAACGATTTTCCATTCCACATGGTCCCTAAAACTTTTCTACGAACCGATTTCCCCAACCGGCTAGCATCGTTCCAAAACGCACCAACGCCTGTCCATCCCGCATCAATAGAAGGGGATGTCAACAAGTGCAGAAACCGATCGGCCGTACTATTGTTAACCCCATCCACAATCCACGCATTCGGAAGCTCATAGGCGGTTCGCGTCGTTATATTCCCCGCCGCATTGGTGTAGGAATAGGTGTAGGTATAGTTTTGCAGAAACGTTGCCGAATTTTCACCCTTCGGAAACCTCGCAATCACATACGACTCCACCCCACTGCTGTGCAGAAAAATCATATTAAAATTCGCTTTGGTGTAAATCACTTCCACATTCGGCACATTGGGGTTATCCACATGGCCTAAAGCCGGATTAGCCACCGTTGGAAACTCAAAATCGGCCCCACTTAAATCAAAAGCCGTTGATGTTATGGCATTATGATTAATCGCATTATCGGCCACCACCATAAAATCGCCCGACGCAATCGGATACTCCGTCCCATTTCCAGGCAGCATCATTAAGCCTTTCACTGGAAAAGCAAGTTCGGGACGATAAGGCGACACCTGGTTATTCACAATCGTCAAAAATTCCGACTGCCCAATCAATAAACCATCGGCATACAAAATGGTATCCGTATTGTTGGTCAGCTTAAAATACCGACTCGAATTGTAATTCTTCCCCTCCGGTGTTTTTACACCCGCATAAAAAACCTCTTCAATAATAAAATCCTGGTTAAACTGCTTAATCCGAACATCCATCAACACATCCTCGCTTCGGTTTCGGGCATTTAAGGTAGCTGTACCCGCAATACTCACCTCTTCATTTTCCTTGGTAATCGCCTCCCCATTCATCGTCAAGGTATAGGCACCTGGCAGAAGGCTAAATAATTCAATCGCGCTATTCTCAATGGTTACCGTTTCCATCGTACCGGTGTTAATTTCCACCACCTCAATCACCATTTTTTTGTAGGTTCTTATATCGGGAGATTGGGCAGAAAAAGCCACCACGGTTTGGTGAACATTTCTCTTTCCAAAATCATCGTCATTCGAACAGGAATGCATGCTAAAAAATGCAAAAAACATCATACATCCAACGAGTAAAATTCTTCTTTTCATAAAACGTATTTTAAATAATGATTAGTTATAAAACAAGGGCTTACAACCAGCAAAATGCACTGATTATAAACACGTTAGAAAGATAAAACGTTCTGCCTAAAAACACGTATTATTTAGAAAGAATCTAATTAAAAGTGGGTAAAAATCACATGATTCAATACCTTGAAAACCAATGAGATAAGCAATAAATCCAATCCCTAATCACACACTTTTAAAACACCAATAACTCCTATTTGGGCAGCCGCTTCGCGCCGGGCTATCCGCACTCGCTTTTTAGTTCCATTTCATTCCACAAAAAAGCTCAAACAATTGCTCCTATCCCTGCTGCGGGCAAAAGAATACCTAGGAAACAGAGGATATTTTAGAAAACGAAAGAAAGAAGAAAATAAAAGTATAAGCCGATGATTGCTGTATATTTAGACATCAATAGCCCAAAATGATAAAATTAAACCTACCGCCCTACCCTACTTTTCCGCGTATAAGCGATGAGCGAATGACCTTGAAGGAGGTTGAAAACGAGGAATTACCCGCCCTGATTTCCATTTCTTATTATGACGGTGTACAAGCCGATGGTTTGGAAACTGCCCAGGCCATGCAAACAAAAATTGACGCGGATTATAACGCCGGAAATTCTATTCATTGGTGCATTGTCGATAATCACAGCAAAGAAGTCGTAGGAACTTGTGGTTATTACCGCGGTTTCTCTAACGGAAGTGGTGAACTGGGTTGTGTGCTTCTTCCAGCATTTTATGGAAAAGGCTATATGTCTGCTGCCTTGGCTTTGGCCATTCAAGTGGGCATAAAAACGGTTGGTTTAAATCGAATCACCGCCATAACCTCCCAAGACAATAAGAAGGCGATTCAATTACTGTTACGACTTCAGTTTGTAAAAACAACAGATTTAGACGATAACCAAGTGGAGTTTATTATCCCCCTTACAGGTACAAGGGAATAAATCATGTAGCCAATAAAGACCGATATAAAACTTCTTCCGTAGTATTGTATCTTGATAATTATTCTATGCTACAGCTTGCCATTATTAGTGATGTTCACGGAAACTTACCCGCCTTAGATCGTGTCCTCGGCGATATTGAGAACCGTGGAATTCAGCAGGTATTTTGTTTGGGCGACTTGGTCGATTTTGCACCATGGCCCAACGAAGTCATTGATCGGATCCGAGAAAAAGGGATTCCTTGCCTTTTGGGGAATCACGATGAACGGATTGCCTTTGATCATCCGGTTGTGCCCTTGGCAAAGCATTCGGAAGAAGAAACTGCCGCCCGTTTAGTCGCCATTGCCCACTCAAAAACAACGGTTACCGAAGTAAACAAAGCTTTTATGGCGCAATGCCCCTTTACCCTACAATTGAATTACAAAGTTGGACCAAAGCATTGGACCATTCAATTGGTGCATGGAAGTCTAGAGAATAACTACACCTATGTGTACGAAGACGAAGAGGAGGCTGTATTGAGAGATTTCCTAGAACGTTCAAATGCCGATGTTCTCCTAATGGGACATACCCATTTGTCTTACCTGAAAAAGGTGGATGAAAAATGGGTCATTAACACAGGGTCTGTTGGGCGGTCTCGCGAAGAGAATCGGTTAGCGTCATATGTTATTTTAACCTTGAGTGAAGAAGCTATAACGCCCGAAATTATTCAACTGGCCTATCCGATAGAAGAAGTAGCGTTGGCCATTGAAAAAAGTGGTATCCCCGCTTATTATGCAACCTATTTGAGAGGTGGAAATTGAATCACCACTCCTTTGCTTTTGAGATTAAAAAACCATAGGTCTAAAATTTCTTTACGAACGTCTATTCGCTAAAAAAGAAGGAAAAAGCAGCTTGGAAAATAAAGAAAATTTAGCTGGATTACGCTTACATTCAATTGCATTGATTAGAAAAAGTAATTATTCTATGTGGAATTTTATTGCTGTTCATTTTTATACTCGTAGATGACTAGAAGCTTTAATCGCTCTTTTCACGATAGTGAAATAAATACTTCAAAGAATACAATAATTCGTCTAACCCCAATTGATGAATGTGATCAATAAAAGTGATTTTTTTTTGAATTTTACTATCTTATAAATACCTTAAAGATGTAAAAAAAACAAGAGATTATGAAAGTATTAAAATTTATATTACTTTTTGTTTTTTCTATTTTACTATTCTACTCATGTAATTTAGATGACGAAAGTAATTACAGCAAAAATCAGATTACTGATAGAATTTCACAGGATGAAATTACGACTTCTTTAATAATAGATTTTGATAATTATTTAATTGCCTTAAAAGAAAAAGATGTAAAAAAAATCGTTCAACTTTCTAACGCTGGTAAAACAAAATTAAATAGATTACATCAAAAATACGGCACAAAGGAATTCGCAAGTTCGATTGAGTTATTAATTAAAAATGAAACTAATAGCTTCAATCATAAATTATTAGAAGGAGATCATGATGGAAGTTCATGCACTCGAAATTTAGATGGAACGACCTATTGGGGAAATTGTAGTTTTTGGCAAGGAGTTTCTGCTTACTTCGATATTTTATTACATTGTGGTACCCCAGGTGATACTGAAGATTCTATTGAATTTTACTATCAATGTAATCAAGATAAGATATGTAACCATTGTTAAAATCTACACATGATAACACTTACTAAAAAACGAAAAATAGCGATTGCAGTCGTTATTTTCACAGGATTGATTCTTTATTTTTTGCTTCCCAGAATGAATGCTATATCTAAAGCAAAGAACTACACACCTAGTGAATTTAAGAAACAGTGATTTATTATTTTAACCATTAAGCCATTCGTCTTCACTAATGGCTTATTCTTTTAGGCTTTCCCTAAAAGTTCAATATCATCGGTTATTTGAATATCGTTTTCATACCCTTTTTTGTTGACCACTGTTGTTTTGGAAAATTTATCGTGCCACCCCGAATTTCCCAAAAAGGAAAGGACTTCAAAAGGGAGTAAACGAATGGAGTTTCTTTTTAGAAAATCACTTGGCGTAAGGGCTAAGCCATCATCTCTTACAACCTGTGTTCCTGTGATGTATTTCCCCACCGATCTGCCTTTTGTTAAATATTCAGAAAGAAACATAATAAGTCCATAGAGAAACAAATAAAATAATTCAAAAAGGATGGGGGGTGAACTTTCTATGTCATAAAAAATAGAAGTGTTCGGATTGATTAAAAGTATAATCATAGTCATCAGTAATAAGATAACCATAAATACAACAATATCGATTATATAATTTAATAAACGTTTTGTTGAGTTAGCCTTATTATAGGCTATAGCAGAAGAAAAATCCATTGGTAGGTGTTTTAGTATTACGAATATACTATTTACTAAACAACTATCCTCTTGATTTGAAGTTTTTTATGCTTTTTATTTCAGCGGAAAATCGGGACGAGCCATCTTAAATTTTGAACCGTTCAGGGCTTCCAAGAAAGCCACAAGGGATTTCTTTTCAACCGGCGTTAAGTTTAACGGTTGTAATAAAGGATCGGTGTATGGATACAAAGGATCAGCTGCTTTTTGTTCTGGAGTTGGATCTATCATATGCATACCGCTGTTGTAGATGTTTACAATGCCTTCTAAGTCGTCGAAGAAGCCATTATGCATCCATGGGCGGGTATTTAATAAATCGCGCAACATAGGCGTTTTAAACTTGCCTACATCGTCAGGGTCTTTGGTGATCTCGTAGCGACCTAAGTCTTCAAATTTACGTTTGTAATAGGTTAACCCAATATTGTGAAACTTTTCGTCGGTTAAGAATTTTCCGCTATGGCAGTTCATGCAACGGGCTTTAGTACGAAAAATATGCATGCCATGAATTTCCTGATCGGTCATGGCTTTGTAATCGCCATCGATAAAGCGATCGAAACGGCTGGGTTGACTTTTAATGGTTTTCTGAAAAACGGCTAAAGCCCCCACAATGCGATCGTAGGTGATTTTTTCGTCTCCGAATGCGGCTTTGAAAAGCGGTTTATAGTCGGCATATTGACTTAATTTTTGAGGAAGTTTACTCACGTCCATATCCATTTCGTGGAAAGCAGATAAAGGCCCATTGGCTTGATCTTCTAAACTGTTGGCTTTTCCGTCCCAAAAGAAAGACGTTCGACTGGCGATATTGTATAACGTAGGTGTATTGCGTGTACCCGATAAATGGTTATTACCAATAGACACTTTCCGGCGGTCTGTCCATCCCATTTCTGGGTCGTGACACGAGCTACACGAAATTTGACTAGAGCCGGATAATTTGGGATCAAAAAATAACATTTTCCCTAAAATAACCGCGGGTTTATCTTGTTCGGTAAAAAAAGCAGTATCCCTTTTTATGGAACTAAATTCTTCCCATTCCACGCCTTCGTCGATAAAAGGTTTAGGCCATAAACTAATGTTGTTTTTATAGCTTTTAATAATGTCTTCTAGGGTTGGGTCTTGGATACTTTCTAAATCCCGCTTTACAGAAGGCATAAAACTGAAAAGGATAAAAGAACTAACGAGTAAAAAAGCGATTATTATTTTATTTTTCATTGCTAAAAAGTAATTCCTAAAGTGAATGATGTGTATGTATTGTTCTTATGTTGTATTTGGGCTTGGCTGTAGCTGGCTTGAGCAAATAATGTGGGCATTTTCTGTAATTTTACATCGTAACGAATGCTTCCGCCTACCGTTTGTACATCACTGGCTAAATAATTAAAATCGTTGGTTATCCAGTCGTTAATAGAAGCCGACGCCGTCATTTCTAACGCATTTTTAGCTGTAGCAACCGATTGAAAATCATAAAATCCTTGAAGGCTAATCACCTGATTATCGGCTATATTGTGTTTATAATCAACGCCTACGCCATAGATATTGTATTCAAATTTTTGACCGCTCGCTGGGTTAATGCGAAGTTCTTTCACTTCCTGAAAACGATAATACGGAGTAACCGCAAGGCTGAAGTTATCTTTTGTTAATTCGTAAAAGAACGAAAAACTGGTGACAAAAGCATCTTTCTTATACGATTTGCGTTTGTACAACAGCGTCATTACACTGGTATTGTTGGTATACCCATATTCTACACCCGTTGTTTGGTTGGCTACATAATTGGCTTTTATCCCCAAACGGTGATCGTTCAATGTAAAAAATTTAGCGCCTTCTATTTCGAAACCATCGGTTTTAAGATCGGCAATGTCGAAATAGCGATTCGAAGTCCCGCGGTAGCTTTTTAATAAATCGGACTGACCAATTTGTGCAAAAAGGTAAAAATCCTGGCCTTTTTTATGCCTAATTTGTCCACCAACTTTGTAGCTTAACTCTTCAAAAATCATACTATTCGACTTGGCACCACCACTAAAAAAATAGTTGTAATTGCCAAAGCCATTCATTTGGTAAACCAAAGGCTGCCCCAATAAACTCGCAAACCGAACCGAAGTATTTTGGGTGTATTTTTCACCTTGTACAAATAAACCAGCATCAAATTCCTTGTAGAAATGATAGTTTACACCAGCATCAATCGTTAAATCCGATGTGGTACTTTTTAAACGTGGATCTCTGCTGCGCGATCCCAGTTGTGCTTTATACCCAACTTGAATACCCAGATCAACCTTATTGAATTTTTGGTGGTAACCGCCCATAAATTGGTAACGTTCCAAATCGATATCGCCGCCCACAGAATCGGCCCCAATATAAGGCGCAACTCTATCAAAATCTAGATTCTCATTCCATCGCTGGTTTTTAATCGTTAGATTTTCATAGGATGCCCTTCCCCAAATTGTTTTCGTTTGATTGAGCTTTTGAAACGAGCTAGTACCTACCCCAAAATTTTTGTTTCTAGAACCATGGGTTGGTCGAAAGGTTTTGTCTTTTGATTCGTTCTGATGAATGGATAATTCAGAGAATGAAGAAGAACTATAATCCGACCGATTGGCCGGATTATAGAATATATTTTGTTTAAACGTTCTTTCGGAATTGTATTGATTTTTGTAATTCTGAAATAAAGAAAGACTGTCTTGTGCTTTTACCATTACAGGTAAAAGACAAAAAGCAATGAATACAGAACGAAATAAATTTAAATTTTTCAATGTAATAAGTTATAAATTAATGAACGATACCGTTTTTTAAACTTGGTTCAGCATTTCTAATAAAATCTTCCGTCGAGTTATTGGTATCCTTGTACATGTTTTTTCCATTTTCCATTTTACCCAACACTTTTCTACGAACCGATTTTCCTAAACGTTCCGCATCATTCCAATAAGTTCCAACACCGGTCCAACCTGCATCAATCGATGGAGAGGTTAACAACTGTAAAAATTTATCAGCAACGGCATTGTTCATCCCATCAACAATCCATGTATTTGGAATTTCATAAACCGTTTTCTTGGTAATCGTCCCCGCAGCGTTTACATATTCATATTTATATGTATTCTTTGTTAAGAAGGTCGTTGCACTTTCACCTTCAGGGAAACGCGCTAATACATAAGCCTCTACACCACTACTGTGTAAAAAGAACATATTAAAATTCATTTGCGAATAAATAACTTCTACATTCGGCACACTTGGGTTATCCACTTGACCTAAAGCTGGGTTACTCGATGGAAACTCGAAATTCGCTTTGCTTAAATCAAATGCTGTTGAAGTAACAGCGTTGTGATTAATCGCATTATCGGCAATCACCATAAAATCACCAGGTAAAACGGGGTATTCTGTACCTGAACCAGGTAAAACCATTACACCTTTTACAGCAAAAGCTTTTTCAGGGTGATAAGGGGTTACCTTATGATCTACCGACGTTAAAAAATCAGATTGACCAACGATTAACTTATCGGCATACAATGTTTTATCGGTATTATTGGTTAATTTAAAATAACGACTCGAGTTGTAGTTTTTACCTTGAGGCGTTTTAACCCCTGTGTAAAAAACTTCTTCAATAATAAAGTCTTCATTAAATTGCTTAATAAATAATGGTATGCTAATATTTTCCGCTGTTCCTTTAATGTCAACAGTCGATGTTCCTCCTACGGTAACTTCTTCTCCATTCCCCGTTACAACTTTCCCGTTCACGGTAATTTTATACGACCCCCGAAGAACTTCTAAGGCATGCATATTCTTTCCATCGATTGTTGCACTAATCTTTTTCCCTGTATTTATTTCTAGAATGTCAACGGTTAACGATTTATACGCAGCAATCTCTTCACCTTGAAAAGATAAAACCAATGCACTACTCTGAACTTGTTCTGTCCCAAAATCATCATCACTTGAACAAGAAACTAAACTATAAGAAGCGGTAATCGCCATAAAACTTAGTAAAAGAAACCTCTTTTTCATATCTATTAATTTAATTATAAAACTATTTATGTTAAAAATTGTAATTCATTTCCATTCCGAAGTAAGGCGCTAAACCATTTTTTGGCTCAACTTTAATTCCGTTAAAATAATAAGGGTTCGCATAATTGAATAAGCGATTGACAAACATGGAAGCCTTCAAGGACTTATAAATGCTTTTGGTGACTTTTAAATTCACATTAATGGTGTAACTCACTTTATCCATCAAGGCATCGGTAGATGACGTATTCCGCACCAACCACTGTTTATAGATATCGGTTCTATCGGCTTCCGTAAAAGCGTACGTGTCCCCGTTCAAATCGCGGTAAGCAATTGGATCTCTTTCAATTTGATTGCGCTGGCTTTGGGTAAATATACTCCCCTGAACAGAGGCTGAAATTGTTAAATCTAAACTCGGTAAATAGGTATCCACCATCATATTGTAGTTCAGATTCGAATTTTTATAACCTTTATCGTCTTTGTAAATTCCTACATAAGGGTAAGAAACTAATCCACCAAACGAACCAGGAGGCACCTCTTCAATAGGAACCGAATTAAAGTATTCCGTTTCAAACCAAGCACCACTTAACGTTAAACGGGTATTAATAGCCTCAAAACGAGGCGAACTGTATTGAAACTCAACACCTTTTTTATGGGTCACACTCCCATTCTCCGTTTTCGAATAGGCCGAATGCAACTGAACCTCTTTATAAGGTACGTTGGTTAAATCAGGTCCTTGGGGTCCCCAAGTTGTTAAATCCACCTTGGTCGGATCGTAGCTTTTATAATGATAGATATTGTATTGATTAACGGCTCTAAAACCGTTGTTCATTTTTTCATCAAAATAGGTAACCGAAAATTCATGGCGATTATAACTAAAGTCGACACGGATTTCCTTTTTAATATTTTTTGCGGCTGTTAAGTTCTTATTCTCTAAGGGCTGAACATAGGTAAGGTAATTAACGTAACGGTATTGTTCGTCGTTGTGATAATGATTCAACTGCGCATAATCGCGGTATTGCTTATCGGGGTATAAATAGTAGTTCGTTGGTTGTTTATAAAATTCACCATAACCAACCGTTACATCAACCTGAAAGGGTTTATTATTAATCATCCATTGTGGCAAACCATATTGAAAGTTCATCCGCGGTTCAACAAATACTTTATTGCTAATCGCATAAGATTTATCAATTCCTAACAATGTATTAAAGCGCAAACCACCATAAAAAGTGAAGGCATGCTTGTTTATTTTATACTGAAGGCGATCACCAATAAAGGCTGCTAATGTTTGGGTAGCAGGAATCGCTTTAAACGCACGCGGTCTTGTCGTCATCGTTGGCGATGGCGGTTGCGATAAATCGAACACATCTCCAAGACCATTGTTTTTACTGTAACGCCAATCCATCCCCACTTCGTAGTGATTCACCACACCAAAAATCGATTTTTTACCATCGGCTTGCAATTGCGCATTCATATCCAAGGGCTTACCGTCGGTCATGTATTCGGCAATAAAACTAGGCTTTGCATAAATCCCTCTATTTTCACCCGCTTGGGTAGAAAGAGAAAGTGCGCGCGGACCAGAATATTGCACAAACTGCACCTGTTGTATACGGTCATACCCTTGCCTAACCGATGTATTTAAACGGATCTGATTAAAAACGGATGTTTTGGGTAAATGATAAACGAAGTTATTTGAAAAACCAATTTTTCGGTTGTACGATTTGTATCGATCGATGGGTGCATACCCCGTATCCGGATCAACCGTCGTTTGATCCAATGTTCCTGTAAAATCGATGTTGGTACGCCAATCCAACGAATTTCCCCAAAGCGGTAAAATAACCTTCGATCGCAACGAAGCCGTAATTCGCTGATAATTTTGCGTATCATCACTGGGGTCGCTTTTCGCATCCAAGAAATCAAAAGAAGCATTTAAATGCCAATTCTCTTTCAACTTAAACCCTTTTCCTAGATAGTATTGTTTACTAAAACCATCCACTTTTAAGCGCGATTGAAGAGGCGAATGGCCAATTTTACGTTCAATTTTAATTAAACCCGACGTTAAATCGCCATAACCCGCCGAAGGAATACCGCGTATAATTTCAACCTTTTCAATATCGTTGGTCGAAATACTTCGCATATCCACCCCGGTGGTTACATTCGTTCTATACTGAGCAGCCTGACCTAACTGGCTATTGTTTAAAGAACGTTGAAAATCTGAATTCGAATTCAGAATATGATCATCGACCATAAACTGCACACCTAAGGAAGAAGTCGCATAACCGGCCAAAGGCACATTCGAATTCTCTCTTAAAAACACTCTATTCGACGAAGTCAATGAAGGATCTTTGGCTAAACCTCCTGGTATCAATTCCATTAAATCACTAAAACTCGAAGGCTGTAAGTGCTCCATGGCTTTACGATTAATCACCGACTTAGAGGTTAATCCCTTATCTTCTTTAGCCGTAAAAACAACCTCTTGCAAAGCGATCTGATTCGCCTCCAACATAACAGTTAATTGCTGGTTATTTAAAAGGCGTACCGTAACTTCTTTGGTTCTAAAATGGGGATGTTGCAATTTTAATACGTAGTTCGCAGCGGGTAATCGCATTTCGGCTAACCCCTTGTCATTGGTCACAACCTGCTTATTGGGTTGTGCACTTACATGAACTTGCGGTAGTGGAATACTATCATTATCAATAACGTGTAATGACAACTGCGCTTCGCCTGTCTGAGCATTTACATTGATAAACAAGCAATTAAACAGGACCACAAGCAGGACATTTCCTTTTTTTGATAAAAGCATTCTCTCTTCAGATTTTCGAAATGCAAATATAGATTAACATTACATTAACTACCAATTTATTTAGATTAAATCTAATTAACCATGGTTTATATCATGTTATTAAGACTGAATTAAGATAAGGAGCGCTTAAAAGACCCTCAAAAAAACTTTTCTACCCCCGTTTAATTTAAAAAAACGAAAGAAAAACACCTAAAACAACTTTATGCATCACTCTTTTTCGGGCGGCCGCTACGCGCCGGGCTTTCCACTCCCAATCTTTGCAACATAAAGCAAAAGGCTCCCATTGAAAATTGGGGTATGTTGCAAAGGATTTCCGCTTCAATCCCTGCCGCAGCCTTCACGCATAGCATGGTTTTGTAAAACCATCCTAAGCGTGAAGGGGCAATCCATGTTCATATCGGTAATCAATCACCTCATCCCAACGAACACAATTATTCAATAAGGTATAAGAACATTCGGTTTTTTTAATGTATTTTAGTTCATCATAATCTAAAACACTTTATATGAGCGTACTTTTTCGAAGTATTATCGCCGTGATAGCAGGTATTTTAATTGGTAGCTTGGTCAATATGGGAATTATTTCATTGGGTGGAACCATCATCCCACCGCCGCCAGGAACGAACTTATCTACCACGGCTGGTCTTGCGGATGCCATGCGTCTATTTGAACCTCAACATTTTATTTTTCCATTCTTAGCCCATGCCTTAGGGACCTTTGCTGGTGCAACCATCGCTGCGATTATAGCCGTACAATACCGCAAGCAATTCGCTTTAGGAATTGGCGCTTATTTTTTAATGGGTGGTATTATTATGATTGCTATGCTTCCATCGCCATTGTGGTATACCTTGACCGATTTAATTTTCGCTTATTTTCCCATGGCCTATTTAGCCTATCTGTTTGTTATTAAACAACGTTATTTTAAGATTTCGCCTACCATTCAATAACCATAGTCACCTCTCGTCATAAAAAAAGCAGTGTTATAACACTGCTTCTCTATTCAGATTGTTTAAAAAGGATACTTATCCTCTAACCTTTTTAATCCAATCTTGTACTTTATCGAATTGTTCGGTAAAGAACGATTCATGCTCTTCTTTTTTATCGGATGTATCCACAAGGATATGATCGTAATACGTTCCTTTTAGAATTTTTCTTAAAAGCCCTTCACCAGGAAATGGTTTGTAATCATTCAACGACTGTGTCGCTTTCAGTAAATGACGAACGTCGTATTGCAATGGGTTAATATCGGGCACTTGTTTATTTAAATTTAGTAATTTATAAACAGCCACACGCCCTGTTCTAACCGCACTTTCCATGGTGAAAACTACATCGTTATTGGTTTCAACAAATTCCCCAATTAATCCCAAGTTAGTACACCCTTCCGGAACCACTTGTGGACGATCTCCTTGAGCTCTCGGCATAAACATAGAGGTTATATAAGGCATATAGGCCGTACGAACAATGGTATTTTCAACCACATTATCCAGCTGATCAATAATACCAAGGTGGTAACACAGTTCGGCTAAAATTTCATTACCCGTACACTGTGGCATCGGTTTTTTAATATAATCTCCTTCTTTGTCCATTAATAAGGCATACACCCACACCACCAATAAATCGTCTGGTTGAGTTGGGAAATGCGGTTGACGATTACACGTCACGCTCATTATCCAATTCGAATCGGTCACTGTGACAATTCCTCCAGTAACTGTTTTACCCGAATACGGATCATTCACCGAAAGCTCTTTCAACTTATCAATGAAGGCCGATGGCTTACACGTTAAGGTAGCCGATTCCCAAGATGATTTTTCGATGTTGCTACAGAATTTCTCGGGTTTACCGAAAATGTCCGATTTAGCCGCTAAGTTTTTCCATAACTTCCAACCAGCACTTTGACCACTGTTGCTGTTATCCAAATCAAGGACCGGAACCGTGGTATTAGTCCCATACACCGTATCCTCTGTCATTGATCCAGTCGTTACCAAAACATAGTCCTCTTTCCCAACAGGAATAACCACTTCTTGGCCAGCTTGTTCGGTCATTATGCCCTTCACCTCTTTTCCTTCGGTATTAATGTGAATATCCAAATCGGTCACCAAAGTGTTCAACTGAATCTGAACCCCTTTTTCCGTCAAAAACTTGCGTAAAGGTGTTACAAACGTATCGTATTGATTGTATTTTGGAAACACCAAACACGAAAAATCTTTCATTCCATCGATGGCGTGTAAAAAACGGTGCATATACAATTTCAGTTCTAGCAAACTATGCCAGTTTTCAAAGGCAAACATAGAACGCCAGAAAAACCAGAAATTACTTTCTAAAAAAGATTCGCTAAAATAATCTTCAATCGACAAATCGTCTAAGTCTTCTTTTTTCTTAAGAAGTAATTTAACAATCGCCAATTGATCTTTCTTTTCAAGACCGAATTTGCTAAAATCTTTAATTTCACCTTTGTTGTGAATTAAACGTGCTTTGGAGTAATTCGGATCGTTATCGTTAATTAAACGGTATTCATCTAATACGCTATAAGGAGCGGGAAGCTCTAAGGCAGGAATATCTTGAAAAATATCCCACAGATTTTCATAGGTCATATCCATTTCTCGTCCTCCACGAACAATGTACCCCTCTTCTGGGTTACCGGCCCCATCCAAGGAACCGCCATCAATTCCTAGCTGATCCAAGAAAATAATATTTTTTCCAGGCACATGCCCATCACGAATAAAATAGTAAGCCGCGGCCATTCCTGCAATTCCACTTCCTACGATATAGACTTTACTGTTGTCATAGGATTTCAAAGGAATCCCCTTATTGCGTTGATAATTCCCTATCTGGTCAGCAAATGGCATTGTTTTCTGAGGTGTATTTATTTGCACTTCTTTACTGGCATCGGGTTCATGGTTGACTTTTCCGTATTCGGGATACGCATTAAGCACTTTGTCGAATTTTGAGGTGACTGAGTTCATTGAAATTGGTTTTAAGATTTGTTACCTTAAAGGTACCCTAAAACAATGATGAAATAGATGTTGAACATCAGGAATTTAAATAAAAAAATGTTGTATTTTATTGAGCAACTTATTTCAAAAAATGGTCGTCAAGAAGCCTTAAAAAATTTGAATATCCGCCCGTTTTTTCAATCCATGAACGTTCGTTCAATCGGATTAATGACATTTGGTTTAGGATTCTTCCAATCGCTTTGAATCCCTTCAAGAATTTTTAATTTATCGGAAAAATATGTTTCCAAAGTGGTTGGAGAAAAACGATTATAAGAAATAGTCACTGTTGTTTCTGGAATTTTCTTAAGGTCGATAACCGAAAAATAGAATTGATGTTGATCGTCATAAATTTCTAAAATTAAGTCCGGCAGGCCATTAAATTTATAAGGTCCATCGGAAACAGGAAAATTCTTAGCAAAGCAGGCGGTATAATTTCTCCCTCTATGTCGTGCTTTGGCCAACGTACATACATAACCTGAAATGTTTTTTTCTGCCCCTTCAATTGACCACTTCATCTTATTGATAGGGGTTTCATAAAACAATCCATATCCAAAAACACGATCGGAGAACAGGAGTCTATCATTTTCAAAATCTTTTATAATCGTATGCCACAAATGGGGCTTAGGGATTTCATCCCTATTTATTATTTGTCCACTTAACCGAAGTGTTGAACTTCGATGAAAAACCGAATCAAATTTAAACACATTTTCACTTTGATACAAGGAGGTGTTTTTTCCTAAATACAAGTGGGTAATCTCTGTTTATTTTGATTCTGTTTTTGTGGAGTCAGGCTGAAAGGTAAATTGATACCTGACTAAATAATCAGCTTTAATTTGGTGTTCCTGACTGAAAAGTTGAGCGCTTAGCAAGAACCAAATTAGAAGTGTAAAATATTGATGATTCATTCCTTTAACCTTTAAAATTCTCTTATTCTTCATCCGTCTTTGTTTAAAAGTAACGAATAATACCACAAAATAAAGTTAATCCAGTGTTTTTCAATTCCATATAAACATATTTGGCTAATTTTATCAGGAAGTATACACTCATCCCTTCATTTTACCCGCTAAAGACTTGCATCCAGCTCTCTTCTAGCATTTAATACTTATTTATAAAATCTGACCAATAACTACTAAAAACCATTCACCATCAACTAGAGCCGTGATTTGCGGCAGGGATAGAAGCAATTGTTTGAGCTTTTTTTTGGCGTGGAACGCCACAAAAAAGCGAGTGCGGATAGCCCGGCGCGTAGCGGCCGCCCACCTATTAAACGAGGTGAGTATAAAATAGTTAAAAAAATTAATGCAATTGCGTTGCATTAGATAGATTTTTTTTATCTTGACTTTAATCTACTAACACATTGATAATCATGATAGAAATGCAACAAATCGAAAAATCATGGAACGGTAAAAAGGTGATACATCCATTAAATTTAACGATTCCAACTCATCAGATCTACGGGCTGCTTGGTCCGAACGGTGCTGGAAAATCGACCACGCTTCATATGCTGCTTGGTTTTGTGCAGCCCGATAAGGGGAATATTTACATCAATCACCTCAACATGAAAAGACAACAGGCAGAAATTAGAAAACAGACGGGGTATATACCAGAAAATGTAAATTTATACCCCTATTTGTCTGGCCTTGAGAACTTGAATTATTTTTGCCGACTAGCTCATATCACGTATTCGCCCCAAGAATTAACCGACATTCTTATTGAATGTGGTCTACAGCCGGATGTACATCATTTGCGCACTGAAAAGTATTCGAAAGGGATGCGGCAAAAAGTGGGGATTGCCATTGCTTTTGCGAAAAAAGCGACGACGTATTTATTGGATGAGCCTGGCAGTGGTCTTGATCCTGTGGCGAGTAATGAATTGGCACTACTTCTTCGGAAATTGACTGAGCGAGGGGCGACCATCTTGATGGTATCCCACGATATTTTTAGGGTGAGGGAAACCTGTGACAAGATTGGTATTTTGAAAAAAGGGGTCTTGGTGCAAGAGCTGAATACAGCGGAAATCTCGACCAACGAACTGGAGAAAATATACCTGAACTATAGGCAACATTAAACTCTTTTCGGATGAAGCAGATAATGATAAACGAATGGAAATATATGGTGAGAACGCCCGTCTTTTTGACGCTTTCACTTTTTGTTGGCCTTAGCTTATTCACCGTGACTCTGATGGCCGTGAAACAAAATCATAGGCAGACCAAAATGCAACAGGAGGCAAAAGCCCATATTCGTGATCAATGGGAAGCCCTTGACGAAATGCACCCCCACATGGCTACCCATTTTGGTTCTTATGTCTTTAAGCCTAATGCTGCATTAAGCAGTCTGGATGAAGGAATTAATGCCGTTACAGGAAATGTTTTGCGACTAGAAGCCCATTTTCAGCATGAAATGGCATATTCCGAAGCTTCACAATCCTTGAGCATGTCGAAATTTGGAACATTAAACGCGGCGTTGATTCTGCAATTTATTATTCCGCTGTTCTTAATTTTTCTCGCCTTTTCATCGGTTAGCCAAGAAAAGGAAACAGGGCGCATACGCTTACTGGTTTTGCAGGGCACTCCAATTCCGCAATTAATCATGGCCAAGGCGCTGAGCATTTGGGTATACGGTTTATCGCTATTGGTCTTCACCTTATTAATTCAGCTTGTTTTAAACAGCACAGCTTTTAGTAGCGACTACTTTTTAAGAATATTTTTTCTGTTTGTTATTTACATGGCTTACTACTATATAGTTACCGCATTCACCGTTTATTTGTCGGCCCGTTTAAAGAACAACACTGCGGCTCTAACAACGGCCTTGGCTTGTTGGCTCTTGTGGTGTGTTTTTTTACCTAAACTGTGGGGCAGTACTGTAGAGGAAATGTATCCCCTGCCGAGTCGACAAGATTTTAAAACGGCTATGGCCGATGATCGCTCCAAAGGATTGGATGGGCATAACCCTGAAGACAAACGCCGTAAAGCATTTGAAATAAAAACCCTGCATGCATACGGAGTTGATAACGTAGAGGATTTACCGATTAATTTTGATGGTTTATTGATGCAACGGGATGAAGAGTATGGCTATAAGGTTTGGGATAAGCATTTTGGGCATAATTACACTCAACTAAAGAAGCAAAAGAAAGCCTATCAATATGCTGGTTTTGTGAATCCGTTTGCTGCCCTGCACGATGGAAGCATGGGCTTTAGCGGTAGTGATATGATTCATTATGTCGATTTTCAACTGCAAGCCGAGCACTATAGACGGATGTTGTTGAAAAAATTAAACGATAAACAGACCTATGGCGGTTCTAAAACAGGCGATTGGGAATGGAAGGAAAAGAATGCGTTTTATAAATCGATCCCCGATTTTAACTACCGATTTCCGAAAATTAGCCCATTGATCCCTTACTATGGGATCAATCTTATTAGCCTCTTGTTTTGGGCAATTATAACGACTGTTTTCATTGGATGGGATACAAAAAAAATACGGTTATGATGAAACTGCTGCAATCTATACACCTGGAATGGATCCATTTTTACAGAAATAAATACAAGGTTTTGGCCTATATCATCTTTTTATTGGTGGCTGTCTATGGACTTCAAAATGGTCATCGGCTTCGACAACAACAATTGGACGAAATAAGCAAAATTGAAATAAGCGATCAAGACCTTTTTGAAACAACTGTGGGTTGGTATAATGAATTCAAAAAAGGGCCGGAAGAAAAATTATGGGTCGATATTACCCAACCGTATTGGGCTTCAATTTATGCCTCGCCTACCTTGTTTAAAACGCCCTCGCCCCTTCTCTTTTTAAACAGCGGTCAAAGTGAGCACTATGGTTTTTATAAAAAAGCCGATAGCCGAAGTTCGGCTCTTGACAGCGATTTAGTCGGAGCGATTACCAATGCCGAACGGTTAACGATAGGAACGTTGGATTTTAGTTTTGTGTTCCTTTACATCATGCCCCTGCTCATGGTCATTTTACTGTTTAACTTGGGTGGACTGGAAAGCGATGACCATTTTTATCCATTGATTCAAATCCAAGCGACCTCTCCTACGCTTTGGTTAGCGTCACGATACGCGTTTTATGGCCTACTGCTTATCGCTAGTGTATGGATAATGACCATCTTTTATGCGCTAACGACCAAAGATCTATGTGGAGCTATAACTTCTTTTCTGACAGTCTTGTTTCTTCTTATAGGCTATACCTTCTTTTGGTTAATCCTTTTCTTTGTGATTCAGCGGAAGAAGAAAGGCAGTGCTGTGCAAGCGATTAAAATGATAAGCATTTGGCTGTTATTCTGTTTAGTAATTCCAGGCCTATACCAGCAACGAATTAGCCAAAAATACCCGGCCCATTATATGACCGAATTTCTGGACGCCAACCGCCATGAAAAATACAAACTCTATTCGGCTTCTAGTGATTCTTTGGCAGAACAACTATATATCCTGTATCCGGAATTAGCCGACTATCCCTATGCCAAGAATACAGACTTTTTAAACCGTCAACGGCATACAATGATTGATGCCTTGGCCAATAACCTGAACAAGGAGGCAATCTCTGCTATTGAGAAAATTCATGAGGAAAAGAATCAGACCATTGAAAAAAGTTATGTTTTTAACCCCATCCTCTTTTTTCAAAATAAACTCAGTCACCTAACAGCTTCCGACTATTATGCCTACAACGATTACCAAAAAGCGATTCAGCAACAGATTGATAAAAAAATTCAGCAAATACTGAACGATGGTTGGGCTATAAAAATAGCAGACAAGGCCTTATTTAAAGAATATTATCAAGGCGATTGACCCTTTGAATACGCTCTATAAATTAAAGAATTCAAACGCACGGATTGGTCGGTCTGATGCCTTAAAACCAATCTGTGCGTTGAATTTGTATTTGTCGATTAAGCTTTCGCGAGCATCTTAGTCCATTTTTTCTTGCTTCTTATCTCCATCCTTTTTTTTACGAATATAGGGAGCCAAAACAATTAAGAACAATGGTAAAAGCATTGGAATAATAATGATAAGTGAAATAATGACTGTTTCCATAATAATTTATTTAAATTGATAAAATGAATGAGATGAACCACAACTTAACTACCTCAATTTAAGCAATATTACATGCTTGCAAAAATGTAAGCAGCTAACTTCCGTCATTCCAAGCTCATTTAGGCTGAGTAAAAATAACAAGGCATTCTTTTAGGGACTTTTCTTCGAAATTGAATGCCTTTTTTTCTTGTAAATCCATGTATCTTTGTGTTTCTTGTGCTCTTTGAAACGAGCGAAATGTATTAAAAACAGACTATGTTATTTATCGATAACCAAGGGATAAACGATCCCGCCATCAACTTAGCAATTGAAGAATTTGCCGTGCGCCACTTACCCGCCGATGAGCCTATACTCCTTTTCTATATCAATGCACCTTCTATTATTATTGGTAAAAACCAAAATACCATCGAAGAGATTAATGCCAATTATGTGGAAGACCATTCCATAAAAGTTGTTCGTCGTCTTTCTGGAGGCGGTGCAGTTTATCACGACTTTGGGAACTTAAATTTTAGTTTTATCACCAAAAATGATGGCAAGAGTTTTTCGAATTTCCGTCTCTTCTTAGAACCTATTGTCACGGCTTTAGCAAAACTGGGGATTGAAGCAGAAATTAAAGGGCGAAACGATATGCTGGTGGGTGAAAAGAAAATTAGTGGCAATGCACAATTTGCAACAATGGGAAAACTATTTACCCATGGAACATTGTTGTTTAACAGCGATATCGATGAAGTGGTGAATGCCCTGAAGGTTCGTCAAGATAAAATTGAATCCAAAGGCATGAAATCGGTTCGAAGCCGCGTTGCCAACATCAGCGAATTTCTGGAATCTCCTTTAACGATGGATGCTTTTCGCGAAACCATTCTTCTATCGGTTTTTAATGCCACAAGTCGCGATCAGGTAAAGGAGTACACATTGACCGAAGCCGATTGGGAAAAAATCGACGAACTATCGAGCACGCGCTATGCCAATTGGGATTGGAATTATGGGAAATCACCAGCCTCGAACAGCGTGTTTAGCAAACGCTTTCCTTTTGGTGTGATCGACATTCATTTAAATGTTGAAAAAGGATTTATTCAGTCCATTCGAATTTTTGGTGACTTCTTTGGTATTGGCGAAATAAGCGATATTGAAACACGCTTATTGAATAAAAAGTACGATCGGGAAACCTTAAAAACGGCCCTAGCCGACATCGATTTAACGCATTATTTTGGGGCCATTACCCAAGAAGAGTTTTTGGCATTGTTGTATTAAAATTGAGGTGAGCTTGGTTTTTAGTGATTTAGTGAATAAGAATTAAGAATTGACCTATAAATATAAAGAGATGATCTACGAGTAGATCATCTCTTCTTTTAAACCATTTTCTTATTCAGCGATGAAAAGACAAAAATAAGCCCGTTTTTTTTTACCGTTTGTCTTATGCATGCACTTTCCAAAGACCCCTCGAACCTAATCGAAAGGACTAATTCATTATTGGTTTTCAATCACTTTTAAGAATCTTAAGGCTTCTAGGGTTGTATCGATTCTAGCGGCATTGAAGTTGGGAGTATTCCCGTTGTTTTTAGGCGTTATATTGGTGGCAAAAAAATAGACCTTATGTTCTTTTTCAAGGTAACCTACATACCAACCAACCGTACTTTTATCCCTAATTCCTAATCCTGTTTTAGCGCTAAGCGTGAACATTTCATTTTGATCCATAACCATTACCTTTTTCATTAAAGCCGTTGTTCTTTCTGAGATGGGTAATTTTGAAAAATAGAAACGGTTCAAAAATTCGATTTGCTCCATGGGAGAAATTTTGGATTCGCCTTGAAGCCAAAAATAATTTAACGATGCTTTATCAAAAATCATTTTGGGGTAATTCAGCTTCGTTAAATAACTTTTCATTCTTTTCTTACCTATCTGAAGAGCAATGTCCTGATAACAAGGCACACAGGAAGCCTGAAACGCCTCGGTTAAAGTTAAGTCTTTTTCCCAGGCAGGCAGATTTCGTTTCTCACCATTCCAGTGTAAAACGGTGTTTTCGTCTTTAACAATTCCTAATTCTAAAGCGATGATGGTGTTTGGTATTTTAAAGGTTGATGCCGGAATAAACCCTTGCTTCGCCCACTTAAAATCATTTGAATAATAGGCATTCTCTTGTACATCAAAAATAACGATTGAGCCTTCCACCTGATGTTGATCTAAGATGGTTTTAAATTCGGGAATTACATTCTCCTGCTCTTGTGCAAAAGAACTGATGCCCATAAGAGCAACGATTAAGGTTTTTAGGGCTTTCATGAGGGTTTTTTATATAAGGTTTTTTATAAAGTTAGCCTATCCAGAATTCTGTACAATGAATATATCATTTTTTTATTGCTTAAAAATCTCCATTCACCCCAAAATCGCGCAAAGGATTGAAGTGGAAATCCTCTGCAAGGCCTTCTAAAATACCGAAATGCTAATTTAATGCCGACCTTGCAGAGATTGGGAACGGAAAGCCTGACCCGTAGGGTTGCGCCCAAAGAAAACGCACCGAAATTAACCCCGTTTTTACTCGATGGAACGAATTCAGAATTGGTGTTGAATAACTTCTATGAAATGGATGAAGAACTTCTTAAATTTTGCTTATTTTTATGTCGTAAAAAATATTTAATTTCAATAATCCTTACGCCTCAATGACACCAGATTACATTCATCGTTATATCTATAAACACAGTTCTTACGCTACTCGGAAAAAAGCGAAAAGCGTTATGACTAATCTTGTTCGTGCCAGCACAAATGGTTATCTTTTTCGTTGCAATGCCTTTGGAATCGATAAGGAATATCGCGTTGAAATTAACGTGAATCAGGATAAAATTGTGGCGACCTCGTGTAATTGCAACTATGCATATACTGGCCGCTGTGAACATGTTATTGCCGCTTTAGAAGACATGAGTGGTCCTCATTTTTATGAGGATGATTCCGATGATGATTCCGATGATGATCCTTTTGCCAATACAGATGAGATTCAATTAATCGATGGTTTATTACCCATTAGGAAAATTAAAGAGGATTTAACGAATTTGGATGAGTCGTTTTTTATGGTTGAAATTAACCATATCGCTCCGGCTGAATTGGGCACGCAAGTAACGACTTGGTTCGATACGGTTCAGTTTTTTAACTACGATAAGCAAACAGGTGTTTTGCACACCATGTGTACTTGTGATGAAATGGAACAGCCTTGTGCGCATATTACGGTGGCACTTGCAGAGATCTTGGATATTTTTGGCGCCGATTATTTTAAGGAAGGGTATTTTGAGCGAAAGATTGCCGAATTTTTAGAGCCCTATCAAATGACACTCGAGAGTCCGTATCAGGATCTTTTTGAATTTACCCTAGATGAAAATGGGTTTAGTGCAGAATCGAAACAGAATAATCTGATGACTCTACCTAAATTACCCGATGCAATTACCCAGCATTTGGACCAGGAAGCGGAGATGCATTTACCTTTTATTAGCAAAGAGAATACCGACTATGGACTTGGGTTTTGCCTATTTGCCAATAAAAACATATCGGATGGTTTTTACCCTGTCCGTGCAAAATATAATAAAGCGAAAACCGATTTTTCGTCTGGTTTTCAAGAGATTCGATTGCAGGATTTGGATGAGTTTCTCTTACTTTTTAAGGAGAATGATACGCAAAAACGGCTTTTTGATGCCTTGCGCATGAGTTATCTTTTGGAACAATACAGCAGAAATGGGTCTGTTGATGTTCTAAAACAGGCCTTGACTTTACAAAAGACAATTTTACCGGATATTGAAAACGAGCTGTGGTTTTTCTCGAATACGCGAAAAACTTTTGTTCGTAAGCATTTAGAACCATTAACCATTGTGCATGAACCCGTAAAATTGGTGTTTAAGTTAACCGAGACGCCGTTGTTTTATAACCTAAAGGCCCAAATTGAAATAAGGGAGAAAAAATACAATTTAACGGCTGCACGAGTAGTGATTACGCCTAGTTTTGTAAAACTGGATAACCTGCTTTTTCCATTGACCAATGCCGAACTTTCAATGGCTTTAACTCAATTTGCCGAAGAGCCAGAAACGAATTATTTTAAGCGAGAAGGCGATAACTTTTTTAGCCAAATTATTCAACCGCTTTCGGCTAAATACGAAATTCAATCTTCTTTAATTAAAAAAGAAAAAAAGGCTTTACAGACCGCCAACGTTTTGGCAAAGCAGGTTTATATATCTGATGTGAATGAAGATTTTATCGTTTTTAAACTTGTTGTTAGTTACGATGGTCAGTTGGTGCCAATTCATCAGCCCGCTATGTTGTGGACTGAAAACGCCCCCGAAACGCTGCGTTTTAAAGTGCGTGACTACGATTTTGAGGAAACCTTAAGAGATCAGTTTATTGATCTACATCCCGATTTTGAGGATCAAGAGGGGCCCTATTACCTAACACCTAAGCAATTGTTAGAGAATCATTGGTTGTTGCATGCTTCCGAGAAAATGAAACAATTGGGGATTGAGGTATTTGGTGCCAATGAAATGAAGTCGTTTAAGTTTAACTTGAATAAACCCACCATATCGGTCAGCCTAAAATCGAAAATCGATTGGTTTGATCTTGAAATAACAATTCTTTTTGGTACGCAGAAAGTGAGCATTAAAGAGCTTCAGAAAGCGTTTATTAGCAAGACGAATTACGTGGCCTTAGACGATGGTACGCTAGGTGTTTTACCCGAGGAATGGATGAAAAAAATGGCCATTTATTTTAAAACGGGGGAAGTGAAAAAAGAAGGGCTTCAAATGTCGAACTACCATTTTGGAATTATCGATGAATTGTATGAAACCCTTGAAAATACACCTGCGTTTTTAGAAGCCCTTTATCAGAAAAAAATGCGTTTGCAACAACTGTCGACCATTGAACAAGTGGCCGTTCCTAAAGCCATAAAAGCCACCTTACGCGATTACCAATTGCATGGTTTAAATTGGTTGGCTTTCTTAGAAGAAAATCAGTTGGGTGGTTGCTTAGCCGATGATATGGGATTGGGTAAAACACTGCAAACCATTGCGTTTTTAGCGCATTTAAAACAAAAAGACAAAAAGGTTTTACCTTCGCTAATTATTGCCCCTACCTCGTTAATTTTTAACTGGAATGCCGAGCTTACTAAATTCTGTCCTTCCTTAAAAGCGCTGACCTTTACGGGTGCAAATAGAATGAACGACCGAATGAACTTTAAGGATTACGATATTATTTTGTCTACTTATGGGTCCTTGCTAAACGATGTAGAGTCGTTAAAAGATTTTCATTTTAACTATGTTATTCTCGACGAAAGTCAGGCCATTAAAAACCCCAATTCAAAACGCTATAAAGCCGTACAGCTTTTACAATCCAATAATCGTTTGGTGCTCACAGGAACGCCTATCGAGAACAATACGTTTGACCTCTATGCCCAATTAAACTTCCTTAATCCGGGGTTATTGGGTAGTCGTAACCACTTTAAAACCGAGTTTTCAGATCATATCGACAAAGCTAAAAATTCAGATACGGCCGCCTTACTGAACAAGCTTATTTCGCCTTTTATTCTGCGAAGAACCAAAGAGCAGGTAGCCAAAGAACTACCCGACAAAACAGAAACCATCTTGTATTGCGAAATGGGCAAAGAACAACGCCTGGTTTATGATGGTTTTAAAAATGAATACCGCGATTATTTACTGCATAAAATAGATGAAAACGGCGTCGAAAAATCGCAAATGTACATTTTAGAAGGTTTAACCAAACTTCGTCAAATCTGTAATTCGACCCAATTAATCAACAAAGGCGAAGAAGATTACGGAAATTTCTCGGCTAAACTCGAACTTTTAATGGAACAGATAAAAGATAAAACAGGTGAACATAAAATCCTGGTTTTCTCTCAATTCGTTAAAATGCTTCAGATAGTTAAACATCGCCTCGAAGAAGAACAAATCGCCTACGAATACTTGGACGGAAAAACCCAAAACCGACAAGAGAATGTAGATAATTTCCAAAATAACTCTTCGGTTCGTGTCTTTTTAATCAGCCTTAAAGCTGGCGGTACGGGCCTTAACTTAACCCAAGCCGACTATGTCTTTATCATGGACCCTTGGTGGAATCCGGCGGTTGAAAATCAGGCCATCGATCGTTGTTACCGCATCGGACAAACTAAAAACGTTATGGCGTATCGCATGATCTGTAAAGATACCATTGAAGAGAAAATTGTCATGCTCCAAAACAAAAAACGAAAAGTTGCCGAAAGCATCATCACCATCGATGAAGAAAGTAAATCGTTCGATGTTCAACAAGTCAAAGAGTTGTTTAGCTAAGGAATGGATGTTGGAGAATGGATATTAGATTTGAGATATCAGATGTGAGACAATAGACAATAGACAAAATCGCTTTGTTAAGATTCGTCTAAAATCTAATTACTATATACTAAAATCTAATACCTATGTACTAACTTGTTAAACCTGATGAACGAATTGGGCGGCCGCTACGCGCCGGGCTATCCGCACTCGCTTTTGGTTCCGCTACGCTCCACAAAAAGCTCAAACAATTGCTTCTATCCCTGCCGCAGAGCCACGATCTTTATTTGTTCGAGGACGAACAAATAAAGATCGTGGCATTCAGGGCTTAATTTGGGAATAAAGTATTCGATAGTAGATTTTAGATATGATACCATTTCGGGTATAATAAATGTTAATACAACACAATTATACCTTATAGGGTATGATTAATAGGTTCTTTGAGTGATCTTGGATATGAGACAATAGATAAAGATTCTTCTTCTTTCTAATATCTATGGACTAACATCTTAAATCTAATTACGGATGAAGGGCGAATTGCAATTCGCCCCTACCAAAACGTGGTAAATGCAGTTTGATGATAGCAGATTCTTGAATTTAGAATATACCTTTCTGTCACTCCTACGGAGCTTAATTCTAGTCGTTATTTTTGCTAGTATCCTGCCATCCCTACGGGATTAACAATATGGATTTGCAAAGAAATAGATGGTAAATTTTAGAATAGATAGTAGATTTTAGATATGAGACAATATATAAAAATTGTTTTGTTGAGGATTTAAAATTCCGATTCTCTAGATTATGTCTGGATTTTTAATCTTAGAAAAACTCTCCACTTTCTAGAATAATCTGTTCCCTTAATTGTTAATGCACTTAATGGAAAATAGTTGTGAATGGGAGGGTATTATAAATCGGTAAACTATAGGCAAGTAAAACCGCAAGCTATCAAATACGCAAAAGTAGAATCATAAACCGTTTTTGGCCTAGTCCAATCATTTAAAATTTATTAAATCTTCTTTTGATATGAGTCATCTTTTTTCTTACATTTTATTAGTTTAACCTAATTATTATAGGAAATGATAAATTTTTGAGATATGAACCTACTTTTCCAATATTATATATTATTTCATTAATAATTAAAAATCAATTTGTTATTTTAAGTCACTGCGAAAAATTATAACAAATACTCTCAAAATTTTATTTTAATAATTAAAAACCTTAATTTAGTAACCAATGTATAATGTTGTATATATAGGTTATGAAAGAAATGCTATCGATATCAGAAGCTGCGAATTTATTAGGTAAAACGACTCACACACTAAGAAGATGGGATAGTGAAGGAAAACTAACTGCATATCGTGATCCAATTAGTAATTTTAGAGTGTATAAAAAAGAGGATATTAAAAATTTATTTTCTTCCTTAATTGAAATTCAAGATGATATAGATTCTAATTTTATTGAACCAATGAATGAATACTCTGTCCTTGAATTGTTTGCTGGCGCAGGTGGATTAGCTATTGGGATGGAAAAAGCGGGATTAAATTGTTTAGCTCTTAATGAAATTGATAAATCAGCATGCAAAACTTTACGTAAAAATAGACCTAATTGGAATGTTTTAGAAGGTGATATAACAAATTTTAGTTTTGAAGAATATTTAAATAAAGTAGATGTGGTTACAGGAGGTTTTCCTTGCCAAGCATTTAGCTATGCAGGTAAAAAATTAGGTCTTGCAGATGCAAGAGGTACACTATTTTATGAATTTGCTAGAGTGGTTAAGGAGGTCAACCCTCCAATATGTATTGGTGAAAATGTAAAAGGCTTATTAAGTCATGAAAAAGGAAAGACGCTAGCAGGAATGATTTCCATATTAGATGAAATAGGCTATAATGTTGTTCCGATTGAAGTATTAAAAGCTATAAATTTTAATGTACCTCAGAAACGTGAAAGACTAATATTGGTTGGTATTAGGAAAGATATAGATCTAAAGTATGAATATCCTAAACCTAATAATAAAATTTTTACTTTGAAAGATGCTTTAAAAAAAGGTAAGTTATATGATAGTGATGTACCTACATCAGAAGGATCAAAATACCCCGAAAACAAAAAAATAGTTTTAGATTTAGTTCCACCAAAAGGTTATTGGAGAGATCTTCCATTAGAAATACAAAAATCTTATATGGGTGGAAGTTTTTATCTTGGTGGTGGAAAGACAGGTATGGCTCGTAGAATTGGATGGGATGAACCATGTTTAACATTAACATGTAGTCCTGCACAAAAACAAACTGAACGCTGTCATCCTGAAGAAACTCGGCCGTTTACTGTAAGAGAATATGCTCGCATTCAAACTTTTCCTGATGATTGGGAATTTGAAGGTTCATTATCTCAACAATACAAACAAATAGGTAATGCTGTTCCTGTTAATTTAGGTAAAGAAATAGGGTATTCAATAATTACTTTTTTAAATAACTATTATATTCAAAGATCTCAACTATAATAGTTGAGATCTTTGAATATCTTCGGCTAATGCATTTATTGTTTCATTTAAAACACTAGTACCATCAACATCAATTGCGACATCTGAAAATGCAGTAATCATATCTTCATAAAAATCTCTTTTACCTGTCAATCTATACCAAAATTCCTTGCCAACAATTACAGGATAATCTTCATTAATTTTTTTATAATGAGAACTTAACTCCTCAGAGTTACCATAAATAACTCCCACAATTAAATCATCATACTGAATTGCAAGATTATTAGTGCGAGCTAAATTTTTCACAGCATTAAAATGATTAATCACTGTTATTATATCATCCTTATTAATAGTGTTAGGTCCCGCTTTTAATTGACAATACTTCCTTCTTCCATCAACAGCATCAATAAATTCAATATCTATACCAGATGTTGTAGAACCAAAACCAGGAAATAAAGTTGTGATTTGCTTTTGGACTTTCATACCAAATGATGTAGTGATAGAAGAACCTAATATTCTTGGAAAAACTAATGATTTAGCTATGCTAATTGGATCATCATTTCCTGTAAGGAATTTAGAAAGATATTTATATAAAAAAGGGTTGATGTTATAATTAGATAATTTACTAGCTTTAAGACAAGCTACCTCAATGTGATTTTTAACAATTTCATCTCGAAAGAATACTTTAGCATTTTCTAATATTACTAATTGTTGATCTTCATTCATACCTATAATTTATTTTTTATAAATGTAATGAATTATATTATGACTTTACTTTGTTGATAATATGGAATTAATGACTTTATTAAATATGTTATCAAGTTTGTTATACCACTTCCCTATTTTGTGTATTTAACTCAAAATAATTAATTTAATAAGAATTTTAAAACAATTCTTATGATCATCAAAAATTCAAAAGATCTAATTATTTTGGGGAATTTCCTCTCAGGAATTATACATTATAAACAAAAAAAACTATTTGCAGGAGACAGTAACCTAAATCAAATTGAAGAATTAATTTTCCCCATCATTAAGGTATTAAGAGATGAAACAAGCGGAACTTATGAGTTTTCCTATTCAGATAATTTAGTACTTATAAGTAATCATGAAACAGTATACCAGGTTCCATTAATTGAATTTCATAGAAATGCCGTATTACTTCTTCAAAAACTCAAAGAAAAAACAGATGCAGCTTTTTCAATTCCTGAAATTGAGCAATTCATAAATTCTTTTGGAAATCAATCTCTAAAGGCTAAATCTACTGTAAAAAGTGATATACGAATAGTGATTCATGACCAAAGAACAGGTAACCAACCTGAATTAGGCTTTAGTATAAAGTCAAAATTGGGAGGTGCTGCTACTTTATTAAATGCTGGAAAAACCACTAATTTTATTTTTAAAATAACAAATATTGAGCTCGATGCTGCAACCATTGAAACTATTAATTCAATTGATTCTAGAAGTAAAATCAAAGATCGAATCGAAAGCATTATACAAAAAGCAGGCAATGTAGAGTTTATAAAAACAGAGAACCCTACTTTCGGCAATAATCTGATGCTTATTGATAGTGCTATGGCCAACATCATTGCTGAAGCATTATTGATATTCTACAGATCAGCCCTTAATAAAACAAATGATCTTGTTGAACAGATTATCATACAAAATCCGCTTGACTATGATCTTTCATCAGAGCATCCTTTTTATGTGTATAAATTCAAGCGGTTTTTGACGGATATCGCACTAGGAATGACCCCTTCCAAAGTATGGACTGGTAAAATTGATGCCACTGGAGGCTATTTAATCGTCAAAGAATCTGGCGATATTGTTTGTTATCATATCTATAATAGAAACGAATTTGAAGATTATTTGTTCTCAAATACAAAATTTGAAACAGCTAGTAGTTCTAGGCATGAATTTGGTAAAATATATGAAGAGAATGGTGATCAATTTTTTAAATTAAACTTACAGATTAGATTCTTATAAGGTATAATCAACAGGTGCTTTGAGATTTGAGAGATTTGAGAGATCAGATTTTAGACAATAGATTAAAATCGTTTTGTTGAATCCATCTTAAATCTAATTACAAAAACTTTAAGACCGACTTTTTTACTTGTTGAAGATTCCTTTCTGTCACTCCTACGGAGCTTAATCCTTGTCGTTATTTTTGCTAGTATCCTGCCATCCCTACGGGATTATCAATATGGATTTGCAAAGAAATAGATGGTAAATTTTAGAATAGATGGCAGATAGTAGATTTTAGATATGAGACAATAGATTAAAATCGTTTTGTTGAATCCATCTAATATCTATGGACTAAAATCTAATTACTATATACTAACTATATACTAACATCTTAAATCTAATTACGGATGAAGGGCAATTCGCCCCTACCAAAACGTGGTAAATGCAGTTTGATGATAGCAGATTCTTGAATTTAGAAAAGGGTTTATTTTCATTCGTCTTAAAAAATTTGGCTAGCTCGAGAGTATATTCTCTTTTTGCTCTTCTTTCTCCTCGTTCAATCTTACTGAGCAAAGCGGAATCCATACCTAAAACACTAGCTACTTATCTTTGTAAGAGTTGGTTGCTCCTGTAATCGATTTATATGTCCTCCAAAGTTTATACTACACTAATTGACTTGTCAAATTTCGTCCAAATTATAGAGCTAACAAAGCAAATAGAACCTATTTCATCTCAATTCTAGCTGTTTCTTTTTACGCTCATAAATCTGAATATATCTTTCTTTATATTCATCGATTAAAAAGCTGTTTTCAATCCAATTTTGTACTTTATCCGTCTGTTTAGAAAAATCTTTATAGATATTATCACGAACTATTTCGGTTAGACCTAAACTCATAGCAAATTGATCAAAATCAGCTCGTTTTATTTTTCGTCTCCGACCTTCTAAAGTCAAAGCTAAATCTTCTTTGTCTTCAGGAAAGATTAAATTCACATTCAACAAATCATAAGCTGGTGAAAACAAAATACCATTATCCGTGTGCATCAAAGAAAAGTTCTTTAAGTGCATATCATTATTTCCTGTTAGAAAGCTAAATAAGACTAATCTAAAATATTTAATTGCATCCAGACCCGAATTCGTTGCATATTGCCTGATAATTTTACCCACACGTTCATAGGAGCTTTTATACTTCTGTTCCGTTAATAATTCTGATAACTGACATAAATCTTCTACGTGGATTCTTTTACCTTTAACACGGTCAAAGCGTTTGGTAATATAAGCTAGCTCGCCAGTAGAAGTTCGAATTAATGCATGTTCTGCCGTTTCAATTTTAAATAACCTTGCTAAGTGCATCGTTACATCTTCTACCTCTGGCATAAAGGCAAAATCAGTAGATTGTGGTTTCAGGATATAATCACCCCATAAACCAACTAAAGTCAATCGTTTATTACCTTTTTCACCGTTTAAGCTTAATGATATTTTGGCTTGTACACCTGTCAAAGCCAGTCGTTCGCTCACGGTGATTTGTGCTAATTTATTTAAGTGCGCTTGGTCTAATTCCAATACAGGAACTTGCGCTGTCCCAAAGAATTTTTTAGAACAAGCCGAATGATATTCACCCATTTCAATAGGCTGATAACAAAATAGACAATTACGCATGATCTTCTTCTATTGAATATACAGAAACAGCACCAATGGTATCACTGCATAAATTAATTAATAATTCATAGCGGTCACGTGGATTGAGTTTCCAATGTTTTTCGCCAATTTCTAATAACCAGCCCTCAGGTATTAAGCCATCAAAAAAAGGAAAAAGCACCTTACTATGATAAGGATGTTCGGAAAGAGGTAGCGTTAAGCTAATTGCCTTAGGATTTGTAGTTTTTAAATATTCCTCCTCGTAATAAAATGAATATCCATTATCACCCTCGACTAAAACTCCAGCTAACTGATTCTGAAAATATATTTTTGCCTGTCGTGCCATTATTCTCGGACTTTATCAATTACACCGACTTCTTTACCAAATAATGTAAGTACATCATTTACTTTGTCTAAGCGTAGTGTCTTTTTACCTTGTTCTAAGTCACGAACAAAACGAAGTCCTACACCTGCATTTAACGCTAAATCTTCTTGTGTCAGTTTCAGTTCTTTGCGTTTTTGTTTTACAAATAATCGTAATGAATTCATAACTATACCTTTTATGGTATAAATATATGTAAAATTTGTATATAATACCATTTCGGGTATAATAAATATTAATACAACACAATTATACCTTATAGGATATAATTAATAGGTGATTTGAGAGATTTGAGATTTTAGACACCAAATTTTAGACAATAGATAAAGATTCCTTGTTCTTTCTAATATCTATGGACTAAAATCTAATTACTATATACTAACTGTGTACGAACATCTTAAATCTAATTACGGATGAAGGGCGAATTGCAATTCGCCCCTACCAAAACGTGGTAAATGCAGTTTGATGATAGCAGATTCTTGAATTTAGAATATACCTTTCTGTCGCTCCTACGGAGCTTAATTCTAGTCGTTATTTTTGCTAGTATCCTGCCATCCCTACGGGATTATCAATATGGATTCGCAAAGAAATAGATGGTAAATTTTAGAATAGATGGCAGATAGTAGATTTTAGATATGAGACAATAGATTAAGATTCTTCTTCTTTCTAATATCTATGAACTAAAATCTAATTACTATATACTAACTGTGTACTAACATCTTAAATCTAATTACGGATGAAGGGCGAATTGCAATTCGCCCCTACCAAAACGTGGTAAATGCAGTTTGATGATAGTAGATTTGAGATATGAGACAATAGATTAAAATCGTTTTATTGAATCCATCTAATATCTATGGACTAAAATCTAATATCTAAAAGACTAACATCTTAAATCTAATTACCAACGACTAATAAAAAACAACCAACACCTCATTACGGGGTACAAGATCAAAACTAGGTTCCATAAACTGCTCTAGAAATATAGCTTCAGGAAATGTCTTTATTGGGAATTATGACCAATGGGAATAGAGTGCGTTAAATAACCGCTAATTTAAAGACGTTAACACCCACTAATAACGTAAGCATTCAAATCCCAATAAACACGACTGTATTATGTATAGTACATTATATTGACTATTAATTTCAATTATTAAGAATAAATAACCATTATTTGTATGAATTAAATAATATATACTTCCTTTTTTTACCTCAAATCGTTAATTTATAAGGGTAAAAAAAGAATTATCATGATAAAAAACACGAAGAAATTGTTCATTTTGGGTAGTTTACTTTTAGGCACTACACTTTATGCACAAGAAAAAACAGTTACAGGTAGAGTGACGGATCCCGATGGATTAGCAGTACCTTTTGCTTTAGTGAAAAACCCACAAGGCGTGGAAGTTTTTACCGATAACGATGGACAGTTCACAATTCAGGCGAATGTGGGTGATTTAATTACCATTGAGTCTTTTGGTTTACCCACTCAGGTTTTCAATGTGGGAAGCGACCATCACTATACGGTGGCCATTCGACCCACTTCCGAATTAAGTGTCGGCGAACAAATTCAATTGAATGATGTGGTGATTACCGCCCTCGGTATTGAAAAGCGAACCGATGCTTTAACCAATGCTCAACAAATAGTAGGAGCGGCTGAACTCACCCAAGCCTCATCGCCTACTGCTATACAATCGCTAATTGGTAAAGTATCGGGCTTGCAGATTAGAACCACCAATACATCTGTAAACCCCTCTTATCGATTCGTTCTAAGAGGTGAACGCTCCATTACGTCGAATAACCAAGCACTCGTTGTGATCGATAATGTCATTTCATCCAGTAGCATTTTGCAGCAACTTCCTCCCGAAGCTATTGAGAGCATTAATGTTGTGAAAGGACCACAAGGGGCTGCACTCTACGGCGAACAAGGTGTAAACGGAGTGGTTATTGTAACCACTAAACGTGGCAATAAACGAGAACATCTACAGTTTACGTTCACCTCATCAGCCGATTTCTCAGAGGTATTTAAACTGCCTATCGTTCAAAAAAAATACGGAAAAGGCTTAAGAGATCCATCAGCATGGAGCGATTTCGATTACGATGGAACCAATTATGTCCCATGGGAAAATACGTCGTGGGGACCAGCTTACGACCACCCCCGTATTCGAGGCACCATGGTTCCTTCTGGTTTACCCCAAGCCAATGGCAAATTTATTTATGAACCTTACGAACCCGTCAAAAATCATTTTAAAAAGTTTTTCCGCAGTGGATGGATTTTTCAAAATGGACTTAATCTGTCGGTCGGTGGAAGCGATTCCTATGCTTTTCTATCCGTCAACCGACAAGAACATCAATTTGTGGTAATTGGTGACGAAATGAAACTAAACAGCTTTTTGTTTAAAGGGGGTAAAAAAATCAATAAATTTCGAATTGATGCCAATATCAATTATAACAGTCGCTCCATTTCAAACACCACTTCGGCTCTCTACGGTAGTTTACTCTATACACCTACCAACAACAACATTAAAAAATACCGCTATTCAGGCGTTGAAGGTCATTTAACGGCCTATGCGAGAAATCCGTATTGGACAATAGAGCACGAGCGTTTCGGCAATAGAAGTGAATATTTTAGTGGAATTTTATCCCTGGAATATGAAGTCAGCCCTCATTTTAATATCACTTATACCGGAAACATCTCCACTCGAGGCATTAAAAGTGAGAGCCATTTCGATGGAGCCGTCTTTACGGAAGTTTACGATGCACCGGGCACGAGTATCGATGGTCTCCTGTTCAGTGAAATAGCGGGTGGAGATTATACCTCTTGGTATAGTCGTTCAACATCCAATAGCCGCAATTACTATGGCGATTTAATGTTAAATTTTAACTATGATCTTTCCGAACGAATTAATTTAAAAGCCAATGTGGGGAATAACATTCAAGACAATCTATACGATATTACATCCGTAAGCGGCGACGATTTGCGTACACCCGGTTGGTATCACATCAATAACATCCTTAGTCCAGATCCTTTTTACGCCTTAAACAACAACTCTACCCGCTCTCGAAAAATATCGTGGTTTACAAACCTCGATTTGGCCTACGAAAACTATCTTTTTCTGAATGCCACTTACCGCGTTGAACAAAACAGTATTTTATCCCTGCGCGATCAATTCACAAACAACCTCTCCAATAAAGCTTACCACTACTATTCGGGTGGAGTTTCATTTGTTCCAACCAAGGCATTCGATATTAAAAGCGATACCTTTAGCTATAGTAAAATTGCCTTTTCTTATACACGGGTAGGAAATGCCTCGGCAATTGCTCCTTATGCCTTAACACAAATTGGGGTATTCCCAACGGGCTATCCCTTTGGCGATTTATCATCCTACATACAATCAACAAGTCCTACGTCGAATACAATTGGGAATGAATTTATGACGACGATCGACTTCAATATGATTCTTGGTTTTTTCAAAAACCGCATTAATCTAGAGACTTCGTTGTATCAAACCACCACCGAAGATTTAATTACGCATTCTACCACCTCCAGTGCATCAGGTCTTTCCCGAGTACAAGATAACATTGGTGAAATGCGATTAAGAGGAATGGAACTCGATTTAAATATAACGCCTGTTAAAACAGCTCAATTCAACTGGGACTTTAAAGCGGGTTATTCCAGCTCTGTATCAAAAGTCATGGATTTGGAAGAAGGAACCGATGAAGTGGCCTTATTGTCGTACTCGAATCCTTCGGTCGGAATCTTCGCCATTAGAAACCAAAGTTTCCCCATGATAAAAGGAACTAAATTTATCCGAGATCCTCAAAATCGCATCGTGGTAGGATCCAATGGAAATCCATTAACCACCACCAGTTTAGAGATATTGGGTCGTACCACACCAAGGTATGTACTTAACTTCTCTACAACCCTACGTTTCAAAGACCTACGTTTAGCGGCCGTTATGGATTATCGTCATGGTGGTCAATTCGTATCCTTTACCAAACGGACATTGGCATTTTCTGGTAGTTTAGTTGAATCAGCCGATTTCGATCGAAGCCAAGGCTATATCATTCCTAACTCGGTTCAAAACATAGGAACAGACGCCAACCCTGTTTATGTCACCAATACAACCCCCGTAGGATCATCTGCTACCTATGAAGGGGTAGAAAACTATTTTGCGAGTAACGCCTATATGTCGGTCGGTGAAAACTTAGTCGTTGACGGAACCGCATTTAAAATGCGCGAAATTACCCTTAGTTACGATATCCCGAAAGCCATTTTAAAAGAAGGTACAATCAAAGCCATTACGCTCGGTGCCTATGCCCGAAACCCCTTCTTTATCTATGCCAAGGACAATAAAAACTATGCTGATCCAGAAACGGCAAGTAGCAGCGGAAATTCAGCAGGTATAGCCCTTACGGGACAATACCCATCCATTCGAAGTTTCGGACTAAATCTTAAAGCCTCTTTTTAATCCTTTTAAAAAAATAATTATGAAAACGATAAAATATATACTTTTTTCAACCTTCCTATCGTTAACGATCCTCTTGTCGTGCAACGATTACCTCGATATTAACGACAATCCCAACAGTATCCACCTCAACAAGGTCGATCCCGAACTAATTCTCCCCGGAGCCTTAAGCCAGATTTTTAGAACACAAGCCATTACCCTAAATCGTTTCGGTGGACTTATGATGAACTCTTTCGCGGGAAATTCCTATATCTATGGTAATCCGTTTAGTACCGAGTATACCCTAACGGTTAACAATACTTTTTATCCCCAAATTTGGGATAGCTACTTTCGGGGAACTGCCAATTTCAGCTTAATTGAAACCTATGCTAACCCTACCCATCAGTACGACAATTATTTTGCCATAGCCAAAATCATGAAAACCTACTATCTACAAACCATTGTCGATTTATATGGCAACATTCCTTATAAAGAAGCCTTTCGAGGGCAAGAAAATACAACGCCGAAATACGATACTGATTCCGATGTCTATAAGCTGTTAATAGCCGAATTAGAAATGGCGATCGAATTAATCGATCAACAACATGAAGATGCCGCTGATGTCTCTAAAACTGACATCATCTTCCGTGGCGATATGGCGAAGTGGAAACAAATGGCCAACACCGTTAAACTAAGAATGCTTTTACGGATGTCAAATCTCGGTGGAGAACTCGGTGCGTATCGCGACCAAAAATTACAGACCCTTGCCAATGCCGATTTTATAAAAGCCGATGTATTGATTAACCCAGGCTATTCTGCGGCCAACAATGCCACACAAAACCCTTTTACCAGTAGTTATATTCTTACTTCGGCAGGGAGACGACCAACCAACTATAATTTGTTTACCGTATCCGAACACTTTGCTATTTCGCTAAATGGAAACCCCGATAATGATCTCCGCCCCTACTACCAACGCTTCAATGGCATTATCGATGGTCGGCGGGGTCGCATTTTCACTTTAGTGAGCGGAGCCCTCAAAGGAGTTCGCCAAGGAGCCGTTCCTGGTCAAGAAGGGGCACCTGCCGACAATACAGGCGTTTCTCGAATTGGAATAGGCCTTGCCATGGGCGATGCGCCACGGGTAACCCTCGTTAGTGCCTCTACGAAAAGCGGTATACTCATGACCCAAGCGCAAGCCGATTTTCTATTGGCCGAAGCAGCCCTGCGATACCCTGGATTATTCCATGGTGGAGAAGCCTATTTCGAATCGGGCATCACAGCCTCTTTCACCTATTTAGGTGCACGAAATCCGAACAATTATATAACAGCCATTAAAAACCGAAATGGACTAGGCTGGTCTGGAAGTTTTGACGATAAATTAGAGGCGATAATGACCCAAAAATGGATCGCTTTAACAGGCATTAACCCGACCGAATCGTTCATTGAATACAACCGAACAGGCTATCCAAAATCACCATTACCCACCACGACCACCCGTCTCAATAGACCCTATCGATTGGTTTACCCCAATTCAGAATATGTCGCGAACTCGGCCAATGTGCCAAAAATGAGCAATGAAGACGCCTTTACAATTAACCAATATTCCCCTTTTTGGATGAGAAATTAATTGTTTTTAGGTTTACCTTAATTTAGTGTTATTTTTAATAAAGAGTATCTATTGATGCTCTTTATTTTTTTATGGGCGGCCGCTACGCGCCGGGCTATCCGCACTCGCTTTTCGTTCCGCTACGCTCCACAAAAAGCTCAAACAATTGCTTCTATCCCTGCCGCAGAGCTCCAATCTTTATTTGTTCGAGGACGAACAAATAAAAATCGCAGCATTCAGGATTTAAAGTTTAAATAGTTCATTTCGTTTTAAATTCATAATTAGTTCACCTAGTGAAGACATCAAAAAAATAGATATAAGATATAAGACATCAGATTTTAGACAATAGATAAAAATCGTTTTGTTGAATCCATCTAATATCTATGGACTAAAATCTAATTACTATATACTAACTGTGTACTAACATCTTAAATCTAATTACGGATGAAGGGCGAATTGCAATTCGCCCCTACCAAAACGTGGTAAATGCAGTTTGATGATAGCAGGTTCTTGAATTTAGAATATACCTTTCTGTCACTCCTACGGAGCTTAATTCTAGTCGTTATTTTTGCTAGTATCCTGCCATCCCTACGGGATTATCAATATGGATTTGCAAAGAAATAGATGGTAGGTTTTAGATATGAGATATGAGATATGAGACATCAGATTTTAGACAATTGATAAAAAACGTTTTGTTAAATCCATCTTATATCTATGGACTAAAATCTTAAAACTAATTACAGATGAAGGGCGAATTGCAATTCGCCCCTACCAAAACGTGGTAAATTTTAGATATGAGATTTTAGATATGAGACAATAGATTAAAATTCTTCTTCTTTCTAATATCTATGGACTTAAATCTAATTACTATATACTAATATCTTATATCTAACTACTAATATCTAATTACAGATGAAGGGCGAATTGCAATTCGCCCCTACCAAAACGTGGTAAATTTTAGATATGAGATTTTAGACAATTGATAAAAAACGTTTTGTTAAATCCATCTTATATCTAACTACTAAAATCTAATATCTATATACTAATATCTAATTACTATATACTAATATCTAACTACTAATCACTAATTCCCCTTCACCTCAAACAAACTCAATTGATACATTTTAACCAGGTCGAGAATCATATGATAACCCGCGAATGAATTGCCGTGTTGATCTAAGGCGGGGCTAAAGACACCAATTCCCATCTTTCCAGGAACGCTTACCGCAATTCCGCCACCTACGCCCGATTTACTTGGTAAACCTACTCGACGGGCATATTCCCCACTAAACTCGTACATGCCTGCAATGAGCATTTGGGATTGAATTAAGGAGGTGATTTCTGGGTTTTTAAAAGCCGTATCCCCATCGTAGCGGGTACCTTGATGGGCGAAAAAGTAGCCGATTTTAGCAAGATCTTCCGCTGTAACTTCAATAGAACATTGTTTAAAATAATTATCCAATTGATCTTCGTTTCCGTTGATCAACCCATTGTTCTTCATGATGTAGAACATCCCTCTGTTTTTATGACCTGTTTCTCGTTCTGAATTGTACACCGAACGACTGTAATCAATCGACTCATTTTTGGTGATATACCGAATCATGGTAAGAATTTTTTGAAAAGGGATTTCCCCTTCTCCACCGATAAGTGATGTTGTAAGAATAGCGCCCGCATTCATCATTGGATTAAGTGGTTTACCTGTTGTTTCAAGGTTCGCAAAATGATTAAAAGGACGGTCGGTTCCATAATACCCCATTTTGTCGAAGACAGCTGATTCACCTTTTTCGGATACAGCCACCATTAACGCCACAATTTTAGAGATGCTTTGAATGGTAAATTTCTGTTGCACATCGCCCACATTAAACACTTGACCTTTATCATCGACCACCGAAAAAGCAATGGCATCAGCGCTCATTTTCCCCAGTTCAGGAATGTAATCAGCTACTTTACCTTGTTGATATAAAGCGCGATTCTTTTCCAATATATCGGTTAAAACCTTGGTGGTGATGGTGGTCGAAGTCGCATTGACTTTGGTTGTCTTTTTTTGCCCCAGAACTGGGTTATTCATTGCGACTGTCGTGGTTAGAACACAGCCCATAAAAAGAGCTGTTAATGTATTTTTTATCATGGTCTATCGTCATTAAATCGGTGACTAACGGTTATAGCATTGGTGGGTTAGTGACCGTTTTCAAAAATAGTTCTTTTGGTGGTCGCATTCAAATTTGATGGCTCTAAATCGTCGAGTAAAGTCGTTATGCAGGAAAAGCAGTTCTAACGAACAGAGGTAAATGGCAGGGAACATAGGATAATTATAGGCTTGCACCAGGGATTGCAGTGGCATCCTTTTTGGGCGTGGGCGCTGTTGTGCGTATGGAATACGCCACAACCGCCCACCCAAAAAGATATAACGGAAAGCCCGACCCGAAGGGTGGTGCCCAATTATTCGTCCGCTATGGCTTTAAATATTACCGTGGCATTATGCCCTCCGAAACCGAAGGCATTGCTCATGGCTACGTCTATGTTTTTTTCGAGTGCTTGATTAATCACAATGCGAATGTCTGCCGGAACGGCTTCGTCTAGTTCGGTTACATTGGTCGTTGCAGGCACAATATTATCGTTGATACTCTTAATCGCTATAATGGCTTCTATGGCTGCGGCTGCACCCAATAAGTGCCCCGTCATGGACTTGGTTGAACTAACGTGTAATTGATGATTGCTTCCGAAGACTTTTTGAACCGCGTTTAATTCGGCCATATCCCCTACGGGCGTTGAGGTGGCATGCAGGTTTAAATAATCGATATCCTGTGGGCTTAATCCGGCCTCTTCAATGGCCAACTCCATGGCTTTAGCCGCACCAATACCTTCGGGATGAGGAGAGGTCATGTGGTAGGCATCGGCCGTCATAGCGGCACCAACAACCTCCGCATAGATTTTTGCACCCCGTGCTTTGGCGTGTTCGTATTCTTCTAAAATTAAGGCCCCTGCTCCTTCTCCCATTACAAAGCCATCGCGGTTTTTGTCAAAGGGGCGACTAGCCGTTTCAGGGTCATCGTTGCGGGTACTCATGGCTTTCATGGCAGAGAAACCGCCGTATGAAGCACGCGTAATCCCGGCTTCTGAACCACCTGTAACAAAAGCCTTGGCTTTTCCTAAACGGATGTAATTAAAAGCGTCCATAATAGCGGTGTTCCCTGTTGCACAAGCCGATACAGGCGTATAGTTAATTCCGCGTAAACCATATTTCATCGAGATTAGTCCCGACGCCATATTGACCAACAATTTTGGTATAAAGAAGGGATTAAATCGGGGATTATAATCGCCATTGACGTAATTTTCGACTTCGGTTTCGAAGGTTTGCATCCCCCCTTGACCAACGCCCCAAATAACACCTATATCGAAAGGGTCCATGGCTTCTAAATCGAAATGAGCATCGGCCATAGCTTCTGCCGCACTGTACAAAGCATATTGGGTAAAAAGATCGGTTCGCTTTACTTCGGCTCGATCTAAAAAACTGGCTGGATCGAAGTCCTGCACTTGGCAACCGACTTGAGAACGAAATTTAGATACATCGAAGCGAGAAATAATCTGCCCTGCATTTTTACCTGCTTTAATATGCTCCCAAAAACTGTTTATGTTATTTCCTAGTGGATTAATGGTACCTAATCCTGTTACAACTACTCGTTTCATCTACTTTTTTTATTTTAAATCTGTTAAAATGCCGCCTAGGTGTAGAAAAAATCGTCGGGGAAATGGCGATTTTACGGCTTGATGTTTAGTTTAATATTCGACGTTTAGTCGATACGAATTTCGTCTTCAATTATTTTTAATAGTCGATCTAAAGCCAAATCGAGGTGATTTTTATCGTTTAAGGAGCGGGCTAATAGAATGCCGCCTTCGATAAGCATAATGAACAATGAAGCGTAACTTTTGGGTGAAATTTCTGAACGAAAAAGACCCTGAGCCTGCCCACTTTCAATGATGTTAATAACAACCTGCTGCCAAGCTAAAAAATGATGTTGCACGGTTTCTTTTAAAAAGAGTAAATGATCATCGGCTTCAGTGGCAGCATTCAACATCGGACAGCCTCCTGATTTGTCGACCATGGCTAAACTTTTTCGGTAGAAATTAACCATGGTTACCAAGGCATCGAGTGGATTGGTGGTTTTGGAAAGGGCTGTTTTTAACGCTTTGTCTCGGCTTGCCGCATTGTATTTAAACACTTCGACAACCACTTCGTCTTTGCTTTTAAAATTACCATAGACACTGCCTTTGGTTAATCCGGTGACGGCTTCAATATCCGATAAGGAAGTGGCGGAATAGCCTTTGGTGTTAAATAGTACGGCAGTCTCTTGAATAATTCGTTGACGTGTTTGTTCTGCTTTGCTCATTTCGACTTTAAATAGGCGGTAAATATAAATAAAAAATACCGATAAGTATTTTATTTATATCAAAAATAAAATTTAGTGATTCCCTAAAACTGGTTTGGCATAAAGATAGTGATTGGGATTAAAAACATTGACATTCCATCTTCATCGATGTGTATACATCGATAAAGTAATTCAAAATGGAAATAGAAACAATAACTACTTTTATAGAGCATGAATAATTCATTATGGATGAAACAAAAATAATTTTTCAAGCATGGATTGAAGAATACACACAACCATTACTAACAAGGGCAATATATTTAGTATCGAGTAAAGTCGATGCTGAAGACTTAGTTCAGGAAGTATACATGGCTGCTTTTGAAAATTTTTCATCTTTTAAAGGTGAGAGTAAACCCCTTACATGGTTAATGCAGATTTTAAAAAACAAAGTCGGCGATTATTACAGGAATAAATATAAAACAACAACTAGTATAAGTCTAAATTCATTCTTTGATGAGACGGGATTTTGGCGAGATAATTCTATTTTACGAGATTGGTCAACAGAAAACAAAAATATCTGGGATGATGAGAATTTTAATGATGTATGGACTGGATGTTTAGAACGGTTACCACCAAAATGGCAGATTCCTATAAAGTTATATTATTTAGAAAATAAAAAAGCAAACAATGTTTGTCAGGAAACTGGAATTACAACGACTAATCTATGGAAGATTCTACAAAGAAGTCGTTTACAAATCAGAGAATGTTTAGAAGTTCATTGGTTTGGCGAAAATTATTAATTCTTTAGATAAATTTAAAATGGTAAATAAATTCCTACATTATTTGGTACTCAATTGTAGTGAAATCACTCTGTTAATGGAAAAGCAAAAAACCGAACGCCTTTCACTTATCACTTCATTACGATTTAAATCCCATATAATTATTTGCAAATGGTGTAGAGCCTACAAAAAAAAATTTGCTCGATTAGATGAACTCATGAGTTCCGAACACAGTAGATCGATACAGCATAAGGTGTCAGATGATGATCTTACTTTATTTAAGCATAAAATGAAAGAAAAATTTAAATAACCACTATTTTTTGTCAGGTTTTTAAAAAGTTAACGACTATAGTTTTAAGAATCGTAGTAAGTTAAATTTTAAAAAAACAAAAAATGAATTTAGAAAATCAGAATAATCACCACCCAGCTAAACAAGCAATAGGTTATTATATTATGTTGTTTGGTTCCGTTTTTTTATTGATTTGGATTGGGCTATTTAAATTTACGCCTACAGAAGCCTATTCTATTAAACCATTAATTGAAAATCATCCTTTAACGTTTTGGATGTACAATCTAATTAGTGTAGAAGGAGTTTCAATGATTATCGGTGTTTTTGAACTAATAGTAGCTGGAATGCTTCTTCTAACTCTAAAATTTAATACCATGAAAAGATATGCAGGAATAGCTATGTGTATTATTTTTCTAATGACATTAAGCTATCTTTTCACAACACCTGGCACTTGGAGAGTGGTTGATGGTTTTCCTACAACCGATTTCTTTATCCTTAAAGATCTTTTATTCTTAGGTTTTGGTGTTTATTTAATCGAATCCTCTAAAACAAATTAAAATGAGAAAATTAGTTAATTTTATATCAGTCATTCTATATAGTTTATTGCTTTTAGGTGTTATGAGTTGCTCTGCTAAAAACAATAAATCGATCCCTAAATCTATGGACAATCATCAAAAAACGAAAGAAATTTATTTTGCGGGAGGATGTTTTTGGGGAACCGAATATTTCTTTCAACAAGTAAGGGGGGTTGTATCTACAGAAGTTGGCTATGCCAATGGAACATTAAAAAACCCTACTTACAAAGAAGTATCTCAAGGGATAACCGGTGCAGCAGAAACCGTTAAAATTATTTATAACCCCGAAATCATTGACCTTGATCTTCTCATTGATTTATATTTTAAAACCATTGACCCTACCAGTCTTAATAGACAAGGTAATGACATTGGAACACAATATAGAACGGGGATATATTATACCGATGATAAGGATCACGTTTTAATTCAAATGAAAATTGAGGAAATTGAGAAACAATTTGCTCACAAAATTGCCGTTGAAAATAAACCGCTTCACTCTTTTTACGATGCGGAAAATTATCACCAAGATTATCTCAATAAAAATCCAGGGGGCTATTGCCATATTCCACCAGATTTATTTGAGTTTGCTAAAAATGCCAATCCCGAGTCCTTAAAAGTTTATTCTAAAAAAGATCAACCAATTTTAAAAAAAGAATTAACCGAATTACAATATGAGGTAACACAAAAGGATATGACCGAAAAATCATTTGATAATTCCTATTGGAATGAATTTAGAGAAGGCATTTACGTGGATGTTACCACTGGAGAACCTCTTTTTATTTCAACGGATAAATTTGAATCGGGTTGTGGATGGCCAAGTTTCTCGAAACCGATTAGTGAAAAACTGATTACGGAATTACCTGATAAAAGTTCTAAAATGACTAGAACAGAAGTTAGAAGTAAAACTGGAGATGCGCATTTAGGGCATGTATTTGAAGACGGGCCTACGGAAAAAGGTGGATTAAGGTATTGCATTAATAGTGCATCACTTCTATTTATACCTAAAGATGAGATGAAGAAAAAAGGTTATGAAGCTTACCTAAACTTATTAAATAAATAAACCAAGTAAAAGGAGTGTAAAAACACTCCTTTTATTTATTCGGTATTTTTCGCGCCAAGGCATTCATGAGTTTAATTTGCTTAACGAATCTGAATTTGCGTGTTATGGGCAGCATTAAGAGTAACTCGGTCACTTGAAGAAGATCGGTAAGTTGAATCTTCGAAACCTGGTATTTAAGTTGGGCAATCAACTCGGGCTTTGTCTGGTGATTGTTTTCTAGCGCTTGGCGTGTAATTTCTTCTGGAGATCCTACGCATTCTGAGGTTGAAGGAGGGTTGGTTTGATCTGCTCTTAATTTGATAAGAATTTTTATGATTAATTGTAGGCTGATTAACACCACAAACACTTGGGGGTATTTACCAAAAGGAAGTATAAGAACATGCCCCAGGTATCGATCGGTCTTTTTAAGGGTATCTAACTGTAAGGTGGTTGTATAGAATTTGGATGCTAGAAATTGATCCACTTTTTCGCCCGAGAAGTTCTTCGAATCGGTATACCCGATACGAACAACCGAGGTAAATGCATCGTAATAGTCGGAAGCATTGGCCTTGCCTTTACGCATAAAAGCCGTGGTAGAATCAGAAACATGTTGACTTAACTGTCGGGTTTGTCCGAAAATGGTTTGAGAAAAATCGGATAGATTCTTCATCGGTTTAGAGAACTTATTTTTCGATGAATTGACCATACATGATTTGGTTAAGCATTGGGAATAAAGTTACGGCTAATTTTGTATGGAAAAAGAATTAAAAAGAAAAAGCTCGGATAGAGATCCATCCGAGCTTATGTTTTGATGCCGAATAACGATGCGGCTTTATTTTACAAATAAAAGACAGGTATTGGTTGGCCGGGAAAGGATATCATTGGCCACACTACCCAGGAATAAATCTTTAAACCCCGTTCTCCCTTTTACCCCTAATATTAATATATTGGCTTGGGTACGTTCGGTATATTCCAAGAGCGTTGTGGGAATACTTTTTTCTAAAGCCGGTATAATCTCAATGTCTGAATAGGAAGCATAGGCTTCGTTCCAACTTTTTTGCCGTTTGGCAATATCTAAATCGGTTGCCTCTTTAATGCCTTGCACCGTGATGGTGGGTAAAAAAGCCCAATTGAATTTTGAGATATAAATGGCTGAATGATCTATTTTTTGACCTTTCGAATTATTGGTGAACTGATCGGCCCATTTCATAATTGCGGTGGTATATTTTGAAAAATCGATGGCGTTGATAATTTTAGTCACCGGAATTTTATAGGTTTCTGGAACCAGGATGGTTGCAGAAGGCAAGACGCGAATTAGTTTTTGGGCCAATGCCCCATTGCCTACAAAATTTTGTTTATTGCCGAGTACCAACAAATCGAACTGTTCTTTTTTAAAGAGGTTCATAAAAGCAATTTCGGAATAGCGTTCCATTTTTACTAAAATCTCGAATTCGTACACGGGGTCCGTTGCTTGAATCTGATTATGCAAACGCTGCTTGATTTGATTGGTGATTCGATCGATATTTTGGGCATTCAAGAAATCGTGGGGTAATTCACCCACTTTCACATTATGAAGAAAGACCACTTTTTCGACCGATAAGATCTTATTTAAGATTTGGGTATACGCAATAAGGCAGGTATCCATCTCCGAAAGATCGAGTCCAATTAATAGGCTTAAGTTATTTTTATCTAATGTCATTTGATGTCTTTATAGGGTGTTATTTTGCTGTTCGTCTATTAGATCGGTTATAATATCTTTATAACTTCGTTCTTCTTTCGATTTAAGCTGTTTTTCATACCGCTTCAATTCTTCTTTTAAGCCGAGGTGCAAACTATAACACATGATTAAAATAATAACGGCAAAAGGAATACCTGTAATAATAACCGCTGTTTGCAAAGCACTTAATCCACCACCCCACAATAAGACAATGGCGATAAATCCTTGTAAAAAAGACCAAAAGACCCGTTGCCAAGCAGGTGTATAGGCTGCATTTCCTGAGGTAATGCTATTAATAACCAATGAACCCGAATCGGATGAGGTAATAAAAAACACAAAAATTAAAAGAATTGCTAAGATGGATAAAAATCGGGTAAACGGAAAGTTTTCTAAGAAGACAAATAAAGCGGTTGACATATCTTCTTGTACAGCAGTCACCATACTAAAATCGCCTTCTAAAATAAAATGCAAAGCCGTACCTCCAAAAACATTCATCCACAATAAAGTCACTAAAGAGGGAATAATTAATACCCCTAAAATAAACTCTTTAATGGTACGTCCTTTGGAAATAATGGCAATAAAACTTCCTACAAACGGTGACCAAGCAATCCACCAAGCCCAATAAAAAATAGTCCATTTATTCTGCCATCCGGTATCTCCAAAGGTATCGTTCCACGTACTGATATCGATAAAATTAGCCAGGTAAGAACCCGTGTTCTGAATATACCCCTTGGTGATGAATAAGGTAGGTCCAAATACAAAGATCAACCCCATTAAAATAACGGCCAAAATCATATTCCCTGTACTCAATAACTTTACTCCTTTATTTAAACCAGAGAGTACCGATATGGTTGCAATGGCGATCACCACCAAAATCATAACCGACTGCATTAAAGGCGATATTTCCCAACCAAATAAAAAGGTTAATCCGGCACTAATCTGGGTAACTCCCAATCCCAACGAGGTTGACAGTCCGAAAATTGTTGCCAAAGCTGAAAGAATATCGATGCTATGCCCGCGCCATCCGTGAATTTTTTCGCCCCAAAATGGGTAGAACAATGAGCGGAATGACATGGGTAGATTTCGGTTGAATGAGAAAAATGCGAGGGCTAACCCCACAATGGCATAGATACCCCAGGCGTGAAAGCCCCAGTGCAGACTGGTAAAATTCATGGCTTGAATAGCCGCTTGGGCATCGCTACCGGTTGGTCGTGGTGCATCGCTAAAATGGGAAACGGGCTCGGCGACGCTATAAAACATAATACCAATTCCCATTCCGGCACTAAAGAGCATGGTGAACCAGGACGCTTTGGTGAACTCGGGTTCGGCTTTATCGCCTCCCAAGCGTATTTTCCCAAATTTACTAAAGGCGAGATAGAGGCCAAAAACCAAAATAATATTCACGGTAATAATTAAAAACCAGCCTAAATTTTGGGTGATTAAGAGTTGCGTTGAGGCAAACCATTCATCGAGGCTTTGTGAAAATAATAAACAGAGAATTAAGCTGAATGCGATAAGGGTAATGGTTGTGAAAAAGACGGGGGGATTAATGACTATTTTTTTACTTTGAATAAGTTTTTTGAACAAAATGGATCGTTTAATTAATAACTCTTATACCGTGTTTAAAACACATGAATTACTAGGTTTCTGGCGCAATTTAGTGAACTTTGAGCGTTTTTTGGCACAAAACACTGAATTTTCGTCGGAATTATCGATTTAAGACCGATTTACAAAAATTCGTTTCCGTCTAAAAAAAGACGCTTTGCCAGCATTGACATTCTTCTGTAGCGACTGCTCTCAAAGGGATACAAAAAGGTTGGAGTTTTCTGAAAAAGCGATGAAAATAGATGCTTTTTAGGAAATCTTTTTTTTGTGAAATTTGTGACCCTTTTTACCATAAATGACCGTATTGTCATTCCTATCTGCCTTTTTGAGACAATACCTCAACTTCCGAATTGCCCCCAAGCCGCGGCAAGGATTGAAGCCATTGTTTGAGCTCTTTTTGGGATGGGGAGATCCTTCACGTTAGTCACCAACGTTGCTCCCAAAAAAGCGAGGGCGGAAAGCCTGGTGCGAAGCAGCCGCCCAAATCATTTTAATTCCTTATTTTTAAATAAAAAATGACCATTGAAGTAACCACCCAGCTTGATCCTATCGCTTCGAAAACGTTAAGTGACGGCATTGTTCGTTATAACCGTGCTTCGGTTCCTGATTTAGAGCCCAACGAAGCCGAGGTGAAATTTTTTGTGTACGCGAAAAACGCCAAGAACCAAGTAACGGGTGGTATACGCGCCACATGCTATTGGAATACCCTCCATATAGAATTGCTTTGGCTTTCTGAAGAATGCCGAGGCGAAGGCATCGGGAAAAGATTAATTGAATCTGCTGAAAATTTTGCAAAAACGCACAACTGTGAAAAGGCCTTTGTAGAAACCACCAGTTGGCAAGCAAAACCCTTTTATGAAAAGAATGGGTATGTTCTTCTAGCATCGTTCAATGGACGTCCTAAAGGACATTCGACCCATTATTTAACCAAGGATTTATAAATAAGTCCTTTTTTATGCTACCCTAGAAAGATTTTTCCACAAGGTCATTAATTCTATAAGTCCTTGGTGGATGCCGGTGTAATAATCTCCTTTTTTAAATTCGGGTAGAATCTGTTCGTTTAACACGTTTTCACAAATAGAATCGGTTAATATTTTTTCAGTGCCTTTGCCTGTTGAAATTCTGATCATTCTTAATTCCTTGCTATAAACAAGGGTTAAGCCATTATCTTCACCAGGAATTCCAATGCCCCATTCATTGGAAAGGTCAAGAGCATAAGGAATAAAATTATCGCGATTCAGGTTCTTGGAGATAGACACCACAGCAATCTCGTTGGTGGTTTCCTTCTTAAAATCGGCTATTAACTTATTTAAGGTCGTAATTTGTTCGTTGGTTAATGTGTTATCAAAATCGGAAACATGCCCGATGGGTGCTGGAAATGGATTCAATGATTGTTGGATGGACGGCCCTTCTTTATAAGGGGCTTCACCCGACAATGTTTTGCATTGTATGCTAAGCAAAACAAGAGGAATTAAAAAAATGGATTTTTTCATCAGGACGTAGCTGTGTTAATAACGAATTCAAATGTAGTCAAATATCCAAAAAAAATAATCATCTTAAATCGTTAAAATCAAGGCTTAGGGAATTATCAATTGTTTAAATAAAAACAATAATGTATTTTAGCTTACAACAATTTAACCCATTAAACGTACACCCATGACCACTAAAAAACTTCTATTTGTATTTACCCTATTTGCATCAAGCCTATATGCCCAGACGAACACGTCATCTAAACCAGCAAGTGAATTAGAACGTTGCACGTTAGAAAACAAGGAATTAAGCAAGCAGAATACGTATTACAAAGAAACACTGCATAGCCTGAAACCAATTCGTACCACCCAAGTAGACGGAATGGAGATTGATATTACCAGTGTTATTGGATCCTCTAAAGACAACACCATTACGGTGACCTTTCTCTATAAAAATATGGAGACCGAAATACGAAGATATTTTCAGTGTAACCAAGCATATTTTGTAGATCTACAGGGCAATCAGACCCAGACTTATGAGGTTGCTGTATCGTTTAATAAAGGTATAATGGCCGAAAACATTACACCAAATATTCCCATTAAAGGAAGCATGGTTTTTAAATCCACAGAAAATCAAATCCCTCTTATTCGTCAGTTAACCTTAAGTATTTATCCCAAAATATCAATGAGTCCATTACCACAAGCTTATTTTGAGAACTTGGAGGTGATTTGGCAATAAAACCATTATTTTAGATCGTAATTAATGAAAATATCTTCTTACTTAATGACTTAAGAGAATTCTTTTAAGTCATTTTTATTATTGGGCGGCCGCTACGCGCCGGGCTTTCCACTCCCAATCTTTGCAACAAGAAAAATAGGCTTTCCATGAAAATAACGAAGTGTTGCAAAGGATTTCCGCTACAATCCCTGCCGCAAAGCCGCAGATAACAATCGCTTTGAAGGGTTTAAGGATTGTTTATAATTTGATGGATTCTTATTGAAGCATCGCTATCCGATAAACCTTCGAACCACCACCAACTTTATTGAAAGGTTTAAAGTTTAAGGTTTAATAATTGTTTATAGTTTGATTGATTCTTATTGAAGCATTGCTATCCGATAAAACTTCTAACTAACAACAACAACTTTATTGAAAGGTTTAAAGTTTAAGGATTGTTTATAGTTTAATAATTGTTTATAATTTGATGGATTGTTATTGAAAAATCATAATGACTCTTTCTAACGACTCACAACGATGAACTAATAACTTCTTTAACGATTATCTTAGATAACCTGCATCGCGCATCTCTCTGTATATCTCTGCGATATCCGGCGGTATTCTAGCAAACCAATTTGGGTCGAACCCATTGAATATAGCCGTATGCATTAGATGAGGATTATTTCCAAAATTGTGGGCTAATTCTCGGAGGCTTTCTTTAAATTCGATTAGGTAATCTTCATCCATTCCTTTTATTAACATCAGTAACTTAAAAGATCGGGCTACAATATACGTATTCAACGTACTCGTCTTTTGGGGGGTAGATGCCAGCAATACGTTGTTATTCTTTGCCAAAACCTCATTAAGCATAAGCAGGTTTAGGCTTACTTCACCTTGTTTATCTTTTGTCATTTTCAGATGTTCGGTAATTCCGGCGCTAATTGTCCGTAAATCCAATAACAGATAACCGGGAGACGAATAGGTCGCTGTTGCATCCTCTATCATTTTCTTAACACGAAATTCCATTTCGGTCCTCTTCTCGTCTACACTTTCACCACTAACCAGTTCAAAGTACAAACGATTGGCTAAAGGAAGGTCCTTTTTCAAGAGCCTCAAAATCAACTTATCCTTTTCTTCTGAAGACAAAAAAGAAATCGCTTTCTTAAACGCTGAATCGAATTTCATATCAAGTATGTTTTAATGTGTAAATCAATAGTATACTAAATTAAAAAAAAACATTGATTTTCTAATAACAAAAAAGACACAAGTTACTATAACGTATGTCTCAGGGGGTGTGGGCATTCTCTACATATCGTATAGTTCCCTCACCGACAATGCAACGATAAAGAATTAAATTAAGGGCTAATCTCTTAGCCCTTAATTTTTTGATTGACCTAATTAATTAAAAGCTTAACGGCTTGTTTAGAATCAGGCGTATATATCATTAGAATATAATTTCCTTTTGGTATTCCTGCAACAGGATAATTGGGTTGAGCCTTCCATGTTTTTATAATCTGACCAGAATAATTCATTAATTCCAGGTAGCTAACATTTGTATTTTTTACGACAAAAGAAGTTTTAACAGGATTAGGCGATATGATCAATGCGTTTTTCGAATGGCTATCACTTGTAGCTAAATTTTCAGTACAGCTTTTACCCACTACATAGGTTAAATTTTCCCACTGTTTTTTAGGTTCCAAAGCTTTTATAAAATCATACTTTTCATTCTCGTCATCCACACAGACCGTTTTTAAATTCGGTAAAGACTCCAATGTCACATAATTAAAATGACTGCTTTTATTATCCTTTAAGTCAATTCGTTCAATCGTCGAGATATTTCTTAATCCAAAATCATTCAAAAACGGAAAATGAGATAAGGGAAAGACCTTCATATCGATGGTTAAATCTTCTAAAAAAAGAGAATTCAATTTTTTTAAATCATCAAGATTGAGCGATTGAAAGCTTTTTGAAACGAGTGAAAGTTTTCTCAATTCCGGATAGAGTTTAAAATCGACATCTTTTAATGCATCCATAAAATAAAAATTCAGGGTCGTAATATTTTTTAACTCGGGATAGTTGAAAGATTCAATTACATCTGAAGTTAGTGATACACTTCTAATCGCATTGGTTTCATTCAATACGATTGTTTCAAGCTTGGCATTATTGAGCTCCAAGGTTCTTAATTGAAGGTTATTTCGCAGATCAATACTGGTAAATTTACCTCCTACATACAAGACCGTTAATAACTCGTTCTTTGTTAAATCAATATCCTCTAACTGCAGACAATTCGGAATTTCTATAACACTTAAATTTTTAAAATACTCAATCCCTTTAAAAGATTGAATAGCACTCAAGGCCGACGTAGAACCTAAAGCGACAAGTCGTTTAAGTAACAGTGCTTCGCTTTCTTGAATCTCGCCATCCTTATTGCGATCTAAATGCCTTACGTAATCGCCGTCTTCGTATGTATAAGCCAATAGAAAAGTTTTGAACGATGGATCTGGAATAGGCACAACATCATTCGGCCCTGATGCTTTTAATGGTTGACTAAATAAACAACTTGTAAATGCTAAAACGATAAATAAATACCTCATTAATATATTTTTTTCAAAATTAGTTGTTTAATTTTATTAAAAACACATTTAATAACTAAAATTTATATATTTAACAGAATTCATCTTTACAAAATACATGGAAAATACAAGTAGCCCAAATACTTATGTTAAAACACAGAAAGTCGATAAAACCCCATTGAAAGAAGAGTAAAAACGTAAAGTGATCACTAATGCCCAAAAATATTCCAAGAAGAATAAAGATAGGCAGAAGTGCCACATTGCATTAAAATGCTGTTTGTTGTATTCAGTTGATCGTTTTAATCTCTTTTTAGTTTAAAAAGATCAAAGGAATTATAGACTGGTGAATAATTCAGTAGTCGTTTCGCTTTCTGAATAGTTAATCGTTTGTAGGTATTGTTTGAAATCGCATTGAACACTTCAAAATCAAAATCATCGATGGATGAAATGGCTTTATTTAATAGCTGATTGAAGTCGTCAGGATGCAAATAAGCACTCATATCCCTCGCGTTCATTTCCGTGAAATCTTCTGGAAACTCATAAGCGGCAATCCGTAAACAAATCGCTTTAATCCCTTTCTCTTTAGACAAATAAGCCAGTAGAGATTCGCCAAAGACTTTCGAAACTCCGTAGTAGTTCCCTGGGTTGGTAGGCATGGTCTCGTCAATTTGCAGGTCTTTGCCGTAGCCTTCAATGGTTTGGGCACTACTCGCGAAAACGATTTTAGATACCCCGCTTTCCATCATGCTATCCAATAGATTTTTAGTGCCCAACATATTAACGGCCAGCACATCGTCAAAAGGCGTATCAGCCGAAGGAATTCCCGCTAAATGAATCACCAAGTCAACTCCATTACATGCTTTGGTCAACAATGCTTTATCACTTAAATCACCCACAAAAAATTCGATATTCGAATCTTGAGGTGCCTTTTGGTCGAAAACAGACAAAGTATAGTTGTTGCTGTTGTGCGTTATAAAGTGACTTCCTATTTTACCAGCACCACCGGTAATCAGTATTTTTTTCATTGGAATTTATTTTATTGTGATGAACTCTTTATCGGTCATCATAGGAACTTTTTTCGTCAACATAGGAATCTCGATGGAGTTATTTCTCAAATTTAGAGGAATTTTCCGGAGAATTTGGCTTCAAGGTTTATCGATTTTAAAATTATAAACCGGTAAACTGAGCGTTTTTCTTTTCTAATAAGAAATAAAAAAAGGTGTTTATTATTACTGAAAAAATAAACGAATACAATAGATACATGAAATTATACCACCATGGTGCAACCCAAATATTATAAAAAAGACCAATAATTATAATGTAAGTAATAATTATAATCATTAAGATTATGCATTTATGGATAAAAGACAAATAATATTTTTTACTATAATAATCTTTTATTAATTGAAAAGGTATTAAAATAAAAACAAGAAATAAAAGATAATCGACTATAAAAGACTCTCCATACAGATAATATAAAAAACGAGATAATGTTTCTATATGATAGTCATAATAAATATATTTTTTATTAATTATAGCATCATATAAATTAGGAACCCATCTTATTTTTAATAAAAAGGGAATGGTTAAATTAACGGCTAAATTAACGATGATTTTTTTCATCAATAAATTACTTACAATCATTGCTTCATAGACTTAAAGGTACTTTCTTATCAAAACATCCAACACATTCAAGTTAAGGTATAGCTTTTCTTTACCCACGTGCTCGCTTTTAAGGAATCCTTTTACTTCGAATTCTTTTAGATCGTTTCCTACCCTTTTTACGTTTCCTACACCTGCTTTTTCGAGTTGGTTTCTTTTCGTGTAAGGTAATATAAATAGTTTTTCCATGAGGACTTTGGAGTAAACTTTTGGTAGCTTTTGTTCGGTTTTATAGTTGCTTTTTATTTATCTGTAAAAAGATCATTTTGAATTAATGCTAGTCTTCTTTTTTCAAGATAAGTCAATATTTTTTCAGTTTGATTCCATTTTTCTGTACTTGATATTAAATTTGCTACCTTTTCATTTTCAAGCTGAATTAAACGTTTGATTTCTTCTTGCTTCTGTTTTTCAACCTCCATTTGCTTACGGTAATCATCACGTTGTTTAATTTCTTCTAATGCATATTCGCAGAATAATTCGGTGTAAGCAATAATCTGCAAAACTTTATCTTCTAATTTAATTTTTGGAGTGTCAGCCCATTCTTTTCGATTATAAGAACGCTCATACATTTGGAATAAAAGCTTATCTGTTTCTTCATTTTTATAACTCTTATAAGATTTATTGGAAGTATCTAGCACTCTTTTCATCGCCTGACGAAAATTAAAATGAATTTCTATTCCTTTTATATCACAATAAATTTCTCCAATACGATCTATTTTAAATGTGTATCCCCGAAATTCTAAAAATGGAACTAAAAATTCGGTAAGAAGTAAAAAACCTATGAGCATATTCTCTATTTCCATAGTAACCCAGATAGATTGTTTAATTATCTTTCCAAACCCTTTCGTTGTTTAATAAGTAGCTTTTAGTGTTTTGTCTTATATAGTGAGGATTCTGTAATTTCTTTGGGTAAGTTGTTGGCGCGTTTTTTAAGTCTTTATAGAAATTTATACGCTCTTGAATTTCTTCCTATGTAATTTTGAAACCAAACATAATTATATAAGAATTTTACAAATTGAATATTTCTAAAAATAACTTATAAAGACTGTGAACATCTACATTACCTGCTCCCATTTCTTTAAATATTTGCTTGTCTGGAAGATTTTCTTTTACAGCTTCTGCAAACTCTTTTAAGTCTAGTTTTATACTATTAGGTATGATAAATTTATCTTCAGGACTTAGTAACAATAATAATCTAAAAACATCTGTCCTATGCTTTCTAAGTTGACGATCATCTACGTTTTCTCCATTTTCTTTTCGGGTTTTATAATCAAGAAGTACTTTTGCTTTAAGGCATATTAATGCTTCAGGATTAGCAAGATGAATTTCTCCCCTTATCTGACTGTTTTTAGTTGTAAAATTATAATAATCATCGTTCATCAAAATAGCTGAAAGACTTGAAATTTCCGTATCTACTGGAATTGGAATAAGATGTGAGTTTTCTTTTAAATCAATTAAATCAGGAATTCTTGAAAATAACTCTAACTGAAAAGGATATTCTTCATTTTGAGGTTTAAGAAAACGGTAATATTTTCTATCTTCTTCACTTTTTTCTTTCACCTCGTAATTTCCTTCTTTAATGAAATTCCAAAAATGCTCAACAAAATCAGAACTTAACGCTTCAACTACTAAAATAATATCAATGTCTTTTGTCGCTCTTGGAGTTAAACCGACCATATCAATAGCAATATCACAAGCAGTTCCACCAATAATTACATAATTCCCTGAATAGTCTTTAAAATGATGTTTGAAAATATCTAAGCCTCTTACCATATATATTTTTTTATAATCTGATCCAATGCCATATCTGTCCTTTCGTCAATAAATTCATCTTTAAGACTTAGGTATAAAGACAACGGATCTACGTTGTTTTTTTGTGTTATGTTTTTTGCAATGCGTTCAGGATTATATTTCCATACTTCAAGAACAAAATGACCATTTTCATCATTCAGATTAAAAAACTGATTTTCTTTTTCCAGTTCGTAAAACTGAGTTCTTTCAATCGCAAAATATTCTTGAGTACCCGGATTCATGTCAGTATATTCTTCCAAAGCTGTTGTATTTGAATGTAACAAGCTTTGAGGTTTTTTATCTATATAAACTGTTTTAAAAATAGGATTGACAAATAAATCTTCCGCTTGTTTCCATAGTTTTGGAATATCCTTTTCAAATACAATACTTTTTTCCTTTGTTCCGATAACATCAACTAGTCCCTTTCTTTTGAGATCATTGACTGCCTTTGTAATACCCATTTGGGTGTATCGAAATTTTTCTGCCAATTCTTTAAAGGTATATTGGCTTAAATCATCTTCTCTATGTAAAATACAGTATAGCACAATTACTTGAGCAGATGGTAACAATTTGATGTTTTTTCTAAAATCTTCTTTCTTATTAAAATCTTGAAAATCGATCAACAATTCGGTAAGGAACATTTGCTTTCCTGGGCTAATAAAACTGATTTTATAATCAATTAATCTTTTTCTATTAACAGTTGTAATATCATCTGTTATTACCACTACAGGTTTATTAAAAGCACTTCGGATTATTTCGAATTGCTTTCGTAGTTGTTGCGCATTAAAAGTACCTTCTTTATCTAATACTAAAAATATTAACTCGTGTTTAGATATTTTAGTACTATAGAATTCATAACTATTTCTGAATAAAAAAGGCAATTTATTCAACGTATGGTCAGGTAACTTCGTTAGTTCTATTTCCTGTCCTAACAACTCATATATGTATTCTTTTAGTTTCTCCATAATGACAATAAACTTATAAAATAACGATAAACCTAATAGATTTATTATATAAATATAGGTTTATTATACTATAATTCAATACTTATGTGATTACTTCTACAACAGCATCATCTTTATAGCCAGTGTTTTCGTTATATCTGATATAACCAAGCTGATTAGTAACCAGTTTAGCATTACCAATGTTAAAATCAAGTATATTACAATGATGATGCCCATAAATCCAGTAGTCAATGGTGTCGTCAATTATTAAATTACTTAAATCAGTGGCAAAAGCTTCATTTATTTTACTATCCTTATATTGTTCAGGATAATTTTCAAACACAGGAACGTGATGTGTTACCACAACAGATACAATTTGTTCAGACTTTTTAAGCGTATCTTTTAAAAATTGTACATTATCTGAGTGAAGTGAATTATAGTCATCGGTATTAAACAATCGATTATCATATTTAATTACTCTGAAATCAGAAAGTGATTGTTGTATCAGAAATTGTCTTTCAGGTGAAAGGCGAGACCATAACGTTGAAAAAATAAAACGAACTCCATCAATTTCTTTTACAATATTATTGAGTAAAAATACATTCTCTCTTATTTTTTCTTCAAAGCTTCCAGTTCTGTCATTAATATCACTGTAATAATATTCATGATTACCAGGAATCCAAAATGTATATTTAAAATTTTCTGAAACATAATCAAAGAAATCCTGATGTTGATCCAATACAGTAAATGGTACAATATCTCCAGCTAAAACTAAAATCTCAGCTTTTGGTTTTATAGGGTTTTCTAGTATATATTTTTTGTTCTCAGGAAACTCTAAGTGTAAATCGGAACAGTATTGGATTTTCATAATAGTTTTTCTTTCAAAAGATTTGTAAAATACATATTTATTATATCAAATGTTCTAATTGAATTCTATCCCAGAAATTAATTTCATTGGTTCGACCCCTATATTCCTAGAGTAAAATGTTAATTTATTGATAATATTTAAGCGATCTTTTTTTCGTTAAAAATCAGGTGTTTTTCTGCGTTCCATTTCTCCATCGGTGTTATCCTACCAAGTAATCCATGTAATCTTTCATTGTTATAGAAAATGACATACTCTTTCAGAATTTGTTGTATTTGCTCAAAAGTAGTGTATTCCAATCGATCGAATACGTCCTTTTTTAAAATTCCATGATAAGCTTCTATATGCGCATTTTCTTCTGGTGTCGCCACATGTGTAAACTCTTGTTCTACACCAATCAGACTTAGATAATCACGAACATCATGGGCTATAAACTGACTTCCATTATCGCTTCTAATAATTACATTTTCAGGGTAGTTATAGTGTTCAAACAGTTCTGAAAGAAAATTGATGACATGATTTTTCTTGATCTTATAAGCCAATATATCTTTCAGTATTCTTCGGGTATGAACATCAATAATAGATAAAAGATAAGCGTTTTCATCTCTTGATGGTACCCATACGTATTTGATATCCATTTCTATACACTGAAATGGTCTATTCGTTAAAACTTTTCTATACTTAACGAACTTTCTACCAGTACCACTTCTTTTTATGCGATCATCAAGCTTTAATAACCCAGCCTGTTTCATGATTCGATAAACTTTTTTATGATTTATTTGATACCCTTTTCTTACCAAATAGCTCGTCATCAGACGATAGCCACAATCTATGAAAGGATGATTTAATATGGCCTTGATGCTTTTTATAACTTCTGATTCATTGACATTCCCTAAACGACTATGCTTGGTGTTAATGGATGGTTTTAAGCCTTTTTTACCACCACTTACTTTTCGATAATAGCTACTTTCGGCTAGGACTACCATCTGAATTAACCGTAGTTTACTACACTTATAACGTTCGTAAAATTGGTCTACCAAATCTTTTTTGGAGCGGATGTCCCAAACTTTTTTTTAAATAATTCTTGTTGAACTTCCAACTAAATATCTTTATCACTGAGCAATTTACGTAATATCCTATTTTCTTCTTCTGCCTTTTTTAATTCTTTACTTTTGGGATCGGACTTTAATTTTAGGCCATCCTCTCCTTGAGAATCAAATTTTTTCTTCCAATTATAATACGTAGCTGTACCGACTGAGAATTTTCAACAGGTTTCGATAACACCGTTTTCTTCACAATTTTGTAATATTTCTAACTTCTCAGATAAGCTCCATCTCTTGTATTTCATAACTTCTAATTTATGAATTTTAATTCTACTATTTTACTCCGAGCTTTTAAGGGGCTAAAATATAAGCCTTCAAATGCAAAACGTAAAGTAGCATGTGTACAAATCAAGATTTTTTCATCTGACTGAAGAAATTCTCTAAATGCTTTCACTTTAGAAGTATCACTTCCTGGAGCACAAAGATTGTATCTGTTATTTAACTCCCAATCGGCATAGAACCCGTATTTTTTTAGCTCATTGGGCGCAAATTAATTTCCGATAGAACGCTCTGGAACAGCTACAATTACTTTTTTAATTCCTTGATTAATCAGTTTATCTAATGTAATAAACATCAATGCTCTTGATTTTCCCGAAGCAGGTGGAGCTTTTAATAATAAATATTGTGCAGAGCGAGCTTCATAAGCTTTTGCCTACATCTCACGCATTCCTAATTCATTGGTCGATTTACTTTTGCCTGTTTGAGCATAGGCAACATTTACCAAATTAACAGGTTTTATATAGTCTGTATTATTGTCTTTTTTCATTTCAATCTTTATGTTAAACTAAAGCTCGCCTAAAATTATTTTATTTTTGACGTTTTTTATATTCATCTAACTCATAATCATTATTACATACCTTATCAAATAAGTATCAAATAAAAAACACTTGACTTTAAGGTCTTTATGTATTTAAAATACGTGTTTATCAAATGACCATCAAATAAGAATCTACCAGAACCAGCAGAAAAATCAAATGACTATCAAATAAAAAAATGTTGATACTCAGTGTTTAACTTTCTTTAATATCGCATTTATCAAATAAGATCTATGCCCAGTATGGTATATATTTCGCATATTTACGGGATTTGCTTTCTGGATCTTCCAATTTAATAACACCTTCTTCTAAAGCATCCTTAATAATTCGAGAAGCAGTTGCAGCATTTTGATCTTCAATTTTGAACCTATCACGTAAAGATTGGTTGGTCATTTTATCATTTGATACATATTTTAAACACGCATGCTGATAACAAGCACGAATTTTTTCTTTTTTGTCTAATTCATTTAAGGTTTTATATGCATAAATCGTTATCCGTGTTCTACCTTCCACTATTAATACATTAATTGGAGGTAATTGATATATTTCATTATAATAAAACACTTTATCCATACCTGAGCCTTTTTCTTCACAGAAACCCATTCTACGCATTAAATCAGCCAGTTTATCATTACGAGAATTATAAGCATCAATAAAGCGATCGGGATTAACAATAGGTTCTCCTGGGTTAGTAAACTCAATACGATCTGTAAATATCTCAATCATTGGAAACCCTTTACTATTCAAATCTTGGTGAATTAATAAATTACCAACCAATTCACGTATGGCTATTTCAGGATACATCCTTGATTCTGTCCTTAAGGCTTTTCCAATCTCTTCATTAGCTGGCAACTGTCCATTTATCCAATTAACCATCCCCGCAAATCCTAAAGCATATCCCTTAGTGCCAATTTGTTCACGTTCTGTTTCTACTTTATTTGCTCCTTTATAAACAATTACGCGTACTGACTTACGTTCAACTGATCCAAAATCCTTTAACTCTTTTGCAAATAATAGAGCTCCAAGGTTTGTAATTGCATATTTTGAATGAATTTTTATAACAATGTTATCTTCCATCAATTTTTCAATCACACCTTTTTGATCGGTGGGATATGGAATCTTCATCAAATCAAAATAAGTTTCTGTACTTAAATATTTAATGACATCAGAAATACTCAACCCTTCTCTGGCAATTTCCATTTCATACGGTTTCCCTGTATTTCTCCATATCTTTGCTTGCTATTAAGATCTAGTTATTAATCACATTTAAAACTTCTTCTAAATTATATTTTGGTGGTAATAGTTTAAATAATTTATCAATTTTAGTTAAATTGTATTTTTGTTTTTAAATCGATTTATTTTCAATATGTTAATTGAAAATTCACCTTATTTATCAGATACTTCTATACTTTTCACAAATTCACTTTCAAAAAAGCTTTTATCCTGCTGATCTCCAAACCTATTAATTGGAGTAATTTCTAACACCCCTTGTAATCTGAAGTTTCTAATTTCACCAAGACGAAGTAGACAATTTGTATTAATTCTTAAATTATTATAAATATCTAAAGTTTGTTCTTGATTTAAGGCTTGTACAAAAGTTTTAAATTCAGCTAATGATGAATAAATTCCTCCATCTACTTCAACTTTATTTACTCTTATTATTCGTTTGGTAATATTGTTATTTCTGTCTTTGTATTTAATCAAATAATATTCGTTTGGTATAAAATCATAAAATGATACTCTATCTTCATCTTTTTGATATTTTACACCGAATACATCATTACAGATTTTATAATCTATTTCGATTTTTTGTTTTCTAATTTTATCAGAAAATAATGATTTTACTAATAACTGATGATAGTAATGATAAAAAACTACTGAATGAGGTTTTAATAGTTCATAACTGATTTTTTCACCTGTACGTTCTCCCTCGTTATTTTTTAAATGAATAAATTCTTTTAATGTTATTTGAACAATTTTTTTTGATTTGATCAATTCAGGCAATAATTTAATTTTCTTATTTAATTCTTCATGGTTTTTTATAAGAGCCAATACTTTATAAGGTAAAAATTCTTCAGAGAAAGTTTTAGCTGTACTATTATACCACTTGCATTTAAGTTCAAGATTTATATCACCTGTATCTTCACAAATTCTTTTTTTTTCATCAGAGAACTTATAACCAATAATATTCATTGTTGGTGGTAAAAACTCTAAATGAGCACTTGTCGTAAATTTAGCATTATCTAAATCATTCGTTTCTTTGATCGCTCTTTTTTTTAGTTCTAAATCAACTGATTTTAAAATAACTAATTTGTTATAATAGTTGTTGTAAAATTCACTTTCAAATTTATCTAAATCAATATTGTTTATTTCAATAGAAGTTAATATATCTTCATATAATTTGTCTTCACTTGATTTGACATTAACATAATTTAATGCATTAGAATTAAAATTTTTACGATCAAATTTACCTGCTTTTGAGTTATAGTAAATTGTATGTACTATACTTCCTAAATTTACACTTGAAATAGAAGAGTGAAATTTTTCTTTTTTAACTTCATAAACATTTAAAAATGGTGAAGTGTATTCGTGATTTGCTCCAATTAAAATTGAAGAATCTACAAAATTGTTCGTATTAAATACAACAATATTTCCTTTTTTTATATTAGTCATTATTTTTCTATATCAATTAGTTGTGGTAAATGTAATTAATAAATATCTTTGAAGCGAATCCTTTAGGTAGAGCTCATTAACATTTAGTGGAATATGAATCAATTTTGATTTACTTTATAGCAGTTAGGTTATAAAGGAAACATTAGTCCATGTTCTCGAATTAACCAAACTTATTAATTTAATAAGTTCGGTAATTCTCAAGGTAAGTAATATAACAGCTATAACCGTTGTTTCAGGGTTAGAAATCAGATTTAGGATTTCCACCGATAAAGTGAGTAATTCAGTCATTCTCTTGAAAGTTTGTTTATTATTTATAAATATAATCGCATCATCAATGACTCAGTAATTGGGTGCTATTCCAATGTAGTGTATGTTAATGTAAAAGCGTTATTGCTACCTAAGGATTTTTTTATAACTATGAAAAAAGAATTACCAGATTGGTTTAAAATAAAAGGTTACACACATTTATCTCCGACTATTCAGCTTTCGAATAGTGAACGTATTATTCGTCAGATAAAAAATCCAAACTATGTCGCGAGATATGCTTTTTATCCTTTAATTCATAAAATTATCAAAGAGCGTAAATACAAACAAGCGGATCCAAGTAAACATCTTACAGTAGGAAGACGACATTCTCATCTTTGTATTAAAACTAAAAGTACTTTAAAAACACAAAAAGAACGTCCCTTGCACTATGCAAGTCATATGGATTCGTTAGTTTATGGATATTATGCTCAGTTAATTAATGAACGTTATGAAAAAATTTTGAAAAGTCAATCTTCGTTGAATGATGCTGTATTAGCCTATAGAAAAATAGAAACTTTCGAAGGTTCTGGAGTAGGAAAATCTAATATTCATTTTGCAAAAGAATGTTTTGATGTTATAACCAATTACAATAGTACTTGCGAAGAAGTTGGCGTATTAGCATTTGATCTAAAAAGCTTTTTCTCAACCCTAGACCATCAAATTTTAAAAAGAACTTGGGCTAAATTATTAGGAAAAAATGAATTACCTAAAGATCATTACAATGTATTTAAAGCCTGTACGAAGTTCAATTATGTTTTATTAGATGATTTAAGAATTGGTCAAAAACAGTTAGGAAGAAGAAATGGATTTAATGAATCTAAGTTAGCCTCAATACGTAAACACAAAGGCTACAAATGTTTTTTTAAAGATAATGAAGAGTTTAGAAATGAAATTCAACAAGGACATCTAAAAATTTATAATAATCCATTTTATAGAAAAATAGATACAATAGATCAAAGTAAATTTACTACACGCAAAATTAATGTAGGTATTCCACAAGGTTTACCCATATCTGCAACTTTAGCAAATCTTTATTTACTTGAATTTGATCAAAAGATTATTGATTTTTTAGCTCAATATAATGGAGTCTATCGTCGTTACTCAGATGATTTATTAGTTATTTGTAAACGAAGCGATATGCAACAAATTGAATCCTTTTTTTATGATTTGATTGAAGAATATAAAATTACTATCAGTAAAGAAAAAACCGAACGTTTTGTTTTTAAAATGGTTGAATATAATTTTCAAAAACAAACAAGATTAGAATGTTTTAAACTTTCACTTGATAATATTGAGATTAATAGTTGCTTAAATTATCTAGGCTTTGAGTTTAGAGGATACCATACAGGTATTAAATCAACCAACTTGGCTAAATATTATCGTAAAATGATTTCATCTGCTAAGAAAAAAGCTAAAAGAGCACATCATTTGCATCAAAAAAATGAGTCAATTAAACACGTTATCTATCTTAATCAATTAAGAAAGATAACTACTCTTCCTATACGTTTACAAGCAATAGAAAATATTGAAGAAAAAAATCTACAACGTAAGTATAGTTTATTAAAATACAATAAAACAAAAGGATTTTATGAGTATGTTCATTATCCTCCAAATCCTAATAAGATGAAGAATAGATCAAATTACCATTCTTATATTAGGCGCTGTTGTACTGTTTTTGGAACTGATACTTTTAATCAACAATTAAAAAAGAATAGAGTCATAATGCATAAAGCTGTGTATTATCATTTAAATAAATTTTAGCTTATGACTTATTGTCATGAAATCTAAGATGGTCTATTGATTGATTTACAATTCGTAAATATATCTAATATGAAAAAAATTCGAATTCATGATCTAGTTGATTTTAACAAAAAGTCTGAACGATCAAAGATTACACAGGTTAATAATTTCAAAAAAGAAATTCCAAAGGTTGAAAAAGATAAAAAAGATTCTGGAGGAGATTATTGGATCAGCTGTAATTCAGCTTTAATTAAGTATTTTAAAACTGAAGATGTAAAAGTATTAAATCATAAAATTGATCATTTAAAATCAATGATTGATAATACACCTTTAAAGCAGACTAAAGATCGCTTTAATTTTAATATTGATAGAATCAATGATTTCATTCCATTTAATATTAAAGAAATAAAACCTTCAGAAGAAATAAAAATTCTAAAAAAGGAAGAAAAATATCCAAAACTAAAAATCAATGATTTAACAATAGAAATTAAACCTGATATAATTTTTAGTTTTAATGTTGATGAAATTGGAAGTGTATGGTTTATTACTAAAAAAGGAGGATTTAAAAGTAATGAATTAGCAATGTTTTGCGATATTAATTTTAGATATTTAACTAAAGTATATTCGGAAAAATATAATATTAACACTGACTTTGTGACTATTATAGATGTGTTTAACACTAGCTATATGACATATAGTCAAATAAAAGATGGCGAAATCATATCTCCATTAATTAATACAATTGAAGAGTTTAAAAAACTATTACGTTAAAAAAGTGTTGGATTATTCCAATGCTTTTTTAATACACAACTTAAAATTTATTGAAAATTATATAAGTTTTTACCACCATTTTTTATTTTTATATCTATATATATTCCTATCTGGTATTTCATATTCTTTAGTTTTGTTGGCTTCCCATAAAATGTTGGCTTCCCATAAAATTGTACAGAATTATATTCGGTTAGTAAACGGTTTAGGTTTATATATAAAAGAATCTGGAATTAAGAATGCTTTTATCATTGAAAAGCTTGAAATGAACCGTATAACCTACTATAGAAAACTTAAAGGCTTAAAGTTTACACCTTATGAAATTCTTGAAATATTAAGGGTTATTGATGAAAATAGGAAAAGCGTAACAGAAAATTATTATATAAAAAATCGCTTGAAAGACTGATAAATAGAGGATTGATATTTTAAACAAGTAAGTAAAGAAGATAAAAAGAGGTAGGATTATAGGGAAAGAAATGTTAAAAAAAACCCAAAACTCTCTATTAATGAGGGTTTTGGGCTTAAACCTGTGGTCCCACCTGGGCTCGAACCAGGGACCACCTGATTATGAGTCAGGTGCTCTAACCAGCTGAGCTATAGGACCGGAATGTAAGCTGTTTTTCCTAGGAAAGGAGAACGTTTGATGCTTAATTCGAATGCAATGTTACGGCATAATTTTTAAATAACAAAATTATTTTACATCTTCACATAGCTCTACCAGCACGCCATTGGTCGTTTTGGGGTGCAAAAAAACAATTCGCTTATTGTCGGCACCCAATTTAGGGGTTTCGTTTACAAAAGTAAATCCTTGATTTTTAAGGCGAAGGATTTCAGCATCGAGGTCATCGACCCCAAAGGCGATGTGATGAATGCCTTCTCTGTTTTTTTCTAAATATTTTTCAATGGCACTGTCTTTTTTCTCTGAACCTACTAATTCAATCTTCGATTCACCGACTTCAAAAAAGGAGGTGCGTACGCCTTCCGATGCCACCGCTTCTTCTTTGTACAGGGGTTTACCCAATAATTTTTCGAAAACTTCATTCGATAATCCTAAATCCTTAACGGCAATGCCTATATGTTCTATTTTCATGTCTTCGTATTTTCATTCAAATATACTTTTTATTTCTATTTTGGGGTTGTTTCCATCGGTTGGATTATCCGACCTCAACGCATTCTAGTCGACAACCACTGGTTTTATTTACTGGCTGTAAGGGGGTTATAAAAAATTTACTGAAAAACGGTGAATAAAACGCTGTATCGGCCATTTCAATCCCAAATAATTGCATTATATTTCAAATTAATTAGAACGTTTACCGACTTTTTTAATACAAGGATATGAGTTTTTATGAACAAGGGAGAACTGCTCTCCAGAAAGGACAATTTAGAAAAGCAATTGATTATTTCAACTTATCAATTCAACGTCGTGTAGAGATTGCCAATTCTCACTTTAACCGTGGGCTTTGTCATTACTACACAAAACAATATACCGATGCTATTTTCGATTTCGATAAAGCCATTGCTTTGGATGCGAACAAGGCCGATTATTATTTCTTTAAAGGAATGACTAATTTCGCGCGTTTTAATCCGACACAAGCCCTGGAAAACTTCGATTTGGCGATTGCACAACAGCCTGACCATTTTGTTGCTTACCACCAAAAAGGGTTTGTGCTAATGAACCAACAGAAATTTACAGAAGCCATTGAGCACTTCTCGAAAGCCATTGAATTGAAACCAGATTACGATTCGGCTTTCCATAACCGTGCTTTTTGTTACGATCAGTTAAAACAATTTGATCTTTCTTTGGCCGATTATACCCATGTAATTGCATTAAAACCTCATTTCTTGTCGTTTTACAACCGTGCAAATACCCATGTGGTGTTAGAGGACTTCCCTTCTGCCCTAGCCGATTTTGATGCCTCATTGGCCCTGAATCCGGAACATTTCTTAGCCCACTACAACAAAGGGATTATCTTCGAAAAACAGGGTAAATTGGACGAGGCGATTGAAGCGTTTGAAAAAACATTGGCCATTGACCCAAAATGTGAACCTGCAAAACAAAAATTAGCGCATTTAGCAACCGCTTAAATGCCTTTGTACTAGTATATAAAAAAATCTCGGAATAGCGCACTATTTCGAGGTTTTTTATGGGGATTTTCTAAATTAAATTCTGAGTTGCGGCAAGGATAGCAGTGACAGCTTTTTTTGTGCGCGATTGAGCAAACAAAAAAACTATAACGGATAGCCTGGCGCGTAGCGGCCGCCCCCATAGAAATAATCTGGAGTGGATTGTTTTTTTAAAAACGATGTTAAAACTCTACCGATACATTTACCCATTCGTCTTCGAATTTGGCATTGTATTTTTTATAGAAATTAATAGCGGGTTGGTTCCAGTCTAAGACCTGCCACACCATGCCGTTGTATTTTTGCTCTTTGGCGTAGGCCATTAATTCGTCTAAAAGACGTTTTCCGATCCCCGATCCTCGTAATTTTTCGGTTACAATAAGATCTTCCAGATATAAACGACGCCCTTTCCAAGTCGAATAACGGTCGTAATGCAAGGCGATGCCTTCAATTTTTCCGTCGACTTCGGCCACTAGTGATTGCCATATGGCACGGTCGCCAAAGCCACAATCTTCCATTTCTGCTAAGGTGACGGTTACTTCATCGGGTGCCTTTTCAAACACCGCCAATTCGTGGATTAATTCCAAAATTCGTGGACAATCTTCCCGTCGTGCGACTCTGATGTGTACTTCTTTCATGCTATTTATTTTATGCTTTATTGGTCATTTTCTTTAAGACTTGTATCGATAGGGATTGATTAGTTGCGCATCCCTATTTCAATTCCTTTAATACGGCGGTATAGTTCGGTTGCATAATCATCGGTCATGCCCGATACATAATCGAGGATGCCCATCACCCGCTCGTAAGTAGATCCTTGCTCGTACATGAATTGTTGGGGCACTAAGCGCAATGCTTTCTCTTCGTATTTTTTTCGTTCGGCCTTGGGCTTTAAAACGGGTGGTATAAACTGAGACAACAATTCGGACATTACGTTATAACCCGCATTTTCAATTTCGAGTACCGAACGGTGGTTGTAAATATTCTCTATGGAGAATTTCTTAATTTCGGCCAATACTTTTTGCATTTGGTCTGAGGTTTCACGTTGAATAACGTCTAATAAGGCCGTTGAGAACGTACCTTTTACGATGGGTTCTACATTCATTTTATAGACTTCGACCGATTGCAGGGTTAGGGCATTAATCGATTTGGCCCGTAAATAGGCTATTTTATCGTTCTTATCGTGAATGGCGCGCAAATTCTTCTTGGTTTTCTCGAGTTCTTGAGGCATTAATGACTCGATTAAATTGAGGAATAATCGCTTGCACTTATCGTGATCAATAATACCTAGACGCGATGAATCTTCGATGTCGATAATGTAATAACAGATATCGTCGGCCGCTTCTACCAACCACACAAACGGGTGGCGTTTATAGATTAAAGGATTGTTGTTTTCCTGAATCATATGGGTGGCCGAGGCAATGGTTTGAAACGTTTCTTTGTCCGATTGAAAAAACCCGAATTTCTTGCGGTGTAAATGGTTTTTATCTTTGGCAATCGATTCACAAGGGTATTTTGCAATGGCCGCCAAGGTTGAAAAAGTTAGGCGTAAACCACCAGCCGATTTTCCGTTTTGTTGCTGCGTTAGTATGCGAATGGCATTGGCATTTCCTTCAAAGTTGATTAAATCGTGCCATTGCTGTTCGGTGAAATTCGGTTTCAATTCGTCTTCATAGCGATCGAAATACGAGGCGATGGCATCTTCGCCCGAATGACCGAAAGCGGGGTTACCAATGTCGTGGCACAAACAAGCCGCAGAAAGTACATCTTGCATGGATTCCCGGTAGAATGCATAGGCCTTATCGGTTAAATTGTAATTCTCGGCTATAAACCGACCAACCAGATGCCCCATGGTTCGTCCCACCGAAGAAACTTCTAACGAATGGGTTAAACGGTTATGCACAAACACACTGCCGGGCAATGGAAATACTTGGGTTTTATTTTGCAATCGACGAAAGGCCGATGAGAAAATAATTCGATCGTAATCGCGTTGAAATTCAGAACGCGTATCGCTACTTTCGTTCGAATTTAACCGCTGGGTTGTAAAAAGGTTGTTTAAGTTTTCCATGAAGTCTTTCCTAACCCGAAGGTAGTAAAAACGTCTCTCTTCGCCAACATTTATGCGGTATACCGCCATGATGCGCTTAGTGGTTTCGCTTTACAAGAAAATAGCACAAGACCGCATGATCTATTTTAGGCTAAAACAGGTATTGAAGAAAGGGAGGTATTCTAAAAAAACCAATCCTTTCAGGTGGAAAAAGTACACAACAATCTCTAAAGCAATAATTTATTTTTTAAAATTAACATTTACATCTCTGTAGAATGTGCTATATTTATTTAAACAACCTACCAAAACCAAATATTAACACCAGAAAATATGACTATGAAAAGACTTTTCTTTTGTATGGTTCTGATTGTTTCAGGACTCGTAAACGCTCAAATTAAGGTTTTAGAAAAAACAAGATCCAATGAAATTGGGAAAATTGGTCTAGCCAATGCCTTACAACTTAAAATAACAGAACAAAACAATAATTATACTTTCACCTATCTGGATACGAATATTAAAAGTACCGAAGTCTTTCGGTCATTTAGTTTTCAGGACCAAGACAACGATCTTGAAAATTTATATAAATTAATAATGAGTGGTTTAGATAACCTACCCGAAGGCCCTATAGAATTAGAACTTCCGAATGACATGGTTCATTTAATCTTCATTAAGTCGATGGGAATGCCCAATGTAAGTTTCTCCTCCTATAAAAAAGACAACCCAACGGTGAAAGGCCAATCGGTTTGGCTAACGAAAAAGAAAGTCGATATTTTATTTAATCGAGTACATAAATAACCAAAAAAAATCCAAGTCGTACGACTTGGATTTTTTGTATATCATGGATTATAAAATTCATTTACCAGCTTCCCGATGCACCACCACCGCCGAAACCACCGCCGCCGAAGCCACCAAAGCCTCCGCCCGATGAACCACCACCAAAGCCTCCGCCACCACTACCGAAACCGCCACCGCCTAAAATGCTGCGACCTGTATTCATTAAGATAACATCGTCTAAGATTGATCGTCGACCACCGTTTCCACCATGCCCTCCATTATTTCCTTTGCCCTTACCAAAAAGGGTAATCAAGATAAAAATAACAAAAAATAGCACAATAAAGGTAGCAAACCAGTCTACTTCATATTCATCGACCTTGGGTCCCGCTTTATACTTTCCGGTAAGCACATTGAAGATATCGTCTACACCCGCTTCAATTCCACCGGCATAATCGCCCTGTTTAAAAGCAGGAATAATGGTTTGATCAATAATTTGTTTATTCACCGAAGGTGGTAAGTGTACTTGCACGCCATAACCGGTACGAATGGTAATTTTCCGATCCTCTAAACTCATCAACAGTACAATACCATTGTCTTGCCCTTTTTGACCAACACCCCACTTCTCACCAATATCACTGGCAAGGGTTTCTAGGGGGTAGCCGTCCAACGCCTTAATCGTAATCACCGTTAATTGGGTGGATGTAGAATCGTTGTAGGCCACCAACTTTCGCTCGAGAGTTTGCAGTTGGCGGGCATCAAATATATGGGCATAATCATGCACCAATCTTTTTTCGGGCGTATTTTTTAAAAGCTGATCGGGTGTTTGTCCAAAGACATTCACAAGAGCTATAAAAAATAGCAGTAAAAAAGATTTAACTGTAACTAATTTCATCGGGTAGTTCATTTACATCATCGTCCTGATATGGAAAATGTTTTTTAAGTGCTTTGCCGGTTTTTTTAATGCCTTCGCAAAGCCCTTTTACATAATTTTCTTGTTTAAAATGTTTTAAAACAAGGGCATTTATTTCTTGCCAAAAATCGGCAGGTGTCACCTCATCAATGCCTGTATCGCCAATAATCGTAAAAAAATGATCCTTGGGCGAAACATGAAACAACACGCCATTACGCTGCTGGGTTTTATCCATACCCAAGCGTTGAAAAACCTCTACAGCTTTCGCCATATGATTATCAGAAGGCTCAAATTCAATATGGACACGAATCTCGCCACTGCTGTTTTTCTCTGCTTGCTGTATAGCAGCAATAATTTTATGCTCGTCCTTTTTCGACAAAAATTTTGGTTTAGATGGACTCATTTCCTTAAAATTCTACTTTCGGTGCATTTTCAGAACCTGCAGCCGATTTAAAGTATCCCTTCTCTTTTGCACCAATAAAACCAGCAATCATTGAAGCCGGAAAACGGACAATTGTTGAATTGTAAACCTCAGCCGCATCGTTAAACTTTTTACGTTCAAACAATACTTCTTGTTCTATACTCGACAATTCGGCCTGTAAGCTTTGGAAATTTTGCGTTGCTGTTAACTGCGGGTAACGCTCTACAGAAACCATTAAACGACTTAAAGCACTTCCTAACTGATCTTGTGCTTGTTGAAACTTTGCAATATTCTCGGGTGTTAACTCAGATGCATCGTTTAGCGTTAATTGAGTCGATGTCGCTTTTGCACGCGCCTCAATAACCCCGGTTAACGTTTCTTGCTCAAAATTAGCAGCCCCTTTCACCGTACTTACTAAGTTCGGAATAAGGTCGGCTCGCTTTTGATACGTATTTTCTACATTCGACCAATGTTTTTGAACACTTTGATCAAGTGTTTTAATGTTATTCGAAATGCCGATTCCCCAACCAAAAACGACCAAGGCTAAAACTAAAAGTGCGGCGAATATTCCTCCACCGATTAAACATCCTTTGCTTTTCATAGATTCAATATTTAATTTGTTATGTTAATACATGTACATGCAGCGAAATTAGCAAAAATAGCGCCGTATTTACGCAATTCATTTAAAAATAAATTAAGGCATTAACGCCTTAGCCCAACTTTCGGCCAACGGTTGTTGCCAGTTAGCTCTAAAATCGGCCATCGTCGCTACCCCATTATTAAACACGGTGGTATCCTGCCCTAAAACACCTGTTTTAACAAGCTCTTTAAAAGCAGCCAATTTCTCCACTTCAATCACTTCATCTTTCGCATAAGCCACAAGCATACGGTTTAAAAGATCAAGTTCATAGGCCTCGTCTATTCCACGTACCAATTTCGTTAATTTATCAATTGAACAACCACTGGCCATGGTTTTATTTTCATCTACTCCAACAACAATAAACTGATCGTAAGGCAACTCGTAACCCGCCAATAAACCGGCACCATGCGCATCCCAATCACCTATAAAAAGCTTTAATTTATGTTCAATAACCTCTTTCTCTTCTGCTGTAAATGGGCGTTTAGATTGAAAAATCCATATTCTAGAATGATCTGCTATTTTCATTTTTTATTCTTTTATCTAACAAAGATAAACAATGTTTTAGTGCACACCACGTTTCAAACCACCGAATCTATACCGAATCCATATTCAAGTATTTCATGACCTTCTATACACAAATAAATTGGGCGCAACCCTACGGGTCAGGCTTTCCGTTCCCAATCTCTGCTAGGGGACATTGTGTACCCAAATCAATTTCTTTACAGGCCTAGCAGAGGATTTCCACTTCAATCCTTTGCGCGATGCTTTAGGCGTTGGTGGTTGGATTTTAGTGGTTAGATTTTAGTAGTTAGATATTAGTAGTTAGATTTTAGGAATTAGATTTTAGTATTTAGATTATAGTGGTTGGATTATAGTGGTTGGATATTAGTAGTTAGTATTTAGTAGTTAGGTTATAGTGATTAGCTTTTAGGAATTAGCAACTCGTCAGTTGAATATGGAAAGAGCTAATGATTCTTCCACAAACCGAATTTTATCTGAGATCTAAAGTCCAATACGCTATTTGCAAATCGTCTCATTTTCAAATTTTCAAATTCAAAACGCCTTCTATCTAAAATCGAACATCCAATGCGTATTGTCGCTATTTGCAAATCGTCTCATTTTCAAATTTTTCAAATTCAAAACGCCTTCTATCTAAAATCGAACATCCAATGCGTATTGTCGCTATTTGCAAATCGTCCCATTTTCAAATTTTTCAAATTCAAAACACCTCCTCTCCTGCCTAAATCGTCATTTTTCCTACTTTTCGAAAGAGGGAGGGACTCATTCCGGTATGCGCTTTAAAGGAACGATTGAGATGACTGGCATCGGTATAGCCAAATTCATGCACAATTTCATTGATCTGCATTTTGGTATACAGTAAACGCGAGGCCACCAAGCGCATGCGGTAGTTTTGCTTGTACTGTTGGAGGGTTTGGCCCACTTGACTTCGAAAATATTCACCGATATAGTAGGTCGAGAAATTAAAATACTGAGCCATTTTACGCGCCTTTAACTTATCGGGATAATGGATATTAAAATGAATATAATTCAGTAATTCGACGGCCGTTGAAATTCCGGAAGGTTCGGTAGATGGAGGCACATAATGAATATTACGGGCAATAATAATCAATAATGAATTCAGCAGTTGTTGAATCACGGCTTGTTGATAATAACTCGGATGTTCTTTTTCACGAATCATGGCATTTATCAATTCCCTAACTAAAGACTTATCTGCGGGGTGTTGAAGTATGGAAAGAGGAAGATGGGTGTAATGGTGGTAGATAAAGGCTAGTCGTTGACTAAACTCTTTGTGGTGCTCTTGCACAAAACGCTGGTTAAAGCGTATAAAGTAGAAAGCGGTGGCTGTATGCGCCATAAATACATGGTGTTCTTTTGGAGCAATCATAAACAACTTATCGGGTTTGTATGAAAAATGGTGTTGATTCATACGATGTAAACCTTGACCCGAAAGCACAAAGACCAATTCAAAAAACACCTGCCTTCGCTTGGGGGGCTTATATTGCCCTGGCGAAATAGAGATTATTTCAAATAACATAGCTATACCGTTGTATTACATACCTTTAAAAATACAAAAATCTCCCCAAACCATACAATTATATTAAAAAAAACTGTTGGAAATTTGATTATATACAAAACATAACACTATATGATATGGAAAAAATAGTTTATTTAATTCTTCGTCTCACTCTGGGTATTAGCGGTTTAATGCACGGGGTTGTTGCCTTACTCGATTTACGTCAATATACGGATAACTTTGTCTTGCTCTTTGAGCAAACATTTCTTCCAAATGATTTTGTACTCGCATTTGGTTATGCACTGCCTTTCCTTGAATTTGTGATTGGATTATTTTTAATATTTGGTTTTTTCACAAGAAGAATTGCTATCATTGGTAGCTTCTTAATGCTACTCCTCCTCATCGGTAGCTCCATCATTAAAGATTGGGCGAGTTATCCTTCTCAATTTTTACATATAGCATTTTACGGGCTTCTCATTCAATTTAGCGCATCCGATTTTTGTGCTATTGATAAGTTGATTAAGAAACCAAAAGTAGTAAATCACTCGGAAAGTGATGATTAATTTACTCAATTCTCCGTAGAACATCGAGGTTAGCTGAAGAATACCTTGTATGAAGCATCCTACGACACAAATGGCAAGATTACTTTAGTACGTCTGGTGTTCTACTTTTTTAACCATTACAGAGTACTAAAAAAGCTGCCCCGTTTAAGGGCAGCTTTGTTTTATAATGGTTAATCACGGGTGATGATTACAAGTCTTTCGCCTCCATAATCAGTTCGGCTAAATCTTTCACCACAACCGTAGATTCTTTTTCAAAATGCTTCACACCATCGGTCATCATGGTATTACAAAACGGGCAACCCGTTGCTATAATATCTGGCTGTTGACCCAATGCTTCTTCCGTACGTTCAATGTTAATCTCTTTGTCGCCTTTTTCAGCTTCTTTAAACATTTGAGCGCCACCAGCACCACAACATAACCCGCGTGTACGACAGCGTTTCATTTCCACCAACTCGGCATCTAACTTTTCGATTAAAGCTCTTGGTGCTTCATAAACGTCGTTTCCACGCCCTAAGTAACAAGGATCGTGAAAAGTGATTCGTCGCCCCTTGAACGTATTTCCTTCAATGGTTAAACGCTCATCTTTTATTAATTGTTGTAGGTATTGCGAATGGTGTAAAACTTCATATTCGCCCCCAAGATTAGGGTATTCATTCTTTAGGGTATTAAAACAGTGTGGGCATGTCGTCACGATTTTCTTCACTTCGTAAGCGTTTAACACTTCGATATTCATCATGGCTTGCATCTGGAAAACGAATTCGTTCCCCGCACGTTTTGCTGGATCACCAGTACAGCTTTCCTCTGTACCCAAAACGGCATATTCAACACCTATATTATTTAATATTTTAACAAATGCTCTTGTTATTTTTTTTGCTCTGTCATCGAAACTTCCGGCACATCCAACCCAGAAAAGAACTTCTGGTTGTTTTCCTTCAGCCATGTATTGAGCCATTGTTTTAACGGTTAATGTTGACATATGTTTCTATGGTCTTTGTTTACTACTTCGAAAAAAACAGAACGTCTTTCTCGGCTAATTTTTCTTAGTCGTTTACCCAATTTAAACGATCGGCATTGTTAAACTGCCATGGTGCTCCATTGTTTTCTACATTAGACATCATCGCGTTCAGCTCTTGTGGAGCAGCCGACTGTTCCATAACCAAGTAACGTCTTAAATCGACAATAATTGATAGTGGATCTATGTTTACTGGACAAGCTTGTGTACAAGCATTGCACGAGGTACACGCCCATAACTCTTCTGGCGTAATATAGTCGTTGACCAACATTTTACCATCGTCTACAAAACTTCCATTTAAATCGATATTCGCACTCACCTCTTCCAGGCGATCACGGGTATCCATCATAATTTTACGGGGCGATAGTTTTTTACCCGTCGTATTGGCCGGACATTCGTCTGTACAACGACCACATTCCGTACACGTATAGGCGTTTAATAACTGAACCTGATTCAGGTCAAAAATATCTTTCGCACCAAATGTTTCAGGTTCACCTTCTGGTTCTGCAGGTGCAGCATAAGGATCGGCATTCGGATCCATCATTAAGCGCACTTCTTTGGTAACCGCAGCAGAATTGGTGGATGCTGCTTTAGGCTCTAATTTAGAAAACCACGTGTTGGGGAATGCTAAGATAATATGCAAGTGTTTTGAATAATACAGGTAATTCAAGAAAAAGAAAATACCGATAATGTGAAACCACCATGCACCACGCTCAACCATATAAACAGTTGATGTGCTAAGGTTTTCAAATAAAGGCGCTGTTAACCAACTAGAAATTGGAAACGAACCCACTTGCGTAAAATGAGCAGGATCTTTCACTTGAAGCACTTGATCGGCACCATTCATAATTAATAGAGCCGCCATAAAAGCCACTTCCATCATAAGAATATAATTGGCATCCGACTTGGGCCATCCTTTCATTTCTGATTTCCAGAAACGTTTAATTTTAACAATGTTTCGTCTTATCCAAAAGATAACACAGGAAACTAAAACCAAGAAGGCTAAGATTTCGAAAAAGCCAATCATGCCATTGTAGAAACCTCCTAAGAAACTAAGCACACGATGCGTCCCAAAAAGACCATCGATGATAATTTCCAAGACTTCAACATTAATTAATAAGAAACCTACATAGACCAAAATATGCAGAAACCCGGCAACAGGTCTAACGGTCATTTTTCCTTGACCTAGAGCAACTTTGGCCATTGTTTTCCATCGCAAAGCGGGTTGATCATAACGATCTAAGTCTTTCCCTAATTTGATGTTACGAATGATTTTCTTTGCGTTACGCGCAAAAAACCAAAAGCTAAACACCATGATAAGGGCAAAAAACACATTAGGAATGTACTGTGTCATGGTTATTCATGTTTTTGTGTGAGTTGATTATATAAGCTTTCGTTAGGGCTGAACAGGTTGTTTTTTTCCAAAAACAGAAATATTCACATAACGACTTGGATTTTTCTTTAAATCTTCAACTAAGGCATTCATATTTCCAATAGTTGCTTTTAAATCATTAGCAATATCGTCTTCTTTTGCTAATTTTCCTAATGATCCTTTTCCGTTATTAATATCTTGCAAAAGGGTATTCAGGTTATTAGAGGCCATCTCAAAATTCTTGATGGTCTGATCCAATTGCAATGAATTCAAACGATCGGCGGTTTGGCCAAATTTTTCAACCGTTACTTTGGTCGAAGCTAAAGTTGCATTGGCATTTTTCAATGTCTGTTGCAATACTTGCTCGTTTGAAGCGATTAAATGGTTGGCACTATTCGAGGTCCCTTCAATTGATTTGGCGGTACGATCGAACGAACTAACAGTTTGATTCAGGTTTTTTAACACATTTTTTAAATTCTGTTGATTCTCTGCATCCAACATATGATCAACGCTTGTCAACGTTTTATTCAAGGTTAATAAGACACTGTCGAGCTTGGCCTGAGTAGGATCTAATTTATCGGTTAATCCAGCCAACATTCCGGTGGCTAAACGACCCGGTAAATAGTCTCCACTTTGGGCTACATCTTTTCCATAATCCAACACTAATCGAATCTCTGGCCCCGACATAATCCCGGGTTCATAAATTTCGGCGACCGTTTTCTTCGAGAATTGAACATCCTTTTGGATGGAGATCAACACTTCGAAATAAATGGGTTGGACATTGTCGATGATTTTTATTTCTTCAACACGACCTACCCGTAAACCGTTTACAGAAACAGGTTTAGAAGGGGCCAATCCATTAACATTATCATATTTAACGGTAAAGACTCTTCCAGAGGTAAAAACGTTTTTTCCTTTTAAAAAATTAAATAAAACGAAGAAACTAACCAATGTAAGAATCGTTACTAATCCTATTTTGACTTCTTTTGAAATTTTCACTTTGTATGATTTTAGGCAAAAATAAATATTATTTAACTAGAAACAGTCAATATTACATTGGAACTTCACCATTGAAGGTAACGACAAATGCATTTTTAAATCCTTTTGATTGGACTTGTTCTAGGGTTTTTTGTGCTTGTTGTAACGTTTTATCGGCTCCGAAATAGTACTTATGAATAGAACCTTCCTTTACTCTCAATACATTAACTAGGCCATTGTACTTATCGTCTTTATCGCGGTAACGCTTGTTGGATGTCATAAATTGAATGCGATAATTCTTTCCACCTTCTAAACGTTTATTTAAATCGAACTCCACAATCTGGGAATTCGAAAATCCTTTGCGCTTGGCTACGGCCAATAATTCATCTGCTCGTGAGCGCATATCGGTATCCCCATAATAGTAAATATAATCATCCCCATCTTGCACGACTTCCAAATCGGTTAATCCCTTTAACTGAGGTGAACTTGGCGAATATTTAATGCGAGAAGTCAACACTTTTACCTTTAGTTTTTTGCCTTCTAACGGTTTTTCAACTTTCTTTTCAACCTTTGGTTTGTCTTCCTCGGCCACTACCCCGTTGCGACGGTCATATTCCTTTTTATAGGTTAGGAAAGCTTGATACAATGTTTCTGCTGTCGATTTTTTTCCTTCATCTGAAGCCAAATACGTCCCTTCATCTTGGTTTGAAATAAATCCGATTTCCACTAACACAGATGGAGAGGCATTTCCTCTAAGTACGTGAAAATTGGCTTGTTTTACTCCGCGGCTATGACGTTTTTGAAAATTGACAAAGTTTTTTTCAACCAAATCAGCAAAACGAATACTTTGTTCTTTGTAAGCGGCATTCATAATCTCGAAAGCAATAACGGCTTCAGGATCATTGGGATTAAATTTCTCGTAAATCTCACGGTCTTTCTCGAGGAAGATTACCGAGTTCTCACGTTTAGACACTTCATCCGTCTCATTTGAACGGTTTAAACCCATAACAAATGTTTCTGTTCCATAAGCTGCTTTATTGGCTGCTGAATTGCAGTGAACGGAAACAAATAAATTGGCTTTGTTGTTATTCGAAATTCGGGTTCTTTCCCATAATTCTAAAAAAACATCTGTTTTTCTAGTATAGACAACTTTAACATCGGGATTATTTTTCTCAATTAAGGCACCTAATTTTAAGGACACATCAAGGGTAATGTTTTTCTCGTAATCCGCGACTCCTCTAGCCCCGATATCTTTTCCCCCGTGACCTGCATCAATCACGATCACGAAATTTTCTTTCTTTTGGGCAAATGAAAATGTCGAAAAAAGCATTAACAACGCAAAAAAAAGATACTTTTGTATGTTAATCATTTTTAAACTCATATTCTAGGATTGTTTTTTTGATTAATTTTGACGCAATTTATAAAATTATATTTTCAAACTTGTTCACGAAAGCATATAAATCGATATTATTTTTCAGTCCAGTTTTGGTTTGCACCATTTCTTTTGGACAAATCAGGCCGAATAATAACGCTAAAGATAAAACTGTTGTTACAGATTCTATCAAATTAGACACCATAATTCCTGTTAAGGAAAAATTAGAACACATCCTGGATCACAAATCCGAGGATGAGATTCACGATCGCAAAAAGAAGATGACGTATTTGCTGCGAAAAGCAAATGTTGTTTACGGCGATATGACCATTGAAGCCGATTACATTGAACTCAATTGGGAAACTGGCGATGTCTATGCGGAGGGAAAAAGAGATTCCATTGGTGTAATTACAGAACAGACCAAATTCACCCAAGGCCAACAAGAAGTGTTTCAAGATGCATTTAAAGTAAACTTCAAAACAAAAATTGGCACAGGGTACAATGTTCGTATTACTGAAGACGAAGGCGTCATTGTAGCTGATAAAGTAAAACGTCTCAATGATTCGGTGATGCTGTTGCATAAAGCGGATTACACGACAGACACCTACTTTAAAGAAGGCAAAACCAAAGATGCCGATTACTATTTACGGGCGAATTCAGGCAAAATGATCGATAAGAACGACAAAAAAGTGCTTATTACTGGTCCAATACAGTTGATTGTTTACGATGTACCCACCCCCCTTGTTCTTCCTTTTTCCTATCTTCCTTTAGGGAGCAACCGATCGGCTGGTATTTTAATGCCGCGCCCCGGAGAGCGTTCAAGAGAAGGATTTTTCATTGAAGGAATTGGGTTCTATTACCCCATCGGAGAACATTTAGATATTAAACTTTCCACCGATATTTATACCAAGGGAAGTTGGTCTGTTAACGCAGCAACAGCTTACCGAAAGCGATACCGCTATTCGGGTAATTTTGAAGCCAATATTGAAAATAGAATCACAGGGATTAAAGGATTACCCTCTGGTCCAAACCAATACAACAAGCGAAATTCTTATGGTATTCGTTGGTCACACACCCAAGATGTAAAAGCAAATCCGAGTTTACAATTCAATGCCAATGTCAATTTCACCAGTTCGAAATATTACCAAGAGTCGATACGAAACCAATACATCGCCGATCAAAGTGTTTTTAACAACAACATTAACTCTTCGATTACGTTAAATAAAACCTTTGAAAACTCGCCTTTTTCAGCATCGATGAGTATGTCGCATTCACAAAACTACCAAAGTGGTGAAATCAATGTAACTGCTCCACGTCTGAACGTCAATATGGCGCGAATTTATCCATTCGCTAAAAAAGGGACGCCTAAAAAAGGATTGTTGGAGAATATCGGGATGAACTATGCTTTTCAAACGGCGAATGAAATTCGAACCAATGACACCGACTTTTTCACCGATAAAATGTGGAAAGACCAGTCTCGCCTTGGTGCTTCTCACCGCTTAACAATGGCCACAAGTATTACACTCGCCAATTATTTCCCGATTTCGATATCTTCCAACTACAATGAAATATGGACTGATAACGTGACCCGAAAGTCGTTTAATAATGTCAACAAAAAAGTAGAGACAGCCACCATAAAGGGATTTAACGCTTACCGTACATTTGATATATCAACATCGATATCCACTAGTATTTACGGGACATTTATCAACAAGAATAAGGAAGCTAAAATTCAAGGAATTCGACATATAATTAGTCCAAATATTGGATTTAATTTTAATCCAAACTTCCAAGACCCGTCATGGAATTATTACAAATCCTATGAAGGAGCGAACCAAGAAGAAATCTGGTATTCTCAATATCAAAATGCACTATTTGGAACATCGATTCCACCACTAACGAACAATATGAGTTTTGGGTTTAGCAACAATTTAGAATTGAAGATAAAAGACGAAAAGGACCCCAAAGGCTATAAGAAGGTTAAGATTTTCGAATCCTTAAATATTAACTCTGGGTATAATTTCTCTGCAGAAAAATTTAAATTGTCACCGATTTCGATTAGTGGGATGACCAGCTTATTTGAAAGAAAAGTCAATATTCAATTTGGAGCATCCATTAATCCTTATAAAATTCAACGATACATCAATGAGAGTGGAAGTGAAGTTTCTGAGTATATTGATGAAATCGGTAATTTCCAATTCACAAACATGACGATTGGAACAGGGTATACTTTCGATAATAGCACTTTTGGTGGAAAGAAATTCGATGCCAAAAACTACACAAAACAAGGAACCGTTAGAGATGAGAATTTCTATTTCGATAAAGACAATTATGCGCACTATGCGATTCCTTGGAGTCTAACAGCCAATTTGAGCTACACCTACTCAAAGGGAACAGAACGAATCGCTACCCACAACGGATCGATTAATTTTAGCGGGAAAATTTCTCCAACCCCCTACTGGGCTATATCGGTGAATTCAACCTACGATTTTGTAGAAAACGACTTTACCTATGTTCGCTTTGGTTTTGAGCGAGATTTACGTAGTTTTAACTTATCATTCGGTTGGACTCCGATGGGACGATATAAGAGTTACGACTTCTTTATTGGAATTAAAGCTAATTTATTAAGCGACTTAAAATACCAAGACCGCTCACGCTTTCGATATTAAAAAATAAAAATATGAAGAAAATAGTTATTCATACCCCTAATGCGCCAAAAGCAATAGGACCTTATTCACAAGGTATTAAATACAATGGCTTTTTATACACGTCAGGACAAATTCCTTTCGATGTAGAAAAGGACCAATTAATTACATCAGGTATCCAAGACGAAGTAACCCAAGTGATGAAAAATGTAGCGGCTATTTTAGAAGCGGGTGGATCATCCGTTGATCAAATTGTTAAAACAACCATTTTTTTGAAAGATTTAAACGATTTTAACGCTGTAAACGAAATCTATGCCTCCTTCTTTAAAGACACGAATTATCCAGCAAGAGAATGTGTAGAAGTAGCCCGTTTACCGCGTGATGTCAACGTAGAAATTTCCGTGATTGCGATAGCTGTATAACACACACTTATGTTTAAAGATAGAACGGTATTCATGAATACCATTGCGGTAATCGTCGGTTTAGCAGTCACCTACACAGTGATTCATTTCGGTATTATCGTTAATGCCCATCAATTGGGTTGGGATCAACAAGTTTTTCCAGAATGGCGTTATGTCATTAAGCACTTTTCAAGAGCCCCGCATCAAATTAAATTACAATTTTTTAGTTTAATGCTGATCACCTCTGGATTAGCTGCTTTATTGGGCGGAATAACAACAGCCATCTTGGTTAAAAGAGCCAAACAAGCCTATGCCATGTTTATTGGTTTTATATTGCTGCTTATTGCCCTTGGAGACATTGTTTTTACACCATATCATCCAACGTGGTATGAAGTTGCCATTTGTCCAGTCCTATTTCTTTTTTCTTGGATTGGTGGTCTACTTGTTGATTTGATTTATAAAAAATTTTTCAGAAAAGAAAAACCTACTAGCCAATCTTTTTAAATTAAAACTATGTTTGATAGAACTCAAAAAATAAAAATAGCCATTTCCATAGGTGATTATAATGGTGTTGGTGTAGAAGTTATTTTAAAAAGCTTAAAAGAGAAAGAAATTACCGATTTCTTCACGCCTATTATTTTCGCTTCAACCAAGTTAATGTCGTACCAAAAAGAACGACTAAACTTAGAGCGTTTGAATTTTCAAGGAATTCAAGACGCGAGTCAAGCGGTGGATGGAAAAATTAATATTGTTAATCTATGGAAAGACACCATTGATGTACATTATGGGAAAGTAGAAAAAATAGCTGGTGAACATGCGTATCAATCATTATATGCCGCTGCCAAAGCAGTAAAAGATGGTTTAGCAGATGTACTAGTCACCGCACCAATAAACAAAGACAATATTCAATCTGAAGCATTTAATTTCCCTGGTCACACGGAGTTTTTAGGTGAGCTTTGGGGGGGAGATCCATTGATGTTTTTGGTGGCTGAAAAAATAAAAGTGGGCTTGGTCACTCAACACATCCCTATTCATCAAGTAGCTCAACAAATTACGAAAAAAGCGGTTCACCAAAAGATACAACAAATCCACCAATCTTTAGTGGAGGACTATGGTTTGGAAAAACCGAAAATTGCTGTTCTTGGACTGAATCCGCATGCAGGGGATAATGGTTTATTGGGGAAGGAAGAACAAGAAATTATTCAACCTGTGATAGAACGATGCCGCAATGAAAATCAAATGGTATTTGGTCCCTACCCAGCCGACAGTTTTTTTACGCCACAAAACCTTAATACATTCGACGCTGTATTAGCGATGTACCACGATCAAGGCCTTACGCCATTCAAAACCATTAGTTTTGATGAAGGCGTGAACTTTACGGCAGGTCTTCCCTTTATACGTACATCCCCTGATCATGGTGTTGCCTATGATATAGCTGGCAAAGGAATCGCGAGTGAAGAATCATTCACGGAAGCCCTTTTCCTCGCTGTAGAGCTCTACCGTAACCGAAAGGAGCACGGAATATTAACGGAGAATATTTTAAAGGCGTCGCCAATTAAATTGGAAAAAGGCGATAAATAAAAATTATTAAATAACATTCAAAGATTTATTTGTTTTAAACAAAAATAGATTATCTTTGCAAACCCTTTGTGGTATGGACAAACAAAAAAATTACAGTATTGTATTTTCTGGATTACCTTTAGGTACAACCGATTACACCTTTGAACTATCACAGAAGTTCTTTGATTTATTTGATTTTGATCAAGACTTTCAAAACCCAGCTATTCAAGTGATTGTTGAGTTAGAAAAAAAATCATCGATGCTTGAATTAACATTTGACGTACAGGGTACTGTAGAAGTTGAGTGTGATTTAACTGGTGATAACTTTGATCAAGTTTTTTCGAATAAAACCGAATTAATTGTTAAATTTGGAACCGAATTCGATGACAGTGACAGTGACATTTGGATTGTTCCACAAGATGAATATCAATTAAATATCGCACAAATTCTTTTTGAATTAGCGTTATTAGCATTACCAACGAAACGTATACATCCCGATGTTCTATCTGGAAATAGCACGTCTGATATGCTGGATATTTTGGATCAGTACAGTTTAACGGAAGAAGAAATAGAAGAAGATTTAATCGACACTTCAAAGGAAGAGGACGATGAAAACAACACGGATGAAATAGATCCGCGTTGGGCAAAATTAAAAGATTTGAAACCTTAAGGTTTTTTAAAAGTATATATAATTTAGAATAATAAAGAAAAAAAGTAGATAGATATGGCACATCCTAAGAGAAGACAGTCGTCAACAAGAAGAGATAAACGTAGAACACACTACAAAATCGAAGCACCTCAATTAGCGATCGATAAAACATCTGGTGAAGCTCATTTATACCACAGAGCTCACTGGTCTGACGGAAAACTATACTACAAAGGTAAAGTAGTATTAGAAAAAGGACAAGAAGTGATTGAATAACACTCGCTTAAAAACATTTTCAAGCTGTTTCTCTATAAAAGAAGCAGCTTTTTTATTTTTTTTAATACCTTTGGGCTTCGTTTAACAAATAAGTTACGATTTAGGTCAAATTAAAAACCGCATTATATGGATATTAAAGACATTCAGAATTTAATTAGATTTGTGTCAAAAGCAGAAGTTGCTGAGGTTAGCATTAAGCAAGAAGATATTGAGATCAAAATCAAAACTCTTCACGGCGTTGTTAATCAGCCAGCTGCAGCACAACAATTTTATATGCCTCAGGCACCTACTCAAGTTGTAGCAGGAACACCACAACCAGCAGCAGCTGTAAGTACTGAAACTGCTCAAGCGGATGAAAACGCCAATTTTGTGACGATCAAGTCACCAATGATTGGAACGTTCTATCGCGCAGCAGGACCAGGAAAAGATGCTTTTATCACGGTTGGTGATACCATTGCTCCAGGGAAAGTACTATGTATTGTAGAGGCGATGAAATTATTCAACGAAATTGAAGCTGAAGTTTCAGGAAAAATTGTGAAAATCTTAGTCGATGACGCAAGTCCTGTAGAATATGATCAACCATTATTTTTAGTTGATCCATCTTAATCTAATAAAACTTAGTATAGCATGTTCAAAAAAATATTAATTGCGAATAGAGGTGAAATCGCCATGCGCGTAATTCGTACAGCGAAAGAAATGGGCATCAAAACTGTTGCAGTATATTCTACAGCCGACGAAACCTCACTGCATGTTCGCTTTGCTGATGAAGCCGTTTGTATTGGACCTGCCCCAAGTAAGGATTCTTACCTAAAAATGGCAAGTATCATTGCAGCAGCTGAAATTACAGATGCTGACGCGATTCATCCAGGGTATGGTTTCTTATCAGAAAATGCTGCTTTCTCTAAAATTTGCCAAACCAATGGAATCAAATTCATTGGTGCATCTCCAGAGCATATCGATCGTATGGGTGATAAAGCCAATGCGAAATCGACGATGAAAGAAGCAGGCGTGCCTGTGGTTCCAGGATCAGAAGGTCTTTTAGATAGCTACGAGCAAGCCATTGAAATTGCAAAAGAAATCAAATATCCAGTCATGCTGAAAGCAACTGCCGGTGGTGGTGGTAAAGGAATGCGTGCAATCTGGAAAGAAGAAGATCTTTTACACGCTTGGGAATCAGCAAGACAAGAAGCCGCTGCAGCCTTTGGAAACGACGGTATGTACATGGAAAAACTAATCGAAGAACCACGCCACGTAGAAATACAAGTCGCTGGTGATCGTTTTGGGAAAGCATGTCACCTATCAGAACGCGATTGTTCAATTCAACGACGTAACCAAAAATTAGTAGAAGAAACTCCATCGCCGATTATGACCGATGAGTTACGTGAACGAATGGGAAATGCAGCTGTTAAAGCAGCAGAGTACATTGGCTACGAAGGGGTTGGAACAATTGAGTTTTTAGTAGACAAACACGGCGATTTTTATTTCATGGAAATGAATACCCGTATTCAAGTTGAACACCCAATTACTGAACAAGTAACTGGTTTTGATTTGGTGCGCGAGCAAATTATGTTAGCCGCTGGAGAACCTATTTCTGGGAAAAATTATTACCCAACCATGCATTCAATTGAATGTCGTATTAATGCTGAAGATCCGTACAACGACTTCCGTCCATCGCCAGGTAGAATCACGTCGATTAATATCCCAGGAGGTAACGGTGTCCGTGTAGACACACACGTCTATGCTGGTTACATGATCCCACCACATTACGACTCTATGATTGCCAAATTAATTGTGACCTCGCAAACACGCGAAGAAGCGATTAAGAAAATGAAACGCGCATTAGGTGAGTTTTACATTGAAGGGATAAAAACAACCATTCCATTTCACTTACAGTTAATGGATCACCCTGATTTTATCGCTGGAAACTACACCACCAAATTTATGGAAGATTTCGTTTACGACGAATCTTATGCCGATTACGAATAGCATTATTCTAAGAACTATACATCAACTCCTAAAGCTTGTCTTTAGGAGTTTTTTTATACCCATTTCTTAACCCTTCCTATTTTAAAGATTAAGTTCCTCCGAAAAAACTTAAAGAATGGAAAATGAAACCCTTATATTTTCCAAATAGTCTATTAAAATTTATATAAATTTACTACATTTGCACTCCAAATTTAAGGTAGATGAATATTACTAAAAATACCACAGACAATTTAAATGCAGTATTGACTGTGACTGTTTCTCAGGCAGATTACCAAGAGAAAGTAGACAACGTATTAAACCAATACAGAAAGACAGCAAGCATCAAAGGCTTCCGTAAAGGGCAGGTTCCAATGAGCTTCGTCAAAAAACAATACGAACAAGCTGTTATCTTTGATACGGTAAACGAATTGTTACAAAAAGGGTTAAACGATTACATCAAAGAAGAAAAATTAGCTATTTTAGGAAACCCCGTTCCTGTAATACAAGACAATATCGACTGGACAGCTTCTGAATTAAATTTCGATTTTGAAATTGGAATTGCACCAGAATTTACTGTTGACTTATCGAAAGTAAGTGTTGACACGTACAAGGTACAAGTGGAAGAAGAGGAAGTTCAAAAATACGTGGATAACTTTTCACAACGTTTTGGATCGTTAGTTTCTTTAGACGCTGCTGAAGAAAATGCGATTATCAAAGCGGATGCGATGGTCGAAGGTGCAGAAGAAGCAAAATCGGCTTTTCTTCGTTTAGAAGAATTAAAAGACGCTTCTGCTTTTATCGGTAAAAAAGTAGGTGACGTTGTTGAAGTAAATACAAACGCAATTTACGATACAGCTGAAGAAGCTGCACAACAATTAGGAATTGAGGTCAATGAAGAAGGAGTTCAAGTTACGTATACTTTGAAAGAAGTAAACAAGGTGAACAATGCAGAAATGAACCAAGATTTATTTGATAAAGTTTATGGAGAAGGAACGGTTGATTCAGAAGACGCTTTCCGTAACAAAATCAAAACAGAATCAGAAAACATGTACAACAAAGAGGCTGACAAACAAATCATCAATGATGTTGTGGCTGAATTATTAAAACAAGTACAATTTGATTTACCAACAACATTCTTAACAAAATGGTTAGAGTTTTCGAATGAAGGAATCACATCGGAAGAGCAAGCCAAAGAAGAATTAGCTAAAATTGAAAAAAGCTTACGCTACCAATTAATCGAAGCTAAAATTGCAGAAGAAAATAGTGTTGAAGTGAACTCGGAAGAAGTTAAAGCCGCTGCTGAAGTAGCCATTACTGAACAATTAAAAATGTACGGTCAAAATGTTATTCCAGAAGAAAGCATGAATCAAATCATCGCTGGTGCTTTATCGAATCAAGAAGAATACAACCGTTTATCTTACCAAGTATTTACCGACAAAATGTTAGCCATTTTCAAAGCCAACATTCAATTGACTGAAAAAGAAGTAACATTTGACGAATTTGTGGAAATCATCACCGCAAAGAATAAAGAATTAGAACAAGCTTAACAGTTTAATTCAAATAATTCTTTTAACTTTCATTAAAATATTGAATCAACAATGAAAAACGCTGGAGAAGAATTTAAGAAATATGCCGTGAAACATCAAGGAATTAGTAGCTTGACAATGGATAGCTACATCCAAAATGTTACACCTTACATTATTGAAGAAAGAAAATTGAACGTTGCACAAATGGATGTTTTCTCTCGTTTAATGATGGACCGAATTATCTTTTTAGGAACTGCTATCGACGATCAGATTGCGAATATTATTCAAGCGCAATTATTATTCTTAGAAAGTACAGATGCTACAAAAGATATTCAAATCTATATCAACTCACCTGGAGGTGGAGTTTACGCTGGACTTGGCATCTATGATACCATGCAACTAATAAAACCAGACGTTGCCACCATCTGTACAGGAATGGCCGCCTCAATGGGTGCTGTTCTTTTAACTGCTGGTAAAGCGGGGAAACGTTCAGCCCTTAAACACTCTCGTGTGATGATTCATCAACCACTAGGAGGTGCACAAGGTCAGGCAACCGATATGGAAATCACATTAAAAGAAATTCTAAAGCTGAAAAAAGAATTATACGATATCCTTGCTGATCACTCGGGCCAAACTTACGAGCAAATCGAAAAAGATGGTGAACGCGATTACTGGATGACTTCTTTTGAAGCAAAAGAATACGGAATGATTGACGAAGTTTTACTTCCTAAAAAATAATCGTTCTAAACCCATAAAAAAGGCTGTTTTCGAAAGAAAACAGCCTTTTTTAGTTCCATGAAATCAATCGACAATTGATTGCGTATAAGTTTCTATCTGTTTCATTAGCATATTTTAATAAAAAGCAATAAATTTGCACGTTCAACATAATGACTAATAATTTGGAAGATAATAAGTGTTCTTTCTGTGGGAAAAGCAGAAACGATGTCAATATTTTAGTATCGGGAATCGAAGGCAATATTTGTGAGAACTGTATAGAACAGGCACATGGTATTGTTATAGAGGAAAGTAAATTTAGTTCAGACAATGAACTTGTACAACCCTTAAATTTAAAAACGCCAAGAGAAATTAAAAACTTTTTGGATGAATATATTATTGGCCAAGATCAAGCAAAAAAGATATTAGCCGTTGCTGTTTACAACCACTATAAAAGGATTTTAAACGAAAAGAATTCGAAAAACGAAGTAGAGATTGATAAGTCCAACGTCATCTTAGTCGGTGAGACAGGAACAGGTAAAACACTCTTAGCAAAAACTATAGCACGATTATTGAATGTACCTTTTGCTATTGTTGATGCAACCGTTCTTACAGAGGCTGGTTATGTAGGTGAAGATGTAGAGAGTATTTTAACTCGCTTATTGCAATCAGCAGATTACAATGTTGAATTGGCCGAAAAAGGAATTGTGTTTATTGATGAAATGGATAAAATTGCTCGTAAAAGCGATAACCCATCCATTACTCGTGATGTTTCAGGAGAAGGTGTTCAACAAGCTTTATTAAAAATTTTAGAAGGAACTGTCGTGAATGTACCACCACAAGGAGGACGTAAACATCCCGATCAAAAATTTGTTGAAGTAAACACCAAAGATATCTTGTTTATCGCAGGAGGGGCATTCTCTGGAATTGAAAAACACATTGCTGACCGTTTGAAAAAACACGTGATCGGATACAAAAACGAAGAACCTAAGCATATTGAAAACTTATTGGATGAAGTGAATGCAACCGATTTGAAAAACTTTGGAATAATTCCAGAATTGATTGGTCGTTTACCCATTATCACGTATTTAAAACCGTTGGATAAAGAAGCGATGAAAGCCATTCTTACCCAACCCAAAAATGCATTAATAAAGCAGTATGAAAAGTTATTTGAACTCGATGGTAAAACTTTAACAGTTACCGAAGAAACCTTAAATAACATTGTTGAACAAGCAAATGAATTAGGCTTAGGAGCCCGTGGATTAAGGTCTGTAAGCGAAGACGTTTTTACAGAACTGATGTACACAATTGATGAATTACCCGACGAGGTAACTATTTAATTCATTGATTATTATTTTTTTAAGATATTTTTTTAATATATTTGCACTAATATCAAACAGAACCTCTTAAACAATATAAATATGAAAAAAAATTTATTAGCTTTATTCTCAGTCGGAGCTTTAATAAGTTTAAACGCTCAGACCGCCCTAAATACATATATCGGCGATAAAGCTGTCGTGAAAGTTGAAGCAAATACTCTGTTTTACAATGGAGGTAATTTGTCAATTGCATCCGATGTCGAAAAAACCGTTATAAACGAAGGAAATATCTACGTTACAAATACTTATACAAAAATTGGTACTCCATCAAAAGATGCAGGAAAAGAGTTTGTTAACGTTCATAAAGATTCGGATAAATATGGCCAATTAATTGTAGCAGGTAATGGAACAACAAATACGTCCAATACTGGTTTCTTAACAGTTGAAAGAGCTTCTGTTAATCCAAGTTCAATCAATTATCTAAATATGGGGATTCCTTTCCAAGGTCAAGTTGAAACTTTCAACGATATCTTCGGTGTCGCCTTTAGAGGAAATTGTGTTCTTGATAAAAGTTGTGGTCAACGCTACAGTTCTACCTTACAAAAATGGAACAATAATAAGATTGTTTGGGATGCAGTACCTACTGCTACCAAATACCAACCAGGTTATGCCTATAATTTAAATTTATGGAACGCGAACCTAACCTCTATTTTCCAACAAGCTCATGCTACTTCTAAACCGGTAAGCTACCGTGGACGTATTGCACCAGAGTCTGTAACCCTTTCAGCAACAACGCTTATCCCAAATTACAAAGGTGATGCAAATGCATTTTCAACTGCCAATTGGGGAAAATGGAAAAAAAATATCAATAATTACAATGAGTTTTACGAGACCTATGTAGCCAATAATGGTGCCGTAGGTGTTGATCAATCGACCACCGCTGGTAAAAACTTTCACCAATTTGGTAATCCTTTTACGTCTAATATTGATTTATCTAAACCAGATACCTACCTTAGAATAAACGGCCAAGCACCATCGCTATCTAATTATCTATTAACAATTTCTAAATTCACTACTGCATCCAATATTCAATGGAACAACGAAACAGGAACTACCTATGTAGGCGAGATTGAAGCAGAACAAGTGCAGTCAGGAATGACAACCTCTTGGACAAAGAGTGGTGAAGCTTTATTGATTCGCCCATTTGAGAAATTTACAGTGAATGTAAAAGCCAAAGATGGATCTTCAGATTTAGTAGATGTCGAGTTTTTATTTAATGATCAAATAAAAACCTTCATCCAAGATAATGCAGATCTTGGTAGAAGATTAGGTGATCTTAGTCGTAGTGCTGCTTCTTTTTCACAATTAGAAGTCTATTTTACTAAAGCCAATGGCGATTATATGGGTTTCCCAATCTATTTATCTGCCTCAAATAAATTTGAGAATGGAACTATTCAAAACAATGATGGTTTAAACAATTACGCGTACTTCTTACAAGAAGACGGAGAATCTGAAACACCAATTGCTAATTCTGAAACAACGAACAATGTTATTGCTGATAACTACGTGGGTAAACCAATTACTTTAGGTCTTACAAATGACGTTGCTACAGCAAGTGAGTATGCTTTTAAATTTAAATTATACGATGACAACATTTTTGGAGCTGTTGAATCTAATCTAGTAAATGGACGTAAATTTTTCTTAGAAGATAGAAAAAATTCACAAGTCATTGAAATTCAAAACAACCAAGAGTATGTTTTCAATTTAAACGAGGGGGACGACTTACAAAACCGTTTTGCTGTCTACTGGCAAGAATACAATAAGTTAGGTACAAATGAAAATGAATTAAATAAATATAAAACTTTAGTTTATAAAAATAACAATTACGATTACTTTGTACGTTTAAATAATGCTAAAAAATACGCTAATATTGAAGTCTATAATTTACAAGGTCAAAAAGTAGATGATTATAAAAATGTTGTAACAACAAGCGATTTTAAATTAGCGAATTTAACTACAGCAGGTGTTTACATAGTTAAATTAACTTATGCTGACGGTGAAAATTTCACAACCAAAGTAATTGTAAAATAAATAACTGACTTAATTTATACTTATGAAAATATTTAAAACAATTGTAGTTCTTCTTTTAGCGAATCTACAAATTTTACTTGCCAATGCTGGGAACACAGTATATAGCATAGATTCAAATTCAGGAAACACTGCTCCTCCAATGCCGATGGATATGACTGCTAAAGGTGGTTCAGGAGGTCCTGGGTCACAAACAGGACTACCTATAGACGACTATGCAATGTTATTAGTGGTAGTAGCTGTACTTATTATAGGATACCTTGTCTATTCTAAAAAATATAAAATCATCTAAAAAAAATAGAGTACTTTTAAACCTCAATCTACAGATTGAGGTTTTTTTATGTTTATTAATCATTCATATTATGAAGAAGAAATTTATGATCCCTATTTTATTGTGCAATGCATCCTTATTTGCGCAATTTACAATAGATGGGCAATTTGAAAATTACAGCAACAAAAAAGTATTGGTTAAGTTATACGAAAATTCAGAACTTAAGCTGATTCAGAATACCACAACAGATAATACCGGAAAATTTACAGCAAAGGTTCCTAAAGCGTATAATGGCTTCGTGAAAATTGATCTACCAACAGGTGAATCATTGGCATTACTTACAGACAATAAACCCCTAAAATTTAAAACCGTTTCTGGGCAAGAATTCCAAAATCAGTTGCAAATAATTGAAGGAAAAACACATCAAGAATTTCAGAACAATGATCTGAAAAAAACTCTTGCCGATGTCAATCAAAACGTATTTCCTTACTTAAAGAATATCTATAAGCCCGGCGATAAATTTTATCAAGCCATTTTAATGGAAGAACAACGCATTAAATCGGTTTTGTTAGAGGGTTCAACTACGGCTAATTCCTTGGTAAAATACAACCTAGAATTACAACAGTTAATCAGCGATTCGCAGTCGGCCAAAAACCCAGAGGCGCAAAAGCAAATTCTTGACCATTTGGTAAACGATGACGAACGCTTAGAACAATCGGGTCAAATGCAAAACTTGGTGTATAACTTCCTTAACTTCGAACTAAACAATAGCGCGAATGCTACAGGTTCTATGGACGATAAGCTAAAAGCCATTACCGAACGTTTATTAAATGCAACCGACCTTCAAACCTCTCGTGGACAAGCTGTATTAGGGACGCTTTTAAATCTAGTACCTGCCGACCAGTTTAAAGATTATCATACCTTCTACATCAACAAAGTAGAAGGATTAACCTGTACCATTACCGATGCTTTAAGCAATAAAGTAAAAGTTAGTAAAGGAATCACCGTTGGAACAGTTGTTCCGAATATTGTCTTTGATCAAGCTGTAAAAGGCAAAAAGAGCTTATACGACATTAAGGCCAACCAAAAACTTATCGTGTTTTGGGCTTCTTGGTGTCCGGCTTGTAACAATGAAATGCCTTACATAAAAGAGTTTTATACCAATTTTAAAAAACAAGGTGGTGAAATTGTTGCCATATCCCTTGATGTTGATCAGCACGCTTTTCAAACAGCAACGGCTGGGTTAACGTGGTACAATTATACCGACTTGCTTAAATGGGATAGCCCGGCGGTCGAAAAATTCGGAGTCCAGTCAACCCCTACCCTGTTTCTTGTCGATAAAGACAATAAACTCATCAAAAAAGTAAATCATATTTCAGAATTAATCACTGAACATAAATAACTCCAGAAGCTGTCGACATCGACAGCTTTTTTTTTGCGGTCCACCAATGAATTTCAGTCATTCAATTCAAAGCATTCACTTCCACAAACCGCAAACTGCGGTAGGGATAGGAATGAAAAATCCTTTGCGAATAGCAAAGATTGACATGGATAGCCCGGTGCGTAGCAACCGCCCAAAAAAATAATAAATGAATGTGTAAAATGGTGTGTTGGGCGGCCCTTTCAGGTCAGGCTATTCGCTTTATCTTTTTTGGAAAATGAACTTATGGATTATTTTGAAACAAGGGCCAAAAAAGGATATCGCTGCTATCCTTGCCGCGGCGTTCGTAGTATAAACGTACTTAGCCGTACGTTTATACTACGAACTTTGTTGATGGAAGCTGACGGGTTTTAATTAAAAAAGGGTACTGCGTCTATTATTCGTGGGATCAACTCCATTGATACGCCTAGATAAGACTTTGTTTGCTCTTGTAATTAATGATCAGGAAAATACCGATAAGGATGGTGAACCCCCATAGGGAACTACCGCCATAACTAAAAAACGGTAACGGGATTCCGACCGTTGGGAACAAGCCCATAACCATGGCTATATTGATAAAGAAATGGAAAAACAAGATAGAGCCTACACAATAGCCATAGAAGCGCGCAAAGCGATTCTGTTGCTGTTCGGCTAAATGGTATAGCCTAGCGACAAATAAGGCGTAGACAATAACGATAAACACGCTTCCTACGAATCCCCACTCCTCACCTACTGCCGTAAAAATATAATCGGTTTGTTGCTCGGGTACAAAACGTCCCTTTTTAATGGTTCCTTGATTGTATCCTTTCCCAAACATTTCACCCGAGCCGATGGCTGTTTTGGCATAGAGTAAATTGTACCCAGAGGTATCTCGGTATTTTGCCTCTCCTTCGTACAAGACCATTACCCGCTCTTTTTGGTGTTTGGGTAACTTCTCGAAAATAATGGGAGATATAAAACTAACAATACTGGTAAACAATAATAAAACAATAGAGCATACGATGCTGAAATTCATCACATTCGCTGCCAGTCCCGACTGTAATTTGAAGGGTGATGTGGCCGTTTCTTTTTGGTACACAATTTTCATGACTACCACTGGTAAAATAGAAATTACCGCACCAATAAGCCCAAACAAAACCGTATTGAAAAAAATGGGTTCTGAAAAGAAGAGCGATCGCATAGGAAATAAATGCCCAAAGGATTCTCTTAATTCTTCGCTTAAGTGGGCAACGAAATAACAGATAATAATTAAGAGGACAAAGTAAATAGAAAGCCCGATTAATACCCCATAAGCTGCGTCTTCAACGTCTTTACTGTAATTAAATGATAAAATGAGTAAAGCGATGACCAAAATGATAAAACCAAAAAATAAGAGGACGTAAAATGGAATTTGAACAATGGATATAAGAAATATAAGCAGCCCAACAATGGGTGCTAGAATAATCCAGGGGTTAAGTCCTTCGCGGTATAAAGCAATACTGAACGAACAGAATATAATCACCGATCCTAGATCGGGTTGTAACATGATTAGGGTGATTGGTATAAGTAAAACCAACACCAATTTGCCAAGAAAAGAAACATTGTTTAAATTGGCATTGGAGTGATTAATCATATTGGCGATTAACAATGCCGTACCAATTTTAGCAAACTCGGCCGGTTGTAAACTAAGTGGTCCAAACCGATACCACGCCTTGGCACCATTAATTTCTTTCCCAAAAAATAGAACACCAACCAGTAATAGACAGGATATAAGATAGATAAAGGGGCTATTAATCTCGAAAAAATTACGGTTATTACTGCTAATAATCACTAATCCCAAGACAAAAACCATCCCTAACCCAAACCAGATGACTTGTTTAACACCTAGATCGGGGTTGACGCTGTAAACATTCATAATCCCGAAAATAACGATAATCATTCCCAGGGTAAGAACGACCCAATCAATTCCTTGTAATAGTCGATTTTGGCTCAATGCTGTCTTTTTTTAGGGGTTCAATATATAATCCTTTTCGCTTTAAATAATTCACCCACTGACGTCTGTATTCGCCTTGTAGGTTACCAGCCTTCATACGCTTTACCATCTCTGGTCGTTTAATGGTATCTGTTAAATACAATTCGGCCACCAGACTGGTCATTGGTCCAGCCCATGTTGCCCCGTAATGCCCATTTTCAACAATGGCAGCCACCACAATTTTTGGGTTCTCGGCCGGTGCGATTAAAATAAACAACGAGTGATCTTGTCCTTGTGAATTTTGTGCAGTACCTGTTTTTCCTAATTGTGTAAAATCTTTTACTTCGAAACGTCTAGCCGTCCCCATGGTAAATACATTGCGCATTCCACGAAGTACAGTGCCAAAGTATTTAGGGTCGACTAAGGTTTGTTTTTTAACGACAAAGTTGGAGTCTTTCATAGGAATACCATCGACTTTATGAACGATATGAGGTGTGTAATAAAAACCTTGATTGGCTATGGCAGCAGCAAAGTTTGCCATTTGTAAAGGCGTTGTTGAAATATCTCCTTGTCCCATCCCGTTAAAAATGATGCGGTAAGGATTCCAAACCCCTTCGCCGAAGCGGTTATCGTAAAAATCGGAAGTAGGTATAAGCCCCTTATTCCCCACGGGTAAATCGGTTCCCATATAACGTCCAAGGCCAAAGCTATTCATAATCGATGCCCATTGATTCATTCCTACACTGTAGTTAGAACTGTCTTTCCGTACAATATCGCGGTAAGCTTCAGAAAAGTAATTATTACACGACTTTCCAATTGCTCGCTCTAAACCTTGGGGTGCAAAATACATTCCGCAATGGCAACCAATTTTCATACGTCCATATCGAAACCCATGTTTACATACATAGGTCGTTTTTTCAGTGGTTACACCCATTTGCATCGCCGCTAATGCTGTCATTACTTTAAAGGTTGAACCAGGTGGATAGGTTCCTTGTAATGCCCGATCGAAAGTAGGCATGGATACCGAATCATTAATTAATTCATTTCTCAATTTAGAGTTTAGATAATGATTCGGGTTAATGGTTGGAGCCGACGCTAAAGCCAATATTTCACCCGTAGTTGGGTCGATAGCCACGACTGCTCCACGTTTATTTTGAAGCATTTCTTCGGCCAATTCTTGTAGACGAAAATCTATGGTTAATTCGACCGTTTTTCCACTTTTTACTGCCCGATCATATTGACCTTCTTTGTAGGGTCCGACCACATTCATGGTACGATCTACAATCCAGTTTTTAACCCCTTTTATTCCGCGTAAATCTTTTTCATAAGATTTTTCTACTCCGGCTATACCGACTAAATCACCGGGTTGGTAATAAGCCGAATCTGTTTTTATATAGGACGGGCTAGCTTCATTAATATACCCTAAAATATTCCCCGCCGAATTCACCATATATTTCCTTTCGGGACGTTTAATAATGCTAAACGCAGGAAATAGATAAAGTTGCTCTTGCATACGGGCATACTCTTCTCTCGAAATATTTTTCTTAAAAGGGTAAGGAAGTAATTTTTTATAATCGGGTAAAGAGGTAATGGTATGAATAATTGAATCGAACTGAAAAGGCGTAATACCGACTAGTTTAGAGAATTTATTTTTTTCAAAATCATCAAAAATTTTCGCCGGAATAACATCTAATTCGTACGAATATGAATTACTCACCAACAATTTCCCATTCCGATCGAGAATATCGCCCCGATTGGGGTAAATAATTTCTTGTTTAATGGACGTATTAAAAGCGTTTAATTTATAACGGTCTGTAAATAATTGCAAATACGCCAAACGTCCTATGAATAGTATCGCTATCAATAGGATTAAGGTGTAAACAATCATTAGCTTTTTCATACTCCCACTTTATTTTTAAACAGTATTTTATAAATAAACACAAAGACTAATGTTAATGCTGAAGTAATCAACGTATTGATGAGCACCGTAGTAATACCTGTGAATTTAAAGTTTTCTAAAATTAACAATAAAAAATGATGTGTTAACACGAGGATCGATAAATAAAATGTCCATTGGTAAATACTAAAACTTGAGAAACTGAAAAAATCAATTTCAAAATTCGATTTACCCGATAATAATTTAATAATACTGTATCTAAAATAAGCGATAAAGGTTGTAGCAAAAGCATGAATTCCACCTGTATTCTCAAATACATCAATGGTAAGTCCTAAAATAAAGGCTAATATAACAAGGGTGTATCGACTCTGAGTTGCGGGATAAAACAACACAAATATAACATAGATATAAGGCTGATAATTACCTAAAAAGTTGATATGATTAAACACAAAAACCTGTAACAAACTTATAATAGCAATCTTTACAAGACTGAATAGGAATTCTTTATTGAACATGATTAATGATTAAGCTATCCGACTTTTCGACTTCTTGAATTTGTTCTTTAAACAAATTAGTAACAACGTATGCGTGTGATAAATTCGCGAAATTTTGTTTCAATTGCACTTGAATTTTCAGTTCCCCCGAGACTTCATCTATCTTTTTGCTAACAACCGTACCAATCATAATTCCTTCAGGAAAAACAGGCGATTTACCATCGGTTTCAATGATATCTCCTTTTTTAACTTCAATGTATTTTGGAATTTCTAACAATTGTACATAGCGCGCATCTTTTCCATCCCATACAAGACTTCCAAAATATTCGTTACCTCGAATACGGGCATTAATTTTAATGTCTTTGTTTAATAAAGAAATAGCTCTAGAGAAGTTTTTTCCAGCATAGGAAACAATACCTACTACACCATTATTGGTCATAATTCCATCGCCTTTTTCTACGCCATCAACACGACCTTTATTAATGGTCAATTGGTTTTGAGATTGGGTAATTGAATTGTTAATCACTTCGGTGGGGATAAAAGAATAGGTTTGCTTGTAGCCAACGGTATCGGTTCGTACAAATTTTTTGGTACGGGCTTTATCAAGTCCTAAGTGAACAAGCTGTTCACGGAGATAAGAATTCTCTTCTTGAAGTTCTTTGTTCGATTCGGGTAAGCGAACAAAATGAGTCACAGCAGCGACTTTCTGATTGACAAAACCAGTAAAATTAATACTGGCTTCGGCAAAAAGTGTTTCGTGATATATATTTTTTTTAAAGACCAGAAACAATGCAAAAAATTCTAAAAAGAAGAAAATTAATAGCACACCATTTCGTCTAATAGCATTCAGAATATACTGCATTGTAAACTATGTTCTTTAGTCCTTATTTCATTAAGAAGGTGAATTTATCAATATTTTTTAGTGCGATCCCTGTACCTCGAACGACAGCTCTCAACGGATCATCGGCTAAGAACACAGGTAAACCTGTCTTTTTAGAGATACGTTGATCTAAGCCTCTAAGCATAGCGCCACCACCAGCCATATAAATACCTGTGTTGTAGATATCAGCAGCTAATTCGGGTGGAGTTTGAGAAAGGGTTTCCATAACCCCATCTTCTATTCTTAAAATCGATTTATCCAAAGCACGAGCTATTTCTCTATAGTTAACCGTAATTTCTTTTGGTTTACCCGTAATTAAATCTCGACCTTGAACAGGCATATCATCAGGTGCATGTTCTAATTCTTCTACGGCAGCACCAACCTCAATTTTCACACGCTCAGCTGTACGCTCACCAATGTATAAATTGTGATGGGTTCTTAAATAATAAGCAATATCATTGGTGAAAACATCACCTGCAATTTTAACCGACTTATCACACACAATACCGCCTAAAGCAACAACAGCAATTTCAGTTGTACCACCTCCTATGTCGATAATCATATTCCCTTTGGGCTGTGTAATATCAATTCCAACCCCAATAGCGGCAGCCATTGGTTCGTAAATTAAACGAACATCTTTTGCGTTTACACGAGCACAAGAATCTTTTACTGCACGTTTTTCAACCTCTGTAATTCCGGAAGGAATACAAATCACCATACGTAAAGAAGGTGAAAATAATTTCCCTTGAATACCAGGTATCTTTTTTATAAATTCGGTTAACATGAATTCTGATGCCTCAAAGTCGGCAATCACACCATCTTTCAATGGACGAATCGTTTTGATATCATCATGTGTTTTACCTTGCATATGCTTGGCCTGCTCTCCTACAGCGATCACCTTATTGGTTCGTCTATGAATCGCTACGATAGAGGGGCTATCTACAACTACTTTATTATTATGAATAATCAAAGTATTCGCAGTACCTAAGTCTATCGCTATTTCTTGTGTGAAAAAATCGAATAATCCCATTGCTGATTAGTATCGTATTGTTTTTTTATAGTAATAAAATTATGAAATACAAAAGTATGATAAATTTAAGTCAATAGAAAAAGAGAAATTGAAATTTATTGCACTTAATTATTCGCTAAAGTAAACAAGTTTGCAAAGAATTAGTTTTTCTTAGGAATATTTAACCAAAATTTATGATTTATTGAATTTTAATCGCAAACGGTAAACGCATTTGAATGCCTTTTTGTTGATTAAGGGTTTTTATTTCTTGAAAAAGTTGAGCCCCTTCAGAACCTAACTCCTCAGCAATAGTTGCTTTTACACTTTTACCTTGAAACTTTTCCATCAGCTCTTCAAAACTATCCTTACGCTTAGGGAAATTTACGGTTGAATACGCATCTTCAATCTTAGCTAATTTAGAGGCGTAACCAATAGCATCTTGTAGCGTACCAAATTCGTCTACTAAACCAATTTGTTTTGCTTTAGTCCCAGACCATACTCGACCTTCACCAATCTTATCAACTTGTTCAAAGGTCATTTTACGGTTTGTCGCGACATGATTTACAAATCGTTCATAGATATAGACAACGGATTCTTTCATTGTTTTTTCGGCAACATCAGAAAGAGGTGTTGTTAAAGATTTCAATTGGTCGGCATTGGCATTGGTTTTTACACGTTCCATATCTATACCTATATTATTGAATAACTTTTCAGCATTCGGTATCATTCCAAAAACACCTATAGAACCCGTGATTGTATTGGGTTGTGCAAAAATACGATCCGATGCTTGAGCAATATAATAGCCCCCCGAAGCTGCAACATCACCAAAAGAAACCACAACAGGCATTTTTTTGCGTAATTTGGCAATTTCAAATAAAATTTGTTCTGAAGCATTCGCGCTACCACCTGGAGAATTCACACGAATCACCAATGCTTTCACCTTATCATCTTTGGCAATATCCTGAATGGCCTTTACATAGGTTTGCGATTGAATGCCATCGAAACCATCGCCTTCCGTAATCGTACCCGAAGCATATAAAACAGCTACTTTATCTTTACTCTTTGTAGCCTCTTTCAAGCTTGTATAATCTTCTAAACTCACCGTATGTTTATCCAATAATTCCTTAGTTGTTTTTCGTTTCTCTTCGGTTAAGTTCAATAGAGAAAATAAACGATCATCATATTCAGACTCTTGAATCAATTTATCGTATAATCGATGTTTAATACCTTTTTCAGGAACAAAGGCATATAAACTATCGGTCACCAGTTGTATCTGCTGATTGGTCAATTTTCTAGATTTCGCAATACTTCCCGACACATTGGTCCAAATATCACCCAACAATTCGTTCATTTGTAAACGATTTTCATCGGATAAATCGCGACGAAGATAGGGTTCAACAGCACTTTTAAACTCACCATAACGAATCACCTGAAAATCAATCCCATATTTATCACCTGCATTCTTAAAAAACATAACTTCAGCGCTTAACCCTTGAACCAATGATCCTCCCAAAGGATTTTGAAAAAGTGAATCAGCCACTGAATTCAAGTAATAACCGACCTGACTCGCATTATTTCCATACGCATAGACAAACTTACCCGACTCTTTAAAATCTTCTAAAGCAGCCCGGAGATCACTAGCCTGGGATATTCCTCCATAAAAATTTTCCACCTTTAAACTAATACCATCTATATCATCATCAGTTTTGGCAGATTGTATCGCTTTTAACATCGCTGGAAGAAAAACGTTACTATCCGATGACATCTTAAATAAGGAAACCTCTTTATCCATTTCACTTTCTTGAATAGGCTCATTTAAACTAATCTCTAAAACCGATCCCTTTTTAACTTTTTTACTAGGCATTGTTAAAACGGAATACGCCATTAATCCAAAAAAGAGTAAAAAGAATAAACCAAAGGTTAAAAAGTTAGCCACTAAGGATGATAGAACTCTACCGAAAAAGTTTTTCATTTGTAAAATATTTCTAAATTTGTATATATGTCGTTCAATATAGCCGTTTTGTTACTAGGCACTTCATTAGGTGATAAAAATAATAATTTAAATGTTGCCAAAGCCTATGTTTGTGAAAAGGTTGGTGAAATCATCGATTCATCCACCGTCTTAGAAACTGATGCTGTAGGTTTCACCACAGAAAATACTTTTTTAAATCAAACGATCACCGTAGAGACTCATCTATCACCTTTCGAGCTCCTCGATACGGTTAAAGCAATTGAAAATTTGATGGGAAGAACATATACTCCCCCAAAGGAGGGTGAAAAATACATCGACCGTATCATAGATATAGATATCCTATTTTTTAACAAAATAAATTTAACATCAAAGCGCTTAACCATTCCCCATCACCAAGTAACAACAAGAGATTTTGTTAAAAAATTATTATTTATTAAGATATTAAGAGATAATTCATTAGTTTTGTAGTTCAATTCCAATTCGATGATTGTGTAAATAATTTTAACCTATGAAAAAAATTTTATTAACATTTTTATTCTTAAATATCCTCTCTGGCGGTCTTTCGGCTCAAGATAAGAAATTTAAGCAGAAAGATAAACAATTCAATGATTGGTCAATCTCCGCTTTCGGGGGTGGCAATCTATTGCAAAATACTGACCTAGTGAGCTGGGAAAAGGGCTATTTTATGCCTGGTTTCGACTTACAGTTTCAAGTAAATAAGCAAATCACACATGCCTTTGGTCTGTCTTTACAATTTCAATATGGTAAAACAAGACAAAAAGGACATATTAGTGATATGTATTTAACTGGTTACGATGGTTGGGCTAAAGGACGCACCGAGTATTACGGTTTAACCCTTTTAGGAGACTTAAACATTTCTAATCTTTGGAGACGTGTAGATAATCAATCAGAATTTAATTGGTCATTACACGCCTATGCAGGTGTAGGTATCTTAGGATACGATGCGCAAAGAGATAATGTACACGGAAGTGGAAACAGCAACTACGTAACCATTGACAAAGAAAAATTTGGTGATAAATCCATGTTTGCTCAAGTCGGTGGTGGTATTCGACACAAATTATCTCGACGAATCGATGTTGAATTAAGAGCCATGTATGTAATGACAGGTGATGAAGAATTTGACGCAAGTGGAATGCCTTTTCCAGGTCAATGGACTGCGGCAGATCGTGAAGAAGGTCGCGATGACAATATGATTGTTACCTCTTTAGGAATTCACTATAAATTTGGAAAACACAAAGAAGCGTTACAATGGCATGCTCCAACAATTGCTGTAGCAGCAGCTAAGACGCAACCGGTTTTCGAATGTTTAGATGAAGATAACGACGGTGTTTGTGATCAATGGGATAAATGTCCGGGTACTCCTGAAGGTATTCGTGTAGACGGTTCTGGTTGTCCATTAGATTCTGATGGTGATGGTGTTCCTGATTCAATTGATAAATGTCCTACAATTCCTGGTCCTCCAACAAATTCTGGATGTCCTGAGAAATTAGTACAAATTTCTGGTGATGAAGTGGCTATGATGATTAATACAGCCTTAGAAGGTATCGAGTTCGACTATGATTCAGATCGTATCCGTGAAGCTTCTTACGCTAAATTAAACAATGCAGCTGAAGTATTAAAAGCAAACCCTACTTACCGTTACCATGTTGAAGGACATACTGACGCAGCAGGTGGAGTTGAATATAACCAAAAATTATCTGAACGTAGAGCAGCTTCTGTAATCCGCTACTTAGCAAACAAAGGCGTTGATACTTCGCGTTTAGTTGCTATTGGAAAAGGTAAATCTGATTTAAAATGGGTAGAATGTAATCCTGTAGGAAACTGTCCTCCATGGAAAAACCTTGAAAACAGACGTGTTATTTTCAAAGAAATAAAATAATTTATTTTATATAAATAAAAAGGCCGATTCAATTGAATCGGCCTTTTTTTATATCCCTTATTTAAACCAAAATCGATTATAGTAGAACTCAGTCGCATCATTTATATTTATATCGATTACAGTTGTATTGGTTTAAGACTGGTCAGCATAACCAATCACTCTATTGACGAACTACTGTATTGACTAAAAACAAGAAGGAGGAATACGATTTACGTATTCCTCCTTCCTGATAATAAATGCTACTGTTATCTTTAAAAAAGAATTAACTGATCTTTTTCAACTTTCAATAAATACGTTTTCAATAAATTTAAAATAAAGGGACTGTCCTCTAAAGGTGTTAAAATATTTTCAATCTTATCAATCGTTTTAATCTGATGATGATATTCATAATACCCATAGCCTTTAACAATACCGTCTTTTACAAAGAAGAACGACTTTTCAATCCCGCCACGGCCTTTATCTAAAATAAGAAAAGTAGAAGCTGGCAGAGCCAAATCATTTTCAAGATTATCTAACCGAATATTGTATAAACGCTTAGATTCTTTCCCTAAACAAGCGCCTAAACATTCATCAACCTTATAGGCAAAGCAACTTTCCACTTGGGTCGATTTTCCTTGGTTTACTGTTTTACACAATTGGTATTTTTCCAAAATAAAATCAAGCCATTTCTCGGCCGATTCTTTCGACTCAAATCGCAATAGAGCTTCTGTTTTCCGAACCTTACCAATCTCTAATCGACCGTACTTAGTTGTTCTTCTAACGGTAAACAAACCAAAGGGCAAGAGTTCTTGTTGGGGATCTATCGAACGGTTAAAATGGGGTTTGTTGATCGTTATTTCTTGAATCTCTTTGATATTCGCCAATAAATAACTGCCTGTTTCTTCAAATCGGATCGAATGGGTATAACTTTTCAGTTTACTAGCTTGAACCGATTTTGAGGTAAATAATTGGCTAACCGCTAAGGCTATATTTCTACTTTTACCAATATACAACAAGACTTTTTTATTGTTATAAAGGTAAAAAACACCAATTGTATTGGGTAAATTCTCTACAATTTTATCGTATTTCGAATTCACTTTTTTAACAGGTTTAGTTCCTGTTCTACGGGTAATTATTTTAGCGGAATCTTTAGTCAAGAGCAATTTAAATAACTCCATCGTCGCTCTAGCATCACCACTAGCACGGTGTCTATCGGTAACAATAATCCCCAAAGAATCACATAACTTACCCAAGGAATACGATGGCAAACCTGGGATAAGTTGTTCACTAAACTCAAACGTATCAATCCATTCCTTGTGGTAGTGGTATCCCAAACGTTCGTACTCTTGATGGAGCATTCGGTAATCAAACATCACGTTATGCCCCACCAAAATACACCCATCCGTAATCTGAACGATACGCCTAGCGACTTCGTGAAACTTTGGCGCTCTAGCGACCATTTTATCTGTAATATGAGTTAACTTTTGTACAAAAGTATCTATCTTTTTTTCAGGATTTATAAGGGAAATAAATTGATCAACAACTTCTTTTCCATCGTACTTATAAATCGCAATTTCGATGATGGATTCCTCACCTAGTTTACCTCCTGTCGCTTCAATATCTAAAATTGCGTACACTTTCTTTTATTTTTTTCCTTTTAATGCAGCCGTTAACAGCTTCATAATCCAATCGATGATTTTGCGCGTAGCTGTTCGGCTAACGTCGCGCACCATTGGGTTATCTGTCCAATCTTTTTCTCGAACTTTTCGACTAGATTTGGGTGTTGATGGGGCATTATTGGGTTGATTATTTTCTAATTCTATTTTTCTTTTAAGCAGTTCATCAGCCGAATCGGCCTTACGATCTACGAGGTATTTATCAACCAAGGTTGATGTATTCACCAGGGCAGTTATTTCATTGGCAGATAAGATATCCATTCGTGAATTTGGCGAACGCATATGGGTATGGACCAAAGGAGTAGGAATCCCTTTCTCATCTAATGCAGTGACAAAAGCTTCACCAATTCCCAATTCCGTTATTAATTGATCCGCCTTATAATGTGTCGATATGGGATAGTTTTCAACGGCTTTTTGAATCTCTTTGCGGTCTTTGGCTGTAAATCCTCTCAATGCATGTTGTACTTTAAGTCCTAGTTGACTCAGTACACCATCGGGAACATCTCCAGGAACTTGAGTCACAAAGAACAAACCAACGCCTTTCGATCGAATCAGTTTAACCATGGTTTCTATTTGGTTTAAAAGAGCTTTAGAAGCTTCTTTAAACATCAAGTGAGCTTCATCAATAAAGATCACTAACTTGGGTTCGTCGGCATCCCCTTGCTCGGGAAAAGTCGTATATACTTTTGTTAGTAAGCTCAACATAAAGGTAGAAAACAAATGGGGCTGTGCTTGGATATCCGTCAGGCGGATAATGTTCACGACGCCCTTTCCTTCCTTTTGCTGAAGCAAATCGTTGACGTCAAAACTAGGCTGACCAAAAAATTGATCGGCTCCCTGTTGTTCTAATCCAACTATTTTACGAAGAATCGCACCTAATGAAGCCGGAGAGATAGTTCCATAGGTTTCATTAAGCATAGCCTTGCCTTCTTTCGAGTCGGTCACATACTGCAACACACGTCGGATATCTTGCAATGTAATCAAAGGCAACTGCTGATCCTTAGCATATTTAAAAATAATCGATATGATGCTTTCTTGCGTCTCATTTAGAGCGAGTATCTTGCTAAATAAAACAGGTCCGAACTCTTCAACGGTTGCTCTTAAACGCAGACCTGGTTCGTGCGAAATACTTAATAATTCTACCGGTGAGGCCATCGGTTGAAAGGGTAAATTCAACAAAGCTTGTCTTTGTTGGATCCTTTCATCATCCAACGCACCTGTCGCAGCAATACCTGATAGATCGCCTTTAATATCCATTAACAAGGTTGGAATACCTTTTAGCGATAACTGTTCTGCAATAATTTGCAACGATTTCGTTTTTCCTGTTCCCGTTGCACCAGCTATCAATCCATGGCGATTCATCATTTTTAAAGAGATCGACACTTCGGTTTCTGTAATAACTTCACCATTTAGCATCCCTTTCCCTAAGACAATCTTATCTTTTTTATAAGAATACCTCTGTTGAATTTCATCAATAAAATTTTGGTGATTAGTCATAGTACGTCCAATATTAGCTGGTTAATTTATCGGTAAAAGCGTAGTGAAGAATGACGGGGAAATGATCCGAATGTTTCTTACGGATAACTTGGCCTTTGATCGCTTGCAGTTGTTTCGAATGAAATAAATAATCGATTCGAATGGGGAATTTAAATCCATGAAACGTTGTCGCATTGCCTTTCCCCACCTGAATAAATGAATCGGTCAACAGCCTCGTTACCACCTCATATTCGTAAGAAATAGGTGTAGCATTTAAGTCAGTTCCAATAATAACGGGGTATTTCGATCGTTTAATATAGGGTAAAATGGCATCGAGTTGCTTTTCATGCATCTTCATTCCTTTCACCAATTTATTTTCTATTTTCCGACTAGAAATCTCCGCTTCATCCGTTGTGGTTGACGCTATAACTTCCTTGACCATATCTTTATCGATATACATCGGTTCTAAATAGACATTGATAACGCGAATCGTATCATGGCCTAGATCGATATCCGCATAAGCCGCACGGCCATTACCGCTATCATCAAAATCAATTTGTTTGGTTTCTATAATGGGGTACTTACTGTATATACTTAATAAATCGTGAAATTCGGCATAATAACCTTTCAAAGCATCAGCTCTCAAGGCCTTCTGAGAAGATTCATAAGCCTCTTGAAACAGATAGATATCCACTTTATGATCGGCGATTAACCCCTCTGTTCCATCATCTCTAAACCCATGGGCATTAAAAGACATCACACTTAAGGTAGCTTCCTTTTGAGGTATATCTTTCCATTGAAAATAGGGATAGGATAAATAGATGGGATAAAACAAACCGGCAGATAACACTAATGTAATCAAAAAATGACGCCAGCTAACCAATAACCAATAGCTCAAAAAAGCCATCGCGATAACAAATAGAATTGGGAATCCGATCGTTAAAAAATTAAAATATGGAATTTGTGAAGGAGTAAAAATACGATTCAAATACACCGTGTAAATGATAACCAAGACCACAATGTGAATACTTAGCACCATTCGATTGAAATAATTTAAATTGAATTTGTTCCCCCTTGTTCCCATTACCTTCCTTCTTTAAATAAGAAATCTTTTTCTTCTTTAGACAAACTTTCGTAGCCCGATTTAGCTATTTTATCTAAAATAGCATCGATTTTCTTTTGCTTTTCGACCTTTTGGTGATTATAGGCATAATCATCTTTTGGCACCTGAGAGCGTTGTTTCTGACCTCGCTGTGTCGTAAATTTATGTTCTTTTTTCTTAAAGATATTGATTATTTTATCGGCGAAGTTTCCTAAAAAATCATTACCTTTTTCAAATTGCTTCATATACAAATACCCAAAAACTGCGCCGCCAAAATGAGAGATACTCCCCCCTGCGTTCGAATCGGTAATAATGTTATACAAATCAATTGCTATAAAGGCATACCCAATATAAAGAAGTGGAAATGATGTTGGAATCAGCAGCATTCGTACAGGCAATTTCGGGTTGTATGATATCAGGCCAAAAAACAAAGCATAAATCGCAGCAGAAGCGCCTATTAAGACATCCGCATGTTTATAAACCGTTGAAAATACAACATAGAATAGACCACCAGCTAGTGCACCAAACACATAAAAAGTCAGCAGATTATTACTTCTAAAAAACTTCAAAAATAATTGGCCTACAAAATAAAGCAAGATCATATTAAGTCCTAAATGCCATAAATTACCATGCAATAAAGCATAAGTTAAAATACGCCAAGGCTTCCATAACAATTCATCTTTATCGGACGTTAAGCCTAATAAATCGATTGATAAGATGGAGGAACCTAAAAATTTCAAAAGCAAATCGATGATCAACAAACTAAAAAACAGAAGTACGTTGATGTAAATTAACTTTGTCACAATGGTTCCTGAATTATATTTTAGTTTTAATTCGTCTAAAATAGTACTCACGTTAATGTCGTTTAATTACGTCTATATAAATTCTTTTTCCATTGTCGAATCAATAAGAATCCGATCAATGCACCTCCTAAGTGAGCAAAATGCGCAATATTATTCCATTCGTAATTCTTAAACCCTAAGAATAATTCAAGCGCAATAATCGCTGGAATAAAATATTTGGCCTTCACCCCAACCGGGAAGAAAATCAGTGCTAATTTCGCTTCTGGATACAAGACAGCAAATGCAATTAATAGACCATAAATAGCCCCGGAAGCTCCTACCATTGGAGTAATGTAAGCATCTCTTAAACGTATGGCATCTACTTGATTTACATATTGTCCTGAAACCAAAGTTCTATCACTTGCCAAAAGGGATAAATCGTACACTTGTTGCGGGTCGATTCCGAGTGTTTTTAAATGCCCAATAATGGTTAAGACATCGTAATAGTTAATCAAATTATACAAAGCAAACCCGCCTAAACCTGCTAGCAGGTACAATTTAATAAACTCTTTCGAGCCAATCGTATTTTCAACGGCTGACCCAAACATATACAACGCAAACATATTGAAAAGAATATGGGTAAAATCACCATGCATAAACATGTGGGTAATTAATTGCCATACATGAAAATTAGGGGAACCAGGGTAAAAAGCACCCAAAATAACTCTTAAATCAATGCCTTTACTCTCAAAAATAATTGTTGCTAAATAAAATAACCCATTAATAATTAATAGATTTTTTGTCACTGCGGGTATCGTTTGGCCCATACTTTACTGTAATATTTTTTCTATATCCGTCGGGTTCATTTGCACAAAGATAGGACGACCATAGGGTGAATAATTCGGGTTTTGTAATTTAAATAGTTCCTCTACCAAGGTTTGTGCCTGTTCTGGTTTTAAACCAACGCCTTTTTTCACAGCAGAGTTTTTTGCTAAAATTTTCGCAAAAGACGACTCTATAGCTAATTCATCGTGATAGTCCAACTCATCGATAAAATCCATAAAAACGGACACGACATCTTCTTGTTGAACATCAACGGGGATTGAGTTAATCTGTATGGTTTCTTCATCCAACGAAATATCAAAACCAAAGGAAAGCAACTGATGCTCTACTTGGATTAGTTTTTGTCGATCTTGGGTTGAGAGTTCTAATTCAATTGGAAAAAGCATTTGTTGAACCAAGGCGTTCTCTTTTTTAGCGTGGATGAATTTTTCAAATAGAATTTTCTGATGAGCGCGATGCTGATCAATGATCAACAATTCACCCATATAATCCACGATAAGATATTTATTTTGCCATTGAATCACTTCTAATTTTTCATTTTTAAAAGCTTCCGATTCAAATAACTGATGCGCATGGTTGTTTTCTATTTCTAATTCAACCGCATCGTTATAAAAATCCATTGTCGCACGAATATCCGAAGGTTTTGGCGTTCTACTTTGAGTCTGTAAAAATGGATTAAAACTAGAATCGACTGATATTTCGGGCATTTTAATCTCCGTTTCATCGGTTGCTGAAGGAATAAAAGCCCAGTTGGGATCTTGATCAAAATCGAGCGAAGGCGTTATGTTAAATTGCCCTAAAGAATGCTTAATGGCTGCCCTAAGAATGGTGTAAATTAACGCTTCGTCTTCAAACTTAATCTCCGTTTTTGTTGGATGGATATTGATATCAATCTTGGAAGGTTCGATATCTAAATACAGAAAATAAGACGGTTGATGCCCAGAGGGTAATAAATTATCGAAAGCATCGACAATCGCATTGTGCAAGTAGCCGCTTTTGATATAGCGATTATTCACAAAGAAAAATTGTTCTCCACGCGATTTCTTAGCGATCTCTGGTTTACCAACAAATCCATTTATTTTTACAATTTCGGTATCTTCATCCACCGAAATAATTTGTGTTCCTAACTTTTTTCCAAATACCTGAACCAATCGTTGCTTCAAATTTCCCCCTTTTAGATGGTAGATTTCGGCATCATTGTGATGCATATAAAAACTAATGGATTCATGGGCTAAAGCTACCCGTTGAAATTCATCTTGAATATGGCGAAATTCGACTTGATTTGATTTCAAGAAATTACGACGAGCGGGAACGTTAAAAAACAAATTCCGAACAGCTATCGACGTTCCTTCTACACAAACTACAGGGTCTTGATTGCGGACTTCTCCGGCCTCAATAATTAATTGAACCCCCAATTCATCTTCATTTCTTCGGGTTTTGGTTTCTACTTGAGAAACCGCTGCAATAGAAGCCAAAGCTTCACCGCGAAATCCTTTGGTCGAAATGGCATAAATATCTTCGGTCGTTCTAATCTTTGATGTTGCGTGCCGTTCAAATGCCATACGAACATCTGTCGCACTCATCCCATTACCGTTATCGATTACTTGTATTAGGCTTCGCCCAGCATCTTTTATAATTAATTGGATTGAGGTTGCGCCAGCATCAACAGCGTTTTCTATCAGCTCTTTTACCACTGAAGATGGTCGCTGAACGACTTCACCTGCAGCGATTTGATTGGCTACATGATCTGGTAGTAATTGAATAATATCACCCATCATTTTTGCTAAAAAATTATTTAGATTTGTTAAATTTAAATCTACTTTCTACAAATATACAAACAAATCTAGCTTTTATGACCCATTTCAAAAGAGTTCCTTTATTTCTAGATTTGCTTCCTAATTAATTCACTCTTATTAAAGAACTTAATGCATCCTTAAAACCCTTTAATGATTTCATCGACCTCATCAAATTCTTTTTCAATCACCGCATTGGGTTTGTAAGTAAATAAAGACACCACAATGATAGACAAGAGCGAACTAATAAATCCTGGAATAATTTCATACCAATCTTTAAACGGATGATCTAAGTATACCCAAAAAAGAACCGTTGTTCCGCCGACCAACATCCCCACCAAGGCGCCTTGCCATGTTGTTTTTTTCCATAGAAGTGATAACACGATCAGTGGTCCGAAAGCCGAACCAAAACCAGCCCAAGCATTTCCAACCAAATTTAAAATACTATCTTTTGGGTCTAAGGATAAAAGAACAGCTATAACAGCAACAATAAGTACCGATAATCGACTCGCTTTTAACAACTGCCCAGGAGTCGCTTTTTTATTGACAAAGGCTTTATAAATATCTTCTGTTAATGAGCTTGATGTCACTAGTAATTGGGATGAGATTGTACTCATAACGGCTGCTAAAATCGCCGTTAATAAGAATCCTGCGATTAAGGGGTGAAATAATACCCTTGAAAAATAGATAAAAATAGTTTCGGCTTCCGTTTTGGAGCCATCGAATTTAGCCATCGTTGTTGGATCAAATTTCATCATATAAGCAATCCCGACTAATCCAACCAATAAGGCACCTGCGACGGTAAAAATCATCCACGTCATTCCAATCGTTCTCGCCTTCTTTAAATCTTTCGCATCGCCAATCGCCATAAAACGCACTAAGATGTGTGGTTGGCCACAATATCCTAATCCCCACGCAAGCAGTGAAAGAATACTAATCGTTGTTGTTCCTGTAAACAAATCTAAATATGTAGGTCCTTTCGACTCGATTAACGAAAAAGTTTCTCCAACCCCTCCAATTTCATACATCACCACAATAGGTACAATAACCAACGCGAGCACCATGATTGTTCCTTGAACAAAATCGGTTAAACTAACCGCTAAAAAGCCGCCTAAAAACGTATACAAAACAACCACAAAGCTCGTGGCGATTAAACCGGTAGTATAATCTAGTCCAAAGGCCGATTCAAACAGCTTTCCTCCTGAAACCATTCCAGCCGAAGTATACAACGTAAAAAACACCAAAATAAAAATAGCGGAAATAATTCGCAATAATTGAGATTTATCTTTGAAACGATTTTCAAAGAAAACAGGGAGTGTAATCGAATTTTGGGCAACTTCTGTATATACCCGCAAGCGAGGTGCTATAAAAATGTAATTCAAAAAAGCCCCTGTGGTAAGCCCAATCGCTATCCATGCACTCGACAAACCAGTAAAGTACATTGCACCAGGTACGCCCATCAATAACCAGCCACTCATATCGGCTGCACCAGCAGAAAGAGCCGTTACTGCTGCCCCCATTTTTCGACCACCAATTAAAAACTCTTCCGAGTTATTCGTAGACTTCCTATACGAATAGACACCTATTGCTATCATTAACAACAAATAAGCGCCTATCGAAATATATTCATAATTGTTCATACGGTTGATTAGTTTTTTTCGAAGGTAAATATTTTTCAAACACCAGAATTAATTTGGATATTTATATTTTAAAAATAATAGCGATGAACTTCGATCAAAACAACCTTTTTAAGGCCACTAGCCCCTATCTATTGCAACACCAAAACAACCCCGTTTGGTGGCAAACTTGGAGTGACGAAGTCATTGAACACGCTATGGCTATCAATAAACCATTGCTGATTTCCATTGGTTATTCTGCATGTCATTGGTGCCATGTGATGGAAAAAGAGAGTTTTGAAAACGAGGACGTCGCTCAGTGGATGAACGATTATTTTGTGTGCATTAAAATTGATCGTGAAGAACGACCAGATTTAGATCACCTCTACATGAATGTTGCTCAACTCATTCATCAATCGGGGGGGTGGCCTTTGAATGTCTTTGCATTACCCAATGGGCAGCCTTTTTATGGCGGAACTTATTTTCCACAGGACCAATGGGTCGAATTAATGCAAAACATTCATAACCTCTATGTCAATCATCCACAAAAGACAGAAGAATATGTGAATTCCATCGCCCAAGGTTTATCCAATAGTGCGTTTATCGAACTTAAAGAGCAAAATCCATTTTCATTGGAGCACTTACGGGAGACCTTCGAATTTTGGACTCAACAGTTCGATGAAAATTGGGGAGGATTTGCTCGTGCACCCAAATTCATGTTACCCAATGCGTGGCAAACATTGTTGCGATATGGATACCAAACCCAGCATGAAAAAATATTAATTCAATGCAAGGTCACCCTCGATCGCATGATGTACGGTGGACTATACGACCAACTCGAAGGCGGATTTTCTCGCTATTCAGTGGATCCTTATTGGAAAGTTCCCCATTTTGAAAAAATGCTTTACGACAATGGTCAACTCCTTTCTCTCTATGCCAATGGTTACAAGGTTTTTAAAGAAGAAAGCTATAGAACCGTTATCCATGAAACCATTGATTGGTTAAAAAACAATATGCTTGCCCCTGAAAAGGCATTTTATTCAGCGATGGATGCGGATAGCGAAAATGTTGAAGGGAAATACTATGTATGGAGTTCGGACGATTTAAAAACGATTCTTACCACTGATTATCCGCTCTTTAACGCCTATTATCAAGTGGAAGAGTTTGGTTTATGGGAAGAAGGGCAATCGATCTTAATGCGAGCAGAAGACGATGAAGAATTTGCAAAAAAACATCAACTCGATCTTACTGAATTCCAAGCTAAAGTTCTACACTGGAAAAGCATCCTGCTTCAACACCGAACGAAACGAGTACACCCCCAGTTAGACGATAAAATTCTTACCGCATGGAATGCCCTAACCATTACAGGCTTATGCGATGTTTATCAAGCGACAGCGGATACCGAAGCACTGGCTTTAGCGAAGAATGCGATGGCCTTTCTTAAAAAAGAGCAATGGATAGATCAACGTTTATTTCGAAATCACAAAAACAACACGGCCGATATCAATGGATTTCTTGATGACTACAGCTTACTGATTGAAGCAGCCATCAAATTATTCGAAACCACCTCTGATAGCGATTATCTTCAATTTGCAAATACGTTATGCGAACAAACCATTCTAGAATTCTACCAAAAACAAAATGGTATGTTTGCCTACAAATCTCATTTTGACACGCCTTTAGTCAACGAGACATTCGAGATCCATGACAATGTCATATCCTCGTCGAATGCGGTTATGGCGAATAACTTATTTAAATTAGGGAAGATGAATGGAGATGAAAAATTCATCGATATGGCTCGTCAAATGCTGAGTAATGTTCAAGAACAACTCCATGAATACCCCACGGGTTTTGCTCATTGGATTCAGCTCTACCTACACCTAACAACTCCATTTCACGAAGTTGTTATCGTTGGAAAAGAAGTCCTTCCTTACATCGAGGAATTACTTCCTTATTATTTACCCAACACCCTTCTTATTGGTAGTACAACAGAAGACCTTCCTATAACTCAAAATCGTTTAATCGAAGGAAAAACAAGCATCCATATCTGTGAAGATTCTGCCTGTCAATTACCTATTTTCACCCCAGAAGAAGCTTTAAAAACAATCCATATCCATTTTTAACCATGAAAACAGTTAACCGATGCAATTGGGTGAGTCAAGATCCACTCTACCAAGCTTACCACGACAATGAATGGGGTGTTCCCGTTTACGATGACGCCACCTTATTTGAATTTATTTTACTTGAATCTATGCAAGCTGGACTTAGCTGGATTACCGTTTTAAAAAAACGCGAACATTACAGGGCCGCTTTTGACCAATTTGATTATTTAAAAATTGCTCAATATGACGATCTAAAAGTGGAAGAATTGATGCAAAACGCAGGAATTATTCGCAACCGATTAAAAATTATGGCTGCCATTAACAATGCCCAAAAGTTTCAGCGCATTCAGGATGAATTTGGAAGTTTCTCGAACTACATCTGGGCCTATGTCGATCAAAAACCCCTTCTTAATCAATGGAAAACGATTAAAGAGGTTCCTGCAACAACTCCTTTATCTGACCAAATCAGTAAGGATTTAAAAAAACGAGGATTCAAATTTTTAGGAACCACCACGATGTACGCCTTTATGCAAGCCGTTGGAATAGTCAACGATCACGTTGAAAATTGTTTTCGATATCCCCTGCAACCATGATGGATTTTTAAATAAACTTTTGTAATCTTTGCCGAAAATTTCCTTTCTGTGAAAATAACTTTACAACACTGGGTGATCCTCGGTATTCTTGCCCTTACATGGGGAAGTTCGTTTATCTTAATCAAACAAGGCTTGGTTGCTTTTACGCCTTATCAAGTAGGTGCTCTACGCTTAAGTATCGCCGGAGGACTTTTGGCTATTTGGGGAATACCTAGTTTACTAAAAATACCTCGCAAAAAGATCCCTTATGTTGCTTTAGCTGGATTCTGTGGTAATTTTATTCCTATGTTTCTTTTTCCTATCGCTCAAACCCGGGTATCGAGTTCAATGGCTGGAATTTTAGATTCTCTTGTCCCTTTGTTTATCTTGCTATTCGGTGCTTTATTTTTTAACCAACGCGGAACGCGAAATCAAGTTATTGGTGCTATGATTGGTTTCTTCGGAGCGGTCTTACTCATTGGAGGAGATGGTCTTTCTGGAGACAATAGTTTATTCCATTGTTTTCTGATTGTTCTTGCAACAGCCTTATACGGTTTAAACAGCTTAATCCTAACCACCTATTTGAACGATGTACCCTCGTTTCAATTATCGTCTTCGTTATTCACTATTTGGTTGGGTCCTTCCCTCATTATTCTTTACTTCTCAGGGTTTTTCGACATCTTTGAAGGAACGAGCATTCAATGGACGAGTTTAGGTTATGTCGCCATATTGGGTTTAATGGGAACCGCTTTAGCTATGATTTTATTCTATCGCCTAATTCAGTCGACAGGATCGATGTTTGCCTCTATGGTCACCTACCTAATGCCAGCCGTATCGGTATTCTGGGGATTTTTGGTTGGTGAAAAAATAACTTGGATTCACTTTGCAGGCTTCGCCTTAATTTTATCAGGTGTTTATTTAACCCAAAAGAGACAGGAATCAAAACAAACCGATCCTTTAAAAGAGCTTTAAGCTCTTTTTTTGTTTCCTATTTCAGCTTAGCGCTTGTTTTAAAAGATATTAATCGATTCAATTTAGATGATTGGAAATTCACCTTCCATTGAGTATAAACTGTTTTTCAAATGACGAATGACAGCGTTAATTTTCCTTCAGTATCCGAAGCAGATCATCGGCTAGTTCCTTTGAAAAAGCGTCAGCTCCAGAGGCATTCATATGGGTTGAATTGTAAAATAGTGATTTCTTATAAGACAACGAGTCTGTGGAATAATCGATGAAAGGTAATTGATCGTGGGCTAAGGTATTTTTATAGCGGTTAATAATCAAATCCCTGTTCAGCATCTTGTGTTGTCCTTGAATAAATTCAGGTGCAATCACAAAAATTAACTGAATTTTTTCTGCTTCACAACGGTTGATCATTTCATCTAACAACACATATTCATGCTGATCAAAATCAGCCGACTTAGCGGGTAGTTCATCTAGGTTCACCGACCATTGTCGGTTATACGAGCGAAAACCTTTGTAACGGTATAACCCTTCTTTTTGTAGTTTTTGCGACTTCCTTACTTCATCTTTCCAATAGGACTGATCACGGTAACGCCATAGAGGAACGATGAAATCCAAAAGATGTGTCGATGGATAAGGTTTCAGTTGTTGATACAATGAGTCATTGAACAACATAAAGGGGACATATTGATTGGGTTGATAGAGTTTATCTATTTTTGAAAATGAAAAACTATCTAAAACCCAAACAATGGTTTTTGGAGAAGGATTGTATTTTAAAAACTGCTTGAAACGGTAGTACTGCATACCAAACTTACTCCCATTCAAACCAAAATTATAGACCTTTTGATCCAATTTTTGCGCTAATATTTTAGGATTTACATGAATAAAAGCCCGTGAAGAGCCAAAAATAGCTAGATCGGTTTTCAGTTCGCCCTTCTTTACTTCATTCCATTGCTGGACTTCTCCGCTAAAAAGTGCTTGTTTTTTTAAATAATGGCTGTAGCCTAAATCGACTAGCGAAAGGGTAAAATAGATCCCGAGTAGTCCAATTCCTGTCAAAATAAGCTTCCGCTTCATGAATCTCTCAGCATTTCTATATGCGGAATATCATCTTCCAGATATTCCTCAGACACTTGTTTAAACCCTAAATTACTGTAAAATCGTACTAAATAAGCCTGAGCACTGATCCGTATTTGAGCACCTATAAAATTAGCGTGAATTATTTCAATGGCATTTTCCATTAATTGTTTTCCTAAACTCATTCCACGAAAAGCTGGGTTTGAGATGACACGACCAATGGAAGCATCTGCATAAGATATGCCTGGTCCGAGAATACGTGCATAGGCTACTACGTTGCCATTAATTTCAGCCCAAAGATGAGAAGACACAAAATCTTTATCATCCATATCTTGGTAAAAGCATTGTTGCTCTATTACAAATACATCCAAACGCAACTGAAGAATTTTATACAGTTCTTTTGGGGTAAGCTGTTCAAATGTTTTATAATGCCAAATAACCTGTGTCATAACTAATCTAATTTTGAATATTTTGCAATCATATTTTCAAAGGCTTTTTGTGGCAATAAACCTTTCAATGTTACAGAGAGTTTTTGTAAACGTTTGCCAATATAATAATGTGGTTTTAAATTGGTTTGATGAATCAGTCGATTAACGATGGGAATTAGATCTTCGGTCGGTGTTCCGTGTTCCACTTCCGCATCAATATCTTTCACCATGGAATCGAATCGCGCTTTATAAAAAGCAGAAACAAACGTTTTTACCCGACTTTCTGCGATATTGGTTTTAATATCACCAAAATTTAAGGTAGCAATTTCAACGCCCGAATGTCTATTTTCTAAACGCGCAGCTTCTGATAAGCGATCAATAGCACTTTTAGAGGCCGAATAATACCCTCTAAAAGGCAGGCCATTGTTACTTGCAATAGATGATACATTGAGAATATGTCCTGATTTTTGCTCGCGCATACAAGGTAAAACAGCTTGCATGGTAAACAAAGAACCGTACAAATTAACATTGAACAATTGTTCTATATCGGCTTTACTGGCATCTTCAACAGCACCCAACATACCAATTCCTGCATTGTTGATCAAGACATCGATTCGGCCTTGTTCTTTTAGAATAGATGCTATACTGGTTAACACATTCTCTTTCGATGAAACATCGGTTGCCAAGTGCTTGAACATTTCTTGACCCTTCGCTGTCCGTGAAAGTCCATATACACAATGTCCTTGCGCATGAAAATAGTTGGCCAATGTTAAACCAACTCCCGAAGAAGAACCTGTAATGACAATAACTTTCGAACTCATTCTCGCTTTTTTAATTTTGAGCAAATCTAGGCATTTTCATAAGTTTATCGAAAGTAGAACCAAAAAATTAATGTTTTTTGGAAAAAAAAAGCGTAGAAAATATTTGACTTCAAACCACTTAAGTTTTTTGATGATTTTTTTTTGATTGCAACGTTTGCATTTATCAAAAACAACCCTATATTTGCAATCCAATTACAACACAAGGTCTCTTAGCTCAGTTGGTTCAGAGCATCTGCCTTACAAGCAGAGGGTCACTGGTTCGAATCCAGTAGGGACCACTTCAAAAGACAAAAAGAAGTCTTTCCAAAAAATCTCTTTATGGGGCTCTTAGCTCAGTTGGTTCAGAGCATCTGCCTTACAAGCAGAGGGTCACTGGTTCGAATCCAGTAGGGCCCACTTTAAAAGACAGAAAGAAGTCTTTCCAAAAAATCTCTTTATGGGGCTCTTAGCTCAGTTGGTTCAGAGCATCTGCCTTACAAGCAGAGGGTCACTGGTTCGAATCCAGTAGGGCCCACTTTAAAAGACAGAAAGAAGTCTTTCCAAAAAATCTCTTTATGGGGCTCTTAGCTCAGTTGGTTCAGAGCATCTGCCTTACAAGCAGAGGGTCACTGGTTCGAATCCAGTAGGGCCCACTTTAAAAGACAGAAAGAAGTCTTTCCAAAAAATCTCTTTATGGGGCTCTTAGCTCAGTTGGTTCAGAGCATCTGCCTTACAAGCAGAGGGTCACTGGTTCGAATCCAGTAGGGCCCACTTTAAAAAAACCGCAAGAAATTCTTGCGGTTTTTTTTGTTTAGCGCTATAATCTTAGAAAACGTAAAACATCTCCATAAGCCCACTGTAAGTAGAAATAAAGACATTTACTTCAAGCATTCAACATTCACACCACCACAATTACTCCACCTTAAATCCTTCCAAAAACGTTCTTACGCATTGGTCGAAGACTATTCATCATTTAAAACCTCCTTACACTTCGAGCATCTTCGTAAGTACACTCTTAGGAAAGATAAGGACCTAATTTCAAAAAACAGAATGGGTAAGGATTAAATTCGAAGACCTCAAACCCGAAATAATTCTCTATTTAACTCCCTTTGAAAAAAGTAATGAGCATAAAAAAGGGCCATTCGTTTGAATGGCCCTTGTATTTTAAAATTTAATTTGTCTTCCATCATTTGTGGTAAACGCTTTTTTCCTGAATAAGAATAAGCAAATACCGCCGATTGATATTGCTGTATCAGCAACATTAAAAACGGGTTGGAAAAATTTAAAGTGATTTCCGCCAATAATCGGCATCCAATCGGGCCAGTTGAACTCAACCAACGGAAAGTAAAGCATGTCGACCACACAACCTGTGAGGAAGCCAGAATACCCCTGAAAGTTAGCTTCTGAGACTCCACCATAACCAATCCAGCTTTGTAAGCCTTCATTCCAGGTGGTTCCCGTATTGAAAATGGCACCATAAAACACACAATCAATTACGTTTCCTATTGCTCCTGCGAGCACGAATGCGACAGGGATAATAAAGTAGTTGTTGGATATTTTTCTAGACCATTGAAAGATATAGTAAATAATTCCAGTGATTAAAAAGACTCTTAAAATTGTCAAAATAATCTTTCCTGTTACTCCGCCAAACTCCATTCCATACGCCATACCTGGATTTTCCACGAAGGCGATTTTGAACCAACTAAACACCTCTACATCTTCACCGAGGTAAAAATTTGTTTTGACGTAAAACTTTGAAATTTGGTCAATGAGTAAAATTAAAAAGGAAATAATAAAAACTTTTTTCAAAACACCAATTTATCGTTGCTTATTCTTTGCTTCAATACTCAAAGTAGCATGTGGCACTAATTTCAAGCGTTCAGGATTGATTAATTTCCCGGTTACACGACAAATCCCGTAGGTTTTGTTTTCAATACGTGTTAAGGCATTGTGTAAGTCGCGGATAAATTTTTCCTGGCGAGAAGCTAATTGTGCGTTCTGCTCTTTTGACATGGTTTCTGAACCTTCTTCGAATGCTTTAAACGTAGGGGACGTATCATCAGTCCCATTCGTTCTATTATTCATAAATGTCTCTCTGATTAGTTCTAAGTCGCGAACGGCTTGATCTAATTTCTCTTGGATGATTGCTCTAAATCCCGCCAATTCTGCGTCAGAATATCTAATTTTTTCTTCAGTCATACTCTTATAGTTTAAGGATTGATATTTCAGTCTCTAAATCATTAATCTCGATGATTGTTCCGTCTGTTAGCTGATCTTGCATCACCAGTTCTTCGGTTAATGTTTCTGAACAGATGTAAGCTTTATTGGCTTGAACAGCATTTTGAAACAGGTCATCATTTTTTAAAATTAATTTTATTTTATCGGTAACTTCTAAGCCTTTCTCTTTACGAAGATTTTGAATACGATTAACTAACTCTCGAGCGATCCCTTCATTGATTAACGCATCGGTTAATTGAAGATCAAGGGCTACGGTTAAACTAGCGTTTGAAGCGACAGTCCAGCCAGGTATATCCTTCGTTGCTATCTCGAAATCTTCGGCAGATAAAGATAAACTATTGCCATCAATAACCAAATCTATTTTTCCGTTACGCTCTAATTTAACAATATCTTCATTTGATAACTTAGCGGTAGCAGTAGAAATGGCTTTCATCTCTTTGCCATACTTAGGGCCAAGTGTTTTAAAGTTAGGCTTAATCGACTTCACTAAGATGTCTGAAGCCTCTTCATTGGTCAACAATTGGATCTCTTTTACATTGACCTCTTGTTTTAGTAATTCAACAACGGCTTGAAGTTTATCTTTCATACGGTCGTTTAATACCGGAATAATTACTTTTTGCAAAGGTTGACGTACCCGCATATCGCTTAATTTACGAAGAGACAAAATCATGCTTGTCGCCGTTTGCGCTAAACGCGTTTGCTCTTGCAATTCTTCATTGATAATGGCTTCGTCTACTTGTGGAAATAAAGCTAAGTGAACAGACTCTACGGCTTGCTTACCAGAAGCATCGTTTAAATCTTTAAATAAACGATCCATAAAGAAAGGAGCGATTGGAGAACCAAGGATAGCCACTGTTTCTAAAACGGTGTACAATGTTTGGTAAGCCCCAATTTTATCGTTAGAGTACTCCCCTTTCCAAAAACGTCTTCTGCTTAAACGAATATGCCAATTGGATAAATTATCCATCACAAATTCTTGAATAGCACGAGCGGCTTTGGTTGGTTCGTATTCGGTATACAATTGATCGACCGTTTTAACCAACGTATTTAATTCCGATAAAATCCATTGATCTAATTCAGCACGTTCGCTTACGGGGATTTCTTTTTCTTGAAATGTAAATCCATCGACATTCGCGTATAAAGCGAAAAATGAGTATGTGTTGTACAATGTTCCGAAAAACTTACGTTTCACCTCATCCATTCCGGCAAGGTCAAATTTTAAATTTTCCCACGGTTGGGCATTGGCAATCATATACCAACGCGTAACATCAGGGCCGTAGGTGGCTAATGTTTCGAAAGGATCAACTGCGTTACCCCAACGTTTCGACATTTTTTGGCCATTTTTATCCAGCACTAAACCATTTGATACGACGTTTTTATAAGCCACCTTATCAAAAACAAGTGTACTAATGGCGTGTAAAGTATAGAACCAACCACGTGTTTGATCGACTCCTTCGGCGATAAAATCGGCAGGGAACATGGTTCCATCATCGATTAAAGCTTTGTTCTCGAATGGGTAATGCACTTGTGCATAAGGCATAGCCCCCGAATCGAACCACACATCGATTAAATCGGCTTCGCGTTTCATCGGTTTACCGGAAGGCGAAACCAAGGTAATATCATCGACGATATTTTTATGCAGATCGATTAAATCGTAATTATCCTCGCTCATGTTTCCTACTTCGAATCCAGCAAATGGATTTTCTGTTTGAACACCCGCTTCCATGGCTTTTTGAATCTCAGCGACTAACTCTTCAACCGAGCCAACGATAATTTCTTCATCGCCTTCTTCGGTGCGCCAAATTGGCAACGGGATACCCCAGTAACGCGAGCGTGATAAATTCCAGTCATTGGCATTTTCAAGCCAATTTCCGAAACGACCTTCCCCAGTTGCTTTGGGTTTCCAATTGATTCCTTTGTTTAGTTCGGTCATCCGATCGCGAACATCGGTCACTTTGATAAACCAAGAATCCAACGGGTAGTATAGAATAGGTTTATCTGTACGCCAACAATGTGGGTAACTGTGTTTATACTTTTCGACTTTGAAGGCACGGTTTTGCTCTTTTAGGGCAATGGCTATTTCAACATCCACAGAACGTTCGGGTGCTTCACCGTCTTCATAATATTCATTTTTCACGTATTTCCCTCCATAACCTTCTGGAAGGCTAGGAACGAAGCGACCTTTTAAATCGACTAGAGGAACTGGGTTTCCATGCTCATCTAAAATCAACATAGGAGGAACACCAGCTTCTTTGGCTACTTTTGCATCATCTGCACCAAATGTTGGAGCGGTGTGTACAATCCCCGTACCATCTTCGGTGGTCACGAAATCACCTGGAATTACTTGAAATGCGTCTTCGGCATTTTCAAAAGGTAAAGCCCATGGCAATAATTGTTCGTAACGAGTTCCGACCAATTCAGATCCTTTGTATTCGGCCAAGATTTGGAAAGGAATTTCTTTCGCACCTGGTGTATAATTGGTTAAGTCTTCCGAGTTTTCTACGCTAACATAGGGTTTACCAAATTGCTTAGCGACCAATGGCTTTCCTAAGATTACCTTGATGGGTTCGAACGTATATTGGTTATAGGTTTCTACCAATACGTAATCTATGGCTGGTCCTACGGTTAAAGCCGTATTAGAAGGCAGCGTCCATGGTGTGGTTGTCCAAGCTAAGAAAAAGACATCACCGGCGATTTCTTTCAGTAAATCGGAAGAATCTTTAATCGCTTTGAATTGAGCCACAATCGTGGTATCGGTTACGTCCTGATACGCACCGGGTTGATTGATTTCGTGAGAAGACAGACCCGTACCAGCTTTAGGTGAATAAGGCTGAATGGTGTAACCTTTGTACATTAAATCTTTGTTATAGATTTGTTTTAAAAGCCACCAAACCGATTCCATATATTTTGGTTTATAGGTAATGTATGGATCATCCATATCGACCCAATACCCCATTTTTTCGGTTAAGTCATTCCATAAATCGGTGTAACGCATCACAGTGCGTTTACAAGCCTCGTTATATTCCGTAATCGAAATTTTTGTACCGATATCATCCTTGGTAATCCCCAATTCTTTTTCAGTTCCTAATTCAACCGGCAATCCATGGGTATCCCATCCTGCTTTACGGAAAACTTGTTTTCCTTTCAGGGTTTGGTAACGGCAAAAAATATCTTTAATAGAACGCGCTAATACATGGTGTATTCCTGGTTTTCCGTTCGCAGAAGGAGGACCTTCATAGAAAACATACGAAGCATTTCCTTCACGAGAAGTAATACTTTTTTCAAACACATTTTGTTGTTTCCACTCCTCTAACGTGTTTGACGCAACTTGAACCAAGTCCAAGTTTTTGTATTCTTTAAATTTATTTGCCATCAATTTTTCTTTATTTCATTCTATATCAAGGAGTGCGAATATAAGAAAAATTACGCTTTGTATCTCCCTGAATGAACAATTTTCTATCATGTTCTAAGCAAAATAGAACAATCGGTGAAACATGAGCAAACAGCCTGAGGGAACACTCATTAACACTTGTGAAGCACCAAAGGCCTTTCCAGCTATAGGTTCTAAGTCGAACCTATAGCTGGAAAGGCTTTGCGCCAAGGATAGGAGCGATATCCTTTGCTGCACACCCCTATGCTGATTTTTGTAGGCATTTGATGCAGCAAAGATTTAGCGGATAGCCTGACCCGTAGGGTGGCGCCCAGATAAAAAAGTTTTAATTTGAAAGGAATTAACGATGCGGTTTTAAAGGATTTCGTAAATTCGTTGCTAAACACCTGCTTTTATGAATTACAAACCCACTATAGCGAGCCTCCTCTTTATTTTTACCTTATTTTTTAGTTGCTCCGACAACAAAGATTATGTTGATTATATTCCTGCTGATACCACCTTTGTACTTTCACTTAATCCGAAATCATTAGCGAGTAAAGGGAATTTTAGCGAACTGGATCAATATGCTTTTTTTGAGGTATTGGAGAAAAATTATTTGTCGACTTCGCCAGCATTGAAAGGTTTATGGACCAACATGCAATCTTCGCCTTATAATGCTGGAATAGACATCATTAGTCCGATTTATGTTTTTGGCCAGCAAATGGACCATAAAAATATGTTTGCCCTGATAATCAACATGAAGAGCAAGAAACAATTTGAGGAAAACTTAAAACTGATCTACCAAGAGACTTTAAAGAAGACGATTGAGTTTGAAAAGAAAGACGGATACACGTTTATAAAAAACAACAATAAACCTTTTATGGCGTGGAATAAGCACCATTTTATTTATTTGGCTGGGGATTATGGCGCCTCAAAAGAAACGTATACACAGTACTTTAATCATATTACACGCTTTTCAACACCTTTATCGAACACGGATAGTTTTAGGGATTTTACGACCAAGTCTCAAGATGTTAATTTTTGGTATACAGGTCAGTTTATTCAGGATTTTTTCAAGAATAAACGCCCCGATTCTAGTGCGATTGATCTAACAAAAAGTTCGTGGTCGAACTATATCACTTTTACCACCGACGGGATTACCTATATTCAGAAATTTCACCCGGATGCGGTAACCAAAAAACAATTGAAGGCGAAAGGATTTTGGAAAAACCGAATTAACTCGGAAATTTTCGCTTATTTCCCTGAACAATCTTATGCCCATATAGCCTTGGCTATTTATCCGGAGAATGCCCGCTATGTATGGGAAGACCAACCGTTTGTAGAGCGCTTACTAAAAGACTATTCCATTGATGCAAATCTATTGGCGCAGAGTTTTGAAGGTGAAGCCTTGGTGAGTGTTTTTGATTTTGAAACAGTGGATGTTTTTAATCAATCTGATTTTTTCGGTAAAAAAGAAAGTCTTTTGAAGAAAGTGGCTGTACCTCAATTTGCTTTGGCAGGGAGAATGAAAAATGATGCTTTTTATAAAAGTTTGTTAGCGACGTATGGGGATCAACTTCAGGCGAGCGGGTCGGGCTATGCGTTAGGCGTTTCGCCTAAATTATCGCTTTGGCTAGCCTATGAGAATAATATTTTATACATCACCAACAATCAATTGGCGATGACGCGTTTTCAGAAAAAGGAAATCGTTGAGAAAAACTTTTTAAAATCGAATTACGCCTTCAACGCCAATAACCCGCTTTTTTCGTATGTTAATTTAGATATATCGACGTACAGTCCCGAAATACAACAATTTTTTTATAAACAAATTCCATTGGGTGAAACCCTACAAATGCAAGAATTATTAAAGAATTTTAAGTATGCAGAATACCGTGTAGCCGATCAATACACGAAAAATGGTAAACTCTTTTTTAAAGAAAATAAACAAAATAGTTTGGAAACCATTCTTGAAATGACGGATAAAGTTTACGAATTACTTACCGTACCTCAACCCCTAGAAATACCTTTGAATGAAGATTAATGTAGATCAATTATTACCAGACCCATTAAAGGATTTTGGATTTTCTGAATCGGAAATATGGGCGAATACCTATTCGTTTGAAGCAGGTGCCTACTACCAAATAAATGCCTTTTCGGGCGTTGGGAAGTCGACCTTCTTAGATATTCTCTACGGTGATCGGAATGATTATTCTGGCGAAGTAACCTTTGACAATTGTTCTATTGCCGATTTTTCTGTTGCCCAATGGGTGAAGTTGAGAAGAGAGAAATTGGCATATGTTCTCCAAGGATTGCATTTGTTTGAAGAGCTTACGCTTTTCGAGAATATTGCGTTAAAGAATTCGCTAACGAACCATCAATCGGAAGCCACCATTATTGCTTGGATCGATCAACTGGGGCTAAGCAAGCATCTGCATCAAAAGGCGGTTAACCTATCCTATGGTCAACGCCAACGCGTAGCCGTTATTAGAGCACTTTGTCAGCCTTTTGAGTACATCCTTCTCGACGAACCTTTTAGTCATTTAGACCAAAATAACCAGGGCCTGCTCCTCGATATGATTATTACCGAGGCCAAGAAGAATAAGGCTGGCATTCTACTAACTTCACTCCATCCATTAACCGATACTCGCCTAAATCATGTTATTAAACTCTAGATCACTCATCGATAAATTGGTTCGGAAAAACTTGAGTTTTCTTCGAATTACCAGCTTTTGTTTGTTTGCAATCGTTGGTTTTTTTATTCTACTACTCGCCTCGACCATTTATATGGATTATGCGAAGGACTTTGGAAAAGAGAGCGGCTTATGGAAAACCAACTTTGTGGTATTGAATAAAAAGATTAGTAGTTTACAATCCATTACGGGTGAAAAATCGACTTTTGATCAATCGGAAATAGACGAGCTAAGTAAGCAGGCTTTTGTCGAAGAACTCGGTGTCTTTAAAAGCAGTCAGTTTCCTGTAAAATTACAATTGGGAAATATCGGTGGAATGCGTGGTTTTACCACCGACTTATTTTTGGAATCGGTTCCCGAAAATTTTATTGAGGTTGAAAATTCCGCTTGGCAATGGACTACAGACACCCAGTACATTCCGATTATATTACCCAAGAGTTACCTCAACCTCTACAATTTTGGTTTTGCAAGCACCCAGGGCTTACCCCAATTATCGGAAAATTTATTCACCAAGATTCCTTTTCAATTGGTGTTGGGCAAAGGCGAAAATCAACAGGTTTATCCTGCCAAAATCGTCGATTTTACCACTAAAATTAATACCATTCTAGTGCCACCTGCATTTTTAGATTGGGCTAATGAAGAGTTGGCTGCAAAGACGACCGTTGAACCATCGCGGGTTTTACTAAATACACGAATGGATCCTGATGCCGATATGCTTCATTATTTTGAGGATAAGAATTACGATGTAAATAAAGACGAGTTAAAGAATAATGAATTGACGTATTATTTACAGTTAGCCTTTAGTGGCGTTTTGCTGATTGGATTGTTAATTGTAGGCGCTGCTCTTTGGTTAATCTTAATTAATTTTCAATTGATGATTGAGAAGAATAAGAAAAAAACAAAAGACCTTTTTTTAATGGGGTATACATTAACTCAACTAAGTAGGCCCTATATAAAATACGCTTGTCTGTTTTTAGTCCTTAGCTATCTTGCGGCTATTCCTTTACTGTTTATAAGCGATAGCTTTCTTCAAGAAAAACTCCAACGGTTTATATTCGTAGAACAATCGCAATGGATTAGAATGAGCTGCTATGGAATTGGATTAGTACTTCTTCTAATTCTCATCAATACCCTTTTTATAAGAACATCTATAAAATCAATTATCACCCATAAAAAAAGAGCTTCCTAGGAAGCTCTTTGATGTTATAAAAATGCGTTAGGGATTAGAAAGAATATCCTACACCTAAAACAAATGAGTTGTTTTTAATATCTAAAGAAGAACCTTCAGAGTTTCTGTCACCTACTTTAGTAAGTCCCATGTAGTAACGTACACCAACATTAATGTTATCGGTAACGTTATAACCTACACCAAAATTAACTCCAAAATCGATGTTTTCAACTTCACTTTTCATATCTGTTTTTACAATTGTTTCTTTAACAACTGTTCCGTTAGATATTTTTTCTTTACTTTCATTACTTGCGTAAATGTTAAATCCAATTTGTGGACCAGCTTCAATGTTGAAACGAGATGCACCTGGGTAATATTTAAACATTACAGGAACCGTAATATAATCTAATGTTGTTCTATCCGATGTTCTTACTTTCCCTAAGTTGTTAACAACTTCTTCTGTTTTTAATTTACCACCAATACGAGAGTAATTAACCTCTGGTTGAATAGCCACACGTTCGTTTAATGGAAAATGAGCATATAAACCAGCTTGAAGACCTACTCTATATTCTGTGTCGTGTACGTCTTTCCCATTGAAAGAAGAAAGGTTTAAACTTGTCTTAACCCCGAATTGAGGATCCAACGTTTTTTCTTGAGCGTTCACATTTACTAAACCAACCACCGCAGCAGCTACAAAAAATAACTTTTTCATTTTTTAAGAATTTAATTTTGTTTTCTGGTATATTACAACAACAATGCCAAAACACACAACTACAAGCAACTAACAAGCAATTCGCTGATAATCAACACGAAATAATAATCACGAAATAAGCGAACTGCCATTATTTATCAAAAAAAGACCTCGCTATGCGAGGTCTTCTATATAATGTGACACTATGCCTTAGAATTTATAAGCGAAACCGATCGCTACCGCATCAGCTGCTGCGTCAATATCTGTAAATTTTGCATCTAGCTTAGAGTTAATACCTTTATAAGCTGCATAGATATCAAAAGTTGATGCAGAGTAACCTACTTTAGGTTGGTAATAAAAACCTCCTTTCCAATCGTCATTCGTTGCAAAAGCATATCCTAAATCAGCTCCTACAAAGAAGTTATCTCCTAAACCTAATTTAGCAGAAGCAGCCAATGGAATAAATCCGAAATCATCTACTTTACCTACTTTGTTTCCACCAACTTTAAGGTCTTTTCCAATAAAGTGATCGTATCCTGTTGCAATACCTAATTTAAAGTTGTTCGCTACAGGGTGTAAATAAGCAAGGTCTAAACCGATGTTAAAAGACGATACATCTGATGTATCTCCTACTGGAATACCTACGTGCACTCCTGCTTCAACTCCTGTCGTTTGAGCTGAAACTCCTACTAATCCTGCTACTGCAAATAATGCTGTTAATACTACTTTTTTCATCTTTTATAAATTTAATTGTTGTTTTACTTTTTAATAATTTTCTAAACAGGTAATTTCAACTAACGTGCCAAAGTTTGACAATTATGTTAAACATTCACAGAATTCTGATCTAAATCATTTTTAAAAAAGGTTAAAAAAAACAAAGGCGACCCGTTATGGGTCGCCTTTGTTAATTTATATTGGAGCGAATTATTGCTCAACCATCTTATAGAGAATTGCTTGTTGCTTTTTGGCATAGATCGTATCAATTTCTGCCGCGACACCAATTAACTCATTTAAGAAATTAAATTGATTCATAATTTTCACTTCATCATTATCATCTATTTTCCCATCGGCCAATAGATCTTTATACAATTGTTGGAACTTCTCTTTATAAGGACCAAAGTCTTGTTCGAAAAGCTGAATGGCTTTTTCTTTATCACCGCGTTCGCTTAAAGCAGAGACCTCATTGTATAACGCCATCATTAAATCGTTTCTCGCCATCGCTAAGTCACTGCTAACGGTATTGCGAAGATGAACAGGAAGGCTTTCAAAGAAGTTAATCTTGTCGTTGGTGTTCTTACGCACATAGGCAAAAAGATCCGATGCCTTTTTATCTTCACCTGCTTTTAAGTATAAACCAGCAATACGACTAACCCCGTAACCGATATCATATTGGCTCCACGCAGGAATTTCCAACATCACTTTATCCAACACAGCGACCGCTTCTTTGGTACGGCCTTCAATCAATAAATCATCGGCTAAACGAACTGCTGTATTTCTATAAGAAGACGTATAGTTACGTTCGGTAATACTAAAAGATGCATCGGGGTTATTATAACCCGACCATTTAAACGAGTTAAACGTACGCAACAATTCTTTGGTATCAGATGCACCAATCACACCCCCTTTACCAAACTGATTGTAAATAGGCACTAATTTATAGCTTAAACCAGCCGCCATTAAGTAATCGTTCATATAAAAGGTATTTCCTGGCTCAGAGATTCCGCCGCCACTAAAGTAAATTGAACGATCCCATTGGTAATTGGCCATCATAGACAACATCATTAAATCGGCTTTATATAAAGTGGTCGGTTTAATATCAATGGTTAAATGATCAACAATCTGATCGGCAAAACGCTTATCTACAATTCCATATTTCAACGCATTGGCTTTATTCACAGGAATGGTAATTTTAGAAACCGGTAAAAAGTTCACTGCACCCACTTCATAGCCAAAATAATCTGCTAAAGCCAATTTCTCGGGCGATTTATTGTCCAAGATAAACGCAACCGCTTCTTTCGCTGTCATGCTATCTTTTTCAACATATTTCTGTAGAGGCGCTAAACTTTGGTACACTTTCAAGACTTGCGAAGGATCAATTTCAGCATCCACCAAATAAGCTGAAACCTGATCAGAAGGTAACTGACTTAATGTCGCTAATGTTTGCCCAGACTCTGGTTTAATGAATGAATTCAATTGATCAAAAATATTCTTAATCGATCCACCCACCATAAAAATATTGTCATTGCTTCCGCTTTTATAATCCGACGGTTTTAAGTTCGACGGTAAACCAGGAGCATCATATGTTTTACGCAATAACTGCTCTATATTCCAAGGCGATTGGGCCAAGGTTAAATTCGCAATCTTCACATCATCACGGAAATTTTCAGTTTCTTGTAGTCCCCATAATGGGTAAGTATCGTTATCACCATACACAAAAAGAACCGAATTCTGATCCAATGGATTCAGGTAATTATAGGCTAGTGAATAAGCCACCGAACGCTCCGAACGATCGTGATCATCCCAGTTCTGGAAGCCCATCAATGCAGGAATACCAGCTAAAATAGCCACTAAACCAATCGCTAAAGCCGGTTTAACCTCACGTTCTTTTTGCAGTTTCTTCCACAACAAATAAATACCTTGCACGCCTAGTCCTACCCAAATAGAGAAGGCATAGAACGAACTCACCAACGCATAATCGCGTTCACGAGGCTCAAAAGGTTTTACCGACGTATAAATAATAATACCAATACTTGTTAAAAAGAAGAGTGAAAGCAACGACCACCAATTCACAAAATTTCTATTTAATTGGATAAATAATCCAATTAAACCTAAAATTAAAGGCAACATATAATAGACGTTTGTTCCGTCGTTGATGTATTCTGAAGGCAATTTCGATTGATCTCCTAAACGCGGGTTATCGATAAAAGGAATTCCCGATATCCAGTTCCCTTTCGTCACTTCAAAGTTCCCTTCCAAATCGTTTTGACGACCCGAGAAGTTCCACATAAAATAACGAACAAACATATAGTTAATCTGGTAATCTAAGAAGTAGTTCACCTGTTGACCAAATGTAGGCGGTTCAATATCTAAGAATTCACTGAATTTTTTAAGATCAGCCACCTTTAATTGTCGGGCTTGACGCTTTGCCATTAGTTCGGCATACACCTCTTTCGCTTGATCGTCGTTGTAAAATTTCGCATTCAATGAAAACTCAGGAAAGCCATAAACGGCCGCATAATTTTCCATCACTTCTGGGCGACCAGAATCGAACATTTTCGGAAAAAACTTCATGTACTTATCGTTATAGACGTAATCTATCCGATCGGCTACCTTCACGTATTTCCCTAAACGATTATCTTTTGCGTATTCTACACCACGCACGGTTTTATCGTAATTGCCATTGGCATCACGTTCAATACCATCGTTGGCAATAGCAGCGGTATAAACAGGACCATACATTACAGGCCATGTACCGTATTGCTCACGATTAAAATAATCTAATACCCCTAAAGCAGTATCAGGATCATTTAAATTCATATGAGGATTCGCATTGGCGCGAATAGGAATTACCAACCAAGACGAAAAACCAATCAACATAAACACCACACACCACGAAATGGTATTGGCCAAGGCCGATCCGTATTTATGACTCGCTTTTATAATTAAATAAATAACAATAATTAACAAAAAGGCAGCGATAATTGACCCCGAATGAAACGGCATCCCCAAGTTATTCACCACAAAAATTTCGGTTTTACCGAAAAATGACATGGTAACGGGGAAAATAATTTTAAACGTAAACGCCAAAACACCTAATGTGATTAGGTTGGCGATGACAAACCCTTTTACTGTAAACTTATATTTACGAGCGTAATAGACATAACAAACCGCTGGCACAGCTAAAATAGCCATTAAGTGAACCCCTACAGAAAGACCAATAATTAACGAAATAATCACTAACCATTTATTCCCTCTCGCGGTATCAGCCACCGGATCCCAGCGTGTAATTAACCATAAAATTAACGCTGTAAATAAAGAAGCCATGGCATACACCTCACCTTCCACAGCCGAAAACCAAAAAGTATCGCTAAACATAAACACAGCCGAACCAATTAATCCACTCCCAAGCGCAATTATTTTCTCGGTGGTTGTTAGAGCTACCGCATCAACAGAGCTAGGCTCCTGAGATGCACTAAACATTTTACGTGCATAATACGTAATGGTCCAGAAGAGTAACATCACGGTTAAAGCACTAAAAAGCGCCGAAGTAGAATTGATTAAAATGGCATATTTACCGCCATCGCCAAAAGCTAAACCAGACCACACCGCACCAAACAACTGAAAAACAGCTGCTCCAGGCGCATGCGTCACACCCAACTTGGCCGAAGACACTATATATTCACCACAATCCCACAAACTTAGATAGCGTTCCATGGTTGCTAGGTACACAACTGCACCAATGGCAAACATAGCCCACCCTAAGATGTTGTTCCATTTTTTGAAATTAATTTCCATTTTATTTATAACATGTTATACTGCGAAAATAAGATAAAATTGTTTAAAATCAGCAGTTCCATTCGACTGTTCGTAAATATTTCATCAAATCGGTTCATTTTGCTTCACCTTTCAAAAAAAAAGAAATCGGTGTCTTCCTATCCACCTCCCCATACCAACCTAATTAGGTCTTAAAAAAAATAATTGGGCGGCTGCTACGCACCGGGCTATTCGCTAAATCTTTGCTGCCTAAAATTCCTGTAAAAAAATCCAATATTCGGTTGGGCAGCAAAGGATACCGCTGCTATCTCTTAGGTTTGTATAAATAAAAAAGATTAATAAATTAGAGTATTGTTTAATCAAGATTACAACTAGTAAAGGCGCTTTTAGCTTCTATCCAAGTTTTAAGACTTATGCAGGGATTTAATCCTTTACTAGTTTTTTAAACAAGCTTCAAATAGAAATTTAGGAAAGACCTATTATCAGAGAATTGAAAGTGTTTAAAATGTAATCTTAATCATAAAAGATATGACAAATATAGAAAAAGTAACGCATTACATTGGTATTGATATCTCTAAAAAAACGTTAGATATTGCTATTTATAAACAGAATTCGTTTTTATTTCATGAGCAAATCAATAATACTCCGACCAGTCTTAAGACCTTTTTTAAGTCCCTAAATAAGAGAGGTGTAGATTTAAGTCAGAGCATTGTCTGTGCTGAATTTACAGGAGTTTATACTCAATTTTTAATCAATAGTGCTCAGTTATTGAACCTTAATTTATGGCTTGAAAACGGAAACCATATCAAAAAATCACAAGGTTTAAAACGGGGTAAAAACGATAAAGTAGATGCTCAACGAATAGCTCAATTTGCCTATAAAAATAAGGATGATTATAAAGCTTATCAAGAACCACGAGCACTAGTTAAGACGTTAAAGGAACTGATTAATAGACGTAAGCAATTGGTTAGTTTAAAGAAACAATTATCAGGAGCTTTAGGTGAAAAAGAATATAAAAACGAGGAAGATCTTGCTCTACTTAAATCACTGTGTGAAAACACATTGAATGGACTGGAGACTGATCTGAAACGTATTGAGCGGGAAATAGACCGATTGATAAAGTCGGACGAAAAAATGTTCAATCAATATAAAATTATTAACTCTGTTGTCGGAATGGGACCCGTAACTGCAGCTAATATGATTATGATGACGAACGAGTTTTCAGCTTTTTTGGAAGCTAAAAAATTTGCATGTTACGCAGGAGTAGTTCCTTTTAGCTATACGTCAGGGAGCAGTGTAAGTAGTAAGGCAAAAGTTTCTAAAATGGCTAACCACCAGATGAAAACACTTTTGCATATGGCAGCCATGTCTTGTATACGGAGTGAAGGGAATTTACGTGAATATTATTTACGAAAAACGGAAGAAGGAAAAAATAAAATGTCGGTCATTAATGCTATTCGTAACAAGTTAATATTGAGAGTATTTGCATGTATTAGAGATAATCGGTTTTATGACAAAGATTATAAATATAGCACGAAATTAATGCAAAATGAAATGGCTATTCATTGTTAATAAAAGAGAAAAAGATCAAACTAGCATTAAACGTAAAAAAAAAACATTTTTAATTTGGTGAAACCATAGAAATCCCTGCCGCGAAGCCTCGTATGTAAAAAACTCTTTTGAGAAGAGTTTTTTACATACGAGGCGTTTAAGGTTTAAGGTTTAAGGTTTAAGGTTTAAGGTTTAAGGTTTAAGGTTTAAGGTTTAAGCTAAAAAAACGGGATTATTCTTTGCAAATAAAAGGCAGATTATTTCAAGAAATTTTATAGAAAAAGCGGCTTGTTTTTCATCATCAAGTTCATCGAATACCGCATCGCTGAAATCGAATAGATAATTTTTAAAAAATTGAAATCCATTTTATTTTGATACTAAGTTTCTATAGTCTAAATTTGTAATGCAAAAAGCAATGCCTCTATCAGACAAAATTCTACAAACAGGCTATACCTTTGACGATGTGTTATTGGTACCCGCCTTCTCTGAGATATTACCGAACCAAGTGTCTCTAAAAACCCGATTAACAAACAACATCATTTTAAACATTCCCATCGTTTCTGCAGCTATGGATACTGTATCTGAAGCGGAATTAGCTATTGCGCTAGCCCGTGAAGGAGGATTATCTTTTATCCACAAAAACATGACCATTGCCGAGCAAGCGGAGCAAATAGAGCGTGTAAAACGTTCTGAAAGCGGAATGATCTCTGATCCAATTACCTTATCGAAAGATCACACTTTATTGGATGCCGAAGAATTAATGAGTCGTTACAGCATCTCTGGTCTACCAATTATTGAAGCTGATCGTACGTTGGTTGGAATTATTACCAACCGCGATATTAAATACCGTGAAAACTTAGACGTACGTATTGAAGATGTCATGACCAAAGAAAATATTGTGACTTCTGATATCAATACCGACTTACAAAAAGCCAAAGAAATTTTATTAAATCACCGCATCGAGAAATTACCGATTGTTGATGATCACAATAAATTAATTGGCTTAATTACCATTAAAGACATCGATAACTTATCAGAATACCCAAATGCATCTAAAGACAGCCAAGGACGTTTACGTGTTGGTGCTGGTGTTGGTGTAGGTGCTGATACCCTAGAACGCGTTCAGGCTTTAGTTAACCAAGGGGTAGACATTATTGCATTGGATTCCGCTCACGGACATTCTATTGGCGTAATTAATAAAGTAAAAGAAGTGCGTAATGCCTTTCCATTATTAGATATTGTTGGTGGAAACATTGTAACAGCCTCAGCGGCAAAAGCTTTAATTGACGCGGGTGCAAATGCCTTAAAAGTTGGTGTAGGCCCAGGATCAATTTGTACAACACGTGTTGTTGCTGGTGTAGGTGTTCCTCAACTTTCTGCCATTTACGATGTATACGAATACGCTAAAACCCGCAATGTATCGGTTATTGGTGATGGTGGAATTAAGTTATCGGGCGATATTGTAAAAGCCATAGCTTCGGGCGCCAATGTGGTTATGCTAGGGAGTTTATTCGCTGGTACAGAAGAAGCGCCAGGTGAAGAAATTATTTTCCAAGGCCGTAAGTTTAAAACCTACCAAGGAATGGGTTCTTTAGCCGCTATGAAAAGAGGTTCGAAAGATCGTTACTTCCAATCAGATGCTAAGAAATTAGTTCCAGAAGGAATCGAAGGTCGTGTTCCATTTAAAGGATCAATTGCCGACGTCATTTACCAATTATGTGGTGGTTTACGCGCCGGAATGGGATACTGTGGTACCGCTTCAATTGACGATTTAATCAACGACGGAAAGTTGGTTCAAATTACCAACGCTGGTCTTAGCGAATCTCACCCTCATGATGTGGTGATTACCAAAGAAGCACCTAATTACTCGAATTAAAACAAAATTCAATATACTTTTATTAAAAGCCTTAGAACATTCTAAGGCTTTTTTTGTTGGATCAATGAGATAAGATTCAGTTTATGGAAGATGGGTAATCCGAAAGAAGTGTTTCTATCCGTGCGAATAACTCAAATCAATCTACTGTCGTATTAAAGGTATAAAAACGGTTTAAAGTTTGTTTCGGTTTGTGGAAGATGGGTAATTCCTTCTAACAATAAATGGCTATTTACCCTAAAAAATTTATTTTTAAGGTATTCAAAACCATTCAACATGAAATTCTATATTTTACTTCTAGTAGGAATTATCTCGTTAAAAGGAATTGGTCAGCAACAAATGACGATTATAGATAAAAACACCAAGCGAGGGATCCCCTTTGTCCAAGCAATTGCGAATGATTCTATCTATCATTTAGCCGACGAAAATGGTCTATTTCAATTTAAACAACCCGAAAAAATTAGTTCATTGCGTATTTTCAATGACCAATATGCTGATGTACTCAACCTCTATCCGCCTTTTGAAAGAAATTATTTTCTGACAGAACCGATCATTGAATTAAAAGAGGTAACCCTATTATCCAACTCATTTTCACCACAGAAAAAAATATTTAGACCCGAACAATTAGACCAAAAAATATACACCTACGCATTAGTATCAACTCGCTTATTTATCACAGAAATAATAAGCGCCGACTTACACGGAAAGACCATTACCGATGTAGAACTATTTCATAAAAAAAAGAATCTCAACGGGGTAATGAAAATCAATTTTTACAATGAGAATAAAGGTCTTCCTTATCAATTAATCCACAGTCAGTATGTGTTTTATAAAAAAGGCGAGATTCGATTAAACAAAAAGATCAACGTAAATAATCGAATCTTTATCGGCTTCTCTTGGCTAGGGCAACCGAATAAAATTGGCAATCATACAATTAATGCCTATTTTAAAGGCATAAAGATTAAAGCTCCTATTTTTACAAATCAACTATACCATGATACAGCTCCGTTTTATGAAAACAGTCAACATATTCAGAATTTATTCCCTTTATTTCAACTTAGTTACTACTAAATAATCCTCATGAATTGAATGCTAGATAGGAGATGTTAGATTGCGAATAACTCAATCGATGAAAGGATATCTAAAATGGTCAAATTGGTTCATTACCCTTAATCCATTTCAATAGGATTATAAGGCAACGACTGTGGCGGAAACTTAATTTCTATCCCTGGGCTGCTGTAGGTTTTGGTTTGAATAAGAGATGATGGGTCTTCATGAAAATTGCGCTCTGCCTTTAAATAGAGACTTTCGGTTGTTGGGACTATATTTTTATCATTTCTTCGATAAATCGGCATTGATTGAAGTTCGATGGCCGTGGCTAAAAAATGATAATGCATTTGATCATCGTAAAGTTCGAGAATTAAACCTGGTAAATTCTTAAAAACATAGGGACCGCTATTGATGGGAATTTCTTCGGTATACCAGGCAATCCATGTTCTTCCTCTGTAATGGCAGACTGCTTTTTTAACTGGATAATTCAGCAATTGTTTTTGCTCATCTCGAGTTAATGACCATTTAAATTCGGGCACCGTTATGGGATACATATAAGATTGAGAATAGATTCTGTTGTAAATATGGAATGTATTTTCGTTCACATGGTTTAAAACAGTAAAACGCAATCCTATTTTTGAACTCGCCCCAAGAATTAAATTATATTCAGCTAATTTAACATGGGTGAAATGACTGTATTTTTCGACCAATGAATCGCGAACAAGGCTAAAGTAATCGAAAAACTTGGTATGGGATTCTCCGATTTGCAATAGTGCTTGGTGGTGACTTTTTAGACCACTACGGGGATTTTTTACAAACCAATAATCATAATAAATTTGTTGATGACTTTGATCGATCGTTGTAGCGCTATACGAACTTGTTCGAATACGTGCATTGGGGTTTCCTTCGATATGTTGTCCATAGAGGATAGTGGTAAGAAGAAGAAGAAATAAAGCGATTTTCATACAATTGGACTTAGGGTAATTCAATTGGGTTATAAGGACTAGATTGAGGTGGTAGATTTATTTCGACACCAGGGCTGCTGTATACTTTGGTTGATTCATGAAAATAATGTGGGCTTTCATGGAAGGTTCTCTCAGTACTTAAAAAATCTGATTTTTTAAGGTGTATTAATCGTTTTTGTTCTTTTAAGTACATTTGTTGAGGGGAAAAATCAATCGCTTTGGTTATAAAATGGAAGTGCCCCCTATCATCATAGAGTTCTAAAATAAGACCTGGAAGGCCTTGAAAAAGATAAGGCCCATTATTTATCGGTATTTCATTGCTATACCAAGCAGTCCACTTTCTTCCTTTATAGAAGGTTGAAGCTTTTTCAACCCGATAGTTCAAGAGTTGTTTTTGCTCGGGATGCAATAGCCAAACAAAAAATGGGATTTCTTCTGTGTACTGATAATTCCAGGTTAATAACTTGGTATAGGTGGTGCTCTTTTTTTGAGTTAAATCTTTTAAAACAATGGAGTTATATTTTATTTTTGAGCGAACAGCAAGTGTTTGGTTTACATCGGTTGTATTCACCGTATTTTTTTTACTTAGTAAATAAAAAAGTGAATCCAGGGCGATGGAATGTACATCCATCAATTTAGATAATTCAGAATGATGTTGTAACAGTAGTGTTGTTGTTTTTTGATCTATTGCAGTCGAATCTTTTATGAACTGATAATGATAGTATATATTAACATCCGAAAATCCCAAGGGTTTTTGAACATGATGTACGGCTGAAAAGTTCATTTCTTTACCTATCTGGGGTTGTCCCTGAAGAAGAATACCGAATAAGAATATATATGGAAATTTCATATGAATATTTTTTGAATGATAAAACATATGTTTTTTTAATAAGACACACCAAAACTAAATGTATTGGCGTGTCATTATCAGTAAATTAGGGACATTTAATTCCTGCAAAATAATTTGCTTGATCTATCAAATCATCAAAACTAATATCATCTGTACACAACCAAAAATCATTTCCACAATCTGTGTAAACAGGAACATAGTTTTCACATGGCAAAGGCTTGTCTACCATTATCTCATCATTAGGAAATTTTTCGTCATTAGCAAATACAAAACTTCCAAAAAACATTAAAACTGCTACTAAAAATAGTGTTTTCATTTGTCACATTTTTTAAATTAATATAAAAACTCTAGTTATTGTTAGTTCAAGTTGACTCAAGTCATTGTTAGTCCAAGTTGACTTTAGATAAGCCGTCTTTTATGAATTCTATTACTAAACTAAAAAATTAAATTGCAACAAAGCACCGAAAATCAACACTTTAAGTGTTAAATTTTTTAAGAAACAAATCGAATTAGTCGATTATTCGAATCTATACGCCGTCCATCGCCGATGCCAATTTTATGTATCAATGGGGTTAAGAACCTAAGGCTGTCGATTGATTGAGCGCTTACGAATTTAAAAAAGGGTTCATTCATTAATTCGTCCGTTTGAAACAAGTCGACTTCTTTCAGAAACCCCACTCCATCTACTCTATTCATTCCATATAGCCTTTGTTTGAAAAATTTCTAGGATTTTGCGCCAAGGATAGGAGCGGCATCCTTTGCCACGCTGTAGAAAAGGCAGTGGCTTTGGGAAATTGTTGTGGCAAAGATACAGCGGATAGCCTGACCCGTAGGGTGGCGCCCACAAACACCCACGGTTATTTTTAATTTTGCATAAAAAAAATCCGAAAGTAAAACTTTCGGATTTTGATTTATAATGTATGAGTTGTTTATCTGTTTTCAACAGGAACATAATCTCTGTCTGGTTCTCCTGTATATAACTGACGAGGGCGACCGATAGGTTGATTAGTTTCGCGCATTTCTTTCCACTGAGCGATCCATCCTGGTAGACGACCCACAGCAAACATAACAGTAAACATTTCTGTAGGAATGTCTAATGCTTTGTAGATAATACCTGAATAGAAATCAACATTCGGGTATAATTTTCTTTCTACGAAGTATTCGTCTTCTAAAGCCGCTTTTTCTAAACCTTTAGCGATTTCTAAGATGGGATCATCGATTCCTAATTGCTCTAAGATGTTATCACAAGCAACTTTAATGATGCGTGCACGCGGATCGAAATTTTTGTACACACGGTGTCCGAATCCCATTAAACGGAAAGGATCGTTTTTATCTTTTGCTTTATCAATCCATTTTTGAACATCACCACCATCGTTTTTAATGGCTTCTAACATTTCAATAACGGCTTGGTTAGCACCTCCATGTAAAGGTCCCCAAAGCGCAGAGATTCCAGAAGAAATCGAAGCGAAAAGGCCTGCATGTGAAGAACCAACTAAACGTACAGTTGACGTAGAACAGTTTTGTTCGTGATCGGCGTGTAAGATGAACAATTTATCTAAGGCATCAACCACTACAGGGTTCATAGCTAGTTCTTGTCCTGGTTTTTTGAAAAGTAATTGGTAAAAATTCTCTACGTATCCTAATTGATCGTTTGAATAATTAACAGGTAATCCTTTTGTCTTGCGTTGACACCAAGAAGCTAAAACAGGGAATTTCCCTAATAACGTTACCGCAGCACGGTAAAGATCTTCTTCAGAGTTTACATTAACACATTTCGGATTGAATGCCGATAAAGCAGAAGTTAACGAAGCCAGAACTCCCATTGGGTGCGCTGAACTTGGAAAAGCATCTAAGATTTTAATTAAATCTTCAGAAACATAGTTATGTTCGTTGATATCAGCAACAAATTTATCCAACTCGGGTTGAGTTGGTAAATGTCCTTTAATTAAAAGATACATTACCTCAACAAAAGAAGATTTCTCGGCTAATTGTTCAATGGGATATCCACGGTACGAAAGCTTACCTTCTTCACCGTCTAAAAACGTAATTTTAGACTCACAAGCACCTGTATTTTTATATCCTGGATCCATTGTGATTAACCCAGTAGCACCTCTCAACGAAGAAACATCAATGGCTTTTTCATCCATCGACCCAGTTGAAACCGCAAGCTCCAACTCTTTTCCATCGTACTTTAATATTACCTTATCTGACATTTTTTAGTTTAAATTATTGAACGCGTAATTTAGTATAATTTTATTAATTCAGGACTGATTAATATCAGTTATTTCTTCTTATCTTTTAATCTTGAAAGCATTAATCCCAGGGTATATTGCTGTTTCTCCTAAAATTTCTTCAATTCTTAATAACTGGTTGTACTTGGCCATACGGTCTGAACGCGATGCAGAACCTGTTTTTATTTGGCCTGTATTAAGGGCTACCGCTAAATCGGCAATGGTCGCGTCTTCGGTTTCACCAGAACGGTGCGACATAACAGCGGTATAACGGGCATTTTGTGCCATTTGAACGGCGTTTATCGTTTCGGTTAAGGTACCAATTTGATTGAACTTAACCAATAAAGAATTCGCTGTTTCGGTATCAATGGCCTGTTTTAATTTAGTCACGTTGGTAACCAATAAATCGTCACCAACTAATTGAACTTTTTCACCAATCATTTCGGTTAAGACTTTCCAACCTTTCCAATCGTTTTCATCCATACCATCCTCAATAGAGATAATTGGGTATTTAGCGGCTAATTCGGCTAAATAAGCTGCTTGCTCTTCTGATGTACGAATTGCACCCGAAGCGCCTTCATGTTTGGTATAATCGTACTTTCCGTCGACATAAAATTCGGAAGCAGCACAATCTAAAGCGATCATGATTTCTTCACCAGCTTTGTACCCTGCTTTACCAATTGCTTCAATAACGGTATCCAAAGCGTCTTCTGTTCCTTTAAATGTAGGAGCAAAACCACCTTCGTCACCAACAGCTGTAGAAAGTCCTCTTTCGTGTAAAATGGCTTTTAATGCGTGAAACACTTCTGTTCCTTTGCGTAAAGCGTCCGAAAATGATTCGGCTACAACAGGCATAATCATAAACTCTTGGAAGGCAATAGGCGCATCAGAGTGAGAACCACCGTTAACAATGTTCATCATTGGAACCGGTAATGTATTGGCATTAACACCACCAATGTAACGGAATAAAGGAAGACCAAGTTCTTCGGCAGCTGCCTTAGCAACAGCTAAAGAAACACCTAAAATAGCATTGGCACCCAGTTTCGCTTTATTTTCAGTACCATCTAAATCGATCATTAGACGGTCGATTAAGTTTTGTTCCAATACCGAATATCCGATTAATTCTGGTGCTATAATTTCATTCACATTATAGACCGCTTTTAAAACCCCTTTACCAAGGTATAAATCGCCGCCGTCTCTTAATTCAACTGCTTCATATTCTCCAGTCGATGCTCCAGAAGGAACCGCTGCTCTACCCACAATTCCATTTTCGGTAATTACATCGACCTCTACGGTTGGGTTTCCACGAGAATCTAAAATTTGTCTAGCTTGAATATGTGAAATAATGCTCATAATAAGTTTGTTTAAATAGTTTGTTTAATGTTTCGTTTGTTCGTTTTTATAAAGTTCCCCAAAAATAAAGATATTGTGCGTTGTAACCAACCCCAAAACGAATGTTTTCTGATTTATATATAATTTAGAATTAACAGTCCTTACAAATTAACTGATTCGATCTATACCGAAGGTTTTTAATTGGTAATGGTTAATAACGTTCCTGAAACGTGAACACGGTAGGTCTTTGGAGCGCGGTTAGCCACTTTTATAGGTTGCCCTGTGATTAAAATCCATTCCGAATCATCTTCTTTACACACCATTTTAATTCCGTCTTCCACTTCAAGGGTTGTATTGGTATTGGGGCAAATATGAGGGGCATTACGGTCATAAGCTTTGTAACTTCCATTACCGATATTCACCACAATTAGACCACGAGTACCCGCACCTACTCCACCAACGTAAGCCCATCCACCAGGATTATTTAAGTCCATATATAAAGGATAGACCGTATTTATTGTAGTACTAACTGTGTAAGTTGGGACACAACTAACCACGCCATCATCGGAAGCACAGGCAGAAAACAATAAAATAATTGGGACAAGAAACACCTTATTTAGAATGGTTTTAATAAATTCTTTCATTTTCATTTTGGTTTAAAAATTTTGTTACCTTTGTGTGAAATAGTCCTGCACATAACATTGGTGATGTGTAGGATTATTTTATTTTTATATATCCTATCAAAGGTATATTCTTTAATAAAACTTTAATTTTAAAAAAAAATAGTTATGGCAAATATACAATATGTAACGAAAGATGGTTTGCAAAAATTGCGCGAAGAGTTGCATCTATTAGAAACCATAGAACGCCCTAAAATTTCACAACAAATTGCTGAAGCAAGAGATAAAGGAGATTTATCGGAGAATGCTGAATACGATGCAGCGAAAGAAGCACAAGGATTAATGGAGATGCGTATAGCCAAGCTTCAAGATAATATTGCGACCTCACGTGTAATCAACGAATCGCAACTAGATTCTTCGAAAGTATCGATTTTATCGACGGTTAAATTGAAGAATATGGCGAACAACCAAGAAATTACGTATACGTTAGTTCCGGAAACTGAAGCCGATTTAGCTAAATTTCGTATTTCTGTAAATACCCCAATATCAAAAGGTTTGTTAGGAAAAGTGATTGGTGATATTGCCGAAATTGAATTACCTAATGGAATGACTTTAAAATTTGAAATTTTAGAAATATCTTTGGACTAAAATTATAAGTCAACTATGGCCAGTATATTTAGTAAAATAATTCAAAGAGAGATTCCATCTTACATCCTCGCAGAAAACGAAGAATACATCGCGATACTCGATGCATTTCCTTTGGTGAAAGGGCATGTATTGGTAATTCCTAAGCAGGAAGAAGATAAATTATTCGATTTGGACCGATCAACCTATTTAGGCTTGATGGATTTTTCATATACCCTAGCAAAAGCCATAGAACAAGCTATTCCCTGCCTACGAGTAGGTGTTGCTGTTGTTGGTTTAGAGGTACCCCATGTCCATGTACATTTGGTACCTCTAAACACAATGCAGGACATTAACTTCACCAATCCAAAACTTGCGTTATCGGCAGCGGAAATGACTGAAATCGCAGAACATATCAAATCTTATATATAAACGATGAACAAATATTTAAAATTAGTAATCGCCGCCTTACTTGTTGCTTTAGCCGTCTTTTTATTTACGCAACGCGAGTACGGATGGGGAATTGTCTCGTTGCTTTTAGCTGCATTTCCAGTTCTATTTTATTTTCGAAATGAAAATATTTTACTAGCCTTTTGGTTTTTACGCAAAGAAGACATGGTAAAAGCTGGTCGTTGGTTAGACCGAGTAACGAATCCAACTACGCAGTTAATTCCAAAACAGATGGGCTACTTTCATTACATGAAAGGAATTGTTACCGCACAAGACAATAATAACTTAGGGCAATCTGAAAAATACATGAAAGATGCTTTACAATACGGACTTTCATTTGATCATGACCGTGCAATGGCTAATTTATCGTTAGCAGGAGCAGCTATGGCCAAAGGGAAAAAACGTGAAGCTGAAGTTTTCATTAAAGAAGCCAAAAAGAATGATGTTAAAGGAATGTTTACTGATCAGATTAAAATGATGAATGACCAGATGAAACGTTTTAGTGTTAGCACCAGTCAATTACAAAACCCTAATATGCGCCACCGCGGCAAAAAATTCTAATGGGAATCGATCAATCACATATTAACCTTTCATCGGATCAGATAAAGTGGAAAAAAATTGAACAATTTTTTTCGGCTGAATTCACCGATGGAGAAACACCGGATTTAGATACAATTTTGTTCTTAATCGGTGTACAAGAATTAGGAATGGGGAAAAGACGTTTTAAAAAAGACGAAAAACTAAACCTCCTTCATATAGCCGTTTGTCGAGTTTTAGAACCGTTTGGTTACTATAGTTTCGACGGGCTTGATCCAGAAGGATGGCCTCATTTTGAACTAAAAGAGGAATTACCGCCTTTAAAAACAAATGAGCAGACCTTGCTGATGAAACATGCGATCATTCAATACTTTATGGATCAAAATATAATTGACTTCGAATCTTAGGATTCGAAGTTTTTCTTTTTATACACCTCAATGGCAACTTTATCAGCATCCAAAATAAAGAGGGTCGGATCTAACTGATGAACGTCTATCCAAAGCACTTCTTCAATGTCGGGATCCTTCACCTGTAGTTTCGCCAAATCGGCCTCGGTGATAGATGCGGTATAATAAATCAACAAGATTTGCTCTTCGGAATCGAATGCATTTTGGACAAAGAAATCTTGGGTGTAGAGATGTTCCTGAACAACCACCTTCAAATTTAATTCTTCTAAAAACTCACGGGAAACACAATCACGGGTTCCTTCTCCAAATTCTAATCCGCCTCCGGGGAATTTATAAATTAACTCACCCCGAAAAGGTTCATGCAAAACCATGACCTTTTCCTTATGCTTTAAGAAAGCATAGACCCGAACATTAAACGGCTTACTCATCTTGCTTCAATCTATAACCGACCATCATTTCACGTTTTCCTGGAGGTCCAGGTTTTTTCTTGACGATAAAGCCAAATTTAGTCAATCCCCTTTTCACTGTTCCTTTTGCGGCATAGGTGGTGAAGACACTTGTTGGTTTCATACGATCGGAAACAATCTTTAATAAATCCTCTTCCCATAATTCGGGCTGAACACGAGAGCCAAAAGCATCGAAATAAACCAAATCGACCAACGAATCAGTTGAATGAACTAAATCGAAAAAATCGATAGACTCTTTTTTAAGTTTAAAAAGCGGGGTAATTTGGTGCCATTGATTCCAGTCCGCTAAGAACATTTTGTCGTAATAAGCTCTAAATTCGTCTTTGCGGTGACTTAATTCGGGAAAGTTATCCATGGCTTGATCGAAATAATCAACCGCCTCAAATTCAGGCGCTGTCACTGGAAATTTCTCGATTCCTAGATATTCTACTGATTTTCCATTTATTTCCGTGCTCAGTAAGGTTAAAAAACAATTTAATCCCGTTCCATACCCTATCTCTAAAATACGAAGTAATTCATTGGATTCAGTGAATGTTTCTAAACCCTGTTTAATGAATACATGAATGGCTTCTTGAATAGCTCCATGAACAGAATGGTAGGTCTCATCCCACTCGTCTAGATGGATGGTTTTGGAGCCATCTGCTGTTTCTAAAATCGTTCTTTTCATCGACGAAAGTTATACATTTTATTGGGTTAAGCCTTAAAAAAATGTATATTTGATATCGCAACAAACAAAATTTACAGTAATGATTATAGAAAAAATTGCTGAGTCAAGATTTGATAATTCAGTTTTTGATTCAACCGTGTTCGGAAAAGATTTTTCTGACCACATGTTGATCGCAGAATACGAGAATGGAAAGTGGAGTGAAATGAAAATTGTTCCTTACGGACCAATAAGCGTAACCCCAGCAGCCATGTCGTTCCACTACGGTCAAGCTATTTTTGAAGGGATGAAAGCCTTTAAAAACGAAGAAGACGAAGTATTTTTATTTCGCCCCGACAAAAACTTAGAGCGTTTCAATAAATCAGCTGAACGCCTAAATATGCCTCAAGTACCCGACGAATTTTTTATGGAAGGTATCCAAGCTTTAATCGATATCGATCGCCAATGGGTTCCTAAAAAACAGAATACTTCACTTTATATTCGTCCAACGATGTTTGCGACAGAAGAAGCTGTATCTGCTCGTTCATCGGAAAAGTTTATTTTCGCTGTATTAACAGCGTATGCACCTGCCTATTACACAAAACCTTTATCGGTAAAAATTGCTGATTACTATAGCCGCTCGGCTTCGGGAGGTGTTGGATTTGCTAAATGTGCAGGAAACTATGCTGCCTCTTTCTACCCAACCGAAAAAGCAAAAGAAGAAGGGTATGACCAAGTAATTTGGACCGATTCTAATGAACATAAATTCATTGAAGAAGCAGGAACAATGAACGTTATGGTAAGAATTGGAAACACAATTTTAACGGCTCCAACGTCAGAACGAATCTTAAACGGTGTCACACGTGACAGTGTTTTAACCCTTGCCAAAGACAATGGATACGATGTAGAAATTCGCCCAGTTACGGTTCAAGAAATGTATGATGCTTACCAAAAAGGTGAGTTAAAAGAAGTTTTTGGATGTGGAACGGCTGTTGTAATCAATGTATACGATGCTGTAGGGTTTGGAGAAGAACGTGCTTCTTTACCTAAATTAGCGGATGAAGATTCTTTTGGATTACAATTGAAGAAAAAATTAAACGACATTCAATATGGATTAGTTGAAGATCCTTATGGATGGAGAATTAAAGTAGAAGAGCTTCAAGAAGCTTAATTTTACGAAAAAATAAAAATAAGAAACTGACAGGTCATCTGTCAGTTTTTTTTTGGCACAGTTTTTAATAATAGGTATAACAAAGTACTATATTTGAAAATGAATTTTATTCAACAATTTTTAGCCCTATGTTCAGGCAGTAGCTTAGAACTTTTAAAAAAATCGCCTACCGATTTCAATAAACATATCGGTATTGGTGGTGTTATTCTTTTTACAGGCGTTTTAGCGGCTCTTTCTTCTGGTTATGCCTTGTATACCATCTTTGATAATATGTATGCAGCCATAGGCTTTGGCTTGCTTTGGGGATTAATGATTTTCAACTTGGACCGCTACATTGTGACCTCGATGAAAAAATCGGGTAATTTCTTCAAACAATTTTTTGTGGCCTTACCACGAATCCTAGTGGCTATCCTCTTAGGAATAGTGATTTCAAAACCACTTGAATTAAAAATTTTCGAAAAAGAAATTGAAAAACAACTCAACACCATTGTCAATCGAAATAAAACTGAATTACAGAAAAACATCGATGTACGTTATGCCGATTTAGGAAAACCGTATCAAACCGAGCGTCAGGAAATTTACGGTCAAATGACTCGTTTACGTGGGGAAATTGAAAAGGCCTCGGCTGAATTAGAGAAAGAGATTGTGGGTACACCGACTGAAACAACTACTGGAAAACAAGGTTATGGCCCCAATGCTTTGCGAAAAACGGCATTAAAGAAAGAAAAGATAAGTGAATTAGCGGCGTATACCGAACAGGTACAACCAAGGTTATTGGAATTAACAAAAGAATTGGATCAACTAAATGTTCAAAAGGAAAAAGAAATAGCTGATGCAAAACCAACCGAAGAAAATTACAACGGTTTTGCTGCAAGAATGCAAGCTCTTGATGAATTATCGGCTAATAATGCCATCTTAGGCACAGCCGCTTTGTTTATTGCTTTGGTTTTTATTTCGTTGGAAACGGCCCCTGTATTGGTAAAACTAATCGCACCGAAAGGCCCTTATGATTTCTTATTGGAGAAACATGAACATGCTTTTAAAGTCTTTAGCAAAGAAAGCATCCAAATTATGGATATAAAATCGGATCGACGATTAAAAAATGAAATGGAAAAAACATAAACACAATTGAAAATTAGCCTAGTTTATCTACTTTTGTCCCTTAATAAAAAGACATGTACAAAATAGAATTAAACCCCGATATAGAAAACGACTTTCTTACCTTAGAAGAAGTGGTTGAACCGATGAATTCTTTGGAAGGTTATTTCTGGAAATTACTGTGGGTGGATGGGCAGAGTGAAACCGATGAATATTCTGTTTTTGAATTGCAAGAGGTGATTGATCAACAAGATGGTGTTTTATTGGATCAAGAACAATTTGTGAGTTTAGGACATAAAATGCAGGTTTTAACCGAAGCTTTGATCATTGGCGATCGTACAGAAAATAACCTGATGGTGAATATTGAAGATGAAAATATCTATGATAACGAAGTGGTGATTGAGTTGGTTAAAAATTCGCACTGGCAAATTATTACGACGGATCAAAATATAATTGATACGTATAAGGTTCTTTTTCCGAAAAGTGAAATTATTGATTAATTGGTGGTTAGTAGTTAGATATTAGTAGTTAGATTTTAGTGGTTAGATGTTAGTAGTTAGATGTTAGTAGTTAGATTTTAGTAGTTAGGTGTTAGTGGTTAGTGGTTAGATATTAGTGGTTAGATATTAGTAGTTAGATGTTAGTAGATAGATGTTAGTAGATAGATGTTTTGAACGTTGCTGACAGCGGTTGACCAAAATTGAAACCTTATGAAAGCCAATATTAAAACATGACGAAAGAATTGTAATTACAGTGATGATTTCAAACGAGAAATAGTTTCACTTTATGAATCAGGAACTTTTAGTGTTTTACAACTTGAAAAACTTGAACGTTGCTGACAGCGGTTGGTAAAAATTACGCTTATTCGACAAACCGAATTTTATCGATTATCTCCTATATGAAATCTCACCTCTAATTCCCAATTAATCCCCAATGCGCAACAGCGATTGAAGTGGATATCCTTTGCTTTATGAAGTTGGTTATTTTTGCGGATTATGGGATTATTTTTGTCGATAGAAAAGAAAATGGGGCAAAGATTGGAACGGAAAGCGCGGTGCGAAGCAGTTGCCCCAATAATTCATTTCATATTATTTTACATTTCCTGTTAGTTTTTGAAAAATAGTTAAGGTTTCTTTGGCTTCTTTCACATCGTGGACTCTAAGAATTTTAGCCCCTTTCTGTAGCACAAATAGATTTAAAACGGAGGTACCGTTTAACGCTTCAGCTGGGGTAGTATCAAATAACTTATAAATCATGGATTTTCGGGAGATCCCCACCAACAGTGGAAATTCTCCAAAGCCTAAAACTTCCATTTCGGCCATTAAGGTGTAATTATGGTCGAGGGATTTCGCAAAACCAAAACCGGGATCTAAAATGATATCGGTAACACCAGCGTTTTTTAAGGCGTTTATTTTAGTAGAGAAGTAACGATTTACTTCTAAAGTGATATTCTCGTACTGGGGTTTTTCTTGCATAGTTTGTGGTGTTCCCTTCATATGCATTAAAATATAAGGCACTTTAAGGTCTGCAATAGCCGCGAACATAGCAGGGTCTAATTCCCATCCCGATACATCGTTAATAATGGCGGCACCTGCTGCTACGGCCTCTCTAGCTACTTGTCCTCTAAAGGTATCTATGGATATAACAAGATCTGGAAATTCGAGCATTAAAGCTTTTATAACAGGGACTGTTCGGTTAATCTCTTCTTGTTGAGAGACTACGTTTGCGCCAGGCTTCGTTGAATACCCTCCTAAATCGATTATATCTGCACCCGCCTCGATATGGGTTCGAACTTTGTTTAGAATAAGTTCCATTGAATCCTGTTGACCACCGTCGTAAAAAGAATCTGGCGTCGTGTTGACAATGCCCATAATTTTAGGTTGATCTAAATCGATTAGTCGACCCTTACAATTTATTCTCATATCTTAGAAGCTATTAAACGAAATTCCATTATTTTTGAATTCGAAACGAAATTATGAAAAATACCTCAGTTCAATTCAATGAAGTGGTGACTATTTGCCGCACATTATACAGCAACAAATTACAGGATTATGGTGCCGCCTGGCGAATTTTACGTTTACCATCATTGACTGATCAAATATACATTAAGGCAACCCGCATTCGTACGCTTCAAGAAAATGAGATGCGTATGGTTGATGAAGGAGAAGAAAATGAGTTTATAGGCATCATTAATTATTCGATTATGGCTTTAATTCAGTTGGAATTAGGTTTTGTGGATCAGCCTGATTTATCGCCAGATGAAGCTATGGCTTATTACGATAAATATGCCACCATAGCCCATGATTTAATGATGAAAAAAAATTATGATTATGGTGAGGCATGGCGTGAAATACGCATTAGCTCTATTACCGACTTAATTTTACAAAAGATTTTACGCATTAAACAAATTGAAGATAATAAAGGCAAAACCATTGTTTCTGAAGGTTTAGATGCCAATTATTTGGACATGATTAACTATTCGGTTTTTGCATTAATTTTATTTAACGAAAAGAAAAACATATGAAATCATTCGTCCAAATTGCTCGATTAATCGTAGGATTTTTATTTATTATTTCTGGATTTGTAAAAGTGGTTGATCCGATAGGGTTAAGTTTTAAGTTAGAAGAATATTTTTCGCCTCAGGTGCTCGATATCCCCTTTCTGATGAATTTTAGCTTAGGGTTGGCTTCATTCTTTGCAATTATAGAAATTGTGTTAGGTATTTTCCTTTTATTGGGTGTTTGGCGAAAATTTACGGTTTTTGCGCTTTTAGGGACAATTATCTTTTTTACGTTTCTAACCTTTTATTCAGCCTATTTTAATAAAGTAACGGATTGTGGGTGTTTTGGAGATGCTTTAAAATTAGAGCCATGGACGTCGTTTTACAAAGACGTTGTCTTGCTGATTTTAATACTTGTTTTGTGCTTTGGAAATGTACATATTCGTCCTTTATTTGTTGATAAAGCCAATCGGATTATCATTGGAGCTGGAACTTTTATTTCGATGGTGATCGCCTATATCGGTATTAATCATTTACCTATTATCGACTTTAGACCTTATGCTGTTGGAAAAAATCTTGTCGATGGAATGAAATCGGCAGAAGAATTGGGTTTAAAGCCTACGGTGTATTCGACCCTTTATACCATGAAAAACAAAATGAATGGTGAGGTGGTGACCATTAACGATAAGGAATATGTTGCCGATAAAAAGTGGTATAAAGATGGAACTCCTTGGGAAATGCAAGTGGATAAAACGCGAAGTGTCATTACACAAAAAGGATATGAAGCACCCATTCACGATTTTGTTTTCGATTGCGAAGGTGAAGACAAAACAGCCTTCTATTTAAGTCAACCCAAAGTACTTCTCTTTGTGATTCCTTTTACCGAAAAAATAAATGATAAGGCGGTTAGTGCTTTAAATCAACTAATGAAAGAAGCGAGGGCAAAAGGCTTTACTGTCGTTGGGGTATCGAATAATCCTGTTAAAAATGCTGAATTCGAAATGTGTTTTATGGATCAAACCACGATGAAAACCATTATTCGGTCGAATCCTGGAATTGTTTTGATCGACCAAGGCGTGGTGAAAGCTAAATTCCATAGCAACGACCTACCGACCGTTAACACCTTAGAAAAAAAATTATAAGTACGCGTGATTCAATACATCTTACATAAATTATTTTACGGCTTCTTAACCCTTTTTGGCGTTGTGACAGTTGTGTTCCTTTTGTTTACGGTATTACCTGGAGATCCAGCTCGAATGATGCTCGATCAGAAAGAAGATCCGGAACAATTAGCCCTAATCCGTAAGAACCTCGGACTCGATCAGCCTATTTGGAAGCAATATGCCTATTACCTGAACGACTTATCCCCTATTTCTTTTCATAACAACAGTGCAGAGACTAGTTATACCACTTTAAATGCTGAAAAACACAGCTACAGTCAGCTCTTCGATGTTGGCGAGACAACCGTGGTGGCTAAAGCACCTTTTCTACGGTATTCGTTTCAAAAACAAGGGAAAAGTGTAACATCAATTATTGGTGATACGTTACCGAATACGTTTGTATTAGCCGTTTCAGCCATTGTATTTGCATCCATTGTGGGTATTTTATTAGGCATTGTATCGGCCTTATTAAAAGATACCTGGATCGATCGAAGTTTACTGGTAATTACCAGTTTTGGAATGAGTATCCCTTCTTTTTTCTCGGCTATTATTATGGCTTATATCTTTGCTTTTCTATTGCATGATGTTACCCATCTCAATATGATTGGAAGTTTATATGAAGTAGACGATTTAGGTGAAGGAAAGCATTTGATGCTAAAGAATTTAATTTTGCCCGCGTTAACATTAGGCTCAAGACCATTAGCGGTCTTTACCCAATTAACACGAAACTCGTTATTGGATGTCCTAAATCAGGATTACATTCGAACGGCTTACGCCAAGGGGTTGAGTCAACGAACGGTTGTCCTAAAGCACGCGTTAAGAAATGCATTAAACCCGGTTGTAACAGCCATTTCGGGTTGGTTTGCATCGATGCTTGCTGGGGCGGTATTTGTGGAGTTTATCTTTGGATGGAATGGACTTGGAAAAGAAATTGTTAATGCTCTAAACACCCTCGATTTACCGATTGTAATGGGAGCCGTATTGGTGATAGCCGTTATGTTTATCACGATCAATATTTTAATTGATATTCTTTATGGAATACTCGATCCACGGGTAAGGGTAAAATAAATCATAGCCCAGATAAAAAGCTTTTATTATCTTGCATCAAATAACAGAACAAACCACAATTTTAAAATACGACAAACAATGCGTGATAAAATAGTAGCAGGAAACTGGAAAATGAATTTAAGCTTCGAGGAAGCCATTCACCTAGCCACAACGTTAAACGGATGGGTAGCTGATAATCAGCCAATCCCCCAAGTGATCATAGCTCCATCTGCGATCTACTTACAAACCTTATTAGAAGGCGTAGACGAACAATATATTAAGATTGCCGCACAAGATGTTTCCACCCATGAAAAAGGGGCTTACACAGGAGAAATCTCTGCCCAACAATTAGACAGTATTGGTTTAGACTATTCATTGGTTGGACATTCGGAACAAAGACAATACCACGGAGAAACAGATGAAACCGTTGCTCAGAAAATGGAACAACTGTATGCACATCAAATAACACCTATTTTATGTATTGGCGAACAACTGGAAGAAAGACAAAGCGATCGTCATTTCGATGTAGTTAAAAATCAATTGTTACAGGCCTTAAAGCCCCAAATTGTTGAGAATTTAACCAACTTGATCGTTGCTTACGAACCAGTTTGGGCAATTGGTACAGGTCAAACAGCCTCTCCAGAACAAGCCCAAGAAATGCATGCCCATATTCGTCAAGTTCTTCTTGAAGAATTTGGTGTAGAATTAGCCAATAACACCAGTATTTTATACGGGGGCAGTGTTAATGCTTCTACCGCAGAAGAATTATTTTCACAACCCGACATAGACGGTGGTTTAGTTGGTGGTGCATCCCTTAAATATGAAGATTTCACACAAATTATCACATCGATTAAAGCTTAATCGAACGATTTAGCATTTTATTAAGCTTGTTATGGAATCCAATTTGTAAATTTGCAAGGATTAAATAACAAGTTTTTTTTATCCCTATATATATGACAAATTATATCGAATATAAGTTCATTGTTCAACAACCAGAGCCATTCAATGAAATTATTATTGCAATGATCGCCGACCTTCCATTTGAAAGTTTTCTAGAAAATGAAGTTGGTTTTGATGCTTATATTCCTGCAACGCAAGAAAACATCGACGAAATAAAAGCCGTTTTAGACGATATCAGTCATATGGAATTTACGTATACACGTAAAGAAATAGAGCAACAAAACTGGAACGCGACTTGGGAGGAAAACTTTTCACCGATCTTGGTCAATGATCAATGTTTAATTCGTGCAGAGTTTCACGAAACCATCGAAAATATACCCTACGAAATTATCATTCAACCAAAGATGTCGTTTGGTACAGGTCATCATTCGACAACCCACTTAATGGTCGAGTATTTACTCGATATGGATTGCCAAGGGAAAGACCTATTGGATATGGGCTGTGGAACGTCTATTCTTGCCATTCTTGCGCTTAAAAAAGGGGCTAATTATGCCGAATGCATCGATATCGATGAATGGGCTGTTGAAAACTCTATTGAAAACGGAAAAAGAAATGGGGTTAGTTTAGATGCTAAGATGGGGGATAACTCGCTTTTAGGAAGCAAGACTTTCGATCTAATTCTAGCGAACATCAATAAAAATATTCTTATTGCCCAAATACCATCGTACGCGAAGGTCATGAATCCAGGAGCTGATTTACTCTTAAGTGGATTAATGGAAAATGATTTTGATGATATTATGGTCATCTGCCAAGAAAATAACTTGAAATTTGTAAGCAAAAAACAACGAAATGAATGGATTGCCATTCATTTAATTAAATAGATTTAAATGATATTCTCAACAAAGCCCGCATGGGAAACGGATTATGAAACGGATGTAGATGTTTTAGAGCAAGAAACTCGTAAATATCAAATCATCGTTCATAATGATGATGTCAATACATTTGATTGGGTAATTGAATCGCTAATGGATGTTTGTGAACATACACCCGAACAGGCAGAACAATGCACCATTCTTATCCATTATAAAGGAAAATGTGATGTATTAACAGGAACTTACGAGGATTTAAAACCTCGATGTACGGAGTTGCTTAGACGAAGTCTTAGTGCAGAGATCGTTTAGTAGTAACTGTATAAAGGTTGATCAGAATAAAAATCATCGTCTACTGTTTCAGTAGGCGATTTTTTATGATCATCTGCAAAATAATGCTTGTAGATCGATTGGTAAACATCCTGTTGAATAGAATCAACAGCAACTTGTTTATTCGTTGACGAAATCTCCACCAATTTATTTTTAACAACAATAGGATAAACTAAGGCTATACCTATAACCAATGAAGCTGCAATACCTATAGCACGAATATAAAAACGGCGACCAACCGACTTCTTATTCATCGCTGTACGAACGATTTTCTCATCCAATTCCTTGAAATAATTTTCAGGAATCGTAAATTGACTCGGTTGATTTACTTTTCGAGCATCAAGCAATACCTTCGCTTCCAAGTCCTTAAAATAGTCACTTGGAACCGTAAATTTATTCGATTTATTTTTATTGTTATTGTCCATGATATTCTATTAGACTCTAAAAAAACCCAAAGGTTTAATCGTAAATTAAAATATATTCTTCAATCTTCTTTGCCGCATGGTGATAAGAGGCTTTCAACCCACCTACAGAAGTGCCCAATATCGTTGAAATTTGTTCATATGGCAAATCATCATAATAGCGCATCAAGAAGACCTGCCGTTGCTTATCGGGTAAAGTTGCAATTGCTAATTGTAGTTTTCGATCAATTTCATCGCCTGTAAAATAAGTATCCGCTGCTAAATTTTCAACAGCTTGTACCGCATAATCACTCCCACTTAAATGCTTTTCTTTGGCCGCTTTTTTAATGAAATTAAGCGCCTCGTTATAACTAATACGGTATAACCATGTAGATAGTTTTGCATCCGCCTTGTATTGACCAATACTTTTATAGACCTTCATAAATACATTTTGCGTTACATCATCGGCATCCTCGTGCGATAATACAATTCGTCTTACCTGCCAATAGATTAATTGATGATACGTCTTTACTAAACCTCTAAATGCCTCTTCTTGCTTATCGTCTCTTAACAAAGCAAGTATCTCTTCGTCCTTCATCAGCTTTGTATTAATCTCCAAACTTAGTGAATACTTCAGTCTAAAAATTAATTTTATCAAAAGTTTAAGATAAAATGGAGAATTGGATATTGGATGTGAGATTTGAGATATCAGATTTTAGAAAAGGAAAAGATTTAAGGTTTAAGGTTTAAATAGTTTAAGGTTTTATCTAACGTTGGGCGAATTGCAATTCGCCCCTACATTGAAGGCTTTATTGGGAATAGGAAATTAGATTATAGATATAAGACATCAGATTTTAGATAATAGATAACATTCGGTTTATTGAAATAGACTGTGTCTATCTCACATCTATGTACTAATATCTAACTACTAAAGACTAATCACTAAAAACTAAAGACAAAAAAAAAGCCTCAAGAAAAAATCTTGAGGCTTTTGGATAAAGACTGGCGACGACCTACTCTCCCGGTTTCCCAGTACCATCGGCGCTAGTAGGCTTAACTTCTCTGTTCGGAATGGGAAGAGGTGAGCCCTACTGCTATAGTCACCCTAATATTGTTATATTAATATAATAATATATAGTATTTTGTGTAGCTCTTCAGCTACTATTTTCTTAACATATTGAAAAAACATACAAATCATTTTAGTAAATCAACATCTACTAACATAATTCAAATTAGATTAACCAACCTTAATCGATGGTTATGAGATTCTATTTTTGAAAAAGTCTATGGGTAATTAGTACTACTCGACTATGACATCACTGCCTTTACATCTATAGCCTATCAACGTGGTAGTCTTCCACGACCCTTTAAAGAAGTCTAATCTTGCGGCGAGTTTCGCGCTTATATGCTTTCAGCGCTTATCTCTTCCAAACGTAGCTACTCAGCGGTGCACCTGGCGGCACAACTGATACACCAGAGGTTTGTTCAACACGGTCCTCTCGTACTAGAGTCAAGTCCGCTCAAACTTCTAACGATCACAACAGATAGAGACCGAACTGTCTCACGACGTTCTGAACCCAGCTCGCGTGCCACTTTAATGGGCGAACAGCCCAACCCTTGGGACCTTCTCCAGCCCCAGGATGTGACGAGCCGACATCGAGGTGCCGAACCTCCCCGTCGATGTGAGCTCTTGGGGGAGACTAGCCTGTTATCCCCGGAGTACCTTTTATCCTTTGAGCGATGGCCCTTCCATACGGAACCACCGGATCACTATGTCCTGCTTTCGCACCTGATCGACTTGTAGGTCTCACAGTCAAGCACCCTTATGCCATTACACTCTACGCACGGTTACCAAGCGTGCTGAGGGTACCTTTGAAAGCCTCCGTTACTCTTTTGGAGGCGACCACCCCAGTCAAACTACCCACCACGCAATGTCCTCCACGAATGGAGTTAGGCTTCAGATAAATAAAGGGTGGTATTTCAACAATGATTCCACAATGCCTGGCGACACTGCTTCATAATCTCCCACCTATCCTACACATTATTTACCCGAAGTCAATACGAAGCTATAGTAAAGGTTCACAGGGTCTTTTCGTCCCGTTGCGATTAACCGGCATCTTCACCGATACTACAATTTCACCGAGCTCGTGGCTGAGACAGTGCCCAGATCGTTACACCATTCGTGCAGGTCGGAACTTACCCGACAAGGAATTTCGCTACCTTAGGACCGTTATAGTTACGGCCGCCGTTTACTGGGGCTTCAGTCAAGAGCTTCGCCAAAGGCTAACCCCCTTCCTTAACCTTCCAGCACCGGGCAGGTGTCAGACCCTATACGTCATCTTTCGATTTTGCAGAGTCCTGTGTTTTTGATAAACAGTCGCCTGGGCCTTTTTACTGAGGCTCGCCTTGCGACGAGCGACCTTTCTCCCGAAGTTACAGGTCTATTTTGCCTAATTCCTTAGCCACGAATCTCTCGAGCGCCTGAGGATACTCTCCTCGACTACCTGTGTCGGTTTACGGTACGGGCTGCTTCACTCGCTATTTCTTGGAACAAATTTCAGTGGATTATCACGCCACCCGAAGGCTTTGTGTACTATCCTTAGTTTACCTAAGTTCAACGTACTATTCCGTCAGTACGCACCACCTACATTCATCCGTCACTTTTGTTGTGAGCAGGTACGGGAATATTAACCCGTTTGCCATCCACTACCCCTTTCGGGTTCGCGTTAGGTCCCGACTAACCCTCAGCTGATTAGCATAGCTGAGGAATCCTTAGTCTTACGGCGAATAAGTTTCTCACTTATTTTATCGTTACTCATGCCTACATTTTCTTTTCTAGAAGCTCCACCGCTCCTCGTCGGAACGACTTCTGCGCCGCTAGAATGCTCCCCTACCAGTACATCTAAAAGATGTAATCCATAGCTTCGGCAATATACTTATGCCCGATTATTATCCATGCCGGATCGCTCGACTAGTGAGCTGTTACGCACTCGTTAAATGAATAGCTGCTTCCAAGCTAACATCCTAGCTGTCAATGCAATCCAACCGCGTTTGGTCAACTTAGTATATATTTGGGGGCCTTAGCTGATGGTCTGGGTTCTTTCCCTCTCGGACATGGACCTTAGCACCCATGCCCTCACTGCCTAGAAACATATATTAGCATTCGGAGTTTGTCAGGAATTGGTAGGCGATGAAGCCCCCGCATCCAATCAGTAGCTCTACCTCTAATATACTTATCTAAACGCTGCACCTAAATGCATTTCGGGGAGTACGAGCTATTTCCAAGTTTGATTGGCCTTTCACCCCTACCCACAGGTCATCCGAAGACTTTTCAACGTCAACCGGTTCGGTCCTCCACTTTGTGTTACCAAAGCTTCAACCTGCCCATGGGTAGATCACTTGGTTTCGCGTCTAATACCACTGACTATATCGCCCTATTCAGACTCGCTTTCGCTGCGGCTCCGTTGCTGAACAACTTAACCTTGCCAGTGACATTAACTCGTAGGCTCATTATGCAAAAGGCACGCCGTCACCCCGTAGGGCTCCGACCGCTTGTAGGCGCACGGTTTCAGGATCTATTTCAACTTTCTATTCGAAATGCTTTTCACCTTTCCTTCACAGTACTAGTTCGCTATCGGTCTTTGAGGAGTATTTAGCCTTGGAGGATGGTCCCCCCATATTCGGACAGAATTTCTCGTGTTCCGCCTTACTCGTTATCAATTATATAACCCTTTCATTTACAGGACTATCACCCTCTTTGGTTAACCTTTCCAGGTTATTCTACTAGAATTATATAATCTTTAGGGCTGATCCGCGTTCGCTCGCCACTACTTACGGAATCTCAATTGATTTCTTTTCCTATGGGTACTTAGATGTTTCAGTTCCCCACGTTCGCTCCCATTGCTGGGTGACAGATCTTCAACCTGCCGGGTTGCCCCATTCGGAAATCTTCGGATATAATGTGTATGTGCCACTCCCCGAAGCTTATCGCAGCTTATCACGTCCTTCATCGCCTCTCAAAGCCTAGGCATCCGCCGTACGCCCTTTGTAACTTTTTTCTCGAATTCATAACCATCTTTTGATCGAAGGTTATGTTAATCTTACTCGTTTTATGTTTAATTGTATACTTTAATATTACTTCGATTATTCTTCGCTTTTTGATTATCTCTAATCTTGTTCGTTTCTTAATCTGTTAATGATTGTATGTTTTTGTATTTCAATATGTCAATGAACTCTTCTTCTTCTACCTTGCGGTAAAAGATTGGTGGAGAATATCGGAGTCGAACCGATGACCTCTTGCGTGCAAGGCAAGCGCTCTAGCCAGCTGAGCTAATCCCCCTCTTTTATTAGTATTTAGTAGTCTCAGGCAGACTCGAACTGCCGACCTCTACATTATCAGTGTAGCGCTCTAACCAGCTGAGCTATGAGACTCTTTAAAACTCTTAAAGAGTGGTCTATAGATGTTAATAACTATCGGTGTGATAGCCAATAACTCTTTTCTTATATATCTTACGTAATTTAAATAATGTGACAAGCCAAAAATAAAAGTCAATACAAAGATCAATCCTTCTAATGTATAGAAGAAAATTTGTCGTCTCTCTAAAAATGAGATGTTCCAGCCGCACCTTCCGGTACGGCTACCTTGTTACGACTTAGCCCTAGTTACCAGTTTTACCCTAGGCAGCTCCTTTTACGGTCACCGACTTCAGGTACCCCCAGCTTCCATGGCTTGACGGGCGGTGTGTACAAGGCCCGGGAACGTATTCACCGCATCATGGCTGATATGCGATTACTAGCGATTCCAGCTTCATAGAGTCGAGTTGCAGACTCCAATCCGAACTGAGATCGGTTTTCGAGATTCGCATCCAGTCACCTGGTAGCTGCCCTCTGTACCGACCATTGTAGCACGTGTGTAGCCCAAGACGTAAGGGCCGTGATGACTTGACGTCGTCCCCACCTTCCTCGCAGTTTGCACTGGCAGTCTCATTAGAGTCCCCGTCTTTAAACGCTGGCAACTAATGATAGGGGTTGCGCTCGTTGCAGGACTTAACCTAACACCTCACGGCACGAGCTGACGACAGCCATGCAGCACCTTGCATTCTGTCCGAAGAAATATCTGTTTCCAAATACGTCATAATGCATTTAAGCCTTGGTAAGGTTCCTCGCGTATCATCGAATTAAACCACATGCTCCACCGCTTGTGCGGGCCCCCGTCAATTCCTTTGAGTTTCATTCTTGCGAACGTACTCCCCAGGTGGGATACTTATAACTTTCGCTTAGCCACTGAAGCCGAAGCCCCAACAGCAAGTATCCATCGTTTACGGCGTGGACTACCAGGGTATCTAATCCTGTTCGCTCCCCACGCTTTCGTCCATCAGCGTCAATATAGACTTAGTAACCTGCCTTCGCAATTGGTGTTCTGCGTAATCTCTAAGCATTTCACCGCTACACTACACATTCCAGCTACTTCAAACTAATTCAAGACCAACAGTATCAATGGCAGTTTCATCGTTAAGCGATAAGATTTCACCACTGACTTATTGGTCCGCCTACGGACCCTTTAAACCCAATAAATCCGGATAACGCTTGCACCCTCCGTATTACCGCGGCTGCTGGCACGGAGTTAGCCGGTGCTTATTCATATAGTACCTTCAGCTACTTACACGTAAGTAGGTTTATTCCTATATAAAAGAAGTTTACAACCCATAAGGCCGTCATCCTTCACGCGGGATGGCTGGATCAGGCTTGCGCCCATTGTCCAATATTCCTCACTGCTGCCTCCCGTAGGAGTCTGGTCCGTGTCTCAGTACCAGTGTGGGGGATCACCCTCTCAGGCCCCCTATAGATCGTCGCCTTGGTAAGCCGTTACCTTACCAACTAGCTAATCTAACGCATGGCTATCTCTGTCCGATAAATCTTTCAAGTAAACACCAGGTGATGTCTACTATTATAGAGTATTAATCCGAATTTCTTCGGGCTATCCTCTTGACAAAGGTAAGTTCCATACGCGTTACTCACCCGTTCGCCGGTCTCTAAATAGCAAGCTACTTATACCCCTCGACTTGCATGTGTTAAGCCTCCCGCTAGCGTTCATCCTGAGCCAGGATCAAACTCTCCATTGTATGTATTATAATAATATTGTACAACTTCAAATTTTCCTTTGCTCCATTCATTCTAAGGAATTGACCTTTTAATGTATTTGACTTTTATTTTCTTCTGTCTTATTTTAAATTACAATGAACTTCTCAGTTTTCGCATAAACACCTCTATTGTTTTGCGAGTGCAAAGGTAAAACTTATTTCTAAACTAACCAAATCTTTTTTCAAAAATTTTAAAAGTTTTTTTTTCGTTTTAACTTCAAATTTTATTTGTCGATCATCTTCTCTATCCCTCTGCCGAAGCAGCTTCTAAATAAACGATCTTTCAAGTAAACCAACACTACTCTTCTTTCGTATTGGGATTGCAAATATAAGCGTACTTCAACCGTTTTACCAAACTTTTTTGCAAAGTATTTTAAAGTTTATAGCCTAAAATATCCTAACTCGTTTAGCCTTAATCAATACATATTGAAAATAATTTTTTGTTTTTATTTAAAACGGCATGGATTTGGTGTTTATTAACGGTTTTTACTGGTTTGGAGGAGTGAATTGATTTAATAGATATTAGATTTTAGTACATAGATGTTAGAAAGGAGTCATTAGTTGATAGTAATTAGTAGTTAGATATGAGATATGAGTACATAGATGTTAGATAGAACAAGGAATCTTCAATAAACCGAATGTTATCTATGATCTAAAATCCGTTTTAAACCTTAAAAATTCTCTGTCGCTCCTACAGAGCTAAATCGTGTGGGGTTTCTTTGGCTATTAATATATCATCCCTCCGGGATTGGATTAGTTGGTAGATCTGAGATAGACGAAGGCTACTTCAACAAACCGAATGTTATCTATAATCTAAAATCTGACGTCTTATATCTATAATCTAATCCCCTATTTCCAATGTAGGGGCGAATTGCAATTCGCCCAACGTGAGATATGAGTACATAGATATTAGAAAAGGGGTCATTAGTTTTTAGTAATTAGTAGTTAGATATGAGATATGAGTACATAGATGTTAGAAAGAACAAGGAATCTTCAATAAACCAAATGTTATCTATGATCTAAAATCCGTTTTAAACCTTAAAAATTCTCTGTCGCTCCTACAGAGCTTAATCGTGTGGGGTTTCTTTGGCTATTAATATATCATCCCTCCGGGATTGGATTAGTTGGTAGATCTGAGATAGACGAAGGCTACTTCAACAAACCGAATGTTATCTATGATCTGACATCTCATATCTATAATCTAATCCCCTATTTCCAATAATGCCTTCAATGTAGGGGCGAATTGCAATTCGCCCAACGTTTAGATATGAGAAAAGGAGTCGATAGTTTTTAGTAATTAGTGGGTAGATGTGAGATATGAGTACATAGATATGAGATAAATCTAGGCTATTTCAACAAACCGAATGTTATCTATGATCTAAAATCCGTTTTAACCTTTTTAAACCTTTTCCTTTTCTAATATCTGATATCTAAAATCTAAAATCCGTTTTAAACCTTAAAAATTCTCTGTCGCTCCTACAGAGCTTAATCGTGTGGGGTTTCTTTGGCTATTAATATATCATCCCTCCGGGATTGGATTAGTTGGTAGATCTGAGATAGACGAAGGCTACTTCAACAAACCGAATGTTATCTATGATCTGACATCTCATATCTATAATCTAATCCCCTATTTCCAATAATGCCTTCAATGTAGGGGCGAATTGCAATTCGCCCAACGTTTAGATAAAATTAACCAGTCGATAGTTTTTAGTAATTAGTAGTTAGATGTAGGCTTCTTCAACAAACCGAATGTTATCTATGATCTAAAATCTGACATCTTATATCTATAATCTATTTACTAATTCTCCTTTTAATTGAATGAATTAACTAGATGAGCTATATTTATAATTCCAAATTGAAGACCTATGATGGATATCGTTTCCTTAGATGCTACAAAGATTGAAAATGAGCACATTTGTTGTGCAATTTCAGATAAAAAATGCAGCCAAGGTTATTTACTGAAGAAGGATTGGCTTAAGCGTGAGCTTGCGAATGGATACATCTTCCGACGGATTGATGCTCGTGCGAAAGTTTTCATTGAATATGGACCTGCGGAAAAAGGATGGGCTCCACTGCATGCCCCAAATTATCTACTGATTAATTGTTTTTGGGTTTCGGGACACTATAAAGGACAAGGTTATGGAAAAAAACTTCTGGCTTTAGCAATTGAAGATGCCAAGGCGCAAGGAAAAGATGGGTTGGTGACTATAGCGGGTCTAACGAAATTACCTTTTATGAGTGATACAAAGTGGTTAATAAAACAAGGTTTCAAAGTATGTGATACCACTGAATCGGGGTTTTGTGTATTGGTTTACCACCTCAACGAAACTGGGGTAACACCTCAACTTCTTGAAAAAGCAAAGAAGATGGCGGGTGTTCATCAGAAAGGAATTGTTGTTTATTATTCAAATCGATGTCCCTTTACCGAATACCATGTACGAACATCGTTAACCGAAACCGCGAATAAACGACAACTTCCCCTTGAAATTAGACAGCTAAAGACCATGGAGGAAGCTCAATCTGCACCGACACCAGCAACCATCTTTAGTCTATTTGTCAATGGACAATTTATAAGTACCGATATAAGCAGTTGCATGGACAGTCGATTTGATAAAATAGTCGCTAAATCAAAAATTGACGAATCGATTTAAAACGTATGTTTCAACAAATGACTCCACGGCTTTGTTTAAGAGAATTGAACACCGATGATGCCGAAAATTTTTATCTGTTAAATTCAGATTCCGAAGTACTTAAATACACAGGTGATGTACCATTTAAAACCATTGAAGAGGCCCTGCTATTTTTGGCTAATTACGATCAATATAAAAAATATGGTGTTGGTCGATGGGCTATTATTCATAAAGAGACCAAAGAATTTCTAGGCTGGTGTGGATTAAAATATGATCCCGAAACGGAAGGTGTTGATCTTGGCTTTCGGTTGTTTCAAAAGCATTGGAATAAAGGGTATGCGACTGAAGCAGCTAGGACGTGCTTGGCTTATGGATTTTCTCATTTTCAATTCAATGAAATCATCGGTCGAGCAATGACTGCCAATATAGCTTCGGTAAAGACATTAACGAAGTTGGGCTTTACTTTTCGCCAACACTTCAATTTTAATGAAAAAGAAGGCGTAATGTATGGCATCACAAGACAAGCATGGAAAGACCAACAATAAATTGAATAATTTATGTTTTCGCTTCAAGAAAGAGTTTACCCCAATCGTTTAACCCCCACAACACCTCCACTAATTTTTCTCCCAACGGTGTTAGACTGTATTCTACCCTTGGAGGAAGTTCATTGAATTGTTCTTTGATCAAGAGTCCATCGGCCATCATTTCGTTTAATTGTTTGTTTAAAACACGGCGATCCACTTTCCCTATTCCTTTTAAAAATTCACTAGGACGTTTCTTTCCAGCATTAATTTGCCATACGATGGGAATTTTCCATTTTCCACTGATGGTACTTACCGCAATTTCTAATGGACATATTTTATTTTCGTTGAATTCTTCCACTGTTTTCATAAAGGGGTCTTTTTTATCTCCTAGCGGTAAATAAATGCGGTATTGCACACGTATATTTACTTTAGAATCTTTGCAAAAATAAACATTCTTGCTATGGCAGACTTTATAAACGAACTAAATGATTTAAATGCTTCATTAAATGAAGTCCTTTCGAGTGAACAAAAAACAGCATTCGCAAATTCGATTAATGCCTTAAAGCAATCGGGTTTAGAGTCCCATAGTTTACCCGTTGGGGATCAATTCCCCGATTTTCGATTGATGAACACCCGAAATATTTGGGTAGATTCCAAAGAGCTTCTAGCCACTGGAAAAATAATCCTTGTTTTCTTTCGCGGCAGTTGGTGCCCTTATTGCAATTTACATTTAAAGGCGCTTCAAAGACATCTTGCAGAATTAACAGCTGATAAAAAGACAACGCTAATTGCTATTACACCACAGATTACGGCGTTGAATACGATAGTACACAAAGAACATGCTCTAAATTTCGATATTCTACATGATAAGGATAATGAACTCGCCAAGAAATTAGGGATTACCTTCGAACTTTCAGCCGAAATTCTACACCATTACACCGATTTAGGGATTGATGTAAAAAGCTTTAATCAAACAACTGAAACCACACTTCCTGTTCCTGCAATCTACCTCATTAACCAACAAAGTAGTGTTGAATACCACGTGGTGAATTCGGATTATACGCAACGATTAGACCCGAAGACCTTCATACCTCATCTATAATGACCAATAAAAGAAAAGGATCAAAATCCAACGATTTAATTGAGCCGGCGATTATGGCACAACTTAACAAAGGCGAAATAGAGAGTGCGAACTTGGTCGAGTGGCTAGCCATTGATCAACGCACTTTATTGAGCCATACCTTAGGCAACTTAAACCGTATGGCCTATTATGCACCTGTTCTTGATCGTTTAAATAATATTGAAAAACCAACGGTCAACCGCATCAATGAATGCATTGGGTTAGGACTGTTTGAACTTGCTGAAGAAAATAATGATTCGAGTCTATTTTCAGAACTGAAAAAACATCCCTCTGATTTGGTACGGTGTTGGGCAACTTATAGTATCGGCAGCAACGAGCATACAAGCCTTAACGAAAAACTCGATCAAATACAGTTCTTTGCCGCCGACCCTCATTTTGGTGTTCGCGAAATTGCTTGGATGGCGGTTCGATCGGCTATCACCAATCAATTGGATGAAAGCATTGCTATACTTTTAAAATGGACGACCCACACCGATGAAAACATTCGTCGTTTTGCCAGCGAATCGATTCGGCCCCGTGGTGTTTGGTGTACACACATCTCCGCTTTGAAAGAACAACCCGATTTAGCGTTGGCCCTCTTAGAATCCTTGAAATCGGACCCTTCCCGTTATGTACAAAACAGTGTTGGAAACTGGTTGAACGATGCGAGTAAGACCGCACCCGCGTTTGTTGAAATGCTCTGTAAACGATGGGCTAAAGAAAGTCCGACTAAAGAAACGGCTTATATTATAAAGAAAGGAATGCGTTCTATTCAATAATTGACCTGAGAGCTCAGAGGTTAGAAGTTTGTCGATCCCTAAACTAGGTTGACCGTTTTTAGATTATTCTCTTGGTTATTAACAATCGTAAAATTAATCGACTATCCTTTTCATTGGCTTTGTCTTTGCAATAATTTTCAAAGTGACAAGGATTCATCCTAAAAAGGGTTGGTGGCTATGGATGAAGTCGAAAACAATCTTACCCACAAAGCCCAAAGCTTCAATCTTTGTAAGTACTTGCGGCAGGGATTGAAGCAATTGTTTGAGCTTTTTGGCGGAGTGAAACGAAGCGAAAAAGCGAGTGCGGAAAGCCCGGCGCGTAGCGGCCGCCCAAAAACATCACCCCCTCCTCTTCTCCATTAAAAATAATTGTAGATTTATCGCATACATTTTACAACACGTATGGATAAGATTATATACAAGAGCTGCCTAGTTTTAGGTTTATTGTGGAGCAATAGTGGGCATGCTCAAAAGCGCATAGAGCGTATACCTTTTGTATTAACGGAACACAATAATATTTCGGTTCAGGCAGTGATCAATAAAACAGACACCGTTCAATTGATGTTTCATTTAGCAACCAATGCCTTGACGTTGACAGAAGAGGCTGCAAAGCGAGTTCATTCGGTCTACTTTGATTCATCGATTGATGGTATTCACAGTTGGGGCGGATCGGAAAACGAATCTCGTATTAGCAATGGAAATCTGCTACAGATTGGAAATTTTAGTTGGAAAGGGGCTGAAATTGGAGAAACGATGAATTCGGGACCGATGACAGATGGTAAATTTGGTAGCAACTTGTTTGTTGATCAGGTGATAGAATTGGATTTTGAAAAACAACTTCTCCTTATCCATAGATCACTTCCTAAAAAAGTAAAGCATTTTGAAAAATTAAAAACGGTTTATCTTCACGATGCGATGTATTTAGAAGGTACTGCTAACATTGGCACCAATGAATACAAGGAACTTTATATGGTGCATTCTGGTTATGGTGGAGGCTTATTGTTGAATGATGTTTTTGTGAATGAACATCGCCTTGGAGAGCAGCTTCAAATTACAGGAGAGAAAATATTAAAGGATTCGTTTGGCAATAAAATTGTGACCAAGAAAGCTTTACTGCCTCGCTTTACCCTGGGAAACCAACAATTGACCAATGTTCCTGTCGGTTTTTTTGAAGGAGCGCTTGGACGACAAAAAATGAATATTGTTGGTGGGGATGTTATAAAACGCTTCCACTGGATGATTGACGGAAAACGGGACTACATTTATTTAAAATCAAATGATTTAAGAACCTTTCCCTACAGTAACTTATAAAATTATTCGATTATTGTTTTGTCCATGTCTTCAGAAAGTATGAAATTTATCTAATGAATGAATATAGTTATTTTGAAACCGAACGTTTGTTCCTTTACCCAACGATGGAAGAGGATACAGAATTTATTTTTGAGTTAATGAATTCTCCGAAATGGAAAGAATTTATTGGTGAGCGTAATATACATACGCTTGATGATGCAAAGAATTACATTGAGACGCGCATGATGCCCCAACTGATTCGTTTAGGCTTTTCGAATTATACCGTTATCCGAAAAGAAGATGCGGCAAAAATAGGAACCTGTGGTTTTTATGACCGTGAAGAATTGGAAGGATTCGATATTGGTTTTGCTTTTTTAGAAGCCTATGAAGGGAAAGGGTATGCATACGAAGCCGCCAATGCTTTAATTGCAGCTGCTTTTAATGAATTTGATATGGAAGAGATCCATGCCTATACCGATACCCATAATTTTGCTTGTCAGAAATTACTAACCCGATTGGGATTAGAAGAGATTGGTCTAAGCAGTTTCCCTTCGAGTGAAGAACAATTGTTGAAATTTACCCTTAAAAAATCGACTGACGCATGAAACGTATAACCGTTTTTTGTGGATCGAGTATGGGCAATGCCCCTTTGTTTAAAGAACAAGCTTATGCGTTAGGTAGAACACTCGCTGAACTTAAAATTGGGGTGGTGTATGGCGGTGCCAAAGTAGGGTTAATGGGTGAAATTGCCAATGGAGCCCTAGAAAATCATGGGGAAGTGATTGGTGTTTTACCTCGATTTCTTCAGGAAAAGGAATTGGCCCATGAAGGTTTAACCGAACTTTTGCTCGTAGAGAGTATGCATGAGCGCAAAACAAAAATGCACGAACTATCGGATGGCGTTATTATGCTCCCAGGAGGTTTTGGGACCTTGGAAGAGTTTTTTGAAATGTTAACTTGGGCGCAGTTAGGTCTGCATCAAAAACCCATTGGCATTTTAAACACCAACGGCTTCTATACCCATCTGATGGATTTGATACAAACCATGGTTGATCAGGGTTTTCTAAAAGCTATGAATCAGGACATGGTCTTGGTTAGTGATGAAATTGATCAGCTACTTCTGTTGATGAAAAATTATAAAGCCCCAACCGTTGGGAAATGGATTACCAAAGAAACCCGTTAATTCTTTGGATCATTCACAATAAGCGCCATGTCCCTACATGAGCGCTTATTTTTTTAAAAAGCCGTGCTTAATCTTTAATAAGACAACCACCACTATATTCATTAAGTTGATTTATAATGGAGTACAATGAAATCAATAATGGATTGGCGTGTTTTAAAATGGATTTTTCCATTCATTTTACGATTAAAATGAGTATTTTTATGAAAATAAGGGTGTCTAACACCCATCCAATGTAAAGTATATGAACGAAAATAAATTCAATATAGCGGTCTTGATTGATGGCGACAACGCCCAGTCTAAGTTAATTAAAGAAATTATAGAAGAAGTATCCAAATATGGAAAAGCGACAATACGTCGTATTTATGGAGATTGGACAACGCCACAAATGAACAGTTGGAAGACTTTGATTAATCAACATTCGATTAACCCAATTCAGAAATTCTCGTATACAACCGGTAAAAACTCGACCGATAGTTCGCTGATTATTGATGCCATGGATATTTTACACAGTAAGAATATTGAAGGTTTTTGCATCGTATCCAGTGATAGTGATTATACGGGCTTAGCCAAACGGATTCGAGAGGAAGGTTTATTTGTGATGGGCATTGGTGAGAAGAAAACCCCTGAAGCCTTTGTAAAATCGTGTGAAGTATTTACCTACACCGAGAACTTAGTAACCAAGGAGGTGGAAGTGGTAGAACCTAAATCGGCCAAGCGAGCAACCAACAAACCCTCAACCCGATCGAAAAAAGTTCAACTATCCAAAGAAGATGCACTTACGATTAACAAGGCATTTGAAATTTCATTGAATGAAGAGGACGAAGCACACATCTCGAAAGTGGGGGCCAATATTCGAAAAATTGATCCCAGTTTCGATTCAAGAACCTATGGTTTTAGCAGTTTAACGAAATTATTTGACCATTTAGAAAAGTATAAAGTAATTAAAAACGTTGTGGGTGAGCTAAACCATCCGATGGTTAAATTAAAATAAGGCATTTTATTTTAAAACGATTGATTTATTAAAAAACAGTTGCTACTTTTATCTACCCTTTGTATTGTTTTATGAATCAACCCTTTGTTTATTCAAAGGATAAATAAATGGATAAACTTATGCCGATGTACGTATTAAAAGATCATCCTGAATCAATAGCTATTTTGAAGGCGTTGTATACGTCTAACGATTACAGCGATGTTGTAAAAGCAATTCTTCTTCTAATTTTAGAGAATCGATTAAGCGAAGAACATTTAAAAGACGCTTTAACCGAACATGGTATTGAGCATATTAAAACCTTGAAAGATGAATTACTCAATGTTTTACTCGCTTATATTCATGGCGTATTGGATGATGACTTGATTACAGAAAATGAGCATTTAAGCACCGAAATCTTAAAACGCTATTTTAAGATACGAGAAGGTGATTTTTACACCTACAAATACAACGAAGTAGCCTCTATTCTTTATGATCAGTTTCAACGTTTATACGCTGATAATAAAATTGACGATAGAGAAACGATTCATCATGTTTACCTACAAGCTTTATTTGATTTAAGTTATGACCAGTTCGATGAATTTAAACGCACTGAAGTTGTACGTGCCTTAAAGGAAGGGGCTGACTTTATGGATTTAGATACCAATCAATTCATTGACGATTAAAAAAATAATTCGATAAAAAGGCCCACTGCTTTGCAGTGGGCCTTTTCTATTTATTTCTTAATGAACGGATAATTGAATGTTTTCTCTGGAAAATGAAGTGATAAAATAAAATGACCTTTGGATAAATAGGATACATTAATGGGTTCAAAATCTGATTTATGCGCGCTCTTTATAACCTGTCCTTCCAAATTAAGGATTTTATACGCTTTAGGTTTTGAAGTCGCTTGATTGGTTTTGATAAAAATTTGATCATGGACTGGATTTGGGTAGATGGTTAGTCCAGCCTCATCTTGCTCGGTAGTCGCTAATTTTTGCTCAGCATTGGTAAAATGAAGAACGGTTGCAATCGCTCCCTTCACCACTTGCTGAAAATAAGGAATGTCCATGTTTTTCAATAAATCGTTTGGCGTATGGGGCACAGAAGAATAATGTTGTTCAAACAGACCGGTAATGGTGTATCCTGCGGCTTGAAAAGGCATATAATCGGAAGAATAAGCGCGACCGATATCGGTTTCTAAGGTTGTATACATTGGAATAATGGAAGCCATCTGTTGGGTTATCTCTGAGGAAGCTTGGTTGTTATGCTTTGGATCGGATTCGTCTCTTTCACAAACAATGCGGTTATTGACTTTTCCTTTTACACCCCCTACTTCATCGATATTCAACATTAAATGAATGTCTAAATTTTGAGGAACCGCAATTTCACGAACATAGTGCTGGCTACCGATTAACCCCACCTCTTCTGCTGTAAAATGAATAAATTTCATGGCGTATTCCGTATCGAGATGCGCAAAAACCTTTGCCATTTCTAAAAGTGTCACGGTTCCGGTTCCATTATCGTTCACCCCTGGACCGTTTAAAGTATCGTAATGAGCGCCCACTACAATAAACTTTGTTGGATGTACTTTTCCTTTTTTAGTAACAATAATATTGGTTCCTTTTTTTTGACCAACGGTTACTTCTTGTTCTTGGATATCGGTATACCCTAATCGTTCGTAATGACGAATAATCCATTTTCGGGTATTATCTTGGGCAGCGGTTCCCATTTCTTTGATTCCTAGCGCCTCAAATTGCTGTAATTTACGAGTAACCGTATCTAAATGGACTTGATTAACCAGTGTTTGATAAGTAGCTTGATGCGTTTGTGCGTTCAAAAAAAGAGACGAACACATTAGCGTGATTAAGTAGAGTAGTTTTGTTTTCATAAAATATATATTCAGTACGATTGAACAATCAATCATTCAAATTCAATTGTTTTACACCTTCCGTTGCGGAGGCTTGGATAACGGTAAGATTAGGGTAATTAAGGGGTACTTCATTGGGATCAATTAAGACTATTTTAGCCGTTGATGGCACATAGTCTAGCAACGATGCAGCGGGATAAACCTGTAGCGAAGTTCCAATAACCAAAAAGACATCGGCCTGTTTTGCCAGTTCAATCGCTTCTTCCATTTTAGGAACCATTTCGCCAAACCAAACGATGTGTGGACGAAGTTGAGAACCATCCGTGGCCAAATCGCCCAACGTGAGATCTTCTGTCCATTCCATGACTAAATCTTCCTTGTCGACACTTCTTACTTTGTTTAATTCACCATGCAAATGAACGATATGGCTCGACCCTGCACGTTCATGTAAATTATCCACATTTTGAGTAATCACAGCAACTTCGAAATCATCCTCTAAACCTTTTAAAAAATAATGCGCCTCATTGGGATGCACTTGTTTCAGTTGTTCTCGGCGTTGATTATAAAAATCGAGTACTAAGGTAGGATTTTTGTACCAACCCTCTATGGAAGCAACTTCCATAATCGCATGATTTTCCCACAATCCATTGGCATCTCTAAAGGTTGAGATACCGCTTTCAGCACTGATACCAGCACCCGTTAATACAATAATTCTCTTCTTTTTCATAAATAAATAATTGAAACCCTTCTTAAAGTAATGAAAAAATAAAGATAAAAAAAAGCCATCGAATGGATGGCTTTTTTAAAAAGTATGTTCAAACGGTCAACCGTCTCAATTATTTATTCATTGAAATTAAGAATTCCTCGTTGTTACGGGTATTTTTAATATGATTTTGTAAAAATTCCATGGCTTCAATTGGATTCATATCGGCCAAATGATTACGAAGAACCCACATACGTTGTTGAGTAGGCTCATCCAACAACAAGTCGTCACGACGCGTGCTTGAAGAAACCAAATCGATTGCTGGGAAAATACGTTTGTTCGCGATCTTACGATCCAATTGTAATTCCATGTTTCCAGTACCTTTAAATTCCTCAAAGATCACCTCATCCATTTTCGAACCTGTATCGATTAATGCTGTAGCAATAATGGTTAAAGAACCTCCATTCTCAATATTACGCGCAGCACCAAAGAAACGTTTTGGTTTATGCAATGCATTGGCATCAACCCCACCGGAAAGTACTTTTCCAGATGCAGGAGATACGGTGTTGTATGCACGAGCTAGACGGGTAATTGAATCTAAAAGAATCACGACATCATGTCCACATTCAACCATGCGTTTGGCTTTATCGAGAACGATATTCGCTACTCTAACATGGCGATCGGCACTTTCATCAAACGTAGAAGCAATTACTTCACCGTTCACAGAACGTTTCATATCAGTTACCTCTTCCGGTCGTTCATCGATTAAAAGAACGATTAAATACACCTCGGGGTGATTGGCGGCAATACCGTTAGCAATATCTTTTAGTAAGACTGTTTTCCCGGTTTTAGGTGGCGCAACAATCATCCCTCTTTGCCCTTTCCCTATAGGAGCGAATAGATCCAACACACGGTTAGATAAAGCGCGAGAATTGCTTAAATTAAATTTTTCGTCTGGGAAGAGAGGAGTTAGGTGTTCAAAGGCGATACGATCACGCACATAGTCGGGTGTACGGCCATTGATTTCAATAATTTTAATAAGGGGAAAATATTTCTCTCCTTCTTTTGGCGGGCGAACCTCTCCGGTGATGGTATCACCAGTTTTTAAACCAAAAAGACGTATTTGAGATTGGGAAACATAGACATCATCTGGTGATGATAGATAATTAAAATCGGAAGAACGAAGGAAGCCGTAATTGTTATCAGGTAAGATATCAAGGACCCCTTCGGTTTTTATAATCCCATCGAATTCATAATTCGCTGAGCGGTATTTATTTTTACCCGGTTGATCATTGGAATGATGGGGGCGGTTATCTTGGTTATTGTTACGGTTTTGAGGCGTATTTTTACGATTTTGAGGAGCGTTTTGATTTTGAGCAGGACGCGGGGCGTTTTTCTCTTGTCTTTGAACGGGTTTTCTATGCTCTTGTTCCACTTTCGGGGTTGATACACGGGGTTCGATAGGCGTTCGTTCCTCTACTTTCTTTTCAACAACAGCAGGTTTCTCTACATCAACATTGGGTTCTTTTTCTTTGGCTTGCTGTAATGCCTCTTCATCAGAAATTCTTTTTCGTTTTGATTTATTATCGTTTTGAGCAGCTTCTGGAGCTTTCTCTACACTTGGTTTTGGAGCATTTTCAGCATGCGACATAATTGCAGCCTGAAGCTCCCCTTTTTTCAACTTTTTAAAATTTTCAATTTTTAAAGTTTGAGCAAGTGCTTGTAATTCTGGTAATTTTTTCGATTGAATCTCAGATAGTTCTAACATAATCCTAATAAGTGTAAGGTATTATTGTGTTTTTTTATATTCTTGAATAAAAATAATTGGAAATCATTACAACAGAATTGATAATGATGCGGTCAAATAGAATTTATTAATGCAATAGTACGAATAATTATAAAAAATCAAAAAAAATATTTACATTTGTCCATGAAATTTTAGTTCATGATTCAACGAAAACAAAGTATTTTTTTATTCTTAAGTGGAATAATATCGAGTTTGTTTGCTATTAATATAGACAAGTTAATGAATTTTTCCTTACCTTGGCTATCTGAACCTGCAAAAGGGAATGCTATTTTTACAATGGCTTTATTTTTCTCGGCAGGACTTTCATTTTTAACCATTATTCTCTATAAAAAGAGAGGTATACAACTTAAGTTGGGGTGGTTAAATATTTTATTGAATATTATTTTAATTGGTTCTTTACTTTATTATCTACTAAACTTACCTGGAGATTTCATATCTGAGAAGGGTATTTGGGCATGTGTTCCTCTACTTTCGATTGCGTTACTGTCAATTGCCAATCGATTGATCAAAAAGGATGATGACCTTGTAAAATCCGTAGATCGATTTAGATAAAACCAACAACTTTTATATGTGTGTAAGAGCAGTCTTAATTTTTTAAGACTGCTCTTTTATTTTATACCTACGCCAATCCACACTTCTTAACTTTATTACCTAATTGTTAAATATTTCACATTAAAATAAATTATACCCCCTATTTTTATAGGGTGTTTTCATTTTTTTTATACTTTTGCTCACACAAACAGTAAAAAAAACACCCAATGTCGCAGTTAAGATTCAATGCACTTGAAAAATCTTCGAGTAAACAAGCTCAAAAGATCGATGTCCCTTCTAAATTGTCCCTTTTATTTAATGAGAACGTATTTTCGGTAGACACGATGCGCGAATACTTACCAAAACCTGCTTTTAAAGCCATAATGGCTTCAAAAGAAAAAGGAAGTAAAATCCCGCGTGAATTTGCAGACCAAGTGGCATCGGCCATGAAAGACTGGTCGCAATCGAAAGGTGTTACCCATTACACCCACTGGTTTCAACCATTAACAGGAACAACAGCAGAAAAGCACGATTCATTTTGTCGCCCACACGAAGATGGTAGAGCCATTGAAGTTTTTGATGGATCAGCCTTGGTACAACAAGAGCCCGATGCGTCTTCTTTTCCTAATGGAGGAATACGAAATACCTTTGAAGCTCGTGGATACACGGCTTGGGATCCAACATCAACCGCCTTTATTATTGGAACCACACTATTTATTCCTTCGGTATTTATTTCATATACCGGAGAAACCTTGGATTACAAAGTTCCTTTGTTAAAAGCCTTACAGGTGATTGATGAAGCAGCGACTGATGTGGCGAAATATTTCGACAAAAACGTGACTAAAGTATCTTCAACCTTAGGTTGGGAACAAGAATACTTTTTGGTCGACCTTAATTTATATAACTCTCGTCCCGATCTTCAAATGACCGGACGTACCCTTATTGGGCATTCCCCAGCCAAGGGTCAACAATTAGACGATCACTATTTCGGGGCAATTCCTATGCGTGTTTTATCGTTTATGCAAGACATGGAAATTGAAGCCTTAAAATTAGGTATTCCTATTACGACTCGCCACAACGAAGTTGCGCCCAACCAATTCGAATGTGCACCCATGTTTGAAGAGGCCAATCAAGCCGTCGATCACAACTCATTGCTGATGGACCTGATGGGACGTATTGCCAAAAAACACGACTTTAAAGTCCTTTTACACGAAAAACCTTTTGCGGGTGTCAATGGATCAGGAAAACACAATAACTGGTCTTTATCGACCGATACTGGTGAAAACTTACTTTCACCGGGTAAGAATCCTAAAAAGAACCTACAGTTCTTAACCTTCTTTGTAAATACCATTAAAGCGATGAGCGAATATGGGGACATGTTGCGCTCTGCAATTGCTGAGGCTGGAAACGATCACCGTTTAGGAGCTAATGAAGCCCCTCCGGCTATTATCTCTATATTCATTGGTTCACAACTAACCAATGTATTGGATGAGTTAGAGAAAGTAAAAGAGGGCAAATTATCGCCTGAAGAAAAAACAGACCTAAAACTGAATGTCATTGGTAAAATTCCAGAAATTTTATTAGACAACACCGACCGTAACCGCACATCTCCATTTGCCTTTACAGGAAACAAATTCGAGATTAGAGCCGTCGGTTCATCGGCCAACTGTGCAGAACCCATGACGGTTATTAACACCATCGTTGCCCAACAATTAAAAGAATTTAAAGTTGAAGTCGATGGGTTAATCGAAAGTGGATTGAGCAAAGACGAAGCCTTATTTAATGTATTGCGTGAATACGTAAAATCGTCTCGTCACATTTTATTCGAAGGCGATGGTTATTCAGACGATTGGGTAACAGAAGCTTTAGGAAGAGGATTAACCAATTACAAATCGACACCAGAAGCTTTAAAACTAGAATTAAATCAAAAATACATCGATGTATACGCCAAAAACAATGTTCTTTCAGAACGTGAAGTTCACGCGAGAAACGAAATTAAGTTAGAAAAATACTCGACAAAAATTTTAATCGAAGCAACTGTTCTTGCAGATTTATCTTTATCCCATGTCATTCCGGCAGCCGTCAACTACCAAAATGTATTGGTGAAAAACGTTTTAGGATTAAAAGAAATTTTCGGCAAAGACGAATTCACAACCTTAGCCAAAGATCAAATTGACCTTATTCGCATTATTTCTACCCATATTAATGCCATTAAAAAAGAAACAGACACCTTACTATCGGCCTGTAATACAGCAAAAGAATTAACTGATTTTCAAGAAAAAGCAGAAGCCTTTAGCAACAATGTTAAACCCTTATTCGAAACCATCCGCTACCATGCAGATGAATTAGAAGAATTAATAGACAATAACCTTTGGCCATTAACAAAATACCGCGAAATGTTATTTACCCGTTAGAATCGTATTCATACCATAAACACATTACCCACTTATTTAAATAAGTGGGTTTTTTTACATCTAAATTTGGGCGTTCCCTTCGGGGCGGGCTTTCCGTACTCGCTTTTCTACTGCGTTTCACTTCGTAAAAAAGCTCAAACAACTACTACAATCCCTAACGCGAATCCGCGCGAAGTTGAAGCTGGGGGCTAAAATCGACAAAGGTAACCCCAGAAAATCCTAGGCCATTGGAAATCGCCCTATGTTCAATTGGATTTAACCATCACTTTTTTTAACACAAATTTTCTGAATCATTTGATAACTTGTATCTTTGCCATCCAATAAGAATATATGGCAGATACAAGTCTATTAGATAAATTAAGAGCAATTAAACAACGATTTGACGAAGTCGCTGATTTAATTATTCAACCCGATGTTATTTCCGACCAAGCGCGTTACGCAAAACTAAATAAAGAATATTCTGACTTAAAGGATTATGTTGAAAAACAACACGATTACGAAAAGTTGCTGAATATAATTAGCGAAGCCGATGAAATTATAGCCGACGGTTCAGATGCTGAAATGGTTGAATTAGCCAAATTAGAAAAAGATGAATCGCTTCACCGAATTCCTGAATTGGAAGAAGAAATAAAATTCATGCTAATCCCAAAGGATCCCGAAGACGACAAGAACGTTATCGTGGAATTGCGTTCGGGTACAGGAGGCGACGAAGCTGCTATATTCGTAGAAGATGTTTACCGCATGTACAGCATGTATTTTAAAGATAAAGGTTGGCGTCATGAAATACTGAACACATCTGAAGCGTCTGGGAAAGGATTTAAAGAATTGGTGATGCAAGTAGAAGGAAATGCCGTTTACGGAACCATGAAATACGAATCGGGTGTTCACCGTGTACAACGTGTTCCCGAAACAGAATCTCAAGGCCGTGTCCATACCTCTGCCATTACCGTGGCCGTTTTACCCGAAGCAGAAGAAGTGGATATCACCATTAACCCATCAGATTTAGAATACCAAACCGCCCGTTCATCAGGTGCTGGAGGACAAAACGTTAATAAGGTAGAGACTAAGGTACAATTAACACACAAGCCTTCGGGAATTGTGATTGTTTGTCAAGAAGCCCGTTCTCAGCTTAAGAATAAAGAGAAAGCCTTGCAGTTATTGCGTACGAAATTATACGAAATCGAGTTCGAAAGAAGTCATTCAGAACGCTCGGCCCAACGAAAATCATTGGTATCAACTGGTGACCGTTCGGCGAAGATTCGTACCTACAATTACCCACAAGGGCGAATCACCGATCACCGTATCAATAAATCGATCTATAATTTAGATAGTTTTATGAACGGCGAAATTCAGGAAATGATTGATGCCTTGAAAATGGCTGAAAATGCAGAAAAATTAAAAGGAAATGACGACGATTATTAAATCGTAAAAATTTTGATATACTAGAAAAAGCAACTCCATGAGTTGCTTTTTTCGTTGATATACGTAAGGTAATTAGCAATTACCTCTACTTGAATTCATAAAAAGCCAAACCATCGGATTGCCATCGTTAACAAAAACATAAGAACAACGTACCCTATAAATATGAACGTCAATAACCAGAACACCTTAAAAATAATACTTGTTAAAGGCTTATCCTTATAGAAATTTTTATAAAACCAGACCAAAATAATAGGGTAAATGAACATGGATATATTGATTACCATAATAAATGTCGTTAGATTATTTCTATACACATATAAAATAGGTGAGAGTAAAAGAATACAAATTGCTGTATAAAAAGCTTGTATATAAGCATTCATAACAATATGCTCGTAGTAATTTTGTCCCCATTTTCTAAATGTAAATTGAGAAATTAACGAAAAGAAAGGAATTAACAACAGCATAATTATGGAATTATAGCTCGTTAAAAAAGCCATTAATTGACCGACCAAATCACTCGATAAATTTAGCTTTGCATAATAAGCCTCCATAATTGAATTCAGCCCAATTAACTTAAAAGAGACAAAGGCGAAAACACCACTCAACACAAAAGTTAATAATATAGGCTTGTAATGATTAACACGATTACCATCAATAAACTCTCTTGCTGTTTTTCCAGGATTTTGAAGAATATTTTTCATCGAATAAAAAAATCCTTTATTGGTATGAATGATTGAATACTGTAGCTCATCCATTAAATATTTTCGATCGATTCTTTTATATTTTTTCTGACCACAATTACTGCAAAAATTCGCCGTAATTAATTGATGACAATTCTGACATTGATTATCCATTGATTAAACACATATAGGTTATAGTTTTATACATACGCTATTTTAGCTATCTAATGTATAAACACGAATCTACAAAAAAGAATTAGGTTAATCCTGATCTTTTCCAAGCCACAACCTCCACCCCTTTCGAGTAATGCACCAAATCGGGATGAGGCGTTAATTGAATTTCACCAAGCGTGTAATTTAAAGCGAGATGATCCAGTTTTACGGCATTTATTTCCCATTCTTTGTGATGAATATCGTATCGATACATCTGATCATCTTGGTCGATATATAAACAATACCGCTCGGTTAACCAGTGATCAAGTGCTGTTTTAGTGGTATTCTTCTCTTTTACTTCAAATTGAACATCCAATTGATAGCCTTTTTTAGTGTTTGAAGAAGTATACGCATTGGGCTTTCTCACGATATGGGCTTTCTCGTACGGTAGACCCGACAAAGCTTTGGCTACAAAAACCGACAATTGTTTCTGGGCTTCAATATTTAAAAAATAAACGCCTTTTTTATCCCCCATATCAATATACGTTCTCAGGTTGATTTCTTCAAAGTCAGAAATAAACTTTACAGCCGGTAGATACCGAGGTCTTATCTTCTGCATGGTAAAAGCGACTAAAGAAACATAAGCTTCCCCTTCGAATGTATCCAACGTTAATTCTTCAGGCACCAATGCCTTTAGTAAATCATAAGGAACTTTCCAGTGCATAAATAGGGCATTGTTCCATTCTTGATAGTACATCCATTTTGTGGTAGGCATTGCAAAAGAGCGGTGGTCTTTTTGTAAAAGCAATTGGTTAATTTTAGTCATTGATACGTACACATTTTGGTTAGCATATTCCTAACAAGGTACGAAAAAAAGAAGATAAGGATAGCCTCCCTTCGTGTAAATCATCCGTTAGAACGTGACCACAAAAGGTCTATTAGCACTTGGAATTGACAAATAGGAATGACATTCGTAATCTATTTTTATATTTGTATATACCTTATATTAAATAATATCATGGAAAATAACCTCATTAACCGATACAATACTTTAGCTTCTTGGGTCTATCACATCGATAAACCTATTGGGCGATCATTTGGTGACATTGAATATTACGCAGAACGCTTAAAGAATTGTACTGGAAAAATTCTAGAAGCAGGTGTAGGAAACGGTCGAGTACTTATTCCTTTATTGGAAAAAGGACTGAATGTTGTTGGATTTGATGCCTCTTCGCAAATGTTAGCTTATTGCCAACATGAACTTGATTTAAGAGGGCTAAAAACAACGCTTAAACAACAACGCTTTGATAACTTTAATTCTGAAGAAGAATTTGAAGCGATAATTATTCCAGCAGGCTCTTTTCAACTCATCACGCAGGTAGAAGAAGCACTGAATGTCCTAAGAAGATTTAAATCTTATTTAAAAAAAGAGGGGCGATTAATCATCGACTTATCACCCATTTCAGAATTGTTTAAAGAGACTATGCATGCGCGTCAATGGGTTATAGAGAATGGTTTACTTACGCTAACTGAAAACAGCGTAGCGATTGATTATAGTGCTCAAACAAGCGTTTCTCAACTTCGATATGAACATTGGCAAACCAACAAAGGGCTAATTCAAACGGAAATCGATTTATTTGCTTTGCGCTTTTGGGGCATTAAGGAGTTTGAAATGGCCTTACAACACGTTGGTTTTACCCAGATTAAATGCACGAGTAATTATAACGAAGATGAATCACCTTCTAATGATTCGCACACACTGACATTTGAGGCGAGCTGATATGCCATAGAAATAATAGAAAACCGAATTAAATGCACAAACATCACTTTATATCCAATCCATGAAAATAAGAAGCACTCTAATCATTATTTTATTATCCATACAAGCCTATACCCAAAATATGGTATTTAACTATAAGTTATATAGCATTGCAGATAATACGAATATACATAAACTGAATAATAAATTCGGAATAAGTATTAGTAACCAAAACGATACCGTTGAGTATAAACTTTTATTTAATGGACAGGAGGGGTTATTTACAGCCGTCGATAAATTGAATAACTCACAAACGAAAGACATTAGCTTTATTGATATTTTTAAAAAAACACAAGGTGATTTTTATTTTAACCATGAAACAAAATCCATTGAAAACAGTCAAGAATCTTCAATGAAGCATTGGATTATAACCAGTCCTTACAGCCAGATTAACTGGGTAATCACCAATGAAATAGAAGAGATTGCAGGGAAATTATGCAAAAAAGCGATGTATACAAAAGAAGATTATGGCCTTAGAGAAACGAAGATCTATACCACCACTGTTTGGTTTATTGAAAACAGTGCATATACTAGTGCACCCTTTGGACTAATGGGATTGAACGGATTAATTGTTAAAGCCAATTTCAATAACCGCTTTGAAGTAATTCTTGATGACATAAAGACGAATCAGAAAGGAAAAGTTGCCCCCTTTACAAAAGGTCGTCGCATTACGCTTGATGAATTTAATGCCAATACAAAAGTAAAGATTGATGACTATAGAAAAAGACGACAAGAACGCATTTCTATGGATAAATAAGCATTTTATACCGACTAGCCCATTCGTTGAGTGGAAGAAAAGCGAATCACAGCATCTTGTATAAACACCGATTAAAAAAAGCAACCGAAACGAGGTTGCTTTTTTTTTGTGTGAGGGATTGCAGTGGATATCCTTTTATTTTTTTTGATTAAAAAAAAATAAAAGATTGGAACGAAAAGCCCGACCGAAGGGCACACCCTAAAAACATAACTGCATATAAAACTGGTTGCTTTAACGACATGGACCACAACACATAAAGTGCTTATATTGAGATTTGTAAAGCCAAATTATTTTTTATTTTAACAAAAAATAATTAGTATCTTACTGTTATACGACCCATTTATGAGAGAAGTATTTTTACATTATGTTTGGCGATTTAAGCTTTTTGATGTTTTAGCCCTCGTAACAGAACATGGTGAAGCCGTTGAAATTATACAAGGGGGGTATTTAAATAGAAATGCTGGCCCCGATTTCTTAGAGGCTGAATTAATTATAGGCAAAGAGCATTGGATTGGAAGTATTGAGATGCATCTTCGATCCTCGGATTGGGATGTGCATAATCACAGCAACGATCGGCGGTACCTAAATGTTATACTGCATGTGGTTTGGGAACACGATAAAGAAATAGAAGGACTTAGGGAACGGAATGTACAAACCTTGGTTCTAAAAGATTTTGTGTTTGAAGGAACCCTAGAGCGATACCAACATTTAATGCAACAACCGAGTTCATTGCCTTGTGCCCAATTTTTATCATCGGTTCAGTGGGATAAGATTGCGCTTTGGTTTGAACGTTTAATGGTTGAACGCATGGAAGAAAAGTTGTTACCCATACACGAACTGGCTTTAAAAACTCATTTTCATTGGGAAGAAATTTTGTTTAAGTTATTGGCGCATACGTTTGGCCTTACCGTAAATACAGCCGCTTTTGATATATGGTCTTCTTCTTTTCCGTTTTCCGTTTTTAAAAAAATACAACAAAGAACAGATTATATAGAAGCCTTGTTTTTTGGCCAAGCTGGTTTTTTAACACCCGATGCGGTAGACGATTATAAAAGAAATTTATTTATTAACTATCAGTTCTTGAAACGAAAATACAATCTAACGCCCATAGACAATCGTTTGTTTCGGTTTTCTAAAATGCGCCCTTTTGGTTTTCCTACGATTCGAATTGCCCAATTAGCAGGGGTTTACAGTCAGCACTCATCCTTGTTTCAGGAAGTGATTCAGGCCAAAACATTGACTGAATTTGAATCTATTTTCGGCAAAATAACCATTTCGCCGTATTGGCTAAATCATTATCGCTTTGAACAATTAGCAACGCCAACGCTAAAACAACTTTCGGTGGCTAAAATTCACAATATCTTAATTAACACTATTTTTCCTTTACAGTATTATTATCACCGCTTTCAACAGTCCATTGATATCGATCAATTTATACAGCAATTTAGAAATATGAAGGCCGAAAAAAACAGTGTTTTATTAAAAATGAAAGATTATGGTTTTGAAAATAAAGATGCGTACACCTCTCAAGTGTTGTTACATTTAAAGAAAGCCTATTGTGATGAAAAAAAATGCTTAAATTGTGCCATAGGAAATCAAATCCTTCGTCACCATGAATAGCATACGAAATATTACTGAAAATGAATGGTTTAATGTTATTTCTCGCATCGCGGATAAATTAGGTATTCGGGTTTCGAGACTTCGCCTTATCTACATCTACCTAGCCTTTGCCACCTTTGGCTTAGCCTTTATTTTCTACTTCATGATGCTTTTCGCTTTTTGGTTAAAGGATTGTTTTATTGTTCGTCGAAAGTCTGTTTTCGATTTATAAGTAATTAAAAACAAGTGAATTAAATATTTTTTTAATAGTTTTATAGCTTGATGGATTACGGTTTTATATAACCGATGCGCTCACGATTGATCTCTTGACTTCTTTCATAAAGCTCCATAAACATGAAAACATTTAAAAAATCTTTTTTCCTACTCACCAAACATCAACGCTACAGTTTATTTACCCTTCTGCTACTGCTCTTTGTTTTAGAGATGGCATGGCGTATTTTCCCTATTCAGGCTTCACCTAGACCACCAACCTATAGTGCAGATGTCTTACTGGCCCTAGAAAAACGGTTAGATTCTATACAAACCACGAGAATGAATGCGCCTTTTTCGTCTTCTAGACGCGGTGTATATGACAGTCTACGTCCCTTTAACCCCAATATGTTGTCTATACAAGGTTGGGAAAGAATGGGGTTTACACGTCACCAAGCTGCTTCCATTGTTAAATACAAACAATTTTTAGGTGGTCAGTTTAAATCGAAAGAGGAAATTCAACGATGTTTTGTAATCTCAGACGAAGCTTTTCAAGCGATAGCTCCTTTTATCACCTTGCCCGAACGCACCAAGAAATCGATTAAAGAAGAGCGTAAACAAATGGCCAAAAGAATCGATTACCATTCCTTTAATCCCAATAACTATACTTTAAAGCAATGGCAAGCGATTGGTTTTACGAGTAAACAGGCAGCGACTATCCTAAAATACAAAGCCATGTTGGGTGGCGAATTCACAACCAAAGAACAATTGAAGAAATGCTTTGTAATCGCTGAGCTGAAATACAAAGAAATGGAACCCTACATCTCTATTCCACCCCCAATAAAAACCGATGTTACCCACCGTGAAGGTATAGAACTGCCTATGCCCCATGAAGAATTAAAATTTAACCCCAATCATTTAGATCTTAATGGCTGGATGGCCCTGGGGTTTACCGAGCGCCAAGCGACAACCATTCTTAATTTTAAAAAATCGTTGGGTGGGCGATTTAAAGATGCTAAAACACTAAAAAGAGCCTATTCTATTTCCGATGAGAAATTTAAAGAATTGTTACCTCGGCTGATTTTTGAGTAGTCTAAAAATTGATGTTAATCCCTATAAATAAGCAATTCCGTGTTTCAATAAAAATTGAAGCACGGAATTAATTGCTATATTGGGCTACATCGTTAATTCAATTGGATTATAAGGCAACGATTTAATTGGGGTCTGATCAACAATCCCTGGAGATGTGTACACTTTACCCACCACTTGTTGAGGATTATCATGATAACTTTTTTCTACTTTCAAAAATTCATCTTTCGAAATTTTAAGGATATCATTTTCTTGATGAACATACAACTCCTTCGTTATTTGATCTATTTTGTTTGCCTTAAAAAAATGATGCTCATCCGCATCAACCATTTCTAAAATTAAGCCTGGTAGGCCACCAAATACATAAGGTCCGCTAGAAATAGGAATCTCTTCGGTATACCATGCGGTCCAGTTTCTGCCTTTAAATTCAAGCTTAGCCTGCTTGCATGGGTAGCCCATAATTTCTTTTTCACCTGCGGTTAGCACCCAATTAAATTGCGCTTTGGGTTCAGTAAAGACATAATTATGGCTATAGACTTTACTATAAATCGTTTGATTTGTAGTAGCATTATTTCTAAGAATGACCTGATTATATTTAATCTTTCTTCGGTGAGGAAGTAAGAGATTAAGGTCGTTTGCATCTAAGGTCAATTTAGTAGAGAAAATTCGATTAATAGAATCAAACGCTAAGGCATTTTCATCTGAAAATTTAGAGTACTGCTTGCCTATTTGTAATATTACTTGTGCATTTTTTTTCTTACTCTTATTCGTAATATCGCTCACTGAAGTGTAATCGTAATACACATTTTTATGACTTTGATCTAAGGCAACCGTCTTAAATTCGGAATTGTTCATCGTCATATCACTCGCAATCCGTTGGGCACTTAACGAATTTAAACCCAAAAGAAATCCCAACACTATTAGTCGTTTTATCATATTTTTTTTCATTTTAAAATAGCCAATTTGGATGAACCAATTTGGCCATTGATCATTTTTAAAAACTGTTTAACAACCGTTTAATTCATCGACAAGATCCATGGCATCAAAAAGTTCATCAACGTCCTTGTAACTGTCTTCGCATAACCAATAGGTTCCACAACTTCTAACCTCAAACCAACGCGTACAAGCGCCAGCTTCTTCTTCTACTCGATTCGATTCAACTAAAGGATCAATTACTAAATCTTTCGGCTGATCATGAGCATACGAAAATACTCCAAAAAGTGCGAAGGCACTTGCGGTAAATAAATTTTTCATTTTTTATTAATTAATATAGATGGTTAACCATTGATTTTTATCTTAAATCAATAAATCTAAATATAGAATAATAAATCATCAATCCTTTATAAAAACAACAAATTATTAGAGTAAATTATTAACAATAAAAAAAGTGACTATTTCCATAGTCCCTTTATCTTTAAAATTTTATATTCTTAGTAGTTAAACAATTCGTCTACCGTAACCTCTTTAAGGTTTCCTAATTTCTGAACCGCTTGCCAATCTAAATTGTCTTTATTTCCAATTAAACCAACATTAAATTTCTGACCTTTAATGTGTTTCTTAAAGAAAGCATCTAAATCTTCTAACGATAATTTAGCTGTTTGTGCGTACACATCTTTGTTAATATCATAATTTAATCCTCTGTCTTGCATGGCTAACCAATAGAAGAAGATGTTTGCTTTGGTATAACGTTTTGTTGCAATTTGCTTTAAAGCGGCTTGTTTCGAATTCTCGAATTGGTTAGGCGCTTTCGGCATATTATTCATTAGTTCTAGCATTGCATCAACTGCTTGTGGCAATTTATTTGCTTGCGTACCAATGTTAGCACGTACATAGTTGTACATGTCTTTTTTCGATGCGTTTCCGTAATTCGAACGCGCAGAATACGCTAAAGATTTCGACTCACGAATTTCCTGAAAAACAATCGATGACAATCCACCACCAAAATACTCGTTAAAGATACCAGAAGGTGTTAATAAGTTCGAATCGAACTTTTGATCTCTTGCCACAAAATTAATTTCGGCTTGTACCATGTCGTACGGTGTAAAATACACATCACCTTTCGTCATTGGTTCAGCATAGACCTTTTTGGTTGGTGTAGCTACACGTTTACCAAAATTATGGTGTTTTTCAATGGCTTTTTTAGTCGCATTTTCATCTTTACCGTAGTAAAAAATCTGATGATCGTAGTTAAAGAAATCTTTAATTATTTTCACCAATTCATTCGGGTTTATCGCTTTTAATTCGGCTTCTGAATACACATCTCTAAAACGGTTATCGGCCCCAAACGTAACATAGTTATTCAATGCAAAAGCAATTGAATTCTTGTTTTTCTTAGCATTGGTTCTCGATTTAATAATCGACTGTACATAATCGTCATACGACTTCTGATCGGCCACTGCATTTCCAATTAAATGTTCAAACAACTGTAGACCATTGGCTAAGTTTTCTTGCAATCCCGCCACATAGACATAGCTACGATCGGTTCCGGCATTCACGCCATAATCTACCCCAATCTTGTAGAATTCTTTCTTCAAGTTTTCAGGCGAATACTTTGTAGTTCCCAAATAATCTAAGTAATTAATCGCTAACGTTAGTTTCTTGTTGTGGTCAGAACCTACATCCGAGATAAAATAAAGCGTACTTAAATCATTGGTCGAATTATGAATCGATGTAAAAGTTGAGTTTTTCACCTTGCTCGTTTTCATTTCCTTTTGGAAATCAACAAATACAGGTTGAATTTCTTTGGTTGTTTTCTTCTGAAAGTCTTTGTAGAATTGCGATTCAGCATCACGATTCAAATGGATTGGGGTAATACCTGGGTTACTTACACGTACCAAATCTTTATTGTCGCCTTGCTTTTTGTAAACAATCACATAATTATCTTTGTAATTGGCTTTTGCAAAGTTCATTAAATCTTGCTTGGTAATTTTATCTAAACGATCGTATTCACCAACCACATCATTCCAAGGAGTATCGTTGATAAACGATTTGTATAAACTAGCGGCTAACGAGCGAGAGTTCTCCCAACTTTTTAAACGCGATTTTTTCAAATCATTCACCGCAGCCTGAATCATCCAATCTTCAAAGTTTCCTTTTTTAATCTCTTCAATTTGCCCTAACAATAAATCACGAACCTGCTCTAACGATTGACCATCTTTTGGTGCACCAGAAAAAGAATGCATTCCATAATCACGGAAAAAAGAAGCATAAGATCCCGCACCTAAAGCCAATTGCTTTTGGTTCACATTTAAATCAATTAATCCAGCAGTACTATTGCTTAAGATCATATCGATTAATTGTACATAGGGAGCTTGTTCACTATTCACTCCATCGAAACGGTAAGCAAATTGCACACGCTCAGACGACGGGCTTTGCACATCGCTACGCACAATTTTTGTCATTGACGTTTCTTTGGCCACGTATTGTTTCGGAGCCGGCTTAGTGGCATAGCTTCCAAAATATTTATCAATCATGGGTACAGCTGTATCAAAATCGAAATCACCAATTAATAGAACAGCCATATTGCTCGCTACATAATATTGATCGAAATAATTATGAATGGCAACCATTGACGGGTTCTTTAAATGTTCCGATGTACCAATGGTGGTTTGCGTACCATAATGCGATTTCGGGAACAATGTTTCCATCATTTTATAAAACACTAAGCGACCATCGTTATCTTGCGAACGGTTAAACTCTTCGTATACGGCCTCTAATTCGGTATGAAACAAGCGCAATACCAATTCCTGAAAACGCTCCGATTCTACCATTAACCATTTCTCCAATTCATTGTTCGGAATATTGTTGTGGTAAATAGTTTCCTCTAAAGAGGTATGGGCATTGGTTCCAGAAGCCCCCAAAGACGAAATTAATTTATCGTATTCATTGGCAACGGTATATTTCGAAGCCTCTAAAGAAACCTCATCAATTTTTTTATAAAGTGCAATTTTCTTTTGCGGATCCTGTTCTTTTTTATGTTGTTCATACAAATCCGAAATTTGCTTCAACAACACCTTTTCTTTTGGCCAATCTTGGGTACCCATTTTCGATGTTCCTTTAAACACCATATGCTCCAAGTAATGCGCTAACCCTGTATTATCTTCAGGATCATTGTTCGAACCTGTTTTCACCGCAATATGCGTTTGAATTCTCGGCTCATCTTTTAATGGCGCTAAATAAATCTTTAACCCATTTTTTAAAGTATAAATACGGGTTTGTGACGGATCATTCTCCACCATTTCATACGTATATCCTTTATTATCTGTCTTTTTTATCATGTTCATTTGTGCATGCGTCACCACGGAACTAAAAAATATTCCGCAGATTAATAGAGTTTTCTTCATGGTGTATAATTTTAATGCTCTAAAATAAGCTAATTAATCTAAATTAAAACTATTCTATATAAAAACAATCCTTTGGTAAATCGGCTAATCCAATCATAATCAATTTAAGAACAAACACTTCAACGCGATTAAAACATGGAGAATAGAAATTCTTGTATTGGGTTTATTGGGCGGCCGCTACGCGCCGGGCTATTCGCTCTATCTTTGCGCAGAAATAAGCGGCATTAAAGAACATCCTATAAAGCGCAAAGGATGCCGCTGCTATCCCTGCCGCAGAGCAAAGCCCTTAATTTGTTCTCAACCGAACAAATTAAGGGCTTCGCATACTGTATTAAATAGACCTTGCCTGTAAGACTATTCAGGAGTAATCAATAATTGAATCATCCTCCATCTAATCCTTTAGAATAGATCCTTTCATTGCTATTCATTTTTAATTCAATAGCCTAATTTTAGAAATTAAGTTTCTTTAAGGTCGCTTTCGGAACACCATTTTTATGAACTAAAATATTGGTTGTTTTATACTGAACAAACGCTTTGGTTACATATAAATACCCTTCGTAATCATTGGTTAAACCCCAAGAATTCTTCACGATGTAATATTCTTTACCACCTTGATCTTTGGCAATACCTACAATGTGCATTCCGTGATCATCTTGCGTTTCATAATTATCAAAAGCAGCCTGACGCATATCCTCTGTAATTACTTTCTCGGTTTTAGGACCGTTAAACATATCGGCTTTTTCCTGGGCTGTCATGGCCGTAAAATCCTTTTCAGGAACATAGGCTAACCCATTCTTCCAGCTGAACCCTTTTTCTGAAACATCCGTTGCCCACGCCACAGTAAATCCGTTTTTCAACGCATAATCAATGGTATCAGTCATTTCGGTCATCGGAACATTGTAGAATGATTCAAATGCCCAGTTATCGGGTACCAATAAAACGAATGAAGAATAATATGGATGCTCTTTAAACGAAGAAATCGCCACATAATCACTTGGTTTAATTCCAACCACCTGATCAGCAAATGTTCTTGGCGTATATTTTTTGCCGTTGTACGAGAATTCGCTTGGGTAGTCCCCTAAATAACTATCGATAACCCCTGTGTAGGCTTTCTCCCAGTTAGGCGTTAATTTACCGTTGGGATTTGAAACCACCGCTTTTAAAACACCTTCCTGAATAGCAGACATTTCACCTAATTGATTGCGTGTTGTACCGTAGTTTAAACCCGCATAGACTTCGTGAGGAACGGCTCCGTATTTTTTAATGGTATTTAGAACATCATAAAAAGAACCACCTTCACCCAAGGAAACAGCACCATGCATTCGCACATATTGCTTTCCTTTCTCTACATAGGTATTTCTGGCATTAAAAATCTGTGACAATTGAATCGGTTGTTTTCCCATTCGCAACATTTCAGATTCAAAGAATGAATTCCCTGAATACGACCAACATGTTCCAGAAGAACCTTGATCTTGAACTGGTGTTTTCGCTAAATTAATAACCTCGGTCCACTGAAAAGCACTTTTGCTATGAACACTCTGATTCTTATTGGCTGCATTTACTAAATTGTCTTGTGCAGAAACATAACCGCTCGACGCTAACAATAAAGTAGCTGCCAAAATGGGATATAATCTTTTTCGCATGATTGTAAGTTTGACTTTTTGAATTGTATAGAGTAACGAATTTCATAAATATCGAACAATTACACACCATGAAAACTGGTTTTTTTTAACAAAAATTCAATTAAGAGCACTTCTTCGCGTATTTATTTCATTTTCGGCAGTGATATCTAAAACTGACTAACAATTCCGAAATGAATTTTTGACTCTTTAAAATCAAACGAAGTGGCTTGTGTTTTTCCAACGGCATAACTCAAGTTAAATATCCCTAAGCCGGTTAAAAAAGAAAGTCCAGTACCAATACTCATCAGGTTCGTAGAAACATCAATGCGTTTATTTTCGATCAAGGCATAATCGGTAAAGAGGGCAATGTAAAATCCTTCATTAGGCAAAAAACGGTATTCTAGACTTCCCAAAGCATAATTATTGGCCAAAATACTCTCCTCATTAAATCCGCGTAAGCTTCCAAATCCACCAATGCGGTATAGTTCGTTATCACTAAACTGATCGCTGTCTGAAAATAACCCTTTAAATTCCAAAAGCCCTTTGAGGTAATGCCTTTTACTCAACTCAAATAAACGATAGGTCCGCAGAGCGACTTCATATTGATTGGTTTTCTCGTTTTGGATATCGGTTGTCCATGAAAAGTTATTTTCTTTACGCGTCATTGAATTCACTTGCATTTCTAAAAGCGACTTTCCTTCCATTAATCGAAAAGAATGCGGCAAAGCATACTGATAGCTCAGTCCAAAACCTGTTTTCTTAAAATCGTCGTAAGCGCTATTATTGGCATCGTAATCCAATAAATAATTGGAATTCTGTAACAATGCATTCACCCCAATACTCGCATGTAAATTGAGTTGATAAAACAAACGTTGATTCAAATTAAGATTCACAAAAACCGAGTCTTGTTTAAATAATTTAAAATGGGTCTCACTCCCTATACGGCTCTTGAATAAATAAGGTAAGCGCACACCTACATTCAAGGTGGTGTTTTTAGAAGCGGTCGCTATCCAATTCAATTTAATTTGTTCAAGGTTATTAAACACATTATTCAGCTCGAGTTGAATATTCCCATTCAACTTAAAATCCCCTTCTTCATCGGTTCCAAAACCGAGAATTCCATCAAAAAAATTCGATTTAAGTCGTTCGGGATATAGATACACAATGGTAGAGTCGGGACGAAATAAAGTTTGAGGCGAACGAATCTCGGTGATATAATTGGTTTGATTTAATAATTGACTGGCCTTATCGATCTTTTGATCGGTATAAACCGATCCCCGTTTTAACCCTAAACCATGTTTCAAATAGCCTTGGGAAATTTTATCATAATCCACAGAAACAACCCGGTCAATTGTTCGTTGTTTACCTGCAATCATTTCCAGTTTTACCCGTTGTTCACCTTCATGGATGCCCTGGGGATGAATTTTTATTTGATTAAAGACGTAGCCCTGGGTATTCTGATGATCGGCTAAGGTGGTTAAAATTGAATCGAGATTGGTTGTCGGGAAATAATCGAGCGTATTTTTAAACAATTCATTGTTATACACCCACAGTCTTTTATAGAGTTTCCCCTTGTTCAGATAGACGTTCGTTCCTTTTACAGAATCCAACGCCAACGTATAATACCCGCTTTTCTGCAAAGAATCAAGGGTTGATTCTATTTTTTCCTGCTTAAAATCAAACAGATGTGTCTGTTTCTCTTCATCCCATCGATAGAAATTATAGGATGTAGATTCTTGCCCTAGCACGAAGGTGCTAAGCCCTAAAAAAACGAGCATAAATTTTATAGAAGGCATGTAAAATGAAGATAACGCATAAAATTCAAGTTAAGTATTTCTTTACCTGATAACAATTAGCTAAAGAATAAAATATATCCTTTATTTTTGTTCACAAATTTAAGAGTTATGTTGAAGTTTTTTAAAGGTTTAGGTTATTTAGAAGCATTATCTGCTATTTTACTGTTTTTTGTGGCTATGCCCCTAAAATATATTTGGGATAATCCGACTTGGGTTACGCACATTGGGCGAATTCACGGTGGGTTATTTATCGCCTATATGATTATGGTTTACATTTTAAAGGAAAAATACAACTGGAGTTTTAAAATCTTTATGATTTTCTTTATTGCAGCGGTTGTACCTGGAGGAACCATTTGGGCAGAAAAACGTCTCATTGAAGGAAAAAAGTACAAAGCACAATTAGCGGCGGAAGAAAAATAAAGGCATAAAAAAAGCTGAAGAGAACTCTTCAGCTTTTTATTTGCTCCTAAGAGCGGGAAACGAGACTCGAACTCGCAACATTCAGCTTGGAAGGCTGACGCTCTACCAATTGAGCTATTCCCGCATTACTGGTGCAAATATAAGGTGTTGAAAGGCCCTTTTGCAAGTTTTTAGCGCTTTTTTTTACACGGAAATCCTTTATTACCATTTAAGCACCTACAAATGAAAAAGTTACTCTTAAACTTTTTGTTGTATAAAATCTTCTTCAGGAGATAAACCTAAGTTAAATCGGAATACCTCCCCAAAACCCACCGGAACTTTAAACGTATTTTCAAGCGGAATCTGTAAAAGATAGCACCACATGAACCGAATAATTCCACCATGGGTAACGATTAAAACGTTGTTATGCGCTTGCGAACGAAGTTCGTTTAAAAAGTTAGACAAACGCTCAAACATGGCTTGCATCGATTCCCCTCCTGGTGTCGGATAACGCACAAAATCGGCATACCAAGGGTCAATTTCCGATTTCTGGATACTCTCCCACGCCTTCCCCTCCCATGTCCCAAAGTTAAATTCCATCAGTCGATGATCGGTTTGATACGGCAGACCGATAAATTCTGTTAAGCGCACACAACGCTGTTGCGGACTAGTAAATACCCAATCATAATCTAAGCTTAATTGAGCTTTCAACAGCGTAAAATCGTCTTGAAAATTGGTTTTTAAGGGCACGTCCATTTGGCCATAACAAATTCCGGCTTCTATGGCTAAAGGCGTATGACGAATTACTGTAATTTCCATAACACTAAAATACCGATATAAAATAAAACTTCGGTTACCTGTTGTACCGTCCCAAGACAATCGCCAGTATAACCACCAATGTGTTTTTTAAAATACCAACCCAAATAAACCTTTCCCAAGTACGCAAACGGCAAAACCAAGGCGTAGATCCATTGTTGAAAAAGAAGAAATGGTAAAAGACAAAACAAGATCCCCCAAACGCTATTCTTTATGGGCAAGGCTTTGTTGGCCATTGGTTTCGATTTACTCGCATCGATATCCGAAACATATGCATGGCTGTAAATCATTAAGCCTGAAAAAAACCGACTCACCGTATGCCCAGTGATTATAGCAAAAACAATTAACGGAAGATCAATCAGCCCTATTCCTTTCAGCGTATAAAACTTAAGCATAATCAGTAAAAGCATGCCAATCATTCCATACGCCCCAATGCGACTGTCTTTCATGATGGTTAAAATTTTCTCTTTGCCATAACCACCACCAAAACTATCGCATACATCGGCAAAACCATCTTCATGAAATGCCCCCGTTAATAGAACACTCACTATAAACGACACAATTAAACTAACCTCTAAAGGAAGAATCCATTGACAAACGTAAAATACTCCTGCATTGATACAGCCCACTATAAAGCCAATGAGGGCATAGTATTTCTGGGACTGATTCATCATCGATTCGCTATAGGCTAATCGAAAAGGAATGGGAATTCGAGTAAAAAACATCAAAGCCGTTAAAAATAACGCCCATTCTTTTTTAATTAATTTCATGTTCTTTATTGCTTACGCCTGCCGAATCGAAACTCGCCATATCATTAAAAAAATTAACTGCACTTTGAATAATGGGATAAGCCAATGCACACCCTGTTCCCTCGCCTACACGAAGATTGATTTTTAAAATAGGTTCTTCCTTCAAATAGTCTAATACGTACTGATGCCCATATTCATCGCTTTGATGACAGAAAATCGCATTTTTAATAATGCCTGGTCGAAGCTTAGTGGCCACCAAGAAGGCGGCTGAAGCAATATAACCATCAACCATGATCAACATATCCTGATCAAAGGCTGCTACCATCGCTCCAGTGATATGAGCCACTTCAAAACCACCATAAGTCGCCAATACTTCTTTGGGTGACGTAATGGTACCATGAAGCATAGCTGCTTCTTGTAGAACCGTTAATTTGTGTTGTAATTGCTCATCATTTAATCCAGTTCCTCGACCAACACATTGTTCCAAGGGTAAATTGGTTAAGGCATGAATAAGCATAGATGCAGAAGATGTATTGCCTATTCCCATTTCACCAAAGCCCATGATGTTGGTTCCTTTCGCACCAATCCCTTTTACCAAACGCTGAGCGTTGTAAAAACATTGATCGACTTGTTCGAAGGTCATCGCTTTTTCGATGAGAAAATTTTTGGTTGAATGGGCAATTTTACAATCAATTAACTCGGGAATTCCTTGAAAGTCGTAATCAACACCTGTATCAACAATGGATAAGTCTATCCCATTTTGTTTACAAAATACATTAATCGCGGCACCGTGATTTAAAAAATTATGCACCATTTGAAAGGTGACATCGGGTGGATATGCACTTACGCCCGAATGGGCAATGCCATGATCACCTGCAAAAACAATTAAATGCGGCTGAGAGAGCCGTAGTGGAAGTTCATTTTGAACCAATCCTATTTTTAGGGCAATTTTTTCTAATAATCCCAACGAACCCAAGGGTTTCGTTTTCAGATCGATAATCTGTTGAATAACGTGTTGTTTCATGGTGTAAAATTTCAATGATTGTTTGGCTATCAATAATTTACTTTTCTACTTAACTGATGAAGAAGTGACTATACGTACCATCAAGGAAGTTACCCTGCATCGTTTTACGCGAACGATGCAGTAAAAAGTAACCTGGCTTAATGGATTAATCCATTTCTACAGTTGCGCGACAGCTCGTGAATTACACACGATTCCCTTATTGATATAGTAGAACGAAGATAGGATTTCTTTGGGAGATAGAAAGAATAAGATTATAAATATGGGATTGTAGATATGAGATATTGGAATATAGATGGGCGATATGAGATTTCAGAGGGGTGTTTCAATACGGTTAAGGCGATGGTTGCAATAAAAAAAAGCCCAAGAAAATAAATTCTTGAGCTTTTAGTACCTCGGGCGGGACTTGAACCCGCACGTCCTAATGGACACAGGATTTTAAGTCCTGCGTGTCTACCAATTCCACCACCAAGGCCTACTTTTAGTAAAGTAGAGCGGGAAACGAGACTCGAACTCGCAACATTCAGCTTGGAAGGCTGACGCTCTACCAATTGAGCTATTCCCGCATAGAATTCAACAAATTAAATAATAAAAGTACCTCGGGCGGGACTTGAACCCGCACGTCCTAATGGACACAGGATTTTAAGTCCTGCGTGTCTACCAATTCCACCACCAAGGCAAAATTTAATTTATTGTTTTCAATATTTCAAAGAGCGGGAAACGAGACTCGAACTCGCAACATTCAGCTTGGAAGGCTGACGCTCTACCAATTGAGCTATTCCCGCGTTTGTGAGTGCAAATATAGACTAGGAATTCGAATTACAAAACTTTTCGGAAATAATATTTTAACGATTTCTTGACCTTAGACGATAACTATTTAAAAGCAAAAAATTTAACCCTTGGAAAAAAATCATTTTTTTTTTGTATTTTGTTCCAAAGATCGCTTTGCCAACTGTAATTTTATTCACAGCCATGGTTCTTTTACTCTTTTTTAGGGTATTTTTTCTAGGCATTTAACTTTTTATCCAAGCGGATAAAAATATCAATTATTTTTGGTATAAAATAACAAAAGGCAAGCCAACGTTTGCCTTTTGTGGTATTGTGAATGTTGGGTTACAAATCACCAACACATCTGAAACACTACCCACTTATCAATAAACTGTATTATTACTATAGCATAAATAAGTTTTATCTTTAACTGTTACCTTATAAAAATTAAAAAATAATTTATCAAATTTTATAATATCATATATGTAATACTTTTGTTTTAAAAAAATATTTTCAATATAAATATTTTCATTAACGATATACAATTCTTTAATTAATAATGATATTAAATTTATCGATATAATAAAAAATACATATACTAATATGAAAAACATATTTGCTTTATATATAATAAAACAACTCCTATAATAGAGAATAATATCAATTGTAATTGTACTGCTTTAATACTCATTATTTAATTTTTAAATTTAATACCGAGTTCGGCCCCACCTTGAATTCCAAAAATTGCTTTAAGGTTACCTGATAATCCTATACTCATAGTAGTATAATTGCTTTTTCCTTCCTCAACCTGTCTAACTCGAAAGAAACCAGAATCAAAGCCTTTGGTATCCTCTGTTTTTACAGTTTTTGTATTTTGATTTTTATCTACAGTTTCTTTACGAGACACCTCTACTCCAAACCCAGGTAGCGAACCTGATAAACCAAAAGATTGCTCATACTTATTATATTTTAAGATATGATTTCCTTCTAAGTTATATAGATTAGCTTTGTTTGTTTCCGTTTCGAATTTTAGAGAAGCCAAAGAAACAGAACCTATATTAACATCATATCCTGCAATACCATCAAATTCTTGTCCAATTTGAGCCCCTATTGAAAAATCGGCTTCGGCTTTAAAATATAGATTACTTTCAGATTTACTTTCAGTAGATACAGTAGCTCCATAAATTTCATTTGTTGTATCATATATTCCTTCTGAACTACCTGTCCAAGAATATTTATTGTAAGTATTATCAAGATTATTAGCTTTTGTGTAAATACCAGAAGTATCAATCCACAAATCACCATTAAAATCTCTTGGCGGTTCAGCCATCATCCCATCGGGATCTATGAAAAATACGGGGTTATTAAGAGCGTACGTATAAGGAGAGAAACGTCTTGATTTCTCAGCCAGCGGGTCTACATTAAACCAACGCCCAATAGCAGGGTCGTAGTTTCTTGCACCGTAGTCATAGAGATTGATGTTGAATTCGTCTTGTAGTTCATCGCTGCGCTAGGTTTCTACGGTCAAAGCATACGCTTTGTCCTTGAAAATCGTTGTATTTGTAATTATTTTTAGTAAATAATAAATTCATCAGCAATGACGCTTTCTGATGCTTCATCCCAAAAGGGTAATAATCATTTACCTCTAAAAGCTCTAAAGCTCCTGCTGAATTTGCTCGGTAACTAACCCGAACTGAGCTACGCTCGCAAACTTCTCCCAAAGCCATGCTTTGTACTCGTTTGTCCAGATGATCCGTATAATTATACACATATTCAAATGGTTTACCCGAATTACTTTCATTCGCAGCATCCACATACCCTTCAACTGTTGGGAAAAACTGTAGAGTTGGAATACTCGTCTTACTTGGTGATTGTAAATATTGAAAACCATCAAGATAGTCTGTCGACTTCGCATAAGGAAGTATAAACTCCTTTACATGTTTCGAAAGCTTGACTCCACTTGCATCATAAACATACTTAATTTCATCGCCGTTTTCCCAAAGCACTTCTGTTGATAAGTTTTTAATCCTAATCCAAGTTGTGGTTTTTAACTGACACACTTTAAGGGACAGTGCCTCTAAAAAAGCTAATTTATATTTCTATAATTAATTGTGGTACACTTTACTAAAAACTCTGACTTAGGATTCAATTGAATCTCTTGATCATAATTTATCGGATCAAAATCAATGACATATTCTTCTTTATTTTTTGTTACACAAATTGAAGTAGGGACTAAATAATTTAGTTTATCCGTATCTAAAATTTTTAGATATTTAACATCTTCCAATTCTATTTGTATGGTCTCGAAAATATAATTATTTTGAAAATTCATACACTTTAGTATTATTTCGATATTTTTTTTACTTTTTTCTAAATCATATTTATAATTGAATGATAAAATAATAGAATCATTGAAATGTTGAAACTTTGAAATTATTTCTTCTATAATATTCATACTTATTTTCCTATTGGGGTTGATAAATTAATTCTTATTAGTAAGTGAGGTTCCTTGAGCATTTGTTCTTGCAGCTGTTTTATCAAAATTATTATTAAATTTTTGAAAAGATATATATACATCATCTGTTTTACTATTTGCATACTTATCCCATATAGCTTTACCTTGTTATGTTTTCATAAGTACATCTTTAGATAAGTTAAATGATTTATTATTTATTACAAAAATTATATCTCTACCATCAATATCTTTAAAAACTCGCGGATTATTAGCATCATAATTATAAGGTGTTGTTTTATAATATTTCGCCGCTAGCGGGTCAACATTGAACCATCTACCTATCGCAGGGTCGTAGTTTCTTGCACCGTAGTCATAGAAGTTGATGTAGAACTCGTCTTGCAGTTCATCGCTGCGCTAGGTTTCTACGGTCAAAGCATACGCTTTGTCCTTGAACATCGTTGTATTTGTATTCCTACACGCCTACTTAATTTAAAATAATAAATCTATTTAAAATGAATACCTAGTTATCTTTCAAAGATAAAAATATAATAAGTTAAGATTTCTTCAATATAAATGTTGTTACTTTATAAAAGAACCAAAGGCAGACTAACGTTTTCCTTTGGTGGTATTGTGAATTTTCTTGTAATTAATGAGTTGTACAATAACAACACTTCTGATACACTACGCCTTAATAATTTTTCTCTAGATACTTAAGAACATCATAGTCAGTAACATTATTCATAGGTGGTTTACTCCATCCATTATACGGCTCTTTTATTGAATCATCTATAAAATATGGAAGTAATATATTTATATTAGTATCAGGATTATAAACGACTAACACTCTATCTCCTATAGAATATTTATTAATATTAGCAGAAGATTCGTTTTCATATGTTTTATCTGAATATGAGCAAATATATTTAACAAATCTAGTTGTTTTTGTTTTTGAAAAACCAGAAATTATTCCAACGGTGTATAATCTTTTCTCTTTAATACTTTTTATTACATTTTTATTACTATTATAAATAAATAGATATACAATTATCATAAATAAAATTACTCCTACCCATTGAATAATATCTTCTTTTTTATTAGAATTTTTAAAAGTAGGCAAAAACTTATTCATTATTTTATCTCATTTTTATTATTAACATGATTTGATATAACAGCTCCTACAGCATCACTTGCAGTACTATTTCTTATAAAACTTGAACCTAATGCTCCACTAGGTCCTCCTACGGCAGCTTTAACTCCAGAAACAATAATAGTATCTGCTGTTACAGTTCCTGGTCTGATAGCTTCTTTCATTAATAAGTCAGTTCCTTCGCTCATCATTCCTGATTTAATAACCGACGATACAGAATTACCAGGTACTACTGCACCAGTAAGGGCTGCTACACCATTAATCTTTCCAGTAGTAAGTTCTTGTGCTGCCATATCGATAGTTGTTTTCATTAAAATCTGACCAGAAGTAGACGCCATGACACTCTTTAAATCAGTATTACCATATAAAGTAATCAATTCTATTTCAGAAGCAATAGCCATAGAACCGTATTCAAGAACGACAGCAGAAGCCATTGGAAGAGCTAATAGTCCCATGTAGCCTAACGCTACATTATCCATTTGTTTTGATAATTTACTATTATGTAGATTGTTGTAATAAGTTTTTCCATTTTCTGTACTCATCATATTTTGATAACTTCTTACAGCAGTGTTAGTAAAACTATATTTATTATATCTACCACTATTTTGTAAGAACCATAAACCTGATAAATCAAATCCACCACTTCTTCCATATACTGTAACACCCGAAACTGTACCATAGAGATCATCATCATCATCAGGAGAGTCAAAAGAGCCATTCTCATTATTTCGAATAGATTGCATCCCGTCAGGATCGATAAAATAAACAGGATTATTCATTGTATAGTTGTAAGGAGAGTTTGTAAAATACTTTGGAGCCAGTGGGTCGATATTGAACCAACGTCCGATTACAGGGTCGTAGTTTCTTGCACTGTAGTCGTAAAGATTAAGGTTTAATTCATCCTGAAATTCTTTACCATTGTATTTGTAATTATTTTTAGTAAATAAAAAGTTCTTTTGAGAAGATGATTTTTGATGTTTCATCCCAAAAGGGTAATAATCATTCTCTTGTAAACGTTCTAAAATTCCTTTTGAATTTACTCGGTAACTAACCCGAACTGAGCTACGCTCGCAAACTTCTCCCAAAGCCATGCTTTGTACTCGTTTGTCCAGATGATCCGTGTAATTATACACATATTCAAATGGTATACCTGAATTACTTTCATTCGCAGCATCCACATACCCTTCGACTGTTGGGAAAAATTGTAACACATTATTCTCCTATTGCTCATCGTTTATGATTATTTAACGGGTATTCGCGAATCTCCTTTGTCGATTTGAAAAACCACCTAAATAGTCTGTTGAGGTTACTTTTGTTCCATCGGTAACAACCTTTTTTAACTTAACCCCTGAGGCATCATAAATCTAATTGATCTTCTTACGACTACTCCAAAGAACTTCTGGTGGTAAATTTAAATGATTATAACGAATATGCGTAATTCATTTATTGAAATCTTGTATTGATTTTATATAATCGTGTAGGATGCTCTAAAGTTGGAGAATGGACATCGTGAATTATCCGTAGAAGGTTTTTGAAATTATCTAAACTTTTTAATCTTACAACAGACCAAATTGTACATATGGGTAGTGAAATTCCTACAGAAATAACGCTTGAAGATAAAACTGCAAACGAACAGGTTCGACTTATTTCTGAGCTTGAAGAAAAAGACAAAACGATTGTTTTTGGTATGATTGAAACTATGCTGACTAAGAAAAAATTTAAAGATTTCTTTCATAAAAATGTAGCTACTTTATAAAATAACAAAAGGCAAACGATAGTTTGCCTTTTGATTTATTGTGAATGTTTTATTTAAAAATTAATATGTGTGAGATAACAACACTTCTGGAACAATACCTCCCTTACCTTATTTTCTTATAGTAAAAAAGTTTTTGTAATAAGGAATTAAGTTTAATATATAGGGACTTATTGATACGTACAATAGAAATTCCAAAACTATAAAAGCATATAGTTTATAAAAATAGACTTATAACATAAAACACCAAAGCCCGCAATTACGAGCTTTGATTATTTTAAAATTTTATTCATTAACTTAATGATATTGTTTTCATCTTAGCAAAACTATATTAAATCAAATATTTTATTGTAAACTCATTGATTATTACAGAAAAAATAAAATTTAGTATTCCGAAAAGAAAGTAAATTATAAAATTAGGTATTTTATCCATTTTTCTCAAAATAGAGTTTGTTGAAAATCGTTGTTCAATCTTTACTGAAATTTTGTTTAAATATAGAGCAATAATTAATATCATAGGAATTGTAAAAACAATAAAAAAAGGTAGTCTTCCAAATTTATATAAAAAAGCAACTATATTTAGATTATAAAGTTTACCTATATTATTAATTATTGTGGATACTAAAATAGTTACAGGGAAAGCTAATAGAAATGCTGTTGCGATTTTCTCAACTCCCTCATACTGCTTTCCTTTCTTTACCATCTTATATACCTTATAGGCTACAAAATCAAATACTATCATTTTTTATCAAAATTTTTCTCAACATAATTATACAAGTGATTACCTAAAGTAGCTTCTCCTATTGATAAAGCAAAACCACAAGGAGCACACACGGTTCCTATACCTGCTATTCCTAAGTTTACAGTTGCTCTAGTTCCTGCTGTACAATAATTTCCTTTATCAATATCATTACCTATGGTAGCTAATGTCATAACAACACCAGCAGCTCCTAAACCTCTACTAAGATTTTTTATTCCACTGTAGGTAGAACTATTAAGTTGGCGAATACTACCTGCTTCTATAACAGTCTTACTATCGGTTAGAAAAATTCCTGCTCTAGCTTCAACAGCTTTTTCTAGATTTCTTGCACCTTCACTTATTACAGAACCTGTAATACCTAATTTACTAGCTTCATCGGAGTTAACAATCTTCTCAAGAGTAGAAGATGAGTTTTCACTTTCTTTATCTACTCCTACAGGATCTGAACTAATATTATCACTTTCTGACCATCTTCCATCTTCACCAAGTGTAACAGTTGTATTCCTAATACTAGAATAAGTATTATTAGTTTTCCATCTGAATATCCAGCATACCCAGCATTAATAGCTTGCTCTTCAGATGTTACTCCTTGTGCCCAAGTCCAAGTATCTCCTTTTCTAATCCAATCATCAGGCGCCATCCCATCAGGGTCAATATAACGAATAGGATTATTAAACGCATAATTGTAAGGAGAATGACGTCTCATTTGTTCCGCCAGCGGGTCGATATTGAACCAACGTCCGATTGCAGGGTCGTAGTTACGAGCGCCGTAATCATAGAGGTTGATATTGAACTCGTCTTGTAGTTCATCGCTGCGCTAGGTTTCTACGGTCAAAGCATACGCTTTGTCCTTGAAAATCGTTGTATTTGTAATTATTATTTAAATAACCAAGTTCCATTCTTCCACCTCCGGGATTATATGGGAAAACAATAATCTGACCATATCCTTTGTGTTTTAAACAAAATGGATAATAATTATCAATACCAAGCACACTTAATCCTTCCTTATAAGATAATCGATTATTCCCTAAATGATCTTTGTATTGATAAATATATTCAAACTAAAAATATCATAATCATTTACTTCTAAAAGCGCTAAAGCTCGTGCTGAATTTGCTCGGTAACTTATTTGAAAACCACTCAAATAATCTGTTGAGGTTATATTTGTTCCATCGGTAACAACCTTTTTTAACTTAACCCCTGAGGCATCATAATTGTAATTGATCTTCTTACGACTACTCCAAAGAACTTCTAGTGGTAAATTTAAATGATTATAACGAATATGCGTAATTCATTTGTTGAAATCTTGTTTTGATTTTATATAATAGTGTAGGATGCCCTAAAGTTGGAGAATGGACATCGTGAATTATCTCTAGAAGAACTTTTGAAGTTAGTTAAATTCTTTAATCTTACAACAGACCAAATTTTGAATTATGAAAAATCAATTGGATGAAGAAGATAAATCGATGATTTTTAGAATGGTGGATAAAATGCTAACCACTAAAAAATTTAAAGATTTCTTTAATAAAAATGTAGCAACTTTATAAAATAACAAAAGGCAAACCAACGTTTGCCTTTTGATTTATTGTGAATTAATATGTTGTGTGATAACAACACGTCTGGAATAGTAATCTACCGTACTGCTTATATATTATAATTTTTCCATTCTGTCATTATCAATGTTTCCAATTCTTCGAAAGAACAATCTAGCTTTCTAGAATTTAAAATTATTGTATCTGTTGGTTTCCAATTATTCATGAAAATAAGATATCTTTTTAAAATATTTTTTTTAAAATATTTTTTTTTATTTTTTATAGTCAATTCTATATATTTTCCTGAATATGGGGAAAAGGTTTCTGTTTTTACTATATCATCCCATTCTATAGCTCCTAAACTTTCATAATTTGAGTTGTCTATTAATTCTGAGTTAGTTATAATAATCGCTGGATATTTCGGTTCGATTTATGCCAGTGATTTCGGAGTACTTGTGCCAGTGATTTCGGTCAAACCGTGCCAGTTTCCAGTTTGATTTGTGCCACTTAAAATAACACTTGTAGTTATTTCGGTTCAAACCGTGCCACTTTGAAAAGTTAATTACATCTATCTTGTTGTTTTCTAAACGATAAGATATGGCTAATAAACTTGATCCAATGGACTTAAAACAAATTATCACCTTGCATTTAGATGGTTGTAGTAATCGAAAAATAGCTACTACACTAAGTATTTCACGCAATACAGTCAATACCTATATGCAACTCTGTGCTGCCAGTGAGTATTCACTTGAGCAGCTCTTATCGTTTGAAACACTGCAATTATCAGAGCTTTTTTCTAGTTTTACCACTGTTGATACACAGCGTCATAATGCGTTGATGTTGTACTTTGAAACAGTTAATAAAGCCCGTAATCATCCTGGTTTTACCTTTCTCTATCACTATAGTCAATATACTGAAACTGCAGAAAACCCCTATAGTTATACTCAGTTTATGGAACACTATAATCGCAAGTATAAACAAGCAAAAGGTTCAATGAAGTTAGAGCATGAACCTGGTAAAGAAATGTACATAGACTTTGCCGGTAAAAAGCTTTCGTATGTAGATAAACATACAGGAGAAATAATACCTGTAGAAGTGTTTGTGGCTATCCTTCCCAACAGTCAATACACCTATGTTCAAGTATGTGCTACTCAAAAGAAAGAAGATTTAATCCAGTGTTGTATCAATGCTTTACACTTTTATGGAGGTGTTCCCCTGGCTATTGTGTCTGATAATCTAAAATCAGCTGTATCTCGTTCTAGTAAATATGAAGCTCAGATTAATCGAAGTTTTAAAGACTTTGCCTCCCATTATAGTTGCGTTGTAAATCCAACAAGAGCCTATTCTCCACAAGATAAAGCCTTAGTGGAAAACGCGGTTAATTTAGTGTATCAGAGAATCTATTATCCTATTAAAGAGATGACCTTCTTCTGCTTAGAGGAGCTAAACCAAGAAATACAAACAAGATTAACTCATTACAATCGGCTCCTTTTTCAGCGTAAGGAATCAAGTCGCATAGAACTGTTCCAATCTATAGAAAGGCAATATTTAAAAACTCTGCCATCTTCTAACTATCAAATTAAAGATTATAAAAGAGCTAAAGTACAAAAGATAGGTTATGTATATTTCTCACCTGACAAAAGCTATTACAGTGTTCCTTACCGTTATATAGGTCATCAGACTACGATTCATTACACCAATACCACAGTTGAAGTTTATTACAATCATGTACGCATAGCTCTACATAAACGAAATCCTGCAAAGGGATCATATAATACAACAAAAGACCATCTATCAAGTACACATCAATACTACACTAGTTGGAGTCCAGAATTCTTTAAAAAGCAAGCTCAACTTCATGGTGAAAATGTAGTGAAATGTGTAGAGAGAATACTTGATAATGTCGAATATCCTGAAATAGGGTATAAACGAGTTATGGGAGTAATACAGCTACATAAAAGCTATGGTTCAGATAGATTAGAAAAGGCCTGTGAACTTGCTTTAAAAGAGAATATAGCAACTTATACTCACATTAAAAACATCCTTCATCACAAGATGGATCTCAATCAAGAAACGATACAACAACTTAACGCAAATACTCCTCACATCCCTTCACACGCCAATATTAGAGGAGCTTCTTCTTATCAATAAACTTTAATAATTAATTATATGGATAACAACCAGACTATCGAAAAACTAAAAGCAATGCGATTAAGCGACATGGCTTCATTACACAACAGACACATGAAAGACAACACAATCACATCTTTTACCATAGATGAATACATTGCTTTACTAACAGACCATGAGTATGAAAACAGACAAAATAGAAAAGTAGAAAGATTAATTAAACAAGCTAATTTTAGGCAAAATGCTAGCATAGCTGATATTAATTATACCCATAATAGAGATCTTGACAGAAATGCTTTTAATAGGCTAACTACCTTAGATTTTATACTGAAAAAACAAAATATTATTTTAACTGGAGCCAGTGGAGTTGGTAAAAGTTATCTTGCTCAAGCCTTAGGACATCAAGCTTGTCTTATGGAACATAAAGTACTTTACTTTAATACAGCCAATCTATTTAACCTGCTAAAATCAAGTAAAATAGATGGAACCTATCAAAGAGAAATCAAGAAAGTACTCAAATGTGACTTGCTTATTTTGGATGACTTTGGACTACAGCCTTTTGATAACCTGATTAGAGAAGCACTCTTTGATATCGTTGATCAAAGGTATAATCAAGCTTCTATTATTTTATCCTCACAAATACCTGTAGCTGCTTGGTATCCTTTAATCGGGGAAAATACTATTGCAGATGCGGTTCTTGATCGAATCGTCAACTCTTCGCATAGAATAGATCTTAATGGAGAATCAATGAGGAAGACAAACTTTTAGCGTTTGAAATAACTTTTTTTGTATTATTGTATAACTTTTTAAAGTGGCACCATTTGACCGAAATAGGTGGCACGGTCAGACCGAAATAACCAATCGCTTCCTGTTTGTTTACTAAAACTAATATATTGGATATAATTAATATAAAAGAATGTAAAAAAGATAATATTCCAACTATAAAAATAAGTAGACTATTTTTTAAAAACTTAGAAACAAAAAAATCAGGATTATATATCATAAAGGCTGATATAATATTTAATATGAATAAACAAAATATTAAACTCCCTATCTTTTCTCTACTTTTTTTTATTACAAGTTCTTCCATTATTGTTAATATTTTAAAGGACCAGATATTATTTGAGTACTCTGAATAACTTTTTGTTGATTCATTTGTTTTTGTTCAGCACTATCTGGAGTCACAGCTGCATCAAAATACATTTTCATAGTTTCTTCTCCTACTACTCCTCCAACGGCACCTCCTGCTAAAGCGAATAATATAGCTCCTGGTCCGGTTTCTGACCCTATAATAGCTCCTGCAATCATCCCACCTAATATACCACCTCCAATCGAGCCAGTGCTTCCAGCTATTTGTCTAGCAACTTCTTCATTTCCTTTCTCGAAGCTATCTGCTATTTTAGGAGTTTCTAGAATAACAGATGTCACTATAGAACCTTTTTGAATTATTTTATTAACATTTGCAAGTTTGATTCCTTTACCAGTATACTGGTTAAATCCTTTATTCGTTTTTGAATATCTAAATTTTAATTCATTTATTTTGATTCCGTCAAATGACCTACCAGTAGATCCATTCCAAATAGCAAAAGCACCACCTCTTTTTCCTAAATCATCACTTACACCACCAATTATTCCATTAGCTAATCCAAAGTATTCTAATGTATTATTACTATTTATTACAGTAGTTTCTTGTAGTTGTATTACCTCACTTACAGTTTTTGTATCAGGATCATAAACATATTCATTATTAGGGTCATCAATATAAGGCTTAAATTCTGGAGTTTTTGGACAAGTAGGACAAGTTTCAAAATTTTGTTTAAATAGTCCTATAGGATCTTTCCAAAAAATTGGATTATTGAAAGCGAAACGATATGGAGTATGCATAGGAGCAACTTCACTTAATCTATCAGGAGACATAAACCTCCCTATTGAAGCATCATAATTTCTGAAGTCCATTGCAGTCCAATTCAATCCCAACTCGTCTTGTAGTTCATCGCTGCGCTAGGTTTCTACGGTCAAAACATACGCTTTGTCCTTGAAAATCGTTGTATTTGTAATTATTTTTAGTAAATAATAAATTATTGAATGGTTGATTTTGATGTTTCAACCCAAAAGGGTAATAATCATTTACTTCTAAAAGCTCTAAAGCTCGTGCTGAATCTGCTCAGTAACTTATTTGAAAACCACTCAAATAATCTGTTGAGGTTACTTTTGTTCCATCGGTAACAACCTTTTTTAACTTAACCCCTGACGCATCATAAATCTAATTGATCTTCTTACGACTACTCCAAAGAACTTCTGTTGGTAAATTTAAATGATTATAACCAATCTGCGTAATTCCTTTATTGAAATATTGTGTTGATTTTATATAATAGTGTAGGATGCTCTAAAGTTGGAGAATGGACATCGTGAATTATCTGTAGAACGTTTTTAAAGTTATCTAAATTTTTTCATCTTACAACAGACCAAATTGTACATATGGGTAGTGAAATTCCTACAGAAATAACGCTTGAATATAAAATTGCAAACGAACAGGTTCTCCTTATTTCCGAGCTTGAAGAAAAAGACAAAACGATTGTTTTTGGTATGATTGAAACTATGCTGACTAAGAAAAAATTTAAGGATTTCTTTCATAAAAATGTAGCAATTTTATGAAAGAACAAAAAGGCAAACCTCGATTTGCCTTTTACTTTATTGTGAATTTTGGTTTAAAATAATATGTTTGCAGCAATGCCATTTACCACATATTCCCCCAAAAGATTACCTCATTATTTTTATTATTGATAGCAATCCCTTTTGAATAACCATTATTCCAATATTCAGGCATTATGACATTGTGTGTAAACTTGTAGTTTTCAGAATAATTACCATTTTTGGCCTCTAAGACATAAATGGTATAATCTTTAAAGTCATCAAAATAAATTTTAAAATTTGGAACAGGAATATTTTTTATAAAACATTCTTTACCTGAATATTTTATTGTATCCATAACCTTTATATTATCATTTAAAGATTCAATAGTTTCGGTTGAATTAATTATAAACAAACAATTATTTTTGGAATTATATTTTGCAATTGATTTTTTTTCATAAATAGAAATAAGTGAATCTTTTTTATCACATTCTTCATATTTTAGAAAAATTGCTTCATTATTTCTATAAAAATTAGCATTTATATATATATCATGACGATAATTACAAATTTTATCAGGAAAATGATTAAAAAGAATATTATCAACCTTTGGTTCGTCAGGATAATTTATTTTATATTCTGATTTACTACATGATAAAACTATTGATGTCAAAGTTAAATATACTAATTTCATTCTATTATCTTTTTTTAGATTTTAATAGTTCTTTCGTTGCTTCAACAATATTTTCTGTAACCCAATCTGCAACTTGTTTATTGAATGTTTTATGTAAAGAATTAAAATTTTCTTTATCGGCAGTAATGCTTCTATCATTATGTCCATTTACTCGCTCTTGACGTATAAATCTTTTATCTCCAATAGTTCCTGCTAAAGGATGATATGATTTTGATGAAAGAATAACCTCAGGAGTATAATCATTACTTTTTACAAACCTAAAGGCTGGATGTCCTAACAAAAATTCCAGTAAAAGAAAATGCATAATAGCTATTTAATATAAATTTTATTATAGAACATAAAAACCTTGGTATAAACTCTAAAAAGTAGAACATCACCCAAGCATTATTTTGTATAACCTACACAATTTAAGAGATAGTTTACTAATCAATTTTCGTATTGACTTTATTATTTTCAATATCTTCCTGTTTCTTACTATGCGCAGCAACTATTGTATTAAACTCCTTTTGTGAAATCACTTTTCCTTTAGATGGCTTTATAATCTTTAATTTTGGATCTATCGAAATTTTATCTGCAATATATGTTCGTTTATGTCTACCCTTATTAAAATGAAAATATTGAGTAAATTTCACAATTAAACCTGGTAATTCTCCATAACCAGAAGGACCAAATTTTAAAGGCAAATTTGGAACAAACCAAGCCTCATATTCCAAATTTTCATTTTTATAAGTCGCTTTCTTTGTCTCATATCCAAGATGAGTTCCACGCTCACGTGTTATTTTCCATTCTACAACATCTATAGAATCTTTAATAATATATTTTCCTAAATAATCTACTTCATAAAGTTTTTCACGAGTTATAAGATTGATATAGCTTTTTCCTATTGGTCCTGATATAACAGGCTTTTCTTCTTCTTGAGAGTTATCCAAACGCTGTATATCTTCAAAAATAGCTTCATTATTATCAATAGTTAATGTATAATAATGAATTTTCTCATTCGAATTTTTATATAAATTTAAAGAATGATCATCTATAGCTGTAGATATATCAAAACTATTTCTATAACTATATTCTACAATTATTTTATCTTGAGCAAAAAGTAAATTTGTTGCTATTAATAAAGTGTTCATTAACAAATATTTCATAGAATCTAATTTATGAATTTTAATTCTACTATTTTACTCCGAGCTTTTAAGGGGCTAAAATATGAATTAGCTCGTTTTGTAAAAAGGAATGACCTTTTTAAAATCTTCCCATCAATAACAAGAAAGATAAACGAAAAAGATCAATCTTATTGAGCAATGGTAAGGCCTTTTTATTGTATTAAGGCATGGGCTTTATGTTGTGCGATGGAGCACTACATAAAGCTATTGCGCCAGGGATTGAAGCATTTGTTTGAGCTTTTTGGTGGCGTGAATACGACACCGAAAAGCGAGTGCGGAAAGCCCGCTCGGCGCCCAATAAGCATCGTATTACCCAATAATAGTTATTCTATGCATAGAGCTATATAAAAAAGGCATCACAATGTGATGCCTTTGGGAATTTTATAAGGAAAATGGTTTAAACAATTTGTTCTGAAATTTGTTCCCACTCGCCCATTTTAGTTTCTAATTCTTGTTGAGCCGCATGATAATCGTCCAGTTCTTTTTGTGATTGAGATCCACCAGCCATCTTCGTCTCTAGCTGGGCTATTTTTTGCTCGGATTCGGTGATTTCAACTTCTAGACGCGATAAACGGTTTTTTAATCGTTTTTGTTCTTTGGCTTCTTCAAACGATAATTCGTTTTTAGGCTCTTCGATCTTGATTTCGATTTTCTTTTCAACTTTTACAACAGGCTCTCCTTTTTCAATTTCTCTGAAGTTACCCGCTTTAACTTCGGCTAGGTAATCTTCGATACCGCTTAAGTATTCGCGAACTTGTCCGTTGCGGAAGTCGAATACTTTGTTGACTAAGCCTTCTAAGAATTCACGGTCATGGGAAACAAGGATTAAGGTTCCGGTGTACTTTTGTAACGCTCTTTTTAAGATTTCTTTGGATTGTATGTCTAAGTGATTGGTAGGCTCATCCATAATTAAGACATTGAATGGGCGCAGTAATAGTTTACACAGAGCTAAACGGTTACGCTCACCTCCTGAAAGTACACTGACTTTCTTTTCGGCAGCTTCACCACCAAACATAAAGGCCCCTAAATAATCGCGTACATATTTACGGGTTTCTTCTGTGGCTGAGTTTTCAGCTTCTTCTAAAACCGATAATTTATCGTTTAATACATGGGCTTGATTTTGGGCGAAATACCCAATTTGCACATTGTGGCCATGCTTGATATTTCCGGTAAATGCTTGTTCGTTCACAATACAGCGAGACAGGGTTGTTTTTCCTTGTCCGTTTTGACCGACAAAGGCTACTTTTTCGCCGCGGTTGATGTAAAGCGAAACATCGTCGAAAACTTGGTGATCGCCAAAGGCTACTCCCACGTCGTCTAATTCGAAAATGACTTTACCAGGTTGAACCGTGTCTACGAAACGGATGCTCATTTTGGTTACATCTTCATTTTCAACTTCGATGCGTTCTACTTTATCTAATTTTTTGATAAGGGATTGTGCCATTGCTGCTTTACTGGCTTTGGCTCTAAACTTGGCGATTAGATCTTCGGTTTGCTTGATCATTTGATCTTGGTTCTTCTGCGCTTGCTCTAGCTTAATGCGGCGATCTTCGCGAAGTTCTAAGTATCTTGAGTAATTGGCTTTGTAGTCGCTAATTTGACGATTGGCAATCTCGATGGTGCGGTTGGTTACAAAATCTAAGAACTGACGGTCATGGGATACCAATACCACAGCCCCTGGATAGTCTTGTAAGAATTCTTCTAACCACACAATAGAGTCGATGTCCAAGTGGTTGGTAGGCTCATCGAGCAGCATAACATCGTGCTGTTGTAGCAACAGTTTCGCCAATTCGATACGCATACGCCATCCGCCCGAAAATTCGTCGGTTGAACGATGAAAATCGGATTTTTTGAAACCAAGTCCTATCAGAATACGCTCGATTTCGGCATCTTTGGTGTAACCACCTAATAGACCGAAACGTTCTGTATAATGAGAAATATCTTCGATTAATTTACTGTATTCGTCTGATTCGTAATCGGTGCGTTCGACCAATTCTTTGTTCACAAAATCGATTCGTTCTTGAATTTCGACCAATTGTTCGAAAGCAGAATCCGCTTCTTGCCAAACCGTTCTTCCTTGTACAAAATCGATATCTTGTGATAGATACCCTACAGTAACCTCTCCTTCGAATACGACTTCACCTTCAGACGAGGGTTGTTGTTTTGATAATATTTTTAATAAGGTTGATTTACCGGCACCATTTTTACCGACTAAACCAACGCGATTTCCTTTATTAATTCGGAAAGAAACACCTTCGAATAAATATCTTCCACCGAAATAAACACCTAAATTTTGTACTAATAACATTTTGCAAAAATAACGACTTTTTTCAACCTAGAAAATTTGGAATGAAAATGTAAGCCTATTGGATGAAACTATTTTGATAATTTTCCGAGCCAGCGGTAAAAAAATGCCGAGCTAACCCCTAAACATAGGACTATTGGAAAAAGAATAGAAAATTTAATTCCGGCAAATAAAAACCAATGTGTTGGCAAATCGAGCACGTTTAACAGCTGAAATACGACTAAAAGGAGTGCAATTGCGAAAGAATACAGCCACGAAGCATGCGTTTTGTGGTTGATATAGGCATTGATTATATAGGTGATCAGGATGGCGGTATAGCTTAGCACAACTTTTATCCAATGGAGATTTTTTAACCGTTCGCCAATGGCATAATTATCGGTTGTTAGGGCCGAGAATCTGGCTGTGCCCATGGTTGAAATAAATTCGACCAGATTAAAATCGAATAAAAAATAAAGTTGTTTAAAACCTAACCAAAAAAGTAGGCTTACCACAAACTGAATAATGAATAAGCGTGGATTAAGTGTTCTCATGAATAAATAGGTGTTTAAAACGTTGAATATCGGCTTCAGAATCGATGGGTGTATGGGTGGTTAGGTGGGCATAAAGCTCTTTGACCATAATGGGTGCTAACATGGTTCCTCTAGTCCCCATTCCGTTAAGACAAACCAATTGCGGATGATTGGGATGACGGCCTATAATGGGACGACGGTCGACAACCGTAGGGCGTATGGAAGCTTGATGATCGATAACGTCAAACGGTTCTTCGATAAAGCGATGAATGCCTTCGGAAAGATAGTCTTTCGCCTCATGGGTTAAGGCGTAATCTACTTTTTCGCGTTCGTAAGTGGCCCCTACAAAATATTCTTCGTTTCCCAAGGGCATTAAGAATTCTTTGGTTTTAATAACAGCTTTGGGCAAGTTACTCTGCATTTTTATTTTTAAGACTTCGCCTTTATTTCCAATGATGGGTAAATTTTTAAAATAGGGGTTTTGAAGAATGGTGTAGCCTTCTGCAAAAATAACGGTTGAAGCGTGGATATCTTTATAGATTACACCTTCTGTGGTTAATTGCAATTGATCGTAATTCAATGTTTCATCTAAAAAACAGTGGTGGTTTAGTAAATAGGTTTTAAAATCGGCTAAAAGGTTTGTTAAATCAATGCGGCCGGTTTGTAATACTTCACCGGTACCAAGCGGTTGGGTAATGTTTGTATAGGGATTAAGATTGGTGAAATCGGTGGAAAGAAACGCTTCCAATTCAGGTTTTGAGGCCTTCTTTAGCCACGTTTTCTTTTCGTTTTCATCGTTAAAAATTCGATAGACTGGCATGGGGAAGCGGTACTTCTTCCCCAACAATTGTTCGAATTGTTGAAATACATCGTGTAAAAGATCGAGTTGTTGCTGGGCATTCCAAACAATGGCGAAGCGTTTAAGTACAATGGGATTGTATATGCCCGCTGCAATAGCGGACGCTTTGTGTATATGGTCATCGATAACGATGAATGATTTATTTTCTTGTAAGAGTTTTAAAGCCATACAGCTTCCGGCAACTCCTTGTCCGACGATGAGGTAATCCACTTTATTCATGGGTTGATACTTTGCTCAAAGGTAAAAAATTCTCGATGAGAACGGTTTAAAATAGAAAGCAAAAAAAATCCCATTCACGAGGAATGGGATTTTTTATATGCTTGATTGAAGTACTTTTTAATAGTTCCACATATCAGACTCAGCCTGAAGAATGGTGTTCTTAATTCGGTTATGCTCTTCCAATTGACCTTTGGAATCGTTCGGAATATAATCCTCGATCGGTTTTGTACCATAGGATGTTTGGGCTTTGTAGATAATCGAAGAGAATCTACGAGCGTTCAGCATTTCGTCGTAAGAGATGGCCGAAGTTGTATTATTCGGGTTAAATACCTTGTAATTGATTAAGGTAGTACGGGCATCTGGATACCAGATCCAAAATAAATCGACAAACACGCCATCAGCAAACTCAGTTCCTAAAGATTGAGCATCGGGTCCCATAATTGAAAGACCTAACAAACGGTATTTAAGTTCTCCTAAACGACGGTCAATGTACCATAGACCTTTCGTTTTAATCATTTTGATGTCTTGGGTGGCAATTTGAAAATTGAAAATTGCACCCGCATCTGGTTTCTCACCAGCTTCGATCATATCAAAATAAAACTGTTGTGTATCTTTCTTTTCAGCACGCGCCATAATTTGATCATAGCTCATTCTGTTTTCAAAATACTCGTCATCGAAAACTTCGGTGATTTTTCCAGAACGGATTCCTTCAACAATCACGTCATAAAGTGATTTGTTATTTTGGATTAAACCATCACCTGTTAGGAAATAAGGTTGATTTAAACGTTCGTTAAAATCAATCACTTCCCATACAACTTTTGACCAAATAACATCTTTTTCTTCGATGAAACCATATGGTAAAGGTTTTTCGGCAATGTTCAGGGTGTCCCCTGCATCATTTACTTTATAACCTTTAGCTCTTTCTTCTTTCAATTGACTAGGCGTTACGGCATTCAAAATGTTTTGAGCCATAGTCAATGATGAGAAAATACTCATTAATCCGAACAAAAGATACTTCATAATCTATTTTTTATTTTTGTTATTGAACTTCAATGGTTATACTTGAAGCTTGACCTTGTATTCCGCCGTTACCACTGTATTTGATATCGAAGACACCAACCACATCGCCTTTTTTAGCTTTGCTTAATACACCAGCAGCACCCGACATACTTGCACCGTTTACACGAGCCGTAGGTTGACCAGGAACTTTTACGTTGAAAGACACCACTTCACCCGAAACTGGGAATAAGAAATCGGGCCAATCTACACGAATGGTTTGTCCTGCCAAACCATTTGCTGGAATAGTAATCGATGTTTTTCCTAACAAGACTCCACGCGCTGGCGGGACAGGCTTAATACGGAACACTTCACGAACAGTTAATGGTTTACCTGAGCTCGCTTTAGAAGTGGCTGTAAAAGTAACTTCATTTCCTTGTCCGGCTTTATGAATCCATCGGTTTGCACCAGCACCAGAAGTTGACCCTGATGAAGAAGTCATACTCACTGGACCGTTAGAACCATTAATGGTTGCCGAAATTGGGTTATCAACACCACGGTATACAACACGTAAGTTATCTGCGACAATCGAACCACCTGTAGGGTCTTTTTCGATAATTTCAGCTGCTTTCACATCGAGTGTTTGAGCAACAACTTGATACGTTGAAGGCGCAATAGGCACTGTTTGTTGTTTTCCGTTTGCTGTATAGGTTAAATTCCCTGTTAGTGAATGAATACCAACTGATCCTGTATTTAATTTAATCGCAGCCTTACCATCAACGATTTGTGCTGAACCTACCGAAGTAGAGACAGAACCAGAAACGCTGTTATCGAAAGCACCTAAAACGACATTAAGAACAGCATCGTCTCCCATTTTTACCACACCTGGTGATAAGAATAGACCTTGGAATGCGTCTAATTCGATTTTTTCTTCCAATTTACCTGAAAGTAAAGCTCTTACGATGTTTCCCTCCTCTGTACGAGCATCTACTTGTAATTTCGTAAGGTTTGTTAAAGCAGCAACCATGGGTTGGTCGTAATACTTTTCTTGCACCCAGGTACTGTTCTTTTTAGAAGCTGTTGTACCGAAAAAAGTTTCAACACGTTTTTGAGAGTTGTTATCGTTTTCAACAAATTTAGCTAAGAACGTACGGTAAGCATCGATTTCTTTGGTGAATTCTTTTGCTTTTGCATTTCCTTTATCACCTTCGCCACCTTTGAAAAACATATCCACCACCGACGACGTGTTCGACAAGATGTTATAATCAGTTTCTTCAGCGCCTGGAGTATATTTAGACCCCATTAATTCTTTCTTTAATCCATCGACATAGTTGTAAAAAGCATCTGTCTTTGCTTTTACTTCAGCTGCTTGAGCTTTGGTGTTTGCGTAAGAAGGATCCTCTTTTACTTTCAGATCGATTTGATTATAGAATGTATTGTTATTTTCTTCTGTTAACTCAGTAGTCGCCTGAAGCGTCATATAGATGCTTTCAAAAGATCTCAAGACCTCACGATCTACGTTTAACGCCATCATTGCGATAAACACTAGATACATCAGGTTGATCATCTTCTGACGACCGGTTAATTTTGCACCTCCTGCCATAATTTAGTAGAATTAGTTTTTAGTTATTTAGACAATTCTTGTGGCAATGATTAATTATTTTTCATTGCTGAAAGCATTCCACCGTATACTTTGTTTAAAGCATTGATGTTATCTGATAAAGCTTTCATTTCTGTAAGGAATTGTTCTGAATGACCAGAAGAATTCTTCATTTCTTCGATGAATTGTTTATTTAACTCTACTTGTGTATTGCTATTTTCAATTTGTTGAGAATATAAAGCGTTTAAAGCGTTAACATTGTTAGCAGCTTTAGCGATTTCATCATTGTATTGTTGCGTTGCAGCAGCAGCAGATGTTGTTTTATTGATTTCGTTTACAGCAGAACCAAAGTTATCCAATGAACCTCTTAAACGTTCAAATACTTCTTTGTCTAATTTCGCTTCTTTCAATAATTGATCAAATTGTTGAGTCATTGATTCTCCGTTAGCAACAGCGACACCTGATTTTTTTGCGACAGCAACACCATCGGTTAATTCAGGATAGGCTTTTTCCCATTCGTAGCTTCCCGAAGGTTGATCAAAAACGGCTGAATAGAAGAACACTAAAGCTTCTGCGATAAGTCCGACTGTTAATAACATATTACCATCTAGGGGTCCTAAGGACATATGAGTAATTTTGAATAAAGCTCCTAAAATTACTACCCCCGCAAAAAAACTATACACAAAATGTGTCAATTTTTCTTTTGTTGTTGCTTGTAACGCCATGTTGTTTAATTGTTGATGTTGTTGTTAATTTTATTTTTATTTTTTCTTAGGTTTTCTTTTCTTATTTCTTAGGTCTTCTAAAGTTCACTTTAGATCCTTCTGGGAAAGGTTGAATGGTTCTAAAACCGATAAAACTTCTAGCAGAATCTTTATGATCCCAGTCTCTAGCAGATACCATTAATAGATAACCTAGATCTTTCCATGACCCTCCTCTAACGGTACGGTTAACTTCGTCACTTAAACCAATTGATGGATTTAAGGTAGAAGACATTTGGTAACTACTTCTATTGTAAGGAGACATGGTCCACTCACTAACATTACCAGCCATATCATAAAGACCATAGCCGTTTGGCCTAAAGGTTTTTACAGGCGCTGTATACATGAAGCCAGCTTTTTTACCCGACGTAATTTCCATATAATCGCCACGTTTCGGTTTAAAGTTAGCTAAATAACAACCTCTATCATCTGTTAAATAAGGTCCTCCCCATGGATAAGGTGCATTTTGAAGTCCACCTCGAGCGGCGTATTCCCATTCAATTTCGGTTGGTAGACGGTAGCTAATAACACGTTCATTGGCTTTTTTCTTTTTACGACTAAGAGCCATGTTATGGTAACGTGTTCTAAAGTCACAAAACGCCATGGCTTGATTCCAATTCACTCCCACTACTGGGTAGTTAGAATAAGCGTTGTGCCAAAAATAATCTTGGTGCATTGGATCGTTGTACGAGTAATTAAAATCACGTACCCAAACCGTTGTATCGGGATAAACATTCACATTAAGCTCTTTACGGAAATCGACACGGAAAGTACCTCGTTTTTTAGCAGCTGCCTCTTGATCAACTACAACATATTTGTAATTCAATTTACGGGTATCGATACGGCGTTCACCGTTTAATCTTTCTTCTGGTGGGTAATATAATCCTTCCATTACCTCGGTATAATCAATGTCTGGGTATTTATATTTATCCCATTCTAATTTGATTTTCCAATTTAATTTTTTACCATCTAACGAGTGGCCATCACGACCGGTGTTATTCTGTTTAACGTATTCATCGTAGGGAGTTCCCTCGCCGTTCTGAGATCCAGAAACATAAGAGAATGCACCAATACCAGCATCAGAAGTACCTGGATTCAGGGGGTCAAACCCTAATGATTCCGCTTTATCTGCTAATGATGATCGTGCAATCGAATCCTTCACATAACCTACGAAAATCTGGTATTCAGAATTCGTAATTTCGGTGTCATCCATAAAGAATCCTGTTACAGAAACTGTTTTTACAGGGGCATCATTTGTTTGTGTAAAATCGTAATCACTTTGTCCTAAAACAAATGATCCTCCAGGAATGGGAACCATTCCTTTTGGACGTGCTGGAGTCCAACTTGAAGACGCTCGGGATACGATCTGTCCATCATTTTTATTACCACTTCCTCCTTTTTTTAGCATATTGCACGAAGAAAGGGATAATGAAACTAGTAAAGCACTTACCAAAACTCTATTCATTCTGTTATAGATTTATTTTAATACAGGATTGTAAAACTATTATTTTATTTAAAAATATACAAATTATTGTTTTGCTAGAAAACATCACTTAATTGGCTGATTCCAAGAAAATTAGTCAAAACTAGTAAAACTTTTTAAAATACCGCCACCATTTATTTGGAATTTCTCCATTAAGGGCTTGTTCATAATTTGATTTAGAACAAGGCACATACGTCTGGTGAGTAGAACCATCATTCGATAAAATTGAAATTTCTATCCACCATTGCTCTGTAAACTTCTGACGATAAAAAACATAATCGTTATCTTTACTAGGAACAAAAATTTTGTCGAAATATTGTGTATCGTCGATTTTTTTTATTTCCGGACGATTATTTAAACCATCTATAAAATACCAAATCATTTCTGCAACTAATAAATGATCGGCTTTTTGGTATTTTTCAAAATAATTGGAAATATACAATGAACTTAGTTCATGACTAAAACCAGCATACTTTGTAATTCCACATATTTCCCTGGCACTAAACCCATTAGGGCCTAGTGTTTTGGTTGAAGAGAAATCACTTTTCTGCATAGCTTCAAGATTGATCACCATTGCATTAGCTTCCCGCGTTAAAGGCTCAATTTCTTGAATCGATTGATTAATTACGCCTAATCGAACAGCCTCAAAATTAAGTTGTTCTAATAAGTCTAATTGCTCTTGTGCAACAAAATAAGTCTGATAACCAATGGTGGTATAATCGAGAAGATTGAGCGGTTCTTGTAAGATTATCTTCGTTAAATAATTATCTTCAGAACAAGGAGCATCTTCATCACCTAACCTTAATCGATTATCAACTGAAATAAATTGAACATTCTTATATAGTTCATCATAAGCGCGATACTGTTGATAAGCAAAACTCGGAGAACCTCCAAGAATAACCACCCTATATCCATCTTGTAATAAACCACTTACTACTTTATGAAAAACACGAGCTGTTTCCTCTTTTGAACTTCGAGAGTCGACATTTCCAAAATCATACATTGGAAAGTGCCAATTCCCTAGATATAATGTATATAACTCGGTTCGAATTAAACTAAAATCAACATCTTCTTCAACTTCCTCTGCTTCTACACGCCCGTCCATAACACCCAAAAGTGCTATTTTCATAGATGAAGGTTCCAGGCCATCGAAAACAATGGATTCTTTAAACTGAACAGAGGCACCCAAACAGAATGAATTACAAGAGTTTGCAAACTCTTGTAATTCATTAGAAACTGGTTGGAGATATTCTTTATACATTATTTCTTCTTAGGCGTTTTAGTGGCCGTCGTCTTTTTAACAACCGCCTTTTTAGTGGGAGCTTTTTTAGCTGTACCTTTTTTAGCAGCCGCTTTCTTCGGTTGATTATTGGCGATAATCTTCTCCACTTCTTCTAGGGTTAATTCTTCGTAGTTGGTTTCCTTCGAAAGCTCAACCTTGATTTTCCCTTGAATTAGATTAAAACGTCCCCAACGTGCTTTTTCAAGGCGAATTTCCTGTGCTGGCCACTCTCTAACCACACGTTCGGCTTCTTTCCGCTTTTTATCTTCGATTAATTCAATAATATCCGATTCTGTTAGGTGATCATAATCGTATTTTTTACCCACATTAATAAACCATTCGTTCCATTTAATAAACGGTCCAAAACGTCCTTTTCCTTTAGTCACGTCTCCACCTTCATATTGAGCAATGGGTGCATCCGCTTTCAATTTCTCTTCCACTAATTCAACTGCTCTTGCCAGTGATAAATCCAATGGATCTTCTTCTTTTGGAATAGAAATAAATTTTTCATCGTATTTTACATAGGGTCCAAAACGGCCAATATTCACCTCAACATCTAAATCTTTGTATTGACCAACGACTTTAGGTAGTTCGAATAATTTCAAAGCTTCTTCCAATGTGATATTATGGATCGATTGATTCTTTTGAAGTGAAGCAAAACGCGGTTTTTCTTCATCATCGGATTCACCAATTTGAATCATCGGTCCAAAACGACCAATTCGCGCATGAACTTTTTTACCCGATGCTTGGTCTATACCTAATTCACGCTCACCTGTTGCACGATCTGCATTCTCTTGCACATCTTCAACCGTATGATGAAACTTTTCATAGAAATCATGAATCATCGAAGTCCACTGAACTTTTCCTTCAGCAATATCATCAAAACTTGATTCAACACGTGCGGTAAAATCATAGTCCATAACATTTTTAAAATAATCGACGAGAAAGTCATTAACCACAATACCGATATCGGTAGGCGTTAATTTTCGTCGATCAGCACCAAAGACTTCTGTTAGTTCATTTTTTTCAATTGAATTATTTACTAAACGAAGGGTATTGTAATTTCTTTTTTGGCCATCTAATTCAACAATTTCAACATATCCACGATTTTGAATTGTTGATATCGTTGGTGCATACGTAGATGGTCTCCCGATACCCAGTTCTTCTAGTTTTTTAACCAATGAAGCTTCCGTATAACGAGGAGCTGCTTTTGTAAAACGTTCGGTACCCATGATATTATCGGTCGATAATGTTTCACCAACTGTGACAGCTGGTAATAAAACTTTATCATCATCAGCATCTTCATCATCATGGCTTTCCTGATAGACTTTTAGGAAACCATCAAAAACAATAATTTCTCCTTTTGCTTGGAAAATAAATTGATTTTTATGATTATCGATATCAATAATGGTGCGTTCTAATTCTGCATTCGCCATTTGAGAAGCTACCGTACGCTTCCATATCAGATCATATAAACGACGCATTGAATCGTCCGCATTAATGGATTGATTTTCGAAGTGGGTAGGACGAATAGCCTCATGCGCTTCTTGCGCAGAAGTATTTTTATTGGTGTATTTTCTAATTTCAACGTAATTCTTACCGTATTCACGGGTAATGGTTTCTTTAACCGCCTGAAGTGCATCGTCTGATAAGTTGACACTATCGGTACGCATATATGTAATATGTCCAGATTCATACAATTGCTGTGCAACGCGCATCGTTCTAGAAACAGAAAAACCTAGTTTACGTGAAGCTTCTTGTTGAAGTGTTGACGTTGTAAAAGGCGCTGAAGGCGTACGCTTTGCTGGTTTCTTTTGAAGGTCCTTTACTTTATAATTCGCCCCTATACATGAATTAAGAAAACTTTCTGCTTCTTCTAAAGTAGCAAACTCTTTGGTCAGGTTGGCTTTAATGGTACGGTTATCTTGGGTTGTAAAAATAGCCACAAAACGATAAGAAGATACAGGAACAAAACCTTGAATTTCTTTTTCACGTTCAACAATTAATCGAACAGCAACCGATTGAACACGACCAGCCGATAAACCTGGTTTAATTTTACGCCACAAAATAGGCGACATTTCAAAACCGACCAAACGATCTAATACACGACGAGCCTGTTGGGCATCGACCAAATTTTCATCGATTTGCCTAGGGTTTTCCACAGCGCGCTGAATGGCTTTCTTTGTAATTTCGTTAAAAACGATTCGTTTAGTAATTTTATTCTCTAAACCTAAAACATTATAGAGATGCCAAGAAATTGCTTCCCCTTCGCGATCCTCATCGGATGCTAACCAAATTGTTTCAGCTTTTTTAGACAGACGCTTTAATTTATCAACCACATCTTTTTTATCAGGTGTAACTTCATAAACCGGTTTGAAATCATTTTCAATCTCAATCCCCATTCCTTTTTTAGGTAAGTCTACTACGTGTCCAAAACTAGATTCTACGATAAAGTCATCTCCTAAAAAACCTTGAATAGTTTTTGCCTTAGCGGGTGACTCAACAATTACGAGATTCTTTGACATATCAATTATTAAATTTGTGCAAAATTAGATATAAAAAAATTAAGCAGCCAAAATGTTTTTTCGCTGCTTAATAAATGTTCTTTATTTTTAGTTTGAATACGGGTTATTTGGTGAAGTGAATTCGTTGGTCCCTATTTGATCGATTTCCGATAAATCGTCTTCGAATCCCACAATATCTTTATATAATACGTAGATCATTACGTAGGTCAGAGGTATTGCTGGGATTACACCAATACAACAGATCAGTAAACCAACAAATAAAACAGCTATAATTAATAATAACAACAATGAGAAACTACCGAAACTCTTGAAAGCTAACTTACGAGAAGCACTTAAAGCCTCACCTATTGAAGCATCTGCAAACACAACAAAAGGCACAGCAATTAACCACATAGCATAGACAACAAAACCAGGAACAACACAAAATAAAGTTGCAATTGATACACCTACAGAGATGATGATGGAGATTAAAAATAATTTGAAAAATTTCCCGTCTTTATAATGAATAAAAATATCTGAGAATTCCACTTTTTGTTGGGTATCAAATTTTCTCGCCATTGTGTAAATACTATATACAATAGGTGTTGCGACCGACCCAGCGATTAAACTAATAAACATAGCCAACTTATACATCGGCTTGTTAAGCTCTTGCATATAAAAAGTAGAAACAGCATCGAGGTCACCTGATTGAGAAATGATTAACAATTCTTCTTGATCAGGCGAATAAATTAAACCTGTGATAATACTTAATAAATAATACACTATACAATAGATTACGATGGCTGCAATTGCATAGCCAGCAATGCCTTTAAAGATGTCTCCAGCTCTGCTGAAAATATGACCAATATTGACTTGAAAGCCTGTTTTAACTAAATTATCCACTTTGGATTGCGTTGCTGTTTTCATAAATTTTAAATTTGAGTATAAAAATAGTGAATTGTTAAGGAAATGCAAAAGAAAAAAAAGCTGTCAATATGTCATTACAAATTATTATTTTTGCCTGATAATCATTTTACGAAATGCAGACAGAAGAGAAATATATTGATGAAGGAAGACAGGGAGAAGCTTTAATCACTTTACCCACTGGAAATGCGACAAAAAAACTTTTTTTAGAAAGTTATGGATGTCAAATGAATTTTTCAGATAGTGAAATTGTGGCTTCTATCTTGAATGATGAAGGCTATCAAACCACCACAAAAGTAGAAGAAGCGGATTTAATTTTATTGAACACTTGTTCTATTCGGGATAAAGCCGAACAAACTGTCCGAAAACGTTTAGGTGCCTTAAATAGTATTAAAAAGCAAAATCCAAACTTAAAAATTGGCGTATTAGGCTGTATGGCAGAACGCTTAAAACATAAATTCCTTGAAGAAGAGCATTTAGTCGATTTAGTGGTGGGTCCAGATGCTTATCGCGATTTACCGAATTTATTAAATGAATCGGAAGAAGGTCGTGGAGCCATTAATGTTCAGCTATCAAAGGAAGAGACCTATGCAGAAATTTCACCTGTGCGTCTGGGCGGTAATGGAGTAACCGCTTTTGTGACCATTACTCGTGGATGTGATAATATGTGTACATTCTGTGTTGTTCCTTTTACTCGCGGTAGAGAACGTTCAAGAGATCCCCATTCGATTATGAATGAATGCAAAGATTTAGCAGAAAGAGGTTATAAAGAAATTACTTTATTGGGGCAAAATGTGGATAGTTACCTTTGGTATGGTGGCGGACCTAAAAAAGATTTCAAAAACGCGACTGCTATCCAACAAGCTACTGCTGTTGATTTTGGGCAGTTATTGGATATGGTAGCTACTCAATTACCCAACGTACGCCTGCGTTTTTCAACATCCAACCCTCAAGATATGCAAGAAGATGTATTACAAGTTATGGCAAAACATGCGAATATCTGTAAGTACATTCACTTACCTGTCCAATCGGGATCGACAACCGTTTTAGAGCGAATGAATCGTCAACATACCCGCGAAGAGTATTTTGAACTCATCGACAAAATTCGCAAGATCATACCCGACTGTGCATTATCACATGATATGATTGCTGGTTTCTGTGGAGAAACGGAAGAAGAACACCAAGACACTTTATCGTTAATGGAACATGTCCGTTATGATTTTGGTTATATGTTTGCTTATTCTGAACGACCAGGAACACCTGCACATAAAAAAATGCCTGATGATGTGCCTAACGAAGATAAAAAAAGGCGTTTACAAGAAATTATCGATTTACAACGATCTCACTCAGCTGAACGGATGAAATCATACGTCGGAAAAGTACACGAAATTTTAATCGAAGGCAACAGTAAACGCGATGCGAATTTCTGGTATGGGCGAAATTCTCAAAATGCAGTCCTAGTTTTCCCAAAAGTTGAAGGAACAGCCATTGGTGATTTTGTACACGTAAGAGCAAATAGCTGTACAACAGCTACATTAATTGGAGAAATGATTAATTAAGGAGCACATTGAAACGACTAATTGAAAAGAATACCAACCAACAAATTTTAATTAAATGGATTCATTATTAACCATTAAACAGCGCTTTGGCATTATTGGAAATAACATTACGTTAAACCGTGCTTTAGAAAAAGCTGTACAAGTAGCGCCCACAGATATCTCAGTATTGGTTATCGGAGAAAGCGGTGTTGGAAAAGAATTTGTTCCAAAAATTATTCATAATCAATCACATAGGAAACACAATAATTATATTGCTGTAAACTGTGGAGCAATCCCAGAGGGCACCATCGATTCAGAACTCTTCGGACATGAAAAAGGCGCATTTACAGGCGCTACACAAACCCGAAAAGGGTATTTTGAAGTCGCCAATGGAGGAACTATATTCTTAGATGAAGTAGGTGAACTACCCCTATCGACACAAGTTCGTCTATTACGTATATTAGAAACCGGCGAGTTCATGAAAGTCGGTTCATCGGAAGTGCAGAAAACCGATGTTCGCGTTGTTGCCGCAACCAATGTTAAATTAATTGAAGCCATTGAGAAAGGAAAATTCAGAGAAGATCTTTACTACCGCCTAAATACGGTACAAATAGATATCCCTGCTCTTCGAGACCGCAAGGAGGATATTAATTTATTATTTAGAAAATTTGCCTCCGATTTTGCGAACAAATACCGCATGCCACATATTGAATTAGCGCCTGAAGCCATGAATTATATTGCAACTTATCCTTGGCCCGGCAATATTCGCCAATTGAGAAATTTCGCGGAACAAGTCTCCGTGATTGAAAAAGAACGCGTGATTACTTTAGAAAAGATTGTGCAATTATTGCCTTCTCAAAACACCATGCCTGCGCTGACAAAAACCAATGAAGGTGGAAAAGGAGATTTCATGGAACGTGAATTACTTTTTAAAGTCTTATTAGATATGAAAAAGGATCTTCATGATTTACGAGCATTAACCTTGGATTTAATCAAAAACAAAGATTCAGAAGGATTTAACGGCAATACGCAAGAATTAATTCAACGCGTATACCAAGAAAATAAGACCGAGGAAAATTTACCATCGATTAATATTTTTCAGTCGGAAAATTCCCCAGCCAATTACGCTCAACAAGCCTACGACTATTCCGATGATATTTATGATGTAAGCCCCATTGAAGAACCCGAATCACTATCTTTACAAGATAACGAAAAAGAAATGATTCGCTTAGCCTTGGAGAAACATCGTGGTAAACGAAAAATGGCCGCCGATGAATTGGGAATTTCAGAACGAACATTGTATCGAAAAATTAAACAATATCATTTATAAAATGAAAAGAATTCATTATATTTATCTAAGCCTGCTCAGTGTTTTCACCCTTGTAGGCTGTGGTTCTTTAGCGGGAGGATATTCTCTTTCAGGCTCATCTATTGAACCCGATTGGGACAATCTCTATGTAGCCACCTTTATTAACCGAGCATCATTACAAAACCCAACGCTTAGTCAAGATTTAACCATTTCAATACAAGATGTTTTCAGAAATCGAACAAAATTAACCTTGAACGATAATGAAAATTCTGATTTGGTCATAGAAGGTGAAATTGTTGGTTACGACGTAACCTCTCAATCGATAAAGTCGGATGATATTGCAGCCGAAAACCGGTTAACCATATCAGTTAAGATTGATTACATCAACGCTAAAGATGAATCGAAGAGTTTTCAACGAACATTTAGTGCCTATTATGTATATCCTGGAAATCAGATGTTGACCGACGCTGAATCAACCATTGTTCCAGAAATTATAACGAGTATTCGCGATCAAGTATTCGCGGCAATCGCTCAAGATTGGTAATTTTTTAAACTACATTTGATCAATGAATAGAATTGAACATTTAATCGCTCATCCACACGATGTACAAAAATCCGATATTCCTTTGTTAAAAAATGAAATCGAAAAGCATCCCTATTTCTATTCTTTGCGAGCTCTTTTACTGTATGGTTTAAAACATGAAAATCATCCCTCTTTTGAAGATCAGTTACATCAATCTTCTATTTACAGTAATAACCGTGTCGATCTGTACCATTATTTAAATTCTAATCCGCTCAACGAACAAGAACAAATTCAACGTATTCATGCTGCATCAGCCCTTTTTACAGAAGTAGAATCAATCCCATTACCCCATGAAGAGATTCTTAATACCCCTTCTGAACTGATGACAACAATGCAAGAAAATGAGAAACAAGAAATAGACGAAGACATTCCCACGGGCGAAGTTGAAAATACTTCCATTGTTAAAACCTCTATTTTAGATGAAAATCTACCTGTTAACTCTTCTATTTCATCCCCATTTATTGCAAATGGCAAGAATGAAATAAACGAATCTACCGAACGCAACAACAACACTGAAGAATTTCCTGATAAACCTATTGCAGATTGCGATAAAAACCAGTCTATTCTTATGAATAAACCCAATGGAATTTCAAAAGATATTCAAGAACATATAAAAGACGACCCAACTATCACAACAGAATCCACTCCCGTCGCCAAAGACGGAATTACGTTTTCATTCAACGATTGGTTAAAACACGCTCAACCATCAAGCGATGAAAACCTATTAGAAACAACTGAAAAGGAAATCAAATATCAGTTAATCGATGATTTTTTAGAGCGTAACCCTAAAATTTCTCCTTTAAAGAAAAATGACCCGAGCCCTAACACGGTTTCGGTTAATTTCCAACAAAATAGCGAAGAATATTCTGATCTAATGACAGAAACATTGGCTCAAATTTACATTGAACAAAAAAAATATGACAAAGCAATTAAGGCATATAAGATATTAAGTTTGAAATATCCAGAAAAAAATAGTTTATTTGCAAATCGAATTAAAGAAATAGAAAAATTTAAAAACACAAAATCATAATATGGGAACATTTCAATTTTTCATGGTGATCATCATTATTCTGTGTATATTATTAACATTAGTTGTATTATCACAAAATCCTAAAGGGGGCGGTTTATCATCATCTTTCGGAGGAAGTGGTGGAAGCCAAATGTTTGGTGTACAACGTACCAATAAATTTTTAGATACCACAACATGGGGTCTATTCTTTGTTATTATTTTTCTTGTTATAACGTCCAACATTATGCAAGAAAATCCAAAAGCAATGAAACCAATTAAAGCAAACACAAGTATTCCAGCGCCAGTAGACAATGCTCTACCTGCTGCAGAATTACCTGCAAAAAAATAATCTGTATTGAACAAAACCAAAAACCCCTACTGCACAGTAGGGGTTTTTTTGATTTTTACAGAAACTTTCTTCATGTATTATTTATACACTCGTTATAATATACATCATCTTCCACATCGTTTTCCTTAGAACGTATATCAAAAATCAACAACTCTATTTTAAACATTTAAAACACCTTTTTAAAATAGTGCATCGTGGTAAAAAATCTAATCACCCTTATTTTATTCTTGAACTTAAGCATTTAAAATGTCAGGATGTCAACCGGCTGCCATTTTTTATTTGCTCTATACCCAATTATGGCAGTTAATGCCTAATGGCATAGTTTTCGAATAATTCTTAAGCATCAATTAATAAACATAAAAAATTAAATTATTAGCATATGTCATTAAACATTCAACCTTTAGCAGATCGTGTAGTGATTGAGCCTGCACCTGCAGAAACAAAAACCGCATCAGGAATTATCATCCCAGATTCAGCCAAAGAGAAACCTCAAGAAGGAATCGTAGTCGCAGTTGGTCAAGGAAAAAAAGATGAACCAATAACGGTCAAAGTAGGTGATAAAGTTTTGTATGGTAAATACTCAGGAACTGAATTAAAATTAGAAGGAAAAGATTATTTAATTATGCGTGAAGCGGATATTTTCGCAATCATCTAATCACGGTTTAAAGACAAATTCTAACTAAACAAAAAATAAAACAAATGGCAAAAGATATTAAATTCGATATAGAATCAAGAGACGCTTTAAAAAGAGGTGTTGATGCATTAGCAAATGCAGTTAAAGTAACCTTAGGACCTAAGGGAAGAAATGTTGTTTTAGAAAAATCTTTCGGTGCACCTCATGTAACAAAAGATGGTGTTTCGGTTGCAAAAGAAATTGAATTAGAAGACCCTATTGAAAATTTAGGTGCACAAATGGTCAAAGAAGTTGCTTCTAAAACCAATGATGTTGCCGGAGACGGAACAACAACAGCTACTGTATTAGCACAAGCTATTGTTCGCGAAGGATTAAAAAACGTCGCTGCAGGAGCAAATCCAATGGACTTGAAACGCGGAATCGATAAGGCCGTTACAGCTGTTGTCGCTAACCTTAAAGTACAGTCGCAAGAAGTTGGAGACGCTTCAGAGAAAATTAAACAAGTAGCTTCTATTTCGGCCAATAACGACGAAACTATTGGTTCATTAATCGCAGAAGCTTTCTCGAAAGTAGGTAAAGAAGGTGTAATTACGGTAGAAGAAGCAAAAGGAACTGATACCTACGTTGACGTGGTAGAAGGAATGCAATTCGATCGTGGATTTCAATCACCTTACTTCGTAACCAATGCCGATAAAATGATTGCCGAATTAGAAAATCCTTATATATTATTATGTGAGAAAAAGATTTCTAACTTACAAGAAATTTTACCTTTATTAGAGCCTGTTGCTCAATCGGGTCGTCCGTTTTTAATTATTTCAGAAGAAGTTGAAGGTCAAGCCTTAGCTACTTTAGTCGTTAACCGATTAAGAGGATCATTAAAAATTGCTGCCGTTAAAGCACCAGGATTTGGAGATCGTCGTAAAGCGATGTTAGAAGATATTGCAATCTTAACAGGTGGTACCGTAATTTCAGAAGAACAAGGCATTACTTTAGAAACAGCTACCATTGAAATGTTAGGAAGCGCAGAACGCGTTTCAATTGACAAAGACAATACAACAATTGTTAACGGAAATGGGAATCAAGAGCAAATTAAAGCCCGTGTTAACCAAATCAAAACACAAGTTGAAACAACCACTTCTGATTACGATAAAGAAAAATTACAAGAACGCTTAGCTAAATTAGCGGGTGGTGTTGCCGTACTATACGTAGGAGCAGCATCTGAAGTGGAAATGAAAGAAAAGAAAGACCGTATTGATGATGCTTTACACGCTACGCGCGCAGCTGTAGAAGAAGGTATTGTTGCTGGTGGTGGTGTTGCATTTGTTAGAGCTTTAGACGCTTTAAACAATATTGCAACCGAAAATCCAGACGAAAATACAGGTGTAAACATTGTAAAACGTGCTATTGAAGAACCTTTACGTCAGATTGTATTCAATGCAGGCGGAGAAGGATCTGTTGTTGTTGCGAAAGTAAAAGAAGGTACAGGAGACTTCGGTTACAATGCAAAAACAGATGAATACGTACAAATGATTCAAGCCGGTGTAATTGACCCTACAAAAGTGGCTCGTGTTGCATTAGAAAACGCAGCATCAGTTGCTGGAATGTTGATTACAACAGAAGCGGTTGTTACAGAAATTAAACGTGACGAACCAGCTATGCCTCCTATGGGTGGTGGAATGCCAGGAATGATGTAATTTAGTACTCCCTATACAAAAGGCCTTCTGAAAAGAGGGCCTTTTTTGTATTAATAGACCAACTGCACAACTAATTTAAGTTTTTTTAGTATGGCGCCACCCTAAACGGGTCGGGCTATTCGTTCCCAATCTTGGCAAAGAAAAATCCGTTTCAAAAGAACATCCCAGCATTGCCAAGGATTTCCACTTCTATCCCTGGCGCAAGCTAAGGGCAAACCACTGAAATTTGGAAGTTTAAATTAAAAAATAAGCACATCCTTCGAAATAAAAACAGCTTAATTTAGGCAGTTCGACCTTAAATGCTAAAAAAGTAGTTATCTGTTTAAAGTTCGTGTCAACGACTATAGCAATCCAAGCCCAACGAAAAAATTAACACAAAAAAACACCCCAAAACCGAGGTGTTATTTATAGCGTATGGATAGTGGTCTTTATTTATCGAACTCAACAATGATCAGCGAAATATCACCTGTAGCCTCTTGATCTGCAAATTGACCAAGGTGTTTATTTATTTTACAAGAATAATCGCCCCATTTGTATTGAGTATAATACCCATTAACACCAGAGCCTATTCCCTCTCCAAATAATAAAACACACCCTTCGCTGTTTAAATTATTATCGGGTTCTAGGTTATAAAAATTATGAAAAATCTTCGGTGTATTCCCCCATTCTACCTGAAAAGACTCGCCCGTAATAGGATGTATTGTGGCACCCAAAGAAGTATTCTCAGGTGTTACAGGTTGGTTCTTAACATTGGTAAAGATGGCTTTTCTAATCCCCAACCATGTATTCTGTGCAAGCCCTTTACTCGCTAATTCTTTTTCAATAAACTTTTGCTCTTCTCTTGAAGTAATTGTAACTAAATACCCCCCTATTTCTTTGGCAGCAAGAAAGGCATCTTGCCAATTGACACCATTATTAACGGCTTCATAGAAACAATAACTATGTCCGTTTACTTGATTCTTAACACACTGATCGATTCTATTAACATTCAATAGTTCTCCAGCACTTGATTTAAAAGTAATATCAGCAGGTGCGTTACTCGCAGATAATTGATTATACCCCAAACGAAGGGATTGCTTTTGATCTTTGATTAAATACGTATTCGAGTTTTCTCCCGAGCGAATCCAACGGTTATTAATCCACATATAAATTCCTACCCCTTCTCCTCCAATAACATCTTGATGTGTATTATAAACCAGCATTCCTTCTTGGGCTTGTTTTAGGGGAGAGGAGTTAGTAACATTCTCTAAATAAACCTTCGGCAATAAAAACCCCTTTTCGGAATGATTAAGGGTTAAGGCTGATGATGGATAATTCGGATGATTAACAAGTACTTCTGCTTTTTTTTGAGCAAAAACAAATTGTATGGTTAGCAATAATAGAAGTAGACTCTTTTTCATTTATTTGGTATTGGTATATTCAACAATAATACTCATCGACTGAAAGGCATCTCTGTTGCCATTAGGAACTGAAAAACTTGTTGGAAAACTATATTCTGCATGATCTTGCAGGTAAGTTTTATCTTGTTCGTTCACACCATTGCTTTTAATAACCCGCCAAAGACGTTCTGTACTTGGCTGTTGTGATCTAATGTAAACAGCATAACTTGTAACATCGTTATTGTTCGCCCCAGAATTTGTCGTATTCACAGGTTCGTCGAACGCAATAAAAGGATAACCTTTTTCGAAATGACTCTGGGTTCTTCGTCCTTGGCTCATTTGATCGTTCCAGTTCATCACTGAAATTTCATCGGTCACCCAATTAAACCGCATACGATCTCTATTGGTTGCCGTTGAAACCCCAAAAGGAGTGTACCGCATATTCATACGAATAAGCCCTATCCAACTAGCTTTATCACTCGCACTATGATTGGTATAGTCTTTATTTAAAACGGTTTTTTTAAGAAACTCCCATTCGCTGTCTTCGGTAATGGTTACCAAATGTCCACCTCTCGCCTTTGCAAAATTAAAAGCATCTAACCATGTCAAGTTTAAATTAAGGGGTACGTCTTTTCCTATAGAACTTGAAACATTGTAAATACAATAGGTGTTTTTATTTCCTTCTGTCCATTTTGAACAATTTATCATCGAAGCATAAGCTTTAGCCGTATTATTAGGAGTGGCTAATTGAATCATGTAATTTTTACCTTGAACAATGGAGTCTGGTTTTTCGGTAAACGGGACATATCCTAGTGTCTTTTCATTGACACGTTGAGCAATAAACTCTTTAATGCTATTGCTACTTGATAATTCCCATTCGTTCCCATTCCAGTTGTATACACCAAGCTCTAAACCATCCGAGCGAAGGGTATTGAATACCATAGTTCCTATCACTGGTAATTCTTTAAACGGTGAGAAATCATCTTTTTTAATCAATTCAAGTCGTGGAAATAAAATTCCTTTTTGTTGAGTTTTAGAGTTATCAATTTGCAAAATTGCTGATTCAGCAGTATTTTCAGGAGCAACATTGATTCGAATTTGACTAAAAGTAAAAATAGGCAATAACAAAAAAATACACGTTCTAAACATTTTCTTAATTTAAAAATTCAACAATTAGATACGAGAAAGGTTCACCGTTTACGGTCTTATCACTACACGAAGTATCTCTCCAATGTCGAGGTACATTCGCCGCCGTATCGGTTGAAGGTACATAGACACAATCATTCCCTTTAGGAAATCCACTTTCAAAATAATATTCATACAAACCCGATTTCCAATTCACATTGGAATGCTCGCCTGATATCCACATATAAGTAGACGGATCGCCTGGCGTATTCGTTTTTTTGAAACCGAGCCAAGTATTTTTATAGCGTGAAACTGCTGTTTTATCAATGAAAAAAAAGTTAGTTATAACGAAGTTATTTTCAAAATCAGACGTAATTACAGGTAAATACCCACCCAATTCTTTCGCTAAAAGAAATGCCGTATCCCAATCCATACCTGCGATTTCTTTGGTTTGAGCATCGTAAATATCGTAAGAACAATAGCTCGAATTCCTCGAAACTGTTTGAGGGTCGTAAGGTTTATTAACACATCTACTTTGTCGAGCTTCATACCCGTTTTTGGTGAAGGTCGCTGGTGCATTGCCATGTACACCCAGTGGATAATAGCCTAAACTAGCAGCACTTAAACTGGTGTTTTCAATAATTGTATTAGTTGATTTTGCTTCAAAACTCATCCATCGCGTACCATTCCAGCTGTAATAGCCTGGAATTAAATCGGTGACTTTTAAACCTGTAAAAGGATCTATAATCTGCGTTGTAGATGTATTATAAACCACAATTCCAGCAACTAATTCCGGAACAGACTGGTTATCATATCGCCCTTTAAGTTCTGCTTTCGGTCCAAGGACACCTTTATCATGGATAGAAGATAAGTCGAGGACAGTTTGCTCGTTGGCCTTTACGTTTACGTCATACGACACTGCAACTTGAGAAAAGGTAATAGAACTACTTAGTGCAAATAGTAGTAGTAGATTTATTTTCATATTCTTATTTCGTCTTATTGTATTATCCAATAAGCTAGAGGGCAATAATAGATTTAGGTGCCCAAAAGTAATCATTCTTATGAATTAAAGTGAATAAAAAATGGAGATATACCGTTAAAAATCATTTCAAAACTGTTTTTATAGTTATTTCGAACAAAAAGAATCAAAAAATAAATAATATTGTAACGTATTCCTCCTTTTTTTTAATCGAATGACTACCTTTGCGGTGACATTTTAAATAGGATAATGGAAAAACAACCACAGGAAGTCGTCTTGATTGGTGCTGGTATCATGAGTGCTACTTTAAGCATACTTCTTAAAAAGATAAATCCAGCCATTAAAATTTCTGTTTTTGAAAAATTAGATAAAATTGGCTTTGAAAGTTCTGAAGCATTTAATAATGCAGGAACAGGGCATTCTGCTTTTTGCGAATTAAATTATACGCCCCAGGATAAAAACGGAAATATTACAATTGACAAGGCGGTAAATATTGCCAAGCAATTCGAAATTTCGAAAGAATTCTGGTCTTATCTCGTAGAGCATAATTACATTGCATCTCCAGAAAACTTTTTACGTCCAACCCCCCATATGAGTTTTGTTTGGGGTGAAGATGATGTGAATTTTTTACGTAAAAGACACGCTGCTTTAATTCAACATCCTTTATTTAAGGATATGGAATATGCAGAAGATTTAGCCACGATTAAAACTTGGGCTCCTTTAATTACTGAGGGAAGAACAGGAACTGAGAAAGTTGCTGCAACCCATATGGATTTAGGGACCGATGTTAACTTTGGTGAACTAACCCGTCAATTATTTAAAGGCTTACTAGACAAACAAGAAATTACTTTACAAACAGAGCACGAAGTAAAAGATCTTACACGTTTAAGCAATGGCAAATGGGCTGTTAAAGTAAACGATCTTAAAACGAGCCAAACCAAAGCAGTAAATGCCGATTTTGTATTTATTGGTGCTGGTGGTGGAGCAATCTTAATGCTTCAAAAATCGAATATTCCAGAAGCTAAAAAATACGGTGGATTTCCTGTAGGTGGACAATGGTTAGTTTGTCAGAATGAAGAAGTTATTCAAGAACACCAAGCCAAAGTGTACGGTAAGGCCAAAATTGGTGCACCCCCTATGTCTGTTCCCCATTTAGATACCCGTGTAATCAATGGTAAAAAATCGTTATTATTTGGACCATTTGCAACATTTTCAACCAAGTTTTTAAAACATGGTTCGTCATTGGACTTATTCAAGTCAGTAAATATGGCCAATGTCGGTTTTCTATTAAATTGTGGATTCAATAATATTGATCTAACAAAATACCTAATCGAACAGGTCATGCTTTCGAAAGCACAAAAAATAGAGTCTTTAAAAGAGTACTATCCGGAAGCAAAAATTGAAGATTGGTTTGAACAAACTGCAGGACAGCGCGTACAAGTTATAGAAAATGTAGACGGAAAAGGAGTTCTAAAGTTCGGAACCGAAATAGTAGCTGCCCAAGACGGTAGCATAGCAGCCCTTTTAGGAGCTTCTCCTGGAGCTTCTACGTCGGTAAGTGCAATGATTAATCTTTTACAGCAATGCTTCCCTGAGCAGATGAAAAGTCAATGGGAAACACAAATTAAAGAAATGATTCCTACTTTTGGTGAAGATTTCAACGACGGAGAAATGGTTAAAGCTTCTAGAGAGCGTACTTCTCGTGTTTTAAAAATGAAATAAGATCACTTATTCCCATAAAAAAAGGCTTACATCTTAATGTAAGCCTTTTTTGTATTTGTATGCCTTAGTTATTCTTTGTAGAATCATCTACAATTTCATATTCAACTTGCATTACACCCGTGTTGGTGTGGCCAATTTCACTAAATGCCGCCTGACTTAAATCGAGTACTCTCGATTTGGCGTATGGGCCTCTATCGTTAATCTCAACGACAACAGATTTACCATTTCTAACATTGGTTACTTTTACCTTAGTCCCAAATGGAAGCGTCTTATGAGCCGCTGTAAGTTCATGTTTGTCATAAACTTCTCCACTTGCAGTCTTTCTTCCGTGAAATTTTTCTCCGTACCAAGAAACAACTCCTGTTGTTATATCTCTTGCACTTTCAATAATTTCACCCAATTTTTTTTCATCTTCTACCGATAGTTTTTCCTGTGTAATGGTATCACTATCATTTGTTTCAAAATGATTCTTATCTGATTCTACGCTCACTGTTGAAACTTGTTCAACATACTGACTTGTAGAATCATTTAAAATTTTACCATCAGCATTCGCTATTGGAAAAATCATTAACATTGTTACCAACGTTAAAATGCTTTTTTTCATCCTTTAGATTTTCTGATTACTGGGCAAATTTAAAAATGAACCACTTAGGTTATTTAGAATTAATCTAGGTAAGTGTTTTTCATCCTTTTCAATCCTCCTTAGCCACGGTTATGACCCCCTCTAAGGAGAATGTTAATTCTATGTTAAAATAAAGAGTGTTTCCCAAATTTTTTAGCAACTCATAAAAAAATAAACCTAAGGAACTGATTAACAAGACATAGTGTTTTTATAATATTCTATTTTTATACAGAAAAGTCACAATTTTCATTGTGACACGCTGTTTTGTATTCCCTAAAAAAGGTTAGTCGTTCGCTAATAAGCGCTTTACAGCAATTGAAATGGCTTTTCCATCCGCTTTTCCGGCCAATTGTGTACCCGCAACGCCCATTACTTTACCCATATCTTTTCCAGACGTAGCCCCTACCTCTTCAATAATACCTTTTAAAGCAGCCAAAAGCTCTTCTTCTGTTAACTGAACAGGTAAAAAACGTTGAATAACTTCTGCTTGTGCTAATTCTTTGGCTTCTAACTCTTCGCGGTTATAGGCTTTGAACTGCTCTGCAGCTTCTTTACGTTGCTTTACTAATTTTTGCAATAACGCAATCTCATTGGCCTTGGTAAACTCACCCGTAGCTCCTGAAGTCTTTGCTAATAAGAGTTCCGACTTTACGGCACGCAAAGCTTCTAAAGCAATGGTGTTTTTTGCTTTCATCGCCTCTTTTAATTGAGACATGATCTGAGATTCTAAATCCATGGTTTACTTTATTTACGTACAAATTTACAAAAAATGTATATTTAAACACGATAGAAGATGTAGGATATCCAATATTTGGATAGTTTTTAGTTAATTAGAAAAATGAACGATTTTTTAGCAGATGAAAATTTATCGTTTCATAATTAAGCGAAGCGTCTCGCGGCAGGGATAGCAGCGGCATCCTTTGCGCTTTATAGGATGCTCTGTTAATGCTTTTACTTCTGCGCAAAGATAGAGCGAATAGCCCGGCGCGTAGCGGCCGCCCAAATAAAAAAATAGATTTTAATAATTAAAGTACTCCTCAATATTCCCGATACCTATAAAAGCATTAAACAAAAAAATAGCTGTTTTACCAAGGTAAAACAGCTATTAACTTATAATAAGAATATTTTTTGAACGATTAGTCTACATTATCATGTAAAAAATTATTGGGTCTAATTTGCACATCATTATTTTTTGTAGCACTCACATTAAACTCGGAAGATGGTGAATCTTGACGATCCTCTTCTAAATTTATCCCTTGTCTTTTATAGGCAGGAATTGCCTCAAACTCATCGACTTGGTTGTTCGTTAACGCATTATTAAATTTAAAATTAAATTGGCGTAAACGATTTCTTCGATCTTCAATGGTTGTATTTAAATCCTCAGTCTGAGCTAAATCAATTGGTTGACTAACGGGGTCCATTACTGAAATATCGGCAATTTCGGGTTGACTTTCAGCGCTAATTGAAGCGGGTTGACTAAGTTGGTTTAAACTAAAAACTTCTGATCTAGGTATTTCCGACTTCACTTCATTCACCACTTCGTTTTTAGGTCCATGATCATTTTTTGCTCCTTGACTCGCATAGGTTTGAAATGAAGAAGGTAGCCCGGTTCCTGCATTATGATTTGGTTGCTGGGGGCTAGACGGAGGAGCTACTGGAGTAGGCTCTGACTTCATTCTAGGCTCAAAATCATCGTATGTTTTACTTTCGCGTGTTGGCTCTTCAAAATCATCTAACACATAGCGTACAGCTTCTTGATTGGGTGTTTCTTGTGTCGGTGTGTGTGGATTAAAATGACCACTATAAGTATTTGAATTATCTGTTCTAGGTGCAGTAAAACGAACCTCTTGCTTAATTTCTGGTTCTTTCACCTCTGGTACTGGCGCTTGAATGTTTCGTCCAAAATTAAGCGACATTGGGTTTACGCGAGCAGGAATAGGTTGATCTAACGACAACGTTTTATTAATCGGTTGTTCCTCTTCTAGGGCGTGTACAATTTTTTGTTCATCGCGGCCTGTATACGCTTGATCTTCTGTTGGGAAGCCCGTAGCGACAATGGTTACCGAGATTTCATCACCTAAGTCTAAATCTTCGCCAATACCCATAATAATATTGGCACTGTTTCCGGCTTCATTTTGAATATAATCATTGATTATACCAATTTCATCCATGGTAATTTCATTATTACCTGATAATAATAACAACAGGACGTTTCTTGCACCTGTAATTTTATTATTATTCAATAAGGGTGAATCTAGGGCTGCAGAAATAGCTTCCTTGGCTTTATTTTCACCAGAACCTTTGGCCGATCCCATAATTGCGGTACCGCTATTGGCTAATACCGTACGCGCATCACGTAAATCGATATTGGTAGAATAGTGATGTGTAATTACCTCTGCAATACCCTTGGCTGCAGTAGTTAACACCTCATCTGCTTTGGCAAAACCTGATTTATAGCCTAGGTTACCGTACAATTCTCTTAGCTTGTCGTTGTTAATAACAATCAAGGAATCTACATTATTGCGTAGTTTTTCAATTCCTCTTTCGGCTTGTTCCAACCTCATTTTACCTTCAAAGTAAAATGGCGCTGTTACAATTCCAACGGTTAAAATTCCAATTTCTTTCGCTATACTCGCAATAACTGGTGCAGCACCAGTTCCTGTACCACCACCCATTCCGGCAGTAACAAAAACCATTTTTGTACCCGTATCTAATACAGCTTTTACTTCCTCTATACTCTCAATTGCGGCTTGTTCTCCCACCTCAGGGTTGGCACCTGCACCTAGACCTTCGGTAATGGCTTGTCCTAACTGAATTCTAGTTGGGACTGGGCTATTAGCAAGGGCTTGTGAATCCGTATTACAAATTACGAAATCAACACCTGTAATTCCTTGTTCGAACATGTAGTTTACGGCATTGCTACCTCCACCACCTACACCAATCACTTTGATTGCAAGAGATCGACTTTTTGGTAAGTCGAAAACGATATCTCCTGTTAACATTTCGCTCATATTCTTATTATTTAAGTTCGTTCTGTTTCTTTATTCGGTTTCATTAATCATTTGGATAAACTTATCGGTCCATTTAGAGAAAAAGCTTTTCTTTTTCATACCAGCGGTACCCGTTCGTTCTCTATCCCCTAACTCGTCGCCCATTAAATCGTCCATCTGATGTTCTGATTTAAATGGTTTTTCTTCCGCTTCTGGTGTTCCCTCTATAGGTTGATCAATAGCTTCTGAAGGAAGGGTGGTATCATCCATTTCTTCCTGATGAATACTTAAATTATTCATCACGGGTTTTTCGAAGATTTCTGATTGATAGGAATTTTCTAATTCTTCCAATCCTTTCATCAATAACCCCACCGAAGTCGCGTATTCAGGTCCATTAATCTCGTCGGCTTTAGCGCCAACAATATGTTCGTTGGAATATCCGATTCTAACATCCATTCCTGTAACGTATTCCGTTAACTGGCGAATATGTTTTAATTTAGATCCTCCTCCTGTAAGGACAATTCCGGCGATTAATTTTTTATTTTGATCTTCACATCCGTAGTTCTTTAATTCTAGATAAACTTGTTCTAGAATTTCCTGTACACGGGCATGAATTATTTGTGATAAACGCTTTAATGATATTTCTTTGGCGTCTCTCCCTTTTAAGCCAGGAATCGAAACAATTTCAGTTTCTTTATTTTCGCCAGGCCAAGCCGATCCAAATTTTTCTTTTAACAGCTCAGCTTGTTTACCAATTATAGAACAACCAACCTTAATATCTTCTGAAATGACATTTCCTCCAAAAGGAATCACTGAGGTGTGTCGAATAATATTATCTTTAAAGATAGCGATATCCGTTGTTCCACCTCCTATATCGATTAAGGCTACGCCTGCTTCTTTTTCTTCAGAGCTTAAGGCAGCACTTGAAGAGGCAATAGGTTCTAAAGTTATACTGGCTAACCGAAGGCCAGCTGCTTTTACACAACGAGCGATGTTTCGGATAGATGAAATTTGACCAACAACGACGTGGAAGTTAGCTTCTAAACGGCTTCCATACATACCTACCGGCTCTACAATTTCACCTTCGTTATCTACTTTAAATTCTTGGGGTAAAACATGGATAATTTCTTCCCCTGGTAACATAACTAATTTATAAACCTGATTGGTTAATAACTTCAAATCGGCTTCGTTAATAACATCTTCGGAATTGCTCCTTGTAATGTAATCACTATGCTGTAAACTACGGATATGTTGTCCAGCAATCCCAACAGTGACATCTGTAATTTGGATACCTGATGATTTCTCTGCTTTATCGATTGCTTCCTTAATTGAATTAATCGTTTGCGTAATATTATTCACGACCCCTCGGTGTACACCCAAGCTTTTGGCTTGTCCGTACCCTAAGATCTCGATTTTTCCGTTTTCATTTTTTCGTCCTACTAAAGCAACAATTTTAGTAGTACCGATATCTAAACCAACTGCAATTTTATTATTATTCATCATGTTTAGTTCTTTTGGTTGCTACGACTTGGTTTATAAACTTAAGACTTAACTTTTCATAGTTATCTGTCCCTACATAGTTCAAATATTGGTCATAAAATAATTCGAGATTGTTTAACTTTCGTTCAAAATTATTTAATGTCCCCAGTTCGATATAAAAATTTTTATTATTCACTATTAAATTATACGATCGTTGGCCAACTTTTACAATTGAAATGATGTGTTTATGAAACAATTCACTTGAATTAATGTAATTGACAAAATCACTTAAATCACCTAATTCCTGATCTTTAATATCTCCATCAACCATAACAACAGTGGCGGAGTTTAATTTAGACAGCGGCATTTTTTGACCATTTTCAGTCAAATAATACTCGGTCTTTGGTGTTGTTACACGAGCAATTGCCCTGTTTGTTTTTATTTTAAAATGAACAACCCCTTTAATATCTTTATTGGCTTGAACACTTTCAACGTACGGAATACTTTGTACTTTTTTCTCTAAAACTTGAATATCAATTTCGCGAATACTCTTTGTAAACACATCGCGATCGTCCAAATTTATTACCCGAGTAATTACACTATCATTTAGAAAATAATTATCTTTTGGGTGTTGAAATCGAACTTCAATTCTCTCGACTTTACGGCCAGCATTATGTATTGTTGTTAAACTAATTAAAACAATTAGAACAACAACACCAAAAATCAACTTTATGATTTTTAATTTATGCTTCACCTAACCAGCTTTTAATGGGTTGTACAAGGGTATCTATGTTACCTGCACCAACTGTTAATAGAACATCAAAATCAGCTACTTTAATACAACTTAAAGTTTCTTCTAATGAAGATACAATTTTTTCGTTTAAATCCACTTTTTCCAGCAACCAATTTGAGGTAACACCCTCTATTGGAAGCTCTCTTGCAGGATATATATCCATTAAAATCAGTTCATCGGCTTTGGATAAACTAGCAGCAAACTCATCTACAAAATCTTTTGTTCTTGAAAACAAGTGAGGTTGAAACACGACCAACAGTTTTTTTGTCGGATATAGCTCTCTTATAGAACTAATTACAGCGTCCAACTCTGTAGGGTGATGCGCATAGTCATCGATGTAAATTTTTTCGTTAATTTCATATCGGTTAAAACGACGCTTAACTCCCTTGAAACTAGCCAATGCCAAAATAATTTTTTCAGAATCTACTTCTAAATAGTCTGCAATGGCTAAAGCAGCTACCGCATTTTCCATATTGTGACGACCAGGCAGTAAAATTCCAACATTATGGTAGACTTTACGAGGCGTTTTTACATCAAACATATAATGTCCGTTTTCAATTCGAACGTTGTATGCATTATAATCGGCATCTTCATCGACTCCGTAGGTCAGGGCATTGTTAAAATGTAATCCTTTTCGAACAAACAGTTTATCTTGAACGATCGCTGCAAATTGTTGAAACGACTCTTTTACCGCTTCTCTTTCGCCATAAATATCCAAATGATCAGCATCATCTGAAGTAATAATAGCTAGTTTAGGCGAAAGTCTTAAAAAAGAGCGATCAAACTCATCAGCTTCTGCAACGGTATATTTCGAACCGTTTAAAATAATATTCGAATTATAGTTTTCAGCAATTCCGCCCAAAAACGCTGTACTTTCTACGTCAGCTTCTTTTAAAATATGTCCTAAGATCGATGTGGTGGTCGTCTTTCCATGCGTTCCAGCAACCCCAATATTATAAGTGTGTTTAGTTATTTCACCTAATAATTGAGAACGTTTTAAAACATCAAACCCTTGGTCTAGAAAATAGTTTAATTCTTTGTGATCACTAGGAACAGCAGGGGTAAAAATAACCAACGTATTCTCTGGAGTTAAATCAGAGGGGATTAAGTTTACATTATCTTCAAAATGGATTTGAATTCCTTCTTCGATTAATGCATTTGTTAATTCTGTTGGTGTACGATCGTAACCCAGTACGCTTTTCCCTAAAGAATTAAAAAATCGCTCTAGGGCACTCATTCCGATACCACCGGCACCTATAAAATAATAATATGTTTTATCTAAACTATTCATTGTATTAAATCCAATAATATATCTACAATTTCTTCGGTGGCTTTTGGCTTTCCTAATTGTGTAATATGGGTTGATAAACTTTTCTTTAAATCGTCATTTTTAGCTAATGAAACGGCTTCATTGAGTAAACATTCTTTGGTTTTTGCATCATGAATAAACAAAGCTGCATGCGCATTAACCAACGCTTGTGCATTCTTTGTTTGATGATCTTCTGCCGCAGATGGTAAAGGAATTAGTATCGCTGGTTTACCAATGATACATAACTCAGAGATAGCCATTGCTCCTGCACGAGATACAATAATATCAGCCGCCGCATAAGCCGCTTGCATCGTATAGATAAATTCGGTTACATGAATACTTGGATAACGATCACCTACGGCGTCTTTAATTTTTTTATAATCCAACTGTCCTGTTTGCCAAATTAGTTGAACACCGCTTTGCGCCAGTTTATCTAAATCGGCTAACCATGCGTTATTAATTGCCCGAGAACCTTGACTTCCTCCGACCGATAAAATAATTGGTCGTTGAAAATCTAAATCAAACTGCTTTGCAGCCGCTTCTTTCGATGGTAAATTCTGAAAGATTTCAGCGCGTATAGGATTGCCCGTACAACGTACCTTCTCTTTTGGAAATTCAGCAATATCTTCATAAGCCGTACAAATAGCTGCTGCCTGTTTTTTCAATATTTTATTGGTCACGCCTGGAAATGAATTCTGTTCTTGTAATAAATAAGGTACCTTATTCTTTCCAGCGATCCACAACATTGGGCCACTTGCATATCCTCCTGTCCCAACAGCGATATCGGGTTGAAAATCTTGAAATATTTTCTTAGCCAAACGAAGGCTATTGAATAAACGAAAAGGAAAATTTAAATTGGCTTTCCAGTTGCTTCTATCAAACCCCGAAATAGGTAAGCCTTTTATTGGGTAACCTGCTTTAGGAACCTTCTCCATTTCCATTTTACTATCCGCACCTACAAATAAAATTTGAGCATCGGGCAACCGTCGCTTAATTTCATCAGCGATTGCAATAGCAGGATAGATGTGTCCACCAGTTCCTCCGCCACTAATTAAAACTTTAGGCGATATCTTCGATGTATTCTTCACTTAATTTTTTTCTTTCTAGTTCAACTTCTTCTTTTGATTTTATTTGGGAGCTAACGCTCAATATAATCCCAAATGAAATACAGGTCATCCATATAGAGGTTCCTCCATAACTAATCATTGGTAAGGGCTGACCCGTTACCGGTATTAAATTTACAGCAACAGCCATATTAACCATCGCTTGAAATATAATTGGCAAGCCCACTGAAAAAACCAGTAGCGTTCCAAAAATCGTGTGTATTTTAGAAGCGATTAAGCAAATTCTAAATAGGATTAACAGGAATGTTGTAACCAATAATATCGCACCAATTGCCCCATATTCCTCCACAATAATTGCAAAGATAAAATCGGAAGAAGATTGGGGTAAAGTTTGTTTAAAAACACTTTTTCCTGGCCCTGCCATTTCATTTAATCCTCTTGCAATTGCAGCCTTGGCATGTAAAACTTGATAACTTTCTAGGCCAGAATCGTCTGAAAACTTTTCAATACGGGACATCCACGTGTGTACCCTTGAGTTGGAAATTAAATCGGGTTGCTTTAAGGCTAACCAAACAAAACCTCCAGCAGAAACAATTCCTAAAGCGGCGATTGACAATAAGTATTTCAGTGGAAAACCGCCAATAATCAGAATAACCCCACAAATAATGGCCAACATTAATGCCGTAGAACCGTTCGATGGAAAGATTAATCCTATAATTATAAAAATAGGGAGGAACAATGTTGGAATAGTATTTTTCCAGGTGTACTCCTTATCTCGGTTTTTAGTTAAGAAACGTGCTACATAAATCAATAAAGCTTGGGAAGCAATCATGGAAGGTTGAATCCCGATACCTGTCCCAGGGATTACCAACCATCGTGCCGCATTTGCCCCATCAATGGTTTGTCCTTGAATCTGCGTAAAAACCAGCACAATCGCTAAGAAAATAACCGCTGTTAAGGCAAATAAGCCAAACCATCGGTAATCAACACGTTGAAACAAACAGATAATCCCTAAGCCAATGGTTAAGATTAAACCATGTTTAAAAAGGTGACCCAATACAGTACCTGTTCCTACCGTATACACAAGATTTGAACTCGCTGAATAAACAGGCAGAAATGAAAATATTGCCAACAGCATGATAAAGGCCCACAGGGGCTTATCGCCTTTGAAATATTTTTGTATTAGGTTTGTCATGGTTAAGGTGGTGTTTTTATAAGGCTTTAATATTTTCTTTAAACAAATGTCCACGCTCTTCGTAGCCATTAAATAAGTCAAAACTCGCACAAGCGGGAGACAACAAGACCGTGTCACCTGACTTGGCTAAACGTTTACTTTGCTCAACGGCCTCGGGCATACTAGTGGTATCAACAATCGTTTCGATATAGGGTGAAAAGAAATCGATAATTTTTGAATTATCAAGACCTAAACAAACAATGGCAACTACTTTCTTTTTCACAAAAGGAAGGAGTTCTTCATAGTCGTTTCCTTTATCTTTTCCACCAACAATCCAAACAACGGGTGAGGTCATACTTTCTAAAGCAAAATACGTAGCATTCACATTGGTTGCTTTCGAATCATTTATAAAATGAACCCCATCAATTGTTGTCACAGGTTCCAATCGGTGTTCAACCGATTTAAAATCGCTCAAACTTTTCTTAATCGATTCGTTTCGTATTTTTAATAGGTTGGCTGCAGTTGCTGCAGCTAAGGAATTGGACACATTATGTGTACCAATTAATCCTAAATCTTGTATTGGCATATTGAATACACCATCGGAACACGTCATTCGAAATAATTCGTGATTCGCGTAAGAATCTTGTTCAGCATCTTTCATACTAAATGGTTTGCGCTTTGCACGAACCGATTGCTTATTCAACATTTCAATGATTTTCTCATCATCTTGGTTATAAATAAAGTAATCGTTTTCGTCCTGATTTTCTGTGATTCTAAATTTAGCTAATGCATAATGATCAAACTGATTATCATACTCATCCAAATGATCTGGTGTAATATTTAACAATATGGCAATGTAGGGTTTAAACGTTATGATATCATCCAATTGGAAGCTACTAATTTCCAACACATAATAGTCATAGCTATTTTCGGCAACTGCTTTTGCAAAACTAAGTCCTATATTTCCACCTAAGCCAACATTCAATCCAGCTTGCTTCAAGATATGGTACATCAAACTTGTTGTTGTTGTTTTCCCATTCGATCCTGTAATTGCAATAATTTTTGCATCCGTAAAACGCGATGCAAATTCAATTTCAGAGACTAAAGGAATCTGCTTCGCTTTAATCTGCTGTATCAGATCGGTCTTCTTTGGTATTCCAGGACTTTTCATCACGATATCAGCCAATAAAATTCGCTCCATATCGTGTATCCCTTCTTCAAAATCAATCCCGTGATCGATTAAGGTTTGTTTATAATCATTTTTAATCACCCCACGATCAGAAACAAACACGTCAAACTGTTGCTGTTTCCCTAGAATAGCTGCACCTACTCCACTTTCTCCTGCTCCTAAAACGACTAATTTTTTCATTTTTATCTAATTTTCAATGTAATAACACTGATAACGGCTAAAATAATTCCTATAATAATGGCTCTTACAACAATTTTACTTTCGTGGTATCCTAACTTTTGAAAGTGATGATGAACAGGGGACATCAAAAATATTCTCCTCCCTTCACCATATTTGCTTTTTGTATATTTAAAATAACTCACCTGTAACATTACCGATAAACTCTCTGCGAAAAATATCCCACATAAAATAGGTAGTAATAATTCTTTACGAACAATAATTGCTAGAACAGCTATAAGGCCCCCAATGGTTAAACTTCCTGTATCGCCCATAAAAACTTGAGCAGGATAGGTATTATACCATAGAAAACCTATTAATCCGCCTAAGAAAGCCCCACAAAAAATAAGGATCTCTTCTGATCTCGGAATAAACATAATGTTCAAATAATCGGCAAAAATAATATTTCCAGAAACAAAAACAAAGAGCGAAATAGCCCCCATTATAACGGCCGAACTACCAGCTGCTAACCCATCGATACCATCGGTTAAATTTGCTCCGTTGGATACAGCCGTAATAATAAAAATAACGGCTAAAATGAAAACGGCAGCCCCCCAAAAGTGTTTACCATCTTCGTCCATCCAAAACAAAAAATCGGCATAATTAAACTCATTACCTTTCACAAAAGGCATGGTTGTTTCCAATGTTTTTTCTTCTTCTCCAAATTTCACTGGGTGATATTCATTAACGGAAGAAGTGGACGATTGTTGGGGTTCAATTTGATGTTTTACCGTTACGCTAGGACTTGCATAAAGCATCACACCAACAACTACTCCAAGTCCTACTTGGCCTAAAACTTTGAACTTTCCCTTTAAACCTTCTTTATTTTTTTTAAATACTTTAATATAATCATCTAAAAAACCTATCACCCCAAGCCATAAAGTGGACACCAGTAGAATAATGATATAGATATTATCTAAGCGAGCAAATAATAACACAGGCACTAATGTTGCCACAATAATTATTAGCCCCCCCATGGTTGGAGTGCCTGCTTTTTCAATTTGACCTTTCAAGCCCAAATCACGAACGATTTCGCCCATTTGCTCTTTTCTTAGGTAAGCAATTATTCGTTTACCATAAAAAAGGCTGATAAACATTGCCATCAATATCGCCATCCCCGCACGAAAAGAGGTGTATTGAAAAATCCTTGCTCCTGGAAAATTTAACGTGTGTAAATAATCAAATAAATAGTATAACATCTCTTATTTGTTCAATAAATTACTTAATTCTACTGCAATTTCAAGATCCGAGAAATGATGTTTCACTCCCTGAATTTCTTGGTATGTTTCATGTCCTTTTCCAGCAATCAAGATGATATCTTGTGGTTGAGCCATGTTCAACGCTGTTTTAATCGCGTCTTTACGATTGGTTATTTTTAATGTTCGGTTATAATAAGCGGCTTTTACACCTGCTTCCATATCGCTTAAAATTTGATCTGGATTTTCCGTTCTTGGATTATCCGATGTAAAAATGGCCATTTGAGATCGTTCACTTGCGATTGCGGCCATTTCTGGTCGTTTTGTTTTATCTCGATCGCCACCACAACCCACAATGGTTATTAACTTTTCATTGTTGGTACGAATCGAATCAATGGTTTTCAATACATTTTCTAATGCATCTGGTGTATGGGCATAATCAATAATAATAACAATCCCAGAGGCCGTTTTAAATGTTTGAAAACGACCATCAACATTGCCTAACTTACTCAATGCAGTTAAGACTTGTAATTCATCATGCCCAAGAATTTGAGCAATTGAAAAGACAGCCAACAAATTGTAAGCATTGAACTGTCCAATTAAAGAAGTCCAAAATTCTTTTTGATTAAAAACCAATTGCATCCCATCAAATTGATGATCAAGAATTTTTCCTTTATAATCGGCTAATTGTTTTAGTGCATAGGTTTTTTTAGTGGCTTTCGTATTTTGCAACATAACCAACCCGTTTTTATCATCGATATTGGTCAGCGCTATGGCTGACTTGGGTAAATCATCAAAAAATTGTTTTTTAGCAGCGATATAATTTGCAAAAGTCGAGTGATAATCTAAATGATCATGCGTAATATTACTAAACGCCGCCACTTTAAAATTTAATCCTGCGATTCGATGTTGATGTATTCCATGCGAACTTACTTCCATAAAGGCATATTCACATCCACGATCTACGGCTTCACGAAATATTCTATTTAAAGTCAATATGTCGGGTGTTGTATGCGTCGTCGGTATAACCTCTTGATTAACGATTATTTTAATGGTAGAAATCAATGCACACGGATAACCTAATTCGGTAAACAGCTCATACAAAAGCGTAACAGTCGTAGTTTTTCCATTGGTGCCTGTAATTCCAACCAATGTTAAGTCCTTCGTCGGATTGTCGTAATAATTAGCAGCCATAACGCCTAACGTAATTGACGTGTTCTCAACCACGACATAAGTCACATCTTGCCTTATTAATTCGGGGGCAATTTCACAAACAACGACTTGAGCACCTAACTCAATCGCTTTATCGATATAAGCATGTCCGTCCTGAGCTGCTCCGTTTAGAGCAACAAAAACATCAGCTGCTTTAACTTTTCTAGAATCAAATTGGATTTCATTCACGTCAACCGTGTTTTTTCCAATAATTTCTAAGATGGAAACCTTAAATAATAAGTCTACTAAATTCCTCATCCCTCCAATATTAAATAAATTGTTTCACCTTTTTTAAATCGTGTTCCTACAGGCAATGACTGCTGAACAACTTTTCCATAGCCCGTGTATCGAACATCTAGTCCTAAATTTTCTAAAGCAGGAATCGCTTTAAGGCCTGCATGTCCAACAACATTAGGTATACTATTTTTAGCTTTATTAATTTTAATTTCTGGGTCAGCCTTAAAGCTAGACACCACATTTTTGTTAACTAAATCAGTTGGCAAAGGTATTGGTGTTTTTGAATAAACCCAATCAGCAATTTTCTTAAAAACGGGTCCAGTGACACTCCCACCATAGTACCCTTTCGATGTATTGGGCTTATGCACAACGACAATACACGAAAATTTTGGTTTTTCAGCAGGAAAATACCCTGCAAAAGAGGCTCTATACTGCATCCCTCTACCATCTTTTTTCCAATATTCAACACGAGCGGTTCCTGTCTTACCGGCTATATCATAATGACTATTACGGACAATACGACCTGTACCTTCTTCAACGGCACCTCTCAGCATATCCTGCATATCTTTTATATTTTTTTTAGAGGTCAATTGCTCTACAAGAACAACTGGTTCAAAGACGATATCTTTTTGACCTTTCTTGGCAATTTTATCCATAAACAATGGCTTCACCATTTTCCCATCATTGGCAATTGCATTGTAAAAAGTAACCAATTGAATCGGTGTTAATTGAAGTCCATACCCATAAGCCATTACAGGCAAGGTTATATTACTCCATGCGGCATCGCCAGGGCGGTGCATAATCGGTTTACCTTCTCCTAAGATATCAACCCCTAGCGGCTTCAACATATGCCATTCCTCCATTCTTTTAAAGAATTCATTCGGATTTGAGCTATAATATTGATTAATTAACTTGGCTGTTCCAATATTAGATGATTTCTTCACGACTCCATCTACCGTTAAGGTTCCATAACCATGGGAATCCGTAATCGTACGGTTATACAAGGTGTATTTCCCACCACCTGTTTCAACGGTACTTTCTTTGGTGATGTGTCCATCGGCCATGGCTACCAAAAGCGAAACGGCTTTAAACGTAGAACCTGGCTCAGCAGCTTCTCCTACAGCGTAGTTATAATCATCAACGTAAGAACCATCTTTTTTACGGGTTAAATTAACAATCGCTCGCACTTTACCCGTACCAACTTCCATAACAACCACACTGCCGTGTTCCGCTTCAAAGTCAGACAATTGTTGATACAAAGCATCATAAGAAATCATCTGTAAGTCGGCATCAATGGTTGTATAAACCGATGATCCCGATTGTGGCTCTTGTTCCCAACTCTTCATTGGTTTCCATTTACCACGCCCCATAAATTGTTCCCAACGACGTCCTTCAACGCCTGTTAACAAATCGCTGTAAGCGCCCTCTAACCCTACTTTTCCACGCTTATCATCATATCCAATGGTACGAACGCCAATATCCTGAACAATTAATTCACGTTTAGAGACACTTTCATGGATAAATCCACCTTTATTCTGGCCTTTATTAAAAATAGGGAACTTACGAATGCGTTGATACTGCTCATAATCTAACCCTTTAACAAGCATCATATAGCGGTTTTTTTTATCACGCTCTCGGGCAAATTTATCGTTAAAATGGGCGGGGGATTTATCAAACATTTTCCCTAATGAGTCGGCAAGATTATGCATTTCCTTTTGAAAAAGGTCATCTTTAATAACCGATAAATCCACAAAAATATTATGTTTGGTAACGGTCGTAGCCATTAAAGCACCATTGGATGCATATAAATTACCTCTTTCAGCTTCCACGGTATCTAATCGAAAATTATTTCGTTCAGCAAACCGCTCTAATTCAGCACCTTCTATAATATTAATTCTAAACATAAACACCACAATAGCGACTGCCCAGACTGCGAGCAGTCCAGCAAAAAACCATCCTTTGATGACCATTGAGTGTTTATTTTTCATCATAAATTTTATCAACTAAGTAATACGGCTGTCTATCAGGGATTTTCAATCCGAATACTTCAGTTCTATTAATAATTTCAGTTTCTAATTGTAAGCGCATTAAGTCCCGATGTTTATCGGTATACTGAGATTTTAAGTCTTCAACGTTATTTTGTAATTCACTAATACGAACTACTTTTCGATCAATCCAATGCGAACTACTAATACTCATAAAAGCTAAACCGACCAAAAAGAGCATAAATTTCCAATTTTGCTCAGAACCACTATTCACTAGAAATTCACCTTTCAGCAAACCTCTAAATGTTTTCTTTGGTGGTGTTCCCTTTTTTTTCTTAGTTATCGCCATTATAAATCGTTTTAACTATTTCGTACTGCAATTCTCATTTTCGCACTTCTTGCTCTAGGATTGATATCAATTTCCTCTTGCGAAGGAATAATCACCTTTGTTTGAAGTGGTTTAAAAGGAGCAGACCAGTTTCCGAAAACATCCTTCTCTGGTTCACCCTCAAACATTCCATTACGCATAAAGCGCTTTACCAAACGATCTTCTAGGGAATGATAGGAAATAACCACTAAGCGACCACCGGGTTGAATAACATCTGCTGTTTGTGTCAACATATCTTTTAAAGCAGCCATTTCATCGTTCACTTCAATACGAAGTGCTTGAAACATTTGTGCAAAAAACTTATTCTCTTTCATTTTCGGAATAAAGGAGAATATTTTTTTCAATTGTTCAATGGTTTCGATGGGCTGTTCTTCGCGTGCTTTTAAAATTTCTCTCGCTAAACGATAAGAACCTTGCAATTCGCCAAAATCATAAAAAATACGGGCTAAATTTTCTTCGTCGTATTCGTTGACAATTGTTTTAGCAGACAAAGAAGCATTTTGATTCATTCGCATATCCAATTCACCATCAAAGCGGGTTGAAAAACCACGCGTTGGGGTATCGAATTGATGCGATGAAACACCAAGATCAGCTAAAATACCATCCACTTGTTTTATTTGACGAAAACGAAGATTATTTTTCAAAAAACGAAAATTCTGCATAACCAATTCAAAGTGTTCGCTTTCCAGTTTATTTTGAATCGCATCCTCATCTTGATCAAAAGCATATAATTTTCCGTTTCCTTCCAAGCGAGAAACAATCTCTCTTGAATGTCCCCCTCCTCCGAATGTACAATCCACATAGATTCCTGCTGGATCTATAATTAATGCATCAACACTTTCGGTTAACAATACAGGGTTATGATATTCACTCATCTTCATTTAAATTTCCCATGATATCTTCTGCTAACAGTGCAAAATCATCATCGTTTACATTAATTGCTTCTTCGTACAAGGCTTTATCCCATATCTCTATAAAATTAACCGACGACGAAAGCACGACTTCCTTTTCAATTTTGGCAAAAGTGATTAAATCCTTGGCGATTTGAACTCTTCCGTTCCCATCGAACTCAACCACTTTCACACCAGCCGTGAATACACGGATAAAATCGTTGTTTTTTTTCACAAAACGATTCAATTTATTCAAATCTGTCATGATTTTATCCCAATTTTTCATCGGGTGTAGCTCCAAACAATTCTGAAACACAGAACGCTTCAATACAAAACCATCCTCCACACTATCAGCAATTTGCTTCTTAATGCCCGCAGGCATTGGGAGTCTACCTTTTGTATCTACCTTACATTCATATGTTCCGATTAATGAAATCATGACAGATTTTTTTCAAAAATAAAAAAAATATTGCCACTATATACCATTTTTTACCACTTTTGTGATAATTAGTTATCAACATTCCTTAAAATTCCATTTTGAGACTAACTATTTAACATTTAATTGCTTGATATTTTTTTAGTTTGAAAAATTTATATAGCCCATGAATTAGTCTCTTATGAACATAAAATGTTCACTGTAAAAGTTTTTTGTTTAAAAACCCTAATAGTTTTATTATTTAACTAAATTTGTCGACTTAACAATTATTGAATGTTTTTTAGCCTAAAAAAGAAAGATAAGTTCTCTTACATCGAAGAAGGAGAAGGTCAACCAATAGTTTTATTGCATGGCCTAATGGGTGAACTTAGTAATTTTAGCTCACTAACAAATTATTTTTCGACAAGAGGATACAAAGTTTATGCGCCAGAATTGCCGCTTTATTCGTTGCCTGTCATTAGTACAAACGTAGCCAATATCGCTAAGCACGTCGCCAAATTCCTAGATGAAGTCGTAAAAGAACCTGCAATTTTAGTTGGAAATTCTTTAGGAGGTCATATCGGATTAGTCGTTTGTCATAAACACCCGCAACTTGTAAAAGCACTATGCCTTACAGGGAGCTCTGGCTTATACGAAAAATCATTTGGAGAAACATACCCTAAACGTGGTGATTACGAATACGTAAAACGCAAAACCGAAGAGGTATTTTTTGATTCAGCTGTTGCAACCAAAGAAATTATCGACGATGTTTTTAAAACGGTCAACGACCGTAATAAAGCCATCAAAACACTATATATTGCAAGAGATGCCATTAAATCGAATATGAAAAACGATTTAAAAGACATCACCATTCCTGTTTGTTTAATTTGGGGAGAAGATGATCATGTAACGCCACCAGAAGTCGCTATCGAATTCAACCACGAATTACCCGATGCTTCTTTATTCTGGGTGGAAAAATGTGGGCATGCGCCGATGATGGAACATCCCGAATTATTCAATGAGATATTACACGAATGGCTAATCAAGAAGGCCATTGATCCTTCAACAAAATAACATTATGGAAATTAAAAATCCTGTTTTTATAAAAAGCTCGGCAGATTACAAAGAATGTCCAGAAGCGAATGTCCCTGAATATGCTTTTATCGGCCGTTCAAACGTCGGGAAATCTTCGTTAATCAACATGATTAGTGGTCGTAAAGCTTTAGCAAAAACTTCGGGTACTCCGGGAAAAACACAATTACTGAACACCTTCTTAATGGACGATATATGGTACCTGACCGATTTACCTGGTTTTGGTTACGCCAAAGTATCGAAAAGTTTAAGAGGAGGGTTCGAAAAAATGATCTACGATTATTTAGAAAACCGTTCTAACTTAGTCAATGTATTTCTTTTAATCGATGCCCGACATACCCCCCAACAAATCGATTTAAAATTTATGGAGTGGTTAGGAAACAAACAAATTCCATTCGCCATTATCTTTACTAAATTAGATAAATTATCCAGTTCCGCTTTTCAAAAAAACCTTTTGGTTTACAAAAAAGAATTACTAAAAACATGGGAAGAATTACCCCTTATTTTCACAAGTTCTGCCACCAGTAAAATCGGAAAATTAGAAATATTAGGGTACATCGACAGCTTAAATGTTGAGCTGAAAGATCAGTTTAAACCGATGTAATCTACACCACAAAAAAGAGAGGCGATCAATCATGATCGCCTCTCTTTTTGTATCTATTATCTATTTCAATAACGCAATCGCTTCACTGTATCCCGCTAAACCTTTGCCCGATATAATTGCTTTACAATTAACCCCTGTAACACTCACGCTACGAAACCCTTCGCGGGCATAAATATCCGATATATGCACCTCAACCGTTGGTGTCTCAATAGCCTTAATCGCATCAGCCAAAGCGTAAGAATAATGCGTATAAGCTCCCGCATTTAAAACAATTCCATCATACCGAAACCCCACTTCATGCAGTTTATCAATTAAATCACCCTCGTGATTAGACTGATAATAATGGATACTTAAATCAGGAAATTCCTTCTTCAAATCCTCATAAAAATCTTCAAAGCTTATGGTTCCATAAATCGCTGGCTCCCTCACCCCTAATAAATTTAAATTAGGGCCATTAATAATCTGTATTTGTTTCATCGTTTTAACATTTTAAGAACATTTCAATACCTCTTCATCGACTTCTTTCTCCCACAAAAAGTTGAAGCAAATTACATCAATTTTTAGCACAGAACGCTATATCACCTGTCAAAAAAATAAAAAACAATTCAATTTGGGCGGCCGCTACGCGCCGGGCTATCCACTAAATCTCTGCTGCTTTTACGTCTTATACACTTCAAAATCGGTACGGCAGCAGAGGATATCGTTCCTATCCCTGCCGCAATTTGCGTCAATTACTTTGAAAAAAGGGTAAGGCCACTCTCCAAAAAATCGTTTCAATACATAAAGCTAATTTCCAAAACTTCTTTCACTTCCAATTAAAAGTAAATCCACCTCCATACACGATAACCAAACCTTAATTTTATTTAAAACAAATCTAAATAATATGGTTTATTCCAAACTTTTTTTTAATCTTTGTTTTTTATTTAGACTTAATACAAATAGACAACATGAGAAAACTACTATTTAGCGCAGCCATCCTAATCGGATTAACCGCGTGTAACCAAACCAAAGAAGAGCCCGTATCGAATACGCCAACAACAGAAGAAACAACCCCTGTTTCTGCTGAGAAAATTGTTTCCTTAAACGGTTCTATAACCGAAGTCTTAGCGGCCTTGGGGGAACAAACTAATTTAGTGGGTGTCGATGTAACGAGTACCTACCCAGAAAACATTAAAGAAACAGCGAAAGACCTAGGGCATGTACGCTCTATTTCAATAGAGAACTTATTAGCTCTAAAACCAACCATCGTGTATGGTACGGCCAAAGATTTGTCGAATGAACAGATTGAACAATTAAAAAATGCAGGAATCAAAGTAGAAACCATTCACCAAGATTATTCCGTAGATGGAACAAAATCGTTTGTTGAAGCGATAGCGAAAACCTTACAAAAAGAAAACTACAAAGCCATTAACGAAACCATTGATACCGAAATAAAAGACTTAAAACCACTAACCACAACACCGAAAGTATTATTTATCTATGCGCGTGGTGCTGGCACATTAATGGTTGCTGGAAAAAATACACCAATGGAAAAAATCATTGCCATTGCTGGTGGTGTGAATGCCGTAAACGATTTTGAAGATTTTAAACCATTAACACCCGAAGCCTTAGTAAAAAGTAACCCCGACTATATTTTATTATTTGATAAAGGCTTAGAGAGTGTGGGCGGAATTGATGGAATTCTAAAAATTGAAGGAGTGTCTGCCACCAATGCCGGAAAAAACAAAAAAATTATCGCCATGGACGGGCAATTATTATCTGGCTTTGGACCTCGTGTAGGAAAAGCAGCCGTGCAACTTAACCAGTTAATCCAACAATAACTCCATGTATACCTCTCTTCGATTACCTATTTCAATTCTAAGCAGCTGTCTCGTTCTCTTAGGTATAGGCGCTTTGTTTATTGGTGTTTATCAATTCAATGACGATGTCCTACTGATCTTAAAGAATTCGTTAACAGCCCCTAATTTAATCCAAGAGAATGACGCCTATGTCTTATTTGACTTACGCTTACCACGCATTTTACTTGCAGTACTCGTTGGTGCAGGCTTGGCCGTAGCTGGAACCTGTTTACAAGGTATATTTAAAAACCCCTTGGCGTCACCCGATTTAATTGGCGTGACTTCGGGATCGGTTCTTTTTGCAGCCTTAACCATCGTTTTAGGAAGCCATATAAAAAACTATGTCCCAGAATTTGTTCATTACTTTTTATTGAGCATTATGGCTTTTGTAGGTGCCATGGTCACATGTTTATTGGTCTATAAAATATCGACTCAGAACGCCAAAACCAATGTAACAATTTTGTTACTCTCTGGCGTCGCAATTTCTGCTTTGTGTGGATCAGCAACAGGATTAATGACTTACCTATCCACTGAAGAAGAGCTGAGAAATTTAACCTTCTGGACATTGGGAAGTCTAGCTGGGGCGAACTGGACAAAAATCCTTATTTTAATGATTGTTACAACCATCAGCTTTTATTTCTTAATCGGAAAGGGAAAAATACTCAATGCCATGATGTTAGGCGAAAAAGACGCCGAACATTTAGGAATTGATGTAGAGTCTACCAAAAAACAAATTATCTTATTTTCGGCTCTACTCATTGGTACCATCGTTGCTTTTACAGGAACCATTGGTTTTGTAGGACTTATTGTCCCTTACATTCTTCGGTTATTATTTAAATCGAACTATGTTATTATCTTACCCCTATCTGCTCTATTGGGAGGAATACTGGTCATCCTAGCCGATACCATTAGCCGCACATTGGTGGCACCTTCTGAAATTCCTATTGGAATATTAACCTCTATGATGGGGGCGCCTGTGTTTATTTCTATTTTATTAAAATTTAAAAAATCATTGTAATGTTAGCGGTCAATTGCATTAGTTACCAACACAAACAGTTTAAAATATTAGACGAAATCAGTTTTTCAACAGGTGAAGGCAAGTTAATTGCCATTGTTGGGCCCAATGGAGCTGGAAAATCAACTTTCTTAAGCTATATCGCAAATGAAATTGATGCTAAACACAATAAAACCCATTTTAAAGATAAAAATCTAACGCATTGGCAAAAGCATATACTCCCCTTTCACAAGGCCAAATTTTCTCAACACCAACCCAGTGACATTCCGTTAACCGTTGAAGAAATCGTCTTAATGGGCCGATATCCGTATTTTCAACATTCTCCACAAGCAGAAGATGTTACAGCCATTGAAAAATGGATGGATAAGACCGAAATTACCCATTTACGCCAACGCGGTTATCAACAATTGTCGGGTGGAGAAAAACAACGTGTTCATATCGCTCGAATTTTCGCCCAATTGGAAAATGAATTTCCGAACAAACTCGTCTTACTCGACGAGCCCTTGAACAATTTAGATGTATCGCATCAATTTAAATTACTTCAAATTATTAAAGAGTATACTCAAGAAGGCAATACGGTTATAATGGTTATTCACGATTTAAATCTTGCCTCGCAATATGCCGATGAGATTCTCTTGATGTGCAAAGGTCGTGTTGTAAAACAAGCTACACCCGATGAAGTATTTCAGCAAGATATTATTTCGAAGGTGTATAATTTTCCGTGTACCATTTGCCAAAACCCGATTGACCAAAAACCGCTTATTTTATTTGGAACAAGAAAACAATAACCCATGAATACACTCACATTAAAAGAACAGTGGAATGCTCTAAAAGAAGAGAATCCACGATTAAGAATACGCAATGCAGCTAAAACACTTAACGTCAGTGAAGGCGAATTGCTAAGCACTCAAGTAGGAACAACAGTAACCCGCTTAAACAATGAATTTGCTGCCCTGTTACAAGAGGTAGAGACCTTGGGAAAAGTGATGGCTTTAACGCGGAACGAAGAATGTGTTCACGAACGTAAAGGAACGTACTTAAATGCCGATTTCTCTTCACCACACGCACAGCTTTTTGTTGGGGAAGATATTGATATGCGTATTTTTATAACGCATTGGAAGTTTGCGTTTGCTGTAACCGAAATTAGTGAACACGGCAATCGAAAAAGCATACAATTCTTTGGAAAAGATGGTGAAGCCATCCATAAAATATACTTGGTTCCCCAGAGTAATGAGGCCGCTTTTGACCTTTTAGTCACTAAATATACGGCGACTGAACAACCACCATTTATGGATGTGGAAGAATTAAAAGAAACCCCAACAGAGAAACACGACGCTGAAATTGATATTGTTGGTTTTCAACAAGCTTGGTTGGATTTAAAAGACACCCACGATTTCTTTATGATGCTTCGTAAATTTGGTGTTACACGGACGCAAGCATTGCGTTTAGCGCCATCTTCTTACCACGCAACGCCTATAGGAAAAGATAAGATTGTTGAACTCTTAGAAGCTGCAGCAAAGCGCGAAACCCCCATTATGGTATTCACCGGAAACCGTGGAAATATTCAGATTCATACAGGAGAGATAAAACGCACCATGTGGCACGAACAGTGGTTTAATATATTAGATCCTAATTTTAATATGCACTTAGACATGAGTAAAATTGCTCAAACATGGATTGTGCGTAAACCAACCGAAGATGGAATAGTAACTGCCGTTGAAGTATTCAACGAAAAGGGTGAAATTATTGTCCAATTCTTCGGAAAACGTAAACCAGGAATTCCAGAATTGGAAGCTTGGCAAGAAATTGTTCATGGTGTAGAAGTTTAAGACTTCTATAGACTTGTCCTAATTTTGTTTTTCAGAAGCCATCCTTTGGGATGGCTTTTTGGGTTTAAATGATGAATGGTGAATGAATTCCTCTCGTGGGACTGCTCTTTCCTTTCGATTTAGAGAAACAAGGAACTGCATTCATCTTTTATAATCATCCGAAAACTTCAACATAAACGGATTTTTCGCTAGGGATAAGAGCATTTGTTTGAGCTTTTTAGTGGAGTGTAACGGAACAAAAAGCGAGTGCAGATAGCCCGCCCGAAGGGAGCGCCCACCTAAAAAAAGAGATAAAAAAAGGGAGCGTTTCCGCCCCCTACTCACAAAAAAACATTCAACAGTATGTAGCTGTATCCTGCGTTTATTTTAAAATAATTTTTTTCGATTCACTAAAGTTTCCTGATGTGATTTTAACGATATAAACCCCTTTAGGAGCTTGGGTTAATTGGATTGTTTTGGTTGAGAAGTTCGCCGAAGAATTATAATTTTCTTGGTGAATTAATTGCCCTGCAATAGAATAAACTTTAACTTCTACCGGCTCTGTCCAAGCTGTTTTTCCATTTAGAACGACTTGAAAGGTTTGTGGTTGTCCTGTTGTATATACACCGGCAGCTCTCGTATTTAAATCGCTTAAGCTTAATTTGGCTTCTTCGTACTCAAATTTAATATTACCCGTAGCCGAACCAGCGAATTCCTTCATGGTTAATTTGTATACTTTCTCGTCGGATGATTTTTTAACAAAGAAGGGCTTGTTGTTGATCGTATAGGTGTTATTCGACATATTAAACGTTTTCCAGTCGTATCCAATGCTATTAATATCGGCAGAAAAAGGATTGGTTTGTTCTTCTTTCGCCACTTTTACTAAATCGCTTTGTAAAACACCCGTCACAGTATACATCATCGTTCCGCCTTGATAAGGAAGCGGCGTAATGTATTTGGTAAATTTAAGATCCCATACTGCTTGTGCTGGTTCAACATCGATAACAGCCTCTGTTAAGAAGTTATAATAGTTGAATATTCTATTTTCGGAAGCATTGTTCGCGATGGTTTTTGTAACATCGGCCCCCCAAGAAGAACCGTCCCATTTTGAATAGGTAAAGGTATACCCGCCAAAATATTCTTTCATTTTAAATTTGATGTATTCTCCTGATTGATATTTTAAGACAAAAACAATACTACCAACTACTTTATGATTTGACATTTGATATTCGCCCCAACCATACGTAGCAGAACCATTATCAAACGCTCCTACTCCCCATTCCGTTGCACTATTATATAAATCGGTCCAATTATCTAAATCGGCAATGGCTATTGAATTCCAATCTTCGATATCGTCACTGGCTTCAAAAACTTCAATTCCTTTTGCGTCATTAATTCGAATGCCCATGGCATAAGCAGATTTCCGATAAAAGGCAATGTCCCAAACTGCACGGTCAACCACTTTGGTTGCGCCATCTTCAAGTCCAAAAAACACATCATTGGCATACTGAGGTCCCATTGAAATATCAGCTGTTTTTTGACCATAAGCTACTGAAGCAACTGCTAAAGCAGCTACTAAAAACGTAAAATTCTTTTTCATTTTTCTATTATTTTATGTGTTAAAATTCTATATTAATTACTTTTAGATTGAATTAATCGGTATTCAAATTTTGGGTGTCCACGCTCGCCCGACGGGTTTAAGAACTCGAGCATTTTAATAGCGTAATAATTATCATCTAGGTCTTTAACGATATAGAAGTTATTGGGATAAGCTGTTCCAGTAAAGACATCGCGCCAGGCGCTGCCTATAACTCTTTGGTCGTTTTGGAAAAGGGAATCGTCTATATGTTCCGCAGTGAAATTCTTAAAATTAAGTTGATCATTCCCTACAAGCATATAGGCTTTAACACCTGCTCTAACATTGTTGGTAACGAAATCGGAATAGCCATAAGATCCACTACCTTCTATAATGTTGGTAAAAACGGTAAAACTAATATCCCATTGATTTTTCGGTGGCTCAACATTGACGGTTGATTTGTTCTTGAAATTAAAAGCTGTAATGGTGTGTTCAGGATTTTTAGGTATTTCAATTTCAGTAAATGATGGATCGTTTAAATCGGCATATTGCACCACGTAGTTTCCATTTCTTTTTAAGAAGCGTGCTTTCTTCCATCCTCTAGAGTCTCCAGCAACACCAACACTTCCGTTTTGAACAGGACCGCTCCCTACCTCAAATCCTAGGTTTATTAGATAGACCTTATTTTCCGCATCATCATCTTGAATTTCGGCAATAGCTGTTTTTAGAATGTCACCTGTTGGTGAATCGACATAGGCTTCATTGGCTGCATCAAATGTACCCATAGCCACCTCCTTAAAAAGATGCTTTACACTGTTACGTGTCACTTTAGTGATATCGGTTTCATCCAAGGCTTTTGTAGCCATATAGATGGTATTGTTTAGAATAACACGGTAGGCTGTACCGTTGTAAAACCCTATATCCCATGTGTCTCTTTTTACTCCGGTTTGTTTATTTTTACTCAAATCAATAAATACCTGATAGGGCTGTGTTGGCCCACCAATTTCGGGCAACATAGTTCCCCCTACGGATTGTCCGAAACCTACCATTAAATCGGTATATCCTTGTATGGCAGTAGAACCGTTATAGTCGATTTTATGGATAAAGAACTGAATTTTTTTATCGGAGCGATCGAAGGGATAAATTAAATTTATAAAGTCAAAGCTAATTTTGGTATCCCCTTTTTTGAAAGGTAATTCGATTAACTGGTTGGCTGCATGCGGTAAAGTTTCATAATCTATGGCATAAGCTGATGCATCTTCTTGGGTTCGAACCCACACTGATCCATCAGATTCTGCTGTCCGTGAAAATTCGATTTGAATTTTCTCGCGATCGACAATGCTACTGTAGTCAATTGATTTTTTTTCGAAAGCCGCAACAAAATCTAATCCAACAGGCGTCGTTTCTTCGTCACACGAAAAAAGTGTGGCGAAGAAAAATAGGGTGATTATTGTGTAGAGTGATTTCATGGTTTAATTAAAGTTTAAATGATAAACAAGCTTAACAAAGAACGATCGGCCATACCCTAAAAGGATAGACGAATTACTAGCGGTGTGGGCACCATCTGCTTGGGTAGAATTATTAACGCGCGTCACATCGAATAAATTTCGAGCGCCCACGGTGATGTCCATTTTTCGATGAAAGAACGATTGACGAATAGAAGCATCCATCCAGCTAAAACTATCTTTAACTCCTTTTAAGTAGCTTTTTTTATTGTCTTTAACGCGTAAAACATATTGTTCTTCTTTTCCATTGAATTTATAGAAAACAGAAAAGGTGGTTTTGGTTGACGGAATTTGGTAAGAAGCACTTGCATTCACTTGAAGCGTATATAAGTAATCGTCTTTCGAAGAAGCGTTCTCTACTTTTTTATCGAATACCTGTTTAACACCCGTATAAGAAATCCCCGCATTGGCTTGTAGGTTTCCCCAAAAGAATTGCGTGTTATAGGTGATACCATGCGTATTATATTTCCCTATATTTCGGTAGGAATATTCCAAAGGCGTTGCATTGATCTCGACGAGATCAATTTTATCTTTTAAGTTGATTGTCCAAACCGAAAATTTCTGTTCATTCTTCAATTCGTTGATATTTAATCGCTTTTTAAGGTGGAGAAAAGCTGACCAACCATCTTCTGGTTTTAAATCTTTATTCCCTTGTAAATTGTGATTAGAATCGACAAAATAAGAAAACATTTCATCGAAATTCGGCAGGCGTGGAGCTGTACCAACGATCGCTCTCGCCTCCCAATCGTTTCCTAAATCGTAGCGAGCACTTAAACTAGCGACCAATTGCGTATCGAATTGATCCGAAAACATTACACGTGCACCTGGACGAAGTGAGAAGCGCTTATTTAAATTAATTTCTGTTGAACCGAAAACATCATAGGTTCCTAATTTGTTAGAAATTTGCGGTCTATAATCACCCGAAATCGGACTGGCAAATCCCTCCACTTGATTAATTTCGTAACCAAATTGAAAATCAATCAATTCATTTTTATTGATAAAGTTGCTAATCAAACCTTTCGAGTAATAGACTTTTCTATTTTCAAAATCGTCTTTTTTAATATCAAATGCCTCATCCAATAAAATATTGTATCGGTAGGTTTTTGCCTTTTTCTTTTGTTCTTGGTAAGAAAGCGAAACATCGTAGTTAAATAGATTGCGTAATCTACCCGATGCATTTAAATGATGATACAACCGAGTCGTGGTAAATTCGGCATCTGAACCGATTGGCCTAACCGTATTGGTGGGGTTATGATGATTCATATCCACAGACTCTGAATAACGCTTTACCTCTTCGTCGAAATATTCAAACTTATAGAACAAGCGGTAGTTATCGTGTTTATATTGAATAAGTGCTTTCGTTGAATTCTGTATTTTAGGTAACCAATCGTAGCCTCTTTTATTATCATTCTCAGCGTGTTCTTTACCCAATTTATCGTTAAAATATCCTCGGAAATCGTTTCTCGAAAAATTCAATTCCGTGTATAATCGATCTGAAATTCGATGGCCAATTTTTAACGATTGCACGTGACGTCCTTTATTTTTCCAATTGTATTCACTGCCAATGGTTTCTTCTTGAACCGACGCACGAATATTCAATAAGTTTTTACCACCACTTTTGGTAATTACATTAATAATTCCGGCAACGGCATTGGCGCCATAATCAACCCCCATAGCTCCTTCCACGATCTCAATTTGTTGAATATCGTCCAGGTTTATTTGGGTTAAATCGGTATTACTCCCTAAGCCTTCGTCATTCACTAAAGGAATGTTATCCACTAAAATTTTAAAATACTGTCCATCTAAACCAAACATACTAACAGACGACTTACCTGTAGAGCTACTTGGAATTATTGTCATGTTCAGGGTTTGGTTAAGTACATCGGCTAAATTATTCCCCGCTTGGCGCTCAATCATCTCTTCTGTTATAACGCGTACTTCGTAGATTGATTTCTTAATCGATTGATTGCTATACTGACCAGAAATAACCGTTTGCTCTAACTCGATAACTTCCTGTTTTGGAATGCTATCGTTGGTTTGTGCCCACATCCATGACCCTGTTAAACAGCCTAGTGTAATAAATATTCTCTTCATAGTGTTATGCGCTTAATTTCAAAAACCAACCTTATTTATAATTAGTCTTATTATTAATTAAAAGCAAATATAGACTTTATTTCTATTATCTTTAATTATTCTAAATTAATTTAAGTAAATAATTAAACGAAAATAAAGTTATTTATATACGTAAATCGCTGATAAACAACGTGTTTTTAGTCTTTACAAAAAAACACCTTCCATAAACATGGAAAAATATCATATAAAAAAGGGATAATAAATGAAGAGAGGGTGTCGTGAATTCGTTGGCAAAGCTAAATTCTATGAAAGCGTCATTTTAGGGTATGGGCATACGCAATGATCAATAGTGGCATTGGCATTGTTCAATTTTAAACCCGAAATTTATTTTTTTTTAATAACCGTATTTACCTTTCCATTTCATGTTCAAACTTTGCTTATCGGCTTGTTCCCGTTTATTCGAACCAGGTTCATAAAAGATGGTTCCCGTAATTTCAGCGGGTAAAAATTCTTGCACCACAAAGTTATTGGCATAGTCGTGGGAGTAGCGATATTCCTTCCCGTAATCTAATTCCTTCATTAATTTCGTTGGTGCATTCCTTAAGTGCAAAGGCACGGGTAAATCACCGGTTTGCTTAACCACTTGTTGAGCCGTATTGATCGCTTGATACGTCGAGTTACTCTTGGCTGAATTCGCTAAATAGACGGCACATTGGCTTAAAAGAATTCGCGACTCGGGATGACCAATGACACTGACTGCTTGAAAGGTGTTATTCGCGAGAATCATGGCAGTAGGGTTCGCATTTCCGATATCTTCCGAAGCTGAAATCAATAAACGTCTGGCGATAAATTTCACATCTTCACCGCCCTCCAACATACGTGCCAGCCAGTAAACTGCCCCATTGGGATCTGAACCTCGGATCGATTTAATAAAGGCCGAAATAATATCGTAATGTTGTTCGCCCGACTTATCATAACGCGCAAGATTCTGTTGGATACGCTCATGCACGATGGCATCGGTAATCGAGACTTCTTGTGAGGCATCGAAAGAATTAATCACTAATTCTAAACCGTTTAATAACTTTCGAGCATCACCTCCTGAATACCTCAACAAGGCATTTGTTTCTTCAATGATGATTGATCTTTTACTTAGATAGACATCATTTTTTATAGCTCGACGAATAAGGTCGTCTAAATCTTGTTTTTCCAAATGCTTTAAGACATAAACCTGGGCTCTAGAGAGTAAAGCGGGTACCACTTCGAAACTGGGATTTTCTGTTGTGGCTCCGATTAAAGTAACCAAACCTTTTTCAACTGCACCCAATAAACTATCTTGTTGTGTTTTATTGAATCGATGAATTTCATCAATAAATAAAATGGGATTTTTTCCTCCTGAAAAAAGATTTTTATTTTTGGCTTTATCTATAATTTCCCTCACCTCCTTTACGCCAGAACTGATGGCGCTCAACGTAAAAAATGGGCGATCAGATAATTCAGAGATCAGTTGAGCAAGTGTTGTTTTTCCTGTACCAGGAGGGCCCCAAAAGATCATTGATGCAATCATATCGTTATCCAACATCATTTTAATGGGTCCATTGGGTCCAACCAAATGTTTTTGATTGATATAATCTTCCAATTTAATAGGACGCATACGTTCAGCTAATGGGGTCGTCATAATCATTTGTATTAGACATCAAATTTATTGAAAAGATTAGAGAAAGCAGCAGTGTTTTTACAGCGACGCATTTTGTCTTTCTGAAAGTCTTTATTTGTATCAAAGTGGAAAACGATGATCAAGAAAGCCTTGCAATTTGCTTTGTTGTTAACCAAAAAACATCAAGCATTAAACGAACAATTGAGTAACCCCATTCCTTTTCTAAAAAAGATTAGAGTAAAGGATCAATTAAATGAAATCAATAAACAGATGATCTCTTTTTTATTGGAAACAGCGGAATACCGTAATTTCATAAAAGAAAACAAAGATTATCATCAAATGTACACCGATTTAATCTTGTATTACTTTCAGTCGATCCATCATCAAATTAATTTTTATGAGATGGAAATTGATCGTTTGGAATTTGAAGAGAAGTTTGCACAGAATTTATTCATCAACACCCATTTACCACTTCATGATCACGAAATACATCATTTACAAAAGAAATTACATTCTTTTTACCAGTTGATTAATTTCACGTTATAGACTTATTTATAATGAAAAAAGTGTACATTCGGTATTGAAAATAATGAAAAACGAACATGAAGAAATTATCATTAATTATAAGCCTAGCTGTATTTGCTTTAAGCTTTGCCTTTGGTCAGGCACCCGCGAAAAAGAAAGTCTATGATGAAACAGCCAATGCAAAAGAACAATTGGCTACAGCAGTCAGCAAAGCAAGTGCATCTAAAAAACATATTTTAGTTCAAGTTGGAGGTAATTGGTGCGCTTGGTGTATGCTATTCGACAAATTAGTAACCACTGATCAGCCTATAAAAGATTATTTGGCCAAAAATTATGAAGTTGTTCACTTGAACTATTCCAAGGAAAATAGAAATGAAGAAACTTTAGCAAAGTTGAATCATCCCGAACGTTTTGGTTTTCCTGTATTCGTTATTTTGAACGACAAGGGGGAATTAATTCATACCCAGAATTCAGCCTATTTAGAGAGCGATGAAATCCATGGACATGACCCAAAAATAGTGTTGGAGTTTTTACAAGGTTGGAGTTACACGGCGTTGGATTCGACAACCTATATTAAAAAATAAATAAAAAATCTCTTATCTACGATAGGAGATTTTTTATTTAGAATTGTTATCGTTTGTTTATCTTTGTTTTCAATGAATACAATTTTAATCAAACCTTTTATAGTATTGGTGCGCATATACCAACTAGTCCTTTCCCCTTGGTTAGGTTCTAATTGCCGCTATCAACCCACGTGCTCTACCTATATGATTGAAGCCCTAAAAGAACATGGACTACTAAAAGGCCTTTGGTTAGGCATACGACGAATTGGACGATGTCATCCATGGGGTTCCCATGGCTATGATCCCGTACCTAAAAAAAAAGATAACTTATGATGAATCTACTCGCATACATTAATTGGGAACCCTCTCCGTATTTATTTGATTTAGGAGGATTTAAAGTTCACATTTATAGCCTTTGCTGGATTGCAGCCTTTATTGTTGGCTGGGCTATGATGGCTAAAATTTTTAAACAAGAAGGTCAGAAGAAAGAATGGCTCGATCCATTATTTCTATACACGTTTGTAGGAGCCATTGCTGGGGCACGTTTAGGAGAATATTTATTCTATGATCCCGCTGCCTTTATTGAACGACCTATTGAAGTCTTTTTACCTGTACAACATAGCGAAGGAGCGTCTGCTTTTTTCGGTCTTTTACCGAATTATGAATTTGTTGGTTTTAGCGGTTTAGCAAGTCATGGTGCTGCTTTAGGCGTTATTTTCACCACTTATTTATTTTCAAGAAAATACTTAAAACGATCATCTTTTTGGTTGTTAGATCGCTTGGGTGTCGTTGTACCTTTAGGAGGTGCAGCAGTACGTATTGGGAACTTTTACAATTCAGAAATTGTAGGTAAACCTTCCGATCTTCCTTGGGCGGTTAAATTTCATAATCAAAGCTTAGGCTATGGTGAAATTGTTCCCCGTCATCCTGCCCAACTTTACGAGGCTTTAGGCTATATTATCCTTGGTGGAATTATGTGGTATCTCTATTCAAAAACCAATAAGAAACATTACTTAGGGGCCCTGTTGGGATATTTCTTATTTTTCTTATTCTTGGTACGCTTTATCGTGGAATTCTTCAAAGAAGATCAAGGAACTGAAGCGGTAGCTCAAATGCTTAATTTAGGTTTAAACAACGGGCAGATTCTAAGTATTCCATTTATGTTCATCGGAATTTATTTGGTGATCTCTTCGAAAAACAGACCCGACAATCAATTGACATGAAATAATTATAAATAAATTTAAACTTATGGGATTTTTACAAGAATTTAAGGAATTTGCGATGAAAGGCAGTGTTGTCGATCTAGCAGTCGGAGTAGTCATTGGAGGGGCCTTCGGAAAGATCGTAACCTCTTTGGTAGAAGACATTATAACACCCGCTTTACTGGATCCGGCATTAAAAGCGATTAATGCCGAGGATTTATCCCAATTGGTAGTTCCAGGAACGGCTATTAAGTACGGTAACTTTCTATCAGCAGGTATTTCATTTGTTATTGTAGCCTTTGCCTTATTTTTGGTTATTAAAGCCATTAACAAATTAAAGAAAAATACACCTGTCGTAGAAGAGGCATCTGCAGGACCATCTCAAGAAGAATTATTAGCTGAAATACGCGACTTATTGAAAAAACAAAATTAATCTACCCGTATAGATAGACAAAAAAGCCTTGGGAATTCCCAAGGCTTTTTTTATTGAAATTATTTTTACAAGAACTATATTAAGCCATTGTTTTTGAGAAAACATTGATCACAATTACACCGACTAAAATAAAGGCTAAACCAATGATGGCTGGTAGGTCTGGAGTTTGTTTATAAACGACAATGCCCACAATGGTGATTAAAATAATCCCTATTCCCGACCATAATGCATAAGCGATTCCTACAGGAATGGTTTTCAAGGTTAAACTTAAACAATAGAAAGCACCTATATACCCTAATACAGTGATAATAGATGGACCAAGTTTGGTAAATTGATCCGAACTTTTTAAAGCCGAGGTGGCTATCGTTTCGAGCACAATAGCTGTTAATAAAAAAACATACTTCATTGGTTGTTGTGTTTGAGCAAAGAACGGTTGTTTTAAGGAACAAAAAAAGAAACAAATAAAAAAGCCGAACGTAGAGGTTCGGCTTTTTTATTTTTAATAGTCGGATTGTGTTACATCATCATATCACCCCCTTCCATATCGTCCATTTGTGGGCGCTGTTCTTGTTTCTTTTGTTGTTTAAAACGGTAAGCGATTGATAAATTGAAAGAACGAACCATCCAACGCATTGTATTTTGCGAAGTATAGTCTTCTCTATAATTGGTAATCTCACGCTTACGAGAATCGAATACATCTCTTACATTAAAAGAAACCGTCATGCTTTTCTTTAAGAAATCTTTTGACAACGATAAGTCCATCGATACATTGGATGCTATTTTTTGTTCAGCTGTTTTTATACTCCCCATAAAATTAGAAGCCAATTGAATGTTAAAATCATTTGGTAAACGGAAATTTGAGGAAACTCTTCCACGTGAACTAAAGCCATCTCCAGAGAAGTCTGCTATTTTCTTTTCAGACATTATTTGATTGGTGATGGGGTCTTTGTATTTATTATCGTATTCATAGCTTCCCGTACGATCGTATCCAAATAAATTAACATTCGCCATTAAATTCCACCATCTGAATGGTCGATAAGTTACGGTTAAATCTAACCCATAACGTTGTTCATCGCCCTCATTAATAGGCTGTGTAATAAAAATATCTTCTCCTTGATTGTTAAAGTCTCTGCGTTGAAACATTTGAACCATATCGGTTGTTTTCTGATAGAAAACACTCGGTGTAACCATTAGTTTACCAATCGTGGTAATGTAAGAAACTTCAAATGAGTTGGTGTATGAAGGGTTTAAATCAGGATTACCAATCATTGTATTCTTATTATCTGAATAGGTGAAAAATGGAATTAACTGAAAGCCCATTGGACGACGAACACGACGTGAATAACTCGCTTGCAATTCGTTTTTTGGATTAAACGTATAGTTTAATGTAGCCGAAGGGAATAAATCGGTATACGTTTTCTTGATACTCGAATTATTTTTAAGGTCGTCGATTTTCATATCTGAACTCTCTACACGCAATCCAGCAAAGTATTGCAATTGGCCAATGGCGTTTCCGTATTGAGCATAAGCCGCATAGACATTTTGTTGATTATCTATATCGGCAGTAAAATCACCAATTTGACTAATCGAGCCATTGGCTAAAACTTCAAAAGCAGAGAATTTGGTTTTGGTGTTATCAAAATCACCACGAAAACCTACTTCAAATTTACCTTTCTCTCCAATCGGTCTAACATAGTCAGCTGAAACGACCAACGAGTTTTGTTTCTCTTGACTATCGGTTCCTTCATTCGACGTAATGATCGCTTGTTGAAATTGATTGATTAGCGCATCTTCTTTTTCTTTAGAAGCACTAAAACGACCATTCACCGATAATTCATGTCCCTTTTTATCGAATTCATGTTTAAATCCAAAATCAAAGTCGTACCCATCTCTTAGATCCTTTTCATTTTGAATACGTTCTTCTGTTCCTGTTAAAGCATTGGCAGCATCGAAATAACGGTAGAGTACATTACTTTGATTATCACCATTGTTGTGACGAATTCCTCCCGATAGGCTGAATGTATTCTTATCATCGAGATAGTAATCACCTCCTAATCGAAAATCATAGTTTCGACGAATCCGATTATTGGTACGATTGGTATCTGTACGTCGTTCTTGTAAACCCGCTTGATCGAAATAAGTCGTTCTGTTTTCACCTTCACCTTCACGGTCTGAATAACGTGTCCCTATACTTGAGAAAAGATTAAATTTATTCACCCGATAATTCACAGAGGCATTCAATCCCAACATATCAGGAATTCCACCGTTTAAGGTGACCGACCCATTCAGACCATTATTTTTTCCTTTTTTAAGAACAATGTTAATAATCCCAGCAGAACCTGAAGCTTCGTAACGTGAAGAGGGATTAGTGACCACTTCGATCCGTTCAACCATTTCGGCAGGGATATTTTTTAGAGCTTCTGCAGGATCAGATATTCCTAACATTCCTGAAGGCTTTCCATCGATTAGAAATTTAACATTATCGTTACCACGTAAAGAAACATTCCCTTCAGCATCTACTTGAACGGAAGGCACATTTTGCAAAGCATCTGAAAGTGAAGAACCTTGCGACATTGGGTCATTAGCCATATCGTAGACTTTCTTATCGAGTTCTACTTTATAAATAGGTTTATCGATTGTAATAACGGCTGTTGCTAAATCGATTGTTTCTTCGGCTTGGAGACGAATAATCCCCAAATCTAAATTGGCTTGAACATCGATATTTTTTTCGGATGTTTCATAACCCAAAGGTTCAATTACAAGTATGAATTTTCCTTGAATAGCTTCTAGCTTAAATTCACCTTTAGCATCGGTTACGGTTTCAGCGACTAAACCATCTTCTGTACTCTCTAGTGATACGGTTGCAAACTCTACAGGCGTATTACCTGCTTGAACTTTACCTTTTATCTGTACTTTATCTTGTGCATTTAATGCGACAATAAGTAGTGTAAAAAGTAATGTAAATAAACTTTTAATCCTCATTTGTTTCATTTTTGTGTTTAGTGTAGTTTACACATTATGGATATTAGACAATAAAAGCGTAAGAAGGTTTAATATGGATCTAAAAAAATTCTATTTTTTTAAAACTCGTTGTATTTTTGCTATGAACATTTAACAATTACCGAATTAAACCTTTAGGGGTTTAATCTGTCTAAGAATATAGAATCAATATATTAGAGTTATGAACAAACAAATGAAGTATGCTTTTTTGAGTCTATTGCTGATTAGTTTAATGGGTCAGGCCCAAACAACATCTAAAAATAATCATCAACACCATAGAGAAAATAAGATTGAGCAATTAAAACGGACGTTGGATCTTACCGATGCTCAGGTCTTAAAAATTAAAGCGATTGAAGAATCGTTTGCTGGTGAAAAAAAAGAATTGCGTAGTAAAATGGACGATGTTAAACGAAGAGAACGCGAAGAGTTTGATAAAGTTTTTACCGCTGAACAACGTGCGAAATTAAAAGAATTACACGAAAAATATAAAAAATAGGGTTGAATAAATCCGTAATGTTAGGTCTTCGGTTATCGATTTGGCGACTGAAGGCTTAAACAATCTTTAATGTAAACTTTGAATTGGGAAGGATCTGCGACAGGGATAGCAGCGGCATCCTTTGCTGCCACCTTATGCTACACCTTATCGAGATGTTTTTGCAGCAAAGATATAGCGGATAGCCCGGCGCGTAGCGGCCGCCCAAAAAAATAGTTATAAAAAAAGCACTGAATGAATCAGTGCTTTTTACGTTATGGTGTAAGGTATTTAATACGCTTTGGCGTACAATACTTTGAATTTTGCTGGTTTACCTGAGAACATATCAACTCCTTCTGTAACGGGATCGTTTTCTAAAGGAATACAACGAATGGTTGCTTTTGTAGCGTCTTTAACAGCTTCTTCGGTTTCTTCGGTTCCATCCCAAAGCGCAGCGATAAATCCGCCTTTGTTTTCGAGAACTTCTTTAAACTCTTCGAATGTTTCAACTTCGGTGGTGTGTTCTGCACGGTGGTTGAAAGCGCGTTGAAAAAGATTATCTTGGATATCGGCTAACAAGATTTCGGCTTGCTCTACTATTTTATCTAAAGCAATAAATTCTTTGGTTAAGTTATCGCGACGAGCTACTTCTACATGTCCTTTTTCAAGATCTTTTGGTCCGATTGCCATACGTAAAGGAACGCCTTTTAGTTCGTATTCGGCAAATTTCCACCCTGGTTTTGTTTTATCGTCATCGTCGAATTTAACCGAGATGCCTTTGGCTTTCAAACCATCGGTAATATTTTTTGCGACCGTACGAATTTCTTCTAATTGTTCTGCTGTTTTGTAAATAGGAACAATAACCACTTGAATAGGTGCTAATTTAGGAGGTAAGACCAATCCTAAATCATCTGAATGCGTCATAATTAAAGCCCCCATAAGGCGGGTAGAAACACCCCACGATGTTGCCCAAACATATTCTTGTTTACCTTCGTTATTGACGAATTTAACATCGAATGCTTTAGCAAAATTTTGTCCAAGAAAGTGTGATGTACCGGCTTGTAAAGCTTTCCCATCTTGCATTAAAGCTTCGATGGTGTAGGTTTCGTCTGCACCGGCGAAACGTTCTGAAGGTGTTTTGTATCCTTTTACAACTGGAATAGCCATGAAATTTTCAACAACATCTTGGTAAACGTTCTGCATTTTGATTGCTTCTTCTTCGGCTTCCATACGTGTCGCATGTGCGGTATGTCCTTCTTGCCATAAGAATTCTGTGGTGCGTAAAAATAGGCGTGTACGCATTTCCCAACGAACAACATTGGCCCATTGGTTGATTAGGATTGGCAAATCGCGGTACGATTGGATCCAGTTTTTATAAGTACTCCAAATAATGGCTTCAGAAGTAGGACGAACGATTAGTTCTTCTTCTAATTTGGCATCGGGATCGACGATTAACTTTCCTTTGTTATCGGGATCATTTTTTAAACGATAATGTGTTACAACAGCACATTCTTTTGCAAAACCCTCTGCATTTTTTTCTTCCGCTTCAAATAAACTTTTGGGGATAAAAATAGGGAAATAAGCATTTTGATGACCCGTTTCTTTAAATTGTCGATCTAATTCGGCTTGCAGTTTTTCCCAAATAGCATAACCGTAGGGTTTGATCACCATACATCCTCTAACACCTGAATTTTCAGCCAGGTTAGCTTTCACTACAAGTTCATTATACCACTTCGAATAATCCTCAGCTCGAGTTGTTAATTTTGCCATATTCTTTTATCTTTGTATATCAATTATATAAATTTACTTGGCATAAATATTGCCTTTTATATTGAAAGTATTTAATTGACAAATTTAAGACAACTAACGTAGTAAATGCATAATTATGAACAAAGTTTATAAAATTTCTGATAAAATACCGCAACTGATCGCCTTGGTAGTGATTTTGATGGGTGTTTCGTCATGTACTACATACCAGCCTGGGGCGAATGTGGAGAGTGACGGGGTTTACTATAACCCAAAGACTGACAAAACTATACAACAGGTTTCTACTGAATCACAAAGCAGTGGAAAAATTAGTATAGGACAGCCTTATTTTGATGCGAATGGAAATGGTGCTGAAGAATTTTTTTATGAAGATGATGATACAACTAGCAGACAAAATGTCACTGTTAATAACCAAGACTGGCGTACAACACTTTACAGTGATGACTATACCGTAAGTAATTCAGCGACTTCTTGGGGAAGAAATGATGGTGTGAATATTAATATTTATTCCTCTTCACCATATTATGGTTATGGCTGGAATACTTGGCCATATGGATCTCGTTGGAATATGAGCTTTGGCTGGGGATGGAATAACTATTATGGACCTAGCTGGGGATATCCTTACTACGGTGGTAGCTGGGGATGGAACAACTATTATGGACCAGGTTGGGGATACCCGCATTATGGTGGTGCTTGGGGATGGAATAATTACTACGGGCATTATCCATACTACAACAATGGTTATTATGGATACAATCGTCCTAGAGGCTATTACACTCAACCAGGCATGCGTCCAGGGGGGAATATAAATGCAGGAAGTCGACCAGGATCAATTATAGCCACACGTCCAAGCAATGGTATTCGTCCGATTGATCGAACGTCTCAACAGATTTCTACCACTCGACCAAATGGAACAATTCGCCCAGTGGATAGAAATCCACAACAAACGACGAATACACGACCAGGCTCAGGAAGAGATCGTCCTACAGGAACGATTGGTACAAACAATACAGCAACACGTGAAGTTCGTCCTACTCGTGAGTCACAAACAGCAAGACCAACTTCACCCACTCGTGAGGTGCGACCAACCCGCGATATTCAAACGGTTAGACCGACAACACCAACACGTGAAGTTCGTCCGACCCAAAATATAACGCCCACTCGTCCGACACGTGATGTACAAACACGTCCTACGAGAGAAATGCAAACTAGACCAGCTCAATCTACGCAACAAACCAGACCTAGCTATAATACCACGCCTTCTCGATCATCGATGGGCTCTGGCACGATGGGTGGTGGATCTCGTGGAGGAAGCACAGGAACGTCGAGTGGTTCAAGAGGAGGAAGTGGAAGAAGATAATTTTGATATAAAGAGATGAAAAAAATAGTAACAAGCTTATTCAGTTTAGTAGCGATTGGTGTATCGGCACAGGAAGTAAATATTCAATACCCAACAAATGCAACAACTTATTACGGTCAAGACATTAACAGTGGTAGTGCGAAGTACATTGGTATGGGTGGTGCTGTAGGTGCCTTGGGGGGAGATATTAGTTCTGTTGAACAAAACCCTGCAGGTCTTGGAGTTGCCATTAATTCTGAAGTACAAGTAACTGCTGGCGTATCGAATTACATTAACCGAGCTCGTTTTAAAGAGACTATTCAAGCGAAAGATTCTGAATTTAACTTTCAACAATTCGGTGGAACATTTGTTTTTAATACCAACGATCCTTCATGGAATCGTATCGCTATAGGGGTTAACTATAATTCGCAAAACTTGAACAATGAAATGCAATTGGGTCGGAATGAAAATATTGCTTTTGATGTAAAAGATGAAAATGGGGCATTGATAAATACGTACCGATTTGATGGTTATGCTCAAGCAGTCGATGGATGGAAATCGAAGTTTTCATTGAATTTTGCCTCAAGCTATGAGGATAAGTTATTCTTAGGTTTAGGGTTAAATTTTCATGAAACGAATTTCAATTCAATAACACAATATGCAGAACGAGCAGATCAAGGCGGTCAACGCTATATCTATAATCAGAACGGATCACCCTACAGTGAAAACGGGCAAGGATTCTCTTTTTCATTAGGGGGTTTATATAAGTTTAATCATAATGTTCGTGCTGGTTTAGCTTATCACTCACCTGTTTGGTACGATGTTGCTGAGGACTATTACCAAGCAAGTTTTGCGAGTAATGGGGATGTACAATCGTATAATTTGTATTCGTCAGATTATCGTTTAACAACAGGTGGACGCGCAGTAGGAAGTTTAGGTTTTGTTTTGGGTAAAAACTTATCGGTAGGAGCCGATTACACCTACCATATGAATAAAGACACCAAATTTAAACCATCGAATAATTTCGCTAGTTCTAATCGATTTGTTGATAACTATCTACAAGATTCACATGAAGTTCGTCTAGGTGCTGAATTTAGAGAACAAGGATTCAAGGCTCGAATCGGATACAATTACGTTGGTTCACCTTATAAAGATCTTTCTTTAGAGGCAGCTGATGTAAACAATATCGTTAGCAACACCACTTTAAACAAACCTTTTCAAGGGGATATAAACCGCTTAAGTTTTGGAGTAGGATATGATTTTGGTGGATTTTACATCGACGCCGCTTACCAATACCAACAACAGAAATACTCAACAATTATAGGCAATGCAACCTTTGTTGATTACGATTTAAAAGATGTTGATTTGATTAATAATTACACCCCCCATATTAAATTGGATCAAAATTTATTTTTGGTGACTTTAGGGTGGCAATTTTAAATTAAACCATTAAATATAAAAAAAGGGATTCGTTATGAATCCCTTTTTAATTTTATCTCGATAACGATTTACTTGTTGACTTCTTTGACAGAAGAGGCACCCGAAACTGAACGGTTAATTTGAAGACCATCTTGTTTGACGTAGCGAACAGTACTTGCTCCACTTGCCTGTGCTTTTAATTGATCCACAGCCCACACAGATGCTGTACTTGCACCAGAACATTCAACCATGGCATTCGCAACCTTCAGCTCTTGACCTTTGAAATTAGAAGCCCCTGAGATATCCACTTCTAAATCTTGAGCGTTCCCCGTTAATTGAACAGAAGAAGCTCCTGATCCATCAAAAATAACCTTATTAGCCATGACAGCTGACTTTAGTACACTTGCACCTGAAATATCTATTTTTAATTGTTCTACTTTTAAAGTGGGATGAACTTTAACGGTAGAGGCACCCGATGCTTTAATATACCGAATTTTCTGATGTGGAAAAGTTACTTTCATAGAACTGTTATTTAATTGAATGCTGTTTTCAACACGCAACACCAAAACACCGTTCTTTACTTCTGATTTAATGTATTGAAGAACATTATCTGGCGCGTCAATTTGTATAGTGTTATTGGCAGGTCCATCGGTAATCTCAATTTGAATTGCACTGGAAACTTCAATACCATCAAACGATTGCACTTTTCGAACTTCTTTCTCTACGCGGTCACTGGCTTTAATTCGTTGAGTGAAGGATAACCCTGAAATCCCTTTTTTAGAGTCATTACCTGACAAATCCACAGAACAGCTGGTAAAAGCAAGTGAAGATATCAATATCAAAGCAAAAAATTTTCTATGCATAACTTGGAGTTTATATATATGACGTTCTTGATTTCAAAAAGTTACACTTTATTTAAAAATAATCATTTATTTTAGTAAAGATTTTTAGGATGCGGTGAATATTTATTAATTTCGCCAGCTATGAAGATCATCAGTTATAATGTAAATGGAATACGAGCGGCCATCACCAAAGGATTGGTTGATTGGTTAACTTCGGCAGATCCCGATGTATTTTGTGTGCAAGAGACCAAAGCACAAGAGGAACAAGTTGACACTTCTGGTTTTGAAGCCCTGGGATATACCGCTTACTGGCATTCCGCAGAAAAAAAAGGGTACAGTGGTGTAGCTATTTTTTCAAAGATAAAACCGAATCATGTTGAAATAGGTACAGGCATTGATTATATTGACCGAGAAGGACGCGTAATCCGTTTAGATTTTGATCAGCTTTCTGTGATTAGTCTATATTTACCAAGTGGTAGCAATGTTGACCGCATTGAATTTAAGATGCAGTTTTGTGAAGATTTCAAATCGTACATTCGCGAGTTAAAAATTAGCCACCCTAACTTAGTCATTTGCGGAGATTATAATATATGTCACGAAGCGATCGATATTCATGATCCGATTCGTAATGCCAAAGTTTCTGGTTTTTTACCGATGGAACGTGAATGGTTGAGCAACTTTATGGAAGAATGTAAAATGATAGATTCATTTCGTTATTTTGTAAAAGAACCTCATCATTATTCATGGTGGACCTACCGTGCCAATGCGAGAAACAATAATAAAGGTTGGCGAATTGATTATACAATGGTTAGTGAAACCTTAAAAGATCAGATGAAGCGTGCGGCGATATTACCTGAAGCAAAACATTCCGATCATTGCCCCATTTTAATAGAATTAAATCTAGAATCATAATCCATAACGTATGAAAACAATTCTTATTTGTGCTGCCACTGCAATTGCTTTTACGAGCTGTGTACCACAAAAAAAATACGACGATTTAGAACGAAGTTATTACCAGACTTTGGATGAACATGCGACCGTAACAAGGGAATTAACCTTGGCAAAACACGATATCGAAACCTTGAACAGTCAATTAAAAAATACGAAAGAAGAACTTTATGTAAAAGATACTGCTTTAGCCAATGTTCAACGTTTAATGAATGTATCTCAGGCTGAGTTTGATAATTTGATGCAAGAAATGCATTCAGCTTTAAACAGTTCAAGTGAAAAATCAAAAACATTTTTCAATCAGTTAACCGATAAAGAGAAGCAAACAGAAAATTTATTGAAACAAATAAGTGACCTTGAAAAGAAAGTAGAAACTCAAAATGCGGAAATCATTCGCCTAAAACGAGAAGCTTTTATTCAAAACATTCAAGAACAAGTAAAATAAGTATTGCCTTATCCTTTTGGATAAGGCTTTTTTTATTGGAGGTTTACGGCTAACTTTGCCTAAATTCAATACCCATTAATGAAAATTATTTGCGACACCAAAAATTTAGTTTTACGAGAATTCTTAGAAATCGATGCTTATGAAGTCTATCAGATGAATGCTGATGAAGAACTTATGAAGTCTATCAATGAAAAACCGTATGCCACCGAAGAAGAAGCCACTTTTTTTATTGAAAAAATGATGGAACATTATGCGGCGCATGGGTTCGGATTATGGGGCGTACACGAGTTAAGGAGTGGACGATTTTTAGGATGGTGTGGACTGAGAGCGACCAAATATGGTCCAGTAATCAATGTTCGTCTTAAAAAGAAACATTGGAACAAAGGGTATGCTAAAGAAGCTGTGAATGCCGTCGTTGAATACGCCATTAACGAGTTACAATTAACGAAGTTTGCAGCGAAAGCAAATGCGAATACTCCAGCAACATTGGCTATCTTAAAAAAGTCGAAACTGACTGCTTCAGAAGAAAACCCTTTGGTTTTCAAGTTTATTTCAGCTTAATTCAGTAGATGTCCTAACGACAGTACTAGCCCATAAAAAAGTTCGATTGCTAGCAATCGAACTTTCATTTATTGGTTCTATTTTTATCCCAACTAGCGTGGAGGATAATTTTTCAAAAGCTTTTCAACCCCTTTTCGAACTTGTTGGCTTTTCGCTTCAGGCGAAAGGTTTGTTCCAGATCGTATGGTTAAAATACCTTGCCAAACCATACCATTATCTTTGTACATTGAAACCACATATTCTTGATTCAGTTGTTTTGATGTAATGGGAATGCCAACCGATAAACCACCACCAAAACCTCTTCCCCCCGTTCCAACACCTAAGCCTACACTCGAGTTACTTTTTGTAGTGGTGTATTCACTTGGCTCTACAACAATAGATATATCGGCGTTGTGCTCCGACCAATGCATCGCTTTGAGCGATAATTGTTGTTGAAGTGCTTGATAGATACGAGCACTATCTAACTCGTTTATATGAGATGTTGAAGACGCAAATGAATACGTTCTAAATTGATTAAAATTCGCTGAGCGATCAAAATCAACAGATACATTTTGCGTGGTACAGCTTACTGCAAAAAGCATAATGACCACCATGGAAACTATTTTTTTCATGCGCTATTATTTTTTTAATTTTAAGTACATTTCAACCACTTTTCTCAATGAATGAAAACCAATCTCGTCTAAAGAAACATCTTGGCATTTAATCCATTGAATTCCTTGAATTTCCTCTTCTTCGAGAACAATCTCTTCTCCTTCAGGAAATGTTGCTATAAAAGCTAAATCACATGTTTTATAAGGAATATCTTTATAAAGATAATCATTTGGTTGTGAAGTGAAGTAGGTAAAATTTTCTATCGGGATGGTTATTCCAAGTTCTTCATTTAATTCACGTTGGCAAGTTTGTTCAGCTGTTTCATCGGGATCCGTAAACCCTCCTGGCAAATCTAATTTCCCCATTTGAGGTTCTTTATTTCGGATTGTAAAAAGAATCTCGTCTCCTCGGGTAAGCAGAACTGCCGTTGCCGTAGCTACGTTTTGGTAATACACTAAATCACAACTTGGGCAATGTAATCGTTGATGATCAAAATGAACATCGGGATGACCACAGTTGGGACAAAACTTAAAAGATTTTTTCATAGTATGGTGGTTGAATGTTTATTCATTATTTCTAGGGTGAAATTTAATAATGGCATCACGAATAAATTCCTGATCAACATGGGTATAAATTTCAGTTGTTGTAATACTTTCATGGCCTAACATCAATTGAATCGCGCGCAGATCGGCACCATTTTTCAATAAATGCGTCGCAAATGAATGCCTAAACGTATGAGGACTGATGGTTTTCTTTACGCCAGCAATAATGGATAATTCTTTCACAATGGTAAAAATCATCACTCTAGACAGATTTTTACCCCGACGGTTCAGAAAAACAAAATCTTCATAGCCTTCTTTTATGCTACAATGGCAACGAACACTGTCTTTGTATAAATTAATTAAATCCATGGTGTAGGTACTAATGGGTACTAATCGTTGCTTATTCCCTTTTCCAATGACGCGGATAAATCCCTCATCAAAGAATAAATCAGAAAGTTTTAAACCAACGAGTTCAGAAACGCGCAATCCACAACCATATAATGTTTCAAGAATCGCCCGGTTACGATGACCTTCGGGCTTCGACACATCAATGGCTTCCACCATAGCATCAATCTCTACCTCGGCTAAAACATCTGGAAGTTTCATTCCTATTTTCGGAGTTTCTAGCAGAGAGGTTGGATTATCTTCTCTAAAATTTTCGAGCTGTAGATACCCAAAAAAACTTTTCAAACCCGAGATAACCCGTGCTTGAGAACGGACACTATAATCACTAGCTGCAAAAGAGTGAATAAATTGAGTAATGTCATCTTGTTGATATTGCAAGGGAAGTAATTCACTCGATACAATCAATTTTTTAACATCTCTCAAATAGTTTTCAATCGTGTTATCAGAAACTCTTTTTTCGAGTTTCAAATACATTTTGTAGTCGTATAACGCATCCTTCCACTCCATAATCAATCCTTCTTGTTTTCTAATTCCAGTATACGTTTTATCATTTCATCCTCCACACTCCACACTTTATAAAAAGCTTTGGTTCCATATAAATCGTTAGCGATGGTTGCCTTAATAAAATGATCTACAGTTGGAGAAAGTACAGGATCAAACTCGTTCGCTTTAATACCGAGTACATTTAAGAAATCGTTTCTAAAAACACCGGCTCCAAAGTATTTGATATAAATATTTTCATTGTTAAAAAAGAATAGGTTATTGACTTCATTGGCTTTTGTAAATAAATACGTACTATAATGAGCTGCATCGTTGTTATAGTAAAGCCAATTAGCAACGGAAGAAGTATCCAAGGCAACAAATTCATCTGGAATAATTCCACCACCTCCGTATACTTTTTTTCCTGAGGGAGCGGTATATTCTAAGGATTTATCAATTTTAATCGAATCTTTGCTATACAACTCACCTGATTTAATTCGTTTGTACAAATCATCGCTATAAGCTTGTTTGTCGATATCATACGGTTTCTGAATCGATCTACCAGAAGGCGTGTAATAATTTGCAACGGTTAATCGAACATGGGTATTATCGCCTAGATTAATCTCTCGCTGAACCAAGCCTTTTCCAAACGATCGACGACCAACAATAATTCCGCGGCCATAATCCTGCAAGGCTCCCGCGACGATTTCACTCGAAGAGGCTGAACTTTCATCGATTAAAACATACACACGGCCTTTTTCAAACAAACCATAATTGGTTGCGTAGATGTATTTTTTCTTTTTGGATTTATCTTTTGTATAGACAATGAGTTCATCTTTGGTTAAGAATTCATCGGCAATTTTCTCTGCTACACTCATTATTCCACCTGGATTCCCTCTTAAATCAAAGACAAGGGTCTTCATTCCTTGATCGAGTAAATCTTGAAGCGCATCGTGAAATTCTGTAGCCGACTTTTCAGAAAAACGCGTTAATTTAATATAGCCCATTTCCGGATTAATCATATGCTTTCCAGCGATGGTTGTCAACGGGACATTAGCTCTGATAAGCTCGGTCTGTAAAACCGCTTTATTTCTTAAAAAAGCAACTTTTACTTTCGATTTATTTTTTCCCTTTAACAGTTGAATGATTTCTTTTTCAGACTTTCCTTGAATAGGATTATTATCAATGGTAATTAATTGATCTCCGAAAACTAACTTCCCTTGATTAACAGAGCCTTCCATTACCCTAGCAACGACCATTGTATCGTTAATTAATCGGTAATGAAGACCTACCCCTACAAATTCGCCTCGGAGTTGTTCTTCAGCTTTTTTAACAGCTGCTTTATCCAAATAAGTTGTGTGAGGATCTAATTGACTAATCATGTAATGAATAGCATTATCGACTAAGCTATCGGAATTGACACTATTGACATACTCATTATCGATAAGCGATACGAGGCGTCGAATCTTTTGTTCATTCCCACTATACTGTAAGCCAACAATTTCATCATTCTCATCAAATGCAAAATCATATTTTTTGCCGACTAGAAAGCCGACCAAAAATATGATCAAGACAATAAGAATAAGGTTAATTATTCTAAAAATATTTTTCATGAAGGATTTAGTTCTTCTTCTTTAATTTGCTGAATTTGGATATTTGATTTTGACAAAAACATTAATCCAGCGTCATCTTTATAATGATTAATATAGACGATTCTTTTAATACCAGCCTGTAAAATTAATTTACTACACTCTTTACAAGGTGACATGGTAATATACAAAGTAGCACCTTCAGCAGACTGAGTCGATGTAGCACATTTCAGAATCGCATTGGCTTCTGCATGTAAAACATACCAATGGGTAAGTCCTTTATCATCTTCACAGCAGTTTTCAAAGCCGCTTGGTGTACCGTTATAGCCATCGGATATAATCATACGATTTTTAACAATAATTGCACCAACTTTTTTTCGTTCGCAATGTGATAACTCAGCCCATTCCTTTGCCATCCTTAAATAGGCCTTATCATAGAGCAGTTGCTTCGTTGAAGGGTTCGAATTATTCATAATTAAGCTTCTTGTTTTCGTTTCGTCCACAAAGGCGGAATAAAAAATGGTAGTGGGTTTTTAAAGAACGCTTTAACGATTTGTAAAAGCATTGGAAACATTTTAAAGAATGGAATATTGTTCGAACGCATAGCAAGCATTAAAGACAAGCTAAAACTGACGATAAAGTTACACCAACCAATTAAAAATATAGAGATAAAGGCAATAATTAAAGGACCAATATCCCAATGATAACCAATACCACCAACACCTAAAGCTAGGTTACCTGCCGAAAAAGTAATATGGCGTATATCGAAGGGAATACCCGCTAAATCACCAATTAAAAATGCAAATCCCATGAGAAAACCAAAGACGATATTTCCAAAGACTCCGCCAATATTTTTCTCCCACCAATTGGCTAAGCGGCGGCGTTTTTGAGGAACCACAAATTTCTTTAGAAAGGGGTGGTGAAAGATTCGTTCAGGGATATTATTGTACCGAATATTATTAATGGTAATTCCCGAAACCAATCCCGAAATAAATAAGAACACCCCTGCAATTCCACCGAATAAGAATATTTTCCAATCCATAATGACCAATTCTTCCCAAAAGCCATACGCTTTAGAATATTTTAGGATACTAAAGCCAAGCATATCGTGCAATACATAATAGAGCGCTAACGAAACACCAAAACCAGCAATCACATTTCCTAGGAAGGCAATCATTTGGCTACGGCATAATTGGGCAAACAGGGTTGTAAAATCTTTAATATTTAATTCATTTCCCGTTTTAGGGATCAAGGATTGCGCTAGCCGGGCGGCAGTCATCGATGGCTGTTTTGTAGCTAGTGTCCAATGCAAAAGATAAATCGTTGTAAAACCAATGGCATAATTAATACTAAAGAAAAAGGCTTTAAACAAGGGCGATGTATCATGGACATTGCCTATACCTGTTTTTATAAAACAGAGAATGGCTACGACCAGACCACCACCACAGGCGGTCCAAAACATGCGAATATATTCTTTGGTTGTTTGGGTGATGTATTTCTCTCCCGTTTTACCATTGTGATAAGTAACTAGAAATGTAATTAGGTAGACAGTAGAACTCAACTGATTATTCACCCAATCTTTGGGGGCATAAAACTCGATCCATTTCTTGGTCGCATGGGTGTAAAACTGAATTAATCCGTGGGATTTTAAATCATTAAAACTATTAAGAATCGTTAATAAACGCGATAATTGTTGTTGTAGTCGATTTAATTTAGCCGTCACTTTAAGTGAAATACCTTTATAATCTTTTTGTGTTAAAATATCATTCAGGTATTTTTTACAATGAGAAATACTTTCTTTAATCGTTAAAAAATCGAAACCAGAATCTGGTTTCTCTATAATTTTATTAATCTGAATGGATAACACCGAAAAAGGATTATCGAGATAATTCACTTCATCGCTGTAACGCATCATATCACGATCGGAAAAACCACCTGTAATACGAACGGTCAAGATACTAATAGCCTGAAGCAATTGATTTTGGACTGAAGCGACAACTGGCTTCATTTGTTCGGTATCTTTATCGCTGTAAAGAAGTTCAAATAACTTCAACCAGCGATCTTTCGGAATAATACGTACTGTTTCAAAGTTTTTTGTATTGTAGAACACCTCATTAACAATTGACGTTAATTCGTTATTATCTTCAATAACAGGCAGGATAAAATCACCTATTTTTTTCTTAAAAACGGAGAATAAACTATCTTCTAGATGAATTCCACTATCGACTAAATAGCCCACAATGTTGATATGTTTAAAGGTTTCATCGAGTTCATTAATGAAAAATGCTTTAAAACTCGGGTTATTTTGCAAATGAAAAATCAAGTCATCTATAAACGCTATAGGGTCGGGATAATCTTTCTTTGCTTTTTCTACCAAACGTAGAAGAAAGATTTTATCACTTTTAATCGAATGATTAAATATAGAATTTAATGCCATAATTTACGATTATAGTTAGACCACAAAAATAGGAAAAGTATTTCTGATCCTGCTAGGGTCTAATAAATAAAAAAAGTGATGCGTATACATCACTATAAGAATTAAAATTTGAATTTTTTCTTGTCGATGGCCGGATTAATTTTCACCTCACTGAATCGGATAATATATTCTCCACCTTCTTTGGGTTTACCAATTATTTTCATGGCAAATGTAAGTCCGTTGATTTTTTTAAAATCATAATAATAAAGGGTTTCATCTTTATTCTCTTCCATGACAAGTTGAAAACTTTGCTCATCAAAGCAATAAGCAGAACTATTGGCATTCTTCTTAAGCTCAATTTTGTGGCATTTTTTCACGCCGTCATAGAGTTCTGTTTTAAGAAAGGATACGTTAAAGCCTTTTTGCTTATATTTCAATAAATCTGAATCAAAAGCATCGGGTTTATAATTGGGGATAACAATGTTTTTTTTAGCTAAATCGCTGTATGTCCACCCATTTCTCCCATCATATCCTTCGTTTAAAACCTCTTTTCCGTCCATTATAAAAACGACCCTTTTGTGGTAAGGCCTTTGATGGTAGATAACCATTGGGTAATTATAATCAACATTCAAGACAGCTTGTCCTTTAAGCATAATACTATTGAGTGCATTCCAAGCCTTTTCACCACCAGTACGTTCGATATTCTGTTCGATTACATAATTGGGGTCAACTTGGGCGAATAAGCTACTACAGTATCCTATGACAAATAGCGGTAGAAAAAAATACGTTTTCAACATTAAGTTTTATTTAATGGTTTTGAAAACGAAAGATACACTATTTTGACAACGCGAGAAAGCTTAATCTTTATTCACTTCGATGTGAGACCAGTTTTCTCCACGCATAATACGGTAAACTTGTCCTTGAGAAATATTAAATTGTTTAGCCAATGCCGCAATTTTAGTTTTACGATTTGGGTCTAATAATTTCTTTTTTAAACGAACAACCTGCGCTTCTGTTAGCTTACTATTGGGAATGCTATCTAAACGAGAACGCCCTTTCATCATTCTAAATAAATGTTGGTTGTGGATTTTCCATTCTTCCAAATCGGCCCATTGTAAATTCTCAATCTGATTATTTAGCTTGTTGTGATCTAGATGAATAACAAATTGTTTATTATTATCATTAGGTAAAAATGTTTCTGCAATCATTTTGTGAACATACTTCGCTGTTCTTTTGCCATCAGCTTTGGTTACCCAAATTGCTCTGTAACCGTTATTGATTGCGCCTTCTAACACTTTAGATTTGTCTTGTCCGGTGTATAATTTTTTAACCAGACCTTCTTTCGAAACAAGAAATGATCTTTTCTCAATCAGTCCTTCTGCTTCATATTCTTTCCATGAATCATTCATAATCATTGTTTTAACTTTCAAATTCGATTAATTCAAATAACAATATTCATACCGAAAAATATTCGGTGAGTTTTTTATTGACTTAGGATCGGTGAGTTTAACTTTAATTTAGGAGGGTATAATAGGGCGACAAATATATACTTTTTTGTCGGAAGACAAATCTAATCTTCCAGTATTTTTTTTGCACGTTCTAAATCCTCAGGTGTATCGATTCCAATTCCGAACGATTTCGTTTCCAATACTTTTATTTTCATACCATACTCCAAGTAGCGTATACATTCAATTTTCTCAGCTTTTTCATTTTGTCTCATTTTTAACTGTGAAAAATTTAACAAGGCTTGTTTTCTGAAAGCATAAATGCCAATATGGCGGAAATAATCAGCAGTGAAATTCATTTCACGAGCGTAAGGTAATGAAAATCTTGAAAAATACAAAGCAAAATCCTGATAATCAGTCACTACCTTTACGAAGTTAGGATTATTAAGGTCTTCTGGGGTTGAAATTTTTTCTTTCAATGTCGCCAAGGAAATTTGATCACCACCTATACCATCAAAAGATTCAAGTAATCTTTCCAAAGCTTCTTTATTGACAAAAGGTTCGTCTCCTTGCACGTTAAGCACAATATCGCATTCAATTTCCTTAACGGCTTCAGCAATACGATCACTTCCTGTTTCGTGTTCTTGGATACTCATGATTGCCTGACCTCCGAATTGGGTAATTTCATCAAAAATAAGTACCGAATCAGTAACCACAAACACCTCATCGAACAAATTAGTTGCTACTACATTATCGTACGTCATTCGTATGACAGTTTTCTCCCCCAAACGTTGCATTAATTTTGCAGGAAACCGTGTTGCGGCATAACGAGCTGGGATAACGGCTATTTTTTTAAGCATTTTTATTTACAAAGTACGTCATTTATTTTTTGTGATAAAGGAGAAATAGAATTCACAGGATAATTTTAAGTATATTTACACAGAGAAATATATCCAATGAAAATAGTATTTAAAATTTTATTACTTTTTATTTCACTAGGTTTAGTCTATGCCCTAATTGATGAATTAACACTTAACGGATAATGTAAGCCCTTATGTCTGAACAAACCACGACCCGATCGTTGGCTATCCTTCTTTCACAAGATAGTATTAGCTACCGAACCAAAACCGTTAAAAGCGGAGAAATCACCTATTCAGCCATTATGCATTATAAGGTCGATGAATTGAATAAAAACAAATCGGTTGTTGAGTTAGAGTACGAGTTAAAATCGAATTTAGTTTTGTTATTAGCGTACGATCATGTACATATTTGCTTTCTATCGCCAACGGTTAATGTTGTTCCAACGGTTTTTTTAAAAAAACCGTATGAGCAATATTTGACCCTTTCCGCTTATCAACCAATATTATTAGCAATAGACTCTCCTTTAAAAGAAATCGATGCTTCATTGGTGTACAATATTCATTACCCTTTAAAAGATGTCTTACTTTCGTTGCCTAATTTACAAAACGCCCAATTGTATCATTCAGGAAAATTGTTAATCGATCATATTCAAGCTTCCCCAACAGCAGATGAAATTCATATTCATACAGTGAATCAAGCTTTAGAAATTGCTTGTTTCTCCAAGGGGAAATTTGTATTTTACAATATTTTCGATACCAATGCCCAAGAAGATTTTCTTTTTTATGTATTGTACAGCTTAAACCAACTCGATTTTAATCAACATACGGTCCTTTGTTCTATTTACGGAGATACTCTTCGAGGTAGCAATTACCACAAGACCTTAGAAAAATATATACGCCATATTCATTTTGAAAATGAAGACCAGAAGGCGCAACACTTTACATTTAATAAACTATTCGAATGCGAATTATATCAGGAACTCTAAAAGGAAAGCGAATTCTCGCACCTAACAATTTACCCGTACGCCCAACTACAGACTTTGCAAAAGAAGCCTTATTCAACATATTGAACAACCAATGGTATTTCGACGAAATTACGGTGTTGGACTTATTTTCAGGTATTGGAAGTATCACTTTTGAATTTGCTTCTCGTGGTGCCAAAGCCATTACGGCAGTCGATCAACATCTGGGTTGTGTGAAATTTGTTGAACAAACAGCCAAAACGCTAACCTTAGATGGTGTGATTACAACCATTAAAGCCGATGCCATTACCTTTGCCGATAAAGAGGCTGTGAAAAGCTATGATCTTATTTTTGCCGACCCCCCCTATGATATGAAAGCGGAGAGCTACTTGCATTTCATTAATCAACTCTTAGAAAACAAATGGTTAGAAGAAGGTGGGAATTTAATTATCGAACACCAAAAAACCATTGATTTTAAAGATCATCCCCGTTTTACTCAACACAAGAAATACGGAAATGTCCACTTTAGTTTTTTCGAATAAATAATATTGTGAATAAAACTATGCCAATCTGATAAATGTCAGGTGGATTATTTTTTATTTGTAATAAGTCTAATTAAATTTGCACTATTAAATTAATTTAGACTTATTACAAATACATCATGAAGACAAATACAACTCTCTTACTAAGTTTACTCGCTTGTAGCATTGCTTTTGGGCAGGTTAAGCAGTCAATTAATGGACAATTGACGAATGATGACGGACTGGCACTTCCCAATACCAAAATTTCGGTTATAGGAACCAATGTTCAAACTGTATCGGATCACCAAGGTAACTTTACGTTGGAAAATCTACCTGCAGGAGACTATACTTTACGTATTACAACAAAAAAAGGTGTTAAAACCTACCCTATTCATATCCAAGAAGGTGAGACTATTCACCATATTCAACTAACGCTAGATGGAGACATTAACCAATTAGAAGGCGTTGAAATCTTCGGCGAACGCAACAAAAAACAACGTGGGATTGAAGCTATTACGCGCTTCCCAATCAATACAAAAGACCAAATCCAATCGATTTCGGTTATTTCAGAAAAATTAATTGAAGATCAAGGAGCATTAACCATTACAGATGCTGCACGAAATGTACCCGGAGTAACCTTATTTGGTTCTTATGGTGGTAACCGTGAGTCAATGTCTATTCGTGGATTCCGAGGGACACCAGTTTTAAAGAACGGTGTACGTATGGATTCAGACTTTAGAACAGCTGCAGCCATTTCGGATATGCAAGGTGTCGAATCTATTCAAGTTATTCGTGGTTCTGCTGCGATTACACAAGGTGTAGGAAACGACTTAGGCGCTGCCGGTGGAGTAATTAATGTGGTGACCAAAACACCTCGCTTTACAAACGATGCCAACATTGGTTTACGTGTTGGTTCTTGGAACCGCATTCGGACGACATTTGATGTGCAACGCGTTGTTACAGAAAACAAGAACTTGGCTTTCCGTTTAACAGGAGCTTATCAACGTGGTGATTCTTATCGAGATATGGTTAAAAACGACCGTTTTTACATCAACCCATCGATGACATGGAAAATTGATGACAAAACTGAAGTGATCTTAGAAATGGATTACCTTAACGATAAAGCAACCCCAGACCGTGGAACTATTAATCTTTCATCAATTCAAGAAGAAAACTTAGTCGATATGGGGCATAAATTCTTAGGTTTTAAGGATGATGTAGCTAAAATAGAGAACATTACCTATGCCGCTCGTATTAACCGTAAACTAACCGATAAAATCGATGTTCGTGTAGCCTACTTCAATTCCTTCTATGAAAGTGATCAAACAGCTGCTACTTTATCAACGGTTAAAGGACAAGGTTTTAATATTAGAAGCAGAGGTTTAGGGCGTTCTTTCCGAGACGACCGTAACTCGACGATTCAAGCCGATATTATGGGAAAAGAATTCAAAGCAGGAATTCTTAAATGGTCTTGGCAAGTAGGATACGATTACAGCACATCACGTGTTGATTCTCGATCTGCTACTGGAATAAAAGACTTAGAAAGTCCAATAAACGTTTATAACGAAATTGCGAATCCCAATGCAACCGATCTTGATGCTTACAATTTAGAAGCTATGCAGTTAGGCAAATCGAAATTAACCAAAACAAACTTTTACGGGTTTATGACCCAACACCATATTGGTATCACCGACTATGTGAAGGTAATTGGAGGTTTACGCTGGTCGTATTCCTTAAACGATCACAAAGATGTACTTGATCCTATGGTTGGTTTAATGCTTAGTCCAACCAAGAACATTAATGTATTTGGATCTTATACCACCACTTCGAGTTTACGAAATGCTGCTAACCCACTTATCGGCGGAGGAACCGTCGGTACATCGCGTACCAACCAATTGGAATTTGGGGTTAAATCGGAATGGTTTAACGACCGTTTACGCGCCAATGTAACCTACTTCGATATGGATAACAAAAACCTATCTTACGAAGTTCTTGATGCTACAGGAAACCCTCTACCTTCAAGAGTCTACGATTTAGCGGGTAACTTGAAACGCAACGGAGTGGAAGTGGAAGTATCGGGTCGTCCATTACCTAACTTACAAGTGATGTTAGGCTATGCTTACCTGGATGCGCGTTATGAAAATTCACCCGCTTACATGGATGAATCACGTCCCATGAATGCACCTTACAATACCGCCAATGCATGGGTACAATACAAGTTTCAAAACACCAATAGTTTTGTCGATGGTTTATCGCTATCAGCCGGTGTTTATTATGTAGGCGATCGTCCAGTGAACGAGTACACCAAAAAGACAGCAATACACAACACAACACCAGGTGAAAAACCGTTCTTAATGCCCGACTATACAACCGTTAACGCACAAGTAGCTTACGCCTTTAAACGTTTCGACGTTCGTTTATTTATAAATAACATTACAGATCAAATAGGATACAATTCTTACTACCGTGGAGGATATATCAACCAAATTGATCCATTCAATATGGCAGGACAAATTGTATACAAGTTTTAACACGCATACACCCTCATTTTTTTTAAAAAAAGACCGTTCAGCGAAGACGGTCTTTTTTATTTTTAGAATATTTTTATAACTTCCACAAAAATATACACATGAAAAAGCTATTTACGGTGGTTTTATTGGCCTTATGGGCTCAATTTTCGTTTGCACAGTCAACGGACATAAAACAAATGCCAGAATTTTCTTTTGTTAAAATGCAAGGAGAAGGAATTTTTTCGAGTAAAGATTTAAAGAAAAACAAAAAAACATTGGTCGTTCTATTTTCACCAGAATGTGTTCACTGTTTATTTGCTATGGAACATTTAAACAATAATTTCGATCTTTTAAACGATTTAAATATTGTCTTGGTTTCTGAATATGAAAAAGCCGAAGTGACCACATTTATCGAAAAAAATGCGCCCAAGTTTTTAAACAATAAAAATGTTGAAATCTTATTGGATACGGAATATGAATTTGGTCCACTTTTTCAACCAACCTCTATTCCTACCTTCTATTTATATGGTAAACAGAACGAATTAATCGCTGTTAAAAAAGGGTCGGTAGAAGTTAATGACCTCTTTGGTCTTTTATAAACAAGCCATCAATTCAATGCTATAAGCTGCCTTTTGGCAGCTTTTTTTATTCATACCCAATCATGCGACTTTAGCTGAAAAAAAGCCCGCGCTTTTGTAAACCTTTGGTTTACAAAAGCGCTTGCGGCAGGGATTTCTATGGTTTCACCAAATTAAAAATGTTTTTTTTTTACGTTTAATGCTAGTTTGATCTTTTTCTCTTTTATTAACAATGAATAGCCATTTCATTTTGCATTAATTTCGTGCTATATTTATAATCTTTGTCATAAAACCGATTATCTCTAATACATGCAAATACTCTCAATATTAACTTGTTACGAATAGCATTAATGACCGACATTTTATTTTTTCCTTCTTCCGTTTTTCGTAAATAATATTCACGTAAATTCCCTTCACTCCGTATACAAGACATGGCTGCCATATGCAAAAGTGTTTTCATCTGGTGGTTAGCCATTTTAGAAACTTTTGCCTTACTACTTACACTGCTCCCTGACGTATAGCTAAAAGGAACTACTCCTGCGTAACATGCAAATTTTTTAGCTTCCAAAAAAGCTGAAAACTCGTTCGTCATCATAATCATATTAGCTGCAGTTACGGGTCCCATTCCGACAACAGAGTTAATAATTTTATATTGATTGAACATTTTTTCGTCCGACTTTATCAATCGGTCTATTTCCCGCTCAATACGTTTCAGATCAGTCTCCAGTCCATTCAATGTGTTTTCACACAGTGATTTAAGTAGAGCAAGATCTTCCTCGTTTTTATATTCTTTTTCACCTAAAGCTCCTGATAATTGTTTCTTTAAACTAACCAATTGCTTACGTCTATTAATCAGTTCCTTTAACGTCTTAACTAGTGCTCGTGGTTCTTGATAAGCTTTATAATCATCCTTATTTTTATAGGCAAATTGAGCTATTCGTTGAGCATCTACTTTATCGTTTTTACCCCGTTTTAAACCTTGTGATTTTTTGATATGGTTTCCGTTTTCAAGCCATAAATTAAGGTTCAATAACTGAGCACTATTGATTAAAAATTGAGTATAAACTCCTGTAAATTCAGCACAGACAATGCTCTGACTTAAATCTACACCTCTCTTATTTAGGGACTTAAAAAAGGTCTTAAGACTGGTCGGAGTATTATTGATTTGCTCATGAAATAAAAACGAATTCTGTTTATAAATAGCAATATCTAACGTTTTTTTAGAGATATCAATACCAATGTAATGCGTTACTTTTTCTATATTTGTCATATCTTTTATGATTAAGATTACATTTTAAACACTTTCAATTCTCTGATAATAGGTCTTTCCTAAATTTCTATTTGAAGCTTGTTTAAAAAACTAGTAAAGGATTAAATCCCTGCATAAGTCTTAAAACTTGGATAGAAGCTAAAAGCGCCTTTACTAGTTGTAATCTTGATTAAACAATACTCTAATTTATTAATCTTTTTTATTTATACAAACCTAAGAGATAGAAGCGGTATCCTTTGCGCCTATCGGTTTTTAATTTAGTGCCCTCAACTTCCGCGCAAAGATTTAGCGAATAGCCCGGCGGCCGCCAAAAAAATAATCATGCGAGGTATAAAAATTAGGGCAGCACCCTACGGGTCGGGCTTTTCGCTTTATCTTTTTTGGAAAAACAAATGTACGACCTTAACAGAAATTGAGGTCCAAAAAAGGATGCCGCTGCAATCCCTGCTGCGAACTGAGGTGTTAATTTTGAAAATATAATAATTTATTTTTCGGTACTTGCGTTTAAATAAATGCGTTACTTTTGAGTAAGTGCGTTTATAGAACGTTTAACGATGAAATCAACCTATGACAAAAATAACAAGAGCCTATATTCACCTCATTCGCCAACATAGTAATTGGTCGAAAGAAGGGATAGATGAACGTCTTAAAAGAGATGTTTATAACGATAGCGATGCTTGGAAAAGTTTTCTGCAAATCGCGTTAATCACCTTAGGTGTTGGCTTTGCAGTAGCTGGCGTTATTTTCTTTTTCGCCTATAATTGGGCCGATTTGAATCGTTTCGTAAAATTAGGACTTATTGGTAGTCTTATTTTAATAACCGCTTTGCTGTCTTTACAACAATCGTTGAATGCATCATTGAGAAAAATTCTTTTAACCGCTTCGGCTATGTTTATTGGGGCCTTATTTGCTGTTTTTGGACAAATCTATCAGACAGGTGCCAATGCCTATGATTTTTTTATGGCATGGACCATGGGAATACTGATTTGGGTAATTGTTGCTAACTATGCCCCGCTTTGGCTTATGTTTATGGTTTTAGTGAATACAACCCTTATTTTATATACCCAGCAAGTGGCCCAAGACTGGTCGTTTGTCTTTGTTTGTACCTTACTCTTTTTAGTGAATGCTTTTTGCTTAATCGCTGGAACCGGGTTAAAAGAACAAGGCATAAAAATAGATTTCCCTCATTGGTTAAGCTATGTTCTCGCCTTAGCCACCATAACGTATAGCACAGCGGGGATGGCCTATGGAATTTTTGAACGTTTTGAAAGCAGCCTTCCTTTACTGGTTGTGGTAGCCCTGCTTTTTTATGCCGCTGCAATGTATTTTGCGCATCAAGAAAAACAGATTTTTTATATTGCGACAGTATCAATAAGTCTTATTGTTCTAGGCTCTTGCCTTTTAATGAAAATAGCGGAAGATGAGGCCATGTTATTTGGCGTTAGTTTATTTATAATAGCCAGTATTACAGCAGTAATTTGGTATATATCAACTCTTCAAAAACAGTGGAAACATGGAAAATAAGTCTGCAATTAACTCTTTTTTAGCCGAGATTAAAGAAGCCGAAGGTTCCGATTTTGTGTGCAATGAAGAGGCCTTGATAATGCACCAGAAGACGCTTGATGCGAATCCAATTGGTCTAGGTATTAAAATTTTATCCATCTTTGGTGGAATAATGGCGTCTTTAGCCTTTATAGGCTTCCTGTTTTTGACAGGTGCTTATGATTCGCCTACCTTTATGATCATCCTAGGTGTTTTAGCCGTTAGCACATCGCTTTTTATAAACCGTCGTTTGACAACCCTACTAATTGACACCTTTGGTATTTCACTATACGGAATTGGCTTTATACTGATGGCCATTGGTTTAAGCGAACTCCATGTGGGTGAGTCTGTTATTTGCTTAATTTTTATAGGCATTGGGCTACTCACCCTCTTTATAACGCAAAAATATGTATTGTCTTTTGTGGTGACCCTCCTTATCAATGGATCATTATTGTCGCTCTTTATGATCAATGACTGGTATTGGGCGTTATCAATGTACATGGCAATTCTAATCTTAGGCGTGACGTATTGGATGATGAATGAAGCGCAATTACTTACCGCAAACCAGCGTTTACTACAGTTGTACAACCCCGTACGAATTGCTTTAATCTTTTGCCTTATACTGGGATTAATCATGGGCGACAAAGGGTTTTGGTCACCTTTTTCGAGACTGAATAATTTAATTGTTATGATCACTGTAGCGGTCGCCTTATTCTATATGATTAAACAGTTGATGCCATTATTGGGCGTTAGCCAAAAATCACAACAAGCTGTTATTTATGGCTGTGTGCTTATTATTCTAGCGGCCACGTATCAAACGCCATCCATTGGCTGCTCTTTATTATTGCTTTTGATGAGTTTTTATGTGAATTATAAGACCGGTTTTGCCATTAGTATTATTGCTTTTATCTATTTTATTATTTTATATTATTACGATCTAAACCTTAGTTTACTCCATAAATCGCTTATTTTAATGGGAACCGGAGCTGTCTTTATTTTCTTATACGTATTAACCCTAAAAAATAACCGCGATGAAAAATTATAAAACCCTTTTTATCCTTATTAATCTCGTATGTGTTTTGGGTTATTTTGGGTACAGTGTTCTGCAAAAAGAAACGCTCTCTAAGGAAGGAAAATTGGTGTTATTGGAATTGGCTCCTGTTGATCCCCGGTCGTTAATGCAAGGTGATTATATGGATTTACGGTATAAAATAGCAACCGACGCCTCTTCGTATGCCTCTAGCAAACAAGGCTACTGTGTTGTGAAACTGGGTCGAGATCATGTTGCTCACTTTGTGCGTTTGCAGCCCGATAAAACACCCTTAAAAGCAGATGAATATCTGATTCAATACAAAGCCAATGACTGGCGCATTAACATTGGAGCAGAATCTTTTTTCTTCCAAGAAGGACATGGCGAACGCTATGAAAAAGCAACGTATGGTGCCCTACGGATTGACGATCGTGGTAACAGCCTACTGGTTGGGTTGTATGATGTAGACCGCAAAGAAATAAAGTAAAAAAGCAGCTCTTAGCTGCTTTTTTTTATTGTATTCGTTATTTCCACCAATTGTAATAATTGTGTTCATGATCGACTTCAAACCCACATTTCGGATAAAGCTGATTGCCAACTGCATTGGTTTTTTCGGTTTCTAACAAGAGACCGCAAGCATCTGATTCTTCACAATAGGCTTTACAACGATCGATTAGTTGAATCGACAAGCCTCTTCCACGGTAATCGGGATTGACATACAAATCGCTTAACAACCATTGCCGTTGCAATGTTTTATAATGATAAAGAGGATACAACTGTACAAAGCCCACATAAACTCCATCTACATTCGCTAAAAACGTGATGGTTTCCTGATTGATTAATCGGTCTTTAATAAACGTTTTTGCACGACCTAAGGCTGTTTCTTGCCGATAAAAAACACGGTATTCATCGAATAACTGGGCGAATTCGTTTAAATGATCGAGGGTCGCAATTTCTATTTTTTGCATAGGATTAATTATTTTAAATGATTTAAAAGGCAAAGCTGATGGAATTCAGGTTTAGTCTATTCATCCAGTTTTTTATATCCCATAGGACCAGATTATCAAAATACAGGGGAATTTATCGAACAGAAGCTGTATTTTTGATTGAAGTAATCTAACAAACTCATTTTCTACCGATGTTAAGACCTTGGAAAACTATTTTTTCAATAACACTCACCGCCGAAACGACATTGGTGGAACAAATTATGGACGGAATTCGCAAAGAAATTCTAAGTGGACGCTTGGAGCGCGGTGCTTCTTTACCAGGGAGTCGTATCCTCGCAAAGGATTTAGGCGTTAATAGGAAAACGGTTGTCTTTGCCTATGAAGCGCTTATTGCTGATGGGTGGTTAGAAAGTAAACATAAATCGGGCACATTTGTTTCGATGAATCTTCCGGTGTTAACCAAGACCGTAGGAAATAAACTGGAGCAAGCAGTCGCTAACTTCGAATTTACTTCTTTCGATGCTTTTAACGTAACAGATCAGGCTTTAGGACCTAACCAAATCGTCTTTAATGAAGGGGGTCCCGATACGCGGTTAGCCCCCTTGAAAGAACTTTCAACAGCTTATAAGCGAGTATTTCAACGCCAAGCTAAATGGGGATTATTAGGCTATACCAACGAGAAAGGAAACGACAAACTAAGAGATATGATAGCTCTTATGCTTTCCAGAGATCGCGGGCTTGCCGTTGATCCAAATCGACTCTGCATTACGCGCGGAAGTCAGATGGCGCTCTACTTGGTTGCTCGGGTTTTGATTCGACCAGGCGATGTAATTGTCGTTGAAAACCCTGGTTACTATGCTGTTCGCCGAATTTTTCAAGAAGTAGGAGCTGTACTTCATCCCCTAGCGGTTGACGAAGAAGGACTTGATATAGATCGCTTAGAAAAACTCTGCCAAACAACAACCATTAAAGCGGTCTATGTAACACCTCATCATCAGTTTCCAACAACCGTTACCATGAAAGCTGGTCGAAGAATGGCTTTACTCGCTTTATCGCTCCGCTATCAATTTGCCGTGATTGAAGACGATTATGATCATGAATATCATTTTGGTTTAGGTCATAAACTCGCCTTAGCGAGTAGCAACAACGCCTCCCATGTAATCTACATAAGCTCACTGAGTAAGCTGATTGCTCCAGCCATTCGGGTGGGGTATGTAACGGGGCCCAAAGCATTTATGGAATCGTTGGTCAATCTTCGGGTACAAATTGATCGGCAAGGCGATAGCATTTTAGAACATACCATAGCAGAGCTTATGGAAGATGGAACCATGAGTCGACATGCGCGCAAAGTCGCTGCTATTTATAAATCACGAAGAGATTTTATGGTGAAGCGTTTAACCCATCATTTTAAGGAGCAGGTGTATTTTCAAATTCCCGAAGGAGGTCTCGCTATTTGGGTTGGTTTTCAACCTTCTATTGATTTTACACAATTTAAAAATCAACTTGCCAAAAAAGGGGTTCAAATTGTTCCGCCCTCCATTTTTTATATCGATGGAGAACCAAAGTCGTTGATGCGATTAGGTTATGGTTCACTCAATGAATTAGAAATGGAGGAAGGGCTACGCATAATGGCTGAAACATGGAAAGAAATAGTGCAAGATTAATTATATTAACCGTTACAAAACTGCTATATTTGATAGGCATTGATCCTTAAAAAGGACTCTATTTGGGGAACTTGAGGATGGATCTATAAAAATCGATAACTCTTAAAAAAAACAGATAATGGGGGCATGGAATTACGGTGTTTTTGATGATGACACCGCGTATGATTTTGAACAAGAACTAAAAACGGATCCGCGAAGTTTTTTCACAGCTTCGTTTGAGAACGCAATTAATGCAACGTATTTAGAATACACCGATTGTCATGCTGTAACCGTTTCTGCGGCCTATTTAGATCATTTCCTAAACGGCACAACGTATAGAACAGATAATGAAGAAGCAAATGACGAAACCAACATTAATCTATTTCGGACGCTTCAACCCAATTTAGTCCTTAGTCACTTAAAGCCTATCGCTAAATTGGCTTTAGCCGTAGTAATCGGTAATCGTTCAGAATTAAATGAATTATGGGCCGAGAATGAGGAACTCTATCCGAAATGGAAAGGGAACATTCAAGCAATGATCGATCGTTTAAATTAATACACAAATCAAGTTAACTATGAATAAACCCATTCGTATAGCCTTTGTAGGTATAGGAGGAGTAGGCGGTTTTTATGGTGGGCTGCTTGCCCATCATTATGAAAACAATGACCAGGTAGAAATAATTTTTATTGCGCGTGGAGCCCATTTAAAAGCGATAAAAGCGAATGGATTGACAGTCATCCATCGGGAAAAGGAAATCGTTGCGAGACCAACACTGGCAACTGATGATATTTCGAAAGTTGGTCCTATTGACTTTGTCATTCTTTGCACCAAAAGCTATGATTTAAAAGACACCATGCAATCCCTTAGCGCTAGTTTACAACCAACCACTGTGGTTATGCCTTTATTAAACGGTGTAAATCTAGGTGAAAAAATTCAAGCGATTGTGCCCGACATCTTGGTTTTAAAAGGTTGTACCTATATTGTTTCTCAAATTAATGCGCCAGGAATCGTTGAAAATAAAGGAAATATCCAAACACTTTATTTTGGACCAGAATCTACGTTGGACTTATCAACCACAAAGCATTTAATTCATTTTGAACATCTTTTAAAAGAAGCTGGAATAGAAGCTTATTTCACAGAGGATATTGTGCGTGTAGTATGGGAAAAATTTATGTTGGTATCTCCGGCAGCAACAGCTTCCTCGGCCTATCATGAATCATTTGGTGAATTAATGAAAAATCACAACCAAGAGATGAAGGAATTGGTGAGTGAAGTCATGGAAATTGCTAAAAAGAAAAAAATTCCATTGGCTGAAGATTCTGTTGAAAAAACGATGATTAAACTAGCAAATACTTCTTATAACAACACCACATCGATGTTTCGTGATTTTCAAGTAAATCCAAGAAAAACCGAAATCGAAACGCTAACCACTTATTTGGTTGAAGAAGGAAAAAGATTAGGGGTTAATACTCCGCGGTATACAGCATTAGAAAGGATGTTAAAAGAAAATATAGCTGCCTTTACAAAACAATAGCGATTTAAAAGCAGGCGAATACCCTGACCCTGCTTCTTATTATTTCTAAAAGCCATGACTGAAAAGAAATCCACTTATTTAAGTATTCGAAGTTTACATGCGTTTTTTCTCGTTGATGGAAAAGACCCCAAAGACATAGGCTACGAATCTCAACACGAACCATTATTTATTTCATCGCGTATCCATGGCATTAAAAAGCATGGGATTCCTCTTAAGACCGATCACTATACTTTAATTTTAATAACATCGGGGCATTGTTGTATTCATGCTGGTTATCACAACTTCCAACTCCTTCCGCAAGCGATTGCGCTCTTAAGTGATAATAAAATTTTCTCTATTGAGAAGACGTCAGAAGATTTTACAGCCTTGGTTCTCTCTTTCAAAAAAGAATTTCTTCAAGAAAGCTATATGAAAGAAAACCTCATCGCTGAATTACTATTGGTCAATTCAGACTATCCACCCACCTATGAATTAATGAATGAGGCTCAGTACCTTCGAATTTTAAGAGAATTTCAGGAAATAGAACGAGAACAGACCGATCAATCACCTTTTTTTCTAAACATCATTCGACTTCGAATAATTGAATTACTTTATGAATACAATCGGGCGTGTGAATATTGTTTAAATCATTTTGATAAAAAGATGAATCGGCAATTTCAAATTAGCCATCAATTCAGAACTTTGGTGAATGATTTGTTCCTCACGACTAAAACCGTTAATGAATATGCAGCATTGATGCATATTACCCCCAAATACCTAAGTGAAATGGTGAAAGAAGAACTCAATCACTCCGCCTTAGAAATTATACATAATCGCATTCTACTGGAGGCACAGTATTTACTAAAACACAGCACCCGAACCATCAAGGAAATCTCCAACGACCTAAATTTTGATAACATGTCTCATTTTGGTCGATTATTTAAATTAAAAACAGGGACTACTCCATCCGAATACAGAGATAAGACGTAAAATTGGTTGTTCTTTCCGAACTTTCGTCAATAAGTGTTGACGTTATTCTTGAGAACTTTGGGATTTGAAAAACAACAACATGACAACATCTCAAGATACGGCCAGCTGGAAAGCATTATTATCAGGCCAAAACGGAATTAAATCAATTGTATTGGCAGGAGGAACTGCCTTACATGCCACCAATATTTATTTATCTACCACCATTCTACCATCGGTCATTGAGGAAATAGGCGGACTTTCATTTTACGCGTGGAATACGACCCTTTTTATGGTGGCTTCCATTATAGGATCAGTCTTATCCCGTAAGATTCTTTCAAAAAATGGAGCGAAAGCTTCTTTTCGAATAGCCTTTCTAATCTTTGGATTAGGGACTCTTATTTGTGGTTTAGCTCCATCGATGCTCGTTATGCTACTTGGAAGAACGATTCAAGGTTTTGGTGGTGGAATTATTTTTGCCTTAGCTTATGCGATGATTCGACTGATTTTTGAAGAACGATTCTGGCCCAAAGCCTTTTCTTTGGTTTCAGGTATGTGGGGAATAGCCACCCTTCTCGGTCCCTTACTCGGGGGCATCTTTGCCGAAATGAATGCTTGGCGTTATGCCTTTTTTTGCCTTCTCCCACTCCTTTTCATCTTCATCTTTATTGGTGAACGCACACTTCCTACGAAGAACAACTCAGAAGAAGCAACCATCATTCAAACGCCATGGTTAAAAATTGGCATGATCACATCAGCGGTTTTAGCTATAGCGATTAGCTCACTTTCACAAGATATTGCATACAATGCTTTCGGATTAGTAATTTCACTCTCCCTTTTTGGACTACTATACTTTCTCGAAAAGAAAACGACCAATCGATTAATGCCTACAGGGGCTTATAGTTTAAAAAATGCAGCTGGCTTCTATTATAGCATCATTTCGTTGTTAGTAATCAGTAGCAGTTTAGAAGTATTCATTCCTTATTTCTTACAGACAATCCAATTAATAAATCCTTTTAAAGCTGGTTTCATTGCAGCATTTATGGCAGTTGGATGGACCTTGGGTTCACTTGGATTTTCAAGTGTTTCAAAGGAAAAAATAAAAACACTCCTCTTTATAAGCGGTATCTTAATGACCGTTTCATTCATCGGTTTAGCGCTACTATTTCCCAATCCAGCAGCGGGCAGCGGCAAATTATTTTACCTCCTTTGTCTTTTGATTATTTGTATCGGGATTGGCATTGGTATGGTATGGCCTCATTTATTGACGATGGTATTATCGAATGCAAAAGCAGGCGAAGAAGAATTAGCAACTACTTCTATTACAACCACACAACTGGTTATGACCTCATTGGGATCTGCCCTCTGTGGGCTAATTGTTAACTTTTTTGGAATCAGTAACCCAGGAGGAATTATAGGTGCAACATCTGCCGCCCAAGGTTTATTTGGGTTGGCCATTATTTTACCTGTTTTAATTTTATGTATCGTTTTAATCTTTTTCAAAAAGAACTACATTAAATAGTACAATTGAAGTTTATTGTTCTAACCATGTTGTTTCACAACATGGTTTTTTTTATTCCTATTTTTGAAAAGAATAATTTCATTTAAACCCCTAAATTGCATTCAATGAAAGATTACTTTATATCCCAGCATTTATTGACTGAACAAGAATGGAAAGAATTGGAATGCTTAACCCATCAAAAAGTCCTTCAAAACAAGGAGGTATTAATCCACGAAGGGCGAATTGCGAAAGAACTCGTTTGGATTGAAAAAGGGATGCTTCGCTCCTTCTATCTAAATGATAAGAGTGAGGAAATCACCTACTGCTTAACGTTCGAAAAAAGCCTCATGACCGCGTTATCGTCTTTTATAACGGGTAAAGCATCAGAAGAAACCATTCAGTCTATAGGTACAACCCACCTATATTCCATCTCAAAGGAATCCGTTGATCAATTGTGTCACGATAATTTAAAATGGACACAATTTTTCAAGACCCTTATTGAAGAACAATATATAGAGTTGGAGAATAAACTTTTCTCAATCCAAAAACATAACGCAAAAGTTCGGTATGAAAAATTACTGAAAGAATATCCCCATTATATTCAACAAGTACCTGTTAATTTTTTAGCCACTTTTCTCAATATTACGCCACGGCATTTAAGTCGTATCCGAAAAGAAGTCGATTTATAGACTTATGTCCTTTTTAGGCATCACGGAATAGAGGTGATTTGTAGAAAAAAGAATGAACAACATCGATCTTGAATTGGCCCATGCACTTTCTACAAGTGAATGGACAAAAATAGCCTACGACGATTTATTGAAAACGAATCCCGCTCAAATTCGAATAGAAGAGGCTCAACTCGCTTCTCGAGAAGCCGTTTTACCACGACCCAAAGGATTAGAAGTAGAAAACAGAATCGTTAAGCAAGAAAATCATTCCATCCAATTACGAATCTATCGTCCTACAGGAAAGGTAAAAAAACCTATACTTTTGTATTTTCATGGGGGTGGATTTATTTTTGGTACTTCGGAGCAATATGATTTTTTATTTTACCGATTAGCGATAGATGCACAAATAACCATTGTAAGTGTCGATTACCGATTAGCACCTGAACATCCATTTCCAGCAGCCTTACACGATGGGTATGCTGCATTGAAATGGATTAAAGCAAATTCGAATCTATTGGGTGGCGATGCGAACAAGATTATGGTGGGAGGAAGTAGCGCAGGCGGTACCATTGCACTTTCACTTTCGCACTATAGCCGTGATTTAGGAGACAACTGCATTCAATTTTTGTATATTCTCTATCCGCCTACAGATAATCGGTTAACGAGCAATTCAATGCGAAAATTAGCCCATGCTCCTATGCAAACCCAAGAATCTGCGCGTTGGATGTGGAGGCATTACCTAGGAAATACGCGTGGTCGATCCCTGCATTATGCTGTTCCTTTACGAGAGACGAATTTTAAGGATCTTCCACCAACACATTTAGTTGTTTGTGAACTTGACCCTTTTATTGATGAAGGCTTGGCGTACGCCAAGCGTTTAAGTGAAAATAATGTAGAAGTTCACGTGCAACAAATACAGGGAGCTGTTCACGCTTTTGACTTTTTTGAATGTAAGTTAAGTGAAGAATTTTATCGACAACAAGTCGATCTATTTAAATACCTATTTCATTGATTTTATAGAAAAAGAGGCACAAATTGATCGTTTTCACTATTTCTTTTTAATGAGTTTGAATAAGATAATTTGTTGAATACATACATTGATTGTCCAATATTTAGGTTATTTTTAAGCAAGGAAAAGTAACCATCCAATTAACACTTCATAATTATGAGTTATAGTATTCGAACAGCTAGTCTGAAAGATATTCCCGCAATAGAGAATATTTACCCCTATTTGTATGAAGTTATGCATAATGTTCAACCTGAATATTATCGAATTCGTCAACAAGAGATGTCATTTTTCAGAGAAATGATTGTCAAAAGCGATGGTGAAATTTTTGTAGCAGAAGATAAAAATGGTCGCATGCTTGGTTTAGCACTACTCGAAAAACAAGAAACAGCCATTGATGAACCTAAATATGCCATATTAATTGATTTAATGGTTCATCCTACTTTTCGACAACAAGGAATTGGTGATAGTTTACTCGATGCCTGTACCGCATGGAGTAAAGCAAAAAAATTAAGTTATATAGAACTGGATGTGTTAGAAGAACATAAAGATGCCATTCGCCTTTATCAGGAAAAGGGATACAAAGATGCTAGCCGCATAATGCGTTTAGAGCTTTAATCAATAACCTAAAGTCATAACCAAAAACAGTAGTATACAACTATTCACAACTTAAATTTTTCTATTCTTCATCTCGAATAGACGCTAATGTTGTTTGTTTTTTCTTACGCTGATCGGCTAATATAACCAGAACGACAGATAATAGAATCAAGACAAATCCAATCAATGATTGATAGCTAAAAAACTCTGAGAAAACCAATACACCGACAGTCACAGCGACCAAAGGTTCCATAGATCCTAGAATAGCCGTTACGGTTGATCCTGTGTGTTTGACTGCTAAAATAAGCGTAAGATCTGAAATAACGGTTGCTAAAAAAGCCAAGCCCACAAGATATCCTGCTGCCTTAAGGCTTGGAATAGCTGAAATACCAGTTGTAGACTGTGTATAAACCAAGAAAATTAATGACCCCGCAAGCAGTATATAAAACGTTAGGGTATTGGCTGGTAATTGCCCAACTTTCGATTGGTTAAGACCAACGATATACATTCCGTAGGTTAAAATGGTTAAAGCAGCCAAACCTATCCCAATTAAACTCATATTTCCTGTTCCAGACCAACACATTAGCGCTACACCAACAAGGGATAAAAGAGCTGCAATAAACAAACTTTTCGACTTTTGTTCTTTAAAAAACACAACCATTAAGAAACTAACACAAATGGGATAGAGAAAATGAATCGTGGTGGCTAATCCACTACTAATGTAGTTATACGAATAAATGATGAAAAGTCCTGTAAGTGCATAGAGCACACCCAGAGAAAAAATAGGAGCGATATCTTTTGGACTAATTTTGAAACTATCGCCGCGAACAATACAAATAGCACCCATTAGCAACATTGAAATTAAAAAGCGGTAAAACAAAATATTAGGTTCATTCATTCCCATTTCACCCACTAGAGGAATAGTGAATAAAGGAATTAATCCGAAGGTTCCTGACGAAATCATGGCGTATAGAATCCCTTTGATTCCATTGAGGCTTTTCATTTGCAACATGGCTTTTACTATTTTATATGCGATTGCAAATGTACTAGGGAAGTAGATAAGAAAAATTACCTTGAGGTAACTATTCCATATCTGCACGAATTCGACTTAATGATTGAGGCGTAATGTCTAACCATGCGGCAAGATTTTTCAGCGAAAGTCGCTGAGCAAGTTCTGGATTGTTATCGATGACATAACGGTATTGCTCCCTTTTACTCATCCAATAAATGGACGAGAAATAGGTTGTTGAAACTAAAAATTGTTCTTCAATAAGAACACGGCCCCAATTTGCTAATGGAATAGAATCCTTGAGAAGAAACGCTAATTTTTTTCTCGGAATTCGCCACAAAAGACAATCTTCAAGCGCTTCGAGCGTATAATGAGATGGCTCAACACTTGTTAAATGCGGAGAACTTAGCGGCACTTCATTTTCGATCGCAAAAAAAATGGTAAACTGTCTCCCATCGCGAAGAATCGTACTTTGAACCATTCCTTTTTCAATGAAATAGACATAATGGTTCATCTGATTTTCTTTTAAAAGGATGGCTCTCTTTTTTACAGATAAAGATTCGAAATCTTCGACTAACCGTATTAAATCTTCCTTCGGAAGTTGATACTTTGATTGTAAAATATATTGAATACCCGATTTCATTAACCCCTATTTTAAATTTTATGAAGACGAAGCAAAAAAATATTAACTAATTCCCGCTACTGAAACGGGAATATAGAACATAATTTTGGGCTTTAATTAATTTAAAACAAATCGAGCAGCGGATTTTATTTCCCCATTTTGACTATTCTGTACGAGTCCAATCACTTCAGCATGCTTTAAATCGACATGATCTGGAACAGGTAGTCGGGTGGTCTTCTCCATTAAGCTTGCTTTTTTAAGCGCACGGACAATCTGTACATGATTTAATCGTTTTCCAGAATTTTGACCTTTTTTGACTTCGCTATATCCGTTTTTCTGCACTAAAAGGACAATTAAGTCAAGGGACTCATTCGAATGTGAATAAGAATAATTGACCTGTATTTCATTCTCCTTCACTATGGCTTTTAAGGACAATAAATTCTCCATTGGTGTCGTTAATTCTCTAGACGCTAGTTTAAAGATCATATTTTCATCGGACCCGAGTAATTCCTCTTTTCCATTAATAACCACCTGTGGTGTATAAACATAGTTATTTAACCATTTTGCATAGTGATGTTGACGGGCGGAGAATACAGGATCTGCGAATTGATCTTTCCAACCCCTTAAATCCCAATAGTCGATGTGATAACCTAAGACATAGAGTTGATCATTGGTATTATTCTCCACAATTCTCTCCATGACTTCACCAGCTGCGGGACATTTCCCACACCCTTCTGACACAAAAAACTCTAAGACGGCAAATCCATTCATAGTTGTAGAAATTGGCTGACGTTCTTTCTGCTGTTTGTCGATTAAGGCCATTGATATAATCGAGAGACCCGAAATGGCCAAAAACAAGAATAGTTTATTTCTATTTTTCATCGTTTATTTTTATAATTTATTAACAACTTTGAACAGCTTTATCGGCTGCTTCTAAATTAAAATATTTTGCATCCCACTCTTTATAGGGGCTTAAATTTAACCATTGTCTGTACTCAACAGCTTCTTCACTCGTAGGTGCCATGCGAAGTACCCCTTTTATGCGCTCGTACCCCCATACCCCTCCACAATCTTCTGGTGGACAAGCTCCACGACCACCAAGACATCTTGCTTTTTTATCTTTATTCATAATAATATCCTCTAAAAATATATCGTGCACCCAATCATCACCAAAATCGTAGGTGTAAATAAATCGCTGACCGACTTCCGAGAAAATATCTTTTATTTTCAGCTTTGAAGCGTTGTAAAAATCTTCTTTGGATTGCTCATTATCAAAAGGAATTGAGATGCTGATTCCATTCATGAACTCTTTATCTGAAAACTCAAATAGATGAGTTGATGACCACCCGAAAGCCATTTGAATAACATCATGAAGTCGAAGAAATGAAAAATGTGCAGGAACAGTAATTCTTCTCCAAACAGGCGGTTTGGTTATGCGTTTAATTTGAATTTTAAACTGTAAAATCATGGATAGTAGATTAAATTAATGTTTTTTATAACTTAAATATAATCATTCTATCGATAGAAAAAACACCCATATCGTTGTATATCAATTCAATAAACCTAAATAATCATTTGCAAACATCCTTGTAGCTTGCTTATAAAAGGATTAAATAATCAATGGAAAATAAAGTAACTTTCTCAAATAAGTAAAAATATTCACTTTTATATAAGACTTGTAGAAGGGCTCTTTTAGTATTAATTAATATCTTTCACGAAATAAAAACAATGTTATTGATGAGAAAAATATATACGATTGCTATTGCAAGTTTAATGATTTCTGTAGGCAATGCACAATCTAAGGGACCATTGGCTATTGAGAAGACTGGTTCATTGGTTATTGGACACAGTGAATCGATATTTTCAACAGTTTTAAATGAGAAGCGAACCATTAATATTCAGTTACCTGATGATTATGATGAGAAAAAAAGAGATGGATATCCTGTAATTTATATCTTAGATGGAGGAATGAAGGAAGATTTTATGCATATAGCTGGAATTGTTCGTTACAACACACAACCTTGGATTAACCGATTCCCAGAGTCAATAGTGGTTGGTATAGAAAATACCGATCGAAAACGTGATTTTTCGTTTGCTGTAGAAAATTTGGATTTTCTTAAACGGATGAATTTTGACGAACAATATTTTCTGTCATATGGTGGGTCTTCCGCTTATATAAGTTTCTTAGAGAAAGAACTACAACCTCATATTGAATCTAGTTACAATACAGGGAATAATGAAACAGTTATTGGCGAATCATTTGCAGGCTTATTAGCTACTGAAATCTTACTTAAGCACAGTGACTTATTTGATAATTATCTCATTATAAGCCCTAGCTTATGGTGGAACAATGGTTCTTTATTAACGGATGCGGCTACTAAATTGAACGGACGAACGAATAAAGCGATTAATGTTTACATTGGAGCGAGTGCAAAAGCAGAGGATAAGATTATGTACAATGACGCTGTTCGCTTACACCGTATACTTAAAAAGCATGGCGGTCAAGACATGAAGGTCGTTTATGATTATCTACCCGATGAGATTCATTCAACAGTAATACACCAGGCGGTTTATAATGGCTTTAAATTACTTTATCCCAAAACGGCCTATCAGCTATAGAAAATAAAAAAGGCGGTTTCATTCGAAACCGCCTTTGTATGTTAAACTATTAAAACTTATTTAGCTTGTTGAGCTTGAGCTTCAAATTGTTTTTTCAATTCTTGTAATTGCGCTTCAGTCATTCCTTCGGGAGCACCACCTTGAGGAGCAGCAGCTTCAGCAGTACCTTCTTTAAATTCGATTAATTCTACTTCGAATTCAAGAGCCTGGTTAGGACCAATTTGTCCACCTGGAGCACCATTTTCTCCATAAGCCAATTCAGCTGGGATATAGAATTTGTAAACAGAACCTGGAGTCATTAATTGTAAACCTTCCGACCAACCAGCAATAACTTGGTTCAATGGAAATTCAACCGCTTCACCTTTGTTATTTTTGTCTGTACTATCAAAAACTTTACCTGTAGCTAATAATTTACCAGTGTATTTGACTTTAACAATGCTGTTTAAATTTGGTTTAGCACCAGCTTTACCCTCTTTAACAACTTCGTAAACAATCCCAGAGGCAGTTGCTTTAGCACCTTTTACTTTTTTCTTGTCTTCTACTAATTTTTTAGATTGCTCAGCATTCTTTTTCACTAAACCTTCTTGGTGGTTACGTGCATAAGTATCTAAGAATCCCATCCCTGCATCTTGGGTAATTAATAATTTTTTGTGACGAACCACATCCATAATTCCTTGAACGATAACGTCTTTATCCATTTGATCTAACTGTTGCTGAGCGATAACACTCTCAATTTGCTGACCAACTTGATGACCAATGGCGTACGACTCACGGTCTTTTCCTCCTTTTAAGTAATCGTGGATTCCTTTTTCTAATTGTGCATAGTCTAGACTATCAGATTCTACAAGACGACCACTCATATTCTGAATGCTCTCTCCTAGACCGACACCAAATGCATACGACGCTTTCTGGTCATCGTTATCTAATTTATCAACAGATTTTCCTTTGTTACACGATACAATCGACGCGACAACAAAAATCCCTAAAAGAACTTTTTTCATTATGTAAATAATTTAATATGCAAGTTTAATAAAATAACTTGGATTTAATCGAATAAATCTAGGCCAAATTCTTCTTTTAATCGCAATAAAGTTGGATTTTTTTCAAGTAATCGATCAAATTTCTCTTTATTCGATAAAATATGGTTTTGAACTTCCTTTTCAGAAAGTTGAATACGAATGGTAAAATAGTGGTTATTGAGGTGATTTCTTAAGCCATTTCGAATTCTGTTTTTATAAAGATCGAACTCACTTTCAGAGGATTGTGAAACAAACTCGAACACGATTTCATGATTATTAACGAGAATCTCGGTACTGGCTAAAGCGTTGTGTGCTGGTATATTATGTTCAACTTTTAATTTCTCCAAGAATTTATTCCAAAAATCGGTTACTTGGTTTTGCGTAAAGTCTTCCCTCGGTAAATCGGTACGAAGGATTTCTTCATCGGGCAAATCGTCGGCTGATTTTTCTTCCTCGACTCTTTTTTTAATGCTAAACGAAGAATTTCCAGTTTTTCGAAGCGGTTTAGCTGCCCGCTTATTGATCGCTGTTTCTTCGACAATCGCTGTTGCATTAACAACAGGATGAGGCGATGGTATGAACGTTTTTAATGCAACGGATTGATCACCACTGTTTTTCACAGATTGCTGTTGATCCACTTTTACATAAAAAGGTGGGGGGATTATTCTATACTTTTTTTTTTAAAAGCGTCGTCGTTCGATGTTAGAGAAGCCAATTGCATAAGACAAATTTCAACGGTTAGTCGCTGATTTTTACTAGCCTTATATTGCATATCGGTTTGATTACAAACATCGATGGCTTGAAATAAGAAAAGACTCGAGCACTTCTGTGCGTGAGCTAGGTATTTCGCTTTGGTTTGTTCACCTACTTCTAAAAGATGAATAGTATTCGCTGTTTTAGCCATTAATAAATCTCTAAAATGAGCTCCTAAACCATTAATAAATAAATGACCATCGAATCCTTTCTTTAAAATTTCATCGAAATGAATTAATGCTGAAGGAATATCATTTGCTAAAAAGGCATCCGTCATTTTGAAGTAATAGTCATAATCGAGAATATTTAAATTCTCGGTCACAGCTGAAACAGTTAAATTACGCTGCGTAAAAGTAACCATGCGATCGAACATCGACAATGAATCGCGTAAGGCACCATCTGCTTTTTGAGCGATTAAATGAAGTGCATCATCTTCATAGGCGACGTTTTCTTTATCAGCGACATGTTTTAGATGTCTTTTGATATCCTCTACCCCAATTCGTTTAAAGTCATAGATTTGACAACGCGATAAAATGGTTGGGATAATTTTATGTTTCTCAGTTGTAGCAAGTATAAATATGGCGTGTGCTGGTGGTTCTTCCAATGTTTTAAGAAAAGCATTAAAAGCTTGTGTTGACAACATATGCACCTCGTCAATAATATAGACTCGGTATTTTCCCACTTGAGGCACAATACGAACTTGGTCGATTAAACTTCGGATATCATCGACAGAATTATTCGATGCCGCATCGAGTTCAAAAATATTAAATGCAAAATCCTGATCGCCTTCAACACCATTTTCTTCATTGATCTTTCGAGCAAGAATTCTTGCACAAGTAGTCTTCCCTACCCCTCTAGGCCCACAAAAAAGTAGCGCTTGCGGTAGTTGATTCGTTACAATAGCCTGCTCTAAAGTAGCAGTTATTGCAGCTTGTCCAACGACATCATTAAAATTTAGCGGACGGTATTTACGGGCTGAAACAACAAAATTTTCCATACTAAAGGCAAATATAATAGTTTTAATTGTCGTAGAAAAGATATAATTTTATATTCTAAACTTTAAACTGTTTTGAAACAAAAAGTGGTTAAAGATTTAGTATTTTTGCGAATCTATAAAAAGCCAGCATGACCATAAAAAACACTCAAGAAACACCAAAAACACCCCGAAAAAAGATAATTAAAACTATTGTAGGCATCTTATTGTTAGCGATAGGTTTAGTGCTATTAACCTCATTTATTTCCTATTTTTTTAATGGGGTTATGGATCAAAGTGAATTATCATCTTTATTAGATAAATCGAGTGAGGCCAATAATGTCTTTGGAAAATTAGGTGCTTTACTAGGCGAGGTTTTCATTTTACAGGGAATTGGGATTTCGGCTTTCTTTATTCCTATTTTCTTTATTTTATTAGGGACCAAAGTGGCGACGAATTGGCGTAAAATCAAACCGTTTACAACTTTATATCAAAGCATCTTCTTTTTAATTTGGCTGCCTATTTTCTTAGGCTGTATATATTCTGAATTTCAGTTACTCAGTGGAGTCATGGGATTCGAGTGTAACGCCTTTTTAAATAGTTTCATAGGAAAAGCAGGTGTTATTTTATTGTTGGTTATTAGTTTAATGATTTACGCAGTCGTTCAATTTAATTTAACTTTTGATCGACTTAAACAGTATTTTGACCGCTTAGCAGAAAAGAAACAACAACAACAAAAACAAGATGAATTAAATCGAATAGAGCGCGAGAAAGAAGCGTTAATTAAACGACAACAAGAAGAGATATCGACCTTTAATGAAGAAATTCAACGAAAAAAAGAAAGTGATTTATTGAATGAAAAAGATTTAATTGAGAAATATGAAAATGAAGCCTTACTAAAAAAAGACGAACTTTCTCCGATTGAATTAACACCTTTTATAGAGCCTAATAGTGCGTTTGAAGACGTCCAACAGGAAGAAGAAAACCGCATTCCGTTGAATATAACTACTGCTGTTGAAGAGATCATCGAAGAGCCCATTCAAGAGACGGCGAAACAAGCGGAGGGTCTTGAATTAAAAATTGAAGCGGTTGCCGAAGAGGAAACTGTTGAAAAAATAGCGGCGAAATTAGTTGATCAACAAGGCGAATACAATCCTCGTTTAGATTTACCTGATTTTCAATTCCCACCCCTTTCGCTGTTAAAAAAATACGAAGGCAATAACAATACGCTGATTGATCAGAAAGAATTAGAACTTAACAAAAACCGAATTATTGATACCCTAGGAAACTATGGGATCAAGATTTCTCAAATCAAGGCCACGATCGGTCCAACAGTTACTTTATATGAGATTGTCCCCGAAGCTGGTGTACGAATTTCCAAAATCAAAAACTTGGAAGACGATATCGCCTTAAGTCTAAGCGCTTTAGGAATTCGGATTATAGCTCCAATTCCTGGACGTGGAACCATTGGTATTGAAGTACCGAATAGTAACCCTTCAATGGTCTCTATGCATTCGGTGATTGCCTCTCAAAAATTCCAAAACACCGATATGGATTTACCTATTGCGTTTGGAAAAACCATATCGAATGAAACGTTCATTGCCGATTTAGCGAAGATGCCCCATTTATTAATGGCTGGAGCAACTGGACAAGGAAAGTCGGTTGGATTAAATGCCATTATTGCTTCTTTAATTTATAAGAAGCATCCTTCTGAATTAAAATTTGTATTGGTAGATCCGAAGAAAGTAGAATTAACCCTATACTCGAAAATAGAGCGTCATTATTTGGCGAAGCTACCCGATTCAGACGAAGCCATTATTACTGACAATACCAAGGTCATTAATACTTTAAATTCACTTTGTATTGAGATGGATGATCGCTATGAATTATTGAAGAATGCTTTTGTTCGTAATCTAAAAGAATACAACGTCAAATTTAAACAACGTAAATTAAATCCTGAAAATGGGCACCGCTATCTTCCTTATATCGTGTTAATCGTTGATGAATTTGCCGACTTAATTATGACTGCAGGGAAAGAAGTCGAATTACCCATAGCACGTCTTGCTCAATTAGCGCGAGCCGTAGGTATTCACTTAATTATTGCGACACAGCGTCCATCGGTGAATGTAATCACAGGAACCATCAAGGCCAACTTTCCAGGAAGAGTCGCCTTCCGTGTAACATCGAAAATTGATTCGCGCACCATTTTAGATTCAGCAGGCGCAGATCAATTAATTGGTAAAGGCGATATGCTTTTTACAACAGGAAATGAATTAGTCCGCTTGCAATGTGCGTTTGTAGATACTCCAGAAGTTGATCAGATTACGGAATTCATTGGTGAACAACGCGGATATCCAGATGCCATGCACTTACCTGAATATGTGGGTGAAGAAAGTAACTCAGCAGGAGGTGTTGATTTATCTGACCGCGATGTCTTATTCGACGATGCAGCCCGTATTATTGTATTGGCTCAACAAGGATCGGCCTCTCTATTACAACGAAAGTTAAAATTGGGCTATAATCGTGCAGGTCGATTAATCGATCAATTAGAGTCCGCTGGAATTGTAGGACCCTTTGAAGGTAGCAAAGCTCGTCAGGTACTAATTCAAGACGAGGTTAGTTTGGAACAATTATTGCGTAATATCGATTAACAAAATTGTCAAATTTTATGAAAAAAGTTATTTATTCTTTTGTATTTCTATTGGTAGGAATAGGAAGTATACAAGCGCAGACTGCTAAAGAGTGGTTAGATAGAGTGGAAGTAAAATACACGGGTGCCACTTCGTATTACATTAAATTTGATTTTACCCACTCAAATCAAGGTAAAGCACAAAAACAGGCTGGTGAATTATTCTCTTTGAAGAATAAATACAACCTGAACATTGATAAAATCAATCAGATTTACGATGGTAAACGCTTAATAACCATTGCAAAAGACGATAAAGAAATTACGATATCAGATGCATCAAATACAGAGGATTTTTTGACACCAACCAAAATTTTATCGACATATAAAACAGATTATCAATATGCATTGGATAAAAAACAAACCATTGGTGGAGCAACTGTTCAATTTATAAAACTAACCCCAAAACAAAGCAATAGTCATTTAAAATATTGTTTACTAGGTGTAAATACATCGGATAACCAAATCTATCAATACCAAGAGATTAATAAGGATGGCGCAACAACAACAATCACGGTAAAAGAATACTTAGAAAATTTAATTATTCACAAAAGTTACTTTAACTTTGACGCTAATAAATATAAGCCGAAAGGCTATGTGATTACTCAATTATAATCAATGTTAAAAAAACTCGACTGGTATATAATTAAATCCTTTTTAGGGCCTTTTATATTCATTTTTAGTGTACTATTCTTTATTTTCATCGTTCAATTTGCTTGGCAGCAAATGGAACGATTTGTTGGCAAAGGCCTAGAATGGTATGTCATAGCCGAGTTATTATTTTGGGGAGGAATTAACGTCATTCAATTAGTGCTTCCGTTGACTGTTCTACTAGGTGCAATTATGACCTTTGGAGGGTTTGGTGAACGCTATGAATTAGCAGCGATGAAAGCTTCTGGTATTTCCTTAAATCGTATTCTATTACCTTTATTTATTGTTGTATCATTTATGTCGGTTGGTCTTTATTTTTTTGGAGAACGAACGATGCCTTTTTCGCAACGAAAAGTGCGCACAATGATGTATAGTATTATACAGGCTAAGCCCACGATGCAAATTAAGGAAGGTATTTTTATTGAATCTATTCCAGGCTATCAGCTAAAGATCAATAAAGTATCGGGAAAAAATAGCGAAATATTAGAAGATGTATTTGTTCATCAAAATAGTGCGTTCGGTGAAAATACGATGACCATACTTTCAAAAAGCGGAAATTTGGCACCGGATAAAAAAGACAACCGTTTTCTGAAAATGGAACTTTACGATGGCATTGCTTACACAGATAACATTCAAGGAAAGAACATCGAACAACGATTAACCCAAACCAATCAGACTGTCAAGTTTGATACGATGAACTATTATATCGATATCTCAAGTTTACTGGAAAAAGCACCCGACGAACAGGATGTTGGTTCACATTACAAATTCCTTAACGGTGGTGACTTAAAAAATTTAATCGATTCTTTAACCATCGAACAGCGTAAATACTACGGCGATGTACAAATCAACAATTACAATCAGGCATTTTATTACAATACCTCTTTTGCTAAAATAGATTCGACAGAAACGGTTAAAAAACCCACTGTTACTTGGGATGAATTTAGTCCTGAAGAAAAAGATCAAATTATATTACAAGCCATTCAGCTTGTACAAAGAGACAAAGAAAATTTAGGCTTTTACGAGCCCGAAATTATTGCCCGCGAAAAACTAAACTCGAAAATCAACTTGCATTATTACCGTAATTTATCCTATGCCGTAACCTGTATAGCCTTCTTTTTAATTGGTGCCCCCTTGGGAGCCATTGTTAAGAAAGGAGGAATCGGAATGCCAGTTATTATATCAATTGTAATTTTCGTCGTATATTTCATCATCAATTTTGCGGGTGAAAACATGGCTAAGAATGGTCAAATAAGCGCTTTTCTTGCCGCTTGGGGTGCTAATTTCATAGCTATTCCTTTGGCATTGATTTTAACCTATAAAGCGAACAAAGACTCTAGTCTATTTACTGCAGGCAATTACATTGATCCGATTATTAAATTTTTCAATCGATTCAGAAAAACAAATCACAGCTCGGAACACTCGCGCTACCAATAAACTATAGCAAAAATGGAAAGAAAAGTATCTCAATTGAATACAATTGAAGAAGCTTTAGAAGACTTAAAGCAAGGAAAATGCATCATAGTAGTAGATGATGAAGATAGAGAAAACGAAGGTGATTTTGTCTGTGTAACGGAACATGCTACACCAGAAATGATCAACTTTATGGTAACCCATGGACGTGGTTTGGTATGTGCACCGCTGACCAAACAACGTTGTCAAGAATTAGGTTTAGACTTAATGGTTGGTCACAACACGGCTGTTTACGAAACCAATTTCACCGTATCAGTCGATCTTCAAGGCTACGGATGTACAACAGGAATTTCAGCATCCGATCGTTCAAAGACGATTAAGGCTTTAGTTGACCCGAACATTCACCCTGAAGAACTAGGACGCCCAGGCCATATATTTCCTTTAATCGCCAAAGATGGTGGTGTATTGGAGCGTACAGGTCATACAGAAGCAACAGTCGATTTGGCTCGCTTAGCAGGTTTTAAACCCGCCGGAGTTTTAGTCGAAATTTTAAAAGAAGACGGCGAAATGGCTCGTCTACCAGAATTATTAGAAGTTGCTCAACGTTTCGACTTAAAAATTATTTCTATAGAAAGTTTAATCGCTTACCGTTTACAAAACGAATCATTGATTAAACGCATGGACGAATTTACAGCCAAAACAAAATTCGGCGAATATGAACTTATCGCCTACCAACAAATCACTAACGATCAAGTGCACTTTGCCTTAAAAAAAGGAACGTGGTCAGCAGAAGAAGAAGTACCTGTACGCGTTAAATCGACCAACAGCTATTACGACGTTTTTAGCGCTTTAGAGAACGGTGAAACTCCTTTATTAGACAAGACCACTTCGATTATAGATCAAGCCGGAAAAGGCGTTATTATCTTTATTAACAACACACAGAACACAGAGTTGGTTCAACAAAAATTAGATGTATTCAAACGTTACTCACAAGGAACCTTGGATTCAGGTATTTTACCAGCCGACGAAAAAGACCATGGCATTGGATCTCAAATCATCAAAGACTTGGGTATTCATAAAATGAATCTAATCACGCGTCACCCAGAAGGCCAGCAACCACACAAGACCCAATACGGTTTAGAAATCGTGGGGTATACTGCTTTGTAAATTACAAACATCATTATAAACACAAAAATCCGCTTTATCATATAAAGCGGATTTTTTATGCACATTAAAAAAATTAGTATTCAATATGCGCTTATTGCGCATTATTTAAAGGTTTAATCGTTTTCATAAATCGTAAGCGCTGTATAAATTTAGAATTTTTGTACAAGTTCCAATTCATTAACAAAACGCTAAATAGAATCACCAAAAGGCCACCTATCTGTAATTTGGTTACCACATCATCCGAGAAGAAATAGCTCAGCGCTACAGCAACAATAGGATTCACATATGCATAAGTCGACACTTCTGTTGCCGGACGAACCTGCAACAACCACACATACGAACTAAAAGCCAAAATCGAGCCAAAAGTAATTAAGTAAATTAAAGACAACCAATCTTGTGTAGATACTGTTTGTACATCAAAATGAGCATATTCCCCATTCAACAAAGCCACTGTATTAAACAAAACACCTGCGGTTATCATTTGCCAAGACGTTTTTACCATAATGTGTAAATCGGCTTCCTTCTCTTTCTCATCGGCCTTTTTATCTTCACCAACAATGTATTTCGAATACAAAGACCCAATAGTCCAGGCAATCGATCCAATAATTAAGATCACCATTCCAAACATATTCATCGAACGTTGCGACGCATCTTCACTAATGGTAATTTGTTCGGCAAACAACAAAATAACGCCCACAAAACCAAAGAACACACCGAGCATGGTAGACACGCTAGAAAAGTTCTGCTTCCATTTAGGCTTATCCAACAGCACAAACCAAATAGCGGCAGCTGCCGACATAATGGCTACAATACCACTCGAAATAAATTGTTCAACCCAAATAATACCTGCCATATCAATAAAGAGCAGTAGAAAACCAATAAAGGCAGACTGTTTCACAATCTTTTTATTCCACAACTTATACCCTCTCATTTTACAGTAAGTCATTAAAATAATACTCGCTGCTAAAAAACGAAAAGACCCTAAAATAAAGGGAGAAAAACCATTAAGGGCACGATCTATAAAAAAGAAGGTAGAACCCCAAACCACATAGACTACAAAATAAGCCATAATGATTAACCAAGTATTCGGTTGATTTGCTTTCATATTCATTCAAAAATTTAAACAGTCGGAATCACAATCGTTGCTTCCTCCTTAACTGTCTGTAAAACAATTGTTGTTCGGGTAGAGATAATTCCATCGATCTTACTCAATGAGCTTCGCATTAATTCCACCAATCCTTCCGAATCTGATGTACGTACCTTCACTAAATAGCCATCATCACCAGCGATATCGTGCACTTCAAGCACTTCAGGTATTTCGGCTAATAAACGACCGATGCTTTCATCGCCAATAATATCGGTTGTCTTAATAAAAATAAAAGACAATAACTTTTGCCCTACGGCAATTGGATTAATCTTCGCATGATAAGCGACAATAATCTTCTTTTGCTCCAGCTTCTTTACGCGTTCCAAGATCCCTGAAGGAGCCATTCCTAATTCTCTTGCAATATCCGCATTGTTAATACGGGCATTGTCCTGCATTAATCGCATGATTGTTAGGTCTGTAGCGTCTAAATTATACTCTATTTTATCCATTTCGGCTGCAAAGGTAAGGAATTTTGAATAAAATTCATATATGTTATTATAAAATGCATATAATTCACGAGCTGATTTTAATCAGTGAACTATCTTCTTCTTGTTTCAGCAATGCAAAGCGGTTTTTATTTTGGGCGCCCCTTTCAGGTCGGGCTTTCCACTAAATCTTTGCCACGAGAAATTTTCGGTTTATTGTAAACACAGCGGGTGGCAAAGGATATCGTTCCAATCCCTGGCGCAAAGCGCAGGGATACTTAGAAGATGAAGTTATCACTTCGGCCTATCGTAGATTTTAAGCATAAAAAATCCCACTCATTGCTGAGTGGGATTAAGATATTATCGGTTAGTGAGGATTATTTACCTTCACCTTCTTCCATTTTCTTTTTCAATGCTGCTAAACCATCGATATCACCTAAAGTAGAAGTTTCTACTTTGTTGTTATTATCCATTGCTTTTTCAGCTTGTTTAGCTTCTTCCTCACGGAAAATAGCTGTATGAGAAACAACTACACGACGGAATTCTTTGTTGAATTCAATCACTTTAAATTCAGTTGAATCACCTTTTTTGATACGAGAACCATCTTCTTTCTCTAAAGTACGAGCTGGAGCGAAAGCTTCAACATCAGCATCTTCAAATTGGATTGTAGCTCCTTTATCGAAAACATCAACAGCTGTTCCAGCGTGAACTGAACCTACTGCGTATTTTCCTTCGTATTGATCCCAAGGATTTTCAGATAATTGTTTGTGACCTAAAGATAAACGACGAGCGTCTACGTCTAATTCTAAAACAACAACATCTAAGATATCATCCACTGCACAGAATTCTGATGGGTGTTTGATTTTCTTTGTCCAAGATAAGTCAGAGATGTAGATTAATCCATCAACTCCTTCTTCTAATTCTACGAATACACCGAAGTTTGTAAAGTTACGAACTTTCCCTTTGTGTTGAGAAGCAACAGGGTATTTCGTTGTAATATCAGTCCAAGGATCAGGCGTTAATTGTTTGATACCTAATGACATTTTACGGTCATCGCGATCTAACGTTAAAACAACTGCTTCAACTTCATCTCCTACTTTTACGAAATCTTGTGCAGAACGTAAGTGTGTAGACCATGACATTTCAGATACGTGGATTAAACCTTCTACACCTGGAGCAACTTCAACGAATGCACCGTAGTCAGCTAAAACAACAACTTTACCTTTAACCGTATCACCAACATTAAGTTCAGCGTTTAAAGCATCCCATGGATGAGCTTCTAATTGCTTGATACCTAATTGGATTCTTGATTTATCTTCGTCGAAATCTAAGATAACAACGTTAATTTTTTGACCATCTTCTAAGATCTCAGATGGGTGGTTAATTCTTGACCAAGATAAGTCAGTAATATGGATTAATCCATCAACACCTCCTAAATCAACGAATACACCGTAAGAAGTAATGTTTTTAACTTCCCCTTCTAATACTTGACCTTTTTCTAATTGAGCAACGATTTCTTTTTTCTGAACTTCGATATCGGCTTCGATTAACGCTTTGTGAGAAACGACAACGTTTTTAAATTCTGGGTTAATTTTAACCACTTTGAATTCCATTGTTTTTCCAACATATTGTTCGTAATCACGAATTGGTTTAACATCAATTTGAGAACCTGGTAAGAACGCTTCAATTCCAAAAACGTCTACAATCATACCACCTTTCGTTCTTGCTTTAATGTAACCATTAACGATTTCTTGTGTATCGTGTGCTTTATTCACAGCATCCCACGCGTTTAATGTACGTGCTTTTCTGTGTGATAATACTAATTGTCCGTTTTTGTCTTCACGTTGGTCAACCATTACTTCAACTTCGTCTCCTTCAGCTAAACTTTGGTTGTAACGGAATTCATTTAAAGAAATAACTCCTTCAGATTTAAAGTTGATATCAACAATAACCTCTTTATCCGTTAAACGTACAACTGTTCCTTTGAACACTTCATTTTCATGTAAGTCTTCTAAAGTATCGTCATACATAGCTTCTAATTGAGCTTTTTCTTTACGATCGTCTTCGTTTAATCCTGATTCAAAAGATTCCCAATCGAAAGCGTCTGGCGCAACGTTTGAGTTTAATGAAGCATCTACTTGTGGAGTTTCAAGAATTTGTTCTTGAATTTCTTCTTGTTTTGTCTGTTCTGACATAGTATAAAATTTGTATTTCAATCACGTTTATTCGGAATTTTAAAATGTAAATAAATGACTGAAAGATGTTTAACGTTATGTATTCGTGCCTATTCCGTTGTACATTTTAGCGTTGGCAAATATACAATTTTTATATAAAATACCATCATTTTTATTTTATAGTTTCAAGATACTGAATCAACTAAAGGCGCGTGTTTTGCAAGGAGCACTAGATAGTGCATGCGAAACACGGCAACTTAACGTTTTTACGCCAAATAAAAGTGGGATGCGCTAGGGATGCAGCCGCCTATTGTGAGCGGTTAAATCTAGAAAGGTGTTTTCTGCATGCTGTGTATATATTATGTACATTGTTAAACCAATAAAACTGGGTAAATGAATAGCATTAAAAAAATAAAGCGATTTTCGAAAATTGTCCATGTCTTATCGAAACATGGATTCGATGAACTGATTGCTAGAAGTAATTTCGATTTGTTTAAATCGTCGGCCGATGGCGAAAACGATCAGGAATTATTCACTCCGCAATTCAATCAACGTATTCGGTTAGCAATTGAAGAACTTGGGCCAACCTATATTAAGTTTGGTCAGTTGTTGAGTAATCGTAAAGATTTGGTTCCCGAAGCATTGATTGAAGAACTCAAGAAACTTCAAGATGATGTTCCGCCCGAGGAAATGGATATTTATGAAAAGATCAAGTTGGAGTTTGGCATTGAACCCCAGGAGCATTTTTCGTCTATAGAGAAAGAACCTTTTGCAGCGGCTAGTATTTCGCAGGTTTATAACGCAACGCTTACCACGGGTGAACGAGTTATTCTAAAAGTAAAGCGAACCCATATACATCAGATCATTGAATCTGACTTGGCTTTATTACGCGATTTAATTTCTTTTTTAGAAAAAAAATATCCTTCCCTAAAACAACTTTTCATTGGTCGAATCGCCGAGAGTTTTGAAAATGCCATTCTCGAAGAGCTTTCACTCACCAACGAATATCAAAATATTGAGCGCTTTCGTTACAATTTTAGAAAGAGTAAATTGGTCTATGTTCCAAAAACCTATTCCAATTATTCAAACAACTCGGTCTTATGTATGGAATTTATCCAGGGCGATAAGATTAACGACTTAGACGCTTTAAAGCGATTGGGATTAGACCCAAAAGCCGTTGTTCAACAAGGACTAGAAGTTTACTTAAAACAGGTATTGGAAGATGGTTTTTTTCATGCCGACCCCCATCCAGGAAATATTTTCATCAAAGAAAATGGGCAGATTGTTTTTATTGATTTTGGTGCCATGGGTATTCTCTCAACCACCGAGAAAGCCATTTTAGAAGATGTAGTGATTAATTTTGGGTTAAAAAATGCAAAAAAACTTGTCCGTCATCTAAAAAAGATGTCTTTGGAGCATTACATTAGTAATGAACGCCAACTGGAAAGACAAATAGAAGATGTATTTGATTATTTAGAATATACGACAGTTGCCACCATTGAGGTACAGGTAATTATTAAGAAGTTCAATCGGATTCTGAACGAAAACCATATCCTGCTACCCGAATATGTCTATATTTTAATGCGAGGCGTTGCTTTAATTGAAGGCATTGGACAGCAACTGGATGCCGATTTAAATATTCAACAAGCGATGCGGCCTTACGCCTTGCGTTTGGCCAAAGAAAAATTATACCCAAAGAATGTTGCAAAGAAAATTGCCGAGAACTTAAAAGACATTCGTGATTTGGTGGATGATATTCCAGAAGATACGCTTAAACTAATTGACAAAATAAACAACGATCAGTTGGCCATGAATCTGAAGATCGATGAATTTGGTCGTATTGAAAATCTTATAAAAAATAGTATTAACAAAATTGTGCTAGCAGTGCTTACACTTACTTTTGGGATTGGTGGAAGTATGTTAGCAACAGCTACAGTAAAACCAATGATATTAGATATGCCTTTATTGGCTTGGCTAGGGTATATACTATCTATTTTCACAGGAAGCTGCATTCTATTGTTAATCTTTAGAAAGAAGTAAAGGTCTAAGACCAACCGATTACTGACCAAAAAAGGATCTTCTTGCGAAGATCCTTTTTTGGTTGTTGTTGTTGTTGTTGTTGTTGTTGTTGTTGTTGTTGTTGTTGTTGTTGTAGAGTTTCATACAAACAAAAGGGCCTTCTCTACTGAGAAGGCCCTTTATTTAGTATCGTGTAAACTTAACTAATCAGAAATTATTTTTTCTTCTTAGTTGTTGTTTTTTTGATCACTTTTGTTTCTGTGATTGTTGTCGTTCTTGGAAGAAGTTCAACACGTCTGTTTTGTTGGTAACAAGCTTCTGTGTTTTCAGTACATAACAATTGAGATTTACCTAATCCACGTGGAGTTAAACGAGTTGCGTCAACACCTCTTTCAGATAAGGCTTTCACTAAAGCTTTTGAACGTTTAAGAGATAAAGGTTGGTTATAACCTTGAGTACCTCTTTGATCTGTATGACCATCAACGTAGAATGCTTTGTCTTTTAAGTCTTCTGAGTTTAAGATATCAGCAGCGATTTTAACATCGTTGTAAGATTCTGGAACAATTTTGTCAGAGTTGTATTCGAATAAAACAGAGCTTAAGCGTTGTTTTACATGAATTTCAGTCCAAGGACAACCATTGTTTTCTTTAGGACCTTTAACTGTAGGACATTCGTCTAAGTTATCAGGAATACCATCACCGTCAGTATCAGGACATCCGTTAAATTCTGGTAAACCAGCAACTAATGGACATGCGTCATCTTTATCAGGGATACCATCACCGTCAGTATCTGGCCAAGGACAACCATTGTTTTCCGCTGGACCTGCAACTGTAGGACATTCGTCAACGTTGTCTAAGACACCGTCTCCATCCTCGTCACCCCAAGGACAACCATTGTTTTCTTTTGGTCCAAATTCGTTAGGACACTCATCTAAATGATCTGGAATACCATCACCATCAGCGTCAGGACACCCGTTCGTAGCTGGATCGTTTGTAGCGATACCGGCAACGTCTGGACATGCATCTTCTTCATCTGGAATACCGTCTCCATCTCTATCGTTGTTTCCGAAACGGAAAGTAACCCCAACAGAGTGTTGGAAGAAATCGAAGTAATCCGTTTTTGTAGCAGGGATCCAGTTATAATCAGAGGCAACGTTTAAACCGAAGTTTTTCGTAAACCAAAAGTTAATACCAACACCACCGGCTAAACCGAAATGATTTTTCTCTCCATCGATATCTTTTCCTAAAATGTGTGTTGTAGGATTATCATGAGTACCTTGAATAGAAGCAGCTCCTAAAGAGTTGAATCCTTCGTAATCATATCTATGGTAATTTGCACCGATACGTAAGTAAGGATCGAACCAAGAGTTCTCATTTAACATGTATCCGTTAGCAAATTTATAACGTAAACCTAATCCAGCGTTGATGAATAATTCATCATCGATTAATAGACGTTTGTTATCAATTTCTCCAACAGAAGCTGTTAAATCAACATCAAACGAACGGTTTAAGTTACGGATAACAGAAATCTTAGAAAGTGGTGGCACGATGCTCCAGTTATCTGTATCAAAATAGTGGTTAAAAGCACCACGAACAGCTTTGTGATCTGTGGCGTGTGCACCTACTGTAATAGCCCAAGGATTCCTTGAATTTTGAGCATCTACAAAAGAGTTACCCGCTAAGAATAACATCACTGTAGATAATAATAGATTAAACTTTTTCATTATCAAATATTTAGCGTTTTAAATATATTTATTTTATGCAATTATAAGGCAAATTTAAGAATTCTTTACAATTCTTTCCAAATCTCTTTTCAAATCTTTTCCTTTTATTGTGTTTCTTTTATCAAAAAGTTTTTTCCCTTTTGCCAAGTATATACGCAATTTAGCCAATCCTTTTTTATTTACATATAAAGTTGTTGCTACAATGGTAAGACCTGACTCTTTGGTTTTACGTTCTAATTTCTTTAATTCCGAGCGATGAAGTAATAACTTTCGGTCGCGTCGTGTTTTATGATTAAAGTGGGTTCCCCAATCATATTCGTCAATAAACATGTTAATGATATAAAGTTCCCCGTCTTTAAACTGACAAAAACTTTCCGTTATGGAAGCTTTCCCCATCTTAATTGACTTTATTTCAGTCCCAAACAATTGGATCCCGGCATCGTAAGAGTCCATTAACTCAAATTCAAACCGTGCACGTTTATTCTTAATTGTTACTTCTTTTTGCACTTGATATTATTCCAATTTTAATTTGTAACTTTGCCGAAAGGTTAATACAAACATCATACCAAAAATTATGTTAAATGTTTCTAATTTATCACTTCAGTTCGGAAAGCGCGTTCTTTTTGACGAAGTTAATATAAAATTTACAAATGGCAATTGCTACGGTATTATCGGTGCCAATGGGGCGGGTAAATCGACCTTCCTAAAAATACTATCTGGAGAGATCGATCCTACTGCTGGACAAGTTTCTTTAGAAAAAGGAAAACGCATGTCGGTTCTAGAACAGAATCACTTTAAATATGACGAATTCACGGTTTTAGATACGGTTTTACGCGGAAATAAAGTTTTATACGCTATTAAAGAACGTATGGACGCTTTATATGCTAAAGAAGATTTCTCGGAAGAAGATGGAATTAAAGCTGGTGAGCTAGGACTTCAATACGAAGAAATGGATGGATGGAATTCAGAATCGGACGCCTCGACACTTTTGTCGAACGTAGGAATCGATCCAGACATTCATTATACGCTAATGGGCGATTTAGATAACAAAGCGAAAGTTCGTATCTTAATTGCACAAGCTTTATTTGGAAATCCAGACGTGCTAATCTTAGATGAGCCTACCAACGAATTGGATGTAAATACAATTTCTTGGTTAGAGGATTTCTTAGCGAACTTCGAAAACACCGTTATCGTTGTTTCCCATGACCGTCACTTCTTAGACTCGGTATGTACGCATATCTGTGATTTAGATTTCAGCAAATTGAACTTGTACTCGGGTAACTATACCTTCTGGTACCAGTCGTCTCAATTAGCAGCCAAGCAAAGAGCTCAACAAAACAAAAAATCGGAAGAAAAGAAAAAAGAATTACAAGATTTCATCGCTCGTTTCTCTTCGAACGTTGCAAAAGCGAAACAAGCGACTGCGCGTAAGAAAATGATTGAGAAATTAAATATCGAAGACATTAAGCCTTCTTCACGTCGTTACCCTGCATTAATCTGGGAACAATCGCGTGAAGCAGGAGATCAAATCTTAGATATCGACAACCTTTCAGCTTCGGTTGATGGTGAAGTGTTATTTAAAGACGTTCACATCAACTTAAAGAAAGGCGATAAAATTGCCGTGTTCTCTCGCAATTCGAAAGCGGTGTCTCAATTCTTTGAAGTACTAGCCGGAAAAGCGCAACCAGATTCAGGAGAAATCAACTGGGGGATTACAACGACTCAAGCTTACCTTCCACTAGACAATACCGATTTCTTTAAAGAAGATATCAATTTAGTGGATTGGTTACGTCAGTACACAGAGAACGACGAAGAGCGTCACGAAGAATTTATGCGTGGTTTCTTAGGAAAAATGCTTTTCTCTGGTGACGAAGCATTAAAAAAATCATCTGTTTTATCAGGGGGTGAAAAAATGCGTTGTATGTTTTCTCGCATGATGCTTCTACGCGCCAATGTCTTGTTATTAGACGAGCCAACAGGTCACTTAGACTTAGAGTCTATTACCGCATTGAATAACTCATTACAAGGCTTTAAAGGCACAATTATCATGGCCTCTCATGATCACGAATTAGTTGAAACCACTTGTAACCGTATTATTGAATTAACTCCTAACGGAATCATTGATCGTTATATGACGTACGATGAATTCTTAGAAGACGATAAAGTAAATGAATTGAAAGCGAAAATGTACGTTTAAATTTATTACACCCATAAAAAAACCTGCTTGTTAACAAGCAGGTTTTTTTATGGGTTTTTTTATGTTTTTTTTTTCTTTTCTTTAAAGACTAGGCAGAAGCTTTCTTTTTTAAAACTCTAAAAGATCAAAATCGATTCAAAAAAAAATCCGGTTATAACTAACCGGATTTTTATATCATAAAAGTGTCTTAATTAGACATCAATTTTTGCATAATGCGCATTTTGTTCGATGAATTCACGGCGAGGCGGAACATCATCGCCCATTAACATAGAGAATACACGATCAGCTTCAGTGGCACTATCGATTGTAATTCTTCTCAATGTACGGTAAGCAGGATTAAGGGTCGTATCCCATAATTGCTCAGCATTCATTTCCCCAAGACCTTTGTATCGTTGAATGGTAACCCCTTTACCGTCTGCAGAGAATAATTTTGTTAACTCTTCACGTTCTTTATCATTCCAAGCATATTCTTGCTTTGCTCCTTTTTTCACTAAATAAAGCGGTGGGGTAGCGATAAAAATATGTCCGTTTTCAATTAACTCTTTCATATAACGGAAAAAGAAAGTTAAAATTAATGTCGCGATGTGAGAACCGTCGACATCAGCATCGGTCATAATCACCACCTTATGGTATCTTAATTTGGCAATGTTCAAGGCTTTCGAATCCTCTTCCGTTCCAATTGTTACCCCAAGGGCTGTATAAATATTTTTAATTTCTTCATTATCTAAAACACGGTGAGCCATCGCTTTCTCTACGTTCAAGATTTTACCACGCAGTGGTAAGATGGCTTGAAAATGACGGTCACGACCTTGTTTGGCCGTTCCTCCCGCCGAATCACCCTCGACTAAGAACAATTCAGATTCTTCTGGATTACGAGAAGAACAATCGGCTAATTTTCCGGGTAAACCACTTCCACCCATTGGGTTTTTGCGCTGAACCATTTCACGAGCCTTCTTCGCTGCTTGACGTGCTTTCGCTGCTAAGATCACCTTATCAACAATAATTTTTGCCTCATTTGGATTCTCTTCCAAGAAGTTGGTTAGCATTTCAGCAACAATTTTGTCGACTGCACTACTCACTTCCGAGTTTCCTAATTTGGTTTTGGTTTGCCCCTCAAACTGAGGTTCCATTACTTTTACCGAGATAATGGCGGTTAATCCTTCACGGAAGTCATCCCCAACAATTTCAACTTTCTCTTTAGCTAAGTTGAAGTTATCTTCTGCATATTTTTTCAACGTACGGGTTAATGCACGTCTAAACCCTGTAAGATGGGTCCCCCCTTCATGGGTATTGATATTATTTACATACGAATGTAAGTTTTCATTGTACGATGTATTATAACGCATCGCCACCTCAACGGGGATGTTATCGCGTTCACCTTCCATGAAAATTACATTTTCCATTAAAGCTTCACGGCTACCATCAATAAACTCAACAAACTCTCTTAAACCACCTTCTGAATGAAATACCTCGACTTTGGCATTGCCTTCGGCATCGATTTCTCTTTCATCGGTTAATGTAATTGTAATTCCTTTGTTCAAGTAAGCTAATTCGCGTAAGCGATTGGCTAAGGTCGAAAAATTGAAAACGGTTTCCTGAAAAATCGTATCATCGGGTGTAAACGTCACCGTAGTACCATTTGTTTCAGAAAGACCTGTTTCTTTTACATCGTATAAAGGTTTTCCTTTCGAATACTCTTGAATAAACGATTTACCATGCTTAAAAATTTCGGCTGATAAGTGATTCGATAGCGCGTTCACACACGATACACCTACACCGTGTAAACCGCCAGATACTTTATAGGTATCTTTATCGAATTTACCACCAGCACCAATTTTAGTCATAACAACTTCTAAAGCCGATTTCCCTTCTTTCTTATGAAGATCGACAGGAATACCACGACCGTTATCCGATACGCGTACAGAGTTCCCTTCTAAAATGGTTACATCGATTGTATCACAGTATCCAGCTAACGCTTCGTCAATCGAGTTATCCACTACTTCATAGACTAAGTGATGTAAACCTCTAAATCCAACGTCTCCAATATACATTGAAGGACGTAGACGAACGTGTTCCATACCTTCAAGAGCCTGGATGTTGTCCGCCGTATATGTGTTATTATTCATAAATGTTATCTCTAGCTTTTTAAACAAACAAATATAGTAAAAATAAGCGATTTTCGCATCATAATGGAAGGTTAAAAAGACCCCTGTTTTAGGGAATTAACCAAAAATAGCCTAGTAATTACTAGGCTATTGCATTTTATAATGGGATAATTTTAGATATCTTTCTTTTCTAAATAAACCACTTTCTTGGTTTCGAAAAAATCATCGCGAAAGAAATCGGCGATTGGATAGAGAACTGCGTTGGGAAAATCGGCTAATTCTTCGGTTAAATCACCGCCTTTAAGGTAGAGTAAGCCATTGGGTAGCGGATTGTTGTTTGCCTTGTTAAACTTGCCTCTAATCCATTCTGCGAAGCGTGGCATGGCTGTTACGGCGCGACTAACGACGAAGTCGTAGGTTTCGTGTAACTCTTCGGCTCTTTTTTGCTCCGCTTTTACATTGGTTAATCCCAATCCTTGTGCAACACCTTCCACAACTTTAATCTTTTTGCCAATAGAATCCACTAAGTGAAACTGAACATTGGGAAATAGAATAGCTAAAGGAATTCCTGGTAGTCCACCTCCAGTTCCTACATCTAGTACAGAAGAACCATCGGCGAACGGCATCACTTTCGCTATGGCTAAAGAATGTAAAATATGGTTGGTGTATAGTTCGTCAATATCTTTTCTAGAAACTACATTAATCTTATCGTTCCATTCTTTGTATAATCCACCTATCGCCTGAAATTGTTCAATTTGCTTGGGTGTTAAATTGGGGAAATATTCTAAAATCTGTTCCATGGTTAAATAATTTCAGCAATTTTATCACACACATAGGTTAAGAAATCGACATCTTCTTGGCTGAAAGGATCAATCACATGTGAATCGATATCAATTTGACCTATATTTTCACCATCCTTTAAAATGGGTACAACGATTTCTGACTTCGTGGTTAATGAGCAAGCCAAATAATTATCTTGTGCATGAACATCAGGCACAACAAAAACCTCATTGGATTCGGCTACTTGTCCACAGATTCCTTTACCGTAAGGAATAATGGTGTGATCTGTCGGTTCTCCGACATAAGGCCCTAACTTTAATTCGTTGCGATCTCCGTTTTTAAAATAGAACCCCACCCAATTGTAGTAATCGATTTCATCGCTTAACAGCTGACAGATCATCTGTAAACGATCATCAATAGGCGTTGTACTCTCGAGGATCACGTTAATTCGTGTATGTAAATTTTGCATATATTCTATGATTAGAAAGCAAATTTAAGGATTAAGTAAGGAAAAGAAAAAGTGTTTTATTTAGTTTATATTTGTTGTATATCGATTTCTATGAAAGAATTTAAACCCTTAGTTTTATTTTTACTGCGTTTTCTGGGTACTTATGTCGGTTTAACGTGGCTGTACTACATCTATTTGAATCGTTATCTCCCTTTTGGGCAAGCAGATCCATTTACTAAATTCACTGCAAAAGCGACCAAATGGGGTTTAAATGCAACAGGAACACCCACCAGCACGTTGGAGGTTCCAAGGGAGGAATTTGTACGCATTTTAATCGATGGAGAGTACATTTCATTTGTGAACGAAGGCTGTAATGCCATCTCCATTGTTATTATCTTTATCGCCTTTATTGTCGCCTTTTACACCAATATAAAACAAACCTTGGGTTATATCATCGCGGGGTTGGTGCTGATTTTTATAATGAATGTATCTCGGATTATGTTGTTGAGTTATATCTTTAAATACATGCCCGACTATGGTAAAATTGGGCACGACTACTTATTTCCGGCAATTTTATATGGTACGATCGTTGCGTTGTGGTTGGTGTGGATTAAATACTTTGTGATCCCTTATAAAAAAGAGCATGCAGAAAATCATTAATTATACATTAGCGGCGCTATGCGTTATAGGCTTAATCTTGGTTCGTCGGTTTGAGGATGTTTTATTCTATGACCCGTTTTTAAATTATTTTCATTTGACGGGTGCCGATAGGAGTTATCCGACGATTGATCGAATCGACTTGAATGTGAGTTTACTATTTCGGTATAGCTTAAATGCCATTTTAACCCTTTGCATTGTATTTTTCCTATTTGGAAAGCGCAAATACGTGCAATTTACAGCCCTTGTTCTGGTTATTGGTTTCCTTGTCTTATTACCGATTATGAATTATCTGTTGGTGGATTTTTCAAAGGCGCATGAAATGATTTTATTTTATGTACGTCGCTTCATCATACAACCGATGTTTTTATTGGTTTTAGTACCCTGTTTTTTCTATCAACAAATTCAACAAAAAAAACGACCAAGCACAATGGCTTAGTCGTTTTATATTCTTAAAGAAATGCGAAAAAATTAATCCAACGGATTTAGACCTTCGTTATCTCTTTGTTTTTGTTTTTCAAGTTCTTCTTGCTCGATTGCATATTGAGCTTTTACTTCCGCTTCGCGCAATTTTTGCTCTTCTACAATTCGGGCATTTTTACGGTTGATGGCTTTGTATTTAAACAGCCATCCTAAGAAACCGCCGATGATCATTCCGACTCCTGCTCCACCTGTAATACCGATAACGAATTCTTTATCTGCGATAAAACGGGTATAATCTAAGCCCATAAACGAATACATGGCTAAACTAATACCGATTAGTAAAAGGCCTATAATGGTAGAATATGTCATAATTTAGGTTTTTATAATGCTTATAATTTGGCTGCCATACGCTGACGAACCGCTTCATAAAGAACAGCACCACAGGCAACTGATACATTTAAAGAAGCTGTTTGACCAATCATAGGCAATTTAATCATATTATCTGATATTTTCAAAATAGAATCGGAAACACCATCTTCTTCACTCCCCATAACAATTGCACAAGGCACCGCGAAATCAACTTCGTATAAGAAATCAGACGCTTTTTCTGAAGCACTCATAATGGCAATTCCTGAGGCTTGTAAATAATCGATGGTTTTACGTAAACTCTCTTCTCTACACACGGGAATATTATACAATGCACCCGTTGATGTTTTAATGGCATCGGCATTGATAGAGGCTGAACCTTTAAATGGAACAATGATCGCATCGACACCAACACATTCTGCTGTACGAGCAATAGCACCAAAATTACGTACATCACTTACGCGATCTAAGATTAAAATAAAAGGTGTTTTTCCTTGTTCAAAAATCTGAGGAAGAACGTTTTCAATTTTATCAAACTCAATTGGCGAGATAAAAGCATACACTCCTTGGTGGTTTTTACCGGTTAAACGGTTTAACTTTTCAAGTGGTACATAGCTTACTGGTATTTCATGTTCAGTGATTAATTTTCTTAATTCATAGAAAATTTCACCTTGCAAACCTTTCTGTACAAATAACTTATCTACGGTTTTCCCTGCTTCAATCGCTTCAATTACGGGTCTTAAACCAAATACTGCTCCTTCGTCTTTCATAAATGCAAAGATAATTATTCTGTAGACTTATTTTCTAATTCTTTGCCTAAGTTTAATCAAATAAGCAGGTAGGGACAAATACAATAGTGATACGAGAATCACCAACATCAATAAATTGGGTAATGTTAGTCGAAAATGGATTAATTTTGAAACAACAGAGGTGACCATAAGAACCACTAACAGGGTTTGAAAATAGAAATGGCCAAACAACTTTTGTCCTAGGGGTTTATTCCTTAGATACATAAAAGCGAACCCGAGCAATAATATTGTAAGTAGTGCTGAAATTTTCATAAAGTTTACCTAATTTTGAACAATCGAACAGATCGAATAAAGGTCCTGTAATTAATAAATAAAGGTACAATAAAATGCAAAACTATTTAAATCTTTGTGAACAAGTAATGAAAGAAGGTTCTTTTAAGGAAGATCGTACAGGAACGGGAACCAAAAGTATTTTTGGCCATCAGATGCGATTTGATTTAGCCAAAGGATTTCCTTTAGTTACCACAAAGAAATTGCATTTAAAATCGATTATCTATGAATTGCTTTGGTTCTTAAAAGGGGATACCAATACCGCTTTTTTAACCGAAAACGGGGTAAAAATATGGAATGAATGGGCCGATGAAAACGGTGATTTAGGACCTGTTTATGGGCATCAATGGCGTAGTTGGGGAACACCGAATGGTGGAGCAATTGACCAAATTAGCCAAGCGATTGACCAAATTAAGCACAATCCTGATTCTCGTCGTATTATTGTCTCTGCTTGGAATGTGGGTGAACTGGATCAGATGGCTTTGGCGCCTTGCCACGCCTTTTTTCAATTCTATGTAAATGATGGGAAATTATCGTTACAACTCTACCAACGCAGTGCAGATATTTTCTTAGGCGTTCCGTTTAATATTGCTTCTTATGCTTTACTACTAATGATGGTTGCCCAAGTTTGCGCGTTAGAGGTTGGCGACTTTGTACACACCTTTGGGGATGCCCATATTTACCAAAATCATTACGAGCAAGTGGAACTTCAGATGAGTCGTACCCCCTATCCCCTTCCTACGATGAAATTAAATAAAGCCGTCACTTCTATCTTCGATTTTACCTATGAAGATTTCGAATTAATCGATTATCAAGCTCATCCACACATTAAAGGGCAAGTTGCTGTATAGTGAGAGCTGAGGTATTAGATGTGAGATTTGAGATGTTGGATATTAGATTTTAGATTTGAGGTGGTGGGTGAGTTTTTAAGATTCAGACGCCATGAACAGCCGACGTTCTATTATTCCACGATGAACAAATCTACAAGCGTTCAAGGCGTTTCTATTTCCCTTGGGTACATAGAATAGAAAGGCTTGCGGCAGGGATAGTAGCAATTGTTTGAGCTTTTTGGTGAAGTGAAACGAAACCGAAAAGCGAGTGCGGATAGCCCGGCGCGTAGCGGCCGCCCAAATACTTTAAAATTCCGCTTAAATGTTAATTTTTTTAAAAATTATACCCCTAATCTGATCCTTAACAGCTTCTACCCCTAAATAATTGACTACCTTCCCTTGTCTTCTAGAGACAAATCGATAAATCAACAAGATTATAAAATAAATACGATGAAAAAGACGCTCTTATTATTAAGCTCATGTTTTGTTCTATCGCATGGGTTTAGCTATGCGCAAGTGATGACTCCACCGCCTAGTTACGATGTAAATCAGGCCGATAAAATGGCCATTTTTCGTGGCGAGGCTGAGCGAATTAACGCTTTGGTACATACGAAACTGGATTTAAAGTTCGACTACCAAAAAGAACATGTTCTAGGGGAGGCTTGGGTAACTTTAAAACCCCATTTTTATGCGACGAATACATTGACCTTAGATGCCAAGGCCATGTTGATTCATGAAGTTTCTTTGATGCAAGGAAACAGCAAGAAGAAATTGAAGTACAGCTACAACGACGAGGCATTAACCATTGAATTAGATAAAACGTATAAAAAAGACCAGGAATACACCATTTACGTAAATTATACGGCACGCCCCAATGAGGTAAAGCAAGAAGGAAGTGCTGCGATTAACGATGCTAAGGGTGTTTATTTTATTAATGCGCAAGGAACGCGAAAAGATTACCCAACGCAAATTTGGACGCAAGGAGAGACACAGTCATCTTCTTGTTGGTTTCCGACCATTGATGAGACCAATCAGAAAACATCTCAGGAGATTTATTTAACCTATCCTTCTCAATACGTTTCTTTATCGAACGGTTCGTTGAAATCGTCGAAGAATAATACGAACGGAACGAAAACTGATTATTGGAAATTTGATCAAAAACATGCGCCTTACTTATTCTTTTTCGGAATTGGGGATTATGCGATTGTTAAAGACAAATGGAAAAATATTCCGGTAGAGTATTATGTTGAGCCTGCGTACAAGGATTATGCAAAACAGATCTTTGGGAATACACCTGAAATGATTCAGTTTTTCTCGGATTTATTAGATTACCCTTATCCTTGGGAAAAGTATTCGCAAATGACAGCACGAGAATATGTTTCGGGCGCTATGGAAAATACGACCGCTTCGCTTTTTCATGATGGGGTGCAACAAAAACCGGGACAGTTAATCGATGAAAACACGGCTGAATATGTGATTGCTCACGAATTATTTCATCATTGGTTTGGTGATTTAGTAACGGCTGAAAGCTGGGGAAACCTAACGGTGAACGAATCTTTTGCCAATTACTCGGAGTATTTATGGTTTGAACACAAGTACGGAAAAGAAAAAGCGGAAGAACACCGTTTTAACGAAATCGATGGGTATAAACAAGGTGATGGTCCTACGAAAAATTTAGTGCGTGTGCATTATCAGACTCGGGAAGATATGTTTGATGGGGTTTCTTACAATAAAGGCGGTGTGATTTTACATATGTTGAGAAATTTCTTAGGCGATGATGCTTTCTTTAAGGGATTGAATCACTATTTAAAAAAGCATGAATACGGTACCGCCGAGGCCGTACAGTTACGCTTAGCCTTAGAAGAGGTTTCGGGTCGTGACTTGAATTGGTTTTTCAATCAATGGTATTTTGCGAATGGACACCCTAATTTAACGGTTGTTTCGGACTATAATCCGTCGGCTAAAAAAGTGAAGGTTATTGTCCGTCAGGATAGCAAAAATTTATTTGAATTTCCTTTTGCTGTCGATGTGGTTATTAACGGAAAAGCAACTCGCCATAATGTATGGGTCGGTAAAAAAGGGGAAACGGTTCTTGAATTTGATGCTGTGAAAAAACCGGATGTCGTGATTCCGAATGCCGATCAGATTTTATTAGCCGATTTAGAGGATAAAAAATCGACCGAAGAGTTTATTGCACAATACAAAGCGGGCGCTGGAAATTTCATTACCCGAATGTTAGCGGTGAATGCGGTAGCCAATGCCCAAGCGACCAATCCGAAAGCGATGGATCTACTGATTGAAGCGCTGAAAGATCCGGCGGAAGGCATTCGAATCGCTGCTTTGCACCAACTCGATAGTCAATCGGCCGCTTTTAGAGAAAAAGCAATTGCTGCAGTAAAACATCTTGCTGCAAATGATCCGAAAACAAAGGTTCAATCGGTTGCGTTAAGCGTCTTGAATGAAGCAAAAGAGTATGATGCGGCCCTTTTTGAGAAAGCGGCAAAAAGTCTATCGTATAGTGTACAAGGTGCAGGAATCACAGGAATCATTACCCAAAACCCTAGTCGATTAACTGAATTTAGCCAATTGGATGCGGAAGTGATTAAAAACAGTTCAGAATTAGGCTTTGCCCTTTTACCCAACTGGATTAAAGACAATAAGCTGGATAAGGCATCATTAATCGCCGAAAGTGCAGCCTTGTATGAGTTTACAAAATTTCAGAATGCAGCGAAAGGTCGTTTAGCAGAACAAGCATTTCAATGGATCATGAAAAATGATACCCCAGAAGCAACCGCTATAATTACGAAGATGCATGGACAGTATTATCCCTATTTAAAAGAGCAAAACCCCATGGCGGCAGAAGCGATTAAGCAAATGGCGACCAAGGGTGTTCAGTTGAAAAAAGAGGCGTCACTCAACAACGGGTCAGCGTCAATGAAAGAGCAACTAAAAAAATTAAATGATGTACTGAATAAGATGAAATAAGCTCCTTTTTGTATATTTGTTCAGCTATCCTTGTTAAAGGATAGCTTTTTTTAGCTAATTTTAAGAACATATGATTAAAATTATCGTTGCGAAAGCAAGCAACAATGTCATTGGAAACAAAAATGAACTAATTTGGCGTTTACCAAATGACTTAAAACATTTTAAAGCAGCTACGAGTCACCATCCTATAGTGATGGGACGTAAAACGTACGAATCTTTAGGTCGTCCACTACCCAACCGCACCAATATTGTTATCAGTAGAGACCAAAATTGGACGGATGAACAAATTACAAAAGCATCTTCGTTAGCACAAGGGTTGGCAGAAGCCCAGAAAATTGATGAAACGGTTTTTGTTATTGGAGGCGGACAGGTCTATAAACAAGCGATGGAATTTGCCGATGAATTATTGGTCACCGAAGTTCACCAAGAATTTGAAGGCGATACCTATTTTCCCGAAATAGACGAGGAGATTTGGGAAGAAGTCTCGAGAGAGTATCACTATAAAGATGAACTTCACTTACAAGCCTATTCTTTTGTATGCTACCAGCGTATTAAAGAGGAGGAGCTAGAAGAGTAAAGGGATAAATAGCAATATTCCTAAGGATTCCGTAGACTACAATGATGATAAAAAAACCTAGAAGTATTCGGTTGTTATTCAATAATCGAATGCTTTTATGTTGGTTAAAAATAAAGTTGTAGCACCAAATGGCTAGAACATACATGAGCAATGGAAAAAAGAGAATTAAAAGCCCATTGTACTGCAAGGCTTGCTCTATTTCTAAATGAAATAAATGGTGTAAGGCGCGTTGTGATCCACAGCCTGGGCAATTGACCCCCAATAATGCATTAGAGGGGCAGCGAATAAAAGCAGATCCTTCTTGACTGGGGTTATTATTAAAAAAATAAAAAAACGTTCCGAATGCGATAGCAAAAATACCAGCTGTTTTAATTAGACGTTTTTTCATGATTGTTCCTTTCTTAAGCGAAGCCTTAAAACTAGTATAAGTCCATAAAAAAAGCAAGGAAAATTCCTTGCTTTTGTATTTTATATAAATCCTTTTTTTAGTGTTGAATGTTTTCAACATCTTTTGGATCGTGTTTATGTTTAAACATAATGGCAAAAGCAATGGCTATTACTAGTGCATAGATGGCGAAAGTTAACCAGATATGGTACCAATCTTTCATGATAACCACTCGGCTTAATAAACCATCGGGTTGAATGGTTGTATTGAAGGCATCTTTTAAAATCGAAATAAAAGCTGGATTATCGATGGTTGTATCTAGTTTTACAGCCAAATCTGCTGCACTACTGTAATGCTCTGTGAAATACTTATCAATCATCCATCCCGAAGTTAAACTTCCAAAAACGGCTCCAAAACCATTGGTCATCATCATGAAAAGTCCTTGTGCCGATGATCTCATCTTCGAATCGGTATTGGTTTCAACGAAAAGTGAACCTGAAATATTGAAGAAATCGAACGCCATTCCATAAACCACACATGATAAAACAATCATCCATAAACCTTCGGCCGGATTTGAGAATCCCAATAGACCAAAGCGCAATACCCAAGCAAACATGGAGATCAACATCACGTTTTTAATTCCGTAGCGTTTCAAAAAGAAAGGAATCGCTAAGATAAAAAGCGTTTCAGACACTTGTGAAATCGACATAATAATGGTTGAATAACGAACCACATAAGACTCTAAATACTTCGGATAGTGGCTGAATTCACTTAAGAAAACATCACCATATGCATTGGTTAATTGCAAAGCACCACCCAAAAACATAGAGAAGAAAAAGAATAAGGCCATTTTATAATTAGCAAACAACTTAAAGGCATCTAAACCTAAAATTTGAATAATGGATGCGTTCTCTGGTGTATTCTTCTGTGGTGGGCATGGCGGCATGCTTAACGCATAGATGGCCAGAACAATTGCCCCGACACCAGCGATATAAAACTGATATTCAGTGGCTTTGTTACCGGATAAATTGGTAATCCACATCGCTACGATAAAACCAACCGTTCCCCATACACGAATAGGCGGGAAATCTTTTACAACATCATGTCCATTGGTATTTAATACATTGTAAGCAATGGAGTTATTCAGGGCTATTGTGGGCATATAGCAACACATTGCCAATAGCATAATCCAAAAAAATGTATTGGGGTCATCTACCTGAGGGAGGTAGAATAAAACTGCTGCATAGCAGATATGCAAGAAAGCATAAAGACGTTCGGCATTAATCCATCGGTCAGCAATAATTCCTGTTAGCGTAGGCATGAACAAAGAGGCAAAACCCATGGTGGCGAAAATCGCTCCGAACTGTGCTCCTTCCCAATGTTTTGTACCGAACCAATAATTGGCAATGGTAATTAACCAAGCACCCCACACAAAAAATTGCATGAAATTCATTGCCGTTAGTCTAATTTTTAAAGACATAGTTGTATATAATGAAGATAATTAATTTTTAAAATTTTCAATGGCATCCCGAAGACGAGCGGCAAGCTCATAATCTTCATTCAACACAGCCTTCTTCATTTCATTCTCTAATTCGTCTTTCGACCAAGTAGAAAAATCATCTTCATTGGCTTCAACAGCAAACATTTCTATGTCCATATCCAGTTCATCGACTGTTTGAGCCAAAGGATCGTCCTCGTCGTCGTTGACAACATCAAGGAAAATACCTGCTTTTTCGATGACCTTTTCATAGGCATAGATATCTGCATTAAACCGAACAGCCAATGCGATAGCATCGGACGTACGAGAATCTATTTCGGCACGTTCGCCCGATTCGTTAATAAAGATAATGTTGGAATAAAATACGCCATCTTCTAATTTGTAGATATAGACTGAATCTACTTTAAAAGAGAATTTACTCCCCAATGATAAAAATAGATCATGGGTAAGTGGTCTAGGCGGATTGATGTCTTTTTCAAGGGCTAAGGCAATTGACTGTGCCTCAAAACTCCCAATAATAATAGGTAGCTTCCTTCCACCTACGCTTTCTTCTAAAATTAAAGCATAGGCTCCAGTCTGTGTTTGACTGTAGGAAATTCCTTTTATATCTAATTTGATTAAATTATCCATTTGGCGGTAAATCTATGAAAAACTAGTGAAATTTTAATAATTATTTAATGTATAAAAAAATAATCCGAACCATAAAAATGATTCGGATTAAAAAATATTTTAGGAAAATCCTTAGGCAACGCCTTTAAATTTCTTAATTTCTTCAATTAATTTAGGTACGATTTCAAAAGCATCGCCTACGATTCCGTAGTCGGCAGCTTTAAAGAAAGGTGCCTCAGCATCACTGTTAATCACCACAATTGTTTTAGACCCGTTAACACCAGCTAAATGCTGAATAGCGCCGGAGATCCCAATGGCGATGTATAAGTTTGGTGCAATTGCTTTCCCTGTTTGACCGACATGTTCTGCATGCGGTCTCCACCCGATATCAGCGACTGGTTTCGATGAAGCTGTAGCAGCCCCTAAAAGATCGGCTAATTCTTCAATCATTCCCCAGTTCTCTGGACCTTTCAATCCACGACCTGCAGAAACAACCGTTTCAGCTTCTTTTAAATCGACTTTATCCGATGAAGCATGTTCAACTGAAATCACTTTTACTTTCGCATCAGCATCTGTAACAGATACGGTTGCTGTTTCTTCTGATCCAGTTACTGCGTTCTCTTTTGTACCGAATGCATTTTGTAAAACCGTTACAACCACTTTCCCTTGAACAGCCACAGTTTCAATCCCTTTACCAGAGAATGCTTTACGTGCAACCGTAAATGGAGCAAGTGCTGTAGGCGCTTTTTCAACATTGGTTACCAAAGAAGCGTCTGCTTTTAATGCTAATAAAGGCGCTATTGAAGCCGCGTCATTGGTAGAAGGTAAAACAATAACCTCGCCTTGAGCTACTTCAGCAAGTGCTTTAGCAAAAACATTTGCATCAAAGTTTTTTAAGGTTGCGTTGTCGATTTTAACGACTTTCGACGCCCCATATTTATATAATTCGTCAGAAGCATCTGTTACATTGATAGCGATTGCTGTCACCGTATCTCCAGCTACATCAGCTGTTGCTTTCGCGTAAGCGACTGCTTCTAAACCTGCTTTTTTATATTTTCCGTCGTAAGACTCTGCGTAAACAAAAATTGCCATTTTTTCTTAGTTTTTAAGGTGAATAGATTAGATTACTTTCGCTTCTTCGTGTAATAAACGAACTAATTCGGCTACATTATCTTTATCGATTAATGTTACATTACCACGAGAGGCCGGTTTTTCATAGCCAACGACTGAAATTTTAGAATCAGCAGCGCCATCAGCGGCTACAACAGCAATTTGCTTTGTTCTCGCTTGCATGATACCACGCATGTTCGGAATTCTAAGAGCTGCTTCTTCAACTAAGCCTTTTTGACCAGCTATAATTGCAGGTAAAGTCACTTCAACCGTTTCTTTTCCGCCATCGATTTCACGAACAGCTTTCGCTGAAGATCCATCCACCTCTAATCCAATACATCCATTGACAAAACCATAATCCAATAGACCTGCTACTAAACCTGGTACTGCACCACCATTATAATCAATCGATTCCTTTCCTGTTAACACTAGATCGAAACCACCTTCTTTCGCTACTTTTGCAATTTGTTTTGCAACAAATAAATCATCTTTCGCATCCGAATCTACACGAATCCCATCGTTGGCACCAATTGCCAAAGCTTTACGCATAACAGGATCTACTGAAGCATCACCAACCGTAAGGATTGTCACTGTTGCTCCTGCTTTTTCTTGTAATTCAACCGCTTTATTTAAACTAAATTCATCATGTGGGTTAATAACGAACTGAACACCGTTTTTATCAAACTCTTTTCCGTCGCCTGTGAAGTTGATTTTTGCTGTAGTATCTGGTACACTACTAATACAAACTAATATCTTCATAATTTTGTGTTTAAAATTTAATTAATGTAAAAATAAATAAATAATTTTATTATGCAAGCATAGTAAGCTTATTTCTTAACAAGACTTTGGCCACTGGCTTTAAGTTGCTTCTTATAAACTGCATTTGAAACCAATACGCTAAATTCATACAGTAACCAAAGCGGTATAGTGACCAAGATCATACTGTATACATCGTTTGGTGTAATGGCCGCTGCAATTACAAGAACAACAATAAATGCATGCTTTCTATAGGTTCTTAAAAAGCTTGGTGTAAGTAAGCCAATACTCGTTAGAAAATAAACGAAAACAGGCATTAAGAACATCAGCCCTAAAGATAGTAATAATTGTACGAATAAATCGATATAACTGGGTAAAGTCCATGTATTTCCAACGCCAAAAGGATCATAGGTAAACAAGAACTGTGTACACAACGGAAGGAGCAGGTAGTAACTAAACAACACGCCCGTTACAAAAAATAGGGTTACAGCGGCTATTGTTGCTCCAGCATATTTACGCTCTGTCACTCTTAAAGCTGGTTTTACAAACTTCCATAATTCATAAATAATATAAGGCACTGCCAAGATAATTCCGCAAACGATGACAGCAAAAAACTGGGAAGTAATTTGTCCGGATGGATTTAAGTTGGTCATATCTTGGGAGATATCAAAGGCCTCGGTATAAATTTTACCATAGCCCGAAAGCTCACCAAACCTATTGAACCACTCAAACGTTGGGAAGGTTGATTTTAAAGGAGCCATGATCACATAATCGACCAATTCTTCCCAGAAATAGGCCACGATAATGGAGGTGAATACAATGGCTAAAATGGACCGAGTTAAATGGCCTCTTAATTCTCCGACATGCCCTAAGAAAGACATATCTGCTCTGTTTTTATTATTTGCCATAGATTTATTATTCGATGCCTTCGTTTAAAATTGAATGAATATCGACGATGCCATAATACGTATTATCTTCATCGACGACAACCAATTGGCCAATACTATTCTGACGCAATAAAGCCAAGGCTTCTCGTGCTAACGTCGCTTTTTGAATGGTCTTGGGATTCATTGTGGCGATGTCTTTGGCTTGCAAATGCTGAAAATCAGTATACTTAAGCAGCATACGTCTTAAATCGCCATCGGTTATTACACCAACAATTTGGTTGTTTTCTAGAACGGCAGTAATTCCGTGCTTTCCCGACGTTAATGAATTAATTACCTCAGCAATGGTAGAATCAGGAGAAACTGAAGGCTTTCTCGAAGGATCAACCATATTCTCCACTTTCCACAATAAACGCTTTCCTAAAGCCCCCCCTGGGTGGTACTTCGCAAAATCGTTTTCAGTAAACGAACGAAACTGCATTAACGCGACCGCTAACGCATCGCCCATCACTAGTTGAGCCGTAGTTGAAGAAGTAGGAGCCAAATTATTTGGGCAAGCTTCTTTGGTAACCGAAACATCTAAAACGATATCAGAACATTTGGCTAATTCCGACTGTAGATTTCCGGTTAGACCAATCAACACCGTGGAATATGATTTTAACAATGGCGCTAAATAGGCAATTTCTGGCGTATTTCCGCTTTTCGAAATGCAAATAACAACATCCGCTGGCCTGACAAGACCTAAATCGCCATGAATGGCTTCGGTAGCATGAAGAAATTGAGCAGGCGTACCTGTAGAATTAAATGTTGCGACTAATTTATTGGCTATATGGGCACTTTTTCCCACGCCAACAACGACTAATTTTCCTGAGGTGTTCGCTATGGCGTAAACGGCTTCTGCAAAGGAATCGTTTAAACGTTCGGCGATTGCTTTTAGCTCAAAAATCTCTTCTTGAAAGACTTTCTGAGCACTATTTAATAATTGAGTTTTTTCCAAAACAAATACTATTGTCTAATTTTATTTTTCTACGTACCTTTAACCTCCTTTTTTACTTCTATTCAATTGAATATATAAGTAGAAGTATTTTGAGAATTCAAATATAGGAACTATTTAATTTATAATATTAATTTTAGTCTTTTGTGTAGATGGAATCCACTTCAAAAAACTTAACATCCAACCTGAAAAAATATTTTGGTTTTAGCCAATTTAAGGGGCAGCAACATGCAATCATCACGAGTTTATTAAACAACGAAGATGTATTTGTGTTAATGCCAACAGGCGGTGGGAAGTCTTTATGTTATCAGTTACCGGCATTAATGTCAGACGGAGTAGCGATTATTGTATCCCCTTTAATTGCTCTAATGAAGAATCAAGTAGATGCCATACGCGGCATCTCAGAAGAAGACGGGATTGCGCATGTACTGAATTCCTCCTTAAACAAGACGGAAACCAGGCATGTAATGAATGATATTCAGAGCGGTCTTACCAAACTATTGTATGTGGCACCAGAGTCCTTAACCAAAGAAGAGTACATCAACTTTTTCAAATCGGTTCAGATTTCTTTTTTCGCCATCGATGAGGCCCACTGTATTTCAGAATGGGGTCACGATTTTAGACCAGAATATCGAAATCTAAAATCCATCATCAATAAAATTGGTGACGCACCTATCATTGCATTAACTGCAACAGCAACACCAAAGGTTCAAGAAGACATTCAGAAAACCCTTGGCATGCAAGAAGCGAAAGTATTTAAAGACTCGTTTAACCGCGACAATTTATTTTACGAGATTCGCCCAAAAGTCAACCAAGACAAAGAGATTGTCCGATTCATCAAACAAAACGATGGAAAATCGGGTGTTATCTATTGTCTAAGCCGTAAAAAAGTAGAAGAATTTACTCAACTACTGCAAGTGAACGGCATCAATGCTATTCCATACCACGCTGGTTTAGATGCAAAAACGCGCAGCAGACATCAAGACATGTTCTTGATGGAAGATGCCAGTATCGTTGTTGCAACCATCGCTTTTGGTATGGGAATCGATAAACCAGACGTTCGTTTTGTGATTCATTACGACATGCCGAAATCATTGGAGAGTTATTACCAAGAAACAGGGCGTGCAGGACGAGATGGTGGCGAAGGGCATTGTATTGCTTTTTACGATTACAAAGACATTGAAAAGCTGGAAAAATTCTTAGCGAGTAAACCCGTTGCTGAACGCGAAGTGGGTATGCAGTTACTCAGCGAAGTGGTCGCTTATGCCGAAACATCGATGTCTCGTCGTAAATTCCTATTGCATTATTTCGGGGAAGAGTTCGACGAGAAAAATGGTCTTGGTGCCGATATGGATGACAATATGCGTCACCCTAAAAAATTAGTCGAAGCCCAAGAAGACGCAACAGCCGCTTTAGAAGTGATCTCGAAAGTCAATCAAAAATTCAAATTGAATGATGTGGTCATGATTTTAGTAGGAAAAGAGAATTCGATCACCAAAACCTACAATGTCAAGAACGAGTCGTACTTTGGGATTGGGAAAGACAAGGAAGATTTCTATTGGAAATCGGTTCTTCGCCAACTCATTGTTCGTAATTACTTGGAAAAAGAAGTGGAATCCTATGGGGTGTTAAAACTAACTGCTCCTGGTAAAGCTTATTTAAAGAATCCGGTATCTTTTCAGATTGTGGAAGATGTTGATTACAAAAAATTATTAACGCAAGGCATTCCTGTTGTCGAAAACACCAATGCAGCAGCCGTTTTTGATGACGTCTTATTAAAGCAATTGAAAGAGCTAAGAAAGAAAATTGGTAAAAAACATGGCATTCCGCCCTTTGCCATCTTTCAAGACACGAGTTTAGAAGATATGACTATGCAGTATCCGACAACCATTAAAGAACTAACCAATGTTTTTGGAGTGGGTGAAGGAAAAGCGCAAAAATTCGGGAAAGATTTTGTTAACTTTATTGCTCAATACGTTGCCGACAACGATATTATTCGTCCAGAAGATATGGTTGTTAAACAGGTCGCCGATAAATCGAGTCACAAAGTCTACATCATCCAATCGACAGATCGTAAACAAAATTTAGAAGACGTTGCTTCTGCTAAAAACTTATCCATGCAAGACCTGCTTTCTGAAATGGAAAGTATCGTCTACCAGGGAACCAAGTTAAACATCGATTACTACATCGACGATATTTTAGATGAAGATCAACAAGGCGAAATTCACGACTTCTTAATGGAGTCCGATAGCGACGCCATGTCTTCCTTGTTAGAAGAATTTAAAGACGACTTCGAAGAAGAAGAACTACGCCTAATGCGTATCAAATTCATCAGCGATGTCGCCAATTAAAAAAGCATAAATGTAAGCCCAAAGATTTTGTACCTTTGGGCTTTATTATTCAAACACAACCATGAACAGCAAAGTTATTTTAATGATTTTAGATGGATGGGGAATTGGCCCAAAGGATTCTGTTTCTGCCATTGCCCAAGCCCATACACCCTTTATAGATAGTTGTTATAAACACTACCCCCACACCACTTTAAACACCTCTGGCTTAGCCGTTGGTCTTCCCGAAGGACAAATGGGAAATTCAGAAGTTGGTCATATGAACCTGGGTGCTGGTCGCGTGGTTTACCAAAATTTAGTCCGCATAAATAAAGCCGTAGAAGAAGGAAAATTATCCGATGAAAAAGTGTTAATTAACGCCTTTGCATACGCTAAAAATAACCATAAAAAAGTACACTTTATTGGCCTTGTATCCAATGGTGGTGTCCATTCACATATCAACCATTTAAAAGGTTTATTGGACGCTGCAAAACAAGCCGATCTTCACGAAAACGTTTTTGTACATGCCTTTACCGATGGACGCGATTGCGATCCGAAATCAGGTAGTGGTTTTTTAGAAGAACTCACCCACCATATGGCGCAATCGACTGGGCAATTAGCTTCAGTTATTGGACGATATTACGCTATGGACCGCGATAAACGATGGGAACGTGTAAAACTCGCTTACGATGCGATGGTCAATGCCATCGGTATTCCAAGCACCCACCCTATTGAATCGGTACAAACATCTTACAACAAAGGTGTGACAGATGAATTCATTCAACCGATCATTCATGTTGATGCCAAAGGACAACCATTGGCTAAAATAGAAGAGGGAGATGTTGTTATCTGCTTCAACTTCAGAACAGATCGAGGACGTGAAATTAGTGATGTGCTTACCCAACATGCGTATCCAGAATTTGGTATGCGTCCGTTAAACTTACGCTACATCACACTAACACAATACGATGAAACCTACAAAAATGTAGACGTTATTTTTAGTGAGCACCATCTTGAAAACACCTTAGGTGAAGTATTGGAACGTGCCCATAAAAAACAAATCCGCATTGCTGAAACAGAAAAGTATCCCCATGTTACCTTTTTCTTTTCAGGAGGTCGTGAAACAGAATTCGCGGGTGAGCGTCGCATTCTATGCCCATCGCCCCGAGACGTAGCAACTTACGATTTAAAACCAGAGATGGCCGCTCATGATATCACCAAGGCTATTTTACCCGAAATTGAAAACGAAACAGCCGATTTTATCTGTCTAAATTTTGCCAACACCGATATGGTTGGCCATACTGGCGTTATGGAAGCCGCTATTAAAGCCGCAGAAATTGTCGATGGTTGCGTCGCAGAAATTGTGACGTTAGCTACAGAAAAAAATTATAAAATAATTATTTTAGCCGATCATGGAAACTCAGACTATATGATGAATGAAGATGGCTCGCCTAACACACAACACACCACGAATCCAGTCCCGTTTATCTTGGCACAAAAAGAAAATAATTGGCGGGTTAAAGAAGGAAAATTAGGCGATATCGCTCCAACTATTCTTACGTTAATGGGTGTCGAAATTCCACAAGAAATGACCGGTGATGTACTCGTTTATCCAGCTTAATCTATAAAACCAAAAGACTATGAAATCAAAAATTATAGCCGTTGATTTTGACGGAACCATCGTTGATGACCGTTACCCTGAAATTGGAAAAGCAAAAATGTTTGCCTTCGAAACCCTACGTCAATTCCAGCAAGAAGGTTACCGCCTTGTCTTATGGACGTATCGTTCGGGTAAGCCACTCGAAGAAGCTGTCGCATACTGTGAGAAAAATGGAATAGAATTTTATGGCATTAACAATAGCTTTCAAGGCGAAGATTTCGATCCTCAAAAACAAAGTCGTAAAATTAATGCCGATATATTTATCGATGACCGCAACCTCGGAGGATTTCCAGGTTGGGGCGAAGTTTACCAAATTATAACAAATAAAATAGAGCTGACTCTTCAAGAACATGGTAAAGAACCAATTAAAAAGAAGAAGAAAGGCTTTTTCGGATTATGATACATTTAAAAAGTAAAGAAGAATTAGAGCTAATGTACCTAAGCGCCCAATTGGTGTCAAAAACGTTAGGTATGTTAGCCAAAGAAATTAAACCAGGCGTAACCACGAATCACTTGGATAAATTAGGTGGTGAATTCATTCGCGATCACGGCGGATACCCAGCCTTCCTAGGAATGTACGACTTTCCTAAGAATCTATGTATCTCCCCAAATGATCAAGTGGTTCACGGGATTCCAAACGACGAACCTTTGAATGAAGGCGATATTGTTTCGGTTGACTGTGGCGTATATATGAACGACTTTTATGGCGATCACGCCTATACTTTCGCGGTTGGTGAAGTAGATGCCGAAACAGAGAAACTATTAAGGGTAACCAAAGAATCTTTGTACAAAGGAATTGAACAGATGAAAAAAGGAAACCGCATTGGGGACATTGGAAGCGCTATTCAACTTCATTGTGAAAAAGAAGGTTATGGAATTGTTCGCGAATTGGTAGGCCATGGTTTAGGTCGTCAAATGCACGAAGATCCACAAGTACCTAACTACGGTCGTAAAGGAACGGGCAAAAAAATTGAAGACGGTCTTGTCTTAGCCATTGAACCAATGACTAACATGGGAACAGAAAAAATTCGCTTTCATAAAGACGGTTGGACGGTGACTACCCGCGACAACAAATACTCGGCTCACTTTGAGCATGACGTATGTGTGGTGAACGGTCAACCCAAATTACTGTCGACTTTCCAATACATTTACGATGCCTTGGGAATTGTGACTGACGAAGAACACGCCTTTTTATTTAAACCCTAATTTTGACTCAACTTCTGTGAAAGCTGTTTTAAAAAAAATAATGAACATTGTTCCGCGACCTTTATTAATTAAAGGGAGCTATTTTATACGTCCTGTTTTAGTTTGGTTTATGAAAGGCGATCGCTTTATCGACCCCATTGATGGCCAAGGCTATTACAGCCTCTTACCCTATGGGTACGAGAAGCAACGTGAAAACGTTCTATCGCCTGGTACTTTCTCTTTAGAAAGGCACCGCCTCATGTGGTTATACCTACGCAACAGGACTTCGTTTTTTACAGACAAAGTAAAAGTTTTACACATGGCACCCGAACAATCGTTTTATAAACGATTTATGGCCATGAAAAACCTAGACTATATCACTTGTGATATCGAATCGCCTTTGGCCGAAATTAAAGCCGATATCTGTGACTTACCCTTTGGTAGCAACACCTTCGATGTTGTGTTTTGTAACCACGTTCTAGAGCATATCGAAGACGATCATCAAGCCATGAGCGAATTATACCGCGTTATGAAACCTGGTGGTTGGGGTATTTTACAAGTCCCTATTTCTTATCAAAGAGAAACCACATACGAAGACTCAACCGTGACTTCCAAAGAAGAACGCAAAGAAAAATTCGGACAATACGATCATGTTCGTGTCTATGGATTAGACTACTACAAACGCTTAGAAGCCGTAGGTTTCATCGTAGAACAAGTAGACTACACCAAAGAGATACCTGCAGACGATGTGCGTAAATTTTGTTTAGAACAAGGCGAAATTCTACCCATTGTTCGCAAGCCAAAAGAAGAAGGCACGTACATTTACTCTTAAAAAAAGCTCGTTTAGATCATCTAAACGAGCTTTTTTATCGATGGTCATTCATCGACCCAATTTTCAATCAAAGACAACCATTTCATTTGGTCGCCTTCTTTGATAAATACAGCCGATGAATAGCGTTTGGTTGTTTTATGTTCCATCAATTGGGTTTCATAATAACTAACAACGGCATGAAAATCGGTTGCCATACTGGTTAAAATTTCCACACGGACCTTTCGCGAAATATCGTTGCCATAAGACAAGGGTAACCATTTCTCTAAATCGTCATACGTTAAGCAACTGCCGTCAGGAGGACTCATCTTAAAGTCTGGATGAAAATCGGTCATTAACCAATCGGTTTGTGTTTTATCGATTGACGAATTTCCATTAAACCATTGTTCAATTTTCTCATGAAAATTAATCACTTGTTGTATTGCTTTTTCTTTATTCATTTCACTTATTTTTAAAATTTAATCGATGTAATCGAACTACAAAAAACTGGATAATCGCTAAAAATAACAAGGTCAATCCTATGGATTTTTCAAAAGTAAACGCAGGCAATAAATTAAAAAACAAGGTACCTAATAGCACTCCACCCAAGACAGACCCTAATTGAATAGCTGTACTAATGATGCCAGAAGCTTGACCAACCATTTTTTCATCCATCCTTGCCATGGAAATTTTCATTAAAACAGGGAGCAATATACCATGCCCAAATCCAGCGACAAACAGACTTCCGCCCAACCACCATTGGCCGCCGTCTGCTTTCAAAAAATAGAGTGAAGTACTCAAAAAACCAATCGCTAACATCCATTGCCCTATCCAAGCAATTCGATGATCCTTTATTGAAAAACGAGGCACCAACAATGGGCTGATAAAAAAACCTAGACCATAAGGCAAGATTGCATAACCGGTTTGCATCGAATTCCACCCTAACCCTTCCTGTAAATAATAGGGATAAATTAGAAAAAAACCTGCAATAAAATTATATAAAAAAATGCACAACAAATTACGTAAAAACAGTCTATTCATTAAAATTGGCAAATAAATCATCACCGACTTCTGACGTTTAATTCGCTGCTGTTCAAACCAAAAAAACAAAATAAATAATCCCATCGATAGTAAAATCATTGCCATAATCAACCCCGACCAATTCTGATTTTTAGCCTCAACAATCCCCACGATAAATAACGCCAAGGCCAACGAAATGAAAACCATTCCCCCATAATCAATCCGCTCTTTTTGGGAGGCCTTATTCTCGGGCAATAAAAAATAAGATCCCACGCAGCTTAATAAACCGATGGGTACATTGATCCAAAAAACATTTTGCCACGTTAAGTTAAACCAACCTGTTCGAAGAATATACCCCCCTATTAATTGACCTGCAATCGCTGAAAGGCCAAACACAGTACCAAAAATACCCAACGCAATACCGCGTTCATGCTCTTTAAAAATAATGCGAATACTCGCCAACACCTGTGGACCAATTAGCGCTGCACCCAACCCTTGCACAATGCGAAAACCAATTAAAAAATTCACTGTTGGCGATAATGCACAGCCTACAGAAGCTAAGACAAATAAAAACATTCCGCTCATAAAAATCTGCTTTCGACCAAATAAATCGCCTAATTTACCTGCAGTAATCACACATGAAGCATAAGTGACCCCATAAGCAGCAATCACCAATTGAAGTTCCGAATCAGTGGCGTAAAAATCTTTTTTAATTTCAGGAAGTGCCATATTCGCCATAAAAAAATCCAAGGGCGATAGAAAAGCACCTAACACTAAAAAAAATAACATCCACCATTGTTTGTATTGCATTGTCTTTTATTTAGGGCAAATTTCTACTTCTTAAATACAAAATAATTGTATTTATCCGCTGCTTAATTGTAATTTTATACCATAAATCATTCATCATGCCCAATCGTTTAACCCTTCGTACGTATGAATTCACTGAAATTAAACGAATAAAATTCACACAAGACTGCTTAAACCTTATTTATATACATCGCGGTCGTGGTACATTTCAAATAGACTCAGACACCTATCGATATAGTCCATCAAACCTCTATATACTTGCCCAAGATCACTTTTTATTTTCGCCCCAGACGCCTAGTCAAGTCCACTTAATCATTGTCCCTTGGTCATTGATTCAGGCCATTAGCCATCAAAACAAAAACTACGAGAGCTGCAATCAACTCCATAGGCAAAGCTATTTACTTCATCACCGGCACTCAAAAACGGGAAAAATTTTCACCCATACTCAAGACGAAAATTTTGCAATACAGTTAATTAATCAGTTAGTTTATGAACAACAGCATATCAATATGGGAAGTCTTGTGTTGATTAACAATGCGTTGTCTATGTTAATGATGTTAATAACTCGCAATATGGTTTACAGTGATCATATTACGGAAGAAAGCGCCCCTTACCGTATTTTAGCCATTACGAGCTACATTCAAGAAAATGCTAAATTTCCCGAGCGATTAAAACAGGCCATCGTCGCTCAAAAATTTGGCCTAACCACCTCCTATTTTGGTAAATTTTTCAAGCAAAAAACGCAAACAACTTATCGTGATTATATTCAAAAGTACCGCATAGAACTTGTGATTAATCGATTAAAATTCAGTTCACTTTCCATCAAAGAAATCGCTGTCGATATGAATTACAATAATGAAAGTCATTTATCCCATAATTTTAAAAAGATGATAGGACTTTCACCAAAAGCTTATCGAAACCTCTATTTAAACCCCTCGCCTGGGCATTAGCTTTCAAAAATAACTCTCTACATTCACTGGGCGCCTCCCTACGGGCCACGCTATCCGTTCCCAATCTTGGCTGCTCAAATTAAAGGTGAATGGAAACCAAGGATGCAGCCAAGGATTTCCACTTCTATCGTTGGCGCAATTATAGGGTACACATTGAATATCCGCTCCTTAGCCCCTTAAATACTTCATCTAAACCGATCGATCAAACACGCGCTATTCATCTTATAATCAGTATAAATACTTCCTAAACTATACTTAATAGTACTCGGTTTCCTTTGGTATTTAAAACCGATTCCAAATAAAATACATCAAATCAATTACCTGAAAATAAGTACTTTAAATACAATAATCTCGTTTAAAACCATCGATTAGTCATCACAAACGAACAACTAACAAACTGAATATCAATTAAATTCAATATAAAATATGCTCAAAATGAAATAATTTTGCATAACCAAACAGATAAATACCGTATCTTAATGATACCTCTAGAAATTCTTTAAACTAAAAAATTATGCAAAATAATAAACCTCGAGTTATTTATAGTCCTATCCTCCAATTCATCTTTATCACCTTAATTTTAATCTCTACGTGGTCTAAAAACGCTATACTGGATGAAGATGCGATTCAACTCATTTCTTTGGTTACTTTTTTACTGGCCGCCGATCAATGTCTATTTATTTACCGACAAGTTAAAAAATCGGAAAGTGAGGCCAAAGGATAATGTATTCAAACGTTATTCACAATTCAACCTACGCTATAAAAACCATTTTTGGTATCTTTACCTAAATAACCCATGCTACATTTATAAACAAATGGAAGAAATAAACACCCAAAAACATTGGGAAACCATTTATGCGACCAAGTCACCCAATGAAGTGAGTTGGACCCAAGAAAAGCCTACCACTTCCTTAAAAATGATTGCTGATTTACAACTTCCAAAGACGGCGAAAATTATTGACGTTGGCGCCGGTGAAAGTCGTTTAGTAGACGATCTCCTAAAAGCAGGCTATGAAAATATCACCGTATTGGATATTTCTGCAACTGCCCTTGAGAAAGTAAAAATCCGTTTAGGCGATTTGGCTTCAAAAGTTACTTTTATAGTCGCCGATATTACGCAGTTTAAACCAGCCGAAGTGTATGACCTTTGGCACGATCGAGCCGTATTTCATTTTCTAACAACACCAAGCGCTATCCAAGCCTATACTAGCCTTGCAGCGAAAGCGGTCAGCAACACCCTTATTATGGGAACATTTTCAACCCATGGTCCTTTAAAATGCAGCGGATTAACCATTTCACAATACGATGCTGAAAGCTTAAGCCAAGTATTCGAACACGATTTCAAATTGGTGAATCATTTTACGGAAGACCATTCAACCCCCTTTAACACACAGCAAAATTTTTTATTTTGCACGTTGAAGTCCATTAAATAGTTCCGTTCGAAAAGAAAAAGTTTAGACGTTTATTGAGTTTTTAACCGGGAATCGAATTGCATTCTCGTGGCGTGAATCACTTTTATTTTTCCCGCGTCTTTGTGCTGTGGATTAATGAGGTAATTAAATTCCTGTGGCACAATACTACTAGGCACCTTTAAAACTGCAGCTTCATTGTAATTGACAAAGTCGTCACCAATGGTTTGGGTAATACTACTTGGCGGCTTGGCATCCCAATTTTCAGGTAGATCGGCTCGATCAACTTCAAGAATCACCATATTGGTTGGTATTTCAATGGCAACATAATAGCGATCATTTGGTAAATCTTCACTTAAATCTAAGTGAACCGCGACTTCTAAAGTGGCTAAAGCTCTGCTTTGTGCCGTGTAAACCATAGCTGTGTTCAAGCTGTTCCATCGGTAACCTTTCGCCATGGATGCGCCCTTGCCTTTTAACGTATCTTCTAAATACTTTTCTCGTTCAATGCGGTAGACAATCATCAGGCTAAATTTCCATATTCCAATCGATTTAAACAGAACTTTACCTCATCGATTCCCGTGATTGTATCTAACAAACTTTCCGGTGAAGCACCTCCCAGAGATAAATTCGGTTTCTTTAACCAACGCTGAAACTTATCTTCTTCGTTATTAAAAACTTGAATGCCGTAATCGAGGAGTTCGGTAATTAAAACAATTAATTCGCTATCTCTTGGTTCGAGTAGTGAACCTTGCCCTTTTTTCTTGTTATAGGTCGTTTGTGCAATACCCACTAAATTTAAGACATACTTAATGGGGCGATTCAATCGCCGACTAATCACTTCAATAGAATCATATGGAATCCCTTCTCTAATAATCTCTACCCTTTCCATTTTATTGGTCCAGATGTAGACTTTATCTCCCGAAAATAAGGTCCATTCGCCAATCTGTGGATTAGCTTCCTCTGCTTTTTGAATACTTCGCTTGGTATTAAAAGGTTTAATCGTATTTGTCTGACGGCTCATAACTCAACATATTGACTGTTAATATACAATAAAAATACTGGTTTTCAAGGGGTCTTTATACGTATCTGCTAAGAGCAGTTAAGGGTAGCACATGGGCTCGATCATTTTTACACGACGATGTTGGCGGCAGGGATTGCAGCAATTGTTTGAGCTTTTAGGTGCAGTGGAACGAAACCGAAAAGCGAGTGCGGAAAGCCCGGCGCGTAGCGGCCGCCCTAAAAAAAGAGCTTTAATCGCTTGATTATTCTTTATTTTTTTGCTACCTTTAAGTCTATCAATTAGTTAAAAAATGAAGTATCATGAGTAAAACGAAAGACGTAAAGACCTCTAATCATCTGGAGGAATTGATTAAAAAATTAAAAGATCCTGCGCATAAATTGTTGATTCAAAGTAACCGTAAGAAAAAAAGAAGACGTAAAAAGTCTTAAGTACGAAAGAGGCCATTGTTTAATAAACAATGGCCTCTTTTTAAGCGTATTTTGATTGTTATTAATGGGCGTGATCACCAGAATTGCTTAGTTTGGCATTGGCGAAAAAAGCATTTTTCACAATAATTTGAGCATTGCTCGGTAGGTTACCTACGGGTGTAAAGGCGGTATAACCTAACTCTGATACACCTTTTACAATTTCAACTTTTTGAAATTGATATTCCATTTGTTGCTCACCTGGATGGTCATGATCATCGGTTTTTTGCTGTTTAATCAACATAAAAACATAGTATTTTCCATCGGCGTTTACAATGGCCTCGTTGGGTACAGCGGGCGAAAGTTGATGTCCAACACTGATTAAGCCTGTTACATTCATCCCGTCGATTAAGCCCTGTGTGCTGCCTAAAATATTCCCATGCACGGCGATGGTCTTCGATTCATCGGCAAAGGAAGAACCAATGCTGTAAATCTTGGCATCGTATTCGGTACCTGCATTATTACTCAATGTAAAATGAACGGTTTGTCCTTTGGCTATGGATGGCAGATCGCGTTCGAAAACCTGAAGATCTAAGTGAATTTTAGTGTTATCAACAATTTCTAATACGGGTGTGGTTACATCGACATAGCTTCCGATTTCTGAGAAAACCTGACTCACCGTTCCACTAATGGGTGCTTTCACCGATAAAACTGAATTAAGGTTGCTACGACTAATTTTCTGAGGATTAATCCCCATCAGGGCAATTTGTTTGGCTAAAGAAGATTTCATGGTATTTAACACCCGTAATTCGGCCTCGGCCGTTTGTTTATTCTTCATAGCGCCCGCATTACCATCGTATAAAACTTGTTGACGGTTCACCTCTTGCCTGGCCAAGGTTATTTTATCTGTGGTGACTAAATAATCTTCTTGTAAACGGACAAAATCGGGATTTACGATGGTCGCAATCACCTGTCCTTTGCTGACATAAGTTCCTAACTGAACATGCAATGATTTAATAACACCACCATAGAGTGCTGTAACATTGGCTTTACTTTCATTGGGAACTCGCAAACGGCCATTGGCTTTAATGGTGGCCGTAAGTTCTTTTTCTTCCATACGACCAATGATGACATTGACCGCTTTCATTTGCTCTTCTGTAAGCGTCGCAATTTCGGTTTCTTCATGACCTTCTTGTTCGGGTATGGTTGACTCTGTGGTTGCTTTATCGGCTGCTTTATTCTCTTTCCCGCAGGCGAATAAGAACAAAAGAGCAAAAGCAATACTTACACTGTATATATATCTGTAATAGTTCATTGAATTAAATTTTAGTGGTTGATAAGGGCGTTTAAGGCAACCACCGACTGATTAATGGTTTCGATGGTTTGTAAATAATTCTGTTGGGTATTAATAGCCACTTCTAAGGCATACATATACTCGATATAGGAAATTTCACCAGCCCGATAACCTAATTGAGCTGCTTTTACAATAAGATCAGCATTGGGTAATGCTTTTTCTTTGTAGTAGCTGAATTGCTTATTTTGGAACTCGTACTGATCTAGGGTGATTTGCCATTGATTTTTGAATTGATATTGCAGTGCAACGGCATTGGATTCAGCTGCTTTTTTCTGGTAATCGAAAGCTTCAATACGTGCGCGAGAAGCCTTTGAAGTTAATGGAATGGCAATTCCTACACTAACCGCATGAAAACGGTTTAATCCATCGTAATAACGATCTTGGCCATTCACGTTTTGATAGCCGATGATCGATTGGTTGGTGTAGCCCAACGTAAATTCGGGTTGATTTTGAGATTTCTCCACTTTTTTACGTGCATCGGCAATGGTGGCTTCTTGCAAATAAGCCTGAATGCTAGGATGGCCGTTAAAGCTCTCTGCATCGACCAATTGTTCCAATTGTAGGGGCTGATACTGCTCGGCCACTTCTATGGTAAAATCGTTTTCGGTTTGCATTAAACTTTTCAGATTTTGGTAAGCATTTTTGCGGTAAACCTCATTTTGTTCAACGGTTAATTGAATTTCACCTTGTTTGGTTTCGGCCGTATTAATTTCTATACGTTTAATATCGCCTGCCTTAAAACGCACTTTGGCAATGGTGATAAAGTCTTCATAGAATTTGTTTAGTTTCACCAATTCTTTCGCATTGAATTCAAAATATTGCCATTGGTAAAAGTAGCTTCGCAATTGTTTTTTTAATTCAACAACATTCATTTCTTTGGCTAAGACCAATTGTTTCGTCTCTTCTTTATTCAAAGCTTTTTTATGTTTAAAAAGACTTGGAAAAGGGATGGATTGGGCGACTTGAAATTGATTGTCGAACTTGCGGCTCGCCGTTTGTTCCAATTGCGTGTTTACCTGTAATTTAGGCAATTCGAATTGGGCATTTTCGGTGACTTCAGACGATTTTATCTCAAAATCATTGGCCTGAAGAGTCGCATTGTTTTTAAGGGCAGTTTCAATAATGGCCTCTAATGTCAGTGGGGTTGTTTGGGCAGAAGCAGAACTTCCAACACCCCATAAACCAGCGACCAATAAAACGATGAGCGTTGTTGACGGTTTCTTAACACGCCAAGGACGCATGGCTAAATGATATAACACCGGTAAAATAAATAAGGTTAATAAAGTTGCGGAGACCAAACCACCAATTACAACAGTTGCTAAAGGTTTTTGAACTTCGGCTCCAGCACTGTTACTAATTGCCATAGGTAAAAACCCTAAACTCGCCACAGCAGCGGTCATTAATACAGGGCGCAAACGGGTTTCTGTACCCATTCGGATTCGTTCAATAATGGAATGCACACCGTCTTTTTCGAGGCGATTAAATGTGGTTATTAATACAATTCCATTAAGAACCGCAATCCCAAACAAGGCGATAAATCCAACTCCAGCCGAAATACTAAAGGGCATATCGCGTAACCACAAGGCAAAAATTCCACCAATGGCACTCATAGGGATGGCACAGAATACGAGCACCGCCTCTTTGATTGAATGAAAGGTAAAGTACAATAAGATAAAAATAAGGGCCAGTGATATGGGCACAGCAATTAATAAACGGGTAGTTGCTTTTTCTAAATTTTCAAACTGCCCTCCAAAGGTGTAATAGTAGCCTGTTGGCAGTTTTACATCTTCGCCTAACTTGGTTTGGATGTCTTTAACGACCGAGGCTATATCTCTGTCTTTCACATTAAATCCCACCACGATTCGGCGTTTACCATCTTCGCGGCTAATTTGTGCTGGTCCCAGTTTATAATCAATTGTAGCCACTTGGGATAAAGGTATTTGATTACCACCCGGAATAGGGATAAATAGGTTGCTTACATCGTCAATGGATGTACGGTGAATACTGTCTAAACGAACGACCAAATCGTAACGGCGTTCATTTTCATAAATAACGCCAGCAGATTTCCCAGCAAAAGCGGTTGAAACCACGGCATTCACATCTTCTACGTTCAGGTTATAGTTGGCCATCGTGGTGCGGTCGTATTCTATATTAATTTGTGGTAAGCCGTCAACACTCTCCACTTGGGGTGAAGTGGCACCTTCTACCGACTGAATTACTTTTGCTGTTTGTTGGGCATAGGTCAGTAATTCATCGAGGTCTTCACCGAAAATCTTCACGGCGACATCTTGACGAATACCCGTCATTAATTCATTAAAACGCATTTGAATGGGTTGATTTTTCTCAAAGAAAACCCCTGGAATTACTTCTAAGCGTTCCATCATTTCATCGCCTAACTCATCGTAAGATCGCTGTGTTTTCCATTCGGACTGAGGCTTCAAGATGATTATCATATCGGTGGCTTCAGGAGGCATCGGATCGGTGGGTACTTCGGCAGAACCAGTTTTACCAACCACCATTTTCACCTCATCAAATTCTTTGATAATACGAGAAGCTTGCATAGACGTTTCTAAACTTTGGGACAATGATGTTCCTTGCGGTAGAATACAGTGAAAGGCGAAATCACCTTCCCCTAAAGTGGGAATAAACTCACTCCCCATGCGTGAAAATGTAACAATAGATAAGGAAAATATACCAACAACAACCGCTAAAACGGCATATTTAAATCGAAGAACTTTTTCTAATAAGGGTTTATATAGACGATAAAGAAAGTCCATCAATTTATCGGATAAATTTTTCTTCGCACTCATTTTCTTTGGCAAAAACAAGGCACACATCATTGGAATATAGGTAAACGACAATATCAAGGCACCTAAAATAGCGAAACCAACAGTCATGGCCATGGGACGGAACATTTTACCCTCAATACCCACCAAAGTTAAAATAGGGATGTAGACAATTAAAATAATAATTTCGCCAAAAGCGGCACTGGTTCTAATTTTGGCTGCGGATTGAAATACTTCTTCATCCATTTCGCTCTGGGTAAGCTTCTTCTGGCCTTTGCGTAAGCCTAAGTGGTGCAGGGTCGCTTCAACGACGATGACTGAACCATCGACCACTAAACCAAAATCTATCGCTCCTAAACTCATTAAATTGGCACTCACACCGAAAAGGTTCATCATCCCTAAGGCAAAGATCATCGACAGCGGGATAGCTGAGGCTACAATTAAACCTGCCCGTAAATTCCCTAAGAAAATCACCAAAACGAAGATAACGATCAACGCACCTTCCACTAAGTTCTTTTGAACGGTCGCAATGGCGCGATCAACCAAATTGGTTCGATCTAAGTAGGCTTCAATAATGATATCGTCGGGAAGGGATTGTTGGATAGTCGGTAACTTATCTTTCACTAAATTCACCACTTCATTACTGTTGGCTCCTTTCAGCATCATTACAACACCACCAACCACATCTTTTTCGCCATTGTACGTCATCGCCCCATAACGAATGGCACTACCAAACTTAACTTCAGCAACATTCTTTATTAAAACAGGGACCGAGTTATTGGCGCTTTTAACGACGATATTTCCAATATCTTCCAAGGACGTTACACGCCCAACACCACGGATATAATACGCATTGGGTTTTTTATCGATGTAAGCCCCACCGGTATTTTCATTATTTTTTTCGAGGGCTGTAAAAATATCGGCAATTGAAATTCCCATGGCTTTTAGACGGTTGGGATCAACGGCGACTTCATATTGTTTTAGCAATCCTCCAAAACTATTGATTTCGGCTACGCCAGGAATCCCGTATAACTGACGGGCAACGATCCAATCTTGCATGGTTCGCAAGTCCATGGCCGAATATTTATCTTCGCTTCCGGGTTTGGGATGTAAAATATACTGATACACCTCTCCTAGCCCTGTACTTACAGGGGCTAATTCGGGTTTTCCAATACCTTTAGGAATATCATCAGCCACCTCATTTAATTTTTCATTGATTAATTGACGGGCAAAATAAATATCCACCTCGTCTTTAAAAACCACCGTAATAACGGACAATCCAAAACGAGAAATACTACGTACTTCTTCAATATCGGGTACATTCACGATGCTTTGTTCAATGGGAAAAGTGACCAGTTGTTCCACTTCCTGACTGGCTAATGTAGGTGAAAGGGTAATAATTTGGACCTGATTATTCGTAATATCAGGTTGGGCATCAATGGGCAATTTTGTTGCACTCCAAAGACCCCAAATGATTAAGAAAAGTGTCATTAAACCAATGATAAACTTATTCTTAATCGAAAATTTTATGATGTTATCTAACATGTAAAATTTGATTAAAAAGAAACAATTTCGATGGGATTGACGTAGGGATACGGCAATCTAATCGAGGTCATGAACTGACTTCGATTAACTTAAGCGTTAAGCAATTGAATCTTGGGTGGTAGCCAAATCCGTTCTAAGTAATCGGAGAAAAAAACCGAAGAATGGGTTGTTTTCGAGGCATAAAATCGGGTAAAAAAAGGCAGTTGAATAAAAGAATCTGCTTCAGCATAAGCCAGTACTTGTAAAGCATTACAACATGAACATATACAGAAAGGAGCGCAAGCATCCTCTTCGGGTTCTTGATCAACATCATGTAAACCTGCGAAGGTAATTTCACGTTTATCCACACTTTTACTATCAACGATATCTGCACAAGGCAATAACGCGATATTTAAAAAATAAATGGATAATATGAAAGCAATCGACTTTAACATGACCCCAAAGGTAAAAAAAGAAGTTTGCAATTGAATTGCAAAAAAAGGAAGTCTGCTTAATATCAGGTAAAAAGATATAATAGTCCCTACGATTAAGAAAGAAATTCCGCTGAGGTATTAATCCTTTAATCTATACATGATGACTTTAAGTCACGATTTGTTGATAATCTTAGCAACGAAGTCTTATAAAAAAAGTGTACCTCCCGTATAATTTTTAAAAAACGCGTGTTTATATACTTCTCCAATGGGTATTTCAGATTCCCCAATATAAACGGTATGATTATCGAAAGATTCAATATGATTTACATTCACAATATAGGATTTACTTACCCTTAAAAAAATAGACGCTGGTATTTTCAAATGAATGTTTTTTAAATTCATGGCTGTAATTAGCTTCGTGGCATCGGTATAGATAACCACATAGTCTTTTAAGCCTTCAATAAACCGAATAGATTCAAAGTTAATTTTATAAAAACGACGTTCGGCTTTAATCATTAAGAAATCTTCTGTGCACCCCTCAATCGTGTTCTTTGAATTTTCCAATAATAAATTTTTATACGTTATCGCTTTATGAATGGATTTCGCAAGACGCTTACTATCAATGGGTTTTAACAAGTAATCAATGGCATTTAATTCATAACTTTTCAACGCATATTGAGCATAAGCTGTCGTAAAAATAATCAATGTTTCATCGGCCACTTGCTCAGCAAACTCTAAACCGGTTACTTTAGGCATTTGGATATCTAAAAAAATAAGATCAACAGTATTTTTTTCAAGAAATTCCAATGCTAAAAATGCATTCGAGAAAGAACCCACCACGTCCAATGGGGATACTTCTTCCACCAATATTTTCATCTCTTCTCTTGCCAATGGCTCATCATCTACAATTATGCAATTCATAAGGGAAACATTAAATTTACGCAATAACGATTTTCAGTGGCCTCCATTTTTAAAGCGTATCGGTTTTGGTATAAAAGCTGCAATCTTCGCTGAATATTACTCAACCCTAATCCACCATAAGGTGTTCTTTCTTGGGAATCCTCTTGATTCATTGAATTGGTGCATAGAAAAAACAATTGTTGATCTTCAATTTTAAATTCAATTTGTACAAACGTATCTTCACCCCGCAGATCTACACTATGCTTAATCGCATTTTCAACAAAGGTCGTAAATAGATTCGGAGGAATAAACACATTTTTCATCACTGCATTATCAGTATGGAGGATAATGGTGAATGTAAAGTTTTCTCGCCGAATTTTCTCTAAGTTCATAAAGTTTTCAATAAAATAAATTTCGGTACTTAGGGCTGTTTTTTCATCGTTATTATCATACAATTGATACCTGAGAAACTCGGATAATTTAAGAATAACAAACGACGCCTTTTCAGGATCTGTCCTTATCAATGCTTTAACATTATTCAACATATTAAACATGAAATGGGGATTAATTTGATTTTTCAATTGCTTCAATTCCATATCTAACGTTGCATTATTGAGAGCCGAAATGCGTTCATTATCGCGTATCCACCGTTGAAGTAATTTAATGGTGGTGGTTAATAGAATAATAGGACCAATAATGATGGCACTCTGTACATACGTTCCAGATGTGTGTTGGGGTAAAGGGACTTTACTTACTCGGTAGGGTGCAAATTGCTGTAAAGTATAAGTCGATAAAATCATTCCGCCAACGGCAACAGCAAACAAAAACATACCGTACAAGAGATAATGCACCTTAAAGAAGAAGTAAGGCACCAAAATATACATGTTAATGTAAAACATGGCAATAAATACAATGTATACAAAAAACAAACTATAATAGCGGTACACACCAGTAAACTGGTCTGGAAAATCTGAAAAATAGAACAACAGTAACAGTCCGATTAAAAAACCAGCATGCCGTAAAACCTGAAAGCGATCTTCGATAAGAAAATTAATAACTTGTTTATTCTTTAGCTCTTGACTGGGGCATCTACTCATAAAAAAATACTCTATCAGCAAAAGTAAAACTATATCCTGATGGCCATTCATAATATTATACTAAACCCACAAATTATTATACCAATCAAACGCTCAATGGATATTTGGTATAATAGGGAAAGGGTTTGGTCGAATAAATAATAAGTAAGTCTTTTATTTTGTTGTTTTACACGTGTTAAATATATTTCTATGCATCTCAAAAATTTCGAGCAATTGGCCGATCAAGTATTAGACAACCCTTTATTAACGGATGAACAACAAGAAGAGAAAATTATTCAATTGGCTGATATTAGCCGATTCATTACCGACTATAATCCCAATTTACAAGTGTTAGATATTACAGATAAGGAATTTATTTTAATAGAGGATGAAGGCATTCGCAAAGGAATTGCGCTTTGCGATTCCGTGACGATGTTTCAAACGAGCGGACATTCAATTTTTAACCATGTAGCCATAGACAATTTCAAAATTAAACAGTCTATTACCGATATGTGGCTTATTTACATCGAGGATACATTTACGCAAAACGAGACGGTCTTCGATCGTTATTTAAAGAAAGCCAAAGTTGAAAAATTTTATAACAAAATTTTTACTTTTCATTTCTTTCAAGCCCAACTTCAAATTTTAAAATAATACATGTATTTTCAAAAAAACAAACGGTTTATGCTAGGTTTACTTTTCTTAAATTCAACAGTCCTTTTTGCCCAATCAAAAGACAGTGTCCGGTTAAAGGCAATGACTTATGTCGCCGATAAATTTCCTTTAGCCCGTCCCCTTAACATAGAATATTCGAATGGCTCATCCCACAGCTTTGCTTCAGAATTAGAGGACGGAACAAAACTTCCCGACTCGAAAGTAAAGAAAACAGCCGAATTAAAAGCTAGTGTTAATCTCCCTATTCTTCGTAAAAAAAAATGGTCCTTAAGCACGACCCTTTCGTACAAATACATCACATCGGAGATTGATCTAGCTACAGAAAAAGAACGACGTAAAGACGAATTCCACCACCATAGCGAATCGGTCAACTTCAGCTATTTCTCTAAGTTATTCAACAAAACAACGATTTATACCGCCAGTGCTGTTGTCGATGGTAGCGAAGAGCATTTCGAACGGTTTTCGGGTATTATTTCGGCCAACATGGTTTTAAAGGCCACTGTTCAAACCCAAATGACTGTAGGTTTATTGGCCGTAATTAACCCCAATGCCTTGTTTCCTCTATTCCCTACATTTACCTATCGTCACCAATTCAACAATGGATGGATTGCCGATGTCGTTTTTCCCAAAGGGGCTTATATGCGAAAAAACATAGCAAAAGATGGTCGCTTTTCAGCAGGAACAGAGCTTGGAAGTACTTTTTTTTACCTCTATGATGCCCACAAGACGTATGCAATGACTCAAGTAGAAATTAACACTGGAGTGCAATACGAACATTACTTGGGTCATTCCCTTATCGCAACGTTTAAAACAGGCATGAAAAACGTGACCTCGGCACGGATTTATGAAAAAAATGATCAACCCCAAGATTATCTTTTTAAAGCTAACCCGAAATCCTCCTTTTACATCCAAGCAGGTATTTCGTTTAATCCGTTCGGAAGAGTCCAACGATAACGCGACGTTTTAATTGGGCGGTCGCTTCGCGCCGGGCTATTCGCTCTATCTTTGCTGCAACAACATCTCGGTTTATGAAAAATAAAGGTGGCAGCAAAGGATGCCGCTTCTATCCCTACCGCAGCACTTTTCTCTTTTTTTGTTTTATACAAAACAAGAAAAGAGAAAAAGCAGTATAAGGCTATGAACTAGTTGGTCTAAAACAGAACGTGCGGAAGGGTAATAAGGACTTATTTTCGCTAAAACCCAAACCATTTTATTGTAAAATAGGATTTAATGCTATATTCGTTTTATACAATAATCTATAATTAGTATCTATGAATAAAGCTTTATTTGGGTTTTTTATTTTGATCTCTACTCTTGCCTTTGGACAAAAAAACATTCTTAAAGAAGAAATCTACACCTATCAATTGAACTACCAGTTTAATTATATCAAGGACTCTTTAAATACCAATGACCTACGTTCTGAAGACTTTGTCTTATATGTAGACAAACAGCAGAACAGTTATTTTTTACCAACGAAATTACTGGAGATTGATTACGTGCTGGCTGAAGTAGAAAAAACCAATCAAATGATTCAGTTACCTTTATCTCAAACAATTCAATTACCTACCTCGTATTCAAAATGGCGCGTTTTCAAAAGAACTTCTGGTGAATCCTTTTTTGTGGATATGTTGGGGAAAAACACGTTTAAGTATGTGATGGATGATGATATCAATTTTTCATGGACTATAACCGATGAAGAAAAAGAAATACTAGGTTATAAAGCGACTAAAGCAGTTACCAAAGCTTATGGGAGATTATGGGAGGCTTGGTTTACCAAAGAAATTCCTTTAAATAACGGACCTTATAAATTTTCAGGGTTAACTGGATTGATTTTACAGCTTAGCGATTCGGCTAATTTCTTCACTTTCAAAATCGTTTCTTTTCAGAAAGGAGCATATACAATGATTTATTCTCCCAAAGTTTTCGAGAGTACACTTCTTCAGAAAACCGATTTTATACGAGCTTCAAAAAATTATGCAGAAAATATCATCGAAGAATTAAAACAACAAGGAATTTATCCAAGCCCTCAAACAGAATCAATGATCTTGGAGAATGTTCAACGAAATAATAATTTTCTAGAAAGACCGTAACGATTTATAACAAGCGGGGTGTACAATCTTAATTAACAATCTCTTTGCTGTTTATTATTCTAAAAAAATCAATACAAGTACTTGTAAGTTTTTACATTATAATTTAATTTTTAGTAATTACTAATTACTAAAAAACGACGATTTTGTCATTGCTCAACGATCTTTAAACGCTCTATTAACCGAAAAGCGCGTTAGGGATTGAAGTGGATATCCTTTTGTTTTTTTGTTAAAAAAACAAAAGATTGGAACGAAAAGCCCGCTCGAACGCCCTAAAAAAATAATTTAGACTTTTCCTAATTAAACACACAAACCGCTAAAAATCAACCTGTAAATGGTTTTATTTTCATGTCAGCGGATGAATCATGGCGTACTAATGACAAATAAATTTGGTGGATTAAAAAAAAATAATCAAAATTTGCAGTTCAAAGAAAGTATAACCTTTAAATAACGAAGACAGAAAATGTTCAATTTAGTTAACATATCTCCTAGAACCACTACAACAGCTATTGTTGAAGGGTTGCTTCGTGCTTTCCGCTAAAAAAATAATATTTTATTCTATAGGAAAAGCCCGAAGTAAAATTCGGGCTTTTTTGTGTCTTGGCGTTTCGAAACGCAACTTCCCGAATAGATGGTTACGACCTGTGGGTCGATTCTATGCGTAGGTATTTACCTGCGCACCTACATCATTTTTATAATACAACAATGGGAAATAAACTCTCTGGAAAAGACCTAATTAAAGTAGGCTTTCCAAAAAATAATGCCATCAATATTGCATTGGGGCAAATACATCGCTACCGAAAAAAAGAGAAAAAAGAAACTATTTTAGCGGAGGCGAAAGAAGTAATGCAGTCACCTGAAAAATACATTGGTCATGGAATTTGGGGAAAAGTGGCTGAAGGTTTAATACGACCAGTGGAGGTAAAGCGCCACCAACTAATGAATAATCGTGCACCCTTCTCTATTTTCGGAGAAAATGAAATTGACGAATTGGCGAAATACCAATTATACGATTCGCTTAAATTACCCATTGCGGTTGCTGGGGCCTTGATGCCCGATGCACATGCCGGTTATGGTTTACCAATTGGTGGCGTTTTAGCAACCGATAATGCGGTTATTCCGTATGGCGTAGGGGTGGATATTGGCTGCCGAATGAGTTTGTCTATTTTTGATCTTCCGGCTTCTTATTTAAAAGGGCGGGATCATCAGTTGACGTCATTTTTATCGGATCACACCAAGTTTGGGATGTATGAAACGCATGCCCAAAAGGTGGATCACCCGATTTTTGAGCGCAGTGAATTTCAAGATATTCCGCTGTTGAAATCGTTGCTGAGCAAAGCCTATAAACAGTTAGGAAGTTCGGGCGGTGGAAATCATTTCGTTGAATTTGGGGTTGTTGAATTAACAGCACCCCGCAAAGATTGGAATTTAGAACCAGGCACTTACTTGGCGGTTTTATCGCACAGCGGTTCGCGCGGTTTAGGCGCTAATATTGCCAAACATTACACCTATTTAGCCAAGAAGCAATGTCCGTTACCGAATAATGTGCAGCACTTAGCTTGGTTAGATCTATCGACACACGATGGACAGGAATATTGGTTGGCGATGAATTTAGCTGGCGATTACGCCAAGGCTTGTCATGACGATATTCATCGTCGTTTGGCCAAAGCCTTGGGCAAACGCATCGCTGTAACCATTGAAAACCACCACAATTTTGCATGGAAAGAAATAGTTCATGGAAAAGAATGCATTGTACACCGAAAAGGGGCTACGCCTGCTGGAGTTGGTGAATTGGGTATTATACCAGGCTCTATGACAGCACCAGGCTTTATTGTAGAAGGCTTGGGTAATGAAGCCAGTTTAAACTCGGCTTCTCACGGGGCAGGACGCTTGTTTTCACGGGCGCACTGCAAGCAAACCATTTCTAAAAGCGCGATGACAGAACAGCTTAAAAAAGCTGGAATACAGCTTATTGGCGGAAGTGTAGATGAAGCGCCAATGGCGTATAAGGATATTGAAAAAGTAATGAATAATCAACAAGAGTTGGTGAACGTTCTTGGGCGTTTTACACCAAAAATTGTGCGAATGGATAAGTAATCACCATGGAAAAATTAGTACAAATAACAGCGGGCAGAGGCCCAAAAGAATGTGCCTATGTGGTGGTGAACGTTCTTCGCTTACTAGAAAACGAGGCCAAGCAACACGGAATTACGTGTGTGGTTGTTTCTCCTGAGAAAGACTTAGATTTAGATGCACCACCGGCTTCGGTCATTGTACGACTAACCGGTACAACTTGTGATACTTTTGTTAAAAGTTGGCTAGGAAGTATTCAATGGATTGGAGAAAGTCCGTATCGAAAAAATCACCGACGTAAGAATTGGTTTATTGGGGTCTTTGAAGTGAATACAGCGGAATTTGACGTTTATTCGACCAGGGATTTTACCTACCAAACAATGCGCAGTTCGGGTGCAGGTGGGCAGCATGTTAATAAGGTAAGTTCTGCCGTAAGAGCGCTTCATACACCAACCGGACAAAGTGTGGTGGTAATGGATAATCGTTCGCAGCACATGAACAAACAACTGGCAACCGAACGCTTAATGGCCCGGTTGAATGAAAAAAACATTCGTGAAGCTGAAGCCAAAATTCACCTTCAATGGACGAATCAATTAGCCGTTGAGCGTGGAAATCCGACCAGGGTTTTGAAAAACACCTTATTTTAAAAAACAATCCTTCTATAAAAAAAGACCGCCTATGGCGGTCTTTTTTGGTTAGTTTTCTTTATAGCCTTTAACAAATAAAACCCTTCGATTTGCGGCAGGGATTTCTATGGTTTCACCAAATTAAAAATGTTTTTTTTTTACGTTTAATGCTAGTTTGATCTTTTTCTCTTTTATTAACAATGAATAGCCATTTCATTTTGCATTAATTTCGTGCTATATTTATAATCTTTGTCATAAAACCGATTATCTCTAATACATGCAAATACTCTCAATATTAACTTGTTACGAATAGCATTAATGACCGACATTTTATTTTTTCCTTCTTCCGTTTTTCGTAAATAATATTCACGTAAATTCCCTTCACTCCGTATACAAGACATGGCTGCCATATGCAAAAGTGTTTTCATCTGGTGGTTAGCCATTTTAGAAACTTTTGCCTTACTACTTACACTGCTCCCTGACGTATAGCTAAAAGGAACTACTCCTGCGTAACATGCAAATTTTTTAGCTTCCAAAAAAGCTGAAAACTCGTTCGTCATCATAATCATATTAGCTGCAGTTACGGGTCCCATTCCGACAACAGAGTTAATAATTTTATATTGATTGAACATTTTTTCGTCCGACTTTATCAATCGGTCTATTTCCCGCTCAATACGTTTCAGATCAGTCTCCAGTCCATTCAATGTGTTTTCACACAGTGATTTAAGTAGAGCAAGATCTTCCTCGTTTTTATATTCTTTTTCACCTAAAGCTCCTGATAATTGTTTCTTTAAACTAACCAATTGCTTACGTCTATTAATCAGTTCCTTTAACGTCTTAACTAGTGCTCGTGGTTCTTGATAAGCTTTATAATCATCCTTATTTTTATAGGCAAATTGAGCTATTCGTTGAGCATCTACTTTATCGTTTTTACCCCGTTTTAAACCTTGTGATTTTTTGATATGGTTTCCGTTTTCAAGCCATAAATTAAGGTTCAATAACTGAGCACTATTGATTAAAAATTGAGTATAAACTCCTGTAAATTCAGCACAGACAATGCTCTGACTTAAATCTACACCTCTCTTATTTAGGGACTTAAAAAAGGTCTTAAGACTGGTCGGAGTATTATTGATTTGCTCATGAAATAAAAACGAATTCTGTTTATAAATAGCAATATCTAACGTTTTTTTAGAGATATCAATACCAATGTAATGCGTTACTTTTTCTATATTTGTCATATCTTTTATGATTAAGATTACATTTTAAACACTTTCAATTCTCTGATAATAGGTCTTTCCTAAATTTCTATTTGAAGCTTGTTTAAAAAACTAGTAAAGGATTAAATCCCTGCATAAGTCTTAAAACTTGGATAGAAGCTAAAAGCGCCTTTACTAGTTGTAATCTTGATTAAACAATACTCTAATTTATTAATCTTTTTTATTTATACAAACCTAAGAGATTGAAGCGGAAATCCTTTGCAACACTCCCTGATTTTTATTAAAAGCCTTTTGTTCGTGTTGCAAAGATTGGGAGTGGAAAGCCCGGCGCGTAGCGGCCGCCCACAAAAAAAGGAGCATTCATTGAATACTCCTTTCGAATTGTTTAAATTGACTTCTACTAATGGGCTTCGAGCCAGTTGTCTCCTTGTCCGATTTCAACCACTAAAGGGACGTCCATTTGCATGGCGGCTTCCATGGTTGTTTTAATCATGTTTGAAACGGCTTGGATTTCGTCTTTTGGTACGTCAAAGATTAACTCATCATGTACTTGTAGAAGCATTTTTGTTTGAAAGTTTTGCTTTAATTCTTTTTGAATACGAATCATCGCTACTTTTACAATATCGGCAGCGGTTCCTTGAATAGGTGCGTTGACAGCGTTTCGTTCAGCATGACCACGAACGACCGCATTTCTTGAATTGATATCTTTTAGGTAACGACGTCTTCCCATAAGGGTTTCTACGAAACCTTGCTCTCTGGCCAAGGCAATTTGCCCATCCATATAGGCTTTTAGCGTTGGGTAAGTTTCGTAATAGGCATCGATAAGCGCTTTTGATTCGGCTCTACTGAGTCCTGTTTGTTCGCTTAATCCGAAGGCTGAAACGCCATAGATAATACCAAAATTAACCGTTTTTGCGTGGCTACGTTGCTCGCGTGTTACTTCTTCGATAGGCACATTGAAAACATTGGCAGCCGTTGCTCGGTGAATATCTTCTCCTTGTTTAAAGGACTGCACCATGGCGGGATCTTTACTCATTTCGGCGATTAAACGCAATTCGATTTGAGAATAATCGGCTGCTAATAGAACGTGATTTTCATCGCGGGCAATAAATGCTTTTCGTATTTTTTGACCTTCCTCTGAACGAATAGGAATATTCTGTAAGTTTGGATTTAACGATGATAAACGCCCTGTAGCGGCTACGGTTTGTGCGAAAGTTGTATGTATACGTTCTGTTGCAGCATTAACCTGTTCAGGTAAGGCATCAACATAGGTCGATTTTAATTTTTGCAATTGGCGGTAGATTAAAATATCATCGATAATGGCGTGTTTATGGCGCATTTTTGATAAGATTTCTTCTCCTGTTGCATATTGACCTGTTTTGGTTTTTTTCGCTTTTGGATCGAGTTTTAATTTATCGAACAAGATTTCTCCGAGCTGTTTTGGCGAATTTAAATTGAATTCTTCGCCGGCATCTTGGTGAATTTTTTCTTCTAAATGGGCCAATTTAATTTCCAATTCTTTCGATAAATCGGCTAAAAAAGGAACGTCTAATCGAATTCCTTCAATTTCCATATCAGCCAAGACTTGCATCAACGGCATTTCGATTGTTTCGAATAATTCGGCCGTTTTTGCTTTCACCAACTCGGGTGCAAACATATTTTTTAACTGAAAAGTAATATCCGCGTCTTCAACACCATATTCGGTTTGTTGAGCCAATTCAACTTCTCTGAAATTTTTCTGATTTTTCCCTTTTTTCCCAATTAAATCTTCGATTTTAATGGGTTGATAATTTAAATAGGTTTCCGATAAAACGTCCATATTATGGCGCATATCGGGATTGATTAAGTAATGGGCGATCATGGTATCGAAATTTTCGCCTTTTACCTCAACACCATATTTATGTAGAACTTTGATGTCGTATTTTAGGTTTTGACCAATTTTTCGAATATGTTCATTTTCTAAAACGGGTTTAATCTCTTGCATCAATGCTTTTGCTTGATCGAAATCGGCTGGAAAAGGGATGTAATAGCCTTTGCCTTTCTCGTACGAAAATGAGATGCCGACCAATTCTGCTGCTAAAGCATCTAAGGAAGTTGTTTCGGTGTCGAAACAAAATTCGGGTTGCTTGGCTAATTTATTAATCAATAACGAACGTCCACGCTCTGAGTCGACCAGTTGATAAAAATGACTGGTGTTCGCGGCATTGGTGTAGGTTAAATTCTGTGGAACAACTTCTTCGTCAGACGTAAAGTCGAACAAACTTTGTTGCCCTGAATCACTTCCCGTAGAAGGTTGAAGACTAGCATCTGATATGGCTTCTTGTGCTTCTTTGATAATGCCATCGGCATCCAGGCCATAGATACGGTACACTGTTTCAAGCATACGACGGAATTCTAACTCGTTGAAGATTTCCGCTACTTTTTCAACATCGGGTTGACAAACGGTAAGATCTTCTTCATCGAATTCGACCGGCGCATCCAATAAAATAGTGGCTAATTTTTTAGATAGTATCCCTAATTCTTTGTTTTCTTCAATCTTTTCTTTGGCTTTTCCTTTGAGCTTATCGGTATTGGCTAAAAGCCCTTCCATTGAACCAAACTCTTGGATGTATTTTTTAGCCGTCTTTTCTCCTACACCGGGTAGTCCGGGGATATTATCAGCGACATCACCCATCATTCCAAGAAAGTCAATGACTTGAATTGGATCATTCACCCCAAATTTTTCTTTGATTTCGTCGACACCCCAAATCTCAACCCCTTTTCCATTGGCAGCAGGACGGTACATTTTAATTTTATCGGAAACCAATTGAGCAAAATCCTTATCAGGGGTCACCATATAGGTGGTAAAACCTTCTTTTTCGGCTTTTTTTGCTAAAGTTCCAATGACGTCATCGGCTTCATAGCCTTCTGCAAAGAGAACGGGAATTTTAAGTGCGCGTAAAATCTCTTGAATTACAGGAACCCCTTCGCGAATTGCTTCGGGTGTTTCATCACGATGCGCCTTGTATTCTGGAAAATAATCGGTACGCATGGTCGCTTTTCCAACATCAAATACCACGGCTATATGGGTGGGCTGTTCACGACGAATAACATCGAATAAGGAATTTGAAAAGCCCATAATGGCTGAGGTATTAAATCCTTTTGAATTGATGCGTGGATTTTTAATGAATGCGTAATAGCCTCTAAAAATTAAGGCATAAGCATCTAATAAAAACAGTCTTTTATCTAATTGATTCATGTAGTCGTTTTAATTTATATACCGCACATTTTTGTGCGAAAAGTGTTTCTCTAATTCAAGAGAAACACGGATATTCTATTTTAAACCTCAGGGGCTAGTTCAAGCACTAAGCCTTCCATTTCTTCGGCTAGATGCAATTGACAGCTTAAACGCGAATTTTCTTTCACATTAAAGGCTTCAGACAACATCGCATCTTCATCCGGTGTCATCTCTGGTAAAGGAATATCCTCGCTAATAATATAGCATTGGCAAGAGGCACACATCGCCATTCCGCCACATACACCGATGGTTCCTTCTGGTGCTAATTCATAAGCACGAACCAACTCCATGATATTCATATTCATATCGGTAGGTGCATCGACTTCGTGCGACACCCCTTCTCTATCTATAATTGTTATTTTTATATCTGCCATTCTTATATTGTATATCCACAAAAATAGGAATACTTAATGGTTGAAAAAAGGATATCAATTGGTGTTTGAAATTTAAGATTAATTTAAAACAATTCTTGTTACGTCTGATCTATATTTACGACTAATTCAGAAAAAAATATTCCATGAATGCACACGAAATTGATTATGTTATATATGGCGAAGAAATGCAGTTCGTCGAGATTGAATTAGATCCACAAGAAACAGTGATTGCTGAAGCAGGTAGTTTTATGATGATGGAGGATGGCATTAAAATGGAGACCATCTTTGGTGATGGTTCGGCTAGCACGGGCGGAATGTTTGGTAAGTTAATGAATGCGGGTAAACGCATGTTAACTGGCGAAGGGCTTTTTATGACGAGTTACACCAATTATGGCCATGGGAAGAAAAAAGCATCTTTTGCTTCGCCTTACCCTGGTAAAATTGTTCCGATTGATTTAAACGAAGTTCAAGGTAAATTTATCTGTCAGAAGGATGCTTTTTTATGTGCTGCTAAAGGCGTTTCGGTAGGGATTGAATTTAATCGCAAATTAGGGACAGGCCTTTTTGGAGGCGAAGGTTTTATTATGCAAAAACTAGAAGGCGATGGAATGGCGTTTATCCATGCTGGAGGAACGTTGCACCGAAAGGTACTGCAAGCTGGTGAAGTTTTAAAAGTAGATACGGGATGTATTGTAGGATTTACCAAAGATGTCCGTTATGATATAGAATTTATTGGCGGTATAAAAAACACTTTATTTGGTGGTGAAGGCGTCTTTTTTGCTACGCTTCAAGGCCCTGGAGTGGTGTATGTACAATCGTTACCGTTTAGTCGTTTAGCAGATCGAATTATTGCTCATGCACCTTCGGCAGGAGGGTCATCGAAAGGTGAAGGCAGTGTATTGGGTGGTTTAGGTCGCTTAATCGATGGGAATTAAGTAATTTTTTAGCACGAGGCGTTCAGTGATGAACGCCTCGTGTTAAAAAATTAAATGGTCGTGAATATTCTAATCTACATTATCTAGAAAGAAATAAGGACAAAAGGGGCGACTACTGTAATGGCCTCGACCTCTGAAAGTCCATAACTCAAGCGGTGTTTAATTCCTATATCTACATAATTTTTAAGGGGATATTTGAGACCAACGGTATAAAATAATGCAAAATCGTCGGCTCTATTCTCATAATACCCTTTGAGTTGTTCGATGATTGGGGTCTGCTCGTCGACTAATTGACTACGCATTTGATTGAAGCGTTCACTATAGTACATTACTCCGACCGACACATAGAACCATTTAAAATACCTTGAAAGGTGAACGTCATAGAGATCTCTTCGGTAGGTGGTTAAAAAATCCTTTTGGACTAATAGATCGTTGTAAAAGCCATTGGTTTTACTATGATGATAATGATTACTAAAACCAACACCTAAATACAAGGTGTTTGAAATTTTACGTTCGATACTTATTTCCATTACTTTTCCGTAGCGATTTGCGCCGAAATCAAATGAATTATTTCCACTGATTATTTTAGCAAAATCGGTATATCCTAATCCGTATGAAAAATTGAACTTATATAAATCGTCTTGACAAAAACAGAATTCCGTTGTTAGTATGAGTAAAATTAACCGTATTTTTTTCATTAAAACTTGATTTAGATTTTATAAGTAAACTTCATTAAAGAGCAAATGAATACATTGTAAAGCACTTGCTATAAGCGCCTAAATAAACCAGCAGTTTAAATTAATTTAAATAGAAAAAAAGAATGTTAAAAAACACTAAACCAAGTATAATCAAGTAGTTATAAGCAAAAAAGGTTTCGTTACTGAGTAACGAAACCTTTTTTTAGGGTTAAAATAAGCTATTCTATTTAGTCAATGGATTGAACCACTGCTTTCTCTGCTTCTTTTCGTGTCCCATCAAAACCATCGATTCCAGAAACAGTGGTGTATTTTAATACAAATTTCTTTCCTGGATTTAATCGGTTATAAATAGATTGACACATTAAAGTGGCCTCGTGGAATCCACAAAGGATCAATTTCAACTTACCTGGGTAGGTATTGATATCACCAATAGCATATATCCCTTCTATATTTGTTTGATAATCGAGGGCGTTATTGACTTTAATGGCATTTTTTTCAATTTCTAGTCCCCAATTCGCAATGGGTCCTAATTTAGGTGAAAGACCAAATAAAGGAATAAAGGAATCGGTTTCAATGATGAATTTTTCACCGTCTTTTTCAATCTCTAATCCTTCTACTTTCGATTCACCAACAATGCCAACGACCTCGGCAGGGGTAATAAGATTAATTTTGCCTTGATCTTTTAGAACTTTCACTTTCTCTACCGAATCTAAGGCTCCACGGAACTCGTTACGACGGTGAATTAAAGTTACATCACTCGCTACATCGGCTAAGAAAATAGCCCAATCCAAGGCCGAATCTCCACCACCAGCGATCACAATTTTTTGATCACGAAATAATTCTGGATCGCGAACGAAGTACTCGACTCCATTTTCTTCAAATTGCTCGATGCGATCAATTAATGGTTTACGCGGTTCGAATGAACCTAATCCACCAGCGATTGCTACGGCTTTACCTTGAATCTGAGTTCCTCTATTGGTAGTCACTATAAACGTTTCGTCGTCTTGTTTATCGATGGTTGAAGCCACTTCATTTAAGCTAAACCCAGGTTCGAATTGTTTAATTTGCTCCATTAAATTATCGACTAATTCTCCAGCTCCTACAGAAGGATAACCAGGAATGTCAAAAATTGGTTTTTTAGGGTATAACTCTGCAAGCTGCCCACCGGGTTGTGGTAGTGCGTCAATAATATGGCATCTCAGCTTTAATAAGCCTGCCTCGAATACAGTGAAAAGTCCTGTGGGACCTGCACCTATGATGATTATATCTGTTTGAATCATGAAATTTCCTATTTAGAATCTAAATAAATTGTAAGCAAATTTACTTATTATCTGTTGATTAATTGATGATTTACGTCAATAGTTTAATATGAAGATTGATTTTAAATAAAAAAATCGGCTGACAAACCTGGTCATGTAGAGGATAAGGCGTAAAACATGAGTTAAAAAACAACAATAGAATAACAAATATTTGACCCATTGAGATTTAAACGTAAAAAAAACCTAACTTTATTACAATCAATATTTCTAATACTACAACTTAAGTAACTGTATTGTAATCAACAAATCGAATTTTATGGAATCAATCATTTCTACCTTAAAAAAAACAGGCTTGTTGTTTTTACTACCAATTACGTTATTCGCTCAAAATGGATTCGATTCGTTAGCCAATACACCACCTAAAAAGGTTTATCCTCAATTTCAATTTAAAGGTTTATTCCAAGCGCGCTATTCTACCGCACTTACAGAAGGAGTTGACCTTAATGGATTGCATCATTCAGAAGGAGATATAACAAACAATTCTTTCGAAGTTAAGCGAATGCGTGTACAAGTTAGAGCATCTGTTGGCGATCGGACAGAGGTTGTAGCCTTAGTTAATTTAGCTGACTTTAAATCTGATCCCAAAAATAAGGTATTGGAAAACGCCTATATCAAATATAGCTTTAGTAAAGCTGTGAGTTTTACATTGGGACAATTTCGACCTTCGTTTGGTATCGAACAGACTTATCCTGTAGATATCATTAAATCTTTGGACTTTTCTAATCAATATTATGAATTTGGAAAACTTGGTTGGACCAGTTTTCAAACAGGTGTATCCATGAACGGAACATTCAATACCGGGCATCTTCCTATCACCTATTCACTTTCAGTGATGAATGGCAACGGTCGAAATCAACTTGTAGACAGCGATAGTGGCAAACACTTTTCTTCGAGAGTCGCACTGGCACTATCTAAAAAGTACAATATAAATTTAGGTTTAAACGCTGGTGTTGGAGAAGTTAACAAACAACCAATACACGCTTACGGAGTTGATTTAACCGCTGATTATAAAATAACCGATCGGTTAATCTTAGAAACTCAGCTTGAAGCAAAAAAGGCTATCAACCAAAACAATTATTTCTCCATACCTGCGGAAGATAGGACGACGCCCCTAGACCAGCATCAACTTAGAGGTTTCTATATACTCCCTAATTTGAGATATGAAATTAAATATAAAAAACTAAGTGCAATAGAATTCTCGTGTCGTTATGAATACCTCGACCTCGATTACAAGATTAATTCCAACTCACGTCAAACCATACTTCCCATGTTGGGATTGGAATTTTTAAAAGATTACGGAGCACGAATTCAGGTAGGAATGCAGATAGACCTGTATAGGCAAAATATTATCAACACCAATAAATATAACAATAACCTATTGGTATTTCAGGTACAAAGTCGTTTATAACCGCTAACACAAACTACAATTCTAAACATTATGAAAGAAATCAACCTAACTCGAGTGCTCATCACTTCTTTGATTGGCATTACCTTATGGTTTATCCCCCCACCGCAAGGGGTTACCTCTGAAGCTTGGCATCTTTTTGCCATTTTTGTTTGTACTATAATTGGTATTATCCTTAAGGCTGCGCCTATGGGGACTATGTGTATGATCGCAGTTGCCCTCACTGCATCCACTCAAGTATTAGCCCCTGGGGATGCGGCAAAATCTATCACGCTTTCACTAAGAGGCTTTGGAGATAAGGTAATCTGGCTCATTGGTATTTCTTTCTTTATTGCGAGGGGCTTTATAAAAACAGGTTTGGGGAATCGAATTGCTTTTTTGTTTATTCGCATATTTGGAAGAAGTTCTTTGGGATTAGCCTACGGATTAGGATTAGCTGATTTATGTTTGGCTCCTGCTATTCCCAGTAATACTGCTCGTGGTGGTGGGATCATTTACCCAATTATGAAATCAATGGCTATGAGTTTTGGTTCCGAACCAGACAAGCCTGTTACCCATAGAAAACTAGGTTCGTTCTTAACCTTAAGTAGCTATAATGCAAACCTTATTGCTTCTTCTATGTTCTTAACAGGAACGGCGAGTAACCCTATGTGTCAAAAATTTGCAGCTAACTTAGGGATACAAATTACATGGATCTCTTGGGCTACAGCTGCTGTGATTCCGGGCTTAGCTGCCTTTTTTATTATTCCTCTAGTCTTATATAAAATATACCCACCTGAACTAAAAAAAACAGGGGATGCCCCCAAAATGGCTTCTGAGAAATTAAAAGAAATGGGGCCTATAACACGCAACGAATGGTTGATGCTGTTTGCTTTCTTCGTTCTATTATTCTTATGGATTACAGGCGATGCACTTTCCATCGATGCTACGACAACAGCTTTCTTAGGGTTAATTATACTCTTGCTTACTTCAGTTTTAACTTGGGAAGATATTAAATCTGAAAAAGGAGCTTGGGATACGATTGTTTGGTTTTCAGTTTTAGTCATGATGGCCAGTTCATTAAACGAATTAGGCTTCATCAATTGGTTTAGTAATCTAGTCAAGGTAGAGATTGGTAGCCTTAGTTGGCAAATGGCTTTTCCAGTGATTGTTTTAGTCTACTTCTTTAGTCATTATTTCTTTGCTAGCGCCACAGCTCACGTTGCGGCAATGTATAGCGCCTTATTAGCCGTCGGGATTTCTGTTGGAATTCCTGGTTTATTACTAGCCTTTATGCTTGGTTTCATAGGTTCGCTTTATGGAACGCTAACTCACTATGGACATGGACCAGCTCCAGTATTCTTCGGAAGTGGTTATGTCGACTTAAAAAATTGGTGGCTTCGTGGTTTACAAACAGGCGTAATTCTACTCGTTATTTATATGGTATTAGGTGGTCTATGGATGAAAGTTATAGGTTATTATTAATTATAAAATTTGATTATGCAAACACTTACTAGAAAAATTATAATGTGCTGCACCGGTTTATTTTTGTGTTTCTTTTTGGTTATTCACCTTTTGGGAAATCTACAATTATTTCTACCAACAGAAGAGGCTCATCTACAATTCAACACCTATTCTCACTTTTTGTCTGGAAATCCATTCATCAAATTAGTTTCTTATGGGCTCTATATCTCGATTATTGCCCATGCTATTTACGCATTGGTGATAACCTTCCAAAATAAAAAATCTGGGGGAAATTACCAAAAAGATCAACGAGGTCGATCGAGCAAATGGTATAGCCGAAATATGGGAGTATTAGGAACCATTATATTGATATTTTTAATTATACACTTTAAAAATTTTTGGTATGTATACAAATTTGGAAACCTCCCTGTTGATGCCAATGGAAACCGAGATTTATACCAACTGGTGGTCGAAACCTATCGGGAATGGTGGTATGTCGTTATTTATGTTTTCTCTATGATTGCGCTAGGATACCATTTGTTACATGGATTTTTTAGTGCCATAAGAACTTTAGGTGTCTTTCATCCGAAATACATAAAAGGGATAAAGTATTTTGGAATTATCTTTTCATTGGTCATCAGCTTAGGATTTGCCATTATTCCTATTTATATCTACTATATTAATTTATAAAAACCGTACGTATGCTATTAGATGCTAAAATTCCCACTGGTCCACTTGAGGAAAAGTGGTCTAATTATAAAAAAAATGCCAAGTTAGTCAATCCTGCAAATCGTAAAAAAATCGATGTAATTGTTATAGGTACTGGATTAGCTGGAAGTTCTATAGCCGCTTCATTAGGTGAAATGGGCTACAATGTGCAATCTTTCTGCTTTCAAGATAGTGCGAGAAGAGCCCATTCTGTGGCCGCTCAAGGAGGAGTAAATGCGGCCAAGAACTATAAAAACGATGGGGACAGTGTTTACCGTATGTTTGTGGATACCCTTAAAGGCGGAGATTTTCGAGCCAGGGAAGCTAATGTTTACCGCATGGCCGAATGCTCACTCAATCTGATCGATCAAGCGGTAGCTCAAGGCGTTCCTTTTGGCCGAGAATATGGCGGTTATTTGAACAATCGTTCTTTTGGAGGAGTTCAGGTTAGTCGAACATTTTATGCGCGAGGACAAACAGGACAACAATTATTATTGGGCGCTTATCAAGCATTGATGCGTCAAGTTAACAAAAAAACAGTGCAATTATATACCCGTCATGAAATGTTAGATATCGTGCTTATTGAGGGCAAGGCACGAGGGGTTATTGTACGAGATTTGGATAGTGGAAAAATAAAGCGCTATGGAGCACATGCTGTTATTTTAGCGACAGGAGGTTTTGGTAAAATCTATTACTTATCTACTTTAGCTATGGGCTGTAATGGATCTGCTATATGGCGAGCGCACAAAAAAGGTGCTTTAATGGCAAGTCCAAGTTGGACACAGATTCATCCAACCTCCTTACCTCAATCTGGCGATTATCAATCAAAATTGACCTTGATGTCTGAATCGTTGCGCAATGATGGACGTATTTGGGTACCTTTAAAAGAAAACGAAGAACGTTCAGCCAACAGCATCCCCGAAGAAGAACGTGACTATTACTTAGAGAGACGATACCCAGCATTCGGAAATTTAGCTCCCAGGGATATTTCATCAAGAGCAGCAAAGGAACGTATCGATGCTGGATTTGGTATCGGAGCCTTAAAAAATGCGGTTTATCTCGATTTTTCGAAAGCGATCGATGAACAGGGGGTTCATAAAATCAAAGAAAAGTACGGAAATCTTTTTGATATGTATCAAAAAATCACTGGCGTTGATGCTTATAAAGAACCCATGATGATTTCTCCTGCAGCCCACTTTTCGATGGGTGGCCTTTGGGTCGATTACGAATTGATGACGACTATCCCTGGGTTATTTGCCTTAGGGGAAGCTAATTTTGCTGACCATGGAGCCAATAGGCTGGGAGCAAACTCTTTGTTACAAGCTTGTGTAGACGGATATTTCATTGCCCCATATACTATAGCCAATTATCTCTCTTCTGAGATACACACCGGTAAAATTACAACAGACCACATTGCATTTGAAGAAGCAGAAGAAGCCGTAACGAAACAATTAGAACGATTTATAAACTCAAAAGGCAATAAGACCGTTGATTATTATCACAAAAAATTAGGCAAAATACTTTACGATTATTGTGGGCTTTCACGAAATGAAAGCGGTTTAAAATTGGCCATTGAACAAATAAAAGAATTGCGATCTAAATTTCATAAAAATGTACATATACCCGGAGAAATAGAATCGATGAACAATGAACTAGAAAAAGCTGGTCGTGTAGCAGATTATCTTGAAATAGGAGAATTGATGTGTTATGATGCATTAACTAGAGAAGAATCATGTGGTGCCCATTTTAGAGAAGAATATCAAACTACTGAAGGAGAAGCGATGAGAAATGACACTGAATATCAGTTTATATCCGCTTGGGGATGGGCTGGTGAAAATCAAGAACCACAGTTAAACAAAGAACCGCTGGTTTTTGAGTATGTACAACCAATTGTGAGAAGTTACAAATAATCTAATACCCCTATTATGAAATTATATTTAAAAATTTGGAGACAAAAAGATCAAGACTCGATTGGTCAGCTCGTCGATTATCCTTTAGAAAATATCAATCCCCATATGTCGTTTTTAGAAATGCTCGACACATTGAATGAGAAATTAATCTTAGCGAATGAATCTCCTATAGAATTTGATCATGACTGTAGAGAGGGGATTTGTGGACAATGTGGTCTTATGATTAATGGATTAGCCCATGGCCCTCTTAAAAACACGACTACTTGTCAATTGCATTTAAGAGAATTTAAGGATGGGGAAACCATCGTTATTGAACCTTTTCGATCTGGATCCTTCCCTATTAAACGTGATTTAAAAGTTGATCGAGGCGCATTAGATCGTATAATTTCCTCTGGGGGCTATATATCTGTTAACACGGGTCAATCTCCAGAAGCTAATAGCATACCTGTGAATCATATCGTAGCTGAATCTGCTTTTGATTCAGCAGCTTGTATTGGCTGTGGAGCTTGTGTAGCCACGTGTAAAAATGGTAGTGCAGCATTATTTACAGCTGCTAAAATCACACACCTAGTTAAATTACCACACGGAAAAGAAGAAAGAGACAATCGGGTATTAAATATGGTCTATCAAATGGATGCAGAAAAATTTGGACATTGCTCCAATACCGAAGCCTGTGAAGTCGAATGCCCACAAAATATTTCAGTTTTGAATATTGCTCAAATGAATTACGAATACAATCGCGCTAAACTACTTAAACATTAAAATAAGCTGCACGCTATTTTTGATTATTTAAGTGCATTTAACATCAAGAACCAAGTGCCTATTTTTTTATTTGACAAAAGTAACAGGCTAAATCCACAAGGGATATTTAGTTATAAGTCTTGTTGTATTATAAAAACAATTACAACAACGGCTGTAGTGTATATAAAAAAAGCAGTTTCATGATACATGAAACTGCTTTGAAGTTGTAGCGAAGAGCAGAATCGAACTGCCGACCTCAGGGTTATGAATCCTGCGCTCTAACCATCTGAGCTACCTCGCCTTGTTTTAAGTGGTGCAAATATAAGTGCATATTTTGAAATAAAACAAATCTTTTTGAGAAAAAATTCATCTTTTTTGGCTCCAATAGGCTAATTCATTGAGATTCATTTTGATTTGAAAATGAATCGCAATGAAAATTTCGATAAAAACATGAACGGCATTTAAAGAAAGAATTGAATAGCGGAAGATTTATGATGGATGAAGACTGAAAATTTAAAAGAAGGATTCAGAAAACAGGCGTTTTCCACGAATATTCGTCAAAACCTCGCATTTAAAAGAATCTAATTTTAAAGAACTTAAAAAAAAGGATGTTAAATTACAAACTTCCCATTATTTTAGGGCTATAAAACCAACGACATGAAACCACGCTATCACTCACTGGATGTTTTTCGAGGAGCAACGGTTGCTCTAATGATCTTAGTGAATAATCCTGGCACTTGGAGTGCCATATTTGGTCCCTTAAAACACGCTCCATGGGCAGGTTGTACACCAACCGATTTGGTATTTCCTTTCTTTTTATTCGCGGTTGGAAACGCGATGGCGTTTGTCATCCCTCGTTTACAAGAACAAGGGTCAGCCGTCTTTTGGAAAAAAGTCATTAAGCGAAGTTGTCTTATCTTTCTAATCGGTTTATTTCTGAATTGGTTTCCATTTATACAGTGGGAAAATAATCAACTCCAATTTAAAGCATGGACCGATGGCGAAGCGAATGGTATTCGCATCATGGGTGTTTTACAACGGATTGCCATTGCTTATTTCTTTGCATCAGTGATCGCTTATTTCTTCCATCCTAAAAAGGTGCTAGGCATTAGTTTTCTATTGTTAATTGGCTATTGGCTGGCGGCAAAATTTTTGGGCATTGACGATCCGTATAGTCTAACGGGTTTTTTCGGAACCTCGATCGACAAGGCCATCATTGGTATTCCTCATTTATACAAAGGCGAAGGTATTCCTTTTGATCCTGAAGGTTTAGTGAGTACCATCCCAACGATACCTCAGGTGTTGTTTGGTTATTTAGCGGGTATTTTAATTACGAAACAAGCGAACGTCCGTTGGTTATGGAAATCTGCTCCTCCAACCCAGGAGGTACACTATAAATTGCTTGCGGTTTTCTTGGTCAATGCGGCAATTTTATTAGCGATTGGCTATGTTTGGCAATTGGATTTCCCATTGATTAAAAACATTTGGTCGAGTAGTTATGTTATTCATACAACTGCACTAGCTCTACTAACAATTTCTGTAATGATTTGGTTTATTGAGGTGTTACAAAAGCGCAATTTTTTAACTCGATTTTTTGATGTATTCGGAAAAAATCCGCTGTTTATATTCGTCTTAAGTGGACTTCTTCCTCGGTTAATGGCATTAATACGCTTAGCTGATGGGGTAAATGATCAAGGTGACATCGTCTACACCACTCCTTTAAAATGGTTCTATCAACATGTTTGTGCTCAAATTCCTGGGCCCGTTGAAATAGGATCATTGGTGTATGCGCTCTGTTTTTTAATGCTGATGTGGATCATTGCTTATTTACTCGATAAAAAGAAAATTTATGTAAAAGTATAAATGGTTGATAACGAAAAAGGACAACCAAATGGTCGTCCTTTTTTTCAGCGGTTTACAGAAATGAGATGAGAAAATAATAGACAAATTGTTGTTGGGAACAAATTGTTGATAAACCGCCTTTCTACCATTCGCATTATTGAATGATTAGTTTTTGCGTAGTTGTTTGTTGGTTAATAATCATTTGAAGCAGATAAACACCTTTCGGTAAATGCGCTGTATTGATCGATTGATCGTTGGCTAATTTTACATTATAGCGTTGTCCGTTTAGGTTATACAGTTCGATTGAATCAACTTTAGCTCCAGTGATGGTTACTTTATCTTTCGCTGGGTTAGGATATAAATTTACACTTTGCATATTGATAGAGGAGTCTTTCACGCCCAGCTTAACTTCCTTTGAAGCTTCCGAATACACTTTCGAAGCATCGATTGATTTAACCGACCAATAGATTGTTTCTGGAAATTCTTCATTGATTAAAACCCAAGAAGGAGTCGTGACTTCATATTTCGCTAAATCAGCCTTTCCAGGCCCAGACCCAACTGTTAATTCATATCGAAGTGCCTTTTCAGGAGTGGTATCATCTGTTGCTCCTGACCAAACAAAATTATACCGATTACCCACTTTATTCAATTGCAAATTGGTAGGCGGTAGAGGCGCCTTATTCTTTGTTTTATTTTGGTTGATGTACAATTTTGTTACAGGCGTATACCCCCCATAAAAGTTGGTATATCCAGATACAATCACATCGAGGTGATTATCGTGATTGGTATCGATTAGCTGCACATTGGACGTTCCACCAATTGGTATTATTCCTAAATCATCGATTGTTGGATCGAATGTTTTTGTTGCAGGGTTATAAAGGTACATGACCGATTGTTCTTTTCCATTTTGGTTATCCCCAAAAACCATAAAATCGTAATAGCCATCATTGTTTAAATCGCCAACATCAATGGATTGGTGTCCATTCGCATTGTTGGAACCTAAGGCTAAAACTTCTGGGGTAAAATTCCCTTTTCCATCGTTCCAATACACTTTAAGTACTTTACTAAATACGCCTAATGCATCTTTTTCCTGACCATTCACTACAAAATCTAAGTGACCGTCAGCATTAAAATCGGCATAATGAATTCCACCGCCGTTGGTACCTTGAAAAGATTGACTTTCGACTAATTTTCCATTCGTGTTTTTATACACTTTTAAGACCGGAACATAATTTTTATCGGGACCATTGACGATTAAATCGAGTTGATGATCATTGTTAATATCCATCAACTTTGCATTCCCTGTCATTTGTGTTGAGGTGATATCCATTACCGTTTCCTTAAATGTTCCATCTCCTTTATTCGAATACAAGTAGGTTTCAGCCGTATACGTCGATCCCCCGCGGCCATTGACCATAAAATCTTGTAGACCATCGTTATTGAAATCAGCCACTGAGATTTCACTAAATATGAGTCCAGGCGTATCACTAACCTGTTTGTATTTATCTTCACCTTGGTTGAGATAAATATAGGTGTTATAAGTACTAATATTATTGTAGCTAAGCCCCGTAATAACAATATCTTGTAGACCGTCATTATTAAAGTCGATAAACTTTGCTGCCCCTAAATGCAAAGGTTCTACTTCAAACTCGTCAACGGGAACTAATTCATTGTTGGTATCGGAATAGAGCTGACAAAAAGTATGGGATGGTCCTATACCTCCGCCGCTAAAATCACGCCCCCCACATAGAATTAGATCACGAAATCCATTGGCATTTGGTATTGAAACGTCACCGGATTGAAAATAAAAAGTTTCCAATTGATGAGGTGTATCCATAAAAAGGGTTGTGTCTTTATTTGGAGAATTTTTTCCCGTTTTACTGGTGTATTTTATCCCTTTTAAAGGTGAAATATTTTCTTTTATATTCTCTGGAATATCACAATTGATACTTCCCTCTGGGCAAAACATTGAACGAAGCGTTGTTTGCTGTGCTTCTTGTGCTTGTACTGAGCAAATGCCCAGCACAAACAAAGAAATTACGTGTTTTTTCATGTGTTAATTTTTGGTATAAGAATTTAATGAATGATTAATTTTTGTGTTGTAGAGTTTGTTTTGGTTACTAATTTTATGATGTAAATTCCTTTTGGTAAATGAGCAATATGAATGGCTTTCCCCTTCGCATATTCGATAGGCATTTTTGCTCCAGCTGAGTTATAGACTTCTATATGCTCAACATCTACTCCTTGTACATGAAATACATCTTTCGCTGGATTAGGATAAATCCCAATTGATTTTTTTTCAAAGCCAATTTCGTTCAAAGCCAACACATTTTCTTTTGAAGCTTCCGAATATACTTTCGAAGCATCGATTGATTTAACCGACCAATAGATTGTTTCTGGAAATTGTTCATTGGTGATTGTCCAAGAAGGTGTCGTTACGATATATTTGGCTAAATCGGCTTTTCCCGATTCGCTTCCAACCATTAATTCGTATTGCAGTGCTGCTTTAGGGGTTTTATCATCGTTGGCACCTGACCACGTAAAGTTGAAGGTCTGTTGATTTCGATCTAATTTTAATTCGGTTGGGGGCGTGGGGGCTTCATTTTGGGTTGTTTCAACATTTTTGTACAAGCCCGTTGTTGAGGTATATTCTCCATCGACATAACTAAAACCCGTGATTAATACATCCAACGAATTGTTATGATCAATGTCAATGAGTTGAACATTTGAAGGACCACCAACATTCGTTAATCCACTTGGAGTTTGTAAATGGTCAAACGTTTTAGTACTGGAATTATAGGTCAGAATTTGTGTTGCCTCATCCCCGTTGTGTTCACCAACTAATATAATATCATAATACCCATCGTTGTTTAAATCACCTACGGCAATATTTCTCGCACTGGAATTGGTTGTTGTACCAACATTGCTGAGTTCTTCTATTCGGAAGGTATGATCACCATTGTTCCAAAAGATCTGTATTTTATTTTCTTCATTGTGGTCTTCACCGGATACCACGATATCCATAAAACCATCGGCATTAAAATCGGCTGTTGCCAGTGTACTACTGGTTAAAGTGGGATAACTAACTTTTTTCTCGAATCGCCCGTTGACTTGCACATAGTAATCCAATTGGTCATCTGCCGTTAACATGATATAATCCATTCGACGATCATTATTGAAATCTCCAAAGGCAATTCCTCGGTCTTGTGTTCCTGGTAAACGCCAAAAATGCTTAAATTCTCCGTTTAATTGTTGATAAAAATCAACATTTTCTGTCGTATCATGCCCACCTGCCGAGCTACTTCCGTTAATCGCATAATCCAGTTGCCCATCGTTATTTAAATCCGCAATGGCAATTTGGCTATAGATCTTCCCTTCTCCGCTACGAACAATATTTAATTCGTTGTTGTTTAAAGAAAGTTGATTTAATTTATAATCAATAATATTTTCATAACTCTGTCCCGTATGAAGAATATTTAATTTTCCGCTTGCTTGGTCATATAAAAACTGAGCATCGCCTAAATGCGTTGGATATTCAAACTCATACTCGTCTAAGTAGACGTATTTTCCATTTTTATTTTGATACAGTCCGCAAAAAGTTGTGTTTGCTGAACCTGAACCTGAAATATCAATAGCGCCACAAAGAAGTATATCTTTGCTGTCGTTATTGGTAAAATAGCCTGTATCGCCTGAGGCATAAAAGTAATTATGCAATTCAGATTCAACCTTTTCAAATTGTTGAGCCTGTAAGAATAGACATGTTCCAAGTAGTGATAAGAGCGTAAAATTTAATTTCATAGCGTTATTTTTAAAAAGCCTATCATTATTTAGACTAATTAAAAACAAAGATGTGCCCTTTGATTCATTTGACCAATAAAAACGCTATTGATAAATATCATTAAAACAAACAGGTCGCTCTATGAGCGACCTGTAGGGTAATTAAATTTTTATTTTATTATTTAAGCGTCTGTAATGCTCCTTCATAATTGGGTTCTTGTGTAATATCGGCGACCTGTTCGGTATAGTAAATCTCCCCTTCTGGGTTAATCACCATCACTACTCTAGAAAAAAGCCCTTCTAACGGGCCATCCGTCATGGTTACACCATATTTATTGGCAAAATCGTCATCGCGAAATGCCGAAAGAGTTTCAACATGATCTAATCCTTCTGCTGCACAAAAACGACCAGCCGCAAAGGGTAAATCTTTTGAAATATTCAATACAGTCACATTATTTAATGCACTAGCTTCTTGGTTAAACTGACGAACAGACTGAGCACAAACGCCAGTATCTACGCTTGGAAAAATATTTAATACGACCCATTTTCCTTTAAAGTCACTTAATGATTTGGCTTCCAGTTTTCCATTAACTAATGTAAAATCGGGTGCAAATGCACCTACTAATGGTAAATCCCCTTTTGTTCTTACAGGATTTCCTTTAAATGTTATTTCTGCCATAATGATTCTTTTTTGTCGGTGTTATACTTGATAATTCAAGCTAAAAGTACGCTTTTTCAAGCGATAATCTCTATCTTCGCATGATTAAAATGACCCAAAATAATCAGATATTTTATGCAACTTTCTAAACGGTTACAAAATTTAAAACCATCGGCTACTATTGGTATGACGGCTAAGGCTCGTGAATTAAGCAATCAAGGCATGGACATTATTAGTCTTAGCATTGGTGAGCCCGATTTTAATACGCCCGATTTTATTAAAGAAGCAGCTAAAAAAGCTTTAGACGATAATTTCACATCGTATTCGCCCATAGCAGGTTTTGCCCAATTAAAAGAAGCTGTTATTAAAAAGTTTCAACGCGATAATCAGTTAACCTATCAACCGGAACAAATTGTTATTTCTACTGGGGCAAAACAATCGATTTACAACGTTTTGCAATCGATTATTGAAGAGGGAGCAGAAGTAATTATTCCGACACCTTATTGGGTAAGTTATTCCGATATCGTTGAACTATCAGGAGGAACGCCTGTTTTTGTTGAAGCCACATTGGAAAACGATTTTAAAATAACGGCCGAACAGTTAAGTGCCGCCATTACGAGTAAAACACGAGCCATTATTTACTCTTCACCGTGTAATCCTACTGGAAGTGTATACAGTAAGGATGAATTGCAAGCATTAGCGACCGTTTTAGCCCAACATAAAGATGTGATTATTATTTCAGATGAAATTTACGAACACATTATCTATGGCGATAAAAACATATCTATGGCGTCATTTCCGGAAGTTTACGATCAAACCGTTACCATTAACGGCTTAGCCAAAGCGTTTGCGATGACGGGGTGGCGAATAGGATACATTGGTGCTCCTGCTTGGTTAGCCAAAGCTTGTGAAACCCTACAAGGGCAAGTAACTTCAGGTACAAACTCTTTTGCACAGATTGCAGCCATTACAGCCCTAGAAGCAAATCCTTCGGTAGTGGATTATATGGTAGAAGCTTTCGCAGAACGTCGCGCGATGATGATTGAGTTAGCAAAAGAAATTCCAGGATTTAAAGTGAACGAACCCAAAGGTGCTTTTTATCTGTTTCCAGATGTTTCCGAAAATTTTGGTAAAACATTCAACGGTGTTACCGTAAATAATGCAGATGATTTAGCGATGTACCTCTTAGAACATGCACAAGTTGCCATTGTTACCGGTGCTGCTTTCGGTTCAAATAATTGTATTCGTATTTCATATGCTGCATCGGTAGACGATTTAAAAGAAGCTATGAGCAGAATCAAAAAAGCTTTATCATAAACGACAAATCTATAGTTATATCTCCTAAACCTCTGTATTTCACAGAGGTTTTTTTATAAGTTATCTTCTGCTAATACGTTTTGAGATTATTTTCTCATTCGTTGTAAATCGATAGCTTCACTACACTAGAGAATTATTTAAGCTACGATTGGTCTATGACGTGTTTAATCATAAAAAAAGCGGCCGCCTTGGACCGCTCAAAACGCTAACTTTTTTAACGTTTAATAAATCGGAGGTTGAAAACTTTTTTATTGGTGATGACTCTTAAAAAATAAAGACCTTTCGAAAGATCTTGAACATGTATTTGCGATGTTAAATTTCTAAGTGAACGTATTTTTTGTCCTTGCAAATTAATAATCGAAGCTTCCTTTATTACGAACTCATCTTTATTCACCATCGTTAAATAATCGTTTACCAATGTTGGAACAATTTTTAATTGGGCGGAATGCACCAAAGTTGTCGTGCCTAATTTTGGAGAGGTATAAATCAAAATCGGTTTTTCTTCCAAAACATTGGTAGAGGCTAATTGGCCCCATTTATTACTTCCCCAGCCCCATACCGTTCCATCTTTCTTGCTGGCTAAACTAAAATATTCCGAAGCCGCAGTTTCTACCCAATTCGTATCTTCTGAAACCCGAACTGGACGCGAGACATAAACGGCATAGCCCATGGCTATTCCCGTTCCTAGTTCACCACTTATATTCTGCCCCCAAGACCACAGTGTGCCATCGGCTTGAATAGCCAACGAATGATTTTTACCCAAAGTAACCGATTTCCATGGTTGTTCACTCGTCACTTGCTTTGGTGAGTAAGTATCCTCATTCGATCCGTTACCCAATTGACCGTGATAATTTCTACCCCACATCCATAAACTTCCATCTTCCTGTATTCCCCCACTAGAACTTATGCCACTCTTCACACTGATCCATTTCTTATCAGCGATTACTTTCGATGGCACAACAACGAAATCACTTTTGTACCCTAAGCCTAATTGCCCAAAGTAATTATTTCCCCATGCCCATAAAGAACCATCTTGTTTAAGAGCAAGACTGTTATCGTAACCCGCAACAATAGTTTCCCAGTCTTTATCATTGCCCACTTGAACTGGTAAATTCTGAATTTCATCGTTCAAAGTTCCCAATTGAAATTTCTGATTATTCCCCCATGCCCAAAGCGTACCATCATTTTTAACCGCTAACACATGACTATAACCGGCACTCACATCTTTCCACTCCGTATCATCCCCCACTTGCGTATAGTGTAAAGCATCCAATTCAAAATTGCCTAATCCTAACTGTCCAGCTCTGTTATAGCCTCCAACCCATAAAGTACCATCCCGTTGAATACCGATGGTATAGTCATAGCCGCCCTGAATAACTTTCCAATGACTTTCATAAATCTTCTTGGGTGGTATAACCCCATTGACCGAGCTGTTTAATTCACCGTACTCATTTTTTCCCCATCCGATTAACTCGTTAGAAGGATTAATATAAACCCCATGACGAAAGCCTCCTGATAATTATTGGGCATTTGCGGTTACTGCAGCTAATAAAACACCAACCCATGTTAGTCGTTTCCATAATTTTTGTTGATCTACCATATCTTCTAATTTTCTGCAAACATAAAATTATTAGATTAATCTAACAAATTAATTAGACTAATAAAATAGCGATTTATATTCCTTATCAAATAAAGGAGGAAGCAAATAAAAGAATCAACACTTACTTCTTTATAAAAAAAGCGACCCTTATGAGGTCGCTTAGCCGTTGTTAGAAAGATTATTGCTTGATTATTTTTTTTGTGATTTCTCGAGCATCGGTCGTTTTTATTTTCAAAATAAAAATTCCTTTTGGCAAGCTATGCGTTGACCAACTAGCCCGATGATTTTCAAAATGAATAAACGTCTTCACCAATCGGTTTCCCGTTAAATCATAAACTTCAATAGCTTGTTGCCCATTTAAACGTTCATCGACAAAATAAATTTGTTCTTTCACGGGGTTAGGATAAAGTTGAAAACTACTCGATTTTTCAACAGCGTCATTGGTGGCCAAAGCACAGGTTAAAACAGCCGTTGGCGGCATATCATAAGCTGCAATTCCATCGGTTCTATCATTGGTCGAACCCTGTTCTGCGCTATACCCAAGTCCACGTTTAGCAAAGGCAGACCAAATTTCACATTGATTTTCGCTATTATACATCAGTTGATCGGCTTTTAAAATCGCATCTCTTCCATCGACAAACCCAGGGCTACACGGCTGAAGTTTCAAACCATCGATCACCAATTGCATCGCGATATTGTTTCCTCCGTTCCCTGTAGCCACATCCAAATTCAATCCGTATTTACCAACCAGATTCCACGTCATGTCCCATAGCATAGAAGCCCAAACATAACCCGTATTATGCGGAGAATCATCGTGACCATACCCTTTTAACATCGAATAATTGGCAGGGTTAATCGACAAATCGGTACTATATGGCGTAGGTCTAATTCCGCGACCATTTTTATCTTGGCCCATGGCATATTGCCCCATCCCACGCGAATGAACACCTTTATCACCAGCCTTCATCGTAATGGTTAAAGCAAAATAATCGCTCCACCCTTCGCCCATTTGCTCCTCATTCCGTAGACACGTCGCATTGGATAATGGCCCTGTTAAACGATTGGAAATACCGTGACCATATTCATGGGCAACGATTCCGTTATCTAAGGCTCCATCGAACATCGGAAATTCCTTTTCTTTTTTCGGAATGGTTAAATCCAAGGTTTTACTTTTCTCTAACCCATCAATCCATTTTAGTCCAACCGATTTAGCCACCATTAATCCAACTATATTTAATTCTCTTGAAAAGTCGATGGCGTTAATCGTATGCGGAATTTCCTCTTTATCCGAAACAGAAATTAGCCCTTTAGCTCCTGCAAATTGAACGTTTTTCGCTTTGGTCAAATAAGAACATCCACCACCATTTTGAAGCAAGACAAACTTTCCTTTTAGCGCTTCTACATCAACAAGTGGTGAACATCCAAAATAATTGGTATCATCCGATGCACTTTTCCCTAGTGCTAAACTCGTTTGCCACCCTTTCCCATTGATGGGAATAAGCGGACTAAAAGGAGCAACACTTGCTTCATAATCACCAGCAAATTCACCTAATCCAATGTGAATATTATCGTTTTTGGTGGTTTTTCCTTCAAAAAGATACATCGACATAATGGGCGGATAGCCATCTTTAGGTGTATAAAAAGTAGCATTATTCACCTCATTGGCATCAAAACCCGTTTGTGCTAATGCGATTACGGCATCGTTGCCCTTGGTATTGGTTAGGTAATTGTGTTTTTGAAAGTTCCCATTGGCTTCATCAAAACCATATTGATACCAAATGTCGTGCATCATATTGTTCATATAAAACAAATTGGTCGCAGAAGCATATTTATTCTTGTAGGGCGTTAAGAGCGGGTCAATGTCAAAATTAAAATTTCCGTTTGCGTCCCCTTCCGCATAATCGGTTAATTTAGCCCGTAAACCATTGTACGACAAATAACCTTCACTTTCTGTATCGGCTACCGCATCCACATTATTTCCTTTGGTTGTGGTGTAGGATACGCCGTTAATACGGTGCCAACCCTCTGGCGAAGCATTCGTAAAGGCGGGTGCTCCCATCATTTGACGCTCACCATAAACAGGCGATTCTAAGGGAAGCGGATACACCAAATACTGTCCATTCTGGGTCGATTCATACGCTTGGTACAACCAAGCCCATTTTTCAGACTCTTCATCAGTACGGCCAATCGTATCGCTATTTGAAAACGCATGTTCATGAAAACGGCAATGCAAAATTTCATTATCAAGCACCCGTATTTCTCCGTTTTGCGCATCAACAATACAGTTAAAAATACCTTTTACTTTTCCATTTTCAACCACTTTCAACACAAAAACATGGCTTAAAATTAAATCATCATTTTGGGGGTAATACGTCAGTGAATCATCTTCTGGATAAAGCGCATACGCATAATCGGTTAAGTTGTCCAAGTGACTTTCAGAAGTTAAAAGCGGTATCTTAAAATGATCAGCCACTATTTTCTGTGATTCTAGTAGCGAGAGTGCCGCAGAAGTTGCATTAATCTTAGCGGAATGATTCGTTTGCGATTCTGTAAATGAAACAATTTGCTTATTGTGAATGCGAAAATTTCCGTAGGTGTTATAGACCGGAATCGAGTTGACTTCATATTGAATATATACCTGTTCCAGTGGTGTATTTTCATTTTTTCGTTCTTCAATTAGTGTATATTCCATCGTATTTTGGCGATGGTGCATGGCAGAAGAAGCAAAATAATCGGCGATTAATTGGTCGTTGGTTTGTGCAGAGACAACGGATGTCAACAAAAACGCTGACCATAAGAGTGTATATTTTTTATTCATGGAAAATTTTCCGTAAATCTACTATTTTAAATTAGTCTAAATAATGATTAATATTTCCTTTCCATAAAAAAACCTCTGATGGGTATCAGAGGTTGAGAAAAAACAGTTGTTTTTAATTTATTTTTTTACAAATTGAGCGGCCAATGTCTCTGCTTTTTTCGATTGGCTATAATCGTAGAAACCTTCACCCGATTTTATTCCTTTTTTACCAGCTGTTACCATATTCACTAACAATGGGCATGGAGCATACTTCGGATTTTTAAAACCATCGTACAACACTTCTAAAATAGAAAGACACACATCCAATCCAATAAAATCGGCTAATTGCAATGGTCCCATTGGATGGGCCATCCCTAATTTCATCACATTATCAATTTCCTCTACACCGGCAACCCCTTCGTATAACGAATAGATGGCTTCGTTAATCATTGGCATTAAAATACGGTTGGCAATAAAACCAGGGTAATCGTTTACTTCAACGGGAATTTTAGAAAGCGCTTTCGACATTTCCATGATCGCAGAAGTCACCTCATCCGATGTGTCATACCCACGGATAATTTCCACCAATTTCATAACGGGCACGGGATTCATAAAGTGCATACCAATAACTTGTTTTGGGCGATTGGTGACAGCGGCAATTTTCGTAATTGAAATAGACGACGTATTGGTTGCTAAAATAGCATTTGCTGGAGCTACTTCATCCAATTGTTTGAAAATTTTCAATTTCAAATCCATGTTTTCTGTTGCAGCTTCCACCACTAAATCGGCCAATTTTGCCCCTTCTGCAGTATCCGTAAAGGTGGTAATATTTGCTAAAGTCGCTTGTTTATCGGCTTCCGAAATTTTCTCTTTTGCAATCATTCGGTCCAAGTTCGACGTAATGGTTGCTATTCCGCGATCTAAACTCGCTTGAGCAACATCCACTAAACTAACTTTAAACCCTGCCTGAGCAAAAACATGTGCAATACCATTGCCCATTGTTCCAGCTCCAATAACCGTTATATTTTTCATTCTATGTAGTTTTATTATTCTTTCATAATTTCCTTGTCCTGAATCGCCTCTTGGGCATTTTCAAAATACGCAATAATTTGCAAAGCAACCTTTAACGCATTACGGCCATCTTCTAAAGAGACACGGCAAGGCGTATCGTTATTAATAGAATCGGCAAAACTTTCCAATTCATCTAAAATGGCGTTATTCGGTAAAACTTCCGGGTGTTCAAACGCAATTTCACGACGATCTCCTTTATCATTTTCCCAAATCATGGCAAAATCGTTTGGTTCTTCGGCCGCTTTATGCATTTTTATAATCTCTGTTTTCTTCGTTAAGAAATCGATTGATATATAAGCATCGCGTTGAAAAACACGCATTTTACGCATATTTTTCATCGACATCCGGCTAGTAGAAACATTCACCACACACCCATTTTCAAACTCAATACGTGCATTCGCAATATCGGGAGTATCACTAATCACCGAAACACCACTCGATTTAATATCTTTAATCTCCGATTTTACAATGGAAAGAATCACATCCAAATCGTGAATCATCAGATCCAAGACCACTGGAACATCTGTACCGCGCGGATTAAATTCGGCTAGTCGATGAGTTTCTATAAACAACGGTTCCTCAATATAAGGAAGAGCAGCTGTAAAGGCAGGGTTGAATCGTTCAACATGACCAACTTGCGCTTTAATTCCTTTGGCATTCGATAATTCAATTAAGGTATTGGCCTCTTCCAACGTATTGGTAACAGGCTTTTCAATAAAGAAATGTTTTCCTTTTTCAATCACCTTAAGCGCCACTTCGTAATGAGACAACGTTGGGGTTACAATATCAATAACATCTACCGCTTCAATTAATTCATCCATTGATGCGAAGAATTTGTATCCGAACTCTTCTTCAACTTTTTTCCCGTTTTCTTGAAATGTATCATAAAACCCGATTAATTCGTATTTATCAGATTGTTTTAATAACTTTAAATGAATTTTTCCCAGGTGCCCAGCACCAATCACTCCTACTTTTAACATTTGGTAGATTTTGCCCATAAAAGTAATGAGAATCTATTTCTTTTAATGCATTTTTGTAAAAATTTTGGATTATGCCCGTTGATGATTTCAAGCACAGGGGTCGCCGCAAAATGCTGGTTGACACTTTACGAATGAAAGGTATTGAAGATGAAAACGTCTTGGAAGCGATTAATCGAATTCCCCGCCACCTGTTTATGGATAGTGCATTTGTTGAATTTGCCTACCGAGACGAGGCCTTTCCTATTGCTGCTGGTCAGACGATTTCCCACCCTTATACCGTTGCTTTTCAGACGCAATTACTCCACATTCAGCGCGATGAAAAAGTATTGGAAATAGGTACGGGAAGTGGATTTCAGACCGCTGTATTAGTCGCCATGGGTGCTGAAGTTTTTACCATAGAACGCCAAAAAGAATTATTCGATTTCTCGAAGGTTATATTGCGAAAGATCAATTTCGAACCCCGTTACCAAACCTATGGTGATGGTTATAAAGGTTTACCATCCTTTGCACCCTTCGACAAAATTATTGTAACGGCCGGTGCGCCCGAAATTCCAACCGAACTACTTAAACAACTAACCATTGGTGGTGTTATGGTTATTCCCGTTGGCGAAAAATCCCAGAAGATGATTACCATTATTCGTTTAAAAGAAGATAGTTTTGAGAAATACGAATTTGGCGATTTCCAATTCGTTCCCATGTTAGAACACCGAAACAAATAAACATTATTTTTTTGGGGCGTTCCTTTGCTTTCTTTTTCAATCAAAAGAAAGCAAAGTCGGGCTTTCCACTAAAGCTTTGTTTGGGTCATTCACCTACCGATTATTTCACCGCTCTTCCCCCAAACAAAGGCTATCGTTGCAATCCCTAACGCAACACTCTTGCTTTACAAGAAGATTAAATTTGCTTGAAGTTTTCAATAAAATCCCATAAAAACAAGTAATTTAGCTCGACTAATATTCATGATAGATGGAAACATATAGCTTCAAAAACGATTATAGCGAAGGTGCTCACCCCCAAATCCTCCAAGCCTTAGTAGACCATAATTTACAACAAGAATCGGGGTATGGGTACGACTCGTTTACCACCACAGCCAAGGAATTAATTCAACAAAAACTGCAACGCGAAGCCGACATTCATTTTGTTGTTGGCGGAACTCAGGCCAATTTATTGGTTATATCCTCTTTTTTACGACCTCATCAATCGGTGATTGCTGCCGATTCTGGTCATATTGCTGTACACGAAACAGGGGCTATTGAGGCCACAGGTCATAAGGTCAATACGGTGGTTACCACCGATGGTAAATTAACACCTGCCTTAATTCAAACCGTATTAGACAGCCACAACGACGAACATATGGTGCAACCCAAAATGGTTTATATTTCAAATTCTACCGAAGTGGGAAGTATTTATTTGCGGCAAGAATTGGAAGACCTCTATACGTTCTGTCAGAAAAATCATCTGCTCCTATTTATAGACGGTGCGCGTTTATCTTCTGCTTTAACGGCAAAGAAGAACGATGTTACCCTTGCAGACATCGCCAATTTATGTGATGCATTTTACATTGGCGGCACAAAGAATGGGTTATTGCTAGGGGAAGCAATTGTTATTTTAAACAAAGACTATGCAACCGATTTTAAGTACTTTATTAAACAAAAAGGAGCTATGCTCGCTAAGGGAAGAGTATTGGGAATTCAATTTACGGAATTGTTTAAAGCCGATTTATTCTTTGACCTAGGCCAACACGCCAATACCATGGCCGAGCGATTAACCAATGGCTTACAAGCCAAAGGCTATTCCTTTTTAACGGATCCTTCGTCTAATCAACTTTTCCCCATCTTGCCTCACGCCGTAATTGAAAGATTAGCCCACGATTTCGATTTCTTTGTATGGCAAAAAATCGATGAACAGTATTCGGCTATTCGCTTGGTCACATCATGGGCAACAGCCGAAGAAAAAGTAAACGCCTTCATTGAACAACTTTTTTAGACTGAAGAAAAATAGCTATGATATAAATCTGCTTGAATTTAAAGCAGATTCATATACTTTTACACTATAAACTATAAACATGATAAAACACCTTTCTTTCTTTTTCTTCCTATTCTTTCATTTTTGCCTATTTGGTCAAGACGAAAATAGATTTCCTATATATCCTGGGTGTGAGAAAAAGCAATCAAATAATGAATTAATTCAATGTTTTAAAGAAAAAATGTTTTATGAGATGCGTGAAAATTTCACCACACACTCAAATGACTACTATGCCTCTAATCAAGAGTACGGAAGAGCTACACTTGTTTTTACCATAACTAAAAAAGGAAAGTTTGATAAACTAAGTTATACTGCAGATAGTAACCCTTTAGTAGCCAAAAAATTTCTAAAACAAATTATTCGCCTTCAAAACTATTACCAATCGAAACATAAAAACGTACAACCAGCAATGATTAATGGTCAACCAATCGATTTCGAAATGCGCTTAACCTACAATTACGATAGCAATTAGTCAAGAAGTCTATTGATTAGCTTAGAAAATCATCCAACTTTGTGAAACGAATTTGCGCAAAGGATTGCAGCGGCATCCTCTGCTGCTACCCTTAGCTCTTACTTTATAGGATTTTCTTGCAGCAGAGATAGAGCGAAAAGCCTGGCCCGAAGGGTGCGCCCCCATGATAATTATGATCTACTTTACAACTAGAAATAAGTTGTAAAATAAACCATCTTTAAATTATTGCGATAAGAAGTGTGTGTTTTGGATATCTTTCCCTTGTTTTTTGGATGTTAAAAAAATTGCAAATAGGGCACTAAAAATGAAGTATTTAAAATAATCCTTGGGTATTTGTTAGTCGATTCAAGAAGGAATAAAATAAGGGCGGTAAATTCCTTAAAAAACTTCTAGTTTATTTTTCAAAATAGTTGTAGTCTAGTGGGAAAAGATTATTTTTGCCTATTCGACGAATTGACTATGAAGAATATCCGTAATTTCTGTATTATCGCCCATATTGACCATGGTAAAAGTACCTTGGCCGATCGATTATTACAAATCACTAACACGATTACTGATCGTGAGTTACAAAATCAAACGTTGGACGACATGGATATCGAACGTGAACGTGGTATCACGATCAAATCCCATGCGATCCAAATGGAATATGAAAAAGATGGTGAAACCTATATATTAAATTTAATTGACACCCCAGGGCACGTTGATTTCTCGTACGAGGTTTCTCGTTCGATTGCAGCCTGTGAAGGAGCGTTATTAATCGTAGATGCTGCGCAAAGTATTCAAGCACAAACCATTTCTAACTTGTATTTAGCTTTAGAGAATGATTTAGAAATTATTCCTGTGTTAAACAAAATCGATTTACCTTCGGCTAATCCTGAAGAAGTAACGGACGATATTGTTGACCTGTTAGGCTGTGCACCAGAAGATGTTTTACGTTGTTCTGGAAAAACAGGGGAAGGTGTTTTAGAACTGTTGCATACCATTATAGAAAAGGTCCCTGCGCCAGTAGGTGATCCTGATGCACCCTTACAAGCCTTAATTTTTGATTCTGTTTACAATCCGTTCCGTGGAATTGAAGCTTTTTATAAAGTAGTGAATGGGGAAATTAAAAAAGGGGATAACGTAAAATTTATGGCCACTGGTAAAAAATATGGGGCTGATGAAATCGGTACCTTAAAATTAAACCAGTTAGAGAAGAAAGTGATTAAAACCGGCGATGTTGGTTACATTATTTCGGGAATTAAAGAAGCCGCTGAGGTGAAAGTAGGGGATACCATTACGTTGGTCGATCGACCAGCTGCTGAAGCCATTGATGGTTTTGAAGAAGTAAAACCGATGGTTTTCGCAGGAATTTACCCTGTTGATACCGAAGATTATGAAGACTTACGTTCTTCGATTGAAAAATTACGCTTAAATGATGCTTCGTTAACCTTTGAAGCTGAATCATCTGCCGCTTTAGGTTTTGGATTCCGATGTGGATTCTTAGGAATGTTACACTTGGAAATTATTCAAGAACGTTTAGAGCGTGAATTTAATATGACCGTAATTACGACCGTTCCCAACGTATCGTACATTGCGTACATGGAAAAAGATCCAGAAACCCCTATTCTTGTACACAACCCGTCTGAATTACCAGAACCAAACGGTTTAAACCGTGTAGAAGAGCCTTATATTCGTGCATCGATTATTACCAAGTCTGATTTTGTTGGATCGGTTATGAGTTTATGTATAGAAAAACGGGGTGAATTACAATCGCAAAATTATTTAACTCAGCACCGTGTAGAAATGGTTTTTAACATGCCATTAGCTGAAGTTGTTTTTGATTTTTATGATCGTTTAAAATCGGTATCGAAAGGATATGCCTCTTTTGATTATGCGCCATCAGGAATGAAAGCATCAAAATTGGTCAAAGTAGATATTATGATTAACGCGGAAATAGTGGATGCTTTATCGGCATTAATCCACGTAGACAATGCCTACAATATTGGAAAGAAAATGTGTGATAAATTGCGCCAGTTGATCCCTCGTCAACAGTTCGACATTCCAATTCAAGCAGCCATTGGTGCAAAGATTATTGCCCGTGAAACCATTAAAGCTTTACGAAAAGATGTTACTGCTAAATGTTATGGTGGAGATATCTCTCGTAAACGTAAGTTATTGGAAAAACAAAAAGCAGGGAAAAAGAAAATGCGTCAAATTGGACGTGTAGAAGTTCCTCAATCTGCTTTCTTAGCCGTTTTAAAATTGAACGATTAAAAAGACATACCTTTCGTAAGAGCCACTCATTGAGTGGCTCTTTTTTTTGTCCATTTTCTTCTACCCCTTTTCAACAATTGTTCATAACTTCGTTTTAAACAATAAAAACACATGAAAACATCTTTATTTTCGCTCGTGGCATTGGCTTCTCTTGCTACGTACGGACAAAATATATCTGCACAAACGATTGATCAAGTCACCGAAAATGCCCTGAAAGCATTCAATGTACCTGGTATAGCAATTGCCGTTATTAAAGACGGTACATTGGTGCATGCGAAAGGTTATGGCGTACAATCGATCAAGACGAAGGAAAAAGTGACCTCGTCGACTCTTTTTGGTATTGCTTCTAATTCGAAGGCCTTTACAGCAACCGCTTTGGCAATTTTAGTAGATGAAGGTAAAATAAAATGGGACGATCGGGTTCAGCAGCATATTCCTGAATTTAAAATGTACAACGACTATGTCACCAAAGAATTTACTATACGCGATTTGTTAACCCATCGTAGTGGCCTTGGTTTGGGCGCTGGTGATTTAATGGTTTGGCCCGACGGTCACAACTTTACACCGACCGACATTATCCAAAACATACAGTATTTAAAACCTGTATCGGGCTTTCGGGCAAAATACGATTACGACAATTTATTATACATTATTGCTGGTGTAGTTATTGAGCGCGTATCAGGTAAAAGCTGGGCCGAATTTATCACCCAACGATTGTTAGAGCCTATTGGTATGACAAAAACAGCGGCCAACTGGCATTTGGTAAAAGATAAAAAACAAGGGATTGACCCACATGTACCAATCGACGGAAAATTAGAAATCATCAATCGGTACACCAATACAATTCTCGATGCGGCTGGTGGAATTTATTCCAATGTAGATGATGTTGCGAAATGGTTGCAATTTAACCTGAATCAGGGTGCTGTTCAGGGGAAGCAGCTTGTTTCTAAAAAACAAATGCAAGAAATGATTACGCCCCAAGTCTTAGAGCCTAACCGTACCACGCCGCCCTACAATTCACTATTTAGAGCTTATGGATTGGGTTGGCAACTGCAAGATTTCAATGGAAAACTCGAAGTTTCTCATACAGGAGGTTTAGAAGGTATTGTAACCCAAACCATGTTCTACCCCCAACTCAACTTAGGAATTACTGTCTTAACGAACCAACAAGCTGGTGTAGCATTCCGTGCGGTATCGAACACCATTAAAGATTTCTATTTAGGAAATCCTGAAACCAATTGGGTAAAAACCTACGAGGAAATGATGGCTAAGAATGTAGCACATGCAGACGGTGTAACTGCTGAAGTTTGGAAAACCGTTGAAACTAATCTAAAGACGAAAAGCATAGCATTCGATGCAAAAATGATTGTCGGCAACTACAAAGATGATTGGTTTGGCGATGTAGCCATTTACGAAAAAAAAGGAAAACTTATTTTTGAATCGAAACGTTCTCCTCAATTAACAGGCGAGCTCTTTTTTTATAAAGACAATACCTTTGCCGTTAAATGGAATAACCGTTATTTTCATGCCGATGCCTTTGTCTATGCAAATAGCGATCATGGAAAAATGACTGGATTTACAATGGCTGCGATATCGCCTTTAACCGATTTTAGTTATGATTTCCATGATTTGGATTTCGTACGTCAATAGCAATGGGATGATAGATGCAGATGTAAGCTAGAAGATGGTATCGGTTTAGAAATTAACCCTGGATATTCTAAAGCCTGATAACGTTCGTTGAAGGTTTTAGAATTCAATGATCTAACTAAGCAAAAGTTAGGAAAGGAGTTTGTTGAAGCTGGGCGAATTGTAATTCGTCCAGCAATACGTGGAAAGCTTGGCTTAAATAGTCTTCTTCTTTATAAATTTTTCATTAATTATATATCGAGGCCGTTTTTTAGTCTCTAAATAAATTCTACCTAAATATTCTCCTAGAACACCAATACTAATTAACTGAACCCCACCAAAAAACAAAATGGCAACCATCATAGAAGCATAGCCAGAAACTTGAATTCCAAGAAACACCTTTTCTACAATAACTTTAATAGCAAATAAAAACGATAAAAATGCGATAAAAGAACCTAAATAAGTCCATATCTTCAAAGGAATCGTGGAGAAGGATGTTACTCCATCTAAGGCTAAATTCCATAACTTCCATCCATTAAATTTCGTATCTCCTGCAATTCTGTTTTCGCGCTTATATTGAACAACCGTGTATTTAAACCCCACCCAACTTAACAATCCTTTCATAAAAAGTTGATTTTCCTGAAGTCGAAGAATCTCATTGACCACTTTCCTGGTCATTAACCGAAAATCGCCCACATTAGGAACAATTTTTTGAGGAGAAATTTTATTGATTATTTTATAAAATAATTCTGCTGTTTTTCGCTTTAGCAGACTATCTACTTCGCGATTAATACGCTGAGCTAAAACGACTTCAACACCATTTGTTTGACTTAAAATCATTTCGGGAATTAATTCGATAGGGTCCTGTAAATCGACGTCTATTGGTATAATTAAGTCTCCTGTACAATGTTCTAAACCAGAGAAAAGAGCGCTTTCCTTACCGAAATTTCGAGAGAAATCTATTATTAAAAAATCTATTACGTGAGACTCTAAACCCAATAAGATATTTAAAGTATTATCGTAACTACCATCATTGATAAAAACGATTTCTATATTCGTTGATTTCAATTGATTTAAAATCAGTTTTTCTACAGTATCAACAAAAATAACAATTGTCTCTTCTTCATTATAAACGGGTACAATTAAGGATAATTTCATTGTTTCTCTTTTATTTTAACAGAACGCATACCATAAAACTTGGCGTAGGATACATTATAGTAATGGGTTGGCTTTGAATTTAAGTCTTTAAAGAAAATCGACATCGGTTTATTTACTATTGGTGGTAACACAACGTCTTTTCCTTCTTTACCACTGGATAATTTATGTCGCCCATCGATTTCTTCTCTATACTTATCAACTTTACCTGAAAAAATATCAGAATAAACTAAATGAAGATTATTCTTGGTAATATATGCGTTTTTAGGGACTAAAAAATAGACGCCGCTTACGAAAGCTAAACAGGCTACAAAATATATCGGCTTAAATTTTGTAAGAAGGGGCTGTATTATCAATGCTGCAACTATAAGGATTGGCAATAAGAGAAGTACCACTAAATTTTCTACACGGAGAGGGAAATAATATTTTAAACCATATAGAGGAATAAAACAAGTTATAAACAATAAAGAGAGATAACCTAAAACTAAAAGAATACTTGTGGTTTGAAAGGGTAAACCCGTAAACCGTTTAAATTCTATATTCGATAATTTGAAAAATATAACTGCAAAACAAAAAATAAATATGCTATAACGAATAGTGATGATAATCATTTTACTTAAAGTTAATTTTAATACCCCAATAAAACTAACCGTTTCAGAAGGATCACTTGCAATACTTCGTACATGATTACCTGGAGCAAAATAAATAAATATGAATAAAAGGATTGACAAAATAAATATCGATACCGAAAATTTAAATCGTGAAGTAAAAATATTTTTAATCGTATTGAGGAATAAGACCAAACAAGTTAACGGTAAAATAATTTCACTTCCCCCAAAAATGACTATAACTAAACCCACTAGGATTAATTTAGAAATAAGACTCGTGTTATCAACCGTATTATATTGGTAAAGCTTAACGATTAATGTTAGAAAAAAAATATACGGAAATGTATAAGTTGCTGTCCCTGCCAACCAATAAATACCTTCTGTAGTAGAAGGCATAAGTAATAGTATTATTGAATTAACAATAACAGATCCAACCATAGCATTATTTCTATTATAAGTAATTATTTTAAATAAATGATAAAATATTATTAGCATAAACATCAATAAAGCTAAAGGATAAATCCAGAAGAAATTGAGCGTATGAAATGCCATAGGAGAAAGAGACAAGATTGTAGTAGCTGTATATCGGGATCCCCAATTTAAATACCTGGTTACGTTTACATCCCATAAACTATGATCCATTAAACCAACTCCATAGGAAAAATCATCTGCAGATGGTTGTGTGAAAAATGCTAAATAAAAAAATGGAATTATCACGAAAAATGAGAGTAATAGTACAACTACCAAGTTTGGTCTTGACATAATTTAAATTTAGGTTGTTACGTACAAATATATTATAATAATTGATTTTTATCAATCTATAAGTATTTATAAATTTGGACTCTTTACCTTTCAATTTGATTCATCGCATCCTGAATTAAATCGTACTCATAGCCTTTGTAGAGTAGAAAGGCTTTTATTTTATTCGTTTTTTTCATCGATTCACGCTCGCTATATAAAGCATCGTGTTTTTTCTGCGCCAATTTCATTAAATTGTTCCAATATTTATCGCCATCGATTTCTTCTTTGAAGGCTTGATCGATTAATTTGGGTGCTATTTGCCGCATTTTTAATTCCTGGCGTAAACGATTTCTTCCCCAGCGTTTCTGATTGACTTTTCCGCGGACAAAGCTGTGGACAAATCGTTCTTCATTGAGAAAGCCATAGCTGATTAACTTAAAAATAACTTCTTCTTTAGCTTCGGGAATTAGATTGAACTCGCGGATTTTTTTTTCTACTTCCCAATGGCAACGATCTTGGTATAAACAGTATTTAGCCATTTTATCTTTGATTTGATCAATGGTGTAAATCTTCTTCTGTTCATCTTTATTGAAATAGTCCATATAGAAAGGGTAAGATAGTCATTAAAAAACTGAACAGTTGATCCTTTGTTGGGATTAACTGTTCAGTTCACGTTTATGCTGTACACGAATTGGAAATAATCGGCTTTCGTTAAGCTTTTTGTAATTGGGCAATATAGTCTGATGGGTTGCTCGCATTAAAAACAGCACTTCCAGCCACTAAAGCATCGGCTCCGGCTTCTACGAGTTGTGCAGCATTGTCTATACTTACGCCACCATCGATTTCGATGATGACTTGGGCATTGGCAGCCATAATCATTTGTTTTAGTTTTCGAACCTTATCGTAGGTATTCTCGATAAATTTTTGTCCTCCGAAACCTGGGTTAACGCTCATGATTAATACGAGATCGAGGTCTTTAATCACATCTTCCAAAACAGCCACGGGGGTGTGTGGATTTAGAGCGACGCCTGCTTTCATTCCTTCAGCCTTTATGGCTTGAATGGTCCGGTGTAAATGGGTACAAGCTTCGTAATGAACCGTTAGAATATCTGCCCCCACTTGTTTAAAAGCTGAAATATAACGATCTGGATCAACAATCATTAAATGCACATCGAGCACTTTGTCGGTTAGGCTATTTATTTTTTCGATAATTGGCATTCCGTAAGAAATATTGGGTACGAAAACACCATCCATAACATCGAGGTGAAACCATTCGGCTTGGGATTGATTAACCATATCAATGTCTTTGGATAAGTTTCCGAAATCGGCGGCTAAAATTGAGGGCGCTACTAGGGGCATGTCTTTTTGTTTTTTTGTTTGTATGGCAAAGGTACAGAAATAAAAAATCGTTGAAAACTTCGTGGTTAAACTTTTTGGGTGCAATTTATTATTCAATGCCTTACTGCTTCTGAATGCAAGGCTTTTAAGTCTAGACAACAATCAACAGAATTCCAACCCATTGGTTTAGAACAACCAATTTGTGGCATCCTGTTGCGGCAGGGATAGAAGCAATTGTTTGAGCTTTTGGGTGGAGTGAAACGCAACCCAAAAGCGAGTGCGGATAGCCCGGCGCGGAGCGGCCGCCCAAATAATAAAATATTCACTGATAATAATCATCTAGGCGAGGTATTTGCAGAGGGGTTAACAGCATAAAATTTACCCATGGAAAATATACTCAATCAGCACCCCGCCGATATTGCGGAACAATTAACCGGTTTAGACAACAAGAGTCGAATGGTCGCCTTCTATATGTTGCCTAATGAAGATAAAGCTGATGTATTTTCGTATTTCGATCCCGATTTACAGCAGAAAATCGTTCGCAGTTTAACCGATGCCGATTTAGCGGAAGTTTTGAACAATTTGGAACCCGATGATCGAACTGAATTATTTGAGAACTTTCCCGATGAACTGATTAAGCACTCGATTAATTTATTGAATGAAACTGAACGCAGTATTGCTTTAAATTTAATTGGGTACAAAGAAGATAGTATTGCGCGTTTAATGACACCGCATTATATTCAGGTCAAGGAGCATTATACCGTAAGGCAAGTTTTTGCGCATATTAAAAAATATGGCAAACATGCGGAGACCTTAAATTATATTTTTATTGTTGATGAGCACAATGTGTTAATTGATGATTTAAAAATTGGCGAGTTGTTATTGGCCGATGAGGATACGGTGATTTCGGATTTGATGGACCGCAATTTTATTTCAATTACTACAACAACGGCTATTGAAGATGCTTTTGAGCTTTTTGAAAAGTATGACCGCTTTACTTTACCGATTGTTACTGAAAAAGGTGTACTCGTTGGGATTGTAACGTTTGATGATATTGTAGACCGTATGAAAATGCGTGATACGGAAGATATACAGAAATTTGGGGGGATGGAAGAATTGGATTTATCCTATACCAAAACACCTATTGTTGAATTGATTCGTAAACGAGCTGGTTGGTTAGTGATTCTTTTTGTTGGTGAAATGTTTACCGCTTCGGCGATGAGTTATTACGATGGTGAAATTGAAAAAGCCGTTGTTTTGGCTTTATTTGTACCCTTGATTATTTCGAGTGGGGGTAATTCTGGTTCTCAGGCCGCTTCCCTAATTATTAGAGCCATGGCTTTGGGTGAATTAAAACTGAAAGATTGGTGGTATGTGATGAAAAAGGAATTCAATTCGGGTTTATTCTTAGGCGCTATTCTGGGCTTTATTGGGTTTATACGTATTGCCATTTGGCAGCAGTTAAACATTTATGATTATGGGGAGTATTGGTTTTACATCGGTTTAACGGTGGGCTTATCGTTGGTGGTTATTGTTCTTTGGGGAACGTTATCGGGTTCGCTGGTGCCATTTATTTTACGCCGATTGGGAATGGATCCGGCCACGGCTTCATCTCCCTTTGTTGCTACGTTAGTCGATGTATCGGGCTTGATTATTTATTTCAGTATTGCGTCGTTCTTATTAGCAGGAAAATTATTATAAAGCATAGGGCTATTGCCATCAAAAAAAGAGCAACATCCGTTGCTCTTTTTTTGATGACCTCGATTACATCGATTTGGTATCGATAAACTCATAGGTTTTATTGTTTGGATCTATGGCCATTTCGAACACTTTGAATTTGATTTTTTTATCACTCAGAAATTCGAAGGTATAAATATCCGTCATCTCGGAATCTTCATGAAATTCGTAAAACTTATCCTCTTTAATCCACCATAATCCTTTCTCGATATGTTTCGTTGTTTTTCCATTGGTTAAGATGGTGAAATCGAGAACAAATGTTCCGTCATTATTCCGAGTCATCTTCCACATTTTCGTGATTCCTTTTATTTGACTATCGCGTTCAGCTCCTTTCCAAACCCCTACAAAACGTGGGTCTTGAACACCTTCGCTAGGTGAGTGATGAAAACCATTTAGTTGATCATAGGCTTTCATGGTTTGTTGAAGCGTTTTAATTTCAAAAGCTTCTATTTTATCCAAATAAAATTGCGACCGATCGGTGCCTCTTATTTCTACGTATGAATTGGGAAGAAAGCTTTCTTCTAAAACATCGGGATTTTGTGTAAACCGTACCTCTCCTTTGTTATTTAATTTATAGGCCACGGGATGAAGTACCCCCATGCGGTCGGTTACTTGATGTATCTGTCCATTGGCTGTGTGCCAACGACCTTTGTCTTGGGCATAAAATGTGTCTTGACGCTCGACGATTTGATAGAAAATGACTTGGCTACCATCCGCTTTTCGATCCCTTTGCCATTGAATGGTTATGGCATCGGTTTCCTTAAAGGAACCATTCCATATACCAATTAATACATTATCGTGCTCTTCTGTAATTTCTAAAGGTGGCGATTGTATCATTTGAGCTGATATAAATGAACTTACAAAAGCTAAACATACGAGCATATAAGCACGCATTAAACGATGTTTCATAGTAACTTTTTTTCAAAGATAAATTTATTTTGGTTGATTGTTCAAAAAGAATTGTCTTTCGTGGTTGTACTGAAATGATGAAGTTCGGTGTACCTTCTTCGATGCATCTTTTTTTTTAACAAAAAAAATATACCGAATGGTATTTTAATTTTAATACCTTTATAACCACTAAATGTGAGGAGAGCATTTTTTTCTAACAAAATATACCGAATGGTATTTTAAAAAACAATTAAATGAAAGAAGTCTATATTGTATCGGCTAAACGAACACCAATTGGTGGGTTATTGGGGAACCTAACCAATTATACGGCGCCTGAACTTGGGGCAATGGTTATAAAAAATGCCTACCAAGCCGTTGGTCTATTACCAGAAGTGGTGGATAGTGTTTATATGGGAAATGTATTGAGTGCTGGAGTGGGGCAAGCACCTGCGAGGCAAGCAGCGATGTTTGCAGAAATACCTGTAGATAAAGATGCCACAACAGTTAACAAAGTTTGTTCATCGGGCCTTAAAGCTACCATTTTAGGAGCCCAGCAAATTCAATTGGGAATAGATCAAGTTGTGATTACAGGAGGAATGGAAAGCATGAGTCGGGTCCCCCACTACACCCATCTACGCGAAGGAATAAAATTAGGAGATCGGTTATTAACGGATGGGATGACAAAAGATGGACTGTGGGATGTGTATAATAATTTTCATATGGGAAGTGCGGCTGAAATAGGTGTATCTCACTTTGGAATAAGTCGGGAAGAATTGGATGACTATGCCTTAAAATCGTACCAAAAGGCACAAAAAGCGACATTGGAGAATAAATTCAAATCGGAAATGACACCTATTCCCATCATCAAAGGGAAAGAATCGTTTACCATGGATAGGGATGAAGATATTGACAAGGTGATTCCTGAGAAAATGGCTCACCTACAACCAGCTTTTGAATCGACAGGACAATTAACCGCAGCCAATTCGAGTAATTTAAATGATGGGGCTGCTGCCTTAATCTTGGCTTCAAAAGAAGCGATAACGGACTATCAATTGACCCCTTTAGCTAAAATCATAGGCTATGCCGATGCGGCTCAAGCCCCGGAATGGTTTACCACATCACCAGCAATTGCCATTGAGAAAGCACTAGAGCAAGCTGGCATTACCCTTGATGAAGTTGATTTTTTTGAAATCAACGAAGCTTATGCCTCGGTGGTTCTTTCCAATCAAAGATTGCTTGGATTTCCCTTAGAGAAAGTGAATGTTTACGGAGGAGCTGTAGCTATGGGCCATCCGATTGGGGCATCTGGAGCGCGTATTTTAGTAACCCTAACCCATATATTAAACCAGGAAAGAGGAAAATATGGGGTTGCAGCCATCTGCAATGGTGGTGGTGGAGCGACAGCCGTTGTTCTAGAAAATAGTCAAATTGGAGCACGATGAAGAAATTTGATATTATAGTAATTGGATCGGGTCCTGGTGGTTATGTAGCAGCCATACGTTGTGCCCAATTAGGTTATAACACAGCCCTGGTTGAAAAATACCCACAGCTTGGAGGGACGTGTTCCAATGTAGGATGTATTCCGACCAAAGCACTATTGGATAGTACAGAACATTATTACCAAGCGCAAAATAATTTTCAAGCGCACGGAATTGATCTGAATACAATCACGTTGAATTTTGAACAATTGATGCATCGGAAAAATGAAGTGGTTCAACAAAATGCCCAAGGGTTAAATTATTTAATGGCCAAAAATAAAATCACGGTTTTAGAAGGTCTTGGGCAATTCCAAAGCAATACGGTTTTGAAAGTTTTATTCAATGATGGTACAAATGCCATGTTCCAAGCAGATCATTTTATTATTGCCACGGGTTCGAAACCAGCAAGTTTACCAGGTATTACTCCTGATAAAAAACGAATTATCACATCGACCGAAGCCTTGTCTTTCCCTCACCAACCAACGAGTTTAGTGATTATTGGGGGTGGAGTGATTGGAACAGAAATGGCTTCTATTTACCATCGTATAGGGACGAAAGTAACCATCGTTGAGTATGCCGATGAACTAATTGCATCCATGGATAAAGAATTGGGGCAAGCACTGCGGAAAAATTTAACCAAAAAGGGAATTGTATGCCTTGTTAATAAAAAGGTGACTTCGGTTAATGAGGAATTAAATCAGGCTACTGTGCACTATGTCGATGAAAAACAACAAACACATACATTAACGGCTGACTATGTTTTAATGGCCGTTGGAAGAAAGCCTTATACCCAAGGCTTAGGGCTAGAAAATACCGATGTTGAAGTGACCGCAAGCGGATCGATTAAAACCAATCATTTATTACAAACGAGCGTTAAAAATATTTATGCCATTGGTGATGTGGTCAAGGGGCCAATGCTCGCTCACAAAGCCGAAGAAGAAGGAACTTTTGTGGCAGAGGTGATTGATGGTCAAAAGCCACATATCAACTACAATCACATTCCATCGGTGGTGTATACTTGGCCAGAAGTTGCTTCGGTGGGAATAACGGAAGACGAATTAAAAGCCAAAGGAATTTCTTACCGCAAGGGGAAGTTCCCTTTTGCCGCTAGTGCGAGAGCTCGCGCAGCGATGGAAAAAGATGGATTTGTAAAAGTACTTTCTGATCCAACCTATGGGGAAGTCTTGGGCGTTCATATCATTGGACCAAGAGCAGCTGATTTAATAGCACAAGCGGTCGTAGCCATGAGTTATGAAGTTCGGGATACAGATATGTTTACCATGTCGTATGCTCACCCGACCTATTCGGAAGCCTTGAAAGAAGCTTATCGCTTAGCGGCAGGGCAACCTGCCATTACCATTTAATCGAGTGAATGTATTCCATAAAAAAAAGAGCAACCCTTCGGTTGCTCTTCTATTTTATAAATCGGAAAAATTATTTTCCAATATACGTTTTCAAAATTTTAGATCGAGACGTATGTTTCAAACGACGAATCGCTTTTTCTTTAATCTGACGAACACGTTCTCTGGTTAGGTCGAATGTTTCTCCAATTTCCTCTAAAGTCATTGGGTGAGCACCGTTTAAACCGAAGTATAGACGAATTAAATCCGCTTCACGAGGCGTTAAGGTTTGTAAAGCTCTCTCAATCTCTACACGTAGAGACTCAATCATCAATTGCATATCAGGACTTGGAGATTCACCGATATTTAAAACATCGTATAAATTAGAATCTTCTCCTTCTACTAAAGGTGCATCCATGGATACGTGACGACCCGAATTTTTCATCGACTCTTTAACATCCCCTTCCGACATATCTAACACTTCAGAAATCTCTTCAGCAGATGGTGCACGTTCATGTTCTTGTTCTAATAAAGCATAAGCTTTATTAATTTTATTAATCGAACCAATCTTATTCAACGGTAAACGAACAATACGCGATTGTTCAGCTAACGCTTGTAAAATTGACTGACGAATCCACCAAACGGCGTATGAAATAAATTTAAAACCACGGGTTTCATCAAAACGTTGAGCCGCTTTAATTAAACCTAAGTTTCCTTCATTGATTAAATCGGGTAAACTTAACCCTTGGTTCTGGTATTGTTTCGCAACAGAAACCACGAAACGTAGATTTGCTTTTGTTAATTTTTCTAAGGCAACACGATCTCCTGCTTTAATACGTTGTGCTAACTCTACTTCCTCTTCTGCTGTAATTAAATCAACCTTACCAATTTCTTGTAAGTATTTATCTAACGACGCAGTTTCCCGATTGGTTACCTGTTTGGTAATTTTAAGTTGTCTCATTTATACTAAAAACCTCCTATTAAAATTAATAATTATTTAAGCCCGAAAACGGGCTTCTATAGAGTATACGCAGATAATTGAAAAAGGTTACAAATAATACGAAATTATTTGTATTTTATGCATTTATTAACGTATATATCATATGTGCGGTTAATTTAGCCGTCTGATTATCCCGATCATAGATTGGATTATATTCAACAACGTCGGCTAATTTCACTTTACCACTGCGAAGGATCGTCTGTAGTAACGTTTTAATTTGTAAAGGCGTTAAACCGTTGATGGTGGTGGCACTTACCCCTGGAGCATAAGCAACATCGAACACATCCATATCCAATGATAAATAAACGAGATCCACAGAAGAGATGAAAGCGCTGATTTTTTCACAAACCGCGGATAAATTTCGATGAACAGCATCAGCTAATACACAATGAACACCTAAATCTTCGGCTCGCTGAAATAATGCAGGTGTATTTCCTAATTCCTGAATCCCGACAACACAATAATTAAAAGGCATATGGTGGGATTCTGCATAAGTAGCCATTTCAAAAAAAGGCGTCCCCGATGAAGATAGTGGATTAGGTAAACGTAAGTCAAAATGGGCATCCAAGTTGATGATTCCAATTGATTGGGAATGTTTAGCCAACGCTAAAAAATCGCCTAAAGCGGTTTCATGTCCCCCTCCTAAAACAATAGGAAAAGCACCTTTAGCCAGCAACTCATCAACCAAATCGACTTGTAGACCACGCGCATCTTCTAGGCGATTGTCTTCACAGTATATATTTCCAGCATCAAATAGTGACCGATTGCCATGAAAGTGAACGGGCAGGTTCGCTAGAGCGGCACGAATAACATCGGGTGCATTCTTAGCGCCTAAACGTCCTTTATTTCTTCGTACACCTTCTTCAGAACAAAAACCCAGTAGGACGGTCGATTGATTAGTGATGGTCGTATGGTTTGTATATGAGCCAATAACCTGATGAACACGTAAGCCTAATTCACCATCTTCGGTATCGATACGACCAGTCCATAGACGGTCATCAAATAATTCTCTACGCATTATTTATAAAATTTTGGTAATGATAGATTGAATTTAACCGTAATAACTCGAATAAATGCAATAACAGCCCCAGAAAGAATAAAATTTGTATTTCGTTCAACACCAAATGACTCTAAGATTAGGTAGAATATACCGCCAAAGATACAAGCCGTTGCATAAATTTCTTGAATGAAGACAGTGGGGGTCCGATTAATCATGGTATCTCGAATTACTCCACCCATCACCGCTGTAAACATACCCATCATCACGGATATAAAAGGATTAGCGCCTAGGTGTTGTGCTTTCTCGAGACCTACAATCGTAAACAGAGCAATTCCTAAGGTATCGAACAATAACAACGTCGTACGCCATCGAGAGAATTGTTTATAAAAAAGACCCGTTAGTAATATTCCAAAAGCAATGGCATAGATAATGTACATATCATTAAACCAGACCAACGGATAACTCCCCAAAAACAAATCCCGAATCGTTCCTCCACCTATTGCGGTAATAAACGCAATAAATGAAATCCCAAACCAGTCGTGTTTCTGGCGTTCATCACCTGCTAAAGCACCTGATATAGCGAAAGCAATGGTTCCTATTAACTCGAAAATATATTGAATTTGCATGGTCGATATGTCTTAAAATAAGGCCGGCAAAGGTAAGCAATTTTCGCCTAATAAAGACTATATCACTCCACTAATGACTTTTAAATTTTGGCATCGTTAAATTGTAACGAAGGGCTGCTAAACGGATAACAACAATCACACCACCCGAAATAAAGAAGGTGGTATTTCTATCCACATCGCACTTCCATAAGATCATATAGACAACAGCACCACACAAACAAGCTGAAGCATAAATTTCTTTTTTGAAAAGAATCGGAATTTCATTTAACATGGTATCTCGGATAACCGATCCCATCACAGCAGTGAACATGCCCATAATAGGTGCAATAACAGGATGTATTCCTAAATTCAAGGCTTTTTCTAATCCAACAATGGTAAATAAAGCAATTCCTAAGGTATCGAATAATTTAAATGTTTTTCGTAAAGCTAACAAAGGTTTATAGAAAACAGCTGCTAAAATAATTCCTACAGCCGCTGAATACAATAAATTAACATCTTGTATCCAAATAATATCAACGGATAAAAGGATATCACGGATAGTACCACCACCAATAGCGGTTAAAAAGGCGACGAATGAAACGCCAAACCAATCTTTTCCCGACTTCTCATCAGCTGCTAACGCACCAGAAATTCCAAAAAATAATGTACCAAATAATTCGAAGAAATATTGAATTTCCATGTAGATAGCTTAGGGTTGATTGAAAAATTAACTTTACAAAGATTCACTTTTTTTAACAAATAAAAGTGTGGTAAGTTTCTTTTAAACAATATAACTGAAATGAATCTATTTCACCATATAATTTTCTAAAAATAATGAGGAAATGGAGAATTGGAAAAGATTTAAGGTTTAAATAGTTTAAAGTTTAAGGTTTAACAAGTTTAAGGATTGCTAATGTTAAGTAATCCTATCTATGTACTAATATCTTATGTCTCCTATCTAACATCTATGTACTCACATCAAATCAAATCCCGGAGGGATGATATACTAATAGCAAAGCAAACCCCACATGATTAAGCTCTGTAGGAGCGACAGAGAATTTTTAATGTTTAAAACGGATTTTAGATATCAGATGTTAGATTTTAGAAATGGAGAAGAAGGTTTTTAAATAGTTTAAGGTTCTATCTAACGTTGGGCGAATTGCAATTCGCCCCTACAATGAAGGCTTTATTGGAAATTAGATGTAAGCTATTAGATCTATCTACTAATTACTAAAATCTCACATCTATGTACTAATATCTAAAGACTAATCACTAAAAACTAAAGACAAAAAAAAGCCTCAAGAAAAAATCTTGAGGCTTTTGGATAAAGACTGGCGACGACCTACTCTCCCGGTTTCCCAGTACCATCGGCGCTAGTAGGCTTAACTTCTCTGTTCGGAATGGGAAGAGGTGAGCCCTACTGCTATAGTCACCCTAATATTGTTATATAATTATAATAATATATAGTATTTTGTGTAGCTCTTCAGCTACTATTTTCTTAACATATTGAAAAAACATACAAATCATTTTAGTAAATCAACATCTACTAACATAATTCAAATTAGATTAACCAACCTTAATCGATGGTTATGAGATTCTATTTTTGAAAAAGTCTATGGGTAATTAGTACTACTCGACTATGACATCACTGCCTTTACATCTATAGCCTATCAACGTGGTAGTCTTCCACGACCCTTTAAAGAAGTCTAATCTTGCGGCGAGTTTCGCGCTTATATGCTTTCAGCGCTTATCTCTTCCAAACGTAGCTACTCAGCGGTGCACCTGGCGGCACAACTGATACACCAGAGGTTTGTTCAACACGGTCCTCTCGTACTAGAGTCAAGTCCGCTCAAACTTCTAACGATCACAACAGATAGAGACCGAACTGTCTCACGACGTTCTGAACCCAGCTCGCGTGCCACTTTAATGGGCGAACAGCCCAACCCTTGGGACCTTCTCCAGCCCCAGGATGTGACGAGCCGACATCGAGGTGCCGAACCTCCCCGTCGATGTGAGCTCTTGGGGGAGACTAGCCTGTTATCCCCGGAGTACCTTTTATCCTTTGAGCGATGGCCCTTCCATACGGAACCACCGGATCACTATGTCCTGCTTTCGCACCTGATCGACTTGTAGGTCTCACAGTCAAGCACCCTTATGCCATTACACTCTACGCACGGTTACCAAGCGTGCTGAGGGTACCTTTGAAAGCCTCCGTTACTCTTTTGGAGGCGACCACCCCAGTCAAACTACCCACCACGCAATGTCCTCCACGAATGGAGTTAGGCTTCAGATAAATAAAGGGTGGTATTTCAACAATGATTCCACAATGCCTGGCGACACTGCTTCATAATCTCCCACCTATCCTACACATTATTTACCCGAAGTCAATACGAAGCTATAGTAAAGGTTCACAGGGTCTTTTCGTCCCGTTGCGATTAACCGGCATCTTCACCGATACTACAATTTCACCGAGCTCGTGGCTGAGACAGTGCCCAGATCGTTACACCATTCGTGCAGGTCGGAACTTACCCGACAAGGAATTTCGCTACCTTAGGACCGTTATAGTTACGGCCGCCGTTTACTGGGGCTTCAGTCAAGAGCTTCGCCAAAGGCTAACCCCCTTCCTTAACCTTCCAGCACCGGGCAGGTGTCAGACCCTATACGTCATCTTTCGATTTTGCAGAGTCCTGTGTTTTTGATAAACAGTCGCCTGGGCCTTTTTACTGAGGCTCGCCTTGCGACGAGCGACCTTTCTCCCGAAGTTACAGGTCTATTTTGCCTAATTCCTTAGCCACGAATCTCTCGAGCGCCTGAGGATACTCTCCTCGACTACCTGTGTCGGTTTACGGTACGGGCTGCTTCACTCGCTATTTCTTGGAACAAATTTCAGTGGATTATCACGCCACCCGAAGGCTTTGTGTACTATCCTTAGTTTACCTAAGTTCAACGTACTATTCCGTCAGTACGCACCACCTACATTCATCCGTCACTTTTGTTGTGAGCAGGTACGGGAATATTAACCCGTTTGCCATCCACTACCCCTTTCGGGTTCGCGTTAGGTCCCGACTAACCCTCAGCTGATTAGCATAGCTGAGGAATCCTTAGTCTTACGGCGAATAAGTTTCTCACTTATTTTATCGTTACTCATGCCTACATTTTCTTTTCTAGAAGCTCCACCGCTCCTCGTCGGAACGACTTCTGCGCCGCTAGAATGCTCCCCTACCAGTACATCTAAAAGATGTAATCCATAGCTTCGGCAATATACTTATGCCCGATTATTATCCATGCCGGATCGCTCGACTAGTGAGCTGTTACGCACTCGTTAAATGAATAGCTGCTTCCAAGCTAACATCCTAGCTGTCAATGCAATCCAACCGCGTTTGGTCAACTTAGTATATATTTGGGGGCCTTAGCTGATGGTCTGGGTTCTTTCCCTCTCGGACATGGACCTTAGCACCCATGCCCTCACTGCCTAGAAACATATATTAGCATTCGGAGTTTGTCAGGAATTGGTAGGCGATGAAGCCCCCGCATCCAATCAGTAGCTCTACCTCTAATATACTTATCTAAACGCTGCACCTAAATGCATTTCGGGGAGTACGAGCTATTTCCAAGTTTGATTGGCCTTTCACCCCTACCCACAGGTCATCCGAAGACTTTTCAACGTCAACCGGTTCGGTCCTCCACTTTGTGTTACCAAAGCTTCAACCTGCCCATGGGTAGATCACTTGGTTTCGCGTCTAATACCACTGACTATATCGCCCTATTCAGACTCGCTTTCGCTGCGGCTCCGTTGCTGAACAACTTAACCTTGCCAGTGACATTAACTCGTAGGCTCATTATGCAAAAGGCACGCCGTCACCCCGTAGGGCTCCGACCGCTTGTAGGCGCACGGTTTCAGGATCTATTTCAACTTTCTATTCGAAATGCTTTTCACCTTTCCTTCACAGTACTAGTTCGCTATCGGTCTTTGAGGAGTATTTAGCCTTGGAGGATGGTCCCCCCATATTCGGACAGAATTTCTCGTGTTCCGCCTTACTCGTTATCAATTATATAACCCTTTCATTTACAGGACTATCACCCTCTTTGGTTAACCTTTCCAGGTTATTCTACTAGAATTATATAATCTTTAGGGCTGATCCGCGTTCGCTCGCCACTACTTACGGAATCTCAATTGATTTCTTTTCCTATGGGTACTTAGATGTTTCAGTTCCCCACGTTCGCTCCCATTGCTGGGTGACAGATCTTCAACCTGCCGGGTTGCCCCATTCGGAAATCTTCGGATATAATGTGTATGTGCCACTCCCCGAAGCTTATCGCAGCTTATCACGTCCTTCATCGCCTCTCAAAGCCTAGGCATCCGCCGTACGCCCTTTGTAACTTTTTTCTCGAATTCATAACCATCTTTTGATCGAAGGTTATGTTAATCTTACTCGTTTTATGTTTAATTGTATACTTTAATATTACTTCGATTATTCTTCGTTTTTGATTATCTCTAATCTTGTTCGTTTCTTAATCTGTTAATGATTGTATGTTTTTGTATTTCAATATGTCAATGAACTCTTCTTCTTCTATCTTGCGATAAAAGATTGGTGGAGAATATCGGAGTCGAACCGATGACCTCTTGCGTGCAAGGCAAGCGCTCTAGCCAGCTGAGCTAATCCCCCTCTTTTATTAGTATTTAGTAGTCTCAGGCAGACTCGAACTGCCGACCTCTACATTATCAGTGTAGCGCTCTAACCAGCTGAGCTATGAGACTCTTTAAAACTCTTAAAGAGTGGTCTATAGATGTTAATAACTATCGGTGTGATAGCCAATAACTCTTTTCTTATATATCTTACGTAATTTAAATAATCTGACAAGCCAAAAATAAAAGTCAATACAAAGATCAATCCTTCTAATGTATAGAAGAAAATTTGTCGTCTCTCTAAAAATGAGATGTTCCAGCCGCACCTTCCGGTACGGCTACCTTGTTACGACTTAGCCCTAGTTACCAGTTTTACCCTAGGCAGCTCCTTTTACGGTCACCGACTTCAGGTACCCCCAGCTTCCATGGCTTGACGGGCGGTGTGTACAAGGCCCGGGAACGTATTCACCGCATCATGGCTGATATGCGATTACTAGCGATTCCAGCTTCATAGAGTCGAGTTGCAGACTCCAATCCGAACTGAGATCGGTTTTCGAGATTCGCATCCAGTCACCTGGTAGCTGCCCTCTGTACCGACCATTGTAGCACGTGTGTAGCCCAAGACGTAAGGGCCGTGATGACTTGACGTCGTCCCCACCTTCCTCGCAGTTTGCACTGGCAGTCTCATTAGAGTCCCCGTCTTTAAACGCTGGCAACTAATGATAGGGGTTGCGCTCGTTGCAGGACTTAACCTAACACCTCACGGCACGAGCTGACGACAGCCATGCAGCACCTTGCATTCTGTCCGAAGAAATATCTGTTTCCAAATACGTCATAATGCATTTAAGCCTTGGTAAGGTTCCTCGCGTATCATCGAATTAAACCACATGCTCCACCGCTTGTGCGGGCCCCCGTCAATTCCTTTGAGTTTCATTCTTGCGAACGTACTCCCCAGGTGGGATACTTATAACTTTCGCTTAGCCACTGAAGCCGAAGCCCCAACAGCAAGTATCCATCGTTTACGGCGTGGACTACCAGGGTATCTAATCCTGTTCGCTCCCCACGCTTTCGTCCATCAGCGTCAATATAGACTTAGTAACCTGCCTTCGCAATTGGTGTTCTGCGTAATCTCTAAGCATTTCACCGCTACACTACACATTCCAGCTACTTCAAACTAATTCAAGACCAACAGTATCAATGGCAGTTTCATCGTTAAGCGATAAGATTTCACCACTGACTTATTGGTCCGCCTACGGACCCTTTAAACCCAATAAATCCGGATAACGCTTGCACCCTCCGTATTACCGCGGCTGCTGGCACGGAGTTAGCCGGTGCTTATTCATATAGTACCTTCAGCTACTTACACGTAAGTAGGTTTATTCCTATATAAAAGAAGTTTACAACCCATAAGGCCGTCATCCTTCACGCGGGATGGCTGGATCAGGCTTGCGCCCATTGTCCAATATTCCTCACTGCTGCCTCCCGTAGGAGTCTGGTCCGTGTCTCAGTACCAGTGTGGGGGATCACCCTCTCAGGCCCCCTATAGATCGTCGCCTTGGTAAGCCGTTACCTTACCAACTAGCTAATCTAACGCATGGCTATCTCTGTCCGATAAATCTTTCAAGTAAACACCAGGTGATGTCTACTGTTATAGAGTATTAATCCGAATTTCTTCGGGCTATCCTCTTGACAAAGGTAAGTTCCATACGCGTTACTCACCCGTTCGCCGGTCTCTAAGTAGCAAGCTACTTATACCCCTCGACTTGCATGTGTTAAGCCTCCCGCTAGCGTTCATCCTGAGCCAGGATCAAACTCTCCATTGTATGTATTATAATAATATTGTACAACTTCAAATTTTCCTTTGCTCCATTCATTCTAAGGAATTGACCTTTTAATGTATTTGACTTTTATTTTCTTCTGTCTTATTTTAAATTACAATGAACTTCTCAGTTTTCGCATAAACACTTCTAGTGTTTTGCGAGTGCAAAGGTAAAACTTATTTTTAAACTAACCAAATCTTTTTTCAAAAATTTTAAAAGTTTTTTTTCGTTTTAACTTCAAATTTTAATTGTCAATCATCTTCTCTATCCCTCTGCCGAAGCAGCTTCTAAATTAATGATCTTTCAAGTAAACCAACACTACTCTTCTTTCGTATTGGGATTGCAAATATAAGCGCACTTCAACCGTTTTACCAAACTTTTTTGGGAGAAATTTGAAAGAATTTTCACCTACTCACTTTAACTTACTATCAACGAGGTTTTAATCGGTGGAAAAAAATTTCAATAGTTGGTCGTTTTTAGTAATTAGTATATAGATATTAGATGTGAGTACATAGATAATGAGATAGACGTAGGCTATTTCAACAAACCGAATGCTATCTATGATCTAAACTTTTTAAACCTTATCCTTTTCTAATATCTGATATCTAAAATCTAAAATCCGTGTTAAACCTTAAAAATTCTCTGTCGCTCCTACAGAGCTTAATCGTGTGGGGTTTGTTTGGCTATTAATATATCATCCCTCCGGGATTGGATTAGTTGGTAGATGTGAGATAGACACAGGCTATTTCAACAAACCGAATATTATCTATGATCTGACATCTCATATCTATAATCTAACTCCCTATTTCCAATAATGCCTAAAATGTAGGGGCGAATTGCAATTCGCCCAACGTTTAGATGTGTGTACATAGATATTAGATATTAGTAATTAGTAGTTAGATCTAGGCTACTTCAACAAACCGAATATTATCTATGATCTGACATCTCATATCTATAATCTAACTCCCTATTTCCAACAAAGCCTTGAATGTAGGGGCGAATTGCAATTCGCCCAACGTGAGATATGAGTACATAGATAGGAGATAGACACAGGCTACTTCAACAAACCGAATGTTATCTATGATCTAAAATCTGACATCTCATATCTATAATCTAATTCCCTATTTCCAAACTACCTTATATATAAGGACAAGAATTAAGAAGCCGACGAATATAGTATCTGTACTTCAATTAAGAAGGATGAGTATATTGGTAAAAAACCTCTAATAAAAATTAAATCATTTTATTCATATAAGACAAGTGCCGTATTTACAGTCACTTATTTGTACTTACTTCTACTCAGAATATAAAATTTCAGTAATTATTTAAAAATAAAAAACTATTTTTTCAAAAGTTTTATTTCCAATCAATTGTTCTTTTTTACACTTGTAAATATTTGAATTTCAAACAGTTTTACTTTATTATGTATTTAAGTTACAAAACGGTTGAACATCTTTTAAACACCTTATCGTTGAATGTTTAGCTAAACACTGAAGGAGAATTGATGGTTGCATTTATATCTAAATTTTTAATTACTAAAACAAACAACAATGAACTTATCTAACAACAATAAGACTCCAGAAGAATTGATCAAAGATCGCATCAGTGGATTTGAGAATGTAACGGTCTTGAAATTTATGGAATTATTAAAAAGGCCAACGAGTGAAGAATCGCCTTTTCAATTTCAACAAAGAATTAATCATGACGTCCTAGACAGAATTCCTTTATTTTTACTTTTAGAGAGTTATTTAAAAATTATTTTAAGAGATGGGGCTATTCGCTTGACACCTCTAGGTGCTCTACCCAAGAAAATAATCACCGAACTGTATGGTAAACGAATCCTTCTACATAACCATATTGAACAAGGCATTGTGAAATTGTCCCGTGAACAAGATTGTATTTCGATTATGAGTATGCGATTAACCGCACAACTAGCAGGATTGGTACGAAAGACCAATGGAAAACTTTACCTGACAAAAAAAACCACTCAATTAATTGCCAGGAACGAACGACAAGAATTATTTACTTTGTTCTTTGAAGCATTCGCTAATAAGTTCAATTTTGCATACAATGACGGCTATACAGATGAACCTGTAGGCCAAGAAGGATGGGCAATCACCATGTATTTACTGAATTATTATGGCAAGGAACCTCGATTGGTCAGTTTTTATGCTGAAAAATACATGAAAGTATTCCCTCTATTTATTGATCTATTCCCGCCCGATCATTATACGACATCGGAAAATAAATTAGCGCGCTGTTACCACATACGGGTATTTGATCGTTTTTTAGTATGGTTTGGATTACTGGATATAGACGAAAGAGAAAAAGGGTTTATTGATGGGAATTTAAATCATTATAAGCAATCTGAAATATTTCCTCAGGTGTTTAAATTTGATTAGCAAGCCGATGAAAGTTGAATTCATAAAAAAAAATAAAATAGAGGATAAATTGTACTTTAGAAAGAAATAGCATCTTTGAACTGCTTTTTAAAATGGCTTTTGAATTACCTTTGGCTAAAGATGAACAAACTATGTTTGATTTTAGATTAAAGGTATTTTATACTGTTGCTAAGAAATTAAATTTCACTAAAGCGTCTGAAGAATTATTTATAACCCAACCTGCGGTAAGTAAACATATTCAAGAAATAGAAAATTATTACAATGTCCGTTTATTTGAACGAAATGGAACGAAGATTAAATTGACTAAAGAAGGTGAACTTTTGTTGCATTATAGTGAACGCATTTTCTCCGTTTACAGAGCCATCGAAAATGATTTTAATCAACTTAAAATTAACCAGTCTGCTTCTTTACGCATAGGAGCAAGTACTTCTATTGCTTATTATATACTTCCTGTTGTTTTAGCTCAGTTTCACAAAGTGCATCCTCATATTAAAGTAACCATGCTTACCGATAATACACAACAAATTGAAGAAGCCTTAGCGAATGAAATGATTGATTTAGGAATAACAGAAGGTAAAAAGAAACAAAAAGCGTTTAAATATTCGCATTATCTCGATGATGAAATTGTATGTGTCGCCCGTTTTGGACACCCATTGGCCCTTGCTGAAAATATAACGTTAAAAGATTTAACCCACATTCCGTTATTACTAAGGGAAGTAGGGTCAGGTTCTTTGGAAGTGCTTTTTCATGCTTTTAAAAACGCCGGTGTATCTCCAAAGGATTTGACCATAGAAATGCGATTAGGGAGTACAGAGAGCATTAAATCTTATCTTATTCATGCGGATTGTATTGCTTTTTTATCGATCCATAGTATTCTAAACGAATTAAAATCGAAACAACTGACCGTGATTGATATACAGGACTTTGAAATTAGGCGAGACCTTAACTTTATAGAACCTATTGGAGAAGAGAATGCCATTGCTAGGTACTTCACCGATTTTGCGCTTAACCATAACTTCAAGTTATAAGAGATCACAAATAGTCATTTCTTTCCTACCTAATCTCAATAGACCTTTGTATTAAATTTATAAACGATGTTTAATACGATACTCAACTATTTCGAACAACACTCCAAAGCGCAAAAGACTGTTTTTATTTTAATGACTGTTCTTTGTTTATTCCCCTTTATCTCACCTCCCATCGCTCTGTTAATGGGTTTAATCGTCGCTCAATTCATAGGACATCCTTATATCGCGTTTAATAAAAAAGCAACCAATTTACTTTTACAATTTTCCGTGGTTGGGTTGGGATTTGGAATGAATGTCACTTCGGCTATTGCAGCAGGAAGAGAAGGCCTAGTTTTTACCATCGCGTCTATTTTTGGAACTCTTATTTTGGGCTATTTCTTAGGAAAATGGTTGAACGTAGAACGAAAAACGTCTTATTTAATTTCGGCAGGAACAGCGATCTGTGGAGGAAGTGCTATTGCAGCGATTTCTCCTGTGATAAAAGCCGAAGAAAAACACATATCGGTTGCCTTAGGCACTATATTTATTTTAAACTCCATTGCTTTATTTATATTTCCAGTTATAGGCCATGCCCTCAACCTATCCCAAAGTCAATTTGGATTGTGGGCGGCGATTGCTATTCATGATACAAGTTCTGTTGTAGGGGCGGCGAGTAAATACGGACAAGAAGCCTTGGAAATTGCAACAACCGTAAAATTAGCTAGAGCTTTGTGGATTATTCCTATTGCATTTTTATCGACCCGTTTATTTAAAGCTAAAAACGCCAAAATAAAAATCCCTTATTTTATTGGCTTATTTGTTTTAGCCATCTTAGCAAACACCTATATTCCATTTGTTCCAATCGCAAGTCCATATGTAGTAAGTGCTTCCAAAGTTGGATTAACATTGACTTTATTTTTTATCGGTTGTGGATTGAACAGAGCCCTTGTAAAAGCAGTAGGTATATATCCATTTCTACAAGGCGTTGCGCTATGGATTGTGATAGCGTCTGCAGCATTATGGTCTGTATTATCTTTGACGAATTAAAGAAAAGACCCGACATATCAAAACTATATAATGTAGAAAGCGCTTAATCCATGAATGAAAAAGCGCTTTATTTTATATAGCTAGTGTAACTAACTTTTTTATTCCTCTTCGATCACTTCTGCCACAACAAAGGTACTTCCTCCAATATAGATAAAATCATCTTTGGTAGCTTCCGTTTTAGCAGCAGCGAATGCTTTTTCAACGGAAGGATAAAATTGGGTGTGAAGCAATGTAGAAGGAACTATCTTTTTTAGATCTTCGATAGCATATTTTCTAGGGACATTGGGTTCACAAAAATAATAAATCGCCTCTGATGGGAAGAAGGATAAACTTTCTTTGACATCTTTATCACTCACAAAGCCTAAAACTAAGTGTAGTTGGTTATAATTTTGGTTCTTAATCTGTTTGGATACCTCGAGTAAACCATGGGGATTATGGGCTGTGTCTGCCACCACTAATGGATGATGACCTAAAACATCCCATCGGCCTCTTAGGTGGGTATTCTTAATAACCTTCTTTAAACCATTTGCAATAGCATCAGAAGAAATAATCCAGCCGATTTTTTGTAATTCAACAACAGCGGTTAACACTGTACGTCGGTTTTTAATTTGATAATGCCCTTTAAGATCCGAAGGGGAATCTTGAAAATGGTGCTCTTCTGAAAACACAATAGGAGCATTTTTCAATTTTGCGACTTCTATAAAGACTGGTTTTGTTTCTTGGGTAGTTTCACCAATAACAACAACCGTGTTTGTTTTAATAATACCCGCTTTTTCTTTCGCAATCAGTGCTAGCGTATCTCCCAAAAACTGAGTGTGATCTAAGGCAATATTGGTAATAACTGAAAGCACGGGTTGAATAATATTGGTAGAATCTAGACGGCCCCCCATTCCTGTTTCAATGACGGCAATATCGACTTTTTCTTGGCTGAAATACGCAAAGCTCATGGCTGTGGTTATCTCAAAAAAAGAAGCCTTTTGATCGATGATCCGTTTTTCATGTTGTTCAACAAAGTCAACGACGAAATCTTCTGAACACATTGTACCGTTAATACGGATGCGTTCACGAAAATCTTTTAAGTGAGGAGAGGTAACTAAACCAACTTTATACCCTGCTTCCTGTAAGATAGAAGCCAACATATGAGAGGTGCTTCCTTTTCCGTTTGTTCCGGCGATGTGGATGGTGGGATAATTATTTTCGGGATGCCCTAAATAGGTGGACAATTCGATACTATTTTTTAAATCCTTTTCATAGGCCGCTGCACCAATTCTTTGAAACATAGGTAAGCTAGAAAACAACCAGTCGACGGTTTGTTGATAAGTTCTCATTAAGGTATAATTTACGTTACGAAGATAATTAGATTCTAAAAACAATCGGCTCCTTCTGAAGAAAAAGCCGATTGTTTATCGATTTATTTTTTTAAAACTCTCGCTGCGCTAAACCTTAGCTTGCAGAAAAGAGCTATAGGAATTATTTAAGTGTTTGACGAAGATAGAAGAACCCTGCAATAGCCGAAACAAAAGAAGCGACTAAGATCATTAGTTTCGCTTCATTGATGTAATCGACATCATTAAAAGCAAGCATAGAAACAAAGATTGACATTGTAAAACCAATTCCAGCGAGCATACCCGCTCCTGTAATGCGTTTAAAATTAACCGCTGTTGGTAAAACACATAATCCCAATTTAACAGCAATCCAACTAGCAAGCACAACACCAATCGGTTTACCAAGGACTAAACCGATAAAAATACCCGAAGCCAAAGGCAAGCTAAAATGACTTACTCCACCGCCATCAATCGTTATCGCTGTATTTGCAAGTGCAAACAGAGGTAAAATGATAAAAGAAACCGGAATATGCAAGGCATGTTGAACTTTAAAAGAAAGTGATTTTGTGTCATCTTTATCAAATGGAATTGCAAAAGCGACTAATACCCCTGCAATGGTTGCATGTATACCTGAATGCAGCATAAACCACCAACAAGCGATTCCACCAATAATATAAAAAATAAGGTTTTTAACCTTTAATTTATTGAGCAAGAACAATAAAGCTAGAGCTCCAAAAGCTATCCCTAATTGTGTAAAATCTAATGGAAGTTCTGGATTCGGATAAAAGAAGGCAATAACCAGGATTGCGCCTAGATCATCGATAACCGCCAGCGCCGTTAAAAATACTTTTAATGATAAGGGAACACGGTTACCCAACATGGTAATCACAGCAACCGCAAAAGCGATATCAGTGGCCATTGGAATTCCGAAACCATTGATGGTATCCGTACCATAATTAATGATGGCAAAAATACCAGCTGGAATTAACATCCCACCAATGGCAGCAAAGATGGGTAAAATAGCTTGCCTCACATTGGCTAATTCTCCAACAAAAATTTCCCGTTTTAATTCCAAACCAATTAAAAAGAAGAAAACAGCCATTAATCCATCATTAATCCAATGCGAAAAATGGTGTCCAAACATATCAGCATTCCAAATACCGTTATAGGAATCGACAAAAGCAGAATTGGCTAGGATTAATGAAAAAATGGTACAAAATATCAGGATAATTCCACTCGACGTTTGACTGTGAAAAAAATCTTGAAATAGTTTACTTACTCGCATAGTTTAAAATTTAAATGAAACGGATTGTAAAAATAGAAAAACTAAGCTGGAATAAGGTCTATTTACCCATAAATTTACCGATATAATCGTTAAAAATCACCATGGATCGTCCCTGAACAATGATCCCTTGAAGCTCCGGTTACAGAGGCTAAAATATTGTATTTTTTTTGCAACCGTCTAAATCCTAAAAAGGCAAAGACCAAGGCTTCTTTATAATCGATTAATTCATTGGTGGGAATGATTAAGTGACAATCTGTATGCTTTTGAATGCATTCTATAAGGTAGTTGTTTTTTGTACCACCCCCCGTTATTAAAACAGAAGTGACAGAGGCTTCATTGAAGGTTTTGGCTATTTGCAGAGCGATATGATGAACAAATGTACATAGGCGATCTTCCACACTGTTTTTTGCGTACGAATTTAGAATAGGCCATATTTCAGCATTAACCCATTCATAACCCAGCGATTTAGGAAATGGTAATTGATAATAGGTTAACTTGTTTAGTTCATCCAATAACATTGGAATGACTTGACCGTTAGAAGCGAGTTCACCCTGGTGATCATAAGACAACCCTTTTTCTAAAGCAAACGTGTTTAATACGATGTTTACAGGACAAATATCAAAAGCTACACGTTGCTGATTCGCTTTAAAGGAAATATTAGAAAATCCACCTAGATTTAAGCAAGCGGCATATTCCGAAAAAAGGAATTCATCGCCTAGGGGCACAAGAGGAGCTCCTTGCCCGCCAAAAATAACATCTTGGGTACGAAAATCAGTAATGGTTAATAACTTTGTTTCATGAAAAATTGCTGCACCGTGGCCTATTTGCAAGGTAATCTTACGATGGGGTTGATGAAAAATGGTATGCCCATGTGAAGCAATGGCATCAATCAGCTTTAAATTATATTGAGCGATGAATTCGTTGACTTTTTGCCCTAAATAAACACCATAGTCAACATCGAACTGAATTAAGTCGACGGCAGATAGATCAACAGCATTTCTTAACTGCGATTCCCATTGATTCGTATACGGAATGGTATCGGCATGAATAATTTCGAAACCACTGGTGAAGGAATCAAAAGCGACATAACATACATCTAATCCATCTAACGATGTACCAGACATTAAACCGATGATATAATATTTCTGCTGCTTTTGCATAAGGACTTCACTTTATCGTCATCAAAAATAAGTGTAATCGGCCATGATTAAAAAGATTTTATTAAGAAAGGCTTAATTGATCTAAAATTTATCACGTTAAAAACAGTATAGAAAAACAATACACAATAAATATTTAAAAGTAATGTTCTTCTTTTTACACACATCTCCACAAAGGTCTCGAATTTCAGGACTATATTTTCTATCGAAAATAGATGATTCTACCTTAAAAAAGCTGTCATCAAGGCAGCTTTTTTTGAAGTGTATAAACAGTTGAATACTTGACAAATATCTGGTTTTGCAAATGAAAGATATTGATTACTATATCCTATAATTCCTTACATTTACGATTCATTTTGATAAATCAAACACAACATAAGAATGGCAAGAGACGTAATTTTCGAATTAATCGAAGAGGAAAAACAAAGACAAATTAATGGCATTGAGCTAATTGCTTCTGAAAATTTTGTATCGGAAGAAGTAATGGCTGCAATGGGATCGGTATTGACCAATAAATATGCAGAAGGTTATCCAGGCAAGCGCTACTATGGTGGGTGTGAAGTAGTGGATGAAGTAGAGACTATTGCTATTGAGCGAATTAAAACGTTATTTAATGCTGCTTATGCGAACGTACAACCTCACTCTGGTTCACAAGCCAATGCAGCTGTATATTTAGCTTGTTTAAAACCAGGCGATAAAATCTTAGGATTTGACTTATCGCATGGTGGTCACTTAACCCATGGATCACCGGTTAACTTTTCAGGGATGACGTATGAAACATCATTTTATGGGGTTGACAAAGCGACTGGTTTAATAGACTATGATGCGATGTTAGAAAAGGCTCGTGAGGAAAAACCAAAACTGATTATTTGTGGGGCATCTGCCTACTCTAGAGATATTGATTATGCTAAATTTAGAGCTGCTGCTGATGAAGTAGGTGCTTTATTATTGGCCGATATTGCTCATCCTGCTGGAATGATTGCACGTGGCATTTTAAATGACCCAATGCCTCATTGTCACATTGTAACAACCACGACGCATAAAACCCTACGTGGACCACGAGGGGGAATTATTTTAATGGGGAATGATTTCGAAAACCCTTGGGGTTTAAAAACGCTTAAAGGAGAAATAAAAATGATGTCGCAATTATTGAACGCGGCGGTTTTCCCTGGAACACAGGGCGGACCTTTAGAGCATGTTATTGCAGCAAAAGCAGTGGCCTTTGAAGAAGCATTATCGGATGGGTACATGAACTATATTGTACAAGTGGTTAAAAACGCAAAAGCATTAGCTGAGGCGTTAATAGGGAAAGGCTATGAAATTATTTCTGGCGGTACCGATAATCACTGTATGTTAATTGATTTACGCAACAAAGGTATTTCTGGTAAGCAAGCGGAGAATGCCTTGGTATTAGCGGAAATTACATGTAACAAGAACATGGTTCCATTTGATGATAAATCGCCTTTTGTAACCTCTGGTATTCGTTTAGGAACAGCTGCTGTTACCACGCGTGGTTTACTGGAAGACGACATGAAAGTGATTGCTGATTTTATTGATGATGTTTTAACAAACATTGACAACGAAGAAAAAATTGATCAGATTGCAGATGATGTGAACGACTTTATGAAAGCACGTCCATTGTTTCAGATGTAATTTTAACTATAATCTATAAAAAGGGTGCTTCACGGTTTGTGAAGTACCCTTTTTTTATTACTTTTTATTGGAGGGTAAATGTACCATCGTACACTGCTTATAACTGTTTTAAAAGTTAACCACCGTATTTGCAGCAGGGATTGAAGCGGCAGCCTTTTTGGGGTCGCGTTGCGCTTATGCGCGACCCCAAAAAGCTATAGCGAAAAAGCCCGGCGCGAAGCGGCTGCCCAAAAAATAAGACCTAAAAAAAGCCGCTCTAAAAGGAACGGCTTTTCTATATTATATTTCGTTTTTCAACTATCCATTTAAGGCTTCTGCACCACCAACGATCTCTAAGATCTCGTTTGTAATCGATGCTTGACGTTCTTTGTTGTATTGGATAATTAAATCTTTACGTAAAGAATCGGCATTATCGGTTGCTTTGTGCATAGCAGTCATACGTGCACCATGTTCAGAAGCATTGGCATCTAAAACGGCTTTGTATAATTGCGTTTTTAAAGTTTGAGGAATAAGATCCAATAATATTTCTTCTTTCGAAGGCGCAAAAATGTAATCTAGTTCAGCTGCTTTAACTTCGTCTGCATTCTTTTCTAAGACCACCGGTAAGAATTGTTCGTTTTGAACAATTTGTACGGCTGCGTTTTGGAATTGATTGTAGATAATTCGTATTTGATCGAATGCACCTTCTTTGAATAGAAGCGTTAATTCGTCTGCAATTTCTGCAACCTCGTTAAAGCTTAGGTTATCCCAAAGGTTGGATGCGTTTTTATAGATGGTTTGGGTTTTTTTATACGTCTCGAAAGACTTTTTACCAATGGTTAATAATTCCACCTGTTTCCCTTTTAAATCACCAGCTAAAAGTAGGTTTACTTTTTTAATGATGCTTGAGTTATATCCTCCACACAGACCTCTGTTCGAGTTAATAACTACTAAAAGCACTTTATTTACTTCGCGTTCCTGAGTTAGGCTTCCCCCTACTTCAGCATCCAACGTTGCACTTACATTTTGTAAAAGTTCGCGCAATTTATTCGCATATGGACGAAGTTGAACAATAGAGTCAGTCGCTCGTTTCAGCTTAGCAGCAGATACCATTTTCATAGCACTTGTGATCTGCATCGTCGAACCGACAGAAGTAATTCTACTGCGTATTTCTTTTAAGTTTGCCATAATTATTTTAAGATGAAGGATTAAAATAAAACCAAGGCGACAATGAATCGCCTGGGTTTCATCTTTCTATTTTTAGTATTTTGAAGTTGTTTCAGCAACAACTCGTTTTAATACGTCGATAATCTCATCAGACCATTTTCCTTGACGAATAGCTGCTAATGTATCAGCATATTTATTTTTCATCAATGAAATGAATGATTCTTGCCATTCACCTACTTGGTTAACTGGTACATTTTTCAATAACCCGTTAGTACCTGCAAAAATAACTGCTACTTGTTCTTCAACTGGGATAGGTGAGTTTACATTTTGTTTCAATAACTCAACGTTGCGTTCTCCTTTTCCAATGACATTCATTGTCGCTGCATCAAGATCAGAACCAAATTTTGCGAAAGCTTCTAGCTCGCGGTATTGGGCTTGATCTAATTTTAACGTACCTGAAACTTTTTTCATTGGTTTAGTTTGCGCTGAACCACCTACACGAGATACCGAAATACCTACGTTAATTGCGGGACGAATACCTGAGTTGAATAAATCTGACTCTAAGAAAATTTGCCCATCTGTAATTGAAATTACGTTGGTTGGGATATAAGCAGAAACATCACCAGCTTGCGTTTCGATAATTGGTAAAGCGGTTAAAGAACCACCCCCTTTTACGATCGGCTTCATAGAAGCAGGTAAATCATTCATTTGAGAAGCGATGGTATCGTCTTTAATAATCTTCGCTGCACGCTCTAATAAACGCGAGTGAAGGTAGAAAACGTCACCTGGGTAAGCCTCACGTCCTGGAGGACGACGTAAAAGAAGAGATACCTCACGGTAAGCAACAGCTTGTTTCGATAAATCATCATAAACGATTAATGCAGGACGACCAGAATCACGGAAGAACTCTCCGATAGCCGCACCCGACATTGGGGCATATACTTGCATAGGTGCAGGATCAGAAGCATTTGCTGCGACTACGACCGTGTATTTATCTGCACCATGTAATTCTAAGGTTTTTTGAATTTGTGCAACGGTTGACCCTTTTTGACCAACAGCAACATAAATACAGAAAACAGGCTCTCCTCTATCGTAGAATTCTTTTTGATTCAAGATAGCGTCAAGGGCAACCGAAGTTTTTCCTGTTTGACGGTCACCAATGATTAACTCACGTTGACCACGACCAATTGGAATCATTGAGTCAATAGAAACAATACCGGTTTGTAACGGTTCGTTAACTGGTTGACGGTAAATTACCCCTGGAGCTTTACGCTCGATTGGCATTTCGTATAATTGACCTTCGATTGGACCTTTTCCATCGATAGGATTTCCTAACATATTTACGACACGACCTAACATTCCTTCCCCCACGTGGATAGAAGCAATTTTATTTGTGCGTTTCACTGTATCACCTTCTTTAACTTTGATCGATGATCCGAAGAGTACAATACCTACGTTATCTTCTTCTAAGTTTTGTACCATTCCCTCTAATCCGTCAGAGAATTCTACTAACTCACCATATTGAGCATTGTCTAACCCATATACACGAGCAATACCATCCCCAACACTTAGAACGGTTCCTACTTCTGCTAATTCAATTGCTGAATCGAAACTAGAAAGTTGTTGTTTTAATATAGCTGATACTTCAGCTGGATTTATTTCTGGCATCTTTGAAATATTTAATATTTAGGAATGTATTCGTTTTTTGAAAAATCTTGTTTAAGTGCAGCAATCTTTGTTTTGATACTTGAATCAATTTGAATGTTTCCAATTTTCAAGACAAATCCACCAATTAAGGAAGAATCGATTTTGTTCACTACTTTCACTTGGCTATTAGGAGCCAAACCTTTTTTAGATTGTTCAACAATTTTATCAATTGTTGTTTGATCTAAGACAACAGCTGAAGTAATTTCAGCGGTTACAATGGCGTTATTTTGATCGTAAATAGCCACAAATTGTTGGGCGATTTTATCAAGAATATTTTCTCTTCCTTGTCTTACAACAAGCGAAATGAATGTTTTTGAAGTTTGAGATAACTGCGCATAAACCTGGGTTAATGTCGCTTCTTTCTTTTTGGCATCAATAACAGGTGAATTTAAGAAAGTCTTTAATTCGGGTGTCGCTTTGATACTTTTCACAACCTCATTCATTTCAGCATATACCGTATCGGTTTGATTTGCTTCTTGAGCAAATAGCATTAAACCTTTTGCATAGCGATGTGCTGCTCTGAATCCTGCCATGACTAATTAAATTTTACTTGATCAATTACTTCATTCACTAAAGCTTCTTGAGCAGATTTATCAGCCAATTCTCTGGTTAAGATTTTCTCAGCGATTTCAATTGATAAGGCACCAACTTGGTTTTTGATATCGACCATAGCTGCTGCTTTTTCGTTTTGAATAGCTAATTTAGCAAGTTCAATTAATTTGTTCGCTTCAACAGTTGCGCTATCTTTTGCTTCGTTAACGATTCTGTCTTTCATTTCGCGTGCTTCTTTTAAAATCGCATCACGCTCAATTTTTGCTTCTTTAATTAAACGATCATTTTCAGCGTTTAAAGCCACTAATTTCTCTTCTGCTTTTTGAGCTGCATTTAATGCATTTTCTATAGATTTCTCTCTTTCTTGAACCGCAGATAAAATGGGTTTCCAAGCAAGTGATCTTAGAATAACTAATGTAATCACAAAAACTATTGCCGTCCAAAAAATCAGACCAACCGAAGGGGTTATTAAATCCATTATGTGTTGTATTTAAATTTTTATGTTTTTCTTCTTAATTTTTTAATTAAAATTAGCTTCATCAACCAACCGTTGAAGAAGCTAATCTTGTGTAAATTCTTATCCGTTACCTAGTAACGCAACTACAATACCGAATAAACCAGCACCCTCAATAAGAGCTGCTGCGATAATCATAGCTGTTTGAATTTTTGAAGCCGCTTCTGGTTGTCTAGCGATTCCTTCCATAGCTGATCCACCGATTTTACCGATACCTAAACCAACTCCTAAAACTGCTAAACCTGCTCCGATTGCTGCAATACTTCCTGTCATGATAATTAGTATTTAATATATTAAAAAATTATTTTATTGTTTTCAATTAATGCGCTTCTTCATGGTCAGCCGTTGCCATACCAATGAATAATGAAACTAACATGGTAAATACGAATGCCTGTAACACACCAACTAATAATTCCAAGAAGAAGATAAACAATGCTAAAGGAATCGATCCTGCAGCCATGGCTTCTGATTGGAAAATAAAGATTAACGAGATTAAACTCATAATAATAATGTGACCAGCGGTAATGTTCGCAAATAAACGAATCATTAAAGCAAAAGGTTTCGTAACCACTCCTACCAATTCGATTGGTAATAACAATAGTTTTACGGGTACAGGAACACCTGGCATCCATAACATGTGACCCCAGTACGCTTTGTTTCCACTTACATTAATCACGATTAACGCAATAAAAGCAAGGACAAATGTAACAGCAATGTTACCTGTTGTATTGGTCGCTCCTGGTAATAAACCTAATAAGTTATTAACCCAAATAAAGAAGAACAACGTCAACAAATACGGCATGTATTTTTTATATTTCTTTTCACCAATGTTAGCAATAGCCACTTCATCACGAATAAAGATGATGATAGGTTCCATGAACCCAGCAATTCCTTTGGGCACTAAATTTCCTTTTTTGTAATTTGAAGCTACGGCTGAGAAAACAACCAATAGGATAATGACAGAGATCAACATCGAAGCCAAGTTTTTGGTCAATGAAAAATCCCAAGGTTTTTCATTGGCAACAATTTGTTCCCCCTTTTCATTTTGTTCTAAATGAACAGTACCTGCTTGGTCTGTTTTGTAGATCTTCTCTCCATAATTGAAATAGAACTCTCCACCGTTTTCAACCACTTCGTGGTTATGATGAAATGCTGAAGACATAAACACCTTCAGTCCATTATCCCAAAGGATAACAGGTAATGGTAAAGTGACGCTTTTGTCACCTTCCCCCCAGAAATGCCAGTCATGCGCATCAGCGATATGACTCATAATAACAGGGACAGGATTAAAAGTAGATTCTCCTGATTTTACTCGGGCTGCCTCTTCCTTAGCCGCGGCAGCTTCTTTCTCTACTAAATCATGGAACGTTTCAATAGACGGTGAATTTTGGTCGTTTGCCTGAGCAAAACCAAAATTAAACAACATCAAAAACGCGAATAACGCTGAAAATTTCATGTATAAGTTCTTTGTTTCTAAATTGCGTGCAAAATTATAGTAAATTAACCACTTACCAAAGTCAAATGCTAAAAATCATTAAAACTTTTTTAACTCAATTTTAATTAAGCGGATAAAGATTAAAACTTCGAGCAGCAAAACTACAAAATAAGCGCTAATTAAATGCATAACATTCAATTTAATTTGCTCGTTAACAACCACCAAAGCTAAGACTACAGCCATTTTAGCAATCATACCCCCCATAAACGCAAAACCGACAAACGTGGGGCTCTTGTATTTAACAAAATACCCTACTTGTAAAATCATTAACGTCATGATCCCAATAATGGCATACATTTTCAAAATAAGAACTGAATTAGAGCCTGGTAAAAGCGTTTCGGCGATCAAATAATGAAGACCCGCAGCCGCTAAAACAAGGGCTATAAACAAAAGGGTTAAGCGAATAAATGGATGCATATTAATTTTTTGGTAATTGTTTAAAAACCGAATATAAACCACCCAGCACGCCAAAAAGAGACAAGCCTGCGGTCCATAACGGCTGCGAAGTTGCGAATTTTCCATCTAAATAATGGCCTAACCACGCAAAAATTGCAATGGTAAGCCCCAACTGCATTCCCAGTCCAGTATATTTCATAAACGGATTAACTCCTTCTGTCTTTGGCGCTCTTTTCATTAGAATTATGTAGTTTTGCAAAAAAAAATACTGTGGTAAAGATAGGAAACATTGAGTTACCAGACTTCCCTTTGTTGCTTGCACCAATGGAAGATGTAAGTGATCCACCCTTTCGCCGTTTATGCAAAATGCACGGCGCCGATATGATGTACACGGAATTTATTTCTTCTGAAGGACTAATTCGCGACGCGATAAAAAGCCGTCAAAAGCTCGATATATTCGATTATGAGCGTCCCATTGGAATCCAAATCTTTGGAGGCGATGAGGAAGCCATGGCCATGTCGGCCAAAATTGTTGAAGCGGTCAAACCCGACTTAGTGGATATTAACTTTGGTTGTCCTGTAAAAAAAGTGGTTTGCAAAGGCGCTGGCGCAGGTGTGCTAAAAGATATTGACCTAATGGTTAAGCTTACCAAATCGGTGGTAGAAAGCACGCATCTACCCGTAACGGTTAAAACCCGCTTAGGTTGGGACGACGACTCTATCAACATAGACGAAGTGGCTCAACGCTTACAAGACACCGGGATTAAAGCCCTAGCTATACATGGTCGTACTCGTGCACAGATGTACAAAGGACATTCGGACTGGAGTCATATTGCCCGCGTAAAAGCCAACCCCAATATTGAAATTCCGATATTTGGGAATGGCGATATCGATTCGGCCGAAAAAGCGGTCGAGTACAAAGAAAAATATGGCGTAGATGGAATTATGATTGGTCGTGCGGCGATTGGATATCCATGGATTTTTAATCAAATAAAGCATTACCGCGAAACCGGTGAGCATTTAGCCGAACCAACCATTCAAGATCGCTTAGAAGCAGCCAGAAACCATTTAAACTGGGCGGTAGAATGGAAAGGTGAACGAACAGGCATCCTCGAAACCCGTATGCATTACACCAATTATTTTAAAGGAATTCCCAATTTTAAACCCTTTCGCACCAAATTGGTAACCCACGATAATTTAACCGATTTATTACACACTTTCGACGAGATTACCAACGAATTTATCGAGAAGATCAATAACAACCTTTAATTTTTGGGTGGCCGCTACGCGCCGGGCTTTCCGTTCCCAATCTTTGCAACAAGAAGCTAAAGTTTCAAATCAACTGCCTACAATGTTGCAAAGGATTTCCACTTCAATCCCTGCCACAGTCCCTTTATTACCATTGTTTTAGACAAAACAATGGTAGTAAAGGGAATTGATGGTTGTGTTCACCACTCAATTTCTATGCGCTAGTTTATAAGGCCAGAAGACGTAAGAAAATTCTTTTTTCTCTACATGAACTTCTTGTTCCATAAACTAACCTGCTTTTTTATTTCCCAAGGATTTATACCATAAACCCATTTCATAATCGCGAAAAAAATCACCTGTATTCCAATTAAAAATAAGATATCTATCATGGCTTTTATTTTAAAGTAGTATACAATTATATAGATTTATTTTAAAATAAGATCATAAATTAGGGTTAATTTATTTATTAGCAGCTTGGTGCTTCATTTTTAATGCATATAAGGCAAACGTCCCTAACCAATGGCTTCCCATATAATCGTCATTGGTGATATTCCCTAACGAATAATTGAGGTGATTGTCTGCAATAGTATGTAAGTGTTTTAAATGCGGAAGCTTGGCTTCTATTTGGTATAATGCGGTGGCTCTACTAAAATTTAAGCCATCTAAATGCACCAATTGACCATCGGTTCGATCGGAAACAATCCCTGGTTTCAGATCGAATTTCTTTTTAAATAGTTCGGGCATAAAACCTTTTAACCATTTCTCATAGGCTTTGGCATCTGTGGTCTTACTCATTAACAAAGCTTCTTCTAAACAGGCCGACAAAAAGTCGCTTCCACTTGGTTCATAGGCTAAATCGCAAGCCTTATCTAGTTGATACAAACGATGGGTTTGGTCGATGATTAACTTTTCGAACGCCTTATCGTTAACAGCCCGGGCATAATCAATGGCTAAAGATAGTCCGAAAGCCGTATTGTCGTGTTTACCCCCTCGGATAGGATAGACCAGTTTGGGTAAATAAGCTTTGTAACGATCGACTAATAAATCGGCCAAGGGCTGTAGGTTTCTTGCCCATGCCTGTGCATCGGGATCGTCCCAATGATGTAATTCGGCTTGCAATTGCAAGAGCCAAGCCCAACCGTAAGTTCGTTCGAAACTTTTGTTGTTTTTATCGTTAAAAAAAGCGATTTCCGTTTCCACATTTTCAACGGTTATCAATTCGCGAAGGGTTCGACGTAAAGTTTGATCTTGATCGATACCTGGAAATTCTTTCAGTAAGGCGATCATTGACCAATAGCCGTGTACAGACGAATGCCAGTCGAAACAGCCATAAAAAATGGGACGTAGGGCTTTGGGTGTTTTTAAGTCATCAGCACCTCCAAGCACATTGCCCAATTTATTCGGGTATTCAATCAAAATGCATTCCGCTGGAAGCTCAATAATTTTTTTAGCTTGTTCTATATTGAGTTCTTGTGCTTGTAAGGTGGTACAACAACTTAGGGTTATCATTAATTTTTTGATCATGTTCGCGAAGTTTTATTCAAATTAAGGTTATTTTATTGAATTAGGGCTGTTCGATTGACAAAAGTCCTTCAGGTCTTTCTGTGCTTGTTCACTGTTAGGAAATAGGCTATAGCGCTGGTGGAAATAATATTCGGCCAAATCGTATTCTTTGATGCGTACCATGTACTTGGCTACCAATTGAAGGTAGCTTTCACTGGGCAGAAAAGAGGCATTCATTTTTTGAGAAAAGGCCTTGAACGTTTGATCGATGAGTTCCGGTTGGTCTTTAATCTTCTTAATATTTACTGAATAACCAGCATATAACCACCGAAGAAAGTCGATCGTACCAATCATTGGCACCGAACCGTGGTCTTCATTTTCATAGTGCTTATAGCTGTAATGAAGCGTAGGTTGTTGACGTAAAATACGATTCATCGCCTTAATGGACTCATAATGATCGCGTAAACTTTCGGTGACTTCTTGTTCACCTACTTGGGTCATCATCACAAACCGTTTTTTATAATTGGGTTGATTATTAGCTTGATAGAGTTTTAACAACTCTTTGTCGTTATACCATAAACTAGGATCGTGGGCCACGTAAGCATTAAACATTTCGGGGGTCGTATACAGCTTTGTTAAAGCGAATAAGCCACCTAGCGAATGACCAATTAGAACTTTAAACTCATTTGTTCGGTAAGTACTTTGTATAAATGGAAAGAGTTCATCTTGGATAAAAAGCGTAAAAGCAGCATCGTTTATGGGGGTAAAATCTTTGGTTCGATCGCCATTTTTATTGGTTATGCCAACCACAATAGATTCGGCTATTCGAGGATAGTTACCCGATTGGAATTTTTGAACAACAGCTGAATGATGCATAAAATTAGCTTCGGCATCGAGTACATAAATCACAGGATAGGCTACGGGTTGAAATTGTGTATTGCTATAGGAATCGGGTAAACTCACCCAAATTTCTCGATCAGCATGAAGGTTCTTCGAAGCAATGATGTGTTGATTCGCCATATGGATGGTTTCTTGCGCCGAAGTAACCGAGTATACAAGCAATAGAAAGCATAAAACGATATTTTTCATGGAGCAGTGTTTCTTGCAAAAATAACTTATTTAGACTTATTCTAACCCAAGATTTATAGGATAAACGCGTATTAAAAAGGCCGTTAATAGATTAACAGCCTTTTTATGTATATTGATCGATGTTTTTTTAAGTGAAGATATTCCACTTTAAACCCAATTGAAATTTAAATGCTCTGAAAGGAACACCGGGTGCAGAAAAATAATTTCGGTCACTAAAAATAGCATTTAAATGTTCTCCACGAATATAAAAACGCATATTTTGGACTTTAAAGTTGATGAATAAATCGATCATTGGAAAGTTTCCTATTTCCTGAATGTCCTTGGTCGCATCTTGCTGTTTAAATTCATTGACTACTGGAAAGTATTGAAATGCTTTATATTTCGTGAAATAGTTAGCGTTAAAACCAGCTTGAACTTCGGCTTTATCGTTGAATAATTTCCCTTGCCAATATACCGATTCGCGAAGAATAAGATCGGGTAAAGGCATATATTCTTCATTCTTGGAAACATTTTGATATTGAACCGTCGAGACCAAGTTAAAGTTGCCGTAGGTCAAGTGATTAAACAACTTTACTTTAAAGTAATTGATGTTATCGTTTAATTGAGCGGGCTTGTAATCTTCGCCGTAATAGACGTGATTATCGATGTTATAAAAAGACGCTTCAACTGAGGTATTGAACTTATCAAGACTTAATCTTCCAAAGACTTTTTGGACATTTTCGGTTTCAAACTGATTGTTGTAATTAAAATCAGCATAAAAACTTTGATTATAAATAACATTTAAAGAAGGTATATTTGCTTGAGCCAAAATTCCAGCCGACAATGTATAGCCTTTGATGGGCTGAACATCCAACACACCTTCTACAGTATAAAGACTTTTATATTCATCACTTTGTAAATATTCCGCATTGGCTTTTAATTTCAAGCGTTCATTCCAGTCGAAATTCAATTTCCCAACAACACCAAAAAGGGTTTGTTTCCATTTCTTAGGCAAATGAATTTCTATATTATTTTCAGCATTGACAAACGACAAAGGCTGATCTGCAAATACATCTATTTGCTGAAATTTAATCCCAGCTTCAGCCATTAACCGATCGGTCCACTGAAAACCAGCTGTTGTCTCATTAGCAAAATTTATACTGCTTTTAAAATCGTTACGACGAAGATTTGGAATCACTAAAGACGTATAATAATTCTCTGAAGAATCTTCTAGGTATCTAAATTTTTGTTTTTCGTAGGTAAGGGTGTTTTTTAATGTAATGGGATGATAGATAGAAGAATCGGCTGGGTTAATTTGTTTTAAAATCCCATATTGCATATTCAACTCACCTCTGCGGGCATCAAACTCCGATTTAGCAGTGGGGGTATTAACATCAATGTTTCGAACATTGGTTAGGTTACGTTCATCCGCATCAATAAAATCGTAAATATCTTTAATTCCACTATTCTCCTTTGCAGTAAGATTTTGGGCAGCATAATGTCCCCAAAGTTTAAAACGTTCGTTTACTGTTCGGTAATTGGTCGAAAAGACAAACGAGTTATTGGTTGTGCTTTCTTGTTTAAAACGTCCTTCAGAAGTCATTCCTCTATAGTGCAATGCATAATTTAAACGACTGTGTAGATTATGTGCAAAAGTGGTCGAAAGAAAATTTCCTTCTTTCACACCAGCTTCATAGATAAATTCGGTATACGGGGTTTTTACATCGTAATACTTAATTTCATTCGCAAAATAGTAATTGTGTTTTTTACCTGTAGGAAGAAGATGGCGAACGAAAGGTTGATCCACATATTCCAGTTCTACAACAGCCGCTCCACTATTTGGAAACAACATTCTGGCAAACAGATCTTTCTTGGTGAAATTCTGATTGTAATAGTTCTGAATACTTAATGTGGTATCAATGGCTGTAGGCGCCGTTGATTGCGTCCATACTTTATAATCTGTTATTTTAGTTTTGAAATAAGTAATGGAATCATTACCTGTTTTCGCACCTTTTAGAGGACGCTTGTTCAGCTCGATTTCCTCATTTTCCTTTTCCTCTATCTGTGCTTGCGCTAGAAAAGGATAAATGAAAGCTACCGCCAAAAATATTTTTTTCATAGTCCGAATAAATCCTTACAAAAGTAATGTAAAATCTATATAAACAAAAAAGCAGGAGCTCTCTTAGACGTTAAATAAAATAAAAAAGTGGCTCTAGAAGAGCCACTTTTTTATTTTATATTAGAAACGTTTTTCTAAAACGTGTACGTTGTACCTTCTTTACCATCGTTTAACACGATTCCTAAAGCGGCTAATTGATCCCGAATTTGATCAGACAAAGCCCAGTCTTTATCAACTCTAGCTTGTTTGCGCATTTCGATAAGCATTTTCACCACACCATCTAATTTATCTTCATTTCCAGCCATTTGCTCTTCTTTCAGCCCCAACACCTCAACAATCATGGCCTTAAAAACGTCGTTTAAACGAATTAAATCATCCGGATGAATTGTTTCTGTTTGATCTTTTATGGAGTTAATCATCTTCACAGCATCAAATAAATGAGCAATCAAAATCGGGGTATTAAAATCGTCATCCATGGCGGCATAACATTTCGCTACCCATTGTTTAATATCCACCGAAGACGATCCGCTTGGCTGTAGGTTTTCCAATGTTTTTACGGCTTCCATTAAACGCGAATAGCCTTTTTCACTAGCCAACAAGGCGTCATTTGAAAAGTCGAGCATGCTACGGTAATGGGCTTGCATCATAAAGAAACGGATCACCATTGGAGAGAATCCTTTGTCAAAGAATTCATTATTCCCTGTCATTAATTCTTCTGGAAGAATGGTGTTTCCAGTAGATTTAGACATTTTTTGTCCGTTCAATGTCAACATATTGGCATGTAACCAATAGGTCACAGGCGAATGGCCATAAGCCCCTTTTGCTTGAGCTATTTCACATTCATGGTGCGGAAATTTCAAATCCATTCCACCACCATGAATATCGAATTGTTCACCGAGGTATTTTGTACTCATTACAGTACACTCCAAGTGCCATCCTGGGAATCCATCACCCCAAGGAGAAGGCCAACGCATAATATGTTCAGGAAGCGCTTGTTTCCACAAGGCAAAATCTTGTGGATTTCTTTTTTCATCCTGCCCATCGAGCACACGCGTATTGGCAAAAAGCTCATCGATGTTACGGTTCGATAAAACGCCGTAATCCCCACCTTGATCGTTGTATTTCTTTACATCGAAATAAACCGAACCATTGGACACATAAGCCAGTCCTTTTTCGATTAACTCTTGAGTGATCTCTATTTGTTCAACGATATGTCCAGTCGCCGTAGGTTCTACATTGGGTGGAATATTATTAAATTTTCTTAAGACCTCATGAAAATCAACCGTGTATTTCTGTACAATCTCCATCGGTTCAAGCTGTTCAAGACGAGCTTTTTTAGAGATTTTATCTTCATCAGAATCGTCGAGAAGATGTCCCACATCGGTAATATTACGCACATAACGCACTTTATACCCCAAATGTCTAAGGTAGCGATAGATCATATCGAAAGACATAAATGTTCGAACATTCCCCAAGTGAACATTGCTGTACACGGTAGGACCACAAACATACATCCCAACATATTCTTGATTAATAGGCACAAAGGTTTCTTTGTTTCCAGACAATGAGTTATGGAGTTTTAATTGATGTTCTTTTACCATTTTGTTTTTCGATTAATGATTATACGTTAAATGCAGATTTCATGCCGATATACTGAAGTAATTCTTTCCGTGTATTTTCGTCGGTTTTAAATAAACCACCGTATTCAGCCGTTACCGTACTGCTATCGATGTCTTTAATTCCTCTTGAGTTGACACATAAATGTTTCGCATCAATAATACACGCCACATCGTCTGTTCCTAGAGCATCTTGCATCGCTTTCACGATTTGCATGGTTAAACGCTCTTGAACTTGTGGACGCTTTGCATAATATTCAACGATACGGTTCATCTTCGATAAACCAATAACACGACCTTTTGATATATAGGCCACGTGAGCGCGTCCTACGATAGGTAAAAAGTGGTGTTCACACGTAGAATATACCACGATATCTTTTTCAACCAACATTTGGTTGTAGTTATACTTATTCTCGAAGGTAGACATTCCCGGTTCTCTTTCAGGAAGTAAACCGCCAAAGATTTCGTTGACAAACATTTTCGCCACACGCTTTGGGGTTCCTTTCAAGCTGTCATCCGTTAAATCTAGGCCTAAAGTTTCCATGATTTTACGGAAATCGCCTTCAATCATTTTCACTTTCTGATCCGGCGACAATTCAAAAGCATCCTCTCTTAAAGGCGTCTCTAGATTTGATGTCAAGTGATCGTCTCCGATCTCATCATGAAGATGTTTATCACACATTACTATAAAATTTTGACAAATTTATAAAAGTTAAAGGGATAAACCGCAATAATAACTTTTATTCCTTACGGATTGAATGCTTTATTTTCTTCTGGCTAGAAAATAATTATATTTGACTTATAACTAAAACAAAAAAATGAGTACAAAAATATTTGGAATCGACTTCCTGACTTTTGAAGATTTCTTAGCCCTTCGCCAAAATAAACTAAAAGTTCAATTGAATGATGATGCTAAACAACAAATTCGAAAATCACAGGCGAATGTAGCCAAAATTGTTGCTTCTGGCCAAACGGTTTATGGTATAAACACGGGATTTGGACCATTATGTGACACCAAAATAACCCAAGATGAAACCCGTCAATTACAACATAATTTATTAATTAGTCACGCAGTTGGTGTAGGAAACCCCATAAATAAAGAATTGTCGCGCACAATGCTAATCGCCAAGGCACATGCCTTATCGAAAGGGTATTCTGGCGTAACACTGGAAGTGGTAGAGCGTATCTTATTCATGGTAGAAAACGATATTATTCCGGTTGTTCCCGAGCAAGGATCGGTGGGCGCATCGGGAGATTTGGCTCCTCTATCCCACTTGTTTTTACCTTTGTTAGGAGAAGGAGAGGTTTGGGATGGTGACCAGATTATTTCTACTCAAGAAGCTTTTGCAAAACACGGATTAGAACCTTTACACCTTTCAGCCAAAGAAGGATTAGGCTTAATAAATGGAACCCAATTTATATTAGCCCACGCTTTGCACGGGTTAGAAAAGTTTAACTATTTGCTGAATTTAGCTGATGTGGCAGGTGCACTTTCGTTAGAAGCCTATGCTGGTTCGCCTAAACCTTTTGAAGAAGAATTACACAAAGTACGCCCATTCCCAGGGACCATATTAGTTGCTGAACGCATCCGTATGTTATTGAAAGGATCTGAGATTGCTTTTTCACATGCAGATTGCGGCCGTGTACAAGATCCGTACTCAATGCGTTGTATGCCACAAGTTCATGGTGCATCGCGCAATGCCTTTAATCACTTAAAAGAGTTGGCTGAAATAGAATTGAATTCAGTCACCGACAATCCTATTGTTATTAACGAAGAGGAAGCCATTAGTGGCGGAAACTTCCATGGACAACCTTTGGCGATGGTGTTGGATTATGCCACTTTAGCTGCTTCCGAATTGGGCAATATTTCAGATCGCCGTTCTTATTTATTGTTAGAAGGAAAATATGGTTTACCAAAATTATTAACAGCGAGTTCGGGATTAAATTCAGGCTTTATGATTCCTCAATATACCACTGCCGCTTTATGTACAGAAAATAAAACATTGTGTTTCCCAGCTTCTGCGGATAGTATTCCTACATCCTTAGGACAAGAAGATCATGTTTCAATGGGAAGTATTTCTGGACGAAAATTTAACCAAGTCTTGGGTAATTTAGAAAAAATATTGGCCATTGAGTTAATGTATGCTTGCCAAGGATTAGAATTTAGACGACCAAAGAAAACAAGTCCGATTTTAGAACAGGTTTTTGAGCGAGTTCGCTCGGTTTGTCCTAAGTTAGAGGATGATCGATTAATTGGGAAAGATATTAATGCGATTATAGCGCTTATCCAAACCGATGAATTCAAATCGATCATCGTCTAATACCAATCCATCAACAAAAAGATAACAACTAATCTAATTTTTCGAATCGACTTATGGCTACACCTAGAAAAGAATTATTCACCTTTCGTCCTCAGGCATTTGGAATTGCGATTGCACTATTTGTGATTGAAGTACTTATTGCGCTGTATGTTCATGATGAAATCATTCGTCCATTTGTGGGCGATGTATTGGTTGTTATCTTCATTTATTACTTTTTAAAAGCCTTTTTAAGAATTCCATTGCCTTACTTGGCCATTTTTACGCTTGTCTTTTCCTTTTCCATCGAGATTCTTCAATATTTCAAATTGGTTGATTTACTCGGTTTAGGACATTATAAATTAGCAAGAATCGTTATTGGGACCTCATTTTCATGGCTCGATTTAGTTTGCTATGCGATAGGCATAGGCCTCGTCTTTATTTTTGATAAAGAATTAAGAGCATCTATAAAAAAAAACACATTAACATGAACTTTCAAGAACAGATAAAACAAGGTATACCATCGGTATTACCGCCACATAAACCGCTAGACGCAACGGTAAGTCATGCGCCTAAGCGAAAAGAAATATTAAGTAAGGAGGAAAAGACCTTGGCTTTGAAAAATGCCTTACGTTATTTTGAACCTCAACATCATGCCACTCTTATCCCTGAATTTAAGGAAGAGCTCGCTCTATACGGACGTATTTATATGTACCGTTTTATGCCAGAATACACAATATATGCCAGGCCGATTGATGCGTATCCGGGGCATTCCGCCCAAGCAAAGGCGATTCAATTAATGATTCAAAACAACCTTGATCATGCTGTTGCACAACATCCACATGAATTAATTACCTATGGGGGAAATGGGGCTGTATTCCAAAATTGGGCGCAGTACCTATTAACTATGCGTTACCTATCGGAGATGACGGAAGAACAAACCTTGGTGATGTATTCAGGCCATCCGATGGGGCTATTTCCTTCCCACAAAAATGCACCGCGTGTTGTTGTGACCAATGGAATGGTTATACCGAATTACTCCAAACCCGATGATTGGGAAAAGATGAATGCCTTAGGCGTTTCTCAATACGGACAAATGACGGCTGGTAGTTATATGTACATTGGTCCACAAGGTATTGTACACGGAACAACCATCACGGTATTAAATGGTTGTCGTAAAATTGATGACCAGGGTACAGCCGGCAAATTATTTGTTACCGCTGGCTTGGGAGGAATGAGTGGCGCTCAACCAAAAGCGGGAAATATTGCAGGAGTGGTTTCGGTTACAGCTGAAGTTAATCCAGCGGCCACCTATAAACGTCACGAGCAAGGTTGGGTTGATGAAGTAATTACCGACCTGGATGCTTTATGTGCTCGTGTACAAGAAGCAAAGGCCAATAAAGAAGTTGTTTCCATTGCCTATAATGGAAACATTGTGGATGTATGGGAAAAGTTTGATAAAGAAAATGTCTATATAGACCTGGGTTCCGATCAAACTTCCTTACACAATCCATGGGCAGGAGGGTACTATCCCGCTGGACTTGGTTTAGAGGAGAGCAATCAAATGATGGCTGAAAACCCTGCGTTATTCAAGGAAAAAGTACAAGAGAGTTTAAGACGTCATGCCGAGGCCATCAATAAACACACTGCCAAAGGAACCTATTTCTTTGATTATGGAAATGCTTTCTTATTGGAAGCCTCCCGTGCAGGAGCCGATGTAATGGCGACGAACGGAATCGACTTTAAGTATCCTTCCTATGTACAAGACATTATGGGACCGATGTGTTTCGATTATGGTTTTGGTCCATTCCGATGGGTATGTACATCGGGTAAATCGGAAGACTTAGCGAAAACGGATGAGATTGCTTGTCGTGTCTTGGAAGAAATGATGCAACATTCACCAAAGGAGATTCAGCAGCAAATGCAAGATAATATTACTTGGATTAAAGGTGCACAACACAATAAATTAGTTGTTGGTTCACAAGCCCGTATTTTATATGCTGATGCGGAAGGCCGAATTAAAATTGCCCAAGCATTTAATGATGCCATTGGCCGAGGAGAAATAGGCGCAGTTGTTTTAGGAAGAGATCATCACGATGTATCGGGTACAGACTCCCCCTTCCGAGAAACGTCGAATATTTATGATGGTTCAAAATACACCGCTGATATGGCCATACACAATGTAATTGGCGATAGTTTCCGAGGAGCGACGTGGGTATCGATTCATAACGGCGGTGGCGTTGGCTGGGGTGAAGTGATCAACGGTGGTTTTGGAATGCTACTCGATGGAACCGAAGATGCGGGTCACCGTTTAAAATCGATGTTGCATTGGGATGTAAATAATGGAATTGCCCGAAGAAGTTGGGCGAGAAATGAAGAAGCTATCTTTGCTATTCAACGGGCGATGGAGCAAGAACCCCTGTTAAAAGTGACATTACCCAATTTAGTGGATGAAAAGTTATTAAAATAAAACCTTTAAAAAGTGCTTCAAATAATTGAAGCACTTTTTTTTGCCCAATTATCTTCTAATCGGTATTGATATAATCATTTATATTTGTGCTTTTATTCTTATTTCCATATGCAATCTAGAAAACACTTTCATACATTTGAGGCACTCCGATTCTTTGCTTGCTTTGCTGTATTTTTAGCCCATTTACCTTTTCCTTCAAATATTTTATTTAAATATATTAAAGGTATAGGAAGCGCTGGTTTAATATTCTTTTTTGTATTGAGTGGTTTCTTAATTACGTACATCTCACTAATTGATAAAATTAACAATCGTTTTACTCTTAAACGATTCTTTGGGAATCGGATGCTTCGTATTGTTCCCTTATTCTACTTAATGATATTGTTTGCCTTTATAATGAGTCATCTCCTTGATTTTTTGTCCATTCCTACAAATGATGAAGGTTATCAACCAAATTGGCTTTTATCTTTATTGTTTTTGGAAAATTATCAAATGATGATAAAAAACGATTTTCCTGATGGAGCTCCACTTCGAGTAATGTGGTCTTTATGCATTGAATTACACTTCTACATATTGTGGGGAATTCTTTTTAATTTCTTATCGATAAAGAATATTAAGACAATGCTTCATATCTCCATTTTAATAGGATTCTTTTCTCGCATTATCTATCATATTTACGATATTCCGACCATAGATGTAATCACTCACTTAGATTTAATAGGTCTTGGTAGTTTAGTAAGTTATTATTTAATCACAAAAGAAAGCCAGACACTTAAGTTAATCGGCAGCATTAGTTATACTCAACAACTTCTATTCCTCGGCTTTACTTTTTTACTTGTAATTTTCTTTACACTAATCAATACTGCTCATTCAGAGATATATACTACTCCAATAACAGCTGTATGTTTAACAATTCTACTTCTTTTTACTTTACCATTAAAAACACAGTTTAAAATAAATGATAATAGTCCATTTAGTAAACTAGGTGTATACGCGTATGGATTTTATCTTTTCCATACAATTGCTATAGGCGTATTACTTACGCTTTTTAAATATTTAGGTTTATCATTAGACAATATATTATTTGCTTCCGTTTTTATTTTTCTTTCCTTTTTTATCTCCATTGTTTGTAGTGGTCTATCGTTTCATTATTATGAAAAACCTTTTTTAAAGCTTCGCAGATACTTTTTATAAGGTTGAAACAATTTTGAGGTAAAGCTAGCCCAATACTTCTTATCCTACATCAAGGAGAACCAACTGGTTGGTGTTGTAAATTTGTATAACAATTTAAAACAGACAGCCATGAATATTAAACCAATTGAATTAATCGCAGCACCAAGAGAAGCTCACTTTGTAGGTGATGGATTTCGGGTACACAATTTTATTCCATCGGGTTATCATTTAGATATGCAACGAATGGATCCATTTATCATGTTAGATTATAACTCAAAATTTCATTTTCCACCAACGGATACTCCAAAAGGTGTTGGTGTACACCCACACCGGGGGTTTGAAACCGTAACGATTGCCTACGAGGGTAGCGTTGCTCACCATGATAGTAGTGGTGGTGGTGGAATCATTGGGCAAGGAGATGTTCAGTGGATGACCGCAGCTTCAGGCGTTCTTCATAAAGAATACCACGAGGAAGAGTTCAGTAAAAATGGAGGTATATTTCAGATGGTCCAGCTATGGGTTAATTTACCAGCCAAGGATAAAATGTCGACACCTAAATACCAAGCCATCGAGCATGGTAGTATACCAACCGTCGAAGTACAAAATGGAATAGTTGAAGTCATTGCGGGTGAATACCAATCTACCAAGGGGCGTGCATCAACTTTTAGTCCTGTACATATGTTAAATGTAAAATTAGATCCAAATGGGTATGGCGAATTTGCTTATCCAGCACATTACAACACCGCATTATTGGTCATTGAAGGTGAAATTATCGTTAACCATGAACAGCAGGTTGCTACGGATCATTTGGTTCTTTTTGAGAACAACGGGGAAGATTTTACGATTCAAGCAACGAATAACGCGACTGTTTTAGTAATTAGTGGAGAGCCTTTAAATGAGCCGATTGCGGCCCATGGTCCCTTTGTAATGAATACGAAACAAGAATTAATTGACGCATTCAATGATTTTAATAACGGGAAATTTGGTAAATTAGATGATTAACCCATATTAAAAAACGACAAATTATGGATATTATTCAAGAAGACGATACAAAAAAAGGGGCTTTTAAAGCTATAGAAGCAGGAAAAGAAGCGGGCGTTTTAAGTTATACTTGGGCAGGCAGTGATAAATTTATTATTGATAGCACCCATGTAGATGATGCTTATGGCGGACAAGGAGTCGGAAAAAAAATGGCGATGAAGGCAGTTGAATTTGCACGTGAGAAAAATGTAAAAATTATCCCACTTTGCCCATTCGCAAAAGCACTTTTTGACAAGACCCCTGAATTAGCTGATGTAAAAGCGTAAAATAAATAAAAGGGGGCGATGTATAATTATTTACATCGCCCCTTTTTTAAATGAAATAGTTTAGGTTGGTTAAGAAAAATCCTTGGTTGGTTATATTAATTATATTTCACATTCCCTACTTGTGAGTTCTCCATCAAAAAAAGCTTTCAAATTCTTTTAATCAGATTATGTGTAGCGAGGGATAGTTATAAATTCTCTCTTATAAATAACGCGTTCTTCTTAACCGTTAATCAAATTAACTAAAAATATAAACATCAAAATTTTTCTCTTTCTCAAAATTCTTGAAATTTGAGAAAGTAGCTACCCAAAAAAAGAGTTAACCTCTTTTTTACAAATAAGTTAACTCTTTTTCAAAATGATATGTTTATGAGGGGAAAATTCCGATATTATAAAGAATTATGCCCTATTGATTTATTGTTTTTAATTAAAATCCTTCTGTTCTATCGTCACCACGATGATCCGCACCGGCTTGATAGGTTCCATCTGCATTCAATAATATCCCATTAACACGTCCATAAGTCGAACGTTCTTTCAAGGAATACCCTTTTAATTTTAATGTTTCACGAACATTTTCGTTAACGGCTTTAGGCTCTAAATCGATACGATCTGGTAACCATTGGTGATGAAAACGGGGAGCAGAAACTGCCTCTTGCATGGTCATATCAAATTCGATCACGTTTAAGATCGTTTGAAAAACCGATGTAATAATCGTTGATCCACCAGGTGTTCCCACTACCATAAACAATTGATTATTTTTTTCAACAATGGTTGGCGACATAGAGCTTAACATTCTTTTATAAGGTTCTATAGCGTTGGCTTTTCCTCCTACTAAACCATACATGTTGGGAACACCAGGTTTAACCGAAAAATCGTCCATTTCATTATTCATAATAAAACCAGCACCACCAACAATAACAAGTGAGCCATAAGATCCATTTAATGTTGTTGTTGCAGAAACAGCATTTCCTTGTGCATCAACAATGGAATAATGCGTTGTTTCTTCCGATTCTTTCCCACTAAGTTCACCTGCTTTCACAGAGGCGCTCGGAGTTGCATTCGCAAATGAAAAATCGTTCATTCGCCCTACATTGTAATTCTGATTGAGTAATTGTTTTTGGGGAACATTGTAGAACGCGGGATCTCCAAGGTGTTCGGCACGATCAGCGTAGACTCTTCTTTCGGCTTCTACCATAACTTGAATAGTCGAATCCGCTTGAAAGCCCCATTGTTTTAAAGGAAATTTTTCGATCGATTGAAAAAGTGAAACTAAAGCAATACCGCCACTACTTGGTGGTGGCATAGAAATAACTTTATATCCTTTATAATTTCCAGAAACGGGTGTACGCCAAACGGCTTGATATTTTTTTAAATCTTCATGAGATATAATCCCGTTACCACGTTTCATTTCTTTCACGATTTGATTGGCGACTTTCCCTTCATAAAATCCTTTTCGTCCTTTTTTCTGAATCAGCTTAAGGGTCTTACCGAGGTCTTTTTGAATAAAAGTATCCCCTGCAACCCAAGTCGATTTTGCTGTAAAAGCATTCGCTACTTGGTTATATTTCTTAAAATCGGCGTGTTTCTTCGTCAATTCATTTGCTTGCATTGCCGTAATCGCATACCCGTTATTCGCTAAATCGATCGCTGGCTGAACTAAATCTTTCCATGCTAATTGGCCATACTTTTCATGTGCCTTCACCATTCCATCTACTGTGCCAGGAATACCAGAAGCAAACTGACCATATAGACTAAGATCTGTAACTGCATCCCCATTTTTATCCCAATACATTTTCTCTGAAGCCTGAGAAGGGGCTGTTTCACGGTAATCCAATGCATCTACATTACCCTTTGCATCACGATAGATTAAGAATCCACCACCACCAATATTCCCCGCGTTTGGGTAAACCACCGCTAATGAAAACTCAACAGCAATAGCTGCATCAATTGCATTTCCTCCTTTCTTCAATATTTCGACACCTACTTTTGATGCTTCGGGATGTGCCGTGACCACTACGCCATTTTTATATGAGGTAGGGGTTTGTGCATTCATTTGCCCAGCAACAAAAAATGTAAAAATAAACACTGCTATTCTCTTCATGAATTGTTATTTAAACACAAAAATACCAAACCTTTTACATTTTCACTTAGTAGAACAAGATTATGTTTTAGGAATTTATGCAGGGATTAATCTATAATTTCTCATTCGTTTTTTTAATCCATTACAATAGGTTCGTGGTTAGGATAACACACCCATGTTTTCTATATATCATTTTTTTAAAACTATGAAAAATTCTTGTCTAATGATACGATTCTAACAACCATTGAATCCGCAATAGAAAAGGCATATGGTATTAAACAATACCTAACATGAACTATTTTAGGATTAAAATATACTTTATATCAAAATAATAGTATATTTTTACACCAAATAATCCGCCATATGAATTATCGTTTACTCGAAGAAGTCATCCATCTAATGGAAAACTTTGAAAAGGATACCCCAACAGGACCCTATTCAGGAAGTGTAGAAGGCTTTAAGAAATGGGTATACAGGAAGATTTCGTTGGAAAATTCAACGATAGAAGAACCATCTTGGGATGGAAAGGAAAACGGACGAAGTCCAGATAGCACCATTAATACACTTTTAATCCATATGAATAACTATGCGAAAACCTTTTCAAAGTCGGCCATAGAAAATTCTGATTTTTCGACACAAGAAGAGTTTATATTCTTAATTAACCTGAAGGCCTATGGAGCGATGAGCAAGATGGCTTTGATTCGAAAAAATATTCAAGATAAGCCAACCGGTATACAAATCATTAATCGCTTATTGAAGCAAGAATGGGTAATTCAGCGAGATTCGGAAATTGATAAACGAAGTAAAATAGTTTCTATCACTGAAAAAGGATTAATGGTATTGGATGCACAAATGGATAAAATAAGAATGGCGACTAGACTTGTCACGGGTGATTTAACAACGCTCGAAAAAATGGAGTTAATTAAATTATTAACCAAGTTGGAGAATTTTCACCAACCAATTTATGAACAGAATTTAAAGTCGGCAAACTTGCTTGATGTTGTCAACTCAACCTACTCACCTTCTAAAATTGACTAAGATGCAAAAAAAAATAGCCATTATAGGCGCAGGTTTCTCGGGGATATCGGCTGCGGCATATGCTGCTGCGGCAGGCCATAAAGTTGATGTGTATGAAAAAAACGATCGTTTAGGTGGTAGAGCCCGCCAATTTAAAACGGAAAACGGTTTTACTTTCGACATGGGACCAAGTTGGTATTGGATGCCTGACATTATAGAAAAATTCTTTCAGGATTTTGGCGTTTCATCGCATGATTATTATCCGTTAATTCCATTGAATCCCCAATTCGAAATGGTCTTTGACGATGAGGTTATTGCGATTCCCGAAGATTACGAAGACCTGAAGATTTTGTTTGAAATTATAGAAGGAGGCGCAGGAAAAAAACTGGATCGCTTTATGGCTGAAGCGCAGTACAAATACGAAGTGGGTATGCAAGATTTTGTTCAAAAACCCTGTCATTCATGGTTTGAATTTGTTTCCTTGAAGATTGCTAAAAGTGCACTAAAACTTGATTTACTAACCAATTTTCAAAAGCATGTACGCCATTACTTTTCAAATCCAAAATTGATTGCTCTCATGGAATTTCCAGTTATTTTCTTGGGTGCAATGCCCGAAGACATTCCTGCGCTGTATAGTTTAATGAATTATGGAGGTTATAAACTAGGAACCTGGTACCCGATGGGTGGATTTATTTCTGTAGTGAATGCCATGGTGGATGTTGCCGAACGTCAAGGCGCTGTTTTTCATACCAAAGCCAATGTTGAAAAAATTGATGTGGTTGGCCATGTTGCCGATAGCATCACTGTAAATGGTGAGATTATTTTGGTGGATGCCTTAATTGCTTCATCCGATTATCACCATACAGAGGCCAAGTTGTTAGCAAAAGAATACCGTAATTATACCGAAGATTATTGGGAGAGCAGAACATTTGCACCCTCTTGTTTAATTTTCTACTTAGGTATTTCTGACAAGATTCCCCATTTAACCCATCACACCTTATTTTTTGAACACGATTTAAAAATCCATTCCAATGAAATTTATAAAACGAAAGAGTGGCCAAGCAAACCTTTGTTTTATGTCTGTTGTCCATCCCAAACAGATCCTGATGTAGCTCCGGAAGGCCAGGAAAATCTATTTTTATTAATGCCCATTGCCACGGGCATTGAAGACAATGAAAATCTACGTGAACATTACTTTTTAGAAATGATTTCACGGCTAGAACAACATACATCAACATCGCATTTGATTGATAAAATAATCTATAAGAAAAGTTATTGCCTGAACGATTTTGTAGCAGATTACAATGCGTACCAAGGAAATGCTTATGGGTTAGCCAATACCCTTTCGCAAACGGCGGTTCTAAAGCCGACTATTCGAAATAAAAAAGTGAAGAATTTATATTATACCGGGCAATTAACTGTACCCGGCCCTGGTGTTCCCCCATCGATTATATCGGGTAAAATTGTTGCCAACGAAATCAATCAATTAAAATCCATGCGCTATGAAACAACTATTTGATGAACTATCATTCCAGATCAGTAAAGCGACGACTAAAAAATACAGCACGAGCTTCTCTTTAGGTATACTCGCATTGGATGCAAAAATTCGTCCTGCCATTTATGCCATTTATGGATATGTCCGTTTAGCCGATGAGATTGTGGATAGCTTCCACGGCTACAACAAGGAAGAGTTAATGCGCCGATTACGTTTACAAACGACCCAAGCCATTGAAGAAGGAATCGCTATAAACCCCATTTTACACTCGTTTCAAGATACTGTGAATACCTATAAGATCGATTGGAATCTAATCGATACTTTTCTAAAGAGTATGGAAATGGATTTACAGAAAGTGAATTATAACGATCATCTTTATCAAGAATACATCTTAGGATCGGCAGAAGTGGTGGGCTTAATGTGTTTACAGGTTTTTGTGAACGGGGATAAACAAGAATATGAACGACTTAAATATTCGGCCAGGCAATTGGGATCGGCCTTTCAAAAAGTAAATTTCTTACGCGATCTTAAAGACGATTACGAAGTTTTAGGAAGAACCTATTTCCCAAACGTGGATATGAAGACCTTTAATACAGTCGTTAAAAAGGAAATTGAAACGGAAATCGATAGAGAATTTAAAGAAGCACTCGTTGGGATTAAGACTTTACCGATAACTGCCCGTTTCGGTGTTTATTTAGCCTATACCTATTATATATCGTTATTTAAAAAAATTAAAAAAACAGCTGCACACGAAATTATTAATGAACGTATTCGCATTAACAATGGACAAAAACTATCGTTGATGATGAGTAGTTATTTACAATTTAAAATAGCGAAACTATGAAGATGATTCTCTTTTATCTGTTTTTCATTCCATGTATTCCATTAGCCGCCAAAAGTATGGATATTCATCAGGTGAGGGAAAATTACCCCTTAGCTGTCGACAATAAAAAGATATGCAAAACGACCCTCAATGCGTTAATTCACATGCCTCAATCGGCCATTGTTATGGTTTATTTAGGGGCCTATCAAGCCATGTTAGCAAAACACCTTTTCAATCCGATAGAAAAATTAAACAGTTTTTCGAAAGGTAAAAAGAACATTGAAAAAGCCGTCACTATGGCACCAAACAGTCTTGAGGTTCGCTTTATTCGTTTAAGTATTCAGGCGAATAGTCCACGAATACTGAACTATAGATCGGCTATTGAAGTCGATAAAAATTATGTTATCAAGGGCTTTTCATCTATAGAGAATAATCACCTAAAAACCCTTGTTCAAGAACTTTCGAAATCGAGTACTTTATTCACCCCCGATGAAAAAAAACAACTAAAATGATATACCACCTATATAGAGAACAGCAATTAAATTGCGATGTTCAAACCGCTTGGGATTTTTTCTCTTCAGCCAATAACTTAGCTGAAATTACGCCAAAAGAAATGAACTTTACGGTATTAACCGCGATGGAAAACGATGAAATATACCCCGGTATGCTAATCGATTATCATGTATCGCCCTTATTTGGTATAAAACTGAACTGGCAAACCGAAATAACCCAAGTCAACAATGGCATTAGTTTTACCGACAGTCAAAAAAAAGGTCCTTTTAAGCAATGGATACACTTTCACGAATTTATCCCCAACGAACAAGGTGTATTTATGCGGGATCTCGTCACCTACGAATTACCATTTGGACCTTTAGGAGACCTTGTACATACGATGATCGTTAAAAATAAGCTCAAAACTATATTCAATTTTCGGCACCATTTTTTAACGCATAAATTTAACCAATGAACCTATTCATTGTTTGCATCACCTTTTGTATCATGGAAGGCCTTACATGGCTCACCCACAAATACATTATGCATGGACTTTTATGGTCTTTACACAAAGACCATCACGATCACAGCAATAACGGAAACTTAGAACGAAACGACTATTTCTTTCTCATTTTTGCCCTACCTACCATAATGCTCATGTATTATGGCTCTAGTCAGGGATATAACCATTGGTTTTACATTGGCCTAGGCATCACCTTGTATGGGTTGGCCTATTTTTTTGTACACGATATGTTTATCCATCAACGCATTAAATTACTTCGTACAACCAAGAATCCCTATTTATTAGGCATACGAAGGGCCCATAAACAACACCATCGCCACTTGGGCAAAGAAAATGGTGAGTGCTTTGGTTTTTTATGGGTGCCGATAAAATATTTCAAAATCTACTTCAAAAAAAAATAACGAGATGCAACAATATACCTACATAATCATTAATTTTCTAACCATTAGTATTTGTTTCATTTATTCATTTCATCCCAGAATAAAATTTAACCGCTATTTTATTTCCTTTCTTAAGGCGAGTATTCTAGTAGCTATTCCCTTTATTATTTGGGATGCATGGTTTACATCTATAGGCGTATGGTGGTTTAATAACACCTACTTATTAGGATTAAGAATTGTTGGTTTACCCCTAGAAGAACTCCTTTTTTTTATCTGTATCCCCTTCTCCTGTGTATTCACCTATTATTGCATTACCAAATTTTATACCCTACAATGGTCGGTAAGAACGGAGCATTATTTTACAGGACTATCCATTGTATTATGTGCAGTTATGTGTTTGTTTTTTAGCGATAAATTATACACTTTTATCACGTTTTTTATCACAGGATTAAGTTTAGTCTATTTAAAATACATTGCTAAAGTTGATTGGATTTGTACGGTATCCCTTATTTACACCATTCTCTTACCCGGTTTTTTAATGGTGAATGGGGTCTTAACGGGTACTGGATTAGCACACCCCATTGTGAATTATAATTCGGATTATTTTCTTAACATTCGCCTAGGAACAATCCCTATAGAAGATGCCGTTTATGGGTATACCATGATTGCTTGGAACATCTATTTCTTTAAAAAATTCACGAAAAGCGTGCACTAAAAAACCCCCAATGATTAAGTCATTGGGGGTTTTTATTTCAATATCAATCGCATTAAATGTTTAAAAAAAGAACATTCGATACTTGCTTTTAGATAAAATTCGATTTGTGGATCCGGCGAAATTTTAAACAATTGCGGTCATTGAGTCGATGTATTTATCAAGTCTTCTTCATCTGATCTCTATGAGGGGATATGGATTGGCTAAACTATAAATTCAACGCCAAACGCGCAAAGGCGAAACGCCCGCCCATTCCGAATTGTTGACCCGTTCGAGAGTATAAGAAATACCCCGCACCTTGTAAGGTACCTGCCTTTGTTTTATCGGGATAAATATCAAACAGATTATTTGCCCCCATACTCAGGCCGATATTTTTAGTCAATTGGTAGGTAACAGTCGCATCGGTAATCACTTTTGACGAAAAAACCTGGTCATTTTCAACCACATTGGTCGCCCCATCTACCTGACCAAAATACACGTTACGTACATAGAAATTCCATTTGTCTACACTATAGCTCATTGAAAGGTTCACTTTCGTTCGAGGCACAGCCGACTCTAACAATAAACGACTAGCACGATCGAAATAAATAGATTCTTTCCCTTCCAACAAAGGAGAGGCATGGACATTCCCTACCACATTGGTCTTGTTTAAAGTAGCGGCCAGATCGGCTCTAAATCGACCATTCCCCAAGCGCTCTTGATAGGTCAACACTACATCAATTCCTTTGGTCTCTGTATCGATGGCATTGGCAAAAAAGCGCGCTGAAGTAGCATTTGCTTGCTGTAAAAGGGTATAAATCTGCTGGTCTTGTTCTGTTGCGTTAGGGCCATTACTCCCTGCAAAATAACCTGTATAGACAATACGATCATCGATACGAATAAAGTACCCATCGACAGTTAATTTAAATTTCCCCATATTGGCTGTAAACCCTCCACTTATATTCTTTGATTTTTCTTCCTTTAATTTCGGAATGCCTAATAATTTAGCGACCCTACTTTCATTGGTAAACGTACCTGAGTTTTGAATAACTCCATCTAAAAATAAACTAGACGTTGCACTAAAGTTAGATTGGTGTAAGGAAGGTGCTCTAAAACCTGTACTTGCAGCCGCTCTAAAAACAAGGTTTCCTATCTTATAGCGAGTTGCTAACTTTCCATTCACCGTTGAACCAAAATCGGAGAAATTTTCAAAACGAGCTGCGGCGGTCACCATCCATTCAGGTGATAAATTCAATTCGGTATCGATATAAGCTGCTAATGCTGTACGAGAAGCATTGACAGCATTTTCAGGTAAAAATCCGGGGAATGCTTGTGCCCCTCCAATTAAAGCTTTCCCGTTTAATCCGAATAAGGTATCGATATTCCCATTGGTATCGGGTAATAATATATCCTTTCCATTGGCATCAATACCAATTTTTCTCGCTTTACCATAATTGGTATAGGAAGCTTCTTCGCCCGCTTCGATCTGATAGTTCTCGTAACGGTATTCAGCTCCAAAAGCGATATTCAATCCATCCATGACATCATCGAAATACCGTGAAAAATCGATATTGGTCGTATTTTGCGTGAAGCGATATCCACCTGCCTCAAAGGAAGTGGGCGATGCTTCACGCATTGAAGCATTAACCGTATTTTTAGCCTTAAAATCGAGTGTATTATTCCCGTAGGTATTCGAAAAATCCACTTTCCAATCGTTGATTTCGCTACGAATTCCGGCCGATAATGATCGATCGTAATTATTGGTTTCAATTAATGGCAAGTAACCATTTGGAAAAATGGATTGCACCGACTGATGGAATTGAGCGGGTTGACGGCGAAAAGCAGCCGATTCTCCATTTCTGTAATTAAGTCCCCCAAAGGCATACACCTCGGTCTTATCATTTACGGGTAAAACGCTGTTCAGAAACAAGGCTCCGCCTTTTGTTTTGGCCTGTCCAACACGTGAAATATAATCTGCACGGGTCTCCCCGCGGCGAGCCAATTCCTCGTCCGTTATATCCATACCGGTTGGATTCATGTATAAATCTGGGCGATTATAATCGGTAAAGATGGTTCCTGTGAACGTTTTTTGGCGATTGAAATAATCGCGTTGATCGAAAGAAGCTGATAAATTGACAAAGCCCCCTTTCTCTCCTACTTTAACCCCATAATTTAGGTTGGCTTGTACTTGCTCACCATCGAAATTATCGGTCGCATTTTTCGACCAGTTACCACCATAAGAGATCATGGCCTTTACTTGATCGGTCGCATCTTCCAACACGATATTAATTACTCCGGCAATCGCATCCGAACCATATTGGGCAGAAGCACCATCGCGTAGAATCTCGATTCGTTTAATAGCGGAAGTAGGAATCGCATTTAAATCGGTTCCGACCGAACCTTTTCCAAAGGTTCCATTGACGTTAATTAAAGACGTTGTATGCCTTCTTTTTCCATTGATAAGCACAAGAACCTGATCGGGACCAAGACCTCTTAAAGAAGCTGGATCGATGTGATCAGTTCCGTCGGATATGACTTGGGTATTTGAACTAAACGAAGGAACTACGTAATTTAAGATTTGGTTTAGAGAAACCTGGCCCACCTCTTTGGTGACTTGAGAGATATCGATGACATCAATGGGTGCCACAGCATCCATAATAGAACGCGCTTTGCCCCGGCTTCCCACCAAGACCACTTCATTTAGATTAAGGGATGTAAAATCGAAGTCGATCGATTGTTCATTGTCCGACAGCACTTCGATATGTTCTGTTAAAGGCTCGTGACCAATAATCACGGCACTTAGGGTATAACTTCCAGGTTGTACATCGAATGTATAATACCCTTCTGCATTGGTGATGGTCGATATCGTTGTTCCTTCAATAGTCACCACCGCATTCGCCATGGGCTTATTATCCTGAACGATATAGCCCGATAACTTGGCTTGTTGAGCCATTAAGAAGCTACTTCCTAACAACAAAAAAGAAGCAATTAATTGCTTCAAACGAGTCGTGTTTTTAATCATTTATCTTTATTTTGCACAAAGCTATATAAACTCTACTGATTTAGTAGGCTAATAGCTGCTGTTTTTATAACTGATCTTTATCAGGAATTAAATGAATAATCTTTAATTAAAAAAACAATGCAACTATATACAACTGCATTGATTTTAAGAAGCGATTAAAAGCAAAATAAAAAGGAAAAAGAGTATAAAAAAGATCATCATAAGAATCTTACTCGTGCTATAAGGCCTATCGCCTGTTATTTTTCCATTTCTACCATTGACATAAAAATGGTATAATTTATTTTTATAACGGTAAGAAGAGACATAAACAGGAACTAAAATATGTTTAAACGAAATAGCATTGTATTGGGTAGAGATACGTCTAATTTTTTGGGTATTTCCACCAATATCTTTTCGAACATGATCTCTGATGTTATGGTCTATGATTTTTTTAGCCTGCTGAAATCCATCGGCTAAATTGACCATGTATTTTTCGGTTATAAAACCACTTAAATATTCATTATTGAAAGGGGTTAGTTTATCTTTATCCCAAGGTTCAAGTTTATTTAGGGTAGCCGAATTTAGGCTTCCTGAAGCAGGAATCATCACATCGTCATAAAAAACGGATACATCACCTGAAGCATTAAACCATCTTGTTTTGGTTTCTGTCCGCTGTCCATTATCTGTTTTCACCACGACTTTATAGTATTCACCTCTTTCTCCGACATAAGATGATACGGTATTGGTATCGTAAGTCCAATAAGGGATATAAACACCTTGCAAAGCTAATGGGTCCAGAGCTGCTTTAGCCAAATCGGTTGGTTTAAACCATAATTGATCGACCCATTTGGATAATTTTTTATGCACATCGTCTTGGTTGACGATAAAAGGGAGCAAGGAGGCTGGTCGAATTAAGCGTTCTTCATGCACATCCGATTCGATTAATGAAGTGCTGCAATTGGGGCAGTTCAATGATTTTAAGTTTCCTTGGACACAGGAAGAGGCTCCACAGTTTTTGCATTCAACTACTTTTTCTTTGACCAGGTTTTCATTGCCTACATTGGTTAAAAAGGCATGATAATCTAATTCTAAAATAGGGGTATTGGTTGTATTTTCTATTTTAGTTATTCCACCACAATAGGCACAACTCAATGCATCAGTGCCAGGTTTATATTTAAGCACAGCGCCGCAGTCCGAGCAGTTGTATGCCTCGGTTAATCTATCAATTGTATCAGTCAAAATGATTCGAATTTAGCTTTATAAAGAAGGAATATTCGGTGGTGTATTGTTCCACAAAGATTGTAATTCGGTCTGATTTTCGGCTTTATCCCAAGCAGCTAAACCTTGTTTCCAGACTAACGAATCTCTTTTTAAATCGCCTTTCACGACCAATTCGTGTAATTGTTGTTCGTTAAAGGGACCATTTTGCTGATTATTTATTGCAACAAAATAAGAAATTGAAGCGCCTAAAGGCGGTGGTGTGGCTAAAGGAGCATTTGGGGTTGAGGGGTTGTTAAATGTTTGAGCCATTTGATTGGCCATCGCAAAACCAGCACCCATTCCTACTCCAGCACCAGCGGCACCCGATGGATTAGCGGCTGCAATTTCCATGGCTTTGGCAGCTTTCATTTGAGCTAATTTATTTAAATCGACCACATTTAAGCGGCTTAATTCGAAAATTTCTTTTTTGATATCCTCGGGCATGGACACATTTTCGATAAGGAATTTAGTGACCTCAATTCCATAAAGAAGAAAATCATTTTGCATAAAATTGAAAATATTCAATGATAAATCATTGAGATTTGCTGCATAATTTTCAATAGGAAGATTAATTTGCCCCACTGCATTTGTAAAGCGAGTAACGATAAGGCTTTTTAGTTGTTGATCAATATCTTCGGTTGTAAAAATCCCTTTGGTTCCGACAATTTCTCGGATGAATTTTTCCAATTCAATAATTTTAAACGTATAGGTTCCAAATGCTCGAATTTCTAGCATTCCAAAACGAGAGTCATTCAGGATTATAGGGGTTTTAGTTCCCCATTTTTGATCGATGAATGTTTTGGTATTGAGGAAATAGACTTCGGCTTTAAAAGGGCTATTAAAGCCATATTTCCACCCTTTCAGCGTAGCAAGTATGGGTAAGTTTTCAGTTGTTAAGGTATAGGTTCCTGGGTTAAAGACATCCGCAATTTTACCCTCATTCAAAAAAACAGCTTGTTGTCCTTCTCTAACAATTAATTTAGCTCCGTTTTTTATTTCATTTTTATATCGTTCAAAACGATAAATTATGGTGTTATTACTATTGTCTAGGAATTCAACAATGTCTACAAATTCTGCTCTAAGTTTATCAAAAAAGCCCATGCGTTAAATTAATTAAAGTTGGTGTAAATTATAAGGAGTTCATGGCGAATTTCAGATGAACATACAGCCATAAATCACTTTCAAATATAACTAAAATCAATAACTATATGTATTTGTTGCTGCTAAGATCTTACCCGTTTATAGGAAGGTTATAAAAACCCGTTTGGTTTAGTAGGCCATGAACTGTAGATGAAACGGTGCAGGGATGAGCCCGCGGCAGGGATTGAAGCGTTTGTTTGAGCTTTTTTGAGGCCATGAAGTGGCTTAAAAAAGCGAGTGCGGAAAGCCCGGTGCGTAGCAGCCGCCCAAAAGGAATGTTGCTATAAGTCGTTAAAAATAGGTCAAAAAAAAGCCCACTCAATTCCTTGAGTGGGCTGTATAAAGTGCAATTGAATTGCTTATTTTAATTTTTTCTTCACCTCTACGGTTTCGAATGCTTCAATGATATCACCGATTTGGATATCGTTAAAGTTTTTAATGTTTAAACCACATTCGTACCCTTTGGCTACTTCTTTCACGTCATCTTTGAAACGTTTTAATGAAGCTAACTCACCTTCGTGAATAACAACACCGTCGCGGATGATGCGAATTTTAGAAGAACGGTAAACTTTACCATCTAAGACCATACAACCTGCAATAGTCCCCACCTTAGAAACTTTAAATGTTTCACGGATTTCGATATTACCCGTTACTTGTTCTTTTAATTCTGGAGATAACATACCTTCCATTGCTTCTTTGATGTCGTTGATGGCATCATAGATAATTGAGTAAGTACGGATTTCGATTTCTTCTTTGTCAGCGATTTCACGAGCAGAAACACCGGGTCTCACATTGAAACCAATGATGATTGCATCGGAAGCCGAGGCTAAAAGAACGTCGGATTCTGTAATTTGTCCAACTCCTTTATGAAGCATGTTTACATGGATTTCGTCGGTAGACAATTTCTGTAAAGAATCGGTTAATGCTTCTACAGAACCATCCACATCTCCTTTTAAGATAATGTTTAACTCTTGGAAGTCACCTAAAGCGATACGACGACCAATCTCATCTAATGTAATATGTTTCTGTGTACGGATTGTTTGCTCACGTTGAAGTTGCTCTCTACGAGATGCAATTTGTTTTGCTTCGCGTTCGTCTTCGTACACTTTTAATTTATCACCGGCAGTAGGTGCGCCGTCAAGACCAAGGATAGTAACTGGTGTAGAAGGACGAGCCTCTAACACGTTTTTACCACGTTCATCTAACATTGCTCTTACTTTACCATGATGGCTACCTGCAAGCAAGTAATCGCCGATACGTAATGTACCGTTTTGAACCATGATGGTTGATACGTATCCACGTCCTTTATCTAAGGCAGCTTCAACCACTGTACCAGTTGCGTTACGGTTAGGGTTAGCTTTTAGGTCTAACACTTCCGCTTCTAATAATACTTTTTCTAAAAGTTCGTCAACACCTAAACCTGTTTTAGCAGAAATTTCTTGCGATTGGTAAGTACCACCCCAGTCTTCTACGAGTAAGTTCATTTGTGCTAATTGCTCTTTTACTTTTTCTGGAAGCGCGGTAGGCTTATCGACTTTGTTAATCGCAAAGATGATAGGAACACCGGCAGCTTGAGCGTGAGAAATTGCTTCACGTGTTTGAGGCATGATTTGATCATCGGCCGCGATAACGATAATAACAATATCGGTTACTTGAGCTCCACGAGCACGCATAGCCGTAAAGGCCTCGTGACCAGGAGTATCTAAGAAGGCTACACGTTTACCATTGGCCAACGTTACGTTGTAAGCACCAATATGTTGTGTAATACCACCCGACTCACCAGCGATGACGTTTGCTTTACGCACGTAATCTAATAAAGATGTTTTACCGTGATCGACGTGTCCCATAACGGTTACGATTGGTGCACGGAATTCAAGGTCTTCTTCTTTATCGATTTCGTCTTCTTCAATTGATAAATCTTCTTCAGCACTAGAGAAAACGACTTCGTATCCGAAATCATCAGCTACCAATTGAATGGTATCGGCTTCTAAACGTTGGTTCATGGTAACCATGATTCCTAAAGACATACATGCAGAGATTACTTCTGTAACCATTACATCCATTAACGAAGCCAATTCATTCACGGTAACGAATTCGTTCACGTTTAATGTTTTGTCTTTGTCCATTGCTTCTTGCTCTAAATCGGCAATTTCACGACGTTCTTTACGTTTATCACGACGGTGCTTAGCTCCTTTAGCTCCCTTCCCTTTGTTGGTCAGTTTGTCTAAAGTATCTTTAATTTGTTTTTTAACATCTTCATCACTCAATTCAGCTTGAGGGACGCGCGGTGCACCAGGGCGGTTGTTTCCAAAACGGTTCTGACCACCTGGGCGGTTAGGACCACCAGGACGGTTAGGACCACCTCCGGGACGGTTAGGACCACCACCAGGGCGATTCGGACCACCACCAGGACGGTTTACACCACCTTGTTGGGTACCAGCAGGACGGTTAGCGGCGGCATCACCTGGCTTAACATCTTCTGGTTTAACATTTTTCTGAATGCGTTTACGCTTCTTTTTGTCAGCAGCTTGGCTGATCTTTTGGGATTTTTTATCTTCGGCTTTCTTTTTATCTTTTTCGAAAATAGATAAATCAATTTTAGCACCCGTAAAATTCGGCCCATCTAGTTTTGTATAAACTGTCTCAATCTTCTGAGTTTCAGCAGATACTTCTTCTATCTCTTCTTTCTTCACTTCAGGCTTAGCTTCTTCCTTTTTAATTTCAGGTTTTTTTACCTCTTTCGCCTTATGATCTTCTCCTTTCTTTTCTTCTTTTTTGGGAGAAGATTTTGGTGAAGCTTCCGGTTTAACAGACTCTTTTTCTTTCACTTTAGAATCTTTCTTCTTCTCCGATGGAGAATTTTCTTTTTTCGGTTTACCTGCTTTATTTATTTTATCAAGATCGACGGTTCCGATAACACGAGGATGTTGCGATTCATCGGGTTTAATGATGATATCGTTGGTTTCCTTTTTGCTTTCGACCACTACAGGGACAACTGAAGGTTCAGTTGGCGCTGGTTCGTCTTGCTTCTTTTCTATCTGAACTTCTGCTTTCACAGGTTGTTCTTGTGATTCCACTTCTGGTTTTTCAACTTTCTTTGGACCTTCTAATTCTATTTTTGTAGGTTTTATAACCTCTGGTTTGGCAGGTACTTCAGCAGCCTTTTCTTCGGCTTCTTTTTTCTCTTGTGCTTTAATATCAGAAATTTTATTAATCACTACTTCCCCGGAAGCTTGCTTTTGTTTGGCATCTGACCGGAATTCATTAACTAAAATATCATAAGTTGGCCGATCGATCTTAGAGTTGGGATTTTTCTCAATAGTTTCACCCTTTCCCTCTAAAAAATCAACAGCTCTATCCATCGATATATTTAATTCTTTTAATACTTTACTTAATCTTATTGTTTCCGGCATATGACAGCTAATCGTTTATTTTTATTTTTGCAAATGTACTAATTGTTTGTGATTTGAAAGGTATTAATCTTCAAACTCTTCTTTCAAGATGTTTATGACGTCTTGAATCGTCTCCTCTTCAAGGTCTGTTCTCTTGATTAAATCTTCCACATCCTGCTCTAAAATACTCTTTGCAGTATCTAGACCAATTTCCTTGAACGCTTGGATAACCCAAGAATCAATTTCATCAGAAAACTCGGTCAATTCAACATCTTCATCTTGAACGCCTTCACGGAAAATATCAATTTCCATTCCAACTAACTTAGAAGCTAATCGAACATTATACCCTCCTTTACCAATGGCTTTAGAAACCTCATCTGCATTGACATAAACCAAGGCTTTATTATCCTCTTCATTGATTTCAATTTTAGAGATTTTAGCAGGGTTTAAAGCACGAGAAATATAAAGGCTTTGGTTGTTGGTATAGTTAATCACATCGATGTTTTCGTTGCGTAATTCGCGAACGATTGAATGGATTCTTGATCCTTTCATTCCCACACAAGCTCCAACAGGATCGATACGATCATCGTATGATTCAACGGCTACTTTGGCTTTATCACCAGGGATACGGACCACGTTTTTAATGGTGATTAAACCATCAAAGATCTCTGGAATTTCTTGTTCGAATAATTTCTCCAAGAATTTAGGAGAAGTACGCGATAAGATAATTTGAGGTTTCGCCCCTTTCAGTTTCACATCGTCAACAACAGCGCGTAAGGTTTCACCTTTACGGAAGAAATCAGACGGGATTTGATTTTCTTTTGGAAGAATCATTTCATTTTGTTCATCATCAACAATGATAACATGTTTGTGGCGTACATGGTGAATTTCACCGGTTACGATTTCCCCAACTAGTCCTTTAAATTTATCATAAAGGTTGGCGTTATCGTATTCCATTACCTTAGATACTAAGGTTTGTCTTAACGTTAAAATAGCACGACGACCTAATGTTTCAATGGGAATTTTTTCAGTTACAGCCTCACCGATTTCAAAATCAGGTTCGATTAAACGAGCTTCCGCCAGTTCAATTTCTGCACTATCATCTTCAGAGAATCCATCTTCCACAACAATACGGTTGTGCCAGATCTCTAAATCTCCCTTATCCGGATTAACGATAATATCAAAGTTATCGTCTGATCCATATTTTTTACGAAGAACACTTTTTATGGCGTCTTCTAAGATTGCCATTAGGGCAATACGGTCTATATTTTTATCGTCTTTAAAATCTCCAAAAGATTCAATTAATGCAAGATTGTCCATTACATTTTATTTTTAAAAGGTGACTTTGATAATTGCTTTTTTGATATCAGCGTAATTTACTAATTCTTGTTTCTCTACTGTTATATTCCCTTTACCTATTGGTTTAGGTTCACGGGCCTCCCAGAAAAGTTCAACACCTTCCTCGTCGGCCATAACAATTTCTCCTTCGATGACTTGGTTATCGGTTAAAGTCACTTCCAATGTGCGTCCGACATTTTTCGCAAACTGTCTTGGCATGGTCAATGGGCTTCCAACACCTGGCGAAGAAACTTCCAACGCGAAATCAACTTCTTCACTGTCTAGGCTGTTTTCCACATATCGACTGATACGAACCACTTCTTCGATGGAAAGACCTTCGTCTCCATCAACTGAAATTAAAATTTTGTCATCGGTTGAAATAGTCCAATCGATAAGAAACAATGACGGATTCACCGCCAACGCTTCGTCTATTAATGTTTTTACTTTATTAGAATCCATACAGAACGAAAAAGAGAGCTATAGCCAGCCCTCCTCCATTTTAGTTTTATTAAATTCTTTGCAAAATTACAAAATATTATTTAATATGCCTAATGTAGAATCCTTTAATATTGTTATTACATTAAATTCCACACAAACACACCGATAAAAAACAAGGTGAGGATTACATCATAGCCCGTGGTTAAAATAAATCCGACAAAAGACCCTAAGGCGGCTTTGAAAGCTGCTTTAGGCTGTTGAGAATTAGCCCATAATTCGGCGAGAAAAGCGCCGATAAATGGCCCGATTAAAAAACCGACCGGCGGAAAAAAAATTCCGACGATTAAACCAATAATCGATCCCCATACGGCATACTTGCTTCCGCCAAGCTTTTTCGTCATGTAGATGGGGAGTAAATAATCTAAAATAGCGCCGATCATAACCAAAACACCCGCTATAATAATTAATCCCCAACCATAGTCAGCCACACTGCTAAACTTAAAGACAACCAAGCCTGCTAAAGCTAAAGGTGCCCCAGGGAGGACGGGTAAAATTGTTCCAATCAATCCGATCAGTAATAGAATTCCGCTAATAATGGCTAGCGTAGAATCGTCCATATTTTTGGGTTTTTAATCAATTATTAAACAACAAGCAGTACATTTGTCTAGACAATGTATAACCACTATGATGAAGTTTCTACTGCAAGATAAATCTTTTTATGAAGAATTTGCGGATGGCGTAAAGATATTTTTCCACAGTAAATTACAAATTAATTTATCCGAAAGTCTATTCACCACCCTGGAATTAATTTCTTGGGTAGGCATCTTACTCGTCATTGACTATATCTTACGTGCTGCCATTTTTCCGGTTTTGCGCAAAGGGGTGAAAATAACCCAAAGCGAATGGGGCGAAGCGCTGTATCGCCATAAAGTTTTTATGGCTGCATTGCATTTAATTCCCTTGGGGTTTGCGTCGAATATGAATCCGATTCTTTTCTTAAAAGATCCCAGTTTATTTTACCTCGTAAATAAAGCCACACAACTACTGTATATTATTGTTTTTACCCAATTGGTTTTCCGTTTGGTTAATACAACCCTCAGCATGTATAGTCAAGAAAATAGTTATACCACCGTAGGTATACGGACTTTTGGCCAAATGTTGAAGTTTATTATTGCCTTTTTCGCCCTCTTAAGTGGGATTATGGTTCTATTTACGGTAAACACCAACACCATTATTACCGTATTAGGGGCATTAACCGCAGCAGTTTTATTAATTTTCCGGGATGCCATCTTTGGTTTTGTCTCTGGCTTACAGATCTCTTATTCTCGAATTGTAAAAATTGGCGATTGGATTACCATATCGAAGGGGGATATCGAAGGAATTGTTCGGGAGATCAACATCAACTTGGTGAAAATTGAAAAATTTGACAAAACCATTGCTACTGTTCCTACCGTTGATTTAGTTTCGTCTCAGGTGACCAATCATATGGCAATGCTCGCCACTGGAACCCGCCAAATAAAAAGAGGGATCTCCTTTAATGTTAATTCATTTCGGTTTTGTGATGAAGAGCTCTTAAACCGGTTTGAAAACATCTTATTAATTAAAGACTATATTCATCAGAAACGCATTGAGATTGGTCAATACAATGAATCTATTTCATTGGGAGAAATCGACATCAACGGAAGACAACTAACCAATATTGGGGTATTTAGGATTTATGTACAACATTATCTAGCTAAGCAAAAATTAATTTCGAAGATAGACCCTATTATTGTCAAACAATTATCGGTGACCACCCAAGGCATGCCTTTGGAGATTTCATGTTTCGTGAATGTAACCACCAACCAGGACTACGAAGCGATACAAGCCGACATCTTCGATCACTTATTAACGGCCTGCCGCAAATTTGATTTAGAGATTATGCAGGCCATTACCCTTTCCGATTTACATTATTCAAATTCAATAAAATCATGACTAAATTAAGTGTTAATATAAATAAACTAGCCACAATTCGTAATGCAAGAGGTGGCGTAACACCTAATCTTGTAGAGGCTGCTATTAAAATTCAGGGCTTTGGAGGGCAAGGAATAACGGTTCATCCAAGACCCGACGAGCGTCATATTCGGTATCGAGATGTGTATGATTTAAAACCAGTGGTCACCGAAGAGTTTAACATTGAAGGAAATCCCGTTCAAAAATTCATGGATTTAGTCCTTGATATTTGTCCAGCCCAAGTGACATTGGTTCCTGATGCTGATGATGCCATTACATCGAACGCAGGCTGGGATACGGTAAAGCACTTGGATTACCTAACCGATATTATTGCTGAATTTAAACGCGCAGGAATTCGTACCTCTATCTTTCTCGATCCCAATCCGGCATTGGTAGAAGCAGCAGCCAAAACAGGTGCCGATCGCATTGAATTATACACCGAGTTATTTGCTTCGGAATATGAAAAAGGAAATCTGACGGCTATTACACCTTATAAAGAAACGGCCCGTGTAGCAACAGCCAATGGATTGGTGTTGAATGCTGGTCACGATTTAAGCTTAGATAACATCCAGTACTTCATTCAAGAAATTCCAGAAATAGCCGAGGTATCTATTGGCCATGCGTTAATTTCGGAAGCCTTGTACTTGGGATTAGAGAATACCATTCAGGCCTATTTACGTAAAATAGAACTAGCTCAATTATAAAAACGATGAACGAAGTATTACATAGTAAAATTGTAGGCGAAGGATCGGAGCATTTACTGATTTTTCACGGACTATTTGGGCAACTGGATAACTGGAATACGTTAGGAAAGAAGTTTGGCGAACACTTTACGACCCATTTAATCGATTTACGCAATCATGGTCGTAGTTTTCATTCGGACGATAATTCGTTTGATGCCATGGTGAACGATATCGTTACGTATATGGATGCGCATCACTTAAATAAGATTCATTTATTAGGGCATTCTTTAGGCGGACGTGTGGCGATTGAATTTGCGATGAAGCACCCAGACAAACTAGATCATTTAATTGTAGCGGACATGGCTCCGAAAGCCTATCCGCCCCATCACAACGCCATTATGAAAGCGCTGCATCTGGTCGATTTTACAAAAATTGACAAACGCAGTGAAGTGGATGATGTTTTAAAACAGTATATCCCCGAAATGGGCGTTCGTCAGTTCTTACTCAAGAATGTGTACAATACGCCAGAAGGGAAGTATGCTTTTCGCTTTAATTTAGAGGTGTTATCGGCTAATTACAACGCCTTGGTTGGCACCGATTTAACCGCAGGCGTTTTTAATGGGCCTACGCTATTCTTGGGTGGAGCCAATTCGGATTATATTTTACCCGAAGACGAAGTGGTTATCCACCAACGCTTTCCGCTAGCACTAATAAAAGAAATTAAAAATGCAGGTCATTGGCTACATGCCGAAAATCCGGTCGACTTTTCAGAGGCTGTTTTGGAATTTCTTCTTTAAAAGTTCAATTTTAGATCTTAGATAAATACAGATGTAAGATTGTATAGAAGCTTATTTTATACCATCTTACATCTATTGATATAGACTAGGCCCACTTCATTCTAGGGTGCATTTACACTTTAAATGCGGTTTAAAGTAAAGGATTCGATTGAGTCCACGTCGTTTTGCTATAACCTATCATCCCATGTCTATTGACATATAGACTAATAAAAAACGTTTTTGAATTACCCTACGATTAATCGATTGTGAACGATATCAAAGGCAATAGCCGTTCCTTCTGGGTACTTTTGATCTGAAAAAGCCACCACTTCCACACCATGAACACTTAATTTAATTAAATAATCTCTTCCTTGAAATTTGGATTGAATAACTTCTGCATGGATTTTACCATGGGAATGAATTTTTATTTCTTCGGGGTAAACAATATAGATTCCTTTTGCCAACGAGTTATCGGCGGTAATTAACGTTAATTGAGCTTCAGACAAGACATTGACATAGCCAAACAACTGAGCCACATAAGGCGATTTTGGAAAATTACGCACTTGTTCAACTTCGTCGAACTGAATCATCTTTCCTTCTTTTAGCACGAGAATTTTATCGGACGTATACAAAGCGTCTTGTAAATCGTGGGTTGTAAAAATCACCGTTATATGATGAGCTCTACACCAGTCGATAATTCTTTCACGAATACGGAGTTTCAACATTTGATCTAAGTTCGAAAACGGTTCGTCTAACAAAAGAATTTCTGGTTGTTGGGCTAGCGATCGGGCAATAGAAACGCGTTGGCGTTGACCACCACTTAATTTATTCGGAAATTCGTCTTTGTAAGCCAGCATATCAACCACCTCTAATGCTTGGATTATTTGTTCTTGTTTTCGCTGAAGATCGAAATTACTGAGGTATTTTCCGACGTTTTCGCCTACGGTTACAAAATCGAGCAAATCGTAGTCTTGGGCGACGTATTTCATCATAGAATGCCCAGGTATTAGATTAAACGACGGGCCTTTGAGTTGTTTACTTCCATAAACAATTTGGCCATCTTTAAAGTCTACAAGACCATAGATCAGCTTTAATAGGGTAGATTTTCCACTTCCACTTTCTCCAATAACACTAATAACTTCAGCGCGTTGTACACCGAAGTTAATCTGATGTAGCGCTGGTTGTTTAGCGTTGGGGTAGGAAAAATTAAGATCGATAATATTTAACACGGTGCTAGAATTAATTTCTGCAAATTTGATACTTTAATTTAGAATTATTATTTTTAACGTTCGTTTAATTGATGTACATCAAGTCATCCTATCAATTAAAGTCTTAATTTTGTATAAATTATTAATGAAATCATTATGAAAAAACTTTTTTTAAGCCTAGCAGTTGTTTCTGCAGTAGCGCTAACATCTTGTGGAGGAAAAACAGAAACAGTTGAAGCTACAGAAGCACAAGAAGGTGCAGCAACATCTGAAGGTGCAGCAGCTTATACAGTTGATGCAGCAACATCTACTGTGAACTGGAAAGGAGGAAAAACTTACGAAGACATCAATAAACCAGAAGATGGTCACTACGGTGTTGTTAAATTAAAAGAAGGAACCGTTTCTTTAATGGACGGTAAATTAGAATCTGGAAAATTCATTGCTGATTTCACCACGTTTGAATCGAAAGATTTAGATGCAGACGCTGAATCAAAAGGAAAATTAGATGGTCACTTAAAATCAGCTGATTTCTTAGATGTTGAAAAATTCCCAACAGCTGAATTTGAAATTACAAGCGCTAAAACCATCGAAGGACAAGATTACAACACAGAAATTTCTGGTAACTTAAACTTCCGTGGCGTTCCTAAGAATGTTACTTTTAAAGCGAATGTTAATGTAGACGGTGATGTTGTAAGCATCAAGTCGGAAGAGTTTGCCATTAATCGTCAAGATTTCGGAATTGTCTTCTCTGCAGGGAAAGGATCTATTATTAAAGATGAAGTTTTATTACAAATCGACTTAGCAGCTAAAACTGCAACAGCGGTTGCTCAATAATAAAAATCTAGGCATAGATAAATGGAAAACCACGTCAAAATGACGTGGTTTTTCGTTTTTTTACCGAATAAAAGGGTTGGGAACGAATTAATTGCTTTTTTTTCAGGAATATTCGTGGAACTTATTTATATTCGTGGTAAAATAATAATACAGATACAATACAATGAAAACAATTAAGTTCTTCCACCCGGAAGAGACATTTATTTATCATATTGATAAATGCCTATGTAAAGTCGTTTATCAGGGAAAAAAGAAATGTTTGTTAGTTGAAATCCACTCAAATGATGACTTAGATCATGTAGAGGCAGACTCTCTACAGAATGACTATCCTCAGTTGGCTATGTTTATTGATGACTTCCCAGTGGAAGTAGATACCGTAGAACAATTGGCTGGAAAAGTCGTGTCTATTCCTTATGGATTCGTCGAAGAAGAAGACGAAGATGGAGATTTACAAGAGATCTATTACACTAGTTTAAATGTAGCCGAAGGCGACTATGAAATGGTAGGTAATGACTTAACATTTTCTCAGAACGAGCAAGGTGTACTAACATTGAAGTGGAAAGGAAACGTACAAGATTTCACAGAGAATGTGGATACAGATGTACCCTTTGAAGTGGAGTGTACTTTTGATGGGTTCGCCTATAAAGAAGAAGATTTCGATTAAACTTTATCTATACGGATAAAAAAAGGTTTCAAAACAATTGTTTTGAAACCTTTTTTATGCGCTCTATACTTGTATTTTTTATTTCTTTATAAAAATCCACATTAAAGCAGCCCAACCAACAATCATCCCTAAGCCTCCTAAAGGAGTAATAGGGCCTAACCATTTTAAGTTTACGCCCCAGTGGTCAGCAAATGCTAACAAGTAAATACTACCCGAGAACACAAGCGTACCTAAAATCATAGACCAAGCGACCGTTTTCTCTAACCCATTGGTAAATTGAAAATAGAGACCAATCGCCAATAAGACAATCGCATGATACATTTGGTATCGTACACCGACTTCAAAACTCGCTAACTTTTCTAGCGGTAAAAATTTCTTAAAGGCATGAGCACCAAAAGCGCCCAAGATAACAGACATCATTCCGTAGAATGCTGCAATAATTACGACAAGATTTTTCATATGTTGTTTTATTTTTTTAATCGTTTATTCGTCTACATTTTGGTCACCGAACTAAAGACCCCTATCTAACTAGAAAATTGGTATCTATTGACCGTTTTTAGGCTTTTTCTGAAGAGCGACAAACTCTTTTAAATAATACGGTTCAAAATACGCTATATCTTCGAATTTCTTGGCCTGATAGTGGTCATAAGCCAAACGATTCATATCCTTTGCCGACGGAAATACTTGAACAAAATCGGCCTCTAAAAAGCCTAGCATTTCTTTACACTTATCGGCACCATCGCCAATAAAAACAATTTTCTTCCCTTTTAGTTCAAGATAAGAATTTTCATCAATAATTTTTGCTTCGGTTTCAGAAAGTTGTTCACCCAAGTTATTGTACAAAGCCGTATAGACTTCCATACGTCTCGCATCGATCATTGGAATAATATAATCATAGCCCTTGTTAATTTGTTGCTCTACCAAAACCGCTAAAGAATCAACCGCTAAAAGCGGAATAGATAAACCATAAGCAAACCCTTTTGCCGATGAAACCCCTATACGTAAACCCGTGTAAGAACCGGGTCCCTTAGATACACAAACCGCATCTAATTCTTGTAATTTAATTTCTGCACCTGTGGCACACCATTCTATAAATTGGTTTAATTTTTCACCGTGCGCATAGCCTGTATCGGCTTCTTCGACTAAACAAAGTTGTTTACCATCTTGTGCTATGGAAACAGAACAATTTTTTGTCGATGTCTCTATCGTTAATATCATTGCCATAAGGCAAAGATAAGCGGTAAAAGGAAGAATTATTTATTTTTTAACGATCAATTTTGGGCGGCCGCTTCGCGCCAGGCTATACGCTCTATCTTTGCTGCAAGAACGTTTCGGTTTGTGGAAAATTGAGGTGGCAGCAAAGGATGCCGCTGCTATCCTTGCCGCAGAACCCTTTCCGATAAAATGTTCTCAAAGAACATTTTATCGGAAAGGGTTTAAGGATTAAGACAATCTAAAGGTGTAATCCCTTTTTATTCAATATTCAGCCGTATAATACTAATGTAAAGGCAGTCTTATAAACACGTGTAGACTTGCCACTCGAGTAGGTTTTAGATTAAATTCTGTGTAGGAAAGCCTCTGGAAGTTGATCCTACGCGCGAGCTTCGCTCAAATTCGCTCAAATTCCACTTTTCGAGTAGGATTTGCGCCAGGGATAGAAGTGGAAATCCTTGACAACATTCGCGATGTTCATTTGGAATCTGTTTTTTCATTGCCAAGATTGGGAACGGATAGCCCGACCCGTTAGGGTGGCGCCCAAAAGGAAGAGTTGCATCCCAGTAAAACGAAGTGTTATAATTCGCTATCTAAAATAGACCATTGTCTAGCACGCCTATTAATCCAACGACAAAGGAATGCCCGCATAGAAGTCGAGTACTTTTTCCTTAAAGATAAAGTTGTATTTGGCTTGCAGCATTTTTGATTGAGCACTCAACAGATCGTTTCGGGAACGATTAAAATCGTAGAGGTTAATCACCCCTGCATTGAACGATTTCTGGGCATAATCGAACGATATCTCTGCATAGCGCACTGCTTCTTTAGACGCTTCGAAGGAAGCAAAGGAAGAATTGACCTCGAAATAGGCCGATTGAACATTTTCTAAGATAAGTTGCTTTTCTTTGGCCAAACGATTCTTAGCAATATCCTCGTTGATTAAGGATTTTTGGACATTGATTTTATTTGAATATTGATTCCAAATGGGGAAATTAACAGAAACCCCCAAAACTTGCACAATGTTTTCGCGCCATTGTCTAAGCCAAGCATCTTGGTGAAGGCCTTTATTGAAATAATCCATATAATTTGTTCCCAGACTGTAATTGGCTGTAATTTTTGGTTTTAAATAGGTTTCGGCAATTCTGGTCGATTTTACAGCGGATTCAATTTTTAGTTGGGCATAGTGAATAGCGGGTTGTTTGTTGTAAGCCACTTCAAGCACATCATCCAGATTGTGAAGGCCTGGCTGCAAGGTGTTGGGCAACTGTACATCGGTTACCGAAAAATTACGGTAGTCATTTAGTTGTAGTAACATAGCCAGATTAAAAGACGAGCGATCAATTTCAATTTGAGCATTGGTCACCTCGCGCACCGCATTGGCTAATTCCGATTCGGCTTGGACCAAATCGGCCTTGGCTATAGCGCCTGCATTGAATTTAAGACGGGCTTGTTCCACCAATTGTTTCGCTATACTCTGATTTCCTTGGGCCACCTTGCGCAATTCTTTATTCAATAAAATAGCCAAATAGTAATTGGCAATCTGTAAAGAAATATCGTTCATGGTGGTGGCGGTAGTAATCTGAGCGGCTTGTAAGTCGAGAGCGGCTTTTTCTTTGTTCAACTTTACCACACCTCCACTGTATACATTCATGGAAGATTGTATACCGTATGAATTGGTAAATTGATAATACCCTTTTTCTATTTTAGGGTTATAGGAACCTAAAGTGATGTTGTTATCGAAGTATCCCGATACAGTTGGTAAACCACTATAGTTAGCCTGTAGTTGATCTTGTTCTGAAAGCTGTTGATTGAGTTGATTCTCTTTTACAGTCAGGTTGTGTTGAGCCGCATAAGCGATACATTCTTCAATAGACCAATTTTGTTGTCCGAAAACCGAAACCATGATGACGCTGGCCAAACCAACTAAGTACTTTTTCATATAACAAGCTAATAATAGGATTTATAAAAATAAGTCGAAAAAAGATGGGATATGTTACTTTTTTCGACTTATTTATTAACCTTTAATTTTAGAAGCGTAGGCAAACTCTTCGGCAAAGGCAGCAATTTTCTGTGCTACATCTTCCTCGTCGGTTGCTTTATGGTACGAGCTTGACATAGAAACCAGGATCTGGTGAAAGAAACGTTTCATATCATCATGCGTCATATCCTTGGTCCAAAGATCAATTCTTAAGGCTTCTTTTGCTTTTTCATCCCAGACAGAAAGCATTAACGCTTTGGTTTCTTCATGGCTAACGCCACCATCAGGTGCATTCCATGTCATCTTTTCTGGTACATGATTCTCATCCAATTCGATTTCGATCGAAATATTTGTTTTTCTCATACGATTTATCTTATGTTATTCTGCGTAATGATATAATTCGTTTACGCCCTCTTTTTTCTTGGTTTGATATTTAGTTGTGCTGTCTCCGTTAATGGTAGGTTTGTATTTAGCGCCTTTAAATATTTTTTGACTATCCATATCCATTAAAAAGTCTTGCAAAGATACATCAGGATTTTCTTTTAAGTAGCTTCTTGCGATTTGCCATCCTAACCATGCGCCAATTCGACCTGGTGATTCTTGTTCAATTTCGTTGTTAAATTTCGAAAAGGGCGCAATATCTAAAAATCGTCTTTGCAACGTATTGTCGGTACTAAACACATAATTCTGTTCTACGAAAAAATTCCATACTTGCCCTTCGTTGGCGATACACCAAGCTAATTGTGTAGGCGTATACCCTATTTTATATTCATCGGGTGTATTGATTAATAAAGCATCTTGCAGAATTAATTTTTTCCCTTCAAAAAGAATTTTATCTAAGAATTGTTGATGAGTAGGGCTAAACGATACAATGTTATTGGCAATGGCTTCTACAGCCTGTGATGGTACGCGATCTTTAAATAGATTTGCACGTAAATAGCGATCTACCCCAACACTGTCATACAATTTATGATCAGGGCCAAGAAAACCATCCATGGCGACAAACATTAAGCCATCTGGAGCACTAAACATCACTGGATAATCTAAATTTTGCAAGCCCGACGAATAGGTATAGACAATGGGTACTTTAAAATTTGGAAAATAATGGTGGTATCTAGCCAACATGGGCGATAATTGCTGATCGAGTTCGTTAAAATCACCAAACAGGGCACGGGCTTTTTTGTAAATACTGATTTCGGTTGCATCTAGTCGTTGTCTCGCCCAAGTAGAATCTGCTACTTTATCGTCAAAGAAGAACGGATAGTCTGTTTGTAATTGCTGTAAAGAAACCGAAGGATCAAAAAAGTTTTTGCTAATGTCGTGAATCACTAAATCAACCGAAGTTGAAGGAACATCATCCCATTGACGTTCTTTTTTACAAGCAGTAAAAAGAACCAGAACAATTAGAGAGAGGTATGCACTAAATTTCATGTTGAATGTTTTTATGGCACAAAAATATAAATTTAAGATTGATTTCGCTATGATAAAAATTTTTGTGGTTAGATTACTACCTTTGAGTATAAATAGATTCATTATGCAGACAGAAAAAGTAGTTGAACATATTGTTAAATGGTTAAAAGATTACCTGGAGAGCAACCATCAAAAAGGATTTGTGATTGGTATCTCTGGCGGTATAGATTCAGCAGTTACTTCGACCCTTTGTGCCATGACGGGTTATCCGCTATTAAATTTAGAAATGCCTATTCACCAAGAAGCGTCCCAAGCTTTACGAGCAAAGGAACACATTGCCTGGTTAAAGAATACATTTAATTCGCCTATTGAAACCTTGGAAGTTGATTTATCAACGACTTTTGATCATTTCGTAAAAGCATTACCCCAAGTTGATGCTTCGGATCGTGTGCATTTAGCCTTGGCAAATACCCGTGCGCGTCTGCGGATGACGACCCTGTATTACTTTGCTGGTTTAAATAGTTATTTAGTGGCGGGAACCGGTAATAAAATTGAAGATTTTGGCGTTGGTTTCTTTACCAAATATGGAGATGGTGGGGTTGATTTAAGTCCTATAGCCGATTTAATGAAATCGGAGGTTTACGAAATCGCTGCTTTTCTAGGGATTAAAACGTCGATTCAAAAAGCGAAACCTACTGATGGTCTCTTTGGTGATGACCGTTCAGATGAAGATCAATTGGGAGCCAATTACGATGAATTAGAATGGGCGATGAAAGCTGTTGAAAATGGGGAGCAGCCTGATCATTTTGATGATAGACAAAAAGAAGTCTATGAGATCTTCACCCGATTGAATAAAATCAATCAACATAAAATAAATCCGATTCCGGTTTGTTTAATTCCTTCAAACATTCAATAAATTAGAATTCATTATAAAGAAAAAAACCGAAGCATTAGCTTCGGTTTTTTTTATAATATAGAACCAATTGTATCACAAAATAGGCTGTGACAATCCCTGAAAGATTCGCTGCTAAATCCCAAACATCGTAACTTCGGTTAAATGGTAATACGCCTTGAAGCACTTCGATAAGGAAGCTAATTGCAAAAGGGATTAAAATCAAATACCACGAACGTATACGATAAGCTTGGTAAAGGAGCATACTCAAACAAAAGAATAAGCCGTAATGCACTACTTTGTCTATGTTTTCAATTTGTATAAAACGTGAAAGTCCTCTGTATTTGTTCAGTTTATTAAAACCATCACTCGGCATTAATGTTAAATAAAACACCAATGATAAGTATACAAAGAAAAGTATTTTATAAAGTCTACGCACCGATTAATTCACCATAAGCAGCTGCATCTAAAAGAGCATCTACTTGTGTTGCATCATCCATTTTTACTTTAATAATCCACCCTTTTCCGTAAGGATCGGTATTGATTAATTCTGGCTCACTTTCTAAAGCTGTGTTAAATTCAACAACTTCTCCTGAAAGAGGCATGAATAAATCAGAAACTGTTTTTACAGCTTCTACTGTACCGAAAACTTCTTCATTCGCTAAAGTTTCCCCTTCTGTTTCTACATCTACATAAACGATGTCTCCTAGTTCACCTTGTGCAAAAGCGGTAATACCGATTGTTGCAACATCACCTTCAACTAAAATCCACTCGTGATCTTTACTGTACTTTAAATTGTTTGGAATGCTCATAATTTGTTCTTGTTTTTATTGTTTTTCTTTAATTTCCGAATGTAAATGTAGCACTAAATCCTGCACGAATCTGAGAAATTGGAAAGGCGGTTGAAATTTTATATTCACTCAGCATTTGATCCCAAAAGAAACGAACATTTAGATTTTGACTAACACTGTAATCTGCCGACACTTTAAATGACATGATGCGTTGCCCTCCTGTAATCTGAACATCCTCAGCGTCAATTAAATTCACTGGGATTCGACGAATACGTGTTTCATTATCACGCACTGAAAAATCACCACGAATATTTAAATCACCTTTGATTGTTTTTTCATTTCCTTGGTAGCGCATCTTTATTTTAAAATCTTTAAAAATATACCCAAATCCTACAATATACTCTGAACCATAATCTTCAGACATCGTATAGTTACTCATGCTTAAAGAAATCATACGATCGCGGTTATATTGCGCACGGAATTGCATACTGTTTCGAAAGGTCAAATCGAATCCTAATAAGGGTGAAAAAGATTCAATCATGGCTACTGTTCCGTATAAGTTTTTCGTATACACATTCCCATTCAAATCACGTCCTGTAACCGATGCATCCGCAAAATAGTAATTGGGATTGGATTGAATACTATTCACGGTATAACTCGAATTATAACCATGAGATACCTCGATTTGATCGAAGTACTTATTTAAGAAAGGAACTGCTTTTAAACCCGTATAGGCGATACGCCAGTTTGGTAAAGGTATTCGCATATTATACCCCAAACGAGATTTACTCGCATTCTTCCCTTCCACAGCAGAGACGAAAGCAGGTAATAAAACATCTGCACTCGCCATGCCATACCCATCAGCATACCCGTCTGTACCTACTAAACTAGAAAGACGTGAAGAGATGGTTTTGGTATTTTTTATAAAATCGCTGTAAATGGCGTTACCATCTTTGAATGCCGTCGCAATATTAATATTCGACACATTTAAATTCCCTAACTGATCCATATAAGGATTTGGGGCGTGAACATAAATTTCTTGCCCTGGGTTTAGCGGGTCTTCAATCCATTTAAAGGTATTAAACCCTGAATGGAACTGACGGTAATCTTTGGTACGCTTCGCATTTAAATCGATACGTAAATCGGGGATTGGTTCAATTAAGGCATTCGCATTAAAATTACTTCCTCTCGATACTTGGTAAGGATCCATCATCAATTGGTCTTTTACAATTAATCCTTTCTCTATTAACTGTCTTTTAATATCGAATTCGGTACCGTAAACAAAACCAAATGATGGTCCTTTAGAACCATTTACACCGAAGAATCCAGGTTCGTATAACAATCCAGGAATAACGGCACCATTGGTTTGGTTATAATTAAAATTTGCACGCTTTAAGGAAGACAGAATCATCCAACCGTAATCTTTAGCCGCAAAATTATTTTTGAATTTATATTTCTTATTCGATGTACTACGTCTTTTTTTAGACGCTAAATCGGCATAGACGTTATTTAACGAGTCCACTTCCGAACGTCGACCTCTTAAAATGGAATCATACCGCTGGTAACCTTTAAACTCGGGGTAAAATTTTGTAAAATCCAATTCACCAACTAAACTAATTGAGTTTGCATTTTGGGCGACACCATTCCCGAGGTTGATTTCTTGGTTATCATCATTAATGTAATTGCTTAAGGCCGATGAATTCGATTGCCAATTGTAATTTGAGGTAAAACCGACTTCCATATTCACCCAATTTAAATAAGGCATAAACTTAAATGGGAGTTTATAATTCAATTGAAATTGTTGATCGTAATGAACAGGGCGTCCCACTTTAAATAAGTCTTGCCAAATCATGGATTGATCAGCGCGATAATAGTTAGCCCCATCGTTTACGGTGGTTGTCATTGCTGTTAAGTCTAAACGTAAAGAACGCGTTAAATCGAACCCTAAGTTATATTGCCAAGAGAATAAAAAATTATTACTTGATAGTGGTGCCATTTGATTGGCATTACCACCTAAGTACTGATTTAAGTCTCGGTATTGTCTCTCGCTATATGTTCTGGCCACTTCTGTTCTAAAAGAAAAACGAGCAGGAATTGGGTTGATATTAAATTCTTTTAGGAACTGTAAATATGTACTCGATTTTTCTTGAGTCTGAGCTGCGCGCCAGTTTTTAAGCGGTTCTATGTACTTCGGTTTAAAAGCGAACGAATAATTCACCGAAGCTCTTAATTGTTGATCAATTTGGTATTGAGTATAAATATCTCGAAAATAATTATTCGAATACATCATTGACAAGGAGAAATTCGAAACATCGTAAAAACGTTGCGGACCTTTCGATTTTTTAATTTTACGAATATTATTAAATGCAAAACTTTTATACTGTTGATAGGTACGAACGACATCTTTTAATTCTTCTTTATTAGGCGCTTCTTTAAAAATGATATCGTCATCTAATGGATTGTATTTAGGATCCACAAAACGTTCTTGCATAGCAAAGTTAAATGGAATTTCTAATCCCCATTTCTCCGGTAAAAACTTATCTAATTTCACTTCGGCGTTAATGGCATATTCTTTCGTTTCATCTTGATTACGACCTGAAGGTCCTTGATCGATTGCACCAAAACCAACCGAACTCATGCTTCCTGAAAGTTGAACATTTGCAAAATCACCTAAGTTGAATTGTAAACTTGCCGCAGCGGCATAACCACCTTCATTATCAATTTCACTTAAGCGCAATTCATTCACCCATAATAAAACCTCTTTGTCACTCGCACCACCTACGTTACGAACACCGATCATTAACGAAGAAACATTCCCTAAACTAGGGCGTCCTTTTACGTAAAATGATTTATCGGGATCGGCTCCGTCTACAGTGTAAGCAAAACGTTGCAAGGTGTTAAAACTTTCTTGATCACGTAATTTTTTGGCATCTGTAAAATAATCGGTATTAATATTAATAAAGTTTTCATCAGGCCATATTTCGCGTTCAGAGATTGCGCTTTGTGGGGTATATTTTAAAGGAATTTCATATTCGTAATAGTTGTCGGTATAATCACTACCCATACGAACGAATAATTTGGTATCCTTATCCAATTGATTGTTTGCACGATTCAATAAATCTTGTGCAGAAACAAACATTTCTAATTTCTTATAGCGTCTTAAATCTAAATTAACACTTTTATAGACCGCCTTTGATACACTTCCACCTCTAAATTTTGCTTTTAAAGTCATGGAAGCCTCATTCTGACTTTGTAGTCCTGTAGTCCCTTGGGTTTGTTCTCTATTTACACCGGGTGGTATACGGTAAGGAGGTCGATTGGTCGAGTTTTGTTCAATACTAACTTCACCGATTTCAAAGTCACCTATATTGGCATCTTCTTGAGATCCCTCTTGGTTGCTCACCAATAATGGATAAATATTTTTAGAATAACGTCTCCATTCAGAGCGAACTAAATCGAACGTTCCTAAACGAATGGTGGTTTCTTTTTCAAAACCATGCATGACCATACGCATAAAACGAGCTGATGTTAATACACTTTCTGCTTGGTCGACGTTTATTTTCGAACCATTTATTTCTTGATCGTAATTATCTACTGGAATTCGAACTTGATACCATTTTACCCGATTATTTTTTGATTTATCGGCAAAAACAGCGTCCACTTCTTTACGAGCTACAATAAATTTATTTTCAGGATCCTCAAGACTTTGCTTATTAATCTTCAAGGTATACTGATTGTAATTCTCAGTTTGATCTAAGTTAAAATCACCATTAATATCCTCAACATCTGGTGTTAAACTAGAGGCATGCAAAGGATTGTCTGTTGAATTATTTCCTTGTGGGTTACGAAAGTAGCGGTATCGACCAGTAACTGTTTTCCCAAAATCGTGACCTCTGTATCGATCGTCGAGGTAAAAAACATAATTATCATTGGCCGGATCAAGTTCATTTGTAATTGGATTATTGGCCGTAATCCCATAAAATTGAGCTTCTTCCGTATCCGTTAATCCATTGTAACCGAGATCTTGTTCTTTCCGAGATTGACCTTCCGTATCAAATGCATATAAGATAGGATTTAGCGATGGTTGTTTTCCCCAAAGCGTAGTTGATGTTTTGGTCTGGTTTCCACTATGTGGCATTCCATTCTCGTACATCATTTCACCATCCTTCAGGATGTCTTCTGAAACATTTCCAAGATGGAATAATAGTTCACCCTCACCCCCATCACCATCGGCATAGGGATCCATCATCCAAAACTCAATATATTCAATATTGGAATCTTTGAAATTAGAGACCGAGATTGGTCGCATCATAGCTCCCCAGTTCTTCGTATCGTTAACGGTTGGATTGACGTTATAGGGACCTCTTTCATCGGGATAAAAAGTCATATCCAGGGTTGAAATATAAGAATTGGTTCCTGCGATAGCATCGCGCTGATCAAATAACTCTTTTAGTAATACACGTCTTGATTTATGATTAGAGATGTCTTTATCCGATAAAGGTGAACTTCCGCCTAAGCCATAGAAACGCGGATCGATGGTATACCACGAAAGCATTTTACGGCCATTGTTAAATGAAAGATCGTTTGATTTCATTCCATTTGGAAACAAAGGGTGGAAAGAATTCGCTGAATACCCTGCGGGTTTACCTGGCGTTGAACCAAACTTCCATGAAGCAACATCGAGTAAGCTAATGCGGGATTGCGCATCTTCAAAATCGTCGATATACGAATAGCCACTCGTTGTTTTATTCACTCCTGGCAATAAATAGGCTCCTTCGGCTTGAAAATTAATAGAAGACGTTTGATCGGTTTTTATTCCAGGTATTTTATTGGTCATTCGTGTTAACCATTCAGATTCGTCATTATATTGAGTATTAACGCCGAAAATAGTATTGTTTACTGGTTCACTTCCAAATTGCGTTTTACGGGTAACCGGTCGCTCTTGGTAATTTATCATGGTACCACCAACCATAAATTTATCGGAAAACTTATGTTCCACATTTAACCCAATAAAACGTTTCTTTTGAAGGTTAAAAGTCGATTGGTTTTCTAGACTAATATTAATCGGAACGCCTGAATTTTTTAATCGGTCATTAATAATCTTCACCCGGCCTAATTGGTAATCGACGGTATAATCGATACCTTCCACTAGCGCGACTCCTCCAGAAGTCACCACAACAGAACCTTGGGGTACATTAAAAGCACCTAATGAAATTCCATCACCCATTGAACCTTTAAAGCGTCCTGTTAAATGATAACGATTAGCTAATTTTTCAGAATCAAGCGTATTGGGTAATTTGGTATATATCTCTTTAAAGACATATTCTGGGTTTTGATTATTTAATTTCGCTTTTAAATAATCTCCAAAAGGTTCAACCGAAGTAAAAATTACGGCTCCGCGTTCAGGATCAATGGTGATTCCAGGTTGAAAATCAAACATACCATCACCTTGTGGGGCATTAGCATCGTTAGAAACCTGTCCGTTTTGGTTTAGACGGTCCATGTTCAACACTTGCAGCAGCGGTTTATCTGCTACAGCGCTATTGGGTAAGTAATTTATGGTACCAGAAGAATTTTCACTGTTATCTTTAAAATCGATATTTAGCGTAAAATCTTCGGCCGAAACCCCAAAAGCATTTAATGAATAAATATTCTTCATCATTAAATTCCACATGGGCGAAGCAACATTCACGGCGGCGTTGGGTTTAATCAACTTCGTAATTAAAGTTTCGTGTCCTTCATCCGACATTTCACCAACGGTAAAAATTTGTCCATCTAATGTATATTGAAAAGCGATTGCTAACAAATCTTCCCCATCAATTAAGGGTGAATTAAGGGTGACATACCCTAATTTCTCATCAAAAGAAAACTCAGAGGCATCTAATTTTCGTACATTATCACCGATAATATATTGTTCTCCTTCCCTTTGACCTTCTTTAAAATTTGTATAAGTATTTAAATACTGACGAGCTTGACTCGTTGTTCTTACATTACTCCCTACAGACAAATCGTTATAAAGTTGATTTGTCTTATTATTTGGGGCAGCATTTCCATTATCTGCTAAATCCCGAATGGCAACGATAGAGCGTCTATTTTCTTGATTTCCTCCAGAACGATCAACCTTCCACACCTCCATACGGGTAATATTGACACGGCTGTTGATCATGGGGTATTTAGCCAATGCTTTATCGTAATTCCCGCGAAAATAATCGCCAATAAAGAAGTGCTTATTGTATTCGTATTTTTCAGCGGCAATCTTAAATGTATTCATCACTCCTCCACCTTGAACCGTAATATTTTTAGATTCTGAACGTTGTTCAGAAAAAACGGTTGAAACGTTTGTACGTCCAAACTTTAAATCGGTACGAACACCAAACAATGATTGAGCTCCAGTAATTAAAGAAGTACTTAAAGGCATACTGATATTCCCAACTTCAATATTTTGAAGAATATCGTCTTCACCACCAAACGGATCCGATTTTGTTTTCAGCGCTTTGCGCCATTGCAGCTTCATTTGGTTTTCAAAACCAAAACCTGCTTGGGTATCGTAGTTAACTTTTAATTGTAAGTTTTCACCCACTTTCCCCAAAACACTTAATTGCATACGTTGTTGCAAGTCCATGGTTAGGGTTTGTCGATTCTGAGGTAGTAGTGAGGGGTTATCTATTTTTTGAAGAAAGACACCTAGATCTAAATTAGCATACCCCTGCGGGATTAATTGAATTTCAGTTCCACCAAAGATGGTTTCAAACGCTTTCGATTTAACTTTAAAAGAAGGAAGAATACTCCCCGCCTTTTTCTTTTCTTTATCGCCAAACTGACTTTCACGGAAATACTGATCATTGGTTTGCGATTTCAAACGATAATAAGCTTTCAAGTCTTGATTTTGAACCAATTCTAAATATTCTTTCCGAGATAGGTAAATGGGTGCGTCAACTAGTGTATCACCAATTTTGGGATACATTACATATTGACGAGTAATGGCATCATATACCACATCGTACGTGATTTGATTATCCAAGAATAACCCACCCGTTTGATGACGAATAGGAAATTTTATGGTATCGTTATCATCTTGCCCAAACACTGCATTTGATCCGAAGAGAGCGATGAAAACGCCTAATGCAATCACGGAAGAACGTTTTTGTAAAGGTATTCTGGGGCGATATATGTTCATTAAATTTTCTTCAAGGTTTCTTTTACTAAAAATTCGACATCTGCGTCAGGAGAAATAGAAATAATTTTATCCATAATTTTTTCAGCAGATTTTTTAGAAATTCCTAAAACTTCTAAAGCAGATAACGCTTCATTTTTAGATTTATTTTTAAGACTTGATGAATTAACATCATCCATTAGATTTGGATCCAATTTATCTTTCAAATCGATAATAATTCGCTGAGCTGTTTTAGCACCAATTCCTTTAACCGATTGTAAGAGTTTATCGTCTTCTGATGAAATTGCTGTGGCAATTTCTTTTGAAGATAAGGTTGAAACCATCATCATTCCAGAAGCTGGACCAACGCCATTGACACTTATTAATTTTTGGAAAATTTCTCTTTCCAATTTTGTAGCAAAACCATAGAGCAATTGTGCGTCTTCACGGACAACCATATGGGTATATATAAGTATATTCTCTTGGTGTTCTAGGGTTGAAAAAGTCATCAGAGAAATATTCATCCAATAGCCAACACCGTTACAATCAATGACTGCATGAGTTGGATGGATTTCGACTAATTTACCGCGTAATTGTGTTATCATTATAAAGCTGGTTATCGATTTAATTTAAACGATATAGCGTCAAAAATACAATTTTTTATTAATGAAATTAGAAAATGAAGTTAAAAGCGGTAAAGAATTACTGACAATGTTCATCAGAACTATTTAATTCTAAAGCTGTTGAGGAAGGCGATATATAGGGTATATTGAGTTCTAATCCTCTAAGAATGAATAAAAGTCCTAAAATAATGGTAATAATAGGTAAAACTTTCAATATTTTTTGACGTTGAGAAACATTGAGGAAATTTCCAAATAAAACAGTCGCAAACATTAGTGGAAGAGTTCCTAAGCCAAAGAAAAACATAAATAGGGCACTTTTAGTGATGCTTCCCATTGCAATTGCCGCTGTTAAAGAGGCATAAACGGCTCCACAAGGAAGTAGACCATTTAAGACACCCACAATATATAAAGACGAAGTATCTTTGCGAATAAGGTATTTGCCTAAGCCACGCTTTACTTTACTCATTAAATGGTTAATGGGGCGCAAAGAAGTCGCTCCACTTTCATAAAACTTTGGCAGACAAACTAAAATAATCATACAAACACCAATAACAATGCTTAATATGTTTTGAAAACCAGCAAAAGAAAAAGATTGACCGATGATTCCCAAAAGAGCACCAAGAATAGTGTAGGTTGTTATCCGCCCGAATTGATAGGTTAAATTACGCATTGAAAAGCGGAGCTTATTTTTAGCATCCAATCCAAGCGATAAAGCAATAGGACCACACATTCCTACGCAATGTAGAGATGAAGTTAGTCCTATCGTTAAAGCGATTAATATTATTGTGAAATCCATCGAATGGATTTTTTAATCAGGTATTCTTTATCGTTAATTATCCAGCTAAGGTTTAATTCATATACGCCATCCTGTAGTTTAACTGAAGGCACTAAAAATTGGTTGCGCGATTGTAATTTAATCGGTAAACGCACATCTTTGGTGTCATCTTCGTTTCTCAACAGATACACTTCGCCTTTAAATTTCGAAGGGTCTATTGAATTTGGAAAAGCAAAATTAATTCCGTTTGCCTGCATAATCACTTCGGGTTGCTCCTCGGCAGGTAAAGCTTTAGCGCTTCTTAAGGCATCAATCTCATTTTGGAAAGTTAATTCTTTTTCATAATAATTTTCTGTTACTAAAGAACCAGTATCTCCGGCGGAGAATAACAGTGCTAAAATAAATATCATAAAACTCACTAATGCAATTGCAATACCGTGTCCCCAATCTAATTTCATATCATTCATATTTATAAGGAGCTGAAAAGCTCGTTTCGTATCGGTCGATGATTTGACCATTTTCATTCACAAGACCGATGATTATTTTCTCTTTGTACGAAGTTACTTCATCCATGGGAATCTTTAAATAGAACCTTCCCTGAATAATCTCACCTTTGCTTAAAGTTAAGGCATTTTCACCTGCAAACATTAAAACTTTAGCTTTTTTATGAGACAGAAGTCTAATTTTAACGTCCTGATTAGCGTTAGTTTTATTGTATAAAGTATATTCGAATTGATTCACATAAAAATCGCCTTCTACTTTATAATCTGTTCCAGGGACTTTGAGGTATTTAGATTCTACATCGGGTCGCGTTAAGATAAAAGACGACATGGCAACCAACAAAAGGATTAATGCAAAAGTATAAACGGCCAATCGTTTGGTGAATTTAAATTTTTCGCCTTTTATGATATTATCTTCCGAAGCATATCGAATTAATCCTAAAGGTAAACCTACTTTTTCCATCACATCGTCGCATGCATCAATACATGCTGTACAATTGACACATTCTAACTGAATACCATTTCGAATGTCGATTCCTGTAGGGCACACTACAACGCACTGTCCACAATCAATACAATCTCCTTTTCCTAGAGTTTTACGATCTTCATGGCGTTTGAACTTCGCACGTCCAGTGGTAGATTCTCCACGTTTAAAGTCATAGGTTACATTTATGGTTTGGGAATCAATTAACACTCCTTGTAAACGTCCATAAGGGCAAACCATGGTACAAGCTTGTTCACGAAACCAAGCAAAGACAAAATAAAAAGCGCCTGTGAAAATTAATAAACCAAAAAATGCACTGAAATTTTCAATAGGACCATTGACCATTAAATCGTATAAAGCATCAAGACCAATGATGTACGCAAGAAAAACATTGGCGATTAGAAACGAAATCAAGGTGAATAAAGTCCATTTTAGAAGGCGTTTCCTAATCTTTTCTTCATCCCATTCTTGTTTATCTAAGCGCATTTGTTTAGCACGATCACCTTCAATGGCATATTCAATTTTACGAAAGACCATTTCTAAAAAGATGGTCTGAGGGCAAATCCAACCGCAAAATAGCCGTCCATACGCCATGGTAAATAAAACAATAAAAATAATTGACGTAATCATTCCAATAGCCAATAGAAAGAAATCGGAGGTAAAAAATGGAAAGCCAAAAAGAATAAATTCCCGTGCTAAGATATCAAACTTAAACAAGGGATTTCCATTGGGTAACTTTATAAAAGGTAAAATAACTAAAATCGCTAATAAGAAATAAGCGACATAAGATCGATAGTTCGTAAATTTTCCTGAAGGTTTCTTAGGGTAAACCCAACGTCGTTTTCCCGACTTTTCCATGGTACCGATATTGATACGGAAAGCCTCTTCGTTATCGTATTCAAAATTCGATTGATTCTTACCTGTGGGCTGCATAACACTTCGTTTAAGGTGTATGGTATAGATATAAAATAGGAAAAGAGAGTTTCTATACAAGAACTCTCTTTTAACCTATGAAATTATATTCAATTTTATTTTCGTTTCCAGTCCTCGACTAAATCACCTTGAGGTTCTGCTGCACCATCATCTTTTGACAATTCAGCTTCCGCTTGGTTGATATGGTAAACATAGGCTGCAATTTTTTCAATAGCTAAACCAGATAATTCTTTACGTTGTCCGAAAGCACGCATCTGAGGGTTTTTTGGAGAACCGTCATAAATGATATGGTAAATATTTTTGAACAAGCTATCTTCTTCGTGATTTACCCAGTACCCATCTGTTAAGTTAGGTCCAATTCCTCCACGTCCACCATCAAGGTGACATTGTGTACAGTTTTGGTCGAATAATTTTTTACCGTCAGCAACAACAGCAGGGTCATTGGCTTTATTGATCGCTCCAGTGATATCGATATCATTGGCTTTCGACCAAGCATCAAATTTTTCATCTAGATAAGCCATTTCTTCTTCGTATTCAGCATCTGAATGCGCAAAGCTGGTAAAACTATACGATAAGATATAGGTAATACAGAAAACTACGCCGAAGTAAAAAAGAGATAACCACCACTGAGGTAATGAGTTATCCAGCTCTGTAATTCCGTCAAAACCGTGATCAAGAATCATTGCTTCTTCTTCTTCAGCAGTTTGTTGTTTGTAAGAACTACTAATTAAGCGTTTGAAATAACCAATTTTACTTTCCTCTAAGTATTCTGATTGTTCTTCAGCAGAAAGTTTTTTAAAATTATGAGATTCAACCACTTTGTTAAGCGCGTTAATAATCATTAACATCACCAAAGAAATAGCTAAGACAGCCCAAACAATTCCTTGTTTTAGGACATGACTTAAATGAACGACTAGGTTGTTCACCATTCCTCTGAAACCTTCTTCAGGGACAACATCAACAGGCGTTACCATTGTAAACGCTAAAACAATTGTTAAAAGCGTTAATGGAATAAATATATAAGCTGGGGTACGTTGTTTCATTGTTTCGTATTTTTTTCGCTTTCTTCAACTTCGAAATCAAGTGGTGATTCTTCCAGTGTCTTATAAAAGCCTTTCGGTTTTTTAAAGACACTGTAAAACATGACGACAAAAAAAGTCAACATTGCTATAAGAGTCACGGTCTGTAAGACACTTGAAAATTCGTAACCTGAAAAAAATTCTTTATAATATTTTAACATTAGTTACTAACTGTCTCTATTTTATCTGCACTAATATCTGTTCCTAGACGCTGTAAGTAAGCGATAAGTGCTGTAATCTCACGATCACGTAATGGAACAAACTTTTTACCTTCCGCTTTCGCTTCAGCCTCTTTCTTAGCATACAAGTCTTTTAAATCTTTTGCATCGTTAAAGATACTTTGTTCAATTGCTAAAGCTTGTTTTGCCATAGATACTTCCATACTATCAAGATCTTCTTGTTGGTAAGGGACACCTAACATGGCCATCGATTTTAACTTATCTTTCGTTAAATCCTTGTTTAATGTATTTTCAATTAACCAAGGGTAACGTGGCATAATCGATCCATCTGATGTAGAACGAGGGTTCCACATATGCTTGTAATGCCAAGCATCTGGGTTTTTAGCCCCCTGACGATGTAAATCTGGACCCGTTCTTTTAGACCCCCATAAGAATGGGTGATCATAAACGAATTCACCTGCTTTTGAATATTCACCGTAACGTTTTACTTCATCACGGAAAGGACGAATCATTTGCGTATGACAGGCGTTACATCCTTCACGAATATATAAATCACGACCTTCTAATTCTAAAGGTGTATAAGGTTTAACGCTAGATATTGTTGGAATATTTGACTTAATAACAATGGTTGGGACAATTTCAACAAGTCCACCTACAGCCAGTGTAATTACAGCAGCAATCGTTAAAACGATAGGCGTTCTTTCAACCCAAGTATGAACAGTTTCGCCCTCTACTCTAGATGAAGATTTAGGTGCTAAAGCTGGAGCTTCGGCTTCTTCATTAGCGACAAACGTACCTGCTTTAACGGTTTTAATCACGTTGATAATCATCAGGATTGAACCGATTAAGTAAAGCGTACCACCGAAAGCTCTCATAGGGTATAACCATACCTTAAGAATTGTTACCGTTTGTAAGAAGTTACTGTATTCTAAAGTTCCATCATCTGAAAATTGTTTCCACATTAATCCTTGAGTCCATCCAGCAACATACATTGGGATTACCCAGAACAAGATTCCAAAGGTAGCAATCCAGAAGTGAGCATTAGCCAACTTGATAGACGCCAATTTTGTATTGAATAACTTAGGGATTAAATAATAGACAATACCAAAGGCCATAAACCCATTCCAACCTAAAGTTCCAACGTGAACGTGTGCAGGAACCCAGTCTGTAAAGTGACCAATTTTATTTAATGTTTTTGTTGCTAATAGAGGGCCTTCAAAAGTAACCATACCATAACTTGTAAGGGCTACTACGAAGAATTTCAATACGGGATTTTCACGTACTTTATCCCAAGCACCACGTAAGGTTAACAGTCCATTTAGCATTCCTCCCCAAGAAGGAGCGATTAACATAATCGAGAACCCAGTACCAAGGGCTTGAGCCCAACCAGGTAAAGCGGTGTAAATTAAGTGGTGAGGTCCTGCCCAGATATAAATAAAGATTAACGACCAGAAGTGGACAATCGATAATTTATATGAGAATACAGGTCTATTCGCAGCTTTAGGAACGAAGTAATACATTAATCCTAAGATAGGAGTAGTCAGGAAGAATGCAACCGCATTGTGTCCATACCACCATTGTACTAACGCATCTTGAACACCCGAATAAATAGAGTATGATTTAGGTGCTGTTAAGCTAAAAGTTACTGGTAATTCTAAGTTATTGAACACGTGTAACATGGTAATACCCGCCCAAGTTCCAATAAAGAACCAGATTGCTACGTATAAGTGACGTACACGTCGCTTAGAAATCGTCAAGAACATTTGAACTCCGAAAAGTACCCAAACTACGGCGATTAATAAATCAATTGGCCATTCATGCTCGGCATACTCTTTCGAGGTATTGTACCCTAGTATAAATGTCACAAAAGACAAGATTATAAATAATTGCCACCCCCAAAATACAATCCAGCTCAGAACGTCGCTGTACATACGGGTTTTTAACAATCTTTGGAGAGAATAGTAAGCTCCGGCAAAGAAAATATTTCCCACAAAAGCGAAAACCGCAAAAGTGGTGTGTATCATCCTTAACCTACCAAAGCCTAATTTTCCTTGCGAGTTTACTAAGCCTTGAATACCTCCACCGATACCCCCTACACTTCCATCATCGGTTCCGAAGATCCATTCTGGTAATGTTGGGAAGAAAAGTAAAGTTGCTACTAAAACCCCAAAGAAAAATGCCAGTACTGCCCAAAACAATGTGGCATAAACGAAATACTTTACGATCTTATTGTCGTAACTAAAAGTCTGCATTTGCATTATGAGTCGATTTTATCTTTTATTTTTTTGTCATCCTTTAACATTCGAACTGCGGGAGATTCATCATCATCAAATTGGCCTTTTTTATATCCGATAAAAAAGAACAGCAAAAAAATTGCTCCGAGCGAAACGCTCACCATAATCATCAATAATAATATTCCCATAGCTTTTACAAAATTACAAAGCTGAGACTTCATATCACAATGATTTTGGTCACAGCTCATTTTATTCTGCCAATTTAAAATCATTCTAAATTCCACTTTGTGCGATAATCCATCCAGCGGGTACTAATTGTGGCAAATAACAAGACCGAAATTGAACTAATCGGCATTAAAATAGCAGCAACAACAGGCTGTAAATATCCAGAAACGGCAAAGGACAAACCAACAATATTATAGAGAAAACTAATTGCGAAAGCGATCTTCACTAAGCGCATAGAACGGGTAGAAAGTTTTAAAAATAATGGAATTGCTTTAAAGTTTCGCGCATCTAAAATTCCGTCGCACGAAGGCGAAAAACTATTCATATCGTCTGATATAGAGACCCCAACTGTACTTTGCTTTAATGCACCCGCATCATTTAACCCATCGCCAAGCATTAATACTTTTCGATTTTGATCTTCCAATGATTTCACATAATTCAATTTATCGCTGGGCGATTGATTAAATTGCAGTGAAGCTCCCATGGGGAAAATGGTGGTTAAAAATGGTTTTTCCGAATCATTATCACCCGACAAAATATGAAGTTGATAATTTCCTAATTCCTTTAACATTTCATCGAGCCCTTTTCGGTATCGATTGTTATAAACATATTTCCCAAAGACATTTCCGTCGATAGAAATATATACTTCTGTTTGATTTATGGATGATTTACCCTCCGCATCGACAAAACTTCGCGATCCCACCTTCACTAATTGACCATTTACGACACCTTGTTGTCCTTTTCCTACAAATTCTTGATAGTTGCTAACAGGGGCTATACTTTCCGTTTTTATTTTTTTATACAACGCTCTGCTTAAAGGGTGGTTAGAGTTGTGCAACACCGACCGTATAAGCAATTGTTCTTCGCTCCTTAAAGCTTTACCCTCATAAGCGATTTGAGCATCATCGCTTTCCGTGATGGTTCCTGTTTTATCAAAAACAACATCTGTAATTTTGGCTAAATTTTCAATGGTCGCAGTATTCTTAACATACAGTCGTTTGTTTCCAAAAATACGCATCATATTTCCCAAAATAAATGGCGATGAGAGTCCTAAGGCACACGGGCAAGCGATAATTAAGATAGCCGTAACCACTTCCAAGACTTTAGAACTATCGTAATATGCCCAGAAAAGAGCAGATAGGCCAGCGATAATTAAGATGACAATGGTAAAGTAATGACTGATGTAATTGGTTAATGCATTCAGTTCTGATTCTTCCTTTTTAAAGGCATCATTGTTCCATAATTGGGTTAAATAACTCTGGTTGACTTCTGAAATAATTTCTAATTCAATCGCATTACCCGATTGTTTTCCACCAGCAAAGATTTTATCGCCTGTTTTTTTAGAAATCAAACGAGATTCACCGGTTACAAAAGAATTATCGATCATGGCGTCGCCTTTCATTAAAATGGCATCCGCAGGGATTAATTCTTCGTTACGTATTAGAATTCGATCCCCTTTCTGAAGTTCTGATAACAGGATTGGCATTTCTATACCTGCCTCTAAACGGGCCACTGCAATAGGATAGAATGATTTATAATCTCGATCGAAGGCCAAAGACTGCATGGTTTGTTGCTGGAACCACTTACCGGTTAACATTAAAAACAATAGCATGGCCAAGGTATCGAAATAACCTGGTGACAAATCGAAAATGATATCATAGGTCGATTTGAAGAAGATTACAAAAATCCCTAAAGCGATAGGCACGTCGATGTTGATGTACTTATTTTTAATTCCTTGCCATGCCGAATGAAAATAGTCGGTTGAAGAATAGAAAAACACTGGTAGTGATAGGGCAAACATGGCCCAACGGAAATACCCTTTATTATCTTCTAGCCACTGTTCTTTTACACTTCCAAATACTTCGACGTATTCGGGAAAGGAGAGCAGCATAATATTTCCAAAGCAAAAGCCAGCAACCACAAGTTTACTAACCAGGGATCGGTCTACTTTTTTCGTTTGTTTTTTATCGATTGATTTTAAATTGATCGATGGTTTATAGCCTAAGTTCGTCATTAAACGGGCTAAATCGCCTAGTTTTATTTCTTCTTGGCGAAAAGTAACTTGCACTGTTTTTTGGGTAAAGTTAACATGGGAAGCCATAATCGCAGGATTAATGGTTTCCAAACTTTCTAACAACCATACACAGGATGTACAATGCATTACGGGTACGTAAAAACTAACCACCGTAACGCCATCGTCGGAAAAGTCGACGACTTCATTAAAAATCTCAGCCGTGTTTAAAAAATCAAACTGATGTACACTCTTTTCATCGGGTCGTACACCGGCATTTCGATTAAGTTCATAAAAGTCTTTGAGATCGTTGGTATTCAAAATCTCATAAACCGTTTTACAGCCCTGACAACAGAACTCTTTTTGATCGAAAATAATTTTTTCTTCTTCAACCAATTGTCCACAATGAAAACAATTCTCTCCCATATTCTTTTACAAAATTACTTTCCTTTTATCAGAATAAACGTTAACTTTGTATGACTTAAGTCATAACAAGAAGCTATGTCAGAATATAATGATAATGTGAAGACAATCAAAGAATTGTTCGAGAATCCTGAATCTTTAGGTGTGTTTAGCAAAGAAGAGATTTTAGAGTTTGAACAGGAGAAAAGAGTCTTAACATTGAAGAAAGGCGAGGAGATTATTCAAGAGGGTGCCACCCCAAAAGGGATTTACTGCTTGATGAAGGGAACGGCAAAGCTGTTTAAAATTGGATTTAACGGGAAAGAGCAAATTTTACGATTTGCAAATGAAGGCGATATCATTGGATATCGATCGATCTTAAGTCAAGAAGTTTTCGGGGCTTCGGCAACGGTAATGACTCCTTGTGAGATTTTCTATATTCCAGAGAAGTTCTTTATAAAACTACTGGAAGTGAACCCTAAATTAGCCTTTAACATTTTACAGCGCATTGCTAGAGACCTAGGCGAGTATGCCCGTGCAATTACTTACTTGGCTCAAAAAACTGTTCGCGAGCGCTTAGCAGAAGTTCTTCTTTTATTGGAAGGGAAGTTAGGGACTGATAAAGATGGCTTTATTCACATTTCTTTAACCAGAGAAGAAATGGCCAACTTAATTGGAACTGCAACGGAATCTGCTATTCGATTAATTTCGGAGTTCAAAACCGATGAGTTAATTGAAGTAGAAGGACGAAGAATTAAAATTCTGGATCATCAGAAATTGACCAAATTAGGGCATGTTATTTTATAGCAGCATTGAATTTTAATTAAAGCCCTTATTTTCAATTTTATAGGATTTGCAGCAGGGATAGAAGCGGCATCCTTTGCGACTAGCAAAGATAGAGCCTATAGCCCGGCGCGTAGCGGCTGCCCTAAAAAACAATATAGAAATAAACGTTTTATCTTCCGAAAGAAGATTTAACGCAATTCAAAGTCTGGACAGAGTTCGGACTTTTTTATTTTTAGGGTTTTAGTTTTTGACGAATGGCATTTGTGCATTGACCAACGGTATATAAGAATGAATGATTTTGCGTATTTTTACTGTTAAATTTATGCGAAGTGAAAGATCACTTAATCCGTTATTACAACACTTTTGTAGGCCTTCTTTGGCTATTACTTTTTTTTACTTTGTGGGGCCAATTTATCTTTAATTCGGAGGAAGCTCCAGGGATTTCTTTTGTCGTTTCGTTGGTATTTATTGGAATTTGCTTTGCTTTTGTCACTTTCACCAGCCGATTTTTATTGCCAAAAGCTATTGGTAAACTTAAAATTAAACGGTTTATTGTACAAGCGCTTATCTTGGCGATGTTTCTTGCGTTAATCAATGCTTTTTTTCTGGCGAAGTTTTCACCCACGGAATACCCGAATGCAAAAACCGATTTTTCTTACTATTTATTTAGCTTAGTACCAACGTCTTTTATGTTGATGATTGGTTTTTGTGGTTTAGAGGTTTTTAGAATTTACATGGTCCAACAGCGAATTCATTTGGAAGAAAAGTTACGATTTTTACAAAATCAGATGAATCCCCATATTATGTTTAACGTGCTCAATCACATTCATATTTTAATGAATAGAGACGTTGAACTGGCATCGGATTTACTGTTGCAGTTTTCAGGGATACTTCGCTATCAACTCTATGAGTGCAATCAAGAACGAGTTCGTTTAGGGAAAGAAATTCAGTACCTGAAAGATATTGCCGAAGTGGAGCATATTCGATGGGGAAATGAGTTGGAGGTTTGTTTTACGGAGCTCATTGAAGACCCAACGAAAACTATTCGTCCACTATTACTCATTACTTTTATAGAAAACGCCTTTAAGCACGTAGACCGCCTTCCAATGCAACAGAGTTTTGTGCATATAAAAATTGAACAGAAAGCGAATTTACTCACGTTAGAGGTAAAAAACTCGACAACCGATTACCCCGTTAGAAAAAGCGAAAGTTCGGGACTTGGCTTAGACAACACCATTAAACGCTTAGAAATGATGTATCCCGATAAGCATCAGTTAAAAATAAATAAGGATGCTTTATGGTATAGCGTCACATTAACCATCGATCTTAATTAATATGCAGTTGACTCCTATTTTAAAATGTCTTGTAGTGGACGATGAACCAATCGCCATAGAAGGGATCATTGATTTTATTGCTAAAGTTGATTTTTTAGAATTTACCCATCGTTGTTCATCAGCCTTACAAATTGAAGAAATTCTGAAAACAGAAACCATTGATTTAATGTTTTTAGACATTAATATGCCGTATTTATCGGGATTAGAGTTTCTAGAAACGGTAAAAAACCCGCCTATAACCATTATTACAACCGCTTATTCTGAATATGCTTTAGAGGGGTATCGTTTACAGGTGGAAGATTACTTACTAAAACCCATTGCTTTTAATCGGTTTTATCAGGCTGTTAATAAGGCTTTTAATACATTTAAATTGAATGAACCCAATACACCAAGCATTTTACCTGAAGATGATTTTGTTTATATACGGCAGACCGATGGTTTTGAGAAGATTGATTTAAAAAAACTGCGCTATATAGAGTCCATGCAAAATTATGCGGTTTTTCATTTTGCAGATAAGAAGAAAATTGTTCATCAGACTATGATTTCTTTAGAAGAAATTCTACCGAAGACTATTTTTTTTAGGGTGCATAAATCCTATATTATTAATTTAAATCACATTGAGTCAATTCAGGGATTTCAAGTGCTTATGCAAGGAATTAGAATTCCTATTTCGCGCACAAAAAAAGACGAACTGCTTCATCATGTCGTCTATCAAAAACTAATTAGTAAATAAAATAAAAGCCAAGACGAACTTGACTTTTACACTTTAACTACAACAGATTAAAACTGGTATCCTAGACCTAGGATAAAGAAATTTGCACGATTATCATAACGTAACTCGGTATTGGTTACTTTGTTTATAAACGAACGCTGATCTTTTGAAAAGGCACTTTCGTAACGCGCGTTAATTAATAACTTCGATAATTTAACATTAGCTCCCAATTGATACCCCAAAGAAAAACCGTCTTTACCGCTTTCGATAAAATCATTAAAACGACCATCTTTTTCAATATTAAATGAGGCTACTGGTCCTACAAATGCACTTACCATATTACCTAAGAACTGGTAACCAACCATGACAGGAATATCGATACGATTACTTTTGGCATCAATATCGACCCCGTCTATGGTCACTGAATTTTTAAAGTGGGTATAGTATAATTCGGGCATTACAAATAAGTCGGTCACAGGTAATTCTATGCGGGCTCCAAGACCAACATTATACCCAACAGAATTATCACCTTTTGTTTTAAACGCTTCGGTGGCCGACCCTTTCAATTCTTTCCAAGAAGCCGATTTTGCGTTAAACAATACATTCGCTTTTGCTTCTACATTAATTTGAGCTTGGGTGATACTTGCCCCAGCAATAACAAGTAATAAGATTAATTTTTTCATGAGATTATATAAATTTATTGTTTTAAAAATTATACTTAAAACCAACATTCAACAACAACGAAGGTTGGAAATATGAGTTGGGTTTATCGTCTTCGGAAAACGATTTAAACAGGGTTTTTAATGATCTTTCTTGCACCTCTGCCGACCGCATCCAAGTAGCGCCCGCACCAAAATGAAAAATAGCCTTTTTTCCTAAATTGAATTCTGGGCTTAAAAAAGAGCGCAGCGAATTAGATCCAAAAATCATGGATGTATCATCCACTTTAATCACCGAAGTTATTCCATCCATTTCAAAAGCCACTAAACGAAGCTTTAAAAAATCGGTAAATTTAACCGATGCAGCTAATTCAACCGAATTCATCATGGTTGCACTAATTTCATACATACCATCTTTCTTCCACTTTAAATAAACCATGGGCATAACCATAGGAACCCCAAAAGCATTCGAAACACCAGCCCCAATTCCTACATCAAAATTTTCGAGCCAATGATAAATGAAAACCGCCCCACCACTAGCCAAAATAGCATCAGCACTCAGCTGATCGGGATCAGCATACAAACCAACGCCAGCAGAGGCCAGCAAAGACCAACGATCACTAATTGGACGCAAATACAACCCTGCAACATTGGCGTTAATAACTTCATCAGGGAAATTTCGATCAGCTAAATCTTTATGATTAAACTTCGCATAAGCCCCCGACAGATTAATGGCCCACATAGTTATTTGCTTATTGGCATGCTGCTTTACATAAAGAGGAACAAGTACACCCATTTGAGCTTTTAACATATCCCCTTTTCCATCAACTTTCTCGCCATTCTTATCTACATAATGCGAAGTACTCGTATAGTCGGTTTTAAAATAATTTTGCGCACTATTCTTTGTGTAAACAAGTAAGAAAAGCAGCCCTAAGATGAATCGTTGCATAATGTGTTCTTTAAATAAATAATTGAACACAAAAGTACACGGAGTCCTTTTCTAGGCTAAATTTTATTGACGTACTGCACCTGGGTTATGATATATGGAAAATACGCCTTTGATATCGAATTGAAACAAGACGATAAATTCATAGACTATGGTTGGGCGCCTCCCTACGGGCCAGGCTATTCGCTAAATCTTTGTAGGCTTATAGATTTGGAGATGGCATTCGCCAAGAAAATCCCAGTAGGCCTACAAAGGATATCGCTGCTATCCTTGGCGCGGTTAGAGGTTTATTGGAAATTGATTGTTTAAAACAAATAAGCAAAGCCTACATTGAGGTAAATAGGATACATATTAAACGTAATGGTTTCGAAATCCTTCTTAAAGACATCGTTTATACCCCAGGTTAAGTCGGTATAAACACTAAGGTGCGTAAAGGCTTGCCATTCGCCACCAACTTGAAGGCCAAATTGAGTTTTTCTTAGGCTATGACTAAAATCGTAACTCGCCGTATTTCCATCTTGAAAAACAACCTTCGGACCCGTTGGACCACCTTCGCGAAGGTAACCTTCGTAGACATGACCCGTAAACGCTTGATCGATTAAGTAGGAAAAGAACACCCCCCCCGAAACACTCCACCGTGGGGCTAATTTATAAACCGCTAAAACAGGAACACTTAGATAGGAATTATCCATAACTGTCATCACATTTCCGGTCCAATTACCAGCTACTCTTTCGCCTTTCTCCCCAATAATTTCCATGCCGTAGTTTTTTACGCGAGCATCGGTTTTCATGCCTTTATTTTCTAGCCTTAAACCTGTTCTTATTCCCCACTTCTCATCAACACCAAGCCATTTAGTCACGTTAGCGTCCATCGTAAAATTAAGCAAAGGATTGAATTGATTGATTTTTCTAATTTCTTTTGGGATTGGGATTGGGGCAGCCCCACCAAGACTTAAGCCCGCCTTCAGCTGATAGGTGATACCATTAAAAAAGTGTGTATATTGAATAGAATCTACTGATTGAGCTTGTGCGCAAGCACAAACTAGAAGGAGATAACAAAAGGGGATAATAGTGCGCATTGTTTTCATTTTAATTGTCGCCGTGTATTAATTCTACTTCATCAATGAGCAATGTGCTGCCCTCTGCACCTTTAAAAGTATCTCCATCGATACTTGAGGTAAAAACAATAGTTAAACTATATTGTCCATTTTTTAATTTCTGAGGATCAATCACTTTACCTTCTTTGGTGACAAAAGGAATGTGAAATGTTTGCCATTGATTGGTTTCTATGCGGTCTTTTTCGGCTATGCGTGCAATGGAAATAATATTAGGATGGGTAAATTGATTTGTTCCATCGAGGTATCTTAATCTTTTGTCGGTTTCAAAAAACACGGCATAGACATCCCAACGATCTTTCTTAGATGGATTAACAACATTGACCTCTTTGTAGACAGCTCCTGCTTCATATTTAAAATAACCTTTTATAGCTTGAGGAGTGGATTCAAATGGCATTCCCAATTTTAAACTTTTCAAAGGATTAATAATTGAAATTCCTAAATCAAATTCACCCATAAATAAATTACCCGCCGCGATAGGTTTACCCATTCCACCTCCGAAATCGCCCGTAGATAAGGTAACAAGCTTTAACCCTTTCCCTATCTTACCTTCCAATAAAGAAGAAGTTGGGTATTGCTCGGGTGATGCAGCAACACCTGTTAGGCTGTACCCTGCATTTCCACTAGCCCAATCCATCACTGTTTGACCCTGGTCATCCATTTCATAAAAAATATCGTATCGATCTTGGTAGCGTTTTACATGTTCAAAATGATAGATCGACCCAATTCCTGAAGAGACATAAGCCACTTCATAGGTCTTCCTAGAAAAACCATCTTCAGAAATTACGGTATAAGTTTGTGGGGTTGTAAAATCGCGAACGGTTCCATTGGCTGGTGATATCGTCGCCCCTGGTGTAAGACGAAAAGAAGGCGCTTGCTGGCGCAAATCCACATCTGCTTTTACCAGAATGGTTATTTTATCATTGGTAATAATCGGTTCTTTCTTTAATATAGAAAGATCGACTATGCATTCTTCAATATCTGCTTCAGCATTCAGCGCTTCATCTTGAATGCAACTGGTTAGTAGTAAAAGTGGGATAATCCACCAAAAGAGAATTCTATAGTTCATTGATCGATTTTAATAACGACATAAAAGATATTTTAAAAAGTAATTAATTCAATATATTGTTATAGTAAATATACAAAAGAAATTGACTTTGGCTCATTCGACACTTTATAAAAAAGGCGTTGAAAAGTGAAAACTATGGATTGAAAATCGTTAAAAACAAAAAAGGCAGCTATCTTACGAAAGCTACCTTTTAATTTGGTACGGGCGGGGAGACTCGAACTCCCACACCTTGCGGCACTAGATCCTAAGTCTAGCGTGTCTACCAATTCCACCACGCCCGCATTATCACTGAATTGGACTGCAAATATACAGTAATTTTTAAAGTAACAAAATTTATGAATAAAATTTTTTAAATCTTTTTTTTAAAATTAAATTTGCAGAAAGCATTTACAAATATGGAAATCACAGGAAGAATAAAAAAAGTATTTGACACACAGGATATTACTCCTAGTTTTAAGAAGAGAGAACTTGTTGTAACTACGCAAGAACAGTATCCACAAGATATCTTAATTGAGTTCACTCAAGACAAGACAGACTTGTTAAATGCTTACCAAGCGGGTTCAGAAGTGAAAGTTTCAATCAATATTCGCGGTCGCGAATGGATCAACCCAGAAGGGGTAGCGAAATACTTCAACTCGATTCAAGGATGGAGAATAGAAAATGCAGTTTCTGCTGAACAAGGAAGTGCTAGCGGTTACGCTGATTTCGCACCAGCGCCTCCAGTAGATACCTTAAGCAATGATGGTGATGACGATTTACCATTTTAATTCTTAGTAAAGAATAATTTTTTTTTAAAACGTGTTCGCAAGAGCACGTTTTTTTACTTAAAAAACGATTTACTCAAAATAAATTCAATCAATGTATTGGCTTAGTCACGATTTAATCTTCCCAGCACACGAGGAAGTTACCGAGGATGGTATTATTGCTATTGGAGGAGATCTATCTCCTGAACGCCTATTATTAGCTTACAAGAAGGGAATATTCCCTTGGTTCAATGAAGATGATCCCATTTTGTGGTGGTTTCCTTTAGAACGCTTCGTATTATTTCCAGAAAAGTTAAATGTTTCCAAATCGATGAAAAAAGTATTCAGAGACGAAGAGTTTACCTATTCAGAAAATAAGGCATTTCGAGAAGTGATTACCAATTGCTCTGCAGCTTACCGCAAAGGGCAAGATGGAACTTGGATAACGAATGATATGATTGAAGCGTATTGCCAACTACACGAATTAGGGCATGCAAAAAGTATTGAAGTTTGGAAAGATGGTGAACTCGTTGGTGGTTTCTATGGGGTAGAATCGGGTAATATATTCTGTGGAGAAAGTATGTTTGCCAAAGTGAGCAATGCATCGAAAGCTGGATTTATTCAGTTCGTTGCAAAATACCATAAAAAATATACGTTGATCGATTGCCAGGTTTACAGTGAACATTTAGCTAGTCTAGGGGCTGAAGAAATTGATAGCGCTTTATTCCTAGACTATCTAAGTTCGTAAAAATTATTTACTGAATTTAATTGGGGATTTAAGGTTTCTATAATCATAAATATCGGCTTTTAAAGACCCCACCATTAAGCCTGCCTTAATTTGAACAGGCATTAGATTATCATCATCTGTTACCCACATCGTTACACTTTCTGAAGCTTTAAACACACGTCCTGACTGTACAAAAGGTTGAATTTTAATAGTATTCACCGTTCCATACTTTGTTTTTTTCATTTCTCTACCTAGTACTTTAAGTTTAAAAGCATATACCTCATCTACTATAAATACATTTTCACTTAAAAAATCACCCGTTTTCAATTTGGCATGATCTGCATTTCTCATACTATAGAAAGCGGATAAAATATCCTGAATACTTATATTAACTGAAACCGTTTTTTTAGAGCCAGCTTTAATATCATTAACGAAAATAGTCCCCTTACTTCGATCGTAGGTATATTCTTCGTGGCGTTTATACCCCCCCTCAGAAACATTCCTCACAAATTTTGAAGGAAAACTATCCGATTTTTTTATATAGGTTTCATAGCGATCATCGACTTTAAAAAAAGCCCGAACAGCACCACTTGAGCTCCCCTCTCCAACAACATGGAAGTGATCTTGTCCATTTAATTTAACATTTTTCACTTGAATCGTTGCAAAACCTGCGTTCAAACCACCATAATGAATACGGTACTTTAAATATTCTCCGGCTTGGTAATTGGCTTTCTGCGCATTAGCATTACTAACAAGTAGTATGCTGAAAAATAAAATGATTTTCTTCATATAGATTTTAAATTCAAATTGTTTGCCAAAAATAAAAAAACCCGTTCCTACTGGATTTTACAATAAGAACGAGTTTAAATTTATTCAATTATGGGAAAGTTGAAATTATCTTTCAACAATATCGTCGGGATCAAGACTAGGAATATAATCTGCTTCAGTAGAATCTTCTAATTCAGAAACATTCACTACACTTAAAATTTCAGGAACATATTTCTTGATGGTCATTTCAACCCCAGATTTTAAGGTCATTTGATTCACAGAACAAGCTACACAAGCACCTGTCAATCTGACCTTCACCACATTTTCTACAACCGAAATTAATTCGATATCGCCACCATCCGAATTTAAAAACGGACGAATTTCAGCTAATGCTTTTTGTACTTCTGAAAATTTTTCTTCTTGTGTCATTGGATTGTTATTATGTTATTTTGCTGAACATCCAGCCATGGTTGTAATACGAACAGCTTCTGTAGGAGGCAAGGTCGTATTTCTTTCCACAAGGCTTTGAACAACGTTTTTAGCAATTTCTTTATAAATATTTGCTACCACAGAATCTTCTTGCATAGCAGCAGGACGACCAATATCAGCAGCTTCTCTAATCGACTGAACAATAGGAACTTCTCCTAAGAAAGGGACACCAATTTGTTCAGCTAAATTTCTAGCCCCATTTTGTCCAAAAATATAGTATTTATTATTGGGCAATTCAGCAGGTGAAAAGTAAGCCATATTTTCAACAATTCCTAATACAGGAACATTAATTGCTTCCATTTGGAACATTCCCACCCCTTTACGCGCATCAGCTAAAGCAATGGTCTGGGGAGTAGAAACAACGACAGCACCTGTGATTGGCACTTGTTGTACAATTGATAGATGAATATCTCCTGTTCCTGGAGGTAAATCGATTAATAGAAAATCTAAATCGCCCCAATACGCATCACGTGTCATTTGGTTCAAGGCCTTAGCAGCCATAGGTCCACGCCATACAATGGCTTGGTCTGTATCCGCAAAGAAACCAATCGATAAGATTTTAATTCCATAACTTTCCACCGGTTTAATCTTTGTTTTCCCGTTTACTTCAACCGAGTAAGGTTTTCCGTCTTCACAGTCGAACATAATCGGCATCGATGGTCCATAAATATCGGCATCTAATATCCCAACTTTAAAGCCCATTTGTGAAAGACTAACGGCTAAATTGGATGTTACGGTAGATTTCCCTACTCCTCCTTTTCCTGAAGCAACCGCAATAATATTTTTGACCCCTGGCAATTCAGAACCTTTTATTTCTTGTTTAGGTTCTGGTGCATCAACAGAAATTGTTAATTTTAAATTTGAACCGGGTAAATTTTCAGCAAAAGCATTTTTTAAAGCCACTTCCAATCGCTTTCTTTCGTGCATTGCTGGGGAAGGTGAAACAATATCTAAAATAATATCGTCTCCCATCACTTGAGCATTACGCATCCAGTTTCGGATACCTAATTCCTCTAATACTTCATATATTTGATCTCTTGTATATGCCATTTTTCAATTCGTTATATTCTACAAAATTATTAAGAATTAAGAACTTTCAGAAATATAGTCTGATGATTTAAATTCTTTTATACATAATTTTAATAATCCACTTATTTTTGCTGTATATTTATCGTTCAAACCGAATATATGGAAGAGCAGATTATCTATCTAAACACACTTAGAAAGCAGATAATTGATGAAATTTCTCAACATTCTCTTGAACAACTAATCTACATCCCTGTTGGCTATAAAAATAATTTATTTTGGAATGCAGCTCATGTTTTAGCTACACAACAACTAATTCATTACTATTTAACCGACAATCGAATGTTAGTGGACATTAAATTTATACAAAAGTACAAAAAAGGAACCATAGGATTAGATCATGTAACAGAAGAAGAGGTAAAAGAGCTTATCGAAATGTTAGTCTCTACACCCATGCAGTTACATAAAGATTATCGTGCGGAAAAATTAGCCTATTATCGTGCTTACAACACTAACCTAGGTATAAAATTAAATTCAATTGAAGATGCTATCGTGTATAATAACATTCATGAAGCTATGCATTTAGGTTATATGCTATCGATGAAAAAAAATATCCCTTTTTAAAAAGCTTCCGATTGGAAGCTTTTATTATAAATCGATGTAACGAATTTTTTCTTGAACAGGCTTACGGGCGCCTTCCATTAGGGGAGTATCTATTTTACCCATATAAAAAATACCCACACATTTCTCACCTTCTTCCATAGGCGTAAACTCATCCATATTTGAAATGATATTTAATGGTGAAGACCAATACCCTCCAATATTCAGTGCCGTACACATTAACCACATATTCTGAACAGCCATAGCTGTCGCAGCTAATTCTTCCCATTCAGGAACTTTATAAGTATCTAATAAGTTAATCAGTACTATTTTATCCGATTTATCGCACTTTTCCATCATGGCATTGATCTTACGATCACTTAATTGCTCTGGTGGAGTCGATTGCACATAAACGCGTTTAATAAATTCACGAAAACGGTCTTTTGCGGGTCCTTCAATAACAACAAAACGCCAAGGCTCTGTCTTCTTGTGCGTAGGTGCCCAATTGGCTGCTTCAAAAACTTGCGCTAACTCCTCTCGGGTAACCTCACCTTTTGCATACTGAGCAGGGAAAACCGATCGCCTTTTTTTTACTAAGGCTAGTAATTCTTCTGAATTCATGGAAAAAATTTATTTAAAACAATAATTATCTTACAAAATTACGCTAATTTCAGCGCAAACTTCTAATTTATGAAAACTTTAGACTATCAAAAGCTGGAACGAGCTTCTCAACAGAAATTTAATTTCAATATTGGCGATTATATCAATCGTGCGTATCAAATCTTTTCCAAAGAATGGGTGAACTTCGTTTTTTACTCCTTTGTTATGATCGGTATCTTAATCTTCTCTATGATAACCATCATTGGTCCTTATCTACTGATGTATCCATTGATAATGGGCTATTTTGTAGTGGCTGAAAAAATTGAAAACAACGAACAAGTGTCTTTCAATGACTTTTTCGGTGGCATGAAAAATTATGGACAATATTTTGTGTTTATGCTTATTCAAGCCCTGTGTTCATTACTCCTAATTATTCCATTCATCGTCTGGGCTATCAGTTTAGGTGTTTTTAGTAATACGCTATCAGGCGATATATCAGAAGGTGCTGGAGCACTCTTCGCAAGTTCAATTCTTATACTAATTCCCTTCTTTATATTGGGGAGTATCGCAATACAAGTATTTACATTTCTTACCCCTTTCTTAATTCATTATGGAAATCTATCGGCTATTGAAGCCTTTAAGCTATCCATCCAAATCGGGAAGAAAAACTTCTGGTACATCTTATTGTTCATCGTGGTCAATAGCTTTATTTCTAGCTTAGGTGTCGTTGCTTGTTACGTGGGTTTACTCGTCACTATTCCAATCGCCTATCTAATGATTTATTCAATGGTAGACGACCTCCTTTTAGATACTAAAACAGAGTTGGATACTATTGGCACAGATGAATTATCATACTAAATAATACAGATTAATCCTGTTTTTTTAACGGATCGAAAGGGAACGCAATGCGTTCCCTTTTTTTATTCAAACACTAAAAAACAACCTTTATTTGTTTTTTAATAACCTCATTATCTGTATATTGCCTTAAAAGCCCTTTCTTATTTTGGAGAAAAACAATCCATCTACATACACTTAAATAAATAATTTACAATGATACAAACTCAATTAAAAACTCAATTTTATGAAAACTTTAGACTACCAAAAACTGGAACAAGTTTCAGCGCAAAAATTTAAATTTAGGATAGGGGATTATCTTTCAGATGCGTATCAAATATTTACACAACAATGGATGAATTTTGTGTTATACACCTTAGCCTTGGTATTTATCTTAGGCCTATCTTCCATTACACTTATAGGCCCTTATTTATTAACATATCCCCTCATTATGGGCTATTTTGTAGTAGCTGAAAAAATTGAAAACAAAGAAGAAGTTCGTTTCAACGATTTCTTCGGAGGCATGAAAAACTACGACCAATACTTTATCTTTATGCTCGTCTTGCTCTTGTGTTCGTTCATTTTGTTTATCCCCCTTATTATATGGGCTATAACGGCTGGGTTATTTACCGAAACCATGAATAACGAGGCGACGGCTGAAGCTCTTTCTACGCTCTTTGCAGGGTCCTTTTTTCTTCTTTTCCCATATCTATTGATCGGTAGTGTTCTTTTACAAGTTCTATTCTTTTTAGTACCTTACCTTATACATTATGGGAATTATAAAGCGATAGAAGCCCTGAAGATTTCCATTAAAGTCGCTAAAACAAACGTATTGTATTTGGCATTATTTGTCATCATATGCAGTATTATTTCCTCTTTAGGCGCTATTATCTGCTATGTAGGCCTACTTGCAACAATTCCTTTCGGTTATCTAATGATTTACTCCTTTTTAAAAGATTTTATATTAACCAAGAATTCTGCGATTGATGGCATTGGTACAAACCAAGAATTATAGTATTTTTATAGCATGTTAACAACACATTCAATTTTTGATAAAATGAATGAATTGGGAGCGTTAAACGTTCCCTTTTTTTTTATGATCGATTTCCTCAAAGAACAAGGCGAAGTTATTCCGCTTGATGCCTTGGATCCTTCGATTCAATTTTCAATCGATCAACGAGAGGTTATCACTCATCCACCTATATTTCATTGGAAAAAAATGCCTATTGACCGAGCCACTTATGAACAACAATTCGCTATTGTTCATAAGCATCTACGTTTAGGCAACTCCTACCTCACTAATCTTACATGTAAAACTGCCATTGACACTAACCTGACATTACACGATATCTATACTTACGCTCAGGCAAAATATAAACTCGTCTACAAAAATGATTTTGTGTGTTTTTCACCGGAACGATTTGTTAAAATAACCAATGGAATTATTTCAACAAACCCCATGAAAGGAACAATTGATGCGGCGACACCAAATGCTGCGGAAACAATTTTAAACGACGAAAAAGAAACGGCTGAACACGCTACAATTGTCGATTTACTAAGAAACGACTTAAGTTTAGTGGCCACCCATGTAAAAGTGACCAACTACCGCTATATCGAAGAAGTAAGAACCAACGACCAAACGTTATTGCAAGTAAGTTCAGAGATACAGGGTTCTTTAAGGCCGCACTACAACCAACAGCTAGGCGATATTTTTAATCAGCTCTTACCTGCGGGCTCCATCTGTGGTGCACCCAAAAAGAAGACCCTTGAAATTATTCAAGAAGCCGAATCTTACCAACGCAATTTCTATACGGGTGTCTTTGGGGTATTCGATGGAAAGAATCTTGATTCAGCGGTGATGATTAGATTTATAGAAAATGAAGACCAGCAAATGTACTTCAAAAGCGGTGGTGGTATTACAGCCAAAAGCCAATGCAACGATGAATACCTTGAAATGATACAAAAAGTCTATGTCCCTATTTATTGAAAGCATTTGTTGCCTTAATCATTCGCTGAGAAACCTTTCGTTTCATCAGCAACGGCTAAACGAAACCCACCAACAGTTTTTTCCTGATGCCGAACCCATTTGTTTAGCTACGGCACTCCAAGTTCCCCTATCCGTTAACCATGAGAAACACAAAGTAAGGGTCGTTTACGGTGAAAAAATCACAGAAATTATAGTTGAACACTATCAACCAAAACCATTCAATACCTTTGTGTTGGTCGATATAGACCCTTCTTTTTGTTACGCTCATAAATCAACCGATAGAACCTACTTATCAACACTTGTTAATAAGTATAAAACAGATGATTTAATCTTGGTTAAAAACGACCACATAACCGACTCAACCATAGCGAACTTGGTGTTTTACGACGGTTTAAACTGGGTTACTCCAACCACTTATTTACTCAAAGGAACCATGCGCTCTTACCTGTTATCAACAGGGCAAATTATTGAGCGTAAAATTAAAAAAGATGATTTAAAGCACTATACCCATGTTAAACGCATCAATGCCCTGATGAACCTTAACGAAACACCTCCCTTATTCCTTCATCACGGATAATAATAGGCATGTAAATTGTTTAATGAACTTTATGAGACTAATCTATCCCTTTTTAATTCTAGGTTTTTTATGTTATACACATTCTGTTGTTGCGCAAAACACAAAAAGCATAAAAAAACATTACGTGACACTGATCAATGATTCTATTTTGTTAACGGGTCAAGACCGACTTAACTTAGACACAGACCGTATAAAAACCATTAACGTTCTAAAAAGTGACGCTGCTGAACATTATGGTGAAAACTTAGGTGGCATTGTGAATATCACCATTGAAAATTCACCTTCATTTAAATTACTATCAACTAAACAGGTCAATCAACTCATGGGCATTACCAAAGAGCAACCCCTTTATCTAAATGGAAAAAAGATGACCGACAAGCTTTGGATTACGTATAACCCAAAGACGGTTTTATCGACGATTAAAGTGGGGCAAACCACCTTTGTGAATGTTGAATTAATTCAATAAAAAAAACACCCCTAAGAGAGGTGTTTCTATTTTTTAAAAGGGTCTAAATCGACGCTTTATCTGTTAATCTTTTAAGCCTTTAAAAATATACTGAAGAATCGGATTAATCTCTGGATTTTCAGCATGTTTCTTAAAGATTTTGGTATAATACATCGGCGGATTAATCATCTCACGCTCTACCAATTCATCAATAGTATCAATATAAGCCACAGATGTTTTTCCAATCAATAAATTATCCAAAGACTTGCCTTGATCTAAATAATTTAAAATGGTTTTCAGCCCTTTTAAATACAAAGCATCTTTGGTAAATCCACCACCACGGTAAACTCTTGTTGTTAAATAAAAAGCATCTTCCGGTAACATTTTATACTGTTCAAGAAGAACCATAAATGTTTCGTTAAACGTTTTTCCATTGGTCAACATATCAACCGCTAAGACACGTAATCCCAGTTCTCTTAATCGGTTATGATTAATCGAATCGGAATAATACTCACTTAAAATAGCCAATCCCTCTTGGGTTAATGTATTCACGGGTAAACCAATACTAAAGATTTTTAAAGGCTGTTCAATGGCATTCATCGTAGTCACCATATGCACACCGATTTCGTGCTCTAACAAACCATTGGTGAATCGTTTATCAAAACGAACACCTTTTTTAATAACGACTTTCTTTTTACTGTTGATCACCAATGCTTTTGAAGCGATTTGATCGGATACCTCAATATCAAACTGAAAACCGTAATCATCGGTGGCCTTTCTAAACAATTCCACCACTTCTTCTTCCGAATACTCCCCTTGTTTTTCCATACGGAATTCAGGGCAATACAGAACAAAGTTTGCATTATCAACATCCTTCTTATTCGGTTCGCCAAAATAGCGCAACGAGTTATACAAGAATTTATCGGTTCCTAAATTAGCCAGTAGATCCACCTTATCAAAATACGAATTAATGGTATCTACATACATATTCTGAATACTAACATCGGTAATCCGTTCCACCTTAATATTCGATAGTTTGCGCTTAAACTCAAACGGATCAATATTTAGGGGATTATACTTAAACTGAGGTTCGTAAACATATTTCGAAGCGATAAACTTCTTTTTTTCAAGCTCTAAGTTCATGGGATTAATCACGCTCAATAACTCAAAATCCTTTACCAAGTTATACAGCTGCTTATCAATTTTTATCAGATCCGACTCTAACTCGTTGTGCAATATATTCACTTGCGTAACCACTTGGTAAGTCGTTTCGTTTTTAATAAACTCAAAAGCATGATTAAGAATGGCCGTTTTAAAACCTTCCTTAATTTGATTTATCACCTCGGGAAACGATTCGCCGGTTAATTCATCACAGAAAATTTTCGATACTTCTGTGGCCAAAACCAAGGTATTTTTAAACCGATTGGTAATAAACTGCAATAAATAACCCCGTCCAAAAAACACATCGTTTACAGCCGTTAAGTTATGAATATCGCCCAATTCAATTTGCGACAACTCATCGCGCCAAGACTCTATATAATCCCCGTATTTATCTTTATCAATGGGTTCTGTCCCAATATTGAATACGGGAACTGGTCTGTCCCAACGTTTCCAGTTGTAGGAATGAATATCATAAACGATACACGACTTAAACTTCGATTCCAGTTTCGTAATTAAAGCTTCCACCACTTCATAAAACGCTTGATGCTTCGCTAAACTCTTCTGTTTTTGCGATTCGGTAAGCGGTGTTTTCCAACACTTCTTTCCCCAAGCCTCTTCATAGACAGCGGTTTCAGGGCCTCGGTTTAAATCATATTCAAACCTCGAGTCACACCCTTGAATGAGAATCGGAAAAGTACCCACAAATTCTGCTGTATGCGGATCCTCTTCATACCAACGTTCATAATTCGACAAAAGGCACTTCTCTAAAATGTCATCGCGCATTTGTCCACCATCGTGAATAGCCGCACAGACATACGGAATATATTCGTCAATTTTTATTTGAAAAGATTGGTCTTCAGAGTATGCTTCAAATACAATTTCGTTTTCAATATTGTCGAGTATTTGTTGGATACTTAATGATTTCATTTTTTAAATTCTTTATATTTTTCTAGAAGCATCGAAATAATTTGTTTCTGAATTTCTAGATTGTTGTTTACATTATTATGAGGAACAATTCCCCCTGGGCTAACGATGTTTAATTCCACCATTTTTCCATTAATTAAATCCACACCACAGAAATAAATCCCATCATCGAGCAATTGTTTGCCCATGCTTCGGCATAATTCAATTTCATGCGGCGTTAAATCATGGCGAATAGCTGAACCTCCCGCCGAAATATTTGAACGATGATCGCCATCGGCTGGCACGCGCATAATCGCACCAATGGGTTCACCATTAATGACAATGACACGAACATCACCTTTTTCAGCACCTTCTATATAGTTCTGACAAATAATAGGCTGGGCTTTCCCGGAATGGTTGATATAAAAATCACAAATAGAAGCCAAGTTCCCAATGGTATTTTTCTCGAACAACACAACACCTTTACCGCCCATACCATCTAGAGGTTTAACGATAAATTTATCAAAATTATTCTCCTCTACAAACGTGCGAATCAAATCGATATCACGCGTAATTAAAGTTTGGGGTACAATTGTTTCTAAGCCATCATCAAAAGATGCAGCATATATTTTATTGTTTGCTTTTCTTAATCCAGAAATTCGATTGACAAAAAATACTTTATCCTCGATTAATTCTAACATATTCAATAAAAGCGGATCAATCGGCGGATCAGCTCGCATAAAAACCATGTCAAATTCGGTTATATCTCTTACCGATTGCTCAAACTTCATGGTATGGTAGAATTCTACACAATCATCCGTTTGTGTTGTAATCATCTTTCGACAGTTACCAACAACCTTTCCTTTACTAATCGAAATATCTTTCGTTGTTAAGTAAGAAACTTCAAAGCCGCGATCAACGCACTCTTTAATAATTCGCATAGTGGTATCTTTACTTGGTTCAACTTTGTCCCAAGGATACATTACGAAGCATATTTTCATATATTTTATAAGGGTATTAAAATCTTTGCAATATTAACCAAAAGTTTCATACAAAAAACGTTCTTTGAAAAATTTGAATAATTCTTAACACATTGATTCTTAAAGCCCATATAATTATAAATCCTTTACCTTTATTGATTATTTGTTTTTCTTTCCATCAAACTCCACCAATCTATTCATAGCATCTAAAGAAATACCATTTCTATAATTGGCTAAAATCGTACCAATCCCCCTATTTTAATAATTTAAAACAACCTAACAAACAACGATCATCTTTTTTAAACCTTTCGTTAAAGTTCTTTTGGGCGCCCCCTACGGGCCAGGCTATACGCTCTATCTCTGCTGCTTGAAAAATGAACTCCAGATCAACTTTCGGAAAAAGCAGCAGAGGATGCCGCTTCTATCCTTGTCGCAACGCTTCCCCATGAATATGTTCTTTGGCGAACATATTCATGGGGAAGCTTATAAGAATTAAAAATAAATACCTACCGATAAAAGAATGAAACCTATTTCTTCATCAAACGGTCAATAGTCGATTGAACAGCTGCATCTTCCGTACTCACACTGTAGTAGTTAGCTATATTCCCTACTTGATCAATAATCAAATAACGAGGAATCCAGTTTAATTCAATCATCGTATTAAAATCATTTTTCCAACCGGTATTAAACCAATAATGATCACCTTTCAACGGGTATTTATCTAAACCTTTCAACCAACTCTCCTTATTTCTATCCAAGGAAAAGAAGAGAAACTTAACCGTCGGATTTTTTTCTTGCAAGGCGTTTAATGCAGGAAAACCAGTAATACAATCAGGACACCAAGTAGCCCATAAATCCAAGACCACGACATTTCCCTTTAAATCGTTTAAAATTTGTTGAATAGGAATTTGTTGCCCTTCTTTATTTTGAATGGTTTGTGCTAAAGCAATTTTGGTAAACTCGGTTTTCATTTCCACTGGAATCTTCTGAGCGAATACATTCAACGAAAGAAACATGGTTAGTATAAAGCTGTATATTTTCATTTAAAGTTTATTTTTTTAAAACTCTACAAAGTTAGTAGATTAATTAATACCATTTAAAAAACCATAAAAAAATGATTGTAAAATCTTCTTTTTCGAGTAATTGAAGGATTCGAAACTTCTCCAAAACATACGTTTAAATAGATCAAAAAATAAGACATACCAATAGTTAATCTATTTATATTTGTCTCGTTTAACTCCAACTAATCTTGCACACTTATGATTCCAATTAATGATCTATTACTTTTTGCAGCAGCGGCCTTTTTGCTTGTAATTAGTCCTGGTCCCAATATGCTATATGTGATATCAAGAACTCTCTCTCAGGGTAAAACGGCAGGCCTAATTTCATTGTCTGGTGTGTTGGTTGGTTTCTTTTTTCATATTCTTTTAGTTTCATTTGGACTTACCGCTTTACTTTTTGCTGTTCCCTTTGCTTATAGCATTTTAAAAGCCGTTGGAACGATCTACTTGCTCTATTTAGCCTATCAGGCCTTACGTCCAAATGGTAAAAACATCTTTGAGACCGATGCAAGTCTGCCTTCAGATTCTCCTCGTAAACTCTTTTCAATTGGTTTTTTAACAAATGTATTGAATCCGAAAGTGGCGTTTTTCTTTCTATCATTCTTTCCTCAATTTATAAAACCCGAATATGGTTCAATTTTTGCGCAAAGTTTAGAACTGGGTGTAATACAAATACTTATTAGTTGTTGTATAAATGGAAGTATTGTTATTTCTGCAGCTGTAATTACCGAGTTTTTTCATAAAAATCCGTTTTGGGTTAAAATTCAGAAATGGTTAATGGGAAGCGTCTTGAGCTATTTGGCAGTAAAAATGGCTTTAACAGACGTTAAATAGATCAAATTAACCTATTCATGCATAGGGCCACATAAAGGCTTTTAAAAAAGAGATTGTCGTCTGATATTTTTCTTAAAAATATTATTTAACTTACCTTTGTAGCATGCAAAAATACCTGATTATCGGCTTGGGAAATATTGGTTCTCAATACGAAAACACACGACATAACATTGGTTTTAAAGTAGTGGAGAAAATTGCAGAAAAAGTAAACGCCCAATTTAAGGCGTCTAACTTTGGCGAAGTAGCTCAATTTAAATACAAATCTCGTCCTGTTACCTTACTAAAACCAAACACCTATATGAACTTAAGCGGCGACGCAGTTAAGTTCTGGATGAAAAAGGAAAACATTGATATAAACAATATTTTTGTCATTACCGATGACCTCAACCTTCCTTTTGGCGTTATACGCATTCGGGCCAAAGGAAGCGATGGTGGACATAATGGGTTGAAAGATATACAAGCCAAACTCAATAGCCAGGCCTACCCTCGTTTGCGCTTTGGTGTTAGTAATGAATTCCTAAAAGGACAACAAATAGATTATGTTTTAGGAAATTGGACTCCTGAAGAGGAAGCTGTTTTAAAAGATCGACTGAATCATTCGGCAGAAGCCGCTTTATCGTTTATCTTTCAAGGATTAAATAACGCGATGAATCAATACAATGGGAAATAAACTTTTTATACTATTAGGGGTTAGTGCTTTACTAACTTTCGGAAGCTGTGCTACAGAAACGCCTATAAAAGCGGTTGAAAAAGCGTCTATATCGAGTAGTCTTAACCACGTGCATCAACTGAACTTAAAGAATAAGTCGGTTGTTTTACTGGATGTTCGTACGCCAGAAGAATTCGCTGAAGGCCATATCGATGGAGCCGTTAATATCGATGTAAAAGCTGACGATTTTGAATCTAAACTAGAGGCGCTGGATAAGAATAAAACGTATTTTATCTATTGTCGTTCGGGTGTTCGCGCTTTGAATGCGACTGAAAAAATGCGTTCTGCGGGCTTTAAAGATGCGGTAAACTTTAAAGACGGTATGATGACGTATAAAGGCGAAACAACGAAATAATGGACGGATTAAAACCGGAGATACTCCAAGAAATCGTTACCCAGCGTATGCCTTTTGGTAAATACCAAGGGCAATTGCTATGCGATTTACCAATTTCTTATTTGGAGTGGTTTATGCGAAAGGATGGCTTTCCCAAAGGGAAATTAGGCGATCAATTGGCGACCGTCTACGAAATAAAAATAAATGGGTTAGAGGATATTATTTACCAATTGAAATTTAGACGTTAGATGTTAGTAGTTAGATTCTAGTAGTTAGATGTTAGTAGTTAGATTCTAGTAGTTAGATGTTAGTAGTTAGATTCTAGTAGTTAGATGTTAGTAGTTAGATTTTAGTAGTTAGATACTAAAATATAACGTCTACTATCTCATATCTATTATCCCATATCTAACGTCTCATATCTATTATCTACTATCTATTATCTCATATCTATTATGTAATTTCCAAGCGAAGCGTTTTGCGGCAGGGATTGAAGCGGAAATCCTTTGCAACACATGCTGAATTTTCATAAAACCCTTTCGCTGCTTGTTGCAAAGATTGGGAGTGGAAAGCCCGGCGCGTAGCGGCCGCCCAAATCATAAATAAGCATACAAAACGACATAAAAAAAGGCTGTTTCCGTATAGAAACAGCCTTTTGAGGTATTTTTAACTCGTTTATTGGATTTCGATTGCGTTGAGTTCTTTATTGGCCTTTGCCATAGCGTTGGCATCGACGATAAATTTAACGAGATTTAGTGCATGGTGTCCATCTAAAACAGAAGGGTTTTTTCTTAACAAGGCGTCTGAAATTTCTTCAATGGCATTGGGATGAAAGTTTTTTTGTTCTGTTGAGATGTTGTTTGAGCAACATACATTCTTTACGTCGCAGTAAAGCATTTGATTTAAGTACTGATCGCCAATTTTTACGGTTCCTTTTTCAGCAATCAGTGTTATACTACTCTCGAAATTTTTATTAAAAGTCGAAGTGGTATAAACCATATGACCGACAGCTTCGTTGGCTAAAAAATTAACGATACCACTATCATCAAACTCGGTAATATCGTTATGTGTAAAGTTTCGACTATTGGATTCTGTACACTGTACGTCGTTAAACCAAAAGTTTAAGATATCTATAAAATGGGAGAATTGCGTAAATAATACGCCACCATCCATATCGTCTTTACCATGCCAATCTCTTAATTTGTAATAGTTACGATTGCGGTTCCAATAGCATTGAATATTGATCATATAGACTTTACCTAGCGAATTATTCTCGAGCAAATTCTTCACATATTGTACAACAGGCGAAAAACGTAGTTGCATAGATGAAAATACGCGTAAGCCTTTCTGATGGGCTACTGCTAGAATTTCTTTGGCATCTTCAAACGAAAGCGCCAACGGTTTTTCGATCAGTATATTTTTTCCGCCTTTCAGGCAACGTATAGCGTGCTCTCTATGGAGACCGTTAGGTGTTGCTATAACAACAACATCGGTTTCTTGATCTTCGGTAAGAAAGCTTTCTAGGGTATTATAGGCTTTAACCGAAATATCTTCTGGCAGATTGTAATCAATCACCGAAATTAGTTGGGCATTGGGTGCATCTAAAATTGCTTGTTGGTGGACTCTTCCGATGTGCCCCAATCCTAAGATGGAAAAATTTTTCATTGATTATTTAATGATCTTTTCAATAATTTTCTGAGTGATCAGATAAGTTGGTTTTACACCTGTTAACCCTAAACCACCTGAAGCTAATGTGCTTCCTGTTTCTAAGGGGTTATCTGAGGCGTAATACGCATACATAACCTTAACGTCGTTGTCTATATGGTGTCTAATTTTAGAGGCTACCTGAATGGCTTTGTGGTAATGCACTCCTTCCATTTCTAAACCAATGGCTTGGAAAGATGAGTTTTTGAAATACTCTAACACATCTTTATTTTGCAATGAAGTTCCCAAAACAGAAATCATAGGTCCTTCATAAACACCAAGACCTGAGTCTTTAAAGTCTTCGGCCGATAATTCGTTGTGGAAATAATAGTTATCGGTTGTTCCTTCGAACACGTGAGCAGTTGCGATCATGATATCGCCTTTAACACCTTCTAGGATACCTGCTTTCCCCATAATAGAAACTGATTTTACATTCATTTTGAATGAGTCATCACCTGCTTTGTAGGGTTTAAGTAATTCGTCCATGGCTTCGAAGGCTTGTTCACCAAAAGCATAATCCATCACGATAATCACATCGTTTTGTTTGTCTTTGGCGTAGGCAAAGGCCGAGTTTGTAAGATCGGCTTTTCCTAAATCGATTACTTGAACATTGATGTTGGTACCCGATTTATCTTTGATATAAACTAACCCATTGGCTTGAGCAAACTCGTGTAATTGCTCGCGCATTACTTTATTGTTGGCTGCACTTAGGTCTTCGTAAATAGCAACGCTATCGTCTTTGTATTTTTTCTTTAGAGCGTCATGAGCAAATAACATATTCGACACCGAGTGCATATTAGCACTAATAATGTGAATGTTTTTCTCTTGTAAATTATTCTCTGCTAGAACTTCTTTAATGGCATTGGCCCATTTCTCGCCAATCATATGGTGACCTATGGTCTCTCTAAGTGTTGAAGTAAAGGTTATTTCACGTTTTTTGGTTCCAATTTTATCTTGTTGGCTGGTATACCCCATCCAATAGATCGTTTTGAAGAATTTATCCTTATCATCGGGCGTACTAAAGTACTCGTGAAGGGTTTGTGTTTCTTCAAATGTTCGCCCTAAAATAGTCGCCAAGTGCATAATAGCTACTTCACGTTCTTTACGGGTAAGTTCTTTATTGGCTAAAACGATCTCTTCTATAACTTCCCAAGTTCTGTTTTTGGTTAGAGTTTGGTTATCGTAGGCACGGTTTCTAATTTTATCGGCTTCGTTGAATAAGAACGTTAAGTGGGTTAAAATATCATAGATTTCTGAACGACCACGAGAGATTTCAATATTCATTTGATTCTCATCAATCCGGTAACAAAAACGTCGGCGTTTTGAAGGAATAATCGGGGTAAAAATAGAGCGATCATAGCCTTCATCTGACGTAAAGCAAATAAAAGGCGTTTCAACGATACCGTCTGGTAAACGATCGAGTACATACATTAAACCGTTCAGTTCAACTTTGTTGGGATCGGTCATTGAACCGTAAATTTCGGGTTCTAACTCAAACAAAAGATTTCTTAAGATTTTCCCTGGGCTTCCAGATGGGCGATAAACGCCTCTATGGAAAAGGTGTCTCATTGAAATATATAGTCTTTCGATTGCGTCAGTTGATCTTCTTGCTCTTGTTATTGACATAGAGTTTTATTTTTTTTCTTGGTTTAACACTTCTTGAATTTCCATCAGTTCATTGTACCATTCTTGACCGAATTTTCTCACCAAGGAATCTTTGGCAAAAGTGGCTACATTCACTTTTAATTCTTTTCCTAAGGTACAAGCATCTGAGCAAATATCCCACACATCGTAGTTGACGGCGGTAAAATTTGAATATTCCTTAACACGTACAGGGTACAAATGGCAAGAAATAGGTTTTTTATAATCGATGATACCGTCTTCGTGGGCTTTTTCAATGCCACATTTAGAGAAGCCATTTTCTTCGAAGACTAAATAAGCACATTCTTGGTTATTGACCAAGGGCGTTACCCATTCACCGTCCGAGTCCATGGTGTATTTACCTTCTTTTTCGATTACAGCGATGCCTTCTGGTCGTAAGTAAGGTTTTACATCGAGGTAGATATCATCTAAAATAGTGAGTTCGTCATCGTTTAACGGGGCGCCTGAATCACCTTCCACACAACATATACCTTTACATTTATTCAGGTTACAAACAAAATCTTGCTGAAGGAGTTCTTCTGATACAAGGGTTTTTCCGATTTGGAACATATTCTATCTTATTTTGTAACCGGTAAAGATACGGCTTATTCCTTAAAAAAATGTAATTTTGTAGAACAATAATGAATGTAATACTGCCTAAAATCAATCACCCTAAGGAACTTAGACGATTGAGCCGCACAGCCCTTCCTCAGCTGGCATTTGAAATGAGGGAATTTATATTGGATACGCTAAGTGTGAAGCCGGGACACCTGGGCGCAAGCTTGGGCGTAGTCGAATTAACAATTGCCTTGCATTATTATTTTCAGACCCCTGAGGATCTGTTGATATGGGATGTAGGTCACCAATGTTATCCGCATAAATTATTGACGGAAAGGGCTGGTGTGTTTCATAGTTTACGCCAATTAAATGGGCTAGCCGGATTTCCCAGTAGAGATGAAAGCGAGTTTGATATTTTTGGTACGGGTCATTCATCGACGTCGATATCGGCTATCGTTGGGATGGCTGCAGCGGACCGAATAAAGAAGATTGAAAGAAATCATATCGCTGTTATTGGTGATGCATCGATTGCATCGGGCATGAGCTTTGAAGCCTTAAACCATCTGGGGGCAACCGATTTAAATGTATTGGTTATTTTAAATGACAATGCCATAGGCATTGACCCATCGATTGGAGGTTTAAAGCAGCATTTGAAGACGTTGGACTACCAGGAAGATAATCTATTCACCGATTTAGGTCTGTGTTTTTTAGGGAGTATCGATGGGCATAATTTCGACGAATTATTTGATGCTTTTGATCGATCAAAGGCCATTGCTGGGCCTAAAATTCTTCGCGTGCGAACCACCAAAGGAAAAGGCTATCAACAAGCGGAATTAGATCAAGTAAAATGGCATTCTCCCGGATTATTTAATAAAGAAACCGGAGAAATAAAAGCCTCTACTGCACCTAAAAGTTTTCAAACCGTCTTTAGTGAAACCATGCTTCAATTGTTGACAGATAATCCGTCAATTGTTGCCCTAACCCCCGCCATGTTAACGGGAAGCAACTTAACGGCTTGTGCACAGCAATTTCCAGAGCGTGTCTTGGATGTAGGTATTGCGGAACAACATGCGGTTACCTTTTCGGCTGGGTTAGCCACTCAAGGCATTATCCCTTACTGCACTATTTATTCCACCTTTCTTCAACGGGCCTATGACCAAGTGATTCACGATGTGGCATTGCAACATTTACCTGTTGTTTTCTGTATTGACAGAGCTGGATTGGTGGGCACCGATGGAGCAACCCACCACGGTTATTTTGACTTGGCGTTTCTTCGTCAGATTCCGAATATGGTGGTTAGTTCACCAAGAAATGAAGAAGATTTTAGAAATTTACTTTACACCGCTCAATTCACCCAACAACCATTTGCGATTCGTTTTCCGAAAAGCACTGTTGAACCTCGTGTGAATACAAATTTTCAGCAACTACCCATTGGCAAAGCATACACCAAAAACAGGGGCGGAAAAGTAGCTGTCTTAACCAATGGTGTATTGGGGAATAAGATTCAAACAATTCTGGAACAAGACCCCAATTTAAGAATTGGCTGGTATGATTTTCCATTTGTTAAACCCTTGGATAAAAATAAAATCAAAGAAATAGCCTTTGGTTATCAACATATTTTCACCTTAGAAGATGGAATTGTTCATGGAGGTTTTGGTACAGCGATCCTAGAAGAAATGAACCGGATAAACTATAGCGGAAAAATAGAATGCTTGGGATATCCCGATGCTTTTATTCCCCATGGCTCTGTGGATGAATTACACCAATTAATAGGGCTGAGTACAGAAGAGATCAAGAAAAAAATCGACGCGGCCATTGAAAAATCAATTTAGGAACAACTCTTGTAGTGAGCAATAGCAAACCCCATAACATGAAAAAAATTATCGCATTAGCTTCTATTGGATTATTAAGTTTCCAATCGTGCGCATCTGTTAATAGCATGCAAGGCTTTTACAACAAATATGAGGATCAAGCTACCGTTATACCATTGCCAGGATTCGCCCTTAACATGGCGGCCAACAATAGCAATATGGAATTTCTGAAGTACTTGAAATCAGCCAAAATTTTCATCGTCAACGATGTCAACGAGAACAAACAACAACGCGTTATTAAGGATCTGCAATCATCGATTAAAGGCGATCGATTTGAAAACTTGGCGAAATTAAAATCGGGCAATAAAAACTTAAATATTTCTATATTAGAAAGTGGTAATCAAGTAAAAAGTATGATTATAGGGCTTAATGGCTTTCGAAATGTAATGGTTATTGACTCGAAGTTAAACGTATCTAGAACTGATCTGGAGAAAGCCTTAGAAAAGCTATCCGATAATGATATCAACCAAATAGGCGAAATTCTCGGTCAATAAATAATAACAATCTCTTTCGATATTGTTTTTTTTTGTAACCTTTTCATATAAACTGAATCTTAGAGACAGAACTATAACAGTATTACATATGAAAATCGTACAACACTTCTTTTTATTTCTCTTTCTTATACTTAACACAGCGAGTAATGCACAAGAAAAATCGTTAACCCATGAACTAATTTCAAACTATGAAGGAAAGAAAGGGTTTACAACCATTACAATTAATCCTTCTTTATTCAAAATGCTTTCTTCAATAAAGACAAGCGATCCTGAATACGCCAAGATTAAAAAGTTTGCGGATAAGTTAGTGCGTATTAAAATCATTATTCAAAACGACGAAAAGGATACTTTTTTTGAAAAAGATATTTCGAATTTCATGAACACTCTTCAACAAAAAGGCTACGATGAACTCATTTCAATGACCGAAGATGGCAATAAAATTTCATTTGTCTCTTTAGAGAAAAAAGAGAAGACAAAAGAAATTGTTATGAGTATATCAGGACCAGAATCAATGCTCATGGTAATTGATGGTGATTTCACCGTAGATGATATTCTTGAGATTTCGAAAGATGTAAAAATTGGTGGAATGGATAAACTCAATCAAAAAAAACAGTAATTTAGAACGATGAAGACATTACTAATACTCTGCTCCTCGTGCTTCCTCCTTCTTGGTTGCGCCGTACAAAAACCGATAGGACCTGAAGAATTCTCTGATAAATATAAAAATTTGGGAACTTCCATCAAGCTACCGCTATCACTGATTAAAATAGCCAACAAGGACCAAGACCTAAAGCCATTGCTAAAACAAATTCGATCGGTCTCTTTATTTCAATTAAACGACAAGTCGAATCTATTTCAAAAAGCAAAATTAGATTTATTCAAAACACTGAATCAATCACCAACCGATAATTTATTATCCATGAATTCTGAAGGGAGTTTAGTGCATTTAACCATGTATGAACAAAAAGATAAACGGGCTGCACTACTGATAACAACAGAAGATGAAAGCGATATCATTCTTATTGATATTAAACTAAAAGTGATGAAGGAAGAAGCGGTAGACCTTTTAGCACCTTTGGTCAGCAGCGAAAAGAATAGGGAAGCGGTGAAACGATTTGCTAAAGAAAAAACCATTAATATCTTATAAATTGAAGGTGGAGCATTTTGTGAGCCATTTACTTTTGTAAATTTGCAGGATGAGTGGAAAACTATATTTTGTTCCGACCCCCATTGGAAATTTAAAAGACATGACGTTTAGAGCGGTGGAAGTCTTAAACGAATCGGACGTTATTCTAGCAGAAGATACGCGAAACAGTGGTATTCTTTTGAAACATTACGAGATTCATACCCCGATGCGTAGTTACCATATGCACAATGAACACCATGCAACAGAGGACATTATTCGTCAGCTCAAAGAAGGACAAACCATCTCTATCATTACGGATGCGGGAACTCCTGGAATTTCTGACCCAGGTTATCTATTAGCCAAATCGTGTGCGGAAAATCAGATTACCATCGAATGCTTACCCGGAGCGACTGCCTTTGTACCCGCGTTGGTTGTTTCGGGGTTACCCAATAATGAATTTAGTTTTATTGGTTTTTTACCCGTTAAAAAAGGGCGGAAATCAAAGATTGATAGTTTAGTGCATGAGAAGCGCACATTGGTTTTTTATGAATCTCCCCATAAAATTGGACGAACGTTAGCCGATTTAGCGCAAGCCTTCGGAGCGGAACGAAAAGCGAGTTTATCCCGAGAGATTTCGAAAAAGTTTGAAGAGACCTTAAGAGGTACATTGCATGAATTAATTCAATTAACAGACACCCGAACATTAAAAGGAGAGATGGTTGTTGTGGTTGAAGGATTCAACGAGGACAAAACCATTCAGACAGAAGAAAATTCTTCTATCGATTAATCATTAAATCGGATATCTTTTATATTCAGTTGCCACGTCCCTTTTCCTTGCCAATAATTCATTCCAATGGTATACACCATATCAAAGGTTTTGCCTTGTTGCAGCTGTTTACCAAACTTTCCTAGTTTAAAACCAATGGCTGCAAAGGTCGAGCGGGTATCTTTCTGATGCACAAATAACCGAGCATGTTCTTTACCGACCAATCGAAAATCGGTTGCTAATAGATTATGTGACAAAAAAACAGGCATCATATTATCGGGTCCAAATGGAGCCATACGCATCACTGTCTCTAAGAATGATTTTGTAATTTCAGTAAAGGAGATTTCCTTATCAATTTCTAAACTTGGTAAAAAGTGAGCTTGTTGACTTTGCTCTTGAATAGATCGCTCGAAGGCCGCTTTAAATGAATCGAAATTTTCTTCTTTCAAAGCTAGTCCAGCCGCAGCCATGTGCCCACCAAATTGAGTGAGTAAATGAGCATTTTCTTCAATTGCTGCATACACATCTAATTCAGGAATTGAACGAGCGGAAGCCACTAAATCACCTTCTGAATTTTTAGTAAAAACCAAGGCGGGTTTATAATACATATCGACTAGTCGAGAAGCGACAATCCCTATAACGCCCTTATTCCAATCAGGCTGATAAACAATGGTTGAATAACTAGAAGCATTATTATGTTCAACAACTTGGTCCAAGGCTTGTTGAGTTATAGACACATCGAGTACCTTACGCTCATTGTTTAGACCATTAATTTCATTCAGGTATTTTCGACATTCCTCTTCTTCTTTACTCAACATAAATTTAACCGCTTCAGAGCCGTGTTTAATTCGACCTGCCGCATTAATTTTAGGCGCAATCGAAAAAACGACGTTGGAAATCGTAACATTGTTTTGAATATTTGTTGGAATCATTAACTGAAATGCCATACGAGGCTGGGTATTAATGCGTGCCAATCCTGCATAGGCAAGGATTCTGTTTTCTCCCGTAATGGGAACAATATCGGCTGCAATACTTACGGCGACTAAATCTAACAAAGGAATAAGATTCTCCTTCGGTAAATCAAATTTTTCAGTATAAGCCTGTGCAAATTTAAAACCGACTCCGCAACCACTCAGCTCTTTATAGGGGTAACGACAGCCTTTTCGCTTGGGGTCTAAAACCGCATAAGCATTTGGAATCGACTTATCAGGCAAATGGTGATCACAAATGATATAATCAATGTGTTTACTGTTGGCTAAATCAATTTGTTCATGTGCTTTAATTCCACAGTCTAAAGCAATGACAAGGGAAATATTATTTTCTACAGCAAAGTCAATGCTCTGAAGAGAAATCCCATAACCTTCGGTATTTCGATCGGGGATATAAAAAAAGACTCGCGAGTAGATGGACGTCAAAAACTCATAAAAGAGCGTTACTGCTGACGTTCCATCTACATCGTAGTCTCCAAATATTAAGATATTTTCATTGTTTTCAATGGCCCAATGAAGACGAGAAACTGCGACATCCATATCTTTCATCAAGAAAGGGTTGTGCAACTCATCCAACGAAGGATTAAAATACAACTTAGCTAATTCAAAGGAAGTAATTCCTCTTTGAGCTAAAAGGATAGCGAGAGCTTCAGAGACGTTAATCGACTTCCTGAGCTCATCAACTACTTCTGCAGCTGGTTGTTGTTTAATTTGCCATTTCTTTTCCATCTGATAACACGTTTAGATTCTAGTATAAAAGATAGGATAGCGAGAAAACGTTATTTTGTTTTATTAACTTCTTTAACGTATTTATCGAGTGCCATTGTCATCGAAGGGGTCTTGGGTGTTGGTACCTCGATGTCTACACGTAATCCCATATCTTTTGCCGTTTGAACGGTTGATTTTCCAAAAACAGCAATACGTGTTTGGTCTTGCACAAATTCAGGGAAATTTTCAAATAACGATTTGATTCCAGAAGGTGTAAAGAAGACTAGAATGTCGTACTTCACTTCCTGTAAATCGGACAAATCGCTTGAAACAGTTCTAAACAAAGTGGCGAGTTGCCAATCTAAATTTAAACTATTTAATAACGTTGGAACATCGGATTTAAGGACATCAGAAGCAGGCAAGAGAAAGCTTTCATCTTTGTGCTTTTTGAATAAAGGTAACATATCCGCAAACATTTTCTCACCGATATAAATTTTCCTTTTCCTATAAACGATGTACTTCTGTAAATAAAAAGCAATTGCTTCAGATTCGCAAAAATACTTCATTGAATCGGGCACAGTAAAACGGAGTTCTTCTGCGAGCCTAAAAAAATGATCAATCGCATTACGGCTTGTAAATATAACCGCAGTAGCTTTGGCGAAGTCAATCTTCTGTAGTCTGACTTCTTTTGCATCCACACCGACCACTTGTATAAACGGTCTAAAATCAATTTTAATCTTATTTCGTTTCTCAATCTCGTAATACGGAGAGTTATCGACTTGAGGTTTCGGTTGTGATACTAATATAGATTTAACTTTCATAGTCATAAGTATAGATGATTTACCATATCATTAGCAGCTTAGCTAAAACTAAAATAGGCAAAATTTCTAGTGTGCAAAGGTACAAAATATTGTAATACCAAATTGATTTATTGTTTATATTTTGCATGGTGTATCGAAATACGATTTCCCATATTCTATTTATTACCAACAGTATAAACCAAAAAACCATGATGTATTCTTCTTTCAAATCGGTGTAATAAAAAAACAATACACTTAAAAGTAGAATAAGAATATTTCTTGCATTCACATAACTGGAACTTTTCATAAAATAACTCATGGATCCAGCATTATAAAAAGCTTTATAATACGCCATCTCAATCATTAGTTTAAAAAGCATGACCACCGAGATGAGTCCAAAGGTGATACCTACTTTCGCCAAATAGGTTAACTGAAAATCGAAAAAGGTGACATTAAAATAAGATACGAGCATTAAACTTGCTAAAGCAACCATCATCACATTAATAATAAAACTAAACAAAGTCGTATTATCATCTGTAAAACTAAGGTACTCTGATTTATTCATTAATGTATTTACATTTTTGGCGAATAAGTACTTAGAGGCACATAAAATTAACATACATGCGACAACGACATAGAGAACCATATCGTTATGTGGCGATTCACGCCCGATCAAAATTAATTGTTCTGCTTTCATAAACTTTTCCAAAAATACAAAACACTATTAATCTTATACCTATATTTATGCCCACAAAATAATATTTATGTCGGACAAATTAGTCATCATCCCGACTTATAACGAAAAAGAGAATATTCAAGCGATAATTGAAGCTGCAATGCAAGTGGATAGAGCGTTTGATATATTAATCGTCGATGATAATTCTCCGGATGGCACCCCAAAGATTGTTCAAGAATTGATCAATACATACCCTAATCGATTACATCTAGAGGTTAGAACAATAAAAGATGGGCTTGGAAGAGCTTATGTACATGGATTTAAATGGGCATTGAAAAATAACTATCAATACATTTTTGAAATGGATGCCGATTTTTCGCACAACCCGAATGATCTTCCAAGGCTTTTAGAAGCATTGGAAAAAGGAGCCGACCTTGCGATTGGTTCGCGCTACAGCAATGGAGTGAATGTGGTCAACTGGCCAATGCAACGGGTATTACTTTCGTATTTCGCCTCTAAATACGTTCGCTTAATAACATCCTTACCCGTTCATGATGCCACGGCAGGATTTATTGGATACCGATCGGAAGTACTAAAAACACTTGATTTAGAAAAAATACTCTTCAAAGGCTATGGATTCCAAATTGAAATGAAATACAAGAGCTGGGTGAAAAAATTCAAATTACAAGAAGTACCTATTATTTTCACCGATCGCACAAAAGGAGAATCCAAAATTAATGGAAATATTATTGGAGAGGCCGTCTTTGGTGTCATTGAATTAAGATTACGCAATTTATTTAAAAAATTATGAGGTTAGTTATTTTTCTTATCGTATGTTGTTTAAGTTTTACCCATTGTACTTCTTCTGCCTTAGAAAAACCAGATGAATTACTTAGCAAAAAAGTAATGACAAGTATAATCACAGACCTTTATCTTCAACAGCAAATGGTTAGTCAGTCGATGCTAAACGCCAATAATCAAGAACCTATAGAAACTGTTGCTAAAAATGCGATAGCAATTTTAGACACACATAAAGTTAGCTACCAGGTCTTTGAGGCAAACTATAAATACTATTCTTCTCAACCTGAAGTTTATAAAAAAATATTAAAAAACGTGAATGATCGGTTGTATGAACAGCTATCAGATACCGAAAAAGAACGAATGGAAAATATTGAAAAAAATAATCCGTAACTATAAAACAACTCAATCGATCTGGTTGAGTTTTTTTAGTCGTTTATTTTTAAGCATAAAAAAACTCTAACTATCAAGGATAATTAGAGTTTATAAGTGAGGTTCCGAGCAGATTCGAACTGCTGTGGACGGTTTTGCAGACCGCTGCCTAGCCACTCGGCCACGGAACCCTCTTGGCTTATTGGACTGCAAATATAGGACTATTTTTAAAAAAACAAAGCTTAATATGTATTTTCTAAAATAATACTTACTTTTTCAACATGCCCACCAATAGGGGGATTGAGCTTAGATAATTTAATTTTCGCAAAGGTAACTGTTGTAATCTCCTGACCTATACGATCTAAGACACGTTGACAAACATGTTCCAGTAATTTTGAACGAATACCTACCTCCTCTTTCACAATTCGATTTAAGGTTACATAATCTAAGGCATGCATTAAATTATCTGAAACACATGCTTTACTAAAGTCGGCATGCGCCTCTAGATCCACTAAATAATCTGACCCGATTCGCGCTTCTTCCTCTAAACATCCATGATTTGAATAAATCTTGATATTTTCTAATATGATAACTCCCATGGGTCAAATATAAAAAAAAGACTTACCAAAAGGCAAGTCTTTTTAAAATTTTGGTTATTTAAACCCTATTATTTTGCTGCAGCGTAAAGAGCGGCTACTTTTTCCCAATTTACAACGTTAAAAAAAGCGTTGATATAGTCTGGACGACGGTTTTGGTAATTTAAGTAATAGGCGTGTTCCCATACGTCTAATCCTAGAATTGGTTGACCTTCACATCCAACACCTGGCATTAACGGATTATCTTGATTAGCGGTTGAACAGATCGATAACTGACCTCCTTGAACACATAACCAAGCCCAACCTGAACCAAAGCGTGTAGCAGCTGCTTTAGAAAACTCATCTTTAAAAGCTTCAAAAGACCCAAAAGTAGAATCAATTGCAGCAGCTAAGTCTCCCGATGGAGCACCACCAGCGTTTGGCGCCATGATTTGCCAGAATAAATTATGATTGTAAAAACCTCCTCCATTGTTTCTTACTGCTGGTTTATCGATTCCTTTCACTAAAATATCTTCAATAGATAAACCTTCTAAATCAGTTCCCTCAATTGCAGCATTTAAGTTGGTTGTATAAGCAGCATGATGCTTATCGTGATGGATTTCCATCGTTTTTGCATCAATGTTTGGTTCCAATGCATCAAATGCATACGGTAAATTTGGTAATTCAAAAGCCATAATATTATATTTTTTAGATTTATTGTCGTATAAACTTACGATTTTTCAGTACAAATATAAGGCCTGAGCCCTGATTATTTAACATTATTTAATAGAAATGCTTATTTTAGAGCTCAATCTAAAGATCCTTCTATGAAACTACTTTGGAAAATAGCGAAAGCGCTCCTAGTTATCGCTTGTTTAATTGTTTTAGCGCTCTATTTTACGGGAAATGACTATGTTTTCCGTGGATTTCAATTGACCTATTTAAAAGGTCAAAAAACCGCCAACATTGATGATTATCCCGATTTTGATAACAACATTATCATGGCGGCTGCCCCACGCGTTTGGCAAGAACATCCTCAATACAATCAGATTCCCCTAACGGACACCTTACAAAAGGAATTAGACAACTTCCAGACTGCGGCTTTTATCGTTATTAAAAATAACCAGCTATTATCTGAAAATTATTACAATGGTTATGCACAGAATAGTTTAACCAATTCGTTTTCGATGGCGAAATCCATTACGACGATGTTACTTGGAAAAGCCATTGAACAAGGTTACATCAAAGGTTTAGATCAGAAAATAACCGATTTCTTACCGGAATACAAAAACGATCCTTATGGAAAACGATGCACAATTGGCGACTTATCGGCCATGACTTCTGGTTACGACTGGGATGAAGATTATTATTTTCCAATCAACCCAACGGCCAAAGCCTATTATGGCACCGAAATAGAACAACAAATGCTGAGCAGAAAATTTGTTCGTCGCCCTGGAGGAGCCTTTACGTATCAATCAGGGGATACGCAATTACTTGGTATTATTTTAAAAAGAGCCTTAAATGGAAAATCACTTTCGACCTATATGCAAGAAGAATTCTGGCAACCCATGGGTATGGAACTCGACGCACAATGGTCGAAAGACCAGGCCGATGGAATGGAAAAAACTTATTGTTGTTTTAATTCCAATGCCCGCGATTTTGCTAAATTGGGGCAATTACTTTTAAACAAAGGCGCATGGTATGGTAAACAAATTTTATCACCCGAATTTGTAGAGACCATGATAACCCCTAATGCAAAAGCTTTTCCAAATAGTAAGGACCACGTCTATGGCTATTCAATATGGACCGATAACCAACACACAACGCCTTTCTATGCCATGTTAGGACATTTGGGTCAACGCATCATCGTTGTGCCATCAGAAGACCTTGTCATCGTTCGTTTAGGTTCTTTAAAAGATGAACGTCAGCCTTACAGAGGAATATTAAAAAACAATGATATCTACTACTTTGTAGATGAAGTACTAAAAATGACCAAAAATATTGAATATGATGTTGAAAACAATCCCTTATAAAAAAATACTCTTCTTAGATATTGAAACGGTACCCCAAACAGATAATTGGGATAATCTCTCGGAGAGAACCCAACAATTATGGGAAAAGAAAACCCATTTCCAACGCGTAAGCAATGAAATATCAGCGGAAGAATTCTACCATGAACGAGCTGGAATTATGGCCGAATTCGGAAAAATTGTTTGCATATCCTGTGGTATTGTGGTGAATGATAGTTATATCCATATAAAAAGTTTCTACGGTCACGACGAACAAAAAATTCTGAATGATTTTAATGGAATGTTGATTGAAAATTTTTTCAAACCAGACCATATTCTATGCGCCCATAATGGAAAAGAATTCGATTTTCCCTATATCGCCCGACGGATGTTGATCAATCAGATTGAAATACCCCGAATTCTCGATTTATTTGGGAAGAAGCCTTGGGAAGTACAGCATCTTGACACCATGGAATTATGGAAATTTGGTGATTACAAGAATTTTACTTCATTGGATTTGTTGGCCGATTTATTTGAAATACCAACCCCTAAAGATGATATTGATGGCTCACAAGTGGCCGGAGTATACTATAAAGAAAACGATGTAGAGCGCATAAAGAATTACTGTGAAAAGGATGTTATGACATTAATTAATGTCTTTCGAAAATTCAGGTATGAATCGCCTTTACCCTTAAAAGAAGATGCTTATTAAAAAAAAAGCGGAAGATTAATCTTCCGCTTGTTCTGGTTCATCATCGATGAAGTCGATATCGTCATGAATCGTTAGTAAAACGGTTTCCACCGAATTACGGTACATTTTCTTGACCACACCGGTATATTCATTTAACTCGATTACATCGCCTTCCTGAAGTTCTTTATCGTAATACATCTCTCCAATTAATCCAGCTAAAGTATCGTAGTGTTCACTTTGTTCAAATTTATAAGGCAACGATCGATTAATGTCCGAAATGGTATCGTGTGCATTAACTAAATACACCCCATGCTCGATACGTTCTACCGTTGGGTCTTCATTATCATACTCATCTTGGATTTCTCCAACCAGTTCTTCTAAAATATCCTCCATGGTTACAATACCAGATAACTCTCCCACTTCATTGGTTACAACAGCCAATTGAACGTGTTTTTTCTGAAATTGCTTCAATACATGTTTAATCATGGCACTTTCCGAAATAAAGATGGGTTCTCTTAATAGTCCCTTAATCTCTGTTTGGTTTGGATTGGCAATCATCTGTTTCATTAAATCTTTGGTATAGAGTATACCAATAATATTATCCAATGAATCTTCATAGACAGGATAGCGTGAATAGCCTTCTTTAATAGCAAAATCAATTGCATCTTTCACAGTTGTTGTACTATCGACAGCAGAAACATTTTTCCGTAAGGTTTGAATATTGGTCACCCGGCGATCATCAAACTCAAAGACATTTTGAATAAGGTCACGTTCTGTTTCTTCAATAGCACCTCCATCGGAACTCTCTGAAATAATCATTTTCAACTCTTCCTCACTGTGAATATCCCCCCCATGAATTGGACGAATCCCAAAGATTCTTAAAATAAAGTTCGCTAATCCATTCATCAACCAAATCACGGGTCTAAAAACGAAATAGAAAATTCTTAAGGGCCAAGCAACCGTAAATGTTGTCTTAGCGGGAAATTGAATCGCCAAAGATTTCGGAGCTAACTCACCAAATACAATATGCATAATGGTAATAATCGTAAAGGCAATTACAAAAGAAAAACTTTGTGCAAAAGTGGCCCATTCAGGGCTATTCAATCCAAAAACATCGAATAGACGAAGGATTACAGGCGTTAAAGAGCTTTCACCTACCCATCCTAAACCTAACGAAGCTAGCGTAATCCCTAGCTGAGTTGCCGCAAGATAAGAATCGAGGTTATTGACAATAAGTTTTGCGACTTTTGAAACGCCGACATTGATGTCTTGGTTGACTTCAATCTGCGAAGAACGCACTTTAACAATAGCAAATTCGGCTGCTACAAAAAAGCCATTTAGAAAAACAAGAAAAAGGGTTAGCATTAATTTTGCTAAAGAAATTTCATCGTGGACATTGCTATTAGTAACTAAAAACAATGTCGAAATCTGGGAGTATGTATCCATTTTTTGAAATTAAGAACCAACTCAGTTTAAGTTTTTTAGAGCTGGTAAATCACTTCTACTAAAATAATCATTTTTTTATTTTTTAGCGATTTGATTCTCAACAAAATTATAAAAATTTTGACATTAAATCTAAAATATAATGCCTCTTAACTAAAATAGCATTTTATCGCTCGAAAAATTATGATTAAATTTCGCTTATTAAACTAGCTACATGGACAATTCCACGCCTTTACAGGTTAATAAAATAATTCTTGAAGTCATTGACTTATCGATCTCTTTTGGTGAAAAAAAAGTATTAGATCAGGTTAATTTCCATGTCAAAAAAGGAGAAACGCTAGGAATTGTAGGCGAATCCGGTTCTGGAAAGTCACTTACGTCATTAGCCATTATGGGGTTATTACCTCCTTTAGCACGTATTGATCCCGCTAGTCAAATAATTTTTCATGGACCAGATGGTTCAATTGATTTGCTTAAACTACCGGTTAAAGAACTTCGTTTATTTCGAGGAAATCAATTAGGAATGATCTTTCAAGAACCCATGACATCGCTTAATCCAAGTATCCGATGTGGAGAGCAAGTGGAAGAAAGTATCCGGCTACATCAAAAAATAGCGCATAAAGCCGCCAAGGCCAAAGTGATTGAGTTATTTGAACAGGTGAAACTTCCTGACCCTGAACGCATGTATAAAGCGTATCCACATGAGTTATCGGGCGGACAAAAACAACGGGTAATGATTGCCATGGCTATCTCATGCTCCCCTTTGCTTTTAATTGCCGATGAACCCACCACGGCCTTGGATGTAACGGTTCAACAAGCTACGTTAGAGTTATTAAAAGAACTACAACAAGGATATGGAATGAGTATGATCTTTATATCACACGATTTAGGAGTTATTGCGAATGTGAGTGAAGAGGTACTGGTTATGTTAAAAGGGAAAGTGGTTGAACAAGGAAACGTTCAAGGTATATTTGAAGCGCCAAAGGAAAATTATACCCGAGGTTTAATTGCCTGTCGACCTCGCTTAGAAGAGCGATTTAAAAGGCTTCCTACCGTCGATGATTTCCTTGCAGACCCTGAATACAAATCGGATATCTACTCGGCAAAAGAGCGAGAAACATTTCATCAAACGCTGTATAATCAACCGCCTTTGTTAGAAGTGAAACATTTAAAAAAATATTTTTTCAACGCTGAATTATTTAAAACTGCTACGACACCAAGTGTAAAAGCCGTTGATGATATTAGCTTTAGCGTATATCCTGGAGAAACTCTAGGCCTTGTGGGCGAATCTGGATCAGGAAAAACAACCTTAAGCCGAAGTATTCTCTTATTAGAACAGCCTACATCGGGCGAAATATTCTTTCGAGGTAAGGATATTACCCTCCTGAAGAAAAAAGAAATTAGAGCGCTTCGCCAAAAAATTCAGATTATTTTTCAAGATCCCTATTCCAGTTTAAACCCTCGCCATACGATTGCACAAATTATTTGTGAACCCATGGAAGTGCATAAAATAATGGATAATAAAACGGATCGATTCAATGAAGCGAAGCGAATTTTAGAAAAAGTAGGTTTAAATGCGTCCGATTTTAAAAAATACCCCCACGAATTTTCAGGAGGTCAACGACAGCGCATAGGTATAGCGAGAGCACTAGCATTGAAACCAGAATTTATTATTTGTGATGAAAGTGTTTCGGCTTTGGATGTATCTGTACAAGCACAAGTGCTGAATCTACTCAATGATTTAAAAACCGAGTTTAATTTCACTTACATTTTTATTTCGCATGATTTAGCCGTTGTAAAATACATGAGTGATCAATTACTGGTTATGCAGCACGGGGAAATGAAAGAACTAGCAGATGCCGATGAGGTGTATAGCCATCCGAAAACGAACTATACCAAAGAATTAATTGCAGCGATACCGAAGTTATAATAAAAAAAGCACCGAATAATCGGTGCTTTAAAAATAGTATATCGATTAATTTTAATAATCTCCAAGAGAGGTCTTCCCGTTGACAATAGCCAAAGCAGAAGAAGTACCAATTCTTTTTACACCAAGCTCTACCATGTGCAAAGCTTCTTCCGTAGAGCGCACTCCACCAGATGCTTTAACCGGTAGTGGCCCTGCATTTTCAATCATAATTTTAATTACATGTTCGTTTGCACCATTGGGCACACCTTCTTCTGTTGGATAAAAACCAGTTGATGATTTCACAAAAACACGAGGAGCATATTCTACCCCAATTTTTTCAACAACAATCGTTTGAATTAACTGCGTTATAGCTGCAATTTCCGCATCGGTTAATGCCGCTGTTTCAATAATCCATTTGACAACTTTCCCTTCTCTCAAAGCGACGGTTGTACAACTTTCAATTTCTTCTGCAACTTTTTCTACATTTCCCTTCTTGAACGCTTCAAAGTTAACAACAAAGTCCAATTCATCTGCCCCATCCGCAATTGCTTTCTGAGCTTCTCTCATTTTTTCGCTTAAATCGTATACGCCTTCAGGAAAACCAATAACAGTTCCTAAAACCACATCCGATTTGTGTTCATTTAACATTTCACGAATTGAACGCACATAATCTGGACGAATCATAACCGCATAAATGCCATTTTTCATTGCTTCTAGGGTTAAATTCCTAACCACTTCCAAGGTTTCAGAATTTGAAATTCCGGCTTGTTCTGGGGTTTTTAGGTACGTCGAGTCTAAATAGCTTTTAATACTCATTTTTTTTCGTTAAAGTTTGATTTGTCTATTAATAGTTTGTTCTAAGGCAATCATAGTTTCGGTTCTGGTTACACCATCAATTTGTTGAATTTTTTTATTCAGGACTTCCATTAAATGCGAATTATCTCGGCATAAAATTTTTAAAAAAATCCCGTAATTTCCCGTTGTAAAATGCGCTTCCACCACTTCGGGTATCTGCTTTAAAGCTTTAACAACTAAATCATAAGAAGAAGATTTATCCATAAAAACACCGACAAAAGATAAGGTAGAATATCCTAGCACTGTTGGGTCAATCACAACCTTAGTCGCCTGTATTAATCCCGAGGACTCTAGTTTTTTAATGCGTTGATGAACAGCCGTATTCGATATTCCCAACATTTTTGCTAACTGTGAAATTGGTAAATTGGCGTTACTCATTAATTCATTCAGAATAATCTTATCAATTCCATCCAATTCCACTTGTCCGTTTTCATGAAGTCTCACCTCTCAACAAAATTTTGGTTGTGCAAATTTAATATTTTATTATTGTATAAATAGGAAAATGATCACTATATCCTCCTAAATATTTTGAACCGACAAAAGTCCTATAGGGCGCACCGCCCATTTTCACTGCATTATTCTTCAAAAAAGATGGCATATATATGTTTGTTGTAAAATGTGATAAAGGGCTGTTTTCTTCCAATAAACCTTTCGAAAATAGCATTTGGTCAAACAACATCCATTGCTTTTTGTGCACTAATGTTCCATAACTGTAGCTCATCATCTTCACCATCGGATTAAAAAATGACTGTTGTTCTGTTTCGTTTTTATTTGCGCGTGTGTCCATCGTCACTCTCAAAATTTCATTGGTCGGTGTATCATTAAAATCACCCATAATCAAAATCTTCGCCAAAGGGTCTTCCGTAAGTAATTTAGAACATTGTTTTCGGATGTTTTCTAATATTAAACGCCGTTTATGTTGGTTAATTTCCCCATCTAATTTAGAAGGTAGATGCACGATGAATAAGTGAATCTGCTGAGCAACTAATTTTCCTTTTACATAAAGAACATCGCGGGTATACGATTTTTCTCCATGGCTATTTTTAAATACAATTCGCAAAGGTTTGCTTTCTTCTATTTCGAATAGCGCAGGCTGGTATAATAAGGCAACATTACTATTTCGTTCGTCTAGAGAAGGAAAAATAATTGAATCGTACATTCCTTCTACTAGGGACTCATCGGCCCTTAAATCCTCCAATACCTTTTTATTTTCAATTTCAGAAAGTCCTACAATTGCGGGTAGGAGTTTTGTTTCTAAATGCCCTATTTTACTGATAGCATAGGCTATATGTTTCACTTTTTGAGCGTAGCGATCATCTTGCCATTTTTTAAAATTACTGGGTAAATAGTGTACATCACTCGTTATATCCGAATAGAAATTTTCGGTATTATAAAAAGCAACCGTCAAGAATTGATTATTCACAAATTTAGATTTTTGCTAAATTACTAATTCGACCTGAGTTCTAAAAAAGTCTTCACCGCTTTATTCAACTGAAAAAAGATAAATACCTGAACACTCCTTGGTTATAAATTAATAATTTTTCGATACTATATTTTCCAATTTACACAAAAAACAGTTCTTTTTTTATGAATTTAACGGATGTTATTTTTATTGTTAATTATTCGTGAAATTCTTCTTATTGATTGACTTATCATCTTTTTAAATGCTGATAAAATTGTATATTTGCGCCACTCAACTTCATGCGAGTTGCAGTAGAAAGTAGTATTTTAATTGACTCCTTTGGAGTCCACAAAATTAAATCAGAATGTCAAAGTCAAAAATTATCTACACGCTTACAGATGAGGCGCCAATGTTGGCTACTTACTCTTTTTTACCGATTGTTAAAGCTTTTGCTGCAACAGCAGCGATTGACGTGGAAACACGTGATATCTCTCTTGCAGGAAGAATCCTATCTAACTTTCCAGCGTATTTAAAAGATGATCAAAAAATAGGTGATGCATTAGCTGAATTAGGTGATTTAGCAAAAACGCCCGAAGCCAACATCATCAAATTACCCAATATTTCTGCTTCTATCCCGCAACTTGTTGCTGCGATTAAAGAATTGCAAGCCCATGGTTATGCCGTTCCTAATTACCCTGCAGATGCGGCGACAGAAGAAGAAAAAGAAATTAAAGCGAGTTATGCGAAAGTTCTAGGTTCTGCTGTAAATCCAGTTTTACGTGAAGGAAATTCAGATCGTAGAGCTCCAAAAGCGGTAAAAAATTACGCTAAAAAGCATCCCCATTCTATGGGCGCTTGGTCGGCTGACTCTAAAACCAAGGTCGCTTCAATGAGCGAAGGTGATTTCTATGCAACGGAACAATCTGTTACAGTTGCAAACGACAGCCAATTTAAAATAGAATTTATTTCAGCTGATGGTTCTGCTAAATTATTAAAAGACTTAGCACCCTTAAAAGCAGGAGAAGTTATTGACTCGTCTGTTTTAAATGTTCAAGCTTTAAAGTCGTTCGTCTCTCAAGCGATTGAAGACGCGAAAGCAGCAGGGGTTTTATTATCTGCTCACTTAAAAGCAACCATGATGAAGGTTTCTGACCCTATTATCTTTGGTGCGATCGTTGAAGTTTACTTCAAAGATGTTTTCACTCAATTCGCTACCTTATTTGATGAGTTGAATGTAAACAGCAACAACGGTCTTGGTGAAATCTATGCAAAAATCGCTGGTAACGCACAAGAAGCTGACGTTAAAGCAGCCATTGATGCAGCTATTGCGAACGGACCCGCCTTAGCGATGGTGAATTCGGATAAAGGAATTACCAACCTGCACGTTCCTTCTGATGTGATTGTAGATGCTTCAATGCCTGCAATGATTCGTACATCGGGACAAATGTGGAATAAAGATGGAAAATCACAAGATACTTTCGCTTTAATCCCTGATCGTTCATACGCTGGTGTATACACGGCAACAATCGACGATTGTAAAGCCAACGGTGCTTTTGACCCTACGACGATGGGATCTGTTCCAAACGTTGGTTTAATGGCTCAAAAAGCAGAAGAATACGGTTCACACGACAAAACCTTCCAAGCAGAAGCGACGGGTGTTATTCGTGTTACCGATGCCGAAGGAAACGTCTTCTTTACTCAAAACGTTTCAGAAGGTGATATCTTCAGAATGTGTCAAACAAAAGATGCCCCAATTCAAGACTGGGTGAAGTTAGCGGTTAACCGTGCACGCTTATCTGAAACTCCAGCGATTTTCTGGTTAGACGAAAAAAGAGCCCACGATAGAGAAATCATCAAAAAAGTAAACACTTACTTAAAAGAATACGATACAACTGGTTTAGATATTCGTATCCTAGACCCTATTGCTGCCACGCATTTCACATTAGAAAGAATTCGTAAAGGAGAAGACACCATTTCTGTTACTGGAAATGTTTTACGTGATTACTTAACCGATTTATTCCCTATTTTAGAATTAGGAACTTCGGCTAAAATGTTATCGATTGTTCCTTTGATGAATGGTGGTGGATTATTCGAAACTGGAGCGGGTGGATCTGCACCAAAACATATCGAACAATTTATCGAAGAAGGTTACTTACGTTGGGATTCATTAGGTGAATTCTTAGCTTTAGGTGCTTCTTTTGAACATTTAAGTCAAACCCAAGACAATGCAAAAGCCATGATCTTAGCCGAGACTTTAGATGAAGCAACAGCTAAATTCTTAGATACCGATAAATCACCTGCTCGTAAAGTAGGACAAATCGATAACCGTGGTTCTCACTTTTACTTAGCGATGTATTGGGCTGAAGCTTTAGCTGCTCAAACAAAAGATGCTGAATTACAAGCTACTTTTGCACCGATTGCACAAGAAATGCAAACCCAAGAAGCAACCATCAATGCGGAATTAATTGGTGCACAAGGAAAAGCACAAGAAATTGGTGGTTATTACCAACCAAACGCTCTTGCGACTTCGAAAGCCATGCGTCCAAGCGAAACATTGAATACAATTTTAAATAAATTAGGATAATCTCTATTTTATAGCCACAAAAAGCCGCTCCATGGAGCGGCTTTTTTTATATATAGCCCTTTCTATTTCCTTTTAAAAAACAGACCGTTAGAACCTCGCCTGAAGCTGAACACTCCCCGTATGAATCGCTTTATTATCTTCGGTCTTGCGCCCATCGTAAGAAATACTCAAATTCAGAAAAGAACTAATCTGACGTTGCAATTGCAATTGCCACACCATATTGTTTCCTGCTCTCAATCCTTCCATCATTTGATTGCCAACAACCGATTCTTGGTTACCTTCAAACTTATTTTTCACATAATTAAAACTCCCCAACAAATTCATTTTTGCAGAATCGTTCCACTGAATTTCAGTCCCTAAATTCATCTGAGTCAACTCTTCAATACCCACCACATTCTCTTTATGCTGGTGGATATAGACCAAAGAAATCAACGTTTTATCAGACTGGTAACTCACCTTTGGCGATAATTTGTAATTATTTAACTCATACCGACGACTAGCAAACATAGCAGACCCACTAATAATGGTTACATATTCCCCTTCCATATGCGCCAAAAAGTCATTCGTAATCCTGTACCTCACCTGCAATAGATGACTTTTAGAATCCCGTGATTCTGTCCCGGTATACACATAACTTTGGGTCTCTTGCTCATTGTAGATATAATTGGAAGACCATTTATATTTTCCGCCCTGATTAAAGAAGATGCTTGTGCGTATATTTCGGGTTTTCCCTAAAGCATTCTCGCTTTTCACAAAGGGATTCCATTCTAAGGCTTGCCCATCTTTTCGCAACGAATTTGTTGCGGCAACAGATTGCGAAAATGTCCATCGTTCAATAAAGGGTTTCGATGTTTTAAAGAACTGCTTCGGTTGAATACGCACCGAAAAATTAACCGCATTTTTATTGGTCTTCATATAGGTTACCGTATTGGTATAAACCCGTATATAATTCGCTTGATCGATAAATTCAGCCTGCTCAAATTCATCCAATTGTTCAATTCCATCGCCATTGTAATCGGTCCATTTATAGATCCCCATACCATCGGCCACTTTCACATACTGAAACTCTCGTTGGGGCTCTACTCCACTCCCTATTTCATAGGTTGCATTTAGCTGTACACCTTGATTAAACAAAGCCTTGTACCAACGAATAGACCCCGTTAAAAAATCTTCCTTCGGGGCATCTAAATAGGTATAATCCACTTTTCGGTAATGAAAGTTAACACCCAATTGATGGTTCGTTTTTTTAATCAGATCACTGTTTAAAATTAGTCCTTGGCTTTGCTGCATATGCTCCCAATTCCCTAGCCTTATCGAGTCATCTTTGCGGGTATAAAGCGTTACGTCCATTTTAATCCCTAAAGAATCCGTGAATCCAGCCTTCAGTTGCGCTTCACTCCATTTAAAACTAATCGGCGAACGCAACTTGGTCTCTTGCTCCATAACGTCGTTATTTTCACCCCAGAAACGAGCACCCACCCATATTTTTTTCGATAAATTTCGTTTAGCATCTGCAAAATAGCGGGTAAAGGTACTTTTCGAATATTTGCCATCGGTCGACAATGTATTCACCTTTGCTTCAACTATTTCTTTATCCGTTTTCCAAACCGTCCCAATCTCGTGTTTCAATCCTTTGTAAAACGCTTTATTTTCTAGGTAAGTCGCCCCGTAATTCGTTGACAATTTTTCATTCCACACCGCCTCAAAACCAGCCATAATCAAAGTCTGGTCGGCTGGTTCAAGCGTTTGTTCCAGATTAAAATCACGGGCAAACTCTACATCGCGTATACGCTGAGGGGCTTTAAAATTCCGTTGAATAAAATCCACTTCAAACGTTGGTTTTATCAGCCATTTTCTCCAATTAAACGTTTGATTTCCATAAACACGCGCAGCTAAGCCTGTATTTTCGTCATTATCAATCGACGAAAACGTATTTTTATCGTACTGGCTCAAGGCCATATCAAAAGCCACCACACCATCCTTGGGTAGTCGATATTTTCCAGCTAGCGAATAAATTTGTAGTTTTTCAGGCGCAATCAATTGCTTTATGGGCTCATAATCCCCTTGTAGACCATCCCCAATTGGAGGAACAAATTCAAATATCTTACCATTTTCATTGGTATTCACCTGACGGTAATTACCTTGACCTGCCCCTACATAGGTAAAACCAACTTGATACAAAACCTCATCGGAGTCTGTAGAATACCCAAAATACGTTAAACCCGCATCCGTTATTTTCTTATACAGAATCTTATTCGCATCATAATCGGTTTCTTTAGCCGAAACCGTATACATCTTCGAACGATCATTCCCAGCAAGTGCTAAGATTTGTTTCTCTTCATCGGTAAGCTCATCACCCAATGCATTGTTTTTAGCATCCGATTGCGAATAAAAACTCCCATTCAACGACCATTTTTCGCGTTCATAGTTTACCCCCCCAAACAAAAATAGTTGCGAATAATTGCGCGAATTATACAAATACTCCACATAAATCCGCGTATTCGAGGTGATTAAACGCTTGGTTGTAAAGGTAATTTCACCTGTATTGTAGTTAATCACATAATCATTGGTTTCTCCACGTTCCAATAAGATACCGTCTATAAACACCCGTTCACTGCCCGACAGAACAATAATATACATCTCTTGGTGTTTACCTGTTAAACGATATGGGCCCTGATTCCCATCTTGCCCAAGCAATTCAGAACTCGCAAACTCACCACGGGTTACACTACCGGTGGCAAAAATATCCAGGGAAGAATCTTCGTTTTCAATGCGTGTTGCCACCTGTAGCCCTGTCACTTTCTGATCAAATTGGGTAAAGAAATTCGTCTTATTCGACAAATCAATGTGCCCTGCTCTAATCTTCGAATTCTTATTGGCCAACTCAATGTAAACCTTATCAAACTCCTGCAATTTTTGCGTAAAACCATCGGTCTCTATAGGTACATTGTTGTCTGAGATAGCGGCTGTAATAGAAATATCGTCCGATAATTTCCCAGACAGTTCTAAATTCAAGGACGATTGCACACTAGCGCTTTGGTTATTTCCAAAACGAATCCCTCTCACCATGGACCCTTGGCTGTTTAAGCCTTCAAACAATTCGGTTTTCTTCTTTCGCGTTAGGGGATCAATCTGGTGAAAAATATCCACCTCGTCGGGGTTTGAAACAATCAACGCACTATCTTTCTGCGCATAGACAGAGCGAACGAGTAGCGGATTAGTGTAATAGGTTAATGTCAGCGACTGCCCCCGGAGTGAAGGGTCAAAAATAAGTTCATTCCGTAAAAAATCAATGGTATAAAGCGATGCCGGAATCACATTGAAAAAAGCATCTTTCACCACAAACTTATCGGGCAAAACAGCTTGTAAATTGACGTTAACCGTATCTCTTACCTGAATTTCTTGCTGATGGTAGTTCGCATTTTTCCACAACAAATCTTGCCCATACATCCATGTAGAAGCACACAAGAAAAAAACATATAGCAACAGCTTTGGCAAGAAAATTTTTATTTGATATAACGTAAATTGCGTAGCAAAATTACTTTTTATTTCCCATCATATTCCATTCGGTTGACAAGAAGCCTCGTTTAACGACGATTCAACGCGTGTATATTTTGGGCGGCCGCTTCGCGCCGGGCTATTCGCTCTATCTTTGCACAGGAAGAGGAGGGCACCTAAGAAAAAACAAAAATGTGCAAAGGATGCCGCTGCTATCCCTGCCGCAGAGCCAAAGCGCCTTGATGTTCTCGCGAGAACATCAAGGCGCTTTGGCGTTTAAAGTTTTCCTTGTGCAAACAGTTATCTCGTTATCTCAAAAAAATGGTGTTCCTTTTTTAGAAACACCATTTTAAATCGCCTACCCCTTTTTGGGGTAAAATTACCATTGCTAATGCCTATAGACTATGCACTAATTAGTAGTCTTGGTAGGACGAACTTCAACCTTACTCGGTAAAACATTGGGATTCATTTTTAATAAATCGACGATTAATTGGCCTAAATCTTCAGGTTGAATTTTCCAGCCATCCGCATCGTTCGGTTGATGATCATTAAAATGAGAGGTTACTGAACCCGGTAGAATGGTGGTGCATTTAATATCATAATTTCTTAAATCGAGCATCGCTGCTTGGGTAAACCCAACCACGCCAAATTTTGACGCATTGTATCCAGACCCATTGGCAAAGAAATTAATCCCCGCTAAACTAGCGATTGAGATATAATACCCTTTCGATTCTTTTAAAGCAGCGACACTGGCTTTCATGGTATGAAAAACACCGGTTAAATTGGTGTCAATCATCGCTTGCCAATCGTCTAAACTCAATTCGTCCACGGGAGCAAACTTTCCTAAACCCGCATTGGCAATCACCACATCCAACTGACCAAATTCTTGTATAATTTTGGCCACGGCCTGCTCTTCATCCGCAAAATTCCGAACGTCCGATTGCAAGGCTAAAACCCCTTGATTCCCCAATGCCTGTTTGGCTTGTTCCACATCTTCCAGCTTTCTTCCCGAGATAGCGACTTTCATGCCCGATTCCAGTAATGCTTTTGCAATTCCAAAACCGATTCCTTTTGTTGCCCCTGTGATATAGGCCACTTGATTCTTTCGTGTATTCATTATTTTTATTTTTTAATTGGCGTCAATAATTATTCCTTTTATACCCAAAATTCAAATCGTCGAAAAATAAAAATAAATTATCGAAACAAACTGATCTATTTAATCGTTGCTAGACTTATTATCTAATTCTCTATTGTTAAATAAAGAATTTAGCGACTTCCCCAACAAAAAAAATAAACACATAATTCACTCATTAATAGAATTATATGCTATATTTATAGACTATTTCACTGCAAAAAAAATTTAATGAAAATTGAGTTTTTGGAAATCCATCTAGAAGAATTGTATGTAGATGGGAAAGCAAAAAGCAAGAAATATCGATATCAGCCTCAAGTTGTCAGAAAATACATTCAAAAGATTAATATTTTAAAGACTGTGAGCAAAATAGAGCATCTTTTCGTGATACATAGTTTAAATTATAAAGTTTTGACAAACACAAGGGGAAGACATTCGATAAGAGTTGATGATCGATATAGAATAGAATTCTATACGAAAGAAGAGGGCGAAGAACCAAATACGATCATTATTTGTTCTATAGCCGACTTAAGTAATCACTATAAGGAATAAAAATAACGTAACCGCAATGAGTACTCGACAAACAGCAAATGAATTAATTCCTCATTCTGCAACACATCCAGGTGTTTTAATTGCTAATGAATTAGAAGTTCGAGATGATATTAATCAAAAAGAATTAGCCGATTTACTTGGTGTTAAAACATCATTTCTTAATGAAATAATGAAAGGAAAAAGACCAATTACAGCTGATATCGCTTTGTTATTGGAAAAGGCTTTGGAAATTCCAGCTAATTTTTGGTTGAACTTTCAAGCCCAATACGATTTAGATGTAGCGAGAATAATAGAAAATAATCGTAGGAAACCTTTTAACACATCGACCATTAATTGCCCTTGATCTTGGATTGACTTTTCCACCCATCGGCATCGTTTGACTGAGAATCATTCAGCTAAGAGGTAAGAAACACGTAGAATGATGGTAGACTTTCTACCTGAAATGGCTGCTTTTATGCTCAACACGCGAAAAACTTTCACATTCCCCAAACCATTTTCTTAACGTGTTCGATCAAGAACACGTTAAGAAAATGGTTCTGCGGCAGGGATAGAAGCAATTGTTTGAGCTTTTTGTGGAGTGGAACGGAACGAAAAGCGAGTGCGGATAGCCCGGCGCGTAGCGGCCGCCCAACAAAAAAAAATCGATTCGTTCTCCCAATAAATTATTCCGGAGAGCGAATCGATGAATGATCTTAAGCCGTTTTTAAAGCGCTTGCAATCGGGATCTATTATTTAAAATTTGGTTTTCTTTTTTCGATGAAAGCCGTTGTTCCTTCCATAAAATCGTCTTGATCGAAAAGATGACCAAAGCTGGCAATTTCGACTTGGAAACCATTTTCTTTATCGGAAGCGTTAATGGCTTCAATGGCTTTAGCAATGGCTACAGAAGAATTACGCGCAATTTTTGCAGCGATTTCTTGGGCGCGATTAATTAGTTCTTCTTGTTGAACGACTTCATTGACTAAACCAATTTCCATGGCTTTTTCGGCCGTAAACATATCGGCTGTGAAAATGGCTTGCATGGCGCGTCCTTTCCCAATTAATTTAGGCAAACGTTGCGTTCCGCCATAACCAGGGATTAATCCTAAAGTAACTTCGGGTAGGCCCAATTTGGCATTGGTTGAGGCTATTCGCATATGGGAAGCCATGGCTAGTTCTAAACCGCCACCCAAAGCAAAACCGTTGATTGCTGCAATGACTGGTTTTGGGAAATTCTCTATTTTATCGAAAACAGAGGCTTGGCCTTGAGCAGCTAATTCTTGTCCTCGAGAGGCATCGAAATCGCTAAATTCCTTGATATCTGCCCCCGCAACAAATGATTTATCGCCGCTTCCGGTTAAAATAACAACCCGAATCTGTGAATCCTCTTTTGCCGCATCGAAAAAGTGGCTTAAGTCGCTTAGTAAGTCTTTGTTTAAGGCGTTTAAAGCGTGTGGACGGTTCAGGGTAACTAAGGCTACTTTATGGGTTATTTCGATGATTAAATTTGTGTATTCCATGGTATTTTGTTTAGACTATTTGTATTGATTGATCTATCAAAAATAAGGGATTAAAATTGCTTTGCCTAAAATTTATTTTTCAAAATGGGTTGGTTTTTCAAAAAACCTTTTTACATTTGTCCCAATGAATTTATTTAGCACAAATAACTGGTGGTGGAATATCGAACAACAAAACGTTGGTTCGTAAAAGCGCTATGTAGTTATATGTAGAAAGGCTTGTCGGAATCGACAAGCCTTTTTTTATGCCCTAATTTTAAATTTTACCCATGAATTTGCATTTTACACCTTACCAAGAAACTATTTTAGGCGACCTTACAACGCCTGTTCAACAGTATTTAAAACTGAGAGACTTGTTTCCAAATGCTTTGTTATTAGAGAGTTCCGACTATCATGCTAAGAGTGATGCACATTCTTTTATTTGCTTAAATCCTATTGCCAGCATAGAGGTAAACGATGGGATAGTCACCGAGCGTTACCCGAATGGGGCGGTGAAAGAAAGTGCGGTTTGTAACCAAAACTTGGCTGAAATCTATCAAAATTTTGCTGCTCAATTTACCTTTAAAGAATCGGAACATCTTCCTGTACAAGGCCTTTTTGGTTATATTGGTTGGGATGCTATACCCCATTTTGAAACGGTTGAATTTACAACCAAAGGCAATAAGGCGACACTACCTGAAATGCATTTTTCATTTTACCAGAACGTCATTGCTTTTGATCATTTTCACAATGAAATTACGTTTATTGAATTTAGAAATGCCGATACGGTTTCTAATTTTAAAGCGATAAAAGATGTTACCTACAACAAAACCTTTGTGGAGTATCCTTTTTTGAAAGATGGAGAAATTACATCGAATTTAACCGATGGTGAATTTATAGATATGGTGAAGAAATGCAAGGAAGCTTGTTTTAGAGGCGATGTCTTTCAGATTGTTCCTTCTCGCCAATTTCAGCAAAAATTTGCTGGAGACGAATTCAATGTCTACCGCATTCTACGTTCTATAAATCCTTCGCCTTACCTGTTTTACTTCGACTATGGGAATCATAAGATATTTGGTTCATCGCCCGAAGCACAGGTTATTATAAAAGGCCAACACGCCGAAATTCATCCCATTGCAGGAACGGTTCGTAGAACGGGAAACCCCACCTTGGATAACGAATTAACGGAGCAATTGATGGCCGATCCGAAGGAAAACGAAGAACACGTGATGTTGGTTGATCTAGCCCGGAATGATTTAAGCAGAAATTCGACCAAGGTCAAGGTGGCCACATATAAAGAAATTCAGTTGTTTTCCCATGTTATCCATATGGTATCGAAAGTAACAGCTGAATTGGATGCCGATTGCAATTCGATGAAGGTTTTCGCGGATTCTTTTCCGGCGGGTACCTTATCGGGTGCACCTAAATTTAAGGCGATGCAATTGTTAAACGAACACGAAAATCAGAACCGTGGAATATACGGCGGTGCGATTGGGTACGTTGGGTTTAATGGTGATATCAATATGGCGATTGCGATTAGGACGTTTGTAAGTAAAGAAGATACACTTTTCTTTCAGGCAGGTGCCGGCGTCGTTTCAAAATCAAATGAAGAATTAGAACTTGAAGAAGTTAATCATAAACTGGGCGCTTTACGAAAAGCCATCGATTTAGCCCAAAACATATAACCGTATGAAACTATTTGTATTAGATAATTACGATTCATTTACCTATAATTTGGTGCATGCACTGCGTCAATTTACAGATGATGTGACTGTAAAACGCAACGATGAGCTCACCCTGGATGAAGTAGATGCCTACGATAAAATAGTCCTTTCACCAGGTCCTGGTATTCCCGATGAAGCCAATTTACTAAAGCCGATTATTCAGCGGTATGCGGCAACTAAAAGTATTTTTGGGGTATGTCTTGGTCAACAAGCCATAGGCGAAGTGTTTGGAGCAACATTAATCAATACCCAAGAAGTTTTTCACGGAGTACAATCGACCATTGACATTATAAAAGAGGATGTTTTGTTTCAGGATTTACCGAAGCAGTTGAATGTTGGGCGTTATCACTCGTGGGTTTTAACAGAAGATAATTTCCCGGAAGAATTGGAAATTACGGCCCGTGGACCGAAAGGTGAAATTATGGCCCTGCGTCACAAAACCTATGATGTTAGAGGGGTACAATTTCATCCCGAATCGATTCTAACGCCTGAAGGAGAACAAATGATTAAAAACTGGGTAGAGGCTTAAGCGATGAAAAAGTTATTAACACAATTGTTTGAGAATTATACCTTAAACGAACAAGAGGCCTATCAGATTATGTTGGCCATATCGGAGTCGAAATATTCGGAAGTTGAATTAGCTTCTTTTTTGACTGTTTTTAATATGCGAAACATCACCTTGGAGGAGTTAACGGGTTACCGAAAAGCGCTCTTGGATTTAAGCTTACCCATTGATTTACCCAAAGAAGCATTGGATATTGTAGGAACGGGTGGCGATGGAAAGAATACGTTTAATATTTCAACCCTGAGTGCTTTTGTCATTGCCGGAGCAGGTGAAAAAGTAATTAAACAGGGCAATTATGGTGCTTCTTCTGTGAGTGGTTCATCGAATATGTTGGAACAATTTGGGTATCAATTTTCAACGGATAAGGGGAAGTTACAACGCGAATACGATGAGATTGGTTTAACATTTATTCATGCGCCTCTGTTTCATCCAGCGTTAAAGAAAGTCGCTAATTTACGCAAGCACTTGGGGGTAAAAACCTTTTTTAACTTAATTGGTCCTTTGGTGAATCCGGTACAGCCGAATTACCAAAACTTAGGAACATTTGATCTAAAAACGGCGCGTTTATACCATTATATTATGCAACAAACCAACGTGAAATATTCGATTTCTACCGCCTTAGCGGGCTACGATGAAATATCGTTAACATCGCCCACAAAAGTGTATACCGACCATGGGGAGTATTTACTCAACAGCCAGGATTTCGGATTAGCCACTTATTCGCCTTTGCAAATTGCGGGTGGAGATAGCGTAGAAGACAATGCTCGCATTTTCTTGAATGTGTTAAATGACGAGGCTACACAAGCGCAAAAAGAAGTGGTTTTAGCGAATTCGGCGTTGGGATTGAAAACGATTCATCCACAACACGACTTAAAAGCCTGTGTTGCTATAGCCAAAGAAAGCTTGGAAAGTAAAAACGCATTGAAGCAATTTAAAAAATTAATGGCCATATGAGTACAATTCTAGATCAAATCGTCGCAAAAAAACACCAGGAAGTCAAAGTCCGTCAGGCTTATGCTTCAATCGATGTGTTACAACAATCGCCTTGTTTCTTAACCAAAGTTCGCTCAGCCAAGGCCGCTGTAATCGCGCGTGATAAAACAGGGATTATTGCGGAGTTTAAACGCCGCTCGCCTTCCAAAGGTTTTATTAATGAAACAGCCGATATACAAAAGGTGGTTAAAGCCTATGAAGCGCATGGTGCTTCGGTGGTATCGGTCTTAACCGATGAAGATTTCTTTGCAGGCAGTAGCGAATTATTTGCCCAAGCAAAAGAAGTGTTAACCATTCCTCTTTTACGAAAAGATTTCATTGTCGATCCCTATCAAGTTTATGAAACCAAAGCGATGGGGGCTGATTTAATGCTCTTAATCGCCGAATGCTTAACCCGAGATGAGGTGTATGCATTAGCACAATTAGCTCACGCCCTTGGTTTAGAAGTTTTATTGGAATTGCACTCGGAAGATCAATTGGAAAAAGTAAATGAATACATCGATTTAGTAGGAATTAATAATCGCGACTTGAAAACCTTTGCCGTTGATTTAGAGAAATCGAAACAGATTTTAAGTCAATTACCTACAGACTTGGTCAAGGTGGCGGAAAGCGGAATATCGAATCCAGCTGTTGTTGATGAATTACGGGAAGCCGGTTTTCAAGGATTTTTAATCGGTGAAGAATTTATGAAACATGAAAATCCTGGCGATGCTTTTGCGGCCTTTGTAAAAAAACTAACGGTATGAAACGGTATCAAGTAAAAGTATGCGGGAATAAGTACGTCAACAATTTTCTGAAAGTAGCCGATTTAGGAGTGGATTATGTAGGCTTTATCTTCTATGAAAAATCACCACGTTATGTGGAAAACGAACTCATTTTTTCCGTTTTTCCGAACGCTTTTAAAGTCGGTGTATTTGTAAACGCATCCCTAGACACCATTCTGGAAAAAGTAAACACCTATGGGCTGGATGTTGTTCAACTTCACGGAGACGAATCGGTAGCCTTTTGTCAACAACTGAGGGCTGCAGAAAGTGAAAAAACATTTGAGATATGGAAAGCGTTCGGTATTGATGCAGCGTTTGACTTTCGATTATTAACAACTTATCAACACATTGTTGATAGCTTTATATTCGACACCAAAACAAGTGATTACGGTGGCTCAGGCAAGCGTTTCGATTGGACGTTGTTAACAAACTATTCGTTATCAACACCCTTCTTTTTAAGTGGAGGTATTCGTTTAGCAGATGCAGCGACTTTAAAAAACAGCCCACATCCTCGCTGTTTAGGATTTGATATTAACAGCGGATTTGAATTGGAACCAGGCATTAAAAATACAACCGAAATTAAAGCATTTATCGCAGGGATTCATGCGTAACAAAACAACAATAATTATTCATACAATAAACAATATATAAAATGAACTATCAAGTAGATGAAAATGGATTTTACGGTGAATTTGGCGGTGCATTTATCCCCGAATTATTGCATCACAATTGTGAAGAACTAAGCGCAGCATTTGCTCAGTATTACGATACGGAAGAATTTCAAGCCGAATTTCAAAGCTTACTACGCGATTATGTTGGTCGCCCTAGTCCGTTGTACTATGCCCCAAAGCTTTCGAAAAAATACAATACAACTATATTACTTAAACGCGAAGACCTTAATCATACAGGTGCACACAAAGTAAACAATACCATTGGGCAGGCACTATTGGCTAAGCGAATGGGAAAAACCAAGATTTTAGCGGAAACAGGTGCCGGACAGCATGGTGTGGCAACAGCCACCATTTGTGCCTTACTCGGTTTAGAATGTGTGGTGTTTATGGGGGAAATAGATATTGCCCGTCAGGCCCCGAATGTTGAACGAATGAAAATGCTTGGTGCAACCGTCGTTGCCGCGACATCGGGAAGTAAAACCTTGAAAGATGCCACCAATGAAGCGATCCGCTATTGGATAAATCACCCCGACACCTATTATTTAATCGGTTCTGTTGTAGGGCCTCATCCCTACCCTGCTTTGGTCGCCAAATTTCAATCGGTTATTTCCGAAGAAGTTAAAAAGCAATTGATGGAGAAATATGGAAAGGAAAATCCGGATTATGTTATTGCCTGTGTAGGTGGTGGAAGTAATGCGGCTGGTGCTTTTTATCATTTCTTAGACGATGAAGACGTTCAATTAATTGCCGTAGAAGCAGCTGGATTAGGGGTTGATAGTGGTGAAACAGCAGCAACTATGCAAAAAGGTTCGGAAGGAATTATTCATGGAAGTCGTACGATGCTGATGCAAGACGACGATGGACAAATTGTAGAACCTTATTCGATCTCGGCAGGATTAGATTATCCGGGTGTTGGGCCTTTACATGCCCATTTATTTAAGACAGGGCGAGGAACTTTCTTAAATGCGACCGACGAAGAGGCCTTAAAAGCAGCTTTTATGTTGACCAAAGAGGAAGGAATTATTCCTGCATTGGAATCGGCTCATGCCATTGCGGCCCTAGAAAAGATCAATTTTAAACCGCAAGACATTGTGGTTCTGAATGTTTCGGGAAGAGGCGACAAGGACATGGAAACCTATATGAAATTTTCTGAAAAATTTTCATAATTATATTTGGTTATCTGGTGCGAATAACCTTATATTTGCACCCACGATAACCGAATAATCGGGGTGTAGCGTAGCCCGGTCATCGCGCCTGCTTTGGGAGCAGGAGGTCGCAGGTTCGAATCCTGCCACCCCGACTAAAAAGATAAAAGTTCTAACGAAAGTTAGAACTTTTTTTTGCTTTATATCCTATCAAGAAACCCTAATTTATATTTCAATCTAAATATGAGTTATTTTACTGACTCAGTAGCTCACAAATAACTGTAAAACATCTATTTTAATGCCATTTATGACTATTTGACTTTTTTAATGCACTCAATAAATGGTAAGAATAAGAGAACTTCACCACATAGTAAGAGTTAAAATAAATTACTCAATAATTCCCCACCAGTATGCAGGGGGTCTTCAGCGCAAGCACAACATAAAATAGGTTTAATAGCTTTTGAAAGTAATGAATTACTATTTGTTACCTATGAAGGAAAAAATTGATTGGTCCAATTATAAAATAACAAGACTTTCCGCTTTTAAGAAAACTTTTCAGGTCTTGAAATTAACAAACCGTTGAGCCTCCTAGAATATTTATCCCAAGCTTGTGGAAACACAAAAAAACTTATAGTGTGGAAAGGATGCAATTTAGTTAGCTTGGTCCTCGTTTATGAGGGATACAAATAAGTTACGATGAATGCAACTATAACGAATTGTATGACAAAAATGAAAAACGAATGGACGAACAACATATCATTGAAAAATTCATAGCACTTTCAGCAGGAAAATTATCAGCTCAAGAATGGAAAGTTTGGTTTTCTGAAAACGCAACACATGTGGAAACCATTTGTGGAAGAACAAATTTTTTTAAAATTAAACTAAAAGAAAACAATACGGACATTCAAAATGTGTATTACGGACAAACAGCAGTTTGTAATTGGTTAATAACAAAAAATATGGCAGTGGATGTTTCCGACATCTACAAAAAAAACTATGAAGCAGAATTTGCAGCTTCTTGTAAAGCTCATGACGAAAAACGGAAACAATTAAAAAAGTCCGTTGAGCTTAAGTATAGTCGTTTAAAAGAAACATACCCCAAATTATTAAAACAATTAACCAAATCTTACGACGAATACACTACAATAGGTGCTGGAAAAAGCATTGCTGAAATTGAAATTAAGGAAAATGAATTAGCCCTTAAGTTTTCGGATGAACTTAGCACCTTCTTTAAGCATATAGCTGTCTTTGAATTTGAAGGCGTAGAAATCAATTTCAACTATTTGGATAAACAAGTATTTGATGAAAAAGAGTTTTTGATTCTAGGCGAATTTTGGCAATATGGAGACGGAGATAAATTGTTATACGACATTGACAAGCAACGCATTGTTGTTTTTGCCCATGAATACGAGCAGCCAAAAATCATTCAGCAAGCACAAACAATGACAGAATTTGTGGAAAAGATACTTGTTCGCCATCTAAAAGAATATGAGCATTAAAAGTACTACTGTAATTACGGGGGGTAATAATGAAGGCGCAAGGCAAATTCCAACGTTAATGTTTCCTTGCAATAGCTTCAACCTTGAAGTTTAATATAGCACTGCTGTCCAATAGCAAAGCCTAAAAAAACCTAGCCCTATGTTTACAGTGCCCTATACAGAAAAACCAATTTTTTATAAATCAAGTTAGCATGAAATTTACCAACGCCCATAAAATAGCTTTCAATCATTGCAAAACACAGGCAGCGTTTAAACTTTTTTTAGATGATTTTGAAATAAATTCCATCGATGAAAGTTCTAAAAACATATTGCATTATTACCTCGGTAGCTTAATTTATGATAGCAATTTGGAGGAATTTGCACTAAATCGCCCATACCTGTTAGACCCTATTCCAATCATTAATGAGTTGCTAAAAAGAGGTATTAATATTAATGCACAACCACAACGAGGTCCTAGAATGTATACCGCCTTATGTCTTAGTGTTGGTTTTACTTACAAATCAAAAGAAATATTTGATCACCTTATTAAAAATGGAGCCGATGTAAATATTCGCATCGGACATGGAGGTACTGTCTTGACAAAAGCCATGTCGAGTAACGGAGTTAAAGCAAATGACGATTTATACTTTGTAGAAAAACTCTTAGAGCATGGAGCCGATATTTATGCAGAAAACAATTTCGGTATATCGGCATTTAGCTTAGTTCAAGGATTTGCGGATGATGCCTTAAGGCTTAAAAACTTGATCCTGAAATATCATCATCAGGATCAATAATTTGTTGCTACCTTAGATTTTAGAAGTACAATTAAAACGGTATAGTACGACCGCAAGTAGCTAATATTTGCACCTTTTTTTGACAGAAAGTAAAACAAACCAAATAGTGTAGCAGAACCGAATGGTTACTTTATTGTTGCCGTTCGAACGGTAGCTAGCAAATAAAACAGACGAATGACAACAACAAACTTTGAAAATTGGGGTATAGAACTTGAAAAAGTTTGGGATTTAAAAACAGCGGAAGACTGTGTGAAATTTAGTGAATTAATGTATTCATTAAATGGCGACGAAGACAGTAATTACCTACATAAACTCATCGACGCGATAAGACTAAAAGACGACTCTGGTGTTTATGAAAGTTTGTATAATGCAATTTGGGTATTCCCTCCAAAGTTGGTCGGCGGGATTCTTGCCCAGAGACTATCCGAGCTTCAGAAAAGAATGGGGAAGTTTGACCAAGTTTTTCGGTTTTATATTCCCCTTCCAACTGCTGAAGTCGCCTTGCATACCTTTCTTGAAGCAGCGAAGCAATGGACAATAGCCGAAAGAAGAACTGCTATGGCTGCACTAAAAAAATGGTTTATAGCCGACGAAGCGTGGGGAAGCGTTTTGGAAAAATTAGGTAAACCCATCGCAAGAACGAAAGAAAGTGCTATTCCTGAATATTGGGACGAAAATTGGAGAAAAAGATTTGTAGAAGGACGGGAAAAAGGTGGAGAGTTCTCGGTAAGTGGGATATTTTGGAAAAAAGCAAAAAAAGTATGGCTTGAAGATTTAGATTTTCTAATCGAAGTTTTAGCCTTAAACCTCGGTAAAGATTGGCGACAAATTGATACGATGACAAACCCTTTTTGGTTCTATGCTAATAAGACCGTTTATCCAACATTTATTGAAAAATTAAAAGAACTACCCCGTGAAAAACAAACGGAAATTCTGGACAATATAAAACGAGTTAATAAGAACAAATTCAAACAACTTAACACAGAAATAAACGGCAACTAAAAATTGGTTAGGGACAGTTGGGGGCAACGGTAATTTCTACCGTAGTTCATCCATTCCCTGTTTGTACTTAGATTGGCGGCAATCATTACACAACACCGAGACCTTAGCAGAAACTTATTGAACGATATGGCAGAGAAATTTTATCCGGTTAAAAAAAATGGGAAATATGCTTTTATAGACAAGCAGGGGAACCTGATTACAAAGTTCGACTTTGACTTCGCCAATATGTTTGGAGGCATAAAAGTTAATGAAGAGTTTGGATATATGGACGGTAAAGGTACTATCCATATAGGCCGTAACTATAGATACGAATATGGCTTTGGAGGTTTTTATGATGGATTAGCAATTGTGGAAGTTGATGGGAAATTTGGATTTATCAATAGCGAAAATGATATAGTCATTGAACCTAAATACTACCGCGTAAATGAATTCCATAACGGAATAGCATTAGTACAAGACACTATGTTAACATCCGCTTATTTCATAAATACAAGTGGCAAAACAATACTGAATAATCGGGAATTTGGCGTATCGGAATATAATGAAGGTTTGGTTAATTGTAAATCTTTAATAGAGAAAAAATGGGGCTTTGTCGATATGGATAACAATTTCATTATACCGCCCATGTATGATTATACCAGCTCATTTCATGAAGGGATGGCTGCAGTAATCCCAACGCTTATTGGTAAAAAAGTTAATAAAAAACAATTATTTGGCTTTGTAAATAGAAACAATGAAATTTTAATTCCGCCTGATTTTAATATAGCTAATGGACATTTTTCAGAAGGACTATGCTGTATATGGGATAATGGCAATGGGTACATAAATACGAAGGGAGAAGTTGTTATCCCTTGTGAGTACTTAGTGGGCGAAAATTTCTCAGATGGTTTGGCAAGTGTTCAGTTGAAAAAGAATAACAAACATGGATTTATAAACCGCGATGGAAACATGGTTATTAAACCAAAATTTGAACATGTGGAACGTTTTGAAAATGGGATAGCAAAAGTTATCATTGGAAAAGACCATTCTGTTTATAAAGAGGGGTACATCAATAAAGAGGGGGATTACATTTGGAAACCGACACGGTAAAATTTTTGTTAGTAACTACGTTTTAGTTTCATCCGTAAGACCCTAAATAAAAGCCTATTGACCGGTTTATTTAGTAAAATTTATCAGCCTGAAAACAATTCCAAACCCACCTATATTTTTCTAGTCTTATTTTTACATAAATTTTAATAGGAATACCCAAGTTAGTACCCTCTAGCTTCGGTTTTACCAACCTATTGTTGATAGGCGTTTTTAAAACTTGCGGCTACCATTCTCGCCAATTATCAACATATTCTAATGTTTCATCAAGGCCTACGATCGTTCCCATTTTATATAAAGCGTCACATAATCCTTCTCTTTCTTCTGTGTCGATGGTACTTTCAATATGATCATTGTCTTCGATTTGGTTTAAAAACAACACACAGTTTTCAAACAAATGAAGTATTTCGCTACTTTCAGTATTTTCAGGAAGTGCAATTAGTTTGTCGCGAAGTGCATTGAGCTCCGCCATTAGAATGGATTCTAAATCTTCATAAACAACTGGTAGCGATTGTTTAAAATCAATCTCTTGTAAAGCTAACTTTTTCATAATTCAAAATTATCTACTTTTTTGTGAGAAAACTTCAGCGTATAATTTAATTCGCCTACTTTTTTTGTGGCAATTCTGGCCTGGTTAAGGTCAAGTCGATATTCTTTTAAACAAGTTTTGATACTGCTAACCGCTTTTTCACTATCTACAACCTTACAAAAAATATTTAATTTCTTTTGCCCCATATCAAAACCATCAACATCGCCTACCCCATTCCAACCTAGATGGTCTTTTAGATATTCTTGTACCTTGTCTTTAAGCCATAAATCTCTTTTATTTCCTAATTCGCTCTTTAAAGGAAACTGAACAACAACCCAATGATGATTGTCTTCATCGATTTGATAATAGCCCTGACTCTCACAGTCTTTACAGAAATTATGTGCAAAATCGTCATTGGCGGTTTTCGTTTCAATCGGAATCTCTTCTACTTTTCCTTTATAACCCACTTTTCCATAGTGAACAACGACTACTTTTCTCTTTTCGTCAAACCACGTTTCTTTGTAAAGTAGTTGTTCTTTGTCGTCAGCTTTATAATATTTTATCATGGTAAGTTCCTTTTGTTTATTCTATTAACGGTGTCGCGGTATAATGGTAGTTACCGTTTTCGTGATTTTGATTCAAGATGAAAAGTTTACCAATTAGCGAGACTCAAATGTATGATATTTAGTTCAACACTAGCTACATATCACGGTTCAGCCTTGTGTTTTTTCTTTAGGTATTAATTTGTTTCTTGTATGAAATTTAATTCATTATAGCTCATACACGATAGGAATGAATGATATATCATACAAAATAAACGTTTTATACGCATCCATTTTAAGTCCCAAAAAAGCTTAAATTTTCTTTGGACGTCCTCTAAAATTGTAAGATTAGGAGTCATAGTTCGTAGATGTATGCCATTGTTCTACCTGAATAGAGCGCTAAAGGCATTATTCCAATCTTGGTATAAATAAAATGTTATAAAGAAGAGGATAGAAGGCACATCAATGATTGATAGACGTATAACTTTATTGCTAAAGGTTTGTACAACTCATTGGGTTTATCTGAAAATACACAGAAGCGTATCGGTTGAATTTCAATCCTCCAATGGACTGAATTGGAGGACTAAAAATGCTAGGTAAAAAGTTTATAATTTTATAATTCCTTTGTCAATCATCTCCAACAATACAGGAGAAGCATGTTTAAAAGTAGGTGCTTGTTCAATAAGGCTTCCAGTATTTTTCTTATTCACTTTAAAGGTTAAATCCTTTTCGGTTGTGAATAGTAAAGCCGTTGTAAATGGGTTTTGAATATATGAACGCAAGACCATCAAGGTCTCGTCGACCGTATGAAAAGTTTCCAATTCTTCTGTTTTGTATCGCGATGTTAAAGCAAAGTTATAGCCACCCGTTTCCAAAATATGAAGGCGGACATAAATATTTTTGAGTTCGGTATCGCCTATGGTTTTTGCCAATGTAAGCTTGGCGAAAGTTCCATCGTTGATACTTGATTTGACTTGGTCATAAAATTGATTAAAAATAGTGTTGTATAACATCATGAGATCATTTGAACTGCAAAATTACATTAAGTGGCGAAGAAGTACCTTCTTTTCATGTTTTTTTTACACAAAAGCATTTTATACCTGCGGCTATCTCAAAAATAAAAAAATTTGACCAGTCGTTTTAACTTCTAAATAATTTGTCTAATTGTTATAAAATCGGTAATTTAATGCGTAAAGCGAAGATCAATGAGGGGTATTCAAAATGATTAATAATTTAGGGTATGGAAATAACTCATGTAGCGACTTCCAGATTCAAAAAAATCGTAATAGAATTAGTAGAAGAAATAGACTACCAATTTATTACAAAGAAGGCCTACCATTTTGATTGGACATTAGAAAAAAAGAACAATGTATACAAATTGAAATTCCCTCATGATGACGAAATTTTAGGATTGATGTCAATAAAAGTTATTTTTAAAGAAAAGAAAATTGAGATTGTATTATTAGCAGCATCTGTTAAGAATACTGGTAGTACCAAAGAACATGATGGAATAGACGATAATTTTATTGCGTATGCATGTCGAGAGTCCATAAAGTTATTTGGAGAAGACGCATGTGTTTCGTTGCATCCAAAAACAAATTTGAAAAATTATTACATCGAAAAATATGGCTTTGAAAAGGCAGGTCGGCAACTATTTCTTGAAGGTAATACATTATTTAATCTACTCCATAAATACAACGTATGAAAAATAAAGAAAATAGGGAGAAATATAGTCCTGAAGAACTCGTTGATGCTGTTGTTTTTAAAAACCCTATTCTTGAAAAAGAACGATTAAAAGCGACAGAGGAACTCACGAAAGCGAGGTTAAAAAATAGAAAGAATCAAGGTGAAAGCCATCGGCTTTATTCCAAAATTCTTCAATTACGGTTTTTAATGGAGGATTATGTGGCGTCTAATATATATGATGAAAACCAAACATTTGCATCATTCCTTAAAAAATATATTAAGCTCCTTTATAAATCGAATAAAGCTTTTGCCGAGGACATTGATTTAAAACAAACGGAATTGAGTTTGGTACTCAACGAGCATCGTTTACCTTCAGCTAAAATGTTTATCCGTTTAGAAATACATTCAAATAACGCTATACCTGCATTAAGCTGGTATAAAGTCGTTGAAAAGCAGCGAGCTTATATACTCGAAAATGATAAAGAATTTAAGCAAGAACAAAAAAAATTTGTGAAAAACTGTCTTGAATTTGAAAACGAACTTTAATTCATTGAAAATCCCAATTACCTCTACTAAACGAACTATTGGATTTATAGGGAGGTTTAGCTTTGAGACTTGGTTCGAAAGGCTTTCAGGCTAATTCCGCGATGACGCTTGAAAAACTTATTGATATGACTTTCATCGGCAAAACCAAATTCATCGGCAATTTCATGAATACGCTTGTCACTAAACAGCAATCGATGTTCTATTAACCGCATTCGAAAAGCAGAAATATACGCTTGCAAGGATTCATTGCATTGCTTTCGAAAATAACTTCCTAAATAAGTTGGTGACAATCCGAATTGATTAGCAATTTTAACCACTTTTAACCTATCAGGTTCACGGATATGTTGCTGAATATAATTTAAGATCTGTACAAGCCGATTATCCGCATGAGGGATTATATTCTTTGGCTTTATCACGGCAATATTTTTGGAAGCGATCACGATAAGTGCATTCACAAGATGCCGCATTAGGTCTTCACTATAAATCGACTGTTGGTCATTCGCTTGTCTTAGATTTTGAATAAGCAAACTCACCATCTGTTTATCTTCTTTATTAACAAGCACCGATCCCGATAAATGCGACGCATAATACAACAGACATTCCATATGGTCTACATTTTTCCATTGGTGTTCTTTCATATAACTTTCATCGAAACGAATAACCATAAATTCCGATGTCGTATGCAAGTTAAATTCATGGCGGTCATTGGGTGTAATTAAGAATAAATCTTCTGAACTATAATGAATGGTATTTCCATTAACGACATGATTTCCGCTACCTGAAATAACATAAACCATTTCAAAAAAATTGAATTGCCGATCGCGCAATGGGCATATGTCTACTTTTTCATAAAAAACCTGCAACGATTGATAAATATTTTCCTTTGCCATGGCACAAATGTACCTTAAAAAGCTGTAAATGTACCTGTATTTTACTTATTTGTCGGTCTATTTTTGCCTTTTAAAATCAATATAGAGGATGAAAGCGATTGTATTAGAAAAATTTGGTGGGGTTGAAAACCTACGGTATACAACCCTTCGTAAACCGACGATTAAATCAGATGAAGTGCTTGTAGAAGTAAGAGCGATTAGTATTAACCCGGTCGATATAAAGGTACGTAACCGACAAGCCCCTTTGGCTGAGGAATTAGCTAAAGAACATCCACTCATACTGGGTTGGGATATTTCTGGCGAGGTAAAAGCGGTTGGACCAAGCGTAACCCAGTTTAAAATTGGTGATGAAGTTTTTGGGATGGTTAATTTTATTGGGCATGGAAAGGCCTACGCCGAATTTGTGAGTGCTCCGGCTGATCATTTAGCCCTAAAACCAAAAAACATTACCCATTCCGAGGCAGCTGCCAGCACTTTAGCGGCGTTAACCGCTTGGCAAGCTTTTACGTGTTATGGCAAGCTTAGACCAAATGATAAAGTTCTTATTCACGCAGCCTCAGGAGGCGTAGGTCATTTTGCTGTACAACTTGCCAAGTATTTGGGCGCTTATGTTATCGCAACCTCATCTGCTGCCAATAAAGACTTTCTTATACAACTGGGTGCCGATGAGCATCTCGATTACCAAACCCTTGATTTTGAAAAAACGTTGCACGACCTTGATTTTGTATTGGAATCCGTAGGGGGTAGAAATTTCCAAAAATCGGTAGCGGTTTTAAAACCGTTTGGAACAATTGTCACTTTGCCTTCTGGTTTTACATCAGAAGATGAGAATGCCGCTAAAAGAAAACACTTGCACGCGTGTTATTTTATGGCTGTTTTTTCAAGTGGAACCGCTATGCAAACTATAGCTTCTTTGCTCGAGAAAAAAATCATAAAACCCCATATATCCCATGTGTTTGAATTTAACGACATAGCCAAAGCTCATTTACAGCTGGAAACAGGTCGAACCGTTGGAAAAGTGGTTGTTCGCCTTTAAATAAATAGATAATAACGAATAATAAACAGATACTATGAAAAAAATTGTGGTCATCAATGGTCATCCCGATCCGAAAAGTTTTAATAAAGCCCTTGCTGACTCCTATAGGGATGCCGCCTTAGACATGGGGATTGAAGTACGCTCCATTGCCCTTGGTGAATTGGATTTTAATCCGAATTTAAACGCTGGCTATCGCGAACGAATGGAACTAGAGCCTGATTTAATAAAGGCCTTAGATGATTTGGAATGGAGTGATCACCAGGTTTGGATTCACCCCATGTGGTGGCTGGGCATGCCCGCGGTTATGAAAGGATTTTTTGATCGCGCTTTTTTACCTGGAATTGTTTTTAAAACCAATGTAGACGGTGTACGGGAAGGATTATTACACGGGAAGAGTGCACGAATTATTACAACGGCTGGGGATGTATCCCATGAGGTTTATGAACAGGTCTATGCATCAAGTGGACTAGTTCAATTGCAAAAAGGAATTTTGGAATATTGTGGTATTTCTCCCATTGAGAACACGTTTATTGGACCAATGGAGGGATTGGATGAAAATGATCGGAAGAAGTGGTTGGTAAAAATGAAACAATTGGTTGCATTGGATGTGGTGAGTTGATTTTTGAGTTCAAATCTATTTTAGTGCTTAGAACAGCTATTTAAAAAAACGCTGATTTTCATCAGCGGGTCTCATGACCTACCCAGAAGCCGATCATAAAACACTTAATCACCTTGTCTATCAACAAAATAAAAAAGACCGTATGGTGATAAATCATTCTTTTTATACAATAAAGCTTTTACCTTCGGTAGATAAAACCTATCCGATGAAATTACGTGTTGATTTTTTAAAACCTATGCTGCTTTTGGGTTTTACTTTTTTCTCTCTCTCTTTATGGGCAAAACAGGATACGATTGTTGTTAATACTTATAACTATACGCTTTATGACCATTGGGATAAGCCCAAATCATTGCATAAAAAAGATCGACCAAATGAGGTCCTCAATGGACAGTTTAAGGTATTAAAAACGAATAGTTGGCATGAAGATCTTTTTATCAAAGATAATTTGGTGGAAGGCAAGAATTACATATACTACATCAATCGGTGTATAGAAGAGCGCAATTATGCGAAGGGGGAATTGGATGGAAAACAATTTACGTATTATGATCGCAGCAAACAACCTTATAAAGTAGCGACCTATAAAAATGGTTATTTAGTCAACGCTTCTTTTTCCTATTATGAAGATGGAAGTGTTTGGTCTATGACGCCTTATAAAGACGGAAAAAAGGATGGGGTGTATTATTCGTATTACCACAACAGACAAATAGAACGATCGGGGGCTTATAAAGAGGATAAGAAAGTGGGGAAATGGGTTGAATATTATAAAAATAAACATTTAAAAAGCGTCGAGCGATACACCCAAACAGGATCATTCATTTTTGAACAAACGTATTATCCTTCTGGTAGAAAGAACCTAACAAAACATTTAGATAACCGCATTTATGTGGGAACCTATGAACGATTTTATGATGATGGTCAATTGGTCTTTTCCTTCCATTATAAGGATGGATTCAAACGCGGAAAACAACTCGAGATAGGGCGCTATAATTCAAGTGATCAAAACAATATCGATCAATACCAAATCAACAACCGGGGGCAACTGCATGGTGTTTATCTAAAACGCATTCAGCTAAACAAGGTTATTTTGGTGAAAGGTCACTTTAAAAATGGATTGAGAACGGGAAAATGGATGCATTATACACCAGATGGAAAAGTTTTTCGAAAGGAAGTGTATAAAAATGGAAAACGATTGTTCCTAACCGATACCCCCATAGAACATACTGACGTACAAGATCCACCTCAGCATATCGCTTATGATGAGAATTTCCACTATACTATTCCAAATGAAAATCCTCATCCAAACGAAAAGCAACTTGTAGAGGAAATGCCTTTTTTCCTGTTTGGGGAATAACAACATTGCTATTGGTTGGGTAGAGGTACTGAGATTTTGACGTTAGACTTCAGTTAAAATTAGGGGGCTTAAAAGTAATTCGTCATTCGCTATAACCACAGCGATGTCCGATCTTACATAATTGAGCCTTATATTTATTCAAATGGCTATTTTTCAGTAAAAGACCTAATCCTGCTTGTTTTTTCGACCATTTTTTAAATTTCCACAAACCGAAATGGAATTAAAACAGGATGACCATTATCGGTCATCTATTCTCTAATTCGCTATTTTTAAATTAAGCGAAGCGTTTTGCGGCAGGGATTTCTATGGTTTCACCAAATTAAAAATGTTTTTTTTTTACGTTTAATGCTAGTTTGATCTTTTTCTCTTTTATTAACAATGAATAGCCATTTCATTTTGCATTAATTTCGTGCTATATTTATAATCTTTGTCATAAAACCGATTATCTCTAATACATGCAAATACTCTCAATATTAACTTGTTACGAATAGCATTAATGACCGACATTTTATTTTTTCCTTCTTCCGTTTTTCGTAAATAATATTCACGTAAATTCCCTTCACTCCGTATACAAGACATGGCTGCCATATGCAAAAGTGTTTTCATCTGGTGGTTAGCCATTTTAGAAACTTTTGCCTTACTACTTACACTGCTCCCTGACGTATAGCTAAAAGGAACTACTCCTGCGTAACATGCAAATTTTTTAGCTTCCAAAAAAGCTGAAAACTCGTTCGTCATCATAATCATATTAGCTGCAGTTACGGGTCCCATTCCGACAACAGAGTTAATAATTTTATATTGATTGAACATTTTTTCGTCCGACTTTATCAATCGGTCTATTTCCCGCTCAATACGTTTCAGATCAGTCTCCAGTCCATTCAATGTGTTTTCACACAGTGATTTAAGTAGAGCAAGATCTTCCTCGTTTTTATATTCTTTTTCACCTAAAGCTCCTGATAATTGTTTCTTTAAACTAACCAATTGCTTACGTCTATTAATCAGTTCCTTTAACGTCTTAACTAGTGCTCGTGGTTCTTGATAAGCTTTATAATCATCCTTATTTTTATAGGCAAATTGAGCTATTCGTTGAGCATCTACTTTATCGTTTTTACCCCGTTTTAAACCTTGTGATTTTTTGATATGGTTTCCGTTTTCAAGCCATAAATTAAGGTTCAATAACTGAGCACTATTGATTAAAAATTGAGTATAAACTCCTGTAAATTCAGCACAGACAATGCTCTGACTTAAATCTACACCTCTCTTATTTAGGGACTTAAAAAAGGTCTTAAGACTGGTCGGAGTATTATTGATTTGCTCATGAAATAAAAACGAATTCTGTTTATAAATAGCAATATCTAACGTTTTTTTAGAGATATCAATACCAATGTAATGCGTTACTTTTTCTATATTTGTCATATCTTTTATGATTAAGATTACATTTTAAACACTTTCAATTCTCTGATAATAGGTCTTTCCTAAATTTCTATTTGAAGCTTGTTTAAAAAACTAGTAAAGGATTAAATCCCTGCATAAGTCTTAAAACTTGGATAGAAGCTAAAAGCGCCTTTACTAGTTGTAATCTTGATTAAACAATACTCTAATTTATTAATCTTTTTTATTTATACAAACCTAAGAGATAGAAGCAATTGTTTGAGCTTTTTGGTGGAGTGAAACGGAACGAAAAGCGAGTGCGGATAGCCCGGCGCGCAGCGGCCGCCCAACGAAGATTATTTATCATAGGATAAATCGTTTGTTGTTTGTTCTTGATAATTTTGTGGTGTTTATTTTTCTATTTAAAACAAGGCTAAATTATGTCAATTCAAACAGCGGGTCACCCTACTTTAGGTAAAATAATTCCTTTAAAAACGCGTATTCGATTAATAACGATATGGGCCATTGTGGCTATTTTCTATGGTTTTGGCGATTCATTTTTAGGAGATTCCATGACTTCTGGAATAGCGATTATGGTATTTATCGCTTTATTAGCCACTATTGTTGGCGCTGCTTTTGGCGTAGTTGAAGAGGCCGATGAATTAGCGCATAAATTAGGGGAACCTTATGGGACGTTAATTTTAACCTTATCGATTGTTTCCATTGAGGTAATTTTAATTTCGGCTGTGATGTTAGGTCCTGGGGAGTTTCCGACGATTGGGAAAGATTCGATTTTTTCCGTGATGATGATTATAATGAACCTGGTTATTGGTTTATGTATTTTGTTAGGTGGTTTAAAATATGGTGAACAGGAATATAATGCGCAAGGCACCATGTCGTATTTGGGTATGATTATTATGTTGGGCGGCCTTTCGATGTTACTGCCTAATTTCATTGAAGGTAGTGGTGGTGGAATGTTCACAACCGTACAGGCCATTACGCTTTCTGGATTTATTCTGATTTTATATGGTTTGTTTTTGAGTTTTCAAATGACAACTTATCGCCATTTATACATACAGCCCAAGCAGGGATTTATGGAAATTCCGTTTCTGGAGAGGTATGGAATAGCTGAGCCTGAAGATGAACCTGGAAACGATCAATCTGGGAATGGTCGATTTGAAATGATTACGCGTTCTGTTGTATTAATTGCGACTATTCTACCCATTGTGCTTCTTTCCCATCACATGGCCACCGTGGTTGATTATGGCATTAAGGCCGCTGATTTACCGCCTTTATTGGGTGGAGTTTTGATTGCGACAATCGTCTTTACACCCGAATCGATGACGGCTGTAAAAGCGGCTTTGAATAACGAATTTCAAAGGGCGATTAATCTTTGTCACGGCGCCTTTGTGTCGACAGTTGGTTTAACGGTTCCAGCCGTATTGATTATTGGTTTAATTTCTGGAAAGGAGGTCTTATTTGGATTAACTTCTACCGAAACGATTTTATTTGTGATTACCCTATTACTAAGTTTAATGACTTTCCTTGGAAAGCGAACAACTCCTTTTATAGGCATTATGCATTTCGTTTTATTTGCTGTTTTTATTATGCTGATATTTAATCCTTAATTTCTTTTAGCCATAACTCGCTTGTTATAGACATTCTAAACTGGAATATTTTTTAATAAACAATCGAGTTGAAAAGGGATCGCTAAAAACCAAATTGTGTAATAGGATGGCGTTTTTTAAATTTACTAACGATGTTCCATCATTTTTTGTATATATTTAACACCATCTAAAACACTATTTCGTGCAAAACAACCAAGAAGATAATAACTCTACACAGCTTCAACGCGGATTAAGCAATCGCCATATACAATTAATTGCCTTAGGCGGTTCCATTGGAACAGGTTTATTTCTAGGTATCGGCTCGGCGGCTGTATTGGCAGGTCCATCTGTCATTTTAGGCTATGCCATTGCTGGAATAATCGCTTTTTTTATTATGCGTCAGTTGGGTGAAATGGTGGTTGAAGAACCTGTATCGGGTAGTTTTAGTCATTTCGCTTATAAATATTGGGGTCCATTTGCGGGATTTGCTTCGGGTTGGAACTACTGGATTTTATATATTCTGGTGAGTATGGCTGAGCTAACAGCAATTGGTGTATATGTTCAGTTTTGGTGGGAGGATATCCCTTTATGGGTATCGAGTTTATTCTTTTTTATTGTGATTAATATTTTAAATTTTGCTTCGGTAAAAGTATATGGTGAAGCAGAGTTTTGGTTTTCAATTATCAAAGTGGCTGCGATTGTTGCTATGATTTTGTTTGGAAGCTATTTATTATTCAGTGGAACAGGTGGTGAACAAGCCAGTATACATAACTTATACAACGATGGCGGATTTTTTCCGAAAGGTTTTTTTAGCAAAGGAGCTGATGGAAATTTTCAAGGATTACTCGCCGCCATGGCACTTATTATGTTCTCTTTTGGGGGACTGGAATTAATTGGTATAACGGCCGCTGAAGCTGAAAATCCAGAAAAAAATATACCAAAAGCCACGAATCAAGTCATCTACCGAATTTTAATTTTTTACGTAGGTGCATTGGTTATTCTTTTTGCTTTATCACCTTGGCAACAGATTACGACGGATAGCAGTCCGTTTGTAATGGTTTTTCAGAATTTAGAAGGTATGGAGTTTGAGCTGTTTGGGAATAAAGTGTATTTCACTAGCCTGATTGCGAACGCCCTAAATTTAATTGTATTAACTGCTGCTTTATCGGTTTACAACAGTAGTGTGTACAGTAATTCGCGCATGTTATACGGTTTAGCAAAACAAGGCAATGCCCCGAAGTTTTTAAATAAATTAAATAAACAGGCAGTCCCTGTGAATGCTATTTTAATTTCTTCTTGTTTTGCCGCGATCTGTATCTTAATTAATAAAATTATTCCTGAGGATGCGTTTAAAGTTTTACTTTCCTTGGTTGTATCGACCTTAATTATTAACTGGGTGATGATTTCGTATACCCATTTAAAATTTAGACAAGCGAAGGATCAAGAGGCAACAAAGACCAAGTTTCCTTCATTGCTCTATCCGATTAGTAACTACATCTGTTTGGTGTTTTTATTGGCCATTTTAGTGATTATGTGGATTACCAATATGAAATTATCTGTGGAGTTAATACCAATTTGGTTAGGGATTCTCTTTATAGGTTATAAAGTTTTTAAAACAAAAAAATAAATATAAAGTGCTCACTAGAGCACTTTTTTCATTTGGTATTTTACCTTTGCCTTTTATTGGGTTATTAATGGTATGAAAAACTACGGGTTTTTATTTTTAGTATTAGGCATTTACCTCTCTGCACAAGACACGATTCCTTTGGGCCAAGTTGTTGTTGGCGATACGTATTTGCACAAACACAACGCATCCCAGTCGAAGTTGGTTATTAGCGATACCACATTGATTCGTTATCCGACGACTTTAACGACTTTATTAGCCTTTGAATCGCCTATTTATTTTAAAGAGAATGGTCGTGGTATGGTTTCTTCACCTTCATTTAGAGGAACTACGGCATCGCAAACGGCTGTGATTTGGAATGGAATTAACATCAATTCGAATATCAATGGGCAGGTAGATTTTAATACGCTATTGGCATCCGCACAAGATCGGGTGACTATTCGCCCAGGAGGTGGAAGCATAGGCTATGGGACTGGAGCCATTGGTGGAAGTATTCACTTGGAAAACACATTGAATTATAAGCCCGTAACAGCCCATGAAGTAAACCTAGGTTATGGTAGTTTCGATACGTGGCGAACGGGCTATCAGTATCGATTTGGAAATGGGAAATGGGCCTCGAATGTATCCTTTGAACGAAATCAATCGGCCAATGATTATGCGATTAATAAACACATTCAGAAAAATAAAAATGGAAAATATTATTTGAATGCTGCGAATGCAAATGCGGGGTATAAATTAAGTCCTTACCATGAAATTCGTTTGTATTCTGCCTTTAATTGGGGAAGTCGAGAGCTTAGCCTAATTGGGGAATATGAAACGCCCACCAAGTACGATCAACAAGATCTTAAGGTAATGACGGAGTGGATTTATCAGAAGAAGGGTTGGCAATCTGAATTGAAATTGGCTTATCTCGAAGAGGAAACGAAGTATTTCTCGATGATTTACAATAGCAACTACGACCTACTGAATGTAAAAAATCTTATTGCCAATTACTATTTGCGTAAGAAAATAAGCCCAAATCTTGAACTATCTGCTTTGGCTGAATTTATTCGAAATGAAGGCCGTGGAACCAATCTGGAGCAAAGCGACCGACAATCGACTAATTTTGCCTTCATTGCTCAACACCAATTAAGCGATTATCTTAAATATGAAGCCAGTGTTCGACAAAACTTTTCGACTATTTATAACCAGCCCTTGGTCTATTCGCTGGGTATTAATTACCAACCCACGCCATGGTATCAGTTAAGGGCATCCCATTCTAAAAATTACCGAATACCGACCTTTAATGATCTCTATTGGCAAACGGTAGGCAATAAAGACCTTAAGCCCGAATTGGCTTACCAATTTGAAGTTGGAAATGATATTATCTTTAAAGACTTTAGGGCACAGACAAATGTATTCTACAACGCTATTAACGATATGATTATTTGGTCGCCAACCGAAGGAAGTTTTTGGAAACCGACGAATGAAGCGAAGGTTAAAACCTACGGCTTTGAATTAATGATGGACTATAGTTGGCGAAATTTTCAATTAAAAGGTCATTATTCTTATACCGAAGCAAAAAATAAAGCCACGAACGATTATTTAATTTATACCCCAAAACACAGGGCAACTTTTGGCTTAAATTATGCCTACAACCAATGGAATATTTGGTTACAGAACCAATGGAATGGTCGTGTATACACCCAAAGCTCTAACCAGAAAAGCTTAAAAGGCTATAGTGTTAGTAACTTAGGTGTAAGTTATCAGCCCACTAAAATAATTTTAATGAGCGGCCAGGTAAATAACCTTTTTAATCAGGTATACGAAAGCGTTGAAGATCGCTGGCAACCACGCTTACATTATATGTTAAACCTCAATATCAAATTATAATTCATGAAAAAATTAATTCAATATGGTCTGTATGCATTAATTGCTGGACTGACCTTACAATCGTGTAATAGTGATGACGATTCATCTGAAATAACCCCTCCTGGAGAAGCTTCGAAAAGTGTTTTAATCTTAAACGAAGGCGATTTTTCGAAGAATGAAGGTGAAATTACATTTATTACGGATACCGAAATAAAACAAAACTTTTTCCGAACGGTTAATCCCGGTAAAGTCTTAGGAAAAGTAGCTCAAAGTATGTTTATTTCAGATAAAATGAAACAAATTTATATTGTTGTAAACGGGTCAAACACCATAGAAATCGTTGATCAAAGTACCTTTAAATCGAAAGCAACCATATCGACTCAACTGCATAACCCTCGATTTGCTGCGGCCGATGAAACCTATCTGTACGTGACCAATTGGGGCGATGGGTCGAATAAAAACGATGATTATGTCGCGGTATATAACCTATCGAATAATGCGTTTGTACGAAAAATAGCTGTTACAGAAGGTCCTGAAAAAATAATGTATGCAAACAACGAATTAATTGTAGCTCATAAAGGTGGCTATGGAAATGGGAATACTATTTCACTAATCGATCTAAAGAACAACGATCAAATAACACCCGTTCTTGTAGGCGATGTACCAACAGCAATTGAAAAGGAAGGGGATTACTTGTTCGTGTTGGCACAGGGACTAGAATATGCTCAACCCACTGTTCCTGGGAAACTGACTCGTTTTAATCTAAAAACCAACAAAATCGATTATAATATTAGCTTTAAAAAAGGAGAATTCCCTTCTCATCTAGCCAAAGAAAATGGTCAGTTATACTATATCCTTAACAAAGCCATTTACCGCATTGGGTTAAATGACAAGACATTGCCGTCGAAACCATTGTTTGGTACAACAGCACAGAATGTATATGGGTTTAGTATAAAAGACGATGCAGTTTATGTAGCTGATGCACTAAACTTTACGGGTAATGGTAAACTATTTAAGTTCACGCTCAATGGGACTTTATCGAATACCTATACGACAGGCGTTATGCCCAATGGCATATATTTTAACGATTAATACCATGGAAGCTTAGGCTTCCATTTTTTTTGGACGAAACTGTTGAAAAATAATTCGTGCATTAAATACCAAAATGGAAATAAAAATAAGCCCGTAGGCAAAGATTTGATTAACGTTGATATCTTCTTTGTAGTAGAAAATTGCCAAGATAAAATTCACAATTGGGTTTAGATAGATTAAGATTCCAATCGTCGATGAATTAATCCCCTTTAAAGCAAAGTTGTTTAAAAACATGGGAATAATCGTAAATAGTAATACTATGGCTGAAATACAATAATAAAAAACAGGTTCTGTAGGCACGGGTCCTGCCATGGTAAATACAAAAGGCAGCATTAATATGGCTACAACCACTAGTTGCGTCATTAAAAGGTTAAAACTATCAAAGCGATTGAGTTGACGCTGAATAATTAAATAAAATGCGAAAGCCAAAGCGACAAACAAGCTGTACAACAAGTCTTCTAAATGCCCAAATGATAAAATTAAACAACTAACAACGCTTAAACCAACGGCTAGCCACTTCTCTTTTCCCAATTGTTCTTTTAAAATAAAATAGCCCAATAACGTGGTTAAAATAGGACACACCAAATAGGTTAATGAAGCCGCTTTTACACTCACATGGTTCATAACGATAATAAACACCAACCAATTCGCCATCAGAATCATGGAACCTACGACAATCAGCGTTCCAAGCTTTCGCCTTTCCTGAAGGGCTAACCCTTTAAATAGCTGGTAATCGTTCTTAATTTTGTCCCGACGGAAACCTATATTAATAATCATTAGAACAATGACACTAATGTACAAGCGATAGAAAAGAATATCCAACGAAGGAAAATGCGCAATTGGTTTTAGTCCGAAACTAAAAAACCCCCACATAAAGTAGGCGATTACTGCAGAAATTATATATTTTGATTGATTCACGACAATTCAGAATTAGAGGATATAGGGTATTTTCCTCCAAACGTAATCATTTTCAGTAAAACAAAATGGTGTTTTTCAGTAAAAAACGTATTAATTTTGAACTTTAATCTTTCCCTTATGGACAATCCTTTTTCGGACGAATATTTTATGCGTATGGCCCTGAATGAAGCCATGAATGCTTTTGAACAAGATGAAATTCCGGTTGGAGCGATTATTGTTTCCAACAACCGTATTTTAGCCAAAACCCATAACTTAACCGAAACACTGACCGACGTAACGGCTCATGCCGAAATGCAAGCCATTACTTCGGCCTCCAATTATTTAGGGGGCAAGTACCTACAAAACTGCACCATGTACGTTACTTTAGAACCTTGTATAATGTGTGGAGGAGCCTTGTATTGGAGTCAAATTACAAAAGTTGTCTATGGTGCCTCGGATCCACAACGAGGGTTTAAATCGAAGATGGATAGCTTACATCCTAAAACCGAAATTGTATCCGGTATTTTAGCTGAAGAATGCGGTGAACTCATGAAAGCATTCTTTAAACGAAAGCGTTAGACCAAGCTTAGGATATGATGAAGCAGATCGATTACTTCTTCTTGATTTTCAATATACGTCATATGGGCACTTGGAAAGGTATAAATCTCTAACAAATCGCGCATCGGCAACAACATACAAAAAGCATCAGCGTCCACTGTTTCATCAAATGCCCCATTAATCACCAGCATTGGTTTAGGGAAATCGTAGAAAACATAGGTTCTGTTGGGTCTTTCAGCCATGCCTCTTAAAGCAGCCTGAGCGCCCTTCACTGAAGTTTCGTTGGCAATGGTTTTCAACAAAGAGATGGTCTCTGGAAAATGTTTTTTGTATTCTTCGGTAAACAAGCCAGGAATTGACAATTTAATCAAAGCCTCTAAATTCCGTTCAACGGTTTTACATGCCTTGCGGCGAAGATTTTTACGCTCGTCATCGTCGTCTAAAGAAGTGGAATTAATCAATACAAAAGCATTTAATCGTTGGGCATAAATATCGGCTAAGGCCAATGCGACATAGCCCCCCATTGAATGACCAACCACGGTAGCTTGCTCAATACCCAAGTAATCTAACACCGCAATTACTTCACTGGCTAAATCGTCCATATCACTAATTTCTGACGTAACAGCCGAATGGCCATGTCCAGGGAAATCGATTAATATACACCGATGGCTATCTTTCAATTGGCTAACTATCGGGTACCAAATCGCACTATTCTCCAGATATCCATGCAAAAAAACCAAAGGTTTACCCGCTCCAATTTGTTGATACGCTAACATTATTCTACATTTAGATCATGGCAAATTTACACCTTATGAAACCATTCACCTACATCCTCGTTCTTTTTTGCTTGACAGGCTAGGGACAAGAAGTTGATGTTCGGAACTCAACCATTTGTTCCCCATTTGTTCTCCATTCGCTCAATCTAGAATAGATACCTTAAAAGTGAGATTAAAATAATACTTTTACATCACCATAAACACACACAATGAAACCATTTATTGCTCTATTTTTTGGAATTTTACTTGTCACAAGCTGCCAAGACACGAAAACCCCAACCATTTACCCGCGTAAAGTGGGGGTGGATTCAGTCTATGCAAATCTTATCGTGCAACCACAAGTGGAAAAAAAGACAACGAAAATAGCGGTTAGCCCATCCAATGTAACAAAGCCTAAAATCGAAGCACAGGGCACACCGACACAACAGAAAGTACAGGTGGATCAGAAAGTGGGTTTAAGTGCCAATACAACACGAGACACTTTAAAAATAACGTACGCCAAGGCGGAAGCTAATCCCACAAAAGCAGCTGGTCAGACCAATTTATTCTCGTTTAATTCCGATACAGCGAAGAAAGTTTCCATTAAGATTATCGCCCAAGATACCCTGGCCAATTTACGCATCAACCATATTCAAGGACCCGTTGATAGCATTAAAGGTGGACCATTTGGAAAAACAATCATTTACAATTTACCAGCAAGAGGGTATTATCACTTTTCAGTCTCTGAAAAACCTAGCCTTGGCAAGCCCTATACAGGGACGTATAAGGTCGAAGTAAAACTCTTGTGGAAATAGAGAATTGGATGTTAGATGTTGGATATTGGATATTAGATATTAGATATTGGATTTAGATGTTGGATGTTGGATGTTGGACATGAGATGTTAGCGTTTTGAATGCTAAAAATAAAGAGATTTTGTCCGTAAAAAAGATGAATGAAGGTGGTCGCAAGTCTACTATTCCTACAAAATTGCGGTCACTTAAACGCTGGAAGTGAACTAATCTTTCTAATGATTATGAACGAAAGACGTGTTGCTTTTGTGTGTTTAAAATACGATTTCGACTTCTTGCTGTTTTTTTCTATCACCTAAAATCTAGATACTTCCATCGAATTGCGAATTACTCATAATACAAACGATAATTCAGTGTATAGCCTTTAAGAATCGGCTCATTTTTTAAGGACATATCATCGCGTTTCCCCCAATAGAGTTGGGTATTTTTCTTTCCCCCTATAAGATCAAAATATCCATTGGCTTCTGGGCAAAACGGGTTATCATAAGCCGTTTCTAAAGCGATATAGTAATCCTGATGCGCATTCTTGGGAATTGATAAATCGATTGGGAAAATATATTTTCCTTCGTACCCCTTCTCTACTTCAAACCATCGTTCACGAATTAAATTAACCACCGGGTTAACCCCACTAAGAATCATCGGTTTAAAATAAAAGACCGTATTGCATTTATTTTTCACCAAAGGCGGATTGTCGAAGATTAATTCAATCGCTTTTATCCGAACCGCTTTTCCTTTGGGAAGAAGCAGTGTAGAAGCAATAATTATCCCTTGATTGGTATGATCGATTAGTTGTTCCTTTTTCTTAAAAGATGGTCGATAGGTTGCATAGCCTTGATAATTCATTAGTTCAATCTTGGCTAAAGAAATCGTATCCCCCCACTGTGCATTCAGAAAAAAAACGGGAAAAACAGTGAAACAGATCACCCAAATAAACTTGGTCATTTCGGACATATTCTAAAGTTCAATAAAAAAAGCGAAGGCCGTTCTAGACCTAGAACACCTTCGCTTTCGCATTATTCTTATCGAAATAACAACTGTTAACTACCCTTCAATTAGAGCAAAAACACGGGTTAAATCTTCTAATAAATCATCGATATCTTCAATCCCTACACTTAAACGAATTAAATCATCGGTAATCCCAATTTCAGCTCGTTTTTCAGCTGGAATCGAAGCATGGGTCATAGTAGCTGGATGATTCGCTAACGATTCAACTCCCCCTAAAGATTCGGCTAACGTAAACACGTTTAAATTTTCTAAAATTTTAAAAGCATCGGCTTGTTTTCCCGACTTTAAGGTGAATGTTACCATTCCTCCAAAATCTTTCATTTGCTTTTTAGCAATAGCATGTTGAGGGTGATTTTCTAAACCAGGGTAATACACTTGGTCTACTTTATCTTGCCCCACTAAGAACTCGGCCACTTTACGGCCATTAAAACAATGACGATCCATACGAACAGCCAGTGTTTTAATTCCTCTTAACACTAAGTAAGAATCCTGAGGACCTAAAATTCCTCCGGTTGCAAATAGATTAAAATGGACCTCTTTCGCTAACTCTTCTGAATTTACCACAATTGCTCCAGCGACTAAATCCGAGTGTCCGCCTAAGTATTTTGTTGCTGAATGCATCACGATATCGGCACCTAATTCAATAGGACGTTGTAAATAAGGTGAAGCAAAGGTATTATCAACAGCGACCAAAACATCGGCTTTCTTCGCTTTCGTTGCTTTAGCCACTTCTTCAATATCCACTACTTTCATCAAAGGATTGGTGGGTGTCTCAATCCAAATCATTTTGGTATTGTCGTTCATTAACTCCACAATCGCATCAACATTGGTCATATCGACGAAATGGAATTTCAAACCATATTTTGAATAAACACGGGTAAATAATCGGTAAGAACCACCGTATAAATCGTCCATAGCGATGATTTCATCTCCAGGTTTAAACAACTTTAGAACCCCATCAATGGCTGCTAAACCAGAACCAAAAGCAAAACCGGCTACCCCGCTTTCAATAGATGCTAACGCATTTTCTAAAGCTGAACGCGTCGGGTTTTCACCCCGAGAATATTCGTAACCTTTGTGTTGACCTGGGCTTGTTTGTGCATAGGTAGACGTTTGGTAAATAGGCGGCATTACAGCGCCTGTCGATGGATCATGTTGTTGACCACCATGTATTGTTTTTGTATTGAATTTCATTTTGAATCACTTTTTAAGGTCTAACAAAGTTAGAAAGTTTTTCGAATGCTTCAACCTAAAAACAAAAGATGTTCTTATTGAAATAATTCATGCAATACGTGCAATGATTTTGGTTTCTTGAAATTGGTGGTATGAATCTGGTAATACTTAACCAACAGCTCTACAAGAAGATGACGTTGAGCTTGATTAAATTGATTAGTTGATTCTTGGTTAAAGTCGAGAGTCAAAAGCTTTTTAAACAATATTGTCTCCTGCTCATTAAGCATATTAATCGATGTTTTACCATCGGTAAAAAACCCGTTTTCTAAATCGAAAAATACCCCTTGATCCTGCTCTAAATTAGGGTAAAAACCTATAAAGTAACTCAATTGAAGCAGGAAAATTAAATGAAAATCGGCATAGTGTTCTTCTTTGCGATCAAAAGCCTTTAAATTCTCCGTTAAGAAGGCATACAGGGGTTCGCTTTCTTCCTCATTTTTAAGCACCAAGGAAAGAAATTCGGCCATAAAAAAAACGATGGCTGATTTAACGGGATGAAAATGCAAGCTTTCGTAATAATGGGCCGTTTGAGCCGAATTCAAAAACACCAAAGATTGATCTGTTCCTTTATGTGAAAAAGCAACATCGATTTCCGCTAATGGAAAATACAAGGCTGAATTCCTTTTTTTCTTGGCGAAAACCCCTTTCGCGATAAACGACTTTAAGCCGAAACGTGCTGTAAAACAACGCACAACCAAACTCGTATCACCGTATTTGATACTGGATAATACAATCGCCTTGCTTTCTAAGATTTTCATTATCGAACGACAGCTATTTTCAATGTTTTGGTTTCCGTTCCGTCTTGGTTAGTCATTAAGACCAAATATATTCCCGATGCAACCTCTTTTCCTTTTGAATTACGCATATCCCACTCCGCAACTCCACCGGCAGATTTAGTTTCGTATATTAAGTTTCCTACAACATCCGTAATTTTCACCGTTGCACGATTTGGAAGTCCTTTTATGGTCACTTTTCCTTTAAAATGAGGACGAACGGGATTAGGATAAGCTAAAGCCTGTGAAAAATTATCGCCAACCTCTTTGACGTCGCCATGGTAAACGACAACGCCTTTTTCTGTTGCAAAATAGACTTTACCCGTCGATGAATCTACTTTTATATCATAGATAATATCCGATGGCAAGGGCGAGTTCTTTTCATTAAACTGTAAAATGGTTTCTTCTCCATTTTCAGAAAAATAATAAACACCTGAGCTATTTGTACCAATCCACTTTCTATTCGCTTGATCTATTTCTATGGTATTAATTCGTACATTGGTTAATAACGCCTCAGGTAATCCCGCCTGCATAATGACAATGGGTTCTGCCTTTAAAGCGCCAGATTGAACGGCCGCATCGGCACCTCGTAAAACAACAAGACCTTGAGCAGTACCAATCCACAACGTATTGGATTGATCCATCCCTATGGAAAGTACATTCTCGTCGGGCAGTTCGGCATTGCTTTTCATCATCACATCGATCACCTCATTCGTTTTTTTATCAAGAATGGCTACTCCACCAGCTCTCGCTTGAGGTATCCAAATATAATTCTGTCCAATATAAGGAGCGAGTGCTGTAGAAGGTAAGGGATTTACCCGTTTAAACGTACTCCAATTCTTTCCTCTGCGGACAGCTAAATTATTTATCTTTTCACTTACAGAACCTCCTTCATTATTAAATGAAAGAGAAACATAGACATTTCCTTCTTCATCAATGGTAGATCCTGCGATCCTTGTTAATTTTGGGAATGGGTTATAAATATTTTCAATTTCAAAAAGACCAGCTTTTACCTTAATCTCAAAAATCCCTTGGGCCAATTTAGGTGAGTAATTATTTTCATCGAAAAAAGACGAGGCTACAAAATGATTTTCATCTAATGGGTCAACTGCAATATGAACAATATCACGGGCGTTGCCCAAATCCTTTGAGCTAATATGATTCCATTTCAAACCATCAAAATAAGAAAGACCATCCCGATTGGATTGAGGAACATTATAGCTATCAATTGCACCAGGCGCAATCCAAACTTTATTATTCTGGGCATTAATTGTCCAGACCTTATTATTATAAGGTCCGTCTGGCATTAATCCCTTCGGATTATCTAAATAATTCTGCGGTTTTAAAACATCAATTAACCCATATAACGCAGATCCCCCATACAAGGTATTATTATAAAATAAACCGGCATTAAAACTCATTTTATTTTGAACGGCTTGTCCATTACCATCCGTTTCATTCACAAGTACTTCGTAGTGCTTTATCGGTGAATTAGAAGAGAATACCGATAGACGGTTTACTTGAGATATAATTAATTGATTGTTAGAGACTGCGAAGGCAGTTACATCAAAAAACCAATCAACTGACTGTGAGTTTGCATCATTTAATAAACGAAACAATTGATTATTGGCTATATAATACAGCTGCTCTTCAAGAAGATCAAGATATTGAACATCTTTATTCAATGTATCATCAATATGCTTCCACTCATAAAAATTAGGGAAATTGACCCCATTCACAAGAGGATAGTATCGGATTCCTTTGTTGGTTGCTACATAAATAATATCGTTTTTTATCAACACTTTATTCGCTTTCAAATAGCTACCACCATCAAAGAAAAAGGTAGTCTCAACAAATTCTTTTTTGTTTAAGTCAAATGATACAATTCCGTAATCACCTGCAAAAAAGGCAAAATCACCTTGCATATAAATGGAGTTAATCTGCTTATTTCCTGAAAATTTATTCCAAGGAATATCTAGAATTTGTTGGGTTCCATCCGACGACAACAAATCAATTGACCCATTGACATAACCAACAATCAGCAGATCATGTTTTTCATCGTAAATCATGGCCGATAAATCGACATGATTTAAAATATTGGTTTTATTATACTTCACCCACTCCTTGTCAGTTTGGCTAGGAGAATACAGAAAAATCCCATTATCGGTTCCACAATAAAGCACGCCATTCACTTCTTCCAACCATTTAATATTCGCATAGGAAAATAGATCGGTCCAGCGTCCACGGTTGTTTTGAGCAAAAACCAACGAAAATAATAAGGCGATAATAAAAGAAAATCGTGCTTTCATAGACAACAAAAATACTGTTATTTATAACAGTATTTAATGCTAAAAATTGTAAAATCAAGTAATAATCTCAAAATAATTTCCAGAACCCGATTTAATCACTTGTTTAAGTTCTAAATTTAAAAGAATGGGTAGGAGTTCAAAAGAGGAACGATTTAAATCGATACTTAGCTGGTCCAGATGGAGTTTTCCTAAAAGTTGTAAATGTTGAAAAATTTGTTTTTCATCATCTGATAGGTCTAAGTAGAAATCAAGTTCTTGGTTGCTTATTGTTTTATGCAATTGAAAAAAATGAAGAATATCATCAGGCGATGTTAATATTTTTGCTTTTCCTCTTTTAATTAATGCATTACACCCTTCACTCAACGGGTCGTTCACTCGTCCAGGTAAAGCAAATACCGGTCTATTGTAATCATTGGCATACTTAGCAGTCGATAAACTCCCCCCCTTAAAAGCCGATTCAATGACCACTGTGGTGTGAGACATCCCAGCAATAATTCGATTTCGCTTTACGAAAAACTCAGGTAGCACCCGTTTAAAACTAGGTGTTTCAGAAACCCATCCTCCTTGCTCCAAAATATCATGGGCAATTTCTCGATGGGCTAAGGGATAAACTCGGCCAAGTGAGTTCGCCATCACAGCCCATGTTGGTATTCCTAGGTCAAGTGCTAATTTCTGAGCCTCAAAATCGCAACCATAAGCTAATCCACTAACAATAGTTAATTGATGCTCTTTCAAATCGTGCATACATTGTTTTAAAAACTGTAGTCCGTAGGTTGTTATTTTACGCGTTCCCACAATAGCTATGTGTTTCTTATTCGATGGATGGTCATTTCCTTTTGTAAACAGAATAAGTGGAGCATCGGGGCAATTTTTTAATAAGATGGGGTAATTTTCATCAAAATAGGTTAAAATTTGAATATTATTTTTAAAACAAAAATCCAATTCCTTTTCGGCTAAATCAAGCCATTGGTTTTTATACATCGAATTTTCAGAAATTGGATCCAAGGCCAATTGAAAACCATGATTGGCGTTAACCGATTCCCATGCTAATTCTGCAGATTCGTGGCGTAGAATTAATTGCCTTGCTGTGACATTTCCTATACCTTTGATAAAAGACAGTGCTAAGGTGTATTTAAGGTCCAAAATCATTCAAAAAATATAAGTAGAATTGTTGAAATAAACCGACATTAAACATTTAATTTTGTAAACTCTAAAATTTTTAGTAATTTCGTTTCCATGAGGTTAGAAGAACATATCAGTCAGTTATTATTTCAACACGATTGTGTGATCGTTCCAAATTTTGGTGCGTTTATCTCCCACCGTGCTCCGGTTATATTTCACCAAGAAAATCAATCGTTAACACCTCCTTTTAAAGAGTTATCTTTTAATGGTGCTTTGAAAAAAAGCGATGGAATTTTAATTCAAGAAATAGCCAATCAGGAACAGATTTCCTTTGAACAAGCTTCTATACGAATAGATGAGCAAGTGAAGTTTTGGCAAGAGCATTTACAGAGTGGTAAATTTTTAGCTTTACCTAAAATAGGGTTACTAAAACTAAACACCTCGGAGAAAATTGAATTCGAACCTCAAAAAAAGATTAACTATTTAGCCGAATCCTATGGTCTACAGACTGTGAAGGCTAATCTTTTATTACTTCCTGAAGCATTCACTAAAACACGATCTCCTATTTCAAAATTACTTATCGCTTCGTCCATTATACCAATTCTTGTGGGCGGATACTTGTATTTCAATACACCACAACCTGTTCAGAAATTCGTTAACGAACAATGGAGTGGTTTAGTTGTGCCTATTTTAAACAACGTTTCTCCTGTAGATTCGTCAGCAATTGATCATGACCAGTTGCTTCTTTCCATTCATAATCTACCACAGACCATTGCAAGTCCGTCTGAAATTTATCATCAAGCCATCGACAGTATAAAGCCTACTCCTGAGGTAACTAAATACGAAATAACGGTTGTTGAAGAAAAGCAGCTCAATGAAAATGAGAAAGAAATAAAAGCCATTATTAAGTCTGAAACAAATACGCCAACAGCGAAAGTAAAAGACGTTAAGACGGAAAAAGAAGGAGAGAAAAAAGACGCAAAAACAGTTTCCAATAATAAATACCAAGTCATTGCCTCGTCATTACGTCGGTCAGAAGATGCCGATAGAATGCTAGAATCATTGAAAAAAGAAGGGTACAAGAATGCCCGTATCGTTTACATCAAAGGACGTTATTACTATGTCACCTTTGATAGCTTTAATACTATGGAACAAGCCAGTAAGTATTTGAACGAGTTACATGCTAAACGACCAGATGCTTGGATTAGAGAACAGCAATAATTTTTATAACCAATAATTTTTTAGACCTTTGTATTTCACTACAAAGGTTTTTTTATGACAAAAACAAAAACAGCAAAAGAGTCGTTGGCGGTTATGACGAATTTGGTTCTTCCAAATGAAATCAACCAACTCAATAATATGTTCGGAGGTGAACTATTGGCCCGTATGGACCGTATCTCTTCGATCTCGGCCAAGATGCATTCTGGCAGCTTCCAAGTGGTTACCGCAAGCGTGAATCATGTCTCATTTAACAAACCTATTCCTTTAGGAAGTACGGTGAAGTTGGTGTCTAAAGTGACCAGAGCATTTAAATCGTCGATGGAAATCTATGTCGATGTCTATGTATACGACTATCAAAATGAAGTGTACAATAAGACCAACGATGCTATTTATACATTTGTGGCTGTAGATGAAAATAACAAACCAACTGCTGTACCAGAATTAGTAGCAGAAACGGAAGAAGAAATTAAACGTTTCGACGCTGCTCTTCGCCGTAAGCAATTAAGCTTGGTCCTTGCAGGACGTATGGAACCTAAAGATGCGCATGAATTAAAAGCGCTTTTTAGTTCGTAAGAACAACCCTATACACGCTATAAAAGAGCTGTATCATTTATTTGATACAGCTCTTCTTTTTGCGAAAGAATCACTTAAATTCTCTATTTTTAAAAATTGGGCGGCCGCTACGCGCCGGGCTCATATCTTAGCAAAAAATATTAACTTTCATAATAATTAACTAGAAAACAATACAAAGCTGCATAATTGAAACCGGGCTAGATACATTAAAAATGATATTGACGTTATAGGAAAATCAGCTTTGTTTTTTTACAAAAAGTTACAATAAGTACTTAGGCACTGATGACTTTCATTAGATGCAGAATAAATATGAGCAAGGACTATTGTAAAAAATTTGTTTTCCCTAAAACGATAGAATTATGAATTTAAAGTACAGTGTTGGAATCGATGTTTCAAGTGAAAAAATCGATGTATGTCTTTCAAGGATTGATGATAAACAGAGTGTTAAAGTGGTATCTAGTAAGAAATTTACCAATGGATTATCTGGTTTTTTAAAGCTAGAAGAATGGATTGAAAAAAATCATAAAGAAAAAGAGATTTCTTTAGTTATTTGTATGGAAGCCACAGGAGTATATCATGAAAATTGTGCGTTTTATTTTCACCAAAAAGGCCATAAAATATCTATTATACTACCTAATAAAGCGAAGCATTATTTAATTTCATTGGGACTTAAATCAAAAAATGATCGCATAGATGCAAAAGGTTTATCTCGAATGGGAGCCGAACAGTGTTTAGAATTATGGGAACCGATGGGTATTTTCTTTTATAAATTACGCCAGTACACGCGTCAATATCAGAATTTACAAGAACAAAAGACCGTTTTTAAAAACCAACTTCATGCTTTTGAACATTCGATGTATGATAATTCTGAGATGATGGAATATCAGAAAAATATAATATTATTAATTGATAGTCAGCTTAAAGGGATAAAGGAATCTATAAAGAAACATCTCGATTCAGATCCTATAATTAAGCAAAAGGTAGAAGGGATTTGTAAGATTAAGGGTATTTCGACTCTTAGTTTAGGAACAATACTAGCAGAGACCAATGGTTTTTCTTTATTTAAAAATTATAAACAACTTGTTTCTTTTGCAGGATTTGATGTGGTTGAGAATGAATCGGGAAATAGTCGAGGCCGAACACGAATATCCAAAAAAGGAAATGGTCGTATAAGAAGAGCGTTGTTTATGCCCGCTTTTACAGCAGTAAAACATAATGAAAAGCCTTTATCAAATCTATTTCATCGAACTTATGAAAAACATGGAATAAAGCTGAAAAGCTATGTCGCTGTGCAAAAGAAGTTACTGGTTTTAGTTTATCATTTATGGAAGAAGGATCAAGCTTATGATCCTCTGTATAATCAAATGAAATATAATAGCCCCAAACAAGTTGAGGCTACACCAGATAAACTTACTTTTCTAGAAGAAAAGAAGCTTTCTATTATTTAACAAATTTAATCAAAAAAAGGATAAAAAGTTAGGTTTTTAAGATAGTACCTATACGCTCTATCTTTGCTGCCACAACATCTAATAGAGTTGAAACCACAGGTAGCAGCAAAGGATGCCGCTGCTATCCCTGCCGCAGGCTAAACCATAAACCAAAGGTTTATGGTTTAGCGTTTCAGATTTCAGATTTCTGGTTTAAGATTTCTGGTTTAAGGTTTAAAAATAGTAAACCGATTCTTTAAGAGCGTTTTGCGGAAGGGATTGCAACGGCAGCTTTTTCTTTGGGAGGTCAGCTTTACCATTAAAGCCCTTTTTTCACCAAAGAAAAACTACAGTGGAAAGCCCGCCGCTTATTATTTTTGCTCATCAAAAATAATAAGCGGGCCGCCCAAATTAGCCGCCGCGTTAGTGTATAGGCACAAAAAATCCCCTACATACATGCAGGGGATTTTTTTATACTATATCGTAGAAGATTTTTCTTAACGAAGTGCTCTTCCGCGGTTATCTTTGATGTCTGCCGATTGAATTAAAGAAGGTAATAAAGTTTGTGATACTTTACCTTTTAATTGACGGTTTAGGTTTTCTAAGATCATCGATCCTTTTTGACCGGTTGGTACGGTTTGCGATTGAGGAATTACATAGAATACACCTGCATTCCCTGCAATGGCTTTCGATGATGTGTTTGGCTTAACACCAAAAGAGGCACCCACAACACGTGGTTCTAGACCAACGTTAGCCAAGTTAGAGTTAGAGAAATTAACCGTAGCTGCTGCTTTTGAAGCACCGAACTTAGTTACAAAAGCGTTTAAGCCGCCGTTTCCTATTTGTTCATCGACTAATTTAGTCACCTTTTCTTGAATTAAGATAGGTTCGACCATTTCACGTACAATACTTGGAGCAGCTAAACCTTTATCGAATTTTTCAACTAAATGAACAACGATGTAATCACCGTTTGTTGTCGTAAATAAATTCGTGGCTTGATTCGCTGTTTTTTTGTCGAAAGCCCATTTAAGGATTTCGGCATCTTGATCGTTAGGAATATTTTGTCCGATAACAGGAGAGAAACGCTCCAAAGCTTCGGTTGTTGCATTGATGTAATTGCTTTTCTTCGCCACCGCATTGAAATCTTTTAACGATTTTCCTTCGACCGTTTGAACATAAGAACGAGCATTATTAAATGCTTTTTCGGTTGTTTCTTTAGAAGGTTCTATTCGTTTTACAATGTTGGCAACTTGATAAGCCATTTTATTTTTGGCATTATCGACTTTGATAATATGGTAACCGAATTGAGATTCGACTATATCGATTGTTCCAACAGGTTTAGAGAAAATAAATCCGCTATACGATTGGTCTAATCCATTTTGTTTTCCAACCCATCCAATGCTACCGTTTTGCGCAGCTGATCCTTTATCGTCTGACTTAGTCTGTGCTAAAGTTCCGAATGCCGATGGATTTGCTTTTGCTTCTTTGAGGTATTCATCGGCCAATTTTTTAGCTTCTTCTTTAGAACGGGTAGCTCCTTGTGCAGCTGATCCTTTATAAGCGACTAATATATGGCTAGATTGAACCGAGTCTTTAATTTCTTTGGTTTTCGAAATTTTATACAATTGGTAAGTGTTACCTATTTTATAAGGTCCACCTACTTGACCCACTGACGCTGTGTTAAAGAAGCTATTCACTTCTGGCGTTAATTGGGATTGTGCTAATTCTTCTTTGGTGAAATAATTAGAGATAAATGGTTGTTCCGAATTTTGTGTAACATAAATCGAATCGTTTTTAGCCACTCCGAACCCAGTGATGGTGTCGGTTACATTATTTACTTCATCGTGACGAATAGAGGTCGTTAAATATTTTTTAATATTGACTAAAGCCACTTGATCGTCTTGGGTTGAAGCGCTTGCTGGGAAAAATGTATAGGCTAATTTAACCAAAGCTTCTGCGTGAAATTTCTTTGGGAATTTCTTTTCATACGCTAAAATCTCCTCATCCGATATTTTTACATTCAGTTTCTTTACCAACGCGTCATAGGCTACAAAAGCGTAGTTAATGTTTGCGTTAGAGATGTTGAATGTTTGTTGAATATCAGCTTCTTTACCTGTTACCGCAGTACCTGCCATTACATAGCCAAAGTATTTTTGCGATAGAAGTTCTAGTTTTATCTGTTCAGCGTTTTGTAACCACCCTCTATAGCTTTCAGCCATTTCTGGATTGGTAGAAGCCATTGATTCTAATTGAGCAATTTGTTGCTGAGCCTCTGCTGCAGAGCCCATACCAAAACTTTGTGCTACATAGTTCCAAAACTCGTCATCAGAAACACTAAGTCCTAATTTTTCAGCATGCTGAAGAACAATCTTTTGACTAATTAAACTAGACCACGTTTGTTGAGCTATTTGATTAGCAGTAAGATTTTGCCCCTGATTTTGGTACATTTTAGAGGTTGCATCGTACGCGTTATTGTATTCAGATAAGTTGATCGACTCTCCGTTTATGTTACCTACCTCGTTAGGATCACCAGTAAACAACTGTCTGATTCTCGAGTTTTCTCCGAACAAATCTCCCGCTACGAATGCCACCATGGCGACACCAATTACAACAAAGATTAGCCAGGTTTTTTTACGAATTTCTCCTAAAATTGCCATTCTTGTATTAATTTATTTACTATAATAGGTGGCGAAAATACGACAATGAATTGAATAATAAAATAGAAGAAACGAGAAGTATTGAGTTTCTTCTAAATTTTATGGGGGTAAAATTAAAATTTCTGGTTATCGTCGACTAAAATATAGCCTTTGTTATTAAATAAGGTATATCGTTGCAAATCATCACTTGCTTGTAAACCATTTTTGGCGGTTAAGGAATCGCCACTGTGACTAATTAGATAAACCTCTTTACTAGTGAAGACCAATTTCTTGGTTTTATTCCAAAATAGCTGTTCTGTCTTTAGGGAATCACCAGCGTCATTCACAATAATAACATTTCCTTTTCCTTCGTATAAGCCAGTTGTATTGCTTAAACGGGCCCAATCGGCCTGAAAATATCCCGGTTTGTCTTTCCCTTTTTCATAGAAATCGAGATCGACTCCTTTGGGAAATAACCAATAAGGGGAATCGACCAAAGAGTACTCTTCAATAAGGGGTGACCTCATGTCCATGGTGACCCTCCCAGAATCTTTAAACAAGATGTTGGCATCGATAACGCTACGGTTTGGGAAGTCTGTTTTCTTTCCTTTGGTCATTTCAGGGACTTTGCGATCGCATGAAAAAAGTGCAATAAAAATGCACAATAGACCAATTAAACTTGATACGCTAGAGTTTTTCATTTTTATTGCACTTTTAATTCTATTGTTAATGAGACCAGTATATAAATGCTGAATCATTAATCAATTACACGTTTTCTAAACCAAATATCTGTTATATCGAAGGCAACTTTTACCCCCACATAATCTTCTTTAACTAAGTTATTCGATTTTGTTCCGCGTTGTCCGTATTCGAACGATAAATTTAAGGTCGATGCATCATTTGATTTACCAATTGGTAATCCTGCACCTAACGTTAATCCGTAGCTATTGATATCGGTACCATTAATGGCATATGAAGCCCCTTGGTAGTATCCACCAGCACGGTAAATCACACGATTGAAATAACTTTTGTAACTTTTAAAATCAGGTATCCAGTAACCACCAACGGCCAAACGGACATTGTTTTTGTACTCGGTTCCATTGGTCAGTGATTTCGCTTCTCCAAACGTTGGCTTTTCAAAATCAGACCAAGTATTGTATTTTACTTCGGTGGCAATCGACCAGGTGTTTTCTTTAGAATAAGAAGCCCCTAACGCAATCGTTTGTGGAAGTTTTGTTTTTGCTTTATTATCTCTGTGCAACGCTACAATGTCGGTTGTTGCAGGATTGGGATCCATTCCGTTAAAAGTATACGTTGACGTAACATCCCGTACATCGGTCCGTAAATTTGTTGGCAAGGTATACGTTGCACCAATACTTAACGTATTGTCTTTGGTTAATTTCTTGGTATACATAGTTCCTAAGGTCACTTGCACGCCACGGTAATCTGATTCATTCTCGTAATCGGTTACCAAACTTGCTCCTTCGAGCGCTACGATCTCGTTTCTTTTTAACTCACCAAATAGGTAATTGGCTCGAATACCAACCGTAAATTGTTTATTCAGGTTTTGAGAATAAAAAGCGTGTAAGCTGTTAATACCTCCTTCCCCTTTCATACTAACCGACTGTTTAATCTGGTTAATTTCTGCTTGGTTTGCTATTTCGTAGCCTAAGCCAGAAAAAGGTTGAAAACCAATCCCGAAACTACTATTCTCTCCAGTTGGGAAAGCCATCGATAGGTTAGAAATATTCGATTTACTAGAGCTTTGCTTATCAGCTTCGGTTTTAAACGAATAATTCTCACCACGGTAACTTACGTTGAATGATGTCATTCGTAAATTCTTATTGGCGGCTGGGTTTGAAAAGTTAGCACTTTGCCCATAAGCATTGGTAGGTACCGTGGAGATTCCTCCCATACCACCTTGCTCGGTGTTATTATCATATAACATTTCTCCTATGCCGTAGGCTGAATAAGGAGAAACGGCTACTCTTTGTGCTTGAACGGTCGCCACACTAACAAGTGCTAGACTACAAATAATCCACTTCATTCTGATTGTATAATAGAATTCTAAGACGCAAATATGATGATTTGTTAGCAAACGGAAAAATTACAAGCGAAAAATGCATTGTTAATTATCTATTAAATTTATTTATAGCCTAGAACGGAAGGGGTTTGAAAAAAAAATAAAAATTTATTGCACTCTAAATCAAAACCATATACCCTTTGCCGTAATTTTTTCTTAAAATATGTTTGGAGAATTTAAAAATCGCTTTATATTTGCAACACAATTAAGGCGGTGCCTTAGCTCAGTTGGTAGAGCAAAGGACTGAAAATCCTTGTGTCCCTGGTTCGATTCCTGGAGGCACCACACCGTTTAAAACCTCGAAACAAATGTTTCGAGGTTTTTTTTTGTCCACTTGTAGGGGCGAATTGCAATTCGCCAGATGTTAGATGTTAGATGTTAGAATTTACGAGAATGAATCTTCATCAACCCGAAATATAACCTTAAACTTTAAACCATTTTAAACCTTAAACTATAAACTGTTTTAAACCTTAAACCCTAGACCGCTTTAAATTCCCAATTCATTGTGAGCCCCTACCAGGGACCGTCCTAAAACAAAAAACCGTGATTACTTACGTAACCACGGTCTTGATGCACTAAATAGTCTTAGTTTATGCTTGTTGAGCTTTAATCAAGTTTAAAGCAGAACCTGCTTTAAACCATTCGATTTGCGCTGCATTATAAGTATGATTAGCCAAAACGATATCTTTTGAACCGTCTGCATGAACAAACTCTAACGTTAATGGTTTACCCGGTGCAAAAGAAGTTAAATCGGTGAAATTGATGGTATCATTTTCTTGGATTTTATCGTAATCTTCTTTGTTTGCAAAAGTTAAACCTAACATTCCTTGTTTTTTCAGGTTGGTTTCGTGAATACGTGCAAATGAACGTACCAATACGGCAACAGCACCTAAATGGCGTGGTTGCATCGCAGCGTGCTCTCTTGAAGAACCTTCACCATAGTTTTCATCACCAACGATTACAGTAGGGATTCCAGCAGCTTTGTATGCACGAGCAGTATCTGGAACACTTCCGTATTCACCTGTTAATTGATTTTTAACCAAGTTGGTTTCTTGTGTGAAAGCATTCACTGCACCTGTTAAGGTATTGTTTGAAATATTGTCTAAGTGACCACGGAAACGTAACCATGGACCAGCCATAGAAATATGATCTGTAGTACATTTACCGAATGCTTTAATTAATAATTTAGCACCCGTAATGTTTTGACCATTCCAAGGCTCGAAGCTTTCTAATAACTGAAGGCGTTCTGAGTCTGGGCTTACTACCACGTCCACTTTAGAACCATCTTCTACGGGAGCTTGGTATCCATTGTCTTCGTAAGCGTATCCTTTGGTTGGAAGTTCGTCACCAACTGGAGCGTCTAACATGACTTCAACCCCGTCTTTATTCACTAAAGTATCGGTTAAAGGATTGAAATCTAAACGACCAGCAATAGCGATAGCAGCAACAATCTCTGGAGAAGTTACGAAAGCGTATGTATTCGGGTTTCCATCGGCACGTTTCTTAAAGTTACGGTTGAACGAGTGAACGATGGTATTTTTTTGTTCTTTATCAGCCCCTTCACGATCCCATTGTCCAATACATGGACCACAAGCGTTTGTAAAGATTACAGCGTTTAAATCTTCAAATGTTTTTAACAAACCATCGCGATCCGCTGTGTAACGAACAACTTCTGAACCAGGGTTGATTCCGAAAGATGCTTTGGTCACTAAACCTTTATCGATTGCTTGTTTGGCAATAGAAGCAGCTCTTGATAAATCTTCGTAAGAAGAGTTTGTACAAGATCCGATTAATCCCCATTCAACATCTAAAGGCCATTGATTCGCTGCAGCAACTTCTTTCATTTCAGAAAGTGTTGTGCGTAAATCTGGCGTAAAAGGTCCGTTTAAAGAAGGCTCTAAATCAGATAAGTTTATTTCGATTAATTCGTCGTAGTAAGCTTCTGGGTTCGCATAGACTTCGTCATCTGAACGTAAGTAACTTCTCATGTTGTTGGCAGCATCTGCTACATCATCACGATTTGTTGCTCTTAAGTATCTTTCTGAAGCGTCATCATAAGCAAAAATTGAGGTTGTTGCACCAATTTCAGCCCCCATGTTACAGATGGTTCCTTTACCTGTAGCAGATAAAGATTCAGCTCCTTCACCGAAGTATTCAACGATTGCACCTGTTCCTCCTTTAACGGTTAATAAACCAGCTACTTTTAAGATAACATCTTTCGAAGATGCCCATCCACTAAGTGAACCAACTAATTTAACTCCAATTAATTTTGGCATTTTTAATTCCCAAGCCATACCTGCCATAACATCAACAGCATCAGCTCCACCAACACCAATAGCGACCATTCCTAGTCCACCAGCATTAGGGGTATGAGAATCGGTACCGATCATCATTCCACCAGGGAAAGCGTAGTTTTCTAACACCACTTGGTGAATAATTCCCGCACCTGGTTTCCAGAAACCGATTCCGTATTTATTAGAAACTGATTCTAAGAAGTTGAAAACCTCAGACGATTTACTGATCGCTTCTTGTAAATCAGTTTTTGCACCAACTTTTGCTTGAATTAAGTGATCACAGTGTACAGTAGAAGGTACAGCGGTCTTCACTTTTCCGGCTTGCATAAATTGTAAAAGAGCCATTTGAGCTGTTGCATCTTGCATTGCTACACGGTCTGGAGCAAAGTCAACATACGATTCACCTCTTGTATATGCCTCCGTAGGAGTACCCTTAAATAAGTGAGCATATAATATTTTCTCTGAATAAGTTAAAGGACGTCCCACAATGTTTCTTGCAGCATCTACACGCTCTTGCATTGTAGCATAAGCCCCCTTAATCATATCTATGTCAAACGCCATAATTGATATTTTTTATTAATATAAGTTTATTTACAAAAATACATTTATACGAAGGATTTTTCATAGAAGGATGATATATTTTAGTTATAATCCAATAATTTAGAACAATTATAAAAAAGAATTAAAATCTAGATTCTAAGCTATTTAGGACGAAATTATTCAAATTAAAAATTTAGAACCCCTTAAAATATCGACTCGACAATTTTAGGGCACAATTTTTATTGAGTTGGTGGATTTTCTGAAAACGCAAATGATGCATACCACGAAAATAAATGGAGCATAAACAGAGAAATTAAGTTTAAAAAAGAAGAGGGCGAATATTTATAACCAAAAACAGACATATTTATTCATATTTATGTAATAATATGCATCCTATTTTATAACTTTGCACCCTTTAATCATAATTCAGTGTATGAAACTTTGGGATAAGGGCTTTTCAATCAACGATAAGATCGAAAAGTTCACAATCGGAAAAGATCGAGAACTCGATCAGTATTTAGCGAAATACGATGCAGTTGCATCAAAAGCACAAGCCAATATGTTGGCGAAAACGGGCTTAATTAGCGCTCAAGAAAATATACGCTTACAGGAGACCCTAGACGAGATTCTTGTATTAATAGAGCAAGAGGCTTTTATAATCGATGCGGATTATGAAGATATTCACTCGAAAATTGAGGCCTACCTCATTGAAAAAACAGGCGATGCAGGGAAAAAAATTCACGTGGCTCGTTCTAGGAATGATCAAGTTTTAGTCGCTATCCAATTATTTGAAAAAGAATATTTGCAAGATGCCTCACAAAAGATTTTCCAACTCATCGACATCTTACTCGCTAAGTCGAATCAATTTAAAGATAATTTATTACCTGGCTACACCCATTTTCAAGCCGCTATGCCAAGCAGTTTCGGATTATGGTTTTCAGCCTATGCCGAAAGTCTATTAACCGATTTATACTTTTTTGACTCAGCCTTTAAAGTGGCCGATCAAAATCCATTGGGATCAGGTGCTGGTTTTGGAACGAGTTTCCCGATAGATCGTATGCAAACAACAGAAGAGCTAGGATTCTCTGAGGTGTTGGTATCTGCTGTTGGTGCCCAAATCTTAAGAGGGAAAACAGAAAAATCGGTTGCCATCGCTTTAAGCATGGTCGCAGCAACACTTTCCAAAATGTCGTATGATTTAGTTTTATACAATTCACAGGATTTAGGTTTTGTTAAGCTACCGAATGAAATGACCACTGGTTCATCGATTATGCCCCATAAGAAAAATCCAGATGTTTTTGAATTAACAAGAGCACACTGTAATCGCTTACAAGCTTTACCGACCGATATCATTATGACCATTAATAATCTCCCGAGCGGCTATCACCGTGATTTTCAGATTTTAAAAGAAATTCTTTTTGAACCCATGATGAAGTTTATGGATATCCTCGACATTCTTATATTCGCTATTCCGCAATTAGAAATCAAGGAAGGCTTTATCGATCAAGAGAAATATGATCCGATTTATACGGTTGAGAATATAAATGAGGCTATAAAAAGCGGGATTCCGTTTAGAGATGCGTACAAAAGCGTAGGATTATCGGTTGAAAACAAAAGCTATATTCCGCATAAAAATTTCAAAACAACACATATTGGTAGTATTCATCACTTAGGATTGGAATTAATTCAACAAAAAATACATCGTTTTCAACTCGAAAGTGCTCTTTGTAAGAAATAAACAACTTTATAAAGTTTTAAAATTTCAGAAAAAAACAATCATAAAATAGTGAATTAAAGCATTTTGTAAATTGAAATTGTTTTTACAAACACCTTACAACTAGTTTGCTGAATAAAACCTACGACTAGGGCTAATTTTGATGAGTCAAGTAACAAAAAACGTTTAATCGATAAAAATTAATAAAATGAAAAAATTTTTCGCAGTAGTTGCAGTAGCAGCATTATCATTAGGAGCAGTATCTTGTGGAGAGAAAACTGAAGAAGCAGTAGTTGAAGAGCCAGCAGTTGAAACAGCTGAGGTTGTTGATTCAGCAGTAGTTGTTGTTGATTCAGCAGCAGTAGTAGTTGATTCAGCAGCAGTAGTTGAAGCTCCAGCAACTGAAGAAGCTCCAGCTCAATAATTAAAGCGATAAGCTAATATATGAAAGCGCTCAACTAAGTTGAGCGCTTTTTTTATGTTTTATTTTTTTTTCTTTTTTAATTTTACCGTGAAATGACGGAGTATTGGGGATTCCCACGTTATTTCATAACCTGTTTTTATAAGTTCACGGCGATCAAAAATATTTTTCAACGCCACCGCGATATAATCCATATGACTCTGAAGATAGGTTCTTCGAGGAATAGCCAAACGCAGCAATTCCAACTTTGGATAACGATTTTCTCTGGTTTCTGGATCTCTATCGGCTAAGATGGTACCAATTTCCACCCCCCTGATTCCAGCTTCCTTGTATAGTTCAATTCCTAAAGTCTGAGCAGGAAACTCCTCCCTTGGAACATGCGGTAAAAATCGTAAAGCGTCGATAAATATGGCATGACCTCCGATAGGCTGCTGAATTGGAATACCATAAGCCAACAGCTGGTTGCCTAAATATTCGATCTGTCCTATTCGCGCTTTCAAATACGGATACTCTGTGGCTTCGTGCAAACCTTGAGCCAGCGCAGCTAAATCTCTACCAGCAAGCCCTCCATAACTTAAGTAGCCTTCATAAATAATTCCAAAATTACCACATTCTTTATATAGCTCTTCGCTATTTAGAGCAATAAAACCCCCAATATTCACCAAACCATCTTTTTTCGCAGACATCGTCATTCCATCACCATAGGAAAACATTTCTCGAACAATGGCTTTAATCGACCAATCGGCAAATTCAACTTCACGCTCTTTTATAAAATAAGCATTTTCAGCAAAACGGGCCCCGTCAAAAAACACAGGAATCTGATAATGATCGGATAAAGCCTTGACTTCTCTAATATTTTCAATGGATACAGGCTGACCTCCTGAAGTATTACACGTTACGGTAATTAGAGTAAAAGGTATTTTTTCCTTCCCGTGTTCTTGGTAGGCTTTTTCAAGTTTTGAGAGATCGATATTCCCTTTAAAAGGATGAATAATCTGGCTATCAAAAGCTTCATCGATGGTACAATCAACTGCATGGGCTTTTCTAAATTCAATATGCCCTTTGGTTGTATCAAAATGCGAATTTCCAGGGACGATGTGCCCTTCTTTAACCAAGGCTGAGAACAATACATTTTCGGCTGCTCTTCCTTGGTGGGTAGGTAATAAATGTCGAAAACCAGTGAGTTTTTGAACGGTTTCTTTTAACTGATGAAATGAACGAGAACCGGCATAACTTTCATCGCCTGTCATCATCTCAGACCACTGTTTGTCTGACATTGCTCCAGTACCTGAATCGGTTAATAAATCGATAAATACTTTTTGACTTTCAAGATTAAACAAATTAAATTCTTTCTCTTCAATCCATTGTTCGCGTTCGCTCGGTGTAGATTGGTAAATCTCCTCCACCATTTTAATTCGGTAAGATTCTGTGTATGGTAAATCCATTCTTTCGTGTTTTGTATAAAAATACACAATAAACACATCGGTCTGACGAAGGCACAAAAAAATCCTTTGCGCCAACAAAGGATTTTTGATACGTTTACACGCCGATTAATCTAAAACCGGAACTGGTCGTTTGTTTTCGTTAATTGCGACAAGCGTAAAAGTACCTGTAATGGCTTTTTCACGACCATCTCGGTACATGCTCTCAATATATACATCAATCTGTACATCTAAACTAGAGCGCCCAACACGGGAAACTTTACCAATCAATTCGATTAAAGTTCCTGCTGGAATAGCATGCTTAAAATCAATTTTATCACTGCTCACCGTTACAATTGGTTTTCTACAAAAACGCGTAGCAGTCATAAAGGCGATTTCATCCATCAATGATAAAACCGTACCACCAAACATGGTATTATGGTGATTGGTTGTTCCTGGAAAAACAGCTTTAAAAGCATGTGTTTCTGATTCTTTGATGCGTTGAGCAATCAGAGCTTCTCTCGATTTTGGTTCTAATTCCATAATCATATTTTTACACGTTATTTAGATATTAATGAACAAAGTGTGTTATAACAAATGGATTTTTTTGTGGGGAGTGGTTTTCAACTCTTCTTTAATACATAAGAAGAATCAATAGTCCGTTTCAAACCGCGAAAACATTAATGTTAAAACAATTGACCTTATGATCTGACTCCCTTTCCCTCTTTTTAATACAGAAAAAGGTCACAGTTGCGCGACAGCTCGTGAATTCCACACGATTCAATAAAATCAAGCTGCAAAGGTAATTTTTTAAGAGGGAAATAACGCTATCATCTAAACAATAATCGTTATTTTTAGCCCTCATCGATAATTTATATGAAACAACCCAATTTTAATCTTATCCCTTCAATCAAAGCCTTTACAAAAGTAACCGCCAAGAATAAAGATTTAACCAACAAAGTTATTCAAGATATTAACTTCTGCCCCCATCATATAGAATGGGGACAGTATAATTTAGAAAACACCTCTTTCTTAGGGTGTCAATTTAAGCGCGATGAAGCATTTGAATTAATTAGTCGTGGAGCATTTGTGTACCCAAAGTTTAAAAATATTCCTTACAATCCCTATAGAGCTGGGCTTTATAATTGGCAAGAGTTAATGGAAGGCTACCATCCACAAAACGATCAGAGCACTGATTTAAAAATTTACAAACACTTTGTCCAACATAAATACAACCCATCGGTATCGGAAGCCTTAGCTCAACGTTTACATGACCATTGCATCGATGATGCCTTACGTCGTATCTTAAAGTATAATGAAGATGGAATGACCGAAAAAAAAGTGGTCGGTTTTATGGGGGGTCACTCAACCCCTAGAAATTCGTTTTTCTATAACGAAACCGCCCGAGCAGCAAAATTAGCGGCTCAAAAAGGGTATTTTGTTGTTACTGGCGGTGGTCCTGGTATTATGGAAGCCGCTAATTTAGGGGCTTACATGGCCAACTATAGCGAAGAACAATTAATGGATGCCATTGAAATGCTCGCCGACTTAACGTTCACGGAGCCCAATCAACCCGATTATTTAGCCGTTAACTATATGGTGCAAGCCACCAATGTTTTGGAAAAATACCCCGATGGAACTGAAAACTTAGCCATTCCGACTTGGTTTTATGGTCACGAACCCAGCAATCTGTTCGCAACGTTTATCGCCAAATACTTTTCAAACAGTATCCGAGAAGACACTTTACTCACCATCAGTTTATTTGGATTGGTCTACGCACCAGGAAGCGCTGGAACAACCCAAGAGATATTTCAAGAAGCTGCACAGAATCATTATGGGACTTCAGGCTATTATAGCCCGATGATTTTCTTAAGTAAAAAGCGATATGTTGAAGACACAAGCATCTATTCGGTGGTTCATCAGCTCGCTCAAGGGAGAGCTTATAAGGATTTATTGTTCCTAACGGACTCCGCTGAACTCGCTATTGACTTTATTGTGGCCAATCCGCCAAAAAAAGTTCAATAAATAACTCTTTGAATAAGAACCAACTAGCGAAGTAAATGAAAATAGTTGAATAAAAAAAGCATTTTTATTGGCAAATGTTTTTTTTATTCAAATTCTGTTGTATATTTGCAATCCAATACCGCGAGATGGAGCAGTAGGTAGCTCGTCGGGCTCATAACCCGAAGGTCACAGGTTCGAGTCCTGTTCTCGCTACTAAGATCGCGAGGTGGAGCAGTAGGTAGCTCGTCGGGCTCATAACCCGAAGGTCATAGGTTCGAGTCCTGTCCTCGCTACTAAATTGGAAAGAGAGTCTCAAATGAGACTCTCTTTTTTTATGCCAAAAAAACAGCAATGAATCTAGCACAGTACAAAAACGAATTTAAAATTGATCAAGCCGTTGGTGCTTTATCTATTGAGAACAGACTTAAAGAAATGTATGGTTCACTGGAACCTCGTTTTTACACGCCCCAAGTAATGTCGTTTCAAGGTGGAGAAGACCCTATAGACGGAGTAGCCATCTTCGATCACGAAGATTATTACCACTTGGTTAGTTACGGTATGTCTCAATTGTATTATTCAGAAGAAAGTGTGGAACAAGAATACAGCAAATGGGGATTTGAATTCTCTATGCGCTTACAACCTTTTGCGGGTGACGCAGGGGAAGATCCTTTTTGGGTGATTCAATTAATGAATAACCTAGGTCGTTTTGTAAATGAGACCAAGGTCTGGTTAGATGAATACCAATTTATGCCGCTAGGCGGTCCTATTCGAGCTGATGCCGATACTTCTATTACCGGAGTGGCCTTCATAAAAGACCCTGATTTGGGTGAAATAGAAACCCCTCACGGGAAGGTCGTTTTTTTACAGTTAGTTGGGTTAACCGATACACAAGTAAAAGTCCTAGAAGCTGACCCTTCTAAATCGGCTATTGAAACAATGATTAAAGACATTATGACAGACAACCCAAAACTAATCTGTCAACTATAAAATAAAATTCTGTTAAAAAGCAGACAAAAAAGAATCATTCATCTTAATTTATGTTAACCAACAAGCCACCGACTGTCCGTATTTTGTTACGGCATTTAATTTGTTAGTATATCAAAGAGTATAAACCTATTACAGTTTGTAATAGTAGTTTAAATTTTTTCATAGGTTAGGTTGATAATTAAGTAAAACTTAGTTAGGAGCGCTTCTTCGGAAGCGCTTTTTTTATGTAACCTTTGTTACAACGACTTGCTGAAAATCAACTTATCTTGAATCCTCAAAAGAATGTATAACCCAAAAAATTAAATTCTATGACTTTTACAGAAATTATAGCATCTGATAAACCCGTATTAATCGACTTTTTTGCAACTTGGTGTGGCCCTTGCCAAATGATGGGCCCTATCCTTCAGGCCGTTAAACAAGAGTTAGGCGATGACGTAAGTATCCTAAAAGTAGATGTTGATCAATACCAAGATTTAGCGGCTCGTTATCAAGTACAGGGCGTTCCAACTTTTGCCTTATTCAAAAATGGAGAACTCTTATGGAAAGAAAGTGGTGCTAAACCAAAAGAAGTTTTAGTGGACATCATTAAACAACATATGGATTAAAAATATTCGATAAAAAAAATCTCCTCAAGTTCATGAGGAGATTTTTTTTATATACAGTAAGTTTATTATTCGTTGTCTACTAATCGTTTTAAAGCGAAATCTCGCAATGGGTCTTTTTTCTGGAGCACCTCTTCCAATTGGGGAATAACCATAAAGTCGGGAACGACACTTTCACCAACGGCGTTAATCTGATGAAAAGAAGGTATTTTCATAACTCCTAGTTGAAGCTTTAGGCGTGATACGGGTAGCGTATAACGGGGCATAATTCCAGCTACGGTACCATTGTAGTCGCCACCGGTTGCTTCACCCACTAAAACCGCCCGCCCCGTCGATTTCAAATTACCAGCAAGAAAACTGGTTGCCGAATAAGATCCACCATTGATTAATACATGAACCGACCCTGAAAAAATAAGCGATTCCCTTTTTAAATGCTTAGGCACATAAATGGAATAGCGATAAGTACCCTGTTCTTTTGTTGTCTTTAGATAGGTATAAACACCCGCAATCCAAGTGATCGGATACGCATAAAGGGGGACCGATTGAAAAATGGCATGGCTAACCGAAGACTTGGATGTGGTAGACGCTGTCTGAATAAATTCCCTTGGATTTTCGCCTAAATAGGCATACAATTGTGCGGCATCTCTTACCAAACCACCACCGTTATCGCGCACATCCAACACCAAATGCTTGGTTTTGAAATCAGCCAATTGTTTAAATATCTTTTGGTAGTCCCTTTTGTAATTCCCTTTAGAAAAACTGGTAATTTTAAGCATCGCAATCGCGCTATCATTTGTCGGAAACGACAATGTTTTGGTGTATTTTTTCGTGCTTTTATTGTAGGCTAAGGCTAGAACAGGTAATTGTACAGGTTTGGCAACCACAGGAATAACAGATTTCTTCGTACTATCAACCACTGGTTTCTTTTCAACTGTAGCTGGCTTAGTCTCCCAGCGGCGCCTAACAATTTTTTGTAAAGTGTCGTTCTTAAGCACTAATTCTAAACACAAGCTATCTTGCACGCCGTACTCTGTTGTAAAATAGGAGGCAAAAGAACGATTTAAACGGTTTAATTTATGCGTTTCATTCCAGCCGTCACCATTTTCAGTCGGAGCATATTTTTGGTAAATAAATTTCGGATCAATTCCCTGAATCTTGGTTACTGTCGCACCAATCGGCAACGATTTATCGAGCGTTTGATTAACCGTTAAGAACAATTGATCATTTACCCACATCCATCCCAACTGACTAAAAGGTCCTTTAGAATCTTTAATCCGTTTTTCCTTTTCTTTTGATAGTTTTGGTTGTAAAGGAGACACATGCGTATGTCCATGCCTTAATTGCGCAATGGTTGGGGCCAATTTAAAATAAAACTCATTGGGCGTTAAAGGTTCCGTTAATTCACTTTTAAGTCGCTCAAAACGATCGTCAATTGAATCTTTCGGGTTATACCAATCCAAAGCCGGATGCCATTTATAGAGTTTATTTTGTACAAAATCCACCTCCCTTTTAAGTTGGTCAACTGGTATTTTCGCCTCCAAATGCGCATTAAATTTATCTACGGAATGGCAGGAGAAAAACAGACATACAATTGCCCCTAATAAATAAAAATTATTTTTCAAGACCAAGTTGTTTTTTCGCTTCAATGGCTTTCAACACCCAATCCACCTCATTATCTTTACCTTCCAACCAATCCTCAAAATTGGGAGTCATCTGTATATCGGGCATTACTCCTCGCCCTTTTAAATCCCTTTCGGTATTGGGTCTAAAAGTCATTAAACCAAAACGCACATCAATTTTAGAATGGGGCATGGTATAATTTTTCATAACGCCAGCCACTGTACCATTGTAATCGCCTCCAGTTTCCTCACCAACAAAAACAGCCTTGCCTTCATTCTGAAGAGCAGCAGAAACTATACTACTAGCCGAATACGATAATCCGTCGATCAACACATAGACATCACCTGCAAACTTATTATCCCGTAATCGAAAATCCTTTTTAAAATTAATTTTATAATAGTAGTTGTTGTTTGGTCTTTTATGGGTTTCTACCAACGCTTTAGACGATCCATAAAGAACAAAAGGTAAAAATAAGGTATGGCTTATTACATTCATAGGGTTGTAATACTGTGAAAACATAACCGTTTTAGAGCGAACCTTTACCTCATCAGCGGTTACAGCAATCGGCTTATCACTGGTGGTTAAAAATGAATACAATTCATTAATATGCTTTGGAAAACCCCCACCATTGCCTCGAAGATCTAAAATTAAATGTTCAATCCCCAACTGTTGAATCGAATCAAAAATAGCTGGATACCCCTTCTTCGCATTTCCCGAAGTAAAATCGTTTATTTTTAAAACAGCAATGGTAGAATCGTTCGGATCAGGAAAAGTAATTCTTCGGGTATATTCCTTCAGAATTGTATTATAACCATAGTATTGCTTTTGCCTATCTAATCTTTTCCGTTGGTCTTTCTTCTGTTTTTTAAGCTGGCTTCGCTCTGCTTTTGTTAAGTGAACAGGAGGCGTTTTATTAACAAGCTTTAAGCTATCCTGTTGTAAATCGCGCGGCTTATCTTTCGGGAAATCTCTTCTTAAAACATACGTAAAAACGGAATCGCCTTTTTTTAAGGCCAAGGTCACCGAATCGACCATCCCAATCTCCCGATTTAAATACCCTTTGTAGGTTCTACTAAAAATATGGGGTTCCAGTGTTTTTATAAATCCATCGCCCGCTCTCATTCCCTTCGAATGGGTGTAAAAATCGCTATATCTTAATCCATTCACCGCTAACACTTCAACTTTGGTAGGCAGCATTGAATCGTTCGAGAAATTCTCATCAATCATTATGCGGTCATTGAACGACTTAAAGCGGATGTAATTTAAGGGGTTTTTGGTCTTTTTATACCGTTTATACGCCTCTTTGGTTTGCTTTTTATTCAAGGTAGACAAATGCGTATGCCCATGGCCGAAAGTCGCAATTACTTTGGAGAATTGCATTGAAAAGTCATTGGGTTTCATGGCCTGTTGAAGACTATTTTTAAAACTATCTAATCGAAAAACAAGTTGGTCTTTGGGTACATACCAATCGATATCCACATGTTTCTTCAAGAGCACCTTTTTCGCAAAAACTACATCCTTTCTAAGCGCCTTCACAGAGACCTCATCATCGATATGCGCATTGTATTTAGCGGTTGATACACAAGCCGTTGTTAAAACGATTAAACCGAAAAGCAGCATTAATTTTTTCATTGGAATTATCCTTATAACCTATTAGACTTTAATTTTACAGAAAAGTTACATTAAAATAGCTCGTACTAAGCATTAGCCTTCCTATTTTTATTCACTTATTTGGGCAGCCGCTACGCGCCGGGCTTTCCACTCCCAATCTTTGCAACAAGAAACGAAAGGGTTGTATGAAATTTCGGCATGTGTTGCAAAGGATTTCCGCTTCAATCCCTGCTGCGGAACTTCCTTCTAATCGTGTTCGAGATCGAACACGTTTAGAAGGAAGTGTTTAGAGTTTAAGAATGTTTATAATTTAAGACAGTTTAAAATTATCTACAGTGAGATTTCGGTTTGTCGAAGATTGATCATAAAGTCACTAAAATTTTCAAAGTGTTACCCATCTTTCTACTATCTAACATCTATATACTAATATCTATGTACTAACATCTATGTACTAATATCTACGTAAGACCAACTTCGCTATAAAACTGTTGTAAGAATTGTTCCATGTAAAGATGGCGTTCTTGGGCAATTTGCTTAGCCGACTCGGTATTGATTAATTCTTTTAATTGAAATAATTTATCGTAAAAATGCTGTACACTTGAAGCATTTTTTGTTTGATCGTAAGGGTTATACAATACGGTTCCTACACTACCGCCATAAGCGAAGCAACGAGCTATACCAACCGCACCAATAGCATCTAAACGATCGGCATCTTGCACAATCATAGCCTCTATAGAAGTAGGTTTATTTCCTTTTGAAAACGAAACCTGAGAAACGATTTCGTTCACACGCTGTATAATCGATGAATCGACCTTTAGGGATTCCAAAAATTCGGTAATTAATTCTTCTGCTCTGTCAACTCCGTTGTGTAATTTATAATCACCAACATCATGTAACCACGCAGCTAGTTCTACTAAAAAAGAATCGGCCGTTTCCTGTTCACAAATTTTCTTAGCATTTACCACAACGCGTTCTATATGATAATAATCGTGACCTGTACCTTCATCTAAAAATGTTTGTTTAATGTAGGCTTGTGTTTGTTCTAATAGAGCTGATTTATCCATGCTATACGATTTAAGATGTACACAAAAATAAATTATTAGAGCCAATAACACTACAGTTATGCGCACAATTAACCAATCTTCACCCTAAAGCCTTGAATGTAGGGGCGAAGGATAGTTCGCCCACGAGTTATAATGGAGTGGTAGGGACGAATTGCAATTCGCCTACTGGTAATCATAGAGTCGTTAGATTTTAGTACATAGATGTATGTACATTGTACGTCCCTGACAGGGGTTGACCATAAATTTAATTTTAAACTTTTAAACATTCTTAAACTACAAAAACGCCATCGATGTGGGATGGCGCTTAGGTTTAATTTTTAATGAATTTTTTGGTTATAATTCCTTGTTCGGTTTGTATTCGCACTATGTAGATCCCTGGTATAAAGGTGCGCACATCGAGCACTTTTCTATTGTTCGTGGTTTGAATTTTTTTACCTGTTAAGTCGAAAATTTGCGTTTGTAATACCTTTTGCGCTGTTTGGATATTCAGCACATCTGTGGCAACCGTGGGGTAAATATGTAGACCTTGAACAGTTGTCTTTTGGTTATTGGTCGATAAGGAGTCTGCAATACCTGAAACGCCTAAGACATAAAATTGCGGCGTTTCCAAGCCTTCATCGTTAACCAATTTCCCTTTGCTGGAAATAACAATGCGGTATTTTCTATCCTTTACAGTCTCTTCAATAAGAATTTGTTCATAATTATCGACCGTATTATCGCCTTTGATCGCTGGTCCAGATGGTTGATTTACATCCAATTTCCATGGAAAATACGTCGTATTGGTTTCCAAGTCAATCACCCGAAGATCGAAATCATTAACCAAAGACGATGTTGTGTTGTAAAAGAGATGATGAACCAAAAGGCTATCGTTTTTTGGAAGAGGAGCCGCTGGGTCGATCCATGAAAGGGAAACTTTTAAGGGCGTCCCATCGGAAGTTGCAATTTTCTCAATAACCATCCCCGATGATTTTGATTCCCTTACCAATTCAGCTTTCTTATTTTCGACATCGAGGATAAATTCGGCAGCTTTCTTCGCGTCTAAAAATCCCCAGCCAAACCAATTGTCGGGTCCTTTGTGTAAGCCAGCTTCCATGGTGTTGTGAAAGAGGATGGCCCGCATTTCGTCGGCCGTATAATTGGCGTGTGTATTGGCGGTTAATTTTCTTTTTAACTCGGTTAATGCCCCTACCGCACCAGTGACTTTAGGGGCAGAATACGAAGTCCCACTTCCTCTAGAAAACGACGATGTTGAATTGGAAGAATAGGCAGGTGCCCACACCTGAACGCCTATGGCAGCGATTTCGGGTTTAATAGCACCATCTTTCCGAGGCCCAGCACTGCTAAAACCAGCTTTAACAATGGATTCAGGCCCTGTGAACTGATAATTCACCACATCGGTTGGTAAATGGGTGGCCGCTACGGTAATGATGTTTTTAGCCATTGAGCCCCAGCCAATGCAATAAGCCCCATCTGAACAATTGATGGCGGGCCAACGCTCTCCTGGCTCGAAGGGGACATAGGCGTTACCTTCCCGTTTGTATTTTGGCGATGCATCATCGGGTCCAGGACCTGAACCAAAGGAATTGCCAGCCGATTTTACAATGATATAATGAGGGTCGGTATACACCATTTTATCGTAATTCCAATCATCTTGATAGTAGGAGCCTCCAAAAGTGGCCTTTGGGTCATTGGGCGCATAATTGGCGAATGGAAAATACCACCCTGCCCCAAGAGGCCCATTGGATTGGTAAGACCAACCGGGATTAATACCATACGAATGGTTAGATATGGGCACATTGGCGAGAATAAACTTTTGAAAAAGATGACCATTGGATGTTTCTGAAAAGCCGAAATGTTTAATAGAAGCTTTGGGTAAAACACCTTTGGCAAACTGACGAGGCAAATCTGGATATATAATGGGATTTAAGTTATAACGGCCAGCAGCAGCTATAAAGCCAGCAACTGACGTGGCATGCGATGAATAGCCTTGAACACCATTTTCTAAATCATAAATTCGGATGGCTGTAGAGTCATTTGGATGGATAAACTCGCCGTGTTTTTCAAACACTTTTCCTCCATCCACAAGAAGAACCGTGATGCTTTCGCCATCGATTGAAGTGGCACCCACTTCACCGTTTTGTAGGTTTTCGATAAACGAAGCCATATTGGCTCTTCGATCTTCTTGGGTATAAAAATAAGGGGTATCTTGAATATAACCGCTTAAATAATCCAAGGACTCGCCAGGATAAATGATTTTAGGGCCTTTTGAGAATGCCTGATTAAATTGAAGCTGATTGGCCGTTCTTTGACGGTTAAATTCTGTTAATAAGCTTTCTTTACTGTTTTGACCATAGGCGAAACCAGTAAGAAATAGACCGAAATAAAAGAGCGATTTCTTGAACATGAATCATAAATAATAAGTGATATAAATGCGTAGTATAAGGCATCAGTTCTTCTTTTCTATAGGAAAAACCGCGATAAGACAACGCATTATATGACTTTTACATACCTTGCATTGTTCCGTAAGAAGATGTTTTATTTAAGAGAATAAGCCATTGAAAACCAACAAGCCTCTTTTCATTTTCCGGAATTAATGTACTGTTTTTTTTCGAAAAAAACCATTTTGAACATAAAAAACGCCACAAAAAATAGTGGCGTTGAAGTCTGTCTTCTATTGAGTATTAGTTTTTAATGAATTTTTTAGTTATCACACCTTTATTGGTGGTAGTTCTTAAAATATAGACACCTGAAGACAGTGCATGAACAGGAATTAAATCCATATCTGTGGTTTGAGAAATAATTAATTTCCCTGAAATATCAAAAATTTCAACGAGTTGAATCTTCTGATTGGTCCGAATGTTTACAACATTTTTGGCAACAGAAGGGTAAACGAAGAATTCATCTGTTTCGTTGGTTTGCTCAGTTGTTACATGAGCAATTCCAGAAACAGCTAACACATAGTGCTGAGCAATTTCGGTTCCGAATGCATTCACTAATTTGCCTTTGTTTGTTATTACAATTTTATATTGCCTGCCTTTTACGGCGTTTTTAATTTGAATTTGTTCGATATTATCAACGGTATTATCACCTTTAATGGCTGCTCCAGTTGGATTAGCTAAATCGAGTTTCCAAGGCAGAAATATTTCATTCGTCGTTAAATCGATCACACGAACATCAAAATCATTGATTAATTTCGATGAGGTATCATAGAATAAGTCATTGGTTTTAGCTGAGGCTGTTGCTTCTGGGTCAATCCAAGAAAGCGATACTTTTAGCTCCCCTCCTTCTGCAATAACAGTCTTGGATTTTTCTTCGCCTGATTCTTTCCGTTCTCGAACAAATAATGATTTTTTATTCTCGGCATCTACAATAAATTCAGCGGTTTTTTTAGCATCTAAAAACCCCCAACCAAACCAGTTATCTGGGCCATCATATTGGCCAGCTTCAAGGGTATTATGCAATAATAGTGCTCTCATTTCATCTGCTTTGTAAACAAAATCAGCGTTATTAGTTAGTTTTCTTTTTAATTGCGTTAATGCCCCAATAGCTCCTGTTACCTTGGGTGCTGAGTAGGATGTACCACTTCCAGAACTATAGAGTGTTGTTTCGGAAGGAGTAGCTGCGGAATAGGTCGGTGAGAACACAGAATGCCCTACGGCGGCGATATCGGGCTTTATTGCACCATCCTTACGTGGCCCCGCACTACTAAAACTGGCTCTTTTAATAGATAGTGGCCCGGTGAATTGATAGGTTAAAAAATCTGTTGGCATTTCTGTAGCCGCCACAACAATAATATTTTTAGCCAATGAACCCCAACCAATACAATAAGCTCCGTTAGCACAGTTATTTTTAGGCTTATTCTCACCTGGTTCAAACGGTATATACCCTCCTCCATTTGCTTTAAAAGCAGGAATAGAATCATTATCACTAGGCCCACTACCAAAATAATTACCAGCTGATTTTACGATGATAAACGACGGGTTGTTGTATACTATTTTATCATATTGGGCATCGTTGGTGTAGTAAGAACCGCCAAAAGTAGCTTTAGGGTCATTGGGTGCATAATTTTGTTGGGGAAAATACCAACCAGCCCCATTACTTCCTTCTTTCTCATCTTTGTAACTCCACCCCACATTGATTCCGTAGGAATGATTTGAAATATTTTCTTGGGCTTTTATAATTTTGGAGAAATTTGTTCCATTAACTGTTGTCGTAAATCCATAGCTTTTAATAAGGGCCTTTGGAATAACTCCTTTACTAAATTGTTTTGGTACATTTGGAAATGCATCTTCATTAAGGTTATAATGACCACCTGAAGCGATAAAACCAGCTACGGAGGTTGCGTGTGCAGCATAAGGCAAAGCACCTTTTTCTGAATCAATGATTCGAGTGGTCTTAAACTCATTATGTTTTTCAAACACACGACCTCCATCCATCACCATAATGGTTATGCCTTCTCCATCGATTTTTATCCCTCCAACTTCACCATTTTGTAAATTTTCAATGTTTGAGGCCATATTGGCTCGGCGATCATCTTGGGTATAAAAATAGGGTGTATCATTGAAAAATCCCGCTAAATATTCGATGGACTCACCATCACTGGTACGGGCTTTATTGAATTTATTTAACTGTTGAAACTTGGTTTGATTTTCTAATCCTATTCGGTTAAATTCGTCTAGTAGTGCATTGTTCTTATCTTGTGCATAAAGACTTATAGTTAACACAAAAAAAAGCGCTAACAGTTGTAAATTTTTATTCATTTATAATCGTACTTAATTATTTAATATTAATAATGGTGTCGATAATTTCACCTGTTTCATAGGGTAAATCACGAATTAATGTATCTGAATACATGCTTTGTGAAGGTAAAGTATCTGGTGGTGGTAATCTGTTATAACAGCTTTGCATAACAAGAAGTGCTATAAAAAGAAATGTTCGCATACCAAAATTTTCATAAATTTAAGATTTATTTTTTAGACGAATTAAATTTTTCTTATTTCCAGTTTCAGGCTACAATAAGAACATCTATTTTGCAGTTATCTACTATTTAATATACATTTAACCCGAAATACTAAAGAGTATTCTCCTAGTAAAATTAAAATACAATAGATGGGTAAATTATCGAAGACCTTTTCGGCAGTCGGTCGAATTTTAAAAAATCCTTGGTTATTGAATCTCATTGTCGATCAAAATTCGGTATGGGAAGAGAAGGTTGTTTATAAATACCAGCGCCCCAATGGACTTCCGCAAGTGGAACTGGATGATTTATTCCCTCATTTCTCAGTGGAACTTACTTCTTTTTCATTCCTTGGGGGAGGATCGCTTCCTACCGACATTGCTCTTTTGAAATTACTCTGTGCCCAAAAACCAAATTCATCTTATTTTGAAATTGGAACTTGGCGTGGTGAAAGTGTAAAGAATGTCTCGGAAACGGCAAAAGAGTGTTATACCTTAAATTTATCGAAAGCGGATATCGTAGCTTTAGGTCTGTCTGAAAAATACGCGAATGCCCATGCTTTTTTTTCGAAAGATTTACCCAATGTGATTCACCTAGAGGGCGACTCACGTACATTTGATTATGCGGGGTTAGGGAAAAAATTTGATGTTATTTTTATCGATGGCAATCATCATTTCGATTTTGTGAAATCGGATACAAAAAACGTCTTCGATCATTTAATGCACGAGGAATCGGTTGTGGTATGGCATGATTATGCCTATTCCCCCGATGATGTTCGGTTTGAGATTATGCATGCGATCTTGGATGCAGTCCCTGCTAAAGAACACAGCAACCTATACCATGTAGCAAATACCATGTGTGCCTTGTATACCAAAAAGAAATTTCCTGCTCAACTAAAAGAAAAATACGATGACCCTTTGGTTACTTTTGAATTGAAGATGCGTTCGAAACAACTCTGATTTACACATTGATTATTCGTTGATAATATCCTTTCCGTTGAACACGGAAAGGATATTATTTTTAATGAGCCTAGTATAAAACAATGAATGTTTTTCGTAACTTGAATGGAGTATTAATTCCTCCCTATGAAAACAAGTTTAACCTTCTTATTGATAACTGCTATGGTTCTAATTAATATACCTAAAGCGCAGGGCCAAAAAGACATAAAAGTACTGACGGCCAAAGAAAGCGATCCTCGTGTTATGCAGTGGATGCAAGGAAATCCACCACCGAAAGATAAAACGCTCCGGGTGGACGATGGCAGTTTTTTTATTTTCCCTGGTTTACGGTGGAGTGTTTCCCATATGCGCGAATTTATGCCCACTGTAGGTGTATCGAAAGGTCTAAAAAATGCCGCACCCCTAGCATATGCTCATTTAAAATCGGAAATTGATCAAATCCGTTTTATGCCTTTGGGTAAAAACCAATGGATCAGTTTTGAAGAATCACTCGATGAGGTGTATGCCGATGGCGTTATTATTCTACATCATGGCAAAATTGTGTATGAACATTATAGGGGATCATTAACCGAAGAAGGTCAGCATACCGCAATGTCGGTAACCAAATCGGTAACGGGTACATTGGGAGCTATCTTAGTCGCCGAAGGGTTAATTGACCCTAAAAAGAAGGTGACTGATTATGTTCCTGAATTAAAAAATTCGGCCTTTGGCGATGCTACCGTTCGTCAGGTAATGGATATGACGACGGCTGTTCAATTTAGTGAAGATTATGCCGATCCGAAGGCTGAAATATGGGCCTATTCAGCGGCTGGCAATCCGATGGTAAAACCAGCAAACCCGAATGATCCCAACAGCTATTACGCCTATTTAAAAACGGTAAAAAAGAAGGGAAAACATGGGGATGCTTTTGGTTATAAGACCATTAATTCGGATGCCTTGGGGTGGATTATTGCGAAAGTTACCGGGATGAGTGTCGCAGAGGTTTTATCTGAGCGTATTTGGAAGAAACTAGGAATGGAACAAGATGCCTATTATACGGTAGATGCTATTGGAACTCCTTTTGCCGGTGGTGGATTATCGTTAGGCCTACGTGATATGGCTCGTTTTGGACAATTAATTTTAGCGAATGGGTATGCCAACGGGGAACAGATTATTCCTTTGGCTGCAATGGAGGATTTGAAAAAAGGAGGGGATAAGACCGTTTTTAAGAAAGCGGGGTATTCTTTATTACAGGGATGGAGTTATCATAATATGTGGTGGATGACCAACAATGCGCATGGTGCCTTTAGTGCACGTGGTGTACATGGTCAGACTATTTACATAGACCCAAAAGCCGATATGGTTATTGTGCGTTTTGCGTCAAATCCTGTTGCTTCAAATTCAGCTAACGATCCGTATTCTTTGCCCGCTTATGAGGCAATTGCAACATACTTAATAGAAAGTAAGCGTTAATGCATTGAAATAAATCCATTTAAAATGGCGAGCTATTGGTTTCTGAACATAGACATAGGGTATTCGATCAATCATTGGATGTTTGCGGCAGGGATAGCAGCGGCATCCTTTGCTGCCCCCGAAATTTTCAATCAACCTCTGACGCTCTTGCAGCAAAGATAGAGCGTAGAGCCCGGCGCGTAGCGGCCGCCCAAAAAAGAAAATATTAAAATTTTTTATCGGAATAATCTATCCTCAGGCTCTTTTACCTTTGGGCGATTCGTTGCTTACGAATGCATTGGGCAAACTTTTCCTTTTATATCTATTTTTTATATAAATTTACGCATATATCCTACTACTATGTTACCCAATCTAACGTCGATACGTTTTTTTTTAGCTTCTTTGGTAATCCTGTCTCATATACCTGATTTTTGTAAAAACAGAGGTTTTCCTTATTTTAATGATTGGGCAATTTTTTTTAAAGGAAAGGAAGCTGTCTATGTTTTTTTTACTTTAAGCGGATTCCTGATTATTAGAAATCTAATACGCGAGAAAGAGTCTACGCATACGATTAATTTAAAAGCGTTTTACACAAGAAGAGTATTAAGAATATTTCCTTTGTATTATTTCGTGTTAGCCATTGGTTTTGTTTACTACAATATTGTAATTCAATTTTTCGGATACGAAAGAGGCAGTAATTACGATATAGTGGAGGGAATTTTACTTGGAATAACATTCTTTGCGAATATTTTAACCACTTACAAACCTGGTGGAATATTAGAGGTTTTATGGTCTATTGCAATAGAAGAACAGTTTTATATAATTATAGCACCGTTGTTTTTGATGATTAGAACAGCGCATATTTTGAAATTTTTATTATTGTTTACAACGGTTTACTTTATTGCTTACAACCTACCCCTGTTCGAGATACTGAAAGAATATCAAATGCTGTATTTTTATTTTTCTGCGGGGGGGATACTGGCCTATGTATCGCTCTATGGAAAACCTAAAATAAACATCTACTTTAAAACTGTGATATTTAGTTTATTTATTCTCTTACTCACCACCAATACGTTTAAAGAAGCGAACGATACTATTTATCAGTTGCTATGTATGATTACCTTCTCGAGTACTATTTATCTCTTGGCTTTAAAGCCATACCCATTATTGGAACAACCTATTTTTAATTATTTAGGCAAAATATCGTATGGTTTATATATGTATCATTGCATTGTTGTACAGGTTATTGGCTTTGCTTTTATGCGCTTAAGTCACATTAATTCTACATTATTTATTATTTTATTTCACCTTTCGGTTTTTTCGTTAACCCTATTCGTTTCGGCTGTATCTTATCGGTATTTTGAAACACCATTTTTAAAATTAAAGAAACCAAATAAAAAAATTATCTCGTAAATTGTACAAAAGAGTAAAAAATTTAATCTATTACAACATTCCTTCTAATTGATTAATCTTTTTATTTATAAAACCTAAGATAGAGCGGATAGTGCGTAGCGGCCGCCCAAAAAAGAAAATCTAAACTTGATTACTCGTTTTAACCCAAGTAGAATTTTATACTTACACAGTTTGTGGTACATCAGATTCGAAATGCTTGTAAATACGTTGTTTGGAAGGATAAAAAGCAGTTTACAACAGATATGAAAGAGATCTATAATGCACCAACGAAACAAGCTGCAGAAGCCGCTTTAAACGACTTTGCAGATAAGTGGGAACATAAATATTCTTACGCCATACAAAGCTGGAGAAACAATTGGGAAGAGTTGACAGTATTCTTTGAATTCCCTGTAGAGATTAGAAAAATCATCTATACAACCAATCTAATTGAGAACTTAAACAGCAAAATTAGGAAGTATACTAAAAATAAATTATCCTATCCTACCGACGATGCTGTGATGAAATCCGTATATTTGGCTGTCAGAGAAGCAACTAAGAAATGGTCTTTACCCGTAAGAAATTGGGGAGTAATCGTTGATCAATTTTTAATCCTATATAAAGAAAGGGTTAGACTATAGTTTTAATCATAACCTAAGTTGTGGTTTTAGACTTACACACTTTAAGAGACAGTGCCTTTGGTCATTAACAATGATTAGATTATTTTTATCAACCATCCAATAATATCCTTTAAACTTTTTTTTTAAAATCTGAATCCTCCTCATATTTATTACATGAGATGAATAATGTGCTAATTATTAGCATTGTGAGAAATCTTAACATAACTTTATTTTACAAAAATTTTATATGTATGGTCTGCAGAACCATCAGATGTGTAAATATATATAATGGAAGGAGTTGATATGTTTCTAAATCTTAGCGTACTAATTGGTTGTACCAATATATTGGCAGAAGTTAGTACATCAAGGATTATTAATACCAAGAAACCCGTTAATCAGTATTTCTGATTTAGTTGTAGCACCTTCTACCATATATCTTAAATATCCCAAAAGTTAGACACTTTTTAGGGCAGTGTAAATAGTTATTTTTTGTTACTGAATACCAATACATTTGAGACAATATCCGTTATTTAATTATATCATCATTTATGAAAATAAACTTTTCTTCAATCCAAAAACCATTCTTTTTGTATTCTATTGAAATAGTGTCATCCTTAATTTTATTATGAAATTTATTATCACGCATTGTAATCAAAAATGATTTCTGAGCATCTTTAAATCCAGAACTCATTACTTGAGGAGTTTTAAGTTCTTTAAAAGAATTAGAATGTATTAAAATAGTATCACTTATATATCCATCAAATCTCCAATTTTTTTTTGTTAGTGTGCAAAAAATTTCTACTTTATCTTCATTATTTTGTCTCAATGATTTATAATAATGATTATGTGTTGAACAATTACATAACATTAATAATATTATTGAATAGCATATTAATTTAAGTTTCTGCATTTTATTGTCTATTTTGTTGTTAATATAAAGTGATTACTATAATATTGAGTTTCCGATTCTTGATAATTATTACCATGCCAGAACCAGCCAACCATTAATTGAAAAAAAACACCTTCACTTGCAGTACCAAATAATAGGGTACACACAATCTCTTTTTTAGCATCTAGAGCAGAGTCTCCTAATAGATCGTGTAGTATTAAAGTATAAACCGCTCGGGTAAGCGGTTTATATCCAACTCCAAAAACAAGTTTCTTATTTTGTTTACCACAGTATTTTCAAATATGTTTTTATTCCTCCCAATATCCTTTTTCTACCCATTCAATAAGCATTGATATAGATATAGGATATATTTTTCTTAATCTTTTTCTAAAAAGAAGTTTTCGTATAAAGTATCCCCCTTCGTCGTCTATGTATTTATCAAAAGGAAAATTTCCCACACTTAAATTAAATTTTCTTGTGAAATCAATTATGAAATCATACTTATCATCACCAAACATTCCTATACCATCAAGAGTGGTTTCTATTTTTAATTTATCCTGTCTGTATTGCCAATATTTACTAATAAATATTTTGACATTATCTTCAATAACACTACTCATTTAGTCATTAATTCGTTATATTATTATAAATTACCTGTGTATTATGTAGAGAAATTTCTACATCATAAGTAAGAGACCAACCTACGAGGCCAGCTACTCGTCCTAAAAACCACCCTAATACTTTTGTAAAAGCTATTATACCAGTTTTAAGATAATGAATAATTTGATCTCAATAGACGTAAAAATGGTATAAAAGACATTACCATTTTAGAATATTATCTATGTTAAATAAAAGAAACATCAATCGAATAAAGAGATAAACCATTAAATAAAGAGACAGAACAATTAACACAAATAGGGTTAAGTAGCGGAATAATATGATACTTTGAAAATAAGATTTTGGATAATCTAAATTCACATAAGAATAGTTCTTTGTATTATTTAAAAAAATCTCATTGAAACGATTCCCACCATCACTTATACTTATAAACTTAATTTTGCTACTATTATCTGATATTTTCGCTACTAATTCTTTATCATTAAAATAATAACCTAGAAAAGATTTAACGTTGATGATCGATTGATCTTCTAATGTAATTTCGTTATTATTCGTCACTAAAAAAAGATTCATGTCCTTCTGCATAATACTGGTTGAGGGATTATGTGAGCTATAAGTTCCATAATCGAGATAGTATTCTCTCGGGATTAATGTACTAAAATAATCCTCTCCAATTCCGTAGTAATAAGATTTGTATTCTAATCGAATAGAAATACAACCTATTAAAAACAATAATATAAAAACGTATTTTAATTTCATTATTTTAAACGTATAAAATACCCAATAGTAGAGCTATTATTCCTCTATTGGGTTAAGTAGTAATTAAATGGTTATTAATTATTAATGCAAGTATATAACAACACATTTAAACCATTACTAAAAACTTGCAACTTCATTTTTTGTAAAAATATGTTCTATAATAATATAGAATTCTAAGTGAAAAATAAACTAAATTAAATACTAAATACACTACAAAGTTTATTTTAGAATTTATTTCGATTGAAAATAAAACTCTAAATATAACAATACAAGCATTTGATAGCAATATAACACATAACAGACTAACTGTATAGACAAAAAATTGTTTCATATTATAAATATTTTATTATCAAAACCAACTAGAATTGGTTTCAAAAAGGAAAGCACTTCCAGTCCCTTGTAGGCTTCCCCTTTTTAGGACACCACTAAATTCGACAAATAATTTATATTCTTATTGGATTTGATTAAAAAATTAAATTCATCAACAACCCACGGTTTAAAGGATTTATTTCCTAATGATTTGTGAGGATGATTGAAGTTATAGTCCTCCCTCCACCTATTAGGTAGTCTTTGCAATTGGTATATGTCATCAAAATAATATGCATCTAATATATCTTCTCTAAAAAATCGATTAAATCGTTCGATGAATCCATTTTTCATCGGCTTTCCTGGTTGGGTATACTTAATCTCTATAAAGTTCTTAGTACACCAATCTGTAAAGATTTTGGAGGTAAATTCTGGTCCGTTGTCACAGTGAATAAATTGAGGAACTCCAATTTCTTCTTTTAGATTCTCTAATGTTTCGATGACCGCTCGTGCTGGATAGCACAACGCAGCTTCAATGGCAATAGCTTCACGATTACAATCATCAATAACATTAAATACGCGTGCCTTTCTACCATCGGTCAATACATCACTCATAAAATCCATACTCCAGCATTCATTAAGCTCCAGAGTGGATATTAAAGGTTGTTTAACACGTTTTATCAAACGTTTCTTATACTTGCGTCTAAGGCTCAGTTTCATGGAACGGTACACACGTAAAACACGTTTTCTATTTCATTGAAGACTTTCACGTCGAATTTTATAATAGTACTCATCAAAACCACGCTTGGGATATAGTTCTGCTAGTTTACTCAGTATAAAATTATCTTAAATGCAAGAATTGTCGCTTTTAACGATTGATAAGTAAACCATTACAAACTAATTCATTTTGGATAAATAAGTAATTTGACCTAAATAGACGTAAAAATGGCATAAAAGACATTCTAAGAATTTTTACCTTTGATGTATGCGTAAAAAGTTAATCGTTATCGTAGCAATTCCCAATGCCCTTTCACTTGATATTACGGGACCCCTGGATGTATTTAATACAGCCAACCAACTGCTTCAGGATGGTCTTCAACTATCGGAGGAAGATGGTTATAACATCGTGGTCGCTTCTGCGAATAATGAATTAACCGTACCGCTTAACAACGGTGTACAACTTATTTGTTCTACTTCTGTATTAACCATTCAAGAACCTATCCATACCTTAATTATAGGTGGATATTCTTTCGAAAATGGCACAGACCGTTATCAGTCAATGATTCAATGGTTAAAAGAATCTCAACACGGAATTGATCGCGTTTGCTCCATTTGTATTGGTGCATTTGTACTTGCAGAAACGGGTATCCTGAACGGAAAGACAGCCACCACTCATTGGAAATATACCGATTTATTGCAACAACAGTATCCGTTAATAACCGTAGATCCACATCCTATTTATGTAAAATCGAGTCGATGCTATACTTCTGCAGGGGCAACCACTGGCATCGATCTTTGTCTAGCGTTAGTCGAAGAAGACTATGGTAAGATGATTAGTCTGGCCATTGCCAAAACCCTTGTGCTTTACGTACAACGCCATGGTAGTCAAACACAATACAGTGATTTACTTCATGTGCCTTGGGCGAATCATAAAACGATTCGTGATTTACAACATTGGATTCATCATCATTTAACACACGATCTTAGTGTTGAAAACTTAGCGTTACGAAGTGCGATGAGTACACGGAATTTTAATCGAATTTTTCAGTCAGAACTCGGAATAACACCTGGAAAGTATGTGGAAAAAGTACGCATATTACTGGTAAAAAAATACTTAGAGGAGACCGATTATTCCATTGAAAAAATCGCAGCATTGGTTGGCTTTGCATCAACAGATACTTTAGGGCGGGTTTTTAGACGAACGCTCCACCTCACACCAATGGCCTATAGACGAATGTTTCATTCACCAAAAGAATAAATTTATTGCATAGCCTAAATTTTTCAGAAGGGTTTTCTCGACCCCTCTAGCCATTGAACACCTTTATTTTAAAAAATTAAAAACTCTATAAACATGGAAAATACCGTTTTCACCTCAATCAAAAATAACTCAAAAATCAATGTTGCCTTCTTAATCTTTCACCAAGTTGAAGCACTCGATTTAAATGGTCCTTTGGACATCTTCACCAAAGCTTCTTTCTTTGATGACCGCTACCATGTGTATACTGTATCACCCACCGATGAGGCCGTTAATTCGGAGGGCAATACCTACCAAATGAAAGCCTCGTATAGCTTTGAAACGGCACCTCAAGCTGATATTCTCATTATTCCAGGTGCTCACGAGACTATAATTCATCAGATAGCTAAGCAAGAGAATGCCATCAAAACATGGGTCGTTCAACAACATCAAAAGTCCACATTAACCATGTCGGTGTGTACAGGGGCCCTTTTGTTAGCCGAATGGGGTGTTCTAGATTATGCACAAGCAACCACTCATGAAGCTAATATTGAACAATTATCCCTCTACCCTCACATTCGCGTAATTGAAAATAAACGCTTTGTAGAGGATGGCAAAATAATAACCACTGCGGGAATTACATCAGGTCTAGATGGAGCCTTACACATGATTGAACAAATCAATGGAAAGCAATTAGCGGATACATTGGCTAAAATCCTTATTTATAACCGCTATCAGGATATGCACTTTATGGAATCCTATGGCTAAAAGAGCCTTATGGTATCATCTTTTAAAAATAAGGATATAAACACTTAAAGTATTCAAGAAAAAACACTATCTTTGCACCTCAAAATTTTGTACAACGGGACGAGTTCCCAACAATTAAATTTAGAATTTTATGTCTACAAAAATTAGATTACAAAGACACGGTAGAAAAGGGAAACCATTTTTTCATATCGTAGTTGCTGACTCAAAAGCAAGACGTGACGGACGTTTCATTGAGAAATTAGGTACTTACAACCCAGTTACTAACCCTGCAACCATCGAATTAGATGTTGATGCTGCAGTTAAATGGTTACAAACAGGTGCTGAACCTACTGACACGGCTAAAGCCATTCTTTCTTACAAAGGCGCTTTTATGAAAAAGCACTTATTAGGAGGGGTTGACAAAGGCGCTTTTACAGCTGAAGAAGCTGAAAAAAGATTCGCTGCTTGGTTAGACGCTAAAAATGTAAAAGTACAAGCTAAAAAAGACGGTTTATCAACAGATGCTGCAACGGCGAAAGCTGCTGCCTTAGCTGCTGAAAAAGCAGTTAATGATGCTCGTGCAAAAGCTGCTGCTGATGCCTTAGCTGCTGAAAACGCTGAAGAAGTAGTTGCAGAAGAAGAAGGAACAACAGAAGAAGCTGCAACAGAAGAATAATTTAATTTAATCTGATAAATAATTAAGATGACGATAGACGATTGTTATTACCTAGGTAAAGTAACCAAAAAACATGGTTTCAAAGGCAATTTGATTATCCATCTCGATACAGATGAACCTGAATTATACAATACATTGGAATCAGTATTCATCGAAATCGATGGATCTCTGATTCCATTTTTTTTCGAAACCGCACAGCCTTACCAAGGAACAAAGTTGCTGGTTAAATTCGAAGATTTAAGCCCAGAAGAGGCCGAGCGTCTAGTCAATAGACCGATTTACTTACCCTTAACCACATTACCCGACCTTACCGGAAATGCGTTTTATTACCACGAAGTGATTGGTTTTACCATTTACGATGCTGAAAACACCGAAGTTGGAACCATAACAAGCATTAACGATTCGGCTGCACAAGCCTATTTTGAAGTGAATGCCGAAGGTAAAAACATTCTTATCCCAATGATCGATCAATTTATCATTGAGGTGGATCGCAGCAATAAAGCCATCTTAATGGCCATGCCCGACGGTCTTTTAGATGTTTATTTAAAATAAACCCCACCATTTCTTATTTATTGCCTACTCTTGTCGTTGCAATGCATTTTCTATGTGCTATTGTTCGATAAATAATCGAACACCTACTGTTCATAGAACACCTATTCCCCGTTGAATTGAATTCAAGGTGATTGAAAAATCTTCTTTCTTGGTCCTGATGAAAATAGCTAGGTTAACGTGAATTGTTTTGTGGCAATTTCGTAACTTTGTTTATTCAATCGTATTAAAGAAAAAATGGAAGAAGAGAAAAAATCACTCAATTTTATTGAGCAAATTATTGAAGATGATTTGGCAAACGGAATGCCGAAAGAAAATTTACGCTTTCGTTTCCCCCCAGAGCCAAACGGATATCTTCATATCGGACACGCGAAAGCGATTTGTCTTAACTTTGGGCTAGGTGAAAAATACAATGCCCCTGTTAATTTACGTTTCGACGATACCAACCCCGCTAAAGAAGAGCAGGAGTTTGTGGACTCTATCCGTGAAGACGTACAATGGTTAGGTTTTCAATGGGCCGAAGAACGCTATGCGTCCGATTACTTCCAGCAGCTTTACGATTGGGCTGTACAAATGATCAAGGACCAGAAAGCTTACGTCGACGACCAAACGTCTGAGCAAATTAACGAACAACGCAAAACACCTTTCGAACCAGGTATCGATAGTCCGTTCCGTAGCCGTTCTATAGAAGAAAACTTAACCCTTTTTGAGCAAATGAAAAATGGTGACCTTGAAGAAGGAACCCATGTTCTGCGCGCCAAAATAGATATGACTTCTCCGAATATGAATATGCGTGACCCTGTGATGTATCGTATCCTAAAACGACCTCATCACCGTACAGGAACTGATTGGAAAATCTACCCGATGTACGACTGGACCCATGGTGAATCGGATTATATCGAGGCTATTTCACACTCGCTTTGTTCTCTTGAGTTCAAAAATCACCGCGACCTTTACGAATGGTATGTCAACCAAGTACAATTAGACCGTGATCACCCCAAGCCGAAACAACGTGAATTTGCACGCGGAAACGTTAGTTATATGATTACCAGTAAGCGTAAACTAAAAGCATTGGTCGACGAACAAGTGGTTACAGGCTGGGACGATCCTCGCATGCCAACCATTTCGGGTCTTCGCCGCCGTGGTTATACCCCCGAATCTATTCGAACATTCTGGGAAAAAGCAGGTATTGCAAAACGCGATAATGTCTTGGATGTTTCTTTACTGGAATTTGCCATTCGCGATCAATTAAACAAAATTGCACCACGTGTTTTTGCTGTCATCGATCCCGTTAAAGTGGTTATTGAAAATTACCCAGCAGGTGAAGTGGAAGAACTAACCGTTGAAAACAATCCCGAAGACGAAAATGCAGGTAGCAGAATAGTGCCTTTTACCCGTGAGATCTATATTGAACGAGAAGATTTTATGGAAGAAGCTCCTAAAAAATTCTTCCGCCTTTCTTTAGGAAACGAAGTTCGCTTAAAAGGGGCCTACTTTATTAAAGCAACCCGTGTAGAAAAAGATACCGACGGAAAAATTACAACCATCTTTGCCGAATACGATCCTGAAACAAAATCAGGAAGCGGAACAGAAGCCAGTAAACGCAAAGTAAAAGGAACCCTACACTGGGTTTCAGCGACTGAGAATATTCCAATTCAAGTTCGCTTATACGACCGTTTATTTACCGTTGAAGCACCCGATGCTGAAAAAGATGTTGACTTTCTACAATACGTCAATCCTAACTCTTTAGAAACGGTACATGGTTTCGCAGAACCGGCTTTAAAAGAAGCCAAAGTAGAAGATAAATTCCAATTTCAACGCATTGGTTACTTCGCCTTAGACCGCGATTCTACGGCCGACACCTTGGTCTTTAACCGTACTGTAACGCTTAAAGACACATGGGGTAAAGCACAAACAAAATAAACCCATAACGAATATATCTATCTAAAATACCTGCATTGAGCAGGTATTTTTTTTGTTAAAAAAATACCATAAACAACTCATTTACACTATATTTAAGCTGTAATTTAATAATCGCTGACCGATGTACGACGATTTTATAGGCGAAAATAGTGTTTCCTACATCTACTTATTTTCGGCCCCCATCCACTTGGGAATTATTCTTTTTGAGATGATCTACAGCTATCGCCATAAAAAAGAGCTTTACTCAACCCAAGACACCATCACCAATCTCTATTTAGCCACCATCAACTTTTCATTGGACTTGGTTATGAAAGCGGTTGCTATGGGCGTAATGTTTTTCTTTTATCACCATGCCTTCTTTACCCTTCACACCAACAGTCTTTGGTATTGGCTTGGCGTATTTTTATTGCAAGACTTTGCCTACTATGTTCATCATTATGTTGATCATCATTCACGCGCCTTTTGGGCCGTCCATGTCACCCATCACAATTCCGACTATTTTAATATATCCACCGGCTTTCGATCACCAGTCCTTCAACCCCTTTACCGCTATTTATTTTTTGCACCCATTGCCCTGTTCGGTTTTAATCCATGGCACATTATGACCGCCTATGCAATTTTCCAAATCTATGGCACATGGGTACACACAACAACGGTAGGGAAATTGGGCATTCTCGAGTGGTTTATCGTTACCCCTTCTCACCATCGGGTCCATCATGCGTCAAACGATCGCTATTTAGATAGAAACATGGGTATGGGTCTTATAATTTGGGATCGCCTCTTCGGAACCTTCGAAAAAGAAGACGAACAGTACGAACCAATCCGCTACGGACTCACAACAAAAATAAACAACCGTGGTCCCGTAAACATTATTTTTCACGAATGGAAAGCCATTTGGAAAGATGCTACCCAACCGAATATCCAATTAACCGATCGACTGAAATATATTTTTTATCCACCCGGTTGGTCGCATACCGGAACCTATAAAACATCGGCTGTTTTAAGAGCCGAGGAGAAAAAATTACGCAAAAAAATAAACGATTTTAAATGATTAATAAGCATCCTAAAATAATGAAGTCATAAAATTTGGGCGGCCGCTACGCGCCGGGCTATGCGCTATATCTTTGCTGCAACAACCTCTCAGGTTAATGGAAAATGAAGGTGGCAGCAAAGGATGCCGCTGCTATCCCTGCCGCAAAACGCTTCGCTAAATTTAATAATTTGAAAAGGGGGATATGGAAATAGAAAATTCGTAATTTTTCGCTCATAACTACTTCCATTTTTTGAAGAATCGGCCTTATTCTAACAGCTCACATCGATGGACCAATCACAAACAACGAATTCCCTTTTACCTAACATAACATGAAAAGATATACCACAGAAAATCAATCGATCAAATATTGGGCAGAGGATGATCGTCCGAGAGAAAAACTGGCTTTAAAAGGGACATCGGTTCTTTCTGATGCCGAATTGTTAGCCATTATCATGGGCAGTGGCAACCGAGACGAATCGGCAGTGGAACTCGCCAAACGCATTCTCCAATCGGTCCATCATAATTGGAACGAATTGGCCCGACTAACCATTGCCGATTTATGCACCTTTAAAGGGATAGGCCAAGCCAAAGCCATTTCCATTATTACGGCCTTAGAAATTGGTAAACGTAGAAATGCCCAAGCGGCCTTAGATAAACCAAAGATTGGGTCAAGTAAAGATGCAGCTGCCATCTTACAACAACAACTAGGGGATTTATCGGTTGAAGAATTTTGGGTCATCTACCTCAATCAAAGCAATAGCCTTCTTCGCGTTGAACAAATTAGCCGCGGCGGAATCAGTCGAACCACGGTTGATATTCGGGTTGTCCTCAAAAAAGGACTGGAACTTATGTGTACTGGAATGATTTTGGCTCATAATCATCCGTCGGGTAATCTTCAACCCAGTGAAGCCGATCGGTCGTTAACACGAAAAATAAAAGAAGCGGCTAAAACGGTTGACATTAATTTACTCGATCATGTAATTATTAGTCAAACCGACTATTACAGCTTTGCCGACAATCAGTTACTTTAAGCAAAATCATCCACCGATTTACACCACACTCAATAATTCTTTACCAATACAATGTATACCCTCAATAATTTTCTTTCTTTGTGCTGGTCGTGGTATTTTTAAACCCGATTTATAATGGGATAATAACTGCTCGTTAATACCAGTTACTTTATGCAAAGCAGCAAGAGAAATAAATTGTTCGTATTGATGAAAAATGGCAGAAATCATATATTCAAATATAATTTGATAATTACCTTCTAAAATATACTTAGGCAATGAATCTCCATCTTCTAAAGAAGATTGAATATGAAAATTAAAAGCTTTTAAAAAATCGGCTTTTACAGCATCCATTCTTTTATGCGTTACAAAGACAGTCCCATTCATTTGGTCTGTACCTGCAACAAAATTATCACCACTCCAACTAATATAAACAGTTATTTGTTTCATCTTCATATTGTTTATTTTACTTCCAGCCTGCTTGTTTAAAAATGCTATTTAAAATCTCTTGATCTAACGTCTCACTTAATTTCCTATTCAGTGTAACCTTTCCTTTTTTATAATCGTGCTTATATTGTCGATGGCTGCCTACTTGTTTATGCAAATACCAACCATCATTTTTCAACATTCGTATAATCTGTCTTACGTTATACCGTTTCACAACAATAAATTACAGCCTCTTAAAGGTAATAAAAAGAATACGTTGAAAGAAATTCGTTGAATAAAATCTAAATACTTTTATTGCTTAAAGCGGGTAAAAGATTTTTCACTAATTTTAAGTTTTTAACGGAAGAGACTTGGTGAGCACTACTATTTTAGTTTATACAGCAGTAAGAACAAATCGAATCGATTATATTTTCGATTTTATGTTGTGCGAATTTTCTGGGCTTAACCTTAGGTTGATCACCGATCAAGAACAGTTCAATGGCTTTACCGGTGCTAAAATTAATTACTCTACGTATCCGCTAAAAGACGGTTTACAGCTCATTCCCGACCCTTTATTAACCGATTCGACTATTCGGCACTCGGTTGATTATAATGACCTACAAACCGTCGGAAAATGCTTCTATTGGTTAAGTCGCTATGAAGAATACACCACGAACGAATTCGATGACCATCAGCGATTTTTGGGTTCAACTCTCGATTACTCACAACCTTGGGTAGACCAATACTGTCTAGCCATTCAACAACAATTAATCGCTTTGTACCCAACGCTACAGTTTAAACCCCGTCATTTTCAACACATCAACACCCATGATGTAGACAATACTTGGAAATACGCCCATCAATCACCCAAACGATTGATCGGTTCATTCCTCAAGAAAATCGTTCATGGGCAATTCAGCGAAGCCATGGAACAGATGGCTATTTATTGTGGAAAAAAAGAAGATCCCTACCATACCTTTGGGTATTTAGAATCCCTTGCAAAGGAGCACAAAATACACACCATTTTCTTTTGGTTATTGGGCGATTATGATACCTATGACAAGAACCATTCTTGGAAAAATAAAGCCCAACAAAAACAAATTCAAGAATTAGCTCAATGGGCAAGTATTGGTATTCATCCTTCGTATGCGTCGAACACCTCCCTAAAAAAATTAGCCGTGGAAGTAAGTCGCTTAGAACAGATACACCCATTAAGCGTTAAACAATCGCGCCAACATTTTATTAAGCTCCAATTCCCTACAACCTACCAGAAGCTGATTAAGGAAGGAATTCAAGCTGATTACACGATGGGCTTTGCACATCGCTTGGGTTTCAGGGCAGGAACGGCAACCCCTTTCCGCTGGTTCGATTTATCGACCAATCAGGAAACAGCACTCAGGGTTTATCCTTTTGTAGCCATGGATGTCACCTTAAAAAATTACCTTAACTTGACTCCCCAAGAAGCTATAGAACACTTACAAAATTTGAAGCGTGAAATAAAATGGGTCAATGGAACGTTTATTACATTGTTTCATCAATCGAATTTTAGCGATGAATGGTTCGAATGGCGCACAGTCTTTGAAAGTATATTCCATGATCAAAAAAATTAAACGCAAAGACCTTGATCTTTCAAAATATTCAACATGTCTAGAGAACAGTATCAACTACCGAATTTATGCGGAGTATTGGTATTTGGATTGTTTAACCAACGAGCAATGGGATTGCTTAGTCTACAACGATTACGAAGCCATTATGCCGTTACCGTATCAAAAAAAAATAGGTCTAAAAATTATTGTTCAACCCGTTTTTTGTCAGCAGTTGGGCGTATTTTATTCTAAAAAAATTCCGAGAAACATTTTTATCCTTTTTGAAAAAAAATTACAAAGAAACCTAGTTAGAGGTTATCATTTCAATGAAGAGAATACGTCAGACTTCGAACCAAAAGGTAGGTTACAGGTGAATCAAATTCTTAATCTCAATAAAAATTACGCGGAAGTTTATAAGGGATTTAGAAAAGACTTGCGAAAGAAAATTAAAAAACAAGACCATTATTTCATTCGGGAAGTAGAATCAACCGATGGTTATTTTTCGTTAATCAAGCAATTTTATCCTCAACTCAATGACCATTTTATAAGACAAGCCAAAGTAATAACTAATGAACTTAGAGAAAAAGATAAACTTTTAAATTATCAAGTTCTCGATTCAGATAATACTATCCTAAGTCACCGAATTTATGTAAAAAGCAATAATAGGATTATTGTACTTTTATCAGCTCGAAACAAAAACACACAAAACGATTCATCGATTTCAATTATACATCACGTCATAAAAGACCATGTAGAGCAGCCATTGTATTTCGATTTTGAGGGCTCATCTCTTGAGGGAGTCAACTTATTCAATAAAAGTTTCGGAAGCACCGAATCCCATTATACAGTCTATAAAAACGTTTCGTACTAAAGATTAAACTTTGTATTATGTTACTAAGGACACCCCCAGTTATCTTACCCTTCTATCACACCGTTTCGGATATCCCTCTAACTCATATTCAACACTTATACAAGGTGAAGAATCTTGATCAATTTCAACGCGAATTAGACTTTTTTCAAAAAAATTATACCGCTATCTCTGTAGATCATTTAATCGCATACAATAGGGGTGAAAAAACAATTGAACAACCTTCTTTTCATCTGACCTTTGATGATGGACTTAAAGAATGTTCCAAGATTATAGCTCCAATTTTAAAGGAAAGAGGGTTAGACGCTACATTTTTTATCAATCCGAATTTCATCGATAATGAGCACATTTTTTATCGGTATAAAGTTAGTATAATCATTGAAAAAATAAAAAGGGATCAACTTAAACAAAAGTTACTTCGCTTTTCAATTAATGATTCTGAGGAGCTTAATAACATAGCACAGGAAAATAAAATCAATTTCGAAGATTTAGAAATCTATATGAATCATGAAGAAATACAACAATTAATTGATTTAGGATTTACCATTGGTGCCCACTCGATGAGCCATCCTTATTACAAAGACATTTCGATAGAACAACAGATAACGGAAACCAATAACAGTATCGATTTTATTCAAGAAAAATTTAATCTACCTTACCGAGTTTTTTCATTTCCATTTACCGACTTTGGCGTAGCAAAAGAGACCTTTGAAGCAATGAATACAGATATTTCATTTGGGACAGCAGGTATTAAAACAGATATATTACCCCACCATCTCCAACGTTTACCCATGGACAATTGCCTTGGAAATCCTTCAATTTTTGTCTATAAACATTTGCTTAAATTTACACTACAATCTATTTTTAACAAACATCAAGTAAAACATTAATCAATTAAAAAATAAGGTGATATGAGTTATTAATGCATTGTCTACTTTGGTCTTATAATCCCTTCATTGCGCAAGGGATTGAAGCATTTCTTTAGACATTATGCGTTATGAAATCTTAATATGAAAATTTGAGTACCTAGCTAACGTTAGTCTTTGGATTCTTTTTTAAAAAACGAATAGTATTAAACATTAAAGACCTATTACAGTTACGATGAATTTAATCTGTAAGACTCAAAAAAATGATAAAACAGAGAATTTTCGTCTCAAAAAGCCTGAAGAAAAACAATTACTCAGCCTATAATCATAGCCTGACAACCAAAAATTATTTTTCTAAAGAGGGGTCAATTGCAAATTCTCATGGTAACATTTACAAACTGTTTAAATAATTTCTAAAATAATATGCTGATAGAAAACCTGTCAATATAAAGGTGATGGCTAAGGCTATTGCAGCGCCTAATACACCATAAATAGGTATTAAAATTAATGAGAGAGCCACCATTATTACCAAAGAAACAATGGATACAATACTATTACTTTTTGCTCTTCCTACTGCTGAGAGAAGATTACTATAAAGATTCTTAAAACACATATTCATAGTAACGGCAATTAAAATAACAAATAAAACCTGACCATTGTCGGCATAAGCTTGTCCAAAGAAAAACACCAATAGCCAATCTTTTAATAAATAACCGATCAGTAAGATTAAAAGACAAAGAGGTATGAATACTTTATAATAATTTTTTATATAAAAAAGTAAGTAAGCTTTATCTTGATAGTTCTTCGAAAGTTTAGGATAATCGGTTTGCATAAAAATAAGTGGTAGAAACATTAAATTCATAGGAAGAATAATTGCCACCTTGTATTGAGCTACAGCTAGCTCATCTAAAAAAAGGCTAATAAGAAATACATCTATTAAAAAAAGCATTTCAGAAAGAAAATAGGTAATTGATGAATTAAGCGAATAGTTCCAAAATGTTTTCGAGTTGTAATTAAGCGGAAGAGCATAGTGGCCTATAAAAATCTTGCGATTCAAAAAAAGTAATGCCAGCCAGGGTGTAATCACTAACCCTAATAAATAACCATAAACGCCTAAATAATAGGTCAATATTAATGTTATAAACAATCCTATCCCATTAATTTTAATACCAATAAGTGCAAATAAATTATTCTCATTCTGGATTCGATAATAACTTAATATAAAACTATAAAAATACGCACCTATCATTCGGATAACAAAGAAAATAATAATCGTCCATATACTTGGATATTTTAATTCATTAATCATTGAAATTAAGAAGAATACGATGGTGAGTAAAATATGTCGCTTCAGCCCAAGCTTAAAAATATAATTGGCTAACTGATCTCTGGTTTCCTTTGTTTTTTCTATAGATCCAAAACGCATTAAACCTTGTACAGACCCTAACCCATTCATGGTCATGAATACACCATACAAAGTGGCTATAATTGTTAATAATCCGTAGTCTTCTGCTGTAATCATACGAACTACAAAGATTGTATTAATCAGGGCTACTAATTTTTCAACAATAATGGATAGAAATACGATTATACCTTTATTGTTGATAAAATCTTGTAAAAATTTCATTAAGTCTTTCACGCAAAAAATCTTTTCATAGCCCCTAATAAACTTAAAGCTATCATTTTTTCGCCAAAAGAGCCCTTATTAAAAATTTCACGGATATCTTTTTGAAGCTCTATCTCTGTATCGAGCAGTCCTATATTTTTATGATAATATTGATGCAGTTCGTTTTTTATAGCGTCATTCTCATCAAAGTAAAACTCATAAGCCGTCATCTGTCCTAAGTCATTTCGTTTAAATATTCGATTTAGAATCAAGTTATACATCCTTTTCACCACTTTATCTCCAAATTTAGTTTTCCATTTTGCATTTGGACGAAGTAGGGTTCTTTCCCATCGATAATGCGTTGCCTCAGGAAAACATAAGCTCACCCATTCAATGTAGATAGCATGATCCATTTTCCATTCTTCAGGTAAACTTTGCGAAAAAGCAAGGAATTCAGGGTGCATAAATGGTGCTGTTTGATAAGAAAATTCTTCAGCCACATACGAACCTATAACGGAAAAATTGTATCCGAGATTTCTATAATAGAATAATTCTTCCGAATCATATTCAGCGATTACTTGATTAAAGAAGTCTTGGGATTTTTCGAAATATCTTGGAAATTGAATAATTTTCTCCGTCGTTGGACTTGCTTGATAAGCTTTGGGATTAAATCCGCCCAAGACATCATTACCTAATTGACCTCCATGAATCAAACCAACATTCTTTTTATCGACTGACTTAAAAGCGAAATTAGTATGTATTCCTCCTGTATAACGTACCATTCCGTCAGAGATAGATGTAACCTCATCAATTGATACTAAATACTCTCCTCCATTGAGATAAATACATTGGAGAGGTAAATTATAGTCGGTAGCGATTTGCTTGGCTATTTTTTCATCCCAATACCCTTTTTGAGAAAAACAAACTACTTGGTCTATTTTGAATCCTTGTTGCATAGCTGAAAACAAGGCGATTCGTGAATCGAGGCCTCCGCTTAATAAAGCGACTGTTTTTAAACCGAGTTCACTATCCTTTTCATATTCTAAACGAACAGCTTTTTGAAAACGTTGATGCAATCCTTTAATCGCTTCTTTTTTACTCCCCATAAACTTAGGATAAACAAGTGTATAAAAGCTATTTTCGAGTGTATTTCGATTCATATTTAAACAAATCATTTCAGCATCCCTCAATTTTTTTATTTCTTTGATTGGCGTTTGATTCTCCAATGTATTTCCTACCGTTAATAAACTATAGGCATAATCAATATCCAAAACGGGTCTATATCCATGAGCTTTTTGATAATTCACCATATTTAAAAGATCGGTATCTGCTATTAAATGTTGGTTTTTATAGGAATAGAAAACCTTTCGAGTGCCAGTGTAATTTGTAAAAACGAAAAGTTTATTCGCATATTTATCCCATAACCAACCACAAAACTCACCTGAAAGTTGTTGTAAAAATAGCTGCTGATTATCACTATATAATGTAATTAACAACTCGCCTAGGTTGAGACTTGCGGTTTGTTCTTTTAATTGTGAAGAATTTAAAACAACTCCCTCTAATCCGATTGAAAATTGTGAATCCTCATACATGAAATTATCAAACTGATTCTCCTTGAAACGGGGCGTGATGATTAACTCATCGTTTAAATATTTGATTCCGAAACCTTTCATGTTATTTCTTTTAATAATTCTTGATATATCTGGCTGTATTGCTTCTCAATAACCTCTACTGAAAAATGATTCTTGGCATATGCATTCATTTCGTCTTTTCTAGCAAAAGAAACACCTTTGATCACTAAAACCATCTTCTGATAAAGTGCTTCTTCATCTGCTTTTTGAACAATATAGCCAAAATCTTTGGGGAAAAATTCGGTAATTCCACCAACATCAGTCGCAATAACTGGTAGGCCACAGGCAAAAGCTTCTATTTGTACACAAGGTTGATTTTCGTAATTACTAAACAAGATAAAACAATCGGCTTGGTTCATCTTCTCACACACCTCGGCATGCACTAAACGACCAAATACGTTGATTTTAGTTTCTAAATGATGTTCTTTAACAAACTCTTTTATAGGCTCCAAATCACCATTTCCGCCAATGTTGAAGCAGAAATTGTAACCGTCATCACTTAATCGCTTGGCAACATTTAACATCCCTTGAATGTTTTTATGTTCGTAGCCCAAATGTGATACGTGTAAAAAAGCAGGTGTAGAACGATCTCCCTTTCCATAAACCCCAAAAGCAGCCACATTCACTACATTGGGAATAACTTGCGTTTTCTGAATTGGATAAACTTTTTTCACCTTCTCTTCAAGATCTTTGGATACCGCAGCGAGGTAATCGACTTTTTTTAATATTTGGCGAATTAAAAAGCGTTTATACAAGGCAAGCGTTCTAAAATTTTCAGGTGAATAAGCGGTCCAATGTTCGGTTAAAACAAGGTGTTTCTTATATTTCCTCTTTAAGAATAGGGCAACTAATCCGGCTGGATAAGTAACATGAAGATGAATTACATCAAACAACTTTACTCGTTTAACGCCCAAAAGAAAAGCTTGAACTAAAAAAAGGAGATTCAATGGTGAAAAAAAAGAGGGTCGGAAATAAACAATTATTTCACGTACACCGCGATTCACCGAATCGGTCACCAAATACTTTTCTTTCAATTGTTCATCCTTTAGCGCATGCACAACCGTTATCTCATAGCCTAATGCGATTGCTTGTGCATGCCGCTGGATAAAATCACCGTTATCCAAAAGTATTCGATTTGGGTACCAAGAGGCCAAAAAGAGGATATGTTTTTTAGAAGTAGATAAAGGCATTATTCATCCAGTTTATATCGTTTTAATTCGCGCATCACCACATACAATTGAACTAAATAACCGATGCCTGCAAAGAAAGAATACAAGGATAACGTTAAAAGAATGTTTTTATTGATTCCTCCAATTACACAGGTGATAACGGTTACCAACACCAAGTAAATATTGAAGTAAAGCGCATAATGATTCTTCTTAATCACCACCACAATTGGGGCAATTGGGTTCATGGCACTACGGCATAAAATCCAGAACGACAAAATTAAGGTCATCGTGGATAAACCTTTCCATTCTGGTCCTAAAATCCATTCGAGTACATAAATACCCAATGTGTTCATGCCTATCAAAAACAGAAAAATAGCGCCAACATTGTAAAGAATCACTTTTTTAGACAAAGCATATAAATCGTGGGCTCTATGTTCAACCATTCCAGCTGTTTTCTGAAAGAATACTTTCGACATGGAGTTGGATAAAAGAATAAGAGGGGTTACCAATACCTTCGCCGATAGCGCATAAAAGCCTACATCTTCTTTGGTAAAGTAGAACACAATCACCAAGGTCATTAAATTATTGGCAATAACATTCAACGAATCAGAGGGCAGTGTATATTTTACAATTTCCTTATTCTTTAAAATCGTTTTCTTGGCTAATCCCCAGTTAATCGCCGTAAAACGTCCTCGTGTAATTGAAAAATAATAAGCACACGAAACCATAGTACCGAAAATAGTTCCATAGATTAATCCGTTTTCCATATACCCCAATAGGTAAAAGATAACTTGAAAGATGACAGAGAAGATGGCATTAATCACTAGCCCTGTGGAAATAAATTTGAAGAATTTGTACTTCGTAAAAAGAGAATTCTGAATATTATTCCAAGCCGTAAATAAACCAGCAACACAACTTAAAAAAACCACAAATAGGGATGTGCGTAAACTGAAAATCTCTTCCACAACACAGTAGCCAAGGAAAAAGATAAAAGTAGCCAACGAACTAATCACCAACAATGCGGAGAATAAATTCCGAATCGCTTTGGATGATTTCGAAATCACAAAAATATTTTCTAATCGAAAGGTGGTTAACACGGAGAGAATCGCCACAAAACTAAGGAAAGCATTGTAGGTACCATTATTTTCGGGGCCATACAAACGCGCCAATACAAAACCACCCAATACCATAATCAACTGCGCTAGGGTATTACCAGCAAGTAGGGCTAAAACACCTTTGGCATTTTTGGTTTTAAATTTATCTAATTTCGATTTCAATTGTGGTTTTGCTTAAACAACAAATTTACATAAATTGCTTAGCTTTGCACACTATGAACACAATAAAACACGTCTTTTTTGACCTCGACAACACCCTTTGGGATTTTAGAAAAAACGCCAGATTCGCTTTAGCTGAATTATACATTAAACACGACGTTGAAAACCGCTATGGGTTTACCTTCGACGAATTTCACCCCCATTATCACGAAAGTAACGAAGGCCTTTGGGCATTAATTCGCGACAAGAAAATTAGCAAAGAAGAATTAAGAGATCGCCGTTTCAAAGATGCTTTTCGCACGTTAGGTATCGATAACGACGCACTAGCTGTTATTTTCGAAGAAGAATACATGGAAACGATTACCAACTATAACGAAGTTGTTGATGGGGCGATTGAATTGTTAGATTATTTAAAACCGAAATACAGCTTACACATTATTACCAATGGTTTTATTGAAGTATCGAAGCGCAAAATTGAGTCATCGGACCTTCAGAACTATTTTGAAACGGTGACCTATGCCGATGAAATTAAGGTATTGAAGCCCGATCCCCGTATTTTCGATTTGGCAATGGAAAAATCGCAAGCCAACAAGAAAGAATCCATTTATATTGGAGACGATTGGATCGCTGATGCGGTTGGTGCCAAAGCTTTTGGGATGCGTGCCATTTTCTTTGATCGTTTAGACGATAATTTCACCATGGATGAAGTCCCTACAATTAAACATTTAGACGAAGTCCGCTCTTTTTTATAAGTTGCCTCTTCCAATCAATAAAAAAGTTGCCTTTCTCAAGGCAACTTTTTCTATTTAGTCATGTTCAGAAGGTCCCAACATGTTTTTTGGATCGAGAATTTCGTCTAACCGTTCTTTGGTTAATAAATTATGTTCTAACACCAACTCATACACACCACGTCCGCTAGCCAAAGCTTCTTTTGCGATAACGGTGCTGGCTTTATAGCCGATATAGGGGTTTAAAGCCGTTACAATACCGATGCTGTTTAAAACCGTTTGCTTGGTATAGGCGGCATTGGCCGTAATACCGACCACACATTTCTGTGCAAGCGTCACCATGGCATTTTCTAAGTACTGAATAGATTCTAACAAAGACAAGGCAATAATTGGTTCCATGACATTCAACTGTAATTGTCCCGCTTCAGCGCCCATGGTAATGGTTGTATCATTCCCAATAACACGAAAACAAACCTGATTCACCACTTCTGGGATAACGGGGTTTACTTTTCCTGGCATAATCGACGAGCCTGGTTGCATCGCTGGCAGGTGAATTTCGGCTAGGCCTGTACGAGGTCCTGAGGCCAAAAGACGTAAATCGTTACAAATCTTCGATAACTTAATCGCCACCTTTTTTAAAGCAGAAGAATAAGCCACAAAACCACTGGTATCTGATGTCGCCTCTACTAAATTAGGCGCCGATGTAACGTCCTGTTGCATAATGGTTGCTAAATTCTTTGCACACAGCTTTGCATAACCTGGTACGGCATTTAAACCTGTACCAATAGCTGTTGCGCCCATATTAATCTCAAGAAAAGCTTCCGCTGTCGAATTCAGCGTCTTCCCCTCTTTTTCTAAAGTATAACCAAATGCCGCAAATTCTTGTCCTAAAGTCATCGGTACAGCATCTTGCAATTGGGTACGCCCCATTTTAATGACTGTTGCAAATTCTTTGCCTTTCGCATTAAAAGCAGCCGCTAGCGTAGCTAATTTTTCAACCAAACTTTTGTTTAGTTCAAATAAAGCCATTTTTAAGGCAGTCGGGTAGGCATCATTGGTCGATTGTGATAAATTGACATGATCATTGGGAGAACAATGGGTATACATGGCTTTTTGATGACCTAAGATCTCTAAAGCACGATTAGCAATTACCTCATTGGCATTCATATTCACAGAGGTACCTGCTCCTCCTTGGACCATATCAATGGGAAATTCTTCATGGTAAGCACCACCTATAATCTCTTTACAGGCCTGTTCAATGGCACGATAAATAGGTTCTTCCAGAATATTCAGTTCGAAATTGGTTTGAGCTGCCGCCCATTTCGTTTGTGCCAACGCCTTGATAAAAGCAGGATAATCGGCTAATTTATGATTCGATAATTGAAAATTATCAATTGCACGCTGTGTTTGCACACCATAATAGGCCATAGCGGGAACTTCTAATTCTCCAAGCAAATCGCTTTCTATTCGGGTTAATTTCATGATATGAATATTTATCGTTACATCTCGTTTGACGGTACAAATTAGTGCTTTTTCGCTTTTAAATCAAGAAATCAATAATCGCTTTTCTATGGTTGTTATCATGTAGAAATGAGATATTAGATTAAAATAGTAAATATCGTTCGAATACTTAGAAGCGGATGATTTCCTTTAAAAAATTAGGGAATAGAAACGGGTTTTTCAATTTATTCACCCTAGACAATTTGTAATTCGTTCTAATTCGTCATGAAATACAAAAACAAATGACTTCCCATAATATAAAGGCAAAGTGGCACAAAATAGCGGGAATCCATTTTGCCAAAATGGGTGGTTTTTATTTTTTTAAATAGACCTACATAATTAAAATCGCCTATTGCCCGCATGCCAAAGACGACCCCTATAGCTAGGTATAACCAACTCCATCTATTCGCTACCGCAATGTATGCGGCAAAAAATAAGCAAATGGCAACAAGGAGTGTCCCTATTTTTCCAGGCTCAAAAGTTCGACTTCCATCGACCTTGGTTGGAATAACGGCCTCTGTTGCCCATTGACCTCCTATGGCCCAATACAGATGCATACCCCCTAAGTAAGAGAATACAAGAGCATTGATCACTTGAATACTATTTATTAATTGTTCCATAACGATTTACTGTTGAATGATGATTAAAGGTAACAGCTACAAGGATTAAAAACGTTCACTTAAGTGAACGAATCGTTATTCATTCGTTTCCGGATCCGACTTAAAGATTGCGGTTGAATACCTAGATAAGTGGCAATATGTTTTTGAGGAATTTGTTGCAAGATTTCGGGTTGATTGTTTAGCAAGTCGATATATCGCTCTTCGGGAGATAAGAATAATAAGGTATCGATACGCTGTTTGGCTTTTAAAAAGATTTGATCTGAAATTAGTCGCCCAGCTTCTTGCCACTTGGCAGAAGATTGATATAGCTTAAAAACATCGTTTTTATGAAGAAGGGTTATTTCGCTAGCTTCTGTTGCTTCAATAATCATCTGAGAAGGAGTTTCGGTAAGTACACTTTCGTAGTTGGTCACTAAATGGGTGGTTAAAAAAAAGAGGAAAGAAATATCATTCCCTTTTTTATCGATATAATACATGCGAAGATTTCCTTTGGTGACCACCCCCATATATTCACAAATTTGACCAATATCCAATAATTTCTCACCGCGCTTTAGCGAAACACGTTTCACATGGGGTTCTAAAATCAAGAGCATATCTCGAATAATAGGATCAATGGTTACAGGACAATTCATTGCAAAAACAATTATTTTTAATCGAACGAAGATAGTCATCCTTGATTGAAAAAATAAAAACTACTTTTTTCGTCTTCTTATTTTGTAATTCAAAAATAGTTTCTATATTTGCAGTCCAAAATAAGAACAACATTGTTGTTTTTTAAATGGCCTCGTGGCGCAACTGAATAGCGCACTTGATTACGGCTCAAGAGGTTACTGGTTTGAATCCAGTCGAGGTCACAACAAAGCTCATCGGAATCGATGAGCTTTTTTTATGCAAAAGACTTCCATACATTTTTCTTTATAACGGCCAAATGTTTTCGCATTGTATATCAATCGTTTAATTTATTATTTTTTCTATATTCGCATCAATTAATAATAAAAAATTATGCTTATGAAAAATTTTACTCTTTTAATTGCCTTAGCAGCACTTTCAAACACAGCAAATGCCCAAGACAATAATTTATTTACAACACCTAAATGGTATTTACAAGAAGTAAAAACAAGTGCGAAAACCTATACTGTTGATCAACAGAAAATAGCATCGGTCGCTATCTTTAATAAGAATTCTTCTTTTCATGCTTCCTTATGTAAAAATGTTAACGGTGAATTGGATTTTCAAAACACAACAACATTTAACTTCCGTGTGATGTTCAATCTTGTTAACAATGGATTATGTGGCTCTGATGCTGAATTATTAGCTATTGACCAGGAATACACCACTAATTTTTTTGAAAAAAATATGTGGAATAAATTTTCATACAGTATTAGTACCGTTGGTTCCGATAAAGTATTAAAGTTGACTAGTAAAGATGGGAATGTAGCAACCTATAGTAGTAAACAAGTGTTAGCAACAGAGGATATTGATTTAACAGCTCAAATTAACATTTATCCAAATCCAGTTTCATCGACTCTTAGTATACAAACGAAGGAAACCATTCTAGGTATTACGATTTTTAACGTGAACGGTCAATTGGTTTATAAAGGAAAAGAGAATAGTATTCATGTGGGGTCTTTGCCTAAAGGTAATTACTACATTCAAATAGAAACCACAAAAGGTACTTTATCAAAAAGTTTTATTAAAAAATAATCACCACAAATTATTATTTTTAGCCCATGTTTTCATGGGCTTTTTTTATCTTTATAAGCTATAAAGAAATACTTATGAAAAAATTACTTTTATTATGTACCCTTTTTATAAGCACATTTGCTCTTGCAGATCAATGGTATGTGTTGGATATTGACACAGCGAGTCGTGCAAAGCAATTGCTTGATAAACAAAAGAATATCATCTTATGGTGTGCGTGTTGTACCAACGACCCAAAACAAAATATTCAATTGCAAGAAGTGAATGTTCTGCCTTATGAAGGGATTGCGAACAGTTATTACATTAAAATAAAAGGACGAAATATAACAACCAATGCTGTTGTGGAAGAAGGTATTGACTTAGCCTATGTGCATTTATTAAAAAATAAAAAGAAGACGCGGAATTTAGCAGAAGTTTTAAAATTAAGTCCATTGGATCCATGTACACCTGCATTTGATCCACGTGCAATAGCTCTTAATTACAATTGGAAACAATTAATGTATGACCAACTAAATGGTTATACCAGTCTTCGACGTCAAAAGACCTTTTTGGTCGAATTACCTTAAGGCGTTTGTTCAATAACGAATAGATAGGGTAATAAAAAATGACTTAAGTGAGCATCACTTAAGTCATTTTTTATTCACGCTTATTTTTTAATTTGGATTTCGTACACCTCATCTGATCTACTTTTAAGGCAATTGAGAAAGTAGATGAATTATCGTATTTTAACCAAGAACCATTATAAACAGGTGAAACCATAAACGCTTATGCCTTGAAATGTTCTGGCGAGAACATTTCAAGGCATAAGCTCTGCGGTAGGGATAGGAGCGGCATCCTTTGCTGCCCCCTTCATTTCCCATCAACCGAGATGTTGTTGCAGCAAAGATATAGCGGATAGCCCGGCGCGTAGCGACCGCCCAAAAACAAAAAAGCCTCATCTTTCGATAAGGCTTTATATAGGTTATGTGTTTGAAATTAGAATTCTATTTCGAAACGCATTAATTCTTTGAAGCGGTTTAAGCGTTCGTTTAAGGTGTCTTCTGCAAGGTTTGCTAAGGATTCTGTACCGAATTTTTCACAAGTTACCGATGCTAAGGCTGATCCGTATACGATGGCACGTTTCATGTTTTCGAATGAGTAGTCTTTTGTTTTGGCTAAGTAACCAGAGAATCCCCCGGCGAAGGTGTCTCCTGCTCCTGTTGGATCGAAAACGTCTTCTAATGGAAGTGCTGGAGCGAAGAATACTTGTTCGTTTTGGAACAATAGGGCTCCGTGTTCCCCTTTTTTAATGATGACGGTTTTTGGTCCTAACGTCATGATTTTCTTCGCAGCTTTTACAAGGCTGTATTCACCTGACATTTGGCGCGCTTCTTCGTCGTTGATTGAGATAACATCGACGTTTTTAATAACACTCATTAAATCGTCCCAAGCAATATCCATCCAGAAATTCATGGTGTCTAAAACCACAAGGTTTGGACGTTGGTCCAATTGGTCTAAAACGCCTTGTTGAACCATCGGGTGAAGGTTTCCTAGCATTAAGACTTCGGGTGTTTTCCAGTGTTGTGGAACAACAGGGTTAAATGTTTCTAGAACATTTAATTCGGTTGTTAGGGTATCGCGTGTATTTAAATCGTTGTGGTATTTCCCTTCCCAAAAGAAGGTTTTTCCGTCTTTTACGATTTCTACCCCTGCTAAATCTATATTTTTTGATTCTAATAAATCGATGTATTCTTGAGGAAAATCTCCCCCTACGACAGAGACAACGCCGGTTTTAACGCCTAATAATGAAGAGGCCATTCCGATGTATGTTGCTGCACCACCTAAAATTTTATCCGTTTTTCCGAACGGAGATTCTAATTTATCGAAGGCAACTGTACCTACTGTTAATAAACTCATTGATGTTATAAATTATTTTTTGCAAATATATTTGATATTATTCAGATTATAAAGCGTTTACCAAATCGTTGAATGAAACTTCGACTTGTTCGCCTGATTCCATGTTTTTTACGGTGGCTTTTTGCTCTTGAATCTCTTTTTCGCCTAAAAGAATAACTTGCTTAATGCCTTTTTTATCGGCGTATTGCATTTGTTTTTTCATTTTGGCTGCATCGGGATAGACTTCGGCATTGATTCCTTGTTGACGCAATTGCTTGACCAATTGCATGGCTTTGGCCGCTTCTTGGTCTCCAAAATTGATAAAAAGGGCTTGTATATTCGCCGAATCTTCAATAGCTGGAAATAGATTGTTTTCTTCTAAAACCAAATACGTCCGGTCTAACCCAAACGAAATACCGACTCCTGAGATGTCTTTTAACCCAAAGATTCCGGTTAGATCGTCGTAACGACCTCCACCCCCAATAGAGGATGCGAATTCGCCAACGGTTGATTTCACTTCGAAAATGGCACCGGTGTAATAATCTAATCCACGGGCTAGGGTAAGGTTTAGAACGAGTTCTGCTTTGTCCAATCCGATGATTTCGGTTTGTTGAAATACAAATTCCAGTTCTTCAATTCCTTTTAACCCAACGGTTGAGGTAGCTAAAATTTCTTTTAACTGCGCCAATTGAGTGGCATAATCCCCTTGCATGGTGAATAGAGGCGATAAAATTTCAATGGCTTTTTCGGAGATGCCTTTGGTGCGCATTTCTTCCTTAACGGCTTCTTCGCCAATCTTGTCGAGTTTATCGAGGGCCACGGTAAAATCGATTAATTGAGCGGAGATATCGGCTACTTCGGCTAAACCAGATAAGATTTTACGGTTATTGATATGGATTTCGACGGCTAGTCGTAATTTTGAGAAAACGGTATCGTATAATTGAACGAAATCGACTTCTTGAAGTAGGGAATCGGATCCAACCACATCGGCATCGCATTGAAAAAATTCTCTGAAACGGCCTTTTTGTGGACGATCTGCACGCCATACAGGTTGTATTTGATAGCGTTTAAACGGAAAAGTAATGTCGTTTTGGTGTTGTACCACGTAACGTGCAAAAGGCACAGTAAGGTCGTAACGCAATGCTTTTTCGGAAATATGTGGAATTACTTTTTGGCTATTTTTATTGGCCAGTAAATTTTCATCGACTTTGGCTAGATAATCGCCTGAGTTAAGGATTTTAAAGATTAATCGATCGCCTTCTTCGCCGTATTTACCTGTAAGGGTAGAAAGGTTTTCGAAAGAAGGTGTTTCAATGGGGGCAAACCCAAAGCGTTTGAATTGCTCTTGTATCGTTTGGATAATATATTGACGACGATTCACTTCTAAAGGAGAAAAATCTCTTGTCCCCTTTGGAATCGATGGTTTTTGCACTGCCATTTGACTAGAAATTTGGATTAAAGAACAAATTTAAGCTATTGCTTTCAGTATAAAAGAATAAGTGTTGTTTTTTTATATGAAGTGGTAATTCTAAACGATATGTTGATAACGTAAACAAGGAATAGTTATATTTGACATATAGTATAATGGTACATTACCTATCAATGATTCATCGTGTAGATGAAATGAAACACCCAATTTATGAGAAATTTTTTACTTCCTATTTCTATGGCAATTGTTGCCAATTTAAGCATGCTTCATGCGCAAAATAATTCGTCTGATGATTGGCGTTATTCGATTGAACCCAATATGATGTTACCGCATATGTCGGGTAAAGCGGGTGTTGGTCATTTACCGATTGTAGAAGTTGATCAATCTTCAGGCGATTTTTTTAGTCATTTAAAATATGGTGGAATGCTTACTTTTGAGGCGAGTAACGATAAATGGGTGATAAATACCGATTTAATTTATGCTTCTCTTGCGGCCGATGTTAAAAAAGAGCCTTTGGTATTTAATGGGCATTTAAAGGCGAGGCAGTTTAATGGAGAAGTGGCGGTATTGCGTAAAATTTCTCCTTGGCTAGAAGCAGGTGTAGGGGGTGTAGTAACGAGTGTAAAATCGGGTTTTGATTTAACGGTGATGAATCCAAAAACCGGGCAGTTAGTTGGGTTAAACCGAACAAAAAGTCAGACATGGTTTGATCCAATGCTTGTTGTAAGGACGATGAATGCTCCGGATTCAAAGTTTCTTTATATGGTGAGAGGTGAAATGGGAGGCTTTGGTGTTGGTTCAGATTTTTCATGGCAGCTACAGGCTCATGTAGGCTATCGGTTCTCGAAATTATTCTATGGCTTAGTCGGATACCGCTATATGGATATTAAGTACGAAAAAGGACATGGAAAGGATTATTTTCTATATGACTTGAATACATTTGGTCCTATGATTAAATTGGGGATTGATTTAGGTACATTCTAGCCTAATCTGTTAATCTATTGCTATGCCTTTTACACTGTGTCATCCGGCTCTTATTTTGCCTTTTTTATGGTTTAAACGCTCATGGTTTTCAGTTACTGGTTTAATCGTAGGCTCGATGGGTCCTGATTTGGAATACTTTACCCGCATGAAGATTTTAGCGACCTATGGCCATGATTGGATTTGGGGGTTAGTCTTAGCCATTCCTTTGGGCTACTTGTACAGTTATGTATACCATAATTGGGTAAGAAATTGTTTCATAGACGCTTTACCAAATTTTTTGCAACAACGTTTTTCAACCGAGCGGTTTTTCAATTGGAATGGCTACGTTAACACTCATTTTTGGATGGTTCTTAGCTCTCTGATTATCGGGTTCTATTCGCATCTTTTTTGGGATGCCTTTACCCATGAATGGGGATTTTTTGTAGAATTATGGCCTGTCTTGGCTACGGATTTAATGGGATTTCCGATCTATAAAATTCTACAACACGGTAGCACATGGGTTGGTGCACTGATTCTTTTAACTTGGGTCTGTTATTTACCTAAAAACAAAAACATTGTTTCTGGATTTTGTTGGTCATACTGGACCAAAGTCTGTGGAATAGGATTATCTATTGCGGCTTGTCGGTTTATCCTATTCCCTGGTGATATGGTCTTTGGAAATATCTTAGTGACCATTATCATGGGTGGATTTATAGGCATGATAATTATAGGTTTTAGGCGCAAGAAATATTCGTAAATTTGCGGCTATGTATTTAAAAGATCTTAAAGCCCGTCAGTTTAAAAATTTCACTGAAAATGAATTTGAATTTTCTCCAAAAATCAATGCATTTGTTGGTAAAAATGGGCGTGGTAAAACCAATGTGCTCGACGCCATTCATTACCTGGCTTTAAGCAAGTCTTATTTAAATCATTCGGATGCGATGAACATTCAGTTCGATCAAGGTTTTTTCACGTTGGAAGGAACGTTCGACAAAAACGAATCGGAAGATGTTATTTTTTGTTTAGTGAGGGAAGGTCAGCCGAAGCAATTAAAACGAAATTCTAAAACCTACGATCGTATTTCTAGCCATATAGGGAATTACCCGTTGGTAATGATTTCACCTTACGACAGTGACTTGATTAAAGAAGGAAGCGATGTTAGGCGTAAGTTCTTGGATAATATTATATCTCAGTCGAATAAGCAATATTTAAGCGATTTAATGCGCTATAACAAGGTCTTGGTACAACGGAATGCACTGTTGAAATATTTTGCTGCCAACCATACCTTTGACGCGAGTTCTTTGGAAATTTATGACGAAGAGATGATTCGTTTGGGAACAGAAATTCATAAAATACGACAAGCGTTTATTGAAACGTTCTTAGAGGCTTTTGTTCAATATTATCAGGCGATATCGGAAGGAAGAGAACATGTTTCTATTCGTTATGATTCTCAATTAAACGATACTCCTTTTCATACGTTATTAAGCAATAGTTTATCGAAAGATCGCTTAGCGCAGTATAGTACCGCGGGTATTCACAAGGACGATTTATCGTTTACAATCTCGAACTACCCGATTAAAAAGTTTGGTTCCCAGGGTCAACAGAAATCCTATCTTATCGCTTTGAAATTAGCCCAGTTGGATGTAATTAAAAAAGTCTTGAATGTGACTCCAATTTTGTTACTCGATGATATTTTTGATAAATTGGACGAAAGTCGGGTTCATCAATTAATCCAACTGGTGAATGAGGAGCGCTTTGGTCAGATTTTTATTACCGATACCCATTCAGATCGAACAGAGCAGATTATTAAACAAATTAATGCAGAGAGTAAAATATTTCGTCTATGAAAAAATATATAAAACGGCAAAATCAGCAAACCATTGGTGAGGCGTTGGAATATTTTATGAAGACGAATGGCAAACAGGAATTGATTTGGGAAGTGAAAGCGGAGGAAGCTTGGCAAACCGTGATGGGCAAATTTTTTGAAAAGTATACCGAAAAAGTGGAGGTTAGAAATCGGATTTTGTATGTAAAGATCAACTCGCCTGCCATGCGTCAGGAGTTGTCTTATGGCAAAACGAAAATTCTGAACAACATCAATGAACAACTCAAAGTCAATTTCTTATTGGACGTTAAAGTCTTTTAAATTTTTATCTACATGCCCTTAATTGAATCATCTCGCTACGAAGCGTCGACTTTCTTGACGAGACACGCCCACCTATCAACCATCTATCCTGCAAAAATTAAGAAATACCCCATACCCCACTACGAACGGGAAAAAATGCCAACCGATGATGGCGATTTTTTAAATCTCGATTGGCGAAAACAAGAGAATACCGAAGAATTGGTGATTTTGTTTCATGGATTAGAAGGAGATTCGAAACGGACGTACTTAAATTCTTGCTCCGACTATTTTTTTGAACGCGGTTATAGTATTTTGGCTTGGAATCATCGCAGTTGTGGTGGTGAGATGAATGCGACTTGCCGTTTGTATCACCATGGATCAACCGATGATATCGACCGTGTAATAAAGAAAGCGATTGCTGAAGATTATAAAAAAATCTACCTAATTGGTTATTCGATGGGTGGTGCATTAATCTTAAATTATTTAGGAAGTTATACCATTGATCAACGAATTCAGTGCGCTGTTTCTTTCTCTTCGCCTTTGTCTTTGCAGTCGAGTGCTGAACAATTAAGCCAATTTCCGAATACCGTTTACTTTAAGAATTTTAAGCGGACGTTGGTACCGAAGTTTCGCCAAAAAGCAGAACAATTTCCAGGGCAGATTAACGAAGAGTGCATTGATCAATTAAAGAGTTTTGCTGATATCGACAATTATTTTACGGCACCGATGCATGGCTATCGAGATAAAGATGATTATTACAAGCAAGCGAGCCCACTAAAGGTGATTGATAAAATTACAATCCCTTGTTTAGTGGTGAATGCCGCCAATGATCCTTTCCTTGGTGAGGCATGTTATCCTAGACCCCTTTTAGCGGCTCATCCAAGCGTTTATTTAGAAATACCTGCCTATGGAGGTCATTGTGGTTTTATAATCCCTAAAGAGAAGCATTCATGGGCTGAAATACGTGCGTTGGAGTTTATTGAGCAGATGAAGGGTAGATAAATAGTTATTTTTAGATACTGTACTAAGAACTTTATATGGATAAAATTTAATTTCATAAAAAAACATTATTTTTACTTATAATCAACTGACCTATAAAACTAATAAATGAAAAATACGTTTAATGAAAATTCAAAAAAAGAAATTACTTGGATTGAAAATTTAAGAGCTGTAGCTACAATTGCAGTAATTCTTCTCCATGTCTCAGCACAGATGACCTATTCGTTTAATAAACTTTCAATTATTGATTGGTGGGCAGCAAATTTCTATGAAAGCTTGACTCGATTTGCTGTTCCTACTTTTTTAGCGTTAACAGGATACTTAACTTTAGGCCGAAACTACAACTTATACGATTTTTTGAAAAGAAGACTTTCTAGAATTTTAATTCCGTTTGTATTTTGGAGTAGTATTTACATTTTTTATAAATTAAGCATCTATTACCTAAAATCAGGTAATCCTCTTGATTTTAACTATATATTGGATTTTTTTTGGAAAAAACTAATGTTTGGTGCTGACTATCATATGTGGTATATCTATATGTTGATAGGGGTATACCTGATTCTTCCTATGATGAATAAGTGGATTATTGCGAGTACAAAGAATGAACTAATCTACTTTATGGGTTTATGTATTATAGGAACTACAATCCATTACTACCCGCTTAATATATTAGAATCAAGAGTAAATCTAGACTATTTTTCAAAATATTGGGGATGTATTGTATTTGGTTACTACCTGGTGAACTATGGGAAAATTGAGTATAATTTTAAAAACAGTGCATTTCTTGGACTATTATTTATGATTTCTTTCTTTTTAATTAGCCTTACAACGTTCTACTACTCCGTTAAAGCGGATGATTTTGTAGAAATATTCGATCCTTGGGATCTTTTACAAATGGTTGCTATTGTTCTTCTATTCAGACTCCACCCATTTTTGAATATTAAAAACCGTATTCTATCTTTAATTAGCCAATATAGTTTTGGAATATATCTTATACATGTCTTAATCATCGATTTACTGGCAAAAGCTGGTTTAGCCTATTTTTCTTTCAATCCATACCTATCCATTCCAATCACAACATTGGCTACTCTAATTACATCTTTTATAGTATTGTATTTAATTGAAAAAGTTCCGTACGGAAAATACATTGTGAAATAATTTTTATTTGCTTGATTTTAATTGCTACTAGACTATTCGAGCAAGAGAGTCCATTGAAAGTGATTGAGGTATTTATATCTAACATAATAGGAAAGTAACAAGTCTATTATGAATTAGGTACGACTTCTTGTCTTACAGCGTATGAGAATCAATGATTAAAAACCAAAAAAAGCGAGACCAAAGGTCTCGCTTTTTTTGGTTTAATTAAATATGTTGGCAGTTCCGCAGACTTTCGGTTTAAACTCTCTATGAATTACCTTAGAGCAGGTTCCATTATAAATGGTCACTTTAGCCACAGTTACTCTGTTTGTACAAGCAACCGGAAAAATAGGTGACCGATCATTACTAAAAATCATGTTTCCATTTTCATGAGTAAATTCCCAACTGTAATCATAGGCATCGGCATTGGGGTTTTGAATGTGATCTGGAGCAGTGTAAAAGAATACTTCTGGACTACCAAGAGCATTCAATTCAAAAATTCCATTTTGCTCAATGTTACATGTTTGTCCGAATGCTAAACCACTTAGCATTGTGCACACTAAAATAAGTAATTTGTTCATAATTAGTTTTTTAATTTAATTAAAGTTAATCAATTTCATTATATCAATATTACTTAAGAGGTTTTTGTTTAATTCATTTTAACTAAATTATCTCGTAATATTATAAATATATCCGAATTTTCAGAGTTGATTATTTATTGATATTTCGGGTTTTGAATCATCTTGGGATTTGTATTCATCTCATTGATTGGAATAGGAAAAACACGTTTAAAATCATTGAATGGAACTATTGGATTTTGATTAACATTGGCAGGATTTTTAATAACATCTAAACCAAGTCGATTTAAATCGAATAGGCGATGACCTTCAAAAGCTAATTCAATTCTACGTTGTCTATATATTTCATCAAGGAGAACTTGACCACTTTCTGAAAAGCTATACTGATCATTTCGATTATTTTTCACCCACTGATTAAGTTCAGCCAACGCTTCCGATTGATTAGTATAATACATGGCCTCTATCTTATTAAAAAAGATTTCACTCGCTCTTAAAACAATGTTATCATTATCATCTGCACCGAACTTTAATACATTGTATGGTCGTACGTCAGCTACACCGCGCTTCAGTATGTATAAATTTTTTCGTGCATCGTTATTTTCAATTAAGTCATATAATACGGAAGAAGCTACATTTTGGTCATATCGTCCTCCTCGGGTCCAAGTTGCACCAATAGCATCATTTGCGCCTAACTTGTCTAACGAGGAGTAAACGACAGCAAATAGTGTTTCTTTGTAATTTAAAGGATTGACATAGTAATCGAGTAGATTTTCCCCTTTCACATAGGTGTCTGGAGTCTGTGTCAACGCTAAATTAGCATGCTCCACAACCTTCGGATACTGTTTTTGAAAAAGATACACCCTTGATAATAGGGCATGAATTGCTGGTTTAGTTATGCGTCCCTTGTGAACTTGATTAATATGTTCAGCAGCATAAGTTAGGTCATCTATAACTTGTGCATACACTTCATCTACCGATTTCCTTTCCAAAGCTTCACCAATGGCAAATTTATAAGGAATGGGTATACCTAAACTTTGATCAAATGAGCCATAAGGCCTAGCATAATAATTAACTAAATTAAATAACATCAATGCCCTAATTGCTTTGGCTTCCGCCATCATACTGGGTACCGATGGATCTGAAATTAGGCTCTCATGTTCAATAACATAATTCACACGAGCGATAACCCTATACATCCTTGTCCATAGTGCTCGAGTTGTTCCACCTTCAGAAATAGCATGGGTATAGGTATTGTAATCGGTAAATCGATTTGAATTTCGTAGCGTTACATAACCGTTATCTGAGAGTATTTCTTGGGCTGTGATTAAGTGGTTTCCGTAAACATGTTGATGTTGCACACCAGCATATATTCCCAAAATAGCGTTTTCCATTTGTTGGATATTTGTAATAGCTCCTTCGGCATCAACCGAATCTGAAGGATCAAATTTCATAAAGTCATCTTGACAGGAATTAAACATCACAAAATTCCCTATAATTCCTATAATAAGTAGTATTCTTTTCATTTTTTTATCATTTAAAAATCTAATGTTACACCAAGTAAAAACTGTCTAATATTGGCTTGTGATTGATCATAGATACCTAAGTTTGAAACGCCATAAGTAAAACTATTTGAAGCTGTTTCGGGGTCAAACCATAATCTGCTATCAAATGCCCATGTACCAAGATTATATCCTTTGACATAAATATAAAGTCCTTCAATAGGAGATTTCTCACCACCCAATACAGCTTTATTAAAGCGATAACCAACTTCAGCAGAACGCCATCGTATGTGATCCGCATCATATAGATAACGTGTAGAACCAGCACCACTATTCGAGTTACCACCATATATTTGTTGAGGTAACGTTGCAGAACCAGCATTCTCTGGTGTCCATCCTCCTTCTGCCCATTCTTTTCGGGTATTCAAATAGGCATAAGCCCCATCACCATTGTAGACAAATCCCCAATTATCATAGACGGAGTGCCCCCCAGCATAGGTAAATTGAGTACTGAAGTTAAATCCCTTGTAATTGAAAGAAGAAGAAAGTCCAGCCGTATGAATAGGCAGAGCTTGTTTTCCAGTAAAGGACAGAGCTGCTAATCCACTAACACTTGTTGTTGTAGTTCTTGTATCATCCGTATACCACAATGGCTTTCCATTTGTTTGATCTACCCCTGCCCATAAACGCGTGTAAAATTCTGTAGGATTATGGCCTTCTGCAAATGCTTTCAAACCATTTTGAACAGAAATATCGGTATTCAAACGTTTAATTTCAGATTTATTATAAGCATAATTTGCTGTAATCGACCAATTTATATTATTTGACCGTATAGGAATTACCGTTAAAATAGTTTCAAAACCATCACTTCGTGTATCACCAATGTTTTTTAAAATTTCATTAAATCCTGAGGAAGATGGATTTGTAGGGGAATCAAACAATAACATTTTTGATTTTTTCACATAATATTCAACCGATCCACTAATCCTATTTTGGAAAATACCAAAATCGATTCCAAAATTAGAGGTTGTTGTAGTTTCCCACTGCAATTTACGGTCACCGATTTGATTTACATAGCCACCTGGCTCACCGAGATAAGAACCAGCAGCAGGAGCGAACAATGTGCGTGATCTATAATTACCAATATTCGCATTTCCTACTTCTCCATAGGATACCCTTATTTTCAAATCGTTTATTTTAGTTCCTAGCAGAAAATTTTCGCGGTTTATATTCCATGAGGCTCCAACACCATAAAAATCGGCCCATTTATTTGAAGATGAAAATCGTGAAGATCCGTCACGTCTGTAATTCGCTGCCACGGAGTACCGATTATTAAAAGTATAAGAAACCCGACCAATATAGCTCAAGAAAGAATAGTCTCCTGCCGACGATGTTCCATCTGAAACATTCGCCGCATTATTTAATGTCGGTTTTCTTGCTCCTGAAGGATAACCTCGTTTATGAACCGTCATAATTTCTTCCCCATATTCGAAAGCTTCCATACTTGCAGAAGCGGTAACGGCATGTAAATCGGCAAAAACTTTGTTAAAATTAAAGGAGTTTGCCCAATTCCATGTGGTAAAATCCCGGGCACTCGCATATCCATATCCATTTCCAAGGGGTTCCGCAGCATTATTTCCATCCCCAAAATCAGGATTCCAAAACGTGAGTTCGTTAAAATGATTAAAATCGACCCCAAATCGTGATTCAAAAGTTAAATAAGGAGCAATTTTATATGAACCATTCACATTGGCAAGAACTTTGTAAAATTTAGATATTCTAGAATTCGCATCTTGAATTGCTCTTGGATTGAATTCTGGATTGAGGTACAATATGTCCAAATTAAGGGTTCCATCTTCGTTATAAATTTTTTGGGTTGGTGAAATTAAATTTCCAGCAAATACTGGATTAGAAAATGAAGAACCCGCAGAAGGTCCTAATTGTGTTGATTTACTCATGGAAATATCAAATCCTAATTTTAAACGATCATTGGCGTCCCATTCCGTATTTAAGTAGCTAGACATACGGTCGTATTTAGCATCTCTCGCCAACCCTTGTTGACTCGTATAACTCAATGACGTAAAAACTCTAAAATTATCCGATCCACCCTGATAATTGACAATATATTTCTCTGAACCAATGGTGTTATTTCTCGTCGATTTTCTCCAATTATCATTGGTTTTACCATCCCAATTCATCCAAGAAGGGCCAGTAACGATAGCATAGGCTTGGTCAAAATTAGTTCCAGTTCGATTAGCATAAGTGTTCGCAAAATAATTTGCATGGCCTTGGGCATCTAGCCAATCTTTTTTCTCAAAGGCCACGTTTCCAAAACCGAATTCGGTATTCATCGAAAATTTATTCGCATTATTTATTCCTTTCTTAAGCGTAACTAAAATTACGCCATTTGCCCCCCTTGAGCCATAGAGCGATGTCGCCATTGCATCTCTCAACACGGTAACAGACTCAATAGTAGAAGGATCAATATTAGCCAAAGCATTAGCCGTCGTAGCAGCGCCCGCATTATCTCCTGTTAAAACGGGTATTCCGTTAATAACAACTAGAGGCATAGAATCTGTCGTTAGCGAGGTAATACCCCGAACAAATATAGGTGAGAAAGCACCAGGCTGACCACTGATAGCTCCTATGGTTAATCCTGGTACTTGTCCTTGAAGTGCCTGTTCAAAGGAAACAGCACCGACTTTCGTAATGTCTTCAGCAGAAATAGTAGTATAGGAACCCGTTTTTTGCTCCATAGTCTCACGAATACCATACCCAATAACAGTCACCTCCGCTAAAGCGACTTCCTCCTGAACTTTCAAAACGCCCATATCATTGGACATAACCTGAAATTCATTTCCATTGATGAGAAGGACATCGCCAATTTTGGCATCGATATCGAATTGGCCGTTTTGGTCGGTATACACCACGGTCGAGGTTCCTTTTACTGTCACTTGCGCATCGACTTCGGGGAAGCCGTTGGCATCCACGACTCCCCCTCTAATTTGTGCATAGGAGGCAGCGCTAAACGCAATGAATGCTACTGTACTTAATAGCAACTTTATTTTCTTCATAATCAAGTATTTAGTGTAATTTGAAAAAGAAATTATAAAAATTGATTCTGAAAAACAAAGAAAATAGGCTTGATTTTCGTGAAGTTAAAACACAATAAAAGTATAAACATCATTGATTTTTAATGCTTTATATAAAAAAAAATTAAGTGGTTGAGTCATTACAAGCAATAGCATAATAGCAGTAAAAGTAGTCTAGCCAATAAGTGTTAATCAATTGTTAAAAAATAGTTGCTCACATTGGGTATTATAAACAATAAAGAGAATAAATGAAAATGGTAAGCGTAAATATTTAACATTTTGTTAACTAAATTAAGATTTAGTTTTTGGTCTTTTTTAAGAAGGAAATGATAGAAATGGATGAAAACATCAATTAACTATATAGTAATAATGTAAATAAAAAGATGGTGGGAATTAAAAATTAGTAGGGCATAAAAAAACCCTCGAAGAAACTTCGAGGGTTTGGATGTTATAGAAATGTATTCTATTGGTATTAGTTATTCCAACCTGGATTTTGTACCATTTTTGGGTTTAAGTTCATAGATGATTGAGGAATAGGTAAAACCATTCTTCTATTATCAGCTGGTGTATCACAATTCCCAAAACAATTAGTATTCTTAACAATACCTAAATTATTACGTTTTAAATCAAAGAAACGAGTTCCTTCACCAACGAATTCTTTACGTTTTTCTGTTAAGATTGCAGTAAGAACATCACCAGTATAAGTAGATCCTCCTCGCTCAACAGCAAAAGCATTTAGCTCATTTAAAGCTTGAGCTGACTGACCTAAATGAGTCATAGCTTCCCATTTAATGAATAAAGCCTCAGTCATTCTGAAAATTTTAACATCACCAGTAAACTGAGCTCCGTCCATCTTAAGTGGATATTTATTCAACCATAGTCCAGTAGGATCATCATTCGTAGGTGCACCAACAGAACTAAGTAACTCTAAACGAGCATCAGTAGGAGCATATAGATTATACAATTCTTTCCTTACAAGAAGTGAAGCATGAGCACCTCCTTTTTGATAAAATACAGCAATAGCTGCATTCACTTGAGGGTTATTAGCAGTACTCATAGCAACTTCCCAAATCGTTTCGGGTTGATTCTCATATAAGTCAGAAGTACTTGCAGTAAAATAAGACTTCAAGTCTTTCTTCTCAATTAATTTATAATTAGCTGGAGAGGATGTAATTACCTCATTTGCATAATTATAAGCTTTTTGATAATCACCTTGTTCACCTCTAGTTAAATAAACTTTTGATAAGATAAACTTTGCTACTGATGAAGAGAAATATGCTTTACTTTTAGGTATATTATTCTCAACTGTAATTCCCTTTTCTAAATCACTAATAATTTGTTCATATGACTTAGCAATAGTCTCTCTTCCATATTTACCATTTGGATCAAAATTCCCTGTATAAATAGGAATTCCAAGTTCTGGATTTCTTTTAGAAGTAGGGTTAGCAGCATAAAAATTCATTAAATAAAAGTAAGCTAGCCCACGACCAATATGAGCCTGTGCTTTGAATTTTTTAACCTCTGAAGATTCTGCTATACTCGAGTTTAATATGTCATTAGATGACGATACAACATCATAAAGTCTATTCCACTGTGCGAAATCACCTCCTGATGAAGTCCACGACATTCCGTTCGTTGTTCTAAAATAGCCGTCATTTGTTTCACTAACAAATACATTCTCTGATAATAAATCTCCGAAAATAGAGATGTTAGAACCAAAAGCATCTTGATGACCTAATGACATATACATCCCATTTAACGCTTTTTCCATAATAGCTTCCGAAACAACAGGGCTTTCACCTGGAGTTACAATTTCACCATCAACTGGAAATTCATTAAGTAAATCATTATCACATGAAACCATCATTAAACTTGATAATGATAATAATAATATTGTAATTTTTTTCATTTCTTTTTTATTTAAAAATCAATAGATAAACCTAAAGAATAACTTTTCATAATAGGAGAAGTATAATCAAACACTCCCTTCCCTTGCCATTGATAAGTTTGTCTATTCGAATTTGATTCTGGATCAAAATCCAAATCCTTATCAAATGCATAGGTCCATACATTATTACCTTTTACATAGATTGTTAAATTATCTATTCCGATTCTTTTAGCCGTCTCACCTAAACTATAAGCTAATTTAATTTCTTTTAACCTAATGTGATCACCGTCTCTTAACCAACGAGAAGATGGATTTTGAGAACCAGAAGCAGAACCAGTACTGTTTACTGCACCGATAACCTGTTTTGGATTAGAAGCATTTGTATTAGTTGGCGTCCAACTATCATACAATGCTGAAGTTTGATGGTTACGGGTAATATTACTTCCATCACCTAAACTATAATTTTGCCATGCATCGTAAATAGCATACTCAAATTGACCAGCAAAGAATGCACTTAAAGATAAACCTTTATATGAAAAATCTGTTCTTAAACCAGCCATATATTTAGGGAAAGCTGATTTACCTTGGTAATACTTAGTTGCTTTAGTTATATCATTTACAGTTTCTGTTTCGGAACCATCTTTATAAAACAATGCATCTCCATTAGTTGGGTCTACCCCTGCCCATCCATAAGTATAGTACTCACCAAATGTATGCCCTTGTTCAAGAACTTTTAATGAACCTTCCATGTATTTGGCATTAGGATCTTCTAATTTACTTACTTGACTTTTATTGTATGAAAAGTTAGCATTAAGAACCCATTTAAACTCCCCATTGAATGGTCTTGCCATAATGGTTCCTTCAATTCCTTTATTAACGATCTCTCCAATATTTGACATAAATGAATTAACGGGAGAAGGAGTTTCTCCAAGGATTGAAGAAGGGAAAATTGCATCAGATGTTTTTCTATTATACACATCAATAGTACCCGAAATTATATTTTTCATAATTCCAAAATCCAATCCAATATTCCATTGTTTCGATACTTCCCATTTCAAATTAGGATTACCAGCAGATGTAATATTTAAACCAGGCTCATCTCCATAAACATTACCCGTAGGAATTCCATAAGTTGTAAGTCCATTATAAATCAAGCCCCAACTATCAGCATAAGGAATATTTCCAGTCTCACCATAGTTTGCTCGTATACTTAAATCAATACCAGAACCCGACAAGAAAGACTCTCTTCCTATATTCCAAGACGCTCCAGTTGACCAGAAAATCCCATCTCTGTTATTTTCACCTAAAGTTGAGTTAGAGTCTCTACGAATATTAGCTGTTAATGAGTATTTTTTATCTAAGCTATAGCTCAATCGTCCAAAGTATGAAAACTGAACCCATTTTCTTCTATCACCTTGTTGACCTAAACTAAAATCAGTGGCTGCATTCATCCAAGGACGATCTAAACCTGCACCAATTTGGTATTTCCAAACAGATGAATGCTCTTGATAATCCATTCCTGCATTCACTTCAAAACTATGAATATCTGCAATCGTTTTACGGTAAGTAAGAGTGTTAGTCCAGTTCCAATCAAAAGCACTTCTATAAGAATCTTGTAAAAGCCCATTATATCCTAAACCATCACCAAAATTAGGATTCCACCACGATTTTTCATTAAAAACCTGGTACTGTGAACCGAATAATGAATTTAAGCTTAAATCTTTTGTAAAATCATACGTTGCTGTTAAAGATCCAACAAATGTTTGAATAGATCCTTTTACAAAATTTTCTTTTTGAATAGCAACAGCATTGAATGTTTTTCCAGTCCCAAGATTTAAATTATACGAACCATCTTCATTGTACACTGAATGAGTTGGCAGCATTGACCACTGAGTTAACCATGGATTAGAATTAGACCCACCTTGACTATAGGTTCTATTCTCAACGCTGGAAACATTAGTAGTAACACCTAGTTTAAGACGATCACTGGCTTTATGATCCACAGCTAAACTTGCTGAATATCGATCAAATTTACTTTCTAATACTAATGGTCTGTTTTGATAATAAGTCAAACCTGCTCTAAAAGAGGTGTTTTCACTTCCTCCTTGAATAGAAACATTATAGGTATTAACTGTTGATGTTCCACGCTGAATTTCATCTCTCCAATTAGTATCAGACACACCATCATATTTAACATCTTTATCTCTAAAGTATGTAGCTGCTTCTTCTAATGAATTAAATTTACCCGTATTATAACGAACCATAGCTCCCCAATCTAAGAATTCACTAGCATTCATGAATTTCATACGATCAAAAGCAATTGATTGAAATGCTGATTCTGTAGACAGATTAACTTTAGTTGCTTGATTGTACTTACCTCTTTTCGTAGTGACTACAATTACTCCGTTTGCGCCACGAGCACCATATAATGCAGTTGATGAAGCATCTTTAAGTACAGTAACATTTTCAATTTGGTTGGGATCAATTGATGATAAAGGATTAAATGATGCAGTCAATGATGCATTGTCCGACCCTTTCCCTACTACAACTCCATCAATTACGTACAATGGATTAGTACTACCAATAAAAGAACCAACCCCACGAATTGCTACAATATTTGAAGATCCAGGTTGACCACCATTCGTAGAAAAATTTAATCCCGCAACACGTCCATTCAAAACTTCATCAATCGAAGCTACTGGAGTATTTTCAAAATCTTCTTTCTTAATTGTAGCATATGAACCAATTTTTTGAGTTGGATCTAAAGTAATACCACCAATAATACTTACTTCAGCTAAATCAATTGGGCTATCAGCTTTCGCTTTTAAGACTCCAAGTTGAGTAGAAGTAACTTTAAATTCTTTTCCATTAATTACTAAGACATCACCTACTTTCGCATCGATATCAAAATTTCCGTTTTCATCAGTAATAGCTACCTTTCCGGTACCTTTTACGATAACTTCAGCATCAGACTCAGGAAAGCCATTCGCATCGTTTACAACACCTGTCACCTGAGCGAAAGCAGCTGTTCCTAAACCTAAGAATGCTACTAAGCCCAAAGACATTAATCTTCTCCTCATAGTTTTATTTTTATAACATTTTAGACAAAACTCTAACTTTTTTTTAAGAATTACAAATAATATAACAATACTATGTTAAATTTACTTAATAAATACAATAATTAAAATTGATTAATAATTAAAAAAATTAGGCATTAAATTAATTAAAAATCAAAAATAAGGGAATTTAATCAACAATAACAGCAAAAAAACACCCAAACCATCAAACAATAGATAATATAAGTTTCTAATAATTTAACATTTTTCAGAAAATTATACTCTTTTTTTTTGTCGATAATTGATTAATCTTAAGCATATTTTACTAATATAATAAGTCAATAAAGTATATCAAGGAGTTACTGAAATCATATCCTCCACTTATATTTTTCAATTCTAAATGAAATAACCCTCATATAGACAAGCAAATGGAAGATAAAATATCGCAAAATGCTTTAAAAATCATTTTTCATTCAACCTGTATAAATACACAGAAAATTGATGTATAAATATTCACGGATAATGTCCGTTTTAGGAAATATTTTCTACAAATATGCATTTACTTAAACTTTTTCAAGGGTATTTAGCATCATCACATCATTATTTGACATAAAAAAAGGGCTGCTAATGCAGCCCTTTTTCAATACGCTTATTTTATTCTATACGAATGTTGTCGATATGAATATCGTATTGGCCCGTAGACCCTGCTTTTACAGAGAAAAATCCATTTCCTTCATTTTTAAGATTTAAGTCTTTTAAATCTTTAATATTTAATTTAATGGTAATCCATTGTCCTTTCGTATCAATTGTACCACGGTAATCATTTCCTTGTACATAATCTAAAACTACACTCTCTGAAGTGACACTTGGTAAATTAAATACATAGTATTTTTGTGGACCAGCACCTGTTGTCACGTTAGTTGTTGCATTCACATTGAATGATAAACCTCTAACTGTTGTTTTTCCTTTCATACGAAACGTAATTGCTGTAGGGTTTTGAGGAATATTATCTGCCGCATTGGCAGTAAACACATAATCATTTCCAGTAGGTACTCCATTAATGTGTAAAGAATTTGTTCCTTCGTAACCTTTTCCTACCCCTTGAGAAACATATTTATCTTTTAAACCATGAGAGGTTAAAGATCCAAGAAATACTGACCAATCTTCAAAATCAGCACCAGCAAATAAATTAACCGCACTTGCTGATGGTTCAGGATTATCTCCACCATTGTTCCCGCCTCCTACCTCAAAACGAGGTTGGTCAAAATTTACATCACTCACATTACGGATGAAAAACTGGTAAGAATCTCCAAATTTACTTACTAAAACAGTTATCTTCCCACTACCTTGAGGTAATTTATCAGAGGCAAACGTAGCAAAATTACTGGTTCTAAGGTCAACCTGAGAGTTATTCTTATCCACTAACTTACGATTTGTGGTTTGTGTTGTTTCTGCATAGTTTTTCCCTAAATCTGCATCAGCAATTTGAACACCTTCAATGGTTACTAACGTATTTACATTCGCCGGTTTTGCAGCATCAGCTATACTTTTAAAAACTGTAGGCGTTACTTTAACTATTTCATCACACGTTTTAAAAACCGTTTTTTCACGTTGTGCTTTTTTAATACGTCCAACGGCAAACTGAGGATCTTTACTTCCAATTTTAACAGCACCTCGGTCTACACCAGCCACAAGTCCTTTTAAACGAACTTGAATCACTGATCCCAAAGGATAGACAAGGTACGTCTTTGCTTCGTCTAATTCAATCTGTACTCCAGCAGTAGGATTTACAGCATTGTCTTGAAAAGAAATTGTTTTATAGATATTCCCCGTTTCATCACTTGTAATCACAAATCCTTCAACGATTAAATCGTCTGCGATCGTTCCGTCGTCTGCCAATTTCAAGCTACCGGTTTCAACTTTTTTCAAAAGATCACTGATCGTAATGTTACTTTGAACTTTCACACACTCAATCGGCGGTATAGCATAATCATCGTCTTTCACACACGACTGAGCAACGAAGAGGCTAACTATCATACATGATAATACAGCTGTAAATTTTCCTATTTTATTCATCTTGATTAATGTATTCGTTATTAAAATTTATATTAAGATTAGAATCTAAAGTAGACATTTGCAAAAAACGTTGTCCCTTGTCCATACCATAATTTAGGGCCAAATAATTTTTGGTAATCCTTATTAATGGCATTGTTATAATTACCAATTCTCATTTGTTCAAATCCACCCGTAATGTATTCTTTATTGTTCAACACGTTGTTAATGCTTCCACTAATCCCTGCCGAATATTTACCTAGGCGAATGGTTTTACCTATATTGATGTTCAACATAAATTGATCATCCATTTTTTGTTGTTTCAACACTTCTTTTAAGCCTTCTTCGGTAACGGTTGCAATAGGCATTCCTTGATCATCGGATAAGAATCCTTTCGTTCTGCGGTAAGGCGCAATATCGATGTAATTATTGGCTAAAAAGTTTCCAGAAACACCAATCCACCAGAACTTAGGATCACGGTACTCTAATCCAAGTGTAAAACCTGCCTGGGGTCCTGATGCTACTTTATAATTCTTGATGTAAGCCTCTCCAAAGTTTTTATACGCTAAACCTTCTTCCACATAATTATCTGAGTATAAATTATAGTCCGCATTATCCTTATAAATATTTTGACCAATTGCCGCTACTGCAGATACAGTAATCGTTGGAGTAACCTGAGCCTCAATAGCTAATTCGGTTCCTAAATATTCTTTACCGACACCTGTTATGACTTCAGAAACAAATAATCGCTGAGAAGTACTAATTCCATCGATGTATCCAAACGATTTCTCAATCTCATCTTTTGTGCGTGTATAATAAGCTGTTGCTCTTGCTTTTACACGTGGAGCACGCAAAATATACGATAGATCTCCCGTATAAATCTGGGCACTCTTCACACCATCAACAGTTACGTCATTCATACGTGCGTTTGGAAATATTTCATCGGAAGATGGAGCATCGGTTTGGAACATAGCGTTTAATTGAATAAAGTTACGTCCATCAATTTTGTATAAAAATTGAGATTTCACACCAAAGTCGATGAAATCATAGGTTTTACTTTTCCCATATGAATCATTGATATACATCTCATTGTGGTATTTTCCTTCGCGGTAGAATTTAGTCATGGCCGCTTTCATTCCTAGGGTAACATCTAACTTTTTTCCTTTAATTTTCGATTGAAAATAAAGATCAGCATAATCCCTATTTATTTCGTAGTTATATTCATAACGATCTCCTTTGCGCGCTACATAATCTGGATTTTTCAAATCATACATTAAATAGCGATTAACTTCTAGGTTTTTCGTCGTATTAAAATCATCATAGTTCAATACATGATCTGCACCTAAAAGATCTTCCACCCTCCTAAATAATTCTGATTTAGTCTTCTGATAAGAAGCGGATACAACAAGATCGATATGATCTGTCAATTCTGTTCTAAAGTTGCTGTAAATACTGGCAATTTTATCTTTGTTTACATCACTGGTAACCCAATAAGCTGCATGATTACCATCCACATTTCTATTGGCCTGATACAAAGACCCCCAATTTAACTGTGCATTCGACTTCCACGCATTAATTTCATTGGCCACATCTGCGGGATCTTGTGAACCCCCATTAAAAGCCGTAAAACTTGGCATATTTCTGTAGTAAACAGGTGATGGATTATTCGCATTAAACCAATCTAAACGTGAGCCACTTTCCTCTCCAAATTGATAAGATAGTGTTGTTGTTAATTTAGATTTATCCCCAATTAACCAGTGGTGAGTCAACATATTTACAGGTTCAAACGTCTTTTTAATCCGTTCATTCCGCTTTTCTCCATCTTGCCACCCCCAATAACTGTTGTAGTAGATGCCCATCATATCGACCACTTCTTGGGTATTTGGCGACCCCGTTGCACGACGAGTAGGTGCACCAAAACTCGTTAGATTAACCGTGTGGCGATCATTGATTTTCTTTTCAATGCCCACAAAGTAAGAATAGGCATCGTAAAGTGTACCATCGGTCATACCTTCCTCTGCCCAACGACGTCCTGCTGAAGCCATAAAAGCCCAACCATTCTCCATCAGTCCCGTATTGTAAGTTGCCATAACCCGTTGTCTATAGGAACGATTGGTCATTGAATACGCAATACTTGCACCTTTACGCATCGTCGATGGACGCGTATCAAAATTGGTTACACCTCCCATATTTCCAAAAGCGACACTTGAAGGGTCAATTCCGTACGTTAATTCCTCTGGACGTCGGGTGACATCGTTTAATCCACCCCAATTGTTAAAGGTAGCACGACCATTATCCATTTTGTTCATTTTTACTCCGTTAAAATGAACATCGGTATATCGGTTATCATAGCCTCTTGGTTTAAACCAATAAGAACCTAATTCATAAGCGGCCACCCGTGCAAAAACATCGCGAGAAGACTGTAAGAGTCCCGCATTCGAAGCGGTAGAACTTTCTTCATCAGCCATTTCATCATCGGTTAACGTAATTAATCCAATATCTGCCGTATTGGGATTAAAGGTTAATCTTAAATCGCCTAGATCTAATTCTTTTTCACCAGAAACTATAATTTGTTTCTCATATGAATCGTAACCGATCCCAAAAATTTGTAGTTTATAGGTCCCATCAGGGATATCTACAAATTGAAAATAACCAATTCGATCAGTTACGGCGGCATCATTTATTGAGCCTCCGTCTAGTCGAACGGTGAGGTTATACACCTCTTCACCAGTGGTAGCATTTTTCGCTACCCCAGTAACCCTTGTTTGAGCTTGAGTCACGGAGATGACAGCTGCACACAAAGAAATACTTAACAATAATTTATTCATTCATCCGAATTTTTATTTATAAATTAGCTATCTTTTACGGTAATATAATTGCCTTTTGAAATATAGGATAACAAAATTATTAAATTCATAATTAATAACATATGTTTAAAATTAATAAATCTTTAACGTTTTTACTAGTCTTAGGCCTTTTATTAACATTAAAAGTTTCAGCTCAAACGAAATATGCAAGTGCCACCGTGGCATTCTACAACGTAGAAAACATATTTGACACGATACAATCTGCTGGATACATAGACGGTACAAAAAAATTCAATGACCCCGATTATCATCGTTCTATAGACGTGAAGGATATTTCAAAATACGACACAGTCGCTTATCGCAAAGAATATACGTATGAAAATATCGCCGGAAAAAAGATCATCCGCCCTCTTATTCTACAAGATGAGTTCTTACCAACAGGAAAAAAAGTTTGGAATAAAGAACGATACTTCACGAAAATCAATAATATCTCAAAAGTACTTTCCGAACTAGGCAAAGATTTTACAGGAAACGCACCTGTTATCATCGGGCTTTGTGAAATTGAAACCAAAGCAATTGTTGACGACATTGCTAATTCTCCAAGCCTGAAACAATATAACTATGGCGTTGTTCATTTCAATTCATTTGATGCACGTGGTGTAGATGTTGCTTTAATGTACCAAAAAAATCGTTTTATTGTAACCTATAGCGCACCCCATCCTATTTTTAACTACGATGTGGACGGAAAAAGACGCTATACCCGAGATATTTTACAAGTCACTGGTTTATTAGACGGCGAAGAAGTAACGTTTCTTGTAAATCACTGGCCTTCTCGAAGTGGAGGAGAAAAAGTATCTATGCCAGCACGTATGGAATCATCGAAAACGATGAAAAGAGTTTTTGATGAGATAAAAGCAAAAAATCCAAATGCCAAGATTATCTCAATGGGTGATTTTAACGATGATCCAATTTCAGCAAGCATTAAGGATGTATTTAATCCGGCAGGAGAGCTTAATCAAGTAAAAGAAGGTGGTTTCTACAACCCTATGTTACCATTGTACAAAAAGGGAATAGGAACATTGGCGTATCGCGATTCATGGAATCTATTCGATCAATTTATTTCAACAGCCTCTCTAACAACAAAAAACAAAGATTACTCCACCTATAAAATTTTCCGTACAGAAGTATACAATAAAGACTATTTAAAAACAAAGGAAGGGCAATACAAAGGGTATCCTAACCGTATGTACAGTGGAGACACGTATAATGCGGGCGGTTATTCTGACCACTTCCCTGTTTTCACTATTCTATTAAAAGAAGTAAAGTAATCCCATGAACAAATTAACCCATGTTTTTGAACAGAAAGCCAAGAACATTTTAACCATTTATGCTACGGCAGGTTATCCAAATTTAAACGATACACCAAAAGTTATTCAAGCCTTAGACCAAAATAATGTTGACATTATTGAGGTTGGAATTCCTTATTCTGATCCTTTAGCAGATGGACCAACGATTCAGGCAACAAGCGAAAGAGCGTTAGTCAATGGAATGAAGTTAGATGTCTTATTTGAACAACTAAATGCGGTAAAAGACACAGTAAAAGCACCTATATTGCTGATGGGTTATTACAACCAAGTAATCAAATATGGGCTTGAGAAATTTTTAATCAAGTGTCAGCAAACAGGTGTTTCAGGATTAATATTACCCGACATGCCGTTTGAGATATACCGATTACAGCACCAATCCCTTTTTGAAAAACACAATCAAAAGGTGGTATTCTTAGTGACACCCCAAACGAGTGACGAAAGAATTCGCGCCATTGATGAAGTGACCAATGGATTTATTTATGTGGTGTCAAACTCATCGACAACAGGTGACCAAAACGCAAATTTCGATGAAAAATTCTTAAAGAAGATTAACAATTTTGGGTTAAAAAATCCGTTTCAGATAGGCTTTGGAATTTCTGACAAGAATGATTTTGAAAAAGCTACTTCTTATGCAAACGGCGCCATTATAGGAAGTGCTTTTCTAAGAGTTTTAGAAGAGTCTACAGATATAGAGCAAAGCATAAAAACATACATCGATTCCATTATTGGATGAAATTAAAAAAGGGCATAAAGCCCTTTTTTTAATTTTTAAAATAGAGATCAGCATCTTTCGTACTGAAGCTTACTGCAGTTAAATCGAAGGGTTCTTTATTCACATTGAAAAGAACAACATCGCCTATCATATCTTTTTTGGCTAATTTTTTTTCAGAACCATCGGCCTTTTTAAAACTCACAACCTCATCTTTAAACTCGATTAACTTAATCTGATTCGCCTCAGCATAAGCTCTGACTCGAGTTAAATCGGCACCATCTTTACTCAACAAAACCTGTTTACCCACATAACGTAAGCTATCTACTTTTTCTGAATCGGGTAAAACGACAATAATGGCATTACTTGCCACTAAGTACATGCCTCTTTGCGGCTCCGAATTTTGTTCAGAAGGGACATTGACCTTGTTATCTCGAGTTGCAGCACCATCTTGATCTGTATCCGTTTTGGTACAAGCACTAAGACCTAGTCCTAGTATTAAAAGAATTACTCCATTTTTCATCGCGTTTAATTTTAGGGGTTAAGGATGAATACAATTCAATATTTATTCCATAAAAAAAGGGAAGTACACATGGACTTCCCTTTTCAATTTATATTGAAGAATCTTATTCAACAATTAAGATGAAATAATTTTTCTTCCCTTTTTGCAATAATATATATTGTTTCGCTAATAAATCGGTGGTAGTTAATTGATAATTTTCTTCAATTTTCTCTTTGTTTACTGAAATTGAATTCGCTTTTAATTCGCGTCTAGCTTCCCCTTTCGATTTAAGGAAAATTTCGCCTTGTGTTAAGGCATCAACGATATCTAAACCAGCGTCAAGTGAATCACGAGAGATGGTTACTTGTGGAACTCCTTCAAAAACCGACATAAATGTTGAGGCATCTAATTCTTTTAAATCTTCTGATGTTGATTTACCGAATAAAACTTGCGAGGCTTTCTCTGCTTTTCTCAACTCTTCTACTCCATGAACTAAAATGGTTAATTCGGTCGCCAATTTACGTTGTAATTCACGTAAATGCGGTTCTTGACGATGTCTTTCGATTAAATCGTCTATCGCCTCTTTTTCTAAGAAAGTATAGATTTTAATATAACGTTCGGCATCAGTATCGGCTTGGTTTAACCAAAATTGGTAAAATTTATAAGGTGATGTTCTATTTTTGTCTAACCAAACATTTTCACCTCCTTCCGATTTTCCAAATTTACTCCCATCCGCTTTGGTTGTTAATGGGCAAGTAAACGCAAAAGCTTCCCCTTGAACAGTTCGACGGATAAGCTCGGTTCCTGTCGTAATATTTCCCCATTGATCAGAACCACCCATTTGTAATTTTACGCCCAAGGTTTTATATAAATGAAGGTAATCATAACCTTGAATTAACTGATAGGTAAATTCGGTAAACGACATTCCTACATTTGATTCGGCGCCCAATCTTGATTTAACTGAATCTTTAGCCATCATGTAATTTACGGTAATATGCTTACCAACATTACGAGCAAAATCGATAAAGGAAAAATCTTTCATCCAGTCGTAATTATTAACAAGGATAGCTGAATTGGCATTATTCGAATCAAAATCTAAAAAGCGGGCTAATTGGCCTTTGATTCCTGCTATATACGTATTTAATGTTTCTTCATCTAAAAGATTACGTTCGGCACTTTTACCTGTGGGGTCGCCAATGAAACCAGTGGCGCCACCAACTAAAGCGATAGGACGGTGCCCATGGCGTTGTAAGTGAACTAAAAGAAAAATAGGCACAAGGCTTCCTACGTGTAGTGAGTCGGCAGTAGGATCAAAACCAACATAACCGGAGGTCATCTCTTTTGCCAATTGTTCTTCGGTACCTGGCATAATGTTATGCACTAATCCTCTCCACGTAAGTTCTTCTATTAAGTTATTTTTCATTATTGGTTAATATTGTTAGGCTGCAAAGTTATGGTTTTCTGTTTAATTTCAGATGAGTTGTTCTATTAATATCAATTGGACTGCTACAGGAAAATGTATACCGATAAAATAGGGATCCGATTTCACAGGTAGATCTTTTTGAAATAAAAAAAGCACACCTAAAGGTGTGCTTCATCATTTTATATTAAGAAATTCAATTAAATAATTGGGTTTTGAACAATTAAAGGGTTCGCTAAGATTTCATCACGTGGAATAAAAAACTGCCATCTAGAATCATCTGCGTCCGCTTCATAAAAGTTTTTAATTACCGTTCTGTTATGGTTTGATCCATTACGATCTAAAGCACGATTTAAGCGTTTTAAATCAAGAAAACGGAAACCTTCTCCCCATAATTCCATACGACGGTTATCTAATACCTCTTCTAAATACTGATCACCCGTTTTTGTAGAACGTGTATATTTAGAATCACGCGCTTTAACTAAAGTAAGTAAAGCATCTTTAGAACCTTCAACATTTCCAAGATGATAAAGAGCTTCTGCTTCAATTAAATACATCTCAGATGCACGCATGTAGACAATATCCATAACATCACCTACGCGTAAGAACTTCTGAGAAGTATACGGGAATCGTTTATATTCAGAACCTAAACCAAGATCTTTATGTGCACCTGTAGCATCAACCACTTGTGTTCTTACATCACTAGCAGGAAATTTTTCGAATAACAATTTACTCATCGCTTTCGGATTCCCTTTCATATTTGACGTTCCAGCATTACGTGCCATATAAGCCCCAAATAAAGTAAATTTACTTCCTTGATCAGCTTTTATTTCACTAGCCCAGATAAATTCAGAAAGATTGATCGAGTTAAATCCTTTTTTATAGGTTTCAGTATCCAATAATGAATATCCAGCTCTAGCTAATGGCGCATGTTTCGCTGCAAGATCCCAATTACCTTGAGTCAATGCAACACGAGCCATAAGTCCATGAATTGTTTTTGTATTGAAGTGTGACTTATGTTTATTTCCTTGTTTCTCTAAAAGAGTCAAGGCTTTTTCTAAGTCTTCATTAATTAATGCGTATGTGTCTGCAACAGTCGCTCTCGCTTTTGGTGCACGATCTTCAAATTCTGTACGAAGAACAATTCCCAGTTGGCTATTATCAGTCCCTTTATCGAAACGTTTTCCGTAAAACTGGACTAACATATAATTTGAAAAAGCGCGGTAAGCATAAGCTTCACCAATCGCAGTATTAATAACATCTTTTGAACCTGAAGCTTGATTACCTTTATTGATAACCAAATTCGCGTTTTTAATCATCGAGTAATAAAACTGATAAGGGAAGCTTGTATAATTAGCAGTTTCCGATCGTTGATCATCCCAACGAATAAGAGAAATATACCAGTTTGTTGCCGTAGAGGTAAAAACCAAATCTTCACCCAATCCGTCTAACATAATCATAATACCACCTTGGCCTCCACGACCCTGATTATCATTCTGTCTAGAATACATATTTCTATGCATTCCATTGATCACTGCACTTAAATTCTCAGCCGTTTTTACAGCATCCCCTTCAGAAACACTTTCTGTTGGATTCGTATCTAGGTAATCATCATTACATGATGAGCCAACAACTGCAAAAACGCTTAATAAGCTATATATTAAAATTTTAACTTTTTTCATAATAATTCTTTCTTTTAAAATGATAAATTCATTCCAGCACTTATTACACGTGCAGGTGTATAACGGTTAGATGTTGTTCCGCTGAATGCTTGATTAGGTTCCATACCTTGTCTTTTTACTGAAGACCAAATATTTTCTGCATTAATAAACAATTTCAACGCTGAAACTCCCGTTTTCTCTAAAACATCTGAACTAAAGGTATACCCTAGAGTAGCTTGACGGAAAGAGATAAAATCTGAACTAACCAACCATCTCGTTGAAGCTCCATTAGATTCATTTCCTCCAATTGAGTTCATTCCAGGTACATTGGTAATATCTCCTGGTTTTTGCCATCTATCTAAAGCATCGCGATGTAACGCTTGCCCTTCAGGAGTAGCATTCATTAACGAGGCATAATTAGAATCATACACTTTTCCTCCAAATTGGTACGTAAATAAGGCATTCAAGTAGAAACCTTTGTAAGCTAAGTTTGTACTTACACTACCAAAAACATCTGGATTAGCAGAACCTGAAAAATCATATTTCGCATTAGAAGATTTAGTTGTTAATAACTGCCCATTATCTAAACGTCTGTAAATTGATTTATCATTTTGAATGATTTCCTTTGATTCATTAAAAATCTTTTCGTCTGCAATAAACAAACCAGCACCATCTTGTGAATCAACACCATACCATTGTTTTAAATAGAAATCATAAATAGAATTTCCTTTTTGTAAACGTTTGGTTCCATTATCAATAAAATCGACTCCATTTGGCATGGTTGTAATTTTATTTTTATATGTCGTCGCATTCAACATGATATCCCATTGGAAATTTTGATTACGAACAACACCAAGATTTAACGCAAATTCAAAACCTGTGTTTTTCATTGTCGCTGTATTGGTAAAGATTTCGTCTTTCGGAATACCAGCAGAAAGCGGTTGAGGTACACCAAAAATTAAATCTTTTGTTTGTCTATCAAAGTATTCTACAGAACCACTAATTCGGTTATTAAAAAAGCCAAATTCAAGAGCTGCATCAAATTGATTATTTGATTCCCACGTTAAATCAGGGTTTCCAATTTGAGTCAACAAAATCCCACTTTCACTTGCATTACTATATTTTAAGCCTAGTAAACTTGCATAAGCGAAATAAGAAGGTGTTGTATTGGTGCTTCCATCATTTCCAACTTGTCCATAAGAAGATCTAATTTTCAACTGATTAACAACTTTAGAATTCTTTAAAAATTCTTCTCTGTGAATATTCCATCCAAGACCTGCAGACCAGAAAGTTCCAGCGCGATTATCTTCTTGGAAACGTGAAGACTCATCGCGACGAATCGATCCCGAAACTAAATACTTGCTGTTAAAATCGTAATTCATACGCGCAAACCAGCTTTCTTTTCTTAACAGTCGAGAGTAAGAATTGTTATCTTTCGTATCGATAAAGTTAATTAGTTCATAATTTCCATCAACGATTTGATTCGCTTTGTAGGCATATGAATATTTATATTTATATTCAAATGATTCGTGTCCAGCTAACAATTCAAAATTATGTTTATCAAAAGAGATATTATAATTTAAAATTTGATTCAAGGTTAAAGTTTGTCTAGTGGTTTTCGTTAAAGACAAGTCACCTCCTGGTGCTCCATCTCCAATAAACTTATTTCTGTAAGAAAGCCCCTCATAATTTCTTTGATTATAAGCCGCATTCAAACTTAACTTTAATCCTTTTACAATGTTAATATCTCCAAATACACGTGTATTTACATCTGTATACTCATCGTATGATTTATTTTTTAATGTTTCTTGTAAAACATTACGACCACTGGCAGCTTTTGATCCACGGTTAGACCCATCATCAAAAATTTTCTCACCATCATCATCGTATAAAAAACCACCTGTTAAAGGATCATGTGCATAAGGCGAATAAATAGGTCCCATGCTACGTGACCATGCATATGGATTATTGAAAGAGCTATTGCTATTTACTCCATCCACTGCCTGATTTGTTCTAGACAAAGCACCACTAATACTTCCTCCAACTTTTAACCAATCTGTAACTTGTTTATCAACTTTACTCAACATTGAGTAACGCTCATAATCTGATTCAATTAAATAGCCTGTTTCTTTTAAATAACCAAACGATGAATAATAATTCGTTGTTTCATCTGATCCGCTATAGTTAAAGTTATAGTCTTGACGAGCACCCGTACGAATCGTATATTTTTGCCAATCGAAATCGTCATAAATAAGACTTGCATCAGGGTTTAAGATTCCATTTTTTACTAAAGACTCATCTGGTACATTAAAAACATTTGATTTCAATACATTAATTAAATCCTTAGAAGCAGTAGCATTCGCAAGATCTAAACTCATTGGTTTCTCTCCACTTAAGTATCCATTTCTTAACGACTCCCAAACCAATGGGTAATATTCTGCAGCGTTTACGCGCTTATATTCTTTTGTACCACGAGTTGAAACTCCTGTTGATGCAGTAAAGTTAAAATTACCTCCTTTACGTTTCCCTCTTTTGGTGGTCACCAATACAACTCCATTTGCCGCACTAGATCCATAAAGTGACGTAGATGCAGCATCCTTTAAAATATTGATACTCTCAATATCATTTGGGTTTATACTTGATAACGAACCTGTAAAAATTGAACCATCAACTACATATAAAGGTGCGTTTGATAAATTATATGAACCTGCTCCACGAATTTGAATTGCTAATTCTGCCCCTGGTTGACCTGTTGAGGTAGAAACACGAACTCCAGCACTAGCTCCATCAATCGCTTGTGAAACATTCGTCATTGAACGGCTTTCAAAATCTTTGGCCGAAATCACACTATTTGATCCAACTACGGTTTCTTTTTTCTGCGTTCCGTAAGCAACCGTAATAACGGCTTCTTCCAATTCAACTGTATCAGACAATTTCAGAACGCCTAAGTTTGTGCTAGTAACGAAAAATTCTTTACCATTTACAAGTAAAACATCACCTACTTTCGCATCAATGTCAAATTTACCGTCCTCATCCGTAAAAGCAGATTTTGATGTCCCTTTTACAATCACTTCAGCATCTGCCTCCGGGAAACCGTTATTGTCGTTTACAATTCCCGTTGTTTGACCATAAGCAAATGCCCCAAGACCAAACAATGCGAAAAAACTCAAAGATGTTAATTTTCTCCTCATTTTGTTAATATTTAAATTGAATTTGATGGCAATAATAACTTATTTTTATCAATAAAACTTAAATTTTTTAACTTAATAATAACATTTAAATCGAACTAATAATACCAGTTTACAAACTGCCTTTGTTGTTTTTTTTCAACAAAAAACAACAACTGTCTGTAGCTCAATAAAAAAATAAGCCTTTCTTGAACTAAAAAAAACAATGGACGTAAAAAAACATGAAAAGTAAAAAATATAAAAATAACCCTAAGAAAAAGTAGAACGCTCTAAATCAAGAATCTCTATTTTTTAAAAGAAATACCTCCATGCAAGACATAAAAAATAACCAAGATCAATTTTTTTGATGCAAGGTTAAAAAGCAAAAAGAACGTTAAATAAATCGCTTTTTAATTGTACCAAATACACCATGCAAATAGGTGTAATTTGGGCGGCCCCTTCGGGCCAGGCTATCCATTATATCTTTGCTATCGCAAAGGATGCCATTTCTATCCTTGCCGCAAGACTCGGTTTCAAAACACATCTCAGTCGTTACCCCAATGATTTTATTCTAAAAAAAATATAATTCATTCAATTGCATCAAGCAAACCATAACCAACAACTATTATTGGTTTCCAGATGATTAGTATTTCCACGACCGAGGAGTAGCCCCAACTATTTTAAATTGAGCTATTAAAAACATTCTTCCCATTGTTCCACTCGGCAATTACTCCTAATGGCATGTTAGTAAGCATTTTCAGACGTATAAACGGATATTTACAATGCGATAAAACGTATCCAATTGAATAAAGAACAGAATAGGAGGTCATTGAAAAACAAAATAAACATATACACCTGTGTAACCATGCACTAATTCCTATTTGATAAATATTTATTAGTTTATGTATCTTTGAAGTAAATAAACCTAAATATCAGATTACTATTCTATGCACTATGTTTATAAATCTTCAAAAATAGAATGGATCAATTTGGTCAATCCTACAAAGACTGAATTATCTCTTTTAGCTGAACAACATGGTTTTAGCACATTGACGATAGAAGACAGTTTAGAGCCTGGCCATCTTCCGAAATTTGAAACCAATGAGACGATTTCGTTTCTACTGGTTCGTTTTTTTCAAAAGGAAGATCATGCAATGCATAAAAGTACCATCCGTGAATTCAGTCATAAGTTGAGTATCTATTTTGGAAAGGATTTTATTTTAACGGTTTATCAGAAAGAGAATTCAATTATAGAAAAGGTAAATCAGAAGTACCTCCAACAAATACCCGAGAACAAATTGACCGTTCGAGGTATTATTCATCAAATTTTAGATCAAGTTATTAAAACGTATGAGGCGCCTGCTTTGGAAATGAATGAAAAAATTGATGAATTAGAACATTTGGTTTTCAACGATAAATACCACAAGATTCAACTACCTCAACTTTATTCTATAAAACGTGAAGCGACTGCTTGTAAGAAAATATTGAATTTTACAGCCGATGCTTTACAAGATTATAGTGGTACGTATAAAAAAACAAGTACGTTACAAGATGTGTATGAGGAAAACACCAAAATGTTGCATTTCCACAGTCAAATTGTAGATGATGTACAAAACTTACTATCGATTTACTTATCACTGAATAGCCAAAAGTCGAATGATATTATGAAGACTTTGACCATTTTTTCCGCTTTTTTCTTACCATTGACATTTATAGCGGGTGTTTATGGGATGAATTTTGAATTTATGCCCGAGTTGGCCTATCGATGGTCTTACCCCATTTGTTTACTCGTGATGTTGATAGTGGTAATTTTTATCTATTTTTGGTTCAAGAAAAAGAATTTTTTATAAATAAACTATGGTTTTTGTAACTGGAGGAACTGGCCTTGTGGGATGTAATTTATTGCTCGCCTTAGCCAAAGAACACGCACATATAAAAGCATTTAAGCGCTCAACTTCCACTACGATTGCTGTGGAAGAATTCTTTCAACGGTATGGATTCTCCGAACTATTTCAAAGAATTGAATGGATTGAAGGTGATTTAATGGATATGCATTTTATTGCAGACCAGTTAAAGGGCATTGATACCATTTACCACACTGCTGCCTATGTTAGTTTTGATGAACGCGATAAAAAGAATATCTATACCACCAATAGCTTAATTACAGAACTATTAGTGAACGAAGCTATTGCTCAACAAATTCCCCGCTTTGTATTTATCAGTTCTATTGCGACCATGGATGATGTTAATCTTCAGACAAAAATGATTGATGAACGCTCATCTTGGAATCCATCGTATAGCCATACAACGTATGCTGCCTCAAAATTTAGAGCAGAAATGGAGGTATGGCGAGCTTCCCAGGAAGGTGTGAATATTGTGATTGTAAATCCGGGTGTTATCATTGGAAGTTTAAATGGGCAGCGCGCGAGTGAAGCACTCTTTGATGCTTCAGCAATACATAACCGATATACACCACCTGGTGGAACTGGTTTTATTGATGTAAGGGATGTTGTGGCTATAGTCATGGAATTGGTTAAACGAAAAGCGTTTAATCAAAAATATATATTGGTAGGGGAAAACCTACCTTACAAAGAGGTATTAAACCAAGTTGGTGCGTTAAACAATCGTTCTACAACAGCTGTATCGACAAAAACTTTGCGCTTTATTTATTATCTCTCTCAAATTAGTCGTTTGTTCAGAGGACCTTCGATGAGTTTAGCGAACTATAAATCGCTAACGTCGAAAACAGCCTATGATCATTCAAAAGTTAAAACGTTAATCGATTATTCTTTTACACCTATTAAAGAATCTATTGCTTATCATTATCACCAATACACGGAACAAATTTCACGGAAATAATCTATTTTTGCCCTTATGGAACAACAATTCATTTCACGCATTACCTCATCTAGAAAAAACGTTTCTGGTCGTTTTTCAGCAAAGAGCCCTTCGAATATCGCCCTGGTCAAATATTGGGGAAAAAGAGATCCTCAAATTCCGACAAATAGTTCAATCAGCTATACATTAACTCATAGTTTCACATCGACCGAATTACGATTTGTACCCAAACAAAGTGCTGGATTTGATGTAAAGGTTTTTTTAGACGGTGAGTTAAACGAAGGTTTCGCACCCAAAATAAGAACGTTTTTTAAGCGAATCGCAAATTATTGCCCTTTTTTAGAAGATTTTTCCTTTGAAGTCCATACCCATAATTCTTTCCCTCACAGTTCGGGCATTGCCTCATCTGCGTCGGGTTTAAGCGCTATGGCGATTTGTTTAGTTCAGTTGGAACAATCTTTAGGGGGTGAATTATTGGAAGAAGAACAATTAAAAAAGGCTTCTTTCTTAGCACGACTAGGTTCTGGAAGCGCTTGCCGATCGGTTTATCACGGTTTGGTAGAATGGGGAGAGAATTCGTTTATGAAAGGAAGTTCTGACTTATATGCAACGCCTTATCCACCAGCTGAAATTCATGAGGTGTTTAAAACGTTTCATGATACCATTTTATTGATTCACGAGGGCCAGAAGTCGGTTTCATCGACGGTTGGTCATAACTTAATGAATAATCACCCCTATGCTGATTTACGCTTTCAGTTGGCCAATGAAAATCTTCAAAAATTATTGATCATCTTAAAGAGTGGTGATTTAGCTGCTTTTGGGGAATTGGTTGAACATGAAGCGATGAGCTTACATGCCGTTATGATGATGTCTTCACCCGCTTATATTTTAATGCAACCCAATACTGTAGCTGTGTTGCACAAGATTTGGGAATACCGTCAACAAACCGGGCTGCATTTATTTTTTACCTTGGATGCAGGAGCCAATGTTCATCTATTGTATCCATCAGCTGAAGCTGAAGCCATCGAAACTTTTATTGATACCGAATTAAAAGGTTTTTGTCAGAACGGCAACTACATTAAAGATGTGGTGAATTTTGGTTAGTTTTTCGTAGAAAGACTTTAGAAGACACTATTCATAAACTTAAAAAAGTGATTCGTCTATCGATCTTCGTAATGTGTGTTTTTTAAGAAGCCGAAATTTAACCTTAAACGAAACGCTTTCTTCAGCTTTAAACACCAACGCCTTCAAGTGTTCTAGTTAGAACACTTGAAGGCGTTGGTGTTGCGGCAGGGATAGTAGCGGCATCCTTTGCTGCCCCCTTTTGCTTAAACTTATCGAAATTTTCTTGCAGCAAAGATATAGCGAATAGCCCAGCGCGTAGCGGCCGCCCAAATTTTAAACCTAGAAAGGGTTCATTGTGAAAGAATCATGAATGTTGTTATTCGTTGAACGATTGCTTAAAGCGTGTATAGATAGGCTAGATATAATGAATTAGGCCTAGGATTGGAATAGGGTGTAAAGAAACATTTAGATTGATTGCTAAGTTTTTTTCTTACATTTGCTACAGGAAAAAATTAAAAGTAACGAAATCACAATGGCTATAAAAACATTTAGAGAGGTGATTGCAGAGGCAATGAGCGAAGAAATGCGTCGCGATCCTTCTGTATATTTAATGGGTGAAGAAGTAGCAGAATATAATGGAGCGTATAAGGCTTCTAAAGGAATGTTAGACGAGTTCGGACCAGAACGCGTTATTGACACGCCGATTGCTGAGTCTGGATTTACAGGTATTGCCGTAGGTTCTACCTTAACAGGTTGTCGACCGATTGTAGAATACATGACGTTTAACTTCTCATTGGTGGCAATTGATCAGATTATCAACAATGCTGCAAAAATTTATCAAATGTCGGGTGGACAATGGAATTGTCCGATTGTTTTCCGTGGACCAACAGCTTCAGCTGGTCAGTTGGGTGCTACGCACTCGCAGGCTTTTGAAAGTTGGTATGCGAATACACCAGGCTTAAAAGTGGTTGTCCCATCGAACCCGTATGATGCAAAAGGTTTATTAAAATCAGCAATCCGTGACAATGATCCGGTGATTTTTATGGAATCTGAGCAGATGTATGGCGATAAAATGGAAATTCCGGAAGAGGAGTACTTAATTCCGATTGGGAAAGCCGAAGTTACGCGTGAAGGAACCGATGTAACCATTGTTTCTTTTGGAAAAATCATTAAACAGGCTTATATGGCTGCTGATGAATTAGCCAAAGAGGGTATTTCTTGTGAAGTAATTGATTTGCGTACGGTACGTCCGTTAGATTATGCGACCATTATTGCTTCGGTAAAGAAAACAAATCGTTTGGTTATTTTGGAAGAAGCATGGCCTTTTGGAAATGTATCGACCGAGATTACCTATATGGTACAACAAAAAGCATTTGACTTTTTAGATGCGCCTATAAAACGTATCAACACCAAAGACACGTCTGCACCTTATTCGCCAAACTTATTTCAAACGTGGATTCCACAAGCGAAAGAAGTGGTTGATGCAGTGAAGGCTGTTATGTACAAATAATATAATTACATTTATCATTATACAAAAGTAAAGTCTAGCATACATTTTGCTAGACTTTATTTTTTCAATCTATTTATTTATGAAAAATTTACTGAGCTGTTTTTTCTTGTTTTTGACATTTTTGTTAAACGCACAAGTAAAAATACAAGGTAAGGTTCTCGACATCAATACATCAAAGCCGATTTCCTACGCAGATATTCATTTACCGGAACTAAAGATTAGTGCGACCTCTAATTCTGACGGCTCATTCTATATAGAAGCAGCGACGGATGCTAGTGTATTGGAGGTGACGAAAACGGGCTTTGAACCTTTTTCAATTATCCTTGAAAAGAAAATTGATTATACGTTGGTTGTGAATCTTTTTCCGAAAGAGGAAGACGAGGAGGATTGGGAAAATAGCACGGAGGGGATTACGCTTCAAACAGCCACCATTACTGGAAAGAAGAAAAAGCGTTTGAAGAAGAAAGAAAATCCGGCTTATGCTATTCTACGCGAAGTCTGGAAACGAAAAAAAACCAATGGATTACGCTCTGTGAATCAATATGAATACAGTGAGTATGAAAAACTTCAATTCGATTTAAGCAACATTGATTCGACGTTTATGAAACGAAAGATTTTTAAGAATCTGGAGTTTGTTTTTAATAAAGTGGATACCTCTTCTATTAACGGAAAAACCTATTTACCTGCTTTTTTAAATGAATCGATTTATAAAGTGTCGGGTATAAATAAGCCGTCTACCAAGGAACGGAAGGAATTGAAGGCCAACAAAACGTCGGGTTTTGAAAACAACGAACTGGTTGCCAACGTTGTAAAGAACCTATTTAAAGATGTCAATATTTACGATAACCGTTTAAATTTTCTAAATATAAAATTTGTAAGCCCCATAGCAACCGATGGTTTTGCTGTGTATGATTATGAATTAAGAGACACCATAGATGTGGATGGGGTAGAATCTTACCGTATAAAATATTTTCCGCGAAGAGAAGGTGAATACACTTTTAAAGGCGATGTATATATAGCCAAGGATTCTTATGCCGTGAAGGAGATTGTCATGGAAACGACGAAGGACTTAAATGTGAATTTTGTTCGAAATATTTTCATGAATTTATCGTACGATATTGCCAATGATACCATTTTTTATCCGAAAAAGGAATACGCCATGTTGGATATGACTTTGTTGCATAAAAAGGAGAGTGCCAAAGGTATTTTTGCGCATAGAACGGTGAATTATTACGACTACAACTTTGATGAACAACATCCTGAAAAGTTCTTTTATCAGCGTATTGACCCGGCTAAAACGGCTTTGAATGAAAAGCCCGACGATTATTGGGCAGCCAATAGACCCGAAAAGCTGACAAAAGATGAAGCGGGGATTTATGAAACCTTAGAAGAATTGAATAATGTACCTAAGTTTCAGAATATTGTAAAAGGGGTTGAGGTTCTAGGATCTGGTTATTACAATATTTGGAATTCGATTGATATTGGTAACCTGTATTCGTCTTTTGGGTATAACAATATTGAGGGTGTTCGACTTCGAGGAGGTGCCCGTACTTATTTCTCACAGAATGATATGTGGCGTGCCCAAGGTTTTATGGCCTATGGATTTAAAGATAACAAGTTTAAATACGGTGGTGATTTACGGTATATGTTTAGTAAATACAATCGTTTCCAGATTGGTATTGGTTCTAAGCGAGATGTAGAACAGTTAGCTGCCCAGCTAACAGCCTCTGATGGAATTATGACCCGTAGTTTTGCTTCGTCGTCGATCATTAATCAAGGTGATAATTACTATTTAAGTTCCAATAATTTAACGAATGTTTATACATCGATTGAACCATGGAAAAATGTGACGTTCCGATTAGACGCCAATTACCAACGTATAAAAGCAGCTGACGCGAGTTTGTTCTCGATTAATTATCTAGACAATGGAATAGAAAAAAGTTCCATCACCAATTCTTTTTTAAGTGTTTCGGTTATTGCACGTCCTGGAGCTAAGTACGCTCAATATGGAATTGACCGGAACGAGATGTCTTCTTTAGCACCTACTTTGATGTTGCGCTATACGAAGGGCTTGAAAGGTGTTTTTGCCTCTGATTTTGCCTACGACAAATTGCAATTTATGTATACCCAACCTTTTTTAATTGGGTCATTAGGTCGCTCTTTGCTGACCATAGAGGCAGGGAAAACATTTCAAGGTTTACCACTGTCACTTTTAAGTGCTATACCGGGTAACGAGAGTTATGGGCAAGTTTATGGCACCTTTTCACAATTGGATTATTACGAGTTTGTGACCGATGAATATGTGACGTTAAACTATGAGCATCACTTTAAAGGATGGTTCTTGAATAAGATTCCTTTCATTAAAGAATTGAAAGTACGTGAACTGGCATTTATCCGCGCAGCCTATGGCGATATTTCGGATAAGAGTATCGCGATGAATAAATCGAGTATTGTATACTATGCACCGAATCAACAAATCTATTACGAATACGGGTTTGGACTTGAAAATATTGGTTTTGGTAACATTAGACCGATTAGAATTGATTTTAATTGGCGTGGAAATTATAATAATTTGCCAGATGTTCGTAAATTTGGCGTCACCGTTGGATTAGACTGGAAATTTTAGCCAGCCAACAACAGGAAAGTATCAATTAATATCATAAAATAGTTCAAATGACTTTTGACGCAATTATCGAAATCCCAAGAGGATCTCGCAACAAATACGAAATGGATCACGAAACAGGAATGATTCGTTTTGATCGTGTATTATTTTCACCGATGCAGTACCCAGCAGATTACGGATTTGTACCCAATACCTTAGGGTTAGATGGTGATCCAATTGATGTATTGGTGTTCTTAACAGAGCCAACTGTACCTGGATGTATTATTGAAGTAAAAACCATTGGTGTTTTAAACATGTCGGACGACAAAGGACAAGATGAGAAATTAATCTGTGTTCCTGTGGCTGATCCAACGTGGAATCAATTGGAAAACATTGAAGACATGAACCCACACACTTTAAAAGCGGTTGAGCATTTCTTCAAAGTTTACAAAGACTTAGAAAATAAAACATGTATTGTTGAAGGTTACGGAGACAAAGCCAATGCTGAACGATTATTAGAAGAAGCAAGAGCACGTTTTGTACCTACGCACTAAGAAAAATATTTTTTTATATTGAAAAGCTAACCGATGGTTAGCTTTTTTTATTTACAACAAAACGTAAAGGAATTAAAAAAAAGAGTAGTTTGGATATAAATTAACACTTTATGAAAAATTATTTTACAATTACTTTAGCGGTCTTAGGCCCTATTTTACTCGCCCAATTCTCTACTCCAAATACGGGGAAGACGTATACCATTAGCGAATTAGACGCCCTCACTGAGGCTATTAGCTATAACTCAGAAACAAATACGTATACCTTAAACGAAGATTTGACCATTGCAGAAACCGATGCGTTTCTAGTGGATTCGGATTTTATCTTAGCCATTGCAGCTAAAAAAATTATTACCGTTGAAGGAAAATTAAACATTCATGCCCCTAAAAAAGTAGTATTTACCTCTCAAAATCCTGGAACTAGTTATTTTGGTGGAATTCGGTTAGCAGAAAGCTCAACGACATCCATCCGTAATTTCACGATGCTCTATGGGGGTGGAATTCGCGTCTTAAGCAAACAATTCTCGATGGAGGATTCCGAAATCTCTTACCAGGAAGGAGGCGTGTCTACGAGCTCAGCAGTAAGTTTTTTTAGAGGGAATCCCTTGGTTAAAAATTCGAAGTTTGTTTATAACCGTACACCGGTTGTTAGTTCAGGCGCTAATGAAACTGTTGGCTTAACCTTTGAAGGCAATTACCTAGAAAACAACAATATTGATAATACGAACCGACCACAAATCAATATGGGCCCTAGTGGTCCTAATCAGCAAATTATTATCAAAGACAACCAAATCATTGGAGGACGCACAAATACCAAAGTAGGGGGTATAGCCATATCCACTTTTTTTGGAAGCACAAGTGATGCTTTAATTGAAAATAATGTAATCCGAGATAACCGCTACGGATTAACCTTAACAGGTGCTGGTTCGAAAGGAATTATTAGAGATAATATTATTTCCAATAACAACAGTGAGAATTTACCCGATGTTGGCGGTAGCGGTATCTCCATTAGTATTGCTAGTTTAGTACCCGGAAATGTAATTTATATTTTGAACAACACCCTTGAAAACAACTTATGGGGAATTACCAATATTGGGAATGGAGCTTCGATTAATTTAGGTGATAATGTACAAGCTGGGAATAATGTATTTTCCCATAATGAAAATCGTGGGGTGACTTATGCTTTATACAACAACTCGCCTTTAGATATATCAGCCCATGGAAATTGCTGGATAAAAGATGCTCAATCAACGACTAAAGATGTAGAAGGTGTTATTTTTCATAAAAAAGATAAGGCCACCTTAGGTGAAGTTGATTTCAGCAATCATCTGTGTTCCACTTTAGGCGTAAATGATCTTAAAGACCAAAAAATTAATTTTTACCCTAATCCGAATAAAGGTCAATTCACCATTGATGTAGAAGAAGTTGTAGCGGTCGAAATTTATACCATGAATGGTCAATTGGTTTTCAAGACCAAAACCCGTGTAGGGAAGAACATTGTTACAACAGGCTTAACGAAGGGCGTATATCTTCTAAAAGTAAATCAGAAAACGAGTAAATTATTAATCAATTAAGTATAAATAAAAAAGCCACTTAAAGTGGCTTTTTTATATCTATTCTAAATCATCAAATTTTTCTTGTTGAATTTTCTTTTCAAGTTCAGCCTGAATATCCTCTAATACTGGACGCATGGTGCTTTCTGGGATGTCAGAGACTCTAATATACATTAAACCATCTATGGCGTCATTAAACTTAGGGTCTACGTTAAAAGCGATTACACGGGCGTTTTGCTTAATGTATTTTTTAATTAATACGGGTAGTCGAAGCATATTGGGTTCCACCTCATCGATAAATTTATCGAATTTATTTAAATCAGCTTCTGTTTCTTCAAATATAAACTCTTTGTCCTCGTCGCGAAGCGTTACTTTATACTCCTTCTTGGCTTTTACATACTGAGCAACGGTTGCATCGTAATAGTGAGACTTCATAAATTCAATCATCAACGATTTAGAGAAATCTGAAAACTGATTACTGATACTCACCCCCCCAATAATAAATTTTTGGGTTGGATTACGAAGGCTTACATGCACAATCCCTCGCCACAACAAAAACAGTGGCATGGGTTTTTGCTGATACTCTTGAACAACAAAAGCTCTTCCCATTTCAATACACTTTTTAAAGAAGGGATGAATTTCGGGTTCGAAATTAAATAATTCATTGATGTAAAATCCTTTAATTCCATACTTTGCATACACTTCTGAACCGATTGCCATACGGTATGCACCTACAATTTTTGATTTTTCTTTATCCCACAGAAACAGGTGGTGATAATGCTGGTCGTAATGATCTAAATCGATTTCATTATTGGTTCCTTCACCAATCGCACGGAATGTAATCTCGCGTAAGCGGCCAAATTCACGTAAAATATTCGGGATTTGCTCGGCATTCGCAAAATAACACTCATAGGTATTATTGGTAAATAATAAATTATTTTCATCATGTCGAAGTCCGTCAATATCCTTCTGAAGAAGTTCAAGAGGCGTTTCGTTAACAATGGTCTTCACCTTTTTATTCATGACCTTTGGTAATGGAATGGTCGTCGGGTTTTTCAAAACATCGGTCAATGATTTTTTCTGGTTGTAGTAAGACGAAAGCATATAGGTTTTACGCCTTAAGAAGTCTTTGTACTCTTCCAAGGATTCATGTTCGTGCTGTTGCTTCAAAAGAATCGGTTTTCCAATTCTAATCTGAATAGGCCGCGTGCGTTTCTTGACCATTTCAGAAGGCAATAAAGCCGTCTGTAAATCGGGATGTAATTTGGCTAAACGATAGAACATTTGGCTATTTTTAGCGCGGAAAAACATGGGTACAACGGGCACCTTTGCTTTTTTAATTAATTTAATCGCCGCATCTTGCCATTCACGGTCGAGTATACGCCCTTCGTCATCTCTATAAGACACTTCACCTGCAGGAAAAATACCCAGTCCTCCACCTTCTTGAAGCAAACGCAAAGAATCCCGCATTCCATTGAGGCTATTGTAGGCATCTTTCCTGGTTTCAAACGGATTCACCGCGATAACCATCGGCTCTAAAGGTTTAATTTTATGCAATAAAAAATTCCCCATAATTTTAAAATCGGGGCGAATTTTACTGACTAGATGCATTAAGATAATTCCATCTAATCCACCTAAGGGGTGATTTGAGATTAAAATAAATGGGCCTGTTTTCGGAATCCGTTTTAAATCTTCCTCATGGATTTCATAATCCACGTTCATCGCCTCAATCAGATAATTCAAAAAAGGGATACAATCTTGATCTTTACCTCCATTGTAAATATCATTTAATGTATCCATCTTGGTTAATTTTTTTAAAAACCAAGCCATAGGCATCCCCAAAGGTCCATATTTATCTAAACCCGCGGCTGCATAAATATCATCTGTTGTAACTAAACTCATTAATTTTTAATAACAATTTGTAATGTATCACGAAGTGTTTGACGTAAGAGTTCGCGATCAGTAGGTACGAGTAATTCAGAATTTTGATCGAAATAACGAATGGTATATAGGGATACATGATTGTCATGTTCTACGTTAAATTCATTGGAAAGATCAGCCAAAAATTGGTTCAAGTTATCGTACTTATCCTCAACACATAAAGATAACGAAATCGCTGAATTCTGCATCAAGTTGACTTTAATTTGTTGAGCCGATAATTGATTAAACACACCACTCAACTTATCTTCAGTCATAAAAGAAAAATCTTTACTTGAAAGGCGAATTAAGTGTTGATCACTTTTTAAAATAAAACAAGGAACTTGTGGTACTAAGGGTTGTCCTTTTCCAACGACCGTTCCATCAGCTTCCGGGTCTAAGAATGACTTAACAAAGAAAGGAATTTCTTTGCGTTGAAGCGGTTGTAATGTTTTTGGATGAATAACAGAAGCACCGTAATAGGCCAATTCAATTGCCTCTTCGTACGAGATATGATGCAATAGCTGTGTATGCTCAAAATAACGAGGATCCGCATTTAAAACACCAGGAACATCTTTCCATATTGTCATACTATCCGCATTCATACAATACGCAAAAATGGCTCCTGAGTAATCAGAACCTTCACGACCTAAAGTCGTTGTAAAAAAATTGGTGTCAGACCCTAGAAATCCTTGCGTAATGTAAAAACCCGTATGGGGAAGTTGTTCAATATTCTTTTTGGTTAACTCCCAATCTACTTTACCTTCTCGGTAGGTATTATCGGTTTTAATATAATCTCTAACGTCTAACCATTGATTAATAACACCAATCGAATTAAGATACATGCTAATAATCTTGGTCGAAATTAATTCGCCACAACAAACAACTTGGTCATAAACGTAGCTGTAATTAGGCGATTTATTTCTTCTAAGAAAAGAAGTTAAGTCATTAAAAAACAAACTTACTTCTTGGCAAACATCGTCTGAATGACCATTGAATAATTCTTTAGAAAGATCTAAATGTTGCTGTTCAATTAAATGAACAGTCTTTTCAAAATCGCCCTTTTCAAAATACTGTTTGACTACTTCCTCTAAGGCATTGGTTGTCTTGCCCATGGCAGAGACGATCATACACGTATCTTGATAACCCACTTTTTGTAAAAGATCGGCTACATTTCTTACACCATCGGCGTCTTTTACGGACGCTCCACCGAATTTGAAAACTTTCATTTTATACAATCACTTCTAAATATTAACCCGCAAATATAATGAAACCTTGAGTGTTAAGCACCTTAATTTTTCAATTTCATCCGATTCCTTTTATCCAACAAAGCAATGGTTATCTGTTTTATTATTCCCAAATAAATTGCATTAATACTGCTTAATTTTTACGACCTTTGGACAGCAAAACAAAAATATGACACAAAATTCGCATCAAACTCTTGGTGAGTTTATTATCGACAATCAAGAAGATTTCATTTATTCTACAGGTGAACTTACACGCCTATTAAGCTCAATTAAATTGGCGACGAAAATTGTTAATTACAAAGTTAACAAAGCCGGATTAGTCAATATCTTAGGAGAATACGGAAACGAAAATGTACAAGGAGAAAAACAGCAGAAATTAGATGTTTTCGCTAATGAAACTTTTATAGAAACGCTTTCTCAACGTGAAGTCGTTTGTGGTATAGCTTCAGAAGAAAATGAAGACTTTATCTCGATTAAAAATGCAGCGAATAATACCAATAGCAACTATGTTGTCCTTATTGATCCTTTAGATGGATCTTCTAATATTGATGTCAATGTATCTGTAGGAACTATTTTCTCAATTTATCGCCGTGTTTCAGAACCAGGCACACCGGTTACTTTAGAAGATTTCTTACAACCTGGAAATAAACAAATTGCTGCTGGTTATGTGGTTTATGGAACCTCAACCATGCTCGTTTACACCACAGGAAACGGGGTTAATGGGTTTACATTAAATCCTGGAATTGGAACATTTTACCTATCTCATCCTAATTTATGTATTCCTACCGATGGAAACATTTATTCGATTAACGAAGGAAATTATGTCAAATTCCCTCAAGGTGTAAAAGAATACCTTAAATATTGTCAAGCAGAAGAAGGTGAGCGCCCATACACATCACGTTATATTGGATCTTTGTGTTCAGACTTTCACCGTAATATGTTAAAAGGCGGTATTTATATCTACCCTTCAGGTACCAACAATCCAAACGGAAAACTTCGTTTACTATACGAATGTAACCCGATGGCTTTTATTGCTGAGCAAGCAGGAGGTAAAGCAACCGATGGATTTAATCGCATTATGGATATTGAACCGACAGAACTACACCAACGTGTACCGTTTTTCTGTGGCTCTAAAAATATGGTTGAAAAAGCCGAAGAATTTATGGCAAAAAATAAGTAATCGCTTCTTTTTTCCATTAAAAAAAGCCTTGTGAATGTTCACAAGGCTTTTTTCTTTGTCTTTTATCTATTTTTAAGGAATATCAATCCCTGGGTAATTCCCTGGATTTACCTTCCGTAAATTCGATTTATACTTCTTATTAATAGCATCCACAAACATATTCGCAACAATCGCATAACCGTTACCAGTTAAATGCACACCATCTAAAGAGAATGCTCCACCAGAGATAAACGCTGCTGTATACGTTTGGCCGTAGAATTTAATTCCCGTTTTCAAGTTTTGCATTTCCGTATACGTATCAACAATTGCTAAATTATTCGCCGTAGCCAATTCTGCAATCGCTGCATTGTACTTGGTAACTGCTGTTTCTACACGAGCCACTTCTTTTTCCGTCAACACCCATTGATCGTCTAAAGCCGTTGCTGTTCCGCCATTAATAGCCGGATCTCTTAGCTGAGCCAAGGCTGTAAAAACAATTAAATCTTTGGTTGTTGTTTGTCTGTAGCTAGGAAGACCTAAACCACCTAAATTGGTTAAATCTTTATCTTTAATTACCGCACCATTGGCTACTGCTCCAGCCGTAAATTTAATTAAACGTTGTTGGTACTCAGCATCGGTAATCAAGCCAGCAGCTTTTGCCCGAGCTAACCCACCATTGTATACAGCATACGCCCCATTTAATTGACCTACAGTCGCGTCATTTAAACCAGAAATTGGTTGAGAAGGTACTGTCGTAAAATAAGGAATGGCTGTTACAGAAGGAATATTCGCAATAACCCCACCTGTAGCTCCTGCCGTTTTCATTGCGGTAATAATTTTACTCAACTGATCTTTCACTAAAGCAGGATCAGAGATATCATTTGGCCCATAGGTTCTAAAATCAGGATTCCCTGTTCTATCAACGCCACCAGCACCACCAGCAGTAGCATAGCTCAATACATCATTGTTACCAATCCATAAAGAGAAAAATGTGGGTTTTTGTTCAACTGCATCAGCAACAACCGAAGTTGTTCCACTCTTTGCAAAACGGGTAAAATAGGGATTCATTTGGCCATAACCAGGAATCAATAAATGGTATGATTTAGCGCCAGGTACACCCATATTTTGGTAAGGTCCTGCAGCGGTTACATTATCTAAAGCTGCTGCCGGTGCACTAGGTACAGGCGTTAAAGAGCCGCCAACAATTTTCAAAGTCAATTTCCCTAAATGAGAAATATTTCCTTGAGCATCTTTAATATCGGTAAACCCACCTATATCATTCGGCATATAAGGTGTCTTAAATTCTCCACCTCCTGCAGCTTTCATTAGTCCAGCGAGCATATTCGGATACGAACTTTCTTGTCCCGATTTGAATAAAGCATTATCTCTATACCCCGACGTTAATGAATTACCTAGGGCGATGTATTTTTCAAAATTTGCAGTTCCAGCAGTTACCTGAAAGTCTTCTACAGGATTGTCAAAGTCGTTATCACAACTCACAAAAGACAAAGCTAAAGCTGCTATGAATAGTTTATTTAAATTTTTCATATCCTGTGTTATTTAAGATTATACGTTAAACCAATTCCAAAATTAATAGCACGTAACCTTACATCACCAATAAAATTATCGGCAATATTGTTAATGTGTCTTTCCTCACCTTGTACGTAACCTCCATAAACATCAACGTAAAAGAAATCATTTAAACGATACCCAATTCCACCTGTAATGGCATGTAAATTCGTACTAGGGGTTTCAGAAGACCAATATGAGCCTGGAACTGGTGATTTATCAAAGTAATACCCTAAACGACCTTGTAAACGATCGGTAAACGTATATTCGGCACCAACACGGTAAATCGTGTTATCTTTCCAGTTCTTTTTCGATGAAGAAGTAATACCAGCACCAGTCGCTTCATCATATAGATTTATATCCAAAGATTTATAGCGTGTCCAGTTGGCCCATACAACATCTCCAAACATTTCAAACTTCGGGGTGATCTTATACGATACACCTACCGTAAACTCAGAAGGCAATGGTAAAACGGTATTCCATTTATCGGTTGTAAAAGGAGCTGTTGTCGATAAACCATTCGGAACATTACTCCAGGTAATATTTCCTTTATTGGCTTTTACATCTACATTCGAGCGGTATGAAATCCCTAAACCAAATTTCTCCCCTGGTTTAAACATAGCACCAATACTAAATCCTAATCCATGCGCATCATTATCTTTCAGTTTTAAACCAATGTCGTTTCCAGCCACCGTCTGTACTTTCTCTAAATGAGCTGTACCATGGGTGTAGATAAATCCAGCCCCCACACTAAACCAATCGGTAAAACGGTAGGCAATCGTTGGTTGTACGTTAAAAGCTTGTAATTTAATATGGGTAATATTGGCGCGATTAGGCCAATCGTTTGGCCACGTCAACGAACTACCAAAAGGAGTAGAAACACTTACTCCAACGGCCAAATCATCTGTCGGTTTATAACTTACCGCCAAATACATTGGCGTACCTAAATCGTTATCTGTTTTAGAGCTTTGTAATGTAAGTGGATCTTGCCATTTAACATCGGTTGCAACACCGAAGCCACCTACGGCTATACTCAACTTACTCTCTACAAAAGCTAAACCCGCTGGGTTATAGAAGGCAACACTCGCATCTCTGGTCTGTGTAGCAGATGTACCACCCAAAGCGGCCTGACGAACACCTTGTAAAGCCACACGGTATCCACCAGCAAAAACAGATGCTGACAAACCAATGAAGGCCAAGGCAAAGTAAATTCTCTTCATATCTTTTGTTAATTTTAATTTGTTATATTAACAAAAATAGGTTTTTTTTAATATAATGTTATGTATACATAGTATTTTTTTGGCATTCCCTCTAAATTAACCTACTACGGCCCAAAAACGAAGTGTATTTTGGACACTATTCAAATTTTTGTCTAAGATTTTGAGCAATTAAATACCCCTCCGACCAACACGCCTGAAAATTAAATCCACCCGTTATGGCATCAATATTTAACACCTCGCCCGCGAAATATAAATTGGGCAATGCTTTGGCCTGCATCGTCTGAAAATTAATCGATTTTAAATCGACTCCTCCTGCCGTTACAAACTCGTCTTTAAAGGTACTTTTTCCTTTTATCGCATACACCCCTTCGGTTAATTCACCCGCCAATTGTTCTAAATGCTTTTTAGACAAATCGGCATACACCATCGATTCCTTAATGCCTACATAATTCAATAGACTGATCCAGAAACGCTTCGGAAAATCGAACGGATTGTATTTATGGATATGCTTTTTGGCATCGTTCATTTTCTTCGAAAACAAAAGATCAAGTACTTCTTCTTTCGATTGTTGTACAAAATTAATCTTTATCGAAAAACCATAACCTTCCTTGTGCAACACCAACGCGCCCCATGCCGACAAGCGTAATACCGCTGGTCCACTAAATCCCCAATGCGTAATCAACAGAGCTCCTTCGGCCTCTAATTTTGCTTTCGGAATAGCCACTTCAGCTTGATCAAAAGAAATACCCATAAGCCCTTCAATTCGAGGATCCTTGCAATTAAATGTAAATAAAGACGGGACAGGCTCAACAATATCCAGTCCTAAAGCTTTCAGGTTTTTCCAAAATTTCGGTGTACTACCCGTGGTTACAATTACCTTCTCAAAGAAGTAGGTTTGTTTTTTGGTTTCAATCTCAAAGCCTTCGCCCGATTTTTTAATACTTAAAACGCCTTCGGAAAAATTAACCTCAACGCCATTTTTCTCCACTTCTTTCATTAAACACTCCACAATAGTCATTGAACTATTCGACTGTGGAAAAATTCGGTTATCCTCTTCAATTTTCAAAGCAACCCCTCTATCCTCAAACCAACCCATGGTATCCCCGGGCTGAAAGGCATTAAAAACACTGCGCAGCTCCTTTTTACCACGAGGGTAAAACTCCACCAACTCATTCGGATCAAAACAAGCATTCGACACATTACAGCGTCCACCACCTGAAACGCGCACTTTCTGTAAAGGAAGATTCGCTTGTTCAAAAATAACGGTTGAACTTCCTAACTCTTTTCCTATGTTGGCTGCAACGAAATACCCAGCTGCTCCTCCTCCAATTATGGCAATTTTTTTCACACCACAAAAATAGGTTTTTTTCGGCTTCCTTAGAAATGTTAAACTTCGCTAAAATGGGTACGATAATTGTGTTAATTTCGTTCAATAGAATAAAACTTACTTTACAATATGAAAAAATTCATTTTAACGGCTGTAATCTGTCTATGCTCTTTTAGTTTTACCAATGCCCAACAAGCTTATAGCGGAAGTGGCGATCAAAAAGTATCAATCGGATTAACGCCATGGGGTTATGGAACGGGAGTTACAGGAATGTATGATTATGGATTAACCGAACTGTTCTCTGTTGGTGGTGGAGCAGAAATCTACTTCGACAACAAAAACAACGACGATTCGTTCTATATTTTTGGTCGTGCAAACGTCCATTTAGGCGAAATAATCAACCTGCCTAGCAATATGGACTTTTATCCAGGAATTGATATCGGCTTTAAAGATGGTATCGGATTAGGTGCCCACTTAGGTTTCCGTTATTTATTTTCAGATAGCATCGGTGCTTACATCGAAGCAGGCTCTAGAGGTAGTTTAGGATTAATTATCAATCTATAATAGAAAATAAGCGGTTAGGAATAACTGCTTTTTTTATGCGTTTTAGATTTGGGCGGCCGCTACGCGCCGGGCTATGCGCTCTATCTTTGCTGCAACAACATCGCGGGTTAAATTAATACTCGGGGAGCAGCAAAGGATGCCGCTACTATCCCTGCCGCAAAACCAACGCCTTCAAATGTTCTAGTCAGAACACTTGAAGGCGTTGGGGTTTAAAACGGTCTAAGGTTTATATAGTTTAAAATGGTTTAAGGTTTAATTTTCTAAAATCTAACATCTAATTACTAAAGACGGGCGAATTGCAATTCGCCCCTACCAGTCAATAGTGTTTTAAGCTTCTTTTTCGTGGAACACCAACAAGGGCACTTTGTTTTTGTGCGCAATTTTTTTGGTAAACCCGGGTGTAAATATTTTATCGAAGAAGCCTTTATTGCGGCTAACAACGGCTAAAATATCTAAATCTTTATCTTCTATAAATTGCAAAACAGCTTCGGCGGTATCACTATTCTCATAGATTTCGAACTTTATCGGTTCATCCTGAAATTCGTTTTTCCAATCTTTCAATTGAATATAATCGTATTTGCCATCTTTTGAAACATGCATACAATGAATTTTTGCCTTATGTCTATTCGCCACTTCGGTTAAATAATACAATGCATCTTTATCTTTTTGGTCGAATACGGTTGTAAAACCAATGTTTTTAATTCCTTTATATTCCAGGTGATTGGGTACACTTAAAATAGGGACTTTTAAAGAGGTAATCGCGTTAATGGTATTCGAACCGAATAAAGCTTTTTCTACGCCCGAACTACCGGTAGTTCCCATCACCACATAATCAATTTTCTCTTCAGCAATCGTTTCACGCATAATGTAGAGGAAGTTCCCTTCTTCCAACATAAACTTCATGTTAATATGCCCTAAATTATGATCTTCTGCAATCTTTCGTAAAGCAGGGATATTATCTTTAAAGTTATCAAATCGCCCCAATTTTACACTATCGTAAACATTCTGAATTAAACCAGCGCTTAAACCACCATTAATAATAGGCAATTCGTAAACATGCAATACATACACTGTTGCATCTTGACTTTCTGCTAAACTAAGCGCATACAAAAAAGCATTGTTTGCTGTTTCGGAAAAATCTGTTGGGAATAATATTTTAGTCATCTGTTAATTATTTTTCGTGTACCTAAATTTACGAATTTAATTCTAACCCAAGGTAAACATAACGAAAGATTTACATTAAGGAAACTATTTTTTACTCAGTAGAAATTAAAGCCATTAATACTCTTTTAAGAAAACGCTACCTTTGTCGCTTTAACTCTTTAGATACACCATGTCAAATCTATATTATCAGAAAACCACCGTTCGCTGGTCCGATCTCGATGCCAATAGACATTTAGCCAATGCATCCTATATGCAGTTCACAAGTTTTGCTAGAATTGCTTTTTTAAGAGATTTTGGTATTACGATGAACGACTTGGGACGAATGTCCTTAGGTCCAGCTATTCTTCATGAAGAATTTTCTTTTTTTAAAGAAGCACATGAAGGCGATGAAATTTATATTACCGTTGAAATCGCTGGAATGTCAGACGATGGAATGCTCTATATTTTCAACCACAACTTATACCGTTCAGACGGGACTCACCTGTGTCATTCAGAATTATTCGGTGTTTGGTTCGATCTAAACACGCGAAAAATGATTGCTCCACCCGCTGAATTCACAGCGAGTCTGCGCAAATCATTCGACGGAAAAGAGGTGACCGTACTTACAAAAGCCGATTTAGCAAACCTAAGTCAACGCCCAAAAAACATAGACCCAACAACATTTACCGCATCATTATGAGTATATTAGAAGATCAAAAACCCAACTCAAAAACCAGCCTGGCCGAAATCGGCGAGTTTGGTTTAATCGAACAAATTAAAGAAGGATTCCCTATTCAACTCGACAGCACCCTTCGCGGAATTGGCGATGATGCTGCTATTGTGGATTATGGCAATGAGAAGACGGTTATTTCAACCGATTTGTTAATTGAAGGCGTTCATTTTAGCTGGAGCTATATGCCTATCCGTCATTTAGGCTATAAAGCTGTCGTAACCGCTATTAGCGATATTTGTGCTATGAATGCTGTTCCAAAACAGATAATGGTTTCTATGGGTATTTCTAATCGTTTTACACTAGAAGCTGTCGATGAGTTATACAACGGAATGAAATATGCCTGCGAAAAATACAACTTAGATTTAATTGGAGGGGATACATCCTCATCTGTTCAAGGGTTGGTTTTAAACATGACCGCTATTGGTTCTGCCAAAGAAGATCAATTAGCTTACCGTTCGGGCGCACAAGAAAACGATCTTATTGTTGTTTCGGGCGATTTAGGTGCTGCTTTTCTAGGTTTACAAGTTTTAGAAAGAGAAGCACAGGTAACCAAAGTTAATCCGAACAATCAACCCGATTTAGACCCTTACGCCTACCTCATCGAGCGACAACTAAAACCAGAGGCACGTGTCGATATTATTCAATTACTAAAAGATTTGGGGGTGCAACCCACATCGATGATTGATATTTCTGATGGATTGTCGGCCGAATTAATTCACCTTTCGAAAGAGAGCGGGTTTGGGTTTACGATTTATGAAGAGAAAATTCCACTTGATCCTACGGTCATCCGCACGGCAGAAGAATTCCAAATCAACCCGATTACCTGTGCTTTAAGCGGAGGAGAAGAATTTGAGCTATTGTTTACCATTAACCAAGGGGATTTTGAAAAGATAAAAGCCAATCCGAACTTAACGGTGATCGGTCATGTGACCAATAAAGGAGCAGAAAACTATTTAATTACAACAGGTAGCGAACAAATGGTTCCACTTCGATCGCAAGGTTGGGGCGCTACACCAGAAACAGAATAAAAGACTTCGTCTATAAGCATAAAAAAAGCTCACCAAATTGGTGAGCTTTATATTTTTGAGTGTTTTACTAAACAACCTTAGAATTAATCTAATGGTTGAATAGAAACGAATGAACGATCATTACGTTTCTTTGTAAAAACGACTTTACCGTCAACTAATGCGAATAATGTATGATCTTTTCCGATTCCTACATTATCACCTGGATGGTGTTGTGTACCTCTTTGACGAACGATGATGTTACCAGCGATAGCTGCTTGTCCTCCAAAAATTTTAACACCTAAACGTTTCGAATGTGATTCACGACCATTTTTCGAACTTCCGACCCCTTTTTTATGTGCCATTTCGTTTTGTTTTTAAGAGTTAATAATTAATTTGATAGTTCAATTAACCAATTGAAACCACTTCAATTTTAGTGAATTGTTGGCGGTGACCATTTGATTTTTGGTAACCTTTTCTTCTTTTCTTTTTGAAGACGATTACTTTATCACCTTTCACATGTTCAACGATTTTAGCTACTACCGTAACTCCGTCTATAACTGGGGCGCCTACTGTGATTGCTCCGTTGTCGGTTAATAAAACACGGTCGAATTTTAATTCATCCCCTGCTTCACCAGCTAAACGGTTTACAAACAATTGTTGGTCTTTTTCAATTTTGTATTGAAGCCCTGCTATTTCTACAATTGCATACATAAAATTAAATTTATTTTAATAAAATTGAGTGCAAATATAATAACTTTTTATCAAACTACAACGCCATTTGATTGATTTTTACACTTCAGACTTCTGTTTCATGATATATTTTCTATTTGGATTAATTAAAAATTATATAACTTTGCCTTTAATCCAATAAATATATAAAATCGTGATTCAAGATATGACCTTAAAGGATTTAAAAAAAGGCGTTATTGCCGTGATTAAAGGCTTTAGTGAAGAAGATATCCCTTCAAAATTCTATGAAATGGGTTTTTTACCAGGGACGGAGTTAGAGATAAAAAATAAGGCCCCTTTTGGTGGTCCTATTTGCATCAGTCTTATTAATAATAAATCGATTATGGCTTTACGTAGAAAGGAAGCTGATCAAATCTTGATTAATCTAAAATAAATGAATCCATATAAAATTGCTTTAATTGGGAATCCCAACGTCGGTAAAACCTCTCTTTTTAACAAACTAACCAATCTTCGTCAAAAAGTAGGTAACTATCCGGGGGTAACCGTCGAAAAGCGCGAAGGAACCTTCGAAAGGGAAGGAAAGAAATTCTTAATTACTGATTTACCTGGGACCTACAGTATTTTCCCCAATTCATTGGATGAAGAAATTGTTTACCGCGTACTAGGTGATACTTCCCACCCCAATCATCCCGATTTAGCGGTTGTCGTTGGAGAACCGAGCAATTTAAAACGCTCAATTCTTCTCTATCAACAAGTGAAGGATCTTGGTATACCAGCGATTTTTGTAATTAATATGGTCGATGAATTTTTAAGTAAAGGGTTAGAGTTGGATGTTAAAAAACTCGAGGCTTATTTAGATACATCCATTGTAATGACCAACGCACGAACAAGCGAAGGAATAGAAGAATTGATTCACCACTTTAAAATCGATCAAAAACAAACCGTTTCTTACGCCATTCCAGCAGCTTATCAACTGGCCGTTCAAGAAGTAAAATCGGCTTTTGTATTACCCAACGATTATAGAGCTTGGCAGTATTTAGCACAAAAGAATGTTAGTTTTATAACCGATGAACAACAAACAACCCTTCAAGAAATTCAAAAAAAGCATCAGCTAATTCCTCGAAGACTACAAGTAAAAGAAACAGTTGACCGTAATGCTCAACTAGACAACGATCTTAACGCTATTGTAAGCTATAACTTGGTTGACAAAGAGACCTTAACTGAAAAAATAGATAAAATACTTATTCACCCTGTATGGGGTTATGTTACCTTTTTCTTGGTTCTATTGGTGATGTTTCAAGCAGTATACACTTGGGCAGAATCTTTAATGGGAATTGTTGAAGATGGCTTTAATTCATTTAATGAACTGGTTCTATCTGTACTTCCCGAAGGACCCATTACCGAATTAATTGGTGGCGCTGTTATTCCTGGAATTGCAGGTATTGTGGTTTTTGTTCCACAAATTGCGATTCTATTTCTATTTATTTCATTAATGGAAGAAACCGGTTATATGAGTCGTGTGGTCTACTTAATGGACCGCTGGTTAAAACCCTTTGGATTAAGTGGTAAAAGTGTTGTTCCTTTAATTTCAGGGGTGGCTTGTGCAGTACCCGCAATTATGTCGGCCCGTAATATTGAAAATGCTAAAGAACGTTTACTAACGATATTGGTAACCCCTTTTATGACGTGTGCCGCGAGACTTCCCATTTATTTGGTGATTATCGCCTTGGTGATTCCCGATGAAAAATTCTTGGGCTTTAACATCCAAGGACTTGTATTATTTGCCATGTACCTTTTGGGAATAATAGGGGCTGTAGGGAGTGCGTTTATCCTTAATTTAGTTATAAAAGCCAAGCACAAGAGTTACCTGATCTTAGAAATGCCGACCTATAAATTACCTGATTGGAAAAATGTGGGAATTAATGTGTGGGAAAAAACCATGGGATTCTTAATTGGAGCAGGTAAAATTATTTTTGCCATTTCGATTATCTTATGGGTTTTAGGAAGTTTTGGCCCAGGGAATCATTATTCGGAAGCCGAAGCTATTGTCCAAACAAACAACCCTAATCTATCCGAAGACGATTTAGCAAACGAAGTGGCTTCTTATAAATTAGAACATTCTTACCTCGGGAAAATTGGCTCTGTTATTGAACCATTGGTTGAACCATTAGGGTATGACTGGAAGATAGGGATTGGACTAATCTCTTCTTTCGCCGCTCGTGAAGTGTTTGTTGGGACGATGTCGACAGTCTACAGTTTAGGCGAAGTGGACGTAGATGATGAAAATGACAAAACCTTACTCTTAGATCGTATGCGCTCTGAAATTAATCAGAACACAGGACAACCTGCTTATAATCTAGCTTCAGGTGTTTCACTGCTTCTTTTTTATGCGTTTGCCATGCAATGTATGAGTACAATCGCTATTGTGAAAAAAGAGACAGGTTCATGGAAGTGGACATTAATCCAAGCAGGAATGATGACCGCTGTAGCTTATATTGCTGCATTTGCAGCTTATCACTTATTAAAATAATAGATCATGACAAATCCATATATACAATATGCTTTTATCGCCTTTATGTTTGGTTTTGCGGTATGGTATATAATCCGAATGATTAAAAATTCTTTTGGTTCAGGAAAAAATGGTGGATGCTCCAAAGGTTGTGGATGCGCTCCAGAAAAAAAATAATATTCTTAAAGTCCTATTTTACAATAGGACTTTTTTATGTTATTTTTTCTGATTAATTTTAGACTATTATTCATTTAAAAACCCAGGCCTTATTTAACTGATTGTTTGTTTTTACCATTTTCCAACATTATGACAACCACCTACCTAGTCTTTAGCCTACTCATTCTATTACTTCTAATTGGTAGTGCCTATATCCTGATAAAGAGAAAAAGAGAAAAGAATTCCCCCCTAGAAATTTCGACCGTAGAACCTGAGGTAGAGCTCCCCCTTACCCCTATGGAGGAAGTAAAAACACTTATAGAAGTCGATGCGGACCCTAAGCCGTTTATTATTGAACAAAAACGTTTAGAAAATTACGAATCGTCGATTAAGATATCGTTAAAAACTGAACAGAAAATCGTAAAGCAACTCGTTGAATTTGAAAACAAAAAAGACTTTTTAAAAAAAGAAATCTCTTTGAACTATCTGGCAGAAAAATTTGGAACCAATACCAAATACCTCTCGGAAATTATTCGAACTCAACGGCAACAAACCTTCAATAACTACCTCAATGAACTTCGAATTCAATATCTTCTCAGCGAGTTTAACCATAGACCAGCCTTGCTTACTAAAAAAATAAGTGAAATAGCCGATAAAATAGGATTTGCTTCTCACAGTGCTTTTAGCACCATTTTCACCCAAATGGTGGGTGAATCACCCTCGAGTTACATCAAAAAATTAAAACAAGAATAATTGGTGTTTTGAGAATCGGATTCTTCCCATTATCTTTAAAAGCCAAATAAAAAGCATGACACATCAGGATATCGACCAATTAACCGAAAAATTACTTCAAGGCGACCGATATGCCTTATCGAAAGCAATTACATTGGCCGAAAGTAGTCGTATCGAACACTTAGAGATTGCACAAGCCATTATTCAACGCCTTCCCCCCTCAACCAATTCAAAACGAATTGCCATCACAGGTGTACCAGGCGTAGGGAAAAGCACCTTTATAGAAGCTTTAGGCAACTATATAACAACAAAAGGGCATCGGGTTGCTATCTTAGCCATAGACCCTAGTAGCTCACTCTCTAAAGGAAGTATTTTAGGCGATAAAACCCGCATGGAAGATTTAGCAAGAAACGAAGCTGCCTACATTCGACCAACCGCCTCACGCGGTTCATTGGGTGGAGTAACTTCGAGAACCTATGAGGCCATCCTCTTGTGTGAAGCCGCTGGCTTTGATACGATTTTAATTGAGACTGTGGGTGTAGGGCAATCGGAAACGTTAGTGCACAACATAAGCGACCTTTTTTTATTTCTACAACTGCCGGGTTCTGGAGACGATCTTCAAGGCATTAAACGCGGCATTATGGAAATGGCCGATTTAATATTTGTAAACAAAGCCGATACATTTGACGAGAAGTTGGTGAAGGATGCAAAAATGGATATTGTTCGATCGTTGCAATTTTTACCAACAAAGGGGTCACAGTGGAAGAGAAAGATCCTGATAGGATCGGCTCTTAAGGAAAAAGGAATTGCGGAGTTATGGGAAATGGTCAATGATTATTTTGCCTTAATCCAAAACAATAATTATTATTTCACAACACGCAAAGAGCAACAACTAAAACAAGCGAAGACCTATGTCATTGATTTAGTTACTCAACAACTCACTTGTGAACTAAAAGAAAAACCCTTGGATTATAAAAATAACGATTCAGCCTATCAGCTTGCTAAAAGCTGGTTACTGGAAAACAAAAAAGACTAACCTAAGTTAGTCTTTTTTTGCTCCTCCTCTTGGGCTCGAACCAAGGACCCTCTGATTAACAGAAAGAGGGTAAACAATATCAACACTTCCTTAGTTAGCACAGATAATTCATATACCCCTCATTAACAGTAGATTTTAGTGTCATATTTCCTTATAAGTCATTTTACTTCCTTAAAAAACCCCAAAATATAATGCAAAAATAATGCAAATTTAAAGACTTTTGCATTACATTTGTTTTAACATTAATTTAGTATTTATGGATTTTAAGATTACTTTTTATTTGGATGAACGTAGAGCTACAAAAACAGGAAAATTTCCTCTAAAACTGAGGGCTTACAGTCTTATTGAAAAGAAAGCTATGTTTTTTTCTATCGGTAAAGAGTTTTCAAAAATTGAATTTGATTGTTTAACATCCTCTAAAATTCCTAAAAAATTACAAGCAGAAAAGATTGCAATTGATGCAATTAATGCAAAAGCAAATGAAGTTGCACTAAAGTTAAATCCTTTTAGATTCGAGGATTTTAAGCAGAATTTCTATTCCAAATCAAAAGACACATGCAATATTATCGAAGTCTATCAGACAAAAATTAATAAGCTACATAAGGATGACCAAATTAAAACTGCCAAATCTTATGAATCAAGCCTAAAGTCAATTTGTAAGTTTATCAACCCTAAAAGTCCAGAATCCGTTTCAAAATTACATGTAATTTCTATCACAATAGATTGGCTTAAAAAGTACGAAAATTATATGCTATCAAATGAAAAATCATATTCTACAGTAGGTATTTACTTGCGAAGTCTACGTGCTATTATCAACATCATTCTTAATGATAATCCTCAGTTCAAAAAATATTATCCATTTGGGAGTGGACAATTGTATCAGATACCAAGTACAAAAAAGGTTAAAAAAGCTTTATCAGTTAAAGATGTTAAAACTCTTTATAATTCTACCCCCACAAATATACATCAACACCGAGCCAAAGATTTTTGGATGTTGTCGTATTTATGCAATGGTATGAATATAAGTGATATACTGCGTTTAAAGTTCAAAGATATTGATGCAGAGCAAATGAAATTATCTTTTTACAGAAACAAAACTGTAAACGCAAATAAACAAAGTTTATCAAAAATAGAAATTGCATTAAATCTCAAGATTTTGGCTATAATTGAAAAATATCGTAATCAAGATTCAAAACGAGATGATTTTTTGTTCCCCATTTTAGAAAACACAGATAATGAAGAAGTTAAGATTAATAAAATAGAAGGTTTTATTCGTAAAATAAATCAACATTTAAAATGTCTTGCAAAAGAAATTGGAATTCCAGAAGTGATTTCTACTTATTGGGCAAGACATAGTTTCTCTACAATTGCATTGAATAGTGGCGCTTCGATAGAGTTAATTAGTGAATCTTTAGGACACACAGATGTAAAGACAACCAAAGCTTATTTGGATGGTTTTGACGAGGAAAATAAAAAACAGTTGAGTAATATTATTTCTGATTTCTTATGATAAAATTAGCATTTAATGAAAGTAAATTTATCATTCCTCAAGAGCTTGATTGCATAAATGAACTGAAAGAATTAATTATTAAAAATAATTTATACCTATGCAATTGTGGTTCTACGAATTATTATTGGAAAAACGACAAACAGGTTTTCGAATGCAAATCTTGCAACAAAAGAAAATCAGTAAAATCATTTTGTAATATAATGCACAACAGCAATCTTAAAATAAATCTTTGGCTTTCAGTTTTACATTTACATTGTATTGGATGCACTCCAAGCAAGATCAAGAAAATTCTTAACCACAAGAAGTACAGCACGATTTGGGATAAAGTATTTTTAGCTAAACAAGCAGAGAAGAAGTATTTAAAAAATAGACAATATCGCCCAAAAGATATTGATTCACAGATACAGCCTCTTTCAAATTTATCAATTTCCAAACAAGTACAATTTGAACAAGCTTTTTCTTCTAAAAAATATATCAGTTGTGATTTGTATTGGCGTTGGTTTTTACAAATAATTTAGGTACGTAAAAGGATATTAAAATTTTATTCAAATTATCTTAAACTTCACTATCAACAAGCTTTTTCTTAGAAGCACATTAAACCAATTTTAATCCTTTTTGTTTGCGAGTTTCTTCATTATAATTTGCGGTATAATTCATTTTATGATGGAGAATATTATTATTAATAACCATGCGTTCAATCAAATTGAAACTTGGTTAACGAACTTCAAAAAAGAGGTTCTAACAGAAATTGACGGAATGAAAAATTTAAAAAGTGATGATGAAACTTATTACACAGCAGAACAAACGGCCGAAATTTTGGGCATTTCGAAGAAAACGTTGTATAACTTAAACAATAACAGAGAAATTACGTATTCTAAAGCGGCAGGAAAATGCTTTTATACAAAGAAAAATGTAAAAGATTTTTTGCAAAGAAACACGTATAAATCCAAATACGAGATTGAATCTGAAACATTGTCGAATTTAATACGCTACCAAGATGCAAAAAGTTTATTCTAAATTCAATAATAAATTTGGCTGGAAAATCTGTATTACTGGACCATTATTTCAGTTTTTGGAAAACAACAAAATTTCGTTCCCTTCCCATCTGAACTGGGATGACTTGTTATTGTTGGCAAGCAAAATAGAATACAAACTTTCTAAAAAAAATGTAGATTTTGTTGAAATACCTTCGGACGAACTGAAATATTACATAAGAAATTATGTAAAATATATTGATTATTTAATTAACATTGAAGCTATTGAAAAGAAAAATTACTCGACCACACTCAAAAAGTGCAATGCATATCGAGTTAAATATGAATTGTTTGAGATAGGCTCTGACGATATTCACGAGATAGAAATTGCCATGAAGCCAAAATACTATTCAGTTGTGCCTAATAATTGTAGTCATTTAACTAAGTGGCTTAACAATAACTTAGAAGTCGATTATTACAACTATTTCTACAGCTCCTTTAGCATTGTAGAAACACAGAACAGTCGTAAAGAATATGAAAAATTCGCTCTAAAAGCGTTAAATTATAGAATGTCGTTAATAGATTTAGATAAAGGGTATTTTCGAGCAAGTCGTGATATTTCGTCCGATAACAGACTACATACTAACCTGACCAATTTTCCGAGCAAGCTAAGACAGTTCATTACCTACGATGGCTGGGATTTAGTATCCTACGACGTCAAAAATTCTCAGCCGTATTTTCTGATTGTTTTCTTAGAGAGATTTGAAGAGGATAGGATTAGGAGGATATTTAGAAGAATTTATAGTTCTAATAAAGGTATTATGTCGGACAGAATCATACAATCCCTTTACTGTAAAGAGTTTCAAGATGAATATTTAAGACTGAAAGATTTGATTCTTAATGGAAAGCTGTACGAGTTTTTGGTTGATATTTTAGATTTTAAAATGAAATTTGGCAAATTTTTAGTCAAAGCGTACGATAAAGAAACTCATAGAAACTATTTTAAATATTTCGATTCTAAACGTGATGCGTGTAAACAAGCATTTATGCAGATTTTATATTCAATGAACAGTCGAAAATCCAAGCAGTATAAACGATTTGACGAAGAATTTCCTAAGTTTTGTGAGTTGTTAATTTTACTAAAATCATCAACCAAACGAAAAAATTCGTATAAAAAATTTCCAAAGCTATTGCAACATATCGAATCAGATTGCATTTTGGACTTTGTTACGAAGAATATTGCTAAAGAGTTTCCTGACATGCCCATGTTTACTATACACGACTCTATTGCGACAATAGAAGCCTATAGTGATATTTTATACAATAAAATGAGGCAACACCTCGGTGAGTATTCTAGTGGCGTTCTACCTCAGTTAAAACAAGAATATTGGGGGCTAAATTATACAAAAATAAAAGAGGCAGTTTAGTTTGCCTCTTTTTCTTTTAAATTATTTAATCGATTGATTTATAATATTTTTTATTACTTTCTATTACCTCTCTTATTAATTTGATAACATATTTTGTTTGTATAGTCTTATCTTTATAGATTTCTATACAATTATCTATTGTAATAATTATTTTACTTTCATCAGCGAAAATTCCTGATAATCCTATTGCAGATATTATAAAAATTGTACCAATGAAATATATTGGAAAAGTTAAAACTCCAATAATAAGAAGTATTATAGATGCAACTATCTCACCTGTAGTTGGTAATACTTGAATTATTTCTATTTTTTTGATATTTTCAATATAATAAATATTTTTATCCACTATTATACAATTATTATATAATTTTAGATTATTCGATGAATATATTTCATTGTTTTTATTGAAATCTAAAATTCTGATTCTGTAGATTTATTATTATTCATTTTTAAAAAATATTAAAGCTAAATTGTCAATATTAATTTCACCTGTTTTCATTCAATCAAAAAATTATTTTAGATCTTTTTTCACAGTATCATATAAATAGTTAATAATCGATTCAGTAACACTGTTTGAACTATAATCATATCCTTTACTATTTATTGATTGAACACGGTTGCTTAAATTTCCTAAAACATATTGTTTTCTATCGTAACTAATATCTAGTTTACCAACTTGTTTATGAATATCATTAACTGCATTCTGTACCCGTTTAGTATTATAATTATATTTTTGTTGTAATGTATTAACTGCATTTCCTAAATGACTCATATCTGGTTGAACAGGTGTGCTATACTGATATTGTGCATTCACATAATTCAATCCAAACAATCCAAACACTGCTAAATAATAAAATTTTCTCATAAATTTTGTTTTTCAATTGTCGCTAATTTATTGATTAAACCCTTCTTAATTTTACGTAAAACCGTATAACCATAAAATTTAACTTTACAAACATAATAAAAAATACCCCAAATAAGTATCCGATGATAAGAAATAATCTGATGAATTTTAAAATGTGGATTCAGCAGATGAAAAATATCTTCAACTCATTGGTAACAACATACGTGTAATACGTGAAAAACGTGGATTTTCACAGTTTAAACTTGCTACAGAATGTGAATTATCGAAAAATCAAATTGGGCGAATAGAGCGTGCTCAGGTTTCAACGTCAATTTTAACTTTGAAAAGAATTGCTGATGCTTTAGAAATAAAAGTTGAGGATTTAATTGCGGAGGCTACTCTGTAGCACTGATTCTATTGTAGATATTGTACTCAGTTTATTTTATAAAAATTATATGCTTTTTCTAGTATTGTTCTCAAATTTACCCTAAACCTGCGCAACCTACTATAGAGATTCTTTTGGTTGTAGAGAATAATTTTTAAAGTACCCCCATCTAACAAATAAATTGTAAAGATTTTACTTAAGTTGTTACACTAGACAAACACCTTCCTTAAAAACTGTATGTTTTTTGTGCAATTTTTGTGCAAATAAAAAAGAGCTACAAACGCATCCGTTGTAACTCTTTGATTTTCAGCTCCTCCTCTTGGGCTCGAACCAAGGACCCTCTGATTAACAGTCAGATGCTCTAACCAACTGAGCTAAGGAGGAATTCCGATAAGGTGTAATTTTATTTAAAAGTCTTTTCTTGACTTTTTGCTCCTCCTCTTGGGCTCGAACCAAGGACCCTCTGATTAACAGTCAGATGCTCTAACCAACTGAGCTAAGGAGGAATTCATTTATTGTGGGTGCAAATATAATCGTATTTTTAACACCCACAAAATTATTTCTATTTTTTAGCTAAAAATCATATTGACAATATCATTTCCAAAGATAAAGACCATTAAACCTAAGATGATAAATATACCAACCATCTGTGCTTTTTCAACCACTTTATCGCTTGGCTTCTTCCCTGTAATCATTTCATAAAGAGCAAATACGGCATGCCCACCATCTAAACCTGGAATAGGTAATAGGTTAATGAATGCTAACCAAGCAGAAATCATTGCGGTAAACGACCAAAAGAATAACCAATTCCATTCGGTTGGCATTTGTTTAACCATCCCAATTGGACCAGCCACTTGTTTACGTCCATCTTTTACATTGAACAATGTTTTAATTCCTCTTACTTGCGTTGCAATGGCATCAAAGGGTTTTACAATACCTTCAGAAAGACCTTCGCCCACCGAATATTCTTTACGCCCTTCTAAAGTCTGTATATAAGGTGACTGACTAACAAATCCTAATTTACCTTCCTTATCCACTTCAATCGATAATTCAACAGGCTCCCCTTTTCTAAGCACACTTAAAGAAACTTGTTTTCCTTTGTACTCGGCTAGCTTCTTCTGAAAATCGGTAAAGAAAATAGTGGTAAATCCATCGACAGCAATGATTTGATCTCCTTCCAAAAGACCCGCTTTCATGGCAGGAGACTCATTAACAACCTCCTGAACTTCGAAGGTGTATAAAGGTTGAAAGAACTTTTGTTTATACTCTAAGATTTGGGTACGGAAATTTTCATCGATTGGTAAGGAAACCTCTTTTCCTTCCCGTAAAACATCCAAGGTTGTGCCACCTAATAAAGCTTCTTTATTGATTTCCATCAAAGAAGCATATCGAACACCATTTACGCCAACAGGAATATCGCCTTTTTGTAGACCAAGAGACAACTGCGTAGAATCAACCTCGATTCCATATTGCATTTTATCTACATCGACAAAGCTTTCACCATTCTTAATCAGAAGTACACTGTAGATAATCATGGCTAAAACGATATTCACAATAATACCTCCCAACATAATAATTAGACGCTGCCAAGCTGGTTTTGTTCTAAATTCATAGGGTTTCGGCTCGCTTTTCATTTGTTCGGTATCCATGCTTTCGTCGATCATACCTGACAACTTCACATAACCTCCAAGTGGTAACCATCCAATTCCATAGGTGGTGTCGCCAATTTTCTTTTTCCAAATGGCAAATTTGACATCGAAAAAACAGAAAAAACGCTCCACACGAACTCCAAACCAACGTGCTGTAAAGTAATGGCCCATTTCGTGCAACATCACTAACAACATTAAACTTAGCATTAACATGCCTATTTGTATCAACATAGTATTTTATTTATCATTTTAAAAAATGTCTACAAACTTACTTTATTTTCGCTTTTAAATTTGTTTATTTTACCCATTCTATTGTTTCAATTAATTTTTTAACATCATTTTTAAGATAATTCACAGCTGGGGCTAGTGAATCGGGTTTGGGATTTGTTGAAAAGTAGACAGATCCCGTTAAAAAATGCCGAAGGCTATCGGTGGCATGAAATTTAAAGTTAATAGCAGACTCTCCCCCTAATTCATACATTGTACCAAACACTTTTTTGTCAGGAAACTCAAACGTTTGTGGAGAAATAAAACTAGCCTTTACCGTTTGTTCTTGCACAAATCGCTCACTTTCTTTGATTTGGACAACTAAATCGGCCTTGGAATGAACCGGAATATAGGTCAAGTAAATATTGGCTTTCATCTTGGGGTAATGAATAACAAACCAATTGGGTTGTTTACCGGGTTTTATCTGTGCGAAATTAGAATAGAGCAAGCGATAAGGAGCCGACTCCTTAAAGGTTTTATAAACAGGCGTAGGATATTCTAAACGAACGTCTCCTAGCGGTTTTGCGATGTCTTGATTTTGATTACAAGACATAAAAAAAATAGCACTAATTCCTAATGCTATTGTAAGGGTTTTGCAAAGTGTGTTTTTCAATTGAAAAAAAATTCTCATTATTTATTTAACTAAAATGGAAGATCATCTTCTCCTGTATCCAGAAAAGGATCGTCCGTTGTATCCTTTTTATCGGTATCCGTTGTTTTTTGTTCTTTGGTCGACGAATCGGAGGTTGCAGAACGTTGCTCACTCTCTGATTTCGGCGTTAAAAATTCGATGGAATTGGCCACTATTTCGGTGGTATACCTCATTTGGCCATTATCATCTTCCCATTTTCTTGTTTTGATGCGTCCTTCTACAAAGACCTTATCTCCTTTTTTTAAGTAACGATCACAGAGTTCGGCTAGTTTATTGCGGGTAACCACATTGTGCCATTCGGTTTCTGTAATCCGTTCTCCTGTTCGGGCGATATAGGATTCGGTGGTCGCAATCGGAAAACGTCCGATGCAATTTTGTTCATCGAAATTGTGTAATTTAACATCATCGCCTAAGTTACCAATTAATAATACTTTGTTCGTCGTTCCGTTCATCGTTCATTTGGTTTTGAAGGCTTTAATATACAAAATTAATCGAAATATTTTGAATTTATAATTTTTTCAATGGGTTTTGGAAAAGGAAATTCATCCAAGGAATCCAAGTCGACAAAAAGATTATTCTCAAGAGTTGATAAATCGATTAATTCTTCTTCCTTTAAGGGTAACTCCCAGAATTTGATGAATAAATTTTGGTGAGATAAAATATGTTTTTCTTCCGACACGAAGGATAGCGCTGCATCCAACTGCTTGTCGATCACCCAACCGTGATCTAGAAGATCGGTTTCGGTTTCAATCAGCGGAAATGTGTAGAGGTTTTGCCAGACATCTTTTCCCGTTCGCTTGGATAAGATCACCCGTTGCTGATCTTCCATAATAATAAAGTGAAAAAAGCGATTGCTCACTTTGGTTTTCTTGGTTTTAATAGGTAGTGTTGCCACTTTATTCAATCGCAAGGCTTCACAGGACTCGTTCAATGGGCAACGGTCGCATTGGAAATTTTTAGGTGTACAAATAGTTGCACCTAAGTCCATAATCGCTTGATTAAAATCGCCCGGACGTTTAGGATCGATTACCTCCATGCCTATATCCCAAAATATTTTTTTGGTAGCGGAAGCGCTTAAGTCATTTTCGATATTAAAATACCGAGAAAAAACGCGGTACATATTTCCATCAACAGCAGGAACGGCTTGTTGAAAAGCGATAGACGCAATGGCGGCGGCGGTATAATCGCCTATCCCTTTTAATTTTTTTAATTCGGCGAAATCGGTGGGGAAAATCCCGTTACATTCTTGTGCAAGATGCATTGCAGTAGCATGAAGATTACGTGCACGAGAATAATAACCAAGGCCTTGCCATAAACGCAGCACTTTTTGTTCGTCTGCAGCAGCGAGATCAAAAATAGTTTCAAATTCACACGTAAAATCATGATAAAATTTCATACCTTGGTCAACCCTTGTCTGTTGAAGTATGATTTCGGATAACCAGATCTTAAAAGGGTCATTGGTGGCTCGCCAAGGTAAATCTCTTTTATTTTCGTCAAAATATGCTAAAATCAGGGAGTTGAAGTTCATAAAAACTGTTATTTACTTTTTTTGTTGGGATACATTTTTTATATTTGCAGCCGCTTTCAAATTTAAGAATAATAAGAGGAATTATGACAAAGGCAGAAATAGTAAACAACATTTCAAGTAAATTAGGACTTGAAAAAAGCGATACTCAACGCGTAGTGGAATCGTTTATGGAGGAGGTAATTAAATCTTTAGTGGAAGGAGAGAATGTGTACTTGAGAGGATTTGGTTCTTTTACTATCAAAACTAGAGCAGAAAAAACGGGTAGAAATATTACCAAAGGGACATCAATCATTATCCCAGCACACAATGTACCAACATTCAAACCAGCGAAATCTTTCATTGAGGATGTTAAAACAAGTGAAGTAAATCAAATAAAATAATAAATTAAATAATTGTACAATGCCAAGCGGAAAAAAACGTAAAAGACATAAGGTAGCGACACACAAGAGAAAAAAACGTCGTCGTCTTAACAGACACAAAAAGAAAAAATAATAAGTAGCTTAGCTACTTGCTATTTTAATCTTTTTAAAGATAGCACTTTTCAACACGATTTTGAAAAGTGCTTTATCATTTTGTAAAAATAAATTTTTGTTAATTTTTGATGAGTAAAGAATTAGTAATATCAGCTTTAGCTGAGCAAGTACGCATCGCAGTCTTAGACGATGGGCGCTTAATGGAGTTCCATCAAGACAGTGTGAACGAAGGATTTGCTGTAGGTGATATTTACTTGGGAAAAATCAAAAAATTAGCGCCAAGCTTAAATGCTACATTTGTAGATATAGGCTACTCGAAAGATGCATTTTTGCATTATCACGACCTAGGTCCGCAAATACGATCATCCAATGTATACAACAAGATTGTTGGCAACGGAACGTATAAAACGGCCAAACTGAAGAATTTCAGGAAAGAAGCTGACATCGACAAAGACGGTGTTATGTCTGAAATTTTTGCACCAGGCGATACAGTGCTTGTACAAATCACCAAAGAACCCATTCACACCAAAGGTCCCCGAATAACTTCTGAAATTTCAATTGCAGGGCGTTATTTAGTTTTAGTCCCTTTTTCTGACCGTATTTCGATTTCACAAAAGATCAAATCAAAACCAGAGCGTGAGCGTTTAATTGATATCCTAGAAGGTCTAACTCCTGAGGGGTTTGGCGTAATTATTAGAACGGTAGCTGAAAAGAAGAAAACCGAAGAATTACAAGCCGATTTAGCCTATTTATTGAACAAATGGTCACAAATTTTTAAAAATCTTCAGAAAAAGAAAGCGCCTTCTAAAATCTTAAGTGAGATGGATAGAGCGTCATCGATTTTACGAGATAATTTTAACGATGAATTTGTGAAAATCTCGGTGGATGAGCCTGAACTGGCCGACGAAATGCGCGAATACCTAGAGGTGATTGCACCCGAGAAAATAAACTTGGTTAGAGAATACGACGACCCACATGTTCCTATCTTTGAGAAATTTAATGTTGAACGACAAATCAAACAAGCGTTTGGTAAAACCGTTACCATTCCTCAATCTAAAGGAGCCTATTTGGTTATTGAACACACCGAAGCGTTACACGTGGTGGATGTGAATTCTGGAAATATTTCTAGAAACTCTAAAAACCAAGAAGATTCTGCTTTTGCTGTCAATAAAATTGCAGCCTCTGAAATTGCTAGACAATTAAAACTTCGTGATATGGGAGGAATTGTTGTTGTGGATTTCATTGATATGACCGATGCCGAACACAAGAAAGAGTTGTTTGAGCACCTAAAAGTAGAAATGGCGAAAGATAAAGCAAAGCATAAGATTTTACCCCCAAGTAAATTTGGATTAATTCAGATAACACGCCAACGCGTTCGTCCAGAAATTAATTTTGTGACCACTGAAGCCAATCCCAACCAAGAATCGAATGAAGTAGAAGCACCGATTGTTACAATTGATAAAATTGAACAAGTGCTCTTGAATATCCTCGATCGCAAAGACAAAAACTTGAAAAATATGTCGCTACATGTACACCCTTTTGTAGCCGCTTATTTACAACATGGATTGCCAAGCATTCAGATGAAATGGTTATTGAAGCATAAAAAGTGGATAAAGATTGTTCCTAGAGATGCATATAAATATTTGCAATTTAATTTCTTAGACAAGGATCATAATACACTTTACAACGAATCAAATTAAAAAAAAGCTCTTTTCGAAGAGCTTTTTTTGTGGACCGAAGTTAGTAGGGGCGAATTGCAATTCGCCCATTGTTAGTAATTAGTAGTTAGATATGAGTAATTAGATGTTAGTGCGTAGGGGCGAATCGCAATTCGCCCGTCTTTAGTCTTTAGTCTTTAGATATTAGTAGTTAGATGTTAGATTTTAGATTTTAGATTTTAGAAAATTAAACCTTAAACCGTTTTTTAAACTTTAAACTATATAAACCTTTTTAAACCTTCTTAAACGCTCCCTGCTAAACGTGTTCGGAATCGAACACGTTTAGCAGGGAGTGCTGCGGCAGGGATAGCAGCGGCATCCTTTGCTGCCACCTTCTGTTACAACTCATCGACATGCTCTTGCAGCAAAGATAGAGCGCATAGCCCGGCGCGTAGCGGCCGCCCCATAAATAGAACAATGCACTTAGACAGTCGAATTAAAAGGCTTGGTAGCGCAATTGATGTTAATTGTGACCTAGGAATTACTAAAAGCGAAGAGCTATAGAAATAAATAAAAATAGAAAACCTATCTTTGCAGCATGGAAGCTACATTTGCTGATTTCGAATTACCCAAACAATTAAATACGGCTTTAGAAAAGCTCGCTATTACAACGCCAACACCTATTCAGATTAAATCGTTTAAACCGATTCTTTCGGGGAAAGACGTTATGGGAATTGCCCAAACTGGTACAGGAAAAACGTTGGCTTATCTCCTGCCGATTATAAAAACCTACCAATACTCGAAAACGGATCAACCCAAGATTGTTATTCTTGTACCGACCCGAGAATTAGTGGTTCAGGTGACAGATATTGTCTGTGATTTAACTGAATTTATTAATGTACGTGTATTGGGTATTTATGGTGGTGTAAATATTAAGTCTCAGAAGGCTGCTATTTACCAGGGTCTAGATATTTTAGTGGGTACGCCTGGTCGTGTGTTAGATTTGGCGATTGACAATGTTTTGTCTTTTAAAGACATGAAAAAATTGGTGGTTGATGAGTTTGATGAAATGCTTAGTTTAGGTTTTAAATCTCAGCTAACGCATTTGTTTACCATGATTAGTGATCGCCGTCAGAACATTTTGTTTTCGGCAACGATGACCGATCAGGTAGATGATATGTTGAATGAGTATTTTAAAAATCCGCTGGAGATTTCGTTAGCAAAATCGGGTACACCTTTAGAGAAGATTGAGCAAATTGCGATTGATGTTGAGAATTTTAATACCAAATTAAATTTACTGATTCACCAATTGGAAACAGAAAAGGATTTGGAGAAAATTTTAATTTTCGCGAACAATAAGAAGCATGCTGATTTAATTTTCAATCGAATTGAGGAGTCTTTTCCGGGCGAGTTTGGCGTTATTCATTCGAATAAGTCGCAAAACTTCCGTTTAAGAACCATGAAGAGCTTTTCTAATAATGAGTTAAGAGGAATTGTAACCACCGATATTATGGCCAGAGGGTTAGATATACCGGATGTTTCTCATGTGATTAACTTTGAGATTCCGGAGGTTCCTGAGCAGTATATTCACCGAATTGGTAGAACGGGTAGAGCAGACAAGAAAGGGATTGCGATTTCGTATTATACCGCGAAAGAAGAATATTTCTTAACGGAGATAGAGGCTTTAATGGAAAGAGAAATTGATAGTAGAGCTTTTCCGGTAGATGATGTGATTGTAAACCCTGTTAAAATGGAGTTTGAGAAGGACGTGATTAAGATGAAAAACCCTGTTCAGATAGAAATTGTTGAACGTGGTGCAGCTTTCCATGAGAAAAAAGAGAAGAATAAGAAAGTCAATTTAGGAGGACCTACCAAACGTAAGCCACCGAAGACGAAGACCATTAATAGAGGTCAACAAAAGCAGAAAGCAAAAGCGAGAAAGAAAGGAAAATAAATTCTTTATAGATACAAAAAAGCACGTCCATTGGACGTGCTTTTTTGTATCTATAACCTCCTCCTCACTCGGGGTCTAATTTTTAAAGACATCTAATTTGGTGATAGCGGTTACATTTTGAACGTTTTTAATGGTAATTCCTTTGGTTGCCTGAGCCGTTTTAGCGTCAATAGCAAAGACGTGGAATGTATTGCTCATTGCTAAATCTTTAAAGACATAGTGAATGGTTTGTTGATCTTTTTCGACATATACTTTTTGTCGATACCACATCTGTGGGTGATCTGGTAGACCTTTTACCCATTGAATTTTCTGCGTTTTTACATCCACAATCGCTAATCGGGTTTCTCCGTCCCAGGTGTTTTCGATTTGCTTATCTGTGAAAAAAGAAACTAAGAAGGTTGTACCGCCAATGTATTCTGCACGAGAAAGCTTGTGACCGTTAGTCGCTTTTTCGACGTCGAAAAAATAACTTTGATCGAATTCTTCTTGGTCTTTGTTTATACGAATAATCGCTGATGGATTCTTCGACTTTTCGGCTGTTGAAAAGACGTAGGTATCGCCATCGGCAACCTGTTGAACACCTTGTTGGCCAAACCAAGCACCTACAGTACCCGTACGGCCGTCACTAATTACTTTCTTGAGCGTTAGTTCGGGATAATTAACCACGGCAATCCAAGTACTGTCTCTTAGCTTACTATCACCGTTATCTAAACCCATGGAATAAGGGACAAACATTTTGTCTTGACCTACTTGAAAAATCCCATGCCATTCAGGTTTTTCGTTGTTGATTTCCAGTTTCTTAAAATCGAGCTGACCTCGACCAGCAATTTTTAAATTAACGGCATCTAACCTGTATAATTGACCGCTAAAACTTCCGCAAACCACTTCACTTTCATTAAAGTTTCCATGAACAGCAACGGTTAACGCATTTAATTTATAGCCTACTTTATATATTCCACCATCGCTTTGTAAGCGATAAGGCGTAATTGGACCTTGTCCTGCACCACCGGTTCCGTATACCGAAGCAAACAACGTATTATTTTGTGTGAAAAAGGAATAGGCATCGGTTTCTATTCCGTTCTTAATGGATAATTCGCCTTGGGTAATGTCTTTGGCTGCAATAATATAATTGGAGGTTTCAATTCCTTCTGAACCGATGGATTGAGCCACAAAAACGTATTTGCTCTCAGCAGGACCATCGTTTTCAGGATCGAAAGAAGTATCATCTTCAGAACAAGATAGGACAGAAAAAAAAGCCAAGAGGAAGGTGAATAATTGAAATGATTTCATGGAAAAGGAATTATAAATAATATCTAAATTTAACATTGAATGAACGACTTGGTTTTTGGAGACTAAAATTGTCATATAACTTGGCATCCGCTAAGTTTCTTACTTCAAACGCCACGTTATATTTACCGTTTTTTAAACTATACAACAATGATATATCTTGAACAAACTGCTCGGGTACAATATCTTTGGTGTTTTTAGCACCATGACTTGGCCATTTCAAGTAGTATTCATGGACGTACATTAAATTATAATCTAGCTGTAATGCATTTCCTGTTTTTATAACGTTATCGATGTGAAGTCCGATATGTCCATTGCCATAAACGTAGGGGATATTAGGAATACGGTCTTTATAGACGGCACTTACTTCTGTACTTTCACCTTCGAACTTAGACGTGTTCATAAGGTGTTGATACGTCGCGTTAATTCCTATGTGAATTAAATTCTTATAGGTATACTTCAATTGGGCATCGATGGAAGTGGTTTGAACATCGCGTAAATTCACCATCTGCTGACTAGCCGCGCCACCTGATGTATTTGTACTTGCCCGAATATAATCTTTGGTTGAACGATAAAAAAAGTTACTTTCTAATCCGAAATGATGGTCTTCTTGAAGGGTAAATTGATAAAAAGCCCCCAAATTAAAGTTATTGCTCGACTCTGGTCTTAAGTTGTAATTAGAGGCTAAGTTAATTTCATCGCCAAACATTTCTTCATTATCAGGTAAACGGTATGTTTTTTCGAACGATGCTTTTAATTGAAGCAAAGGCAATACATAGTAAGTGGATGCTAGCCCATAACCTGTATGATTGGTGTGATTTTTCTGCGTAAAATAGAGCTCGTTATACACATCGCGAGACGTGCTATTTTGGCTATAGTTTTTAATAAAACCGAGTATATTCCAGTGGTTATTATGGGTGTACTGATAATTAAGTGCAACAATGTTTTTGGTTGATTTTAAAGGAAGGTCATTGGCTAAATTAGTCGGGTCTAATCGATCTTTTCCTTTACGGTTAAAGGTGTTAAAGGTATGATTAATCGATAGAGTATGCTGCTTATTTAGTTGATAGGCTAAATTTGTAGTCACCATCCCATTGTTATTTTTAAACTTATAAAATGTTCGATTACGCTCACCACCCGTACCAGGAAATTCTATGTATTCGCCCAGCCAGTTGTATTGACGGTGTAAGGTATCAATAGCTTGTTCTTCGCCTAAGTTATAATTAGCGTTTACTCGAAGGGTTAATCCATCGACAAACATATTTTTCTTGCTGTAGCTTAGCGTTGGCATAACCGTATTTCCTTTGCGTTTACGACCACCATACACGTCGAACATTCGGTTTCCGGTTTGTATATCGGCTTTATTTTGTCCTAAGACTAAACCAACCATTAATTCATCGGCAAAAGATTTGTCTACCAAACCAGCCTTAACGATAGCGGTTTCATTTTGATAACGATCATGGAAGCGTCTTACACGAGTCGGAATATATTCTCCTGTCGATAAATTTGCCACTTCGGCGTCTACCCAATAATTATTCTTTGAATAGTTCTGAAATAAACTAGCTGAAAATTTCACTCCAGAATTAGTTGTATACCCTGTATTTACAGATGATTTCAGCGTATGGAATGAGCCATAGGATGTTGAAGCATCGACATAGAATTTTTTACGAGATGTTGTAATAATATTAACGGCTCCGCCTAATGCATCACCACCGAGTTCTATAGGGACAACCCCTTTATAAACTTCAATATGATCGATTAAGTTGACCGGGATATTGTTGAGTTGAAAAGACGTTCCCATATTATCCATGGGTACTCCGTCGACAAAAAAACGAATTTGATTCCCATCGAATCCGTTCAAAGAGAAATTAAATTTAGAACCCAAGCCACCATTTTCTCGAATTCGAATCCCTGAAGTACGATTTAATAATTGGTTGACATCCGATGATACACTTGCCAGTTTTTGGGTATCAATCACATCTACAGAATAAGCCGATTCTTTTAGTTTCTGATTGTTATTCTTACCAAAAACAGCCGCTTCCTTGAGTTCTAGAACTTCGTGGGTTAACAAAAAGTCTTTTGTTAGACCTTCACCCGTTATTTCTACTTCCACTTCTTGATCTACAAAACCTACGGAACTGATTAAAAGTGTGTATTTTCCAGGCGTTAATCCTATTTTAAAAAGGCCCAATTCATTGGTTATTACCTGTTGATTACTTTCTAAAATCGTGATGGTAACCTGTTCAATGGCTTGCCTATTTTTGTCGACAATCTTTCCCTGCAAAGCCCCTGGGGTTAATTGAGCGGAGAGAACACCACTTATACACAAAGCAAAGAAGATGAGTTTATTCTTTTTCATGAATTAATTTTTTATAGTATTTATGCGTTAGTTGGTTTTATTTTCGATCAAAGCGATAACTTAACGATAGGGTAATTGCACGGCTATCCAGTTTATAATCCCTTTTCATCTGGATGGCTTTGGCTGAAGAAGTGATGGTATAGTCTCGGGTATTTAACACATCTGTTGCGGCTAACTTAATGGACGCCTTCTTTTGGAAGAATTGTTTCGACAAGCCCAGTGTTAAATCAAAATAGGCCTCGCGCTCAAAAAGTCCCATAGACGATTTTCCGTTGAATTGGGCATTCGCTTCCGCCTGCCAATTGTTTTTAAACTGAAAAGCATTTTGCGCACTCACATTAACTGTCCATTGTGCTGAATGGACGTCCACTTGATCATAATCACCTTTAAATCGATTCTCGAAAACATTTCCTAGTGCATTGATGGTCCACCATTTGTAAGGGGAAAACGACGCTGTTAAGTTTAACCCATACGTAGTTGATTTCGCTAAATTTTCTTGGGTTGTGACGGTTAACTGTTCTGTAGGAAAATACCTAAATACTTCCGTCATTACATCATGGGTCTGGTTGTAGTAAAGGGTAGCCATTAATCGGTTCGAAAGGGCAAAGCCTATTTCTGTGGCATGTGTAACCTCTGGTTTCAATTGAGGGTTTCCTTGCCAATAATTGAAGGCATCATCGTAAAAACGGAAAGGATTTAAATCGAAATGACTTGGTCGATTAATCCGTTTACTATACGATGCGTGAATTGCTTGCTTATTAGGAAAGGTATATTTAACCGAAGCACTGGGAAACCATTTTACATAATCGGCTGTGTTCTTCTCTAAGGTCACTTGTTGCTCACCACTCATAGAAGTGTATTCCATTCTTACACCTGCTTGAACGGTTAATCGATCCCAATTCAAGGCGTAATTCGCATAAGCAGCATGAATTTGTTCATCGAACTGAAAATGATTCGTGGCCTTGGTATCGATGACCCAATGAGGTTGATCTAAAGATTCATAAACGGTAGGATTATCATTGCTTTTAACACTTGATTTCCATCCTAAATCTAACGTTTGTTGTTCATTTATAGGAAGTATTAAATCCATTTTCCCGTCAAAGACTTTCAACTTCGATGGGATATAGCCTCTTCGATCTAGATCACCAGGTTCTATCAAAGGATCTTCAACTAAATACCGAGTAGTTTGAAACTGATTTGATTTAAAAGAAGAGGCTTCATAGCTTGCGTCGACGGTTAAAACAGTTCCTTTATCGTTAAAAACATGGCGCCCATTGACATTTAAAGTATAGTCCTTCCACGATTCTTTGTCGTTATTACTTGTGATAGCATGACTAAGTAACACGAGCTGATTCGAAAAAGATTGATTACTTCCACCATGGTCATTTTGATAACGTCCAATTTTGGCATCCAATGAGGCACCTAAAGAAGTTGATGTACTGAATGCATAATCCAATCCCAGTTTAAAATTATTAGATGTTAAAGGCTCATTGGTCTTTCCGCTTTGAATAACTCTTTTCGCTAATACACCATTTGAATCGAATGCATTTTGCGTAAATATCTTTTGTTCCTCTTCCCCCCGAAAAGTATAGGTATAATCACCAAATAAACTTAGGCGATTTTTGGTATAGCTAAAGTTTGCACCTGAACTCATTCGGTTTTTTCGGCTTCTACCTGCGTTTGTAAAAATATTCCCGCTTAATCCTTCCGTGGTTGATTTTTTCAATACAATATTTATAATTCCTGCATTTCCTGCAGCATCATATTGAGCAGAAGGATTTGTTATTACTTCTATTTGTTTCAATGATGCAGAAGAAGTGGATTTTAAGACATTGGCTAGTTCTTTTTGTGATAAATGTGTCAACTTGCCATTAATCATTACACTGACTCCTTTTTTACCTCGAACCGACAGCTCTCCATCATGCCCTACGACGACACCAGGTGCTCTACTTAAGACATCTAGAACATTCGTTCCATCTGAAAGGATACTTTGTTCTACGTTAAAAATTAATTTATCTGATTTCTGAATAAACAAAGGTTTTTTCGATTGAATAAATACTTCGTTTAAACGAACATCCGAAAGATTCATATCTAAAGAATCACTTTCTTCCGCTGTTTGTCCATAACTATAGATTGAAATTGCCGAAAAGGCAATTAGTAATTGTATTTTCATGCCGTTAATTTTGGTGGAGTTTGTTTCTTTTTCTTTTTTCGACCCATCCAGATCAGAAATCCTGATATAGGGAGTGAAGCGCAGATCAGGCTCATAAAAAAACCAATGATTTTTCCTGTCATCCCGAAATAAGAGCCTACATGGAGGTCATAATCAATTCCAACGGCCTTCTCTGCAAACGACTGATCTTTGTAGGGGCGATTAAATAGTAACTCACCCGAATGATCATCGAAAATTAATAAATGGGTATCGTGATAAGTAAATGGACCTCCTTTCACATAGACACTTAAGTTATCATGATGGTGATCAGCCTCCTCATGATCCTCAAGGTCTAATCCAAAAGAATGGGCTTTAGGGTATAATTCTCTCACCTTTCCAATAATCTGTTCAATGGTTTCAGGGGTTTCCATTGATTCGGGTGCCGTGGTTTTATAATGTTCAAAACTTGGATAAGTAGAATCGCCTCCATTGAATAACGTATAGGTATACGTTCCTAACACTCTAAAAGATAAAAACAACCCAGCAATGGCAATAATTAAAGCGAAGAAGGAGGCATAGAAACCGAGTATATTATGAACATCATAATTTTTCCTTTTCCAGTTTTTAATGTTTTTCCATCGAAACCAAAACCGTTGCTTTCTCGCCTTTTTATTTTTGGGCCACCATAGAACAATTCCACTGATTAGCATAACGACAAAGATAATCGTAGCTACCCCCACGATGGTACTTCCAATGGATCCATTTAACAAAAGCGAACGATGCAAAATCATTGTAAAGAAAAAGATATTGTTTCGGATATTGTGAACACCAATAACTTCCCCTGTGTATTGATTCACGTAGACCGTTTTAAAAATAAGATACGTATCAAAATAATTCCAACCTTCAGGATTGGTTTTAAAAAATCCGAATTGATACGATCGATTCGGATCAATAGGCACTGTTACATCTTCCGAATTAATCTCCTCTTTCATATAAGCATTCACTATATCTTTCAACTCATGAACAGGCAGTGCTCGTTTATTGGTTATATCTTGCTCTCCATGAAAGATTAATTCCTGACGGGTATATTCGGTGATATCTTCATTAAATATATAGATCGCTCCTGTAATAGAGACAATAAAAACAATGATTCCTGATGCAAGTCCTAGCCAGAGATGTATTTTTCCAACATATTTTTTCATTTTTGCTTTAAGGAATGATTTTCTTTCAGTTCTTTTCATGGGGTCGTCGCTTTATTGATAAGAATATAAATGGGTTACACATTCATTGACCAAATTGTATTTCTAAATTTTTAGAAATCCCTTTTGTAATCCACATGCATGTTTTAATTTTAAACAAAACAACATAGTGTATGTATTATTTAGAATCATTTAAAATAAAGCGCAAACATACATCTAATTAGAGAGAGTCTAAATAAAAATAATAAAACCTTTATCATGTTTTCTATCCATTTTAGGGATGGGATGGGATAGAATATTTATCTATAAAGCATAAAAAAACACGCCTATTAGACGTGTTTTTTTATGCTTTATGTTTAAATTCTTCACTTAGAAGAAAGACGGTGACCGTTTTATTTATTCGCTTTCGGATTGGTGGTATAACTACGGTCATTGTACGAATGATAAGCCGCCATAACGTGAGCCAACGCATCTTTTGCTAACTCTTTATTCAGGGGAGCCTTTACAAAAGTGGAGTCGTTGATTATTTTAAATTGAAGCGGTTCTTTAGCGGGTTGTAAAATTACGACTTGGTCATCTACTCGAAACGCATTGATATTATTAAACTGCATAATCGCTCTACCCGGTACATCGGCTCCTAGACGAAATAAATCGCGACCAGGCATTGGGTTGACGTTCGGAAGACCTACTAAATTTAGTAAACTTGGACCTAAATCGATTTGACTCGCCAGTTTTGTATATTTTTCGCCTTTGGGCACATTGGGACCAATAATTAAACCAGGGATTTTAAACTTATGAATCGGCACGAGGTTCTTCCCATAAGTACGGGTGTTATGATCGGCAACAACAATAAAAATGGTGTTTTTAAAATAATCTTCTTTCTTGGCTAATTCAAAAAATTTACCAATCGCGAAATCGGCATATTTCATGGCATTCTCAACCGTATTTTTCTTTTTCTTGTTGTATAATTCTATTCGTCCATCTGGAAATTCGAATGGATCGTGGTTCGATGTCGAGAACATCAACGAAAAGAAGGGTTTTTCGCCTTGACTTTTAAAGTACTCGTTGGCTTTAACAGCTAAGTCTTCATCCGAGTAGCCCCAGGTTCCTTTCATCGCGTATGTATGCTTGTCTTGATCGAAACGAGACTGATCTATAATATGCTCAAAACCATTTCCACTGAAGAAAGAAGCCATGTTGTCGAAATTAGCCATACCACCATAAATAAAACTCGTATTGTATTGGTGATCTTTAAATAAGGAGGCCAATGTGAAAAATCCCTTTTGAGATCCACTTAATTTAACCACACTTTCAGAAGGAGATGGAAGAAAACCCGTTAGAACTGCTTCAATACCTCTTACACTTCGGGTACCGGTAGAATATAGCTTTGTAAACAATAAACCCTCTTTGGTTAAGGCATCAAATTCAGGTGTTAAAGGCAGCCCGCCTAAGCTACCAACGTATTCGGCACCTAAGCTTTCTTGTAAGAAAATGACTAAGTTATAGGGTCTTTCACGAATAGTATCGGGTTGAACACGGTGTAACAAAGGGGACGTAGGATCGATAAAATCGGTTTCATTCATGTATTTTTTCACCCGAGAAAAGGCTTCTTTGGGTTCCATTTCGCCGTACATTTTCCCTGCGTTCTGCTCATTTTTAATTGAATAAGCAGCATAAATAACGGTGTACAATGAATTTAATCCAACCGTATTCGTTAAATGGTCGGTAGAAAACATGGCATTACTCTCGTTAATTGGTCGTTTTGATACAAGACTACCACGAGCACCGAAGAAAAGTAAAAAACCTACAACTGGAAAGATCATTAATTTAACTCCATAGCGGACACTATCATCGGTTACATAAAACAACTTCTTTCGGTAGCGTATTAGTAAGAAGACAAACAGACCTAAGACAACGATTGTTGAGATAATTGATCCCAAATAATTTTTAAATAATGTTCCCCCAATTTCTTTCGGGTAAATTAAGTAATCTAAGAATATGCGATTAGGTCGTGTATCGTATTGATACATAAAATCGGTTGTCGCCAGTTCCATCATTAAAAAAAAGGACAGCATTACAATCAAATAACCCGCTATAAATCCATTGAATTTTAATATGACTTTATAGGGTAAAAAGAACAAAAATAGAGCAGGTAGAAGTGATAAATAAGAAAGCATTATCACATCAAACCGCAAACCGATGGGAAATAGATTCCAATAATCTTCCACTTCCACAATTCTTTCGTTGTATAAGAAAAAGATAACAATGCGGCTGATTGTCGTAATTAATAGCCCGAGTATAAAAAAACTTAACAAAGGCTTAATAAATTTTATATTTTTCATAAAATCTTAGGTGATTTTGTTCATTTTGCGAAATAACACAATTAATTGTACATTTTATGTAAACTTAAATTAATATCTCCTTAATTTTTTGTGCGTCTTTATCAGTTGTTGAGATAATGGCTTTGGTTCAATAAAAAAATGAGGAAATAAATTGATCGATTTGTTGAAATTTAGAAACAAAGTACAAAAAAAGCCTAGAAACTCTTCTAAGCTTTTTTATTTTTAATACAATATATTTTACGCAAAATAATGTTTGTAAGTAAATTACACGGCGTCAGTAATACGTTAAGGTTGATTCATCAATTCAAACCTCTCTATTTTCTCATGGCAAACCTCTAGTGCATTTTTCTCTGCTTTTCCAGCTTTCCAATGCGATGTACAAAAGAATTCGTCTTTTTTCCATTCGAGGTCATCTTTGAGAAACGACTTGATGGATTTAATCGATTGTGACTCGGCAGCGGCATAAACATAGCGTTTACCCGCTCTGCTTTTCGGAAAATTCTGTTGTTGAACCAAATCGGCTAAGGCCGTTCCTTTGCCAACGAGTGGATTGACCACCCATTTGAAATCTAGACCTGCTTTTGAAGCTATCGGATGAATATCCTCTTTAGACGGCACTTCAATACAGACAATTCCTTTGGTGGTTGCGGGTAACGACTCAATAATAACAGAGATCACGGGTAAACCCGTTAAATCGGCTGCTAAAAGAATAAAATCGGTTTTAGGCGTCAGTTCTTTTTTCTTTTCTTTCATTGAGACCCCAATACTATCGCCAACGCGAGCCTGATTGGCCCAGCGCGATCCAGCACCGTTCTCGCCATGATTGGCTACATCGATAATCAATTCGTTATTCACCGTATCTATGCCTCTTAAAGTGTAGGTACGAGAAACAGGTTTAAATTTATCTGAAGGAGAAATCCATTTATTATGTTTGGCGTCAAACTCAGCGTAATGAATATCGCGAATACCTAAAGGAGGAAACAATAATTTACAACTTCCGCCCAGGGTAGTCCCTTTAAACACGTCCACATCTTCACTACCTAAAAATAGACGAATTAAATGCGGAGTAACAAACTCTTTCTTGTTTAAGACGAATTTTTCTTTTGCAATTTTAACCTTCTCAGCCATTTTTTATTTAGATTTAATCTAATTTAACGCGAAAATAATCTAAATTTAGACAGGTTAAAAATAAAAATATGTTAAAAACAGTTTGACAATTTTTTAACGTTGCTTTATTTATAATTTACTACCTTAAACTTTTCTTAGAAGAACGACTATAAAAAATAATGAAATGAGTGAAATTTGTGGAAACAAGGAAATGAAGAATAATCGTTCGCTTATCTTAGAGGGAGGATTCAACTTTCGTGACCTTGGTGGAATCGTTAACAAAGATGGACGTGTCATCAGATCGGGTATTTTATACAGAGGAGCTGAACTAAGCAACTTAACCGACTCCGATTTAGAAAAACTCAATCAAATTCCCATTCGTACGATTGTCGACTTTCGTACAACCTATGAACGAGCGAAGAATCCTGATAAAATTCCAAACACCTGCATTAACGAAATGCATTTGGATATTATTTCGGGTAATTTCTATACCCTTTTAGAGGAAATAAAAAACGGTCAGAAAGAACCTAAGCAGTTTATGATTGATTTGAATGTTACATTTGCAAAAGATGATAATTCCGTAACACAGTTCACGGCATTTTTTGAGATTATTCAGAACCAATCACTGCATCCTATTTTATTTCATTGCACAGCAGGAAAAGACCGTACTGGCTTTGCCTCTGCCCTTATTTTAAGTGCTTTGAATGTTGATATGGATACCATCATAGACGATTACATCCTATCGAATCAATATGTAGAGAGCAACTATGCCCATCTTTTAAATCTCAATCCTAAGTTTAAAGATTTACTGATTGTGTGCCCCGAATACATTCAACGTTCATTTAAGTACATTGAAGAACAACACGGATCTGTCAAAAATTATTTAGAAAACGTCTTAAAGGTTGATCTCGACCTGATGCAAAAATTATATCTAGAATAAAAGCGATCCTAGGATCGCTTTTTTATTGAAAGGATCACAATGACCTTACTTAAACTTCATTTTCTGAATACGCACCGCGTTTAAAATAGCTACCAGCGCTACGCCCACATCGGCAAAAACGGCTTCCCACATATTCGCAAGCCCCCCAGCACCTAAGATTAAAACAATAATTTTAACCCCAAAAGCCAAACTAATATTCTGCAGCACAATTTTCTTTGTTTCCCGGCTAATTTGAATAGCTGTAGCAATCTTAGAAGGCTGATCGGTCTGTATGACCATATCGGCGGTTTCAATAGCCGCATCACTCCCTAAACCACCCATAGCGATTCCTATATCACTCAGTGCTAGAACAGGTGCGTCATTAATTCCATCGCCTACAAAAGCAATCACCGAATCCTTCTTGGTTTTCATCGCTTCGACCTTCGCTACTTTCCCTTCAGGCAATAGTCCACCAAAAGCAGAATCAATCCCTACTTCAAGTGCAACCTTTTGGGTGATCGAATCCTTATCACCACTCAACATCACTGTTTTTTGAACGCCTAAAGCTTTCATGCGTAGAATGGCTTCTTTGGCATCGGGTTTAATTTTATCGGCGATGGTGATATAACCAATATAGACCTTATCAATGGCCACGGTCACAATACTCTCAATAATCTGATCGATTTCAGTGGGATAGCTCACATCAAAATGCTTTAAAAGCGCTGTATTCCCAACCATAATATCTTGTCCATCAATTCGTCCGGCTAAACCTTTACCTGGAATTTCATGCACATTATCAGCCTTCACCGACGATGGATGATAGGCAACAATCGCCTGAGCTATGGGGTGAGTCGATTGCATTTCAATCGCCGAAACCATATCCAAAAAGTCATTTTGATCAATTGACGAAACAATTTCTTGCACTTTAAAAACCCCTTCGGTTAGAGTTCCTGTTTTATCCATCACCACTGTGTCCACTTTGGCCATTAACTCTAGAAAATTAGAGCCTTTAAACAAGATTCCATTTCGTGAAGCTGCACCAATACCACCAAAATAACCCAATGGGATAGAAATAACCAATGCACACGGACAAGAGACCACTAAGAACACCAATCCACGGTATAACCAATCGTTAAACACATAGTTTTCAACAAAAAGGGCGGGTAAAAGCGCCAAAGCCAACGCTAAAAAGAAAACGATTGGGGTATAAATCTTGGCAAATTTCCGAATAAACAATTCCGTTGGAGCCTTTCTAGAATTGGCTTCTTGCACCATTTCAAGAATTTTAGCCAAAGAACTATCCTTGTATAGTTTTGTGGTTTGTACTTCCACCACATTTTCCAAATTAATCATTCCTGTAAGCACCGTTTCGCCCGTTTTATACGAAGAAGGTTTGCTTTCGCCCGTCAACGCCGAAGTATTAAAACTACCTTTATCAGAAAGCATTATACCATCTAAAGGGATTTTTTCACCTACACGCACCTGAATACGCTCACCGATAGCCACTTCTTCCGGATTTACAATGGTAAAGGCATTATTTCGCCAAACATTGGCTTCATTGGGACGGATATCCAAAAGGGCCTTTATATTACCCTTTGCTTTATTTACAGCCGCCTCTTGAAACAATTCACCAATGGTATAAAAAATCATTACAGCCACCCCTTCCGGATATTCACCGATGAAGAAAGCACCTAAAGTAGCCACGCCCATCAATGAAAACTCATTAAAAAAGTCCAATTTAGCAAACAACTCAACCGCTTCTCTCCAAACCGGAAAAGCAACAGGGATATAGGCTAAACTATACCAAATAAGAGCTATATAGGGCTGAAAAAACCATTCTGACTTTAAAACATACTGAATAAATAAACCCGAAAAGAAAAACAGAAAACTAAGCCCTAAAGTATATTTACTGTTCATATCTCCATGGTTATGATCGTGATCGTCGTTCGTTTGTACTGTTTTTTTTGGTTCTTCTGTACCACAACAGTCACTACTGCATTTTGCCATATCGTTTGTATTTTAATTCTTTACCAAAGATAAGTCCCCATCCCTGCAATTGAATTGCAAAGAAAGAGGGGTAAAAAGGTTTAAAATGGTTTAAGGTTTAATTTTCTACCATCCATATACTACTATCTAATTACTACCATCTAAACACTAACAATGGGCGAATTGCGATTCGCTTCTACCAACGGTCGAATTGCGATTCGCCACTACTAATGAAATATTTTTTGTAAAACAAATTACAATTCACTGTTATTCAATTATTTAATTGCATTGTAGATTGTTTAATCAGTTTGCAAGAAGCTTACAACCCGTTTACCAAACATTGGGTAGAAATGCGCCTACATTTGCTTTAGAAAATCAAACAAAATTTAATTTTAAAAAACAATCATTATGAAAAAAATCGTTTTAAATGTATTCGCAGTAGTCGCTTTAGTAGTCGCAGTAGCATCTTGTACAGACAAAAAAACAGACGCCTTAGTTGAACCAGCAACAGGTACAGACTCTACAACAATCGTTGTTGATTCAGCCTTAGTTGAAACACCAGAAGGTGATACAGCCCTTATAGAGACTATTGAAACAACCACACCCGTTGTAACAGAAGAAGTAAAAACAGATGCACCCGTTGAAGCAACTCAACCAGCAAAATAACCGATTAATCGCTAAAACAGGAGCCACTTTTTTCAAAGTGGCTTTTTTTATGCGTTTTTACGATGTAAATAGCGGGTTAACTTAATGGAGAGGTCAAATAAGACAAATTTAGAATTGGCATTTCGTTCAATATGATAGGAGGCCTCATTCAGTTCAGTCAGGATTTCTTGAACATTCGCCCCATGGATAAAAGGCGCAAATCCTTGCCATTTAAAGCCATCGGTTTTTATTTCTAACGAAACCAATTCATTGGTCGCGTAGTTTTTTAATAAGGCTTGTCGGAAAACTTCAGAACAATACGCGAGGAAGCTTTTTTGTTCGTCTCTACTCCAAGCCGATAGTTCGGTAGACCAGGTTAACAAATCTTTTAAGACCACGGGTGTCTTTGCCGCCATAAATGCTTTTCTAACCCATGTAATAAAGTATTGTTCGTACAAGGCGTTATCGTGGTGTAATAAACCCAGGGCGTGTCGTATATTTCCTTGGCTCACAACTGCCAATTCAGATGCTGTTGAAGCCAATACTTGGTGTTGTTTAACCAAGAATTCGCTGACATCCGACGATGTTAAACGGGGAACCTTGACCAGCTGACAGCGTGATAAAATGGTGGGTAATATCAGATCTTCCCGTTCGGTAACCAATAAAAAGATGGTGTTTGTGGGCGGTTCTTCTATAATTTTAAGCAATTTATTGGCCGCTGAAGTATTAAATAATTCTGGAAGCCAGATCAGCATGACTTTATAACCCCCTTCATAAGCATTTAAGCTTAAGGTTTTAATCACCTCATCGGCCTCGTCGGCATTGATAAGGCCTTGTTTCTTTTCGGCTCCAATTTGCTTCATCCAATCCAAGTACGTTCCATACGGTTGCTCATGAAGAAAAGTACGCCAATCTGCCAAATAATTTTTAGACAACGCCTTCTTTACCTGATCGGTAGTGGTCATTGGAAACGAAAAATGCAAATCGGGATGTTGCAGGTTAATCAATTTTTGGGGTGCAATCTTCGAATTCCCACTGCTAAGAATGGTTTGTGCATAAGCAATCGCCATGGCTAATGTGCCCGATCCCTCAGAACCTACAAACAATTGTGCATGACTAATTCGATGTTCTTTTATCGAATTTTGAAGTTGATTCTTTAACGGTTGCTGTCCACAAATTTTATCCCAAAACATAAGCTCAAAGATAACGTTTTTCATAGAGCTAAAGAACTGCATGTCCAAAATTCTTTGTAAATTTGAGTAATCAACGTATCTTAAAATGGGCCAACAAAACTTAATTAAAGAGTTAGAAAATCGCGCGATATCGCCAACGGCTATGCGTTTATTGGTATTAGATCAGCTTAAAAAAGCTTCTGTAGCCATGAGTTTAGCCGATTTAGAGATTGCTCTTGATCAGGCTGATAGAACAACCATTTATCGAAGCTTAAAAAAATTTGAAGAAAATAAGCTCATTCATTCCATTGAAGACGGAACGGGTTCAGTGAAATATGCCCTTTGCGAAAGTAACTGTCAGTGTACACCCGAGTTTACCCATGCCCATTTTCATTGCAACAATTGTGAACAAACCTTTTGTTTACGCAATGTTCATCTTCCCGATCTTTCTCTGCCCAAAAACTTTGTCGCTGAAAATAGTTCTTTTGTGATTAAAGGCCGATGCGATCATTGTCGGTAAGTAATTCGTAATTAGATGTTAGATGTTAGTAATTAGATATTAGTATATAGACGGTAGGGGCGAATCGCAATTCGCCCATCGTTAGTGTTTAGATGGTAGTAATTAGATGTTAGTATATAGATTTTAGATTTCAGAAAATTAAACCTTAAACTATTAACCTTAAACAGTATAAACTTTAAACTTCTTAAACCTCTTTAAACGCCAAATCGCTAACGTGTTCGGAATCGAACACGTTAGCGATTTGGTTCTGCGGCAGGGATAGCAACGGCATCCTTTGCTGCCACCTTCTGTTACAACTCTTCGAAATGTTCTTGCAGCAAAGATAGAGTGTATAGCCCGGCGCGTAGCGGCCGCCCAAAAAGAGATAAACATCCATAAGTTAATGTTAGTGTGTTCATTAAACGAGCATGAACGGGATTGTTGTAAAAGGTTTATATTTGCGTTTTTAATATAAACAATCTAACATTTACTATTATGAAACGAAACAAAATGAAACATTTTATTACCGTAACGCTTACGGCATTTTTACTAATTGGTTTTACAGCTTGTAGCGGTGGTAAAAACTCGCCAGAAGGGGTGACAAAAGATTTTTTAACGGCTATGCAGAAGGTTGATTTAGAGAAAGCGAAAGAGCTTTGTGCACCTGAAACAGCTTCTTTAATTACCATGATGGAAACCTATGGTAAAGCAGAGATGGAAAAAGCGAAACTGGAAGCCAAAGACAAAGGCGTAAAGGAGATTAAAATTATTTCATCTAAAATTGATGGTGATAAAGCAAAAGTGGTTTATACTGCTGGCGATGAGAAAGAAGAGACCATGGACCTAAAGAAAATTGATGGTAAATGGAAAGTGAGCGTTGATAAAGAAGGAATGAACAAAGAGCAATAAGCGTGTTCTTTGGATTAAATAAAAAGAAAGCTACCCGAAGACGTTCTGTTTTTCGGGTAGCTTTTTTTATAGGTGGTGTTTTTTTCTTGTTTTTTGTGGCCTATAAACTGTTTTTCTTTTTGGATGCCAAGAAGGAAGAACAGCTTGTGGAACGGGATGAAGATATTATTCGTTTACCCCATAGCGATATAGAGAAGCTGGAAGCAGGCGATTTTATTCTTCGACGCGGTTATGGTTATTTTAGTAACTATATCGCCCGATCGTTTAATAGTACTCCTTATGATGTTACCCATGTGGGGATTATTGTGAAGGAGGATTCAGTTTTGTCGGTGGTGCATGTATTGTCCTCTGATGTAAATCCGATTGATGGGATTCAGAAAAGTGGATTAGGCGATTTTCTGAAAACATCTTATCCCCATAAATTGGTGATTACCCGTTTAAAAAATCAACCGAAGGAGGTAAGGGAACAGGTCGCTTTAAAGGCTTTGGCTTATAATGAATTGACCATTCCTTTTGATCATGCGGGAGATTACGAAAATCCTGATAAAATGTATTGCACTGAATTGGTGTGGCGCATTTTGGAAAAAGATTTAAAATTGGTTCGTATTCCTCTGAAGAAAGAAGAACGCGACTTGCACTTCTATTCCATGAAACCGATGTATGATACGGTTTATTTTGATTTTGTGGTAAATCAGTTTCAGTAAATACCAATAAAAAAGGGAAGCATACCGAAGTACACTCCCCTACGAAACAAATAACGACTAATATACGACTATTGAGCGTTTTTTTCTCGGTAAGCCAGATAGAATAGCTGTGGAATTACAGTTACAGATAACAGTAAACAAATCGGTAATCCACCAACAATCATAATGGCTAACGGTTTTTGAATTTCGGCCCCCATTCCATGGGATAATGCTGCGGGCAATAAGCCCATTGATCCCATAAGTGCAATCATTACCACTGGACGAATACGGCTTTTTACACCTTGTGAAATTGAATCGTATAAACTCATTTTATGGCGTAGATTCTCGCGCATCACCCCAATTAGAATAATACCGTCGATGGTGGCGACACCAAAAAGAATGATAAATCCTATTCCGGCCGATATCCCAAAAGTGGTGCCCGTGATCCAGAGCGACATAAAGCCACCAATAAAGGCAAACGGGATGGTGATGGATGATATTAGGGTGTCTTTTAGGTTTCCGAAATTAAAATACAGCAACACTAAAATAAGAACCAATGAAACCGGAACCACCAACATTAACTGTTTTGTGGCGCGTTCTTTACTCTCAAACTCTCCAGCCCATTCCATCTTATTGCGTACAGGCAATTGAACTTCTTTATCGACTTTGGCTTTGGCCTCCGCAATAGTGCTTCCTAAATCTCGGCCTTCAATACTAAAACCAACCCCAATATAACGGCTATTCCCTTCACGGTAAATAAAAGCGGGTCCGGTATGGTAATCGATGGTCGCAATTTCTTTTAAGGGAACTTGTTTTCCATCTAAAGTAGGGATCAGGATATCGCCAATTTTTTCAGCCGAGTCACGGCTGCTTTCATCGTAACGTAAAACGACATCGAACATGCGTTCGTTTTCGTAAAAATGCGTGGCTGCCTGTCCGCCTACAGTCATGGCGATAACCGCTTGGGCATCGGCTGTGGAAACGGCATAACGCGCCATTTTTGCGTCGTGCAATTGGATTCGTAATTCGGGCAGCCCAATGTTTTTGTAAATATTAAGATCGGTAATTCCCTCTACGTCTTTGATGGAATTGGCGACTTGATCGGCCATTTTTTCGAGGTCGAATAAATCGTCACCGAATATCTTGATCACCAACGAACTTTTTACACCGGCCACATATTCTTCGACATTGTCTTGAATGGGTTGACTAAACCCGAGCGAGATCCCCGGAAATTGCTCGAGACTCGCTCGCATCTCATTGGTGATATCGTCTTTGGATACCTTGCGGTTCCACTCTTTTTCGGGTTTTAGTTGAATGTGGAATTCGATGTTGAAAAAGCCGGTTGGATCGGTTCCATCGTTGGGACGACCCGTTTGAGAAAGGACAAAATCAACTTCTTCGAACTTTTGCAGTTCGGTTTTCATCTCTTTTGAAATTTTAACCGATTCATCTAAGTGAATACTATTGGGTAGGGTGGCTCTAACGTATAAGGCCCCTTCATTTAATTTGGGTAAAAATTCGGAACCGTAGAAACTGAATCGTACCCCACAACCAACGAGTAAAATAACAAAACTGATTAAGGTAATCTTGCGGTGTTTATAACTCCAACTAAATAGCCCATAAATGCTTTTTTGAAAAAAACGGGAGATAAAGTTTTCTTTTTCAACGATGTTTTTGGTCAATAAGACCTTACACATAGCCGGAACATACGTTAAACTTAAGATTAATGAACCCAATAAGGCATACCCTAGGGTAAAGGCCAACGGAGTAAACATTTTCCCTTCTACTTTCTGGAAAGAGAAAATAGGCATAAGGGCGATTATTAAGATTAATAAGGCAAAAAAGATATACCCCGCTACACTTCCAGCGCTTTTCTTAATAATCCCAAGTTTCGACATTTTATTGAAACGTTTGGTGCCCACTATTTTCGATTTTTTCTCTAAGCCGACAAAGACATGCTCTACAATCACCAAGGTTCCTTCAAGCAATAGCCCAAAATCTAAGGCACCCATCGAGATTAAGTTAGCGGGTAGGCCTTGTATTTTTAACATCACAATGGCAAAAAGAAAGGCCAGAGGAATAACCGATGCCACAATAAAAGTGGTTCGCCAGTTGTATAAGAAGACAAAAACAATGACCGAGACTAAGATGATTCCTTCAACCATGTTTTTGGTAACGGTATCCACAGTGGTATTGACTAAATCGGTTCGGTCAATAATAGGGACAATTTGTACCCCTTTTGGGAGAATACGATCGTTGAGGTCGTCTATTTTTTCTTTCAAGTGTTGAATTACTTCACTCGGGTTTTCGCCACGAAGCATAATCACAATGCCTTCTACCACATCTTTTTGATCTTGGTAGGCCACTTGTCCCAAACGGGGTTTAGCCGCCACTTTAATTTCGGCGACATGTTTTACCAAAACAGGGGTTGAACCCTTGACTTCGATTAGGATATTCCCAATATCATCGATGTTATCTAATAAACCAATTCCCCGTACCACATAGGCTTGGTTTCCGCGCTTAATGACGTCTCCACCTACATTGATATTGCTTTTCTCCACGGCTTCGTAGACATCCAAGGGCGATAGCCCGTAGTTGACTAACTCAGTGGGATTGATTTGAATTTCGTAAATTTTTTCTTCACCCCCAAAGCTCACAATATCGGCCACACCAGGAACAGCTAAAAGCTCGCGCTCAATGGTCCAATCTTGAATGGCAGTGGTCTCTTTGATGGGTAAATCACTGTTGATGATGTAACGGAAAATCTCTCCCGTTGCCCCTGATGGAGGTTCAATTTCGAAACTGGCGCCTTCGGGCATTTCAACATTCGCCATTCGATTGGCGGCGTATTGCTGGGCATAGAAATCATCGACATGGTCGTCGAATAAAACCGTGACAACCGATAACCCAAATAAGGAAACAGAACGAACATCGGCCTTGTTGGGGATGGTATTCATTTCTTTGGATACCGGAAGGGTAATAAATTTCTCGATTTCTTCGGCGCTTCGACCGGGCCACTGCACAATGATACGTGCACGGGTATTGGTTACGTCGGGAAAGGCTTCAATGGGGGTATGCATATAGCTATAGACACCTCCAAACACCAATAAGAAGACTCCGAAAAATACGATAAATGTGTTCTTTAATGAAAAAGAAACGATGTTTTGAACAAATTTTTGCATGATAGTCTTTGGTTATTGTCTGTTTTTCAGTTCTTCGAAAAGGACTAATTCATTTTCGGTGACCAAGCGATCGTTTTCTTTTAGATCTGTACCACTAGCCACAAAAGTGTATAATTCATTTTTTTGAATAGCCTGTACAGGAACTATTTTTAGGGCACAATCGCTCTTGTATTGAACAACGTATTCTTGATTATTGCTAAAAACGAGTGCCGTATTCGGGATAGCCAAGGCTTGACCTTGTTGATGATCCACTTGCAGTATAATATCGGCCGACATGCCCGGTTTTAATTTTAAGCCCTGATTACTTAATACGATGCGCGCTTTTAAAACCCGTTCTTCGGCATCAAAAACTTGTGAGATGGCTTGAATGGTTCCTTCAAAATATTCGTCGGGATAAGCCAAGGTTTTTACTTTTACAGCTTGCCCTTGTTTTACATGGCGCATATTGGTGGCATACACATTAGCCATCACCCATACCTGATTCAAATTTGAAATGGTGAACAATGAATTTTCGCCTGCAGAAACAGACATCCCTGGATTAATATTTTTATCGACGACATAGCCATCGGCGGGAGCTTTAATCTGAAAAACACCTTTGGTTGAGGTTCCGCTATAAAGTTGACGGTTCTGTTGATTGGCTTTGAATGTTGCTTGAAGTATATCCAATTCCGATTGGGCTTCAATAAGGTCTTTTTGAGAAGCAATACCATCTTTAAACATGGCTTGAACAGCCATTAAATTCCGTTTAGCTAAGGTAATTTGTGCAGAGAGCGAACTGCTTTCTCCTTGCATTTCGTTCAAGGATGTACTTTCGAGTTCGGCAAGAACCTGTCCTTTTTTTACATAATCACCGAGTGCAAAGTAGGTCTGTTTTACAATACCATCGACCAAGCTAACAAAAGGAATCGTTTTGTCGGAATTGTATTCCACGGTCCCGGTTAACGTAATGGTTTCTTGGATAGAGCGCATACTAAGCGCCTCTAAACCCAGGGCGTTTTTTAATTTTTTGTCAACACAATACGCTGTGTTTTTCATCGGTTCTTGTTCGGTTGATTCAGCTTTGTTACAAGCTATCCATAGCGGAAAACTAAGAAATAGAATATAGTTTAGTTTTGACATAGTGGGGATCTTGGAAATTATAATTCTTGACTAACGGCAAATTGCAGGGCTTCGAATTGTTCGTTGAGCTCTTTTTTTGCTTCTAAAATGATTTTTTTATTGGATAGGTAGGCTTCTACAAAATCTAAGTATTGAATCATGCTTAGATTACGCTGGCCAAAATTTCTGAAATGCGCATCGAGTAATTGATCCAGATTGTGTTCATAATCGGGCTCTATCTCGTTGATGATTTCACGGGCTCGCTGGTAGTTATTCATCGCCGTTGCAATGGCATTGGCCACCTCATTTTCTTGTGCTTTGAGTTGATGTTGACTGCTGGTTATTTGTAATTGAGCTTCTTTAATATTTCCTTGATTGCGATCGAAAACGGGAAGATCAATCGCCAGCCCAACACCAATAAAGTCACGCATAATATTTCCACCACGGTCATAGTTAACCGAAAGCGTTAGATCGGGGGTGCGCTGAGCTTTTTCCAGTTGGTATTTCTGATCGGCGATTTTTAAATCGTTCTGACTTTGCAGTAGCCGAGGATGATTTGTTTTTGCTCGTTCAAGGTAATTTTCAAACGCAAATGAATCCAAGGTAAAGGATGTGGCTTCAAATGGATCGCTTATTTCTATCCGAAGCGGAGAAGTCACCATAAGCAAGTTTTTTAGAGTCTGGCTGTGTTCTTCTAAGTTTTGAGCAATTTCATGCAATTCTTTTTTGAATTCCATTTCAGCCGCTTTTAAACGAATATATTCAGCTTGATTGATATTGCCTTGCTTTAATTGATTTTGGTAAGCTTTGGTTAATTGCTGTGTCGAAGCGAGTTGTTGCTTGTAGAGTTGTTGAATAGCTTGGTTAAACACCATTTCATTCAAGGTCGTTCTTAGATCGAGCTTTAGCGTTTTTAAAACTTCGGTAAATTTTAATTGTTGGTCTTCCACTTCCAATTTTTGAAGGGCAATGGCTTTTTTTCGTTTACCTGCGGTTTGAATGACCTGCTCAATTTCTGCAGAAATTTGCGTAGCATTCCCCCATTTCCCAAACAGAGGGGGCAGTTCCTCATGCCCACCGTTCGACCATAAATTAACCTCACTAATCGATAGAGTAGGATTCGGCCATAACTTCGCTTGAATCACTTGTGCTTCGGCTTGGTCAATGGCTAATCGACTCGTAATTAGTTCGATATTATTCGATAGAAATAAAGCTTCTGCTTCTTGTTTGGATAACTTGATAACCTCATTGCTTTGCGCATTCAAAGGATGAAAGGTAAATAGCAAAAGGTTTATCAGTAAAAATATTCGTTTCAAAATTGACTTTTTTAGACTAGGCCAAAATTAGTTATCGAACATTATAAGCGGCTTTGGGCAATATTAGAATTGCATTAGAACGGGGTTAAAATTCAGTGAGAAAATCGGGTGAGAAATTCCATTTTTTAAAAGAAAAACGGTGAAAAAAACCTTAAAATCGATTTATTTTTTAGAAGAATTCAATGGGAAAACAAGCATTACTTTTGTTCCTTGTTCAACAACCGACTCGATTGAAAAATCGATTTGATGTTGTTCCAAAATTATTTTGACCAACGATAGACCAATACCACTTCCTTTGATATTTTGAGTGTTCTTTCCGCGGTAAAATGTTTGTTGAATAAATTGCAATTCATGCGGAGAAATTCCTTTTCCTCGATCCGAAATCTGAATCATTAATTGATTATTCTGTTCGAGTATCTCAACACTTACCTGTTGGTAATCACTGTACTTCAAGGCATTTTCCACCAGATTATATAAGGCCAATTGTACCAGAGTCTCGTTTCCTGTAAAGTGAAGGATTTTAAAATTTTGCACACTTAAATCGATGCGTAAGGGGTTACCCTTTCCTTTTGTTTCTTTGCTAAATGTTTCATGGATACGCCAAATTACTTCGTCTACCCGAAAAGTCTTATGGGCTTCATGAACATTTTTCAACCCAGACATTAAAAGTAAATTACTTAAAATATCTTCTATTTGATGCACTTGTTCCAAAGCTTCTCTTGCAACACTCTGATATTCTTCTTCCGTCCTTTTCTTTTGGGCAAAGACCTCTAAATTACCCGCAATAGCCGTCAGTGGCGTTTTGAACTCATGGGAAACATAATTAATAAAATTTTTTTGAATGAGGAAACTCTCATTTAAACGAGTCAACAAGCGGTTATAACTGTTTATTAACTGGTCGATATCTTCATTCGTATTGGTCACCGCAATACCTTGCTCGATGTTGTTATAATCGACTTGATTAATTTGGTTGACAATTTCGGTAATAGGCCTATAAGCCATGTCTGACAAGAATTTACTCAAAAAATAGATCAAGATTAGACCAAGCAATAAAACCCCTAGCATAATCATCAGAAGTCGGTTGGTTTGGTTGTTGAATTCATCGGTGGGTGATTTTACAAAGACCACAAAATCGCCCTGATTATCGGGATAGAAAATTCCGTAGTAGAAAAATCGATCCGATTTAAATTCCATCTTTTTATTTTGCCTTACCCAATCCAAATGTTTATTTTGAATGACGTTATCCTGGAGAAGTTTTCCAAACTCCACTTGATTTTGGCTGTTGTATATCGCTACGCGATTGCTGTTAAACGACGATCGAAATTCATCCCGAATAACAGAGTGTTCATAAGAGGTTAACTCGTCTTTCTCTAAATAATAAAGCGCAGAAAGGAGGCTGTTGTTTTTCAGTTCGTTAAAATAAACTTTCTCAGAGCTGTTATAAAAAACAATGTATATAATGAGTGAGCTCAGGGTAAAAATGATCCCAAAAATTAAAGAAGAAATTAAGGTTAAACGATTATGTAAAGTCATCCCTATTCTTTTATCATATAACCAGCACCTTTAACGGTATGAATCATTTCCTTTTCATCAATCTTACTTCGCAAGTAGGAGATGTAGACATCCACCACATTGGTGTTGTTCTCGTAGTTAATTCCCCAAACAGTCGTTAATAGCTGGGTACGGTTAAGAACTTTATTTTTATTTTGCATTAAATAAACCAATAACTTATACTCTGTCGGCGATAAGTCGAGCGGTAAATCGTGCTGATAAGCTTGATGTTCATCTAAATTCACACGAAGCGACGCGACAGAAAGTTCATGGGTTTTATCGTCGAAATTAAATTTCGATCGACGGGTGAGCGCATTCATACGCGACAATAATTCGTTAAAATAAAAAGGTTTGGTCAAGTAATCATCTGCCCCATGATCAAGCGCTTCCACTTTATCTTCCGATTCGCTCAATGCACTTAAAATCAAGATGGGGGTATAGTTTTTCTTATAGCGAATCATTTGGGTAAGCTGTATGCCATTAATCCCTGGCAACATAATATCCATTAAAATAAGATCCCAGTTTTGCTCATTCACAAGAGTCCGGGCCTCTTCACCTGTTGTTGCTAAGGTAATATAATACCCTTTTTCGGTAAGTCCTTTTACAATAAAATTACTAATACGCTGATCGTCTTCAACTAATAAAATATGCATAGGATAACTGTTTAATGAAATTCAAAAATACGGGTTTATTTGGTAGGGCAAATATATTTTAAAAGTCAAATAAAATTCAGCCGAAAATAAAAGCAAGTAAGACAAGTGGATAGCTCGGTTATATAAAAAAAGGCCTTCTGTTATAGAAGGCCTTGATCAATTATTTATTGTAGATATGAATCATTGGATTCGAAATCATTTTATTTTTCTTTGAATACTGCAGTTGTGGTGTCACGGTCGATGTGTTGTTACTTAAATCCAAATCGATCAAAGAAGACTTTATCGAGGCGGTATTGGTATAATCTCCTCTTTTCTTCACCTTCGCTTTTATCGTTAAGGTCTCTTTTTGTCCAACATTCATTAATCCAATGCTCCAAAGACCATTGGTATAAGTACCTGTTGTATTGGATGCTGATATAAATTCATAACCAGAAGGTAACAAATCTTCCACTATAACATCATCTGATTTGTAAGGACCTAAATTACTCGCTGTTAATTTAAACTCAACAATTTCACCGGCTTTGGTTTCCGGTTGATCCACTTCTTTAAGAATCGCTAAATCAGCTCCTGCAACCCCTTGCAGCTTTTCAATAATAACACCCGATTCACGAAGGGGGTCTTTTGTATCGGCAATCGCTATTTTAAAATAATAATTTTCACCTGGAATTAACCCTGTTAAATCATAGGTAATCAATTTGGTTAATCCGTTCCATTCCACAAACACAGCACGGGGACGTCTTTTATCATGTGTATTAACAACATAACGCGTATCATAGTCTGTTCTTGTTTGCGTTGTATGCCCATTATTAATGTAGTAATCGCTTTGTGTTAGATCTACATTATTGTCATAGCCCCCATGTGAACCCTTTATTCCACTATTCACCGTTCTTACCGAAATAGGTTTCTGGGTCGTCGGTAACTTGGCCATATTAAAGGGCGGTAATCCTGGACCGTCTACAAAAAAACCGAACGCATCGTTGTATTCAGCCCCAACATAATCGGGATATTCTTCCGATCCAAATTGAAAGGCTATTCTTAAAGCGGTAATCCCTTTATCTAATTTTACATTAAAAGAGTAAACAAATGGTTTATATCTTGCCTGATATTCAATGTCTTGCAAATCATAATCTTCATAAAAAGGACTCGCATTATTGGGTGGAATGAAGAAGTGTTCACTCTTTGTTACTTCATTATTATTGCTTAATATATCTGCTTTCGCACTTCCTGTAGAAATGAAAATTCCATCATCAAAACCAAAATTTGCCTGTCTACCATCTTTAAACGTAACTATTTGTACCGCTCTATTTCCATAAATTAATTGCGGATTAGATAGCGTCAATCCGGTTGAACCAATAGCTTCTAGAATCTGTGCATCCGTTGGGTTGGTGTGTACAATGGTCGCGGGCTTCAAAACTTTTGTTTGTCCAGAAACTGAATAAACAACGGTCATTAATAAAATAACCCATAGGTTGGTCAATAACTTCATCATTATTTAACTACAAAAACAATATTCATATAAGAGAAATCTGAAGGTTCCCCAACTACCCGGTACGTCATTAAACCAGCATCGGTAATATGTACATCTTTAATCACCGCTTCATCGTAATACGTTACATAATAATATAAGTCATCTGAAGATGAAAAATAAGGAATCGATTGCGGAGCCAAGGGGCTTTTCACCTTCGGTGTTTCAAATTGATTTTTATAAACACTAAATAGATCAACTTGTGGAGTATCCCCAATATTATCGGTGTTTATAACCATTGAAGGCATATAAAAAAAGCGAACATTATTTCCTAAACAAACCCAATCTGGGTTCGTTTTATCACCGACGTTTTGACTTAAACATTGCCTTGTAGTATCATACACCAATAACCCATTCTCAGGTTGAGCAATGTTTTCACGTTCAGTTTTTGTCATTCGAGGAATTAAAATTCCTTTCGAATCCGATTTTACATCCAACATAGAACTTGGATCGGGTGTATTAGTATTAATCCCAACTTGTGCGAATACTAAGTTAGTAAGCAGTAATAAAGTAAAAGTGGTGAATAGATTTTTCATAAAAAATTGATTTTTAATATTTTTGGTATTATATATGCATAGTCAAAAACGTCTGCAAAGGTAACTATCAAAGTCGCATTACAGTATGCACTAATGAATAGGAATATTCACTAATGCATGACTATGTGTTATATTGTGTAATCAATTGTTTTTAAAAAAAAGAATATGTCCATAGGCACCCGTATTAAACAGTTACGTACTAAAAAAGGAATATCTCAAGAGTATATTGCGGAAGTTCTAATGGTTTCTCAATCGAAATATAGCCGTTTCGAAAGTGGTATTTCAGCATTAGACTGGAATGTAATACCCAATCTCACTAAATTGCTTGAAGTGAGTTATGAAGATCTGTTTGACTTCAAGGATAGAAAAGATCTCGTATTGGCAGACCCTATTTTAAACACTTCTATTCAAAATTTAGTCGAAGGTCAGAAAGTATTAAGCGATTTAGAAAAAGCATATCGCGAATTGTTGATAAAAAAGGAACGGGCATATCAAGCAGTCATTAAAGAAAAAGATGACAATATTGAAAAATTATTACAGATTATTCAACAATCGTAAACGATTAGATGAAACAATCTTGTACAAAATAATGCATCTATAAAGCCTAAGCTCTATTCAACAACAAAAAAACAATATCTTTGTTCAATGGAAAATCAATTGATTCGTCTCAATAAATATATCAGCGATAGCGGGATGTGTTCTCGCCGAGAAGCCGATAAATTTATCGAAAATAGAATGGTCCAAATCAATGGACGTACGGCTAAAATTGGTGCCCAAGTAAAGGCAACCGACCATGTGACTGTCAGTGGAAACTTGATAGAGCCTCGCGAGAAAGAACATGCTGTATACATCGTTTTCAATAAACCGGTAGGTGTTACCTGTACAACCGACTCTACAGACCCCGACAACATTGTTGACTATATTTCTTTTGGCGAACGCATCTTCCCTATTGGTCGTTTAGACAAAGACTCTCAAGGACTAATTATGCTCACCAGCGATGGCGACATTGTCAATAAGATTTTACGCGCAGGAAACAATCACGAAAAAGAATATATTGTTACGGTCAATAAGCCCTTCAACGATCAATTCTTAAAAGGAATGGCCAGTGGAGTGCCTATCTTAGGCGTAAATACCAAAAAATGTAAAATTATACAAGAATCACCAACCGTTTTCCGAATTACATTGGTTCAAGGACTAAATAGACAAATCCGCCGTATGTGTGAACATTTTGGATATACCGTCACCAAACTAGTCCGCGTACGCATGATGAACATTAACCTTAATGTGCCCGTTGGGCAATACCGCGAATTAACGTCTATCGAAATGGACGAATTAAATAAGGCCATTAAAAATTCCAGTAGCGAAGATCAAAAGCAAAAAGCAAAACCCAAAAAACCAGCGAGTTCATCTGGAAAAAAACCCGCAACAGCATCAGCACCGAAATCGCCTGGTAAAAAATTTCATACCAAAGCAAACGGAAAATCCTACGGCAGTAAGTCCAAATCAACCGGAAGACCTTCTTCTAGAAGTAAAAAACGATAAAACTAAAATTCATTATAAAAGCCTTATTTCTCGAAGGCTTTTTTTTGGGGCGGCCCCTTCGGGCCAGGCTATACGCTAAATCTTTGCTGCAACAACCTCTGGGTTAATTCAAGATAGAGGTGGCAGCAAAGGATACCGCTCCTATCCTTGCCGCAGTCCCATTCTTAACACTGATAGTAAAAACAATAATCCCAATTTGTTTTCTTTCAATCCATTTATAAGAATCCGAACAACTCATAATCCTTTTTCATAAAATCGGAATTAAATCATTCTTATCCTATCAACCTTTCAAGAATACCCGAAAATACCATAGCTCATTTTTAGTTGGTCAATTAAATTTGTATTTTTCAAGCTTAAAATCTTTCAAAAAACAATACATGAAGAAAATTGTTCTATCCCTGATGCTTTTATCGATGAGTTTTGGCTCATTAAAAGCACAGGAAAACTTAAGCTACCAACAACCTCATACCGCAATTCTTAATTTAGCGGATGCCGATGTACCCCCTACCTTTAGCGTAGATGGAAAAGGCGAAAATGCTTTTTTATCCTACAAAAGCCGTTATAAATCAATTGATGAATTATCGGAAACCGAATATCGTTTAGCGGGTTTACGAATTAACCCCCTAACCAACATTAATTCGCGTGAAAACTTTAACGAGCGTATCACTTTTTACGATCTTAAGTCTTCCCAAGAAAAAACCATTCAAGGTTTACCAGCGAAAGGGCGTTTTTCCAACCAAACATGGAACTATGACCACTCAAAATACGCCATTACCAATACAACGGCAAAAGGGGTAGAACTTTGGATTGTCGACCTAAAAACAGTGAAAGCAACCAAAGTGTTCGAAGATCATTTAAATGCAAACCTGGGCCGTCCATTCACCTGGATGTCCGACAATCAACACGTGATCGTTCGTGCAATTCCTTCAGATAAGAAAACGCTAATCGATAACAAAGATGCTGCTCCTACCGGACCAACAATCTCTGTGAGTGATGGTAAAGAAGCTCAAAATAGAACCTATCAGGATTTATTAACCAATAAAAACGATGAATTCAATTTCGAACAGTTAGCCCGAGCTGAATTATACATGGTTGATGTAACTACAGGTTCAAAGAAACTTTGGAAAGAGGCAGCTATGTATACTGGTATAGCCAGTTCTCCAGATGGTAACTTTATTCTTACCAGTGAAATTCAACAACCCTTCTCTTATATTGTCACCTACAACAGCTTTCCTTCAGTAGATAATATTTACGACCGTCATGGAAAGTTGGTAAAACAAGTGAATAAAAAAGATTTACAAGAAGTTGTTCCTAAAGGATTCTCTTCAACCATTGAAGGAAAACGTAATCTTCATTGGCGTGCAGATAAACCATCTTCAATCTATTGGGTTGAAGCATTAGATGGTGGTGATGCTAATAAACCAGCTGAATTCCGTGACGCGGTCTATCAGTTAGATGCTCCTTTTACAGCAGAAAAGAAATTATTAGTAAAAACCAAAGATCGTTACCGTGGTATTATTTGGGGTAACGACGAAGTAGCCTTGGTAAGAGATAGCTGGTACAATACCCGTAACGAAAGTTACTATTTATTCAATCCATCAAACGCCAAACAAGAAGCAAAACGTTTTTTTAGCCGTAATTCCCAAGATGCTTACAATGATCCTGGAACTTTCGTAACTGAAAAAAATGCGTACGGTTTTCAAACATTGGTCATCAATAAAGGAAAATTAATGCTCGAGGGTGAAGGTATTTCACCTGAAGGTATTCTACCTTTTATCGATGATTTTGATGTAAAAACGTTAAAAACATCTCGTTTATGGAGAGCTCAAAAATCGAATCAATTAGAGTCTATTGTTAATATTATCGACCCTAGAAAAGGAATTATACTAGAACGAATTCAATCACAAAATCAATACCCCAACCTATACGTTCGTAACGTCTTCCAACGCGGTGGAAAACCAAAACAAATTACCTTTAATAAAAACCCATTTCAGTCGTTACAAGATGTTTCGAAAGAAGTTATCAAATACAAACGTGCTGATGGTGTAGAATTATCGGGTACATTATACTTACCACCAAATTACGATAAGAAGAAAAAAGAGAAACTTCCCATGTTAATGTGGGCTTACCCACGCGAATTTAAAGATGTTGCTACAGCAGGGCAGGTGACCACTTCTGAAAACCAATTTACTTCACCTTCATATGGTGGACCCGTTTTTTGGGCATTAAGAGGGTATGTTGTTTTAGATAACGCCGCTTTCCCTATTATCGGAGAAGGAACCCAAGAACCCAACGATACATTTGTTGAACAATTGGTAGGGAATGCAAAAGCAGCTATCGATGCTGTTGACGCTTTAGGCTACATCGACCGCGAACGCGTAGCTGTAGGAGGTCACTCGTACGGGGCATTTATGACGGCGAACTTGTTATCTCATTCAAATCTATTTGCAGCAGGTATTGCTCGTTCAGGGGCCTACAACCGTACGTTAACGCCTTTCGGTTTTCAGTCAGAACAACGTAATTATTGGGAAGCTCCTGAAGTATACAACACCATGGCTCCGTTTCAAAATGCAAACAAGATGAAAACGCCTTTGTTGTTAATTCACGGTGAAGCCGACAACAATACGGGGACTTTCCCAATGCAGTCTGAGCGTTATTTCAATGCCTTAAAAGGGCTTGGTGCTACAACCCGTTTGGTTCTTTTACCGAAAGAATCACACGGCTATGCAGCCAAAGAATCTGTTTTGCATATGTTATGGGAACAAGATCAATGGTTAGAAAAATACGTTAAGAACAAAGGAAAGGACGCTAAAGATTCTAAGAAATAAGAACGTACTCGTCTTTATCAAACATAAAAAAACGCCACTGGAATCCAGTGGCGTTTTTTTATTATTTACAATAATTACATCATCTTAAGAAAGTTAACTTCCAATTCTGTTAGTGCGCGGTAATCGCCACGTTGAACAGTCTTTTTCGTCAACCCTGCAAAAGACACACGGTCTAAGGCATCAATTTTGTAACCTAATTTTTCAAAAATTCTACGCACGACACGGTTCCATCCAATATGGATTTCTAAACCAATTTCGTTTTTAGGGCGTTTTTCGATATAAGAAATCGCATCGATTTCAGCAATCCCTTCTGGAATTAATCGAATACCCTTCTTAATCTCTGCCATATCCACAGCCGTTAAGTTTTTATCCAAGGTGACATGGTAAATTTTCTTTACATCATGACTTGGGTGTGTTAACTTTTTCGTTAAGTAACCATCATTGGTAAAAAGAAGAACCCCTGAAGTTTGACGATCTAATCGTCCCACAGGAAAAATACGAGCGGTCGTCGCGCTCGACATTAAGTCCATTACTGTTTTACGATCTTTCTCATCTTTTGCTGTTGAGATAAAACCTTTTGGTTTGTTTAATAAGAAGTAAACATTCTTCTCTGAAGAGATTTTCTTGCCGTCAAAACGGACTTCGTCTCCTGGCTGAACCTTGTATCCCATTTCTGAGACCACATTTCCGTTTACTGTAACAATTCCAGTTTTGATCAGTTCGTCGGCCTCTCTTCTGGATGCAATCCCTGCATTCGCTACATATTTGTTCAAACGAATTGTGCCATCATCAACCGGTGCTGCTTTTAGCTTTCGTACGAAAGGCTTGGCGCCATGTTTCTGAAACGGTTTTTTAGGTCCAAAACTTTTGCCGCCTTCTGATCCCGATCCTGATCGTGATTCAGATGTTGGTCTTCCCTTTCCTGCAGATGGTCGAGAGGAATTTGTTGATTTTCCTCTGTTATTCCCGCCTTGGGAATTTCTGTCATTGGATTGATTTCGTCTATTATTCATTGATTGTCTATTATTAAACTGCCTTCTTAAGATGAAGAAGTGCAATATTTTGCAAAGTTAGTGGATTTATTTCTATAAATACGATACTAAATACACCGATCACGATCATAAGTTTAAAAAAATAATGCAAAAGTTTATATTGTTGCTCCGTATGTAACTTCCATACAATGATTCCATTAAGAATAAAAAAAGTATTAGCCCCCCAAAAAAAGTATTTCATCGAGCCAATATTTGGACTATTAATCATATAAAAGCCCAATAAGCAATTGAGTAAAATCAGGGCTGATAGAAAGATTTTAGTCGCTCGTTCACCATATTTAATTGGAAAAGAATTGTAATGATAAATTAAGTCGGCTTTTTGCGAGCTCAAATTCTTAATTAAATCGGTCATTAACAAAAGAACCATTAAATAAAGCGCATGTTGAAAAATAGTCGCGGAATAATTATCAAAATAAAGCATGAGTGCGAAAAATGGAATAACGCGTAAAACCACCAAATAAAGATTCTTTATCAAGGCAAACTGATTAATCTTGTGGCTATAAAACCAGACCAAGAACTGATAAATCAAGAAAAAAACCACTACGCGCCAAGACACAAAACTGGCTACGATCAGTGCAGAGGCATTTAATACAATATACGTTGTTAATTTAAACGATTGCGATACCTGACGATGCAAATAAGCCTGCATGGGCTGTTTAATAAAGTCTTTTTCTAAATCATAGAAATTATTAATAATATAACCTGCAGCAACACACAACAAAGAAGATAAAATAATCCCATTAATGGAATAGTTCTTTAAAATGCTTAGATGGTGTTGATCCGAGGCAAAGATAAATAGAGATGCCAAGTATTGGGCTAACATCAATATAATTAGATTATAACCTCGAATCACAGAAAATAAAGCGATCAGTTTTATGAGTATTTTCTGAAAATTCATAACAATGGCAAAAAATGGTTTTAAAATCGGTAGATAACTTCCGTATCAAATTCTTTTAAATGAAGTTTTGCTTGTTCATAGTCTTGCGTAAACCCAAGAACATAGCCACCGCCTCCTGAACCACATAATTTTAGGTAATAGGTATTGGTGTCGATCCCTATTTTCCAAGCAGAAAGTAATTTGGTTGGAATCATTGGTCGAAAATGCTCTAATGCCCAGCTCGATAGTTTTTGTAAATTCGCAAATAAAGGGTTGTATTCGCCTTTTACGAAATAATCGATACACGCATTATTATACTTTATAAACTCCTCTTTTAGGGTATGTCTGAAGCCTTCGTTTTTCAGTTTTTCAAAGAAAATCTGTACCATCGGAGCCGTTTCTCCAGGAGTACCTGAATTGATTAAAAACACAGCACCTTTTCCGTTGGTTGAATGAGGTAAACCAATCGTTGAAATATCATCTTTCGATTGAATTAACAATGGAATGTTCATATAGCAAATCAACGGATCAATTCCCGAACTTTTCCCGTGAAAATAAGATTCCATTCGACCAAAAATGCCTTTTAATTCAGCGATCTTATCTTTGGTTAATTCAAATTCTAAATCAATTTTATCAAAAGCGTATTTATCGTAAATAGCAGCCACTAATGCGCCTGAACTACCAACACCATATCCTTGCGGAATATTCGAATCAAAGTACATTCCATTATTCACGTCCTCCACAAAAGCCTGAGTGTTAAATATCGCTGAAAAATCCTTGGCCAAATAGGCCGCAAACTTTTTCAGATGGGCATTAGACTCTTGAGCCAATGCTGTTGAATCAAATTTTAATGCGCCTTGATAAAAATTATAAGGAATCGTTAACCCCTTCGAGTTTTCTATGATTCCGTATTCTCCAAAAAGAAGAATTTTAGCGTAAAAAAAAGGTTTTTTCATTCAATGTCGATTGTAGCTACAAATTTACAAAAATTAAGCCACTCTATCCTCGTGTTTAATTATCAAATGAAAATACCTCATTCGCTTCCCATTTATTTTTGCTATTTTTAACAATGGAATATCTTTTGTAAAGAAGATGAACAACCTATCGCAAGTCGTTTTTGGTAGATTCGACTCGCTTTTTCAGAATAAACCATCGATTAAAGCAAGTCTTAATCTATTTTAATCCTTAAATTTGCGCCAATGTACGTGACCGATTATCTATCGAAAGAGCTTAAACCAGGAAAAACAAGTAATTCTCCGCGGCAGCTTCTGCAACAAATGGAGTCCTACGTTGTTAATCATTTGCCTTTATTTGAAGGCTTAACCTATATTGGTAATATCGCCCATGAAGAGTTAATAGCCCTTATGGAAGAACAAACGACAACTTCCTTCGATTATAAACCCTATTCTGATACCTTTTATCTGACGTCTCAACATACTTTATGGGACGCTATTCAATTAATGGATAAGGAACAAACGAATTGTATTCCGGTCTTTGAGGAAGATGGATTTAAATTCTTAGGTCTATTAACCCAAGAGAAATTAATTTCCGGATTGGCTCACAATGAATTTGTTTCTGCCCAAGGTGTTAGTATGGTGGTAACCATTCATCGCCAAGAGTATTCTATGACAACCATTAGTAATATAATCGAAGCCAATAATGGGCAATTTCTAGCAGCCGTGGTACTTGGATCTTCAGAAGACAATATTCAAGTACTTGTTAAGTTTAATTCCGAGAATCTTTTATCGATTGGTGAGACCTTCGAAAGATATGGTTATCAGATTGTACAAAAATTTTATACCGATCAAAAAGATCAATTACTTCAGCATCGGTATGCTCAATTATTAAAATTCATGAACACCTAATGGCAAAAGTAGCATTATACGGTCAAAAAACCAGTACGTCTTTAGAAGACATTATTACACCTTTTCTAGATTATCTAATGACGAACAATATTGACTATTGTATCGAGCGGCATTTTTTAGAGATCATTCAACCATTAACAACAATTGATTTATCCACGTGTGAAGTATTTTCAAGCTACGAAGATTTAGATAAGTCAATTTTATTCTTATTTACCTTTGGCGGCGATGGAACAATCTTATCAGCAACAACCATTGTAGGGGACTCTATGATTCCTCTTGTAGGTGTAAATACAGGACGGTTAGGTTTCCTTGCGACGATTAACAAAACAGTTTTATTGGAGCAGTTAAACGCTTTTTTCAGTGGCAATTACAATATTATTCCAAGATCACTACTTAAAATAACACGAAGCGACGGGGTTGAAATTGAAAATAATTACGCCATCAATGAAATTACGGTTGTGCGAAGAGAGACAACCAGTATGATTACGGTGGATGCTTATTTAAACGACGAGTTTTTAAACTCCTTTTGGTCGGATGGATTAATTATCTCAACACCTACGGGTTCTACAGGTTATTCGCTTAGTTGTGGAGGCCCAATTGTTCACCCTTCCAATGAAAATTTCATAATTACCCCCATTGCCCCTCACAATTTAAATGTAAGACCGTTAATAGTATCAGAAAATTCGAAGATTGACCTGAAAATTAGAAGTCGTGCCAATGAGTACTTTTTATCCTTGGATTCCCGCAACCTCGCTTTATCCACTGATGTCGCTTTACGAATAGAAAAAGCTGAATTTAAAGTGCTTATTGTGGAGTCAAAAGACGCCAGTTATTTTACAACATTAAGGGAGAAAATGTTGTGGGGATCCGATAAACGTAATTAAGATTTACAATAAAACTTCTTAATTTTTGTTAAATCAGTTACGTTGAATCGACTTTTGTTTATATTTGTTCGAATTTATTAATAAAGTAAGCAAAAGCCCGAAAAATTAACAATTAACAATGAGGAAATTTTTTTTATTCATCTTTGTCCTTTGTATAGCACAAAGCATTCAAGCGCAAAGACATGAAATTGGTATTTTTGCAGGTGGAGCAAATGTGATTGGGGATGTAGGAAAAGGTACCTATATCAATCCATTTCCGACAAAGGCGGAAGCGGATGGTAAGATTATCTTACCCATTGCAATCGGAGGACTATATCGTTTTAACATAAATCCATTTATGGGACTTCGTGTTAATTTAACTTACGCTAAAGTAGCCGCAGGAGATTATCGTTCAAGTGAGCAATATAAAATAGATCGAAACAAACATTTTAACAACAATATCCTAGAAGGTTCGCTTGTTTTTGAGTATAACTTTTTTGATATTAATGAGAGTCAGCAGACTGCTCAATCGCCTTACCTCTTTTTTGGTGCAGGGATATTTTCTGCCAAGCATAGGGAGTACGATTATCACTCCAAGAATAAAGAAATAATTGAAGATCATTTTAACAAGCAAGCTTTAACTATTCCTTTTGGTGTTGGTTATAAAATACGTTATAATTACACCTGGGTTTTGTCACTTGAAACGGGTGTAAGATATACGAAGACAGATTATATAGACTATAATGTGGCTAAGTTTACGCCCAAATTGATGGAGGCCGCTAAAAAAAATTATGCGCTTCAGGATGAAATAAATAGTTTAACCTACGGAAACCTTTCTAATAACGATTGGTACGTGTTTACAGGCTTATCCTTAACCTATAGTTTTGGTAGACCTGCTTGTTACTGTAATTAAGAATAGGATGGATAGCAGTTTACTAGAACAAATTAATAAAGAAAATATCCCTCAACACGTAGCTATTATTATGGATGGAAACGGACGTTGGGCTAAATTGAATGGAAAAGAACGCACATTTGGTCATAAAAATGCCATAAAAGCCGTACGCCAATCCATTGAAACGTGTCGCGATTTAGGCATTAAATATTTAACTCTTTATGCCTTTTCAACAGAGAACTGGAATCGCCCTAAGCTTGAAGTTAATTTCCTCATGACTCTCTTGAGTGCTACAATCAAAAGTGAAATTAAAGAATTACATAAGAGTAATTTGAAATTAAACGTGATTGGTGACTTGAGTCAATTACCTTCAAAAGCAAAAAAAGACCTTGATTATGCCATAGATTTAACGAAGGACAACCATGGTGCAGTGCTTACATTAGCCCTGAGTTATGGGTCAAAAGAAGAACTATTACGCGCCATTAAAGCCATTGCTTTACAACATAAGGAAGGAAAAATTGAAATTGATGAAATCAATGAAGAATTGGTTCATCAAAATTTATATACATACGATTTACCCATGGTAGATTTACTAATTAGAACGAGTGGTGAAACTCGAATTAGTAATTTCTTGCTTTGGCAAATCGCTTACGCAGAACTTTATTTTACCGAAGTATTATGGCCTGATTTTTCAACTGAAGAATTTTACAAAGCCATTATAAGCTATCAAAATCGTGAAAGGCGATTTGGTAAAACAAGTGAACAATTAACGAACTAATCGTACCGAAATTTAGAGGGATTATGAAGAAAATTATTTGGACAATGTGTATGCTTGGTGCCTATGTGGCGCAAGGGCAGATAGTAGATTCTACTCAGAACATTGTTTCAACTCAGCAAGATAATTTTATTTTAGATTATGCAAATGCTAAAACATTTGTGCTAGAGGATATTGTTGTTACAGGCGACGCTAAATTCTCTAAAAATCAAATTATTCGATATGCAGGGTTTGCATTGGGAGAAGAGATTGAATTACCAGGAACTAAAATTAACAATGCTGTAAAAAAATTATGGCGTTCTAATATGTTTTCGGATATCGATATTTACGTCCATAAAATCAATGGCGATAAAGTAACTTTGGAATTAGTGCTAGTCGCTGTTCCCAGTCTTGCTGAAATCAAAATTAATGGGGTTAAAAAATCGCAACGCGAAGATTTAATCAAGAAAAACAAGTTAAATCCGGGGATTAAAGTCACCAATAACCTGTTAAATACAACACGAAATAAAATCAAAGAATTTTATGTTGAAAAAGGCTACCCCAACCCTACAATTTCTATCGATCGTAAAACATCTGCTGATAAACCAGAAGAAGAAAATGTTGAAATTAATGTGAACCGTGGTCCACGTGTGAAAATTAAAGACATTGTTTTTGAAGGCAATAACGATCTTTCGGCTAAACGTCTTCGTAAAAAAGGGATGAAAAACACGAAACGTAGATCGATTAACTTTTTCAAATCATCTAAATTTATTGAAGCCAAATTCCAAGACGATTTAAAAGGGATTGTGAATGAGTATAAATCGGTTGGTTTTAGAGATGCAAAAATTGTTTCGAATGAAATCGTTCAAGTCGATGATAAAAATTTATTAATTAAAATTAAAATTGACGAAGGGAAACCTTATATCCTTGGAGATGTAACCTTTTCTGGTAACTCAATTTTCACCTCGGATCAGTTGAACCGTGTTTTTGGTTATAAGACAGGCGATCGATACGATGCTGTAGGAATTAATAAGAAGATTTCTGGTTCGGAAAAAGATGATGACATTTCTACTTTATACATGGATAAAGGATATTTATTTGCCCGTGTATTCCCCGTAGAAAAAAGTGTACAAAACGATACCATTAATTTAGATATCAAAGTATTTGAAGGCTCACAAGCAACGATAAATAATGTATCCATCGCTGGAAATACCGAAGCTCACGATCATATTTTATACCGTGAGTTAAGAACAAAACCAGGCGATTTATTCTCTAAAACAGAGATTAAACGTACATTAATGGAGCTGGCTTCATTGGGTTACTTAGAGCCAACACAAATCGTTCCTGATGTTCAACCTAACATGGAGAATAATACCGTTGATATCAACTGGAAAGTCGCCAGTAAATCTTCCTCTCAAGTCGAATTACAAGGGGGGTATGGTGCTGGAACATTTATTGGAACATTGGGTCTAACTTTTGGTAACTTCTCTATTGGAAATTTATTTAGAGGAGAAGCTTGGAAGCCTGTACCAATGGGTGATGGCCAACAATTATCGATTAGAGCTCAAGCTGGAAACGGTTATAAAAACTACAGTCTTTCGTTTATGGAACCATGGATTGGAGGAAAACGTCCTACAGCTTTATCAACCTCTGTTTACTATTCTCAGTACAACTATACCGATCAGAATTATCAGAAGGCACATCTGGATATTATTGGGGCAACTGTTGGCTTAACAAAGCTATTAACTTGGCCAGATGATTATTTCCGTTTATCGAATTCATTGTCTTTCCAGCGTTATAATTTTGATAATTATAACTTAACCGTTGGGAATACAAACTATGAAAATGGTTCGTCGAATAACTTCAACTATACCTTAGGTTTTACGCGTAATTCCGCTGGTCCAGATCAAATTTTCCCACAAGGAGGATCAGAGATTAGTATGTCATTTACATCCACAATTCCTTATTCTTTATTCCAAAATAAAGATTATAAAGACATGTCGGATGTCAATAAATACGAATGGTTAGAATTCTATAAAATTAAAGCAAAAGCATACTGGTACAAAGAATTAGCCGGGAAATTAGTCGTGAAAGTCGGTGGGGAATTTGGTGTCTTAGGTAACTATAACCGGGATATTGGAACAATTCCTTTTGAACGCTTTTATTTAGGAGGAACTGGTTTATCTCAATCGCGTTTCGATGGCCGTGAAATCGTATCTCTAAGAGGGTATGAAGATGCTTCACCTTCTGGTGGACAAGTAGGTGATCTTACCCCAACAGGCGGTGGAACAATCTATGATAAGTTTACACTTGAGCTTCGTTACCCAATTACCATGAGTCAAAGTGCGAAAATTTACGCTTTAACCTTTGCTGAAGGTGGAAATGTCTGGGGAAGTTCAAACGAATTTAAACCGTTCGAGTTAAAACGCTCAGTGGGTGCTGGAGTACGGATCTATATGCCGATGTTTGGTTTATTAGGATTTGATGCTGGTTGGGGATTTGATAAAGGATTGGGCCAAACCGAACGTTCTGGTTTTGCAACGCATTTTATTATTGGACAACAATTCTAATTTTAGTAAATTCGCTTAGTTGGCATAATTTTAGAATTAACACACTGTAAATATGAAAAAATATATTAGTTTTATCGCGTTATTTTGCTGTCTGATGACAACCGTTTCGGCTCAGAGATTCTGTTATGTTGACACACACTATGTGTTAGAAAATTTACCAGAATACACCTCAGCTCAAAACAGATTGCAATCACAGACAGATGCATGGCAAAAAGAATTGGAATTAAAGAAAGAAAATTTTGCTAAAGTTCAAGCAATTTTTGAAGCAGAAAAAATTCTAATGACACCAGAGCAAGCCAAAGAACAGGAAAAAAAACTGACAGATGAAGCCGAAGCAATTCGAAAATTACAAGACAAGCGTTATGGACCTCTAGGCGATTTAATCTCTCTTAGAAAAACCATGGTTAAACCTTTACAAGATCAAATTTACAACGCCACCAAACAAGTGGCTGACAAACGAGGGTATAGTTTTGTCTTTGATAAAGGAAGTGATCTTATCATGATTTATACCGATCCAAAGTTTGACATTAGTAGAGAAGTATTGGCTATTTTAAAACCAGAAACAAATTCATCACCTGCTAAAACAGGGGGTAACACAAAAACAAACACAGGATCTAAAAATAAAAAATAATTAACTAAAAAAGTAGAAATGAAACAAGTTAGATTAATAGCGATTTTCGCAATGATGGTATTCGGAAGTGTATTAACTTTCGCTCAAGAAATTGCTCATATTGATACACAAGCTGTATTAGAAGCAATGCCTCAATATAAAAAGGCTGAAACCGATTTAGAAGCTATTGGTAAAAAACATCAAGCGCAATTAGAGCAAATGGATGCCTCTTTAAAACAATTAGAGCAAGCATTCCAAAATGACATTAAAGGTAAATCTCAAGAAGAAGCTCAAAAGATCGTTACAGAGAAAAAATACCAAGAGAAGGGACAAGAGTTACAACAGAAAATGGTAACTTACCGTCAAGCCGCTCAAGAAGAAATGGTTAACAAAGAGAAAGCTTTATTAGATCCTATCGAAAAACGAGTGATGGACGCTATTAGCTCTGTTGCTGCTAAAAAAGGAATTAAATATGTACTTCCTGCTGGTGTAACTATTTACAAAAATGGTGGTTATGACTTATTTAACGATGTTAAAAAAGAATTAGGACTTTAATATAGGCCTTACAGTACTATTTAAACCACTATTGTACAATAGTGGTTTTTTTTTTGAATAGAGATTATATGAAAATTTTAAACACACATTTACAAGGCTGTTTTATTATTGAACCAAATGTGTTTCAGGACGATAGAGGGTATTTTTACGAAGCTTATAATGAGCAAAAATTTGAAAAGATTTTAGGTTATAAACCCCTGTTTGTTCAAGACAATCAATCACAATCCCACTTTGGTGTGGTTCGTGGTTTACATATGCAGAAAGGAGAATTCGCTCAGGCCAAACTTGTTCGGGTTCTCGAGGGAAGCGTACTCGATGTTGTTGTCGATGTTCGCCCAGACTCTCCTACTTTCGGCCAGTCTGTAACCGTCGAACTTTCCGCTGAAAATAAAAAACAGTTCTTTATCCCTCGCGGATTTTTACATGGATTTTCGGTATTATCCCCTACAGCTACATTCTTCTATAAATGCGATAATGGTTACAATAAAGCATCGGAAGATGGTGTCAATCCATTAGACTCTGAATTAGCTATCGATTGGAAAATCCCTCAACAAGCAATGCTCCTTTCAGAGAAAGACCAAGAAGCTCCCTCTTTTGCTCAATTTAAACGCGCTAATTCAATGCTATGAAAAAAGTAATCGTAACGGGTGGCAATGGGCAATTAGGCCAAGCAATTCGCCAAATTGCCTCGCATTTTCCACAAATCGAATTTATTTTTACAACGCAAATCGATTTGAATATAACCAGTAAAGAAAACGTTGATACTTTCTTTAACCTCAATCAATGCGATTATGTAATTAATTGCGCCGCCTACACGGCTGTTGACAAAGCTGAGAGCGAGCCTGAAATCGCTCAACGTATTAACGATGACGCCGTTCAATTCATCGCTCAAAAAACAAAAGAAATCGGCTGTAAACTAATTCATATCTCAACCGATTATGTATTCGATGGTTTGCAAGCGATTCCTAGAACAGAGGAAGATCCTACCAACCCGATCAACGTTTATGGATTGACCAAATTTCAAGGCGAATTGAAAGCGTTAGCGTATAATCCGAACACCCTCATTATACGTACATCATGGGTCTATTCTCGTTATGGAAATAACTTCGTAAAAACCATGATGCGTTTATTCAACGAAAAAGAGTCCTTAGACATTATCGATGACCAAATTGGTTCACCGACCAATGCCATCGACCTTGCGGCTGCAATTGCCGATATCGTTATAAGCGATCACTTTCAGCCCGGTATTATGAATTATTCCAATGAAGGCCAATGTTCTTGGTTCGATTTCGCTCAAGAGATCAAACGATTAACCAACGCCCCTGTTCAGCTTAATCCTATTCCAACAACAGCTTACCCTACACCAGCCAAAAGACCAGCGTATAGCTTACTCAACAAATCGAAAATTAAACAAGCCTATGGCTTAAAAATTCCAGATTGGAAAACGAGTCTTGCTGCTGAAATTAAAGCCATGCAATCTTAAACATAAACCATAAAAAAATCCTGTTCAGTTGAACAGGATTTTTTTGAAGATCAATCAAACGATCAATTATTAGTCAATCACGTCAAAACGCGTGTATGGTCTTAATTTTTCTGGAATTACAATACTTCCGTCGGGTTGTTGATGATTCTCTAAAAGAGAAGCTAAGATACGTGGCAAGGCCAATGCCGAACCATTCAAAGTATGACAAAGTTCTGTTCCGTTATCTCCTTTAAATCGCAATTTCAAACGATTCGCTTGAAAGGATTCAAAATTCGATACTGAACTCACCTCTAACCATTTCTCTTGCGCCTGTGAAAACACCTCAAAATCGTAGGTTAAAGCCGATGTAAAACCTGTATCACCACCACATAAACGTAGAATACGGTAAGGCAACTCAAGGTCTTCTAACAATCCTTTCACATGCTCTACCATCCCCTCTAACGCTTTGTACGAATTTTCGGGTTTTTCTACACGAACAATCTCTACTTTCTCAAATTGGTGTAAACGATTTAATCCACGTACATCTTTCCCATAACTCCCTGCTTCTCTACGGAAACAAGGCGAGTAAGCCGTATGTTTTATCGGTAAATCTTCTACTTTCACAATCTCATCGCGGTAAATATTCGTCACCGGAATTTCAGACGTCGGAATTAAATATAAATCATCTTCCTGAATGTAATACATCTGTCCTTCTTTATCAGGTAACTGACCTGTTCCGTAACCCGAGGCTTCATTCACCACAAATGGTGGAACAATCTCCGAATAACCTGCATCCGAATTACGGTCTAAAAAGAACTGAATCAAGGCACGTTGCATACGAGCTCCTTTACCTTTGTAAACGGGAAAACCTGCACCCGTAATCTTCACACCCAATTCAAAATCAATTAAATCGTATTTCTTAGCAACTTCCCAATGCGGTAAGTTTTCAGGTTTAGGGGTTGCTGCCCCTTTTTCAAAAACAATCTCGTTGTCTTCAGCATCTCTACCAGCCTTCACCAATTCGTTCGGAATATTTGGAATCTGATACAACAATTCTTTCAACGAATTCTCGTACGTAGCCAATAGATCTTGTAGCTCTTTGGAAGAGGATTTTAACTCAACCGATTTTTCTTTCATCTGATTCGCTTCATCCGCCTTTCCTTGCTTGAACAAATCACCAATATCTTTGGATAATTTGTTGGACTCTGCTAATACATTATCTAATTCAAACTGTGTTTTACGGCGAAGCTCATCCACATGGATCACTTCATCCACAAGATGCAAGTCCTTGAAGTTACGTTTCTGTAATCCTTCCAGTACCCGTTCTTTGTTTTCTTGAATAAAAGAAACTACAAGCATATTTTTATTGTTTTTACACTACAAATGTAAAAAGAATAAGCGGCTCAGAAAACTTACAACACCAACTTTCCACTATTTTTCGTAAACTTTCTACTCATCAACACCCATTTAGAATCAAAACACGTTCACGAGTGGGGGTTTACAACGGTCTAAGGAGTTTAAAGTTTGGTGTGGTTTAAGGTTTATACAGTTTAAGGTTTAATTTTCTAATATCTATATACTGATATCTATAGACTAACAACGGGCGAATTGCGATTCGCCCCTACCGACGAATCGCTAAAAACTTTATTTGTAGCTTTGTTCTTATGAAGAAAGTATTTTTTTTAAAAACATGCGATACCTGTAAACGAATTTTAAAAGAACATGATTTTTCTGGATTCGACTTACACGACATTAAATCGACAGCGATAACCGAGGCCGAGTTAGAAGAACTTCACCAATTAGCGGGAAGTTATGAGGCGTTGTTCTCGCGTAGAGCACAAAACTATAAGAAGTTAGGCTTAAAGGACGTTGAGCTTTCTGAGGCTGATATCAAAAACTATATCCTATCGGATTATACGTTTTTAAAGCGTCCTGTTATTGTCGATGGACCTGTTATTTTTATTGGGAACGAAAAAAAGAATTTAGAGGCCTTAGCGGTCCATTTAGCACCATAAATACACACATGAAAAACACTATTTTACTATCAACTATCCTGTTGAGTAGCCTAAGCTTCGCTCAACAAAAAAAGTTGACCATGCAAGACGCTGTGCTTGGTCTTGGAACCAATTTGGCTGTAGAAAACCTACGTCAAGTTCAATTAATTCCTTCCCATCACGCCTTTACACAAAATGTAAAAACGAGTTATGGCGAAGCTTTAATTCAGAAACAGCTCCCTTCACTAAAAGTCGATACGCTTTTTAGAAGCAAAGATTTCACCAATAACCGAATTCCAAGCTTAACATGGATCGATGGTGACAGAGCTTTTTACCAAGATAAAACGGGCTTACAAATCATTGATAAAAAAGGACAAAAGAAAAGCTGGGCTACCTTACCTAAAGAAGCCGAGAATTTAGAATTTGATGCGGTAAACAACCAATTAGGTTATACCGTTGATAACAACTTTTTCTTTATCGATACCCACGGAAAAACCCATCAGGTAACCACCGACGGACGTTACGAAATTGTCAATGGAAAATCGGTTCACCAAAATGAATTCGGTATTCACAAAGGAATTTTTATTTCACCAAAGGGAAGCTTAGTCGCTTTCTACCGCATGGACCAAACCGTAGTCGCCGACTACCCTATAGTCGATTGGTCGGTTCAACCAGCGGTGAATAAAAACATCAAATACCCCGCTGCGGGCACAAAAAACCATACCGTTACCTTAGGTGTTTTTAATCCAAAAACCCAAAAAACAACGTTTATCAACACCGATACGTCAAAGGATCAATACTTAACCTCTGTTACTTGGTCACCCGACGAAAGTCATATTTACATCGGGGTGTTAAGCCGTAACCAAAAGCATTTACAACTCAATCAGTACAATGCCGTTTCAGGACAATTGGTAAAAACATTGTTCGAAGAAAAAGATGCGAAATATGTTGAACCCCAAAACGAATTATATTTCCTACCCGGTCATAAAAACGAATTTATCTGGTGGTCTCAGCGCGATGGTTTTATGCATTTATACCGATTTAATGCCGAAGGAAAATTACTCAATCCAATTACAAAAGGAAGTTGGTTAGTGAATGAAATTGTTGGTCAGAACGCCAAAACAAAAGAACTTTTTATAACCACAACCAAGGATTCTCCAAAAGATAAACAGCTCTATGCGGTAAATTGGGAAAACGGGAAATTGCGCAAACTAAGCAGCAATCCTGGAATTCATAACGTTCAGGTTTCTTCCGATGGTCAATATGCCATCGATAGTTGGACCAACGAACAAACGCCACGCGTTATTGAGGCTTTATCAACAAATGGTAAATTCAAAGAAGTTCTGTTGACTGCTCAAAATCCATTAAAAGATTATGGAACAGCCAAGGTAGAAAATGTGCTATTAAAGGCCGATGATGGAACCGATTTATATGGAAAATTAATCTATCCATCGAACTTTGATGCGACTAAAAAATACCCTGTCATTGTTTATTTGTACAATGGTCCGCATGCCCAAATGATTACCAATCGTTTTCCTGCTTCAGGAAATTTATGGTATGATGTGTTAGCCGACAAAGGCTACGTTGTTTTCTCAATGGACGGACGTGGATCGTCGAATCGGGGGTTAAAATTTGAACAAGCCATCCATGCCAAGGCAGGAACCGTGGAAATGAACGATCAATTAAAAGGCGTCGATTTCTTAAAATCATTGCCTTTTGTGGACGCGAGCCGTATGGGAATTCATGGCTGGAGCTATGGCGGATTTATGACGACTTCATTTATGCTTCGTCAACCCGATGTTTTTAAAGCAGGTGTTGCTGGTGGACCGGTATTGGACTGGAAACAGTACGAAATAATGTACACCGAACGCTATATGGAGTCACCACAAGACAATCCGAAAGGCTATGAAGAGAATAACTTAATTAACCGTACCAAAGACTTGAAAGGGAAATTATTAATGATTCATGGCGCTCAAGACCCGGTGGTGGTTTGGCAACATTCGATCGATTTTGTCCGTGAAGCCGTAAAAAATGGCGTACAAATGGATTATTTCGTCTACCCTGGGCACGAACACAATGTCCGTGGGAAAGACCGCATTCATTTAATGCAAAAAATTACCGATTATTTCGACTTGCACTTAAAGCCCGAAAATCCTTAAGCTTTTTATAAAACATGAAAACCTATTCCGTTGGAATAGGTTTTTTTTGTGCCATAGCCCACTGTCCTATTTTGAACAGGGTTATCCCTAATCGCTCAGCCAATCCCTTATCCTAAGATTCACATTCCTCTCCGATATATTTTTGCTTTTCAGATGAATCTTAAAACTAAATCCATTAAAATCGAAAACAAATAGATACTTTATCTAAATACCGTATTCTATTTGTTTTTATTTAGAAAATTATTCTAAATTTGCTCTATCAATAAAATACGACTACACATCAGTCGTCTTGCATTATAAAGAAGCGACGAGAGATAGGCTCTATGACTCGCTGGCAACCCTCAACCATTGAAAAGGTGCCAATTCCTATCCAAAGCAATAGTGCTGCGGAAAATATAAACAAAGACCAATGAACACATTCAATTGCTTCAAGCAAATCCGAAAGGAGACCCTTCTTACCCAAACGATTCGTCTATGCTCATGCGGCAAACGAATGCGCTAATGCGCTAAATCCCTATTCTTTCAACTCCAGGAGAAGGCTTTTTCAAAAGAAAGAGCGCATCCCCTATGCATTTTAATTAAAATTTATTTTCAATAGTCCATAAAAATATAGATCATGTCTACACATAAAACCTTACACTTCGATACCCTACAAATTCATGCTGGTCAATCGGTTGACCCAACCACAGGATCACGCGCCGTACCTATCTACCAAACTAGTTCCTATGCATTCCAAAATGCGGAACACGGAGCTAATTTATTTGCACTAAAAGAGTTTGGGAATATTTACACCCGCATTCAAAACCCCACCACCGATGTATTTGAAAAACGAATCGCGGCTCTGGAAGGGGGCGTTGCAGCAGTAGCGGTTGCTTCGGGTCAGGCCGCTCAGTTTATTGCCTTAACCAACTTCTTGGAAGCGGGGGATAACTTCGTTTCAACTTCTAACCTCTATGGCGGTACCTATAACCAATTTAAAGTCGGTTTCAAACGCTTAGGTATTCAGGTGAAATTCGCCAACAACAGCGAAGTGGAATCGATTGAATCGCTAATCGATGAAAATACCAAAGCCATTTATGCGGAAACCATTGGTAACCCGAGCTTCAATATTCCCGATTTTGAAAAAATAGCGGCCTTAGCAAAAAAACACAATATTCCATTTATTGTGGATAATACGTTTGGTGCTGGTGGCTACATCTTTAAACCCCTTGCACATGGTGCGAATATTGTTGTAGAATCGGCGACCAAGTGGATTGGTGGTCATGGAACAAGCATTGGTGGTGTTATTGTCGATGGCGGAAATTACAATTGGGGCAATGGAAAATTCCCGGCCTTCTCTGAACCTTCGGAAGGGTATCACGGACTTGTATTTTCGGATGTCTTTGGTGTGGGCAGCGACTTTGGGAATATACAATTCGCTATTCGTGCACGGGTAGAAGGGTTACGTGATTTTGGACCAGCGATCTCCCCTTTTAATTCATTCCTTTTACTCCAAGGGGTAGAAACCCTTTCATTGCGGGTGCAAAAACACCTTGATAACACCTTGGCCATCGCCCAATGGTTAGAGCAACATCCGCAAGTAGAACAAGTGAATTACCCAGGGCTAACAAGTTCTCCTAGCCATACGCTAGCCAAAAAATACCTCACCCATGGTTTTGGAGCCGTTCTTTCATTCCGTATAAAAGGTGGAGAAAAGGCAGCCAACCAATTCATTGATCAATTGGAATTGGTCAGTCATGTAGCCAATGTAGGCGATGCCAAAACATTGATTATTCATCCAGCAGCAACAACACATCAGCAACTCAGTGCCGAAGAAAAAATTGCTTCAGGCGCATTGCCTGGTCTACTGAGACTTTCGGTAGGAATAGAACATATTGAAGACATTAAAGCCGATTTAAGTCAAGCCTTTCAAACCATCAACGCCTAACCCTATGTCAGTCTACGTACAAACCGCATTACAAGAAACCATTCAGGCACTCAAAGCAGCGCCTGAACAAGCTAAAACGACTTTTGAAGCCAAAGCAACCTTAGGGAAACATGTCCAAGTAACAGCCACTACCCGTGGCTTTACCATTCCTTTCGATGAGCCCGCCGCCTTGGGTGGCGATGACACAGCAGCCAATCCGGTTGAATCTATTTTGGCCTCGTTAGGCGCTTGTCAAGCGATTGTTTATCGGGCACTAGCCTCGCTAAATGGGCTTGATATAGAAAAAGTGGAAGTAACCACTAAAGGGAAACTAAATCTACAAGGATTTTTAGGACTTGATCGTTCGGTTCGACCAGGATTTGAAGCCATTGAATTTTCAACCCGCTTGGTCTCGAATGAGCCCGAAGAAAAACTCTATCGTTTAAGTCAGCAAGTGGATCAGCTTTGTCCTGTTTTGGATATTTTAACCCAACCTGTGCCTGTAAAAGGGTCCATCACCATTGAAAAAAGTAGTCCAGCCCTTTCGGTTTAACCCATAACCCCATGACCATGACCACCAGACATTTGTACACCAACCAACCTATAGCCCTAGAAAATGGCGAACAGCTGCCTGAACTGACGATTCGCTACACCACTTACGGTGAATTAAATTCAACAGCTTCGAATGTGGTGTGGGTTTGTCATGCCCTTACCGCCGATACCCATGTACTGGAATGGTGGTCGGGTTTATTTGGTGAAGGCGATTTATTCGACCCAAAAGATTATTTTATCATCTGTGTCAATGCATTGGGTTCGCCCTACGGAAGCACATCTCCTTTAAATCACCACCCCCTAACCAACACGCCTTATTTTTTAGATTTTCCGGCAATCACCATCAGAGATATGGCGAAGGTACACGGCCTAGTGGCAAAGCATTTAGGGATTGCATCGGTAGCCTATTTAATTGGGGGATCACTAGGCGGACAACAGGCCTTAGAAATTGCGTTGGGAAATGAGTTCCATATTGAACGCTTAATCCTTTTAGCCACCAATGCCCAACACTCGCCTTGGGGCATTGCCTTTAATGAGACGCAACGCCAAGCGATTGAAAACGACCCGAGTTTTTCCTTGTGCCTAGCCAATGGAGGTCATCAGGGCCTTCAAACCGCACGTACCATTGCTTTGCTGTCTTATCGAACGCCCGAGATTTACAACCGTGCCCAAGAAGAGAAGGATGATGCAAAAACGGATCATTACAAAGCGAGTTCCTATCAACGCTATCAGGGGCAAAAACTGGCGAATCGTTTTAACGCCTATAGTTATTGGTATTTAACCAAGGCCATGGACAGCCATCACATTGGGCGAGGTCGGAAATCGGTCGAAGATGCATTGAAAAAAATTACGGCCGAAACCTTGGTCATCGGTATAGAAAGTGATCTTTTATTTCCGATTGAGGAACAACATCGATTGGCTAATGGCATTCCGAATGCTCAACTAGCGATTGTGCCTTCCGCTTATGGCCATGATGGGTTTTTGGTAGAAACCAAAAAATTACAGCACATTATTGGTCGTTTTCTGGAGGGAAAATTAGTAGTTAGATGTTAGATGTTAGTAATTAGATGTTAGTAGTTAGATATTAGTAATTAGATGTTAGTAGTTAGATTTAGAAAATTAAACTTTAAACTTCTTAAACCTTAAACTCTATAAACTTTAAACTTCTTAAACTCTATAAACCTTAAACTTTAAACTCTATAAACTTTAAACTCCTTAAACTTTAAACTTCTTAAACTTCGAATCGTTAACGATTCGATGCTGCGCCAGGGATTGAAGCATTGTTTGAGCTTTTTGTGGAGGGAAACGAAACGAAAAGCGAGTGCGGAAAGCCCGCCGTTAACATGTTGTTGATAAAAACAACATGTTAACGGGGCGCCCAAAATAAAGCTATAATGCATAAAAAATGCCCTCTGAAAATCGGAGGGCATTTTTTGGATAACCGGTATCGGTTTATTTTTTTGAGGCATATAAGACGGGATTAAGATCTTCGTCGTTATACATTTTCATTTGCTTGTAGACTTTCATGTATTTGTCACCGGCTTCGAAATCGTTTAAAAGTTCCTCGATCGCGATAGACATATCTTGATGTTGTTGTTTTAAGATATCGAGTTTTAGTTGACAAGCGGCTTTGTGTTCTGCTGAAGCATCAACACGGTCTACCTCTTGTTGCATATGGTAGACTTTTAGCGAAAGAATAGAAAAACGATCGACGGCCCAGGCTGGACTTTCGGTATTGATTTTCGCTCCTTCTTTGATCTCAACATGCGCATATTGTTGCAAGAACCAACTGTCGATATATTCAACCATATCGGTTCTTTCTTGATTCGATTTATCGATCCAACGTTTCAGTTTTAAGGCTTCGACGGGGTCGATGGCAGGGTCACGAATAATATCTTCTAAGTGCCATTGTACGGTATCGATCCAGTTTTTTTTGTAGAGTAAGTGGTCGATTAAATTCGTTTCATCGTAACGGTTATTAATCGTTTGATGTACATCATCTGCTAGATGATAGTCTTGAATTGATTGGTTAAAAATTTCCCAAGCGCGTTCTGTAAACTTCATGGAGATCAATTATTTATATATGTGTAAATAAAATAAAAGCATTGTAAATAACGTATTAAATACAATGCTCTATCAGATTATAATTTCTTTTTAAAAATTAGTTTTCCTTCTTTTCAGAATCCGCAGGTTTGTCCTTGTCTTCGTCCTTGGTTGCGTTTTTGAATTCTTTGATTCCAGAACCAAGCCCTCTCATTAATTCAGGAATTTTTTTCCCTCCGAATAATAAAAGAACAAATAACAAGATGACAATCCATTCTTTACCACCTAACATTCCCATATTGTACTGATTTTAATGCAAATATAATTTATTTTTATTACATACCTGCAACCCAAAGGGCAGGATTTTGTTTTGTTGTTCCGCTCCAAACTTGGAAATTCATAATTGTTTGTCCGTCAGAAGTTGTATCAATAGTTCCTAAAGCTTGACCTCTTTTGATGCCATCGCCTTTGGCGACATTCACCGATGATAGATTGGTGTAGGCTGTAAAGTAGGTACCGTGTTTTACCAAAACGGTTTTTCCACTTCCTGAAATATTCATCACCCCTTGCACAACGCCTTCGAACACGGCTTTTGCCGTTGCTCCACGAGCGGTTGAAATATCGACACCACTGTTTTGGACAGAGATGTTGGATAGAACAGGGTGTTGATTGGTTCCAAAACGACTAACGACGGTTCCGCGATCAACTGGCCAAGGTAATCGGCCTTTGTTGTTGATAAAGTCACCGGTAATACCTTCCATTTCGGGTCTTTCGGCAAAAGTTTCAGACGGTTTTGGCGCATCGACTTTAACGACTTTTTCTTTTTCGGGAATTTTAGTCACAATTTTCGCTTGGGCTTCGGCTTTTGCACGGGCTTCTGCCGCGGCTTTGGCGTCTGCTATTTTGCGTTGATCTTCTTCTTTTTCGGCTTTTATACGACGTTCTTCTTCGGCTTTACGCTGAGCAATAATACGTTGACGTTCTTCTTCGGCTTCTCTTTCGAGGCGTTCGAACTTGGCAACCTCTGTTTTAGCGGTGCTGACAAAACTTCCACTCGGATTGGCTTTTAAATAGCTTTGGTAAGCGGCTTTAGAGTGGGTTGCACGGGCAATGTTCCACGCTTTGGCATCGGCTTCGATACGGCCAATGGCGGTACGAGCTGCTTTGGCGTAATCTCCTTTGGGGTTATCGGCTAGATAACCTTGGTAGGCCGCGATGCTGTTAGAGCGTTTGGCTTCGTTCCAATCTTTTAAATCTTTTTCGGCTCTTAGTTTAGCCAAGCGGATTTCTTCTTCAATTAAGGCTTTAATTTGGCCATCAATTTGACGTTGTTTGGCTTCTTTGGCATTAATTTCGGAGGCGATTGTGCCTTCGTTCTTTTTGAATTCTTCAACAGCTAATTGCTTGTTGATTCGTTCTTTTTGTAAATCTTGGTTGTAGATAAGTTGTTGCGCCAAGACTTTTTCTTTGTCTTGTTTGGCTTTTTCCTTTTTATTTTGTTTTTGACGAATGTCGGTTTGTTTAGCCATCAGCTCATCGGCTTGTGCTAATTGATGTTCGGCGTATTTTTCGAGGTATTTAATACGGCGGTAGGCTTCTCCGAAGTTTTTTGAAGAAAGAACGAAGAGCAATTTATTGTCGACCGACTTATTTTTATAAGCTTTGACCAATACTTTTTCGTAGTCTTTTTTTAATTCTTCAAGCTCTCTGGATAGCTTATTAATTTCGAGTTGCGTTAAGTAAATCTCATCTTCAATAAACCTTTTCTCTTTGGTTAAGTTGTTGACTAACTTAGACTGCGTATCGATTTTTTTCGAAAGATTCTGAACGTATTCAACGTTTAGTTTTGAGCTTTGTTGATTTGCTTTCAGCTGTTTGCTTAGCTCAAGAATTTCTTTCTTCAGCTGGGCGTTTTGCTTTTGCAAATTCTCTTTATTGTACGGCACTTGTGCAAAGGCAGTCATGGATAAAGACAACAAAATCGTTATGAAAACAACCTTCATTATTTTATATCTTTTTTGGTATACCCATTTGGAATTGAGAATGGTGTATTGGTTTCTTGAAATGTAAAACTATTATATTCCAAATCGACTTCTTTGGTTTTTTTGTCTTTTATAATAATTTTAACATTTTTAGGGAATTCTTCCCCCTCTACTTTTACCCAGTTTTGGTACAAAAGAGAGACTTCCACTTTTTGTTTTGGATCTTTTAAACGAGCTTCGATTAAGCGAAAACCTTGGTCGAAAATATAGGTTTGACTATATTCACCAGCTTTGGGATTGGCTTCAATTTGTGCATTCTTGCTATAATGAACAATGTATTGATTATTTTGAAGTTCGGCGGTATAATCGTTCAGATTTAAATCGACAAACACTTTACCGATCAGCAGGTTTTGGAATTTTTGGAAATCGATAAAATCGACTTTCATCAGTTTATTCGCGAGTGAAAAATCGCCTTCGTAGTAGGATTTTCCGAGCTTTTCATAGGCTTGAAATCCTTTTGGAGTAATGAGGGCTCTGGCCCCATTAAAGCCAAATTTACTGGCATTAACCCATATCTTTTGCCCATTGTTGACATACATGGTGATATTGACGCCACCGGCCATTTCGCCTAAATCGGCATTCGCTTTACCACGAATGGTTAGGTGAGTGAAGGTGGATTTTTTAGCCAGTGTTTGCTGAATGATCCGACCCGATTCTGACACCACCTTGGAGGTGTTTTCTGAATCTTTAACGGCTTTCTGCGTTGTACAAGCTGTTAATAATGCGCCAAGGCAAAAGATATACGCTAATTTTTTCATTTTCTGTCTTTTTATACTTCTTGGGCCTTGAAATCCAATTCGGAATAATCGCCTAAGCTAATGCTGCGTGAAACGCCATAGTATTTAGCGAAGTTCCCAATCATGGTATCGGTTAAATTGGCATTTTTAATCACCGAATTTTCTTGCACCAAGGTGTTGTCTATATTAGAGCTTTCAATTAATGTTCCATTTCCTAAAGAAACATTGGGACCGATTTTCGAATTACGAATCACCACATTTTCGCCGATGAAACACGGTTGAATAATTAATGAATTTTCAACAACTGCTGAATGGGAAACATGCTCAAATTCTTGGATATCTAAATTTAAGATGCGTGAATTGGTGTCAACGGTTACCGCTTTATTTCCACAATCCATCCATTCGTCGACTTTACCCAAGGTAAAACGATCGCCTTTAAGGCGCATATTTTCTAGGGCATCGGTTAATTGAAACTCACCTCCTGTTGTGATATTATTATCTAATAGATGTTGAATTTCGCTTTTTAACTTTTGTCCGTCGCGGAAAAAGTAGATTCCAATAATGGCTAAATCAGAGACAAATTCTTTTGGTTTTTCAACAAAGTCGGTGATTACTTCGTTTTCGTCTAATTTAACAACGCCGAATGCGCTTGGATCTTCCACTTGTTTTACCCAAACTACCCCATCGGTGGTCATGTCTAATTTAAAATCGGCACGAAATAAAGTATCGGCATACGCTACAACAATTGGTCCTTCTAGGGCTTCTTTGGCCATCCAAATCGAATGGGCCGTTCCAAGAGGCTCTAACTGATGACAAATGGTTCCTTTAGCACCTAATTTCTCAGCAATGGCTATTAAGTCTTTTTCAACTTCGGCCCCAAAATCACCAATAACAAAAGCAATTTCGTCTATGGGTTCAGAACACACTTTGGCGATATCTTCTACAAGACGGTGTACAATTGGCTTTCCTGCAATAGGAATTAAAGGTTTTGGTGTTGTTAAAGTATGTGGGCGTAAACGAGATCCTCGTCCGGCCATTGGGATAATAATTTTCATTGTTATAGTATATTATTTTGAATAGGTTGCTTATTTTCCTGTGCTTCCGAAACCACCTTCACCGCGCTCGGTTGATGATAACTCTTCGGCAAATTCCCATTGAATGGTTTCGTGTTTGGCCACCACTAATTGAGCAATGCGTTCACCATCTTCAATGGTAAAAGCTTCGTTGGATACATTGGCTAAAATAACACCAATTTCTCCGCGGTAATCAGCATCAATGGTACCAGGCGAGTTTAAACAGGTGATCCCGTGTTTAAGAGCCATTCCACTACGTGGACGAACTTGAGCTTCGTAACCCGCAGGCAATTCGATGCTTAATCCGGTAGGAATTAATCGGCGCTCTAAAGGTTTTAACTCCACCGCTTCGGTTAGATTGGCGGTTAAATCCATACCAGCAGAAAGCGCAGTTTTGTACTCTGGTAGCGGATGTTTAGACGTATTGACGATTTTAATTTTCATGTTATTTTTATTTTTTCAACAACAATTTAATGGTTGACTTTTGTGTAAAAAATAGGAAGCCAAGGTACGAGAATAATAAAAGATTACCAATAACTAAATTCGACTTGAATACATAATATTGCAAGAACGATAAGAAGATGGCTAACACCATATAGCCTATGATGGCAGGCGTTTTATACGGAATCTTGTATTTTTTCTGCCCCCAGATATAGGAAATAACCATCATGGTGGCATAGGCTATAAAGGTTGCCCAAGCCGAGACCATGAAGCCATATTCTCTTAAAAGAAGGACATTCATTAGGATGGTGATTCCACCACCGATAAGCGAGATAACGGTTCCTACATAGGTCTGATCGGTTACTTTATACCATGTCGATAGATTGTAATACAAGGCATAGAATAAGTTAGCGGCCAATATAATAGGAACAATGTCCATGGCGGTACGGTAGCTTTCGGTGGGGATAAAAATTGCGGTAATCCACGATAGATTGGCCAAAATACCGAGGATAATGACATTACAAATTAAACTAAAGTAAAAAAGAATATCGGCATAGGTCTTTCGGCTATCGGCATTTTTGGCTACTTTAAACAGAAAGGGTTCTATCCCCATTCGATAGGCCGTGACAAAAAGTGTCATAATCATGGCCAATTTATAACAACCACTGTAGGAACCGGCATCGGCTTCCGAGATTATATTTCGTTGAACGAGTTTATCTAAATTTTCGTTGAGCATAAAGGCCAGTCCGGCTAACATAATGGGGTAACCATAATGAAACATCTTTTTAAACAAAACTTTATCGAACTGGAAGCGAACATCTTTAATAACATTAAACAGAAGCAAGACCCCCAAAGCAGCTGCGGCAAAATTAGCAAAGAACGGATAGGTCACCTTTTCGTTTAACCCCAAATAATTGGATAGAAAACTGGGGGAAGCATATAAAAAGAGAAAGAAGGTGAGCCCTACCTGAAACAGGTTTTGAACAATTCGAATTCCTGAATACATAATTGGACGACTTTTGAATCTTAGCACTGCAAAAGGAATCACACAAATGGTATCGAAAAAAGCAATCCAACCAAACCACATTAAATAATCGGGGTGATCTGAATAATTAGCAAATTCGGCAATGGGAATTTGAAAGAGATAGAGCAGCACTAAGAAAATACTGGCATTGGCGAACATAAACCAAAACGAGGTATTAAAAACCCGTTTATAAAGATTCTCTTCCGAGGCATATCGAAAGAAGGCCGTCTCAAATCCGAATGTTAAAATAACATTGAGAAATGCAATGGCAGAATACAGTTGACTGAACTTGGCATATTCGGTATTGTCTAAATGCAGAATATACAGTGGTGTAAGGGCAAAAATGATTAATCGTGGTAGAATTGCTCCTAGACCATAGATCACCGTATCGCCAAATAATTTTTTATACAAAATGATAAAATTTTTACAAAGTTGAAACTTCTTTTCAAATTTACAAAAATAGGTGTAACACAAATTCGTAACTTTGTCAGTCGAATAAAAAATTTAGGATGACCGAATTATCAAACCAACGCATAGGATTAATTGGGAATGGAAGCTGGGCTACCGCAATTGCAAAAATACTGAACAAAAACCTTGAAACCTTTAACTGGTGGGTAAAGGATGAGTATGTAAAAGGGCATTTAGAGCACCGCCAACACAACCCAAATTACCTTACCGATGTTCAATTTGACACCGATAAACTAATTATTACAACTGATATTAACGAATTGGTGCGCCAATCGGATATTATATTTTTAGTGGTTCCTTCTATTTATGTTGAGAATTGCCTTAGTCATTTAACCGAATCAATTGCTGAAAAGTTTATTGTTACTTCTATAAAGGGCATAATACCAGCGCATAATGTTGCTGTGGGTCAATACTTAACCGATCACTTTCAATTACCTGAAAATCAATTAGGAATCGTGAGTGGGCCTTGCCATGCGGAAGAAGTAGCCTTAGAACGCTTATCGTATTTAACGGTTGCGGCGGCAGATGCTGAAAAAGCAGCTATCGTTGCGGCATGCTTAGAATGCAATTTTATTCATGTAAAAACATCGAAAGATGTCTTTGGAACGGAATATGCCGCTATTTTAAAGAATATTTATGCCATTGCCGCTGGGATTGCCCATGGTTTAGGCTATGGCGATAACTTTCAGGCGGTCTTAATGAGTAACGCGATTCGGGAGATGAATCACCTGCTAAAAAGCGTTGAAAACACCAAACGAAAAATCAATGATTCAGCCTATTTAGGTGATCTATTGGTGACTGGATATTCATTTTTCTCTCGTAACCGCATGTTTGGAAACATGATTGGGAAAGGATATACCGTGAAATCGGCCATTCTAGAAATGAATATGGTCGCTGAAGGCTATTATGCCACCAAGGGAATTTCGGAAATGATTGAGAAAGAAGGAATTCAAGCCCCTATAATTAGTGCAGTTTATAAAATATTGTACGAGAATAAAAACCCTGGAAAAACCTTTGAAAAGTTGTCCAAAAAATTAGATTAAAATGATTCGAAAGGATTTTATATCAAAATACGTTGAAGAACTGGCTAAAATGTTAGCGAAACTAATGAGCTTGACACTCGAAAATCGCTTAGAAGATTTTGAACACTACTTTGGCGAAATGCTTCATAGTTATTACAAAATTGATGCAACCCAATTGGCTGTATTAACCGAGGAAAATGAAGAACGCGATCAGTTTTTATTAGCCGATGATTTAAAAAAGAAAAATACATTGGTCTTTTGCGATGCCGCTATTCATTATCTTCAACAAGGAGAAAATGAGCAAGCCCTACTGGCCTACCAAATCACCAAACGTATACAGTCTACCAATCACGGCATTTTTCAATTCCCAACCACCGAAGATCAATTGATTTTATCGAAAGTAAGTCAATTGAAAGAAGCCTTAAGTAGATATTAGTCGTTAGATCGTAGGGGCGAATCGCAATTCGCCCGTCGGCAGTTATTAAATAGATATTAGTAATTAGATATTAGTCGTTAGATCGTAGGGGCGAATTGCAATTCGCCCGTCGTTAGTGTTTAGATTTCAGTAATTAGATTTTAGTACATAGTTGGTAGGGGCGTATCGCAATTCGACCCTCGGCAGTAAATTAGACGTTTTAAAAAAAAATGTCTATTATCTCACATCCAAAATCTAGTATCTCACATCTAGTATCTTATATCTAAAATTCAGTATCTCCTATCTAAAATCTCCTATCTTATATCTAAAGTCTAGTATCTAAAATATCTATAATTGTGCTTATCTTTGCGGGAACACAAACAAACACACAAACAATGCAAATTTTAGATGGTATTCAATTAGCGAAAGAGATCAAACAAGAGATCAAATCGCATGTACAAGAACAAGTAGAACAAGGAATTAGAGCGCCACATTTAGGGGCGATTCTCGTAGGCGAAAACGGTGCATCACAAACCTATGTCGATAATAAGATTAAGGATTGTGCATTTGTTGGGTTTCAATCGTCGTTGGTCCGCTTACCAACCAGCATCACTCAAGAGGCGTTAATTGCTGAGATTGAGAAACTAAATGCCGACGACAGCTTGGACGGTTTTATCGTTCAATTGCCGTTACCGAAGCATATTGACCAGGAAGCGGTTATTAATGCCATTGATCCTGAAAAAGATGTCGATGGTTTCCATCCGATGAATTTTGGTCGTATGGCCCTTGAAATGGAAACATTTTTACCAGCAACCCCTTACGGAATCATGGAAATGTTTGAACGCTACCAAATCCCAACAGCAGGTAAACACACCGTTGTTATTGGTCGTTCACGCATCGTTGGTCGCCCAATGAGTATTTTAATGAGTAAAAATGGAGAACCAGGCAACAGCACGGTTACCTTAACCCATTCAAAAACAAAAAACTTAGCAGAAATTACCCAACAAGCCGATATTGTGATTACAGCACTTGGTGTACCGGGCTTTTTAAAGGCCGATATGGTGAAAGACGGTGTAGTAATTGTTGATGTTGGGATTACACGTGTAGATGATGAAAGCGCTCCAAGAGGTTTTAAACTTCAAGGCGATGTCGATTTTGAAAACGTAAAACATAAAGCATCATGGATAACACCTGTACCAGGTGGCGTAGGGCCAATGACACGCGCGATGCTTTTAAAGAACACTTTATTGGCGCACAAAAAAAATAACAAATTATAAAATTATGATTCCTATTGCATCAACAACAACCGAACAACAAACACTCGTTCAAGAAGGAAAACTATTAGCCGTCATGGAGCATTTCTATACCCTGCAAGGGGAAGGTGCCTACACGGGCGTTGCGACCTACTTTATTCGTCTGGGAGGATGTGATGTCGGATGCCATTGGTGTGATGTGAAAGATAGCTGGGATGCTGACAAACATCCTTTAACAGATGTTGATGAATTAGTCGATATCGCAACAGCCCAAGCGAAAACTATTGTGATTACGGGCGGTGAACCTTTGATGTGGAATTTGGATTATTTAACCCAGAAACTGCATGAAAAAGGAGCGCGTATCCACATTGAAACATCGGGTGCTTATTCGCTTTCAGGCGAATTGGATTGGGTGTGTTTATCTCCGAAAAAAACGATGTTACCCAAAGATGATGTCTATGCTGCTGCCCACGAATTAAAGTGTATTATTTATAATCACCACGATTTTGTGTTTGCGGAAGAACAGGCCGAACGCGTGGGTAGCGATTGTGTCCTTTATTTGCAAACCGAATGGGGAAAGAGAGATCTAAACCTGCCTTTGATCATTGAGTACATTAAAGCCAATCCGAAATGGCGTTATTCATTGCAAACGCATAAATATTTAGACATCCCTTAGGCAATAGCCTATTACTTTATACCAAAAAGCCATCGAAAATCGATGGCTTTTTGTATTAGAAGCATTTCGATTAAAAAGTGATTAAAAAAAACAATACCTGATTATAATCTTATAAAAATCAGAAAATCAATGCCCTTTGCATTTTAATTTAGACTAACTTTAATACTCAAACATAAAATAATGTACTCATGAAAAAAATAGCAATCCTAAGTTTATCAGCCTTGTTATTTTGGAGCTGTAGCGATAAAAAAGAAGAGACGACCTCAACCGATGAAATCGACTATAGTACTTACCAAAAAGATGGTGAAAGCACTGATGCTAAATCAACTGCCGAGGCTACAACGACGCATCTCGTGATTAAAGGAAATGACGATATGACTTATGACAAAACCAAGTTTACCGTAAAAGTGGGTCAAGAAGTGACATTATTGCTGGTTAATGCGGGTTCAATGTCAAAAGAGGCCATGGGGCATAACGCCGTGGTACTAAAACAAGGGGTGAATAAAAACGATTTTGCCTATGCCGCGTCGTCTGAAAAAGACAACGATTATTTCCCAGAACGCCTGAAGGAAGAGGTGATAGCCCATACAAAATTATTGGGAGCAAAAGAAAGTGACCAAATTAAATTTACCCTGACAGAAGCAGGAAACTACGATTTTATCTGTACGTTCCCTGGTCACCTGATGACCATGCAGGGAATTATTACGGCGATTGAATAAATATATATATTTTTATCATTTAATACACTTTGGCACAAGAATTGCAAACTACCTAATTGTATAAGATTTAGTAGAGTAAATTTTGTCCTCATGTGTTAATTTTTAAGCCTGTTTTGCAAAAAACAGGCTTTTGTTTTTTTTAAACAAGTCGTTAGTTGATAGTTTTTAGTAGTTAGATATTAGTACATAGATAGTAGACGTTAGATAAAATTATGTATTCTTCTAGTATCTGATATCTAGTATCTCACATCTATTTACCCATTTCCAATAAAGCCTCATTGTAGGGGCGAATTGCAATTCGCCCAATGTTAATAGTTAGATAGTAGACGTTAGATAAAATTATGTATCCTTCTAGCATCTGATATCTAGTATCTCACATCTATTTCCCCATATCCAATAAAGCCTTTATTGTAGGGGCGAATTGCAATTCGCCCAACGTTAATAGTTAGACGTTAGATAAAATTATGTATTCTTCTAGTATCTGATATCTTACATCTATTATCTCACATCTATTTCCCCATTTCCAACAAAAACCTTTATTGTAGGGGCGAATTGCAATTCGCCCAACGTTAATAATTAGATAGTAGACGTTAGATAAAATTATGCACATTCTTGTATCTGATATCTAGTATCTAAAATCTATTATCTCACATCTAGAATCCCACATCTATTTCCAATTTTTGTAGCGGTTGATTAAACCGTTTGTGGAAGCATCATGTGCTGTTGTAGGCAGATTGTTATCCAACTCGGGTAAAATAGTCCCTGCGAGTTGTTTTCCTAGTTCAACCCCCCATTGATCGTAAGAAAATATATTCCATACAATGCCTTGCACAAATATTTTGTGTTCGTACATAGCGATAAGGCTACCCAATGTTTTTGGGTTTAGTTTTTTATACAAAATAGAGGTCGTTGGGCGATTGCCTTCGAAGAGTTTATAGTTTTTCAATTCAGAAATCTGCTGGGCTGATAGGCCTTGCTGTTCGAGTTCTTGTATCACTTGCTCTTCGGTTTTGCCAAAAGCAAAGGCTTCGGTTTGTGCAAAGAAATTGGCCATTAACTTATCGTGGTGCCCATCTAACGGATTTAGTGGTTGAACACCGCCGATAAAATCGGCTGAAGAATTCACTGTTCCTTGATGAAGGAGCTGAAAAAAAGCATGTTGCCCATTGGTTCCTGGCTCACCCCATATAATAGGACCCGTCGCATAATTGATCTTTTGACCTGCGCGGTCGACCGATTTCCCATTACTTTCCATGTCTGCTTGTTGCAGATAGGCGGGAAAACGCTCTAAATATTGCTCGTACGGTAAAACGGCATGGGCATTAAACCTAAAGAAATTGGTGTACCAAACGCCTATTAGCGCTAAGATGACGGGAATGTTTTTATCGAAAGGCTGATTTTTGAAATGTTGATCCATTTCATAGGCGCCTGTTAATAAGTCGTTGAAGTGCTCGAAGCCTACAGCGAGGCAACAGCTTAAACCAACGGCGCTCCATAAAGAAAAACGACCACCTACCCAATCCCAAAAGACAAACATATTTTGGGGATCAATCCCAAATTCATTCACCTTCTCCGTATTGGTTGAAACCGCTACAAAATGCTTGGCAACAGCGGCATAGTCGGCTCCCGAATCGAGTAACCATTGTTTTGCCGATAAGGCATTGGTCATGGTTTCTTGGGTGGTAAATGTCTTCGAAGCAATAATAAACAAGGTTGTTTCAGGATTTAGTTGCCCTAAAACTTGACTTAACTGTGTTCCATCCACGTTGGAAACATAATGCACATTCAATCGGGTCTTGTAATGGGCTAAAGCCGTTGAAACCATGGCTGGTCCCAAATCGGATCCACCAATGCCAATATTTACAACATCGGTGATTTCTTTATCGGTATACCCCTTCCAATGGCCTTGAATAACCTTCTCTGAAAACGTTTTCATCTGCGCTAAGACCGCCGCTATAGACGGCATAATGTCTTCACCTTGAAAAAGTACCGGTTGATGGCTTTTGTTTCTTAGAGCGGTATGTAAAACGGCCCGTTTTTCGGTTTCATTGATCAATGCCCCAGAAAACTGTAAGTCGATGGCTTCTTCCAACTTGATCTCTTTGGCCAAGTCCATTAATAAATTCAGGGTCTTGGTGGTCAGCCTATTCTTCGAATAGTCGACAAGAAGGTCAGAAAACTCGCAGCTAAATTCATTAAAACGCTCAGGATTTTCCTTAAAAAGAGCCGATAACTCGACTTCCTTTAGTTCTTGATAATGAAGCAATAATGCTTCCCATGCGCTTGTATGAATAGGGTTGATTCGTGAGAGTACCATTAAAATAGTCAGTTAAGAAACAAAAATACCATTTTTTTTAGAACCCTGCTAGCTTTCGAAAGAATGTTATAAACTATTGACGTTAAAAGTAAATTAATATACACCAATCATTAGTAAAACGGATGAATTTGATTTAATTTTACCTAAAAATTAGCAACGATTATGAGTGATAAAATATGGTTGTCATCTCCCCATATGGGTGGCAACGAACTAACGTATATCCATGAAGCATTCGACACCAACTGGGTAGCCCCCCTAGGACCTAATGTGAATGGTTTTGAAAACGATTTAGAGAATTTCTTGGGCGCTACGCATCATGTAGCTGCCTTATCTGCTGGTACCGCAGCCCTTCACTTGGCCTTGATTCAATGTGGTGTTGTGGCAGGAGATGAAGTTATTTGTCAATCGATGACCTTCTCGGCTTCAGCGAATCCCATTACGTACCAAGGTGCCCTTCCTGTGTTTGTAGACTCTGAGCCTACTACCTGGAATTTATGTCCTCTTGCTTTAGAAGAAGCCATTGTCGATCGCATAGCGAAAGGAAAAAAGCCAAAAGCGATTATTGCTGTTCATCTGTACGGTATGCCGTATAAGGTAGACGAAGTCATGGCGGTTGCCCATAAATATGAAATTCCGGTTATTGAAGATGCGGCCGAATCGTTGGGGTCAACCTACAAAGGTCAACCCAGCGGAACGTATGGGACGTATGGTGTTCTTTCATTCAACGGAAATAAGATTATCACCACTTCGGGTGGTGGTGCCTTGGTATGTCCTAGCCCTGAGACCAAAGACAAAGTGGTTTTCTTAGCCACACAAGCTCGTGATAATGCCCCCCACTATCAACATTCAGAAATTGGATTCAATTACCGAATGAGTAATATTGTTGCTGGAATTGGTCGTGGTCAAATGGAAGTTCTAAACGATCGCATTGCGGCTCGTCGTTCAATGCACGACTTTTACCTCGATCTTTTTAAAGACATTGATGGAGTCACTGTATTTACCGAGCCTTCGGCCGATTTTTATTCAAACCATTGGCTAAGTGCCATCTTAATCGATCCAGCCCTAGCCGGAAAAACACGTGAAGAAGTACGTTTAGCCTTTTTAGAGGACGATATTGAATCGCGCCCTTTGTGGAAACCCATGCACTTACAACCTGTATTTGAAAATAGCCCTTACTACGGTGGAAATATCGCCGAAGGTCTATTCGATCAAGGACTGTGTTTGCCTTCAGGTTCTAACCTAAGCGATAACGATCGCCTGCGTATTACCACAAAAATTAATGAGCTATTTGGGAAGTAGATGTTAGTTGTTAGATGTTAGATATTAGTATTTAGATATTAGATGTTAGTATTTAGATTTTAGTAGTTAGATGTTAGACATTAGAAATGCGAACACCTGCATTCTCAAAAATTCAACAAACCGAATTTAATCTATTATCTAAAATCTGATATCTCACATCTGATTTAATCTGATATCGCACATCTAATTCCCAATAAAACCTTGACTGTAGGGGCGAATTGCAATTCGCCCAACGTCAATAGCTAGTTAGATATTAGTAGTTAGATTTTAGTATTTAGACATTAGAAATGCGAACACCTCTATTCTTAGTCTTTAACAAACCAAAATTAATCTATTATCTAAAATCTGATATCTCACATCTAATTTGATGTCACATCGAATTTCCAAATCATTTCCCTTCTTTGCGTTTTTTCGCTTCTTTCAATAAAGAGGGTGATTGGGTATGTTTCAAGATGGCTTGGTAGATGGCTTCGCTATTCACATCTTTGGGGTTTAATTCATAGACCAATGTTTGTAGGAAAGCCTTTTTAATCGACGGGCTTTTGATGGTTTGCAGCAAAACATCGGCTGAAAAACCTTGGTAGAGTTTCTCTTGCAAGGCGGCTAAAACAATACTTCTATAGCTGGTAAAGGTACTAAAATGGTCTTCGTTATCCATATCGATATCGAGCACTTCTTTTAGGAAATCGACTGGTAATTGGGGTTTATCAGGATTAAAATAAGCGTAAGAATCTTTGTAGATATAGAGTAAGTTCACCATATCAAATTGAAGATTTTTTTCCTCGATGGTGATAAAACTCGGATCGATATCGCGTTGTTTAAGATCATTCATAAAATCGCGATGCAAATTGGCACACGCTTTCCGAAAGTCTTCGGGCGCTAAATGAAAAATGCGATCGCTATCGTTTAAAAAGCGGTCGGTCTTAAATTGTTTCTGAATCAGGTAGTTATTTCTATTTTTCCCTTTGCCTGAAAAAGAAAAATTATTTTCAATTTCGGCTAAATCGAGATTAAGTATCAGGCTATCACCCGGAATCAAGTAAACCGTAAACTCTTCCCGTTCAACCGAGAACGTTTTATACCCCTCTTGCACCAATTGCATGGTATCTTGAAAGTTACCATCAAAATCGAGGGCAAAAGCCTTTTCGCGGTTATTCAGCAAAAGATAGACGCTATCGTTCTGCGCATTGGCTATGCGTCCATTCCATTGAACAAACTTTTCGTCTTTCGTTGTTTTACACGCAGCAAACAACAGCATAAGCCCACATAGGTAGAACAGCTTCTTCATTTTCTCTTATAGGTTCTAGACCAACAAAATTAGGCTATTCTTGGTCTCGGTGCAATTCGAAATACGAATCAATTTTAAAATTTTTAGAATCATTGGCTGCGCCCACCGCTAATTGGTCGGCGCGTTCGTTCCATTCGTTGCCTGCATGCCCCTTCACCCATTGAAAACGAACTTGATGCAATTGGTAAACCGATAGAAATCGACGCCATAAATCTTCATTTTTTTTGCCTTTAAACCCTTTTTTCACCCAGCCAAAGACCCATTTTTTTTCAACCGAATCAATCACATATTTCGAGTCCGAATAAATGGTGATTTCGGTATTGGTAAATTTCAAGAGTTCCAAAGCCCTAATCACTGCCAAAAGTTCCATGCGGTTATTGGTGGTCATTCGAAAACCTTCGGCAATTTCTTTTTTCACTTTCTTTTCGGTTTCTAAAAGGATTAACCCAAATCCACCTGGACCTGGGTTACCTAAAGATGAGCCGTCTGTATATGCTACAATAGCCATTGGTTATGGTTTAAAATTTAAATAACTATCTAACGAGTTCCGCGCCACAAAATGATAATTTGGTCGGGCTGCTTTATAGATATCCAAGGCCAAAGGCATCTGATCAGAATCTTTTAACGCGTAGTACAACGGTTCCAAGAACTTACGGCGACCAACATGCACCAAGAAATCTTTGGCAGGTCCGTTCACCTTATCGTATTTTAATAAGAACGCCTTTTCATACCATGCACATTGAATCTCGGGATTGTGTGAATTGGTAAAATTGTACAAAGCATCTAAATAAGCTAAATCGCTTACCGTATTTTTTTTCGGATCAATTAAACGGATGTAGTGCACCCATTCATTGGTCGATTTTTCTTTTACATCTTTTTTAGCAGGGGCTTTAGCAGCGGCATGATCAGCAATATCTTGGTTGAATTGCTTCTCGGCCAAATCGAATAATTTTGATGTTGGTTTCTTTAGTCCTTTCGGCCAACCCGTTTCATAAATCCATTCTTGCACAAAGTCGTCTTCACCATGGGTTAAATTCGCTTTCATATAGGCCACAAATTTCTCGGTTGTCATCGACTGAAACGCATGTTCGGCAAAATATTTTTTCAAAAACGCATCAAACTTCTCACGACCATAACGCTCTTCCAGCATTTTCAAAAACAAATATCCTTTATCGTATGGCACGTCCGAAAACGCATCGTCCGGATTGGCGTTGGTCATATCCACTTTCAATGACGTATATTTTTCAGGAATTAAGCGCATCGATGTTTCCAAATCCTGGTAACCAATTACCGAAATCATATCGGCATAATCTTTTCCTTCCACTTCTTCCATAATACGGCGTTCAAAATAAACCGTAAAACCTTCGTTCACCCAGAAATCGTCCCATGTTGAGTTGGTCACCAAATTTCCAGACCACGAGTGAGCCAATTCATGAGCCACCAAATTCGTCAACGAACGATCACCCACAATAATGGTTGGTGTAGCAAAAGTTAAACGCGGATTTTCCATTCCTCCAAACGGAAAACTCGGTGGTAAAACCAATACATCAAACTGTTCCCACGGATAATCACCGTACAATTTTTCAGCTGCATTCACCATCTTTCCCATATCGGCTAATTCCCAAGCAGCCGCTTTCAACATACCTGGTTCGGCATATACGCCCGTACGCTCATCAATGGGTTGATAAACAATATCACCCACCGCCAAAGCGATTAAATAAGGCGCTAAAGGCTGGTGCATCGTAAAATGATAAACCCCATCGGCTGTTTTCACCTTCGGATTCACAGCACTCATTACGGCCATTAAATCTTTGGGCACTTTAACCGTAGCATCATAGGTAATACGAACCCCCGGCGTATCCTGAATCGGAATATACGAACGCGTTAAAATCGCTTGTCCTTGGGTCAGTAAAAAAGGATGTTTCTTATCGTTGGTTTGCTGTGGCTCTAACCACTGCAAAGCATTGGCATCGGGTGAAGTCTGATAATAAACGGTCACCAACGTATCGGTTTCAGCAATTGCAATTTCCAAGGCCCGTCCTTTAATCGAGTCCAAAGCCCCCAATTCGAATGTTGTTTTTTGGCCATTGGCCAATACAACCGAATCAATGGTTAACTTCTCGGTATCTAAGATCAACTTAGTCGCTTTGTTATTCTCAAACGCATATTGGGCGCTACCAATAATTATTTTTTTATCAAAATCGGTGGTAACATCCCACGATAAATGCTTTATTTTGGCTTTGGCCAAGTCGGCAAACGACTGGCTATCTTTCACCTCATCGGTGGTTGAAGACGTTTGTTTATTACAACTCCACAATAAACCCAGGACACCCAAGGCAATTAAACTTATTTTTTGCATTGCTCTATTTCTTTTCTAATAATTTGGTATGCTTGTTCTTTCAATTCGGTTCGATGCTTTTTCGATGCTTCTTCGGGCGTTAACACCGCCAATAATTTCACTTTCACCTTTCCAGGATAGCCTTTAAACCAGTTAAACGGAAACATTTCCTTCAAACCACAAATACTCAAGACAGCGATGGGTGTCTGGGTTTCGGCAGCTATGGAAAAAGCACCATCTTTAAACGTATCCAACACAATGGATAAATCATCAGACACGCCCCCTTCCGGAAAAATAAAAACACTCAACCCTTCGGCAATTCTCGCCTCGGCATCCGGAATCACTTTTGCACGTGAATGGCGATCGGTCCGATCCACCAATATACAGATTCGTTTATAGATTCTGCCAAAGATCGGTATTTTGGCCAACTCGGCCTTGCCAACAAACACCATCGGATGATGTTTTAACACCGTCAATACCGTCATAATATCCATTAAAGACGTGTGATTGGCTATAAAAACATATTGCTTATCAGGGTCCAACCCCACCTCATCCTCAAAATCGAGGCGGAAACCCATGCCGTAAAACACAAATTTACCCCAATAACGAATAAAAGGGTAGGTATAAGGAAAGGTTTTATCGAATAATGCTAACGGAAAAACAATAAAAATACCCACCGTTAATACATATACACTGGCAATTAGTATCATCCATAGCCGCCATAAAACGACCAATAAGGCTTTAATGTATGTCATTTTCCGTACTAATTTTAACCACGAAGATAGTTTTTTTCTTAGAAACAGCCTTCATTAGATTAGATCCTCGCTCTAGCGCCAAACCGTAAGAGGGATTACGGTTTAGCGTTTAAAAGGTTTAAAGTTTAAATAGTTTAAAGTTTAAATAGTTTAAGGTTTAATAAGTTTAAGATGAGAACTCGGTTTGTGGAAAACGAAGAAAACAAATGTTCACCTTATATCTAACGTCTAATTTGAACGGTTTAAGGTTTAAGGTTTAAGGTTTAAAATCTATGTACTAAAATCTAATGTCTAACATCTAATCACTAAAATCTATCTACTAAAATCTAACTACTAATATCTATGTACTAAAATCTAATGTCTAACATCTAATTACTAATATCTATCTACTACCAACTAACGACGGGCGAATTGCGATTCGCCCCTACAATCTAATGACTAACATCTTTCTACTAATATCTAATCACTAAAATCTAAAGACTATCTACTTGGGCGGTCGCTACGCGCCGGGCTTTCCACTCCCAATCTTTGCAACAAGAAAAGAACGGGTTTTAAGACAAAACAGGAAGTGTTGCAAAGGATTTCCGCTGCAATCCCTACCGCAGCACCAAACCGTAAAAGGGTTTGCTATCGCACCCCTTTACGGTTTAGCGTTTAAGGTTTATAATCGTTTAAGGTTTAAGAAGTTTAAAGTTTATGGTACAGTGTCAAGAAAACAAATGTTCTCCTTGTATCTAAGGTCTAATTTGAACGGTTTACGGTTTAAAATCTATCTACTAATGTCTAACATCTAACTACTAATATCTATGTACTAAAATCTTATATCTATCTACCAAAAACTACATAATTAATGTTGGGCGAATTGCAATTCGCCCCTACCATCAACCATTTATGGGAAGATTCGTTATGGGGAATTCGATAGCCGATTTTAGATAATAGGTTCGATCTCGGTTTGTGGTAAACGAAGAAAACAAATGCTCACCTTATATCTAACGTCTAACATCTATCTACTAAAATCTAATTACTAACTTCTAACAATAAAGGGATTAATTCATCTAATTGATTAATTTTATATTGAGGCCAATATTCGGGATCAATATCAAATAATTGTGCATGGATATTATCGCCTTGATCGAGTAAGCAGATTGTTTTCCACCCTAATCGATTAGCCGTAATAAAATCTTTCGATGTATTATCGCCAATATAGTAATAGGCATCATGGTTATTGTCCATAAATGCTTTATAGTTATTTTCATTGGGTTTAGATGTACCCATTTCTTCTGATATAACCATTAAATCGAAAAGCGATAAAATTCCTAATGATTCAAGTTTATTTCGCTGTGTAATTGATCGTCCATCCGTAATTAAACCCAAAGAATATCCTTTTTCCTTAACCGTCAATAATACATCTTTTGCATGAGGCTTTAAATTCATATGGGGTTGATGATTCCTGTATAAACTCAATAACCTATCCATTGAAATATCATTGGGGTATTTTATGACCAACTCTTCAAAAACATTTATATTCGCACCATACATCGCTAACATTTCCTTACAGAGCGTATTTGCCTCATCAAAAGCAAGTATAGTCGCTATTTCTGCATAAGCCGATTTTAAGAAATCAATTTCATTGCATAATGTATCATCCAAATCAAAAACAATGTATTTATTCTTCATAATTACGAATTAAGATTTCGTCGTCATAACGTAACATCAGTAAATTATCTTCCCATTCGTTGGTGTATTCAATGGTTTCATTGAGCAGATATTCCTGAATTAAAAATTTCGGATAATTTGCTCCAGCCTGATAACTCAAAGGAAAACCGCCTCCAAAACGGGGATTAATCTCTATCCCAATAATTCGTTTGGTGTCTTTGTTAAAAAAGAATTGCATCGTTAAACAACCTACCGCACCATCCAGATGACTCATGCGTTGTTGTATATAATCGACTAATTCATTCTTATGGGTAACCCCCTTATTTACTTCCCCTGCACGTACAAAAATACGCTTACGTGGAACAACACATTTTAAATCCCCGTGTTGATCATAGTAGGTATCTACCGTATATTCATCATGCGTATCCTGATCAATGTATTCCATAAACATCAGCTTAGGGTTCTCAAAGAAATAAGGCTGAAGATCAGACTCTTCACGTACTAAAAAAATATCCTTACTTAAAGAACCATCGTATGGCTTTATAAACAAAGGAAAACGAAGATTATCTTTATCAATAGGCTGAGGAACTTCCACTTCATATTCTTGAAAAAAATCATTCATTATTCGCTTATCCCTACAAATCCCTACTAAAGCAGTATCAGAAACAACAATGATAATTCCTTTGCTTAAAAACAACTGCTTATTTTTGGATAAAATCAACAATTCTGTATCAATGGTTGGGACAATTAGCTTAATGTCCCATTCCATACATATGCTCAATAAACGATCAATATAAGTTGATTCATTTACTTTTTCTAATTGTTTAAAACCATCAGCCACATGACATGCAGGAGCTAGTAGGGGATTAAAATCAACCGTATATACTTTCGCTGCTGTATTTATTTTTTTCAATTCTTTCTGAAAAGCACGTACTAATGAGACACGTTGACCTGCAGAAGTAATTAATATATTATTCATATTATTTTATAATTGGTAATATTTTATTAAAAGTATTTAAAGCCAAAAACAGGGGCTTATAATTTATTATTCTAATCAATAGTTTATTTTGACGAGCATTATAGCCGTCGAATGCTTTTATTGGATAAATAGGGTATTTACTTTCTTCAATCAGTCTATAATAATAATCGACCTCTTGCCTTGTTGGTTGAAGACGTAAAAGGCGCAAAAAAGCAAAAAACAAATAAGATTCTTGACGGTGCCTCAATCGGCGAAAAGCCTTATTGTAATTTGAATGTTGTTTTGGTAATTTATCCACAACATTATTAAATGCTAAAGCGATATAGAACATATCGTCCATCATCTTTTTTAATCTAGGGATATTTTTGGTCCGAACAATTGAATCTTCATTTGAGAAGTAACCATAAACCTTATTCTTATAGGTTTTAAGTCTTTTCACGGCTTGCAGTACCTCGGCTGTAAAAACGCCGTCTTCGCATAGTCGTCCCTCTATAAAACGTGTTTCACCAATTGTTTCTTTTTTTAGAATATACCACCAAACAGCATTGTAAAAATTCGTTTCAGCCATATAATTAATCCCATCCCCTTCTTGTTCAAACAAAAGAGTTCCCATCTCAGAAGGACTATAGCGATTAGGTGTTTGTTTGTGAGAAAACCCAATAAAACATAAATCTTCTTGGAGGGCTATGGTTAAAAATTGATTCAGAAAATGGCTTTTCAAAAAATCATCAGAATCGATGAAGTAGATGTACTTTCCTTGCGCTTGATCAATGCCACGATTTCGAGTGGCTGATAAACCCACATTATCATGAGAAAACAAACGAATATTGGGGTGTTTTTTTGCTAGTCTTTGACAAATAGAATAGCTGGAATCGGTTGATCCATCATTCATTAAGAGGACTTCAAATTGTGCCACATCCAAGTCTTGGTCGAAAATTGATTCAATGCAATTTTCAAGATAACGCTCTACATTATAAACAGGAACAATGATTGATAAATCCATTTTATTGAACTTTAGTTATTTATTGCCTCTAAATATAGTCATTGTTGCTTGACCTTCGGCAGAAATACCTTCCCGGATAAACACTTTTTTTAAGGTTAAGAAAAATATTTTTACATCTAAAGCTAAACCGATGTTTTCAACATAAAACACATCGTAGTCAAATTTCGCTTCCCATGATATGGCATTACGCCCATTAATTTGTGCCCACCCCGTTATGCCGGGGCGAACGTTATGTCGTTTTGCTTGTTGAATATTATAAAGCGGTAAATATTCCGGTAGTAAAGGTCGAGGACCAATCAGGGACATATCGCCTTTTAAGACATTGATTAATTGCGGAATTTCATCCAACGACGTCTTCCGAACAAAAGCACCCATCGGTGTTAAACGTTCAGCATCCGAAAGTAAATTTCCATCCGCATCCGTACGGTCATTCATCGATTTAAACTTCACAATCTTAAAGAGACGTGCATTTAATCCGGGACGAGTTTGAAAGAAAAAAGGCTTGCCTTGATTCGCAAAATATAAACTGATCGTAACCACCAGGAAAACTGGGCTAAGTACAATTAGGCCAACCAAAGCAATGGTAAAATCAAAGACCCGTTTTAGGTAATTTTTATACATGGTTATTCAGTTATAAACGTTTTAATAAATGGGTATATTCATTGAGTAGAGCTTCCCAAACCACAGACTGTTCATAACGATCAACAATCATTTGTCGTGCATGATTTCGCATAGACAATGTTTGTTGACTATTCGTTAGAAAACTTTCCATGGCATTGGCAATCGCCTTACTATCTTTAACGGGGATTATAACGCCATTTTTATCTGGAACTATAATTTCATTGCAGCCATTGATATTAGAAACAATACTTGGCAATCCCATAGCACCAGCTTGCATGACCACATTGGGGAAACCTTCGCGGTAGCTAGGAAACACCAACGCATCGGATATAGCAAAATAAGGTCGAACATCTTTTTGAAAACCAACCGAAATAATTTGGGGATGATTAGTAATTGTATTGATTGTTTCTTCTAATAAAGGATCTAGGTCGGGTTCTGCACTCCCTACCAAAAGTAATTTAGACGATGGATAGATCAAAGCAATCTTCTGAAAAGCATTCGCTAACTCATTTATCCCTTTATCGCCCACCAATCTTCCAACAAAAATAAACACAAAATCAGATAACCCAATGCCTAGTTGCGCTTTTAATTTATTTACATCCATTAAAGAAATAGCTTCTGGAGTGTAGTGGTTTGTATTAATCCCATTGGAAGAACCATTGGCAATTACTTTTAACTTATTTGAAGAAGTAAACTGATTCGTTTCAATAAATTCCGCTAAACCCTTCGAATTGGGGTAAACTTTTGTTGCACAAGCGTAGGTTAACTTTTCAACCGCATTTAGGAGCGTTCTTTTATTTCCACTCGCTTCCATTAAGGGTAAACCCGCAACGGTATGCAAACGATGAGGCACACCGGCTAATTTAGCTGCCAACATCCCTATAATCCCTGCTTTGGGTGTATGGGTATGAACAATTTGAGGCGATTCCTTCTTTAATAAGCGATACATTGCCCAAAGCGACTTTAAATCTTGAATAGGGGTGATTTTTCGCGATAATTCAACAGCTTTAACAGGGATACCTTCTTCATTCTGGACGATGGCTAACTCGGGCCCATTGGAAGCCACACCCAAAACATCAAATTTTTCTGACATAAAACGATGTTGTCCTTTCAAAAGAATTTGCAAAGAAGAAGGCACCGTTGTAATTCGAATTAGTTTAGGCTTAGTCATGTTAAGCAATTAAATGTTTAATGTTATTTTTTACGATGCGGTATTTACCACTTTTCTCAACAGGAATATCATCCACATACGTAATTTTCAGATCCATGGTCATACCGATTCGATCGCGCCAATTCTGTATAAAGATATCTTCAATTCGAGCAGAAAATAAGGCGTCATCCTTTACCACAAGTAACTGAATCATATTCAAATCATCTTGAATAGCCTGAAAACGAATAATTCCCTTAGTATCCTTTAATGTATTGGAAACATTTCCTAAGTTAATTTTTCCGTTTTCTGGGGAATACACATAGTCATCGATACGACCTAAAATCGCTTTAACCAAAGGATTATTATTTCCGCAAGAGCATGTTTTAGATTCATCTTCTAAAGTAATTGAATCCCCTATATCGTAGCGAATAAGAGGCGTTCCTTCGGTTGTAAAAGAAGTAACCACCAATCGTCCCGATTGACAAGGGTTATTTTCATGATCTAAAACCTCAAATATGCCACTTTGTAATTCCAAATGAAGATGACCTTCATGACATTCAAAAATAAAGGGGGCACCTTCAGACGACGCATACTGATCATATAATCTTGTTTTAAAGAATTTTTCAATCGTGTTACGCATTTCAGGCGTAATGGTTTCTGCTGTGGGAAAAATAGCTTTCACGGTATTAGCCGGAAAATCATAGCCTTTGGCTAAACCATATTTCGCAATTTCTAAAATTGTTGAAGGAAAACCAACAAAATATTCTGGTTGAAACTTTATTAAATCTTCCACATAATATTTTAGAAAATCTTCTTTTATATGAAAGGTCGAATAATACCGAACTTTATGGATGATATCTGTTTTCCAAAAACGATTCTTACGGACATCAGTACCTGTCAGTAAATCTTTTCCAGAAAACCAGGCTGTTTTTTTACCCAATGCATAACCAAAACGCCCTCTAAAATCATCGAGCATTGCAAAACGTTCTTGGGTATTCACTGCTCGGTATTTCACCGTTAAAGATTTTCCAGTCGTTCCTCCTGTTTTCGATATTTCTAAAATTTCATCGGTCTGCAACGTTATTTTATCTATATGCTGTCGTAGAGTTTCTTTATGGATGATAGGTAACTGTTGAATGTTTTCCAAATCCTCTGGGTGGGTGATGGTTGAATAAAGTTGGTTGTAATATTCCGAATTACTCGTAGCAGCCAAAATAAATGCCTTAAATCGCTCTTTCTGAATTAAGATTAAACTTTCGCGCGATAAGTTTCGATTACTTTTAAAACGCGATAAATAATCGTGATAACGTCCTCCATAACGCCCTTTATAAGCTCTATAATTAAATAAACTTATCAATAAGTTTTGTGCGAGATTAGGAAGTGATTTATAGAGTTTTTCTTTCATGATTAAGAAAATAATTTTTGATCTTTAAATCCCCAGTGGTTATTTACACAATATTCTACGACTTCATCAGTGAATTTACCAAAAAAGGGTTTTCCTGTATATTGAGCAAAACGAATTGTATGACCTTGAAGATTAACTTCAATTGCACGCCATTTTCCTTCTTTATCTAAGCAAAGATCTAAACTGACAATTCTTGCATATAAAATTTGTTCACTAACAGCTATAGCTGTATTACACATATCTTTATAAAAAGGAATTTGAATGTCAAATAAAACCTCTGAATTTGGGTGTTGATGAAATTTATTTCCATATTTATCAAGAGCATAGCCATTTAAATAACCATTCTCATTGATTGAACAAACAATTCCTCCATCAGTCTCATTGTCTAATGAACCATCTTTCCCCATTCTTAAAGAAGCATTAATTATATGCCACTGATCGTCTTTTACAGACTTATACAAACAAACCCTTACCGTATTTACACTTTCATAAATGTTATTCAAGGAATTATGTTGCATTATTTTTTCTTGAAGAACGAAACTAGGTAATTCAGAAATAATCTTAAGTAATTCACTTTCAGATTCGGGAAATGACACATTAGCACCCCCAAAAGAATCTACATTGGGTTTAATAACCAATGGATAAGAAAGATTTGAAATAATCGCTAGTGCATCTAATTCACTAATTAGTTCTAAAGAAGAGTTAAAATATTTTCCATTTATCCTATGTAGAAAATCCAAAGGAAATACGCCATCATTAAACCACTTATTATAGATACTCTTATTCTCAAAAAATGGAATATTATTGGATTGGTTTAAAGTTAACTCAATATCTGAAAAGAATATATCTTCAGGAATTATTCGTTTATCAAAAACATTAGAAATACTATAACACATAGCAACTGTTTTTGTATCAATTTTTTTATTAAAACCTTTCCAATAATTCTTATACTCTGTAATTTGAGATTCAGTTAGCTTTTTAAATTTAAATCCATTCTTTATATTCACTTTATATCGGCTTGACCATAAATACCGAGATAATAAACTGAAATATAAATACTTCATTATAGACATCGATTTCTTTGGAAATGAAAAGCGATTATTCTTAAGTATATTTCTAATCATAACTTAAAGGTTTTTTTGAGGAAACAAATTATTAAAAAAAGTGGAAATGAGTTTTTTAGAATTTTTCGTAATAATTCTCTTTTTTTATCATTTAGCTTATAGTCTATTATGAATAAATTATTCATAACTAAATCTTTTTTAATTGATTTAATTTGTGAGCTAGAATAATTATATTTTAATAATTGTGTAAAAATACTTATCGTAAATAAAGTCCATTTCTTATTGAAATATTTATTTTCATTTTCATTTAAAGTGGAGTTATCCAATTCGAATTTTCTTAAGTCTTTATAAATTGTTATTGTATCTTTTACTATCTTATCATTTACTCTCTTATTAGAATTTCTAGTAATTGAATTATTAGTTTGAACAAAAGAAGCAAGTCCTATTGCTACTGATAAAACATTTTTTGAGAAGAAAAAAGCTCGAGTATTAAATTCAGAATCTTCTATATATACTCTTTCTAAAAACCTTAATTTATATGCATCTAAAAATCGCTTATTATATAATTTATTACAAGCAGAAGAAATTGTTTTACATTGAACGTAGTATTTCATTCCACTTAAAGGTTTACGCAAAATATCTGGGGTGATTTTTGAAATAACATTAAGATCATTATCCACTATATCAGCACCAAATTCAATGATCTCTAAATTGTTGTATTTACTGACAATAGTAGATAATTTCTCTAAAGTTTTTTTCTGTAAAAGATCATCTGAGTCTAAAAAAACGATATAATCTCCTTTTGCCTTATCTATCCCCGTATTTCTAGCGCCACCAAGTCCTTTATTTTTTTGTGAAATAATCGTAAAATTCGATTTTTCACTTAAATAATCCTTAGCTAATTGTAAGGAATTATCTGGTGACTCATCATCTACCAAAATTACTTCAAAATCTTGTTCATTAAAATCTTGTTGATATACAGATTCGAGACATCGAACAATATATTGCTCCACATTATACATGGGTATGATGATAGAAAAATTCATAAGTATTGATTTTAAAAAATTCTATATTTTGTTTAGAATAAAATTCATAATAAAAGTGAATGCATAATATGCCAAAGCTATAAATCCCATATTTTTATATTGATCATTAATTATATATTTTTTTAATAAGGGATATACAATTACAATAGCCATCATAAACCAAGAAAGATAAGCAAATCGATTTGAGAAATTAGCTTTAATAACCATAATCCAAAAAGCATTTGCAACTAAATAAGTACAATAAATAATATTGTACATTTTATCTGAATAATTTCTCTTAAATATATAATACCAACCTGCATAAACTGCAGAAGCGCTGTATAAGAGGAAGTCCCAGCGAAATCCTGTACTCGAAAACTGACTTTCATCCACTTCACCTGTTAAATATGACGTTCGATCATCTTCAAACATCGTAGCAAATAGTCCTTGTAGAACACCTCCAAAAACTAATGAGATTGGTATACTTAAGAACCAAAAGGATAGGAAATACTTTGGATTAGCAAAGTATAAAGCTAATAGATAAGCTAGAATGGGTATAGCCATTGAACTATGAAAAGAATATGAGACATACAATAATCCATATATAATTACCTTTCTATCAAATGAAATCGCCAACATGAATATAGAGGTAGCTATACCATTTCTAATACCATTTGTACCATACGCCCAAAAAGAAAAAGACCCTAAAAGCATTAAAAAAGCTAAAAAAGCACCTTCTTTAAACCATCTTTTACAAGCCCACCAAAGTGGAACTACATATAAACAGCCACAAGTAAAGAAATACCAATTGTTGCTCATTATTTTAGAACATAAATATGTAAACGTTTGAAATAATGGATCTCTATTTAATTTAAGCTCTCCTCCTGATTGATAATAAACATATCTTTTGTTATATGTCATCATATCTACAAATGTTCCTGAAATTGGTCTAAATCCAATATATAGAAGGGTAGAAATGAATAACAAAATACCCCCCAACTTAAAAAACGTTACATTTATTGAGGATTCTAGTGATTCTTTTTTTGAATACATTAATAAAATTAATGTAACGAATAAAAGAAAACAATAATAAACATCTGCATAGCTTTTTAAAGGAATTAAGTCAAACATTTAGTTTAAGTTTTGATACAATTTCTGTAAAGATATTGCATTCGAAGTTATATCAAACCCTTTCCTTTTAAGAGTATCTACTCTATTTTCAATCATATTATTACTATTTGTTAACACATCTATCCAGTGATGAATTGGGGCATCTAACGAAACAAAATCAACTAAACCAACGTTTAAATTAACTTCAGAAGATATTGTATCAGATATGACTGATCTCAAACCAACTGCTTGTGATTCTACAAGAACAACAGGAAACCCTTCATAGAAAGAAGGCATTAACATTACATCTGCTCCAGCCATCAAATTTGGTACATCAGTTCTAACACCAGTAAAAATAAAATATTCATCTAAACCTAGTAAGGTAACTTCTTTCTTTAATTGATTCTCTAAACATCCTTGCCCGACAAAAAACATTTTAAACTCATATTCTTTTTCTTTCAACAATTTTGCAATTTTAATTGAAAATGAATGATTTTTAACGCTTTGAAGACGTCCAACTTGAATTATTTTTAGAATTCCTTGAGGAATAGAAAACTCCTCTTCTAAATAATTCTTTGAATAACTTCCTATAGAGGCATATTGATCAATATTTATAGAGTTAGGTAAAATAAGTACATCGGATTGACTTGGAAAGAGAAATTCTGCTGCTTCAATACCACAGGCTATAAAATTGGTACTATACTCTTTTATAACGATTTTAGAGAATTCCTGATATAAATATGTAATTAACTTATTTTTAGAAGAATTATTAGTACTATGAGAGTGAGATAAACGATTTTTCACTCCTGCTTGTTTAGCTGCATACATATGAAATGCATTGCTAAAGAGCGTATGTGCATGTACAATTTTATATTCTTTGTGTACAATCAGAAACTGTTTTAAAGCAAGAGTTCTTTTTATGAGGTTACTAGAAATAATAGGATAAACTATACCGCCTAACTCGATTATTTCATCATCATAGTCACCTTTCTCATTTGTAAATGTAATGAAATCGAATTGAACTTTAGAGCGATCGATATGCCTGTATAGATTCATAATCATAGTCTCTGCCCCTGCACGATCCATTTTACCTACAATATGAAGTACTCTTTGCATTAGTTCAATAATTTAATTAATAATTGATAATCATTTTTTAAATCGAGCATATTCGCTGAATTAAAATCTTCTCGTTGAAAAAATTCCATGATACTTAAATCAGAAAATTCAGTGACTAAATGTACCGATGGATTGGCTTTAATCCAATGATAAGTTTCTCTTACCTTATGATTGTTATTTTGAAAAACTAGGCACGGCGTATTGGTTATATAACAAAAAATCATTCCATGTAAACGATCTGTGATTACCAATTCTGCACCTTTAAATTTTTCCCAAATTGTCTTCAATTCCAAATCTCTGTCTTCCGTACTCAATTTGTCTTTATTGATATGGGTATCGTAGTATTCAACTTCATTGAAACGTTCATGAATTTGGTCAATAACAAATTGATTTTGCTCTGGGCTTAAGAACTTCTCATTATCTTTCCGCATGCATATTACTGCTCCTTTTCGCTCCTTTGAAGAAATAGATTGATTCAGTGTTAATACAATATCCGGGGTAAGAATTGGATTCGCTTTTGGAAAATACTGTTTCATTAATTTAAATGAAGTCTCTTCGCGCGCCACCATATGAAAATCTCTATGCATATTATAAACATTCTGTGCAATTTTCAAGGCTTTAATTCCCTCCTTGGTCTCGGAAAAATCAAAAGTCTGGGGAAAAGAGACTATACGGTTTTCAGGAAAAAAGCGTACCACCAATTGGCGGATGTACTCAATTTGATCATATAAATCGCCCAAATTCCCACCACCTACCGTCGTAACAATATCGCCCTTTTTAATATGTCTTCTTACAAACCATAAGCCTTCTAAGCTTTGGCTAATTGGAATTTCAATCACTTGAAAACCTGAATTTTCATTTAAAAATTTAGTCTGTGCATAGGTAATAGCCACATCGCCTAAATTACCATAATCGGCTGCTAAAAAAATGTATATTTGATTCCTATTCTTATCTATAATTTGGTTAGAGAATGGCTTTATTGATTTAAATCGTTGTATTTGGAGTAAAATATAATATTTCAATCTAAAACTTAGTAAGTTTTTTATTTTCATTTTATTTTCGAATTAATGCTAACGTAGCAATGATTAACGCTTGATTATTCTGAATTAGAAATTTATATAGTTTATTAGAACTACCTATCGCACGATAATGATGAATGTATTTTCTTGTTGTATCATCTGAAAGCATTTCTCTAATCAACTTTGCCTTTTGAATAAAAGAAAGTTGATTCTTAAAGCTAAACATATTGTGGATACAGTATCGAATTCCTTGAATACTACTCTCTGCTAAAAATTGATTCTTATTTTTAAGAGTCCACTTGTCAAAAAATAATTCCAATGCAGATGTTTTTCGCTTCTTTAACTCAAATGCATTGGGGTGATAAATTTTCATAAGAGTTACCACTTGTCGATTGATATAATGATAATACGTTTTTTCATTGAAGCGCAAAGTTTCTGTTAAAGAATAAACTTGGCTATTAAAAAGAATATCTTCAACCAATGATGTCCCTTTTTCAAATACCAAGTGATGATTCACTAAAAATGATTTTCTATAAATTTTATTCCATGCATACCCCATAATACCAAGCCTATTTCTATCAAGGATTAGATCATTGTTTTTCTTTAAAAAAACAGCATTCCCAGGCGATATAGCTTGACTTGAAAGTATGTTTCCATCTATATCCTCATCATCTTGTATATACCCAAAAATGACTACATCCAAGTTTTCTTCTTCAATGATTTTTAGGTTATCTTCTAATAAATTGGGTTCTATCCAATCATCAGAATCCATAAAATAAACATATTGGCCTTTTGCTCTTTCAAGCCCATAATTACGGGCATCAGACAATCCGCCATTTTCTTTTTCAAAAATCTTGATTCTTGAGTCCGTAAACTCTTCCGCTACTTGTTTACTGTTGTCTGGTGATCCATCAATAATCACTAAAAGCTCAAAATCAGTATATGTCTGATTAAGAACAGACTCAATGCTTTTCTTAATGTATTTTTCTACATTGTATACGGGTAATATAATGGATACCTTTTTCATCTTTTAATTTTACGAATAATTGCTAAACAAGCCCTTCTTATTAAATAATAATAACTTAAAAAGGGTTTCTTATAGCCCTTCAGTTGCATATATTCCATTATTTCTTTCGCATATAAATCTTTCATGTGATAATTCATATACAATATATCTCCAAAATGATTTGCTCTTTTTTGTTGGTAATATTCTACATCAAACACATCCCTGTATAAATTTATCTTACCTAAGAGATCTAGCGTAACCATGGTTCTAACACATTTTTTACACTTAGAACAATTTATTCGTTCTTCACTTATATTCTTATTATCTGTGGTTATTAAGCATACATTAAGGTGAGAGAACGTTTTCTCATTTAAGGCGATAACCTTTGTTTTTTCAAGTCGATTGTGAAATAAGCCCGAGGATTTAAAAATTAAATTATTGGATGATAAGCCCGCAGTATAAACTAAATCAAAACTACCTGCAGTAGATTGATTCGTTATTTTTAAATCCTTTAAATGATAAGCGGCTGAGTAATAATAAGATTTAAAAATATTTTGAAATAATAATACACAGGCTAAATTTCTAAATGTATGTGAATAAATAAATTTAAAATCTAAAAGTTCACTTAAGTTTGAATCAACTGTGATTAAAGGAAGATTAAGGTCAGCTGCTACCTTTTCTACCTCTTTAATCATTTCATGAAACAGCTTTCTAGCTCCTGTACCTCCTTTTTCTCCAAAAGCACCTGCATTAAATAGAGTTAACACATCTATTGTATCTATAGAATTCAATTTATCACTCACTGTAAAAAAAGAATCGACACCTAGAGACATCGCCGTTCCTATCGAATTTGCTTCGGAATATAATTCTTTGCTCAATCCGTTATGAGAGATTTTTATGGGGATAAAGTTCTTGTTGGTATAAAGTAACGTTGGTAATATATAATCCTCAAAACCCATAAAGAGTCGCTGTGAAATAGGATCTTTAAATGTTATATCTACTTTATTTACCAACGCATATAATACTAGTATTACAAAAAAAGAATCACAATTATTTAAACTTAATTTATTTTCATTTTCCAGGTCTGTTTTAAACCAAAGTGTATCACGATAATCACCGTGTGTAAAATCACAAGCTATGGTAATTTCATTTTGATCTTTTATTGTATAAATAGATCCTACATATATCATATAAACTTGGTTTTTAATTTATTGAAAATTGATTTGACATATATTCTTTCTTCTTTTTTTAGTCCCAACCAATAAATACTATTTAAACTAACAAATAGTAAAACAACACCACTAAGCATAAATAACAGCATATTATTTAATTGATGGGTATATTCTCTTAATGCATACAGTGGAATTGTTAATGTTAGAATCACTAATACCACTCTAAATAGTACATTTTTTAGATAATTTCGATAATCAAATTGGCTAATTCTATGTGAATAATATATTCTGAAACCCAAAGTAAAAAAGGATATAAATATACCAGCCATAAAAACTTGATTGACAGCTCCTGTATATTTTATCAAAAGGTAGGCAATAGGCAGATTTAAAAATATCAAAAGACTAATAATCATTTGATACAACTTAATTTTACCAGATGCTTGTACCAAGGTAATAAAGGGCTTTGAGAGAGAATCGATCAGTAAGTTAATTAATAACAATGTAATAAACAACGATGTCATTTCGGGGTAGTCTCCCAACCAAACGGACAGAATATAGTCAATATTAAAAAGAAGCGGCAGTATAATTATTAGCAAAACAAAAAAAGATAATTTTGACGATATCTCTACCAATTTCATTGATTTTTCTAATTGACCATTGGCATAATTCTTAATAATTTGTGGATTAACAGCTACTTGGATATTGCTTAAAAACATATCGACCATGGCATAGACTTGATTCGTAATCCCATAGGCGGCATTATATACCACACCAAAGAACATATTTAAGAGTAAGTTTATTCCTTGTGTTTTTAACAAATAAGCTATATTAGTAAATAAGCTCCACCCTGAGAAACTTAAGATTTGTTGATAATATTTTTTATCATAAAACCATTTCACTTTGGCTTCTTTAAACTTCCTTTTACAATAGATACGGTAAATTAATCGAGTAATTAAAGAAACACAAAAAATTAATACCGCGTAAAGTTTTAATTTATCATAATCAAAAAGAACCAATAAATAAACGATTAACAACTTTAAAATCACCTCAAGAAAACTGACATAAGCATATACATTCATCTTCTCCCTAGCGACAATCAATGCATTATAGGGTACTTGAATTATAGTAAATAAAAAAGTAAATACGGAAAATTGATAGACCCAATTTAAAGCAGACATCCGCTCCTCAGGTATATTTAATTTATGATTGATAAACCATAAGCCTAAAGATTCGGCAATAACGAGAACTAGAAAAGCAAGAAAATAATGAATCATTAACGATGCATTAAATGTTTTATTTAGCTGTTCGCTATCATTTTTTCCGATATCAAACGTCAAAAATCGCTGGGTTGCCACAGACATTGCATTGTTCAATACTGCAAAAAAAGCGACAACTCCTCCTACTATATTATACAAACCAAAATCTTCTATTCCCAACGTTTTTAAGACAACTCTGGATGTGTATAATCCTACCCCCATTGTTAATAACATTCGGAAGTAAAGAAACATGGAGTTTTTCGCTATGGTCTTTGAACTTGACAATATTATGTAGTTTGATTATTTATAAATTCCATTCCCTTCATGAGCAATATTCGCAGTAAAAACATAAAAACAAAACAATATCCTGAATCATTTATTGTAAAACTTAGCTATACTAAACAATCAATTTAAACTTTTGTTTACACGTTCAGCAAATGTAATCATTCCATAATAGTCGTGGCGCATATTCTGATTTGAATTTTAGGTTAACAAAAAAATTTTATGGAATAGGAAAGAGAATACATTGAAATATTGATTAAAGGTTGTGGTTAGAACTCTTTTTTTGAAAAATAAAACCGTGCTTGCGCCAAGGATAGGAGCGGCATCCTTTTTTTGGGCTATAGGATTTTCGAATGGAAATGGATGTTAATCCCAAAAAAAGATAGAGCGGATAGCCTGACCCGTAGGGTGGCGCCCACTATTTTTTTTAGAGATACAGCCAAAAAAAACGCCTTGCTAAGCAGGGCGTTTTGGTGGTTGCTATTTTTATAGCTATTGTATTGTTTAGGTAATTATAAGCGACCGTCTACGGGTTGTTCTAAAACACCTTTGATGTCGTATATAATGCCACCTTCTTTTAAGTATTGGTTTAAGTCGATGTCTAAAAATTCGTTGTGAGCTACGGTTAAAATAACGGCATCGAATTTTTCTGTTGGCAATTGGTTTAAGACATCGAGTTTATATTCGTGCGCCACTTCGGCTGGGTTAGCCCAAGGATCGAAAGTTACAACGTCTAAACTGTAGTCTTGTAAGGCTTCTATAACGTCTACGGCTTTGGTGTTACGAACATCGGGACAGTTTTCTTTGAAGGTTATTCCTAGGTTTAAAACGCGTGCACCATTGACTTTGATGTTTTTCTTAATCATCAGCTTTACGATTTGCGATGCGACAAATTGCCCCATAGAGTCGTTTAAGCGTCTACCCGCTAAGATAATCTCTGGATGATACCCATATTCTTGCGCTTTTTGCGCTAAATAATACGGATCTACACCGATACAGTGACCTCCGACCAAACCGGGCTTAAACGGAAGGAAATTCCATTTGGTTCCGGCTGCTTCTAAAACGGCATGGGTGTCGATATCCATCAAAGAGAATATCTTGGCCAATTCGTTGACGAAGGCAATGTTAATATCGCGTTGAGAATTCTCGATCACCTTGGCTGCTTCTGCGACCTTAATGGTTGGTGCTAAGTGCGTACCCGCAGTAATCACCTCGCGGTATAAGTTGTTAACAACGGTACCAATTTCGGGTGTTGAACCCGAAGTTACTTTTAATATTTTTTCGACGGTATGTTCTTTATCGCCCGGATTAATGCGCTCTGGTGAGTAACCAGCAAAGAAATCGGTATTGAAAACAAGACCGGATACTTTTTCGAGTACTGGAATGCATTCTTCTTCGGTAACCCCTGGATAAACAGTTGATTCGTAAATAACGATATCGCCTTTCTTTAACACCTTTCCGACCGTTTCTGACGATTTGTAAAGAGGAGTTAAGTCGGGACGATTATGTTTATCGACCGGTGTAGGTACCGTAACAATGTAGACTGTAGCGTCTTGAATGTCTTCTAAATTAGCCGAACAGTATAAGCCCGTTTTAGATGCTGAAAATGGGTTTTCGTTCACCAAGGCGGCTTGTAAAACGTCATCTTCTACTTCTAAGGTTGAATCTGTGCCTGCGTTTAATTCTTGAATGCGTTTTTGATTGATATCAAAACCAACAACAGGGAATTTAGTTCCAAATAAGCGAGCTAGTGGTAAACCGACGTAGCCCAAGCCAATAATGGCTATTTTATGTTGTGTTGCCATGTAAAATTTTTATTCGCTCGAGGAGCGTTTATAGGGTTGATTTCTATTTTAAGTTATTCCAATACCATTGTACAGCTTCTTTTAAGCCTTTGTCGATGGTATGCGTTGGGTGATAGTCTAACAATTCTTTTGCCTTTTCGATAGAAGCCAATGAATGTGGAATATCGCCTTGGCGATTGGGTCCATGTTTAATGGCGACGTTAGCGATCTCGGCATCGAATTCACTTAAGTATTCTTGCAGATAGGCTACCAATTCGTTTAAATTGGTACGATCGCCAACAGCTGTATTATAAACGGTGTTAATGGCCTTTTTATTTTGCGTTAACATCGCTTTTTCATTCATTTGGACCACATTATCAATGTAGGTAAAATCGCGTGAATACTCGCCCGTTCCATTAATCACCGGGCTTTCGTAGGCCATTAATTGTTTTACAAACAAAGGAATAACCGCTGCATAAGCCCCATTGGGATCTTGATGACGTCCGAAAACGTTGAAATAACGCAGACCAATGGTTTCTAGACCATAGGTTTTATTGAAGATATCGGCGTATAATTCGTTGACATATTTGGTAATGGCATAAGGCGATAAAGGTTTCCCGATAACGTCTTCCACTTTCGGTAGTGCTTCTGAATCGCCGTAAGTTGATGATGATGCGGCATACACAAAGCGCTTTACACCCGCATCGCGCGCAGCGACCAGCATGTTTAAGAAGCCGGATACATTAACATCGTTACTAGTAATGGGATCGTTTATTGATCGTGGTACAGAACCCAACGCGGCCTGGTGCAATACATAATCAACCGAAGTAACGGCCTTATGACAGTCGTTTAAGTTGCGAATATCACCTTCGATTAAGGTATAATGGGGGTTTGTTAAAAAAGGCTCAACATTGTGTTTATGCCCTGTAGCAAAATTGTCTAAACAAGTCACTTTATACCCAGCGTTTAGAAAATAGTCGGTTAAGTTTGAACCGATAAATCCTGCACCACCGGTAATTAAAATATGTTTCATGGTCTATCTTTTATTTTTCGTTCTCTTTATCGGCAACCACTTTGCGTAGGCCAGAACTAGAGAATCGGTGTGATCGTTGATTGTAGTATAAACGAATATTGTTTTCTATACAATATTGCTTGCCTGTGAAATTGATTTCACGGTACTCTTCCCCAATGAAACGCATTTTAATGGGTAGAGCGCTTAAGAGGTCTAATAAATCCTGTTCGGTTTCGTAGGGGATTATTTCGTCTACATAGCGACAGCCCTCGAGCTGGATATAGCGTTCTACAATGGTTTGTGTGGGATTATTTTTAAGGGGGATAACCGTGGCCGGGTCGGTATTTAGACCAATGATTAAATAATCGCATTGCTTTTTAGCTTCTGCGAGCATCATGACATGGCCCGCATGTAACAAATCAAAAACACCGAATGTAATTCCAACTTTCATCTTTCCTTAATTTAGTAACAAAGCTAATGTAATTTATGTAAAAATGAGTTATTCTTATAAGCTGATTCGAACATTGAGGTATAAAAAAAGGAAAACACAGTGGTTTTCCTTATCGATTAAATTAAATCGGAATTTATTTTTTCGAGATGGGTATAGACATTTTTCACCTCTTGTGAATCTTTTTTCTCAAGGATTAGGTTCGCTGTGGGTGTACACACAAAAATGGTATTTCGCATACCCACAAAAGCGGTAAAGACATCGGTTCCGATGCACATATTGCCGTTTTTATCTACTGGGTGACCACTAGCGACATAATAATCGTACAGGGCTTCAAAAGAACCTAAATCGTTCCATTGAAAAGAAGCTTCAACGACCTTGATCTTTTTGCTTCGTTCCATCACCGCATAATCGATGCTGATGGATGGAATCGCCAGGGAATCTTCTTCGTTGAGTTTACCATTTTCACGGTTATTCCAAGCGATAACTGATTTTTCGTAGACTTCGGGTTCGAATTTTTTTAATTCGTCTAGTAAAACCGAAGCTTTAAAACAAAACATACCACTGTTCCATAAAAAGTTTCCTTTTTCTATAAAATCTTGGGCCGTGATATGGTTGGGCTTTTCTCTAAACGAAAGCACATGGTTGCCTTTATGTTCGATATACCCATAACCCGTTTCTGGGTGGGTGGGTTTAATACCAAAGGTAACAATGCTGTTATCAATGGCTAGGGCAATAGCCGACTCAATGGCCTTGGCATACGCCTCCATATTTTCAATTAAATGATCGGATGGGGTAATGATAAGAATATCGTCCCGGTCTACGGCTAAGGCTGCAAAAGCGATGGCAGCAGCTGTATTCCTTGGAACCGTCTCTGTGATTGTTGCGCAGCTTATGCCTAACTTAGCTAAAGACTCATCGGTTAAGTGCTGATTGTATTGATTTCCAATCACCACCAAATCTTTTGTAATCAGCTGATTTCGCTCGATGGTTAATTCAAATAGTGATTTTTGATTGAAAATGCTTAAATATTGTTTTGGATGTGATTTTCTCGACAATGGCCATAACCTACTGCCAACACCTCCAGATAATATTACATTATAAATTTTCATATAGTTGTACCTAAACAAGTTTACAAAGATAGGCAATTTCAATGATTTAGAAATGGAAAGAATTTATGGTTTAAATAGTTTAAGGTTTAAAAAGTTTAAAGTTTAAAATGTATTTTAGATATCAGATTTTAGATCATAGATAACATCCGGTTTGTTGAAGTAGACTGTGTCTATCTCAAATCTAACGTTGGGCGAATTGCAATTCGCCCCTACATTCAAGACTTTTGTTGTAAAACGGATTTTAGATTTTAGATATCAGATAATAGATAATAGATAAAATTCGGTTTGTTGAAATAGCCTACGTCTATCTCCTATCTAACTACTAAAGACTAATTACTCACTTCTACCAACTAATCCAATCCCGGAGGGATGATATATTAATAGCCAAAAAAAAACCCATGCGATTAAGCTCTGTAGGAGCGACAGAAAATTTTTAATCTTTAAAACGGATTTTAGATATCAGATGTTAGAATTAGGAAATGGAGAGAAGAAGGCTTTATAATAGTTTAAAGTTTTATCTAACGTTGGGCGAATTGCAATTCGCCCCTACCAAAATCACTAAAAACTAAAGACAAAAAAAAGCCTCAAGAAAAAATCTTGAGGCTTTTGGATAAAGACTGGCGACGACCTACTCTCCCGGTTTCCCAGTACCATCGGCGCTAGTAGGCTTAACTTCTCTGTTCGGAATGGGAAGAGGTGAGCCCTACTGCTATAGTCACCCTAATATTGTTATATTAATATAATAATATATAGTATTTTGTGTAGCTCTTCAGCTACTATTTTCTTAACATATTGAAAAAACATACAAATCATTTTAGTAAATCAACATCTACTAACATAATTCAAATTAGATTAACCAACCTTAATCGATGGTTATGAGATTCTATTTTTGAAAAAGTCTATGGGTAATTAGTACTACTCGACTATGACATCACTGCCTTTACATCTATAGCCTATCAACGTGGTAGTCTTCCACGACCCTTTAAAGAAGTCTAATCTTGCGGCGAGTTTCGCGCTTATATGCTTTCAGCGCTTATCTCTTCCAAACGTAGCTACTCAGCGGTGCACCTGGCGGCACAACTGATACACCAGAGGTTTGTTCAACACGGTCCTCTCGTACTAGAGTCAAGTCCGCTCAAACTTCTAACGATCACAACAGATAGAGACCGAACTGTCTCACGACGTTCTGAACCCAGCTCGCGTGCCACTTTAATGGGCGAACAGCCCAACCCTTGGGACCTTCTCCAGCCCCAGGATGTGACGAGCCGACATCGAGGTGCCGAACCTCCCCGTCGATGTGAGCTCTTGGGGGAGACTAGCCTGTTATCCCCGGAGTACCTTTTATCCTTTGAGCGATGGCCCTTCCATACGGAACCACCGGATCACTATGTCCTGCTTTCGCACCTGATCGACTTGTAGGTCTCACAGTCAAGCACCCTTATGCCATTACACTCTACGCACGGTTACCAAGCGTGCTGAGGGTACCTTTGAAAGCCTCCGTTACTCTTTTGGAGGCGACCACCCCAGTCAAACTACCCACCACGCAATGTCCTCCACGAATGGAGTTAGGCTTCAGATAAATAAAGGGTGGTATTTCAACAATGATTCCACAATGCCTGGCGACACTGCTTCATAATCTCCCACCTATCCTACACATTATTTACCCGAAGTCAATACGAAGCTATAGTAAAGGTTCACAGGGTCTTTTCGTCCCGTTGCGATTAACCGGCATCTTCACCGATACTACAATTTCACCGAGCTCGTGGCTGAGACAGTGCCCAGATCGTTACACCATTCGTGCAGGTCGGAACTTACCCGACAAGGAATTTCGCTACCTTAGGACCGTTATAGTTACGGCCGCCGTTTACTGGGGCTTCAGTCAAGAGCTTCGCCAAAGGCTAACCCCCTTCCTTAACCTTCCAGCACCGGGCAGGTGTCAGACCCTATACGTCATCTTTCGATTTTGCAGAGTCCTGTGTTTTTGATAAACAGTCGCCTGGGCCTTTTTACTGAGGCTCGCCTTGCGACGAGCGACCTTTCTCCCGAAGTTACAGGTCTATTTTGCCTAATTCCTTAGCCACGAATCTCTCGAGCGCCTGAGGATACTCTCCTCGACTACCTGTGTCGGTTTACGGTACGGGCTGCTTCACTCGCTATTTCTTGGAACAAATTTCAGTGGATTATCACGCCACCCGAAGGCTTTGTGTACTATCCTTAGTTTACCTAAGTTCAACGTACTATTCCGTCAGTACGCACCACCTACATTCATCCGTCACTTTTGTTGTGAGCAGGTACGGGAATATTAACCCGTTTGCCATCCACTACCCCTTTCGGGTTCGCGTTAGGTCCCGACTAACCCTCAGCTGATTAGCATAGCTGAGGAATCCTTAGTCTTACGGCGAATAAGTTTCTCACTTATTTTATCGTTACTCATGCCTACATTTTCTTTTCTAGAAGCTCCACCGCTCCTCGTCGGAACGACTTCTGCGCCGCTAGAATGCTCCCCTACCAGTACATCTAAAAGATGTAATCCATAGCTTCGGCAATATACTTATGCCCGATTATTATCCATGCCGGATCGCTCGACTAGTGAGCTGTTACGCACTCGTTAAATGAATAGCTGCTTCCAAGCTAACATCCTAGCTGTCAATGCAATCCAACCGCGTTTGGTCAACTTAGTATATATTTGGGGGCCTTAGCTGATGGTCTGGGTTCTTTCCCTCTCGGACATGGACCTTAGCACCCATGCCCTCACTGCCTAGAAACATATATTAGCATTCGGAGTTTGTCAGGAATTGGTAGGCGATGAAGCCCCCGCATCCAATCAGTAGCTCTACCTCTAATATACTTATCTAAACGCTGCACCTAAATGCATTTCGGGGAGTACGAGCTATTTCCAAGTTTGATTGGCCTTTCACCCCTACCCACAGGTCATCCGAAGACTTTTCAACGTCAACCGGTTCGGTCCTCCACTTTGTGTTACCAAAGCTTCAACCTGCCCATGGGTAGATCACTTGGTTTCGCGTCTAATACCACTGACTATATCGCCCTATTCAGACTCGCTTTCGCTGCGGCTCCGTTGCTGAACAACTTAACCTTGCCAGTGACATTAACTCGTAGGCTCATTATGCAAAAGGCACGCCGTCACCCCGTAGGGCTCCGACCGCTTGTAGGCGCACGGTTTCAGGATCTATTTCAACTTTCTATTCGAAATGCTTTTCACCTTTCCTTCACAGTACTAGTTCGCTATCGGTCTTTGAGGAGTATTTAGCCTTGGAGGATGGTCCCCCCATATTCGGACAGAATTTCTCGTGTTCCGCCTTACTCGTTATCAATTATATAACCCTTTCATTTACAGGACTATCACCCTCTTTGGTTAACCTTTCCAGGTTATTCTACTAGAATTATATAATCTTTAGGGCTGATCCGCGTTCGCTCGCCACTACTTACGGAATCTCAATTGATTTCTTTTCCTATGGGTACTTAGATGTTTCAGTTCCCCACGTTCGCTCCCATTGCTGGGTGACAGATCTTCAACCTGCCGGGTTGCCCCATTCGGAAATCTTCGGATATAATGTGTATGTGCCACTCCCCGAAGCTTATCGCAGCTTATCACGTCCTTCATCGCCTCTCAAAGCCTAGGCATCCGCCGTACGCCCTTTGTAACTTTTTTCTCGAATTCATAACCATCTTTTGATCGAAGGTTATGTTAATCTTACTCGTTTTATGTTTAATTGTATACTTTAATATTACTTCGATTATTCTTCGCTTTTTGATTATCTCTAATCTTGTTCGTTTCTTAATCTGTTAATGATTGTATGTTTTTGTATTTCAATATGTCAATGAACTCTTCTTCTTCTACCTTGCGGTAAAAGATTGGTGGAGAATATCGGAGTCGAACCGATGACCTCTTGCGTGCAAGGCAAGCGCTCTAGCCAGCTGAGCTAATCCCCCTCTTTTATTAGTATTTAGTAGTCTCAGGCAGACTCGAACTGCCGACCTCTACATTATCAGTGTAGCGCTCTAACCAGCTGAGCTATGAGACTCTTTAAAACTCTTAAAGAGTGGTCTATAGATGTTAATAACTATCGGTGTGATAGCCAATAACTCTTTTCTTATATATCTTACGTAATTTAAATAATGTGACAAGCCAAAAATAAAAGTCAATACAAAGATCAATCCTTCTAATGTATAGAAGAAAATTTGTCGTCTCTCTAAAAATGAGATGTTCCAGCCGCACCTTCCGGTACGGCTACCTTGTTACGACTTAGCCCTAGTTACCAGTTTTACCCTAGGCAGCTCCTTTTACGGTCACCGACTTCAGGTACCCCCAGCTTCCATGGCTTGACGGGCGGTGTGTACAAGGCCCGGGAACGTATTCACCGCATCATGGCTGATATGCGATTACTAGCGATTCCAGCTTCATAGAGTCGAGTTGCAGACTCCAATCCGAACTGAGATCGGTTTTCGAGATTCGCATCCAGTCACCTGGTAGCTGCCCTCTGTACCGACCATTGTAGCACGTGTGTAGCCCAAGACGTAAGGGCCGTGATGACTTGACGTCGTCCCCACCTTCCTCGCAGTTTGCACTGGCAGTCTCATTAGAGTCCCCGTCTTTAAACGCTGGCAACTAATGATAGGGGTTGCGCTCGTTGCAGGACTTAACCTAACACCTCACGGCACGAGCTGACGACAGCCATGCAGCACCTTGCATTCTGTCCGAAGAAATATCTGTTTCCAAATACGTCATAATGCATTTAAGCCTTGGTAAGGTTCCTCGCGTATCATCGAATTAAACCACATGCTCCACCGCTTGTGCGGGCCCCCGTCAATTCCTTTGAGTTTCATTCTTGCGAACGTACTCCCCAGGTGGGATACTTATAACTTTCGCTTAGCCACTGAAGCCGAAGCCCCAACAGCAAGTATCCATCGTTTACGGCGTGGACTACCAGGGTATCTAATCCTGTTCGCTCCCCACGCTTTCGTCCATCAGCGTCAATATAGACTTAGTAACCTGCCTTCGCAATTGGTGTTCTGCGTAATCTCTAAGCATTTCACCGCTACACTACACATTCCAGCTACTTCAAACTAATTCAAGACCAACAGTATCAATGGCAGTTTCATCGTTAAGCGATAAGATTTCACCACTGACTTATTGGTCCGCCTACGGACCCTTTAAACCCAATAAATCCGGATAACGCTTGCACCCTCCGTATTACCGCGGCTGCTGGCACGGAGTTAGCCGGTGCTTATTCATATAGTACCTTCAGCTACTTACACGTAAGTAGGTTTATTCCTATATAAAAGAAGTTTACAACCCATAAGGCCGTCATCCTTCACGCGGGATGGCTGGATCAGGCTTGCGCCCATTGTCCAATATTCCTCACTGCTGCCTCCCGTAGGAGTCTGGTCCGTGTCTCAGTACCAGTGTGGGGGATCACCCTCTCAGGCCCCCTATAGATCGTCGCCTTGGTAAGCCGTTACCTTACCAACTAGCTAATCTAACGCATGGCTATCTCTGTCCGATAAATCTTTCAAGTAAACACCAGGTGATGTCTACTGTTATAGAGTATTAATCCGAATTTCTTCGGGCTATCCTCTTGACAAAGGTAAGTTCCATACGCGTTACTCACCCGTTCGCCGGTCTCTAAGTAGCAAGCTACTTATACCCCTCGACTTGCATGTGTTAAGCCTCCCGCTAGCGTTCATCCTGAGCCAGGATCAAACTCTCCATTGTATGTATTATAATAATATTGTACAACTTCAAATTTTCCTTTGCTCCATTCATTCTAAGGAATTGACCTTTTAATGTATTTGACTTTTATTTTCTTCTGTCTTATTTTAAATTACAATGAACTTCTCAGTTTTCGCACAAACACTTCTAGTGTTTTGCGAGTGCAAAGGTAAAACTTATTTCTAAACTAACCAAATCTTTTTTCAAAAATTTTAAAAGTTTTTTTTCGTTTTAACTTCAAATTTTATTTGTCAATCATCTTCTCTATCCCTCTGCCGAAGCAGCTTCTAAATAAACGATCTTTCAAGTAAACAACACTACTCTTCTTTCGTATTGGGATTGCAAATATAAGCGCACTTCAACCGTTTTACCAAACTTTTTGGTGATGTTTTTTTAATGTTTTTTTTACATCGCCTTTAACTAACTAAACCCGAGGTTTTAATCGGTGGAAAAAAATTTCAATAGTTGGTCGTTTTTAGTAATTAGTAGTTAGATATTAGATGTGAGTACATAGATGTTAGAAAAGGTGTCGATAGTTTTTAGTAATTAGTGGGTAGATGTAGGCTATTTCAACAAACCGAATGTTATCTATAATCTAATTCCCTATTTCCAATAATGCCTAAAATGTAGGGGCGAATTGCAATTCGCCCAACGTTAGATAAAAGTTAGACACAGGCTACTTCAACAAACCGAATGTTATCTATAATCTAATTCCCTATTTCCAATAATGCCTAAAATGTAGGGGCGAATTGCAATTCGCCCAACGTTAGATAAAAGTTAGACACAGGCTACTTCAACAAACCGAATGTTATCTATGGTCTAAAATCCGTTTCAAACCTTAAAAATTCTCTGTCGCTCCTACAGAGCTGAATCGTGTGGGGTTTGTTTGGCTATTAATATATCATCCCTCCGGGATTGGATTAGTTGGTAGATCTGAGATAGACGAAGGCTAATTCAATAAACCGAATGTTATCTATTATCTAAAATCTGACATCTCATATCTATTATGTATTCGTTTTTTCCAATAATGCCTAAAATGTAGGGGCGAATTGCAATTCGCCCAACGTTAGATAAAAGTTAGACACAGGCTACTTCGACAAACCGAATGTTATCTATGATCTAAAATCTGACATCTTATATCTATTATCTATTCGTTTTTTCCAATAATGCCTAAAATGTAGGGGCGAATTGCAATTCGCCCAACGTTAGATAAAATTAACTAGTCGATAGTTTTTAGTAATTAGTAGGTAGATGTGAGATATGAGTACATAGATATGAGATAGACGTAAGCTATTTCAACAGACCGAATGTTATCTATGATCTAAAATCTGACATCTTATATCTCACATCCAATTCCCTATTTCCAACAAAGCCTAAAATGTAGGGGCGAATTGCAATTCGCCCAACGTTAGATAAAAGATAGATGTAGGTGATTTCAACAAACCGAAAGTTATCTATTATCTGATATCTATGATCTAAAATCCGTTTTACAACAAAAGCCCCGCGCCAGGGATTGGAGAGGCATCCTTTGCCCCTTTGTAGGGTGTTGATCGCATTCGGATTTTTCGTGGGGCAAAGATAGAGCGTAAAGCCCGACCCGCAGGGTGGCGCCCAAACAGCAAAGAAGGGTGTGAGAGGGTGTATAATTGTTTGTAAGAGGTTTTATTTGATTGGTGTGGTAGGGGCATAAAAAAAGAGCTTCGTTTCCTTAGCTCTTTTGTGTATTGTTTTTGTGAGGTTCTTAGCTAGCTAAGATGATCACTTTGTTGTTGTTCATTTCTAAGGTTCCGCCTTTGATGTCGAACAAGAATGTTTGCGCATGGGCAGGGGAAGTATAGACTTTACCCGATTTATTGTCGAAATCTTTAAAAGATCCTGAGGCAATTTGGATTTTTACGGTTCCTTCGCCCAATGTAGCAACAATTGGTGCGTGATTGTTAAGGATTTGGAACTCGCCGTCTTTTCCTGGTAAAGTTACCGCAATAATTTCACCGTCGAAAATAACGTGTTCTGGAGTGATAATTTGTAATTGCATAAGAGTATATTTTTAAAAAAAAGAGCACTTCGTTATCTTAAAAAAATAAGCAACGGAAGCACTCTTTATCTTGTTATCTAGATATGATTATTTAACTTCTGCTAACATTTTCTCACCGGCTTCAATCGCTTCTTCGATTGTACCACGTAAGTTGAATGCTGCTTCTGGGTATTGATCAACTTCACCGTCTAAGATCATGTTAAATCCTTTGATGGTGTCTTTGATGTCTACTAATACACCTTGAATACCTGTAAATTGTTCTGCTACGTGGAATGGTTGAGATAAGAAACGTTGGATACGACGGGCACGGTGTACCACTAATTTATCCTCTTCTGATAACTCTTCCATACCAAGAATGGCAATAATATCTTGTAGAGCGTTGTAACGTTGTAAGATTTCTTTTACACGTTGCGCCGTTCCGTAATGTTCTTTTCCGACGATTGCTGGGGTAAGGATACGTGAAGTAGAATCTAAAGGATCTACAGCAGGATAAATACCTAAGGAAGCAATTTTACGCGATAAAACGGTTGTTGCATCTAAGTGAGCAAAGGTTGTTGCTGGTGCTGGATCGGTTAAATCATCCGCAGGAACGTAAACCGCTTGTACCGAAGTAATCGATCCGTTCTTGGTTGAAGTAATACGCTCTTGCATAGCCCCCATCTCTGTTGCTAATGTTGGTTGGTACCCTACCGCTGAAGGCATACGTCCTAATAAAGCCGAAACTTCTGAACCTGCTTGGGTAAAGCGGAAAATATTATCGACGAAGAATAAAACGTCACGACCTTGACCTTTTCCATCTCCATCACGGAAATATTCAGCCAATGTTAATCCTGAAAGGGCAACACGAGCACGGGCTCCTGGAGGTTCGTTCATCTGTCCGAAAACGAAAGTCGCTTTCGATTCTTTCATTAATTCTTTGTCAACTTTCGATAAATCCCAGCCTCCATTTTCCATAGAATGCATGAATTCTTCACCGTATTTGATAATGTCTGATTCGATCATCTCACGAATTAAGTCATTTCCTTCACGGGTTCTTTCACCAACACCTGCGAAAACAGATAAACCTCCGTGTCCTTTAGCGATGTTGTTGATTAACTCTTGAATTAAAACGGTTTTACCTACACCGGCACCACCGAATAACCCAATTTTACCCCCTTTTGCGTAAGGCTCGATTAAGTCGATTACTTTAATTCCTGTGAATAAGATTTCAGAAGACGTTGATAAGTCTTCGAAACGAGGCGCAGGACGGTGGATTGGTAATCCATTGTCTTTGTCTAAGTTTCCTAAACCATCAATAGCATCTCCGACTACGTTAAAAACGCGTCCGTTGATATATTCCCCAACTGGTACCATGATTTGTTTTCCGTCTGCAAAGACTTCTTGTCCTCTTTGTAAACCATCAGAGCTATCCATTGCAATACAACGCACGGTATCTTCACCAATATGTTGCTCTACCTCAAGGATTAAGACTTCTTGTCCAGGACGAGGAACTTGTAATGCATCATAAATATTTGGAAGGCCTTCTGCGTTATCAAAAATAACATCAATTACAGGTCCGATAACCTGAGCAATTCTACCTTTCTTTTGATTTGCCATTATATGAAATGATTTAGTTTATTTTATTTGGGTGCAAAGGTAAGTTAAAACATATGTAAAAATAGCATAGTTTTCAAGATTTTTATCATAATATTTTGATACTTAACTCGAAATCTGGATAAATTTGAATAATAATTGGTCTTGATAGGTGAAGCTCTTACATTTGCTAAAAATAGATTTCTGTGAACGTTTATCATTCGATTCAAAACTTTAAGCCAACGACCAATTTGATTCTTACTTTAGGAATGTATGATGGCGTACATGTGGGCCATCAATCGATTATCAATCAACTCAATACCATCGCTAAAGAGGTGGGGGGAGAGAGTGCTTTATTGACCTTTGATCCGCATCCAAGGATGGTTTTACAGGCTGATTGTGACTTGAAATTTCTAACCCCTTTGGATGAAAAGGAGGAAAAACTGGCTGAAATGGGGTTGAATAACTTGATTATTCATCCGTTTACAAAGGCTTTTTCGCAACTTTCTTCGGTTGATTTTGTGAAACAATTATTGGTGGATGAATTGCAGATTCATACGTTGGTGATTGGGTACGATCATCATTTTGGAAAGAATAGAGAGGGGAATTTTGAGCAATTGCAAGAATTATCGCTTATCCATGGTTTCAATTTAGTGCAAATAGCCGCTGTTGAAGAAGGTGATTTAGCGGTTAGTTCGACCAAGATTAGAAAAGCTATATCGGCCGGAGATATGACCTACGCCAATCGGGCATTGAATTATAAGTACCGATTAAGTGGGCAGGTTGTTCATGGGGATAAGATTGGGCGTACCTTGGGGTTTCCGACAGCCAATTTGCATGTGAATGAATTGAAACTTCTGCCCAAAGATGGGGTCTATGCCGTTGAAGTTTTGGTGGATCGCCAAAACTATTTGGGCTTACTGAGCATGGGTTACCGCCAAACGATAACCCATGCCAAAGAACACCGCATTGAAGTACATATACTGGAATTCGATGGACAAATTTATGATCAGACCATTTCACTGAACTTCTTAGCTCATATTCGGGAGGAGCAAAAATTTAGTAGCTTGGAAGCGTTAATGGATGCCATGCAAGCCGATAAACGTTGGGCCATAGCTAAATTTGGCTAATCCTTATGTCCTATAATTTCCCCTAACGCTTGATTATTTTCTGCGTAATCCCTTTTTCTCCTGGCTTTTTAGCCGTTAGGAAATAAATCCCTTTGGGCCAATGGGGTGTTGAAATGGTGTTGGTTCCTGTTTGTTGCCAAACCACGTTCCCTGAACCATCGTTAATCACAATCTCCATCGATGGTTCAGTATGTAGAAATTTCAGGTGGTCTATAAAGGGATTTGGATACACAAAGTTTTGAGCTGCCTCGATTTGTTTTTGCAACGACAAGCTAAGCTGTTGATAGACTTTATAAAAATCGGGCGTTCCATACCCTAGCTGGTCGTTCGTATTGGGATAAAGATGACTATTCGACTGAACAAGATTTTTTAATTCGTCTAAAGGCATGGTAGGAAAAGCTTGGATTAACAAAGCCATTGCCCCTGCAATAATGGGAGCTGAATACGACGTTCCACTGCCATATTCGATAAAACCTGACGTGAGGTAAAAAGGTGTTTTTTGCCCCATGGCCGAAACATTGGGTTTTAGTTCCCCAAGGGCATTGGGGCCATAGGAAGAGAAACTAGACGGATTTTTATGGATGTCATTGGATCCTACTGTAAACACATGGGTTGCATCGGCTGGGGGCGTAATCTTTTTCCACACAAAATTTCCTTCATTTCCAGCGGCCGCAACCACTAAAATACCTTTTTGCGCCGCCATATCGGCAACCTTCGAAATAAGCGACGTCTGTCCATCTAAATGTTCTGGAGCATAATTATAACGGGGATCATCGAAATAGTGATAGCCCAATGAGGTATTGATAACATCGACACCCACACTGTCGGCACGCTCGGCGGCTTGCGCCCAAAACATTAATTCTTTTGGGCTTTCGTAATCGGTTGTTTCGGTGGTATACAATAAGAAGTTGGCATTGGGAGCTGTACCGATGTATTCGTTTGGACGTTTAGCACCTATAAATGAAAGTACATTTGTTCCATGGGATGCTCCTTGGTAAATTTGGGTATTGTTGGTTGTGAAATTATAGGCATCGTGCAAGCGATTTTCTTGGTAGATGTGACTAAATGCAGGTAATGTATTTACCAAAGGAAAACCTGTATCGAGAATAGCGATAGTTGTATTTTCCCCCATTAAACCGACTTGATGTATAGGATCGAGGTTAATTTGCTGTATAAATTCATAGGCATAGCCATACGAATTACTGTGTTTTTTAAGGCGATTGTCTTTTGTAGATTTTGTCACAGAATAGTCTTCATCTATCGTTGTGTTATTTTTAACGAGAGACTCTAGGCGATTAACAAAAGGAAGAAGAAGAAGTTGATCTATTTCTTGTTGATTGTAAATTTCAATCATTACAGCGTTTAGCCACTTTGAATGCCCAACATAGCCAGTATGATTCTCTTTAAAATATTTAATTTGATTTATATCGATAGGCACATCGGTAGCATCGAGCGTAATTCCTCGATTACTTTTTTTCTTGAGGGAAGAGTTCGATAAAAATAAAGAAGGATTTTCTAAAAACGCTGTTGCATGCGATTTTGGCGTTAAATAGACCAGGTGCAATTCCTGTGCACGCATAGTATATATCGAAAAAAAAGCAAAAATAATAAGGGAGTAGATGAATTTCATTGCGTTAACATTAGTCAACCCGAATTAACAAAATGCATACCACTTGTTACTTCATATAATAAGAATAAATTTTTTGTTTGTTTGTTTCCAATAATTGAATGATACGTTGATCGAGGTGTTGAGAGTTCGAATAGAGTTTTAGTTTATTTTTTTCCTTTTTAATAATAATAAAAATGGTTTTGTTTTGAAAGGTTAAGGCGTCTTTCTCTGTTTTTTTAAGCACAAAGCTGGTTCTTAAGACATCGTCTTTCAGGATTATTTTACGAGGCAATAAGCGAAGACCATCTAAAGTATCGATGGGCTGTGGTTGCATTTTTCCCTGCATCTGTGCTTGGGGCAACACCGTAGGTTTTACCCCTGAGGCAACCACTTCTTTATCAGCCGATACAGTACTTTTTAAATTGTGACTGACACTGGCTCTATTGGCAACATACAAGATCGTATCGGCTAATTGAGCAGCTTTAATGGTATCGATCACCACTTGTTTTTTTGTTCGTAAAACGACATATTGATCCTTGCTTTGAATGGAATCAAGAACAATAACGCTGTTTATGCTTAATTCTTCTTCCAATGCAGCAGACGGGGTAGGCGCTGTTGGTTGAACTATGATTTTAACGATTTCTTTTGTGGGGCTTAATAATATTTTTTCGGGTTCAAGGGGGACAACAACAGCAGGCGTATCCATAGGAGCTGAAGGAATTATGGGTTCACTATGAATTACAGGTTCGCTATGATAAGGTGCTTTTGTTAGCTCCAAAGCATTGAGTGCATTGGTTTGATTGATATTTTCAATAAGCAAGACAAAATACGGAATCGCAATTAGCGCGAAGACGGCAGCCGAGAACCAAATTCCAGAAATAAATTTCTTGACGGGTTGTTCTTTTTTTGGCTTTAGTTTTGTTTCAATTCGATCCCAAACGATATCGCGCGGTTTTACGAACTCCTCGGAAATGGAGCTTTGTCGAAATAATTCTTCTATTGGATCTTCATTTTTCACAATAAATGATTTTTAAAGTGTTCATTATTCGCTAGTAATTCACGTAATTTTGATTTCGCTAAATTTAATTGAGATTTAGACGTACCTTCTGTAATTCCCAGGTTTTCAGCAATTTCTTTATGCTTATAGCCTTCGATAACATAAAGGGTAAAGACCAATTTACAACCTGGTGGTAATGCATTCAAGAGTTGCATTAGATCTTCTTGATCTAACTGATCCGATGGTTGAATAGAGCTAGACTGTAGCTGAATATGTCCATCGTCAATTGAAATAAACAATTGTTTATTTTTTCGGATTTCCATTAAACATTCATTGACCATGATGCGATGCATCCATCCTTCGAAATTTCCTTGAAAAGAATAGTTTTGTATATGTTGAAATATTTTTAAAAATCCTTTGACCAAAGCATCTTCAGCCTGATGAATATCGCTAAAATAGCGTTTACAGACCGCAAAAAACCGGGCATCATATTGCTCATAAAGCTGCCTTTGTGCTTTATGATTCTGCTGAATACAGGCCTTTATCAATTGTTCTTCGTCCAACAAGGTTGTCTTAATCTTTATTATAGATGCTTAAAGTACGTAGAAGGTTGTCTACACACCGTTTAAATTTAGTTAAATTTTACAATAATTAAAAAAAAGCGAATCTTTCGATCCGCTTTTCAAGGTGTATAATTTCGTTTTTTACGTCTAAATCTACGAAGGGTAAATATGAATCATAGGGTTTGAAATCATTTTCTTTTTAGAGTTTCTTCCATCGTTAGGAAGTATAAGTACACCACAATCCTTTGTAGAATCGAATGTTTTTGGCCAATAGGGGCAACTGACCTTTGCGTTTTCGCCACACCAATTTGCTTTTCCGGCCGACAAGCCAGAAACACTTCCTAAGGTAATCCAATCAATTTGATTAGAAACGGCAAGACTATATCCACCAGCGACCTGCGCTCTGTTGATGAGTATGGCTTTTTTAGTCCCTTTCCCGATGTATTCAATTATTGGATAAGTTGATACTTTAGAGTCCATGGTTCCACAAATTTCGAGCATTGAATTATCGTTCATTTTTATAAAAGATTTTCCTTGCTTATAATAGCCCCCCCAAGAAGGATCGTTTATACTCAATGAACCGGTTACCGAAACATAAGCATTCGGCATTAATTCGATGATGGCATCTTTCTGAGAGCCAAATGCACCGAGTTCTGTACCGCCCGTAATTAACAATTGGGCTTGGCTATCAATGATCACAACACCACCTTTTTGAGAGTAATTTCCTGAAATTTTTAATTTTTTACCTTTAGAGAGGTAGAGTTTTCCGCCATCTTCGATGGTTAAATTAGAGATCACTAAATCTTCTTGTAAACAATATTTTTCATTGCTTTTAATAAGGTTAGTTTGCTTTGTAAACACACGACTTTTCTCATCGCAGTGCTGAATACTTTGAGCATAAAGCATATTTACACTGCTTAATAAAAAGCACAAAATTATTTTTTTGAATAGTTGAAACAAATTAGTCATCGTTAAATTTTAGAAACAAATTAGTGTGAATGAATCGGTTCATTCAATTACCAACAAAGGTAATTTCTAGGTACGACAATTTTATCCAACATTTATCATTTCATTTATGGATTTCAAAACATGATCTATATTTCAGGAAAATATCCCTACATATTAACAATTTGCTTAATAAAGACACTTCATTATGTTAAAAATCAGAATAGAATAAAAAAAGCGAATCAATTGATTCGCTTTTTCATGGTGTGTCACTATTTTTAATTGTTATTTAACAACAGTATGGACTGATTCAGTAAAATGGCGTTCATCGCAGTCGAATCTATGTACACTGTTCTCTGCTTATGTAGAGGACAGTTTAGAAAAGGAGTTTTTAAAGCTTGATAAGTTTATTTTCAACCAGATATTCAGCGATTTGAATGGTATTGGTTGCAGCTCCTTTTCGAAGATTGTCGGCAACAATCCAAAGATTGAGGCTATTCCTTTGGGAAAAATCTCGTCGAATACGGCCCACGAAAACATCGTCTTTTCCTTCCGCATAGATAGGCATCGGATAATTATTGGTGTCGGGATTATCTTGCACCACAATTCCTTCTTGTTCAGAAAGCAGGCGCTGAACATCCACAACATTAAAGTCTTTTTCAAATTCGATATTGACAGCTTCTGAATGCCCACCTTGAACAGGCACACGAACTGCAGTTGCGGTAATATTCATCGCATCCACCCGCATAATTTTCTTTGGTTCAAGGGTTAATTTTAACTCTTCTTTGGTATAACCTGTTTCTTCGTCAAAAACATCACAATGCGGCAAGGCATTTTTAAAGATTTGGTAAGGGTAGACTTTTGTTGGCGTCTCTCCTTTTATTTCCCCTTCTAATTGGTCAACAGCATCTTTACCAGTCCCTGTGACCGATTGATAGGTTGAAACAACAATTCGTTTAATCCCATACTTCTTATGAAGCGGGTTGAGCACCATCACTAATTGAATGGTAGAGCAGTTTGGGTTGGCGATGATTTTATCGTTCACCGTTAAAATATCGGCGTTGATTTCTGGAACGATCAATGGGATAGTATCCACCATACGCCATTGGGAAGAATTGTCGATGACGGTAGTACCCGCATCCGCAAATCGGGGTGCCCATTGTTTAGACGTTTCTCCACCTGCAGAAAACAGGGCAATGGCTGGTTTCATTTCCACAGCATCTGCTAAGGATACGATTGTATACGATTTTCCTTTAAAAGAGATTTCTTTCCCCACTGATCGCTCTGAGGCAACAGGGATTAATTCACTCACTGGAAAATTACGTTCTTCCAAAATTTTAAGCATTACTTTACCGACCATTCCGGTCGCGCCAACTACAGCTACTTTCATCACTTTCTTTAATTATTTCTGCATCATTGCTATACAAAGTAAGGAAAAAAATATTAGTTGTCACAAAAAAAGAAGTCTACTTATTAAAGGATAATAATTCGTTTTTTCCCTTAAAAGGGTATTATACAGAACAATATTCAAAAACAAAAACCCTTGTTTAGAAGGCAGCAATAAGCAAGAGGGTATCGGTCAAAAAAAACGCCTCTATCGGGAGATAGAGGCGTTAACTTTATTGAAAAAGCTTATGCAAACTCATTGTAAGCCGATTTTAAATTCTCTGCAATGGCTTGTGCTGAATGTCCTTCGATATGGTGACGTTCTAACATGTGTACTAATTCGCCGTCTTTAAATAAAGCGATTGCTGGTGAGCTCGGAGGGAAGGGAGCAAAAAACTCTCTAGCCTTAGCGACAGCATCTTTATCAAATCCTGCGAAAACAGTTGTTACATGAGCAGGAACTTTATCATTATCTAACGATAAAATCGCTCCTGGTCTTGCAGCACCTGCTGCACAACCACAAACACTGTTCACCATGACCAAGGTGGTTCCTGGTTGATTAATCGCTGTTTCAACTTGTTCTGGTGTCGTTAAATCTTCAAAACCATTTGAAGTTAACTGCTCTTTCATGGGTAATACTATCTCTGCTGGGTACATACTCTTCTGTTTTTATTATTTTTATGAAATTCAAAGTTACGTAATCTCTAAAACATTCAGAATACTTACCTTTGAATTTACAAAATTATTAAGAATTATCATTTATGAAATTGACCTTTGGTAAGAATGAGAAACTAAAGAGTAAAAAAGCGATTGAAGCGTTGTTTACTTCAGGCAAGACTTTTGTTTCGCATCCCATACGGGTCGTATACAAGATTGAGCCAAAGGAGGAAGCCGAGCATCCAATTAAAGTAGCGGTCAGTGTTTCAAAAAAGAAATTTAAACACGCTGTTGATCGTAATTTACTAAAAAGGAGAATGCGTGAGGCCTACCGTTTAAATAAGGAATTATTGGAGATGGATGAAGCATCGAGCATTGATTTACTCTTTATATATACATCATCACGCGCACAATCGTACGAAGTCATTGAAGAAGCGATGCAAACGCTGCTAAAGAAATTTAAACCCACGATAAAAGAAGGGAACGATTAATCGTTCCCTTCTTTTTATTTTATTTCGATAGAATGCCTCTAATTAAGCTGCTTTCTGCACTAAATTTTTCTGAAGTCGAAAGAAGCTAAAATAAATCATTGATACAATTAGACCTAATAAAGAGGCCGCTAATCCTACTAAAATCGGAAAATTTTCTTCTGCGAAAAAACCAATTTTATAATCTAGTACATAGAGGTTATACCCAAGGGCGCCAACTAAAAATACCGTAATAATTGAAATATATTTTTTCATGTAATCGTTATTTAAAATTTAAATTCATTTAAAAACAAAGCACCAATATTGGATGTGAAAAGTTTAATGGCAATGGATAGTAAAATAACTCCGAAGACCTTTTTCAAAACCGATAGCACACCAGGCCCTAACCATTTCTCCAATACTCCTGCAAATTTAAGCACCAAATATACGATTAACATATTCAATACAATGGCGATTACAATGTTAATATCGGCATATTGAGAACGTAGGGAAAGAACGGTCGTCAGCGAACCCGCTCCAGCGATTAGCGGAAAAGCAATGGGGACGATGGATGCCGAATTCGATTCAACGCCTTTTTGGATTTCAATTCCCAAAATTAACTCCAAAGCAATGATAAAAATCACAAAAGCACCTGCAACGGCAAAGGCCTGAACATCGACTCCCATTAGGCTTAAAATTTTCGTTCCAAAAAATAGGAAGGATATTAACAGGATCCCTGCTGCCAAAGTCGCTTTCTCCGACTGAATGTGGCCCACTTTACTGCGGATACCCACAATAATGGGGATGCTTCCTAAAATATCAATTACGGCAAACAAAACGGCAAAGGTTGTTCCTATCTCGTTGAGAGATATTTTTTCAAATACATTCATACGTGTTAATTAAAAACGATAATAAAGGTGTGTTTCCTAATGAAGCGTTAAAATAAGACACTTTTTCTTATCAAATACCTAATTACCGCTTTTTTATCGGTTATTTTTCCAGCCATGCCTTAAAATCATTCACTTTTTCGCGACTGACGATGAGTTCGGAATCATTAAACGTTTGTAAGATTATCTTTAAACGGGAATTACTATACATCATAATTTCTCTAATTGCACTTCGCTGAATAATGGTACTTCGGTTAATCCTAAAAAAGAGAAGGGGGTCGAGGAGGGTTTCTAGTTTGTCCAAGGAAAAGTCCAGAAGGTAGTTCTTAGTATTCTGTGTATGGAGATAGGTCGCTTTGTATTCGCTAAAAAAACACTCAATAGAAGGACAATCAATAATTTTAAGCGATTGCCCCACCTTAATGGTAAATCTTTCTTTGTAGGTTTTCTGAGGTTGTAGCCATCTTTTTACAGCGGCTAAATCGATTTCCTCACGAGGCTGTTGACGTTCAAATTTATCCAATGCGAACAGGAGTTCTTCCTCAACAATGGGCTTTAATAAGTAATCGATGCTATTTAACTTAAAGGCCTTCAAGACATAATCGTCATAAGCGGTGGTAAAAATAATGGCTGAATGAATTGAAACCTGATCAAAGAGTTCAAAAGATAAACCATCCGATAACTGAATATCCAAGAAGATGAGATCGGGATGTGGATTCGATTGAAACCATTCAATTGATTCTTCGACACTGTGCAAAAGCATCTCCACGCGATAACCCAATTTTTCAATTCGTCTATTTAATAAACGAGCAGCGGGTTTTTCATCTTCAATAATGACAATACGAACTGTTCTCATTTATTTCCATTTAGAGGTTGGTGGTTGATTTTCTTTATCCAAGATTTCTTGAATTTTACGCTTTTCCCATTCATCTGAAAACCCAAATACTTTTAAGCTATGAATGGCTATTGCTATTCCCCATCCAAGCATGGGCCAGTAAAACCATAATTGAAATGGAGAGGTCACCATATTGAGTAGAAAAAAGAAAATGATGAATACCAAGTAGGTGCCTAAATGACCATAGTATTTTTTTAAAACGGCGGCCCTTTTCGATGCGATTTCATACGCATTATCGTCTATTGGCTGTTCTATTTTCATTGTATTTATTTTTTCGGTGAGTAAGGGTATTTTAACATGAAATTGTTCATTCGACTGTTCAATAACCACCAAACGATCGGTTAATAAGGCATATCGATTTTGGATGTTTTTTAAACCGATTCCAGTAGACGAATGAATAACCTCTTTGGGTTGATACTTATTTTCTACCACTAAATAAGTGTTTTCTCTGTAAATTCTGATCGAAAGTACGCGTGAGGAACTGGCCACATTGTGTTTCACACAGTTTTCCAAGAGCAATTGGAGCGATAATGGAACAATGAGTTCCCCTTCTTCAAATACATCTTCATCAATTTTGACATCGAGAGCATTCTCAAAACGAAGTTGCAAGAGACTCAAAAATAGACCAGCAAACTTTAATTCATCTTTTACTTCCACCAAGGATTTATCTTTTTGTTCTAGTACATAGCGGTAAATCCTTGAAAGGGATGTGGTAAAATGAACCGCTTTTTCTGAATCTTCTTCAATTAAACTGGTTAGGACATTTAAACTATTGAATAAAAAATGCGGATCGAGTTGATTTTTTAAGGACTCAAATTGAGCCGTTGCATTTTCCGCGATTATTGATTGTTCAGCGATCTGGCTTTCAAAAAGGCGGTTTTTCTTTTGAATAAAGTAAAAAACAATAAAAAACACATTGGATACAGCAAATACAACAAAATAATTTATAAAATTACTCCCAAAAACAATATCCTTCAATAGTTTATTCCCTACGCTTGTAAATAAATAGTACAACACTAAGATATACGCCATGGCCTCTAGATAGTATAACCCAATGTTTTTAAAACTCTTACTCAGCGAACGGTAGTTGATAAAACATTGAACCGTTACAAGGAAAGCTAAAAGACTAAAAACCGTATAGCCTACAAAATAAATAAAGTGATTCCATACAAAAAAATTTTGGGGACTAAGCTGCTTATTCGACCAGTAAATAATCCCATAGAGCAAAAAATTCATCCCGATAATAATGATGCTATTCCGTAAAAGATCCTTTCTCGAGATACTTTGTAAACCAATCATTATTCGATAAACAATGAAGCACAACAATGCATTTCGCAAGATAAAAACCACGTAAAACCCTAAATACCAACTTGTATTGTGCAAGAAGAAATCTTCATCGCTTGAAGAAATAACTTGTATTAGATAAAGAAAAGCAAGTATAAGGGTAATAGCGGTTGCTGATAACAATCGTCCGCGTTGAAAAATTGTACGTTCTTTCATAAGTTAAAATTAAACGATTGATTGTAATATCCAATGAATAAAATCGGTGAATAAAGAAAATAATAAATGAATCATCTGTTCCTGTTTTTATAGAATCAAAGGTGGTTCAATTAACGGGACTTAACCATTTACAATTGCTGAACTGTTGATTATCCTAGACGAATTGCTGCAAAAGGTGTTTTGTGTTCTTATTTTAATCCGTATGTTTAACACAATCATTCTTTAGAAGATCGGTTACGCGTTCTTTTCCCCATGTTGGGTAGAAAGGAATATCAGATTTTTGCTCATCAAACATTCTTTCAATTTGAATCAATTGCTGACACAACTTAGAAATATCTTCATTAAAATAGTGCTTAGATTGCATTTCGAAATCAACCAAGCCCGCCAACGCCCTTGGATTTTTAGGATCTAATGATAAGGCTTTTTTATAAGTCATTACAATTTTCGGAGATAAGGTGGTTGCTTTCACCATAGGATCTATCGTTAATTCGGCAATCATTGCCAAGGCTTCAACATTATACCATTCGGCCGATTTTGTAGAAGAATCGACACTGGAAATAATTTGAAGTGCTTGTTGAATCAAGCTCTCCTTTTTTTCTTTTACTGGCTCGCGTAGAGCAGATGTAGTAAAAATTAAAGCTTGATAATAATTCGGTAACCATTGCTCTTTATCCACTTTGGCTATGCGTTGAAAAAGCGCTGCAGCTTCCTCGTTTTTCTGTTCGTTCCAAAAACCCAAGGCTTTTTTCATAGAAGATTCATAAGGTGTTTGTGCAAATAAACTACTGGCAAACAAGCTCATGCTGATTAAAAGTAACTGTTTCATACGATATGTTTTTTTTATATAGGGAAAATTGATGAAAATAGGTGTTGATAAAAATTAAAAAGAACTGAACTGTTCTATTTTAAGGATGAACAGTGATTTACAAGTTCTCGAGGTAATTGTCTTTTTTATTATGAGAAATCGTCCAAAAAAAACCGAGAATTAGAAAACGCTTTGCGACTGGTTGAATAGGCTGAGCCGCATAATACCCTTGGGCATCTTTATTTTGCGCATAATGGTAACCAAAAAGTTGCCGTGTACCAAAAATATTACTCACTGAAAAGTAAATCACCTTTTGTTGCGTTAATAGATAGGCCCACGAGAAAGCCGTTTCATTGAACGACTTGGTACGGCTTTGCATAAAATCAGCCTCATTGGGGTTATCATAAGGACGTCCACTGGCAAAAGAATTCGTGATACTCAATTGAGATTGAAGTGAATTGATCCAATACTTCGTTACGATGGAAAAATTATGTTTTCCCACATAAGAAGGTTGAACCGCTTTTGGATAGTTTCGATCCTGTCTTTGGGTATCGATATACGAATAAGATAACCAATATTGCAAAGACTTAATCGAAGTATTATCACGCCAAAAGACATCAACGCCATTGGCTTTCCCGTAACCTAAATTACTGTATATACCATTGAAAATTGGAATTCTCGTTGTATACTGAACCAATTGATCGTATTTCTTATGATAAGTTTCTAGGCGAAGCATGCGTCCATTTTTTTGATAGGTATAATTCAAAATCCAATGTTGAGCTTTCATCCAATCGAGGTTTTGGGTGTATTTGAGAACTTGTTGATGGGGTTGTTGATGAAAGATTCCGTACGCCAACGAAAACTGGCTCGATATAGATGGCGAATAACCGAGTGAAAAGCGAGGATCAAAAGTCAACTTCTTTTGTAGGTTATTCTGAGACGAACGTAGACCGATGACCGTACTCCATTGAGGCGAAATTCGCCAACGCATCTCTAAAAATTGGGCCCAAAGATTCGAGTGATAACCATAGCGAACCGATTCCTGGTCATCTTTATATGCTTCGGAAAATTGGGTATGAAAAAAATCTGAACCCATAACCATTCTAATCCGCGGCGACCATTTCCATTCCAACTTTAGCTTACTGTGGCTGGACCATTCCTTATTGGGAATGTTGTAGCCTCCATACGCTAATTCACGCTCATTAAACCCGATCGTCTGTCCAAGTTCCAACAACCATGAAGAATTTAGTTGAGTAGAAAACTGGGTGTTGTTATAAAGATTATTGGTTGTTTGCTTAACATTAACTAACATCAGCTGATCGTTGGGTTGTTGTAAGCTAAAATTTTCCAAACCAAAAGCAGTATACACATTTAGAAAACTCTTTTCCCATTGATGTTTATAAATCGTTTCACCATTTAAGTTTTCATAAGGCTTCAACCAAGCCAATTTCTGGGGGACCACGGCATAATAAGGTCGAAGGTTTTGGTAACTAGCAATCATACTAAACGAATTATTATTTCCTCGCAACGTATGCGCTAAACTTGCCCCCACAGAAAGAAGAGAAACCTCCGATTTCTTTTCATCTAATTGGCGGGGTGTATCCATAACCAATACACTGGAAAGTGCATTCCCATATTCAGCCGAATAGCCTCCTGTGGAAAAACTCATCCCTTTAAACAGAAAAGGCGAAAAACGTCCTCTCGCTGGAGTGTTGCTAACCGATGATGAATAAGGTTGTGCAACGGCTAAACCATTTATATAGGTCGTTGTTTCGAATTCATCCCCCCCTCGAACGAGTAAACGTCCACTTTCACCAGCTTGTTGAGTTCCTGGAAGGGTTTTTAAGGCACCGACGATGTCTCCAGCACTACCAGCCGTTGTCACAATATCCAATCCACTTAGTACAGCACTTTGATTGGTTTCTCCAGCGGCCAAATTACCTGCTCCAATGAAGACTTCTTTTAATTGAACTGTTGAATAAAGGATACACGCTAAAGGTATTTGATCTTCGATTGTGAATTGAATAAATTCAGTATCATACCCATGAGCAGTAATCTCAAGATTTTGTTGACCAGAGGTATCGGTCTCAAATTTAAAGTTCCCATCATCGTCACTCAAGCCTCCATCATAAGTGAATTGAATTTGAATGTGGGCTTTGGAGATTGGTTTTCCAAATTCATCAATAACTTGACCTTGTACTGTGTTCTGAGCGATTAATGCGCTAAAAACAAGCGTTAAAAAAATAGAAAATAATAGTTTCATCAGCGTATAATAATCATCAAATTTGATTGATATACGCTTTTTTACCTAATATTAGTAACCGAGCTGTTCTTTTTTAGGGATGAATGGGAAATTAGCCATGAATAATTTCGCTGACCATTTTCTGGGTTCTTAGGTAAGTTGCTTGTAGATCTTGTTGTGTAGGGTCAAAAGCGTATTTGGCATGTTTGGCCTTATTAATAAGATCTTGCCATTCGTCGATAAGCGATGGGTTACAACCGATGACTTTTAAGCGATGTACGGCTGTATAGACTGTAAAGTTTGCTAAATCTATTCCTGTTTTTTTCATCACAGCTTCCCCTAAAATTTGTTCTTGCAGTTGGAAAAAATCCCTTTGTTCGACCGCATGAACCAATAGTTTCAACTGCTCTAATTCTTGATTCATTTCTTTGACAAAATTAGAAGAGATGGGTGGTGGATTTATGGGTTCATCGATCTTTGCCACTGGAGCAAAAGAAGAGGCAAAAGAACGCGGATGAATGGTTGATTCGTCGTTCATCTTTTTCTTCTTCTTTTTCATAATCACTAATCCCATTGCAGCCAATGCCAACACACCACCTGTTAGCCAAATCCAACCAGCTTTTCCTTGTGGAACACTGTTGGTAATCTCGTTTACTGTATTTTGAAAACGATCGCTGGGTGTATTTTGTTTTTGATGATCATTTATCGATGCCATCATTGTATTATCCTTATCTAACGGAGCAGCTTCCCCATCGACATGAATGTGAATAGAATCTGATTTTAGGGTAATGTATTTTTCCTTTTCGGGATCGAAATAACTAAATTCAACGGGCGATATACTGTATTCACCGCCAAAATTAGGAACTAAAACATTTTCTTGCACCACTTTTCCCTGCATTCCGCGCGGATAAGTTTTATAGGCGTCGCGTTTTTTAGGGGCGTATTTTTCTAAGTTTTCGGATGTATTAATGGTTGGAAAAATAATTCCATTTAAATTTCCGGAACCGGTTATCTCGACCTCCATGTTGATGCTTTCATTGGCTTTCAACTCTGTTTTATCAACCGAAGTATTCAGTTCAAATTGACCAACAGCTCCTTTGAAGCTTGCTGGTTTTCCTTCGGGTAGAGCTTTCGCATTAATCACTACTGGATTACTCTTAATTTCATAGACTTCGGTTCCATACGTACCGGAAACGAGTACATCGAGTGAAAAAGGATCTATTTCGATGCGGCCAGGTTTCTGTGGAAAAACGTAATAACGAGCGATCTCTTCCGAAAAATATTGTTTGCCCGAAATCATTTCTTGCTTAATGGTTTCGGGTGAATTTTTAACCATTTTAGGGCTTAATCCCTCTAATTTACCTTGTCTAAAATTACGCTTGCGATTCAGCATCCCCAAATCGCGTGCATATAATTTAACCGTAAGGCCAACTTGCTCGTTTACATAGGGGTTTTGTTTAGACACATCGCTTTGTAAAAAAACAGGTTGCGCCTGTTGTGTTGATTTTACAGCAGCAGCAACAGCCGTTTTAGCGATTTCTATATCGATGGGTTTTGTGGTATACGTTTTCCCATCGATAACAATCTTCGAGGCACCAATTTTATATTTACCCGGTTTTTCACCGACAAAAACAAGGATTACGCCGTCTTCGATCATCCCACGACCGTTGACAAACTGAACGTTTTGACTTCTATTTTCACCAACGATTCGCAACCCTTTGTGATCGGGATATTTCATCGGTTCATCGATGGAATAGCTGTCGGTAGACGATTGAATAAAAAAGCCTACTGAAAATGCTTCCCCTGCAACCAAGGCCGTTTTACTGGCTTCTGATTTAAAGGCAACTTGTTGACTTAACGCCGTAACAGCTGTTAGGGTTAATAAAAGAATGCTATGTAATATTTTTGTTGGGTACATTACCAGTCTTTTGAGGTGTTAGATTTATTACGTTCTGCTTTCTGTTGAATAATTCGTCTTTGTGTTTTCACTTCTTGCTCTTGAAGAGCTTTTAATGTTCCATCGCCCGTATCGTTTTGGGCATTCTCTTTCTGGTCACCTTTGCCTTTATTCCCTTGTTTTATTTGTCGAGAAGCATTATCGCCTTTCCCTTGTTTATTTCCATTTTCGCCCCCACTTTTCGGATTACCCTCATCGTTTTGGTTTTGAGTTTGATCAGCTTGTTGCTGATTCTGGGATTGATTTTTCTTTTGCTCTTTCTCTGATTGACTTTGTTGAGAATCTTGCTGTTGATTATTTTGCTGCTGATCTTGGTTTTGATCTTGGTTATTTTGTTGTTGATTTTGTTGTTTGTCTTTTTTCTTTTCCTTTTCGAGCATTTTTTTCGCTAAAGCATAATTATAACGGGTAGCTTCATCGGTTGGATCATTTTTGAGCGCATCTTTAAAACTAGCTAAGGCATTTTCATATTCCTTTTCTTGCATATAAGCATTGCCTAAATTATGATAAGCCATGTGTTTATCGAGCGTATTTTTCGATATTTCAGCTGATTTCTTAAAATGAGCCATACTTTCTTTGTATCGTTTTTGCTCGAAGAGGGCATTGCCTAAATTATAATTGGCTTTCACTGAAGACGGATCTTCCATGGTGGCTTTTTTATAGGCATATTCTGCATTATCAAATTTTCCTTTTTGATAATACGCGTTTCCTTCTATAATGTAATCCTTCGCTTTATTTTGAGCAAAAGCAAAGACACTACACAGTGTGAAACATAAAAATCCGAAGTGTTTAAAAAAATAAATCATTTTACCATACAAACTTAATGTTTTCTTTCGTTAAAAATTTTATACTCAGATGTTAATAATTCTATAAATAGTAAAGCCACGGCAAATGCTAAAAACCATTGATATACATGGTTCATATCTTTTGTTTTGGCAACTGCTATCTCATTTTTAGACAAACGCGTTTTATACATCATTAAGTTCGATAAACCCTCTTGAATCGTGGTTAAAGGAAAATAAGCTCCGCTGGTGGCAGCTGCTATTTTTTTAAGATTTCCATCTTCCAATTTTGTAACAACGGTATTTCCGTATTGGTCTTTCTTAAAATCTTCCTGTATCCCATTGTAATAGGTTGGGATAGGCGCCCCTTTCTGGCTTCCTACACCAATGGATAAAACAAATAAGTTGTTGTCTTTCGCAACTTTAATCGCCTGATTGGTTGAGTCCTCATGGTCTTCACCATCGGAAATAAGCACGACCAATTGACTCGAGTTGGCCGAATTTTTAAACACCTTAGCCGCTTCGTTCATCGCATGGAAAAAATCGGTCCCTTGATTGGAAATCAATTCGGTATTCATATTGGCTAAATAGCTATCAATGGCTGCATAATCGTTTGTTAGCGGTATAATGGTGTAAGCATTAGCTGCAAAGACGACTAAAGCTGCACGATCACCCCCCAATTGATGAAGGGTTTCACTGATTAATTTACTGGCTTTATCTAAGCGGGAAGGAGCAACATCTTGGGCATTCATGCTCGAAGAAAGGTCTAAAAGAAAAACCATATCGATCCCTTCTCTTTTTACATTTACCTCCTTTTCGCCATACAAAGGATCCATATACGCTAAAATAATAAAAAAGATGGCTAAACAACCTAACGTCAATTTAAACGCATAACGCTTAGACGATGTAATTGGGAAGATAACGGGCAGTAAATGGGCATCGACAAAATTTTTCTTGATACGCTCACGCCATCGGTACACATGAACCGATAAGGTAATGATGATGAATAAAATAAGCATCCATCCTATATGTTGTATTTCACCCCACTGCATTAAATCAATTCTTTAAATATGGTTCTTTTCAATAGTAATTCAAGGCTTAGAAGAATTAGAGCGGCGAGTAAAAAACGCCCAAATAACTCGGTATAATTATAGTATTTTACTTCATTAATTTCCGATTTTTCTAATTTATCAATTTCACTGTAAATCTTTTTTAAACTTTCATTATTGGTTGCCCGAAAGTAAAGCCCTCCCGTTTTTGCAGCAATATCTTCCATTAAAGGTTCATCAATTTCAACGGGTTGCATTTCGAATATAAATTCGCCCGAATAACTATAGCCAACCGGAAAAGGAGCCATGCCATTGGTTCCAATTCCAATGGTGTATACTTTAATTCCTTTAGCAGCGGCAATTTCTGCCGCTTGCCTTGGCGAAACATACATTAATTCGGGTGATGGATTAATACTCTCCACCCCATCGGTAATTAGAATCACCACCTTCGACTTGGCTTTACTGTTCTTTAAATGATTTACAGCTGTCGCTAAACCAATACCGATAGCGGTACCATCTTGCAAATTACCCGATTGTAATTTATCGATCTCAGCAACCAGCATTTGGCGGTCGGTGGTTAAAGGCACACGCGTGAGCGCTTCCCCAGAATATTCCACTAAACCAATGCGATCACTCGGTCTTTGCACTGCGAAATTTTTAGCCACTTCTTTTAAGGCTGCTAAACGATCGGGTTTTAAATCCCGAGCCAGCATACTTAAGGAAGTATCAACGGTTAAAAGGATATCGATCCCTTCGTCCGATTTTACTTTGGTCGTTACATCTACATAACGAGGACGCGCCAAAGCAATCACACACAAACTAACCCCAATCATTTTTATAATAAAAAGGAGTGGTTTATAGCTCGAAAGATTACTACGAGCACCCCCAAAAGGGGTAAGTGTACTTAGTTTAAGGGAGGCTTTTTTAGCGGATTTTTTTCGAACTTCTCTATAAATAAAGAAGGGAATAAAAATCAATAAAGCCAGTACCCATGGATTTTGAAATTCAAAACTGATCATTAGCTGTTATCAAATTTATGGTACTTTTCACCCGTTACTTTATCTTCTATATCATTTTCTGGAATATCCAACGGTTTCAATCGGTCTGCAAATTCGGCGACCCACTGGCGATAAGCCGTACTGCTTTCATCATCGACACGGTGTTTTGCGAATTTCACTAAATCGGCGTCGAAGAAAAAATGCCTTAATTGTTTTTTATCTTCATCTAACATATCTTCTTTTTGGTCGACTTCTTTTAAAACATCCTCGGAAAGGAGTTCCATGGCCGAAAAGTTATAGATTCGACCCACATAGCGACGAAGGATTAAAGACAATTGGGTATAATATTCTTTTTGTTCCCCTCTTTTTAGGTACTTTTTGGCATCTAAACTCTTTAGATCGGCTTGAATTTCTTCATAAGGCGATAAGAGATTGTTCCCTTTTAAATTGGTCGATTTTGAGCGAATATAAAGCACCAATAAAACAACAGCAATAAGGATTAATGCCAAAGCGACGGCGCCATAGATCCAATACCTATTTAAATAATCGGCTGTGGAATATTTTTCTTCCATTAAATCTTTAATGGGATAGAAACGCGCATCGGCCGTATCCACCACCACATCTTGAATTTCGATTTGAAAAGCTTTTGTCTTTAGTTGTTCATTATTTCTTTGAACACTTAATTCGGGAATGGTAAACTGCCCCACCTCATAACCGGTTAATTCGATATGCTGAAAGAGTTGTTTTAATTCTTTGGTGGTGATACTATCCACTTTCTGACTTAAGATTTCAATGTGAAACGATAAGGAGTCTTGTAAAGTAGGAAGGATAATTTTATCGCCTTTTTGATAATCGATCACTAAGGTGTAATGAATAGGTTCGCCTATTTTAATGGTCGATTTATCGATGGTTGCTTTAATGCCTTGAGCGTTTACCCAACCAACCAAAAGCATGCATAAAAAGAGTAGGTACTTTTTCATTATACTTTGTGGCTTTTAAAATAATTCAATAAAGGAAGAACATAATCTTGATCCGCACGAATGCTTAGGTGACCGGCATTGTTTTTACTAAAACTGGTTTGAAAGCGGGTGGATAGATCGCGAAAATATTGTGCATATTGCTTACGAACACTGCTTGAAGAAGTATCGATTAAACGAATTTCTCCTGTTTCATTGTCCTGAACATTCACTAAACCGATATCGGGAAAAGATTGTTCTTTTTCATCAAATACCCGAATAGCCGTGACATCATGTTTCTTGGAAACAATGCGCAAAGCCTTTTCGTAATCGGAATGATCGATAAAATCGGAAAGGATAAAAACGGTTGATTTTCGTTTGGCAATTTTCATGAGTTGTTCCAGAGCATTGGCCAAGTTGGTGCCTTGCGTTTTGGGTTCACAGGCGATCATTTCGCGGACTAAACGCAAAACGTGCTGCTTTCCTTTTTTGGGAGGAATTACTTTTTCAACTTGATCAGCATAGAGCAATAGCCCCACTTTATCGTTGTATGTTGTGGCCGAAAAGGCTAAGGTAGCACACAGTTCGGCAATGGTTTCTAATTTAATTTGTTTCCGTGTTCCAAAGTTCCCCGAAGCAGAAACGTCGACCAATAAATACATGGTTAATTCTCTTTCTTCTTCGAAAACTTTTACATAGGCTTCGTTGTAACGGGCGGTTTTATTCCAGTCGATATTTCGAACATCGTCACCGTATTGATAGGGACGAACTTCGCTAAAAATCATACCCCTCCCTTTGAACGAACTATGGTATTCGCCCATAAATAAATTGCTCGCTTTACGCTTGCTCTTTAATTCGATGCGTTTTACACGTTTAATAATTTCGTTTGCGTCCACGAGATAAATCAATTAAGGTACAGGAACGACATTTAAAATATTGTCGATAATTTCTTCTGGGGTTATATTTTCGGCCTCGGCTTCATAGCTAATACCAATACGGTGTCGAAGGACATCTTTTGCCATAGCCCGAACATCATCGGGAATAACATACGCTCTACGGCGAAGGAAAGCATAAACTTTGGCTGCTTGTGCTAAGTTAATCGATCCACGAGGTGAGGCACCGAAAGAAATCATTGGGATTAATTTTTCTAGACCCACTTGATCTGGGAAACGCGTTGCAAAGATAATATCGAGGATGTATTTTTCTATTTTCTCATCCATATACACATTTTTCACCATTTCACGGGCTTCAATGATTTCTTGGATGGTGATTACTTTATTCACCTTAGGGAATGTTTGATTAATCGTATTTCGAAGAATTAAACGTTCGGCTTCCAATTCAGGATAGGTAATAACGGTTTTCAACATAAAACGATCGACCTGAGCTTCAGGTAAAGGGTATGTTCCTTCTTGTTCGACCGGATTTTGGGTGGCTAAAACCAAGAACGGTTGTTGTAGGGGATAAGTTTCATCGCCAATGGTCACCTGTTTCTCTTGCATAGCTTCTAACAAAGCCGATTGCACTTTTGCGGGTGAACGGTTAATTTCATCCGCTAAAACAAAGTTCGCAAAAATAGGTCCTTTCTTGATATTGAAATCGTTTTCTTTGACATTGTAAATCAAGGTTCCCACGACATCTGCAGGCAATAAATCGGGTGTGAACTGAATTCGTGAAAAGCTTCCATCAACGGCATCGGCCAATGTTTTAATGGCCAGTGTTTTGGCTAATCCAGGAACTCCTTCCAGCAATACGTGCCCATTTCCTAATAAACCTATTAAAAGACATTCGACCATTTTTTCTTGGCCAATAATGGTTTTATTAATCTCTGACGTTAAACGGTTAATGCTAGCGCTTTTTACGTCGATTTGTTCATTCAGTTGTTGTATATCCAAAATTGCAATGAAATTTAGGTTTTATCAATATGTATCTGTCAAATTTCCACTAAAAATAACAATATCAGGTGGATTACGGACTAAATCTTTCCTACGAAATTGTTAAACTTTGTTAAAGCAAATGTAGTAAGAGAAAGCTTTTGAAAGTTTTAAGGAACGAAAGACTTATCAACCATGGTTGTTAATTAATAAAAAGGGCTATTTTTTTCAATAAGCAGACTGATCGATTAGGCTACAGCTGAATAGGCTGAAGATTCTTTTATTCTTTGATCAAGATGAGTATAGGAGTGTTAATTTATGTTGATGAAGAAGTGGTTTTAAAGACCTAAAAAAAGCGTAGTTCAATGAACTACGCTCGGTCTTTTATCATTCGTTTGCTATTCAGCGGGAATGGGCTCGATATCGAAGCCAACGTTTTCGATGGTTTCGATAATCTCTTCTTCTGTGATCCCTTTCGATGTAACGGTAAGCACTTTGTCCTTATTGGTGGTATCTACTTCCCAATGGTCTATGCCTTCGGCTTTGTCTAAAAAAGGGGTGACTTTAGATACACAGCCTCCACAGTTGATATTGGTCTTAAATTGAAATGTTTGATCGCTCATTTTTTTAGATTTAATTGTTTTACAAAGTTGAACAAATGCGTGGGATTGGTTTTTACATTATTCGCTGTTTTCATTGCAAGATTGGCTGTGGATTGCACACAAGTTTTTAAGAATTTGTCTATGGTCTATCTTCCTTCGAGTTCCCGTTGGGCGTAAAGTGCACGCCATTCTGCGTCTCGTTATGAAGCCTGTGGCATCGCGCCAAGGATTGCAGCGGCATCCTTTGCCACCCGCTTTATTTCCATTCCCCCCGAATGCTGTTGTGGCAAAGATATAGCGTAAAGCCTGGCCCGAAGGGGGCGCCCAAATAGCCGCAATAAAAAAAAACGAAGACAAAGCTTCGTTTTTAATAAGGTATTTATTCTTCTGGCAAGGCTTGCCATTTTCGATAAAATTGAATGATGATATAAAAACCGAGGATAAGTATAAGTGGGTTAATCCAAATCATAAGCTCGCTTAATTCTTGTAATTTTATGTACGTAGGGTCGCTATAGAGTGTTTCGTAATAATTAATCTCGTCATTGTTTCTGTAGATATCGCTGTAGACATCTGATAAAAAGCTAACAAAGAGTAAGAGTATAAAGGCACTTGACCAAACAAACCAGTTTAAGGCGACACCCGCAATTATTTTGCGTTCTTTAATGCGCAATAGAAATAAGAACAAGCCAATAAATAGGATGTAAAAACCAAAGCAAACAACGTAAGGCAAGTAGGTTGTTGATGTAAATACTGCGATTAATAAACCTATACATCCACCGATAATGGATACAACTCCTGAGCCAATAACGCTAATTAACCACACTTTAAAAGAGCTAAAACGGAAGGTGATTAACAACAATGTACACACCAAAGCAATCATTAAATTAATTGAAAAGTATTTAAAGAAAGTGGATTCGTACTTGGCGTATTCAAAGTTCGTATACACATCGATTAAAGCAGGCGTATTGATATAGTCGCCATATTTGGTTACCCCATTTTCGTAATATTGACCTTCTGTTGGAATATGAAAATCGATAAAATAATAGGGTGGGTTAGGGACATAATCCATCATGGCTTTTTGAGTAAAGCGATGCCCAATTTGAAATTTGTCTAGTAGTTTTAAATACTGATTTAACTGTTTTTGAATGGCTGACTTGTCGTTTTTAGCCAATAATTGAATGAGTTGTTTGTCGTAATGCATTTGATTTTTAGTGGAATCATTTGGAACAAAAAACGATATAGCGCTAAAATTGTATAAAGAACCTAAGTTGATGTAGTTGCCTTCCTCATCTTCATCGTGCGTCTGAACCGCCATAGTCATGGCTTCTTCGCCATTGTAACGATTAGATTTGGGCGAATTGTAAGAATTATAATTGGATGATGTAACGACTTGTTTGCGTTGGAGGCGATCGGGAAAATGATGAATTAATAAATTCTCGAAATCGACATTTCTAAAATATGGCTTTAAAAATTCTTCGGTTACTCGGTTAGGGTACTCTTGAGCCAAGGCTAACTGACGAAGTTGAAAAGCTTCGAATACCTCTGCTTCTTTCACTAGGTTATCGAACAAAGGAACTGGCTGGTTCCGAGAATTACTGCTGTAACCATTGGACGCCTGGAGGGTGAAGGCTTGGCTTTTGTTGATTAAATCGACATCTGCTGCATAGTCTTGATCTGAGATAAAGCTCGATATTCGGGTTTTAATCCCCGACTCGAAACTATTGGGTACAAACGTAAAGATTAAAAATACGGTTAATACGCCTAAAAATTCTTTGTATAAATAATTCCGCGAAGTAGGATAACCCGATTTAAAACGGTTGTTTTTCATGTAAAAGCGGATCCACACAATAATGCTTAAAACAATAATCATAAAGAAAACCATAAAATAGTTATCTCTAAAAAACGAGTCTTTTAACCCGGTTTCTTGCAGAATTATTTTAGATGAAACGTGCATATACCCCGTTAAAAAGGCCGTTAAATTAACCAATAAGGCGAGTAAAATAATCCATGGTAATTTTAGATTCCAAACCAACGGATAATGAGTTAATAGGTAATGATTGAATTTTTTATACATGAGGTTGGAATTTTAATTAACAAAAAAACGTCGGCTTGAGCTAGAGATATTTCGGATATAACTCACGATGAGTTGACTTTCGCCCAGTGTTTTTAATATGGTTGCAAAACGCACTTCACCATCGAAATAAGCAATATAAGAACCGCCGTTGTATTTTAATTGGTGTAGACCTATGGGCTCTAAAACAGCCAATAAATCTTCTTTGCTGTTTTGAATATCGATTTCTACAATGGTTATCGCTGGCGTTTCTTGCTCTTCTTGGGTGTTTTTCTTTAATTGACCCAGCTCTAAAAAGATCACTTCATCAGATACTTTTTCAACTTCGTATAATTGTTGGGAACTAAGAATAATTCCGATGGGATTGCGGTACGATTGCGCCAAATACTTCAAATCTTCCAAAATAATTTGTTGGGCTAAAATATCCAGGTTGGCTAATGGTTCGTCTAACAATAATACCTTGGGTTTACGAAGCAATGTTCTCACCAGTTCAAAACGCATTTTATAGCCCGAAGAAAGCTGACTCCAGTTGAGATCTTTATAAGTCCAAAGTCCAAAACGAGCTAACATAACTTTTGCGAGCAATACATTTTCTTCACCCAAAACCCCATGCGAGCTTAAAGTAAACTGTAAGTTGTCCATTAAGGTTCCGTACAGAATTTCGATGCGTTGTGGAATATAAATCAATTCCGATTTTAGCTCGAAACTAAAAGCTTTTACGGCAGAGAAGCTATAATTAATCGTCCCATTGGTGGGCGCTAATTCGCCACAAATAAGGCGGAGTAAAGTGGTTTTTCCATTTCCATTTTCACCCACTAAGCCCACAATTTGGCGCGACTTAAGGTTAAAACTTATGGGATGAAGTTTAAATTTTCGATTGGTATACGCTTTTTCCACATGATCTGTGGATAGAAGAACCGTTTCTTCTAAAAACAAAGGCGCCGGATAATTTTTTAATTCATCTAACAGAAGTAGGCCTTTCTCTTTTTTTTGTTGATCACTTATTTCTGGATCGTAAAATTCATCCGAGTAGTGAATGATTTTTTGATAGAATTCGGGTTGACCAATATCCAGGGCGCAATCGATTAATCGACGATAACCCAACGACAAATCTTCTTGTTGAAAATGATTTTCAACTTCCGATAATCGATCTGAAAAATTATGCATAGGTTGTAGTATTTCTAGGGGCAATTAACAACTTTTTATTGGGAATATACATATAAACAATTATAAACATTCAACGTTAATAACTCGTTAATTCACTGTTTTACAGGTGTAAGTTATAAACAATTGAAAAAATGCTATACGTCTAAATATAAAAATCGGCGATGGGATCGCCGATTTTTAAACCGTTTAAAAACCTTTATTTTTTTAGTTTAAAATAGCGGCAACGCCTGGTAATTCTTTTCCTTCTAAGCTTTCTAACATAGCACCACCACCGGTAGAAACATAGCTAACCTTATCGTCGTAACCAAACTGTTTTACAAACGCAACAGAATCGCCACCACCCACTAAAGAAAACGCACCGTTCGCTGTAGATTCTGCAATCGCATCTCCTAAGGCAATCGTTCCATGGGCAAAGTTGCTCATTTCAAAAACGCCTAAAGGTCCATTCCACAAAATGGTTTTCGAATTTTTTAAAACATCGGCAAAAAGAGCGGATGTTTTTTCACCCACATCCATTCCCATCCAACCGTCAGGAATTTCATCAACGGCTGTTACTTGTCTATTGGCTTCATTGCTAAAAGCATCCGCAATTACGTTATCAACAGGTAAGTAGACCTTTACTTGGTGTTTTTCACATTCGCTTAAAATCGCTTTTGCGAGGTCGAGTTTATCGTTTTCAACCAAGGAATTACCAATTTTTCCGCCTTGTGCTTTCACAAACGTATAGGTCATTCCACCCCCAATAATTAAATTATCAATCACCGGAAGAATATTTTCGATAATGGTAATTTTAGACGAAACTTTTGCTCCACCTAAAATAGCAGTAACGGGTTTTTCACCATCGCTTAACACTTTACCAATGGCTTGTAATTCTTGCTCCATTAACAGACCAAAACATTTCGATTCTGGAAAAAATTGGGCAATAATCGCTGTAGAAGCATGGGCTCGGTGAGCAGTTCCAAAAGCGTCGTTTACATAGATATCGCCAAAAGCAGCTAGGGCTTTTGCAAAGTTTTCATCGCCTTGTTCTTCTTCGGCATGAAAACGAACATTTTCTAACAATAAAATTTGCCCCGGTTGTAAAGCGGCCACTTTGGCTTTGGCGTCTTCTCCAATCACATCATTGGCCACAATTACATCGTGTTGCAACACTTCGCTTACTTTGGCTGCGATATGTTTCATGGCATACTGATCGTTTACTTGCCCTTTAGGACGTCCCAAATGACTCATTAAGACAACAGCACCCCCTTGGTTCAATATTTGCATTATGGTAGGCACAGCGGCTTTAATTCGCGTTGCATCGGTTACTTCCAATGCTTCGTTCTGGGGCACATTGAAATCGACACGGATCAATGCCTTTTTATTTTCAAAGTTAAAATCGTTAATTGTTTTCATTTTGTTTGCTTTTTTTCTTTTACAAAAATAACCAAACTTTTAAAATCAATCGAATTTACGCTCTTGCCTTTTTCAACTATCAACATTTATAAACATAATAGTTATTTAATTTATTTTAAATTTTTAAAAAAAGAAAAAATAGGTTGTATTAGTTAGCACTGTTAATATGTGTATAACTATTGGACGATTAATTTTACATAGGTATAATCAACAAAATATTCTTTGTATTTTTGTTTTAAAATGAATAGGTTAGTTAGGCTATCAACAATTTTGGTTTTCTGTTAATCAACAACCTTTGTTTATAACTTGATTGGGTAAAACTGCTCATAAGCATGTGTACATCTTTTACCCCGAAATGAAAAGTTTGTCTTGACTCGTATCGATTAATTTCTAAGCAGAAATACGAATGAATATTCCAAATTTTTTCATCAAAAACTTATTAGAATTAATGACCCATCTGTTAACATTTTGTGTAGATAGGTTAACGTTTGATTTACAATTATTTAAAACAAAACATAGAAAAGAGCTGTTAATATGATGAAAATTGCCATCGGATCGGACCATGCCGGGTATGAATATAAGGCCAAATTGGTGACCTTGTTAACAAGTAAAGGAATTGATGTACAGGACTTTGGAACGTTCTCAACAGAAAGTGTTGATTACCCCGATTTTGCACATCCTACAGCATCGGCTGTAGAAAACGGAGAAGCCGATTTCGGTATCCTTATTTGCGGAAGCGCACAAGGGGTAACCATGACGGCCAATAAGCATCAAGGAATTCGTGCAGCCCTTTGTTGGATGACGGATATCGCTAAACTAGCACGTCAACACAACGATGCCAATGTGTTAACACTTCCTGCGCGTTTTATCGCTTACGAATACGCCGAAGAAATTGTTGAAACATTTCTTGCAACCCCTTTTGAAGGGGGAAGACACCAAGGACGTGTAGATAAAATAGCCTGTCAATAATAGACATCGATATACAAAAGAAAAGCGCTGGTTATCGGCGCTTTTTTTATGCCTTTCACTTTTATCTATCGAAGCAACCCTCACCCATTTTACATTAAAATGTTCCTTCTATTATAGTAGACTTCAATTGGGCGCACCCTTTCAGGTCGGGCTATTCGCTAAATCTTTGGTGGGCAACAACTTCGGTGCAATACAATTTTGTTTTAGATCTGCCCACCAAAGGATATCGCTACTATCCCTTGCGCAGCTTTGGTTTTTAACAAGGAAATTGACGGCTTTAATTCCCTCTCACGAACGTTTAAAACACATTTTTTATAGTCCATAGCATCAAAAGGATCTCTTAATAACCATTTATCGTTCTTCTTTTAGCTTAGAAAGGAAGTCTTAACGTTCCATAAAGTCAAATAAAGAAAACCAGAATAATATAGACGAAATCCAAGGTTTCAAACAGATGTTGATAACCCTGAAAATAGGTTGTTAATTTGCTGTAATAGATGGTTTTATGTTGTTTTTTTAAATGTTAATTAACACGATAATACAAATAAAATAAGGGTTAGTTACGCATAAATTGTTATATTCGGGCATGGTTGTTATACCTTTGCAGAAAGAATGATTAATTATGAACAGTTTATCAATACTTATTAAATAAACAATGAGTATCAACCAATTAAAACACCAACTTATTAACTGTTTAAAACGAGTGGCCTAAGGGTTGCTCATCGAAAAGAACAATATGCCAAAAAAGAATTATAAAAATAATAACCGTACAAAACGTGAAAAATCAATCACCAAGTACTCCAAAGCGATTATAGAGGTTTTATTGCAAAACCCCAAGAAAGCGATGAATCACAAACAGATTTCATCGGCCTTAGATTTAACCAACCGTATTGAAATAGAATTACTGATTAAGAACTTAACAAGCTTATTGGCTGATAAGAAATTAATGGAAGTTAATCCAGGGCAATACAAAATGAATACCGAGTTAAATTCGTTGGAAGGAACCATTGATTTAACAGCTTCCGGAAATGCCTATGTAAAAGTAGAAGAATTAGAGGAGGATGTATTTATTCAAAAAGGGAAAACCAAGCATGCCTTACAAGGCGATAGCGTTCGAATTTTTGTGTACCCTAAAAAATCAAAAACGTCGACCAAGAACGAAGGCGAAGTTCTTGAGATTATCCAACGAAACAAAACTGAATTTATCGGGATATTTGAGTTGGGGAAAAGTGGTAACTTCGGTTTTGTATCGATGCAAAACGGAAACCACGATTTCTTTGTACCCAAAGAAAAATTCAATGGGGCAAAGCCCGGAGAAAAAGTCGTTGTACAATTCACCAGCTGGCCCGACGATTCAAACTCACCCTTTGGGAAAATTACCCAAGTTTTAGGGGATCCCGACGATACGTCGGTGGAAATTCATGCCATTCTATTGGAATATGGACTTCCGGAGAAATTCCCCGAAGAAGTGGAGCGTGAAGCAGAAGAATTAGATACGGCTATCGATGAAGCAGAAGCGGCAAAACGCCGTGATATGCGTGCCATAACCACCTTCACCATTGACCCAAAAGATGCCAAAGATTTTGATGATGCTTTATCTATTCGTCAATTAGAAAATGGAAATTGGGAAATTGGGGTACACATTGCCGATGTTACCCATTACGTACAACCGGGTTCTTTAATTGAAAAAGAAGCCTATCACCGAGCAACTTCGGTGTATTTAGTAGACCGCGTTGTTCCAATGCTTCCAGAAGCCTTATCCAATGTGGCTTGTTCATTGCGACCAAATGAGGATAAGTATACCTTTTCGGGTGTTTTTGAAATGAACGACAAGGCTGAAATCGTAAACACATGGTTTGGTCGAACGGTTACTCACTCCGATCGTCGTTTTACTTACGAAGAAGCTCAAGAAATTATTGAAGGAGCCGAAGGCGATTACAAAACAGAAATTTTAAAACTAGATACGTTAGCCAAGTTAATGCGCCAAGAACGCATGGATGTTGGGGCCGTAAATTTTGATAAAATTGAAGTAAAATTTAATTTAGACGATGATCATAATCCGATCGGGATCTTCTTTAAAATAGGAAAAGATGCCAATAAATTAATTGAGGAATTTATGTTGTTATGCAACAAAAAAGTTTCTGAATTTATTAGTTTAGATAAAAAAGGGAAAGAGAATAAGAATACGTATGTGTATCGTATTCACGATGATCCCAATCCCGAAAAATTACTCGATTTAAAGAATTTTATTCGTCAGTTCGACTATCAACTAGAAGTAGGGGATCGTCAAACAACCATTAAATCATTGAATAAATTATTAGCCGATGTTAAAGGCAAACCCGAAGAGAATATGATTGAGACTTTAGCGATGCGCTGTATGTCGAAAGCCAAATACTCAACGGAAAACATTGGCCATTACGGGCTAGCATTTGATTACTATACCCATTTTACATCACCTATTCGACGTTACCCTGATATGATGGCTCACCGCCTTCTACAGGATTACTTAGATGGTAAAAAATCGCCAACGGCTGATGTCTATGAAGAAAAATGTAAACACAGTTCTTCTCGAGAAAAAATTGCATCGGAAGCCGAGCGCGAATCGATTAAATTTATGCAGGTTAAATATATGTTGCAATACGTTGGTCAAACGTTTGATGCATTTATTACCGGCGTTCAAGAGTACGGCTTATTTGTAGAAATCCCAGAAACACGTTGTGAAGGATTAATTAGAAGCCGTTACATGGAAGGAGATCATTATTATTTCGATGAAAAAAATCATGCTTTAGTTGGAAAACGAAAAGGTAAGAAATATCAATTAGGGGGAGCTATTAAAATTAAAGTGGTGAGTGCCGACCTATTAAAGAAACAATTGGATTTTGAATTAGTTGATGAATAGTAATTCATCAATTAATCTTATCTTGCACCCCTTATTCAAGTGATGGAATTAATTTTATCAGCGATACTTATAGGCTTTTTATTAAGCACAATTTTAATTGGACCGGTCTTTTTCTTGTTAATTGAAACAAGTATACGAAGAAGTTGGAAATCGGCTGTTGTGCTTGATTTAGGTGTTATTGCAGCCGATTTATTGTGTATTTCGGCGGCTTACTTTGGTAGTAAAGACTTTGCCCTTTATGTGACGTCTCATCCCAAATTTTACCGCATATACATCATGGCGGGATTCTTTGTTTTGATCTACGGTATTTTTATGTACTATTCCAAACCAAAGCTGCACCTAGACGCAAACCAACAACAGGTTATTAGTAACAATTACTTAAGAACATTTTTTAATGGATTCATAATGAATATGTTAAATATTGGTGTAATTGTCTTTTGGTTTGTGATTGTTTCGTCGATTATGATTAAGTACCCCGAACCAAGCGATTTTATGCTTTATATAGGGATTGTTTTATTAACCTATTTTATGATCGACCTGGTCAAGATCTTCTTAGCCGGTAAATTACAAAAACGCATCACCGATGAGAAAGTATTTCAGATTCGAAAAGGCGTAGGGATTTGTTTATTAATCTTTGGAATTATCATCTCCTTGAAAGGTTTTGGATTCTTTAAAGAGATCGATCAAAAAATTGAAAACCAATTAATTCAACAACCCATTCAACAGGGCAAGATTCGATAATTCAACACCTATTTATAAAAACAAAAAAAGCATTCATACGAATGCTTTTTTTGTTTTTAGGTCGACGCTATTAGGTCGATTATTTTTTGTAAAACGATTTCTTGTGAAAGCTGTTGAAAGTAATCGACGCCTTCAAATTCTTTGGGATCTTTCCCAAAAATAGACGTTGGACGTATGGTCATCGTTTCGTCTTGAATAACGTGATCCATCGATTGGCCATAGCCCAAGAAGCCTGCATAAGGATGGGTTCCTCCCCAAATGGAAATCGTTTTTGTCCCCATTAAAGAAGCCAAATGCATATTGGCACTATCCATGGAGATCATCCATGGCAATTGCGCTATCTTCTCCAATTCCTCTTTAAACGACATGGTACCCGCTAACGAATGAATATTGGGATGCAGTGCTTCCCATTTTTTTAATTCTTCCTTTTCATCTTTCCCACCCCCAAATAGATAAACGGTATACCCTTTTTCGGCTAACGATTGGGCGATGTATTTCATTTTTTCCAAGGGATACATCTTACTCTTAAAAGCAGCATAAGGCGCAATTCCAATGGCTTTATCTTCTTTATTTGGCCGTGGTTTTAAACCATGCGATAGGGTGAATGAAAAGCCTAGTTTTCTAAATACATCGGCATAGCGTTCGGTGGTTAATTTTAAGGGCTGAAAACGTCTATTGGTTTGTGAAACCAGTGCTTTTTTCTCGGCTCTTCCTTTATCCAACGTCGCTGTTTTGGTGCCGTTTAAACGAAATAAGGCTGTAATTACTTTCGAACGAATAACATTGTGTAAATCGGCCACATAATCAAAGTTATAAACCACCAATTCTTTGTACAGTTTATAAAGCCCCCAAAAACCTTTGTAGTGATTGTTCAGATCAACCCCAATAAAATGAATGGAAGGAAATTGTTGAAAGATCGTTTCCATAAACGGTCTCGAAGCCACATAAATCTCTACATGAGGATGTTGCTCAATCAATTCCTGAAGAACAGGAGCGATCATGGTGACATCACCCAAAGCGGAGAAACGCAAGACAAGGATTTTCTTTTTCGTCATGTTGGTTATCGCTTAGGAATTTACTTTCGATTGAAAAGCAATGGCATAAAACTTAAATTGTTTTACCATGGCTAATAAACCGTTGGCGCGTGTTGGCGACAAGAATTCCGATAAACCAATTTCTTTAATAAATTCGGTATCCGATGCGAGAATATCCAGAGGTGCTTGACCGTCGTACATACGCACTAATAAAGCGGCAATTCCTTTGGGAAGAATCGCATTACTATCGGCTTTGAAGAAAATTTTACCATCGTTTATTTCGGCATCCAACCAAACGGAAGACTGACAACCTTTGATTATTTTATCATCTGTTTTCGCTTCTTCTGGAATAGCATCTAACCCTCTCCCTAATTCGATAAGGTATTCATAACGTTGTTCCCAATCGTCGAAGAAAGAGAATTCGTCAACGATTTCATTTTGAATTTCTTTAATTTTCATCTTACAAATTTACTAAGATTTTTTACGACTAGGGTTCTTTCCATGGAATACTTTGTTGGCATGGAAGGTGTTGGTTATGAATGCTTAATATTGACTTAAGATTGTTGATGGATGTTTACGCATTGGCAAAACCCCTCTACATTTGATTTTTAATCCAGTAGATTATGCGTCCTACATTCCCATCATCATGGCGTCGTTACGCTTTACTTATAAATTTTATCGCCTTATTTTTAGGGCTTTCATTTTTGGTACGCTTGGCCTTTTCCTTTTGGATTCGAACAGAATTGGATTGGCATCCCTTAGCGGTTATACGAACGGTTGTCACCGGTTTATTTTACGATTTAGGCGTTCTTTCATTTTTCACCTTACCAATCGTTTTTTATATTGCAATTCTTCCCCATAAATGGGTGAATTCATGGATCGATAAACTCCTTATTTACGGTGGGTTTTCGCTATTAATGCTTCTATTTAGTTTTACTTTTTTTGCCGAAGTCACATTCTGGGAAGAATTCAAAAGTCGTTTCAATTTTATTGCGGTTGATTACTTAATTTACACCTATGAAGTGGTGAAAAATATCCAAGAATCTTATCCACTTTCGGTGTTGATAAGTGGTGTTCTGCTTTTTTCAACAAGCATTGTTTATGTGTTTTACAAGCGAGGTGTTTTTAAGGCAACACTCTATTATACTGCATTATTACGAACAAAGTTCCTCGTTCTTACCGTCAATTTAATCATGGTATTCGGTTTTATTGGTATGGTTGATAACGCCCAAGCCGAATGGTCACCGAATCGGTATAACAATGAAATTTCGAAAGCAGGGATCTATTCTTTTTTTGCCGCTTTTCGAAGTAATCACCTCGATTTTGAATCCCATTATTTAACCATGGACAAGGACAAAGCATTTGCATTGGTCAAAGAAACGTTAAACGATTCATTAACGACATTCGAGAAGGGCTCAGCCAATCCTCTAAGACGAAAAATAGCTCAACCAATCTTTGGCCCCGAAGAAAAGCCCAATGTTATTTTTGTGCTCATGGAAAGTATGAGTGCCTCTTTTATGCAAGCCTATGGGGGAACGGGCAATTTAACACCCCATCTCGATGCTTTGCAGCAAGAAGGTCTGGCTTTTACCGATATGTATGCCAATGGAACACGAACCGTAAGAGGGATGGAAGCCGTTGTTTTATCGATTCCACCAACGCCTGGAAATAGCATTGTTAAAAGACCCAATAACACAGATTTATACACCATTTCCACTATTTTTAAAGCAAAAGGGTATACCAATAGCTTCTTCTATGGCGGCGATGGTTACTTCGATAATATGAATGCCTTCTTTGGAGGGAATGGCTTCATCATTTACGACCGAGGTCGAGGCAGTATTTTGAGTGAAAAAATAAAAACAACCCGCCATCAAATCACCGATCAAGAAGTTACTTTTGAAAATGCGTGGGGTATTTCAGATGAGGATATTTTCGCCAAAGAATTGAAAGTAGCGGATGTAGCCTATGCCAAAAAACAACCCTTTTTTCATTTCGTTATGACCACTTCTAACCATAAGCCCTATACTTATCCCGATGGGAAAATCGATATTCCTTCCGGGAGTGGGCGTGATGGTGCCGTTAAATATGCCGATTATGCTGTAGGGGAACTCATTCGACAAGCTAAAACCAAACCTTGGTTTAAAAACACCGTTTTTATTTTTATAGCAGACCATTGTGCCAGCAGTGCTGGAAAAGACGAAATCGATGTTAAAAACCACCATATTCCGGCTATTATTTATAATTTACCCCAACAAAAACCCTTGAAATTCGCCAAAGAAGTTGCTCAAATCGATATTTTTCCAACCCTTTTTTCTTTGTTTAACTGGTCATATACCAGTCAATTTTATGGAAAAAATGTATTAGATTCGTCTTATAAAGAACGTTCATTTATAGGAACATATATAAAACTAGGTTACAAAGAAAAAAACAAGGTAATGATCTTGGCCGATCAAAAGAAAGTTCACCAATCGAACTATGATTATCAGCGTAAAGTGTTAACGCCTCAAGCGATTAATCCATTGTTGTTGAATAAATCAATTGCCTATTATCAAACAGCCGATTATCTTTTTCAAAACCATTTATTGAATGCAAACCATGAAGATTGATTTTATTGTCAACCCCAATTCGGGTAAAGGAAAACACCGTATAACCCAAAGCGATATCCAAAATTGGTTAGGAGACCAATACAACCTTACCGTTCATTATACCACCCATCAATACCATGCAAAACAATTGGTGAAAGATGCCATTGCGACCAATCCCGACATTATTGTGGCTTGCGGTGGTGATGGAACCATCAATGAAGTCGCTTCGGCAATGATTGGTCATTCTATTCCCCTTGGAATTATTCCCTGTGGTTCTGGAAATGGATTAGCCACCAATTTAGGGCTACCCAAAGATCCTCAAAAAGCCATTGAAATTATTAAACGATTTAAAATTCAGTTAATTGATGCTGGGCAAGTTGGGGAGGAGTATTTTTTCAGCAACCTCGGTTTTGGAATTGATGCCGAAGTCATTAAACGCTACGAGCAAAAGCAGAAAAGAACCATTTCAGGCTATGTCGATGCCTCGTTAAAGAGTGTACTTCATTACAAAGCCAAGAAATTTAATGTCAAGGTAGATGGGGAAGTGTTCGATAAAGCGTTTTATTATTTATTCTGTTCCAATTCCAATATGGCGGGTTACGGCATATCATTTACGCCAACAGCTAGTTTATCAGACGGAATTCTCGATTTGTTGATGGTGGAAGATTTATCCATGTTAGAGCAAGTTTATTTCTCAATGCTAGTGCTCACAAAGCAGATAGAGCGGTTAGAGAAAGCGACCTACAAACAAGTAAAAGCCTTTTCTTTGTGCACACAAGAAACCGAAATCACCTACCAATTAGATGGTGAATTTAAAACCATTCAGGCCTCAACACTTCATGTCAATGTGGTAGAAGGCGCATTAAAAGTAATCGTATAAATACTAATCGGGTAGACTATGCATGTATTGGTTGTTGAAGATGAAGTAGGTATTGCTACTTTTATCAAAGAAGGCTTAGAGGATGAGCAATTTATTGTTTCCACCACCTTAAGAGGCGATCAGGCCATCGACATGGCTATGGAAAACACCTATGATCTAATTTTATTAGATTGGATGATTTTAGGCGTCTCGGGCATAGAAGTTTGTCAAGCGATACGACAATCATCGGGGCCCAATCAACAAACGCCCATTATTTTTTTAACGGCCAAAGACACCGTTCAAGATACGGTAACCGGTTTACACGCTGGTGCCAATGACTACATTAAAAAACCATTCAGTTTTGATGAGCTGCTGGCGCGCATAGAAGTTCAACTACGTCATCCGCAACAATCGTCTGTTCTTCACTTAGGGAATATTCAGCTCGACGCCTCCACCTATCAAACCTGGGTAGAGGATAGCGAGGTAAAACTTACCCACAAAGAATTTCTATTGCTAAAGTTATTGATTGAAAATAAGGGTACTGTATGCACAAGAAAGCAAATAATTGAAGATATTTGGGATATCCATTTCGATTATGATACCAGTGTGATCGATGTCTTTATGAATGCCATTCGTAAAAAATTAGGCATGAAGAAAGAAGATCAACGCATTCAGACTATTCGCGGTGTAGGATATATTGCCCATGACCATTAAACATGTTTCCATAAAAGATCGCATTGCTATTTTATATAGCTTGACTTTTATACTGCTTATTGCCTTAGTATTTAGCATTATCTATTTCTTGGTCGATTATACGGTATACAAGGCCTTGCGTTCTAATTTAACCGAAGAATTGGCTCATCATACCAACTATGTAAAAGACCAGCACCCTTTTCAACAATTTGTGGACGACCATGAGTGGGAAGAAAAAGAACATACTGATTTAGAAGTCAATCCGGTGTTCATAACCATCTATTCTAAGAACATGGACGTGGTGGAACAATCACCCAATTTACGCGAACATCATTTAAAATGGCGTCAAGATAAATCTTCGAATCAATTTTACGAAACCACCATCGACGATTATTCCATTGTTTCTGTACAAGCAGAGCTAATAACCCCCCAAGGAATTGTGGGGTATATTGTGATAGGCATGTCGACAAAAAACACCCAATTTGTGATGGACTATTTGCGAATAGCCTTGCTGATTATATTTCCAATTTCCGTGGTTGTAATCTTTTATCTTTCCCGTTTAATTGCTGGTAAAGGAATTCAGCCCGTTTTTGAAATCATTGATCAAACCCAACAGATCACCGAAAATAAACTTAATACACGTATTCCACTGCCGTTTTACCAAGACGAAATTTACCGCCTGACGGTTTCGGTGAACGAATTATTGGATCGGGTAGAGAACCGCCTAAAAACCGAGACCCAATTCTCGGCAGATGCATCCCACGAACTGCGTACCCCTTTGTCGATAATTAAAGGAACCTTGGAAATTTTAGTACGCAAAGAGCGTACGGAAGAAGCCTATAAAGAAAAAATTAACTACAGCTTAAAGCAGCTCGATCGTTTAAACGATTTGGTAGAGCAATTGCTCTTTTTATCGCGCGTAGAAAACGAAAGCATTCAGCCCAATTATCAAAAATTCGCCTTAGAGATGGCGGTGTTAGATTCCATAGAACGCTATGCTAGTTTAATAAAGCAGAAAGAAATTCATTTAGATTATAATTTTTCTACCAGTTTCCCCATCAACTCTGAACCCGAATTTTTATCGATTATTTTAGACAATATTATTTCTAACGCCATTAAATACGTCGGTCAAAAAGGACGAATAACCATTGTTTTGTACAAAACAAAAACAGCGATCTATTGCGAAATTACCGACGATGGATTGGGCATGAATCAGGCCGATTTAAATTATATTCAACAACGCTATTACCGCTCATCAGAAGTTTTAAATCGCCATATTCAAGGAACAGGATTAGGTTTAAGCATTGCCTATAAGTTGGCCAAAGTGGGAGGGATTCATTTAAAGATGAAGAGTAAAAAAGACGTAGGAACAACGGTTATACTTTGCTTTCCTAAGCATTCGTTTTAGTTGGGCGGCCGCTACGCGCCGGGCTTTCCGCACTCGCTTTTCGGTTTCGTTTCCCTTCACCAAAAAGCTCAAACAATTGCTGCAATCCCTGCCGCAAAACCCATTTGTGAACGAAAGGTTCAACCAGTTCTCTCTTCAGCATACCCAACATTATAAAGCCACGCCTTAAAAGGTTCTGCTAAGAACCTTTTAAGGCGTGGCGTCGCGCAAGGGATAGGAGCGGAAATCTTTGCCAGCATTTCTTCCGTTTCTTAAAAAACAGTACTTCTTGCTGGCAAAATTGGGAGCGAATAGCCCGACCTGAAAGGGTGCGCCCAATCATAGTTTATTAACAATATAATTTATTGTGATTTAAATGTTTAACAGGTTATTAACCGAGTTATCCTCCTTTTGTTCATTATTGATATAGTTGTTTAAGCGATGTCATATTAACAATTTGTTGTACTTTAAGGTATTGAAAACGAGCTAATTCATATTTTATCAACAGACTTATTAAAAGATTGTTCGTTGTTTGTAAATTTGTGTATAAAACCAGTTGTATGATGAAGGGCTATAAAGTTTTGGCGATTGATAAGAACCACGATTGTTTAATTGATGGGCTAAGAGAAAACGGATTTGTGGTGGATGAAGATTATTCGTCGTCTAAGGAAGCGGTGATGGAAAAGATTGCGGCCTATGATGGACTGATTGTCCGGAGTCGTTTTCCCATCGATCGGGCTTTTTTAGAGCAAGCGGTGAATTTGAAATTTATTGGTCGTGTAGGTGCTGGGCTTGAAAATATTGATGAAGCTTATGCTGCTGAGCAATCGATTGTTTTATTGAATTCGCCCGAAGGTAATCGGGATTCTGTTGGTGAACATGCGATAGGTATGTTGTTAATGTTGTTGCATCATTTGCGAAGAGCCGATAGCGAGGTAAGGCAAGGCATTTGGCGTCGAGAAGAAAATAGAGGCGACGAATTGAAAGGAAAAACAGTGGGTTTAATTGGCTATGGAAACATGGGGAATGCTTTTGCAAAGCGTTTACGCGGTTTTGAAGTTAACATAATCTGTTATGATATTTTACCCAATAAAGGAAATGAGTTTGCTGAACAAGTTTCATTATCCGAATTTTTTGAACGGGCCGAGATTATTAGTTTGCATACGCCCCAAACTGCTTTAACCACGAAGATGATCGACGAGGATTTTATTGACCGCGTAAAGCATCCGTTTTATTTTATAAATACGGCTAGGGGAAAAGCGGTTGTTACAAAAGATTTAGTGGCAGGATTAGCCAGTGGAAAAGTATTGGGTGCGGCCTTAGATGTCTTGGAATTTGAGAAACCCAGTTTTGAACAATTGCTCATGGAAGAGATGCCCGAAGAGTTTACGTATTTAGTGAATTCGGATCGGGTTGTTTTGGCACCTCATATTGCCGGTTGGACGAAGCAGAGTAAAATTAATTTGGCCGCCTTTATTCGCGATAAGATTTTAGCGTGGAAAAAACAAAACCAAGACTAGTTGTTGATTCTACTTTTATTGGCATGGTTTAGGATGTTTTACCTTTAATCCAGAAATATTTATTGATTATGATGTATACAATTTTTAGAGCTACCGAACGGGGTGGTGCAAATCATGGTTGGTTAAAGACCCATCATTCGTATAGTTTTGGGAGTTATTACGATGAAAATAGAATTCATTTTGGAGCATTACGCGTGGTGAATGATGATACGATTACCGCCGGAATGGGGTTTGGAAAACATCCGCACGATAATATGGAAATTATTACGTTGCCTTTAAAAGGGGCTATTCGCCACGAAGATTCGATGGGGAATGGTTCGTTGATCAATGTAGGTGATATTCAGGTTATGAGTGCGGGTACCGGAATTTTTCACAGTGAAATGAATGGGCTTTCCGATGAAACGACGTCGTTTTTTCAGATTTGGATTATTCCGAATGAAAGAGATGTTACCCCGCGTTATCAGCAAGAATCGTTGACGGCTTTGGCGAAAGAGAATGCTTTGTTTCAGGTTTTATCTCCCCATGTAGATGATGAGGGGGTTTGGATTCACCAAAATGCCTGGATGTTTTTAGGGAATTATACCGAAGAAACCACAGAAACGTATAAGTTGAAAATGCAAGGTCAGGGTGTTTTCTTAATGGTGGTAGAAGGCGATCTTGTTTTTGAAGGCGAGCGTTTAAGTAGCCGGGACGTGGTAGAAATAAAAGATACATCTGCGTTAACATTTACGGCGTCATCTTTGTCTAAGGTTTTATTAATAGAAGTGCCACTATTGGTATAACATTGCATAATTATTTAAAATGAATACACTTCGCTCTCGCTTCCATGCTTTTTTATTTAATCAACTAGCGAAATTAAAGAACCCTAAGGCAGCCGAATTTTTTGTGCAAAGCATCCCCTTGTGGATTGCTTCGTGTGTGATTGGTTTGGTGGCTGTTTTGTATGCGGAGATTTTACATTTTGGCGAGAGTTCTTTTCTTTATTTTTATAAAATGAACAAGGCTTGGGTGTTTTTTCTAGCTCCCGTCTTTTTCTTTTTATCGTATATAACGGTGAAGAAGTTTGGGAAATATGCGAATGCAAGTGGAATTCCGCAGGTAATGACGGCGCTTAGTTTACCCAAAAAGGTGGCGAATAATTATGTTCATCATTTGCTGAGTGTGCGGATAATTGTGGTAAAAATTATTAGTAGTTTTTTTATATCCCTCGGCGGGGGGGTTGTGGGTAGAGAAGGACCAACGATTCAGATTGCTGCGGCTATATTGCATACGACGAATAAAATTTTACCGAATTCGTGGCCTAAAATCTCCCAAAAGTTAATGATGATTACGGGAGGTGCAGCAGGGCTTGCTGCAGCCTTTAATACACCTTTAGGGGGAATTGTGTTCGCCATTGAAGAACTCACCAAAAATCACCTTAAATACTTGCGTACGACCGTGTTCTCTGCCGTAATTATCGCTGGGTTTACGGCCCAAAGTATTTTGGGACCTTATTTGGTCTTTGGATTTCCGAAGGTAGAAGCCGATGGTTTTCGGTTTTTTATGATTTTACTCTTGGTGACTTTTATCTGCGGAATCGTGGGGGCATATTTTGGACGCATTGTTTTTTGGGTGAATATGACCAAGAAAAAATTGAAACCCAAACAGCAATTATGGATTGGTTTTGTCGCTGTGATGTTGTTTGCAACCGTGGTTTTTTTGACGAATGCAGATAGTGTTGGTGCTGGAAATTTATTATTGGACCGTTTGTTGTTTGAATCGGATAAGCAAGTGGCTTGGTATACCGTACCCGCTCGCTTATTCAACGGAATAATATCGTTTACCAATGGAGGTGCAGGAGGTATTTTTGCACCCGCTTTAAGTTTTGGTGGTTCGATTGGTGCTTACGTCGGTGACTTTTTTACGCTGCGCCCTCGTCAGATCAATATGCTTGTGCTGATTGGGATGGTTGCTTTTTTAACAGCCTTTACGCGTTCACCTTTTACGTGTGCCGTTTTGGTGTTGGAAATGACCGATCGCCATTCGGTGATATTTTATTTATTGGTGGCTGCTTGGGGGGCTAATTTAATAGCGAGTATGATCGAGAAAAGATCATTCTATGAAAAAACCGCCGAAGTGATTTCGGAGGAGTTATTGCTTGAGTATGATCGTTCTATCAAGAAAACAGAGAAAGAAAATTAATTTGAATTTAGCCGAATTAAATTCAGATGTATAATGTAAATTTGAATAAATTTTTAACGTATGAAACGTCTAATTATCGTTGCCTCTTTATTGTTTGTATTTGGGTGTCAAAGTGACTCAGGTCGCATTGATGGTACCAATCAACAAATGTTTAATGAAACGGTTGATGCGGTAGCGAAGAAACTACCTGTGATGCAACAGGATAAGTTTAAGGAAGCCCTTGACTTATTGTTTGAATACCGAACCAGTGCTAATTTGGATGACGATGGCCGTTGGGCTGTTGTTCGCAACTTATTGGACGGTAAAAACGTAGAAGAAGTTTTTGATTTAGCAGAGCAAGTGGCTACAGAAAATTCAATTTCGTGGAACAGAAATCAGGTGCCGTTTGCGAATGGTATTCCAAAACGTTCGGACACAGCCATTATTGAAGAGATTTTGAATGAACCAGGATCTGCGATTAGTCGTTTCGATTTTAGGGTTGAACAAGATGCCGAAGGCTTTTACATTTCGCCATTTTTCTATGGGACTGATGGAAAAGAAATTCAACTGGATCAGGCGATAACGGCGACGATTGAATTGTTTCAAGGTGGTGATGTAATCTATACTTCGCGTGCTAAAATTGATCCTAATTCAATGGATGCTTTATACAGAAGCAATGGTATTGGTGTTAAATATGCTAGCTTAGACCCCAAGAAAATCAAAACCGATCACATTGATATATTAGTGCGAGTTCCGCATCCAGATAAATATTTATCGAATAGAAAGGCGATAACCATTCCTATGGATTATGTTCGTGGAGGAGGGGAGAGACAAGATTCAATTGTTGTTTCCAAGGAAATTGCCAAGGAAACGTCGATGATTACAACATTGTCTAATCGATTTTTAACCAATCTTTCGAAAAAGAATTATTCAGGGGCTTTTGCTTTGACTCGTAGTAACGATTGGTCAACTTATCAGAAGTTTTCGAACGACCAATTGGTTCAATTGTTAGAGAATGCCCAGGTCAATGATTCAAGAATTATCGATGCCGATGAGAAGACCACCTTGGTGGAATCTTCGGTCACTTTAGCGGATCAATCGACAAAGAAATATCACTTGACGTTAGAGAAAATAAATAATAAATGGTTTGTCGTTCAATTCAAACCATAAAAAATAAAGGAAATAAAAAAGGGAAGCAATGCTTCCCTTTTTTTATATCAATAGGTATAATTATTTTCCTGCTGCTTCTTTTTCGGCATCTCTAATCATCTTTTCGTTTGCAGTAATTGCAATTTCTACTCGACGGTTAGCAGCTCTTCCTTCTGCTGTTGTATTTTCAGCAATAGGCTCTTCTAAACCACGACCCGTTGATTGTAGTCGAGATGAAGCAATTCCTTTTCCAACTAAATAGTTCTTTACAGATTGTGCACGTTGTTGAGATAAGGGTAAGTTATAACCTTGAGAACCTACGTTATCGGTATGACCAATAATAAGTAAATCGGTATCTGGATATTCTTTGAAAACTTCAACCAATTTATCAAGGTTGGTTTTCGCTACAGCGGTTAGACCTGCTTTGTTGTATTCGAAAGTTACTTTAGAGCTTTCGTCTAAGATAAGGTTAATCCCTTCTTCTGTACGAACTACTTCAGCACCTGGTAAAACCTGTTCAATTTTTTGAGCTTGTTTATCCATTTTGTTTCCAACGACACCACCGGCAGCACCACCAACAGCAGCACCAATAACAGCACCAAGAGCGGTGTTACCACCTTTTCCGATGTTGTTACCTAAGATTCCACCGATAACTCCACCAGCAACCGCACCGATACCAGCACCTTTCTGTGTATTATTAACGTTTTGCATAGTTCCACAAGATGTCATAATAAATGAACCTCCAATGACTAGGGCTATGATTTTAGTATTTAAATTTTTCATAATCGTTTATTTTTATTTGTGGAATGTATATACTACTTGAATAATTTTACCTTCGAAGTTAACATCTTGAACCAATTTCATTGAAGTGGCATCAACATAATCGATTCTTAATTGGTAACCTGCGGTATTTTGTTTTGCTTTAATCCCAGTAACATCTTTAAAGGTGAAATACGTAGCATCACCGGTTTGGTTGATATTCCACATAATTTCTGCTGTTCCTGTAGGGCATTCTGCATTGTAGTTATTGAAGGTATAGTTTCCTTTTTTGGTGTTTTGATTTAAACTCCAAGTACTTCCTTCGTAACAAGCTGGGCTTGCTAAATCAAACACACGGCTAACGCTTTCGTTGGCTTTTAAACCAACATAGTTCACATCGCTTAAAGTCCATTCACCACGAACTTGCGTTCCGGTTTGAACTTGCGATTTATTCACGGCGTTAGAGGCGCATGAGCTAAAGAAGATTCCAGAACAAAGTGTTAATAATAAAATACCTTTTTTCATAGTTGACATATTTTTTAAATAATAATCTTATTTACGGGTTAGTAAAATAGTAAGTGAGATTACTTTATTTTTTGAACAATATAGATCATGGATGAATATTGATTACTTTGTTTTGCTTTTAAATTAGACCAAGAAGCTTTGAGAAAAGCACTGATCCATTTTAATTGATTCCCTCTGTATTTTTCAGAAAGTAAGCTCACGTAGTAGGCATCCAATTTCATTGGATAGCTACTTTCAATTTTCATACCAAACTGCTTTAAGACCGCTTGTAAACTGTCGTGATTAAAATGCCATAAATGCCTTGGGACATCGTAAGCCGCCCAATGTTTTCCATAGATTTTCGCATCATGGGATGCATGGTTTGGAAGAGCAAGAATTAATGTTCCATCATCCTTTAAATGATTTCTTAATTGGATAAGAATTTCGTTTAAATTGGGGATATGTTCCAAGACATGCCAAAGCGTGATAATATCGTAGGTTTCCGTGGAGTCTTTCAGCGAAGAATGCATGATGTGGTGATCACCTATTTTTTGTTTGGCAATTTGACGTGCTTTTTCATCGGGTTCAAAACCGGTTACCTGATAATCTTTGGTTTGAAGGAAGGCTAAAAAGTCACCAACACCACAACCGTAATCCAGTATTTTCTTACCCGTAGTTTTTTTCTTTAGCAGGGCGTATTTATTCGTCAGGTTAATTTTTTTAGCCTGTTGGTATACTTTTTCAAAGAGCGATCTATTCCCATCGGTGTGAGAAATATAGTTTTCACTTTCGTAATAACGACTTAAATGATCAATTGGTTGGGGATAGGTAAACCATAATTTGGTTGCCTGATCTTCCCTAATTTCAAAGCTTTCTTTGCTTAAGAATTCATCGCGTAAGTCGAGAACTTTGGTTCCTTCAAAACCTTGCATCGACGAATTATCTCGAATTGTTTCACGTGGAACATTGCCCATATTATCGGCCCATATAAATTAATAATACACTAATATCTGCTGGTGAAATTCCACTAATTCGCGATGCCTGTGCGACGGTTGAAGGACGTACAGACGAAAGTTTTTGACGGGCTTCGATCGACATAGAGCCAAAAGAATGGTAGTCGATATGATCGGGAATTTTTAGATTTTCTAAACGAATTAATTTATCCGCATTGTTTTGTTCTTTCTTGATATACCCCTTGTACTTGATTTGAATTTCGGTTTGTTCAAGTTCTTCTTGATCGTATTGATTTTCCTCGACAAAGGTTTTTACGCGTTCTAGTTGGATCATATCCGCTAGTTTTAATTCTGGTCGAGCGATCACAGGCAGCATCTTATTCGCTTGTTTTAGGGGAGTTCCTCCACGCGATTCGATGACAGGATTGATCTCTTCAGGTTTTATTGAATGCTCTTCAAAGTACACCCGTAATGCTTCTGCTTTGCTGTATTTTTCTTCTACCCGTTTTAGGCGTTCGTTGGAAGCTAAACCAATTGCATGGCCTTTTAGGGTTAGGCGTTCATCGGCATTGTCTTGGCGCAATAAGATTCTGTATTCAGCGCGTGACGTAAACATACGATACGGTTCTTCGGTTCCTTTCGTGATTAAATCATCGATTAATACCCCGATGTAGGCCTCGTTTCGCTGTAGAATTAACGGCTCTTGTTCTTTTATTTTTAGGGCGGCATTAATCCCTGCCATTAAGCCTTGGGCTGCTGCTTCTTCATAACCTGTGGTTCCATTGATTTGACCAGCGCAATAAAGTCCCTCAACCGGTTTGGTTTCCAAGGTATGTTTTAATTGTGTTGGGGCAAAGTAATCGTATTCGATGGCATAGCCTGGGCGGAAAATTTTGACGTTTTCGAAGCCAGGAACTGAACGAAGCGCTTTAGCTTGTACATCATCGGGAAGTGACGTCGAGAATCCATTGATGTAATATTCAACGGTATTCCATCCCTCTGGTTCAGCAAATATTTGATGACGGTCTTTTTCAGCGAATCGATTAATTTTATCTTCAATCGAAGGGCAGTAACGTGGGCCAGTGGATTGAATCGTCCCGTTAAACATCGGTGAACGATCGAATCCTTCGCGCAATAGGTCGTGTACTTCTTGATTGGTATAGGTGATCCAACAACTGCGTTGATGGATTAATTTAGGGGTTTCGGTATAGGAAAACTTACTTGGATTTTCATCACCAGGTTGTTCGATCATTTTACTGTAATCGATTGAACGACCATCGACTCTTGGTGGAGTTCCTGTTTTCATTCTTCCTGAAGTAAATCCAAGATCAATCATATGTTCGGTGATTCCAAAAGCGGCAGATTCACCCATTCTTCCGCCACCAAATTGTTTCTCTCCGATATGGATTAACCCATTTAGGAAGGTACCATTGGTTAAAATAACGGCTTTCGAACGGATACTCATACCCATGGCTGTCCGTACGCCGCACGCTTTACCATTTTCGATGATTAATGAATTCACCATGTCTTGGAAAAAATCGAGCATCGGAATACCTTCTAGCGTTAAACGCCATTCTTCTGCAAAACGCATCCGATCCGATTGGGCTCTTGGGCTCCACATGGCCGGGCCTTTCGACTGGTTCAGCATTTTGAATTGAATCATTGTTTTATCGGTAATAATTCCCGAGTAACCGCCCAGGGCGTCAATTTCACGGACTATTTGCCCTTTTGCAATTCCGCCCATGGCCGGATTACAAGACATTTGGGCGATGTTCTGAAGATTCATGGTCACCAATAAGGTTTTTACACCAAGATTGGCTGCTGCTGCGGCTGCTTCGGCACCTGCGTGCCCACCACCAACAACAATTACATCATATTCTGATTGAAAGATCATTCGTTGATTATTATAAGTTAAATGCGAAATGTTCCACGTGGAACATTTAAGCGGTCGGTAAAGAAAAACGGTTTATGTAGAAATCTTCTTTTTCTGTCATAAGGGCTTTTTCTTCATCTTCCTTGTCTAAGTAGCCAGCGAAGTGCAAAATTCCATGCACCATCACACGGGCTAATTCAAGTTCAAACGACACATGATTGTCGTGAGCGTTTTCACGGATACGATCTACACTGATGAAAATATCACCCATCAATACATCCTCTTCGGAATTGTCGAACCCAATCACATCGGTGTAGTAGTCGTGATCTAAATACTGACGGTTGATGTCTAATAAATAATCGTCATCACAGAAAATATAGTTCAATTCGCCAAAGGTTTTTCCTTCTTCCTTCATGCTTTCTGTTATCCACGCAATCCAAGCGGATTCGTTTTCTATACAAAAATCTGTTTCGTAAAATAATTCTATCATTGTTGTTAAAACCAGTATCCTAAACTCAAGTTAAATAAACCTTTTTTTGTGTTGGGTGAATAGGACCAAATGAAATTTAAAGGTCCTAAAGGACTATCATACCCATACCCAAGACCATACCCAATATACTCGTAATCTGTTAGACTCAGCTGCTTGAATTCTTCTTCGAAGTTTCCGATGTTGATGAGCGCACTCGCATAGTGGTTTTTTAAAATTTTAGCCTGAATATGGGACCCTAAAACCAATTTGTTGTTGGATAATGCGGAAGCAAAGGGAAGCCCATAGAATTTGGTGTAATTCAGGAATCTTTGTTCAACATAACCACCCACAATGTATTTTTGAGGATCCGTATTGTTCCCATTAAAAAAGGTTCCAAAGTTAGCAGTAAATCTGTAACTTAAGAAATTATTTATGTGAAAATTCTTCTCTAAAGAAGCCTCTAATTCATAAATTTTATCAAAGTCTTTCACATTGGAATCGAATAAATATTTTAGATTTCCATCAAATTTTATTCCGCGCGTGGGGTAGTTGGGGTTATTCCGATTATCTGCTTTGATATACGCATAGCCTTTCCAGTAATATCCGCGGTCTTTTACATTGAGCGGATAGCTTGGCGAGTTAATGATGTTTCGAGTAAACATAGAACTTATCTGATGTTCTAATCCGCCTCCAATCGCATAGCGTTCTTTTAACGTGGACTGAACATAGAGTTGGGTGACGTAATCTTTAAAGGTATAATTAATCTCATTAAGATCACTATCCAATGCTCCTCTAACAAAATTGAAGTTCACTTCTTTGCTGAATTTATGCATCCGTGAGTTAATCCCTATACTTGGATAATGACCATTATCCATAAAATAATTGAAATTATAACGTCCGAAATCCCCCATCACAATATCAGCTGAAAGGGTTGAATTTCGAACCAACAAGTTTTTAAAGGTAAAATTAACCAACAATCCCGTTTTGAAAAAATCGTCGTAATGCAAACCGAAACGAACCGATTGTTTAGACATTTTTTCGGTAAGAAATAACTTTAACGTGTAATCATTTTCATCATCGTTGACCAATTTATATTCCACTTTACTGTAATTCCCAGAGGCATAGAGGCGATTAATCCCATCGCGTATATCGGTATAGTTCAGCAATTGGGGGGTTTTGACTTGGAGTTTTCCTTGGACATAATTTTTATTGTAAACATCATCACCTTCAAGTTCTACGCGGCGGATTAAGAAGAAATCTTTGTCTTCAATTTCCCTCCGATGCATGGTAAGATTTCCTTGGCGTTGAGCAATGGCTTGTAATTCGGTGAATTTATCTTCACCAGCGACTAAACCTCGCTTAATAATAGGGTCTACCTGATCAAAACTGGTGACGCCATAACCCGACATATCCGGTATAATCATTAGATCGATTAATTTTTTTTGTTCAGCCGACTTTTTGGCGATGTTAAAGGTGATAATTTGAATAAGGGTCTCCGTCGCTGATGTAATTTCTTCTTGCTTTTTTAATCCATCTTCTAAGTCAACGCCAATTAAGATATCAGCACCCATATCTTTTACTTCTTGGGCTGGGAAGTTATTTAAAACACCGCCATCCACATACATTCTCCCATCGATTAGTACGGGTTCTATCATGGAAGGATAAGCCCCGCTTGCTAGAACAACTTTGGGTAAAAAACCGTTTCTAAAAACTTTTTCTTGCCCCGTTTCAATATCCGTGGCCACACAAACAAAAGGAATCTCTAATTGATTAAAATCGTCTATTTGATGTACATGTCGGAAGAGATAGGTCAATACATCAAGTGGACCTTGACCCGAAGAAATCGCATGCGGAATGCGCATTTTAAAATTATCGAAGGGCAGTTCTAAGATGTATTTTTCTTTGTACGTTTTATCAAAAAAAGGAATGTCCCGACGGTTTTTATTGTTGGTGATAAGAGCTGTTAAATCTAATTCATGAATAATCTCAGTCAACTGTTCTGGCGTATAGCCCGCGGCATAAAGTCCTCCAATAATAGCTCCCATACTGGTTCCTCCAATATAATCAATTTTAATTCCCGCCTCTTCTATTTTTTTTAGTGCACCGATATGCGCATAGCCCTTTGCGCCACCACCACTAAGGATTACACCAACTTTTGGGCGGTCGGTTGGTGAAGGAGATTGTGCCCAAGACAGGAATGGAAACAATAACGTTAGGAGTAATAGTTGACGCATAATATACTAATTAGGTTGCTGTGAATCGATTGCCTATAAAATTAACCTTTTAATTTAGATTTTAACAATTTTGTTAATTGTTTTTACAAAAAAAAGAGCTGAACATCTCAACTCTTTTTTTATCTACTTTATTCTTTATAGTATACACGTTTAACGCGATAGGAGACCGAGGTCAGTACTTCGTATGGAATGGTGTTTAACCATTGACTCACTTGCGAAAGACTAGGAGACTCACCAAAAATAGTAACCTGATCACCTTCTTGACAATTAATCTCAGAAACATCCACCATCATCATATCCATGCAAATTGTTCCTATGATGGGCGCAAGCATTCCATTGATCGACACAGCTCCTTTTCCATAGCCTAAAGAGCGTCTTATCCCATCGGCATAGCCCACAGGCAGAGTTGCTATTTTGGTTCGTTTATCGGCAGTAAATCGTCGTCCATAACTTACAGTTTCGCCTGATTGTATTTCAGATATTTGCGAGATAACCGTTCTAAAACGAACAACAGGGCGTAATTTATTCATAAATTCGGTATACTCTGAATAGCCATACATCCCTATTCCTAGACGAACCATATCATATTGATGCGCTGGATAGGCGACTATTCCGGGTGAATTTAATGCGTGTTTAATCGGTTGTATCCCTAGAGATTCACAGATGTATTGGTAGGAATCATCAAAGCGTTTCAATTGATAATCGACATATTTTTTTTCATCCTTTATGTCGGCTGTCGCTAAATGGGTAAAAATTGATTTAACTTCTACTTGGGAATTTTTCTTTAAAAAGGCGACAAGTGATGGTAAATCGGATTCGTGAAAACCGAGGCGATTCATTCCTGTCTCCATTTTTAAGTGGATAGGATAACGCGCAGAGATTTGCTTTTCGTGTAATTTTTTTAAAAAGAATTCCAATACGCGTAAGCTGTATATTTCGGGTTCTAGTTGATAGTCGATCACGGTTGAATAACTGCTTTGTTCAGGATTCATCACAATAATTGGTAATGTAATTCCTGCTTGTCTAAGCTCCTTTCCTTCATCAGCAATGGCAACCCCTAAATAATCGACAGCATTATTTTGAAGGGTGTTTGCAATTTCAAAACTCCCGGTTCCATAACTATTCGCTTTGACCATACACATTAATTTTGTGGTTGGTTTAAGCAGTGAACGATAGGTGTTGATATTCTCTTTGAGATGTTCAAGGTTAATTTCAAGAACCGTATCATGGGAACGTTTTTCAATCTCTTCTGAAATTTTCTCCAATTGAAACGGACGAGCACCTTTTAATAAAATGGCTTCATCGTGAATTTGTCTCGTGTTAAACTGAGCCAAATAATCATCGGTTGTTTTAAATGCGCGAACATTGGTTTCAAATAAATGTTTGTACGTTGCAATTTTCTCCCCAATTAATACAACTTCTGTAAAATGATAGGGATTAACTAAACGGGCGACTTCAGCGTATAATGCATCATCTGTTAAATTGCTTTGAAGAATATCGGTTAATATTAAGCTTTTTCGTTCTCTAGATTGTTGATTTAGCACATCTAGCCCAATTTTTAGAGAATTTAGGTCAGAATTGAACGAATCATTAATCAGGATTGAATCATTGATCGCCTCCTTGATTTCAAGACGCATTTCAATGGGAATTAAACCGTTAAATTCATCTGTAATTTGCTTGTAATCAAGCGATAAGGCAATAAGGGCCGTAAGGCATATAAGGCTGTTTTTTATGGCTGCTTCATCGGTAAAAGGAATGCTATAATGGGTTGTTTCTTGATTATGTTCAATAGAAATCACGGTATTCTTTGTTCCTCGCTCAACAGTAAGCACTTGGACAGTTGCTTCTTTTGATTTACCGTAGGTTATTTTATCTGAATTAGACAATTCGGTGTCTTTTTGAATCAACTTATGAAGATGCTGGTTGTCGATGTTGTAGATTAATTTCTCCACACCATGAAAGAGTTGAAGTTTTTCTTTGATCAATTCTTCTTCATCGATAAAATTTTCTAAATGAGCCGTTCCAATTTTGGTAAGAATTCCAATGGTTGGTTGAATCATCTCTGCTAAGAAATGCATCTCATTGGGTTTTGAAATACCAGCCTCTAAAATAGCCAACTCATGATCTTGATCCATTTGTAAAATAGAAAGAGGAACGCCTATTTGTGAATTATAACTTTTCGGGCTTCGGGTAATGGCAAGTTGTTTCCAAAGTAATTGATTTAACCACTCCTTGACAATTGTTTTGCCGTTACTTCCTGTTATCGCAATAACAGGGTATGTATACTGTTCCCGATGAAATTTAGCCCATTGTTGCAAAGCAACTAAAGGACTATCGACAATGATGAAGTTGGCATCGGTCAGTGTAGTGATTGATCGTTGAACAACGAAGTTACGAATACCTAATTCATAGGCTTTGTGCACATAGTGGTGTCCATTTTTTTGATTGCCCGAAAGTGCAAAGAAAATGCCATGAATTGGATTCACAATAATCCGAGAGTCAAAAAAAACCTCGTTGACGACTGTTTGGCCATCACCAATCAGTTGACCGTTGATGATGGTATTGATTTGATTTAAATTATAATTTTTCAATGTTTATTTTGTTGTGTTCATCCCAAAAAGCTTGACGGCTTAAAGGTTCATACTCTTCAATTTCACCGAGCTCGACCAATTTGTCACTCGCAATTTTTCGGTGCGAATAATGTGCCAAATTTCCGGTTTTTACGCATATAGCATGAACTTTAGTTACATACTCCGCAGTAGCCATTAAGTAGGGCATAGGTCCAAAAGGGCGGCCTTTGAAGTCCATGTCTAAACCAGCGATAATTACGCGTTTACCCTGATTGGCTAATTCATTGGCGACATCAACAATGCCCTGATCAAAGAATTGTGCTTCGTCAATCCCTATCACGTCACAGTCTTCTGCTAATAATAAAATACTTGAGGAGTATTCCACAGGTGTGCTACTTATGGCGTTGTGATTATGAGAAACGACATCGCGATCAGCGTAGCGTGTATCAACAGTTGGCTTAAAAATTTCTACCCTTTGTTTCGCGAATTCAGCTCGTTTTAACCGGCGGATAAGTTCTTCTGTTTTTCCTGAAAACATTGAGCCACAGATAACTTCTATCCATCCTGCTTTTTGATGATGGTGAAACGTATTTTCTAAAAACATAGTGTAAAAGGTGTTAGTAAATTTAGTTGTACAAATTTAGGAATTATTAGAAGGTATTGATTAATTAAATAAATAAAATACAAAAAATGTCGAATGACAAAAGGTTTTAAAGAACGTTAAGAACGAGACATAGAAGAGGAGTCTTAGTCCGATAACTTATATTAAATCTATATTAGAGATGGTTATTACTTGATTTTTAATTAAAGTACTGACCAATATTAATTACTCAAGAAAAATGAATACCTTCGAAGATAATTTGCAAATTGCCATATTCTTCAATAGAAAATGAAAGATAAATCCCAAATATCCTTTAAAAGTATCGTCTGTTTTTTTGATGTATTTTTTTTAATTGTCTATTTTTTCGTGTTTTTAAAAATACAATATGATTATATATCTCCAATTAATTTCTCCAATGAATCTTGGGAGTTACTTGAGATTTTTAAAATGCATTATAAAGCACTCCTAATACTTTTACTAACATGGGGATTTATTGCTAATTATGTTGGAGGCTATAATTTTCTACGTAGAGTAAAATTTGTGGTTATTTTAAAGAAATTACTAATACAAATATTTATATTTACTATAATTGTTTTTGCAGTTTCTGGCCTAAAAGGAGAAGATTTATTTTCATTTGAATTAGCGATTCTTTTTCTATTAGCGTATTTTTTAAGTATTTTATTACTTAGAATTTTGAGTTTTTTATATTTCAAATCTTTGCATGCAAATGGGAAAAATCTATCGAATATTGCCATTATTGGCACCAATAAAAATACATTTAAATTTATTGAGATATTAAAGGAAAGGAAAGATTACGGTTTCTCAATAAAAGGAATCTTGACAAATAAAATTAACTTTGACCTTAAAGAAATACCTGTTTTTCTAATAAATGATGAATCTTATATTCGTTTTATTGAGGAAAATAGAATTCAAAAGATATTTATTTCACAAATGAGTTCTTTATCTAAGAATTATTTGAATGATATTTCAGAATACTGTGATAAAAATCACATTGAAATTATTTATATTCCTCATTCCAATTATAGTGAATTTACAAGGTTAGAAGTCGATTATATTGACACATTACCATTGTTGATTGTAAAGAAGTTTCCATTAGACTTATTAGTTAATAAAATTTTGAAAAGTACCTTTGATAAGGTTTTTGCCTTATTTATCTGTTTCTTCTTATTAAGTTGGTTATTTCCTTTAATTGCTTTACTAATCTACCTTGATTCGGGAGGTCCTATATTGTTTATTCAACAACGAAATGGATTGGCAGGTAAAAAATTTGGATGTTATAAGTTTCGAACAATGATCCAATGTTCTACAAATTCTCTAGTTGCTACAGAACGAAACGATTCTAGAATAACCAGAGTCGGTAGTTTTTTAAGAAAAACCAGTTTAGACGAACTTCCTCAATTTTTTAATGTTCTAAAAGGAGAAATGTCGGTTGTTGGTCCGCGTCCTCATATGATATCACAAGATGTATATTATACTGATATTATTCAAAAGTATAGTCTTCGACATTACACCAAACCAGGGATAACTGGTTTAGCACAAGTAAAAGGTTATAGAGGAGCTATAGATTCTGATCATGATATGGAAAAGCGAATACGTGCGGATATTTTTTATGTAAAAAATTGGTCATTTTTATTAGACATTCAAATCATTTACCAAACAATAGTCTTAGTACTTAAAGGGGATGATAACGCGATATAGTCTTATTTTTGTTGTTTAAATTTAAAAAATTTTGAAATTAAAAGTTGTACATGTTGTTGAGGCATTAGGTGGAGGAGTATATACGTACTTTAAAGATTTAACGCACTATTTTGGTTCATTAGAAGATATAGAAACGTATGTGATTTATTGTGATAAGAGAAAAGAAATTATTGCAGCAGATATCCCTAAAGATATGTCTTCCAATGTAAAACTCATTTATTTAGAAATGTCAAGTGAATTGTCTCCAATTAAAGATTTAAAATCGAGTATACAGTTGAGGAAAGTCTTTGATGAGATCAAACCTGATATCATTCATTTGCATTCTTCTAAGGCAGGCGTAATAGGTAGATTAGCTAACTTTTTTAGAAAGGGGAATTCGAAAGTATTTTATACACCACATGGTTATGCATTTAATCGCCAGGATATTTCTCCCTTAAAGAGAAAAATATTTTATGGAATTGAATACTTGACCCTGAAGGTATTTGGCGGAACGACAATTGCTTGTGGAGATACCGAGTTTGAAATTGCGAAAAAGATGGGGGCAGCTGAATTGGTTAGAAATGGCATTGATTTTAATAAAGTATCTTCCTATTATCATACGTCAAACACTAAATCTTTAACTTTTGGTATAGTAGGTAGAATAACTTTTGCTAAGAATCCTGCTTTGTTTAATACAATCGCACTAATGTTTCCTCAATATAATTTTATTTGGATTGGTGATGGGGAACTGAATGAATTGATTACCGCACCAAATATTCAAATTACAGGTTGGTTCCATGGTTCTACAGAAGTGTATGCATGGATCAACAGAATAGATGTTTTTTTACAAACATCCTTATGGGAAGGATTACCTATTGCAGTTTTGGAAGGAATGGCACTACGTAAACCTATTGTTGCAACTAATGTTATTGGAAATAAAGATATCGTTATACCTGGATTCAATGGATTTTTATTTGATCATCCAGACGAGTTATTTACCTATTTTAAAAAACTTGAAAACAGTGTGTTTAGAGATGAATTAGGAAATAATGCATTTAATGATTGTAAAGATCGGTTCGACAAGGATAAAAATTTAACGCAGTTACCTCGAGTTTATCAACGATAATTCTTTGTTTTTTAAATAGGATGAAACTCCTAGGCTAAACCAAACTGCATAAAAAACGATACCATCAAATCGAATTAAATAATCGTCGAATAAATTGGATATGAAAAAATTTATTCCAAAACACACCAAAAGTATATTCTCAGACTTCCATCCAATTATAATGGATGAAGATAAATAAAGAATTACTAAAACGACACCTAATATACCGTATTTTATAAAATAATCGAGTATTTGATTATGCACGGGGAACGCATATTTCGTTAAAAACTGCTGGTTAGTTTCTTTAAAATAAGAAACTAATTCTTTTTTCGCATCTCCTGATCCATACCCATATATAGGTTGTTTTAACCCAAGTTCATACGAAGCTTTCCAAATTGATAAACGGGTAACAAATGCATTAAAAACAGTAGATTCAGGATTATCTATTTCATCTAATTTTCCAATCTTATCCATATGTGCAAAAGTGACATTGGAATATTTTTCCTTCATGAAAGGGTTCGTATTAAAGGCAATAACGACGATGCTAATAATCACAAAAATTGTAACACATATTTGTTTTATAAAGAGGATTTTACTCTTAACTTTTCGATAACTTAAATCAAGAATAAGTATTAATGTACAGAGAATCGTAGTTGCTAATGCTATTCGTGTGTTAATTATAAACAGTGAAAAAACATTCGTAACAAGTAAACCAAAATTAATAAAGCTTCTTTTTTTGAAATCTTTGATGAAGAAATAACTATTGATAATTGTAATAAATGCAACATGCATGTTTACTGCGGGTGCATGGTTCTTAAAGCTATTACTAAAGACGTAGCCCATTTCCCAAAGATGAATACCGTTAAGGTATTTGTTGATTAATTCAGGTGATATTATAGCAAATCGAATGAGTAATGCTATTAAAATAAATGATCCAAGATATCGATAATAGTTTGCAATTAAGTTGAAGGAAAAATGCTTATAACTACCTAAAATAAATAAAGGGAAAATGATGAATGAAATCGACTTTTCCATCGACTTTAGGCCAACACTAACAGTGGAGTTATTCCAAAAGAATATAATTTCTAAAACCATAGGTATAGAAAGCCATAACCCATATTTTAAACCATTTTTAGGCCATTGGAGATACTTATAATGCCATGCACTATAAAGAGCAAAGACAATAATTAAAATCGTACAAAACGCACGGAAGAAGATTGTACTTGCAATTAGTGTAACTAATAATTGCTGTATTTTATAAAAATTTTCTTTTGAATTCATCATAATATAATACAAAGTATATAAGAGGTAAAATACCAATTTTATGGCGTACTGCTGAACCTAAATCTGGTTCAAAAATACCTTGAATAATGAAATAACTTAACATAAAAGAAGTAATCCAAAACTCTTTCTTTCGTTCGGGATAATCTTTTAATAAATAGCTAAATCTTATTATTAAAATAACCGATAATAACAATTGCCAAATTACAAAGCTTACAACTTGAGGTTTATAAAAAAACTTTAGTCCATTAATTGGAAAATTAACGGTAAAAAAACCATAGAAAGAAGAGAATAATTCTCCATACATCGTGGAAGTATCCATTGGAGAAATGATCATTGTATCTGCAAATTCATTATCCATTCGGCCGATGTTTGCTTCGTCACGAGAAACTTCTGAGAGATGCTTTCCTTTTATTAATCCATGTGATAATGATAAAAATACGAGGACTAAAATCCCTCCAAATATCCCGATTATAAATCGATTTTTAAATTTAATTTTAGTTATTAAGAATATTCCGCTAGCTATTAGGGGGATAAATATAAAATAAGGTCGGAAAATGGCACCAAAAAAAATGAAAATACTAAAGCTCAGTAGTAAACATACACCCAAAGACAATTGTTTTATTTGAAATAAATAGATAATTAAAGCAACGAGTAGAAAAGTGAACAATTCTTTTGACGGCTGGCCAATGAAGGCAACAATCATAAAAAAAGAGATGTAGATTAAACAATTTTTTATAGTAAAGATATGAAAGTTTTCAGGAATACCAATTAAGCGTAATGCTAGAAACAATATCGGAAGTTGTATTAGAGCGAGTAACCAATAAGGTAATAATCCTAAGCCCGTAATGTAATAGAACATCATAGTCAGAGGATAACTACCAATCCAACCTTTTTCACCATTATGATTAACAATAGTATCAGAGTCAAAATAGAAGTTTTCTGGAAGTATAAAAGGAAAAATAACTCCTAGATTTATACATAGAATTGCTAATACATAAAAATGAAATTTATTTTTCAAACTAAGCGATATTTTTTATTTAGATTATTTATTAGACGAAAGAAATTTAATAGTTTAATTGTGTTTTTTAACCCAAAATAATTATAAAATTTATATACTTTATCTACATTTTTTGTTGCTCCTTTAACCAATAGGTACTGGTATTTTTTTAAATTCCTTAAAAAAATCTGTCTGCTTTCTTTAGGGATTATATTAAAATTCATCAACAAGAATACATAATGTTCAGCCCAGTAATGTTCTAAATTTTTTTGAAATATTAAATCATATTTTTGGTTTTTCACAAGTCCAATCTCTAACATTTCAAAGATATCATAGAGATGTTTATCATTGACTGAAGTTGTAAAAGAACCAATCCTATTTTGCCTATACATATAAATTGAATTTGGGAAGAGCAGATAGGATTGAACATGTGGTAACAAATCAGCTACCCATAGCATATCTTCTGATTTGATGTTTTTTGGAAACGAAATATTATGATTTATTAATATCGTGCGTTTCACAATTTTATCCCAAGGACTTGCAACAATTATCTCATTATAAATTAATTCATCTAAGTTATCTGAAATATGCGCACCCTGATTATTTTTGATTAATTCAATATTATTTTCATAATATAAATTACTCTTTGAAAATAACCGTGTTTCTTCATGTAAGATTATATCGGGGTAATTACTATCGATTATTGCACGGTATAAATTTGACAATGCGTTTTTATTGATAATATAATCGTCTCCATCGATGAAAATAATGTATTGTCCTCGTGCGTTTTTAAGTCCATTATTCCGCGTAATTGCTACACCACTATTTTCTTGGTAAATATAGCTTATATGTGAATGTTTTTCGTTGTAATTTAAGCATATTTGATGACTTCTATCACTTGATCCGTCGTTTATAATAATCACCTCAAGATCGTTAAATTCTTGGTTAACAATACTATCTATGCATTCTTCAATATAGTTTTCTAAATTATAAACAGGTATGATAATACTGAAAAATGGATTATTCATGAATAGTCTTTTTATAATAATAATATGAAATAAAATTCCACAATAATAGGCTTATAGCTAAACTGATTGCAGCTCCTATCATAGCATAGCTTGGAATTAAAATAATATTTAAAGATAAATTAATAAAAGTAGAAACTAATAAAATATTTTTAAATAGATGTTGTTTATTTGCCATGTTTAATATGATAGCTATTGAACCAAATAATGAAGCTATCATTTGTGCAATAACAATAATAACCATTGCAGAATAGGCATTGACATAATTTTCGCCGAAAAAGGATAATAATTTTTTACCGAATAATATTAAAAATAATCCTGTAGGAATATTAATTAAACAGATTATTTTTTGACTTTTACGAAGAATTTTTTTTAATTCAAAGTTGTTATTTGAACTTACGTATTCGGCTATGTTGGGTGCTACATTTATATTAATAGCCACAATCACCATTGATAATATAGTAAACATTTTTACAGCAATTGAATAATAAGCGACTTCATCACTTGAATGATACTTCTTCAAAAGCATAACATCAAAAAAAAGCATCAAAAAAAAGCATAAACCGCTTATTGCCATTGGATAAGAAGTTTTAAATATGTCAATTAGAAATATATTCGTGGATGGAGACGATTTATTCATCTTTCGAAAATGCATTAGGATGATACTTGTTGTGATAATAGATAAAACAATAAAACCATACAGATAGAAGTTAATTAACCAATGTGGATCACCATAATAAAGCAAAACGATTGAACCTAGAATTAATGGTAAAAATTTGAGAGTATTGCGGAATATTTCAGAAATATAAATGAAATTAATCGCTCGCAACATTTCGGTATTCAATAGAGTTAGTACATAAAAAAATAATATCACAAAGCAGTTTGTTATATTTCTATATGTGATTTCATCGTTGTTGTAAAAGCTTAGTATGAAGTTCTTTGGGGTTAAAAGGTATATGGTAATCAAAATAATACTTGATATAGCAAGTAGTTGAATCATTTTATAGTATACGAATTTTATTCCACTTTCATTTCCCAATGAACGGTTTTTTCCTGCAAAATACAGGATAGAATGTTCCATACCAATTAGACCAATACTTCCTAGCACGACCAAGAAAACACGGACAATTTCATATTCACCAACAATTTTATTATCATAGTTATTTGTGATAAATAAGGTTGAAATAAACAAGGTTAACACGCCTAATACTCTTAGAGATAATGTTACCAATGTATTTATTAGAAATTTATTTTTAAATAATGATGCTATTTTGTTATAATACATATTTATTTTGTAGAATCGGATAGCGGATTAAAACTTTTCATAAATACACTAAACATTGAAAAAAGTAAAAATATTATTACACTAGCAATTGGAAGAAGAAACATAAAACGTAAGTACAATGGTGGTATATCTTTTAAGTTATTTGATTGATCTATGGTATAGATGATATATTGTGTTTCAATTAATTTAACATCAATTTTCTTAATTTCTTTTAAATAATGAGTTTTTGCATTGAGTAAATCCGATAATTTATCATAAGAATTTATACTAATATCATTCGATGTTTGTTGTAGGTTTCCAGTTCCAATTTGATTGAGTATTTGATTGATTTGGTTAATAGAAATAAGGGATTGTTTTCTACTTTCAATTAAATTAGCTCTCTCTACTTTCTGACGATCTGCGTAATATTTTTTCTGATTTAAAACCTTCATTACATTGCTAACAATCTTTTCCGTATTTTTTCCGTCTTTCGTTGTAATGGTTATCACATGGTTTTTATAATTTTTCGATAAAGATTTATCGTTTATTATTTTATTTTTATTTATTCCATTTTCAGCCATAATCTTAAAAGTTTCAAGATTGTCTTTATCTTGCATAAAACCATAAAAATCCTCTATAGGTTCTACTTTTATAGAAATTAAGTCTTTAAATATACCTTCATTATTATTACTTTTAAAATTATCAACCTCTGAATACAAATAATCTATGCTCTGAAAGTTAGGGGTAACAATTAGTTCAGTTTTTAATTTTTTACTATTCATACGATCAATTCCATAACCAATTACAACTGACATAAATGCGATGGATAGAATTATTATTTTTTTTGCATATAAAAAATTAAAAAATGTATAGATTGAATAACCGATTGATTTAAAAAACGCTTTAATTTTTTTGAATAAATAGATTAAATCAATTTCTTGATTGTTATTTGGTGGATTACTCATAGTAGTTTAAAAATTTTGATTAAAGATAAAAGCTTTATTTAAAAAAATATAGAGAAAAGTGGAATATATAAAAAGCCTCAATTACTGAGGCTTTTAGAAAATATTTCTTAAAAAGATGATCAAATTACCACCCGTTGTATTTTTTCTCATTATCGTTTCCGAAATGTAACAATTGTTTCAACCACCAAAGTAGTAATCCAATCCCGATGATTGTAAATATCCATCCAGACCAGTATCCAATTGGCTCCAATAAATTTTCAAACGTCCATTTGAAAAAATTACCAATCGCAAAAAATAAATCAGTTATTAATCCCATATCCTAGTTTATTGCTTAATTTGCAACAAAGTTAATGAAATGTTAGTTAATCTACTTGCGAAAAAGAATATATTTATTAAGATTTTTGTCATTCTGCTGTTTTCCCTGCTTGGTTTGACTAATCTTAAGTCAATTGATTTTAGTTATTTACAACTTATTGGCCTATCCCTTACGGCGCTTACCATTATTTATGTAGGGTATATCGATCAGAAAAACGATCTGATTTCCAAATCATCTTATCCTTCTTTTTTCTATATCCTCTGGATTATGCCATTTATTGATGGCTTAATCGATTATAAGATTGCGGGTAGTTTACTTTTAATGACCTATATAACAGCCGAATTATTATATTTTGAAGTAGAAAAAGAAGATCGAAACACAGCCTTTGATATCGGTGTGTTTTTAGGTTTTGCCGTTCTTTTAAACCCCCCATTAATTATTGTAGGAGTTGTAATATTTGCTTATTTTCTAACTTTACGATCTATTGATTCATTAATCTTTTTACTGGCTATCTTAGGATTTTTAGTTCCTATTCTTGCGGCTTTACAAGTTAGTTTCTTAATGGGATACGATTTCTTAGTCGATTTTTATGTGAACCAAATGCAGTTCGACTATTTTCAGCCCGAGATCAAACAAATTTTTTTAATTCCGGTTCTTATTTTCTTGGGTGTAGCGGTGGTCAACCATATAAGCAATCTAACGAAGCTTTCTGGACCATTAAAACGCGTATTTTTCTTACTGTATTCCATCTTTATCGCCTTAATTGTAACCTATATTTTATACGGTGGAAATAACGATTCGTATTTGGCGTTTATGACGTTTAGTTTAATGATTGTTTTTACCCATTTCATGACGACCAATAAAGGCCGAATGAATTGGTTTAAAGAGGGAATGTTATGGAGTTATATCGTCTGTCTATTGATTTATAATTTTTATGATCGTATCCCTCGATTCTTCTCCCTGATTACCGAGGTAAGTTTCTAACAGAAAATGATCCCCATCGAAAGAGGCATAGGTGAAGTAGTCAATCCAGTCGCCTAGGTTAATGTGTTTCGCGTTACCTAGGTCAATCTCCATGGGTAAATGGCGATGTCCATATACCAAGTAATCGTAGGGCTTGCGCGCTAACTGCCGATGCGAATATTGAATTAACCATTCTTCATCCACCCCTAGAAAGTGAATGTCTTCCGCACCCGAAATCATTTTATTCTTTTGGGAAATCGTTAATCCTAACCACATCGCTAAGTCTGGATGCAGGCAGTAGAATAAAAACTGACAAATTTTATTGGTAAAAACTTTTTTCATGCGTTTATAACCCATGTCACCAGGTCCTTTTCCATCCCCATGGACAATGAAAAATTCTTTCCCATTGATTATAAAATCTTTTTTATCTCTAAAAACCACTGCATTTAATTGTTCTTCGAGATAATTTTTCATCCATAAGTCATGGTTACCCACAAAAAAGTAAATCGGAATACCCGCATCGGCGAATTCAGACAATTTCCCCAAGACTCTTACGAAGCCTTTAGGCACCACATAACGGTATTCAAACCAAAAGTCGAATAAATCACCGACTAGAAATAAGACACCACAATCGGGCTTAATTTCGTTCAGCCATTTCACAAATAGTTTCTCTCTCACCAAGCTCGATGCTGGATTTGGAGCACCAAAATGGTGGTCAGAGGAAAAATAGGCTTTTTTCCCCGCGGTCAATTCAATGGTTATTGGTTGTCCTCCGCTAGCCATTCGCCATAAGAATTTTCAGTCTCGTGTAGTTTGATAGCCACCAAAGAAATGTGCTCTGGTAGACGTGGACGTATAACATCAACCATCCAAAGAATCATGTTTTCACAGGAAGGTTGGTAATCGGTCATCAATACCTGATGGCCTTCTTCGGTTAATTTTTCACCCAATGTTTTGTGCGGTGAATTGGCATTCAGTAAGATGACATGATCCAAAACATCAACAATTTTATGTTTAATGATCTCTTTTAAATCACCAAAATCCATCACCATTCCTAATTTTACATCGTTGGTGTCTTCAGAAGGGCGACCTTTCACTGTTACATAAAGCTTATACGAATGGCCATGGATGTTTTTACACTTTCCATCGTAACCGTATAAAGCATGAGCCGTTTCAAACGTAAATGATTTTGTAAGTCGTATGGTTTTCATTAAATTTATGCGTATCAATTTAAATGCAAAGGTAATGGAAATCAAATCAATCCTAAATTCTTTCATCGATTTAATTTTCCCCATGCGCTGTATTGGTTGTGAAGATGTTATTCAATCCAATCAGTTTCTTTGCGTTCCATGTCTTAACCAATTGACCTATACGCATTGGCAACTCAACCAGTCAAACGCAGTTTTTCGTGCATTAAATTTACTTTGTCCAGTAGAGGCGGCTACGGCCTTATGTATATTTAAATCCAATCAGCTTATTCAACAAATTCTTCACGAGATGAAATACAGAAACCGTTCTGAGATTGGAGCCTCTTTAGCGGAATTATTTGTTCAAGATATTCAGCATATCGATGGTGTAATTCCTATGCCTTTACACCCGAAGCGATTGAAGAAAAGGGGTTACAACCAAGTTGAACCCTTTGCAAAGGCTATTGCTGAAAATCATAAAAGGCCTTATTTGCCTCAATTTCTAGAGCGCACCAAACACATCCAATCCCTTGTCTCGCGAGATAGAAATTTCCGGTTAAATGCATTAAGCAATGCATTTGCCTTAAAACAGGCCCTTCCAAAAGGACATTATCTTTTAATAGACGACATTTTAACCACGGGTGCAACCATCAGCAGTGCTGTTCATCAGCTTAAAAATCAGAATCAAATAAAAATCAGTGTTCTTACAATTGCTTATGCAGACTAATTTTGTTTTTTATTAACTTGCGCCCATGAAGTATACATTACGGTTTTCAGCAATTTTAGCAACCATCTTGGTGGTGGTGAGCTGTGCACGACAAGGAACGCCTTCTGGCGGAGTTAGAGATGAGACGCCTCCAGGTTTCATCCGCGCATTTCCAGATACTTTGTCTACCAATGTTGATGTGAATATTAAAGAAATACTACTCGATTTCGATGAGTATATTCTTCTAAAAGACTACAATAAACAAGTGGTTATATCGCCTCCTTTTCAGAAAACTCCTATTGTAACCCCTATGGCCATGGCTAAAAGGAGTCTGTCAATAAAGCTTACAGAACCCTTGTTACCCAATACGACCTATAGTTTTAATTTTGGAAACGCGATCCAAGACTTCAATGAAGGGAATCCCTTATCCAATTTTAATTATGTCTTTTCAACAGGCGCTTATATCGATTCCTTATCGGTTTCTGGAAGAATTACAAGTGCTTATAATTTCGATCAACCGACAAAAATATTGGTCGGCCTATATAAAACAGATGATAAATACAACGATAGTATCGTGCTCCAAAAAAAGCCCTATTACATTGCAAGGGCCAAAGAAGACGGGACGTATAATTTAAATTACCTCGCTCCAGGAAGTTATAAAGTTATTGCCTTCGATGATCAAGTAGAAAATGTGCTATTCGATTACGGAAAAGAAGACTTTGCCTTTCAAGAAGAACCGTTGGTATTAACAGAAAATACACAGATCAACTTAAAATTATTCAAGCAAAAACCAGCCTATCGCGTAACGAAATCCGAGCAAAAAGGCCATGGCCATATTGTTTTTAAAACCCAAGGATCAACCACCGATGTTGATGTAAAGCCGTTGACCAAAGATTTCAAAACAGCGGCTATCCATTCGTTTCAGTCGAAAGACTCCATCAATTTTTGGTTTAACCCAAGTGTTGATTCTATTGAGGGGAAATCACAGCGATTACGTTTTCTTTTAACCCACCAAGATAAAACCGATACGGTAAGTGTATTGTACACCAATCTGCTGAAAAAAACCGAAATGACGGTTAAAAGTAATCTAGAAGGAAAACTCATTCCAGTCAACGATTATCAGATGATGGTCTCAGCGCCCGTAGATAAAATCAACCCAGCCCTGATCAATATCTTTAAAGATTCTATTGCCTTACCTTTTACGGCCAAAATAGACTCGGTGAATAAACAACTCATTCGTTTCGATTTTCAGAAAAATATCGACGAGAAGTACGAAATAAATATTTTTCCCAAGGCGATTTACGATATCACAGGAAAAACCAATGATACGGTCGCTCTTATAATTACAGGAGGTGGAAGAGAAGATTTCGGAAATTTAAAGATTCGTTTAACCAATGCCCCAACAAAACCATTTCTTATTCAGTTGTATAAAAAGGCCAAAGATTACCCCTTAATCAAAGAAATAAAGGCTAAACCCGGTGCTAATCTATTCGATTTTATAGGGCTAATTCCCAACGAATACGTTTTACGAATTTTAGTCGACGAAAATGAAAACGGTTTATGGGATACGGGCGATTTCCTAAAAAAATTACAACCCGAACCCGTTTATATCTATCCCAACCCGATTAAGGTACGTGCTATGTGGGATATGGACGAAACATGGATCATAGGCCAAGCCTTTGAAACAATCCCATTCATTCCTGTCGATGACGAACGAAAAGCCATGCAGGAACGGCGTCAAGAAATTGAAAATAGAAAAAAGTAACGTATAATTAATGAATCTATTTTAAGTACATTTGTTGTCCAGTTATAAACTATAAACCATGTCAACTAAACAACTTATTGTTTTTGGTACTAGGCCTGAAGCAATAAAAATGGCCCCTTTAATTAAGGAATTTCAGAAGTATGCTTTTTTTGAGACACGTGTTTGTGTTACAGCCCAACACCGTGAAATGCTTGATCAAGTACTTGAATTTTTTGAGATTGTTCCAGATTATGATTTAAATCTTATGAAACCGGGTCAAGATCTGTATTCATTAACCGCTGATATAATTCAAGGATTAAAGCCTGTTTTACAGGATTTCAATCCCGATTATGTTTATGTACATGGAGATACCACAACCAGTATGGCTGCAGCTTTAGCTGCTTTTTATAGTGGAGCTAAAATTTGTCATATTGAAGCAGGTTTACGAACACATCATAAAAGAACCCCTTTTCCAGAGGAAATAAACAGACAACTAACTGGGCGTATTGCTGATATACATTTTGCACCAACGGAGGCTTCTGCCCAAAATTTACGCTTAGAAAATATAGATCAATCTTCAATCCTAGTTACGGGAAATACAGTAATTGATGCACTTTTAGAAAGCTCTAATCGTGTAAGTAACTTAAAAAATCAAGAAATCAATCAATTAGAGAAATTAACTCAAGCGAATCAAAAGATTATTTTGGTAACGGGTCATCGACGAGAAAATCACGGAGATGGGTTTATACAGATTTGCGAAAGTTTAAAAGAGATTGCCCTTAATCATCCAGAAGTATTAATTGTTTATCCTGTTCATTTAAATCCAAATGTAAAAGGACCTGTTTATGAAATCTTATCTGCAATTGATAATATTTTTTTAATTAATCCTTTGTCTTACCCTGCATTTGTGTGGCTAATGAACCGTTGTTACCTTATTATAACAGATTCAGGTGGTGTACAAGAGGAAGCACCAAGCTTAGGGAAACCTGTGCTGGTAATGAGAGAAAGTACAGAACGCCCAGAGGCAGTTGAAGCAGGTACAGTAATATTGGTTGGGACAGACAAAACAAAAATTGTGAAAGAAACAATGGCTTTATTAACAAATAAAGATCGCTATAATCAAATGAGAGAACTTCATAATCCCTATGGTGATGGTAAAGCTTGTGAGAGAATAGTTAAACATATGTTGAGTATTATAAAATAAATATATATGGGCGGCCGCTACGCGCCGGGCTATTCGCTCTATCTTTGCTGCAAGAACATCAAAGGTTGATTGAAAATTTCGGGGGCAGCAAAGGATGCCGCTGCTATCCCTGCCGCAAAGCCAAGTTATAAACATGTTCGATAGCGAACATGTTTATAACTTGGCGTTTAGGGTTTAAAAGATTTAAGATAGGAGATTATAGATAAAATACGGATTGACTTAAAGCATTCATTACCTTAAACTCATCTTAAAACCACTAACATCTAATTTCTAACCACTAACGACTTCCCTCACTTTTAGCCAGATATTCTGAAGCGTATTTCTCCAAAAGTATACTCATTTCTTCATAGGCTCTTTTTTGGGCTAAGGGTTTTAATTTTTTCTCATGGTAAACCCAATCCACAAATTCATACACTTTACCTTCGGGTATTTTCAAGGTCTCGGTGAAATAACTTTTGGTGTAAAACGAAATAATCCCATTTAACTCATCCACTTTTTTAAAATAGTCAAATCGGCGTTTATCCTTTTTGTATTGACCAGTAATTAGAGCAATTGTGCCTAGCATTCCACCAGAGAGTGAAGAGGTCTGATTAATGTTTATTTTCATAAAACGTTTCTCGGGGTCAATGCCCATATTCCGGTAAACCTGATCTAACGGATCATCCTTTATAACAATATTATCCTTTAAGTTTTTCGACAAATTATGAATTTTAGCCTCGGCCAATTCAATGACTTCGGGTTCTAAATGAATGGTCAGAAAGCCTTTTTCTATCATTGTTTTGGTTATTTTAATCGACCGTTCTATATACCATTCGCTTGAAAAAACAAGCACATCATTTTCAACGACCCGAATAGAATAAAGCCCATCTTCTGAAGTCGACGTTTTTGCATAACTATTGTTATTAACCACCTGAATTTTATTGACGGAATTCTGGCCTTCGATAGGAAAGTCGATAACCACTTTGCCTGATATAAGGATAGACTGAGCAAAGAGGGGTAAGCCAGAGGCCATTAGAAATAAAAAAGTAATAATTTTCACAGTGGGTTAATTTGTGTACGAAAATAAACCATTAACGAATTGTATTTCAAGAATTAACTCGGGATTAACGTTAGGCGTTAAAATGTTAATTTTATCTCATTATTCATCCGATTATTTATTTTGTAATGTCATCTATTGTCGTACTGAATGTGTAATTTTGTTGGAAACAATTCCGCTATGGCTAAAACGAAAACAACCTTTTATTGTCAAAACTGTGGTACCCAAACCAGTCAATGGATGGGGCAGTGTAAAAGCTGTGGCGAATGGAATACCATTGCCGAAGAAATCGTCGACAAAGGTGAAGAAAAAAAAACGTGGAAAGATTCGTCATCAAAGTCTGAAAAGACGTATGCCTTGAATATACGCGAGGTGAGCCCCTTGGGTGAAATTCGGATTTCGACTAAAAACCAAGAACTCGATCGGGTTTTAGGCGGGGGGATCGTCCCTGGTTCGGTGATCTTGGTAGGAGGTGAGCCAGGAGTTGGAAAGTCGACATTGATGCTTCAAATAGCCTTGAAACTAGATACCATTAAGATTTTATACGTCTCTGGTGAGGAAAGTGTTAGTCAGGTTAAACTAAGGGCAGAGCGAATTGGAATCGAATCGGATCAATGCTTTGTTTTACCCGAGACCAATACGCAAAAAATATTTGCACACGCCAAAGAGATCAAACCCCAATTAATTGTGGTGGATTCGGTGCAAACGCTCCAAACTCCGCATGTAGAATCATCGCCTGGGAGTATTTCTCAAATTCGAGAAACCACCTTCGAGCTTATTCAGTATGCCAAAGAGACCAATACCCCCATTATCTTAATTGGGCATATAACCAAAGAAGGTGTTATTGCTGGTCCTAAAATCTTAGAGCATATGGTTGATGTTGTTTTACAGTTTGAAGGCGATAGAAACCATGTGTACCGTATTTTACGAGCGAATAAAAATCGCTTTGGCTCTACGGCAGAAATTGGCATCTACGAAATGCAGGGGAGTGGTTTACGTGAAGTAACCAATCCGTCGGAAGTGTTAATTACCAAAAAAGATGAAGCTTTGAGTGGAAATGCAATTGCGGCGACGCTGGAGGGGGTTCGACCGATGTTAATTGAAATTCAGGCTTTGGTAAGTACAGCTGTTTATGGGACGCCACAACGAACGGCAACTGGTTTTGATGCCAAACGTTTGAATATGTTATTGGCTGTTTTGGAAAAGCGGGCGGGCTTTCGCCTCAATATGAAAGATGTTTACCTAAATATCACGGGTGGAATTCGGGTCGATGATCCTGCAATTGACCTAGCTGTTGTGGCGGCCATCTTATCGTCGAGTGAAGATTCGGCTGTACCCGATAATTGTTGTTTTACGGGTGAAGTGGGGTTAAGCGGAGAGATTAGGGCTGTCAACCGGATTGAGCAACGGGTTATTGAGGCCGAAAAATTAGGATTTGATGTGATTTTTATTTCCAAGTACAATAAAATTAAAGATACGGACCACGGTATTCGCATTGTTCGTGTTTCTAAAGTGGAGGATATTTACCGAAAGTTGTTTCAGTCGTAGGTGGTGGTTAGTACTTGGACTATTAGATATTAGTAATTAGATATTAGTAGTTAGATGTTAGTGGTTTTAAGATGAGTTTAAATTTAAGGTAATGAATACTTTAAGTCAAGCCGTGTTTTATCTATAATCTTCTATCTTAAATCTAAGATCTATTTTATTAAATTTTTAGAACTTGGCTCTGCGGCAGGGATAGCCCGGCGCGTAGCGGCCGCCCAATTATTCGTCTACTTTTTTCTTGTTTCGTGAGATAAAGAAGATAGAAATTAAGCCGAATGTAATCATGGAAATAATTTGAGCTAAGTAGAGAATTAAACCGAAGTAATTTCCGATTGTTCTACCTGTTTCAGCATTTCCCATTTTAGTAAGCGTGATGGCTGCGAAAGCTATGGAAATCGCATAGGGGTAGGCAAGACCTCCTGAAACGGGTAAAATCATTCCCAATGAACCTGCAACTAGTAAAAATAAGGCATCAGCTGGTGTGAATTGGTGGGTGTCTGGAAAGGCAAAGAATACCATATAGGTCATGGAGAAATAACAGATCCATAAGGCCAGGGAATAGCCTATAAATTGCCCTCTTTTTTCGAGTTTAGAAATGGATAGTATTCCTTCCCACAATCCCGATAAAAAGGTTTTTATCTTAGCGTATAGATTTAATTGAGCAATCTTCTTACGGAATATTACTGCACTAAATAGAGCAATTGCGATTAGGACTAAAACGATGTAATATACGGTGTACGATTTGGTCTGAACCGTAGTTGAGTTCGCGTTTTCCAGTTGACCCAATTCGAGGAATTTTAGAAAAATCTCGTAATTTAGAATAACGGTTAAGCCTAAAAGTAAAATTAAACAAAGTAGGTCGATTACACGCTCGAGTACAATGGAACCAAATCCTTTTTCAAAAGGGACTCCTTCCATTTTATAAAGGGTTGTTGCCCTGGCTACTTCCCCGCTTCGCGGAATGGTTAAGTTCATGAAGTAAGCAAATGCGATGGCCCAAAAATTACTGCTCAGTTTGGTTGGATAGCCCATGGGTTTTAAGAGTAAACTCCATCGTGAGGCTCTAATCCAGTAGGTAACGATGCTGAGTGCCATGGAGAAGAAGACCCAAAAGAAATTGGTGTGGCTTAGGGTTTCTTTCATGCTCTTTAAATCAATTTGCTTCACTGTTAACCCGACAAAAAAGACGGCTAATAATGAAGCAAAAATGATAAAGAGTGATTGTTTCAGTTTACTCTTCATAGTTGGTTGTATAAGTTCTGTTAATCTAACAGGTTGTTTTCGTTAGGAAAAACGATACGTGGTTGGTAGGTTTTAGCCTCTTCTAGATCCATCATAGCGTAGGTAATAATAATAAGGGTGTCACCAACTTGTACACGTCTAGCAGCAGGACCGTTTAAGCAAATTTCTCCGCTTCCTCGCTTTCCTTTGATAATGTACGTTTCAAATCGTTCACCATTTTCTTGTACAACGATTTGTACTTTTTGACCCACGACCATGTTTGCAGCGTCGATTAAATCTTCATCGATGGTAATACTTCCAATGTAGTTTAATTTAGCGTCTGTTACTTTAACGCGGTGAATTTTCGCGTGAAAAACTTCTATCATCATTTTTTCAAAATTGGTTGCTTTTCGTATTCGAAAGGGCAATTGGTTTATTTCTATGCAAATATATTTTAAATATTTTAAAATTGAATGTTATCGATCAGTCGAATATCGCCAGCATAAATAGCTAAAAAACCACGGGCTGGAATATTATCTGAAAATACATGCAGTGTATTTAAATTTTCTTCATCGGTAATTTCAAAATACTCTAATTCAAAAGGCGAATTTTCGATGGCTTGTTCTACAAATTGCTTGACTTGAGCCGGATTTTGGCCTTGCTTTTTTTGTTGTACAGCTTGTTGCAGTATGGCGTAAAGTTGAGGCGATAAGTCGAGATTTTTGGGCGTTAAACGCGTATTTCTAGAGCTGAGAGCAAGGCCGTTCTCTGCACGATGAATCGGCATAGGAACTATTTCTACGTCCAAGCCTTCTTGTTTAGCCATTTCTTGAACAATACGAATTTGCTGAAAATCTTTTTCGCCAAAATAAATTCGGCTAGGATCTACGGCTTTAATTAACTTTGAAACAATGGTGGCAACGCCATCAAAATGCCCTGGACGGAATTGGCCTTCCATGACTAAATCTAAGCCATTGAAATCATATTTTTTCGCTTCTTCTCCAGGTTGGTAAAGGTCTTCTGTCGAGGGTAAATAGACAAAATCGCAACCATAGTCGGTTAAGAGCTGAACATCTTCTGATTCGGTTCGTGGGTATTTTTGTAAATCTTCGGGGTTATTAAACTGGGTTGGATTAACAAAAATACTAACGATTGTGTAGTCATTTTGAGCAATTGAAGCTTTAACCAGTGAGATATGTCCTTGGTGTAAAGCGCCCATTGTAGGGATAAAACCAATTGTTTTTTGTTGACTCTTTAACGTCTTAATATACGGCGTTAATTTCTTTCTTTCGTTAAATATAATCACGTTGATGATGTTAAAAAAAACTAAATAATTGGGCAAAGCTACTATAAGCAAATAATATATCAACAAAATTTCGTAAATTTGTGTCTTATTTATTCATTAGGAAAACAGTAAAGATTATTATGGAAGGAAAGCGCATATTATATGTTACATCAGAAATGACACCATACTTTCCTGAAAATCCGATGGCTTCTCAAGCGTTAGAATTACCAAAGCTTATGCAAAGCAATGGTGCCGACGTGCGTATTTTTATGCCTCGTTTTGGGGTAATAAATGAAAGGAGACATCAATTACATGAAGTAATTAGACTTTCAGGTATGAATATGATAATTAACGACTTAGATCAGCCGTTGATTATCAAAGTGGCTTCTGTGCCCAGCGAAAGATTGCAAGTTTATTTTATCGATAACGAGGAGTATTTCAAGCGTAAGGAAGTGTATTCTACCGCTGATAATGTTCTGTGTCCTGATAATGATGAACGCGCCATTTTCTTTGCGAAGGGTGTTCTAGAGACCGTGAAAAAGTTGAATTGGAAACCCGATGTTGTTCATATTTTAGGATGGATGTCGAGTTTAGTTCCTTTGTATTTGAAGAAATACTATGCGGATGATCCGTTTTTTCAGGAGGCAAAGGTAGTTGTATCTCTCTTTGATAATGGATTTAATGGAAGTTTAGACCCTACAATGGTCGAAAAATTAACCTTTGATCAGGTGGAAGAAGATGTAAAGGAATTTCTTGCAGAACCCACTCATTTAGGAATGATTCAAGCATCTTTGGTCTATGCGGATGCGGTAGCTAAAGGAGAAGAAAAAATTCCAGAAGATGTGCGTTTGTATATGGAGGAAAAAAATATTCCACTCTTAGATTATTGCGATAAAGAAGAAACAAAAGAAGTTTACAATAATTTTTACTTAGAAGAAGTAATCAACGCTAACTAATTGTATAGTACAATAGATGAAAAAAATATTCAATATCCTGACCGTGTCCTTGGTATGCGCAATAGGAATGGGAACTTTTGTTTCTTGTGAAGAAGAAGCCTTAAAATTTGGTGATAATATTACTGGAGGTGAAGGTGTAGGAAATAAACTAGAACTGGATTTAATTGCGTACAACGTCAATACAGATTCTTTGCGATCAGATCAAACAGTGCTTGATAATGCCATTCTTGGTGTATACGAAGACAATGTTTTTGGTAAAACAGAATCTAAGTTATATAGTCAAGTTAGAATGATAACAATGAATCCTAAGTTTGGTAAAAACCCTCAAGTGGATTCGGTTACGCTAACAATTCCAGTGTATTATAAAAATACGAAAGAAAGTATTAAGACCGACACAATTATAGTTTATAAGGCGCCTGATGATGAACCTGAATCAAAAGATACGATTAAGATCCGTCGCACAATAACGGTTGATTCAATCTACGGAAACAAGGATCAAACCATGAAATTGAATGTTCGTGACATCGATAAAGTTCTTTATACGGATAAAGCCTATTATTCTAATCCTTTAAAATCGAATGATGATGTTATTGAAACAAATTCTGCTGTCATTGGAACGGGAACTTTAGGGTCTACTATAGAGAATATTACGATTAAAGTAAAAGGAAAAGATAAAACGTTAACCGATGTTTATACGGAGCCTATTGGTTACAAAATTAGATTAAGTAATCAGTATTTTCAAGACAAGATTATCGCAAATGAAAATACGGGATTATTAAGCGATGATGCAACCTTTATTCGTCGTGTAATTAAAGGCTTAGAATTATCTGTCGAAGATCAAAAAGGATTCTTGGTGAAGTTTAATCCAGGATCTATGAGTGCAGTAATGCATTACAGTGCTGATAACCCTACACCAATAAAAGAGGGTCAAAAAGATTATACTCCTCGCGTTTCAGCGGCAACTAATTTTGCTTTTACCACTATGTGGACCCCTACTCCAGGATCCAATGTACAAATCAGTCAGATTTCTAACACAAACCCTGGACAGGCTTATTTAAATAGCTACACCAATGCAGATCCTGTGAACGGCTCTTCACGTTTATACTTAAGAGGAATGAGTGGAGATCGTGTAAACATTCGAATCATCAAGGAGCAGCTAGATCAATTGAAGCGTGACGCTAATGCGAAGAATTGGGCCATCGTAGGGGCTAAGATTCAGTTCTATATCGATGAAACTCATAGCTTCCCTAAAGCGCCCTATATTCTAGGATGGAATAACTATAAAGACGATGGTAAAGCCGTTAATAGAATGTTTGCTGATGTGAGCGAATTCCCTAATAGCTACCCTTACTCGGTTCATTTTAATCCATTTAACAAGGATAAAAACCATTACACATTAGATATTACGAAGCATATTAAAAGTATCGTTGAAAAAGGAGATGTCTATACCGATCAAGAAATGGTTGTAACAATGGGTAATTTCTTAATGAATCCGAAAGATCAAAGTTCAATACTTTCATTGAATCCGCATAGAAATGATCGTATTTCAAATCCTTACCGAGTTGTATTACACGGAAATAAAACTGAAAACCTAGAGAAAAAATTGAAGTTAATTGTATATTACACTTCTAAATAACGACTTAAAATATAAAAAAACATGTGTGGAATCGTTGGCTATATCGGACGCAGAGAAGCATATCCAATTATTATTAATGGATTAAAAAGATTAGAATACCGCGGATATGATAGTGCAGGAATCGTATTATCAACCCCAAAGGGATTCGAATTAGTGAAAACCAAAGGAAAAGTTTCGGACTTAGAAGAGAAATCAACTTCTATTGATCAAACTCCAACCATTGGAATTGGACATACGCGATGGGCTACACATGGTGTTCCCAATGATGTAAACTCTCATCCGCATTTATCAAATAATGGACGTATTGTTCTTGTGCATAACGGGATTATTGAAAACTACGAATCAATCAAAAAATTATTGATTGAAAAAGGATACACTTTCCAAAGTGATACCGATACGGAAGTTTTAGTGAACTTTATTCAACTGTTTCAAGAGGAGCAAAACTTGAATTTAAGAGATGCTGTTCGCCTTGCTTTAAATGAGGTGGTGGGTGCTTATGCCATTGCCGTTTTAGACAACCAAGATCCAGACACGATTGTTGTGGCTCGATTAGGAAGTCCATTGGCTATTGGTATTGGAAAAGATGAATTTTTTATCGCTTCTGACGCTTCACCATTTATTGAATTTACAAAAGATGCGATTTATTTAGAAGATGGAGATATGGCTTCAATCCGCTTAGGAGAAGAAGTTGCTATTCACACCATTCATAATAACGAACCTGTTTCTTTGGATATTCAAGAATTACAATTGAATATTGAGGCTATTGAAAAAGGAGGGTATGAGCATTTTATGCTGAAAGAAATCTATGAACAACCACGTTCAATTAGAGATACCATGCGTGGTCGTCTTTTAGTGGATGAAGGAATCATCAAAATGGCTGGGATTTGGGATAACCAAGAACGTTTCCTTAAAGCAAAACGTATTATTATTGTTGCTTGTGGAACTTCTTACCATGCTGGTCTTGTTGCCGAATACATGATTGAAGATTTTGCCCGTATTCCGGTTGAAGTCGAATACGCCTCAGAATTTAGATACCGTAACCCAATTATCAAGAAAAATGATGTGGTAATCGCGATTTCTCAATCAGGGGAAACAGCCGATACATTAGCCGCCTTAAAATTAGCGAAAGAGAAAGGAGCATTCATCTTTGGAATTAACAACGTTGTTGGTTCTTCAATTGCTCGTATTACTGACGCTGGAGCTTATACGCATGCTGGCCCTGAAATTGGTGTTGCTTCTACCAAAGCATTTACTGCTCAGTTAACTATTTTATCGCTTATCGCTTTAAAATTAGGTAAAAAGAACGGTGAACTTAGCAATGAGAAGTATAACCTTTTAACCCGTGAATTGGATCGTATTCCTGAATTGGTTGAGAAGATTTTAATCGATTGCGAAGGGAAGATTGAAGCGATTGCTGAAAAATACAAAGACAATCGCAATGCGATTTATTTAGGTCGTGGATACAATTACCCATCGGCTTTAGAAGGAGCATTAAAGTTAAAAGAGATTTCGTATATCCATGCGGAAGGCTATCCTGCTGCAGAAATGAAGCATGGTCCTATTGCCTTGTTGGATGAAAATATGCCTGTTATTGTTATTGCAACAAAAAGAGGGTATTACGAAAAAGTAGTTTCTAATATTCAAGAAATTAAATCGAGAAGCGCTCGTATTATTGCGGTTGTTAACGAAGGAGATGAACAAGTTATTGCGATGGCAGATGACCACATCTTTATTCCAGAAACCGCAGAAGAATTTACGCCAATTTTAGCCGCTATTCCATTGCAATTATTATCGTATTGGATTGCCGTTAAATTAGGGAAAAACGTAGATCAACCGCGTAATTTAGCGAAATCGGTTACCGTTGAGTAATCGACTTTTATAAAGCATATATGCAAAAGGGTTGGCTAACGTCAACCCTTTTGTCTTTGGTAGAAGATAATAAATTATATTTAGTACATTTAAGTCTATAAAAAAGATTAAAAAAACATGTTTACAGGTATTATTGAGGGTGTAGGGACAGTGAAAAAAATTGATCAAGAAATGGATAATCTTCATTTTTGGATAGAATCGCCCTTTACGCCTGAATTAAAAATAGATCAAAGTGTAGCGCACAATGGCGTTTGTTTAACGGTGGTAGCCATCGAAGAAAATCGTTATCAAGTTACAGCGGTAAAGGAAACATTGACCAAAACAAACTTAGGGGAACTGCAAGAGAATAGTGTGGTTAATTTGGAGCGTTGTCTGCAGTTTAATGGACGAATCGATGGCCATATTGTTCAAGGACACGTAGACCAAGTAGGACGTATTGAAAGCATCAAGAATGAACAAGGGAGTTTTCTTGTAACGATTGGCTATGATGAAGAAACTTCGGGGAATGTAACGGTTGAAAAAGGATCGATTTGTGTCAATGGAATTAGTTTAACCGTTGTCGATAGTAAAGTGGGGGCCTTCTCGGTCGCTATTATTCCGTATACGTGGTCTTTTACAAATCTCCATGCCGCTAAAGTAGGTGATTCTGTTAATTTAGAATTCGATATTTTAGGGAAATACATCAAACGTTTACTACAAAAATAGATGATTCAGAAAACAAACAACTTTTCATTACCTGTTCGAATTATTTTCAACATGCTTTTGATTCTGTTATTTACGGCTGGTTCAATTCTTTTGATCACAGCGAACCATTTTAATAATCAAACAGAACGCTATCATGAAGATATTTTAAAGCGTAAGGAGAGTGCTGTTTTGGCATTAATCGATTATGAGTTGGATAAATATCCTGGTGATGCCACTGAGGACAATATTCACCCCATTTTAGAAAATAAATTGTTAGAAATCTCGGATATCAACAAATTACATATTGTGATTTACGATCTTCGGGGGAATAAAATGTTGACCACAGAGGTGGAGAAAGCTTCCTATGAAGTACTGCCTCAGGCAATTTTAGATAAATTACAAAAATCGGATGAGTTTATCATTATGCACAAGGATAGTGATGACGCCAGTGGATCGAAAGTGTATTCTTCCTTCAGCTACATCAAAAACTACAATGGTGAAAATGTAGCCATTTTAAACCTTCCTTATCAAACCAATGATGTATTCCTTCAAGAGGATATGTTTACGCTATTGGGAAGCTATGGTTTAGCTTTTGGGATTATTCTTTTAGTGGGGACTATTGCGGTATATATTGTTACCAAACGAACACTGGTAAAACTGTGGTCTTTTGCGGATCTTATTCGGGATACGGGTATGATTGCCAATAACTCACCCATTTTATACGAAGGAAAGGATGAGATTAAAGTCTTGGTCGATTCATACAACACCATGCTTTTGAAATTAAAAGAGCAATCGAGATTAATCGCTCAAATTGAGCGGGAAGAGGCTTGGCGGGATTTTGCAAGGCAAGTGGCTCATGAAATAAAGAATCCATTAACACCTATGAAGTTAATGATTCAAAATCAAATGCGAAAGTTTGATGTAACAGATGAAAATCTGAAAGAAAAAACCATGCGTACTGGAAAAATTTTGTTGCAACAAATAGATACCATTGCTGCTATTGCAGAGGCTTTTTCCGATTTTGCTAAAATGCCTACCCGACGAGATGAAAAGATTAATATTGTTGAGATTATTAAAAATGCCTTGTACATTTTTCCGAAAGACATCGTTCACTTCGAATATAAACAACCTGAGATAATGATGTATTTTGATAAACAATACCTTAATCGGGTGATCAATAATGTGACCAAGAATGCTTTACAATCGGTTCCTTCCGACCGAAAAGCCAATATTAAAGTCGCTATTGAACTAAGAGATAATTTTGTTTATTTAACGGTTCAAGACAATGGAAAAGGCATACCAGAAGACATCCAACCGGTGATATTCAACCCCAAATTTACAACCAAAAATAGTGGAATGGGAATTGGTTTACCGATGGTGAAAAAAATCCTTGAAGATTACGATGGAACCATTCAGTTTGAATCCATTGAAAATGTAGGAACTACTTTTACCATGCAAATTCCTTATGATGCCTAGAAAACCTTTTCAGTTTAAACAATTTGCTGTTTTCCAAGATAAAACAGCGATGAAAGTAGGGACAGACGGTGTGCTTCTTGGGGCTTGGACCAAAGTGGATCATGCGATAAGTGCGCTCGATATAGGAACAGGAACCGGATTGGTGGCCCTTATGCTTGCTCAACGCAATCGTCAGCTTTTGATTGACGCCATTGAGTTGGATGCTGAGGCTTATGAACAGGCCGTAGAGAACACATCCATCTCGTGCTTCAACGAGCAAATCAAGGTGATGCATACGGCATTGCAAGAATTTGATTTTAGGAAAACATATGATCTTATTGTGAGTAATCCCCCTTTTTTTCAGGTCAATGATCGGGTAGAGGGGAGTGCCCGAAAGAATGCAAGACAGCAAGATTCTTTATCTTTTGATACGTTGCTCGAGAGAACTGCGCTTATGCTATCTCCAGAAGGCACAGCGTGTTTTATTATCCCTTCTGATACACGAACACACTTCCTGTATTTAGCTGCTTTAAACAAGCTGTTTGCAGGTCGAGTCTGCAGTGTTCGTGGTCATCAAGATTCACCCATTAAACGTTGTTTAATAGAACTTACGTTCAAACAACCAGAATTTATTATCGAAGAGGAGTTGATTATTGAAGAAGCTCGTCATCAATATACAGCAGCTTATCAAGGGCTTTGCTGCGACTTCTATTTAAAAATGGAAAACAAAAACCCCGAATAGTATTTTCTATCCGGGGTTTTTTATTCGTTATAAGAAACTTCGTTACTTATTATACGGTTGTAATACGCAATGTATTGGTAATTCCTTTTTCGAACGCAGGCATGGCATTTAGATTAATAATATAATCGCCATACTCTACATAACCATGGTTTTTAGCCAAGATATTGACTTCCGTTACCGTTTGGTCTGTACTGGTATCTCTTGGGTCGTAGTTAATGGATTTAACACCCCATAGCAAGTTCAACATACGGTTGATACGAACGCTTGGGTTAAAGACTAAGATATAAGCCAATGGACGGTGAGAAGAGATTTGGAAAGCGGTATATCCCGAATAGGTTAATGTGGCAATCGCTTTGGCATCAGTTTGTTTCACCATTTTCGCTGCATTATAACAGACAATATCGGTTACAAAGCGTTCATTCTTTGTTAACGGCATATGTTCTGGTACATTAATGTGGTAATCATCTTCAACGGTTTGTAAAATTTTCGTCATTTTTTCAATCACCTGAATAGGGTATTTACCAACCGAAGTCTCCCCCGATAACATAACGGCATCAGCTCCATCAAATACGGCATTCGCTACATCCGATACTTCTGCACGTGTTGGTGTTAAGCTATCGATCATTGTTTCCATCATCTGTGTAGCAACAATAACTGGTTTACGAGCTAATTTAGCTTTATCGATTAACACTTTTTGTGCTTTCGGAACCATTTCAAAAGGAACTTCAACGCCTAAATCACCACGAGCGACCATCAGTCCATCAGAGGCGATTAAGATTTCGTCGATATTCTCTAAAGCTTCTGGTTTTTCAATTTTCGAAATAATCGGAATTTTTAAATTCCCTGACGCTTTAATTAAATCAGATAGATCAATAACATCTTGTGCCGTACGAACAAAAGAAAGCGCAAACCAATCGACACGGTTATCAATGGCAAATTGTGCATCTTGCTTATCTTTTTCGGTTAATGCGGGCAATGAAATTTTAGTATTCGGAAGATTCACCCCTTTTTTAGAGCGTAAAGGTCCGCCTTGAATGGTTCTCGCTTTAACGGTATCGGTTAAATTGGTTTCAATGACTTCAAAGATTAATTTTCCATCATCGATTAAGATATTCTCCCCAACCTGTACATCTTTTGCAAAATCTTGGTAGGTCATAAATACCTTTTCTTTGGTACCGATAATGTTTTCGCTTGTAAATGTTAGAATTTCGTCAACTTCAATTACAAAATCTTCATGCTCCATTTTACCGATACGCAGTTTTGGTCCTTGTAAATCAGCTAAAATAGCTGTATTGTAACCAAATTCTTCGTTTAATTGGTGAATGATTTCAATCTTGTTTTTTACATCCTCATAGTCTGCATGTGAAAAATTGATACGGAAAACGTCCGTTCCTTTTTTCATCATTTCCAAGATTACTTCTTTTCTTTCAGTAGCAGGTCCTAGAGTTGCTACAATTTTGGTTTTTTTAAGATATTGTTTATCGTAAGTCATATTCATTCTTTTTTACAGACGTTTTTTGTTAAAACACTAAGCGATCGGCTGTACTAATCGTATCAATGTCATGCATCATGATTTTATCTATAAAATCATTTTCCTTGAAAGGAAGTTCAAGGTAGTGAAGTTCATTTTCAAAACCTGAAATTTTCAGGACATAATTGCATTCTTCGTATTGAGGTACGAGGCAAATATTGTCTTGAAAAAGCTTGTATAAATGTACTTCTTTTTGCGGTTGAAGGCTTTCAAGTGGAAGATTATTAATCAAATGATAATCTAGCTTATTCGCTTCGTCAAACCAATAATAAATCGAAAAGTAGTGCAATTGACCGTCAATCTGAATATCTAAATCGTTTATGCGCTCAAATCGGGTTTGAAATTGAAGGTTTAAATGGTAGATGAATTGACTGGATATTTTGAATGATGAATTAATTCCGATTAAATGAAAATCAATAAAATCATCATACAAAATGAAATCGGCCATTCGTTTAAATTTTTTCTATTTTCTTTTGTAGCGAGTAATATGCTCTTTTAGAAGCGCTTTCTTCTGCCTTTTTCTTCGACGTTCCTCGGCCTTTCGAAATCACTTTATCATTTAACCGAATCACAGACACAAAGACTTGGATGTCTTCGGCATTCTGTTCTTCAAACGTATTGAATCTTAACGTATTTCTTGTTTTTTGACTCCATTCTAAAATCAATGATTTATGACTGGTAATGGTGTGTTCTAAACGCGATAAATCCGCATAAGGGTCAATAATTTTTGTTTTAATAAAGGCTTCAACTGCCTCGGTGCCTCGGTCGACATAAATTGCGCCCACAATCGCTTCCAACAAATCGCCATTGACGTCTTCACCTAAATTGGCGTGGTTATTCTGAGGCTCTAAATGGCTCAGCAACCCTAATTGTTTGGAAATCGAGTTTAATTGTCTTCTTGAAACAATTTTAGATCGCATTTTGGTTAAGTAACCTTCTTGTTGGTCAGGTGCTTGGTTATACAAATGAACCGCGGAAGAAGCACCAAGCAATGCATCTCCTAAAAATTCTAATCTTTCAAAATTGATACTATTCCCATCTTTATCTTTTTTTTGTGCTGATCGGTGGGTAAATGCTTCTTTAAAAACCTCAGTATTCTGAGGAGTATAACCCAATACATCAACTAAAAATAGAATAAATGGATCGTTAGAAACGTTTGTTTCCTTTTTTTTAAAAGAAAATAGTTTATTTAGGAAAAACATTACTTATACTTCTTAAATACTACACAGGCATTATGTCCTCCAAATCCAAAGGTATTACTCAAGGCGTAATTCACTTCTTTTTCTTTAGCATGATTAAATGTATAGTCTATTTTAGGGTCTAAATTCTCGTCATCCGTAAAATGATTAATTGTAGGAGGAACGATGTTGTGCTGTACAGTTCCTATGGCGGCAATTGCCTCAATAATCCCTGCGGCACCTAATAAATGCCCTGTCATCGACTTGGTCGAATTAATTAAAATATCATAGGCGTGTTCACCAAACAGTTTAATAATCGCTTTCGATTCTGCAATGTCTCCTAATGGAGTCGATGTACCGTGCATATTGATGTGATCAATATCGGTTAATTCGATTCCTGCATCTTCTAAAGCGTTTTTCATCACATTAAATGCGCCTGTCCCTTCTGGGTGAGGTGCTGTTAAGTGATGTGCATCAGCCGATAAGCCTCCGCCTACTAATTCTGCATAGATGGTTGCCCCTCTCGCTATTGCATGTTCGTACTCTTCCAAGATGATACATCCACCTCCTTCACCCATGATAAAACCATCGCGGTCTTTGTCAAATGGTCGTGAAGCCGTTTTAGGATCATCATTTCGTGTAGACAATGCATGCATTGAATTAAATCCGCCAATACTCGACACGGTTACGGCTGCTTCTGATCCTCCAGTTACAATGGCATTGGCTTTTCCAAGTTGTAATAACATGAAAGCATCAATAATTGCATTGGTAGAAGAGGCACAGGCCGATACGGTTGTATAGTTTGGTCCCATTAATCCAAATTCCATTGAAATATGGCCAGGTGTGATATCTGCTATCATCTTCGGGATAAAGAATGGATTAAAACGAGGAATTCCGTTCCCAGTCGCAAAACTGCTTACTTCATCTTCAAATGTTTTAATACCTCCAATTCCAGAGCCCCATATAACCCCTATACGCTCTTTATTCACATCAGAATCTTCTAAGATTCCACTGTGTTTAATCGCTTCTCTTGCAGCTACAATTCCCAATTGGGCACAACGGTCTATTTTGCGCGCTTCTTTTCGGTCAAAATGATCCTCTATCGAGTAATTTTTAACCTCACAAGCAAATTGTGTCTTAAAAAGAGTTGCGTCAAAAAGCGTAATAGGCGCAGCACCGCTTACGCCATTCTTTAATGCTTCCCAAAATTCTGGATAAGTATTTCCGATTGGCGTAAGGGCACCGATACCTGTTACTACTACTCTTTTTAATTCCATAAAGTTAGGAACTATTACTTGTTTAAGTCTTCGATGTAAGTTACCGCTTGACCTACTGTAGCGATTTTTTCTGCTTGATCATCTGGAATTTGGATATCAAATTCTTTTTCGAATTCCATAATTAATTCAACTGTATCCAATGAATCAGCTCCTAAATCGTTTGTAAAGCTTGCTTCTAGAGTAACTTCACTCTCGTCAACTCCTAATTTATCTACGATAATCGCTTTCACTCTTGATGTAATATCAGACATAATTTTCTAATTTTAATTGTTGTAAACTAGTGCAAAAATATAAAACTTATGCGATATGCAAGCTTTTTTTTATATGTATGCATAATAACAGTAGAATATATCGTTTTTTTTCGCACTTGAAAACGTTCAAGTTAATGACATAAGTCAAATTTTACAAACGCAAAATTGTTGTAAATTTGTACATATTTTTACAAAAAGATCTAAATTAAGCATATAAAATCACTAAAATGAGTATAGAATTGGCAGCTTACGGAATAAAAAATTCCACTATTCACTACCAGTTAACACCAGAAGTGTTAACCGATTCAATGGTAGAAAAAGAACAAGGAGAAATCACATCTTCAGGCGCAGTTAACTTTTTAACTGGGGAATTTACAGGACGTTCGCCTAAAGACCGTTTTATTGTAAAAGACGAAATCACCGAAGATGCAGTTTGGTGGGATGGAGCAATCAACATTCCATTTGATTCTGAAAAATTTGACGCTTTATACAATAAAGTTGTTGAGCATTTAAGCAACCGTGAGGTTTTTGTTCGTGATGCATTTGCTTGTGCAGATGACCGTTTTAAAACAAAAATTAGAGCGATTACAGAAACTCCAGGGGCAAACTTATTTATTTACAATATGTTTATTCGTCCTACAGCAGAAGAATTAGCTGATTTTGGATCGCCAGAATGGACCATTATTAATGCACCTACTTTCGTTGCTGATCCAGCAATCGATGGTACACGTGCACACAATTTTTCTATTTTAAACTTTAAACGCAAAATCGTTTTAAACGGTGGAACCGGTTATACCGGTGAAATGAAAAAAGGCGTATTCTCTGCCCTAAACTTTATTTTACCCGTACAAAAAGATACTTTACCGATGCACTGTTCTGCGAATTCAGGTGAAAACGGAGACACAGCCATGTTCTTTGGTTTATCGGGTACCGGTAAAACAACCCTTTCTGCCGATAAAAATCGTCGCTTAATTGGTGACGACGAACACGGTTGGACAGCAGATAACACGGTTTTCAATTTCGAAGGCGGTTGTTACGCTAAAGTTATCAACCTTTCTGCAGAAGGTGAACCAGAAATTTTCGGAGCCATTAAAGAAGGTGCATTGTTAGAAAACTGTGCTTACCACGAAGGAACCAAAGATGTTGATTATACCAACGCTTCTGTAACGGAAAACACCCGTGTTAGTTACCCAATCGACTTTATCGAGAACATTGCAGTACCTTCAGTAGGTAAAAACCCAAAAAATATTTTCTTCCTTTCTTTTGATGCCTACGGAGTTTTCCCTCCAATTGCTAAATTAAATGCAGATCAAGCGGCCTATTTATTTATCTCGGGGTACACATCGAAAGTGGCAGGAACAGAAGCAGGCGTTACAGAACCACAAACGGTTTTCTCTTCATGTTTCGGAGCTCCATTTATGCCATTACACCCAACCAAGTACGCGGCTATGTTAAGCGACAAAGTAGAAACAAGTGGTGTAAACGTATGGTTAATTAATACCGGATGGAATGGTCAAGGAAAACGCATGTCGTTAAAAGATACACGCGCTGTAATTAACGCGGCATTAAACGGCGAATTAGATCACGTTGACTTCGTTAAAAACAATTACTTTGGTTTCGAAGTTCCTACTTCAGCGCCAGGTGTTGATAGCGACAAATTAGATCCAGCTTCATCATGGGATTCAGCAGATGCCTACGATGCGAAAGCTCGTTCTCTGGCAGCTAAATTCAAAGAAAACTTTAAAAAATTCGAAGAATTTGCTACACCAGAATTGTTAGCAGGTGGACCTTTAGTTTAAGTTACAAAATACATTCTATAGAAGCCCTTTCAACTGAAAGGGCTTTTTTTATTCCTGTTTTTTCGATTAAATTTCGATAAGAATTGAGTTTTTTGGGAGCGCCGCTAATTTATTGTTTTCAAGAACAACAAATTAGCGTCGGGCTTTCCGCACTCGCTTTTGTTTCGTTTCACTTCACAAAAGCTCAAACAAAAGCTTCAATCCCTCGCTCACCGCTAAGAAAACCGCTCGTTAGCGCATATTTTTTGGTTTTAAAGCTGTTGAAAGGTCTACTTTCAAAACAGGTTTAAAAACAAAAAATAAGTTAAGCGAAGCTTATCGGTTTTCTTAGATTCACTCCCCTATACTTGGATCATGGTATAATCCCTCGCTCACCGCTAAGAAAACCGCTCGTTAGCGCATATTTTTTGTTGGTCTTAAAGCTCTTGAAAGGTCTACTTTTAAAACCTACTAAAAAAGAGGAATACATCCTTTTGGGGCTTAGTAAACAACGTTAATCCGTTTATCAACTAGCGATCGGCTAATAACTCGCCTAAATATTGTCTATTCACGTGAATAATTGTTAAATTTGTCTTTTAAACGGTAGTAAAATTATGATTGACCAAATCAAGCAATATATCGAGGAAGTAAAAAACTTCCATTCGACAAATCCAGCTGAAATAGAGGATTTCAGAATTAAATTTTTAGGTAAAAAGGGCATATTAAACGATTTATTTACCCAGTTTAAGTCGGTTCCTAACGAACAGAAAAAAGAGTTTGGTCAAGTTGTAAATGAACTGAAAAGTATAGCGACTGATGTTACAACGGTTCTTAAGAATGCCGTTTCTTCTGATGGTGCCACCAATACAAGCTTAGACTTAACCCGTCCAGGTGAACCTTTTCCTCTCGGATCTCGTCACCCGATTAACATCACCAAAAATCGTATTCTCGAAATTTTTAAGCACATTGGCTTTGGGGTGTCAGAAGGCCCAGAAATTGAAGACGATTGGCACAATTTTACGGCGTTAAATTTACCCGAATATCACCCTGCACGCGATATGCAAGACACTTTCTTCGTAGAAAAAGATCCCGATATCGTTTTGCGTACCCATACATCACCCGTACAGATTCGTCATATGGAAAATAATCAACCGCCCATGCGCTTTTTAGCACCTGGACGGGTGTACCGAAATGAGGCTATCTCATCGCGTTCCCACATGATGTTTCACCAAATTGAAGGGTTATACATTGATAAAGGTGTTTCTTTTGCCGATTTAAAACAAACCTTAAGCTATTTTACCCAAGAGTTATTCGGTAAATCAGAAATCCGTTTACGGCCTTCTTTCTTTCCATTTACAGAACCTTCGGCCGAAGTCGATGTGTATTGGGGATTAGAAACCGAAACCGATTACCGCATGACTAAAGGAACGGGGTGGTTAGAGATTATGGGCTGTGGTATGGTCGATCCAAATGTCTTAACCAATGCCCATATAGACCCTGAAGTATATTCGGGTTATGCCTTTGGAATGGGGATAGAGCGAATTGCTTTGTTGTTGTACCAAATTGGGGATATCCGCTTGTATACCGAAAACGATATCCGTTTTCTAGAGCAATTTAAAGCAGAATTATTCTAATTTTTTATAGAAATAAAATGAAGTTGTAGGGAAGGTGTTCGGATAGAATATCTTCCCTAAATCTTTTAAAATAAGATCGGGACGAACAACACCTGTTTCATAATAATCATTGGCACCAGCAGCGTTTTTACGCAAAAGCGGGTTGTATACTTCGGCCGTTTTATAAGCTGTAAACCAACTGTAGTTGCCATAACTCGCCTTTAAGGCAGCTAAGCTTTCAAAATCACCCGCATTAATCCAATACTTCGCCTCTTTTGCCACGGCATATACTTCTTCAAATGTTTTGTTTAAAACATTTTTATCGCCCTGTTGAGTTAAGAAATAATTTCCTTGGGCATCGGCGATTAATTGGGCTTGTAGGGTATTGGTTGCAGGCAAGTACCAAACATCCCCATATAAGGTATTTACAAGTGTTGTAAAATGACCTTTGGGCTGTTGAGCGAAAACGGTTTTTAAGGAATCGTAGCTTTTAACGACTTGTTCGTAGCGGTTATTAGCCAGTTCTTCTTTGCCAAAGAGCTTACCAAATAATTTAAGGTATTCAACGCGAGCCAATGGGTCTTCTTCTTTGTATTCGTCTAAATAAATGACCTTAATCCCATTTTGCTCCAATTGTTCGTGGTATTTAGCCAAAACCGGATTGGTAGAGGTGATAAAAAGCTGTGGTTTATGGGTTAAAATGGTCTCCATGTTTAATTCGTTGCTCGATCCCACATCCAAAATCGTTTTTGAGGCTATTCCCGCAGCGATATCGGTATTATAAAAAAACATACGCTCAGTAACGCCTTTTATGCGCTCGAAGGCGTTAATCTCTTTTAAATAGGCTGCAGCCGAGCTCGTCCCAATCATAACCGTCTGAATGGGCAACATCGATTTCGGAATAATGGTTTGCTCTTGTCCGTGGGTTAGGATTAACGCTTGATCGTTTTCTGTTAATTGAATTTCTTTGGTGCGCTCCATCAGATGGGTTGTAGCAGACGGGGTCATGTTTGTATCGGTAGAGCGGCAGCTAAAAGCAGTTAGAACAAGACTAAAAAGCATTATTTTATTGAACATGGCAGGGTTTATTTAGAAGTACAAATAACCAAAAACTTTTTTGAAAAATAAATTTCTAGGCAATTAAATTGTAAATCAATGGATTATTGCTTTTGTGGGAATAAAAACCCAAAACAATTCCCTATCTATGCGGATAATTAGGAATTGTTTAGTATATTTGCAGACCAAAATAAGAGATATTATTTCTGTTTTGAACAAGGCCTCGTGGCGCAACTGAATAGCGCACTTGATTACGGCTCAAGAGGTTACTGGTTTGAATCCAGTCGAGGTCACCACAAAGCTCATCTGAAAAGATGGGCTTTTTTTTATGGGCTTTAACCCCTCTTTTTTCATGGTATTTCGCCTAGTATCATTTAAAGCCTTTTTTTCGCGCCAACGATAGGAGTGGAAATCCTTGGCAAATGTCTTTATTTTCATTTGAAATGGGGGTTTTCCTTGCCAAGATTGGGAACGGATAGCGTGGCCCGTAGGGAGGCGCCCAAAAGCGTAAAAAAAAAATCCCCAATCATATCGATTAGGGATTATCATTATTTCTTTCTAAAGTAGACTTCAATCGGCACACCTTCGAAATCGAATTCTTTACGAATCTGATTTTCGACAAAACGCTTGTAAGGGTCTTTTACGTATTGTGGTAAATTCGCAAAAAACGCAAACTGAGGCGTTCTTGTTGGTAATTGAGTAACGTACTTAATCTTGATGTACTTTCCTTTGGTTGCAGGCGGTGGATTGATTTCGATAATCGGTAACAAGGTTTCGTTTAATTTACTCGTCTTGATACGGCGGTTACGGTTATCATTTACCGTCATGAATGTTTCAATGGCTTTGTGGACACGTTGTTTGGTTAAGGCCGAGATAAACAGAATGGGCACATCGTTAAATGGGGCAATTCGTCGTCTAATTTGGTCTTCCATTTGTTTGGTGGTGTTGGTGTCTTTTTCTACCAAATCCCATTTGTTCACTAAGATCACAACCCCTTTACGGTTTCTTTCGGCTAAGTATAAGATGTTTAAATCTTGGGCCTCAATTCCGCGTGTGGCATCGATCATTAGTACACAAATGTCACATTCTTCGATGGAACGAACAGCGCGCATTACCGAATAGAATTCTAAGTCTTCACTTACTTTTCCTTTCTTACGCATACCAGCGGTGTCTACAAGGACAAATTCTTGGCCGAACTTGTTGTACAACGTTTGGATAGAGTCACGTGTAGTTCCAGCGATATCGGTAACAATGTTACGTTCTTCTCCTAAAAGTGCATTAATAAACGTTGATTTTCCTGCGTTTGGACGGCCTACGATGGTAATCTTCGGCAATCCTTCGTAAGGATCTACGTATTCAGTCGTGTCGAAATTATTCACGACTTCATCTAATAATTCTCCTGTACCCGAACCACTCATGGCGGCAATGGTGTACATTTTTTCGATTCCTAAGTTATAGAACTCGTAAGAATCATCTAAATTTTTGTTGGTATCGACCTTATTCACAACTAAAAATGTAGGCTTTTTAGTGCGTCTTAAAAGGTTGCCAACTTCCTTATCCATATCCGTTAAGCCTACTTGGTTGTCGACCATAAACAAAATTACATTTGCTTCATCAACAGCCAATTCAACTTGCTTGCGGATCTCTTCTTCAAAGGTATCATCTGACCCAACGACATACCCTCCGGTATCGATTACGGTAAACTCTACTCCATTCCAATCTGATTTACCGTAGTGACGATCGCGGGTTACCCCTGATACATCATCAACGATGGCTTGTCTTTTCTGGACTAAGCGATTGAAGAACGTAGACTTACCAACATTTGGTCTTCCTACAATTGCAACTATATTTGACATTTGGCAAAGGTAAATATTTTTAGAAGATTTTATTTTATTATTTTACCCGACTGCTAAAAAAAGTTAAAAAAGCGATTTTTCCTTATTTTCCGTATCAGCTCATGTACCTTTGCCTATTCTTAATTCTTTAGACAATGTCGACGCTTATCTTGCTTTTTCTATGCATTCTTATCGGAATCATTTTAAAAAAAGTACCCACAATCCCTCAGAACTTTCATGTTGTACTTAACCAATTTTTGCTTTACATCTCTCTGCCTGCGATGGCTTTGTATTATTTACCCGAAATTGAACTAGGCTGGGATCTCCTTTTTCCGGTGAGTGTAGCTTGGATTGGTTTTGGTTTGGCTTTTCTTATTTTTTCAACGCTAGGGAAAAGGTTTGGTTGGTCGCGTAAATTAACGGGCTGTATGATTTTAACGGCCGGGTTAGGGAATACGTCTTTTGTTGGTATTCCAATTATTCAGGCGCTTTATGGTGAAGAGGGGATGAAAACGTTGGTGATTGTGGATCTGCCGGGGACTTTTGTGGTTCTGTCTACATTGGGTATTGTGACGGCTACCTTGTTTTCTAAAGGGGAAAATAGTACCAAGGTGCTATTAAAGAAAATATTTAGTTTTCCCGCCTTTATTGCTTTTTTAATAGGCGCAACCATGATGGTCTTTCAGCTTCATTTTCCTGAAGCGATAAAAGAGGTGTTCGCCAAGCTTACGGCTACGGTTAGTCCGTTGGCGTTAGTGTCTGTTGGTTTTCAGCTGAGTTTTGATCGCCGTAGTCAGCATTGGCGTTTTGTTTTTCTAGGCTTATTCTATCAATTAGTGCTTTGGCCAGCGGTAATCTTTGGATTATTTGTGTGGGTGTTTAAGCAAGGCGGATTGCCGATTAAGGTGAGTATCTTAGAGGCAGCAATGGCGCCGATGATAACAGCGGCGATTATCGCGTCTCAATATGGTTTAAAGCCCAAGTTGGCCAATATGATGGTAGGCGTAGGAATACCAGCATCGTTTGTAACCTTAGCGTTGTGGTATTTTTTCTTAGAGCACTACTTGGGGTAGGGCACTAAAAAAAGTCAGGCGAATGACCTGACTTCTTTTTATTTTACTTTTAATTTTAATTGCTCTTTTTCAGCGACCACTTTTCTTAGTCCTGAACTAGAAAAACGGTGGTCTCTACAATTATAGTGGAGATGAATTCCTTTTTCTTCGCAGTATTTACGACCGGTAAAGTTTTTGTCTTCGTACTCAACACCTAAAATTCTTACATCTATACGAAACGATTTTAAAATGTCTTCTAGATCTTGTTCTGTTGCGTAAGGAACAATTTCGTCCACATACTTACATCCTTTTAACTGAATGTAGCGCTCTACAACCGTTTGTGTTGGTTTATTCTTCTCTGGTCTATCTAAAGTGGGGTCGGTTTGTAAGCCGACAATTAAATAGTCACAGTACTGTTTTGCATCTTCTAGCATCTTGATATGCCCAGCGTGGAGCAAGTCAAAAGCGCTAAACGTAATACCTATTTTCATAAGGGGTTTGTTTATAGTTTATTAACTTTTAAGTTGGCTATAAAGTTAACTGTTTTTCTCTGTTGTTCGGTTATAATCGTCGTCTAAACGAATAATATCATCCTCTCCAAAGTATGTGCCATGTTGTACTTCTATAAAGACAAGGGGCTCATTTCCGATGTTTTTAATGCGGTGTTTTGCACCTAAAGGAATAATAGCAACATCACCAGCATGGTATTCTTGTTCGACATCATTGAGTGTAATAATGGCTTTACCTTGGATAATGGTCCATACTTCTGCGCGATGTTTATGGTATTGATACGACAAACGTCCGTCAATATTCACTTCAATACGTTTTACTTTATGTGTCTCGGCGTCTTCTAATACATAGTAAGATCCCCAAGGTCTATTTTCTACTTCCATAGCTAAAGCAATTTACAACATAAAACTTATAAGTTTACGTCAATTTTATATCCAAAATTAAAATATAATCAAAAAAAAACCTCAAACGTTTGTTTGAGGTTTCAAAAGGTGGTGCCTCCAGGAATCGAACCAGGGACACAAGGATTTTCAGTCCTTTGCTCTACCAACTGAGCTAAGGCACCTTCTCATTTGGGACTGCAAATATAAGCACCTCTGCATCAATTATCCAAATTTATTTTCATTGAAATTCGTATTTTAACTCAAACTATTTTCTAGTCAACTGATTTTCTTAACAATAACGGGAATGAATTGGTGTTTAAAAATAAAAGATTAAATTTAAACAATGGATATAGCCTCTATTTTTACAACGATTTGGCAAATAGTAAAGAACTGGTATTGGGTACCTGTTGCAGTGGTATATGTTACGGTTATTGCCATGATTTTGATCGAAAATCGGAACCCAACTAAAACCATTGCTTGGATTTTGGTGATTATTTTTTTGCCTGTTATTGGTATTGGAATTTATTTTTTCTTTGGCCAAGAATTTAAAAAGGAGATCTATTTTAAAAAACTAGATCGTCAACAACAACAGCTTTTATTTGAAAAATGGGAAAATCTAGCTCCCGATATTCAATCGAATTTAGACCGGGTTTACCCCAAGATAGGCGACCTTAACAAGGTGTTTAAATACTTGGATTCCACTTTTACTTCTCCACCAACGATGTACAATGAAGTGAAGTTGTTAATCAACGGTGAACAAAAATTTCCTTTGTTTCTAGAAGCTCTTCGTTCAGCTGAACACCACATCCATTTAGAGTATTATATTTTTGAAGAAGATCAGATTGGTAACGAAATTATTTCTATTCTCTGTGCTAAAGTTAAAGCAGGTATTAAGGTTCGTATGATGGTGGATGATTTTGGCTCGCCTAAATTGAATCGAGCTCAAAAACGATTAGTGGATGCCGGAATTGCGTTTCAAACCTTTTTACCCGTACGATTCTCGTCCCTGGCGAATTCTAATTTCCGAAATCACCGTAAAATTCTTATTGTCGATGGGAAAGTTGGCTTTGTAGGAGGGATAAATATCGCTGATAAATACATCAATAATCTACCGCCTTATAGCGATAAAAATACGTTGTTTTGGCGAGATACTTCGGTGATGTTAAAAGGCGATGCTGTAAATGTGCTTCAAATGTACTTTTGGTTGAACTGGAGTATTACCGATGGAGAACTCTTTAATTTACATGAAAAACAGTATATCAACTATGCTATTCGCAATGAATATGAACGGGATACCATGGTTTCATTTGGGTTAACACGACCGGGAGATCAAACCCCTTCGGCGATGGAATCGATGATTTTAGGGATTATCTTGGCTAAGCGAAAAGTCCAAATTTGTACCCCTTATTTTATTCCAAGTGATCAATTTAAATCGGCTCTTATGATTGCGGTTGCTGCTGGGGCTGAGGTGGATTTAATTCTTCCCGCTAAAGGCGATTCATTGATTGTACAAGAAGCCTCGTTATCGTTTCTGAAACCTCTTATGGAGAGAGGCGTTAAAGTCTATCTCTATACCAAAGGCTTTATCCATGCTAAAACGATTACCATAGACGATTCATTGGCTTATGTGGGCACGGTTAACCTCGATAATAGAAGTTTCTTTATCAATTTCGAGATTACAGCTGTTATTCAAAGTGAAGAAGTGGTTCGTCAAATGCAAGAACAATTTGTACGTGATATTGAAGACGCTGAGCGATTAACCGCTGAAAGCTGGCTAAATACACCGCTTTACAGAAGGGCTTTCGCTTCAATTTGTCGTCTCCTTGCTCCGATTTTATAACATAAAAAAAACCGCCATAAAGCGGTTTTTTTTTATAGTAAATAAAGGGATTAACCTACTTGTACACCATTGGGTGTTTCTTCTTCTGGTTTCACAAACGTTAATTTACCATCGGCTTTATCAGCAAATAATAGCATTCCGTGCGATTCAATTCCACGAATTTTTCGAGGAGCTAAATTAGCCAAAACCATGGCTTGTTTACCAACGATTTCTTCCAATGTAAAATGTTCGGCAATTCCTGAAACAATGGTACGGACATCTATACCTGTATCAACGCTTAATTCGAATAATTTATCTGCTTTTTCTACTTTTTTCGCTTCTAAGATGGTTCCGATACGGATATCCATTTTTTGAAAATCATCGAAGGAAACCAATTCTTTTTGTGCTACCGCATCAGGATTTGTCATGTTATTTTGAACTTTACTATCGTTTAATTTTTTCATTTGTGCGGCGATTGCTTCATCTTCAATTTTAGCGAAGATTAGAGATGATTCGCCTAATTGATGTGCTGCGGCTATGAATTCGTCGGCATTTTCAATGCTGTTCCAATCCATTTTATCGCTATTCATCATAGCCAGTATTTTAGCAGAAGCAAAAGGAATAAAAGGTTCTCCCATTTGACCTAGCGCTGCTGCAATTTGCGTTGCAGCATACATAATGTTCTTCACTTCCTCTGGTGAATCTGTTTTTTTCCAAGGCTCTTGCGCTTGTAGAAATTGATTCCCTAAACGAGCTAAATTCATGTATTCTGTGAGGGCTGCACGGAATTCGTATTTTTCAATATGTTGGCCAATGCGAAGCGCAAATTCTTTAATTTGAGCAACTTCATTGTATTTTTCGGTTGCTGCCGGAACAACACCGTTGTAATATTTATGTGAAAGAACCATAACACGGTTGATAAAGTTTCCTAGAATACCAACTAATTCGGAGTTGTTCTTCGTTTGGAAATCTTTCCATGTAAAGTTATTGTCTTTGTTTTCGGGTAGATTAGCGGTTAATACATAGCGCAATGTATCCTGTTGGTCAGGAAATTCTTCTAGGTATTCGTGTGCCCAAACAGCCCAATTTCTAGACGTTGAAATTTTATCATCTTCTAAGTTTAAAAACTCGTTTGCAGGGACATTATCAGGCATAATGTAATCACCATGTGCTTTCATCATGGTCGGGAAAATAATACAGTGAAAAACGATATTGTCTTTCCCTATAAAATGAACCAATTTGGTCTCGGGGTTTTGCCAATAATCTTTCCAGTTTTTACCTGTTTTTTCAGCCCACTCTTGGGTAAATGAAATATATCCAATAGGTGCATCAAACCAAACATACATCACTTTTCCTTCAGCGCCTTCTACAGGTACAGGGACACCCCAATTTAAATCACGGGTCATTGCACGTGCTTTTAAACCATCATCTAACCACGATTTTACCTGTCCGTAGACATTCGATTTCCAATCGTGTTTATGATCTTCTAAAATCCATTGTTTTAAAAATCCTTCGTATTGATCTAAGGGTAAGTACCAGTTTTTGGTTTCCTTGCGTATAGGTGTATTACCCGATAAAGCTGATCGAGGGTTAATTAACTCCTCTGGGCTTAGGGTTGATCCACATTTTTCACATTGATCACCATAGGCATCTGTATTTCCACAGGTTGGACACTCACCACGAATATAGCGATCGGCTAAAAATTCTTTCGCTTCTTCATCGTAGTATTGTTCACTTACTTCTTCGGTGAATTTACCATTGTTGTAAAGTTTTAAGAAAAAATCTTGAGCGACTTCCGCGTGCTTAGTCGAAGTTGTGCGAGAATAGATATCAAAGGTTACCCCGAAATTTTTCAATGTATTCTCGATGTTCGTATGGTATCGATCAACGATATCTTGGGGTGTTACCCCTTCGTTTTTTGCACGAATAGTAATTGGAATTCCATGTTCATCAGAACCACCAATAAAGGCAACATCATGGCCTTTGCTTCGTAAATAACGCGCATAGATGTCCGATGGTACATAAACACCAGCCATATGACCAATGTGTAAAGGACCATTCGCATAGGGCAATGCAGCGGTAATAGTATATCTTTTTGGTTGAGACATTTGCAATTGAATTTGAACTGCAAAGATACAATATTGTAGGTGATTTCAGAGATTTTTACTATTTTTAAGCCAAAACCAACAGATATGGAAGACGAGTTGATAAAACCAGTTATTTATGTAAATACCAAGATTGACACCCTTCTTGAGTATGGTAATTACGCTTTGTATGCCGTTTTATTCGGGCTTGTTCTTTATTTAACTTACCGAAAGCTGAAGGAGTATTACAAATTAAAAAGAAAAGAAGAAGAGGAAGAACACAATTCCTTCAAATCATAAAAAAACCGTAGTGAAGACTACGGTTTTTTATTTATAATTAACCTTTAAGGTTTATTCTATTTTCACTTCAGGATCTCCATCGGTCTCTTTAAGTGCTTCACCAGTCCCTTCAATAATTTCATTATTGTGTAAATCTTGGTATTGATGGAAGCCCATTAGAGATGAACAATCCCAGCTTTTATCGATGCCTTGAGGTTTTTCGAACTTATCACTTGCCAATACGCCAAAGGTATTTCCACGTTTATATACTTCTTGCATATAGTAGGCCCAGATAGGTAGCGCTGTAGCAGCACCTTGTCCTTGACCAGTGCTACCAAAGTGGGCAAAGCGATCTTCGGCACCTACCCAAACACCAGTTACTAGGTTAGGGGTTAATCCCATATACCAACCATCGGCATTATCGTTCGACGTTCCTGTTTTACCGGCAATATCGGCATTGATTCCATATTTTGTACGTACCCATGTTCCTGTTCCACGTGTGGTAACCCCCATCATTAGGTCGATCATGGTATAAGCAACATATTCGTTAACCACCTCACGGGTTGTTGGGGTATAATCGCGAATAACTTTTCCTTGTTTATCTTCGATACGAAGAATTAATTGGGGTTTAATGTAAATACCACCATTGGCAAATGCGCTCATGGCTCCAACCATTTCATAAACAGTTAAATCGGCCGAACCTAACGAGATTGTAGGGTCTTTGGTGATTGGTGATTCAACCCCTAAGTCACGACACATCTGGATCACAGGATCTACACCGGTTTGCATAATTAAACGAGCAGCGACAACGTTGGTTGAAAAAGCCAAAGCTGTACGTAAATCTTGAGAACCACCATAACGACGGTTTGCATTACGAGGAGACCAGTTTCCTGGAATCGGTTCATTAGAAATCGTATGACAAGGCGTTAAACCTAATTGGTTAATAGCTGTTGCATATACAAAAGGTTTAAAAGTAGATCCTACCTGGCGGCGGGCTTGTTTCACGTGGTCGAACTTAAAGTAATCCCAGTTAATTCCACCAACCCATGCTTTAATGGTTCCATCTTTCGGATCCATCGACATTAAACCAGCTTGTAAAATGTGCTTATGGTAGATAATCGAATCCATTAACGATTGATTCTTCATGTATTTCACGCCTTCCCATGTGAAGAATTTCACAGAGTCACGTGGTGTATTGAAGGTTTTCAGAATTTGTTCATCCGATTGTCCTTCAGTTTTCATTTTTTTATACAAATCGGTTCTTTGCATGGCTTGTGCAAAAATACGTTGACGTTTAGCCTCTGTAATTCCGTAAAAAGGAGCCATTTTTCGACCTCTTTGTTCGTTAAAGAAGTTTTTCTGAATCACCATCAAATGCTTTTTCACAGCATCTTCTGCCAGTAGTTGCATACGAGAATCCAAGGTCACATAGATTTTTAACCCATCTTTATCGAGGTTGTAGGTTTTACCCGTTTCTTTTTCATAATCGACTAACCATGTTTCAATTTCTTTACGCAAAGCCGTTTTGAAATAAGCCGAGTAGGTTTCGTCTTGAGAAGAAATGTATTGACGATCGGTAACCAAGGGCGAATTCTTCACTTCTTGCGCCTGAGCTGCACTTATTTTGTTGTATTTCACCATTTGATCGATGACCAAATTTCTTTTCTCAAGTGATACACTAGGGTATTTGATAGGATTAAAAGCAACAGGATTTTGAAACATAGAAACCAATGTAGCGGCTTCCGCAAGGTTTAGTTCCTTCGTGGTTTTGTTAAAGTACACTTTAGAAGCCGACTCAATTCCTTTGGCTCCATAAATGAAGTCAAATTTATTAAAGTACATCGCAATAATTTCTTCTTTGGTATAGAGTTTCTCCAATTGAACCGAAGTAACCCATTCTTTAATTTTTTGTAACCCACGTTTAATGAAAATACCAGACGCGGGATCTTTGGTATACAGCTGTTTAGCTAGTTGTTGTGTAATGGTTGAACCACCACCAGCTTCACCAGCAGATGTTACAGCACGCAGTGCCGCTTTACCATCGACACCGGGGTGATCGAAGAAACGCACATCTTCTTTGGCCAATAAGGCATCGATTAGGTGTGGAGGTAAGTCTTTGTAATCAACGGGTGTACGTCGTTCAGTTTCAAAACGATCCAGAAGTACACCGTCCGATGAGATAATCTCAGACGAGACATAGATGTCAGGATTTTCTAAATCACGAACGTTTGGAATCTCTCCTAACCAGCCATTAGAGGCTCCCCAGAAGATACCAGCTATGCCTAAAGTAACAGCAAAAAATCCCACCCAAATAAGGATGATGATTTTTTTGGCAAGGGAATTTTTCTTAAAGGCTTTCACGCCTTTGGTCACCCTTTTCTTTGGTGTAATTTTATTATCCATTTGCTATTTATTCTCGCTTGTTTTGTCTACAATCAAACTAATGTCTTCGATCCCTTTCAACTCCTCTGTACGCATTCCATGCCAAACCTTTAGTTGGTAGGTTCCCGTATCCTTTACGGCTAAGTTTTCACGGTACACCAGAAGCATTTCTTTGGTATTCATGCCTTTACCAATCCAAGAGCCATCAGGATTTGCAATGTAATATTGAAGGGTATCAATCATTTCATTTCCTTTTGGATCTATAAATTTGGTAAACAAATAAAGATTACTGTATGAATAATCTTTATTATTTCTGAAAACAAAACCTAAATTAACCGCATTTAAGGTCGAGTCATTTACATGAAATTCAAATGTTTGTACGGCATTTTTTTTCCAAACGCCTTGCATATTTTTGGTTTCTTGATAAACGTGTTTCTCTTCGCAACTTGTTAGTAACAACAGGAGCGACAAGATAATACTACTCGTTCGGGTTATTTGGCTTAGGTCCACGATTAGATCTATTTTTGTTTCGGTTTCTCGATTTATTCGGTGTTGTTTTACTTTCCTCACTGGTGTTCGGTTGCGGGCTGTTTGGCCCAGCGTTCTTCACCACGTTTGGATGAGTAGGTCGCGGTTTTTGAACGACTTTCTTTTCCGGTTTCTGAGTTGGAGCAGCTGTTGTATTGCCGTCTGCTTTTTTCTCAGGCTTTGGATTTGGCCTTCTCTGCTTCGGATTCGGTTTCTTTGTGTCGTCTGTTTTCACCGGATTCGGTGTTTTACTCGCGTTTACATTTTCCTTTGGCTGAGTCGGTTTACGTCTTTTTTGCGGACGATTGGCATTGGCCGGTTTATCGGTCTGTTTATCGCCATTTTTTGTTTGCTGATTAGGGTTAGAAGCAGGATTATTTCCTGGTTTCTTCGCCTTCATTCGCTTACGTTTAGCTTGTTGTTCTTTACGTTCAAAGCGCTCAAGAGAATCTTCCTCAATCACGTCGACCGAAATCGGTTTGGTATCAGCCAATTGCTTGGTTAAGTCTTCCAGAGAGTCTGTTTTCTCTTTGCGTTCGTTCATGGCCAAGAATTCTTGAACATCTGATACCGCAAATTTGAACCACAGCATGCTTCCTTTTTCGTAGGCAAACCACATTTCTTTTTTAAACACATCAATTTTCACACAATGAACAACACCGTTAACGGTATCGAATTTGGATTCAATGGAAGGAAAATGATTTAAAGCGTCTAAATATGAATCGAGTTCGAAATTTAAACAACATTTCAGTTTTCCACACTGCCCAGCTAATTTCTGTGAATTAATAGAGAGTTGTTGGTAGCGTGCCGCAGCTGTACTAACAGATCGGAAATCAGTTAACCACGTAGAACAACATAGTTCGCGTCCACATGATCCAATACCTCCAATTTTAGCAGCTTCTTGGCGATAACCAATTTGCTTCATCTCTATGCGTACCCCAAATTTTGAGGCGTATTCTTTAATTAATTGTCGGAAATCTACCCGTCCTTCTGCGGTGTAATAAAAAGTAACCTTCGAACCATCTCCCTGATACTCAACATCACAGATTTTCATCTCTAAATTAAGGTTTTTAGCCATAATCCGTGAATCAATCATTGTTTGCTTTTCACGTTCACGAAATTCTTGCCAAGTTTCGATATCTTTCTGATTGGCTTTTCGGTATACTTTCTTAACATCTTCCCCTGTTTGGGAAATATGCTTTTTTTTCATTTGGATTCTAACAAGCTCTCCTGCTAGTGTAACAACACCAATATCATGTCCTGGCGTTCCTTCGACAGCAATTACTTCGCCGACGTTCAGCGACATATTGTTTTCGTTTTTATAATAAAACTTTCGATCGTTTTTAAAGCGAACTTCAATGAAATTAAATGGTTCTTGACCATTTGGTAATTTCATGTTCGACAACCAATCGAAAACTGATAATTTTCCACAACCATCAGTGCCACAAGCACCATTATTGTTACACCCTTTTGGGAGGCCATCTTTAGTTCCACAAGATCCACATCCCATTTCTTTCTTTTTTAAAGTGACACGACAAAGGTATAAAAATTTTGCCGTGTACGAATGAATTAAATTTGCGCTTATTCCGTTTTTTATTGGGCCTCAAAAACCTCCGAAAACGAGTAGGTTTGGTCTAAGCGTACACCTTTTTCAGTTTGTTTTAAAGTCGCCAATTCATGCTGACTATCGTGTTCGAAAAACAAAATATAGTCGTTCTTAACCGCTTCTTCTAGAAAATGGGCTTTTTCATCCACCGTTAATAGTGGACGAGTATCATAACCAATGACATAGATGAGTGGGATGTGCCCTGCACACGGAATTAAATCGGCTATAAAGACCAGTTTTTTCCCTTTGTAATGAATAATGGGCAGCATTTGTTTATCGGTATGTCCATCCACAAAAAGGATGTCGAAACCTAAAGGACTATTTTCAAGCCGATTGCCAATGGTGGGCACATCGATAAAGTTCAATTGCCCGCTTTCTTGCATCGGCAAGATATTTTCTTTTAAGAACGATGCCTTTTCCCGCGGATTTGGATTAATTGCCCAATCCCAATGTTCGGCATTTGACCAGAATTTGGCGTTTTTAAAGGAGGCTTCTAGGTAGTCTTTTTCTTGGTTGTATTGAATGGCTCCACCACAATGATCGAAGTGTAAATGGGTTAAAAAGACATCCGTAATATCATCCCGGTGAAAACCTTTTTTTTCTAATGAACGATCCAACGTGGCATCGCCCCATAAATAATAGAATCCAAAAAATTTCGCATCTTGTTTTTTTCCAATTCCGGTATCGATTAAAATTAAGCGGTCTCCATCTTCAATTAATAGACAGCGCATAGCTAAATCGATAAGGTTTTTTTCGTCTGCTGGATTGGTCTTTTGCCAAATTACTTTCGGAACAATGCCAAACATAGCGCCGCCATCTAACTTAAAGTTTCCAGTTTCTATAGGGTATAATTTCATTTTTATAAGGTTTATTTCTATTTATTCGTATTGCTAAAATAGTGTATTTAGGTAATTAATGTAGAATCTTTAAAAAAGTAATTAGCCTATAGTCGTTAGCTATGCGTCCATCGATGGGTGTTAGAGAATAAAATTTATATTCTTCAATAAACCGAAATCTCACCTTTCTAAATTTAAACGGTTTCAAAACTTTAAGTTATTAAATGACGAGGATTTGTATCCAATCCATTTCCAAATCATCTCGTTTTTATATTTTCTAATTGAGCGAAGCTTTCTTGTAGCAAAGATATAGGCATGTAGCGGCCGCCCAAATACGCGTGATTTAAGTGATTGAAAGGTTGTTTATTGGCAATAAAAACCAATTAAAATTCCTTTTATAGGATTGAACGACTTAAATTTGTAGAAATTTTGATACAAATGGCTAAAGAAGTTCGTGTAAGGTTTGCGCCTAGCCCAACAGGTGCATTACACATTGGAGGAGTACGTACGGCGTTATATAATTATCTTTTTGCAAAGCATCATGGTGGTAAATTTTTATTGAGAATAGAAGATACCGATCAGGCTCGTTTTGTTGAAAGTGCCGAGCAATACATTATCGATTCGTTGAAGTGGTTAGGATTAACCCCGGATGAAGGTGTTGGTTTTGGTGGGGAATTAGGCCCTTACCGCCAATCTGAGCGTAAAGCGATTTACCAAGAGTATGTGGATACTTTGGTGACGAATGAGAAAGCGTATTTTGCTTTTGATACCGCTGAAGAATTGGATGCTGCACGTGCTTTAGCTGAAGAAAATAAAGAAACATTTATCTACAATTGGTCGACGAGAGGAAAGTTGAAAAACTCGTTATCGATGACGGAGGAGGAGACAAAGGCCGAATTGGCTAAAGGAACCCCTTATGTAATTCGTTTTAAGATTGATACTGATCATACCATTTTATTAAACGATTTAATTCGTGGTAAAATATCGATTGATGCCAGTACTCTAGATGATAAAGTTCTGTTTAAGTCGGATGGAATGCCAACCTACCATTTAGCGAATATCGTCGATGATCATTTAATGGGCATTACGCATGTTATTCGGGGAGAAGAGTGGCTGCCATCGATGCCTTTACACGAGTTATTGTATACCGCTTTTGGCTGGGAAGCGCCTGAGTTTGCTCATTTACCTTTAATTTTAAAACATGAAGGAAAAGGAAAGTTGAGTAAGCGGGATGGTGATAAGCATGGTTTTCCTGTTTTTCCGATGGAGTGGGTAACCGAGGAAGGGACTGCTAAAGGCTACAAAGAAGAAGGTTATTTTCCGGACGCAGTTTTAAATATGTTGGCGTTATTAGGCTGGAATCCTGGTACAGAACAAGAGATTTTTACGTTGACTGAGTTGGCCGATTTATTTAGTTTAGAAAAAGTATCTAAATCGGGTGCACGTTTTTCACCGGATAAAGCGGTTTGGTTTAATCACCAGTATTTACAACAAAAATCGACCGAGGAGTTATTGCCATCTTACCAAGCGGTTGTTAAAGCACATGGAATAGAAACCAATAACGAATTGGATGCGAAGGTGATTGCATTGATGAAAGAACGAGCAAATTTTGTGAGTGATATTTTTGATCAAGCACGATTTCTTTATATAGCACCATCATCTTACGATGAGAAAGCGGCGAAAAAAGCCTGGAAAGACGATTCGAAAGCTATTTTATTGGCTTTTGTTGAAACCTTACAATCGACCGACTTTAATGCAGTTGCATTGCACGATGCGATGGCGAAGTTTGTAGAAGAACAAGCGATAGGCTTTGGTAAAATAGGAATGCCTTTGCGTTTGTCTCTCGTTGGGGCTTTGCAAGGACCAGATGTACCTGTTATTATGGAAATTTTAGGCGAAGTGGAAACGGTAAACCGTATACACGCCATGATTGAAGCCTTAAGCGAATAAGAACTGGATAACCTATAAAAATAACAAAGCCGAATAGATGATCTATTCGGCTTTGTCGTTTTGAATTTTGAAAGTTATTTATTGAGCTTGACAGCGGGAAGCTGTTGTTGCTCGGCATTGCTAAAGAGGGTATAATTGACTTTAAATGTTTTGCCTAAAGGAACTTCCAGTGAAAAGCCGCCTGCTCCAATGGCATCAATAACATCCAACTCAAAATGAGCATGTTTCCAATACTCGAATAAGTCTTTATCAACCCAGAACTCGATGCCATCAATCTCTCCAATACAGACGTCGAACCTGCGGAGGTAATAATCTCCTTTTTTGAAGCACTGAGGCTGAGTTCCTTCACAGCAACCACCTGCCTGATAAAACATGAGGTCACCGTGTTTTTCTTTCAATTGGTGGATTAGCTCCACCGCTTTTTCAGTTGCACTGACTCTTTCCATGGTGTGATTATTTAATCATCTAGAAGAAGCCTAATTTCTTTTTGCTGTAAGACACTAACATATTCTTTGTCTGACGGTAATGATCTAACATCATTTTATGGTTTTCACGTCCGATACCCGATAATTTGTATCCTCCAAATGGTGCACCCGCTGGGTAGCTATGGTATTGGTTAACCCATACACGTCCCGATTGGATAGCACGAGGAACTTGGTATAATTGGTGGGCATCTCGCGTCCAAACACCAGCACCTAAACCGTAAATGGTATCATTTGCGATTTCAATGGCTTCCGCTTCATCTTTAAAGGTGGTAACAGCCAAGACAGGTCCGAAGATTTCTTCTTGGAATACACGCATTTTATTATGTCCTTTTAATAATGTTGGTTTAATGTAGTACCCCGCTTCACACTCCCCTTGAATATGGTTCGCATCACCGCCGGTTAATACTTCTGCCCCTTCTTCTTTTCCTAATTTAATGTAGTTAAGAATTTTCTCGTATTGTACCTGAGAGGCCTGTGCACCAATCATGGTGGTTGGGTCTAATGGGTTACCTGCTTTAATCGCATTAACACGAGCCACAACTCTTTCCATAAAGCGTTCGTAAATTGATTCTTGTACCAATAAACGGGACGGACAAGTACAAATTTCACCTTGGTTTAAGGCAAATAAGACAGCACCTTCAACGGCTTTATCTAAGAAATCGTCATCGTGATCCATAACCGATTCAAAGAAGACGTTAGGCGATTTACCACCTAATTCTAAAGTTACTGGTATAATGTTTTCGGTTGCGTATTGCATAACGTAACGTCCAGTAGCTGTAGAACCTGTAAAGGCAGCTTTAGATACTTTAGGGTTAGTGACCAGTGGTCGACCTAGTTCAGATCCGAAACCGTTAACGATGTTAATCACACCAGGAGGTAAAAGATCGCCGATAATTTCGAATAAGTATAAAATTGAAATAGGGGTGCTTTCAGCAGGTTTTAAAACCACACAGTTTCCGGCAGCAATCGCAGGCGCCAATTTCCAAACAGCCATTAATATAGGGAAGTTCCATGGAATAATCTGGGCGATTACACCAAGTGGTTCATGAATAATAATGGATACCGTGTCCTGGTCTAATTCGTTAATAGAACCTTCTTCTGCTCTAATAACCGAAGCAAAGTAGCGGAAGTGGTCAATAGCCAAGGGAATATCAGCGGCAAGGGTTTCGCGAACTGGTTTACCGTTATCATACGTTTCAACAGCAGCAATATCTTGTAAATGCTGTTCCATACGGTCAGCAATTTTGTTTAGTAAAATACTACGTTCGGTAGGCGATGTTTTGCTAAACGTCTGAAACGCTAGGTGCGCAGCATCGACAGCAAGATCAAGATCTTCTTCTGTAGAATGAGCTGCTTGAGTAAACACTTTCCCTGTAATAGGGGTGATTACGTCAAAATAAGTTCCTTTTACTGGAGCGACGAATTTACCATTAATGTAATTATCATATCGTTCCTTAAAAACAGGAAGTTGTACGTTATTGCTCATAATTATATTTTTTTAGATGCTTAAAGTTAATGAAATGGATTGGGAAAATATGTTTAGAAAAAGTTAAATCACTTTGGATTGGTTTTTGTATATTTGTTGTCCGATTGAAAAATCGGATACTACAAACGGGGCTGACTGGTTTTGACAGCAAGTCCAGCGGGTAGGTAAGCACGTCGTGAAATGTTGTGTACTCACGTTAATCAGACACTTCAACTTTTTAACTGGCAACAACAATTACGCTTTAGCAGCATAATTTCCGAATTACAGTAGGATATGCATTTTCCGTACTAGGTACGGAGGCTAAATGTCCCTCAAAGGCCAATCCTTGCGGCGTTTGATTCAGGGGCACAGGAATGTGAGGATAGGAAGTACTTTGTTCTGCAGTGCTTCTAAAACTAAAAGAACTAAGCTTTAGGTAGGGTGTTTATTCTCGGTCTAAAGTCGAAAACCAATAATAAAATAAGCGTGTAGAAAGCTTATTTGTTGCTTGTTTGGACGCGGGTTCGAATCCCGCCAGCTCCACTAAAACAAAACCTATCGTTGTTAGAAAAATAAAATCCCTCCAATTGTGAGGGATTTTTTTGTTATTGTAAGATGCCCGAAACCATTTTTACGCCAAAAACTCAATAAAACGCCCTCTAAGAGAAATGAAAAAAAGTTTAAAACACTTCATTTTAACAGCCAACCTATGGGGAATAAGAGCACTAGAAGGGTAAATAAATAAAAATAATTAAATCGTCATATGCGTTAAATAGCCGTACATTTGTACCGAGAGGGGAGTTTTTTTGTTATGCTACTCAAAGCAATTTGGGATACAAAAACGAACCTCTTTTTTTATGCCTTTTTTCTTCATAATACACCTCGTATTCGTACAATCGATCACCAGAATTTAAATTACTTTATAGAGCTTGTTCTATCGTATAGACCTCTTCCCTTTAATTATATAATTTGGGCGGCCGCTACGCGCCGGGCTATCCGCTATATCTTTGCTGCAAGAACATTACGGGTTAATTCAATACAGAGGTGGCAGCAAAGGATGCCGCTACTATCCCTGCCGCAGAGCCACTCCTTAAAAGTGTTCTATAACGAACACTTTTAAGGAGTGGCGTTTAAAGCTTAAGGTTAGATTTCAATTGGTTGAAGAATCATTATTGTATTCTACGACTGAGCGATTAATACCGCTCCTCACCAAGATCTGGAAGCTATCGTTCTCGTTATTTAGGGGGAATGCAAAAAAAAACCACTACATACATAGTGGTTTTGGGTTATTTTAATTCTCGCGGTTACTATCTCGTCGAGGTTTATTGTTGCTTTGTGGTTTACGGGGATTTCGACCTTGTTGAGGTTTTTTACCTTGACTTGGTTTTGCACCTGGTCTACGCCCAGGTTTAGCGCCTGGTTTTGGACCTTTTGCTTTACCAATATCACCGCTAGCAGCATGTCTTTCAAGCGCCTCATCCACGTAATCGTGGTCGCTTACAACAGGAATCGTCTTCTTAATGACTTTGTGAATGTCTTTTAAATAAGGCAATTCTTCTCGTTCACAAAAAGAGATGGCAATACCTGTACGTCCAGCTCTACCTGTACGCCCAATACGGTGTACATAGGTTTCAGGAACATTGGGAAGTTCGTAATTAATAACATGCGAAAGGCTATCCACATCAATTCCACGAGCAGCAATATCGGTGGCAACCAAAACACGTGTACTACCTGCTTTGAAATTGTTTAGAGCTAATTGCCTAGCGTTTTGTGATTTATTTCCATGAATTGCTTCTGCTTTAATCTTGGCTGCATTTAACACCTTCACAATTTTGTTCGATCCGTGTTTGGTACGGGCAAAGACTAAAATAGACTCCATGGTCTTGTCTTTCAATAAATCGAGCAATAAATCGTTTTTGTCTTTCTTATCTAGAAAGTAAATGCTTTGATCGATGGTATCCACGGTTGAAGAAGCAGGGGTTACTTCCACTTTTTCAGGCTGATTAAGCATGGAATCTGCCAAACGCGCAATTGTCTTTGGCATCGTCGCCGAAAAGAAAAGGGTTTGACGTTTCTTTGGCAACATGGGAATAATACGTTTAATATCATGCACAAAGCCCATGTCTAACATACGGTCTGCTTCGTCAAGTACAAAATATTCAATGTGCTTTAAGCTAATAAAACCTTGTTGAATAAGATCCAACAAACGTCCTGGTGTAGCAACAAGAATGTCGACCCCATTTCGTAAAATATTGGTTTGTCTTTTCTGCGGAACACCTCCATAAATTACAGTATGTTTTATAGGTGTGTGTCGGCTATAAGCGGCCATATTTTCTTCTACCTGTATAGCAAGTTCTCGCGTTGGTGTTAGCACCAATGCTTTAATCTCTTGTCTTTTAGCAGGTTTATGCGAAAGGTATAATCGTTGGATAATTGGAATTGAAAAAGCAGCTGTTTTTCCTGTACCTGTTTGGGCACAGCCTAATAAGTCTTTTCCTTCTAAAAGGATAGGAATTGCTTTTTCTTGAATAGGTGTAGGAGAGGTATAGTTCTCTTCACGCAAAGCCTCTAAAATGGGCTCGATTAAGTTTAAATCTTTGAATGTCATTGATGTCAACACCTTTATAGTGTTATATAATTGATTGGCAAAGGTAAGCTTCCTATTTTAAATACTACGCTTGTGAGCAAGTTAATATTAATGAAGCGGATGGTTTAAGCTTTGAAGCTTTTGTTTTTTTGCTAAGGCAAAGGCTTTCGAGTCTATATTTAATAAATAGCTTAAACCCGTTTAAAAAGCGAATACATATTTTTTCGCTATAGAACGATTAGGTTCTTTCTGAATAAAAAAACTCAGCATTCTGAAAGATTGCTGAGTAGTCACATTAGTGAAAAATCATCTAAAAAAATAATACGTATGGGCTTATAGCCAAAACGGGTCGTTCCAATCGCTGTTGGAAGGTAATTTATTGAATTGTTTTTTGATTAGTTTCAGTTGTTTTTGAGTTGACTTTTTTTCAAACTCAGGATATAGGTTTTTTTCTTCAAAGCGAATATGGAATTCTAATTCCTCTTCTAGACAGATCAGATTTTTCATTGGATTTTTTCCAATGGTGAATAATCGTCTTAACCGTCGATGTTCTTTATTGGCTCTTATAATCAAGTAGTGCTCTTCATCAATTAAGCTAAAAAGGGTTTGTTCTTCCAATTCCAATTGTGGAAAGAAGATGGTTTCACCGTACCAAGCGACATAGGCTAATATTCGGTCGATATCGACCATTCGATCGATTCCTGTACGGATATTTGAACAGAAAAAAAGTGATTTATGATGCTTTCTACAACTTTCGATAATGGTTTCTTTCGGTTGTTTTTGAGCTGCTGTAATGGTATGTAATGCGGTATTCATAGGGTTAGGTTTTAAATTCGGATCAAATAATCTTAATTTAATGTACATGGTTAATGCTTTAAAAAAGCCAATCCTTTGTCGATATCATCGATTAGGTTAAACATCGTTGTGTCTTGCAGCATATTTTGTAGATCTTTCCGAATCATAAAAATACGGCTGTGAAGTGCACAAGGACGAATGGGGTCACACTCGTTTAATCCGAGAATACAACTGTGGTAAATTCCGTCACCATCAATTGCTTTAATTATATGAACCAGTTTAATGTTTTCCAGTTCTAGGGCATTCATTTCAAACCCACCCAACTTGCCCTTGACTGAACGTATAACACCAGCTTTTACCAATTGTTGTAGGATTTTTGCAGTATAAGCCTCGGGCGAGTTGATGGATTGTGCTATTTCTTTCAAATTCACACGTTTTCCAGTTGCAGATTCACGGGCAATAAAGACGCTGGCTTTAATGCCATATTCACAAGCTTTTGAAAACATATGTTCTTTGTTCTTTTACTTATTTATGGAACAAAGATACATTATTTTTTAATTCGGACAAATTTATCTGATTAAAAAAAACAGTATAAAAAAACCGGACAATTATTGTCCGGTTTATATGGTATAAAAAGAAAAAATTAATCTTCTTCGTCAGTTTCAGCTTCTTTAACTGCATTACGAGACGTACGGATTGCTACAACAACAGCGTTGTCTGGGTGAGCAAAAGCATAGTTTTCATTTTTCAATGATTCAACATATAACTTGTGTCCGATTCTCATTGGCGTAATGTCAATTTCGATTTCGTTAGGTAAGTTTGCTGGAATAGCACGAACTTTTAATTTACGCATGTTAAAACGTAAAACCCCTCCGGCAACTAAACCTCTAGAACGTCCTACTAAACGTACAGGAACTTCCATTGTTACTACTTTGTTATCTTCTAATTGGAAGAAATCAACGTGTAAGATACGGTCGTTAACTGGGTGAAATTGGATGTCTTGTAAAATGGCTTGAATTTTAGTTCCGTCTGTTAATTCAACACTAACAGTGTGCGCCTCTGGCGTGTAAACTAATCCTTTAAATGCTTTCTCGTCTGCAGAGAAATGAATTGGTTCTGTACCACCATAGATGACACAAGGTACTTGATCAGCATTACGTAGTTCGCGTGTGGCCACTTTTCCTACATTTTCTCTTTTTACACCTTGAATTGTGATAGATTTCATAATATGTATATAAATAATTAAAAAAAATTCTTCTTTTTAGCCTAAATTATAAATTTAGAACTGATCGATTTATTGCTGTGTACGAGATGCATAACATCAGCAAAAAGCGGAGCGCAAGATAATACTTTTATTTTAGAAACCGATGTATTTTTTAATGGAATACTGTCGGTTACAGCAATTTCTTCTAACATCGAGTCGTTTAAACGCTCATAAGCCGCTCCTGATAACACAGCATGGGTTGCAATTGCCCGTACCGACTTAGCGCCTTTACTCATAATTAGTTCAGCTGCTTTGGCTAGTGTACCTGCTGTGTCAATCATATCATCGACAAGCACCACGTTTTTATCTTTAACATCACCAATAAGCATCATATTATCTACTTGGTTGGCAACCTTACGTTCTTTGTGACAAATTACAATACCAGCGTTTAAGTATTTAGCGTAATTATTTGCACGTTTAGCCCCCCCCATGTCGGGTGAAGCGATTGTTAAATTATCTAAATTCAAACTTTTGATGTAATCAACAAAAATGGTTGAAGCATAAATATGATCGACAGGGATTTCAAAGAAACCTTGAATTTGATCGGCATGTAAGTCCATTGTCATGACACGGGTTGCACCAGCTTCAGTAAGCATTTTTGCGACTAACTTTGCCCCAATAGGAACACGAGGAGCGTCTTTACGGTCTTGTCTTGCGTATCCATAGTAAGGAATAACGGCTGTAATACTTTTAGCAGAAGCGCGCTTGGCAGCATCACACATTAAAAGTAATTCCATTAAATTATCACTGGGTTGAAATGTAGATCCAATTAAGAATACACGCGCTCCTCGAATTGGTTGTTCGAAGGCAGGTTGGTATTCGCCATCGCTGAATTCAACGACTTTTAATTTACCTAATTCTTGCCCATATTGTTCGGCAATTTTTGTGGCTAACTCCTTGGTTCCACGAGTTGTAAAAAGAAATGCTGGCTGTTCCATGTTTGTTTGCGAAATATTTGTGCAAAAATACTCGAATTCTCTTAATTAAAGAAACCTAGGACACTATATTATTCGGAAAATATTGTTGTTAAGTTTTTCATAAGAGGTGTTAATTAATATTTAAACATAAAATATTCACGTTGTGTAATTATTTTATGATATTTGTAGAAAAAGTGAAGCAAAAGTTGTTTCATAGGATTATCAATAGCTTCATAATCCTAGCGAAGGATTTCACAAATGGGTAATACCGAGTTAGAGGTGATGTATTTCAAACCCCAAACAATTTAAAAACGAATGATATTAAAAGATAATAACTTGTTGAAAAACTTACCGAGATGGGTTATTTTATTAATCGATCTGTTGATCGTAGCAACGGCCTATATAGCTAGTAATTTTGTGATTCATAGCTTTATTGGTAATTTTAGCCTCTTGGAAGTATTTACAAAATTACCCTTTATTGTACTTGTTTACTTAGTTTACTTCAACTTATTTAAAACCTTTCGGGGCGTTATTCGCAAAACAGGACTAAAGGACGCTCAAAATCTTTTTGTAGCTAACTCGCTCGCCTTTATTACCTTAATTACATGCTCTTTTATTGTTCGGAATTTTCTAAACACTTCATCTGAATTTCTTAATCTCTATAAATCGTCTTATTCTATTTTATTCATCCATACCTTTGTTGCTACAGTCTCCATGGTTGTTTTACGATTAATTTATAAAGCCATCTATTACGATTACTTTTTTGCAGATGATCGAAGTAAAAACCGGATTATAATTTATGGGGCTGGGGATTCAGGAATTATAACCCTGAATGCGCTGGTTAACGATACCGAAAATAAATTTACGATTGTTAGTTTTGTTGATGATGACCCGCGATTGGTAGGTAAAAGAATCAATGGAATTAATGTTTTTCATTCATCGGTCTTAACAGAAGAATACATTAAAAAACTTCATATTGATCAGGTTATTATATCCATTCAGAATATTAAAAACAGTCGATTAATTGAAATTAGTTCTGTTTTAGCTGATTTATCTGTTGTTGTTAAAATAACTCCGCCAGTAAGTAATTGGTTAAATGGAAATTATTCGTCTCAACAAATTAAAGCAGTCAATATTGAAGATCTTCTCGGTAGAGATAGCATCCAATTGGATAACCCTATTGTAGAAGAAGAACTGAAGGGAAGCGTTATTTTGGTAACGGGTGCAGCCGGCTCAATTGGTAGTGAAATTGCTCGACAAATAGCGATGAAAGATTACGATCGCTTAGTCTTAGTTGACCAAGCAGAATCTGCACTTTACGATGTTCAACAGAGTTTAAAAACAAAGAATTTTGATAAAATAGAGTTTGTGATTGCTAATATTCGAGATCAAGAACGAATGCATTATCTATTTAATCGTTTTAAACCTAATTTAATATACCACGCAGCGGCTTATAAGCATGTTCCTTTAATGGAAAACTACCCTTACGAAGCTGTCCATACCAATGTAAAAGGGACTAAAATTATTGCTGATTTAGCACATGAATTTGGGGTGAATAAATTTGTCATGGTCTCTACCGATAAAGCGGTTAATCCAACCAATGTGATGGGAGCTACAAAGCGTGTGGCAGAAATGTATGTGAATCATTTGAATAGCAATTCAACAACAAATTACATCGTTACCCGTTTCGGAAATGTACTCGGCTCGAATGGTTCAGTAATTCCGTTGTTTAAAAGACAATTAGATGCAGGAGGACCACTAACGGTAACACACCAAGATATTACTCGTTTTTTTATGACGATTCCAGAGGCTTGTCAATTAGTGCTTGAAGCGGGCACGATGGGAAAGGGAGGAGAGATTTTTGTGTTCGATATGGGGAAATCGATTAAAATATTTGATTTAGCCAAGCGAATGATTAAGTTAAGTGGTTATAAGTACCCCGAGCAAATTGATATTAAAATTGTAGGTCTACGACCAGGTGAGAAAATATACGAAGAATTACTGGCGGATGATGAAAATACCATAAAAACACATCATGAGAAAATTATGATTGCGAATGTCAATCGTAAAAAATGCGAAGATGTTGTCTCACAAATTAATAATATTTGTAGTTACACCGTGTTAACCGAAAAGAGTAGAGACAATATAGAATTGGTTCGAAGAATAAAATTAATCGTACCTGAGTATAAATCTCAGAATTCGACCTTTGAAACATTGGATAAATCATAGACTTAGTCAACATTATGAAAAACAGTATATTAAAAAAGATTATATTCTATAGTCTAATCATCTCCACTTTCTTTGCCTGCTCATCGAGAAAGGAGGTTGTTTATTTTCAAGGCGAGAGTGAGGTTTCAAAAGTTTTTGAGAATTTCTCACCGACCATTCAATCCAGCGATATCTTAGCTATTTCAGTTTCAGCTGCAAACTTGAAAGCAACAGAAATTTTTAATCAGAACAGTATATATAAAGGAACAACGCAAACTGCTAGTCCATTTATATCAACTTATACGGTCGATAAAGAAGGGTATATTCAATTTCCTGTTTTAGGAAATGTGAAGTTGGGTGGACTTACAAAAAATGAAGCGATTGAGTTATTAAAGACCCAAATAAGCACGTATATAAAAGATCCAGGTATCGTACTTAATCTAACGAATTTCAAGATTACAGTTTTAGGTGAAGTGAAAGGACCTGGGACGTTTCCTATTCAAAATGATCGAATAACCATTCTAGAGGCATTAGGAATGGCGGGTGATTTAACGATAAAAGGTGTTCGAAACAATGTTATGGTTATTCGTGAAAAAGACGGCCAAAAAGAAACGCATTATGTAGATCTTACGTCAAAAGAAGCTTTAAACTCTCCCGTTTATTACTTAGCACAAAATGATGTAGTGTATGTTGAACCTAACTCATCTCAGATATCAGCCTCCAAATTCACCCCCAACTATTCTCTTTGGATGTCACTTGCAGGCATTATTATATCGGTTATTTCAGTAATTACACGTTAATATGAAACAAAAAGAAATTAACTTTCAAGAAGCAGAATCCTTCAACATTCGCGAACTCCTTTTTCCTTATTTAAGGAAATGGTATTGGTTTGTTCTTTCAGCTTTCATGTTCTTGGTCGGTGCTTATATTTACCTGAAATACGCAGATAAGCAATATGCAGTGAGTGCAAAGATTTTGTTAAACGATAAAAGTGCTTCTTCACTGGAATTGGCCGCATTGGATAATTCAATTTTACGCAAAGATCATAGTTCTGAAATTATGGACCAAATCGATGTACTAAAATCGCGTCGTATTATTCGTAAAATCGTTGATAAAAATGATTTGAATGTTACTTATACGCGTATAGGTCGTATTGCTGAAATTGAGATATTTCGTGACGAATCTCCTATTCGTTTAGAATTTCTAAACCCAGAAGATAAATACAAAGAAAATGCATTTAGCAATTTTAAAGTAAAACTCAACAAAAATCATACGTTTACATTAACAAACCTTCGTACATCGGTTACAAAGATTTATAAGTTAGGGCAGACAATAGATAATCAGTCATCTAAAATTAGATTCGTAGCCAATAAAGATTACGCGATGAATGAAGGTGTTGAATTAATGATCAATGTCTACCCGATTTTAAATACCGTTAATTCTTTAAAATCACGTATCCAAATTGCGCCTAATTCAAATGATAACAGTCGTATATTAAACATTTCCTTAACCGATAATGTTCAGAAACGAGCTGTGTTGTTTATCGATGAATTGGTAACCCAATACAATGAGGATTTACGTAACGATAACAATAAAGTAACTGAAGCCACATCGAAGTTTATCAGTGATCGCCTATCAATTGTTACCAGTGAATTACAAGGGGTTGACAGGGGGTTAGAACGTTACAAGACCGATAATAAAATTACCGATCTTTCTTCGGAGGCAAATATTTTCTTACAAAATGCATCGGATACAGATAAGCGGGCACTGGAATATGCAACACAGCTTCAGTTAGTAGAGTATATGACGAGCTCACTTTCTTCTCATAAAGATCAGTTATTGCCTTCTAATATTGGATTAAACGATCAAACGATTGCTAACAATATTGGTAAGTACAATGAACTAATACTTCAAAAAGAAGACTTCTTAAAGTCAGCGACGCCTTTACATCCGGATGTGAAAGCTTTCGATGAAGAGATTAATAGTTTAAGACGTAACCTACGTCAGAGTTTAAAAATCTATGAAGGCAATACCCAAACTTCATTATCTTCTTTACGAGGTAAGCAAGGTGAATTAGCGTCACGAATTCAGAAAATACCTAGCCAGGAAAGAGGATTTAAAGATATCGCAAGACAGCAGCAAATTGTAGAAGCCCTATATTTATTTTTACTTCAGAAAAGAGAGGAGGCAGAAATTAAAGCAGCAGCAACTCCAGAACATATTAAAATTATTGATTCAGCTTACGGCTCGAAACAGCCTGTGGCTCCAAAACCTAATATGATCTATTTCGCTTGTCTAATGATTGGAGTAGCCATACCGTTTGTGTTTATTTACCTTAAACAACTATTCGATAATAAAGTACATACCAAAGAAGATGTTGAGAAAGGAGTGGGCTTGTCGCCAATTGTCTTAATACCAACAAGTAATAATCGAATTATAGAGAAGAACGATTCGAGTAATGTAGCAGAGGCTTTCCGTATGTTACGAACGAATATGAACTTCTATTTTAAAGATCAACATTCGAGCAAAGCAATTTATGTAACGTCTTCATTAAGCACTGAAGGAAAAACATTTGTATCGACTAACTTAGCTCAGATTCTTACATTTTCTAATAAACGGGTCTTATTAATAGGGGCAGATATTCGAAATCCAAAGGTTTTGGATTATCTTGGATTAGCTAATTTTTCGGATACGAATAAAGGGTTAACCGAATATTTATTGGATGATACCATCGCTGCAGAATCGATTATTTTAAAAGCTCCAGGGACGTATCAATTCGATTTAATTTTTTCGGGAGTATTTGCGCCAAATCCATCTGAATTATTAATGAATGGACGTTTTGAATCCATTATTCATTATGCGAAAATGCATTATGATTATATCATTGTAGATACTGCACCTATTAGTTTGGTTACCGATACTTTGCTCATTGCGAATCATGCCGATTTAACCTTGTTTATTTCCCGTGCAGATTACACCAATAAAGCGGCTTTAAGTATTCCGAGACAAATGATAGAAGAAGCTAAATTAAGCAATGTAGCAATGCTTCTAAACGATGTCAATGAAGCCAATAGTTATGGCTATGGGTACGGTTATGGCTATGGTTACGGCTATGGCAGTAAAAAACTTCCGTGGTATCAGAAACTCATTGAAAGATTTAATAAAAAATAGAAATAAAAAACCCCCTTGATTTCAAGGGGGTTTTTTTATCGTTTTATTTCAGTCGTTGTATTCGTTGTCGAACAGCTTCGTAGGTACAAATAGCGGCGGCGTTACTCACATTCAGTGAGTCCACATAACCCAGCATAGGTATTTTTATAAGTCGATTGGCATTATCAGCCCAAAAATCAGAAAGTCCAGTAGCTTCGGTGCCTAAGATGATCGCTGAAGGTTGACTGAAATCAACATCGAAGAGACTAACGGTATCTTCTCGCAAGAATGTAGCGAAAACCTGTAGCTGGTTTTGTTTCAACCATTGAAGAACATCTTCTTTTGGGGCTGAAGCAATTTGGTTGGTAAAAAGAGTTCCAACAGAACTGCGGATAACATTGGGGTTAAAAAAATCGACCGTTTCATCACATACGATAACAGCATCTGCTTTAGCTCCGTCGGCAGTACGTAATACCGCACCTAAATTACCTGGTTTTTCGACGGCTTCTAAGACAATAATCAATGGGTTTTCTGGAAGGTGTAATTCTTCTAAATTGGTCGATTTCCGTTGATATACGCCGATAAGTCCACCCGTTGATTTCCGGTAGGCCAGTTTTTCAAAAATGGCACGACTAATGGTGTATTGTTTGGCTTCACCAAAACTAAAATCCCCAGTATAAATTTCTTCACAACAGAAAATCTCAATAGCTTGATAACCTCCTTTCAAGGCTAATTCATTTTCTTGGACCCCTTCAATAACAAAGGTTCCTTGATTTTTTCGCTCTCTCGACTTCTCTTGAAGCTTAAGTAGGTTTTTTATTTTTGGATTCTGAAGGCTTTCTATATACATGGGACAAAATTATTACTTTTAAGTTAATTGTACCATAGTTGATTTGATTCCGTTATAAATTATTAATCTTCGATTGTTTTTTCTCTTTTTTTACTTCTTTGGTTAAGCGGTAGCGTATTGATGAACCATCTGCGGGTGGATTAGCTACAGGAATTTTTTCAACGATTAGTTCGTATTCAAATCCTGGTTGATAGGTGAAACCTTCGATGCCACTGTAAAAATAACTCCATTCGGTCTGATTATTTTCTTTGATGAGCATACATTGCATTTTCCCAACCCCAACACAGTCTCTTATTTCAGATGCAATAATCATTTTAACCCCGTGTTCAGAAAGCGGAGTAATAGCCTGTGGTTTACTTGTTGTGGTACAGGAAACGAGTGCTGCCGAAGCAGCAATGGTTAATAAGAATTTTTTCATTATACGATGTTTATGATTCCTAGTCAAACATCGTGCAGTTTTTTTGAAATGTGGATATTAGTAGATGAATCCTCTAAAAAATGAGTCTCACTTAAAGTTTAAACGGTTTTAAAATTGTTAAACATTGCTAGCAAAACCTATTTTTCAATTATAAACGCTAAAACCTAAACCTTTGGTTTAGGTTTTAGCCTGCGGCAGGGATAGCAGCGGCATCCTTTGCTGCCACCTCCATTTTGAACTAACCGAAATTTTGTTGCAGCAAAGATAGAGCGAATAGCCCAGCGCGTAGCGGCCGCCCAATACTTACAAAGCTTGTTTTTTTAGTCGTAGTGGCGCTTTGATAAGCGTAAATGTTAAATAATTTACTTTGAGTCAAGTGGTAGTTTTTTTATACCTTTGCAACTTAAAATCAGAATTTTCATGACCAAAAATGGAAGAATAGAATTGATGGCTCCCGCTGGGAACTTCGAATCACTTCAAGCTGCTTTAGACAATGGGGCAGACTCTGTGTACTTCGGAATTGATCAGTTGAATATGCGTGCGAGAGCATCAATCAACTTCACCTTAGAAGATTTACCAGAGATTACACGTCGCTGTGAAGAAAAAGGTGTACGTTCTTATTTGACACTAAATACGATTATATACGATCACGATTTATCTTTAATTAAGGTATTGTTGGACAAGGCCAAGGAGGCGAATATTACGGCTGTTATCGCGATGGATCAATCGGTGATTTCGTATGCACGCCAAGTAGGTGTTGAAATACATATATCGACCCAGATTAATGTAACAAACATTGAGACGGTAAAGTTTTATGCGATGTTTGCAGACACCATGGTGTTGTCTCGTGAACTAAGCTTAAAGCAGATTAAAAAAATTGCCGAACAAATTGAAAAAGAAGATGTTCGTGGACCAAGTGGGAATTTGGTTGAAATTGAAATCTTTGGACACGGTGCTTTATGTATGGCGGTTTCTGGAAAGTGTTATTTAAGTTTACACTCGCATAACTCTTCTGCAAATCGAGGTGCATGTAAACAAAACTGTCGTAAAAAATATACGGTAATCGATCAGGAGACGGGCTTCGAAATTGAGCTTGATAATGAGTACATGATGTCGCCTAAAGATTTATGTACCATGGAGTTCTTAGACGAGGTGGTTGATGCAGGTATCAAAGTGTTAAAAATTGAAGGACGTGGACGTGCCCCAGAATATGTGGCTACCGTTATACGTTGTTATAGAGAGGCGATTGATGCGGTGGCAGAAGGCACTTATTCGAAAGAAAAAGTAGACTACTGGATGGGCTTATTACAGACTGTTTACAATCGTGGTTTTTGGTCGGGTTATTACCTTGGTCAAAAATTAGGTGAATGGTCGGCTGTATCAGGATCAATGGCGACTCAGAAAAAAGTATACATTGGGAAAGGGAGACATTTCTTCCCGAAAACATCGATAGGTCAATTCGTAATTGAAGCCTATGATTTAAAAGTGGGTGACTTAATCTTGGTGACGGGGCCTACAACAGGCGCTAAAGAGATGGTTGTTGAATCGATGATGGTGGAAGATGTTGTTGGCGATATTGCTAAAAAAGGAGAGAGTATTACCATTCCTATGCCTTTTAGAATTCGTGCATCAGATAAATTGTATAAATTAGTAAAAGAAGAACCTCAAGGTCAAGTACAAGGTGGTAAAGAAGAAGAAGAGGTTTACGCACATTAATTAAACGAACTAACGATGAATATTTATAGGTTATTGAAGTTGAATTGGATGATCAAGAACCCTCGAATTAAATTTTTTGGGTTGTTTCTTTTGCATAAAACAAATCAACGCTATATAGCCGTAAATTTTGATCCTGTTATGGCCTGTAATCTTCGCTGTAAGATGTGTTATTTTACCGATGAAAATTATACGCGAAAAATTAAAGGAGTTTTCCCTAAAGAAGATTTGGCAGTTCTTGCCAATACCATGTTTGGCAGGGCCTTAAAACTTCAAATTGGTTGTGGTACCGAACCAACCTTATACAAACATCTAGATCAGATAATTGTATTGGGTAAAGAACATAAAGTTCCTTATATTTCTGTGACGACGAATGCCAATTTGTTGACACAAGATAAAGTAAATGATTGGGTAGAAAAAGGCTTAGACGAGTTTACAATTTCTCTTCATGGCGTTCATAAAGAAGCATATGAAGAGTTTATGGGTAAAGCGTCTTATGAGAAGTTTCACGAGGCATTAGGCTATATCCATCAGGCCCGATTAATTAATCCCAAGTTGAATTTACGCATCAATTTTACCTTTAACAAGGATAACTTTATGGAATTGGACGATTTTTTTGATGTGTATGGGAAGTATCAGCCAACCATTGTGCAAATAAGGCCGATGAAAAGTATGGGCGATACGGCTTATCAGGATACCGATATATCATCTCTTTCCGAGGTTTATGACCCGGTGTTAAAAAAAATAAAAGCCTATGCACAATCTCATCAGATTATGCTTTTGGCGACCAGTAGTTATCAGAATTTGGTGACATCAAACCATGTAGAGAGTACGGTTTATAACTATACCTATTGTTATATTAGACCGGGGTATACTTGGCGAGACGGGTTTGAATTTAAAACTGATAATTACAATCAATTTGCTCAAAAAATAAACCTACCCAAAGAGTTGCTGTTGAATGCTGTAGCTCCTAAGAAAACCTTGGATAAATTAATTAATAAGCATTCATTAAATTATAATATTTTCGATTAATGGTTATCATCACGCTTCAACGCGATAAATGTATCGGCTGTAATTATTGCTACGAGTTAGCACCAGATCGGTTTAGAATGTCTAAAAAAGACGGAAAATCGGTGCTCTTAAAAGCCCTTGATCGCAAAGGGTTTCATACCTTAAAAGATCCCGATCATACCATAGCTGAAAGCTGCGAACGGGCTGCAAAAGCATGTCCCGTGAATATAATTTCGGTTAAAGAAATCTAATGATATAGAAAAGTTCGTAAATTATTACGAACTTTTTTTTTCTAAATTGGGTAAAACCGTATCTTCTAGCAAAATAATTGTTTTATTTGCAGAGGAAAAGACAAGTTGCTTGTTTTTTAAACAATTTCATGACAACTCAAGCGAATTATTACCAACTAAATCCTTAATGATTGAACAAGTTGACCGACATAGAGCTATTTGAACTTCTAAAGAAATCGATTTCAAAACGATTTTTAGAAGAAAATTCTGCTCAATCCAAGGAAATTGCCCATTGGAAAGGGCAAGAGATAACACTTTTTCAAGAAGATTTATTCGCCAAGACTAAATCAACTGTTAGTGAAAAGTGGTTTTACACTTACTTTAAAACCGATTTTAAAAAATTGCCGCGAATTGATATGCTTAATTTGCTTGCGCAATATTGCGGTTATCGAAATTGGGCCCATTTTATTCAGAAAATGGAAATTGCCCATTTTGGAGAAGCAACAACAACCGATGAAGTTAACACCGTACCAACCGATGAGGTGTCCCCACTGATTGACCGAAACTCACCTATACCATTGGTTCATGAAGCAAAGCCTTCCGAGAAGCCAACCACGACTAAAGCCGACCCTAAACAACGACTGAAATGGATCTCTATTGGAATGTCGATATTAGTCCTCTTTGGAGCAGGCGCTTTTGGCGTATATTCTTTGTTTTTTGCCAAAAAAACCTACGAGTTCTGCTTTATCGACTCAGACCGATCTACCTTGGTTAAAAACTCGGTGGAAGTCACCATCCTTCGTGAGGGATTTACTCCCTTGTATTTAACCTCCAAAACAGGCTGTATTGCCTTTGAATCGGCCAAAGATACCATTCGAATGTTTGTCAGTTCTCCTTACCATAAGCAGGATACCTTCTTTGTTAATTTACATCAATACACCCAGGCCGAGAAAATACTCTTGGAACCCGATGATTATAAAGTTATGCTGTATTACTATTCCAATTCAGCAAAAGATCTTAAGCAACGCATTAGTAAACTCAACCAAATGATTGCCGACGATGCCCTTATTTATCAGGTCTATGATAACGACTTTTTTGGAGTCGAAATCTTAACTAAACAGCAGTATATTAACTTAGTTTCTATACCTACCACTTCCCTGAAAAATTACTCCTTGATAGAGTCAGAGCGTAAAAACGGGAAAATCGTTAAAATTAAATTTAAAATTCAACAAGATGAAAGCGATAATTAAACTCACCTTTATAAGTAGCTTCTTGCTAATTTGTGCCTGCTTTTTTACAAGCTGTAAAAAAGAACCAACCTATAACGGAGAATACAATCCTGAGGTTATTAAGGGCTATAAAAACGAAGCCTCAACCATCGGAAATAAAATGGATTCCATAGAAGCCGTTAACTTTATCGTTAAACAAAAGTTACGCGAATTCTATGAATTGTCAGCCTTAGCTGCCATGAAGAAAGATAGTACATTAAACCATTTATTGTTGAATCAATTAAAAACCTACTTTCCCCTCAATGACACTACCGAAGTACAACAGTTACTGAACGAATTGGCACTGAAGAAAGTGAATTTTACCACCATTTCGAAATTTGAAATGATGACCCAAGACTCTATCCTTCCAGACAGTATAAAACGCGTGAATTATGTGGTTGATTATTTTAGCGCAGACCGCAAATTGCTTGAATCTAAAAATAAAACAGGGCTATTTGTTATTAAAAAAGCACCAGTTAAGTTTAAACGAGAATTTAAATTTTACTTCCAAACATTGGAAGAACGCTCACCAAATGACACGATACCGGTAGGCATTACACAATAATCTAAAGCAATATCGCTTTCAAAAATATCATCTATTTGTTCAATAGGCCTAAAGTAACTTAGGCCTATTTTTTTGGTTTCAGGCCTACATGTTGCTAAAAATCGATCGTAATAACCGCCGCCATAACCTACACGTTCACCCTGAGAATCGCTCACAAACAAAGGCACAAAAACAACATCAATAGCCAAAGAATCGATCTCTTTGTAAGCCGTAGGCTCAGGGATAGATAAATTATTTAATGTGGTTTCTACGGGAATGCTCACCTGGCAATTCACCATATTTTGACCCTCAACCTTGGGTAAAACAAGTGTTTTCCCTTCATTAACCAACCAATTCATCAACGGATAGGTATTTATTTCATGGTTCTTTTCTATGGGTAAAAATAAATGAAACACACGATCTTCTAAAAAATCAAACCGTTTGATTTGACCCAAAATTTGCGCACTCATTTCTTCCACTTCTATCCTAGAAAAGGCTTTTCGTAATTGGCGATAATGCTTTCTTGCATCAGCTTTTAACATAGTCCTATTTTCTATACAAGATACAATAAACACCTTAAAATTAAAATCTATTTGGGCAGCCGCTACGCGCCGGGCTATACACTATATCTTTGCTGCAAGAACATCTCGGTTTATGGCGAATGAAGGTGGCAGCAAAGGATGCCGCTGCTATCCCTGCTGCGAAGCTAAAACATAAACCAAAGGTTTATGTTTTAGCATTTAAAAGTTTAGATAGGGAAATCAGAGACAGTAGCTTTTAGACAAAATTCGGCTTAGGGATGATTCACCATCGTGTTCTCACATCGATGTACTCCTATCTAACGACTATCGACGAACATCTATTCCAAAAATCTCCCTACTTTTGTTTAAACTCAAACAGCACCACTATGCAACGATTATTTTTTTTCAGTGTTCTTCTCTTTTCATCTGTTGGTTTCGGCCAATTAATGACACCCAATGAATATGGAGTGAAAACGGACGCCGCTGAATTTAATCTGAAGGGTAAAATTCAGAAAGTAGTCATTCACTCGGAAGATGTAGAAGGAAAGTCGACCCATATTCCGTTATTAGTCAATGAATATTACACCCAAATCGTTCTCGATTTTACGCCCAATAATCAGTTGAGTAAGGTGACAAACTACCTTCCTTATCAACAAAAACTAGGGGTCTACAGTGAAATCGATTACCGATACACCCCTCATAAATTGTTAAGTGAACAAATAACAACCGTCTATAACAATGGGGAAGACCCTAAATTGGTCACCAACGAAAAACAATTTAGCTATTCACCAGCGAAACAACTGCAAGAAATTAAAACCACAGTTCGAAGTAAGTCTTCAACCACCAAGTACACAACCCAGTTTGTCTATGCCAATGCGTTGTTAACCAAAATCGTTTCCATGACCGATGGGGCTAAATCAAGTGAAAACAACTTGATATACAATCGTAAAAACCTGTTGGTTTCAGACGAATTGACCAATTTTGATGGGAAAATAGGGAAGAAAAAATACTATATCTACGATGGGCTTAAACCGGTTTACCAAGAAGAACAAATAGGAAAAGACCAACAACTGCTACTAATGGATGAAGACCAAAAGATCAAAACCTATCAGCGTTATAACGCTCAGAAAAAGTTAATGGTTGAGGTTAAATTCAATCCAGAAGAAGAGATTATTTCGGTAAAGAAGAACACGTTTCGTGGTCCAAACACGTTTACGGTTTATACCTTGAATTATCAGAAAGATGCCGCCAATAATTGGGTGGTTTGTGAAGTACACAACGAACGTCGATTGGTTTATCGCTTAACGAGAACCATTACCTACCAATAAGGTTTAACGATCATTATAAAAAAAGGCCAAACAGAAGTTTGGCCTTTTTGTTTCTCAGAAAATAGAAGCTATTTTTTGATTAATTTATACGTTTGGTTATTGGCTTTTAAGATATAAACCCCTTGTTTTAAGTGGTTTAACTGTAAAACGTTTTTACCTTGTTTAGCATGTGCTTCAGCGACTTTTTGTCCTGTTACACTATAGATTTCAACCATTTGAATCTCCTTCGATTCTAGAACTAATTCATTGGTAAATGGATTTGGATACACATCACTTGTCGTTTTATGGATATCTCCTGTCCCTAGGCGAGATGTTTTAAAGGTCATCGCCTTTGTTGTCACTTTTCCATTGGATGTAAAGTGAACTTCAATTTTAGCCGTACCATTTAACAAAGGATGAATCACTAATTCTTCATTGGCCGTTAATTCAATTTTGGCCACATCTTGATTGTCGACAATGGTCAACGTCTTAACAATCGCAGCGCTTAAGTTATCCTTGTCAGACACCTTGTCCTTCAAGTCAATCGTTAACACATCCGAAACAAAGTATTCATCTTTTAATTCGTTTGATATAACGGCTGGTTCATTATCTGGGAAAACCGTAACAGCAGGAAACCAGTAATAATCTTGTAGTTCCAGTGTATTGATTAATTCACTGTCTTTGTTAAAGGTGTGAACCCAGTTTTTTTGGTAATGCGAACCATAACCCGACTCTGTTGTATTTAGAATTAAATTTCCGTTTAACGGGTCAATGCGTAGCGCTGATCCATAAGGAATTTGTTTATTGGGAAGTGGCGTTCCGTTTTCATCCCGTTGCCCTGGAATTTCGGCAAATTTTTCATTAAATGTTTTGGTCTCCACATCGAAACGAACGATGTCTTTTCCTAATCCCCATCCTGCACCTGTAATGTAGTATAAGGCATTCTCTTGATTGCTGTATGTCAATGAACCGGCGTTCCAAGCACCCCAAGATTCACCGACATTGGTTGTAGGTATGGCAACTTCTTCTGTTGCAAAGGTAGAAGGGTCAATTTTCACAAGCTTATTTTTTAATGCGGCCCAAATAGATCCATCTTTCGCTTGAACAATCGAACTGTAAGCCCCTGCTAAAGTGTGAATAACTCGGTGGGTCGTTGGGTCAATAACCAAGACACCTTTCGATTGTTTTACAGCAAAAACCAATTGTGAAGTACGAATCATATTTCCAATTTGTCCAGCATAACTGCTTCCACCTCCTGTTCCTTCAATAAGAGCCCCCACTTTTAGGTTTTCAATGTCGAATAAGAAGATTCCGTTAGCTGCACCAATGTAACCTGTTTTAGGGTTCACGCCTAAAAATGAGCGACCATCGCCACCACCAATCACATCGAATCCGGCTTTTTTAACCAACGTTTTCGCGTCAGCAACAACTAAACGTCCACCTGGTGTATAGTTGGTATCTCCGCCATCTTGATGTTGTTTCGAAACAAAGTAGAAGTTGTCGCCATAGATGGTTCCGAATTGCGTTGTTGCACCAAAGGCTTCATTATTGTTGACCGTACTGTATGGGCGGTAAACAACTCGACCGTCTTCACTAATAAAGTTTACCGAACCATTGGTGTGTCCAAACCACTCTTCATTCACCATAAAGAATCCTTTGGTGAATTCAGTAATCGGTGGCGCAAGAGCAGGTACTGCTGTAAAAGTGGTTGCTAGATCAAATTCGTTCATGCCAGCATAGAAATTCCATACATCCCATGAGCCGTCCACTAACTCGCGACTAGAAGCACCTACACCCGAGTAACTAAAACCGTTGTTGTCATCTTTTATCCAATACGAGAAATACCCCGTATACCAACCCGAAACCCAATGATCGTTGGGATCTAAAGCCGTCCAGTCATCAAAATCGTAACTATCCGTTACTATTTTACCATCTTTTGGGTAAACAGGGTAGGTGGTATTTCCATTTTTAACCAAGGCTACAGTACCTTTACCATCAAGGTCGTAACCTATTCCACCAATGGCAGAACCATATTGTGTTCCTTCCATGACCAATAAGTAAAACCGAGGATCGACTTTAGCAATTTCTAGGAGCATATCAATTCCTTTTTTATCGCCATCAAACTTATAACCCCAGACTAGGGCGTCAGGCGTTTTTGTGTCATTCCATTGCACGACTAAAGCGGCCTTTTTCTCCCCTTCACCTACCCAATATTGGATATCATCAAAGGTAAAGTTAGCATCTTTTTGTGCGGGCTTTTTAAGGTGCTTAGGGGTTGATACTTCTGTACGAGGTACGCCTTGTACAGTTATTTGTGCTGTTGAGGTTACTGTGATAAAACAAGCAACAAAAACAACCATAAATTGGTAGATTTTCTTCATGTGTATGATTTTTTAGTGATTTTAGTGTGTATGGTTATAAGTGTAAATCATAGGCCCCAAGGACCTCGGTAGATACTTCTCCTAACCATCCTGCTTCTTGATTAATTCCTGTATAGACTTTTATAAAATTAATGGCGGGTAAGTAAACCGAACGCCCATTTTTATCAACGGCCCAATTGATATCGATATTCGAGGCTTCATCGTTATTCGGTGCATTATCGGCATAGCCATATGCATATGATGTACCAACCCAATAATTCCCTGTTCCGCTTTGATCGTAAAAATTATCGGGCAGTTTAGTGCCTGAAAAAGTGATTTTAGAATCGTTAATCCAATTGGGGAAATAGGATTGGAGGTGAAACATATTTTTGGTTTTAAATCCTTTTTGACCTTGGTTATCTTCCCATCGAATGTATTCGACATCGATATCCCATCCATTGGAACCAACAACAGGAGGTTTTGTAGGGGAAGGTTTGAAGTAGCTCAAGGCGTAATTTTTAACCGTTTTGGCATTATGGTATTCACTGCCTGCAATTTCATACCATTCGTCATCGTCTGGAACGCCATTTTTGTTACGGTCGTAAGCCACCATAATAATTCCAGGTTCGCATGAACCCGAGCGTTCGTTCTCGGCTAAATCGCCCCAAAAGGCATTGCCTAATATTTTAAAATCTCGTTTTGTAGGATGGTTGACGATGGCATGATCAAAACCAAAGACAACATAGCCACCGTAACCTCCTAATGAAATCATTTCTTGGGCATTATTAGCGATTGCTTTTTGTGCTTTTTGACGCATTATTTCGCGCGTATTTCCTTCTACATATTTAGGGAGTTCGTTTGTGAACTGTCCTACTGCTGGGGAAAAGTCGAAAACATGTGCGATATGTTTACTGTATACTTTTTTTTCTTTTTCTACCGTGATTGTCGTGGAGAAGGACTCTACCTTTCCTTTGTTGGTAATCGTTAAATCGATACTGTACTGACCAGGTTTGGTGGAAACAAAGGGTAAAATAGCTTCATTACCAATAATTGAATCGTTGATGCGCCACTCGAATTTAGCTGCTCCGTATCCGCTGACAACTGGATTAATGGGTTCAATTTGTAAGCGCGCAATCGCATAGTCTTTTGGTAGATTTATTTTATCGGTTCCCTCGTCTAAGCTATCGTCGCTGGAGTTACAGCTGAACACAATTCCGAGGAACATGAGTGGTAGAATTCGGGTATAGAACGTGGTATAATTTTTCATTTTAAGTGTTTTTTATCGGTGAACAAATACAAAGTGTGCAGGTATATTACCAGCGGTAACCTTCCACTTAAATTTTCCATTACGGTCGAAGGCATAGACATAACCACTCGAAACATAGTCTGTTGCATCGGTTAAGTATAGGTCTTTTGTAATGGGGTTAACAGCAATTCCATAAGGCGTTCTTATATCATTTATTTTAGGATCATTCACGAGGTTTCGGTTAATCACTTGCTCGGTTTTGGTGTCGATTACACCGAATGATTCGGTGTACTTAAAAGTGTTGTAATTGAATTCGTTGGCATAGTAATACAGTAAGTCATCAACAATGGTGTAATTGGAAATGGATAAATCAAATTTTTTCTTCACTTGGTGGGTCTTACTATCAATCACAAAAAGATTGGATGGCACTTCATAGTAATCTCCACGGGAAGAGACGTATAGGTCTCCTTCGCTATCTTTCTTAATGTGGTGAAGATTAATGGCAACATCAATTTTTTCGGTTTCTTTGAACGTGGCTAAATCCACAACAGAAACGGTACGGTCGTAATTCGGAAACCGATAACCGCCCGAGTTGGCTACATAGAGATTCTTGCCGTGTACCACCAGTTCATCGGGTTGGTAACCCACAATTTCTTCCCGGGTGATGCGAAGACTAGCGGTGTCAATTTCAACCACCTTTCCAATCGGCGCATTTTCATCTAATTTAACCGGACCTGCATAAGAAGAGGCATAGGCTTTTCCGTTGTCAAACGTAATATAACGGCAATTGATCAAAGGAATAGTACCAATCAGCTTGGCTGTTTTTACATCCATCACCTCGATAATATTCGAAACGTTAATAACAGCATATAATTTATTGCCATAAATTTTAATATCATTTCCTACATCGCCTAAGGCTTTGACGATGGTTGGATTGGCCGATTGAAAGATGTTTCGTCTGTAGGTTCCTGTTTCATAATCGAAGAAGTCAATGGAAGCTTTATTGGTTCCCATATTTCCTTCGTTTAATAAATAAAAACCTTTGATGTCGGTAAACTCGGGTTTAATGACTTGGATCTCTTCCTCTTCCACAAAACTATCGTCTTGTTGACAAGCGAATAGAGTGGATAGAGCAATAAGGCTATATACAAGGTGTTTTTTGATCATAAGGCAATACTTAAACTAAATTTATAATGCCTTCCAGGCATTGGATAATAAATAACCACATCATACTGTTGATCGAATACATTATTCACTTCTGCTGTGGCTTTCATTTTGAATGGGTTCAATTTGAATTCTTTTTGTAACGATAAATCGTGGGTAAACCAAGCGTTAACGCGGTTGGCGACAATGTTGTTTTTATTCACATCATAGCGTTCGCCGACATAGATAAAACTGTAATTAAGTGCCCAATCTTTATACATGGAGTTGATTACTGCTGATCCGCTATGCACAGGGACATAAGGAATCTGGTTTTTATAAAGATCATTGGTTGGATCGCTGTAATCCTGTGCTTTTTGGTAGGTATACGAAAGTTTAGGTTCTATACGAAAGGCATTGAAAGCCAACGCTGCTCGAACATTTATGTCAACCCCTTTGATCTTTACTTTATCTAAGTTCATCATGACCCAGCGAAACATGCTTCCACCACCACCTGGTGCGGCAATAATTTTATCATCGACTTGGTTGTAATAGGCATCGACTTGCAGGGCTATTTGCTGTAATGGGCTATTTTGCGGACGTATGGAATACATTGTGCCCAAGTTGTATTGGGTGGTAAATTCGGGTTTTAGATTAGAATACCCAATATTGGTGTAGTACAAATCGTTGAAAGTAGGCATTCTGAATATATGTTTATAGAATGCTCTTACATGAAAGTCGTACTCTTTTAGTGGTTGATAACTTAGGAAAAGGGCAGGGGACCATTCGTTTTTATCGCTTGCGCTGGTGTTTTTCTTGACTTTTTCGGTGACGAAAGTTCCCAAAATACTTCCTTGAACTTTTAATCGATTCCACTGGTAGGCTGTTGCCAAAGAAAAGAGATTGGTAAAACGTTCAGGATAAGAAAAGTCGACTAAGTTAGCGTCTAGGGTATTGTACTGAAAATCGTAAGCTAGACTGATGTCCCAATTTGGTTTAATTTTATAGGTATTGGCCGAAGAGATATAGACTTCTCGTTGCAAATAGGTATTATCAATAATTAGATTTGTACTGTCTGGATTCATGTAATGGGTATAGTCGTAGGCGAATTTACCGCGTAATTGTGTTTCAAAATTCCCCCACCGTTTATGGATATCTCCTTGGAGGTAATGATTTCGATCGGCTAATGTTTGTCCTTGGGTATCTTCACGGCCTTTTACAACAGCCGACGGAATACCTCGATCGGACATGTAGTTATAACTTTTAAAGTTCCAACTACCATGGTGTAGTTTACCATTTAGACCCAATTCATAGCGTTTGCTTTCGATTTGACCATCGCGACGCCGGTCTTTTTTTAACCAAGCTAGCTCGCCATTGGCATAGGTTTTTCGGTAAGTGTAGGGGTAAACACCATTCGAACTCATAAATTCACTACTCAAGGTCAGTGCTAATTGATCGTTAATCTTTTGTTCTAGACGAATAGAAGGGTTAAATAACTGAATGGTTGAGGTTTTGTAGCGGATCATTCCATGGGTTGTTTCATTGCCTTTAAACACCGGTTTCTTGGTGGTTAAATAGACGGATCCCGAAGAGCCAAAGTCTTTTGCAGGCTGAAATATTTCGCTTTTTTGACCGTTATAAAGGGCGATTTCTTCCATATCGTCCAGTGAAAATCGTCCCAGATCAACCACTCCATTCTGCGCATTGCCCAACTGAATGCCATCGTAGAATACACCCACGTGTTGTGAACCCATGCTTCGGATATTGATGGTTTTTAACCCACCAATTCCACCATAATCTTTTATCTGAATACCCGAGAAGAAACGCAAGGCATCGGCGACAGAGTGACTGTTTAATCGTTCGAGTTCTACACCCGATAGTTTTTGAGCAGGAATAACTTCTTTGTAGCTGTTTTTTTGCAAATCGACTTGCTGTAGTTGATAGATAGAGTCTTTCTTCTGACTGTATGCAGGAACCGAAAGTCCGAGATAGGTCAGGCTAAAAAAAACGATATGTAAAAAATTCCTCATTAGCGTGTTGGGGTACTATTGGCTAACGAGAATGAAATGAAGGTACAGCACATAAATCCTTCACCTGTTATACAACAGAAGTGAAAGAATTGGAGGTCTTCACGCTTTAGTCCCGAAAGCATTTAAAGTTTAAAAAATTGTGGTAGGTCTTCTGACTTGCTCCGTTTCTAAACGTCCTTCCCATTGTAGTTACAACAGTGAACATCTGTGTTTAGAAATTAAGAGAGCTTACAGCAGCGGGTCTGTTCAGGATTTACACCTGATTCCCTGTTACCGAGTTAATAACTCGCACCAAAATCATTTTCAAAAATAACGATAATATTAGAATATAACAATTGTTAGTAATTAGATATTAGTATTTAGATGTGAGACGTTAGAAAAGAGTGGTTACTATTTAGATAGTCGTATTTAGATGTGAGATGTTAGAAAAGAGTGATTAGTTGTTAGTGATTAGTCGTTAGATAGTCGTATTTAGATGTGAGATGTTAGAAAAGAGTGGTTAGTATTTAGATAGTCGTATTTAAATGTGAGACATTATATAGTAGATAGTCGTAGAGAATCTTCAACACATCGAGTTTTGTCTAAAATCTACGGTCTCTTATCTAAAATCTATTTTAGTTTTAGCATCGCAGCAGGGATAGTAGCGGCATCCTTTGCTGCCACCTTTTTTCGCCATAAACCGAGATGTTCTTGCAGCAAAGATATAGCGTATAGCGCGGCGCGTAGCGGCTGCCCAAAAAAAATCAAAAAAAAACGTGGTGATCTGTTTTACGAAATTACCACGTTTGCTAGGGTAGAAGGAGGTTAGTTTTGTTGTTCACGGGCTAAGCGTTCCAAGGCTTTTTCGTGCGCAGTTTTCACCTCTTCTTTTATTTTTTTATCGCGGCTCGACTTTCTAATTTTTTCAGCGTGGTAGGCTAAGTCGTCCAAGGTCATTTTGTAGCTGATGTAAAATCCGCGGTTATAACGCGAATAAGATGCTAGGCCCCAGTTTGCGATTAATTCGTTTTTAATTTTTTTGGTTTGGTATTCGTTTAAGAATCGACGAACTTTTTCGGAAAGAAATTCTTTGTCGATTGATTTGACCGAACCATCGATGCGGCTAAACCAATATTTATTATCTAATTTAATATAAGATTTTGCGCCTAAGATACTTTTAAAGGCTAAATCGCCTAATAAACAAATTCGTTCGAATTCTGTTTTTTCATTGGTGAAATAGTCCCAATACACAGTAGAACTCATTCCGACCATTGGGCTTTTGTCTATGGTAGTATTGTATAACTCCATTCCGTTTTTATAGGCTTCGGCTACGTTTTTGTATTCCATGCCGAAATCTAAACAAGCACGCTGGTAGCCCGTGAAGGTACCGTCGTATTTCTCGAAATTTTCATAAAAAATTCTATAGATACAGTAATGGGAAATATTCAGTAGAGATTGTTTAGAATCTTCCATAAACCCTTGTACTAATTGAATTGGAAAATTATAGTATTCGTATGAACTCATAGTGATAGCATAAAATTGTGACTAATATAAGGTGGTTTTTGGACTTCTTAAATGACATAAATCAAAAGTGCGTAAAAAAAAGCGATAGATTTTCTATCGCTTTTTTAAGAAGTGATGTTGTTAAATTATTTTTTTAGTTTAATCTCGTAGATTTTGTTCCATAATTTCCCAGTTACAAGCATATTACCATCTTTAAAGGCTATACCGTTTAAGACATCGCTTTCGGCTGGTTGTTCAGCTTTAAAAGCACTTAAATCGACTTTTCCTACGACAGCACCCGTTGCTGGATCAATAGCAATGATGTTATTTTGTTGGTAGACGTTGGCGTAGATTAAGCCATCGTGAAATTCAATTTCATTTAGTGCACTATAGGCTTGGGTCTTGTCAACCGCTTGTATGGTGCGTATGTATTTCATATTGGCATCGTAGAAATGAATGCGGTGTGTACCTTCGGTAATTACCAATTGGTCGTTCATGGTGGTAATTCCCCATCCTTCGACGATTTCAGCCGGGAGATCGAATTTAGATAATTGGTTAAACGATTGATCATAGGTGTATCCAACGCGATCGGTCCATGTTAATTGATAGATCTTCCCATTAAAATCGGTAATTCCTTCACCAAACACATCGTCTTTCACTTGGTGCAATTGCGTTGCTTCTGCTGCTCCAAGGGGGTATTTTAATAAACGTGTTTTTCCTTCTCTTAAGCCCGTTCCTTCAAAAACAAATCCGTTTTTAAAGTAAAAACCTTGGGTGAAATAATCGGTATTATGGGGATAGGTTTTAACGACTTCGTAATTCCATGTCGCAGCCGATTCGTCTGCAAAAGCAGTAAAGGTAAATTCGCGGGTGTGTTTTACCTCAGTTCCTTTATAGAAAGCAAGTCGTACATTGTTACGCCCCAAACCAACAGCTTTACCGTCGATGGTAAATTCGTTAGGTACTTCGTTTTCGTTGACAAAAACTTGTACGCGGTCAATGTCTTGTAAGCCTTCGGTGGTAAAGGTAATTTTCTCACCCATTTTATAGGTGTGTTGTTCTACTTTTGAAACAGCTTCGGTAATGACCTTGTTATTTTCTGAATCGGCCGACTGGCACGAGAAAATAAACGAAGACACGACTAAACTAAGGATAAGGTATTTTTTCATTGAATTTTTCTTTTAATGTATATTCGATTTCGGTTTTCTAGACATTATTTGGCCCTACTGGGATTGTTTTTTACAAAGGCATCCCAACCGGAATACCCTTTAGCTTCGACCGTATTGTTCTTTCCTGAATTAAGGTAATGACATACGGCTGCAGCCAGTCCGTCGGTCGCATCCAATTTTTTAGGGATTTCTTTTAGGTTAACTAAGTTCATCAACATCCCCGCTACCTGTTCTTTCGATGCATTTCCATTACCCGTAATGGCCATTTTTATCTTTTTGGGCGCATATTCGGTTATCGGTATTTCGCGCGATAAACAAGCGGCAATACAAACACCTTGGGCACGACCTAGTTTTAACATCGATTGGGCATTTTGCCCTAAGAAAGGGGCCTCAATGGCTAATTCATCGGGGTGATATTCATCGATAATGGCAATTATTTTTTCAAAAATCCGCTTTAACTTCATTTCGTGATTGGGTAATTTATGCAATAGCAGAACATCCAATGTAATTAAGGATATCTTGTTTTGTTTAACTTTAATTAACCCAAACCCCATTACGGTGGTTCCTGGATCTATGCCTAAAATGATTCTTTCCATCTCAACAAAGTTACTAATTCAGAAACGAGTTCACCGTGTTATACAACATATTTTGCTGTTTGTTGTTTAAAACGTGGTTTCGTTTAACACCAACAAGGGCTCTAAGTATTCGCGGGTATTGGCTAAACGCGGCACTTTGTTCTGACCACCTAATTTACCCCGTAGTTTCATCCATTCCATAAACAACCCTGGTTGTGCGTAATGAATTTTCGGGGGGTTTAAAGTAATGCTTTTATAGCGTTTGGCTTCGTAATCGGAGTTTAATTCTTGCAACGTTTGGTCGAGTAATTCTGCAAACAAAGCGTAATCGTCGGGCTCTTTGGTAAATTCAATCATCCACTCATGGGCTCCTTTATCTCGTTCTCGCATAAAGATAGGTGCCGCTGTATAGTCCATTAAAATGGCGTGTGTTTCTGAACAGGCTTTTTTAAGCGCTGCTTCCGCATTTTCTATAATTAACTCTTCGCCAAATGCATTAATGTAATGTTTGGTACGGCCTGTTACCACAATTCGGTGGGGGTTTCGCGAAGTAAAACGAACGGTGTCTCCAATAATATAACGCCATAACCCCCCATTGGTTGAAATAACCATGGCGTAGTTTTTACCAATTTCTACATCAGCAATGGTTAAAACGGTGGGCGTTTGAGAACCGAATTCTTCCATCGGAATAAATTCGTAGAAGATTCCATTGTCTAACAGCAATAACATCTCTTTGGTATTCAACGTATCTTGTACAGCGAAATAACCTTCCGAGGCATTGTATATTTCAATGTAATTCAGTGGTTTATTGGTAATCTTATCGTAGTTTTCGGCATAGGGCTGAAAGCTAATTCCGCCGTGAAAGAAAACTTCCACTTTTGGCCAAATATCGTTGATGTAAATATTGTTGGTCTGTCCCAACACATGGTTTAGCATCACCAACATCCAAGAAGGAACACCGGTTAAACTTCCCACATCTTCGCCGATGGCGGCATTGGCTATCGCATCCATTTTCGCTCCCCATTCGCTCATCAACGAAATCTCTTTATTGGGGATGTTTTTCATTTCAGCGTAAAAGGGAAGGTTATCGATTAAAATGGCCGATAAATCGCCAAAACGCGTATCGTAATGCTGGTATAACTCACTACTTCCACCTATACGTAAGTTTTTATGTAAAAATATTTCGGTTTCAGGGTTGGCATTCAAATACAAAGCAAACATGGTTTTTCCGGCAGCATAGTGACAATCTTCTAAAGACTCTTTACTAATCGGAATAAACTTACTCTTGGCGTTGGTGGTTCCAGAAGATTTGGCAAACCAACCGATTTTACCCGCCCAAGAAACGTCTTTTTCACCTTTACGGGCAAGTTCAATATAAGGTTCAAACTCTTCATAATGCACTAAAGGCACTATTTCTTGATAGTCGTGCATGGTCCGAACGTGGTTAAAACCAAATTCTTTCCCATAGATGGTATGTTTCGCCATTTTTAGGTTATCAAACAATACGCGTTCTTGCGTCGCTACGGGGTTTTTGATACTTTCTTCTACCGCTTTCATGCGGCTACGCATCATAATTTCCATGACTTTGTTGACTATACCCATTCGTTGAAATTTTGTAGATTTACAGACAAATTTAATTAAACTTTCATAAGGTCATGCAGTTCGAAGGACAAATTCATAAAATGGAGACAGAAAATGGTTCGCCTGTCCGATATTATCTCAATTTTTCAGATGATTTTTTATCCATGAATCAATTGTTGGGGCAATCCATCCAAATCGTTTTCGATCATTATCAATGTTGTGGTTGTCAAGAAGACAAAGAAATTTACCGAATGGGTTACTGTAAAAACTGTTTCTTTACCTTGCCTCAAGCCAATCAAAACATCATTAGACCCGAACTATCTACCGCACATTTAGGCATTGAACAACGGGATTTAGAATGGGAGAAAAAATTCGAGTTGCAACCGCATATAGTTTATTTAGCCAATTCATCCGGAATTAAAGTTGGGGTAACAAGAGATACGCAAATACCAACGCGATGGATCGACCAAGGGGCTTCGGAAGCATTGATTATTGCCCGTACCGAAAACCGCTACCAAGCAGGGATGATCGAGGTGGCTTTAGCAGCACATATCGCCGACAAAACCAACTACCAACGAATGTTGAAGAATCAACAGACCGAAGTCGATTTAATGGAACGCTTTCAAGAACTAAAGCAATTTGTAGCACCCGATTTTCAATCCTTCCTCGTCGACGAACCCTCAACACATCATTTTACCTACCCCGTTATGAGCTATCCCGCCAAAGTAAAGTCGGTAACGCTAGCCAAGCAGCCTGTAATTGAAGGTGTATTAAAAGGAATCAAAGGTCAATACCTTATTTTCGAAGATCAAACCGTTTTCAATGTTCGTAATCACGAAGGCTATTACGTAAAGTTCATCGTTCAATAAGCAGGTTTAGGCCATCGAATTTATAAATCAAAAAATTGCAAAATTCGTTTCTAATTCGTATTTTGGTGAGTATTAAAACACTAAGAATATTTGAATTATGAAAACAACTAAACTAGCTATGCTTGGAGTGGGGCTCTTCTTCGCTTCTTGCAGTGGAGGAAGTAAGGGCGAAATTCCGCAATACAAAGCAGAAGAAGCCGTTATTAAATTGTATGAATACCGCGCTAATGTGCCCGACTCTATTTCTTTCGCCGTAGAAGGTGTAGATGCAAATAGCCTAAAACAGGCCGAAAAAGATTTTGGCGCACTCGATGTTTATAACCTTAAAACGTTTACAGAAGAAGGCGAAGGAAGCGATAAACACTATGTAGCTACGTACGATGTCCTCTTTAAAAAAGGCGAAGGAACAGAGACCTTTAAGATTAAAAAAGTAAAAAAAGACATTAAAGTATACGATTATAAAAGCGATATTAAACCACTAACCACGGTAGTCGATTCAGCAGTTGTTGTAGGCGATACGGTTAAATAATCAGAATTTAAAACAAGGAGTACGATTTTTTTGGGCGGTTGCTTCGCACCGGGCTATCCATTTCAATCTTTGCTCGTCGCAAAGGATTTCCATTACTATCCCTACCGCGGGCCTCCGATAACTTAGCATTCAAAGTATAAAAAAAGAAATAAATGCGTTGGTTGAAATAGACAAGCGCATGATATACAAGAAAAAGAGAAGTGATAAATTGCTTCTCTTTTTTAGTTTTATTAGATTTGCTAAACTTTGAAGCAGAAAACGATTCATACCATTCTTAGTTTATACGATTCATCCGAATTCGTACAGAAACTTATACATATTTTTAAAGCGAATCCTAAAAGTAAGACCCATATTAAGGGGTTTTTAGGTTCAGGCTTATCCATTTTAAGCGCTCAACTTTTTCAGCGATTACCGCATACGGTTGTTATTGTCTTAGACGACAAAGAAGAGGCGGCCTATGTCTTAAACGATTTAGAAGCCTTTTTTAGCAAACAAGATGTTCTCTTTTTTCCTAGCTCTTTCCGAAGACCTTATGAAATAGAAGAAGTGCAAAATGCCAATGTCGTTATTCGTACCGAGGTGTTAAGCGCATTATCCGCACCAAAACATCCCCGAATTGTCGTTACCTATAGCGATGCCTTATTCGAAAAAGTGGTGACCAAGAAAGCCCTTTCGTCCAATACATTGAAAGTAAAAGTCGGAACCGATTTAGGGATCGACTTCTTAACCGATGTCTTGTTTTCGTATAATTTCAATAAAGTGGATTTTGTTTCAGAGCCTGGGGAATTTTCAGTCCGTGGAGGTATTGTCGATGTATTTTCTTTTGCGGGTGAATACCCCTATCGAATTTCCTTGTTTGGCGACGAGGTGGAAACAATCCGTACGTTTGATATCGATACCCAACTCTCTATTGCAACGAGTAAGGAAGTGGTTATTATTCCTAATTTAGAGAATAAAGCCATGGACGAAAAGCGGGAGAGTTTTTTAGATTATATTCCAAAAGATGCTTTAATTATCGCCCAAAATATTGGCGTTATTGCAAATCAAATCGATAAAAGTTTCACCAAAGCCACCGAAGCATTCGAAGCCATCAATTCGGAAGTGAAACATTTGCCACCCCATGAATTGTTTATCGATCAGAATGCCTTCTTACACCAGCTGGTTGAGTTTGGTGTTTTAGAAAGCGCAACCCAAGCGTATTTTCAGAAGGTTGAAACCCTCGAGTCTCCTTTTAGACCACAGCCCTCGTTTAATAAACAATTCGATTTGTTAATCGATGATCTGAACGAGCGGAAAGGGAAAGGGTTTACCAATGCCATTGTGTGTTCCAATGAAACCCAAATTAAGCGTTTCAAGGAAATTTTTGAAGATTTAGATAAAGAGGTTTCGTATATGCCTGTATTGGGCTCATTGTTTCAAGGTTTTATCGATGAGGAACTTCAATTAACCTGTTATACCGATCATCAGATCTTTGAACGCTATCATCAATTCAATGTCCGAAATTCCTTCTCTAAAAAAGAAGCGATTACCTTAAAGGAAATCAGTACATTGCAAGTGGGTGATTATGTAACCCATATTGATTATGGTGTAGGTAAATTTGCAGGTTTAGTTCGTTTAGATAACAATGGTGTTAAGCAAGAAGCCATGAAATTGATTTATCAAAACAACGATATTCTCTATGTGAATATTCATTCATTGCATAAAATTGCCAAGTTTAGAGGAAAAGATGGGCAAGAGCCCAAAATCTCTAAGTTGGGCTCACCTGCTTGGAAAAATTTAAAGAATAAAACCAAAGCAAAAGTCAAGGAAATTGCCTTCGACTTAATTAAATTATATGCCAAAAGACGTGCGAAAAAGGGATTTGCTTATTCACCTGATACCTATTTGCAAAATGAGCTTGAAGCTTCGTTTATCTATGAAGATACCCCCGATCAATTTAAATCGACTCAAGATGTAAAAGCCGATATGGAATCCGATCGTCCGATGGATCGCTTAGTGTGTGGAGACGTAGGTTTTGGTAAAACCGAGATTGCTATTCGGGCTGCTTTTAAAGCGGCAACCGACGGTAAACAAGTCGCTATTCTGGTACCAACGACCATCTTGGCTTTTCAACACTACCGCACCTTCTCCGAACGTTTAAAAGAATTTCCCGTTACGGTTGCTTATTTGAATAGGTTTGTCACTGGTAAAAAGAAAAAAGAAGTCCTCGATGGCTTAGAGTCTGGTCGTGTTGATATCGTTATCGGAACCCATCAGTTGGTGAATCCCAAAATAAAATACAAAGATTTAGGCCTTTTAGTAGTCGATGAAGAGCATAAATTCGGGGTTGGCGTAAAGGATAAATTAAAAACCTTGCGCGAAAACATCGATACCCTTACGTTAACGGCTACACCGATTCCCCGCACACTTCAATTTTCATTGATGGCAGCAAGGGATTTATCGGTGATCAAAACACCCCCGCCTAACCGACAGCCTGTCGATACACAATTGGTGGGTTTCAGTGAAGAAACATTCCGCGATGCCGTGATGTATGAAATGCAACGCGGTGGTCAGGTGTATATCATTCATAACCGCGTTCAATCGTTAAAAGATATTGCTGGAATGGTTCAGCGCTTAGTGCCCGATGCCCGTATTGCTACAGGGCACGGGCAAATGGAAGGAAAGGAGTTAGAGGCCGTTTTATTAGATTTTATCGACGGTCGTTACGATGTGTTGGTTTCCACCACCATCGTCGAGTCGGGTCTTGATGTACCCAATGCCAATACCATGTTGATTAACGATGCCCAAAACTTTGGTTTAGCCGATTTGCACCAGATGCGTGGTCGTGTTGGGCGAAGTAATCGCAAAGCATTCTGTTATTTGGTAGCTCCCCCTTTAACGGTTTTAACCGATGAGGCGCGCAAACGACTTCAGGCTATTGAACAGTTTTCCGATTTAGGGTCCGGATTCAATATTGCCATGAAGGATCTCGAAATACGAGGGGCTGGGAACTTACTGGGAGCGGAACAAACCGGCTTTATGATGGATATCGGATTTGAAACCTACCAAAAAATCTTGAATGAGGCGATTGAAGAACTGAAAGAAACCGATTTTAAAGGCTTGTTCGAAGATCAACAATCCGATCAAATGAAAGAGTTTGTGAAGGATGTACAAATAGATACTGATCTTCAAATCATGATACCCGATGAATACATCGAGAGCACAGAGGAACGCTTATTGTTATACAAAGAATTGGCCGATATTGAAGACGAATCGACGTTGACAACCTACAAAAACAACCTCCTTGATCGTTTTGGTCAACTTCCCGAAGAAGTCCATAATTTAATGGATTCTATCGAGTTGAAGTGGATTGCTCGCCGTTTAGGTTTTGAAAAAATAGTCTTAAAGAATCAAGTGATGTTGTGTTATTTTATTAACAAACCGCAATCGGAGTTTTACCAATCGGAAGAATTTAGACTAATTTTAAATAAGGTCCAAAACAATTCTCACAACATTAGTTTTAAAGAGAAACCACCAAAGAAAGGAGAGGACTATCCAATTCTTTTGCTGAGACTAGAAAAGATCAAGACTGTTCAAGAAGCCCTAGAATCATTAAAAAAATTAACAAATCACTAATAAATAAGCCTGTTATTTGCTTTATTGCTAATTGTTGGTGCTTCAGGGCTTGGGTGATTGATTAAATTCAGCCGCCTTCACTCAATGAATTTTTCCATCGAATTAATCATTTTTGTTTATTTTAACGAAGGATGCTGGCTGTCTTGAAACGAATCAATTAGTAGTTATGTACAATAATATTCTTATTTTTATCGATTGAAAACTAATGTATAAATAAACTATATTTTCTTATGGAAACGGCTAATTATTTTCCAATCTTAATCTTGTTTTTGTGCGCCTTCGGTTTTGTTGCTTTTACAATTATTGCAACACACTTATTAGGGCCATCACGTAAAACAGATGAGAAATTAGAAAACTTCGAATCGGGGATAGAACAGAAAGGAAACGCTCGTCAACCCTTTGCCATTAAGTATTTCTTAGTCGCCATTCTATTTGTGTTGTTCGATGTGGAAGTGATCTTCTTTTACCCTTATGCGGCGAACTTCAAAGAATTAGGCTGGGAAGGTTTTATCGCAGTCGTGACGTTCGTGTGTTTGTTTTTGGTCATGTACATTTACGTGCGCAAAAAAGGAGCGTTGAATTGGGAAAAATAATTTCCCTGTATTAACCCTTAAAATAATCAGAAAATGATTCATAATAAAAGACCTGTTACTCACAATACCAATGTAAAAATTGTGGATGCACCAGAAGGGCACCAAGGCGAAGGTTTTATGGCGATGCAACTATCGAAAGTGGTTGGTATGGCACGTAAGAATTCAATCTGGCCATTGCCTTTTGCAACAAGCTGTTGTGGAATTGAATTCATGGCCACCATGGGATCGACCTATGATTTGGCTCGTTTTGGGTCAGAACGTTTAGCTTTTACGCCTAGACAATGTGATTTATTGATGGTGATGGGAACCATTTCAAAGAAAATGGCGCCTGTTTTACGTCAAGTATATATCCAAATGGCCGAACCTCGTTGGGTGATTGCCGTTGGAGCATGTGCTAGTTCAGGAGGTATTTTTGATACCTATTCCGTATTACAAGGAATCGATGAGGTTATTCCCGTAGATGTCTATGTTCCTGGATGTCCGCCTCGACCTGAGGCCATCATTGATGGAATTATGCGTATTCAAGAATTAGTAGAAACAGAGAGCGTTAGACGAAGAAGTAGTGACGAATATCAACAGTTGTTGACTAGCTACGGAATCAAATAAAATAAGAACATGGACAACAGTTTTATCAAGGATCGCTTGGTTCATAAATTCAAAGAAGATTGTATTGGTTTTGAAGAAAACTTTGGAATTCTTTCCGTTCAAATGAACAAGGAAGTCAATTTAAAAGTCTTGCAATTTCTTTATGACGAAGCAGAACTTGGATTTAGATTTTTAAAAGATTTAACCGCCATCCATTACCCACAAAGAGTAGGGGAAGAGTTGACGGTAACGTATTTGGTGTATAATATGTATAAAGGGGTGCATGTACGCATCAATTGTCATGTTCCAATTAACGATCCATCAATTTATACCGCATCGCAACTTTACGCAACGGCCAACTGGTTAGAGCGTGAATGTTACGATTTCTTTGGTGTAAACTTTATTGGTCATCCCAACTTAATTCGGGTGATGAATGTGGATGAAATGGATTATTTCCCACTTCGTAAAGAATTCCCATTAGAGGATCAAACACGAAAAGATAAGGATGATGAAATGTTTGGGCGTGGAGGTGATTTTAACCTTGGTCAAATGAATATTAAAGGATAATCAACCATGGGAAAAGATAAATTAAAAAAGAAAAGTCATAAAAACAGTTCTAAGAATATCGCTCTTCCAGACGGTTCATTAGAAAAAAATACAACAACCCTAAACTTAGGGCCGACTCACCCCGCTACACATGGTGTTTTTCAAAATATCCTGGAAATGGATGGTGAAAAAATCATGAAGGCAACGCCTACGGTAGGGTATATTCACCGCGCATTTGAAAAAATAGCGGAACGCAAGCCACTTTACCAAGTAACGCCTCTAACCGACCGTTTAAACTATTGTTCGGCACCCCTAAATAATTTAGGGTGGCATATGACAGTCGAAAAATTCGTCGGTATTGAAGTTCCTAAGCGCGTGGCCTATTTACGCGTGATTATTATGGAATTAGCCCGTGTGAGTGACCATATTGTTTGTAACTCTATTATGGGGGTAGATACCGGTGCTTTTACAGGGTTCTTATATATGATGAAATACCGTGAATTGATTTACGAGATCTATGAAGAAATCTGTGGTTCGCGTTTAACAACAAATATCGGTCGTATTGGTGGTTTCGAAAGAGACTTTCCTGAAGTGGCATGGACGAAGATTCACAAATTTCTTCGCGAATTCCCCGATGTCTTAAGAGAGTTTGAAAACCTTTTTATGCGTAACCGTATTTTTATGGATCGTACACAAGGGGTTGGTGGTATTACCGCTGAACGTGCGTTAAACTATGGTTTTACAGGACCAAATTTACGCGCAGCTGGTGTTGATTACGACGTTCGTGTGGCCAAACCATACTCGCGTTACGAAGAATTCGAATTCGATATCCCCGTTGGTAAAACAGGCGATTGTTACGATCGTTTCTTGGTAAGAGATCAAGAAATGTGGCAGAGTTTAAGCATTATTCAACAAGCAATTGATAAAATTGGTCAATTAGAAGGTGAAGAAGCAACCAAATACCACGCCGATGCTCCCGATTTCTATCTACCAAAGAAACAAGATGTCTACACCAAGATGGAAGCATTGATTTTCCACTTTAAGATTATCATGGGTGAAGTCGATATTCCAAAAGGAGAAATTTTTAACTCGATCGAGGCCGCAAACGGTGAATTAGGATTCCATTTTATTTCAGATGGAGGTCGTTCAGCTTATCGTTTACATTTCCGTCGACCATGTTTTATATACTATCAAGCCTACCCAGAATTGGTGGAAGGTCAGATGTTATCTGATGCCATTATTACCATGAGTAGTTTGAACTTGATTGCAGGAGAATTAGATGCTTAATCCTAACAGAGAAAGAAAAATGACAGTTCAATTTTCAGAAGAAACCGTACAAAAAATAAATACCATTATCGCACGCTACCCTGAAGGTAAGCAGAAAAGTGCTTTAATTCCGATCCTACATGTGGTTCAAAAAGAGTTTAATGGATGGCTTGATACGCCTCAGTTAGATCAGGTAGCCGAAGTGTTATCGATTCTTCCTGTGGAAGTATACGAAGTGGCCTCATTTTACTCGATGTTTAATTTAAACCCCGTGGGAAAACATGTGTTAGAGGTTTGTCAAACAGGTCCATGTATGTTAAGTGGATCCGACCAAATCATTCAACACATTAAAACAAAATTAGCCATTGAGGCTGGTCAAACATCAAGTGATGGACTATTTACACTGAAATTAGTGGAATGTTTAGGAGCTTGTGGTTATGCACCAATGATGCAGGTTGGAAAAACATACCGTGAAAATCTAACGATTGAAAAGGTGGATGAATTATTAGAAGAATTGAAAAAATTAGCATAATGGGACAGAAATTACTGCTTAATAATAGCCATATTCCGGGTATTCGCTACTATTCTACGTACCGCGAAAACGGAGGTTATCAAGCTGCAGAAAAAGCGTTCAACATGTCAACCGATGAAATTCTAGAAGAAGTGAAAACTTCAGGATTACGTGGTCGTGGTGGCGCAGGTTTCCCAACAGGGATGAAATGGAGTTTCTTGGCTAAACCCGAAGGGGTGCCAAGGCATTTGGTTTGTAATGCAGACGAATCAGAACCAGGAACATTCAAAGACCGATACTTGATGGAATTTATTCCCCATTTATTGATTGAAGGTTTATTGATTTCATCGTATTGTTTAGGAAGTAATATTACCTATATCTATATCCGTGGTGAGTATGCGTGGATAGCGGAAATTTTAGAAGAAGCTATCGACGAAGCAAAAGCGGCTGGTTGGTTAGGGAAAAATATACAAGGCAAAGGTTATGACCTAGAAATCTACGTTCAACGTGGTGCTGGTGCCTATATCTGTGGTGAAGAAACCGCCTTGCTTGAAAGTTTAGAAGGAAAACGAGGTAATCCGCGTTTAAAACCACCTTTTCCTGCGGTTAAAGGATTATGGGGAAGACCAACAGTGGTGAATAATGTAGAAACATTAGCCTCTATTGTACCGATTATTACCATGGGAGGTACAGCGTATTCTCAACGTGGTGTGGGTCGCTCAACAGGAACCAAATTAATTTCGGCCTGTGGGAATATCAATAAACCAGGTGTTTATGAAATCGATTTCGATTTAACCGTTGAAGAGTTTATTTACTCGGATGAATACTGTGGTGGAATTGCCAATGGAAAACGCCTAAAGGCTTGTATTCCTGGTGGAAGTTCGGTGCCTATTGTTCCAGCAAATTTATTGCTAAAAACATCCGATGGTCAACCGCGTTTAATGAATTATGAAAGTTTATCGGAAGGTGGATTTGCAACAGGAACCATGTTAGGTTCTGGTGGATTCATCGTGTTAGATGAAGATCAAGATATCGTTTACCATACCTATACCTTAGCTCGTTTTTACCGTCACGAATCGTGTGGACAATGTTCTCCTTGTCGTGAAGGAACGGGATGGATGGAAAAAATCTTAAAGCGTATTCACGAAGGACAAGGAAAAATGTCTGATATTGAGTTGTTATGGGATGTTCAACGTAAAATTGAAGGAAATACGATTTGCCCATTAGGTGATGCAGCAGCATGGCCAGTTGCGGCAGCTATTCGTCATTTCCGCGATGAGTTCGAATGGCATATCAACAACCCGGAAGAGTGTTTAACGCGTAATTATGGATTGGCGCATTATGCCGACCCGATTGACGTAATTGAAAAAGTAAATTAATACGAAGATGGCAGAAGAAACCCCCTTATTTAAAGTAACAATCGATGATCAAACGATTGAAGTACCTGTAGGTACGACCATACTTCAAGCTGCTCGTATGATTGGTAAAGAAGTAGCTCCTCCAGCGATGTGTTACTACAACAAACTCGAGGATACCGGCGGAAATTGCCGCACCTGTTTGGTGGAAGTATCGCAAGGAAGTGAGGCTGACCCTAGACCAATGCCTAAACTTGTTCCTTCTTGTCGTACGACAGTTATGGATGGGATGGTTGTTGGCAATAAAAAATCGGAACGCGTTGTTGAAGCCCGTAAAGGAATTGTTGAACTTTTATTGGTCAACCACCCACTAGATTGCCCTGTTTGTGATCAAGCTGGAGAATGTAAATTACAAGATTTAAGCTACGAACATGGTGCTGAAACCACCCGTTACGAATTCGAGAGAAGAACCTTTCCTAAAGAAGATTTAGGTCCGAATATTCAGTTGAATATGAACCGCTGTATCTTATGCTACCGTTGCGTAAAAACAGCTGATCAAGTTACCAATTGCCGTGAACATGGGGTAATGAATAGAGGTGATCACGCCGAAATTTCTACCCACATCAGTAAATCACTGGATAACGAATTTATTGGAAATATCATCGATGTATGTCCTGTTGGGGCTTTAACCGACAAAACATTCCGTTTTAAAAACCGTGTATGGTTCTTAAAACCAGTCGATGCACACCGCGATTGTCCTACCTGTTCTGGAAAAGCACAAATTTGGTTCCGTGGAAATGAAGTTTTCCGTGTAACGGCTCGTAAGAACGAATGGAATGAAGTGGAAGATTGGATCTGTAATACCTGTCGTTTCGATAAGAAAGAAAGCGCCGACTGGATTCTTGAAAAACCGTCAGAAGTAGATAAAACTTCGGTAATTCGCCAAGGGCATTACAACGATTCTGTTGAAAAACCTCAGGAAACATTCCCGAAAGTATTAAAAAGAGAACCCAAATTACTGTTGGATATTCACGATGTGAGTGAAGTCAATGAAAATTCGAGAGATCTTTCGAAAATTCAAGGACCCGCGACCAGTAACGACTATAAAGAGAATTAATCACCCACGAAAAAAATAATCAAAAATGACGGAAGAATTTTATGCTGACGCATTAGAAAAGTTAGCGCTAGTAGGTGCAATGATTGGATTTTCTCTAGCCGTTGCTGCTTATTCTACTTGGGGCGAGCGTAAAGTGGCTGCTTTCTTGCAAGACCGTATCGGTCCGAACAGAGCAGGGATCTTTGGGCTTTTACAACCGTTGGCCGATGGGTTAAAATTATTCTCTAAAGAGGAAATTATCCCAACCAACGCCAACAAGTTTTTATTTATTTTAGGTCCAGCATTAGCCATGATGGTCGCCTGTATGACAGGTGCCGTTATTCCTTGGAGTTCACCCTTTGAAATGGGCGGACGAATTGTTGTTCCTCAAATTGCCGACGTAAACATCGGTTTCTTATATGTCTTGGGCGTATTAAGTGTAGGCGTTTATGGAATTATGATTGGGGCTTGGGCTTCCAATAATAAATATTCTTTGATGGGAGGTATTCGTGCCGCTTCTCAAATTATTTCTTACGAACTACCCATGGGATTGGTGTTAATCACCGTTTTAATGATGACAGGATCACTTAAATTAAGCGATATTGTTAACTACCAACAAGACCAAATATGGTTTGTTATTTTACAACCCTTGGGTTTCTTAATCTTCTTAATTTGTTCATTTGCTGAAACCAATCGTACACCGTTCGATTTACCCGAAGCTGAAAATGAATTAATTGGAGGGTATCACTCAGAATATTCATCGATGAAAATGGGATTCTTCCTATTTGCTGAATACATCAATATGTTCATTAGTTCGGTGATTATCGCCACAATCTACTTTGGTGGATACGATATTCCTTTCGTTAACGATGCTAAATTAGCAGAGTCAATCGGAATGAACTGGATGTCGGTATTGAATTTCATGAGCTTGTTCGGAAAGGCTTGTTTCTTCATCTTCTTCTATATGTGGGTAAGATGGACAATCCCTCGTTTCCGTTACGATCAATTGATGAACCTAGGATGGAAAACATTATTGCCATTGGCATTGTTTAATATGTTATTAACAGGATTAGTGATTTTATTATTAAATAATTAAAATCAGAAAAGTCAGAAAATATATGGAACCAATTACAAATAGAGCCAAACAAGTTGAACGTAAACCCATGAATTTTTGGGAGAAGATCTACTTGGTGGCAATTGTCAAAGGATTGATGATTACATTGAAGCACTTCTTTATGAAAAAAGCGACAATTAATTATCCCGAAAAAGTAAGACCATTTAGTCCTGTGTTTAGAGGACTTCATGTGTTGAACAGAGATGAAGAAGGACGTGAAAACTGTACGGCTTGTGGACTTTGTGCTTTAGCATGTCCTGCCGAAGCCATTACCATGGAAGCAGCAGAAAGACTTCCAGGTGAAGAAAATCTTTACCGTGAAGAGAAGTACGCCGCCAAATATGAGATTAATATGTTGCGTTGTATCTTTTGTGGTTTCTGTGAAGAAGCTTGTCCTAAAGATGCAGTATACATGTCTCAAACAGTAGCACCTGCTAGTTTCAAACGTAAAGATTTTATCTACGGAAAAGAAGATTTATTAATCCCTCACCCTAAACCGTCGAACTAATGGAAATAACAGAAATTCTATTCTATGTGTTAGCCAGCTTAACGGTCTTGAGCGCATTATTAATGGTGTTCAGTAAGAATCCTGTACACTCTATTCTTTATTTAATCATTACCTTCTTCTGTATCAGTGGGCATTATGTTTTAATGAACGCTCAGTTTTTGGCTGTGGTGAATGTCATTGTCTATGCGGGGGCCATTATGGTCTTGTTCTTATTCGTGGTGATGTTAATGAATTTAAATAGTGAAAAGATCTCTTTTGGGCGGCCAGCGAAATTTCTCGCCGCGTCATTAGTTTCTATTTTATTCATCGCCTTAACGGTTCAACTAGTTCTAGGAAATTCAGAAGCAGCGCAGCAGCAAATTACCATGGGTGAAGGCGATTTTGGCTTAATTCAAAACCTGGGTAAAGTGCTTTATTCCGATTATGTATTAACCTTCGAATTAAGTTCAATCTTATTCATCTCTGCCATGATTGGCGCGGTGATCCTGTCGAAGAAAGATGAAGAATTAACCGAATAGGGATTAAAAACAAAACGTAAAAACATGTTACCAATTAGTTATTATATCGTTTTATCATTAATTCTGTTCGCCATTGGAATGACAGGGGTTGCGATTCGTCGTAATGCCATTATCATGTTCATGTGCATCGAATTAATGTTAAATTCAGTCAACTTACTTTTAGTTGCATTTTCTAAAATGCATTTTTTAAAGAACCCTGAATTACAAAACAGTGCAGACGCTCAACTTCTCGTATTTTTTATTATGGTTGTTGCTGCGGCTGAAGTTGCTGTAGGTTTATCGGTGATTATTTTATTATTCCGTAAAGTCTATAGTGTAGATATTAATGTATTAAATCGTTTAAAAGGATAATTTATGGAAAATTACTTATGGTTAATTCCTTTGATTCCATTCATTGGATTTTTAATAAACGGTTTAGGACGAAATGTTCTTTCAAAAAGTTTAGTCAGCTTTATCGGTTGTGGAGCCGTTTTAGCCAGTTTTATTTTGTCGGTTATGGTCTTCGTCAATGTACCTTCTGGTGCAGGCGCCGAACCTGTTATTGCGCATTATTTTGACATTATCAATATTCCAACCTTTAAAATTCCGTTTGCGTTTCAAATCGATGCGTTAACGAGTTTATTCTTGTTAATCATTACGGGAGTTGGTTTATTAATTCATATTTATAGTAGTGCTTACATGAGCGAGGACAAAGGTTTTGCGAAATTCTTCGCCTACCTAAACTTGTTTATTTTCTTCATGCTTTTATTGGTGATGGGGAATAACTTCTTTATCATGTTTATCGGTTGGGAAGGTGTAGGTCTTTGTTCGTTCTTATTAATTGGGTTTTGGTTTACCAATCCTTCTTACATCAAGGCGGCGAAGAAAGCTTTTATTATGAACCGTATCGGTGATGTTGGCTTTTTACTAGCCATGTTCTGGATTTTCTTTGAATTCGGAACCCTTGAATACACCGCCGTTTTCAATCAACTCAATGCAGCACCCGAATTTATTACGGCTTCTGCTTTAACAGGAATTACTTTATTGTTATTCCTTGCGGCAACAGGTAAATCGGCTCAGCTGCCATTGTTTACCTGGTTACCCGATGCCATGGCTGGTCCAACCCCTGTTTCTGCCTTAATTCACGCAGCAACCATGGTTACGGCTGGTATCTTTATGATTACCCGTTGCAACGAGTTATTCACCATGGCGCCATTTACCCTAGAAATTATTCAATGGGTAGGTATATTTACCGCCTTTATTACGGCGACCATTGCCATGCGCCAAAACGATATCAAAAAAGTCTTGGCGTACTCTACGGTTTCTCAGTTAGGATTAATGTTTGCGGCAATTGGTTCGGGAGCTTACATCGCTGCTGTTTTCCACGTAATGACCCACGCCTTTTTCAAAGCCTTATTATTCTTAGGGGCCGGTTCTGTAATCCATGGTATGGATAACGAACAAGACATGACGAAAATGGGTGGCTTAAAAAAATATATGCCGATTACCCATGCGACTTTCTTAATCGGATGTTTAGCCATTGCAGGAATCCCAGGTTTTTCTGGTTTCTTTTCAAAGGACGAAATGCTATTAGGCATGTTTGTTTCTAATAAAGTAATCTATGCAATCGGAATCATTGTTTCGTTAATGACAACCTTCTATATGTTCCGTTTATATGCCATGACCTTCTTAGGGAAATTGCGTTCTAAAGATGCTCATCCTCATGAAAGTCCTGCGGCCATGACGATTCCTTTAATTGTTTTAGCCGTACTTTCTGTGATTGCAGGGTTCATCGGAATCCCCGCTTTATTTATGGAAGATGGTCATCAATTGCAGACCTTCTTATCGGGTGTAGTCCATATAGATCATGCCTATCACGTTGCCCATTCAACCGAATGGATTATGATGATTGGTTTATTCATTGGTGTTATAGCCGCTATTTATTTAGCCCTTACTAAATACACCGATAAAGTCGATGGAGAAGCAACAGGTATTGCAAAATTCTTTGAAAACAAATGGTACATCGACGAATTGTATGAAAAAGCCGTTAGTCAACCCATTGTTGATATGGGTGATGTATTAAAGAAATACGTTGAAAAAGCCGGTTTAGTTGCTTTGGTTTCGGGCGTTGGAAACGTTTCGGGTAAAGCTTCTAGACAAGTACGTCTTTTGCAAAACGGAAATGTAGGATTCTATATTCTGTTAATGACCCTTGGCGTTGTTGCAGGTATTGGAATATTTTTTATTGGATATTTTTTAAAATAGGTTAAGAAATGCTTTTATCATTATTTATCATAGTACCATTAATAGCCGGAATCTTCTTGCTATTAATGAAAGATCAACAACCACAGAAGTGGTTAGGAGCATTCGTCAGTGGTGTATTAGTTAGCGGATTTGCTTACCTTTTTGTAAAAGGAGGAAGCACAGAACTTTGCTATCACGCACCATGGTTTACTTTTAACAACGTAAAAACCTACTTTGCTTTAAATGCGCAAGGTTTAGGTGGCTTAATGCTGTTATTATCAAACCTTGTTTATACCGCTTTATTCGTTTATTTAGCATCGAGTAAGCAAAAATATTCCAATGCATTTTACGGTTTATTAATGTTAACCCTTGCTGGTTTAAACGGTGTATTCTTGGCCGAAGATTTAGTTTTATTTTACTTCTTCTGGGAAATTGTTTTAATTCCTGTCTATTTCCTAATCGGACTATGGGGGCATGGAAAAGACAAGATCAAGGCCAATATGACTTTTTTCCTTTACACTGTTTTAGGATCAATGTTTATGTTAGCGGGGATTGTTTACATTGGTTTTGCTTTAAAACCCGACTCATTTATGTTGGCCGACGTACAAGCGGTTACGGCCGAAAACTACTCAACCAACACCGCGTTAGCTTTGTTGTTTTTAATTGCCTTTGTGATTAAAATTCCAATCTTCCCCTTTCATACCTGGCAACCCACAGCCTATAAAACCTCTGCAACACCAATTACGGTTGTATTAAGTGCCTTAATGGCCAAAATGGGATTATTTGCCGTTGTCACATGGTTTTTAGGGTTATTTCCTACCGTATCTAACTTGTTCCAATACATTTTATACCTAGCCATATTTGGTTTACTATACGCTTCATTAATTGCCTTAAGCAGTAAAAATGTAAAGAAAATTATTGCCTATAGTTCAATTGCCCACTTAGCTTTAATCTTTGTTTCGTTATTTACAGAACAAGCAACAGGCGTTACAGGGGCTTATTTCCAAATGTTCTCTCACGGTTTAGTCGTTTTAGGACTTTGGTTATGTGTTGATATTTTAGAGCGACGATACAATGTAACCGACATCGATTCTATCCGTGGTTTAGCAATTACGAACCCTACCATTGCCATCTTTATGATGATCTTTGGTGTGGCCAACATTTCGCTTCCATTAACCAGTGCATTCATTGGTGAATTCATGATGTTAACTTCGCTATTCGCTTACAACCCTATTTTATGTGTTGTAGCGTGTTTAGGTGTTATCTTATCGGCTGTATATACCTTAAGACTGTTAGGGGCTATCCTTTTCGGAAAACCAAAAACAGCCAAGAAGGCCAAAGAAACAAAAGACGGGTTTGGGGTTATAGCTGTTTTAGCCATTATCGCCCTGTTAATTATTGGGCTTGGAATTTACCCAGCACCGATTTTTAATTTATTAGCTCATTAAATCATTTTGAACGATTAGAATATGAATATTATAATATTATCAGCACTTTCAGGAATTGTCTTAATGTTTAGCGGTTTTTTTATCAAAAATCACCGTACACTAAACGCCTTGGCAGTTGTTATGTTCATCCTTATGATTATTGGTGGGGTAACACAACTTACGGGTTGTTCTATGCTCGATGGACACTTTCCAAACATGCTTGGTGAATCCTTGTATGGCGTATCCTTCTTTATTGCTTTAGCGGCTTTGGCCATTTTCTATTTATTAATCAATAAAGACGAATTTCAAAAAGTAGGAAAACACGTTGCAGAATACTACGCTTTACTGTTCTTTTCCTTTGTCGGAATTGCCGTTTTAGCCCAGTTCAATAACTTGGTATTAATGTTCTTAGGAATCGAGATTTTATCAATTCCCATGTACATTATTGCGGGTACTGCAAAAGACAATATAAAAAGTACCGAAGCCTCGGTTAAGTATTTCTTAATGGGCGCTTTCTCTACCGGAATTCTGTTGTTAGGAATTGCATTTCTATACGGAGCCACGGGGACCTTTATGTTAGACAAATTGGTAAACTACGACACGGCTTTTACAGAAATCTATTACCTCGGTTGGATTCTTGTGTTCTTTGCCTTCTGCTTCAAAGTATCCGCAGCACCCTTCCATTCATGGACGCCAGACGTTTATGCTGGTACACCTACAGTGTTTACATCCTATATGTCGACCATTGTCAAGGGAGCTTCATTTTTAGGGCTACTATTGGTCTTAAAATCGTTCCCATTAAACGAAGCCTATAACGAGCATTACAGAATCTTGCTATCCATTATTATCGTCTTAACCTTAGTGATCGGAAACTTTGGTGCCTTAACCCAAAAATCGGTTAAGCGAATGATGGCCTATTCATCTATCGCCCAAGCAGGTTTTATGCTGTTTGTTTTATTTCAAATCAACTCGGCATCTAAAGAAGCTTTATTCTTTTACACCATCACCTATGCCATGGCCAACTTTATCATCTTTTATACCATTCAACGGACAAAAAGTGAGAAGTACGACGATTTCATCGGTTTAGGAAAAGCCAATCCAATTTTAGCCTTCGCAACAACAATTGCCCTAATCTCATTAGCCGGTTTACCTTTAACAGGAGGGTTCTTCGCTAAATTTATGGTGTTGAGTATCGGAGCAGGAGACGAGCAAAATTTAACCTTAATGGTTGTTGCTCTAGTCATGGCCGTCCTAAGTATGTATTACTATTTCAAAGTAATTGTAAAAATGTACTTTGTAAAAGGAAGAAACAAAGCCACTACACAAGATGGTTTAACCAATGCCCTATTGGTCATCGGCGTAATTGTCTTAATTGTTATGGGACTATTCCCAGGAATTTTACCATCTCTTTTAGCCACCCCAATGTGGTAAATAAATTGTAAAAATTATATTTATATACACAAAGCCTCGGATTTTTCCGAGGCTTTTTTTATGGCCTATTGGTTCATTTTTTTCTTTTCATTGGGCGCCGCCTTCGGCCGGGCTTTCCACTATAGTTTTGTTTGGTGGCGCATACGCGCAACACCACCAAACAAAAGCTGCCGTTGCAATCCCTGGCGCATCATTTTAGCACATAAAGTCACTTCGTTTTCCCAAGACTGTGTCATTAAAATACTTGTTGTAAATGGCTTCAAAACGGGTAACTGAAAGAATAGAATGCAATTGAATGTTTATATTTAATTGTAATCTCATTTTATTCGAGCATGAGTATTGATCACATCCAAGCGAATTGATCGATTTAATTTTTTATCGAATCGGATAAGAATATAAATTATATGTCGAATTTAGTGGTGTCTTAAAAAGGAGAAGCCTACAGTTTTTAAATTAACTTTTATGAAAAATATAATATTTTGTTTTTTTATTTTATTTCTTTTTACAAAAGTAAGTGCTCAATGTAATTTAGAGAAGTTTACTTTAATACGTTCAGATACTATTACTTCGGAGAAATATACTTTGGTTGCGGAAGATGGAATAATAAAAAAACTAGATCCTAATAAATACATTGTTAGTCTCTCGTATCATGAAAATTCATATTTTGCTACTTTTTTAATAAAAGAAAAAAAAGGGTGGAATGTTATAGATTTCAATGAAAATATTCTATTTGAAGTATATAATACTATTTCTAATGAACCTTGGCCAGATTATTTAATTGAAAATAGAATCAGAATTATTGGAAAAAATAAAAAAATAGGGTTTGCAAACGAGTGTGGTAAAATTATTATAAAGCCTATTTTTGATTATGTTACAAGCTTTAATAATGGTTACGCTATCATAGGTAAAAAATGCCCTGATTCCAGTAGTAAATGTAATCAATATGGGTATATAAATAAAAATGGTAAAATCATTAAAATAGGCAACTATACTTTTAACCAAATACAAAAAGAAATTAATTGGAAAGATATCAGTCAAGATTAAAATACCTATAAAATACCTTTTATGTAAAATACAAAACCTGCATTTGGAGGTTTTTTTAGACACTGTCCCACAAACGGTGTAAGTATAAAATTCTACTTGGGTTAAAACCGAGCAGAATTAATATTTATACAAACATGTATAACGTTGTTTTTATATAATATCTTATTTATTGAATTTTACCTGTTTCATTAGCAGTATCATCTATTTGAATTTTTTTCTTGTTTTCCTGTTCCATCATCTGGATATTCATTTTCAGAACGCCCCACTTCTATCATTACAGTTGTTGAAGTTCCTCCTTTTATAGAAGATAACTGTGATTTTTTACTTCCTTGCTTTTTAAAGCTTCTAATTGTTTATTCATAATAATTAATTTACACAACAGTAGTGATGGGTAAAATTAATCTTCACAAGTATTTAACCAAAAAACTTTTCCTAAACTATTAGTCTTAAAATCTATACCATTATCTTTTAATAAATAATTATTGTGCCTTCCTGTCAAATGCCACATTATATAGCCGTAGTCACATTTCCCTATATTATTCAATTTTTTCTCTTTTTTTATTAAATCAATCAATTCACTAAAAAACATCTTTGGCGAATGAACTAAAATTAATGCAGGAGTATAATTACTATTTATTACTCCTCCTACTTTAAGAATTCTACTTTTGGTTATTTCGGTCTGACCGTGCCACCTATTTCGGTCAAATGGTGCCACTTTAAAAAGTTATACAATAATACAAAAAAAGTTATTTCAAACGCTAAAAGTTTGTCTTCCTCATTGATTCTCCATTAAGATCTATTCTATGCGAAGAGTTGACGATTCGATCAAGAACCGCATCTGCAATAGTATTTTCCCCGATTAAAGGATACCAAGCAGCTACAGGTATTTGTGAGGATAAAATAATAGAAGCTTGATTATACCTTTGATCAACGATATCAAAGAGTGCTTCTCTAATCAGATTATCAAAAGGCTGTAGTCCAAAGTCATCCAAAATAAGCAAGTCACATTTGAGTACTTTCTTGATTTCTCTTTGATAGGTTCCATCTATTTTACTTGATTTTAGCAGGTTAAATAGATTGGCTGTATTAAAGTAAAGTACTTTATGTTCCATAAGACAAGCTTGATGTCCTAAGGCTTGAGCAAGATAACTTTTACCAACTCCACTGGCTCCAGTTAAAATAATATTTTGTTTTTTCAGTATAAAATCTAAGGTAGTTAGCCTATTAAAAGCATTTCTGTCAAGATCTCTATTATGGGTATAATTAATATCAGCTATGCTAGCATTTTGCCTAAAATTAGCTTGTTTAATTAATCTTTCTACTTTTCTATTTTGTCTGTTTTCATACTCATGGTCTGTTAGTAAAGCAATGTATTCATCTATGGTAAAAGATGTGATTGTGTTGTCTTTCATGTGTCTGTTGTGTAATGAAGCCATGTCGCTTAATCGCATTGCTTTTAGTTTTTCGATAGTCTGGTTGTTATCCATATAATTAATTATTAAAGTTTATTGATAAGAAGAAGCTCCTCTAATATTGGCGTGTGAAGGGATGTGAGGAGTATTTGCGTTAAGTTGTTGTATCGTTTCTTGATTGAGATCCATCTTGTGATGAAGGATGTTTTTAATGTGAGTATAAGTTGCTATATTCTCTTTTAAAGCAAGTTCACAGGCCTTTTCTAATCTATCTGAACCATAGCTTTTATGTAGCTGTATTACTCCCATAACTCGTTTATACCCTATTTCAGGATATTCGACATTATCAAGTATTCTCTCTACACATTTCACTACATTTTCACCATGAAGTTGAGCTTGCTTTTTAAAGAATTCTGGACTCCAACTAGTGTAGTATTGATGTGTACTTGATAGATGGTCTTTTGTTGTATTATATGATCCCTTTGCAGGATTTCGTTTATGTAGAGCTATGCGTACATGATTGTAATAAACTTCAACTGTGGTATTGGTGTAATGAATCGTAGTCTGATGACCTATATAACGGTAAGGAACACTGTAATAGCTTTTGTCAGGTGAGAAATATACATAACCTATCTTTTGTACTTTAGCTCTTTTATAATCTTTAATTTGATAGTTAGAAGATGGCAGAGTTTTTAAATATTGCCTTTCTATAGATTGGAACAGTTCTATGCGACTTGATTCCTTACGCTGAAAAAGGAGCCGATTGTAATGAGTTAATCTTGTTTGTATTTCTTGGTTTAGCTCCTCTAAGCAGAAGAAGGTCATCTCTTTAATAGGATAATAGATTCTCTGATACACTAAATTAACCGCGTTTTCCACTAAGGCTTTATCTTGTGGAGAATAGGCTCTTGTTGGATTTACAACGCAACTATAATGGGAGGCAAAGTCTTTAAAACTTCGATTAATCTGAGCTTCATATTTACTAGAACGAGATACAGCTGATTTTAGATTATCAGACACAATAGCCAGGGGAACACCTCCATAAAAGTGTAAAGCATTGATACAACACTGGATTAAATCTTCTTTCTTTTGAGTAGCACATACTTGAACATAGGTGTATTGACTGTTGGGAAGGATAGCCACAAACACTTCTACAGGTATTATTTCTCCTGTATGTTTATCTACATACGAAAGCTTTTTACCGGCAAAGTCTATGTACATTTCTTTACCAGGTTCATGCTCTAACTTCATTGAACCTTTTGCTTGTTTATACTTGCGATTATAGTGTTCCATAAACTGAGTATAACTATAGGGGTTTTCTGCAGTTTCAGTATATTGACTATAGTGATAGAGAAAGGTAAAACCAGGATGATTACGGGCTTTATTAACTGTTTCAAAGTACAACATCAACGCATTATGACGCTGTGTATCAACAGTGGTAAAACTAGAAAAAAGCTCTGATAATTGCAGTGTTTCAAACGATAAGAGCTGCTCAAGTGAATACTCACTGGCAGCAAAGAGTTGCATATAGGTATTGACTGTATTGCGTGAAATACTTAGTGTAGTAGCTATTTTTCGATTACTACAACCATCTAAATGCAAGGTGATAATTTGTTTTAAGTCCATTGGATCAAGTTTATTAGCCATATCTTATCGTTTAGAAAACAACAAGATAGATGTAATTAACTTTTCAAAGTGGCACGGTTTGAACCGAAATAACTACAAGTGTTATTTTAAGTGCACAAATCAAACTGGAAACTGGCACGGTTTGACCGAAATCACTGGCACAAGTACTCCGAAATCACTGGCATAAATCGAACCGAAATATCCAACTTTTACTAGGATATCCATATTTATTTATTATTTGTATTATTTTTATAGTATTTATACTATCATTTTTGACTATATAATCTTTTTTAAATAAACTTAAAAATTCTCTATCTAATTTTTTATTTTTTACATATAACTTATATTGTTCCTCGTTAAGATTATTTACACTGTCTATTATATTTGTATTAAAGGTTTTATATATTAAATAATTTCTAAGAAATTGATCGTGCTCTGTTTGAAAATTTATAAGATCTATAATTGTATTCAAATCTTTTTTTAAAATAGAATCTTTCTCTTGTTGTGCTAAACAGAACGTACTTATAAATAATAGTAAAACAATTTTTTTCATATTAATGATTTTTTATAAAATTTATCACCTAAATATGTGGGCTTCCCTAAAACTGTAGGCTTTCCCTTTTTAGGACACTACTAAATTCGACAAATAATTTATACTCTTACATATAAAGATTAAATAAGAGATCATTGAATAAAAAGTTGTTTGTATATTAGGAGTAACAAATTGTTTACAATGGAAACAGTTATCAAATTTAAAGAACAATTGTCTACATCTCAGCTTAAAATGGCTATTGATGTACTAAAAGCTATTGGACTTGATGTAATTGAAGACAAAAACATTGTAGAACTAAACAACGAGCAAAAGAAGATTTTGGATTCTCGTCTGAAAAGTATTAAAGATGGTCATTTCAAGTCTAAAGATGATGCCCACAAAATGTTCGAACAATGCTTGAAATAGTTTGGGAAAATCAAGCTTCTGAAGAATTTTTAGCTATTCTTGAATTTTGGAATAATCATAACAGTTCAAATTCATACGCAAGAAAACTGTTTGTGACTGTAAAAGAAGCTGAAGAATTACTCGAAAAAAATCCTGAAGCTGGATCTGAAACAAACTTCCAAAAAGTAAAACGTTTAATTATCCTATACAATTTCTGAAAATGTAAATTACATATACATTCTTTCTATATGGGATAATCGAAGAAATCCAAACGGATTAAATTTTAAATAATATTCTTAAAACCATAAGACACTGTACCACAAACTGTGTAAGTATAAAATTCTACTTGGGTTAAAACCGAGCAGAATTTCTTATATATATTTAATATTTATACAGTTATGGAAACAAAAGATCTATTTCCGGATGAGTTTTTCAAACAGTTTAAAACTGGTGATGACCCCCAAAATTTTTTAAAAGATCTCCAAAAACGTGGGATCGAAAAACTACTAGAAGGTGAATTAGATGCTCACCTGGATTACAGTAAGCATGATTTAAGAAAAGATGAAAATACGCTTAACGGTTATTCTACAAAAAAGATAAAAACCAGTTATGGAGAAGAACAAATTAAGGTTCCAAGGGATCGTGATTCTAGTTTCAATCCAATGGGCACTGTCTCTTAAAGTGTGTAAGCCTAAAACCAGAACCATGGTTAGGATTAAAAACGATAGTCTACCCCTTTCTTGATATAGGATTAAGAAACAGTGCCTTAGAGTTTAAGTTTTCTAATCTTTATCAACTCCAACTCCTTGATTTTTAATCTCTATCATTCTTTCAAAGTTAGTTTGTTGTATCTTATCGAGTTCTTTTGAGTTTACAATAGTTCCTTTTGTTGGCGGTATAAGCTTTTTATTTTTCTTAAGTGTTTCTACTTTGATTGCCGAGTATATACTAGAATCCTTACTGTTATCATCATAATAGGTTGTCAATTCAATTTCTAATACCAACCCTGGTAATCCCCAATATTCATATGGACCATTTTTAAAATTTAATTCCGAAGCATACCAAGCAATCAGCTTCGTTTCCGATTTTTTATCAAAAAACGTAGCTTTTCGAGTTTTTATTTTTATAATCTCTTTGTATTCATTTTCTATTTTCCAATTAATTTCTACTAAACTATCTTTTACTAAATAATTTTTAGAATACGCTTCTACTTCTTCTATTTTTATTTTTTCTTTTAGATTTTTATATAAAGTACCTGATGGAGGAAATGAAATTATAGCACCATCGACAATTTGCTTATTATCAACTACGTCTATTTTCTTCCATAGAGATTCGTTGTCGTCGAGTGTTAACTCAAAATATTGTTTTGGGACATTAATATCTATTCCTAAAGGTAATTCAGGATATTGAAAATTTTCTTCAGAAACAGTTAATTCATATTCAACTCTTAACTGTTTTTGTGCCATAAGAGGAACTCCTAATAACATAACTAAAAAGATTAGTATGATTTTTTTATTCATTATATGTGTAATTTGATTATAAACGTTTCGCTATTTCTATCGCCAATGAAAAATTACAAATTGTATAAATCCCAAGGAATTGTCCTATTTACTTCAAGGAAATAATAGGTATCTCCTTGTTTTAAGAAATCTAATAATCTTGAATTTAAATCTAATTTTTACATCAGTTTGCATACTTTTATTTCATTATTTTGAGGAAGTTTATATGGAACATTTCAAAAATTTCTTCTTCATGAGACGAAAATTCATTTACTTTTTTAAATCTTTATGTTTCATCTTAATAAGAATTTGTGTATGTTTCATACTAGGCAAACCAATGTTTTTCCTGTTTTTATCTATTTGGATTGTATCCAAGACGTCCTCAAACGAAAGGCGTTCTCCATAGATTACCCCTCGCTCTTTTAGAACCTCGTATTGATCAATAAATGAAGCATATGAGGTCGGTTCTAAATCACCCGATTTGACATATTTTATTAATTCATTTTTCAAATATTCGTAATTTTTAGTAGCAAATTGGTTGATAATAAGTGTACTAACATGAATATCTCTACCTCTGTTCCCTTTTAAACCGATTATTTCACGTGAAGGATAACCAAAATTTTCAAACGTCCATTTCAATAACTCAAAGTTTTTTTCATTATTTAACTCCACCAAATCATAATCTTTCGCAATTCTTGGGGCTTGGTCTCTTTCCATTGCAACACTAAAGGAATCTAAAAGAACTTTATTTAAATTACTTTCCCAAATCGCCATTTCCCATTTCACTTTTAAACTATCTATTCCATATTTGTTAAATAATGGGTAATAAGGTCTTTGCCAGTCATGATGTTGTCCTGGCGCTAATAAATGGATTAGTTTCTTAAGACTTTTCTTTCTTTTGAATTTTATGTTATGTTGATCTGCAAGGGTAATATAATTTCCATATTCTTGTATCAAGTCTTGATTTTTTGGTTCATATTTTCGAAAAAGTTTTTTATACTGTTTCGCTGCTTCTTTTGGTTTATTAGCTAATTTGTAAACGCTATCAATTTCATTAACTTTTTGATAATACACAATATAGTTAAGGTCTTGTTGTTTGCATGAAAGAAATGCAGTACAAAGAATAATGAAAAGTATTGCTGAAATTAAAATTCTCATAATTATAAAGGATTCTAAACATGAATATAGGGATAAATAAATTGATCTAATCCTCTATTGATTATCAAAATCATTTGTGCTTTTGAGTGGTATATTGTTAATTGCCCAATTATTTTTTCAATCCAACCGAAAGTCGTGAGATTCAAAATAATTTTTCATAAGATTCAATTTTTCATTGAAAAGTTGAATCTTATGAATCGAAAAACAGACAAAGTTTTTGGATTTAATTTACATAATCTATAGTATAATCATGGCAGCCTTAGCCTATTCTTTTATTAAAATTCTTGATTATTTAATTTAATAGGGTATATCCCTTGGACAGTACCACCAAGAAAACCGATAAGTTCAGCTTCTTGTTTTTCTTGGTACTGCGGCAAGGATTGAAGCATTTGTTTGAGCTTTTTTATCCGCTTTAATTTTAAAAGCCCCGTACTTCCATAAAAAAGCGAGTGCGAAAAGCCTGACGCCTATTTATTGCGACAGCAAAATAAATTGGCGGGCCGCCCAAAATAACCATTCTTCTTAAAAAGAATAATCGCATTGGTAAGCTTTGTTGTTTTGTTCTGAAATCAATGTGAAATTGATGGTTTAAGTTGGGCGAACTAAAGTCTATTTCCATGTTTTTTTGTATGTTTGGGCATTCGAACAATAAAAATTAACAATGAGAAAGTTTACACTAATCCTTTGCCTTTTCTTAGTGCAATTGGCATTTGCTCAGCGCAAAGGTTATTGGCAACAAAAGGTTGACTACAAAATGACGGTTGATATCAAAGATGATTTGTATCAATACGATGGAAAAATGAAGCTGAAGTATACCAACAACTCAGGTCAAGAACTGAACAAGGTTTATTTTCATTTATACTTTAACGCTTTTCAGCCAGGAAGTATGATGGATAACCGCCTTCAGAATATTGTTGATCCCGATAGACGAATGATGGTGAATACGGGAACCAAAGAAAATCCGATCGTTAAAAGTCGTATTTCTCAATTAAAACCCGACCAAATTGGTTACCAAAAAATAAAATCCTTAACCCTAAATGGCGCTGCTACAACTTATAAGGTGAGTGGTACTATTTTAGAGGTTACGCTACCTAAAGCAATTAAAGCTGGGAAAACAGTGACCTTCGATATGGATTGGGAAGCTCAAGTTCCTGAACAAATTCGTAGAAGCGGTCGTAATTCAACCGAAGGTGTTGCTTATTCAATGACGCAATGGTATCCTAAAATGGCGCATTTCGACGAATTCGGATGGCATTTAGATGAGTACATTGGCCGTGAGTTTATTGCCCCTTTCGGAAATTTTGATGTGACCATTAACATTGGGAAAGATTATGTGATTGGTTCTTCGGGTGTTTTACAAAATCCGAAAGAAGTCAAAGGATACGATTTAACCGCTAAATTACCAACCAATCGTGCTTCATGGCGCTTTGTTGCTAAAGATATTCACGATTTTGCGTGGGCAGCTGATAAAGATTTTATTGTAAATAAAGGAAAAACAAAGGGTGGTGTCGATATTTTCTTGGTGTATAAACCAGGTGAAAAAACAACCAAAGTTTGGACTGAGGCTATGCCTTATACCACCGAGTTTTTTGACGTGATAGGAAAGCGATTTGGCGAATACCCATGGCCGAGCTACACCATTGTACAAGGTGGTGATGGTGGAATGGAGTACGGGACGGCTACTTTGGTAACCGGCGAGCGTTCTTTAGAGAGTTTAGTAGGGGTTATTTACCACGAAGCGGCTCACTCTTGGTACCAACATTTGTTTGGAATTAACGAAACCCATGATGAGTGGTTCGACGAAGGATTTACCAGCTACTTACAAGAAATTGGCGATCAGTTGGTGTTTCAAAAGAAAACTAGTCTTGCCGCTAATCCAAATCCAGGAGCTTATGCGTCGTATACGCGTTTAGCCCTTTCGGGTAAAGAAGAACCAGCGAGTTTATTGGCCGATTACTACAACACCAATTTTGCATACTCTATAGAAGCTTATAGCAAAGGACAGGTATTGGCGATTCAGTTGGGGTATATTATTGGACAAGAAAACTTAGAGAAAACATTCTTAAAATTTTACGATGTTTGGAAATTTAAACACCCTACACCGAACGATTTTAAACGTGTGGCCGAAGAGGTTTCTGGGGTTAACTTAAAATGGTATTTTAACCTGTTTATTAACACCACCCGTAAGATTGATTACGCGGTTACTGCGGTCAATGGACAAACGATTCAGTTGGTGAATAAATCAGACTTTGCAATGCCAATCGATTTATTGGTGGAATACAAAGATGGTTCTAAAGAGCTGTTTTATGTGCCTTTACGTGAAATGAGAGGACAGAAGCCTGCCGAGAATTTAGCCGAATACCAAGGCGTAAAACGCACTGTTTTAACCGACTGGTTTTGGACTAAACCAACGTACGAAGTGAACGTTTCGAAAGAAATTAAAACAGTAACCATTGACCCAACCAAGCGTTTGGCCGATGTAGATTACAAAAATAACGTTTATACCAACAACTGATGATTTTAGCTGTCAATATAGGAAACACCAACATCCGTTTCGCCGTATTTGCGCAAGACGATCAGGTTGCAACATGGACGATTAACACCAAGCCTTATCGCACAGAAGATGAGTGTTTTGCGAAGTTTCATAATATGTCTGAATCATTTGGTATTCGCAAAGAAGACATTACCGATATTGTTATTGGTTCTGTTGTTCCGCCTTTAACGATGAATGTGAAAAGAGCGTTGAAGAAAATTCACAAATTCAATCCCATGGTGGTAGACCGCAACACGAAGTCGCCTGTAATTCATACGTCTAATCAGATGGGGACCGACTTGTATTGTAACGCAGTTGCCGCACAATGTCAGGCGTATCCGGGTAAGAAAATTGTTGTCGATTTCGGAACAGCCTTAACCTTTTTGCAGTTAAATGAAGACGGAAAAGTCGGTGGAGTAGTGATTGCTCCTGGTATTAACAGCGCTATGAATTCATTGGTTGGCGAAACAGCTCAACTACCCGAAATCGATTTAACGAAACCCGAATTTGTTTTAGGAAACGATACGGTGAGTTGTATGCAATCGGGCATGGTGTTTGGCTTTTTAAGCATGGTAGAAGGCATGATCGACCGTATTAATGCGGAAGTAGGGGAAGAATGCTTTGTGATCTCTACAGGAGGTCTAGGCGGTGTCTACAAACCCTTAACCGATAAAATTGATATAGACGATCGCTTGCACACCATTAAGGGCTTAAAATACCTTTACGAGCTGAATAGAGCCACGTTTAAAAAATAACATTCATGCATTTTAAAAGATCCCTCTTTCTCGTAGAAAGGGGGATTTTTTTTGGGCGGCCGCTACGCGCCGGGCTTTCCGCACTCGCTTTTTGGTTGCGTTGCCCTTCACCAAAAAGCTCAAACAATTGCTGCAATCCCTGCCGCAAACTCCTGCGCTTAATTTAGACCGAACGAAGTTGGGTACAACCGCCCTTAGTTCATAATCTAAGCGCTTTTGTTTTACTTACTACTGATAAAGCATAAAAAATGCCGCATAAAGCGGCATTTTAAACGATATAAACGTAGGATACTAGCCTACAATATTGATAATTTTTCCTGGAACAATAATAATGTTCTTGGGTGTACGATCACCCAATTGTTTCTGCGTTCTTTCGTCGGCCATCACTAGGGTCTGAATTTCTTCTTTGCTTAAGCTAAGCGGTAATTCTAACGTGTACTTCATTTTACCGTTAAAAGAAACCGGATATACCTTGGTATCTTCCACCAACCATTTGTCTTCAAACGTTGGGAAATCAGCTAATGCAATACTTGTGGTATGCCCTAACTTTGCCCAAAGTTCTTCTGCAATATGAGGTGCGTATGGCGATATAACAACGGCCAATGGCTCTAAAATAGAGCGTTTATTTGTTTTTAGTTTCCCCAATTCATTTACGGCAATCATAAAGGTAGAAACCGATGTGTTAAACGAGAAATTGTTAACATCTTCGTCGACTTTCTTAATCGCTTGGTGCAATATTTTCATTTCTTCTTTGGTCGCTTCCTCTTCTGTAACAACAAATGTTTCGTCTTCAGCCGAATGGAATAATCGCCATAGTTTTTTAAGAAAAGAAGATACACCACTTAATCCTTGTGTATTCCATGGTTTCGATTGTTCCAAGGGTCCTAAGAACATCTCGTATAAACGCAGGGCATCTGCACCGTATTCGTCGCAAATAACATCGGGACTAAGGACATTGAATTTCGATTTCGACATTTTCTCTACTTCACGGCCTGTGATGTATTTTCCATTGTCGAGGATAAATTCAGCCGAGGCATACTCTTCACGCCACTGCTTGAATTTTTCGGTATCCAACTCATCCGATCCATTGATCAACATATTTACATCGATATGAATCGGTGTGGTTTCATGGGCATCTTTTAAGCCATAGCTCACAAACGTATTGGTCCCCATAATGCGGTAGACAAAAGCACTAACCCCCAAGATCATTCCTTGGTTGATTAATTTTTTGGCATATTCATCGGTCGTAACTAAGCCTTGATCGAACATAAATTTTTGCCAAAAACGAGAGTACAAAAGGTGACCCGTTGCGTGCTCGCTTCCGCCCAAGTATAAATCGACATTTTCCCAATAATTAATCGCCTCCTTGGCAGCAAATTCACCATTGTTACTAGGGTCCATATAACGAACCCAATACCAAGAACTCCCTGCCCAACCTGGCATGGTATTTAATTCTAATGGAAAAACGGTTTGGTGATCGATCAAGGTGTTTTCGACCACGCAGTTGTTGACCGTATCCCAAGCCCAAGCATGTGCTCTACCCAATGGTGGTTCACCGGTTTCGGTTGGAAGGTATTCGTCTACTTCAGGTAAAATCAATGGTAAATGCGCTACATCAATGGTGTAAGGCATTCCGTCTTTAAAGTAAACAGGAACCGGTTCACCCCAATAACGTTGACGAGAAAAAACAGCGTCACGTAAGCGGAAGTTTGTTTTTCCTTTTCCAATGGCTTTATTTTCTAACGTTTCAATCATTTTTTCAACCGCCTCTTGGTAGCCTAAACCATTTAAGAAATCGGAATTTTCCAATTCGAATCCGCCTTTTTCAGTAAAAGCAGCTTCAGAAATATCCTGATCCTTGAAGATATTGATAATCGGTAAATTAAAATGATGGGCAAAAGCGTAGTCGCGTTCGTCTCCTGAAGGAACGGCCATCACGGCACCTGTGCCATAGCCAGCTAATACGTAATCGCTAATCCAAATTGGTAATTGTTTCCCTGTTAATGGATGAACAGCGTATGCTCCTGTAAACTCACCGGTACTGTTTTTAGCATCGGCCATGCGTTCTCTTTCCGAACGCATAGAAGTGGTGTGAATATAATGATCGACGGCCTCTTTGTGATCGGCTGTCGTTATCTTGGTAACAAGGGGGTGTTCGGGCGCTAAAGTAACGTAAGAAACACCAAAAATAGTGTCTGGACGGGTTGTAAACACCTCAATTAAATCGGTCGAATTTTCAACCGCAAAGAAAACCGAAGCTCCTTTACTTTTTCCAATCCAGTTGGTCTGTGCATCTTTAATGGGCTGAGGCCAATCGATGTTTTCTAAACCGCTTAATAAGCGATCGGCATAGGCCGTAATACGCATCATCCATTGAGTCATTTTTTTACGAACAACAGGATAACCACCACGTTCAGAAACGCCGTTGATGACTTCGTCATTGGCTAAAACGGTTCCTAATTCGGCACACCAATTCACTTCGGCTTCGGCTAAGAAAGTCATACGGTAGTTCAACAAAATTGTTTGTTGCGCTTTTTCGTTCATCGCTTTCCATTCAGCTGCACTAAATTGGGGGGTGTCCTCATCACAGATTGCTTCAACCGTTGCGTTACCATTTTGTTCAAAAAGGGCAATTAAACCATCAATGCTTTCGGCTTTATCGGTTGCTGTGTTGTAGTAAGAAGCAAACAACTGGTTGAATAACCATTGGGTCCATTTATAATATTCAGGTTCAGAAGTGCGGATTTCACGTCCCCAATCATACCCTAAACCAATTCGTTTTAATTGATTTTCGTAACCAGCAATTTCGTTTCCTTGCTTATCTACACCTCCTTCAATGTTCATTTTGGTGGTTACTGCTGGGTGTTGCCCTGTTTGAATGGCATATTGTTCAGCAGGTAGACCAAAAGAATCATACCCCATTGGGTGAAGAACGTTAAAGCCTTTTAGGCGTTTGTAACGCGAAAATATATCCGATGCGATATACCCGAGTGGATGTCCGATGTGCAAGCCCGCACCAGAAGGGTAGGGAAACATGTCTAAGACATAGAATTTTGGCTTATCAGAACTATTACTTGCTTTAAAAGTTTCATTGTCCGACCAGAATGCTTGCCATTTTGGTTCGATCTCATTCGGATTGTACTGCATTTATCTATTAATTTTACGCAAATTTACATTTTATTAGTTATCTTTTGTCCAAGATTACAGATATTTGTAGCCGAACCAACACCTATTGATTAACTATTACTTTTTGCCCTATGATGAAGTTTAAAAAGGGAATCCTATTCTATTATTTAGGCGTCCTCGTCTTCTTTCTAGTGATTCTCCTAGCTGTACGATATATTGTTAACAATACCCGCGTCTTCGTGGGGTATGAAGAAGGCATTAACCCGGTCGAGATTCAATGGAATTGTGACCGAAGAGATTCGATTCTCCGTGTAGTGGACCCATTGTATCTTCACAATCAATATTATTTAATAAATTATGAAAATGAGGCGTTTATTAAAAGTGATTCAGTCTTGTACAACGATTTATTCAATGATACCATTCCCAATAAAGGATCGTTAATGAATGTAACACCGCCTTATATCTTGTGGAAAAGTCAGAAAAACGATACCATTAAGTTATTTAAACACAACAAGACGCTAAAATTTACCCGAAGAAATTAAGTGGCTTTGTTTAGGTAAAAATAAAATGTAGATCCCTTCCCAGGCTTACTTTGTACGTAGATTCGTTGATTATGCGCTTCAAGAATATGCTTTACAATGGCTAAGCCTAAACCAGACCCGCCTTGGTTGCGGTTACGCGATTTATCGACCCGGTAGAACCGTTCGAATATTCGTTCTAAATCATCATTTTTTATACCCACTCCCTGATCCTTAATCATCACCTTGACTCTTTCATCGGTTTCTAGAAATTCGATGCTGATTTCGGTGTTTTGATCGGAATAGTTAATGGCATTAACCACCAAGTTGATAAATACCTGTTGTATTTTTTCGAGATCACCGATTACTTTAATCGTCTGATTCTGTTGGTGATTTAAAATGAGTTTAATATTGGTTTTGTCTGCCTTTACTTCCAGTAAATCGAGTACATCTTGGGCGAGTGCCGTTAAATTAAAAGGGTTTTTATCGACGTGAATACGGCCTTTTTCGAGTTCCGAAATCATATCCAAATCTTTAACCAGGTAGATAAGGCGTTCAACCGACTTATTAATTCGGTTGAGGTATTTGTCGCGTATGGTCTCGTCGTCCATTCCACCCTCGATAAGGGTCAGTAAGAACCCTTGGACAGAAAACAAAGGTGTTTTTAACTCGTGGGAGATATTTCCTAAAAATTCACGGCGATAATTCTCCCGTTCATTTAAAAAATCAATTTCCTTGGATTGATCTTCGGTCATATCCGTAATCTTCTGCGATAAAGCTTCAAAATCGATGTGATCGGCCTGGATGTTGGGGATGTTTTTTGAAATTTCGGTGAAATCGTGTCGTCGTTGTTTCTTTAGAAGTAAAGAATAGAAAATACTTAAGCCCACCAGGACAATGAGTAATAAAGTAGAGAAAAAGGTAAGCTCCTTTAAGATGAAGTCGATATGACCAAACCAAATAAAGGTAAAAGCAACAAAGCTTAGCCCTAAGAATAAGGTGCTAAGCAAAGCATACATAAATATATTTTTTAGCTTAAAATGTGAGGCCATAGAAAAGATTAATCATTGATTTTATAACCAATTCCTTTTATCGTTGTAAAGCGATCATTTCCGAATTTCTCTCGCAATTTGCGCATATGCACATCAATGGTTCGTCCACCAACAACCACTTCATTGCCCCAAACTTTCTCTAAAATTTCTTCCCGTTTAAAAACGCGTTCAGGATTAGAAGCCAATAGAGCAATCAATTCAAATTCTTTGCGTGGAAGTAAGAAATCTTCGCCTAAAAAAGTGACTTTATACGTCTCCCGGTTAATAATAAAGTTATTCAGTTTTATATATTCGTCTTTGGGTTTCTCTTCGGGGTTCTTCAACTTAAGTAGCGCATTTAACTTACTCACCAAAACTTTTGGCTTAATGGGTTTCAGAATATAGTCATTCGCGCCAGACTCGTAACCTGCTAATTGGGAGAAATCTTCGGTACGGGCCGATAAGAAGACCACCAAGGTGTCTTTAAAGGAATCTAATTTGCGTAATTCAGCACACATCTCAATGCCATCCATTTGGGGCATCATTACATCCAATAAGATGAGATTTGGACGAAAAATCTTGGCTTGCTTTAGTCCTTCAACGCCATTAGAAGCTGTAGCGACTTCAAAACCTTCTTTCTTTAAATTATAACCAATAAATTCTAAGATATCTGGTTCATCATCGACCAATAAAATTTTACTATTTTTCATAACGCTGTTTGAAGATTAACATTCATTTAATCTGAACGTAAAATTAAGTTAATATTTGCAATGATTTACGGAAAAAGATTTCTTAACATTGATTTAAAATTAGCTGATTTTCATAACCTTCCCCTAACAAAACCTTTACATTTTATATCCTTTGTTTTCGTGTTTGTTTTTCAACTTTGTCCACAACAAACACGAAGAAACACAAACAAATGAAACGCAATTTAATCGCTTTATTTTTACTCACTTCAGCCGCTTTAAGTGCACAGGTGAGTATCGATGTCAAGGGGACGCTATTCAATCAAACCACCCAAAGTCCATTGGCCAATACCTCGTTTACCATTACCGATCTGAATATTCATGCAACGACCGATGAAAATGGAAATTACCTTGTTTCACTACCCGATGATGTCTATGAAATCGAAGTAATCGTCGATGGTTTTCAAGCCATGAAACATTCTCTAGCCGACGAAAGTGCGCTAAATGTTTATTTATCGCCAGTGGATATCAAAGATCAAAACATCGATTTATCTACCGCTGTGATTACCGCAACGCGTAATCGTTCAACGGAGGCTAATTTATTAAGTGCTCAACGCCGCTCAGTAAATCTAGTTCAGGCCATAGGCAAGCAAGAATTAGACCGTAAAGGTGTCGCCGATGTGGCTTCAGCCGTCACCAAAATTTCAGGAATTTCTAAACAAGAAGGAACCAACAGTTTATTTATTCGTGGATTAGGTGATCGCTATAATTCATCTACCATGAATGGATTACCCATTCCTTCAAACGATCCAGAGTACAAGAACATCGATATGTCGTTGTTTCCAACAGATATCGTTGAATACATTAGTGTCGATAAAGTCTATAGCGGTCGTTTCTTTGGCGATTTTGCCGGTGGAAATGTCGATATCGTTTCCAAAGAACCCACCCATAAACCCTTCTTTAAAGTAGGCTTAAGCGGTGGTTTAAATAGCAACGCTTTTGGAAAAGGGGATTTTAAGCTTCAACAGGGCCCTAACTTTTGGGGTTTCAATACGAGTAAACGACCTAGTTCGTTAAATTCGTTTGGTTTCCAAAATAACCTCAACCCAGAAAGTAAACCCACATGGAATGGTGGATTGGAATTGCAAGGGGGTGGTCGACTAAAATTAGGTAGCGGTCGATTAGGTGTTTTTGCCTCAGCATCCTTTAGCAATAACTCATCGGCTATTGATGAAGGACGTTCAAAAGCCGTCAATGCGCAAGGCGTTGCCCGTAAAGATTTTGATTCATTTATTTCAAATAGTTATACAACCAATGCAACGGGTTTATTAAACCTGAACTACGAAATTAACTCGAAAAATACACTTAAGTATAGTGGGCTATACATTAACTCATCCAATCAGAAATTGGAAGAATACCAAGGGAAAAGCATTGATGTGGGGGACGATAACCCCGTGTTTATACGTCGAGGAACCTATGTTAAAAATGCCTTATTCATCAATCAATTATTGGGTAAACACCAGATGTCTGATCGCCTTACCCTAAACTGGGCTGCTGGCTATAACAGCATTAAAAGCGATATGCCCGATCGTATTCAAAATACGTTAAAAGATTTAGGGAATGGGTATATCGTTGCCAATAATTCAACATCCGATAACAACCGTTATTTCCAAACATTGGACGAAAGCGAAGTCGTTGGAAAAGTAGAACTGGATTACAAGTTCGGACAGGCCGGTGACGATTATAAAGGTTTGTTGACCGTAGGTTACAATGGGCGTCAGAAAAAGCGCGAATTAGAGGCTGTTCAGTTCAATTTAAAGGCGAACTATCCCCACAACCAAACCATTATTGATGTGCATAACTTGGATACCTTCTTTAACCAAACCAATTTCGACCAAGGTTATTTCTCGATGTCAACCTATTCAGGTAACTCGATTGTTCCTCAGTATTATGAAGGTGATCAATCCATCCATGGTGGTTTTGCCAACGTTCAATACAAATTCAATGATCGTTTTACGGCTGTACTGGGGTTAAGAGCAGAAACCATCGAGCAAAAAGTAAAATGGAACACCTCTCTGGATTCTTCTGGCAGTGAAAACACCTTCGATGATGTGATGTTCTTACCAAGTGTATTATTAAAATACGAGTTAAACAATAAACAAAACCTTCGTCTAGCTGCTAGTAAAACTTATACCCTTCCTCAATTTAAAGAGCGTGCATTGTTTATGTATGAGGATGTTACCGAAACCGTATTTGGTTGGCCAACGGTTTATGCATCGACGGATTATAATCTTGATCTAAAATGGGAGTTATTCCCAACTTCAGGGGAATTAATCTCTTTTACAGCTTTCGGTAAATACATTGTCGATCCAATTAATAAGCTAACCATCGCCTCTTCAACCAACGATTTATCGTATGCCAATACAGGCGATTGGGGGTATATTTTGGGTGCTGAAGTAGAAATTCGTAAAAATCTATTCAAGTTCAGTGCTTACGAACCTTCTGCTCTGTCAATAGGACTTAATGCATCGTATGCCTACTCAAACCAAGAATTAAATTCAGATAAGATATTCAAGGAGACCGTATTGCCAAATGGTTCTCGACTAAATGCCAATTTCACCAACAAAGAAGATGCTTTTCAAGGTGCTTCCGATCTAATTTTGAATGCCGACCTAACGTTTAGCAAAGAATGGTCACGTGGTGGAAGTGTGATGGCAACCGTTGCATATAACTATTTCTCTGATCGCATTTACGCTTTAGGAACCAACGAGAAAGGGAATCAAATCGATAAAGGATTTGGAACACTTGATTTTATTCTGCGAACCAAAGTGACGAAGAACCTAGGGATAAATTTTTCCGCAAAAAACTTGCTTAACCCAGCCATTGACCGTGTACAAGACAATGCCACGGGAAGTGTCAATATTCTTCATTATAAAAAAGGAAGCAATTACGGGTTAAGCCTAACCTACGAATTATAAGAAACAAACAAATAACAAGCAAAAGTACAAACACAAAAACAGTTGAATATGAAAAAGTCTATCGTTAAATTATTTTTCGCATTTTCAATCGCCGCTTTCACATTTACAGGATGTAGTAGCAGTGATGATGATGGAACAAGCGTTGTAACACCACCAACTAGTTTTGTGGTAACTCCCGATAATTTTAAAGGAGATATCAAAGACGGAGTTGTTACATTAGACGCTAAAGTAACTTACAAATTAACCGGTGCATTAATTATCCGCGACGGAGCAACCTTAACAATCCCAGCGGGAACAAAAATTATTGCGGCGAATGATATGTCTTACATTGCTGTAGCCCAGGGTGGTAAAATCAATGTAAACGGAACAGCCGCTTCACCAGTTGTTTTCACCAGTGCAACCGAAAAACCTGGTTCTTGGGGAGGTGTTGTTATCTGTGGTAAAGCACCAATCAATAAAGCCCTAACGGCTCAATCAGAAGTTGCTGAACTTACTTATGGTGGAAATGTTGTGGATGATAACTCAGGATCAATAAAATATTTACGAATTGAATATGCAGGTAAAATTATCACTGGTGAAAAAGAATTCAACGGTCTTAGTTTATTCGGTGTTGGTAAAGGAACGAACATCGAATATGTTCAAGCTTTCCATGGTTCAGATGATGGGTTCGAATTTTTCGGTGGAACAGTAAACACGAAATACTTGGTGTCTACTGGAAACGAAGATGACCAATTCGACTGGACAGAAGGATGGAATGGAAGCAATGAATACTGGTTTGCCCAACAAGGTTTTGGTGTTGCTAACCGCGGAATTGAAGCCGATAACTTAGAAGATAACGAAACGGCTAACCCAATTGCTAACCCAACCATTAAAAACATGACCTTGGTCGGAATTAAACAAAGTGGTGAACCTCAAGGCATCGAATTAAGACGTGGAACCAAAGCTACTATAGACAATGTGGTTATCAGTAGTTTCGATACGGGTATACGTATCTCAGGTGGTTTAAGCCAAGGGTTCGCCGGATCTGGAATTAAAATCACCAACGCCCGTTTCGATAATGTAAAAACCAAATTTAACCCAGAAGCCGCCAAAGCAATTACAGAAAATACGGCTGCAACGGGTGCTGGTAATGGAATTGCCCTTCCAGATTGGGCAAAAGGATGGACACGTACACTATAACATTTTAAACTATTTTGATTTCTCCTCATACTTAATCAATATAGCTTAACTCTATACCTTTTAGCATTAAAAGGCACTTCGTGTTTGTAAATCGCTTCTTCGGACTTTTCGGAGAGGCGATTTTCGTTGTATAAAACATTCTTATTCATCGTAGCGATAAACGATTTGGCAGGAAATAATAGATGAAATTCGATAGGTTTGAGTTGAGTATTTTTTGACCTTGCCGATTACTTTTTATTCTAAGGTCTAAAATCTCCTCTCTCACTTCTAGAATTAAATTCTTATTTAGAAAAAATCCAATTAAGGAAACAATTCGTACCTTTGCTGTACAAGTATTTGTAATAGAAAATAGAAAAATGGCTTTAACGGAAGAACAAGTAAACTCAATTGGGGAGAAATTGGTGGATAAATTCAAATCGATTTATGATCCAGAAATTCCAGTTGATATTTACGAATTAGGATTAATTTACGACGCCCATGTAAATCAAGATGGGGAAGTAAAAGTATTAATGACCTTAACCTCACCCAACTGTCCAGTCGCCGAAACGCTTCCAGTAGAGGTAGAGAAGAAAGTAGAAGAAATAGACTTTGTCACCAAGGCATTCGTAGAAATCACATTCGACCCAACATGGGATCGTGATATGATGAGCGAAGAAGCAAAATTTGAATTAGGAATGTTATAAAAACATTCCTAATTTTTTTTGTATATTGAGGCATCTCAAAATCTAAAATTTTCACTATGTATTTTATCCCAATTATCCTCCTAATCCTCATCCTTATTGGACTAGGTATATTTACGGTCAAGCAGCAAACGGCCGTTATCGTCGAACGTTTCGGTAAGTACCAAAACGTGCGTAATGCGGGACTTCAATTTAAAATTCCTTTTATCGATAAAATAGCGGGAAGACTTTCTTTAAAAATTCAGCAATTGGATGTGGTGGTTGAAACCAAAACCAAAGATGATGTATTTGTACGTCTGAAAGTTTCGGTTCAATACCAAGTCATCAAATTGCAAGTTTATGATGCCTTTTACCGATTAGATAACCCATACAATCAGATTACGTCGTATGTATTTGATGTGATTCGTGCTGAAGTTCCAAAACTTCGTCTAGACGACGTTTTTGAAAAGAAAGACGATATTGCTATCGCTGTAAAAGGTGAATTGCAAGAAGCGATGAATACGTATGGCTACGACATCATTAAAACCTTGGTTACGGACATTGATCCCGATGAGCAAGTGAAGCATGCTATGAACAGGATTAACGCGTCAGAACGCGAGAAAATAGCTGCTCAATATGAAGGAGATGCTCAACGCATCTTAATCGTAGAAAAAGCGAAAGCGGAAGCTGAATCGAAGCGTTTACAAGGGCAAGGGATTGCCGATCAACGTCGCGAGATTGCCAAAGGTTTGTTAGAGTCAGTGGATGTTTTAAATGGTGTGGGCATTAGCTCGCAAGAAGCTTCCGCCTTAATTGTTGTAACCCAGCATTACGATACTTTACAGTCGATTGGTGAACATGCAGGAAGTAAATTGGTGCTTTTACCGAACTCTCCTACAGCAGCTTCGGATATGTTAAATACCATGGTGACTTCATTTACAGCCGCCCATGAACTGAATAGCAAAGAAGATAAGAAGTCTTAAACTTCTTCCAATAGAAAGAAAAAAGCGAGTAGGTAACCCTACTCGCTTTTTTTATGGATGGATAAGACCTTAGTCTTTTAATTCATGCTCAATTTCTTTACGAATCGCTTCGTAACGGTCGCGTAATTCTTGTGATATTTTAGAGGGAGCTTTCTTAATCTTACGAAGGCTTAATGCAAAGGATATGGCGAAAAAACCAACCGTAATAAACGCTAAACCAGCCCAGAATACAGCCGTCATTCCTGCTAATATAGGGTTGAATAATAGGATTAATCCTAAAATGACCCCAATTACACCGACAAACATCGACATACCCCAGTCACCAACTCCATATTGCTTTAAGTCTAATGAAAGACTAATTGCGCTAATAGAGCGAAACAATACCAGGAATCCAATATAGTAAGCGAATATTTCTAAGGATAATAACGGGTTAAAAACAAGATAAACCCCAACAATTGCGGTCACAAGACCAAATGCAAATGTCCAACCCCAGTTGTCCAATTCATCTTTGTTGGAAAGAGAGAAGACCACTTCAAAAATCCCCGAAAATAAAAAGGTTATACTGAAAATGATAGCCAAAGTGGTATAGGCCGTTAAAGGGGTAAAGAAAGAGAAGATTCCTGCGCCAATAAAAATAATTCCAATGATTAAAGGAATCCACCAGTATTTAATACTGTTTTTGACTGATTTATAAAAAGTTCTTGCCATAATAGTTTTAGTTTACTCAATTATAACTAAATAGTAGCAAGAACTATACCCAATTAACAATTTTGTTAAAAATCTTGAGGATGCTTTTTAACATGATTTTTAGGTTAATTATTGTAGTGTTGAATGCAAAAAAAATCCGTATTTTAGTAGATAAAATTATTTACACTATAAAAGTTTATTAACGACGACAGATGAAGAAAACGGTATTTTTAGCATTAAATCTAGCAATTATGACTGGCCTACATGCCCAAGGGTATAAAAAGAGTTATCCAGAAACCAAAAAAATAGATCATTTCGATAACTATTTCGATAACCAGGTCAACGACCACTACCGCTGGTTAGAAGATGATTTATCATCGCAAACTAAAAAATGGGTAATCGATCAAAACAAAGCTACCTATGCTTATTTGAATGAGATTCCTTTACGTACTCAATTGAAGAAATCGTTAACGGATATTTGGAATTACGAGAAAATTTCAACGCCTTTTAAAGAAGGTGATTTTACATACTACTACAAAAATGACGGATTGCAACAGCATTCGGTTTTGTATAGAAAATTAGGGGAAGACGGAAAAGAGGAGATCTTTTTAGATCCGAATACGTTCTCCAAAGATGGGTCGACGTCGCTTGCCGATGTTTCTTTTTCAAAAGATGGAAGCTTAGCGGCTTATTCAATTTCTGAAGGAGGATCTGATTGGCGTAAAGTGATTGTTTTAAAAACAGCAGACCGCACAACCGTTGGTGAAACCATGGTGGATGTGAAATTCTCTGGAATTGCTTGGAAAGGTAATGAAGGATTTTATTACTCGAGCTACGATAAGCCGAAAGGGTCTGAGTTATCTCAAATGACCGATCAACATAAATTGTATTACCATGCTTTGGGAACTTCTCAGAAAAGAGATAAACTAATTTTTGGTGGTGATCAAATCCCTCGTCGTTATGTAGGTGCCTATTTAACCGATGATCAAAACTATTTGATTATTACGGCGGCTAACACAACGACAGGGAATGAGTTGTACTACAAAGACCTGACTAACCCAACATCGGCGATAAACCCAATTGTTGGTGATTTCGAATCGAATACTTCAGTGGTAGAGAATGATGGAAAGACGTTTTATTTAATTACAAACCGGAACGCTCCAAACAATAAATTGGTGAAGGTTTCTCTTGACCATTTAAGCGAAGCTAACTGGACAACGGTAATTCCTGAAACAGAAAATGTATTGAGCATTTCTACAGCGGGAGGGTATTTCTTTGCGAAATATTTAAAAGATGCTGTTTCGGTGGTGGAACAATTTAAATACGATGGTCTAAAAGTGCGTTCTATTACCCTACCAGGTATTGGTACTGCTTCTGGTTTTGATGGTAAAAAAGAAGAAAAAGAAATCTATTACAGTTTCTCTAACTACATTACGCCTTCAACCAGTTTTAAATACAATGTAGAAGACGGACAATCGAATGAATACATTAAACCCAATGTGAAATTCAATACCGAAGATTATATTTCAGAGCAAGTATTCTATACCTCAAAAGATGGGACGAAAGTACCTATGATTATTACGTATAAAAAGGGATTGAAGAAAAATGGGAAAAACCCAACCATTGTGTATGGTTATGGTGGATTCAATATTAGCTTAACACCTGGTTTTAGCGCAACAACAGCTGCCTGGTTAGAAAATGGAGGTGTATACGCCGTTCCAAATCTACGTGGAGGAGGTGAATACGGTAAAAAATGGCACGATGGTGGTCGTCAATTTAATAAGTTGAATGTCTTCAACGATTTTATTGCTGCTGCTGAGTACTTACAGAAAAACAATTATACATCACCCGATTATACAGCCTTATCAGGTGGATCGAATGGTGGTTTATTGGTGGGTGCTACCATGACTATTAATCCAAAAATAGCGAAGGTTGCTCTTCCTGCTGTAGGTGTATTGGATATGCTTCGTTATCACACATTTACAGCCGGTGCTGGTTGGGGGTATGATTATGGAACCGCAGCAGATAGCAAGGAAATGTTTGATTATTTGAAAGCATATTCACCTGTTCATAATGTAAAAGCGGGAACGTGTTATCCAGCGACGCTAGTGACAACAGGCGATCACGATGATCGTGTTGTTCCTGCGCATTCATATAAGTTTGCAGCTGAATTACAAGCGAAACAAGGATGTGAGAATCCGGTGTTAATACGCATTGAGACCAAAGCCGGACACGGTGCTGGTCGTTCGACGGATGTTGTAATTAATGAAACAGCCGATAAATATGCTTTCACGCTTTGGAATATGGGGATCAAAAAATTAAAATAATCCTTTATAAATCGATTTAAAAAGTCCATCTGAATTTCAGATGGACTTTTTTGTTTTTGTACTGGGCTAAGTGTTAATCAAATGATAATTCGTCTGAACCAAGAGATGAGATTTGTACCTTTGATTCAATGTGTATTCAAAGGAATGCATACAGCAACTCTGTTGTCAATGAGAAATAACAACTTAAAAAATAAACGATGAAAACAAAAGCATTTGCAGCCTTTAATGAGGTGGATGATTTAATCCCGCATGAATTGACGAGAAGAGTGTTAACGGCCGAAGATGTAGCCATTGATATATTGTATTGTGGTGTTTGTCACAGTGATTTACATACTGTAAAAGGCGATTGGGGTAAACCGAGCTATCCGGTTGTGCCTGGGCATGAGATTATAGGCCGCGTGAGCGCCGTAGGAGCTGATGTAACAAGTTATAAAGTAGGTGATTTAGTTGGGGTTGGTTGTATGGTGGAGTCTTGTCAGCATTGTCATTCATGTGATGAAGGCTTAGAGCAATACTGTGAAAATGGAATGATTGGAACGTATAATTCGACTAAATCGAAACATGGTGGAGTGACCTACGGTGGGTATTCTACAGCCATTGTCGTGGAAGAAAAGTTTGTCTTACGCGTTCCAGAAACAATTGATGCGGCAGCGGCAGCGCCTCTTCTTTGTGCTGGAATTACGACATGGTCGCCACTGCGCCATTGGAATGTTAAGGCTGGAGATAAAGTGGGGATTGTTGGCTTAGGCGGTTTAGGACATATGGGGGTAAAGTTTGCTAAAGCAATGGGCGCTCATGTTGTGATGATAACCACATCGATTGAAAAAGGAGAAGATGCCAAGAAATTAGGTGCTGATGAGGTGTTGGTTTCTAAGGATGCCGATCAGATGAAGGCTCACCGCTCGAGTTTTGATTTTTTATTGAATACAATTCCTGTTGATCATGATGTGAATCCGTACCTGAATTTATTAAAGTTAGATAAAACAATGGTTATGGTTGGTGCTATTGAGCCTTTAAGCAGCGTCCATTCGGGCTTATTAATTGGTAAACGAAGAAACATTGCGGGATCTTTAATTGGAGGTATAAAAGAAACCCAAGAAATGTTAGATTTCTGTGGTGAACATCAAATTGTATCGGAAGTGGAGATGATCAATATGGATACGATTAATGAGGCTTATGTGCGCATGCAAAAATCGGATGTGAAATACCGTTTCGTGATTGATATGGCATCGTTGAAAGGGGAATGATGTGATTATTAGATGTTAGATAGTAGATTTGAGACATGAGACATGAGATGTTGGAATTATAAGCGTCGTCTAATGTCAGTAGATCATCGGCTATCTAAGTACTATGAATCATGAATCGGCCATTGAAAACCCAATGCCATTTAATTTAATTTAAATGGCTCTGCGGCAGGGATAGAAGCAATTGTTTGAGCTTTTTGGTGGAGTGAAACGCAACCGAAAAGCGAGTGCGGATAGCCCGGCGCGTAGCGGCCGCCCAAATAATAAAATATAAGCTTATGGATTAGATAAGCGCATCTATAAAAAGGTCACTTCGGGAGAAGTGGCCTTTTTTTAGTAATATTGATTAATGGTTGTAACCTTTTTATAATCTTTGCATCTATATAGTAATAACACAAATTAACACAGGTGGGAATTTTTACACTCAATAAGAAAACGGACGAACAACAGTTGGTGCTCAGGCTTCAGAAGTATGAACCAGCTGCTCAGAAAAAGCTGTACGATCAGTTAGCTAAAAAAATGCTAAGTGTTTGTAGGAGTTATATAACGGATACGCATTATGCGGAGGATTGCATGATTAATGGCTTTTGTAAGGTGTATGCCCATGTGCAGAAGTTTAAAAGTGAAGGCAGTTTTGAAGGCTGGGTGAGGCGAATTATGGTGAATGAGTGTTTGACCTTTTTACGGTCGAACAAAACTTTAATCTATATCGATGATAGCCGTTATGCAGATTACGATACACTGGATGATGAATTGGAAGAATTGGCGTTTGATTTTAACGTGCATGATGTGTTAGGAAAACTTCCGGAAGCTTATCGGTTGGTATTTAATTTACATGTGTTAGAGGATTATTCGCACCAAGAGATTGCAGAGATGCTTTCTATATCGGTTTCCTCGAGTAAGACCCAATTGTTTAGGGCAAAAGCGAAGTTAAGAGAGATTGTAAGTCAACAAAAAAATAAAGGAGATGAAGTCGAATCAGTTTAATAAATACATAAAAGATCAAGTTGACCTGAAGGAGGTTGAACCGTCTCATGATGCATGGGATCGGATTCAGGCGCGAATGATTCAGGGTGAAGAAGAAAAGCCTTCTTCGAAGAAATGGTGGCTGTCTGCAGCTGCACTGGCGTTAGTGGTTAGTTTCTCGGGTTATTTGATTTTGGATTCTGCAAAAGAGACCGGTGTTGAAACGGTAAAGACCGAGGAGCAACCTTCAATGCCAACCGATTCTGTTGAGGTGGAACGCCAAGTTCTGATGAATAAGCAGGTGGAGGTTGTGCAGGAAAATAAACCCAGTTCTGCGCAAGCGCATAAGGAAAAAGCAGCAAAAGAATTGGAAACTTCACCGGTTAAAGCACCAGGCCATGTTGTACCAAAGCTAGATGTTGGCCCACAGCCTTTGAGCCAGAAAGAATTGCGAACTGCGTTAGCAACGTCGTTGGATACGGTTCAGGTTGCCCCTAAGAAAAAGAAAAAGAATTATGTGGATTCGGAAGATTTACTGTATTCCATTGAAAATAAAGATAATATTAAGAAGACGAAAGAGGGCGGTCGTGTTGCCGTTATCGACTTGAATAAGAAAGAAGACTAAACGAGGGAATTATGAAAAACTATTATACATTTTTGTGCTGTGCTTTGTGTTTATTTGCATGGCCAGCTTTGGCTCAGAAGCCTTTAATTCAAGTGGATATTAATCCGAAAGACCACCAACCAGTAAGTCCTATTGTAAAAGAGAATATAGAGAAATATGCCCAACGCATAAATGATGTGATTCGGTTGGAGAAAGCAAAAATGGAATCGGAGATTGAAAAAATCGATTTTCAGGTGTCGAAAAATCAATTGTCTTTGGAAGAGGCAGATCAATTGAAAAAAGAGACCTCGGAAAAATACTCGGAGACCATTAACGAAAAGATTGAGAAGATTGAGTTTGATATGGATGATGTGATTAAGAAACAGGTTCGTTTTTCTTTATTGAATTCTGATGCCCAAACCGATTATGAAGAGTTTGAAGAGTTGAGACGTCGACACAGTGCTGTGAGAAGCTTATCTCCCTATATGAGTTATGGTGCATTTTTCTTAACCAATAGCGAACCCGATAATGATTTGGATAAAAATGTAGGTTTTTCGACCAATTTAGAATTGGGGATGAAGTTGAATTATCAATTTAGTAGAACAAGTCCTTGGGGTTTTACGTCTGGGTTAGCTTTTTCTTGGCGGACATTACGCATTGATAATAACCGAAAGTTCTCGAAAGATGAACATGGGGATGTGTTTTTGGAGCGTTTTGATGGAAGTTTTAAGAAGAGTAAATTAAGATCGACGTATTTAATGCTACCGATTGGGCTTCAATACAATCTTTCGCCTTTAAAAACAGCAGGACAGAATGTACAATATCGTTCGTTTTATAGTGGGTTTAAGATTGGTGCCAATGTGTATGGTGGTGCCTTATTATCGTCGAATAATATTACGAAAGGCAATAAAAAATCGGGAAGAAACAGAGAGAATTATCAAATGGCCCCTTTTGTTTATGGTGCACAGTTGAATGTAGCGCATGGAAATGTAGCGGTTTATGTTCGGAAAGATTTGAATGATTTGTTTCGGAAAGAAACGTTTAATCATTCTCAGCTATTGCAGTTTGGAGTAACTTTTGGTTTCTAAAACCATTGATATAGTAAAAAAGCCAGCATATGCTGGCTTTTTTTATGATTTGTTTTCTTTGAGATAGATTCTTAAATATTGTATAAGGACTAATAAACCGACGCTTAACAGGAAAGTAATGCCTGTATAGGCGACTAGCATAGGGTTTTCTACACCGCTTTTAAGAAAAATAAAATAGGCGATAAAGATGGAAAAGAGTTGCATGAATGCACTTCGCCAGCTAATTTTTTTTAAGAGTTGTTTATCCTGTGTTCTAAAACCAGATAATGCTTGGTGAATCGTAGGAAAAATTAGGAGTAAAAAGGCTAGTATTTTTAACATGACGACTATTTTAATAAAATTTGTTTTTGCATTTGTTCCACGACTTCAAAAGTCGCTGGACAAATCAAGGTGTTTTGAATCGTTAGATCATTGATTTGATAAAACTTCTTTCGGTCGGTATGTGGATACTCTCTACACGCTTTTGGTCGGTCTTCATAGACTAAACAATAATTTTCGGCATCTAGAAATGGACACGGAAGTTGTTGCAATACATAATCATCATCTTCATCAATGCGCAAATACTTCTCGATAAACTGACTCGGTTTTAAGCGAAAGACGTTGGATAATCGTTCGATGTCTTTTTGCGTAAAAAGGGGTCCCGTTGTTTTGCAACAATTTCCACATGATAGGCAATCTATCCGATCGAAGACATCGTCGTGTATCGATTGCATTTGTTGATCTAAATTTTTAGGCGGCTTTTTTTTCAGCCGCTCTAAATATTTTTTATGTTCTTTTTGTTTTTCTTTGGCTTGCTCGAAATAGTCTGCTAAATCCACGAATTGTTATTTATTTAAATTTAATTCTTCGATTGAATTTACCCCGCGAAGTTGACAGAACTCTTGAATAACCATATGGTGAGAAACCGTTTTATCTTTAAAGAAAATCAAGAAGTGGTTTTTTTCTTCTTCTGTAGCTTCTAATTGATTAAGAATATTCATAAGGTGCATTTTCATATGCCCTTTCTGAATTCCTGTTGTTACTAATGAACGTAAAGCTCCAAAATTTTGCGCTAATCCTGCCACAGCAACAATTCCCATCAGTTCAGAAGCAGATGGCTTTCCTAATACACTAAGGGCTAATTTTACCAAGGGATGTAACGTCGTTAATCCTCCAATGGTTCCTAAAGCAATAGGAAGATCTAACCAAAAGCGGAAGATGCCATCTTTTACTTCACAATGGGTTAGTGAGCTATAATGTCCATCTTTGGAAGCATAGGTGTGTGCACAAGCTTCAACGGCACGGAAATCATTTCCTGTTGCGATCACAACGGCATCGATACCGTTCATTATACCTTTGTTATGGGTGGTTGCTCGGTAAGGTTCAATTTCAGCGATTCGAACAGCACGTGAGAATTTTTCAATAAATTCTTCTGAGGTGACTTCTCCTTCAGCTAATTGATCGACGGGACATGAAACTTCAGCACGGACAATACAGTCGGGCGTGTAATTTGAAAGGATGCACATAACAATTTGTAGTGATTCCTTTTCCTGATGATTTAATTCGGAAGATTGGTCGATAAGCGAACGCAATGTTTTTGCGAATTGTTCTAAACATGAATTGATAAAGTTGGCTCCCATGGAATCAACCGTTTCAAAAGAGGCTTTTATTTGGAAATAATCAGCTAGTTCAGCTGTTTTATCAATTAATTCTAAAGCGATGATTCCACCACCACGACCCCTCATATTGTGCGTGATTTCGTTGGTGTCTTCAATCAATTGGGCTTTGATGGTGTTTTGAAAAATAGCTTGAAGTTGGGCTGGGCTGCCTGAAAACATAAAATGGACATGACCTAATTTGGTTGTCGATAACACGGTTGTTTTAAAGCCGCCACGTTCTAACCAAAATTTCGCTGCTTTTGAAGCTGCTGCAACAACCGACGATTCTTCTACAGCCATAGGAATGGTATATAGTTGGTCGTTGATTAAAAAATTGGGTGCTAAACCAAAAGGCATATAGAAGTTAGAAATGGTGTTTTCTGAAAAATCATCGTGAAGTTGTTGTAAATCCGTATCATCGTTCCAATATTGTTTTAAGGTATTAATGGCCTTTGGATCTCCTTGAAGGTATTCGTTCACGAGCCATTCTATTTTCCCTTCTTTCGATAATTTCGAAAATCCTTCTACAGGTTGTCTGTTCATATTGGATAGTTTAATAAAGTAGTACAAAATTACAAAGCTTTTCAGCTAATGATTGATAAAATTAATTAAAAACTTTTGTCATAATGGTATATGTAGTGAATAAACTTGATGGAAATCAGTTATCGTTAACAGATTTTAGTATATTTGGGAGTTTATGGCTTAGTTTTTAACAATAATTATGAAAAAATCAATAGTAGGATTCATCCTCTTAGTCGCTGGTAGCGGTGCTTTTGCACAAGAGATAACGTTAGAGAATATTTACGGAGGTAAATACCGAGAGCAATCATTGTCTGGAGTTACTTCCATGAATGATGGAGAGCATTATACGGCTTTAACGAGTAAAGGAATCGAGAAATATGGTTATCGATCGATTTTAAATAAGTCGAAAGTTGCTTCAGAAGTCATTGTCTCAGGACGATTTGATGGCTATGATACGAGTAGTGATGAACGCTATGTTTTGGTATATAAAAATACCAACAGTATTTACCGCCATTCATTTACCGCATCGTATCAGGTTTATGATCGTCAGACGCAAGCCATGAAAACAATCTTTAATGGGAAACCTGTTCAAGAGCCTTTATTTTCACCTGATGCTTCTAAAATTGCTTTTGCTCATGAAAATAATTTATACATCCAAGATTCAAAAACCGATGCAGTGGTTCAAGTGACCAAGGATGGTGAAAAAAATAAGATTATAAATGGTATCAATGACTGGGTTTATGAAGAGGAGTTCGGATTTGTTCGAAACTTCGATTGGAATGCCGATGGGACAGCGTTGGCTTTTGTAAGGTTCGATGAATCTCAAGTAAAAGAGATTAATATTCCTATTTATTACAAAAACTTATACCCACAAGAACTACGGTTTAAATACCCTAAAGCAGGAGAGGTAAACTCTGATGTAACCTTACATATCTACAGTTTAGGAACAAAAAATACAGAGAAAGTAAATTTAAGCGGTGTAGAAAATTACTACATTCCAAAAATAACCTTTTCAAAACAAAGCAACTTATTAGCGATTGCAACCTCGAATCGCCATCACAACAAAGTTGATGTCGCTTTCTATGACATAGCTTCTAAAAAATTAAATAAATTATTTACCGAAACAAATAAAGCTTGGATTGAGACCGATAACTTAACATTGGAATTTTTACCGGATAATTCGTTTGTTTGGACTTCAGAAAGAGATGGTGATAACCACATTTACTATTATGGAGCTAATGGGAAGTTAATTAACCAGGTGACTAAAGGAAAGTGGGAGGTAACCAATTACTACGGTTTTAACCCTGCAACTAAAATGGCCTATTTTCAATCGACAGCCAACAATGGAAACCGTGTGTCTACGGAAAGACAAATCTACGAGATTGCTTTAAATGGACAGAAAATGAGAATGTTGACCCATGATACAGGAACCAATTCAGCAGCTTTTAGTAAAAACTACAGTTATTTCATTAATACGTTTTCTTCGATTCAATCACCAAAGAAAATAAGTTTAATCGAAACGAAATCAGCCAAAGATTTAGGGACAATTGTGAGTAATGATCAGGTGAAGCAAACTTTAGCCAACGACAATATTGGAACCAAGGAATTATTTGTTTTAACTTCGGCTCAAGGGGTTCAAATGAATGCCTATAGCATTAAACCGAAAAATTTTGATCCTTCAAAAAAATACCCGGTATTAATGTATCAATATTCTGGACCAGGTTCACAGAGCGTTTCAAACTCTTGGAACAACAGCAACGATTATTGGCATCAAATGTTAGCCCAAGAAGGCTATATTGTTATTTGTGTTGATGGTCGTGGAACTGGTTACAAAGGGGAAGCGTTTAAAAAAATGACCTATTTAGAATTAGGAAAATACGAAGTAGAAGATCAAATAGAAGCCGCTAAAGTGATTGCCAACTATCCGTATGTCGATGAAAATCGAATCGGGATTTGGGGTTGGTCGTATGGTGGTTTTATGGCAGCGAATGTTTTATTTAAAGGAAATGATGTTTTTAAAGCAGCTATTTCAGTTGCTCCAGTAACCAACTGGCGTTTTTATGATACGGTATATACTGAACGTTTTATGCGCACACCACAGGAAAATGCAAGTGGTTATGATGATAATTCACCCATTAATCATGTGGATAAATTAAAAGGAAACTTCCTTTTAGTGCATGGAACAGCAGATGACAACGTTCATGCGCAAAATGCTTACGAATTAGCTGAAGCGTTAGTACAAGCAAATAAAGATTTTGAAATGGCCTATTATACCGATAAAGATCACGGTATATATGGTGGGAATACACGTATCCATTTATACAGAAAAATGACAAATTTTATTAAAAAGAATCTATAGACTATTACCATGAGTAACGATGCAAGTTTAATTAAACATCTCGATCATTTAGGGGTCGATGACAAAATGGTTTTAGGACATCCAGCTGGATTGTTCGTGCTATTTTTCACTGAAATGTGGGAGCGTTTTAGCTACTACGGTATGAGAGCTTTATTGACCTTATTCTTAATTAGTGAAATAAGCAAAGGAGGCTGGGGCTGGGATAGGGCTGATGCCATGTCTTTGTACGGGTGGTATACGAGTTTAGTTTATTTAACACCGCTCTTAGGGGGAATTATTGCTGACAAACTAACTGGGTTTAGAAAAGCCATTATTATTGGTGGAGTGATCATGACTTTAGGACATGCGTCCATGGCGCTTGAAGCGGTGAGTCAGAATTTCTTTTTCATCGGTTTATTCTTTATGATTTTAGGGAATGGTCTATTTAAGCCGAATATTTCATCGATGGTTGGACAACTCTACCCAGATAACAGTGTAAAGAAGGATGCCGGTTATACCATTTTCTATATGGGAATTAATGCCGGATCATTTATCGGTGTATTATTGTGTGGTTATATCGGTGAGAAAATTGGTTGGCACTATGGCTTTGGGTTAGCAGGGATCTTTATGTTTTTCGGTGTACTGCAATTTTATTTTGCGAGTAAACTATTCGGAATGGTCGGTGAATCACCCAAGCAGCATAAATTGTCTGTAAAGCAAGCAAAAGAAGAGGAAGAAGCATTACCTGCTCGTGTTGTACGCGATCGATTAATTGTGGTGGTGGTTTTAATGTTCTTTAGTATTTTCTTTTTCTTGTCTTTTGAACAAGCAGGTGGATCGATGAATATTTTTGCGGCCGATTATACACAACGTGTATTGGATGGTAATGCAGCAACCACATTTAAGTGGATTGATACCGTTTTAACCGTTGCACCGATGCTGATTGTTTCCTATGTTTTATTTTCTTTATCGAAACAAATATTTACAAAATATCCCAAGACCATTATCTGTACGGCCATTTCATTTTTGATCGTTTGGGTTTTAGGTTTGTGGAAAATAGGAAGAGAGTTTAATGCGTTAGAAACCGAAGTTGCGGCTTCTTGGTTTCAAACCTTAAATGCTTTTTTCATTATTACATTTGCATCGGTTGCTTCAAAAATATGGGAGAAAGTATGGAATCCGATTGGACCGATTAAATTCGCTTTGGGTTTAATCTTGGTCGGAGTCGGTTTTGCTGTCTTGGCTTATGGAAGTAAAGATATTCCGCAAGGAGCAGCAACAGCGTCTGTAAGTATGTTATGGCTAATCTTAGCTTACTTCTTCCATACGATGGGCGAATTATGTTTGTCGCCAGTTGGTTTGTCTTACGTGAGTAAATTATCGCCAAAGAAACTTCTAGGGTTAATCTTTGGATGTTGGTTCTTAGCCTCAGCCATTGCGAATTTTATCGCAGGTCAATCGGGCGCGCTAATCGATCGCATTAGTTCGGAGCATTCAATGGCTTACTTTTTTGGGATATTTGCCATACTTCCAGCAGCAGCAGGATTTATTTTAATTTTATTATCCCCTATATTGAAAAAATTAATGCACGGGATTCGTTAATTTTTCAAGTTTAATTAAGCCTCTTTTTTTCAAGGATAAGAGGCTTAATCAACTCATTGGTGTAGTATTTACACAATGAAGTTGTAAAACGCATCGAATACAATATTGTTAAAACAGAAATCACACAATAATAAAAAAATAAAAAAATGCAATTAATCAAAGCAGTTTTTTTATTTTCGTCAATTACTAAATTAAATTAGCGACAATGAGTCAGAATTTAACCTTAGAGGAAATTCAGAATTTTAAAGGGAAATACCCCAAACAAATCTGGAGTTTATTTTTCTCTGAAATGTGGGAACGTTTCTGTTTCTATGGAATGCGAGGGATGCTTGTATTCTTTATGATTGACCAATTACATTTTGAAGAGGCCAAATCAAATTTACAATACGGAGCCATACAAGCTTTTGTATATGCCTTTACATTCGTTGGTGGATTATTCGCTGATAAAATTTTAGGATTTAGAAAATCACTTTTTTGGGGTGGTTTAATGATGATCATTGGAAGTATGATTTTGGCCTATGAACCACATACTTACTTCTTTGAAGGAATTGCTTTTACTGTCATTGGTACAGGATTCTTTAAACCCAATATTTCTACCATGGTTGGTTATCTTTACAAGCATGGAGATACCCGGACAGATGCTGGTTTTTCACTGTTTTATGCAGGGATTAATCTAGGTGCCTTAATAGGAGGATATCTATGTATCGCTATAGGAAAAGGACAATTGCTTGAAAACTTAATTGCTGTAGAGCACCGATGGAATGTAGCCTTTGGGCTAGCCGCCGTGGTTATGGTGATTAGTTTAATCAATTTCTATTTCACGAAGCGAAGTTTAGGACCCATTGGTCTTCAGCCAGTACAGCATTTAGCAAACGGTGAAACTAAACCGTTGGAGCGTTGGAAAGAAATTGCGGTGTATGCAGGAACATTATTAATGGTTCCGATTATTATTCAAATGGTGAATAATACCGATTATACAGACTACTTTATGTATACGATTGGGCCTGCAACTTTAATCTACTTGTTTTATGAAATGTCGAAAGTCAACTCATCTGAGCGAAAAAAATTATATGCTGCCTTAGTTTTCATTTTATTTTCTATCCTATTTTGGGGAATTTATGAACAAGCAGGAGGGTCGTTAAGTATTTTTGCAGCGAAAAACTTAGATACGAGCTTGGTGGGATTAAACCTAGATCCCAATGGGGTGAATAATTCGGGTGGTGCCTTCTTTATCATTCTTTTAGCACCGTTATTTGGTCTACTATGGATTTGGATGGCCAAGAAAAAAATAGAACCAAATACGGTTGTTAAATTCGGTTTGGGATTCATCTTATTAGGAGTAGGCTACTATGCTTTATTCTATACACGCCTCTTTGCGAACGCCGATGGGGTAACTTCTTTAAACTTCTTTACGTTTGCGTTATTAATTATCACTTTTGGTGAACTATGTTTGTCGCCCATTGGTTTGTCGATTATGACCAAATTATCTACACCCAATCTACAAGGAATGATGATGGGAATGTGGTTTTTAGCGAGTGCTTATGGACAATATGCCGCAGGAATTATTGGTGCAAATATGTCTGAAGCCAAGAGTGGAAGTTCCAATTATGAATCCCTAATTGCGTATACAACAGGATACAAAGAACTAGCGCTTTATGCCGTAATTGCTGGTGTGGTATTGATTATTATATCGCCAATGATACGAAAATTGATGCAAGAAGTTAAATAAGAAAGAGACAATTTTATAATAGAAACATGAGTGCAAAAACAGAAAATTTCTTTGATTCAAAGGTATTAGGACATCCTTCAGGGTTGTTCGTACTTTTCTTCACAGAGATGTGGGAACGATTCTCGTTCTATGGAATGAGAGTTTTATTAATTCAATTTTTAACAGCGGCCGTTTTAGGATCTAATCCAGGTTGGGGCTGGTCTGCCGAAAATGCTGCGGCCCTTTATGGAACCTATGCAATGTTATTATACATCACCCCAATTTTTGGTGGTGTCATAGCCGATAAATATATCGGTTATCGTTGGGCTGTAGTCGTGGGTGCAATTATTATGACCATTGGTCACGCATTTATGGCATTGGATACGCCCTTATTCTTATACCTAGGTTTGGGATGTTTGGTCTTAGGGACAGGATTCTTTAAACCCAATATGACCTCTATCTTGTCGGAAATGTATAAGCAATTCCCGGAGAAGAAAGATGGAGCTTACACCATATTCTACATGGGTGTAAACGCTGGTGCATTCTTTGGAATGATGCTTTGTGGTTACTTAGCAGAACGTATCGGTTGGCACTGGGGATTTGGTCTAGCAGGTATTTTTATGTTGCTAGGAACGCTTCAATTCTGGTTAGCTAAACCTTTATTTGGTAATGTAGGTGGAGTTCCAGTAAAACAAACCGCGGAAGAAGAAGCGGCTGAACCTAAATATGGTCCAGATGAAAAACCGAATCCTTTTACTTTAGTCGATCAGATTTTGATTGTTCTTATGACCTTACTTGGTTTGGGATACGCATTTAATGATCCTCTGTCGAAAATTGCGAATATTAATTTATTCAACTTTCAAGTCGGGCCACTTAGTGGGCAAAATTTTGTGATTTTAACCGCTTTAATTTTATTCCTTTTCGTTATATTTAAACGTTTAGCGAATTACACCAAGATCGTAAGAGATCGAATGATTGCTGTGATTATATTCGCCTTCTTTGTGGTATTCTTTTGGATGTCATTTGAACAAGGGGCTTCGTCTTTAGTAATCTTCGCTCGTGATAATATCGACCGTTCTTTGGAAGGAAATACGAAAACGATTTTCAATGTATTGAATACCCTTCTTACGGTTGGGCCATTGGTGATTATTTCGTACGTATTGTTCTTATTAGCCAAACAAACGTGGAAGCGTATTCCGTTGTCAAACATTGTTTTAGCAATTTGTTTCTTAGGTGTTTGGGGTGTTGCGATTTGGATGTTACAAAAAGAGTTAAGCTCTGAAACGTCAGAGATCACCGTATCATTCTTTAGTACATTAAACTCGTTCTTTATTATATCCTTAGCATCGCTCGTTTCTAGAGTATGGGATAGTAAATACAATCCACCTGCAGCTGTTAAATATGGTTTAGGACTCATCATTATGGCTTTAGGTTTTGGTATTTTATACTTAGGGACTTCAGGTGTAGCAGAAGGTGTTAGAATTAGCTTTATATGGCTATTACTAGCTTATTTATTCCATACATTAGGTGAACTTTGTTTATCACCAGTAGGTTTATCGTATGTATCGAAACTGGTACCTGGACGTATGATTGCTTTTATGTTTGGTATGTGGTATTTAGCCATTGCCATCGGAAACAAATTAGCCGCTTTAGTTGGAGGTGAAATTGAAAACATTACGAAAGAATACTCGTTATCTGTTTTCTTCTTAATCTTTACGATCGTTCCGATTGCCGCAGGATTAATGGTCATGGCCTTACATCCTGTATTGAAAAAATTAATGCACGGCGTTAAATAAAAAAATTATGAAATCATTTATCACTTTATTGGCTTTCGTTTTTACTTCGGTTGCTTTCGGTCAGGGTATTCAGTGGAAAACCTTAGAGCAAGCGACGAAGGAAATTAAGCAAAATCCAAATAAGCCCGTTTTATTTTCAGTTTACGCCCAATGGTGTGGATTTTGTAAACGCATGGATAAAGAAACCTATGTAGATGCGAAAGTAGCAGAGTATATTAACAAAAATTATATCGCTGTGAAATTTGATGCTGAAACGAAAGAAATGGTTAGTTTCATCGGAATCAATTATGGGTACATTCCACCAGCAAAAGCGAATTATTTAGCCTATACGTTAATGGGAGGACGTTTATCTTATCCAACAAGTCTGATTTTAAATCAGAAAGGAGAAGTTCAAAAATCCATTGTAGGTTATCGCACAACAACTGAATTTTTAACAGACATTAAAATTTAATTCGATAGGCACCTTCATCAGCTGTTTTCCATAATAGAGACAGCGATAAATGGCTAATTGAATCTAAATAATTAATATAACTAGGGTAATTGCTGGCATCAGCAATTACCCTTTTTTGTGGAAGTTTTTCAGGTTTTAGAGCTGAGTTTCTCAGTAAAATTATATCGGCCGTGGTATCGAGCACCTGGGGGTAGCTGCCCAAGTATAATCGAAATTCATCGGTCTGTATAAACGATTTTGTTTTGATATACTTAGAATGGTATAAGGTATCTTCTAGGTTGTAATACGCGACAGAACCAATGCGATTGTAGTCGATGTATGGCCCAATCGTATAGGCTAAAGCGGTAGTGTCTGTAGAAAGGGTACTAAAGATGTTGATTGTTTCGCCCGAACGAACTCCAATCACCGTTTCTTTGGAACGATGAAAGATAACTAATTCGTTACTCGTTCTTATCGTATATAGGCTCCATGTTCGTTCAAGCTGTAGAAAGAGTAGCGTTAAAGAGACCATAAATAAGGCCTTTTTTGAACGATGAATAACCATAAATCGAACGTAATAAAGCGCAATATATAAGACCACTACACTGAGTGGAGAAATAATTAATTGCTTAAAAATAAACCCTTCACGTTCACTCAGCCAATGAATATAGGCGTTCATAAGATAAATAAAACCATTAAAAAGCGTCACCCACAAAGAAACGTTTAATGCAAGTAGGGTAAGAACTATAGAAACCATAGAACCGCTTAAAATGAAAATGGAGGCAGGGATCATGAAAAGATTCCCGGCTAAGAATAAACCAGGAAATTGGTGAAAACTGTATACGGTTAATGGCATTGTTCCTAATTGTGCTGCCGTTGTGGTTGCACATAGTTCGTAAATACGTCTTAAAACTCGATTCTTTCCTTTCCACATATAATCAAAAGCAGGATACAACCATGCGATGAAAAAAACGGCTGAGAAGCTAAGTAAAAACCCTACACCAAAAAGATGATTCGGGTTAAGCAGTAAGAGAATGCAACCAGCCAATGAAAGAGAATGATAGATGTTTCTTGGTCTATGCAATAAACCACTGAAATAGTAAATGCTAAGCATTAGAGATGCTCTAAAAACAGACGGAACAAGTTCTACATAGAATGCGAAACCCCATATGATTAATAGACTTATCAAGATGCGAGTCCTATTGTTACCAATTAACCAGCGTAGCGGATAGAGGAGGTAATAAATAATCCCAAAAATTAGCACAACATGTAGCCCCGAAATAGCTAGAATATGAACGACGCCTGTGTCTCTATACGAAGTATATAGACTGTCGGATAATTCAGCTCGATCACCCAAAAGCATTGCTCCAATCAACCCCCTTGTCTCTGCGCTATATCCTTGGACTAGTAATCGATTCTGAATATGCTTTTTGGAACGCGCTACTGTATTTTTCCATCCTTTACCTTTGCCCACTTCAACCACAAAAGAGTGACAAAACATTTGTGCATGAATTCGTTGCTGTTTTAAATACTGCCTATAATCAAATTGGTAGGGATTTAGTGCTTTAGGAGTTGGCACTAACTGTCCATAGACGATGATTTCATCTTTCGGATAATGATGGGAGGAATGCGGAAGATAGAGAAGTACGGATTGTTGACTGTAGATATCTTGTGCGATGTATTTTTGATACTGGGCAGTTGGTTTTAACGCTTTATCAATTAGTAGATAGTGAATCCTCTCTTTTTCTTTTGAAAGATCAACGCGGGTTACCTTTTCGTTAAAATGCTGGTGTCTCAATAATCCAATTATAGCGAAAGCGCCCATAAAACCGAGTGTCTTATAAGGTAGTGTTCGAATTAATATACTGAACATGAGAAGGAATAGAAGACTAAAAAAATAAATCCGTAAATTTGTAGCAGCATTCAACCGATCAGAACAATAAATTCCGATCGCCAAAGAGAGAAAGACATAGAAAAATAAATATTTTTTCACGTCCATTAATCTAATTATTTAAAACAGAAGTGAGTGTGTTTTAAATAGTTATAATCGAATAAATTAAAAATAATCGAATGAGAAATATGCTTTCACTAGTGGTTATGTTGATCGTTCAATGGAGCTTTGCTCAAATTGATGTTAAACTAACCATCACCAACTTAAAAAAAACGGAAGGTAATTTATCGATTGAGTTCTACCGAAGTGTTGAAAATTACACCAAAGGAACCAATGCTTTTAAAAAAATCTATGTTCCCGTAGAGAACCTTGATAAATTTGAAACGACCTTTAAAAATGTTGACGAGACCTATTATGCTGTAAAAGTATACTTAGATGTCAATAAAAATAAACAGCTCGATAAAAGTTTTTTTGGAATTAGAAAAGAACCCTATGGCTTCTCGGGAGATGAAAAACCTTTTTTAAGAGAACCTACTTTTGAAGAAGCAAAGATCCTGATGACCAAAGAGAATAATCAAATTACTATTCAACTGAATAATAACAAAGGAGACGATTAATCGTCTCCTTTGTTATTTAACTGAATAGATAAACCAACAGCAACCCCAAATAGTAAGGGCTGACTTCGATCGACATCACTAACCGAATTCATTAAATATTTAAGACCCGGTTCTAAGCTGATAAAAGTACTATTGCTCAATTTATAATCCAACTTCATTCCTAAGTTACCACTAAAGCTTACTTTATTTAAATTCGTCGCTTCACCAATATGCAAGGTCGAATTGTTTTCGCTTAAATAAATTGAATTTTCAGTTAACCAAAGCGAGCTTCCTCCTAAGGTTGTTGAAAGTTTTAGCTTATGGAGAGCAAAAAGACGGTATTCCATTTCAACAGGGATTTCGATATATTGTAAACGTTGTTCTAAGCGGTTTTTATGATTCGTTACCGCTACATGAGGCATGCTGTTTTCGAGTGTAGAAACCTTATTTTCACCTGTATATCGAATATTATACGAAGGTGATGGAATACTTGAAAGCGCAGATGAATTCATTGTTTGATAGGTAATTGGGACATTCTTCGTTTCTTGACCCGCATTCAATACCGAAATACCAGAACGTAGGGATACTTTATCACTTAAGGCATAACTTATTTTCGCACCATAGGCTATATTCGGCGTATTGCTCTTCGAATAATTGTTCATATCATTGGCTAAAAGTGATGAATGATTGATCATCTGTGATGGTGCTACAAAAGGCGATAAAGAAACCTTACCCGCTTTAACTTTTTTGGGCCATGAAACTTCATCGTGTAGTTTAGAGGGCTCTTCCAAGATGTAAAGAGGTGCTTCACTTAATTTATCTTCCTTTGTAACAGCCAATAAAGATTCATCTATTTTGTGAGTCCGATTCAATAAAGCCGTGTTTTTATCCTTATCAAAATTTGTTTGTGATCGGATTACATTTTCTTCTGGTACACTTTCTTTTAATCTCTCTTCGACTGTTGTTACTTTCATTGAATTTAGCAGATTATTACCCTGGTATTTAGTAGTCGTCAATAAAGGCAATAATTCTTTAGATTCAATGGTCTGTTTATTCTTTTCGGTTAACATTTTGTTCACACCAGAATCGAATGAATTCATTTTTTGTTTAGCCGTTGTTAGTGGTAGATTAAGCGAATCCGATAAACGCTCAACAGAATCGAACGTTTTCTTTTTTTGATGTAAAACGACTCCATCATTTAGCGGTTCTTTAAATTCATAGACATAAGTATAAATAGTTACACACAGAATAACAGAAGCTGAAATGCCCGAAATCCAATAAAATAACGGAATAATTCGTTTTCGTTTCTTTTTATTCGAATCCAATCCATCGGCAATGGTGTCCCAACTATCAAAAGGCGGAGTTTGCGGCTGACTAAGAGCTTTTTTTACTGCATCATCAAATTTATTCATTGTGAATTAGCTTGGGTTAACGTATTTATTTTATCCTTTAGAATAGCCCTAGCCCTAGATAAATTAGACTTGGACGTACCAACAGAAATGGTCAGTATTTCTGCAATTTCTTGATGTGAATAACCTTCAAAAACAGCAAGATTAAACACCTGACGATATTGTGGAGGAAGTTGTTGTACACAATTTAAAAGTACTTCGTAATCCATTTTATCAACATCTTGCCCGCTATCTTCCGAGATATCCACCACATTCGCTAGTTCTTCTGTTATAAAATAAGATGGTTTTTTTCGAAGTTTTTCTAAACAATTATTCACCATTAATCTTCGAATCCAACCTTCAAACGAACCCGTAAAATTAAACTGATCAATTTTTTTAAAAGCAAGCATAAACCCCTCCTGAAATGCATCTTGTGCATCTTCATAAGTAGCATTATAGCGTAAACAAACCGAAAACAAAAGCGCAGAAAATTCTTTATAGATTTCTTCTTGCGCTTTTCGATCACCTTGTTTGCATTTATTTATAAGCTGTTCAAGAGAGGTATTCAATATAATTGGTTTACTTTTCTGGTACTACAATTGTTTGCTCAAGGTATTTATCCTTTCCATCCTCATCTTTACCAGCCCAAAATTGAAGGGTGTATTCTCCAGAATCCTTAGGTTTAAACGAATAAACTGCCGTTTTATTAAAGATACTGTCTTTACAGTTACCTGATGATTGAGAACCATAAACGCCCAGTTTTCTGTTTTTTTCATCCTGATTCAAACTCATAAATTGAAGAAAACTCTGACATGTATTGGTCATTTCATAGGTTACCTCAACTTTAGTAACCTGATTGGCTGGTTGTATAGAATCTAAGTCGATGTATACTTCTTTTGTTGTTAAAAACCCTTGTTGAACCATTGGTCCATTGTCATCGTTTAAACAACTCATCGCCGTCATACTAAGAAATGACATTACCATTCCATAGCTAAGTAATTTTACTGTTCTCATTTGTCTATTTTTTATATTTAACTATAACGTAAGATGCAGAAATACTTAATGGTTGCGTAAGAAATAAAAATTTAACGTTTTTATTGATTCAAATCATCGACAATTAAAGTAGCTGTTCGTTTCGAAGCACCTATTCCACCAAGCTTGTTATGCAATTCGTCGTAAGCTGATAATATTTGTTCCCGCTTGGGCGAATTCAAGATTAAACCCAATTCATGTTTAATGTTCAGCGTGGTCAAATCATTTTGAATTAATTCTTTTACAACCTCCTTATCCATAATTAAATTCACCAAAGAAATGTATTGTATATGTTTAATTAATCGTTTTCCAATCTCATAAGATAGTCGATTTCCTTTATAACATACCACCTCAGGAATCTTTAATAAAGCAGTCTCTAAAGTAGCCGTTCCCGATGTTACCAAAGCCGCTTTCGATAATCGTAATAAATCATAGGTTTTATTCTCTACAATTTTCACATGCTCACCCGCAATCTCACGGTAACTCTCTAACGGCTGAGAAGGCGCGCCTGCTACAACAAACTGGTAGCTGGGGAAATCCTTTTCGACCGATAACATCAACGGTAGTTTTACCGTAATCTCCTGTGTTCTACTCCCAGGTAAAACAGCAATAATAGGCCGATTGTCTAGTCCATACTGACGTCTAAACTCTTGTCCATCGAGTTCTGGTAAATTGGCAATCGAATCCAATAAAGGATTTCCTACAAAATCAACCTGATAATCATAACGTTGGTAAAACTCCTCTTCAAAAGGAAGAATAACAAACATTTTGTCCACCACTTTCTTTATCGTATGTACACGCCCTGTCTTCCAAGCCCAAATTTGAGGTGAAATATAATAATAAACCTTAATGCCTAATTGCTTTACAAATTTAGCAACCCGTAAATTAAAGCCAGGATAATCAACCAATATAACAGCGTCGGGTTTATAGGCCAAAATATCCTTCTTACAAACCTTAATATTCCCTAGAATCGTTCGTAAGTTCATAATCACTTCGGCAAAACCCATAAAAGCTAAATCACGGTAGTGCTTCACCATTGTTCCGCCTTGGGTTTGCATTAAATCCCCACCCCAGAATCTAAACTCTGCTAACGGATCCTGTAGTTTTATCTCTTTCATCAAGTTCGACGCGTGTAAATCGCCCGATGCCTCGCCTGCAATTATATAATATTTCAATGCTTATGGATTTTGTAATACAAAGATAATTTTTTCATTCGTAGAAACAGCATAACTTTTCCTTCCCCTAGATCATGTAAAAATTGATTAACTTTACACCTCCTAAAGAAGACAAATCATGGCAGATGAAATAATAAATAGAGTTAGTAAAAGTCCCCTAATCACACTCGATTTAGAAGACTTTTACCCCAGTGGAAACCGAATTGTATTCGACTTAAAAGATTGGTTATACGAAGAATTAATCCTAAGAGAAAAAGACTTCCGCGAAAATCTAAGCAATCACGACTGGACACAGTACAACAATGCTTACGTTGCCATAACATGTACAGCAGACGCTATTGTACCATCGTGGGCCTATATGCTTGTAGCAACCTACCTAACCAATCATGCAAAAAGAGTAATCCAAGGAACCATCCAAGAATTAGATCTTATCCTTTATACCGAGTTAATCAAAGAACTTGACCTCTCAGAATACACCGACAAGAAAATGATTATCAAAGGATGCGCAAAAAAACCAGTACCGCCTTCGGCTTATATCTTGTTAATCGAACGTCTACAACCCATCGCTAATTCCTTAATGTTTGGCGAAGCATGTAGCACAGTTCCCTTATATAAAAAGAAAAAATAGAGGTTTAAAAAACTGAAACAGATGCTAGTCGAACCGATTAGCATTTTTTTTTGGGCGGCCGCTACGCGCCGGGCTATCCGCTATATCTTTGCTGCAAGAACATTTAGGGTTATACAAAATAAAGGGGGCAGCAAAGGATGCCGCTGCTATCCCTGCCGCAGAACCACGTCCTAAAAATGTTCGCCATCGAACATTTTTAGGACGTGGTGTTTAAAGTTTGAAAAGGGGTATCGTTTAACGTTATATCTTGAGTTAGATGTATCCAATAATAGACAAAATTCGGCTTGTTTAAGATTCTACACTCTCACATCTATGTGCTACTATTTAATTACTAACTACAATCGAATTTTTTAAGCGTCTTAATTTCATTTCAACATCTAAAATCGATGTAGTCATATCCCTAGACAAACATCTAATTCGGGTAATCGCGCTTCTTTCCACCAAACTGATTAAGGTTATAGGTAATTGAAAACAACATAAAACGTTTTAAGATGGTATTGCGTTCATCCCGAATAGACTCTTCGGTAATTGTCCGCGTGTAATCATTGTTTTGGTTAAAAATATCGTAGATCTTAACGGCTGCTTCAAATTTCTTATCAAAAAAAGCATAGCTCAACGTCGTATTCCATAAGAAGAAATCTTGTTTAAAACCAGCAGCCATTTTCGATGAACGATTATAACTAACATCATTGGTCCATGTCAAGTTTTCTGGCCAAGTGGTAATCGTTCTTAACCCCATATTATGGGTTATATTCTCTTGTTGATCAATACTGTAATTATCGTATTTGGTATGCGTAAAACGAAGCGAATAGCTCGGCGATAGGGTCACGTATTTATTGTAATCCCAATTTAGGCGTAAACTAGGTGATAACGTTGAAGTAAACGCTTGGTAGTCCACCGTGTTCTTATATCCTTGCTGACGAGCATAACTCGACATAAGGCCCACATTCATTCTAAATTTATGCACTCCAGCAGCTAATTGCTTATTGAAAAATAAATTACCCGATAAACGGTAGTTACCTTCAATCGATTTATAGGTCGACCTATTCACCAAATTTTCATCGATAAATGAATAGTTTACTATACTTGATGAATTGTAGGTATAATTCACATTCGCATTAAATCCTTGGCGGGTTTTTCGATCAAATCTGCCATACATAAAATTAAGATTATGCGCTTTTGAAGCTTCTAAGTCAGGATTACCTACAAATATATTCAACGGATCAGAAACATCTTCAATCGCTAATAATTGGTTGGTTGAAGGCAGGTTAGTTTGGTAATTATATCGGAAGAATAATTGACTTAAACCAAGTTGATAACGCAAATTTCCTTCTAAACTGGGTAAAGTTTTATGAATCGTTAAATCGTACGGATTGCCTGCATATATCGAATGGTTGTCTTGGCTGTAAAAATCAGCGCCAACACGTAAACTTCCCGAGAATTTCGTTTTTTCCAAAGCGATTTCTGCAAATGGGGTCAACTTATTCATATCGGTTGAACTTAGACGTGATAAGCGGGTATTTAAAATCGTGAAATCCCCTGTAACAGGATCGTAATCCCAGGTGTTTTGATCATTCTTTGAATGGTCAAATTGGTATACCGATCCTACCGAAACAGTGACCGAATCGAGTATAGGCATGGTATAGCGTGCATCGAACGAATAACTGTTATTCGTGTTTTTTTGCGCCTGAGTTTGATCTCGAATATCATCCGCTAATCCAGCTTGATAAAACAATGTGCTCTGATTTATGCGCGTATCTTGTTTACTTGTATTCACCGATATATTCGAACTTAAATTTAAGTAGGTCTTATTATTAAATAAATGATAAAGGGAAGCAGTATTCGCAAAAGCATTTGTTCTAGATTCATCCTTATTATTGGTCGTACTCTCGTTTCTTAACGTTCCATCTTCTGAATACGATTGTCTATCAGATGCTGTAGTACTGTTGGTAAGGGAATGATTAAAGGTGGGGTAAAAGAAAATTTTCGTCTTATCGTTTTTCCACTCCAAGTTTGTTCCAAGGCTGTGTCCAAACGTTTCATTTGTCGATTTCGAATTCGATTCGGTGGTGTAATTATTTTCGGGCAATAAATTTTCTTGTCGGGTATAATTTTTATTTTTATTATAGGCATGATTAAACCGATAGTCTGCTCCAATTTTTAAGCGCTCGCTTAAGTCGTCATTGAAGTTTAAACCTATCGATGAATTACTCGATAATCCACTCGATCCTCGTACACTCATCATACGTCTTCCTCGAGAGCCTTCTCCATTGACTAAGCCACTGGCGGCAATATCGGTTGATGAACCAATTATGCTCCAGCGTTGTTTTCCTTTAAAATAGTTGGCCATCAGATTTCCTTCATAATGATTGTCGGTTCCATAACCTCCTGTTGCTTTAACCATATACCCCTCTTTTTTATCTTCTTTCAAAGTAATATTTAGGGTCGACTTATCTGATTTAGCACGTTCACCAGAAAACTTTTCATTACGGGTTTTAAAATCCGATACCTGAATTTTCTTTACAATATCGGCTGGAAGATTTTCTAAAGCCACTTTCCCATCTGTACCAAAGAAAGATTCACCATCGATTAATATTTCATTCACACTTTTACCATTCACCGTAATTTTCCCCTGATCATCCATTTCGAAGCCAGGTAATTCTTTCAATAATTCTTCTAAGTTAGCATTGGGTTTTACGGTAAAAGACGCCGCATTATATTCGATGGTATCTTGTTTAATCACAATAGGATCATTATTGGTGATAAAAACCTCGTTTAAGTCGTACACGGTTGGGCTAATGGTAATTATTCCTAAGTCTTTATGAGCTGTTAAAGTAGCAAAGGTTTGTTTGTAGGTTCCTTCTAGATCATCCTCTATAATTAACGTCGTTGGTTGATTTTGTGGTGAGATTTCTAAACTAAACGATCCGTTTTCATTGGTTCGAGCGGTTACAATAACAAGTGAATCGGCACTTTGTACCAATTTAACATTCGTATCAACTAGGCTTAGGGCAATAGCGTCTTGTACCTTTCCTTTGATTGTTATTTTCGTTTGAGCAAAACTCGCTTGAACAAAAAGGAAACATAGTATTGCAAACAAATAGTTCTTCATGAAGGTGTTTTCTGAAGATTAGACAAAAGGAAAAGTTAAAAGTTTAATGAGGTGCTTTGAATTCGTTCCAATTGCCCGATTTAATTGTAGCCGTATCTATGGAAGAAACCGTATTAAACAATGGCGTTAAACTAACAACGCGTTTGGTTTCTCTTCGCACCGTTTGCGTATTTTTACAAACCGATTCCACGACAATAATTTTTTCAGCATCCGAATTCTTGGAGTGGTATAATGTTCCTTTGTAGGTCTTTGTTGTTTCCCAAAAATTGCAGCGGGCTAAGCTTAAGTATTCAAAGATGATAAAAGGGATAAACGCCAAAAGAATCCCAAAGATAAATTTCATGATATTTGAAAAATTCCAGCCATCTTCACTTTTAATCTTCAAGACGATTAGACAATAAATACTTGCTGCTGTGGCAAAAGTTAAAATACGTGGAAAAACCAATGCAAATTTATAGTTGGCAAATTCTAAACTGATATAATCACCCGCTAGAAAATATACGATGAACCAAAGAATAATGGTATAAAAAATAAATTTTAGACAAAGAAGAAATGTTCGGTTCATAGGGATTGGTTTTACTGTACTTAAATATAAAAATATTCCTGTCAATTAATGTTGACAGGAATCATTTTATGAAGAATTATAGATACTTTATGACTCTTTTAATAAATTGGTTAACACTTCACAGGCCGATTCAGCCAGATTAGTCCCTGGTCCAAAAATAGAATGAGCGCCATTGGTATATAGAAATTCATAATCTTGATGGGGTATGACACCGCCTACAATTATATAAACATCTTCTCTTCCCAAAGCTTTTAACTCTTTTATTACTTCAGGTACTAACGTTTTATGTCCGGCTGCTAAAGACGATACACCTAAAATATGAACATCGTTTTCAATGGCCTGTTTGGCAACTTCTCGCGGTGTTTGAAACAAAGGCGCTATATCAACATCAAAGCCCATATCAGCATACGATGTGGCAACCACTTTAGCCCCCCTATCGTGCCCGTCTTGCCCCATTTTAGCCACCATGATTCGAGGACGACGCCCTTCTTTTTCTTCAAATTCATCCGCCATACGACGGGCTTTTTCAAAACTATCCATTTTTCCTGCATCCATCGCATATACACCTTGTATTCCTCGTGTTATTGCTTTATGACGACCAAATTCAGTTTCTAGTGCGTCCGAGATTTCGCCTAAGGTTACGCGTCTTCGAGCAGCTTCAATGGCTAAGGCCAGTAAATTCCCTTTACCGGTTTTAGCAGCTTGCCTCAACTGTTCTAAACTTTCCTCTACGGCTTCAGCATTACGAGTCGTTTTTATATGATTTAATCGATCCAACTGTTTTTGTCGAACCGATGTATTATCGATATCCAAAATATCAAATGCGTGTTGTTCTAATTTTGAACGGTACGCATTAACGCCAATAATGGCATTTTCACCAGCATCAATACGAGCTTGCGTCTTTGCAGCAGCTTCTTCGATACGCATTTTCGGAATTCCGGCTTCAATCGCCTGTGTCATTCCACCCAATTCTTTGACCTCTTGAATATACTCCCAGGCCTGATCGGCCATTTGTTTCGTTAGCGTTTCTATCATAAAGCTTCCGCCCATCGGATCGGCCGTACGACAAATCTGTACCTCTTCTTGTAAAATAATTTGAGTATTTCTCGCTATACGCGCAGAAAAATCGGTTGGCAAAGCAATGGCTTCATCCAACGCATTGGTGTGTAAAGATTGCGTTCCGCCCAATGCAGCAGCTAATGCTTCAATAGCCGTTCGTCCAATATTGTTATAAGGTTCTTGTTCTGTTAAACTCCATCCCGATGTTTGGCAATGCGTTCGAAGCATCAAAGATTTTGGGTTTTGAGGCTCAAACTCTTGCATCAGCTTGGCCCACAACATTCGGGCAGCTCTCATTTTAGCAATTTCTTGGGTAAAGTTCATTCCAATGGCCCAAAAGAAAGAAAGGCGGGGCGCAAAATCATCGACCTTTAATCCAGCAGCTAAGCCTGTCTTCACATACTCATAACCATCAGCTAGTGTATAAGCCATTTCCAATACAGGGGTTGCCCCAGCTTCTTGCATATGATAACCCGATATACTGATCGAGTTAAAACGCGGTATATTCTGTGATGTATATTCAAAAATATCCGCAATAATTTTCATCGATGGAGTCGGGGGGTAGATGTAGGTGTTCCTCACCATAAACTCTTTCAAAATATCATTTTGAATCGTACCCGACAGAAGATTCTCGGCTACGCCTTGTTCCTCTGCAGCGACTATATAAAATGCTAGAATAGGCAATACAGCCCCATTCATCGTCATCGATACCGATATTTTATCCAATGGAATTTCATCGAATAATATTTTCATATCCTCTACCGAATCAATGGCTACACCTGCTTTACCAACGTCGCCCACCACACGCTCATGGTCTGAATCATAGCCGCGGTGAGTCGCTAAGTCAAAGGCCACTGAAAGGCCTTTCTGGCCAGCGGCTAAATTACGCTTATAAAAAGCATTGGATTCTTCCGCTGTTGAAAAACCCGCGTACTGACGAATGGTCCATGGCTGGCGAACATACATCGTGGTATAAGGACCGCGTATATAAGGTGCAACACCTGGTAAATAATCTGTTTGTTTCAAATCTTTTACATCCTCATAGGTGTAATGACTCTTAACACTTAAACTATCTAATTCGAATGCCTCACTCGCCATTACCGAAGAAGGTAGTTTTCTTTCGAATCGTAAAGATGAAAAATCGACTTTTTGCTTCATACGGCTAAGATAAAAAAAACTAAGAGGTTTAAAGCAAAATAATTTAGGGCTTTAGGATTCGATAATCAACACAAATTAGAAAGGCGATGTTCTCTATGAACATCGCCTTTCTAACTAAAAATTAGTAGTGTTTTAATATTGAATATCGATTAGTGAACTCAACGGAATTGAGACACCACTCTTAATTTGTAAATATTTTTCTGTAACAGACCAAACCGTTGTTTCTATTTTCTTTGGTCCTTGATCGGTTTGAAAGGTGATAAATGATTTCGATTTAAACTCATTCCCTAAACGTACAGCTCCATTTAATTTTTCTTTTACTACATGTCTTTCTTCTGCGGGTGCTTCCAAAAATTTAAAGCTTGGAATTTCTTCCTTCGCAATTAATTCTACATTCATCATTTAATGGTTTTTAAGATTATTTTTTCTAATGCTGCATGAAATTATAAAAATGTTTTATCATTTACTAACGAATTGATGCATTTTTTATGCTTTTATTGCCCTTAGAACTGTTAATAATTCAAAAACTTGACCAACATTGGTGTTTTGGCATAATTTCTTTTCTAGAAATGTGTAAATTTGTTGCATGTCAGATGAGAAGAAAATAAAATCGGGATTTGTTAACATTATTGGAAATCCGAATGTAGGTAAATCAACCTTAATGAACTTAATGATGCAAGAACGTTTAGTAATTGCAACACACAAAGCTCAAACAACAAGACATCGTATTAAAGGTATTTTAACAGGAGACGATTTTCAAATCGTGTTTTCTGATACCCCAGGGGTATTAGATCCGGCCTACGAATTACAGAGTAAGATGATGGATGCCGTAAAGGAATCGTTAGTCGATGCCGATGTTATTCTCTATGTGGTTGAAATGGGTGAAAAACGCTTAAAAAATGAAGAAATTTTCGAACGTCTTCAACGTACCTCAACTCCGATTATTTTACTGTTAAATAAAATTGACACCGCAACACAAGAGCGACTTTTTGAAGCTGTAGAGTATTGGCATGATCTATTACCAAATGCAGAAATTTTACCTATTTCGGCCAAAGAAAATGTCAATGTAGACCTACTACTAACAAAAATTAAAGATATTCTTCCCTACGGACCACAATACTATCCAGATGATCAATTGACCGATCGTTCTGAACGTTTTATTGTGAACGAAGTTATTCGTGAAAAAATCTTATTAAATTACACCAAAGAAATCCCTTATTCGGTTGAAGTTGTTACTGAACGCTTCAAAGAAGAATTGCATTTAATTTCTATTGAAACGGATATTTATGTGGAACGCGATTCTCAAAAAGGAATTATTATTGGGCATAAAGGCGAGGCGTTATCTAAAGTTGGGAAAGAAGCCCGCGAAGAATTAGAAAAGTTTTTCGGTACCAAAGTGTTCCTTAAACTCTTTGTGAAAGTGAAAAAAGACTGGCGTAAAAAAGAAAACGATCTTCGTCGTTTCGGATATTAATCCTTTCTTACTACCCAAACAATATAATATATGAGCGATGTAACCCATCGCTTTTTTTGTATCTTTAAGTGGATATTCATACGTATTAAACCAAATCTATGACAGAAGCAGAAAAAAAAAGGAGTCTTAAAAAACACAAAGCCATTGCTACAGGTTTATTTGTATTTATGGCCTTTGTTTACGCACTAATGGTTTATTTAGGAACCCAAAATGAAGGGAAATGGATTGGCTATGTTGAATCGTTTGCAGAAGCTGCAATGGTTGGTGCTTTAGCCGATTGGTTTGCGGTTACCGCTCTGTTTAAATACCCTTTAGGGTTAAAAATTCCACATACCAATTTAATAGAGAACAGCAAAAACTCCATTGGCGATAATTTAGGTCATTTTGTAAAAGACAACTTTCTAACACCTCAAAATATTCGGCCCTATATAGCCCAACTCGACGTGGTGAAATTTGCATCTACATGGATTATTCAACCCGCTAATCAACACCTTTTACAAGAAGAGCTTTTAGAATTTGTAAAAAAGGTGATCAACGATTTAGAAGATAAAGAAGTCGCTGATTTCCTCGCTCTAAAAGGAACCGAAGTCTTAAAACAATTCGATGTCCAAGCCCTAGCTGCTTCTACAATGACCTATATTATAGATAAACGTAAACATGAAGAAATAATCGACGCCTTACTCCCTAAAGCCATGGCTTATATAAAAGAAAGCGATGTATTAATTAAGGACAAGATTAATGAAAAACACCCCGTTATTTCCTTTTTTGCAGGAAAGCGTATATCGAAAGGGGTTGTTCAGGGGGTAATTAGTTTTTTGGAAGAAGTTGAACAGGATACAGAGCACCCAATACGCGCTAATCTAGAAGAAAAACTACGCGAAATAACCACCAAAATAAATCAATCGCCCGAATGGAAACTCAAATTAGAAACCATTCGCGATGAGTTTATCACCCCAGAAAAACTGCATGAATATGCCAATGATTTATGGGTAAACTTAAAAACGAATCTATTGGAAAGTTTCGACGAAAAAGACTCCTTGCTTCAAGTATATGTTCAAAAAAACATTCAAAAATTAGCCGTCAATTTACAAGAAAATCAAGACTTGATTCATCGCATAAATGGCTGGATTCGCCACTTCTTATACCGAACTATCTTACGAAATGTAAGTGAAGTTGAAACCCTTATTAGCAATACAGTAGGCGATTGGGAAGGAAAAGAATTAAGTGAAAAATTAGAATTAGAAGTGGGTAAAGACCTCCAATATATTCGTATCAACGGAACGTTGGTAGGCGGATTAGTCGGTTTAGTAATCTACACCTTAACACAGTTGTTTTTTCATTAAAAAAAGCTCAGAAACACCTCTATTGAACTAAATCAACAACGATTTCTGAGCTTTAAACAACAATTATTAATACTATTATTCTTTGGGCGGCTGCTTCGCACCGGGCTTTACGCTATATCTTTTTTGGAAAGTGAATCGACTGGTAATTAAGTCCGTTTTCCTCAAAAAAGGATGTCGCTGCAATCCCTGCCGCGGGTATATTCCCTTATTTTTGGGTTGCTTTTACCATTTTATTGTCAGCTGACCATGTTCTGTATTCAACAGTATAGCCTTTTGGAGCGTAAACAACAATAGGCAGACGACTATTATATCTCACTTTTGTTGGCTGTGCATAGACTGTTTTTTCAATCATTTTTTTATCATTACAGCCCATCATGGTCGCACCAATATTTCCATCGGTTTTAAAATTATGGTACGTATACCCCCAACCTTCAAGATTTTGTTCTTCTAAAGTGCCTATAAGAAAGAATCGATTACAATTATCAACCGACGTTGTTTTTCCAACAAAAACTTCTACTTCATGGTTTTGTTCATCGTTCAAAGTTGGTAGGTTGATTAAATACTGCTCTGTCCCTAATTTAGGAGCGGGATAGATAGAAACGTCTACTTTAGATTGGGCGTAGCTTAGTGTAGATAGCAGGAATAAACATGCTGGTAAGATGATTGATTTTTTCATAATTTATTGGTCTTTATAAGGATAGATGATAAAATTACGAAAAGGTTGCGTAAAGAAAATAAAAAAGTGGAGAAAATAAAAAAGGCAATCATAAAATGATTGCCTTTTGCTCCTCCTCTTGGGCTCGAACCAAGGACCCTCTGATTAACAGTCAGATGCTCTAACCAACTGAGCTAAGGAGGAATATTGTGTTATTCTGAGTGCAAATATAGCTGAAATAATAGGACTTCCAAATCAAAATGAAAATATTTTTCCTAGGCTTAATGGGAGTTGTAGCCAACTTATTGAAAATGAATTTAAAATAATTTGTTTTTTTTTAATTTTCATATTGCTTAAATATTCCTTGTTGAGTAGCTGTCCATAGAGCTGCCTTCTGCTTTATCTCTTTTAAAGCATTGTTTGTCCATGTATTACACGTATAAAACAGACTATAGGTGCGTTTCGCTTCATAAAAAGCATCATTGTCCCCATAAACCGCATCGGTTTTAATCAACTGTGCTTGTTGATTCTTTAATTGAAAGGAGTTTTTTACATAAGAAATTAAATCTTGATACTGTTCTTTACTGATGGTAATTTTTTTACAATCAACACCTTCGGTTATTGAAGGGTAATAGGTGGCATGAATGGCCGAATCTCCTAACCAAAAAGCCGCTTTAAATGCGGTAGAAATTTTTAAATCCTTCCATTCTGGAGTATCTAGGTAAAACCCCTTATCGCCCCAACCGAGTGCAATGTATGTATAGTCTGTTCGTTTCGATTTCGTATCGGCAAATGGTACGAGCGTAGACCAATCAAAAATTTCCGATTTTACAGGGCATACAATATCGGTATGCATACCATTGGTTAAAATATAAATATCAATATCTTCTTGGTTACGGGGGTCAGAATTAACAGGTATACATGGTAATAGTACAACCGCTAGTAAGTAAGTGATTATAAAAAATAGAAATCCTAAAGCGAATCGCTTGAAATACAGCAGCGTTTTTTTCATGGGTTGATATGTTATTATATAAACCAATATAGTAAAAAATAAGGAGGTCGGTTTCATGAACCCATTATCTTCCGTCGATAAAATCGTTTATCTAAACTTTAGACCATGGTAAACCTTAAACCGTTTAACGCAGCGGCAGGGATAGCAGCGGCATCCTTTGCTGCCATCTTCTGTTACAACTCATCGCAATGTTCTTGCAGCAAAGATAGAGTGTATAGCCCGGCGCGTAGCGGCCGCCCCAAAAAAAGCCCCTTGTTATAAGAACAAAGGGCTGTATTTAAATTCGCTAAAATTTGTTTTACTTGGTGTGAAACACCAATTTGTTGTCACCTGGTTTTTCGTCGAAATAATCGATTAATACCACGCTGTTTTCTGTAATAAGGCCTTTTAGAATCTCTTTCGATAATTCGTTTAAGACATCTTGCTGAATTACGCGTTTCAACGGACGGGCACCAAATTGGGGATCGTATCCTTTTTCAGCCAAATAATGGATGGCTTCGGGCGTAATATCGAGGGTGATATCTCGTTGAGCCAGTTTTTTGGCAACATCGTTTAAATAGATATGAACAATGCCACTAATTTGGGTTTGACTTAATGGTTTAAACAAAATAATTTCGTCGATACGGTTCAAAAACTCGGGACGGAAATGTTGTTTTAATTCATCGAAAACAACCACTTTGGTTTCATTGTAAATCTGCGTTGCATTCACGTCATCTATATCTTCAAATTTCTCTAAGATGGTGTGTGAACCAAAGTTCGATGTCATAATAATAATGGTGTTCTTAAAATTGACAACCCGTCCTTTGTTATCGGTTAGACGTCCGTCATCTAAGACTTGCAATAAGATGTTGAACACATCGGGATGGGCTTTTTCAACCTCATCGAGTAAGACCACTGAATAAGGGCGTCTACGGACGGCTTCGGTTAATTGTCCACCTTCATCATACCCCACATAACCCGGAGGTGCACCAACCAAGCGAGATACACTGTGTCTTTCTTGGTATTCGGACATATCGATACGGGTCATGGCGTTTTCATCGTCGAATAAATATTCGGCTAAAGCCTTTGCCAATTCCGTTTTACCCACCCCTGTTGAGCCAAGGAACATAAAGGATCCAATGGGCTTACCTTCGTCGCTAAGTCCAGCACGGCTGCGGCGAATGGCATCTGAAACGGCTGTAATGGCTTCGTCTTGACCAATCACACGTTGGTGTAATTCGTCTTCTAGGTGCAAGAGTTTTTCGCGTTCGCTTTGCACCATTTTTTGGGCAGGAACTCCCGTCCATTTTGAAACCACTTCGGCAATATCTTCGGCATCAACAAACTCCTTCACCAACTTATTTTGCTTGTTGGTTTCTAGTTTTTCTTCCGCTTCTTCTAGATCTTTTTTGGCATTGACTAAATCTTCAAATTCTAGGCGAGAAGCTGTTGCGTAATCGTAATCGCGCTTCGCACGTTCAATATCGAATTTAATGGTTTCAATATTTTTGCGAAGATCTTGTACTTCATCGGCTTTGGACTTTTCGTCTTGCCATTTGGCATTAAACTGATTGCGTTCGTCTTGCAGATTCGATAACTCTTCTTTGAGAAGGTTTAATTTCTTCTGATCATCTTCGCGTTTTATGGCTTCTATTTCTATTTCTAATTGAATAATTCGACGGTCTAATTTATCTAATTCTTCTGGTTTAGAATTCATTTCCATTCTTAATTTAGAAGCGGCTTCGTCCATTAAGTCAATGGCTTTGTCGGGAAGGAAACGGTCTGTAATGTAGCGCGTTGATAATTTTACCGCTGCAATAATCGCTTCATCCTTAATGCCTATTTTGTGGTGAGCTTCGTATTTTTCTTTAATTCCACGAAGAATTGAAATAGCCGATTCTTCATCGGGCTCTTCGACCATAACTTTTTGGAAACGACGTTCAAGGGCTTTGTCTTTCTCGAAATACTTTTGGTATTCGCTTAAGGTAGTAGCACCAATCGAACGTAATTCGCCTCGGGCAAGGGCTGGTTTTAGAATGTTAGCAGCATCCATGGCTCCTTCGCCACCACCTGCACCAACAAGGGTATGAATCTCGTCAATAAACAAGATAATATCACCTTCAGCAGCGGTTACTTCTTTAATGACAGCTTTTAATCGCTCTTCGAATTCACCTTTGTATTTGGCACCAGCAACTAGCGCACCCATATCCAACGAGAATATTTTCTTGTTCAGTAGATTTTCGGGTACATCGCCGTTAATAATTCGATGGGCAATTCCTTCAGCAATCGCTGTTTTACCAACCCCAGGCTCACCAATTAGAAGGGGGTTATTCTTGGTTCTACGTGAAAGGATTTGTAAAACACGGCGAATTTCTTCGTCACGACCAATCACGGGATCAAGCTTACCTTCTTTGGCTAACTCGGTGAGGTTTTTCGCAAATTTATTTAATGAATTATAGTTTCCTTCTGCATTTTCAGAAGTTACACGTTCTCCTTTTCTCAATTCTAAAGCTATTTTTTGAGTGTTTTCGAAAGTTACTCCTTGGTTCTTTAAGAGTTGACTTGTTGAAGACACATTTTTAATAATTCCTAAAACGATATGTTCGATGGTGATAAACTCATCGTCCATTTTTTTGGCAATGGCCTGTGCTTCTTGCAAGACTTTATTGGCCTCGTTCGATAAATGATTTCCTTGATTCCCTTCTATTTTAGGGTACTTCTGAATCTCTTTATCTAATTCAGTTTGGATGTGTTGAACATTAGCACCTTGTTTTTCGAGAATGAATTGAATGATGTTTTCATCGACAGCTAACATTCCTTTTAACAAGTGAGCAGGTTCTATGGCTTGGTTACGATTAGCGGTGGCTAAATGTTGCGCTTGCTGAATCGCCTCCCTTGCTTTTATTGTAAATTGATTAAAATCCATAGGGCAATTATTTTTAAGTTGTTTATTGTTTTGTTTGATAGGGGATAGCAAAAAAAATTCCAAAACGACTAAGTGTGTCATTTTGACAATATTGCGTAAAAAAAGGAGACATTTTGACAATATCTCCTTTGGTAAACTCGACTAAAAAATGAGGTTAATACAATCCATCGATGGATAGATAGCGTTCGCCTGTATCGTAATTAATGGTTAAAATGGTTGCCTCTTTTGGCAGTGTCTGAATTTTTTTTGCCACTGCGGCTAGGGATGCCCCTGTAGAAATCCCCACAAATATACCCTCTTTTTGAGCGATTTGTTTGGCGAAATCATAGGCCTCTTCTTTTGTAATAACCATTGTTTCGTCTATGATGGAGGTGTTTAAATTTGTCGGTACAAAGCCAGCACCAATCCCTTGTAATGCATGTGGGCCAGGATTACCACCTGAAATAACAGGAGAATCTTTAGGTTCTACGGCAATAACTCTGGTATTTGGTTGCTGTTCTTTTAGCGCTTTGCCAATTCCTGATAGATGACCACCTGTACCAACACCTGTAATAAAGTAATCAACCCCCAAAGGAAGGTCGTTCACGATTTCTTTTGCGGTCGATTGATAGTGTACATTTGGATTAGAAGGATTTTCGAATTGTTGTGGAACCCAAGCTCCTTCAATGGTTAAAGCGAGTTCTTTTGCTTTCTCTATAGCACCTTTCATACCCAATTCCTTAGGGGTTAGAACAAATTCGGCGCCATAGGTTTCCATAATTTTACGGCGTTCAATCGACATGGATTCAGGCATGGTGATAATCATTTTGTAGCCTTTAACTGCTGCTACAAGAGATAAGCCAATGCCTGTATTACCCGAAGTCGGTTCAATGATTGTTCCTCCAGGTTGAAGTATACCTTCTTTTTCGGCATCTTCAATCATGGCTAAAGCAATACGGTCTTTTATTGATCCACCAGGATTCTGTTTTTCAAGTTTTAAGTAAACAGTATGCTGTGGAAAAAGTTTATGCAAACGAACAAGAGGTGTTTGTCCTATGGTTTCTAAAATGTTATTAACAATCATAATGCTTTATATTATATAGTTTGTTTCTTCTTGGTTACGTTTTGTTCTAATAATCGGCTTACTTTCTTGATACACGCTAGAATTGGCTTCTATGCTTTCCGTTATCCATACATTTCCGCCAATAATGGAGTTTTCTCCAATAACGGTTGTACCCCCAAGAATAGTGGCGCCCGCATAAATGGTGACATTGTCTTTAATTGTTGGATGTCGCTTTTTATCAGCTAGGTTTTTAGCTACATAAAAAGCACCTAAGGTTACGCCTTGATAAATTTTTACATGATCACCGATATGGGTTGTTTCTCCAATAACAATGCCTGTTCCATGATCGATGTAAAAATTTTTTCCAATGGTTGCACCTGGGTGTATATCAATCCCCGTCTTTGAATGGGCATATTCTGAAAAAAACCGTGGTAAGATGGGGGTGTCTTGATGGAAAAGCGTGGAAGCTAAGCGATGAATGGCAATCGCTAGAAACCCTGGGTAAGATAAAATAATCTCAATTTCCGATTTAGAAGCTGGATCATTGGCATAAAAAATATAGATCAGTTGTTCCATCTCTTGTTTTGTCGCCGAAAGGCTATCAAAGAAAGATTGATGAATGCTAGTCGCTTTTTCCTCCGGCACAATTTTTAAGAGGAGCTGAAGAAAAAAAGACGATAATTCCGGTTTTGAGTTTGTGCGTTGTGGTTGATTAAAGAGTTCGTCGAAGATCAACGATTCGATAAAGTCTTCTGTTCGTTGTTTATTGAATGGTAAGCTATAGCGTTGAATTGGCGACATTTTTATTATTCTATTAAGTCTATTAATTTACTAGGCAAATTTATTGCTTTTTAGTTTGATCAATAACGAATAGAGCATAAATTATGCTAAAGGTGATTTATTTTAGCAAATTCATCATTTTTTTTCACTCTGGTGTTGGATATACACCATTTTTGATTATATTAGTCACTACAAAAAACACAGAAAATGAGAAAATCATTATTATTTGGAATGTTAATGCTGCTATCGGCAGTTGCGTTTGGTCAGTCACCTATTGGTGTTTGGAAAACAATTGATGATGAAACGAATCAGCCAAAATCATATGTCGAAATTTATGAGAAAGATGGTTTATTCTATGGTAAAGTAATTAAGATTTTAACCAAAGGAAAAGAAAACGCGAAATGCGATGACTGTAAAGGTGTTCAAAAAGGAAAACCTATTTTAAATATGGTCATCCTTTCTGATTTAAAGAAAAACGGAAATGAATGGTCAGGTGGAAAAATTTTGGATCCGAATAGTGGAAAGGTCTATAAAGCAATAATGAAATTAAATGGAGTTGATAAATTAGATATTCGAGGTTATATTGGATTATCATTAATTGGTCGTACTCAGACTTGGCAAAGAGTCAAATAAAAAGGTTACTCAAGTAATCAAAACCCACAAAAGACAAAATTTACTCTAGAATGACTGTTTCTTCATCAGAAACGGTCATTTTTTTTAAGTAACTTTGCCAACTTAGATTACGTTTTTTATATGAGAAACGTTATAAACGAGAGAGTTTTTTATGAATTTACTAAAACGAGCTATAGCCTACGCTAAACCTTATAAGTCTTCTTTTGGGATAGCGATATTTTTCAATGTTTTATACGCCATTTTCAATGTTTTAGCACTGGCGTTTATGATGCCCATCCTCAGTGTCTTATTTGATGAGAAAACCAATAAAATAGAAGTTGAACCCCTTTTTTCGGGTAAAATTTTGGATGTTGTTTCTTATTCTACAGATTATGTTTCGTATTACATGAATCTGTTGACACAAACAGAAGGTCCTATTTATATGTTAGCAATTACATGTATAATGTTTATTGTACTATTTTTCTTTAGAAATTTATTTAGCTATTTATCGGAAATCTGTCTGGTTGATTTTAGAACGGGTGTAACCCGTGATTTGCGTGTTGAAATGCACGACAAAATACTTGAACTTCCAGTTTCGTTTTTTACAGAAAAGCGGAAAGGGGATATGTTAACCCGTATTTCCAATGATGTAAACGAAGTTGAAAATAATATTTTGAATTCAATGGTTGAAATTGTTCGTGGACCAATTATGATCATTGTCTTTGTTTCTGTTTTATTTTACACGAGTACCCAGTTAACCTTATTTGCGATTTTAGTATTCCCAGTTATGGGAACGCTCATTTCTTTAATCGGTAAAAGCTTAAAAAGAGCGGCAAGAAATGCACAAAGTGAGTTAAGTAATATTATGACCTATGTGGATGAAACATTATCTGCTTTGAAAATCATAAAAATTTTTAATGCCGACCCCCAAATTAAAAATCGTTTTGATTCGTCCATTAATAAATATAGAAGTTACTTGCAAAAGGTGATGAAAAAGCGCGCATTGGCTTCGCCAACTAGTGAGTTTTTGGGTGCCGTTACCATTGGATTAATCGTTTTCTTTGGAGGAAAATTAAGTATCGAGGGCAATGGCTTAACAGGAGCTGAATTTATTTATTACATCGGTATTTTTTATACGTTGCTAGATCCAATTAAACGTTTTTCTAAATCACTATCCGATATTCAAAAAGGAGAGGTATCTGCTCAACGAATATTTGAAATTTTAGATGCCGATGTGTCTATCAAAGATCGAATTGATGCCAAATCAATTGTAACATTTAATGATAAAATTGAATTTAAAAATGTTTCGTTTGGGTATGAAAATGAACAAGTGATTAAAAACTTTAATTTAACGATACAAAAAGGAGAAACAGTTGCTTTAGTTGGTCAATCAGGGTCTGGAAAGTCGACATTAGCCAATTTAATTACGCGTTTTTGGGATGTTGAGCAAGGGGAAATATTAATCGACGGGGTGAATATAAAGGATATAAAGCTAAAAGATTACCGCCATTTATTTGGTTTGGTCACGCAAGATTCTATTTTATTCCATGATACAGTTTTTAATAACATTGCTCTAGCTTCTACAAATCCATCCATGGAAGAAGTTGTTAAAGCAGCTCAGATAGCCAATGCAGAGGAATTTATTGTTAAATTGCCTTTACAATATGAAGAAAATGTAGGTGAGGGGGGAAGTAAATTGTCTGGTGGACAAAAACAGCGTTTATCCATTGCTCGTGCCGTTTTCAAAAATCCACCAATTATGGTGTTGGATGAGGCGACTTCTGCTTTGGATACGCATTCAGAAAAATTAGTTCAACAGGCTTTGAATAACATGATGCAAAATAGAACTTCTTTGGTTATTGCCCATCGTTTATCAACGATTCAGAACGCCCATCGAATTGTTGTGATGGAAAATGGAAAGATAATGGAGTCTGGGTCTCACCATTCTTTACTTGAACAGAAAGGCATTTATGCAAAATTGGTCAATATGCAAAATTTTGATTAATTGTATCTTTAGTAGATAAAGCACAAAGACCCGTTCAATTGAACGGGTCTTTGCGTTTTATAATGATTCGATTGTAAACCCAAGTGCTTTAAGATCTTCCCAAAAAGTAGGATACGATTTTTCAACGACCATTTCATCTGCAATATGTATCGGTCGTTGTAAAGCCAATGGCGCCATACACATGGCCATACGGTGATCGTGGTAGGTGGCAAATTTCGGTATGTCCACCGTTTTTGAATAGGCTATAATCGATAAGCTATTCTCTGTAATTGTAACGATAGCACCCATTTTACTCAATTCGTTTTGAAGGGCAACTAAACGATCGGTTTCTTTAATCTTAAGTGTTTCTAGACCTGTTAAATGGCAGCATAGGCCTAAACCAACACAAGTTGCAGCAATTGTTTGTGCGATATCGGGTGTTTTGATTAAATCCAATTCAATGACCTCTTGATAGGTAGTGTCTAGTCGTTGTTTTAAAATTAAGCGACCTGAATCAAAATACGAATCGACACCAAAATGGGATGCATAGATCTCTTGTAATGCTGAATCCCCTTGTAGGCTATCTTGAAAATAAGTGGTCAACGCAATTTCACTTTTTGGACTTAGTGCAATTAAACTGTAATAATAAGATGCAGAACTCCAATCAGACTCCACTTGGATATTCTGGGCTTGAATTGATTTGGTGTACGGAATATGAATTACATTTCCTTCAAAACGAGCCTTAATTCCAACTTTCAGTAAGAGCTGTATGGTCATCTGTAAATAAGGTACAGAAATGATTTTACCGACGAGCTGAATGGTCAAACCTTGGGGTAATTGTGTGCCAATTAACATAAGAGCTGTAATATATTGTGAACTTATATTGGATGATACGTCAATCTGATTTTTTGTAATGGCAGTACCTTGTATTGACAAAGGTGGAAATCCTTCGTTTTCAAGGTAGCTTATTTTAGCGCCGAGCGTTGTTAAAGCATCCACCAATACTTTTATCGGTCTTTGTTTCATTCGGTCAGATCCCGTTAAAGTAATGTTTCTCCCTTCTTGAATTGCAAAAAAAGCGGTTAAGAATCGCATAGCAGTACCCGCATGATGAATATCGATGATAGAGTGATTACTCGCTAATGCGCGTTGCATTAATTGTGAATCTTCTGAATTGGATACATTCTCTAACGTTAAAACCCGTTTAAAAAGTTCATTTAACAGTAATAAACGATTGCTCTCACTCTTTGAACCAGTTATCGCTAAACTTCCATTGATCGCCATTGATGGAGCCGTAAGTTTAATCATTCTTATTTCAGTTTATCATTGTTATGATGACGATTGTGATCTCGCTCTGTCTTATAGTCTAATTTTTTATAGAATGCAGTCTCTAAATCAACGCCGGTTTGATTGGCTAAACACATGACTACAAACATAACATCAGCTAATTCTTCACCTAAATCTTTATCCTTATCCGATTCTTTTTCAGATTGTTCACCGTAACGTCGAGCGATAATTCGGGCAACTTCCCCAACCTCCTCGGTTAATTGAGCCATATTGGTTAGTTCGTTAAAATAACGAACACCATGGTCTTTTATCCAACGATCAACATCACCTTGTGCTTCTTTCAAACCCATAATAACTATTTTTTAAAATTTCATACGAATGGTAAAAATACAAAATAAAAAAGCCAACGATTAGTCGTTGGCTAGAATAATATAGGCAGCTTCAATTATTGCTTCACTAAAACAACATTTTGTGCTTCGGTACTGATAATATTGGTTAAAAATTCTTTTAACGATTTATAGTAGCTGGCCGGTAGTATGCTATAAGGATAGACCTGTTGCATTTGAGCAATGATAAAACCATCTTTTTCTACCACACCATAAGCGTATCCAGCTGTATTATTTAGCATTTCGAAACTCTTTTTTTCAGGTAAGCTCTCGACCTTGTACCCTTCTGGTATTTTTATTTTGATTGAATTTGTTGTTGTCATAGGGCTACCAAATTCTATATTGTAATGACGCGTATCATAATTTAAATGGTGTGTCTTAGTTGATAAAAATAAAAAAGGATTAAGGATAATTTTGTTACCAATAACATCCGCTTTTATATCTTCAAATTTAAATGAATGTCGTAATAAACCTTGATTGTTGTTGAGGGTTTTAAAGTCGGTAATTTCAAAATTATAATCTTCGACGAATCTTTTTTCAAAAGCGGTTGGATTAGTGCTCATTGAATTCAAATCGTTAATTAGAAAATAATTGTCCCGCGTATTGGTAAAAGTTCCAGAAATTGATCCACTCGCTGTTAATTCGGCTGTAAGTGTTCTTAGGGAACTAGACATCACACCATTTGAAAGATTAATTTCTTGAATCCCTTTCGATAGAAGCATAAATCCTCGATCATTGGTTGCTCGAAGGGGTAATAAGTTTATTTTTGAGTTTTTTTCTGTTGCATCCAAAAGCAATGTCTCGTTATTGATATTGACTCCAGCAATTAAATAATTGAGCATACTCTGAGAGGGGAAAGAATAGTTAATAATTCCGTTATGAACGGTACTTAATACAATGGGATTGGCATTGAATCCTGCTTTTCTTAAGAGAGAAATAAGAAGGAGATTAAGATCAGAAACGTTTCCAGATTTTTCATTGAACGTTTTTCGGATTCCATTATCGCTATAAATACCTAAATAATCATTCCATGTATAATTTTCTTTCACATAATTGAAAATGCTATTTATTTTCTCTTCATCCGATGATTTTCCAGTAATTAAGTCCTTGACGGTATTATCTAAAAAACTATTTCCTTGTAATTGTCGACCGAGATTATCTGAATCCATTAAATTTTTACCTATATTTTCCCAAGAATTGGTAAATTGTTGAGGCACTCCATTTTTGGGACGATATGATGCCAATTCGAATCGTATAGAAGATAATAAATTTCGAGGGTTTAAGACATAAGCTTCTTTACTGTAGGCCGGAATGTTTTCAACGGTATAAAGTTTACTATCAATTAAATATTTAAAATTGTGGATACCTGGAGTTTGATTCGATCCACCTGCTATAAAAGAGTCTGCACCCCGAGATCCCGATGTGTGCACGTTAAACGTCTCCTCTTTTCGATCTGTTTTTACTTGTGGAGGATATTGTCCACGTAGGTCGATAGAATAGTTTAGAGTTTCATTGGTCTCTATCGTAAAATTGCTTTTTACAACGGGTATTAATTCTTGAAAATACCAAGTATCCGTTTGTTGGTAAAAAGGAGAGGTAATTTCATAAGAATATTCTAATATGGAACCATTTTTAACATTAGGGAAGGTAAAATTTTCTTTGTTTAAAAAACGGTGTGCTTTTTCAGTAAAATAATCGGCTTTGGAAACTTTTTGTTCAATAACTTTGTCATTCTCTAAGTTATACGTAGTTGCTTTTAAGGAGATTAATTTATCTTTATTTCCACTTGATGATGATAAATAAAGAGGGATCGATACATTTAGGATTTGATCGGGTGTTTTATCTTTATCATAAATTTTTATCCTATAAAATACTTTTTTATTTTGTTCTAAATCACCCGTAGTCGTATTAAAGGTAATTCTAAAATTACCTTGAGAATAGATAACTTCTGCAGGAGCATCATCCATAATCGTACTTTTAGATTTTCGGAAATCCTCTTTTGTTATTTTTCCAAATTTATAGTCTTGCGCGTTTAATGTTGAAAATAAACTAATGCATAAAAATAGTAGCGTATGTTTCATATGTGTTCATTATTTAAAATCGATTAATATTTTAGATTGATCATAGCCTGAAATCTGACGTCGAAAATCAACGTAATCATTGTATTTTTCTTTAGAGAATATCCCTTCTAGTTGCTGGTATATTCTAGAAATCTTATACTGGTTCTCATTAATTTTATCTATTTTAAGGCTGTAATTACCAAATTCAGTTGAAATCATAATTGGTTCAAAAACAATCCCTTGTTTGATCGCATTGGGGATTGTTAAGTTGTAAGAAACTTCATCGATATAGGCGTAATAAATCATAAAATCAAATGTTCGCTCTTTTACTTTTTTAATCGATGTTTGTTCTTGATTGATGGGTATTAAATTGAAAATAAACATATTTCCTTGTTTTTTCGCATAACTAGGAATATTAAGCTTATAATTCGCAATGAATATGGCATCTCTCCAATTATTCGTAAATTCATTTTTTTCAATTGTTACGCCGTGTAAATGATTAAATTTTCGCTTAAGTGATGCCTCTAAATCTTTCGGAGCATAAGTGCTGTATCGATACGCATTATCATAGAGTAAGCCTTTTGACTCTTCAGAAAAATTTATCTTTAGCTCTCCATCAATTGATAATATGGCTTCCCCTTGCACAGTCAACCTATTTTCGTTTAGCCCTAATTCTTGAGAAGGAATAACGCGTCCGCCTTCTTCACCATAGATAAGCACCTTTCGATTAGATCCAAAGTTTCCTAAATAATTAAATGCGGTGTCTTGACTTGTTGCTTCTAGCCAAATATCTTCATCCTTTAAAGGAACGTAAACAATCATATGATTTCCTTGTTGGTACATAAAATCCTCACTCATATCTTCTCTTTCACCTGCGTGTAAAACCGTGTGGTATCCTTTTATATCAACGGCATCTAGCATGGCAATCATATAGTTCGACAACGCTTTACAGTCGCCATAACTCTTCGTTTCGACATAAGATGCCGGGAATGGAGAAAATCCCCCGATACCCAACTGTACCCCGATATAGCGAACTTTCTGTTGAAGGTGTTTGTAGAGAATTTCAATTTTTTCCTTTTCTGATTTCGCTCCAGATACCATGGTCTGGTACTGGCTTTTTTGCAGGGGAGTTAAGTCCAGACGATTTGCAACTAAATGATCATAGGACCATTTTCCATAGCTTTCCCAATTATCAAAGTTCCCACTAACTCCATCGTAACTAATACTATTGGAAGCTAATACCACATAAGGAAATACTTTAGTCCATTGAGGCATTTTTTCTTCTTCGATTACGGCTGAGATGTTCTTAATATGATACGTAAAATTATTTTCATCCCCTTTTCTTTCAATAGAATAACGATTGAAATTATATTCTTTGGATCGGATTCGAGCAGTCGTTTTGTTAGAAAATTGATAGGTCGATTTTTCAATAGCTAAGTGTTCATTATCAATAGGAAACCATTTGGGTATGAATAAAGTATTTTTCGTACTAATGTTTATTCGATAATGTAAAGTGTAAGGATAGCTTGTTGGTGTGAAATTTAAATATTTCACACGATCGTCCGTATACATTTGCCCGCTTGAAACAGCGCTCGTATCCTGAAAGTCTTTCGCTTTAAATTTCTTAACCAATTCCCCTTCTGCATTATATAAGGTTGCTTCAGCTAAATCTATCTTTGTGTTTGGATTGTAATGTGCGTAAGCCGAAGCATATCGATCACCTGCTTTATCCAATACAGTAATCGCTACATTCTTTGAGATTTTCATCAAGTTGTTACCAACTAGATCAACGGATGTCTCATTAAAACGAACTACAGCATAGGCGTCTTTAAGGAGGTTAGGAGGAATTGTTTGGAACGGATAACTTTGTCCAAAACTGATGCTGTAGACGAAGAGAATAAAAAAGTAGAGGATTTTATTCATGGTTATATTTGTGTTATTTATTCTTTGTTTTTGCTATCGATGAATAGGGTTACAGGACCATCATTAATCAGTTCAACCTTCATATCTGCACCAAATACACCTGTTTCTATAGTTGAACCTTTTATAGAAGAAAGTTCACTTAAAAAAGAAAGATATTGTTCTTCCGCAATCAAAGGCGGTGATGCTTTCATATACGATGGTCTATTTCCTTTTTTTGTAGTTGCATGTAAAGTAAATTGGCTAACAACCAGAATATTACCCTCAATATCTTGAATGGAACGATTCATGATTCCTTCCGAATCATTGAAAATTCTTAATTGACATATTTTTTTACTCATCCAAGAATAATCCTCTAAATGATCATTGGGTTCAAATCCTACTAAAACTAATAAACCTTGATCTATTTCGCCTATAATTTTATTACCAACTTTTACACTCGCTTCTAAAACTCTTTGTATGATCACCCGCATTATATTGAATTTATATTTCGCTAAAGTAAAGCAAATATCGGATTTTATATGCATATGTTGAAAACATGTATAATGCTTTATTAATCAGGGTGTTGTTTGTGGTGTAGGTCTTTTAAATATACATTTTTTTTAAAAAAAAACGCCCTCACGACGAAAAAGAATGTAAACTAATTGTGAAGGCGTTATTATGATATATATTGATGTTGGTCTTATGTTAGGCTATTAAAGTAAAATCCATCTTTGAATATTACGGCATAGTCAATCTCTGTTACAGAAGAAATTTTTTGGGCAACAACTAAATCCTTTTCAATGAGAAACAATTGTTTTTCAACACTTATTCCGTTTTTGGCATTTAATAACCAAAGTTGTTCTGATGCTTTTTTAGCCCAGTTTTTCGAAATCAGACAATCCATAAATAATTGTTTCTGTGCTGATGTGCAATCGGCTAGATCTAGGGTTACCTCCAATGATGTTTTTTCCATGAGTGCTGATATTTGTACAAAAATAACAGCAAAAGAGTTGTGTCCTTTACGGGAATCCGTAAATAGGTCCTTTTTTTATTAAAGTATACCAAGGTCCTTTGCTATAGCGACCATATGAACATTATTTTTTGCTTTAAAGGTTGTTTTCAAGAAGTTAATTTTTTTTTCAATAGCGCTTGTGCTTGAAGGTATGATAGAGTTTACTTTAAATTGTTCTGAAATATCTACTTGAGATAGACCTTCGGCTAAAAGAGATAATAAAGAAATATCATAATCACTTATTTCAATAGGAGATTCTGACTTTAAAATATGAAGGACTTCAATAGGGAAAAAAGTTTCCCCTTCTTTTACCTTTTTAATAGCCACTAATAATTGATTTAAACTTTCTAAACCTTTTAGAATATAAGCATCAATTCTTAAATCTTCAATCAAGGTTTTCAGAAGAATCGGTTTTTCTTCAATAGAGTAAACAATTGTTTTTAAAGAAGGTTGTATCTCTTTTGCTTTTCGTATTAACTCTAAGCCCGACTCTAATTGTGGATCAAGTACACCCAACGTTTTAAAAGAGAGATCGCTAATTAATAAATCGAAGGGTGATTCATTAAGTTGAGCGTGTTGTAATTTAAGGAAAGCCGTATCACATGAGTTAGTCTGTACAATATCAAAATCAAAGTTGGCTTTTAATAAAGTAACAATTCCAGTATTGATAATATCTAAATCTTCGGCAATTAATAGTTTCATAATCAAGTGTTAGGGTGTTTTTTCCTTTTAGTATGGAATAAAAATAATCACTTTTACTCCTTTTTCAGACTCAAAAGTAAGTTTTCCTGCAATAGAGTAAATACGGTTTTCCACATTTAGCAAACCATTTTTACGTTTTGACTCTATTTCACCTAAACCAATCCCATTATCTTTGTAGACGATTTCAATCCCATTATCTTTTTCTGAAAAACTTAGAATAACAAAAGTGCTATGACTGTGTTTTTTCATATTAATCATCAACTCTTGAAGAACGCGGTATAGAATTATCTTTTTTTCATCGGAGAGGTTAATCCAATTATAAGAAGGCAAGCCCTTTGAAAGAATAGTTGTTTTTTCAGTTTGATAACTCGCTAACATTAGATTAAGGTCTGTAGCGAAATTAACTACATCAACTTGATTATTTTGTCGAGATATGGAGCGCGTTTGTGAATAAATATATTCTATGTTCTGAATCAGTTTTTGTTGAGTTGTAGCATCCATCGTCGATTTAGACGCCTCAACTAACGTTAAGGTTGAGTATAGATCATTCGCTAATTCGTCATGTAATTGTTGAGCAATCTTTACTTCGGTTTGATAGATAACCGCTCGTTTATCTTGTTCACGTTTGTTTCGCATGTAATAATGATAGCTAATTGCCAAAACAATTAAAAAACCAAGCAGGGAAAGCATAATAATACCACGTTTATTGGAACGTTCTAACTCCAATTCTTTTTCAGCCTTTACCAGATTTAAATTCTGATTCTCTTCTCGAATCTTATCGCTATCGAATCTTATTTTGGCGTATTGGTGAATTGATAGTGCTCGGGCTATTTTTAGGCTATCGTTTAACTCGATATAACGAACAGCATAGTTTCCTAAACCATTATTTTTGTTGATCTTGATTAATAATTCCAGTGCCAATAATTCATCATCGGGGTTGTTGATGTTAACAGCCAGCTCCAGCATTTTTTTTGCATAAATAGCAGCTTGTGATGGATTTGATAAATAATAGTATTCAGTTAAGTGTTGGTAACTTGAAATCATCCCTCGTTTAGAGTCTATGCCTTTTCTAATTGCCAACGCAGCTTGATAGTCATCTACGACATCCTCTTGGGGGTTTTGAAGCCATTTAGTATAGGCCATATTATCGATGATCCTTGCCTTAAATAAGGGGTCTTTATGGATAAAAGGATGATCTTTTATTTCATGAAAAAGATCTAATGACTGTTGATAGTTTTTTGCCTCTCTAAAGGAGACAGCTCTATTGCTTTGTAAAACAACTTTTTGACTCTCATCATTGCTGATGTTCTCCGCTTTTGTATACCAGTATTGTTCTTCTCCATAATTTTTTCTCATCCCACTTGAAATGGCTAGTGCATTATAGGTAGAAAAAAGTAAACTACTGTCATTCGCATTTTTTAAATGTGTTAAGGCATCTATGGCACTTTTTTCACTTCCAAAGTAGTCACCTTCATTGGTTTGAATAATGGCCATGTTGATGTAATTTTTACCAATCCCAATATGATCATCTAAATTTAAATATTCATTCTTTGATTGATGATAATAGTAAAAAGCACTATCAGGATTACTGATGTAAAAATAACCTGCAAAGTCAAAATAGAAATTAGCAAGTTCTTTCTTAGAATTTCCTTTTTCAAGACGATTGATCAGTTTATGAGCGAGCCGTTTTGTTTCGGATACATTAGAGTCTTTTAGCGATAAATTGTATCGATGGCGAAGCGTTTCGTGAATTAAACTATCTACATCGCTTTTATAGGCAATGACATAGGCTTTTTCAGTGAATTGAATACGTTGATGTAAAGGATATTTTTCCTGAGTACCCTTGTAGAGTAAACGTTGAATGCTGTCATAATTAGACATGTCAGAAACAGGTTCATCTCTAGTTGAATGACAACCCGAAACACTTAAAATAAAAATAAAAAAGAGGAATGTTTTCCAATAAGAATTCATTCCCCTAATTTATTTAAATTTTATCAGTTTTGCGAACTATTTTTTAATTGGAACTTGTGTGCGATCATCACCACCCTCTTCTTCTACTTCTTGTGTTGATTTGTTTATTTTCACAGGAACTTGTGTACGATCATCTCCACCATCTTCATTTGTCGTTTCAACGATTTTCACAGGAACTTGTGTACGATCGTCACCACCATCTTCATTTGTCGTTTCAACGATTTTCACAGGAACTTGTGTACGATCATCACCACCATTAATGGTAGTATCTCCACTTTGAACATGAATACTATCTAAAGATTCACTAGATATTCGCTGTTGTAAAGCTTCTTGTTCAGGAGAAAAGTCATCATCTTGACAAGCCGAGATCGTGAAGATCCCTAGCCCTAAGCCTAAAATTGTAAGTTTTTTTATCATTTTTATTTAATTAGAGTTTTACAATTCATTTCCTACGATTAATTGTATCCAAGAAATGTTCTTTTTTGGGAAGAAAAACCAACTAAAAAAGAAAAACCAAATGCTTCCCAACATTATTTGTCATTCTTTTTTCGAAGGATACATCCAATCGGATTTGTATCTTTGGGATTGTTGTTTTAAATACGATGGTCTGATTAATGAAACAAAACTACAGCGAGTGATAAAAGGATAGATGCAAGGATTCCAATAATTCGAAACATTCCAATTAAGATTCCATGAATTCAAGAAGAAGATGAATTAATTTTTAGTGATACAAGAAATGTTATTTATAGACTATAAAAAACACGTATTTAACCAATACGAAGATGCAAAGAGAAAATCTCAATTATCCGAAAACTTAGTACGCCCAACTCCAGCCAAAATCAGAGCTGAATGCCTTTTAGTTTTAAAAGAGCGATATAATCAACAGCACGATGCCAAGTCATTAAGGTTATTTTTTGGCTGTCAAAAGTCACTTACAGAGTGGGAACGTGAAATAAAAAGAATAGATACCGATCGCTTTAAACCTCTAACCAACTTTTTAAAGGGTAAAACACGTGATACAGAAGATAAAAATATAGAATTATTAGCATGGCTAATTAATATACAGCCAAGACCGTATTCGATGGTTGTATTTAACTCTCATTCCCTAGATAAAGAATTATGTACTCACCAGCTAGATGTAGATCATTCCTCAAATTCCTCTACGAGTATTGAAGACAAGATAAAACACAAAACAAAAATTCCTTTAGAATGGATAAACGGAGCAATACTAATAGTACTTCTTCTATATATTGTTATATATATATATATCCAAAAGCGTTATCCATAAAAAAAGCGTTCTAATTGAACGCTTTCTGATCTTGTAAATAAATATCTTCATCGAGGAATGTCAGATAGTTTTCATAACGAGAAGGGGCAATTTGTCCTTTTTCTAAAGCATCGAGTACGGCACATTTAGGTTCATTGACATGAATGCAATTATCGAACTTACACCCATCTTTAAAAGCGAGTATATCGGGGAAATAGCCTTGTAATTCATGCTTTTCTAACTCAACCAATCCAAATTCCTTAATTCCTGGAGTATCAATAATAAAACCGCCAAAAGGCCATTCATACATTTGTGCAAAAGTTGTTGTATGTTGACCCTTGCTATTAAAGTCTGAAATTTCAAGGGTTTTCAAGTTTAATTCTGGATTCAATGAATTAATCAAGGTCGATTTTCCAACCCCAGAATGACCCGAAACTAGACTAACACGGTCTTTCATCATCTCTCTTACCAAATCCAGGTTTAGTCCACTGGCAGCCGAAATATCAAGACTTTCATACCCAATCGAATTATAAATATGTTTGTACAAAGCCAAGTCATCCAATTCATCTTGGCCATAGGAATCCATCTTATTAAATAAAATAACAACCGGGATTTGGTATGCCTCAGCGGTAATTAAAAAACGATCAATAAAGCCAAAAGAAGTCTTGGGGTTTGTCATGGTGGCGACTAAAAAAGCCACATCAATATTCGATGCTATAATATGGGTCTTTTTCGATAAATTAACCGACTTACGAATAATGTAATTTCGTCGTTCATGAATGTGCGTAATCATAGCTAGATTATCGCTGTCAACATCAAAATCAACCTCATCACCCACCGCAATTGGGTTTGTGTGCTTTATATTGGCAATTCTAAACTTCCCTCTAATTCTGGCTTGGTAGTGCGTACCATTTTCTGTACGAATATGATACCAGCTACCTGTTGATTTGATGACAATTCCTTTCAAATTTTGTTATATTTTTTCTTCATTTTTAACCATAATCTTATTCTGTTGTGAAACAGATTCTTGGTGTATGGCCTGTAATAATTTATCGATAAAATCTTCTGATAAGCCTAATGCTGCACCCGATTTTACCGCATTCTCTTTAATTTTTTTCCATCGTTCTGGTTGAAATACCGCCACGTTGTGTTCCTTTTTCAATTCACCAATAGAATTAGCTACTTTCATTCGTTGGGCAACGGTGTCCATAATAGAGCTATCTAACTCATCAATTTGGTGACGTAAGTGATCAATTGATGTACGGTAAATGGCATCTGGATCGTCGGACTGGCGTAATTCTAAATCTTTCAAGATTTCTAATAAACGTTCTGGTGTAATTTGTTGGGCTGCATCAGACCAAGCTTCGTCTGGTGTACAATGGGTTTCAATCATTAAACCATCGTATTCAAAATTGAAAGCTTGTTGGGCAACACCAAATAGACCAGTTCTGTTTCCACAAATATGTGATGGATCACAAATAATGGGAATATTGGGCATTGTATTTTTAAAGTCTAAAGCAATTTCCCATTGAGGATTATTACGGTATTTCGTCTTTTTGTAAGTTGAAAATCCACGGTGAATCGCTCCTAAATTATGAATGCCTTGGCCTTCTAATCGTTCTAAAGCACCAATCCATAAATCCAAATCGGGATTTACGGGATTTTTTACCAAAACAATTTTATCCGTACCGCGTAGAGCTTCAGCAATTTCTTGTACGGTAAAAGGGTTAACGGTTGATCGTGCCCCAATCCATAAAATATCAACATCATATTCTAAGGCTAATTTAGCATGATTGGCATTGGCAATTTCCGTTGCAATCATCATTCCAAATTCATCCTTCACCTTCTTTAACCAATTCAGTCCAATGGCACCAACCCCTTCAAAACAATTCGGTTTTGTCCGTGGTTTCCAAATCCCTGCTCTAAAAACCTGTACATAGTCTTTATCTAGGTTTTCGGCAATGTTCATCATTTGGCTTTCACTTTCTGCACTGCAAGGTCCTGCAATGATTAAAGGTTTTTCAAACTGTTTTATCCAATTATTATTTTTCATAATCTTTTACAAATTTATATGTTTATCTTTTAGAAGAACCACTATTTTTTTAATATTCTTCGTATGGTATTTGTTTCAGTAAGGTATTTTTCAATTCCTTGCTCATCTTTTTGATCAATCATTCGGCGTAGTTTACCCAGCTGTGCCTGATAAGCATCAATGGCAATTAACAGATTTTCTCTGTTCTGTAGAAAAATAGGTGTCCACATCGCGGGCGAACTTTTTGCTAATCGCACCGTCGATTCAAAACCAGAACCAGCCATATCAAAAATCGCTTTCTCATTTGCTTCCTCTTCCAAGACCGTTTGCCCTAATGCGAATGAAGTTATATGTGATAAATGCGATACATAGGCAATGTGCTGATCGTGCGCATTGGATGTCATTGAAATAACGTTCATCCAAAGCGATTGGTAAATTTTCTGAATCTTTTTTACAGCCTGTATCGAGCTGTCTTCTGCATCGCAAATAATGGCGACTTTGTTCAGGTATAATTCTGGATAAGCGGCCTTTGGGCCCGAATTCTCTGTTCCTGCAATTGGGTGAGTCGCGACAAAGTTCTTTCTGTTGGGGTGGTTTTTGACCAACTTACAGATTCCTTCTTTGGTTGACCCCATATCCATAACAATTGTTTTTGCAGGAATATAATCCAATATCTGGGGGAGAATTCGTTGAATCGCGTTAATTGGAATGGCTAACACAACTAGGTCACTCTGTAAAACAGATTCTTTTAACTCGCCCAAAGTATCTACAATTCCTAGTTCTAGGGCCTCTTTACAATGCTGTAAACTTCCATCTACGCCTATGATTTTTTCAAAGTTGCCTACTTTTTTTAAGGCTAAAGCAAATGATCCTCCGATCAATCCTAAACCCACTATCGTTACCGTCTTCATATGGTTTGTATTCTTTTTTTAACTTCGTTTAATTGAGGTATAGAACTGCAAAGCGAAAAACGAATGAATCCTTTTCCATTATCCCCAAAAATGCTTCCTGGGGTAATAAAGACAAAATGCTTGTATAATACTTTATCCACAAATGCTTTGTCGTCTATACCAGTTGGTAGTTTTGCCCAAACAAAAAGCCCAACCGCTTTTTTATCATAAGTAACCCCAAGCTCATCGGCAATCTCCCAAATTATAGCGCGACGTTGCTCATAGACTTTATTCAAAGAAGCATACCATTCTTGGTTAGCTTCTAGCGCTTTCGCTGCAGCTTTCTGAACAGCGTAATTCATGCCCGAATCCATATTGGATTTTACTTTTAAGATGGCATCAATCCACACTTTTTTCCCTAAAACCATTCCCACGCGCCAGCCTGCTATATTAAAGGTTTTACTTAGAGAATTTAATTCTATTGCAACCTCTTTTGCTCCTTCGATGGATAGCATACTCGTTGGCTCGTCGTTTAAGATAAAGCTATACGGATTATCGTTGATTAATAATATACCGTGTCGTTGTGCAAAATCAACTAATTGGGTTAATACCTCTTTGGAGGCTTTTGCGCCGGTTGGCATATGGGGGTAATTGATCCACATTATTTTAGGTTTCTGCTCGGCTAATTTTTCCAATTGATCAAAATCGGGTAACCAATTATTTCCTTCTTTTAAATCGTAAAACAAGGGTTGTGCCTGTACCAATTCGGTTACTGAAGAATACGTAGGATAACCAGGGTTAGGGATAAGTACGGTATCGCCTTCATTAAGAAAAGCCATTGAGATATGTAAAATTCCCTCTTTAGAACCAGCTAGCGGTAAAACTTCCGTCTCTAAATCGAGCGAAACATTCAGTTGATTTTTATAAAACCTAGACATAGCCTCTCTTAAAGCTGCAATCCCTCGATAACTCTGATAACCGTTTACACCTTCTTGAGCAGCCTCAATTAAAGTATTTATTACTTTAGGGTCGGGTTGCAGATCGGGGCTTCCAATACCCAATGAAATAATGGGTAAATCGGTTTTCATGGTGGCAATCTCCTGTAGTTTTTTTGAAAAGTAGTACTCTTGAACACTCGCTAATCGTTTGGCTTCTTTGATCATTATTTTCCTGCTTTGTATTCGCCTAATATTTTTAAGTCATTTATTTTCTTTGCTATTTTCCCCAGGAGTTGGTAATACTGTTCCTTACGTTCAAAAGTGATATCTATATGAAAAGAATATTGCCAAGGTTTCTCTATAATGGGAACAGACTGTATTTTTTCCATATTGATCCCGCATTGGGCAATATGGTGCAAAACATCCACTAGCGCTCCAGATTGATGATGGGTTGAAAAGCGCATGGAAACCTTATTAAAATCTTCTAACTCTACATGTTCACGTTGAAGAACAAAAAAACGTGTAAAATTATCTTGAAAAGTCTGGATACTTGAGGCAACTATATCTAGTCCATACACCTGAGCTGCTTTTGGCGATGCGATTGCTGCAACATTGGCTAATTGCTCTTCGGCAATTATTTTAGCCGTTAGAGCGGTATCCACATCATGAATAATTTTCCAGTCGGTATGTTTTTCTAAAAACTGATTACATTGCAACAAGGCCATTTGATGAGAACGAACTTCCTTGATCTGTTCTATTGTTTGCCCCTTTTTCACCATCAACTGATGCTGAATAGAAAGGTAGACCTCCCCAATAATTTTTAAATTATGGTGTGTAATTAATCCATAATTTGGGAGAATAGCACCAGCAATGGTATTCTCAATAGCCATTATGGCCGCGTTCACTTCACCATTGGCTAAAGCTTTTGCTAGCTGGGGAAAAGTTTCACACTCGCATAATTCAATGTTCTCCCCAAAAAAAGTGCCCGCAGCTTCGTGATGGTATGAGCCTTTTACACCTTGTATTGCAATTTTATTTCTCATCATGGAATTTTTAAAAACAAAAAAATCCCGCATTTCTGCGGGATTTTTAGCTTGTATAAAAAATATATTTTCAATCAATTATAGCAACGCATTTCCCGCCCTTCTGAATTCCATCCAAAAAAGTAAAAGAAATAAGTGTTATAATAATTTAATGTTGTCATTGTTGATTTGTAAATCTTGACAAAGCTAGAAAATAAATTTTTAATCGAGCAAGCGAATGATTATTTTTATAAAAATTTTTTAATTCGATGGGAATAATCATAAACGGTTTAACAAAAAAGTACGATCAACAATTCGCTTTAAATAAAGTGACATTTTCGATTAATGAGGGTGAAGTAGTTGGCTTGCTTGGTCCTAATGGTGCTGGAAAATCAACATTAATGAAAAGTATAACCAATGCCATTGATTTTGATGAAGGAGACATCGTTGTGAATAATTATTCCGTGACCACAGAAGCGATTAAAGCGAAAGAAGTAATTGGTTTTTTACAAGAGAATAATCCATTGTACATGGATATGTACGTAAAAGAATACCTTCATTTTGTTGCTGAAGTGCGTAAAGTTTCAAAAAATAGGGTCGATGATGTTCTCCTAAAAGTAGGTTTAGAAGCAGAGCAACACAAAAAAATTCAACAACTCTCTAAGGGGTATAAACAACGGGTAGGTATAGCACAAGCTATTTTATTCGATCCAGAAATCCTTATTTTAGATGAGCCAACTAACGGTTTAGATCCCAACCAGATTATTGAGATTAGAGAACTAATTCGTGAAATAGGAAAAGAAAAAACGGTTATTCTTTCTACGCATATTATGCAAGAAGTGGAGGCACTTTGTTCTCGAGTTATTTTATTAAACAACGGCAGGGTGATTGCTGATCAGAGTATTGAAGATTTTAAAGGACAATATCAGAATTTAGAAGAAGCTTTTCATGCTTTAACAAATTAAATTATTTTTTATGCGGTATTTTTCAATTATCATTATAGCATTCATCATTCAATCGTGCAGTGTTCAAAATACCCTTAAAATAGAAGGAGTATGGCATGAGAAAAAAATTGCGTTCAATACGAATCAGCCTGCAATGGTTGCTGATTACGAGATGTATTTGAAAGTGAGTAAGTTGAAAAAGAAATATAATTTAGTGATGACTTATAGCAAAGAGAGCTATATAGATGATCCGATTGACCAACTAATCTACGAATTCCCTATTTGGAAATTCCGTAAGATCAACGAAGATGGTACTTTTAACCACTACAATTTAACCTACGAAGCTAATTGCAATTGCTTTGAAGGAGAAATGACCTCTTTTAACGACAATACCCATCAAGTACAACTGTATAAGGTGAATTAAACTTTAGTCGTTAGATATTAGTCTATAGATGTAAGATCGTAGAATCTGAAACAAACCGAATTTTGCCGATTAGGTGATCGTTCAAACGGAGTATCTAACGCAAAATCTAACCTTTAACGATATACTTTTTCAAACTTTAAAACACCAAGCCCTAAAAAGGTTCGCCATCGAACATTTTTAGGACGTGGTTCTGCGGCAGGGATAGCAGCGGCATCCTTTGCTGCCCGCTTTATATTTTGTATAACCCGAAATGTTCTTGCAGCAAAGATAGAGCGGATAGCCCGGCGCGTAGCGGCCGCCCTTAAAAAAACAACGAATTGAACGGTTCGTAAAACAAGTCGGTTTTTAAAAAATAACTTCGAAAAGTCTAAAAACTTAAAAAAGATTATCTTTGCCAAACTTTAGCTAGGAAATCTAAAGGTAATTATCATTTAATCAAAAGTATCACGCTATATGAAATGTGGAATCGTTGGATTGCCAAATGTAGGTAAATCGACCCTATTTAACTGTTTATCGAATGCCAAAGCGCAATCGGCAAACTATCCTTTCTGTACTATTGAACCCAATGTTGGAACGGTATCTGTACCTGATCCTCGTTTGTATCAGTTAGAAGAAATCGTTAATCCAGAACGTGTTGTGCCAGCAGTGGTAGAAATTGTTGATATCGCTGGTTTAGTTAAAGGAGCAAGTAAAGGTGAAGGATTAGGAAATCAATTCTTAGGAAATATCCGAGAGTGTAATGCTATTATTCATGTTTTACGTTGTTTTGAAAACGAAAATATTACCCACGTTGATGGTACGATTGATCCGATTAGAGATAAGGAAACCATTGATATTGAATTGCAATTAAAAGATTTAGATACGGTTTTAAAACGGATTGATAAATCGAAAAAAGCAGCTAAAGCAGGGAACAAAGAAGAGCAAAAAGTGGTTGAGGTTTTGACCCATGTGATTGCCCATTTGGAAGCGATGAAGAATGTTCGCGAAATGGATTTAGATGAAAAAGAGCAAGAGATTGTTGATAGCTTGCAATTGATTAGCGCTAAACCTGTTTTGTACTTATGTAATGTAGACGAAAATGCAGCTAAAGAAGGAAATTCTTTTGTGGATGCAGTGAAAGAAGCGGTGAAAGATGAGCAAGCGGAGGTATTGGTTTTAGCGGCACAAATTGAAGCTGATATTAATGAATTAGAGACTTTTGACGAACGTCAAATTTTTCTAGAAGAATTAGGATTGGATGAACCAGGTGTAAACCGTTTAATTCGTTCGGCTTATTCTTTATTAGATTTAGAAACATACTTTACCGCTGGTGTAAAAGAGGTGAGAGCGTGGACAATTCAGAAAGGATCTACAGGTCCACAAGCAGCTTCTGTAATTCATACTGATTTTGAAAAAGGATTTATTCGTGCCGAAGTTATTAAATTTGAGGATTTTATTACGTACGGTTCTGAAGCAAAATGCCGTGAAGCAGGTAAGCTAAACGTAGAAGGAAAGGCATATGTTGTACAAGATGGCGATATTATGCACTTCTTATTTAATGTATAAAAAACAAGTCATTGACTTATTTCATAAAATCCGGATTTCTAAAAAATCCGGATTTTTCTATATTTACTCTTTCGTTAGATGTCAATTACTCAGGTTGAAATGACTACATTTGACTTAAATTACAAGAAGATATAGCTTATTTTAATTGTTATATTTTTATTAAATTTGTAAAATACTCACTTATAATACGCTTTATCCAACATGTCCGATTCTACTCAAGTTAATTACACCGAAGACAATATAAAAACCCTCGACTGGAGAGAACATATTCGTATGCGTCCTGGGATGTATATTGGTAAGTTAGGCGATGGCTCTTCTCAGGATGATGGAATTTATATTCTACTGAAAGAGATTGTTGATAACTGTATCGATGAATTTGTGATGGGTGCAGGAAAGACCATTGAAATCAACTTAAAAGAAGATGAGGTGGTGGTGCGCGATTATGGTCGTGGTATTCCGTTGGGGAAAATGGTGGATGCTGTTTCGAAAATGAATACCGGTGGAAAATACGATTCACAGGCGTTTAAGAAGTCGGTAGGCTTGAATGGTGTGGGTACAAAAGCGGTGAATGCACTGTCGAACTTTTTTCGGGTGCAATCTATTCGCGATGGCCGAACCCGTGTTGCCGAGTTTTCGCAAGGGGAGATAACTTTACAAGAAGAAGAAAAAGATACCACCTTAAGAAAAGGAACAAAGATTACGTTTGTTCCCGATAAAGCCATTTTTTTAAATTTTAAATTCAGAAAAGAATATGTAGACAAAATGTTGAAGAACTATGTCTATCTAAATCCAGGGTTAAAAATTATTTTTAATGGACAAGAATATTATTCCGAAGAGGGTTTAAAAGATTTATTAAAGGATAATATTGAAGAAGAGACAATTTATGATATCATTCATTTAAAAGGGGAAGATATTGAAATTGCGATGACCCATAGTTCAAAGTCTTATTCGGAAACCTATTATTCGTTTGTGAATGGCCAGAATACGACCCAAGGAGGTACGCATTTAGCGGGCTTTAAGGAAGCGGTTGTTAAGACGATTCGCGAATTTTATTCAAAAAATTATGACCCTGCCGATATTCGTAAGTCGATTATTGCTGCGGTTTCTATCAAAGTAATAGAACCTGTTTTTGAGTCGCAAACCAAAACGAAATTGGGATCGAATGAAATTGGTCCTGGAATGACTTCGGTACGGACGTTTATCAATGATTTCTTAAAAACAAATCTGGATAATTTTTTACATAAAAATCCTGAAGTAGCTCAGGCTTTAGAACGTAAGATTAAACAATCGGAAACCGAGCGGAAAGAACTTTCGGGAATTCGTAAGCTAGCGAGAGACCGTGCGAAGAAAGTGAGTTTGCACAATAAGAAATTAAGAGATTGTAGACAACACTACAATGATCCTAAGGCAGAGTTTCGTTTGGATTCAACTATTTTTATTACCGAAGGGGATTCGGCGAGTGGGTCGATAACCAAAAGTAGAAATGTTGAAACTCAAGCTGTGTTTAGTCTAAGAGGTAAGCCGTTGAACTCATATGGTCTTTCGAAAAAGATTGTTTATGAAAACGAAGAGTTTAACCTTTTGCAAGCGGCATTAAATATTGAAGATGGGCTAGAGGATTTACGCTACAACAATGTCGTGATTTCAACCGATGCCGATGTTGATGGAATGCATATTCGATTATTATTAATTACATTTTTCTTACAATTCTTTCCTGAGTTGATACGAGAAGGTCATTTATATATTTTACAAACTCCTTTGTTTCGGGTGAGAAACAAAAAGGAAACCCGTTATTGTTATTCAGAACCAGAGCGTGTGAAAGCTTTGGCCGAATTAGGCAAGAATCCTGAAATTACGCGATTTAAAGGATTAGGTGAAATTTCACCCGACGAGTTTAAACATTTTATAGGAAAGGATATCCGTTTAGAGCCTATTATGTTAGGAAAGGATACCACCATTGAAAATCTATTGGAATTTTATATGGGGAAAAATACCCCCACCCGTCAAGAGTTTATTATTAATAATTTGAATGTTGAAAGCGTTCAGAATTAATTTATATTATTTACTGTAATGAAGATGAATACCTTTTCTAATCTTCGATTGGTTAAGATTATTAACCTATTGTTAGCGATTAGTATCTTACTAATGTTATTGATTATTTTTGAAGTTGTAATGTTCTCAATACACCTAAATGTTATTTTTATAGTGTTAGGTACTTGTCTACTTACGCTTTTAATTATGCGTTTGAGCGGTTATAATGCTTTTTATATCGACACAACTGGAGAAGTAATTACATTTGAGAGTCACCGATGTAGCCGTATGGGGTTAGGATCGAACTTGACTAAAAAAGTTGATTTTCCGAAAGTGAAATTGTTAGGCTATGGTGTTAAAAAAGGTTTGTTAGGAACAACAATTACGTTAATTGTATCCACCAAAAAGAACAAATCGGGAAAAGTAAAAATCCCATTTCGATTGAGTTTTTTGTCGAAAAGAAACCGTGGTATGATTGAAGATGAGTTTGATACGATTCTGAAGAGTAATAAAGAAATTAAAAGAGAGACTATTTTAAATACAGATATTAAATTCAACCATTAAGTTATGCATAAAGAAGAAGAAAGCATAAAAAAGGTTTCTGGAATGTACCAAGAGTGGTTTTTGGACTATGCTTCTTATGTTATTTTAGAACGAGCTATTCCTTCGATATATGATGGATTGAAGCCTGTTCAACGTCGAATTCTTCATTCCATGAAAGAATTGGAAGACGGAAGGTATAATAAGGTAGCAAACATTGTTGGAAATACAATGAAGTATCATCCCCATGGTGATGGCGCTATTTCTGATGCGATTGTTCAGATCGGTCAAAAAGATTTATTGATCGATATGCAAGGGAACTGGGGGAATATTTACACCGGTGACCGTGCTGCAGCTTCTCGTTATATTGAAGCACGATTAACTAAATTTGCTTTAGAAGTTGTTTTTAATCCAAAAACAACGGTTTCGCAACCATCGTATGATGGCCGAAACAAAGAACCGAATGATCTGCCGGTTAAATTTCCATTGGTTTTAGCCCAAGGCGTTGAAGGGATTGCTGTTGGGTTGTCCACAAAAATATTACCTCATAATTTTATTGAATTAATCGACGCCTCTATTGCTTGTTTAAGAGGGAAAAAGTTTGTGCTTTATCCTGATTTTCAAACATCAGGTTTAATTGATGTTGCCGATTATAACGATGGTATGCGTGGCGGAAAAGTTCGTGTACGCGCCAAAGTTTCACAAGAAGACCGATCGATTCTAAAAATTTCAGAAATACCTTATGGTACAACCACAAGCTCTTTAATTGATTCGGTTTTAAAAGCAAACGACAAAGGCAAAATAAAAATTAAAAAAATAGAGGATAATACCGCAGCAGAAGTGGAAATATTAATTCACTTAGCTCCAGGTATTTCTCCGGATAAAACCATTGATGCTTTATATGCATTTACCGATTGTGAGGTTTCTATTTCACCCAATGCCTGTGTGATTAATGGTCAGAAACCAGAGTTTTTAACGGTTTCTGATATTCTACGCTACAATACCAATAATACAGTGGAGTTGCTTAAGCGGGAATTAGAAATTGAGTTAAACGAACTGCAAGAGCAGTGGCATTTTTCTTCACTCGAGCGTATTTTTATCGATAATAGAATTTATCACGATATCGAGCAAGAAACAACATGGGAAGGTGTAATAAAATCAATCGATGAAGGGTTAAAGCCTTTTATAGGGCATTTATTGCGCCCAGTAACCGAAGAGGATATTGTACGTTTAACGGAAATTAAGATTAAACGAATTTCGAAATTTGATTTGAACAAAGCTCAGCATTTCTTAGATTCTTTGGAAGAGAAAATTGCGGAAGTAAGACATCACTTGGAGAATTTAATTGATTATGCCGTTAATTATTTCAAGGATTTAAAAACTAAATACGGAAAAGGGAAAGAACGTAAGACTGTTATTAGAACTTTTGATACCATTGATGCTTCGAAAGTTGCAGTAGCCAATACCCGTTTTTATGTAGATCGTGTGGAAGGTTTTATAGGAACGTCGCTCAAGAAAGATGAATTCTTATTCGAATGTTCTGATATTGATGATATCATTGTTTTTCGACAAGATGGAATTATGATGGTTACCAAAGTAGATGCTAAAACTTTTGTTGGCAAAGGGATTATACATGTTGGCGTTTGGCGTAAGAATGATAAACGGACTATTTATAACCTGGTTTACCGCGATGGAAAAAATGGACCAGCTTATCAGAAACGTTTTGCCGTTACGGGAATTACCCGGGATAAAGAATACGATCTTTCAGCCGGAAATAAAGGTTCTGAAATTTTATATTTCTCAGGGAATCCGAATGGAGAAGCTGAAGTGGTATCGGTTATCTTAAAAACGCATCAGCGATTAAAAAAATTAAAAATTGATGTCGACTTTGCTGAATTAGCCATTAAGGGTCGTGCCAGTAAAGGAAATTTAGTAACAAAATACCCCATTAAGAAAGTGGAGTTAAAAGAAGAAGGTGTTTCTACCTTGGCTCCGCGTGAAATTTGGTATGATCCTGAAGTAAAGCGCTTAAATGCCGATGGCATTGGGCAACTCTTGGGGTCATTTAAAGGCGATAATAAAATATTAACCATTAATAAACAAGGCGAAGCAAAATTGGTTTCGTTTGATTTAGGAAATCGTTTCGATGAAGACTTATTAATCATTGAAAAATGGAAAAAGAATAAGCCTATTTCCTGTATTTATTACGATGCAGAGAAGGAGCGTTATTACATTAAACGATTTTTATTAGAGGATCATGCCAATGTTCAGTCCTTTTTTACATTGGAAGACGATAAATCATCGGTGAAAGTTGTTTCAACGGATTATCGACCAATGGTGGAGTTAATTTATACCAAAGTAAAAGGGGTAGAGAGAGAACCCGAACAAATTAATGTAGAAGAATTTATTGCTGTAAAAGGAATAAAGGCCCAAGGAAATCAATTAACAGCTTCTAAAGTGAAGCAAATTCTCGTTCTAGAGGCCTTGCCTTTTGAAGAGCCTGAAGAAATTGAAGAAGATGAGCTGGAAGACGACGGACAAACCGAATTGTTCGAAGCGATGGAAGAGGAGAATACAGAAATAAATACAGAAGAATAATATGTTTGCAGATATAGCGATGGTTACCTTATTGATTATAGTAATCAATGTGGCGGTGAGTTGGAAAGGGTTTAATGATCCTGTTTTTTTCGACAAATACAAATTTCAGTTAGGATCAATTGTACAGTTAAAACAACATTACCGTATCCTAAGTTCAGGATTTTTGCATGTGGATATGATGCATTTAGTGTTCAATATGTTAACCTTATATTTCTTTGCCAATCCAATCATTGCCTTTTTTGCCAGTCCAAAAGCAGTTTTATATGGTGATTTTGGGCATATTAGTCAAGGTTTAGGCTATGGAATGTTTTTGCTCGTGTATTTGGCAGCCATTGTTGGAGGAAATATATTTAGCTTATTTATTCATAAGAATCAGCCTTTTTATTCGGCTGTGGGGGCTTCTGGAGGTGTGTCAGGAATTTTGTTTGCTACCATAGCGGTTATTCCTGAAGCAGAACTCCGATTGTTTTTTGCAATTCCCCTACCAGCTTGGGTGTTTGCGATAGGCTATTTAGGGTATTCGGTTTATGCGATGAATAAAGGAGCCGGAAACGTTGGTCATGCGGCTCATATTGGTGGAGCAGTGGTAGGGCTTGTAGCTACCATCTTATACTTTCCATCGATACTTGAGGTTAATCTATGGTACATTGTAGGAATGCTTGTGCCGTTGATTGTTATGACGGGCTTAATTATCCGGAAGAGAATAGAGTAATGAATAAAAAATACATCATAAAAAATGCCGCTATTAAGCGGCATTTTTTATGATGTATTTATAACTCTTTTTTATAAAATTCGTTTAGCGTAAAGAAATCGTTTTCCCCAATACTTATCATTTAAGGGCGTAATGGTTACACCTTGTGATGTTGAAGAATGAATAAAGGTAATTACCCCACTTTCATTACGTCCATGAACAATTCCTACATGAGAAACACGTCCACGTCCTTGGGTTGCAAAGAATAATAAATCACCTTCACGCGCATCCGATTGATTAATGGTGATTCCTTCTTTGGCTTGCTCGGCAGAAACACGAGGTAAATTCATATCAAATGATTCGAATACACTGCGTACAAAGGCTGAACAGTCTATTCCTTTACGCGTTGTTCCACCGTAACGGTAAGGAGTTCCTATATAGGTCTCTGCTTCTTTTAAAAGGAAACCTGTAAACATATTATTGGTTTCATCCAATACGCTAGTTAGTAAAACCATTGAAGAGGCTTCGTCGTTAATTTCGACTGGGGTAACTTCAAGGTTGGCACGTTTGTTGAGTAATTTGTTTTGTATCGTTAGAAGTTTAGTCTGTGGGACATAGCTTCTTGAAGAAAATTGAGTTGCCTCACCAACAGGTGTCAATGAAGAACAAGAAGTGATGAACATCGTACAAATTAAAGCAGCCATTCCTAATAGCGATGTTTTCATATATGATTGATTTCGTTAATACTAAATTTTAATAACATCAAATGTATATTTTTAAATTCTAACCAGACCGCTCTTTGGTCATTTTTGCATACAATTAACTTTCTTAACATTTTTTAACATAAAATTTATTAAACTTTTTTTGCATAAAGTTTGCAAGTTTAAAAAAAGAGGTTACATTTGCACTCGCTTTTAACAACACAAAAGCGTCGTTCATTTAAATGGCCCATTCGTCTAGTGGTTAGGACGCCAGAATTTCATTCTGGAAACAGGAGTTCGATTCTTCTATGGGCTACTTAAAAGTATTTTAGAGAAGATTCATCAAATAATTTTGGCTAGATAATTAAATTCTATTTATCTTTGCCGAACTAAAATAGAAAGAGATTAAAAGTTATGGCAAATCATAAGTCAGCATTAAAAAGAATTAGACAATCAGCGGTAAGACGCGATCGTAATAAATATTATCACAAGTCAGCTCGTACAGCGATCAAAGCTTTAAGAGTAGAGACTGGGAAATCAGAAGCAGAAACGGTTTATCCAAAAGTTTCTTCAATGATTGATAAGTTAGCAAAAAGAAACATTATTCACAAGAATAAGGCTTCTAACTTAAAAAGTAAATTAGCGAAGCATATTGCGGGATTAGCTTAATCATACAAGTGGTCCCTTCGTCTATCGGTTAGGACACTAGGTTTTCATCCTAGAAAGAGGGGTTCGATTCCCCTAGGGACTACAAAATAATAGATGGATTGCAATTTAACGTTGCAATCTTTTTTTTCCTTGTTCATAGTTGTAACTGTATTTATACAGAAGCAACCAGTAGAATGATACTGTGTAGAGGAAATTGTTTTTTGTGTTTTGTTTGTAAAGGTTAACTATTTTGTTTGATAGTTAATCGGGAAATGAAAATGTCGCTGTATAATTCACTTGGTTCATAATATTTCGAATTATACATCGACTTTTCTTCTAAAGCAACACAACTACGTTCTTTAAATTATTAAAAAAGCATAAATAAAAATCAGCAGGTCCCTTCGTCTATCGGTTAGGACACTAGGTTTTCATCCTAGAAAGAGGGGTTCGATTCCCCTAGGGACTACATTTTTTTATTTATTTTTAAATTTTATTTGGTGTTTCAAATTATTTGATTAGTTTTGCATCGCAATAAACGATAAGGCGGTCCCTTCGTCTATCGGTTAGGACACTAGGTTTTCATCCTAGAAAGAGGGGTTCGATTCCCCTAGGGACTACTAGAAAGCATTTACGAAAGTAAATGCTTTTTTTTTGCAATATATTCATCTCTTAGCCGATTTAGCCGTTGCATTTCTTTGTAACAGAATCAATCTTCTCCTTCTATGGCTAAATAGTCGTTTTTAAGCGTTTATAAGTACTTATTATTACTTTACGAAATGGAATAGGTCGCGAATGAGTTGACCTCCTTAAATGCTTTTAATAACGGTCCTTTATTGTTGTTGTTTTCCTTTTAAAAGACGATAAATGGTATCTCTGCCCTGGAGTGGGCATAATTAGTGGAAGATTGATTGAATTCTTTATGGTATATGTTGACTAGGTGTTCTTATTAGAACAACCAATTTTCTGATTTCTTCGCTTTTCACACAAATTTGCTTAATAGTTGCTTATTTTTATTCAGCCGACTAATCAACAATTAAAATCAGCTTCAGGGATATAGACTTTAATTCCGGTTAACAGCGCTATAGCTTCGGCGTAAGAATCAAATTCAAAACATTCACCACAGAAAACATGCTCTTCAAATTGAGCTTCTTTTAAGTGAACCGAAAAATAGCTATAACCACCGCCTTTTGCAGGTTGGGTATTGTAGAAAGATATTTTTTCAACGTTTTCAATAGGATATATCAATGCCTTCTCAATTCCCGAAAAGCCCATAACGCCATTTATTTTATCTATCCAAAGACTATTTCTCTGTTGTAGTGAACGATTTATTTTAACCGGATTTTCCTTCACATGCCTATTCTTTCGGTAATCTTCAATAATTTCATACGAAGTATTAAAGATCAAACGTCGATTTGAATCCATAACATAGCGTTCGTTAAGGGTATATAAATCGGTATATTCTCGCCTATTTTCAATACTTAAAGAGGTGGAGCCACTGTCAAAAGCCCATTCAACATCGTAGGTGTAGCAAATTGATAAACTAATTTCCCTAAAGGTAAAGGTCAAATACTTTTGATCTTCTCGCTCGTACCCATTTTCATCAAGGTTCATTGGGCTATCCACTAGCCATTCATCCCGAATTTCGGTATAACTCCTATCTGTATTGGTTGAATCGTATAAATCGACCGTATAGTGTTGTATAGGAACATCTTTTCGGTCATTATCCCAATAAATAAAGAGTTCATTGATCAAGAGACGACCCATACGAATCGGATAATCGAATTTGAAAACAGAAGTTTCAAAATCGTTGATAGTTAGTTCACCAACCTGTTTTGTCAGTAATTCTTCGTAGGTAGTATCCCAAGAAATAAATAATTTCAGGGGCGATTGTACCTCAAATCCTTCCATAAAGTCAGTATAATGATCTGGAAGAAAGGAATAATTGGCGGCCTTTTTATTTAACCAAATACGTACTTTCGCCTCTTTCTGACGACCAATATGTTGAAAGAAAATGGCATCATCAAATCCAAATCGCTTCGATATAGAGGCATAAACCACCTCAAAGTTATTTAATTGAGCAGAAATAAAGTGTTGCCGATGATCGAACAAGAATAGATAAGGATTTTCGCCTAAGACAAGTACATAAGCATACTGCAAATTATTCAGATCCTCTTGCTCTGTTTCACCGCGTTCGTCGTAGAAAAGGAGTGGACCTTTAATATGAATAGAAGGAGAAGGAACTTCTTCCGATAATTCCTTCTCTTTCTTTCCTGATAAAATTCGTCTAAAAAACCCCATGGTGGTTATTATTTAATCGAATTGATTAGGGTATTCTTTTCGGACGTTTTCAATTTTTGCTTCAACCGCTTTTTGCAGATCGGCTTGAAACTGAATTAAGCGTTCCTGCAATGTACTATTGGTTGCCCCAAGAATTCGCGCAGCAAGTATACCAGCGTTTTTGGCACCATCTACTGCGACTGTCGCAACAGGAATTCCATTGGGCATTTGCAGGATCGATAGGATCGAATCCCAACCATCAATAGAGTTCGACGATTTTATAGGTACTCCAATAACGGGTAAAGGCGTAATTGAAGCCACCATTCCTGGTAAATGGGCAGCCCCACCAGCTCCGGCTATAATAACTTGAATGCCACGCTCATGGGCTGTTTTCGCATAATCGAACATGCGTTGCGGTGTGCGGTGAGCCGACACAATGGTTAATTCGAACGGAATATTCAATTCGGTTAACAATTCAGCTGCTTGTTTCATAATTGGCAAATCGCTATCGCTGCCCATAATAATTCCAACCATAATTTATTTTTTTGCAACCACCTCAATGGTTTCGTTTACGTGTTTTATGTTTTGTTTCAATTGTTCAAGATCATCGTGTACCAAAGTGATATGCCCCATTTTTCGTCCTGGTTTTGTAATTGCCTTTGCATACCAATGCAAGTAACTGCCTGGGATAGCCAACAACTGATCGATGTTTTTAATCGCTGCCGCTCCCGTTTCACCTTCGGCACCAATTAAGTTGACCATAGCCGAAGTCGTCATTAATTTGGTCGAACCTAGTGGTAGCTCCAATAATGTACGCAACATTTGATCGAATTGTGAACTATAGGCCGCTTCAATGGTTGAGTGACCCGAGTTATGAACCCGTGATGCGGTTTCATTTACCCACAGTGTTTCATCCTTGTTTAAAAATAATTCAACGGCAAAAACACCAGGCGACTGTAAGGCTTTTACCACCTGGGCTGCTAATTCTTCTGCACGTTTTGTTATATGTTCATCCAAGGTCGAAGGAATTAATAAATAATCCAACAGATTATAGGTTTCATTAAAAACCAACTCTACGGTGGGGTAAGTCACTACATTCCCTAAATGATCAGCCACAGCTACTACAGCAATTTCTCGGTCTAAATTTGCTGGTGTTTCAAAAATAGAAGGTGCATCAAGCAATTTGGGTAAATCGTCTACAGAACGTAAAAATTGAACCCCTTTGCCATCATAGCCATCCTTTCTCGTTTTCTGAAACAACGGATAATCAACATCCATATGCTGTAATTCATCCACATTTTCTAAACCAAAAAAAGGTGCCGTCGGAATGTTATGTTGTACATAAAATTCTTTCTGAACACCTTTGTCTTGTATAATGGCCAATGCTTCAGGATCGGGAACAACTTTTTTTCCAATCGACTTTAGATAACGTAATGCTTCTACATTCACATGTTCTATTTCGATTCCTATGGCGTCTAAATCTTTTCCAAATTCAACCACGGTTTCGTAATCCTTGAAATCTCCTTGTACAAAATGATGCGCATGTGGGGCACACGGGGCATCAGCTGCAGGATCTAAAATACTTATTTCAACAGGGTATTGCAATGCATTTTGCAAAAACATATAACCCAATTGTCCTCCTCCTAAAATTCCGATTTTTGTCATAAGGCGAAGTTAATGAATAATATAATTGATACTTTTACAACACGCAAAAATATATTGACGAGATGTTAACAAAATGGACTAAAATTTTATGTATTGCCTTTTTCTTACTGTATGCCCTGGGAAAGAGTTTTTCTGATTATTGGATAATGGATATGCTGGTACAATACAGCCTTTATACGCTAGGGTTCGCGTTCATTTTCTTAATTATTTATACCATTGCTGCACGCAAGCAACAAAATAAAAACATTCTTTTTTTAGTGGCCCTATTCGCCCTTCCTTATTTCATGTACCGCGATGTGAATAACTTTTACTTTGGAACCAATCAACATGGCGAGGAATCGAATTTTAAAATAGTTTCCATTAACATTTATTCAGGTAATGCGAATGCGCAACCATTGGAAGATTATTTAACCAAAGAAAATCCAGATTTAATTGTTCTGCAAGAATTAACACCGGCATGGCAAGCTAAATTAGATTTTCTTCGCAAAAACTATCCGTATTATAAAGAAGAAGTGCGTTCGAATAACTTCGGAATTGGGGCATACAGCAAAACGCCTTTTACACAAATAACAACCAAGAACTACATCGATGATATGCACCCGTCTTTATTGGCTGAAATGACGGTGAATGGAAAAGCTTTAGCATTAGTTATGACCCATCCTGTGCCTCCACTAATGGGACAAGAACGCTTTGAGAAGCGTAATAAACAATATCGTTTATTAAAAAAGGAGATTGATGAGCTGCGCTTTGAGAACATCATTTTAATTGGCGATTTAAACAGTACGGTCTTTTCACCTAATTTCAAGTTGGTCCAATCAGACAAGATGAAAGATGCTCGCTCAGGCTTTGGTTTACAAAACACCTGGAATGCTTTCTATCCTATATTTCGTACCAATATCGACCAATGTTGGGTTTCAAAATCCATGGGTGTTACCAATTTTTATACAGGCGATGCTATTCAGTCGGATCATCTACCCATTGTAGCCGAATTACAAATTAATTAAACGGTATACCATTTGGGCGGCCGCTACGCGCCGGGCTTTCCGCACTCGCTTTTCGGTTGCGTTTCACTTCACCAAAAAGCTCAAACAATTGCTGCAATCCCTGCCGCAGCGCCTGTTTATTTAAATGTTCTCCAAGAACATTTAAATAAACAGGCGTTTAAGGTTTTATGAATGAAAGGAGGATCAATTTTTTCGAGATTTTCTTAAAAACCGAGAAGCCGCGGCAAGGATAGAAGTGGAAATTTTTGTTGGGAAACCTATTTCCTTGTGCTTCTTCATCTTCCATTTCCCAACAAAAATTGGGAACGGATAGCCTGACCCGTAGGGTGCCGCCCAAATAAATAAATCTTTCAATATTTTTAATTGACTGAGAATTAATGAGTAATAAGCAACGGTGAAATATTTTTTTATTATCAACTTTTAACGATATATTTGCGCCAACATAGAAAGGGGTGCTTCGCAAGAGGCTGAGATTATACCCACTGAACCTGGGCAGGTAATGCTGCTAAGGGAAATGGTACTTCACCAAATTACTTAGGCATGTCTGTTATGCACGTAATTTGGCTCCTTTCATAAATTTAAAAAATATTTTTATGAAAAGGTCTATTTTTATGCTGTCACTTCTAGGGACAGTCGTTTTACAAGCACAAGAATTAACTACACAAGACAGTATTTCAACCATTGGTTTGGAAGGTGTAAATCTTATTGAAAAATTACCAATTACGGTAGAGAAAATTACCAAAGAAAAACTGCAACAAAAGAATTTGGGTCAAGATGTACCCACGTTACTGAACAATGCAACATCGGTTTTAACATCGTCTGATACGGGCAATGGTATTGGTTATTCAACATTAAGAATCCGTGGTTTATCAGAATCTCAGGTGAATGTTACCATGAATGGTATTCCATTAAACAATGGTGAGTCGCAGGGTGTTTTCTGGGTGAATATGCCCGATTTAGCTTCGTCGACCAACAGTATTACGATACAGCGTGGAGTAGGATCGTCTTCGAACGGAATGGCTGCTTTTGGTGCAAGTGTAAACATTGAAACACAAAAACCGTCGGTGAAACCTTATGCGGAGATCGCTTCGTCTTGGGGAAGTTTTAATGCACAAAAATACACGGTGCAAGCAGGAACGGGTAAAATGTTGAACAATAAATTAAGCATTGATGGTCGTTTTTCTAAAATCGACTCGAAAGGCTATGTAGATCGGGCGAATAATGATTTATTATCGTATGATGTTACGGCTTTATTGGAGTTAAATTCGAATACATCTTTCCGCTTTCAGAACATGTTCGGTCGGGAAGTCACCTACCAAGCTTGGAATGGAATTAGTAAAGGCGATATGGCGAAGGATAGAAAATTTAATTCTGCGGGGGCAATCTATAATAAAGATTGGACAGAGGTAATTGGTTATTACGATAATGAAGTGGATAACTACCGTCAAAATCATTACTACTTAACATGGAACCAGAACTACGGCAGCGATTGGAAGTCGAACTTAACAGTGCATTACACCAAAGGGAAAGGGTTTTATGAAAATTACAAGCAAGATGCGAAATTAGCGAAATACAACCTGCCTGATTTTCCGATTTCGAAAACCGATTTAATTCGTAAAAAATATTTAGATAACGATTTTTATGGGTTCAATTTTGAATTAGAAAATAGAAAATTAGGCGACTTAGAATTATACTTAGGGGCATCAGCGAATCAGTACGATGGCGATCATTACGGGCATATTCAATGGATGAAAGATTTTAATTGGACCGATACATCGTTTAAGTTTTATAACAATAACGCTCTTAAGACACAAGCTTCTGCTTATGTGAAAGCCTTATACAAAGTTGGCGATTTTGAACTGTATGGCGATTTACAATATCGTTACGTAGATTATAAAACAAAATACAATGCCAATGGCGAAAATAAAAGCGAAGCTTTTCGCCCTTTCGAAGATCATTTCAATTTCTTTAACCCAAAAGCAGGGGTGAATTTTAAGTTAGCTTCCAATCAAACGATTTATGCGGCTTATGGAATCTCGCAACGCGAGCCTTTGCGTAAAGATTATGAAGGGGCTGCAGAAAAACCAAAATCAGAGTTTTTACAGGATATTGAACTAGGTTACCGCTTGGTTGGGCCCTTGCAGTTAAGTGCAAACCTTTATTACATGGGGTACAAAGATCAGTTGGTACAAACGGGTGCAATGAATGATGTAGGGGCTTATCGCAGAGAAAATGCTGGCAAAAGTTACCGTACAGGTATTGAATTAGACGCTACTTATCCACTTATTGAGAATTATCTTACAGTATTTGGGAATCTAAACTGGAGTAAAAACATCAATAAAGATTACTTAATGATGGATGAAAATAACAATCCCTACAAAAAAGATACAAAAACGTCGTATTCTCCAGAAATCATTAGCTCTTTTGGGTTCGAAGTAAAACCAATGAAAACCTTAGCGATTAATTTAATGAATAAATATGTTGGTGAACAATATTTAGCGAATACAGAGCCGGTTGATGGAAAGTTAGATAGTTATTTTGTGTCGGATCTATTAATTCGATACACGCCTAATTGGTTTAATTTGAAAAAATTAGAGTTATCGCTTTTAATTAATAATATTTTCGATAAAGAATATATAAGCTATGGCGCTTATGATGGTGAGCCTTATTACTATCCTCAAGCTGGAATTAACATCCTTGGTGGTGTACGCATACGATTATAAGTTTACGCTAACCACCTAAACTATTTTTTCTCCTCAAGAAATCCACTGTTTCAGTGGATTTTTTTTGTTCCCTCTTTTATCCGCAGCAATTTTTAAAAATGAAGTACTTTTGTAATGAAAAATATTCTTTTATGAAACGATTGAGCAGTTTATGGTTCGTGATAGTGGGGATTGGGTTTTGTACTTCATGCGCTGATGATGATACGCCACCAATTAGCCAACAACAATTGTTGGAAAATACATGGCATTTAACCGAAATTCAAATTACGGATCCACTGAAAGAAGTCACCGTAGATCGCTTAGATAAATGTAGACGCCAAACTCAATTGGTTTTAAATGATAAAACATTTCAATCGAATTCTTTTCAGAATGTAGATGCGAAATGCGAAGAAACAGTAGCCAATGGTGAGTGGATTTTTTCTCAACGTAAAATCAGCTTTAAATCACCAGAGCATGAAGAGGCAAAAGAATACACGGTTAGTCAATTATCTCCTACAAAATTCACTTTGGTAGAAACGATTTTAGGTGAAGTAGAAACAGAGATTACCCTAAAAACGTATTTATTTACGCGTTAATTTGAACCGAATTTAGGCACTCTTATCTTGAAAATTTGTAAATAAGGGGTTGTATGATAGGTCACATATTGATTAAAATAGATCCATACCCCATCTTTTGACCAATTTGGAATTCCTGCTAATCGGTTAGCGGTGGTTAAGGCGTTGTAGATCACAATTTCTTGGTCGTGTTGAATAGCGAAAACCACTAGACAATTGTTTCTAAAATACGTGAGTTTTAAACCATCTTCACTCAGATTAATAGGCGAATGAATCGATTTTGATTCATGGGTGAGTTGCTCCATATTTTTGTTTAAAGTATGTACACGAAAAATCTGCGTGATATTGTTTTTATCTTCCATTAAACAATAAATCCAATCACCAGTTGGACTAGAGCGCAGCCAATGCCTAAAATCACTTACTCCTTTTTGAGTGAAAGTGATTCGTTCTTGGATAACTCCTTTGGGAATACCGGGTAAGGTCGTTGTTGATCCAGTAAGTGATTTTTCTCCTTCTTTGGTTAAGTCGTTGGGAAGTTGAGCAATAAAAATTTCGGTTTTCAGTCGTCCATTTTCATCCCTTACCTGTCCCTGAAAAGCGATTTGTCTTTTGGTATTTACCCAGCATTCGTCAAAGGCTTTTTCTATTTCATCGGAACCATTTCGAGCTGTATGAACAACATTGGAAATAATAACCGAAAACATTTTCCCAGCATTATTCTCCATAGAGTCATCTGCTGCGACTTCAACCGCTTTTTTAAACATACAACCCACAACACGCTGATCTTTGATTGCATGATTGCTTGCTGAGGCTTGTTCAATTACATAATCATTGTAGGTAAAACTAATTAAAGTAGCTTCCTTATTCCATGCATGGGAGTGGGTTCCGCCCCGCAATGCACCAACTGTAAAAGGAGGTGTAATATTTCGGGCATCCATAAAAATAGGCTCCTGTGGCTTGTCAACGTCTATACTTACAGCAGTTCGTCTTGTTGCTGAATAAGGGTTTTCTAAGGATGCATTACGTATTCCGTGAATAAAAATAACTTCGTTGTTAAGGGGTGAGAAAGAAACAGCCCCAACACCAGGTCCATAGAATGCATCTGAGAAGGTCTGATAAAGAGTTCTTATTTCCATTGTTTCCGTGTGTACCATGGAAATTGTATTCGCTGAGGATAATTGGCTATCGTTGTTTCGATTATCAAAAACCACCCATTGATCATTCGGTGAAACAACATGTGAATGATGCAAGGTATGTCCTTGCTGATCAGAAGTTAACGGAATTGGTGTACTTTTATTCATGGATAAATTTTCTATCCCAAAGATAAAAGATAATTATTTTAAAAAATGATGCAACATTTTAATTATCGTTGCGACTTCATAGTATAAAGCCGAATTGTTGGAAGTTAAATTGAGCATAAACGAATCAGATTTAGTTACACGCTGTATAGCGGGTGAAGAGCGCGCATATTCGATTTTGTATAGTAAATATGCAGCGAGTGTTTATAATTCTGTTAGTCGGATGTTAACCAATTCAGCTGAGGCAGAAGATATGTTGCAAGAAGCATTTTGTGTGGCTTTTGAACAATTAGATCGTTTGCAAAACCAAGATAATTTTGAAGGCTGGGTGAAACGTATTGCAATTAACCGAACAGTTTCTTTCCTACGAAAAAAGAAACACGTTTTTAAAGACGATTATTTTTATGAGGCTATTGTTGATGAGGAACACGATATAAGCGAAGAATTTTTATTTCAACGCCAAGTCGATGATGTAAAAAAAGCCATTGAAGCATTACCCGAAGGCTATAGAACAATTGTTTCGTTGTATTTGTTTGAAGAAATTCCGCAAGAAGAAATTGCTCATATGCTTGGGTTGAGCTATTCTACGGTTCGCACACAGTATCACCGAGCTAAAAAGAAAATATATTTATCCCTTATAGATAAACAAGACTATGGAAGATGATTTATTAAAAAAATACATTGCGACTAACCGATCAGCTTTTGATACCCAAAAACTTCCAGATGGAATGTTTGGGAGAATCCAAATTGATCTAAAAAAGCGGAAAAAGCGTAAAAAACAACGGAGCATTTTTCGTTATGCTGCAGCGGCTTCTATCGTTGTACTCACGTCACTTATATTTGTTTTTAATAACCAAGATCAACCAACTATAGATCAACAATTGGTAAAAGATCAATCTAAAGGAAAGCAAATTATGCCCATCAATTTAGACTCCATAGAACGTCTTCAAGACCAAGAAAAGATAGTGCACGATGAAAATAGTAGACGAGAAATAGATAAAGGACCATTGGGGAAAAATAACGTTCAATCAAATACGAACTTTAATGTAAGGAAAAATGAATCTAAAGCTAGTTCAAATATACCTTCTGAAACGCAATTGTTAGCAGCATTATATGATACAGAATCTGTAGGGAATCGTTTAACAGCAGTTTTACAAATAAAAGAAAAACCAACATTAAATCAACAAATGAAAAATACACTATGCGATGTATTCTTAACCGATGAGAATGAAAATGTCCGCTTAGCGATTTTAGACATTTTAGCTAATTATTCCCATGAGAAACCAGTTTTGGAGGTCTTTGGAACTGCTTTAAGTAATGGTGAAGATCCATTTGTTCAAATTGAATTAGCTAAAATGTTAAGTACATCCAATGACCCTATTATAAAAGAAAAATTAGAAAAACTTCTTTGGAACGATCAATTAATGGAATCGGTAAGAGAAGAGGTTTATTTAGCTATGGCAAGAGGAAATAAAAACAATCATCATTTCAACGACTAATTATAAAAACAGCAACACCATGAAAGAAATAATAACATTAACCATGTTGTGTTTACTAACATTACAGGTTTCAGCACAGAAAACGTACGAAGTTAAAAAATCGACAGGTACATTAGCCATCACGAATTTAAAAGCACTACAAATTGAAGGTTACGATGGTAAAACAGTTTTAATCACTGTAAATGGGGATGAGAACAAAAAAGAAGATGAGCGAGCGAAAGGGCTTAGACCTTTTGGGAGTGAAGGATTCGATAATACGGGGTTAGGCTTAATTGTCACTGAGAAAGGCGAACAAGTTCATTTAATGCAGGTAGACGCTTCTACAATTTTGGATGTAAAAATTAAAGTTCCTCAAGGGATGAAAGTCTCGGTGGCAAATCAAAGTAATTATTATGCCTCAGGTTCTAAAAACATTGGAATATTTCTGAAAAATTTAAATAGTGAAGTCACCATATCGTCTCAAGACGAGCATATTAAATTAGATAATATTACAGGTCCATTAAGTGTGACTTCATTTTTCGGAAATGTTGAAGCGTCTATTAATCAGGCGATCAAAGGGCCGTTTTCTATTGTTTCTTTCCATGGTTTCATTGACTTAGCGTTACCATCAAATTTAAAAGCGAATTTAGATATCCAAACACTTTACGATAGCTTATTGGCATCGGATGAATTAAACATTAAATTATTTCCAAGCATGGAAGAACCGAAAGAACCAGAGACCGAATTAGCAGTAGGTGTTAAAGCAATTATTGCTGGTTTGAAAGTTCGTACACAGCATGCAAAAATAGGTAAAAGTATTATCGGTACCATAAATGGTGGGGGAGAGAAAATTCAATTAAAGACGCATTACGGAAAAATTTATTTACGCAAAAAATAAAATTCTATTTTTTAGTGCAGCTTCTACGCCTTGGGTTATTTGCTCTATCTCTTTTGCCTCTATAATTTAGTAAAAATAATAAAGAAGCCAAGAAAAGATTACACTGCTTTTGTCGTTGCATAAATTAGTTTTAATATCAAATATTCTTTTTTTATGATGTGGATAATTTCTTCACAATGAAACAATTTTTATATCAAGTATTTAAAGTAACGATTGATCAAAAGAAATTATCAAGAAATGCACCTTTAAGGTGCATTTTTTTTAGGATCTATAGGCCTTAATATTCGAATAATAAACATTTTATACTTTATTTTTTTGTTCTTTTAAAATTTTTAATTTATATTTAATGTGTTTATAATCAGTAAACTACGTTGATTTGCCTAGGTATATAGACCCTTTAGTTGACTTTTCATTTAAAAAGTTATTCGGTTCAGAATCGAATAAAGATATACTAGTATCCTTTCTTAATGCCCTTTTACAAGAACGGAAGATAATCGTTGAACTGATTTATAATAAAACAGAACATAGCGGCGATAATTTATATAAAGGGACTATCGTTTTCGATTTACTTTGCACAGATCATGGAGGAACAAAGTTTTTAATTGAAGTGCAAAGAAGCAATCAAAAGAATTTTAAAAAACGAATGCTCTATTATGGTAGTAAACTAATCGCAGATCAAGCCCCAAAAGGCAAACGTAAAGAATGGGATTACCAGATTCCTGATGTTTTTGTGATTGCTTTAATGGATGGGTTTACACTAACAGAGCCTGATACAAACTATTTTAAAGAAATAAGTTTTTGCAATCGAAGGACAGGAGAAGTATTTATAAACCACTATAGTTTTATGTTTTTAGAATTAAGTCGTTTTAATAAAAAACCGAAAGAATTAAAATCGAAGTTAGATAATTGGATGTTTGTCCTGAAGAATCTTCCTCAACTCGATAGTTTACCTGGTTTTTTGAATGAACCAGTGTTTGAAAAAGTATTTGATATAGCCGAATTTACAAATTTAAACAACGAAGAACAAATGACGTACGATAGTGATTTAAAACGAAAATGGGACCAAAAAAACGCAATGGATTTTGCCATTGAACAAGGATTAGAACAAGGATTAGAGAAGGGTCTAGAACAGGGCCGTAAAGAAGAGAAGATGCGTTTTATTCGGGCACTATTATTAACGGACAATTATTCCGATTCAGAAATAGTCGAATTAACAAAAAGTGATTTTGAAACAGTTCAAAAGATTCGTTCCGAGATTACAAAATAGTAATCCGTCCCAATGAAATATCATAACATCAATAAATTAAGCATACGTATTTTTTCATCAAGATTTCGAGCATGTGTTTTAATGATTTTTTTGCTGTTATTTTTTTGAGAGTTTATAATATTTATAGAAAAGCACAACCTTAAATTGTGCTTTTTTATCTGTAAAAATCTGTAAAAACGAGGATGCTTTAATCCTTTTGGAAAAATGTCAACGCAATTTCCATCGCTTGTTGAAAGTGGCTTGGCATTTTTGCCTCATTCCAAGGATGAGCAGAACCAAATGCATGGTTACCACCTTCTATAATTTGTAATTCAACATTATTATTCCAATCTTTAATGGCTTTTGCTTCCGCTACAACAACTGTTTCATCGGCGCTACCGTGAATATTTAGATATGGTTTATGGAGGTGTTGAATTTGTTTTTGTATGGATAGTTGATCTTCGTGATCGATATAATCTTGATAGAATTGGTAGTTTAATGGCATCATTTGCTTGGTGCGTGTATTTTCAAAATGGTGTACGCCGGTGGTTTTCCAATGCAATAAAGCTGCTTCTGGATAATGAAAACGATTCATATCGGTAATTGCTCCCAATGATACAAATTTTTTTACTCGGGCATCTTCAATCCCTTTCAGAATAGTAATGCCGCCTCCACGGGAATGCCCCATCAAATAAATACGATTGGGATCAATTTCTTCTAACGGAATTAATTCGCCTCCAATGGTTTTGTCAATAATTATTTCCAGATCATTTAATTCGGTTGTATAATTATTTTCAGCAAAGGCTTCTAGTTCGGGGAAGTCAATCGGTTGTTCCAGGGTTCCGCCATTATAAGAGAAATTGAACTTAATGAAAGCGAAATCGTTTTCCGCCCAAAATTTCGCCATCAAATCGAAACAGCCATGATCTTTAAACCCTTTAAATCCATGTGAAAAAATTAACACGGGTTTCTTAGTTCCATTTTCTTTATAAAAAGTATCATAAACGGATTGGCGTTCGCGACTACCTTGGTAAGTTTTATTCTTATTGATCTTCATTTTTTTCAAACATTTTTCGGGTGATAAAATCTTTTTCTATACGCCATCCACGCGCAGGAGAATATTCTCTTCCGTAATAAATTATCTGCATATGCAATTTGTTCCACAATTCTTTCGGAAATAATCGCTTGGCATCAGCTTCGGTTTCTTCCACATTTTTTCCCTTAGTTAATTTCCATTGCTTCATTAACCGATGAATATGGGTATCTACAGGAAACATAGGATGACCAAACCATTGCGACATAACTACCGAGGCTGTCTTGTGACCAACACCCGGAAGTGTCTCAAGCTGTTCTAAACTTTCAGGGACTTGACCGTCGTAGTCTTCAATTAAAATTTCAGATAATCGACGGATATTCTTTGCTTTGGTATTGGATAAACCAATTTGGCGGATGTAGTGTTTTATTTCTTCCACTTCTAAACCAGCCATTGCTTTGGCATTGACGGCCCGTGCGAATAATTCAGGTGTAACCTCATTTACTTTTTTATCGGTTGTTTGAGCCGAAAGCAATACAGCTATTAGAAGAGTATAGGCATCTTGATGATCCAATGGAATTGGTGGAGCGGGATAGAGTTTCTCTAATTCGTCTACCACAAATTGGACACGTTCTTTTTTTAACATCATTTTCTCACAATCTATATCGTAAATTTAATGAAAACCTTTTGGATAGAGGAACGTTTAATGGTTGAAAAACCATTTTCAAACAACCTAGTCCAATTCAATTGGAGGATATGGTAGCTGTATAGTTGTGTTGTTTTCTTCTACAGCCGATGAATTATAGAATTTACTCTCAAATAGAAATGGATTTTCATGAAAACTTCATTGAGCTCTGCGAAAGTCTTTTTGTCAAAAATGAATTATTTTTTAATATATAAACGGAAAAGATAACGATATAAAACATGAGCGTCTTATTTTGGCGTTATGCTACCCTATATTTGTTTTATGAAAAAGAGGTATAAATTTTTATTCACTGAAGTTTTTACAAGATATTCATTAAATTTACAAGAAGTTCTAATTGAATCAGTATGTTAAAAGTAGGAGATAAAGTCCCATTATTTCAGGGTGTTGATCAAGATGGCAAGACCATTTCATCAACCGATTTTAAAGGACAAAAGTTAGTGGTGTTTTTCTATCCAAAAGCGAGTACGCCAGGGTGTACTGCAGAAGCTTGTGATTTACGCGATAACGAAGAGGCTTTAAAAGGACAAGGTTATGCGTTGCTTGGTGTAAGTGCCGACTCGGTCGAAAGACAGAAGAAGTTTGCAGATAAGCATCAGTTACCTTTTTCGTTATTAGCCGATGAAAATAAAGAAGTTATTAATGCCTTTGGCGTTTGGGGACCAAAAAAATTTATGGGTAAAGTATATGATGGTATTCACCGTACTACCTTTATTATAGATGAAGAAGGCACCGTTACAGATGTTATTGAGAAAGTGAAAACAAAAGAACACGCCCACCAAATATTGAACAAATAACAGAAAATAAAACAGATATAAAATGAGTGATTTAGATAATAAAAAGAAAGCTTTACAGCTAATTTTAGATAAAATGGACAAAGCTTACGGTAAAGGAACCGTAATGCGTATGGGCGATTCTGCGGTTGACGATAAAATTGGTGTGATTCCCTCGGGATCATTAGGTTTAGATATTGCCCTAGGAATTGGTGGATATCCACGTGGTCGTGTAATTGAAATTTACGGACCAGAATCTTCGGGTAAAACAACCTTAACTTTACATGCTATTGCCGAAGCTCAGAAAGCTGGTGGTATTGCTGCCTTTATTGATGCAGAGCATGCTTTTGATCGCTTTTATGCTGAGAATTTAGGCGTTGATGTTGAAAACTTAATTATGTCGCAACCCGATAATGGGGAGCAAGCCTTAGAAATTGCCGATAATTTAATTCGTTCAGGCGCTATTGATATTATTGTTATTGACTCGGTTGCAGCGTTAACACCTAAAGCAGAGATTGAAGGTGAAATGGGTGATTCTCGTATGGGATTACAAGCTCGTTTAATGTCTCAAGCGCTAAGAAAATTAACCGGAACCATTAATAAAACCAATTGTACCGTTATTTTTATTAATCAATTGCGTGAGAAAATTGGGGTTATGTTCGGAAATCCTGAAACAACAACAGGAGGTAATGCCTTAAAATTCTATGCTTCGGTACGCTTAGATATTCGTCGGGCAGCACAAATTAAAAATGGTGATGAGGTCATTGGTAACCACTCGAAAGTAAAAGTGGTTAAGAATAAAGTAGCACCTCCGTTCCGTCAGGCCGAATTTGATATTATGTATGGACAAGGAATTTCGAAAGTAGGTGAAATCTTAGATCTAGGTGTAGATAAAGGAATTGTTCAGAAATCGGGTTCTTGGTACAGCTATAACGACAGTCGTTTGGGACAAGGACGTGATGCCATTAAAGAATTATTGAAAGATAATCCGGAATTAGCCGAAGAAATTGAAGCAAAAATTATTGCCGTTATTAAAGGTGATCCTATTCCTTCTGAAAAAATTGATTCAGAAACAGGAGAAATTTTAGAGTAAGATGTTTATAGTAAATAAAAAAGCGTTACCTCTTGGTAACGCTTTTTTATTTATATTTTTTTAGATCAATAAAGATTAGACATCCAATAAATAATCGATACGGTAGCCAAACATACCCCGCTCTTTAATCATTTGGGCAACACCTTCAGGGCATTCATCTTCCCAATCGAGTTCACCTTTGGCAATTTTATCCAATATTCTTCGCGAATAAGTATTTAAATACGTCTCATTATAATTCTCAATATCTTGTATTTTTCCATTATATAAGAAGAATTTATATAGCTCGTGTAAGTTATTGCTTACTTTTAGGTTTTTAGAAGTTAGTAATTGGTTTTCATTCTTATCTAAGTAAGGGTATAAGAAGATTTTTACATTCTTTTTAAACAGTTTACCAAACGCCTCCATAATTCCTCCTGGAAGATTAGAATAATATTGTTCGTTAAAAATTTCCAGTAAATTATTTACGCCCATCGCTAAACCAACTTTAGTTTGGTTACGGGTAAACGTCGAGAAATAATCGACTAATTTGTAATACTCTGAAAAGTTAGAGATAATTACATTATACCCTAAGTTTCCAATAATATCGGCTCTATCTAAGAAATCGCGTTCGTCTAATTCACCCGATGAGATTAAATTACTCAAAGTAATTTCAAACAGAATTTCGGTATTTTGTTTGGTAACACCATCTTCTTGTAAGAAATCATTATAGCCGCTATTAAACATGTCCATATTAACATTCATAAATGGACGGAAAGAACCTCGCAAAGCAAAAATATTTTTCTTGTACAGCAAATCGGCCGGAAGTATATTTTTTCCATTCGGATTAAATACCACAACATCAGTCATACCATTCTTCACCAATTGCAAAGACATTAAACGATTGTCGACGTATTTAAAATGTGGACCACGGAAATTAATCATATCAATTTCGATCTGATCTTTGTCCAAAGAATCATATAAAGAACGAATTAATTTTCGTGGATTATCGTAATAATAATAAGCCCCATAAATTAAATTAACCCCAATTACCCCCAAGGTTTCTTGCTGTAACTGCGCATTGTTTTCTTTAAACTTTACATGAAAAATAATTTCATTGGCTTTATCGTCTTCTACATTTAGTTTAAAACGTAACCCAACCCAACCATGGCCTTCATTTTTCTTCGCATAATCAATGGTTGTAACGGTGTTGGCGTAGGTAAAGAAACACTTGTCTTTGTATTGATCCTTCACCAAACGATCTTTCATTAATCGCATTTCATGATCAAGCATCTTTTTAAGACGAGCTTGGGTAACGTAGCGATTGCTTTCTTCTTCCCCATAAATAGCATCTGAAAAATCCTTATCATAGGCGCTCATCGCTTTTGCTAAGGTTCCTGATGCTGCTCCTGCCCGATAAAAGAATCGTACGGTTTCTTGCCCCGCACCAATTTCGGCAAAAGAGCCATAGATTTTAGGGTCAAGATTAATTTGTAGCGCTTTTTGAGTAGGCGTAAGAACTTGTTCCAGAGACATAGTAAAAAATCATTAGTTTGGCGTAAATTTACCAAATCATTATGGCTAAATCAAATCTCAAAATACATTTTTTAGGTACGGGCACTTCCCAGGGAATCCCAGTGATAGGTAGTGATCATCCTGTTTGTCTATCAACTGATGCAAAAGACAAAAGATTACGCTCCTCTATTCTGCTCGAAAAGAACGGTAAAGTGATCACCATAGATTGCGGTCCCGATTTTCGTCAGCAGATGCTTCGTTACAACGCACAACGTTTAGATGCCATCTTATTCACACACGAACACAGCGATCATGTGTTAGGAATTGATGATATTCGCCCTCTGGTATTTAAAGCTGGCCAAGATATGCCTGTGTATGGATTAGAACGTGTACTCAGCGAATTAAAAAATCGGTTTCCCTATATGTATGCCCAAGAGAAATATCCTGGTGTTGCATCGCTAATTGAACATCATGTGAATAGCGAAGCCTTTACTGTAGCAGATTTCCATATACAACCTCTGCATGTAATGCATGGACCTCTACCTATATTAGGGTATAAAATAGACAACCGTTTTGCTTATTTAACCGATGTAAAAACACTACCAGATCATACCATTACCCAGCTACAGGGCATTGATGTGTTGGTGATTAGTGCATTGCGGAAAAAAGACAAGCATTTTTCACATCTCTTGTTAGATGAAGCCATTGAATATGCGATTAAAATAGGGGCAAAGAAAACTTTTTTTACCCATCTATCCCATCATTTAGGATTTCATTCACAGGTAGATAAAGAATTACCAGAGAATATGTACCTCGCTTTTGATACCCTCGAAATAGATTTATCTTAAAAAGATTTGGAAAAGTAGATCAACTGCACTTATATTTGCAATCCAGAAAGGCCTGGATGGCGGAATTGGTAGACGCGCACGACTCAAACTCGTGTTCCTCCGGAGTGCGGGTTCGATTCCCGCTCCAGGTACTAAAATCCCTTATAAACATTACGTTTATAAGGGATTTTCTCTTTTATAATCCATTTTTTCTATTTGGGCGGCCGCTACGCGCCGGGCTTTCCGCACTCGCTTTTTCGTTTCGTTTCACTTCACCAAAAAGCTCAAACAATTGCTGCAATCCCTGCCGCAAAACGCTTCGCTTAATGTAGGATTAACAGCACCCAAAAATTTGAAAATACATGTATTGTGCACTGTCTTACGAGTAGCTTGTACGATTCAAATATTTTTCTAGACTTAAATAAAAAATAGTCTCACTATTTTTATAGCTTCAATTTTTTTTATAAATTTAAATAATTGATAATCAGAATACGGTATTGTTTTGTCTAAATACATCGACCTGTTAGTTGACTTTTCGTTTAAGAAAGTGTTTGGTTCTGAACCAAATAAAAACGTTTTGATTTCTTTGTTGAATTCCATTCTTAAAGGACAAAAGACGATTGAAAGTCTTGTATTTAATAAAAACGAATATGTAGGTGATCATGCAAAAGCAGGTGGAGTCATTTTCGACTTGTTATGTACTGATCAGGATGGTAGTCAGTTCTTAATTGAAGTACAGCGAAGCAACCAAAAGAATCTAAAGCAGCGTATGTTGTATTATGCTTGTAAATTAATGGCCGACCAAGCACCTAAAGGAAAACGAGACCAATGGAATTATCTCCTTACTGAAATTTATACCATCGTTTTTGTAGATGGTTTTGTTGTATTTAATAATCGATTAGGTTTTTACCATAGTATTTCTTTAAGGCATAATGATGATGATGAATTATTTGATACAAAACTTAATTTCATCTATGTGGAATTGGATCGATACCAAAAAAATATAAACGAAATAAAAACGGATTTAGATGGCTGGTTGTACATTTTAAAAAACATTTCTAAATTAAACGATTTGCCAGATTCTCTAAGGAAATTAGAGTTTGAAAAAGTATTTGACTTAGCCGAATTTACTAAATTAACCAAAAAAGAACAACAGATGTATGATTCAGACTTAAAACGAAAATGGGATGCTCAAAATATTATTGATTTTGCCATGGAAGAAGGTTTGCAAAAAGGACTAGAAGAAGGGAGACAGAAAGGGAGACAGGAAGGCTATGCCGAGTTAAATGAAAAAAATGTTCGTCATCTAATTCTTAATTTTTCTTTCTCAGATAAAGAAATTGAAGCTATACTGACTGTTTCTCTCGATTTTATAACCTACGTTCGCGAAAAAATGAAGACGGAAAAAAAGTAAAAAGAACAACAGATGTATGATTCAGACTTAAAACGAAAATGGGATGCTCAAAATATTATTGATTTTGCCATGGAAGAAGGTTTGCAAAAAGGTTTGCAAGAAGGTTTGCAAAAAGGACTAGAAGAAGGGAGACAGGAAGGCTATGCCGAGTTAAATGAAAAAAATGTTCGTCATCTAATTCTTAATTTTTCTTTCTCAGATAAAGAAATTGAAGCTATACTGACTGTTTCACTCGATTTTATAATCTATGTTCGCGAAAAAATGAAGACGGAAACTAACCGTTAGGTCAATAAAATTAAGCTAATCGCCATGACCACCATCCCTGCAATAATCCCATAAGTCGTTAACTTCTGACCTGCATGTTCATGCGCAGTAGGTAATAATTCGTTCAAAGAGATATAAACCATCATCCCAGCAACAGAAGCGAAAACAATTCCAAATACTGATTCTCCAAAAAACTGCAATAGAATAAAATACCCAATTAATGCACCCAAAGGCTCGGTTAAGCCCGACAGAAAGGAATACCAAAATGCTTTTTTACGACTTTTAGTAGCGTAATAAATTGGGATAGCTACGGCGATGCCTTCAGGAATATTATGAATAGCGATGGCTATGGCAATGCTTAACCCATAAGCAGGATCATTTAATGCACTTAAAAAAGTGGCCAAGCCCTCTGGAAAATTATGAATGGCCAACGCTAAGGCAGAAAATAACCCTAAGCGAAATAATCGTTGGTCTTCCGATTCTACAATCGTTTTATTTCGTTTTATAAATCGTTTTTCAAACGATGGCATTAATTTGTCAATTAGAATCATTAGTCCAATTCCTCCAAAGAAACCCAATGCAGCGTAAGTATATCCTAATTTTTCTCCAAAGACTCGACTTAAATTTTGTTTGGCTTCTGGAAAAATCTCAACAAAGGAAACGAAAAGCATTACTCCAGCCGAAAAGCCTAACATTATTCCTAAAAATCGGTAATCAAATTTTTTATAAACCAAAGAGACAATACTTCCTATGCCTGTACTTAAACCAGCAAATAAAGTTAGCCCAAAAGCATAGAGTAAAGATTCTTCCATAGCGTATAATCCGAATTTTGAATAAAAGTATTTTAATTCTATCAATTAACGTGCATTTATGAATGAATAATCAACAGATTCATTCAAAAAATGTATTTTTGGAAGTCATTAAATCCATGAATTTATGCAATTGATAGAAGAACAAGTAGAGAGCGAGGTATATAAATTTGTCTTTAATAATGTTGACGCTATAGGACTGTCTACCTTTTATACGTATTTTGTTACCTCTGCTATTTTAACGACCCTCTTAGTTGGGATTTTAATTAGCCTCGATTTTTTTCTACGCAAGTTCTTATTACTCTTAGTCACCAACTTTATTAATAAAACGTCGACTAAAATAGATGATATTTTTATTAAAAATAAAGTATTGCATTATATGACGCATATAGTACCCATCTATGTCGCCAAAGAAACTTTGCCTATTATCTTTAAAGGCTTTCCGAATTGGATTACACTTGCTACCAAAGCAACCGATATTTTATTGGTATTAACCATCACCTTATTGCTTCAAGCTATTTTTAGATCACTAAGAGATTTCTTAAACACCAAATCTGCTTTTATCGATAAACCACTCGATAGTTATGTTCAAGTAGCCAATATTACTGTTTTTTCTGTCGCCGCTATCTTAATATTTTCGACCATAACAGGGCAGTCTCCCTGGAAGTTTCTTTTATCGTTAGGGGCTGCTTCAGCCATCTTAATGCTCGTTTTTAGAGATACAATTCTTGGATTTGTAGCCAGTATACAAGTTTCTTCAAACGATATGGTAAGGGTGGGCGATTGGATAGAAATGCCGAAATATGGTGCCGATGGTACCGTCTTACAAATAAATTTAAGCACCGTTAAAGTACAGAATTTTGATAAAACAATTACCACTATCCCTACCTATGCCCTAATTTCAGATTCGTTTAAAAATTATAGAGGAATGCAGAATGCTGGAGGGCGTCGTATAAAGCGTTCGTTATTTATTAAAATGTCGTCTATTCGTTTCCTAAGTGAAGCGGAAATTCAAGACTTGAAAAAAATTCAGCTTTTAGAAGGGTATATTGATCAAAGGTTTTCCGAAATTCAGGCTTACAACCTCGATAAAAACGTCGACCATACTTTACCTATTAATGGGAGGCGAATGACGAATATTGGTATGTTTCGCGAATATATACGGTTATACACCCATAAAAATCCGTTTATTCATCCCGATTATCCATTTATGGTTAGACACCTTCAGCCTACAGAACACGGATTACCGCTAGAACTTTATATGTTTACCAATACTATTGTGTGGACCGAGTATGAAGGGATTATGTCGGATATTTTTGATCATCTATTCGCCGCCATTAATTACTTCGATTTGGAGGTTTTTGAATTGCCTGCTTCGGATGATGTACGTAAAGCCTTTCATAATTTAAGCCCTACAAAATCAAATTAAAACAGGAACGATAATGGAGTCGGCTACAATTGACGTCGATTTATCCACCAATTTGTAGAACGAAAGAAGAATTGCGATAAACGAAATAAGAAAACCTTTTATTTTTCGTTATTAAGGATATTATTTACTTTTGTTCAATGCTGAAAAAGCTCACTACTTTTTGTTTAATCATTGTTTCTTTGGGCCTCTATGCCCAGGATGGTACGCGTGTATTTGAGTTTTTAAACATTACAACTTCACCTAGACAGGCCGCTTTAGGGGGTTATGTACAAACATCATGGGATTCTGATCCCAATATGTCATTATGGAACCCTGCTTTAATGAACAGTAAAATGCATGGCCAATTGGGTTTAAACTATATCTCTTACATAGCCGACGTTAACTTCGGTACATTTTCCACTGTTTATCGCCTAGGTGAAAAGGACTATATGTCTTTGCATGGACAATACGTAGATTATGGTAAATTGATTGGAGCCGATGAAATTGGGAATATTACAGGCGACTTTAAAGCGAATGATGCGGCTATTACCTTAGGGTATGCCCGTGAAATTGGTGACTACTGGACAATTGGTGCTAACTTGAAATACATTAATTCGACCATTGAAAGTTATAAATCATCTGCAATAGCAGGTGATATTGGTATATCTTACCACGATTTCGATGATAATATCAATATAGGGTTAGTTGTTCGTAATATCGGACAGCAGATTTCTACCTATAATGGAATCAAAGAAAAAATGCCTGTTCAAGTTAATTTAGGAATAGCTCATCAATTGGAATATGTTCCGCTTGAACTGAGCTTAACTTTACACGATTTGCAAAAGTTTGATATTTCTCAACCATTTAATAAAAATGGGCAGGAAGTTTCTGCGGGAAGAAAACTAATTGATCACGTGGCTATTGGTGCAGAATTATTTCCTGATCAGGGATTTAACATGCGTGTAGGCTATAATTTTAAGCGTGGAAATGAACTTGCCGTGGATGGAATACGCTCTCTTTCGGGCTTAACCTATGGTTTCGGAATTCGAATGAATGCTTTTCGTTTCGAGTTTGGGCATGCCAATTATCACACTTCGGGTGGAGCGAATCATTTTGGTGTACAAATCAATTTGGATCGTTTGATACAAGGTAGAAACTACTGGAGAAGTAATCCATGGTATTAGCCTGACGCAAAATCCAATCAAAATCTTATCTTTGTAAACTATTTGCAGCGGAATGAAGAAAAATTTAATCATTGCCATTGACGGCTATTCCTCTACTGGGAAAAGTTCAATGTCGAAAATTATTGCAAAAAAACTAAACTACACTCATGTAGATAGCGGAGCTATGTATCGCGCTGTCACTTGGTATGCTTTGCAGAACAATAGTGCTAGTCAAGGTCAATTAAACGAAGAACGTTTAATTGCTCAGCTACCCAATATTCATATTTCGTTTATTAAAAATCCGACTACCCTGCGCAATGAAACTTATCTCAACGATGTCAATGTAGAAGATAATATTCGTAGCCTAGAAGTTTCTTCCATGGTGAGCCCTGTGTCGGTAATACCAGCTGTTCGCGATTTCTGTGTTAATCTACAACAACAAATGGGGACGAACGGAGGAATTGTAATGGATGGACGCGATATAGGGACAACTGTTTTTCCCAATGCTGAAATTAAAATCTTTGTTGTTGCTTCTGCTCAAATTAGAGCGCAACGACGTTTCTTAGAATACCAACAAAACGGTAAAGACATCGCTTTTGAAGATGTGCTGAAAAATGTTGAAGAACGTGATTATATCGATTCTCATAGGGCTTATTCTCCTTTGCGTAAAGCTGACGATGCAATTGAAGTGGATAATTCAGAACTGGATCTGAATCAGACAGTGGATAAAGTCATGGAAATTATTCATCAAAAAATGGGCGCATAATACGTTTGTTTTCGCCTATTTTATTTTCGAGTAAAGTGTGCCCTTAACTTCAAATTAGAAATACCCTACTTCAACACACGAGGATGCCGCGACAGGGATAGAAGTGGAAATCCTTTTTTTGGAATTCTTCATTTTCATTTTTTGCCTTCAGTTCTTCCAAAAAAAGATTGGGAACGGATAGCCCGGTGCGAAGCAGTCGCCCTCTATAGATTCTTTGATAGCTTATAATGGAAAGTCGATATGGAACCCAATTCCTCGAATTGACCTGATGCTTATTCGATCATCTGTTGAAAAGTATTTGCGTAATCGACTAATAAATACATCCATACTTCGTCCCGAGAAATAGTCGGTATTATTCCATAGTGCAGCAAGTATTACCTCCCTTTTAACGAGGGATTTATTGTGCTTTAATAGAAAATGAAGTAAATCAGCTTCCTTTTCGGTTAACTGATGTGTTTCTTTCAGCCCTATAAGTTGTAAGGTATTGGTGTTGTATTGGTAGTTTCCAATTTCTATGATTTCGGCAATAATAGGTGAGTGTCTATTTCTTTTCAAAATATTTTCTATGCGAAGAATTAATTCTTCGGGATCGCAGGGTTTAGCGATGTAATCATCGGCCCCTAATTTAAGGCCCATGATTCGATCGAGTTGTTGGTTTTTGGCTGTAAGAAATAGAAAAGGAAAGGTGGGTTTTGTTTTTCGAATAGCCTGGGCTAAGGTATACCCGTTAATGTCGGGCATCATAACATCGAGTATGGCCAAGTCAAAATTAAATTCTTTTTCAAGAAGATCCAACGCTTGTTGTGGATGATTGCACCAGGTTACATCATAATCCGATAGTTCTAAATAGTGTTTTAGGATACTTCCAAAATCGTGATCGTCTTCTACGACTAATAAATTACGCTTCATGGTGAATGTTTATAAATATGGTTGTTCCGCTTCCTACTTTACTGATTACATCAATCGTTCCTTTGTTTTTTAAAGTTAATTGATGGACTAAAAATAAGCCTAATCCTAACCCATTCTTATGCTGTAAATGATTTTTTTGAATGCGATAATATTTCTTAAAAATCATATTGATCTCTTTTTTGTCAATTCCAATCCCATTGTCCTTAATTGATAATGAAATAGTTTCTTTAAAAGAAATGGTGATTATAAGAACAGTTCCTTCATATTTTACGGCATTGTTAATAAGATTTCCTAAGATGGTAACAAAATCGAGTTGACTGAGTTGATGATTCAGTTCAAAATCTACGTGGGTCCTTAGGTCAATGGTTGGATAGATTTGTTTAACATCTTCAAGGTATTCATCGATGAACGCGGCGTCGACCAAAGGCGATTGTCGTGCTTTGTCATCTTGCAATGGTTGAAGAAGTTGTTCTAACCGATTTATTTGCCGTTCGATTAAGTCGAGAGTGCTAGGTTCAAAAGATTTTTGCAATGATCGGTTGGCGATTTTTAAAGTAGCAATAGGGGTTTTAAATTCATGTGATATATTATCGATAATGGTATGGAATACTTCAATTTGTTTTTCTTGTCGGCGAAGACTTCGATAGGTGAGGTAGTATAAAATAGAAACCGCTACAAGAATTAAGGTAGATACAATGATTAAAGGTAGCAAAGATAGAATAACAATTTTATCTAAATTAAGTACATCATAACTGGTTGCCCGATGAAGTATTAAACGATGGTGAGATTCTACGGTTTCTAAACTGTCTTTATCATTGGTCTCTTTACTTTCTGTGTCCCATTTGCCGGTTGTTAAATTTCGTTTTTTTACAAGATCTCGTTCTGTTTGATAGATAACGATAGGGGAATTAAAGAGGTATTTATCTTCATTAGCCATGTAGGCCGATAGATACTCTTTTCGAATTGCAACTTGATAACCTTGTGGGGTAAAGATGGAGTCGATGTAATTGGAAATAACAGGTTTTATATTTTGTTCCTGCTTAGCAATACCTTTTTTAAAATCGACCAAGGAAATGGAATTGTTTCGTAATTGAAGAAATAACGCTAATCTTTGATCATCATTTTTAGGGCTTTCATCGAATATGTCAGTATCATCGTCTAAGGCTTTTAATTGATTCGATACTATTTGTAAAACCTCCTTTTCTTTTAATTGATAGGTGTTTTTTATAAAATAGACTTGTATACCAATTAATGCAATAAAAAGGATGGAGAATAAGATAAATAAAAAGGTTTGTTTTTTTGGCATAAACAAATATAAAGTATTTACTGTATTCAGTTATAGGTTAACTCTTCGTTAACCGAGCATTAACCCAATGCATTGTAATATTTCAGCAGCTTTGTCACAAATAAAGTAATCATGAGATATATTCTGCTAATACTTCTTTTTCCATATACTGTTTGGGCACAAGAATTGGTCGTTAAAGGATGGGTGAAAGATCAAAATAATCAGCCTATACCTAATATAGAAGTAACTGTTCTTGGTTTAGACGATACCGTATTAGCTTCTTTAGTAACAGATTCTATAGGTGTTATACTGTATACCACATTGAATAGCTCGCTGCGTTTATCGATAGACGATTATCAATATGAAGTATTTGATAAGCAATATTCCGCTCAAGAAATGCAGCAACCAATCCAGATAATTTTACAAGAGCAACCAATTAAACTCGATGAGGTTTTAGTCAATAATAGGCAACCTTTAGTTAAACGAAAAGTAGATCGATTAGTGTTTAATGTAGAAAACACAACGCTTTCTTCCATGAATGCCTGGGAAATTATTCGTAACACTCCATTGGTTTCGGTTAGTATGGATGCCATTAGCATCAAAGGCAATCAAAACATTGTGGTGACTATGAACGGCAAGAAGACTCTGTTGACAGGTGATCAATTAAAAAGTCTTTTAGAAAACACGGATGGGAGTGAAATAAAATCGGTTGAAGTTATCACCAACCCACCGGCTAATTACGAGGCAGCAGGCGGAGCGGTCTTGAACATTGTGATGAAAAAAAATGCCATAGAAGGGTATAGAGGCTCTGCAAGTATTCGTCAACATCAAAGTCAATACGCACGAAATGCTTTAGGGCTAACCCAATTTTATAAAAAGGGGAAACTATCCACCATGCTGGCCTATACCTATTCCAATGGGACGTTTGTTCGAAAAAGCACTGATGTGGTTCGCTATGTAGAAGATGGAACAACATGGGAGAGTAGGTTAGTGCGTAAGAACACTCTTAAAAATCGTCATCAATATAATTTCGTTAGTGAATACGAATTGGATAGTTTAACCATGTTTACATTTGGGGTAGACGGTTTCTTTAGCCCCAATACCGCCGGCGTATATACTGTTCCAACCATCATTTTTAATCGAAGCGGAGAACGGGAATCGTTTTATTTAACCACCAACAATCGTTCAATGTGGTTAAATTCAATCAATGGTTATGCCCAATTCGATAAGAAATTGAGCAATGGACATCAAGTCCTTTGGACCAATTATTTTACGCATCAACAATCCAAGGAAGACCAAAGCGTATTAACCCAATTGGATTTTATAAATCAACCGGAACAAGAATCTCAATTTTTTAGCAATAATGGACAACGAATCAACTTGTTTTCAACCGATTTTATGTATTCCATTCATCGCGATAAATGGAAATGGGATTCTGGTGGAAAAATGAGTTGGGTAAACGCTCACCAACAATTAAGATTTTCAGACGATGAAATGGGAGATATTCAGTTTAGACCCGAGAAAAGCAATACATTTCAGTACAATGAAACCATATCGGCGGTTTTCACCACTTTCGATTATACATTAGGGGCTTGGAACTTTAAGGCAGGACTTCGAGGCGAGAATACAGCGATAAAAAGTGAGATACAACCCGAAACCAAACAGCATAAAAGCAGTTATTTCGAATGGTTTCCTACGCTTTATGCTATGTACGAAACACCAAGTCAGCACCAGTTCACGGCATCCTATGGAAAGCGAATCAGTCGACCATCGTATTCTTGGTTAAATCCTGCCAAATCCTATTACAACCTATTTTCTTATTTCCAAGGCGATCCTTATCTAAAAGCGACCATCAGTCATGACTTTGAAATTGGTTATACCTATAAGAATTGGATACTGGGTGTTTTTTATAGTCAACGAAAAGACCCATCAATGGAAATCTCCTATCAAGTACCCGAAACCAAAACGATGGTTTACCATTATACGAACATTGAAAAAAGCGAATACTTAGGTGCATCATTGAATAAAGAATTTAAAATAACCCCTTGGGCAACACTAAATACATCTTTATATACGCACTATGGCAAAGAATTTTTCTTCGGTGTAGACAATCAATTGTATAAAAATGACGTGTGGGAATATCAATTAAGGTTTAGTACCGATTTTCAGTTAAACAAAGATAAAGACTGGAAAATGCAACTAGGTTACCGATACAATTCACCATCCATCCAAGGCTCGTTTAATATTAGCGCTAATTCCAATGTTTTTTTAGTTATGAACAAGAAGTTTTTCGACAAAAAATTAGACTTATCTCTTGTTGTCAATGATATTTTCCGAAGTCAAGGAATGACATTGTCTACGAAATACGCCAACCAAGACAGTTATTTTACCGATTATTCAGATACCCAAAGCGCAGTACTTACTATAAAGTATAATTTTGGGAATAGCCAAATATCGAATAAAAAGAGTGTAGAGAAAACGGAAGAACAAAACAGAATTTAATGAATTAACCACCCTTTAAATTGTTTAAAGGGTGGTTTTTTAAGATTTTACTTTATAATGTAGTTGAAGGAATTCAGCTCAATGATCAATCATTTCATTTTCATTCCCAATGTATTGAGTTTAGTTAACCATTTTTCTCGTTTAATTTCATCCGCTGTCTTAACAATAGCAACATGCGTTACTTTTACAGGAGAGACTCCACAAAATTCTAAAACCGTCTTTTTTAATTGGTTTACACTAGGTCTTCCGTAGCGAAAACGATAGTACCAACTGGGTTGATCCATTGTTGTAATGATATGACCTGTTTTTCCCTTTAATAATTTATCCCAATACACAGAGTTATCCCTGTATTTAAATGCAAAACCAGGTAGAAATAATCGATCTATAAACCCTTTCATCACTGCAGGCATACCACCCCACCAAACCGGATGAATAAATACCAAATGATCTGCCCATTGTATTTTTTCCCATGCATCCACTAAGTCAGGTTCCAGTTCCATGCGCTTACTATAGCCATAGCGCAGGTTAGGATCAAAGTTGAGGTCGGCTATAACAATCTCCTTTACTTCTGCTCCCGAAACAACAGCGCCATCTTTATAAGCCTTAGCAATCCCAAAATTGAACGCCTCATGGTTCGGATGCCCATTAATTATTACAATCTTTTTTGCATACATTCTTTCTCTATTAATAATAGGCCAAAATTAACCTAGGGAAAAAACAAGTCATAGGACAATTGTCTTAAAAGTAAATCTCTTTTTGGGCGCCACCCTGCGGGTCGGGCTTTACGCTCTATCTTTGCCCCCTCGAAAAATCCGAATGCTATCAACACCCTACAAAGGGGCAAAGGATGCCGCTTCAATCCCTGGCGCGGGGCTTTAGGCGTAAAACGGATTTTAGATTTTAGATATCAGATAATAGATAACTTTCGGTTTGTTGAAATAGGGAGTTAGATGTTAGATATCAGACATCAGATTTTAGATCATAGATAACATTCGGTTTGTTGAAGTAGCCTGTGTCTATCTCATATCTATGTACTCACATCTAACGTTGGGCGAATTGCAATTCGCCCCTACATTCAAGGCATTATTGGAAATAGGGAGTTAGATTATAGATATGAGATGTTAGATATAAGATTTTAGATCATAGATAACATTCGGTATATTGAAATAGCCTGTGTCTATCTCACATCTACCAACTAATCCAATCCCGGAGGGATGATATATTAATAGCCAAAGAAACCCCACACGATTAAGCTCTGTAGGAGCGACAGAGAGTTTTTAAGGTTTAAAACGGATTTTAGATCATAGATAACATTGGGTTTGTTGAAGTAGCCTAGATTTATCTCACATCTACCCACTAATTACTAAAAACTATCGACACCTTTTCTAACATCTATGTACTAAAATCTAATATCTATGTACTAATTACTAAAATCTAATTACTTTTTTTTCACCGATTAAAACCTCGGGTTTAGTTAGTTAAAGGCGATGTAAAAAAAACATTAAAAAAACATCATCAAAAAGTTTGGTAAAACGGTTGAAGTGCCCCTATATTTGCAATCTCAATACGAAAGAAGAGTAGTGTTGTTTACTTGAAAGATCGTTTATTTAGAAGCTGCTTCGGCAGAGGGATAGAGAAGATGATTGACAAATAAAACTTGAAGTTAAAACGAAAAAAAAACTTTCAAAATTTTTGAAAAAAGATTTGGTTAGTTTAAAAATAAGTTTTACCTTTGCACTCGCAAAACACTAGAAGTGTTTATGCGAAAACTGAGAAGTTCATTGTAATTTAAAATAAGACAGAAGAAAATAAAAGTCAAATACATTAAAAGGTCAATTCCTTAGAATGAATGGAGCAAAGGAAAATTTGAAGTTGTACAATATTATTATAATACATACAATGGAGAGTTTGATCCTGGCTCAGGATGAACGCTAGCGGGAGGCTTAACACATGCAAGTCGAGGGGTATAAGTAGCTTGCTATTTAGAGACCGGCGAACGGGTGAGTAACGCGTATGGAACTTACCTTTGTCAAGAGGATAGCCCGAAGAAATTCGGATTAATACTCTATAACAGTAGACATCACCTGGTGTTTACTTGAAAGATTTATCGGACAGAGATAGCCATGCGTTAGATTAGCTAGTTGGTAAGGTAACGGCTTACCAAGGCGACGATCTATAGGGGGCCTGAGAGGGTGATCCCCCACACTGGTACTGAGACACGGACCAGACTCCTACGGGAGGCAGCAGTGAGGAATATTGGACAATGGGCGCAAGCCTGATCCAGCCATCCCGCGTGAAGGATGACGGCCTTATGGGTTGTAAACTTCTTTTATATAGGAATAAACCTACTTACGTGTAAGTAGCTGAAGGTACTATATGAATAAGCACCGGCTAACTCCGTGCCAGCAGCCGCGGTAATACGGAGGGTGCAAGCGTTATCCGGATTTATTGGGTTTAAAGGGTCCGTAGGCGGACCAATAAGTCAGTGGTGAAATCTTATCGCTTAACGATGAAACTGCCATTGATACTGTTGGTCTTGAATTAGTTTGAAGTAGCTGGAATGTGTAGTGTAGCGGTGAAATGCTTAGAGATTACGCAGAACACCAATTGCGAAGGCAGGTTACTAAGTCTATATTGACGCTGATGGACGAAAGCGTGGGGAGCGAACAGGATTAGATACCCTGGTAGTCCACGCCGTAAACGATGGATACTTGCTGTTGGGGCTTCGGCTTCAGTGGCTAAGCGAAAGTTATAAGTATCCCACCTGGGGAGTACGTTCGCAAGAATGAAACTCAAAGGAATTGACGGGGGCCCGCACAAGCGGTGGAGCATGTGGTTTAATTCGATGATACGCGAGGAACCTTACCAAGGCTTAAATGCATTATGACGTATTTGGAAACAGATATTTCTTCGGACAGAATGCAAGGTGCTGCATGGCTGTCGTCAGCTCGTGCCGTGAGGTGTTAGGTTAAGTCCTGCAACGAGCGCAACCCCTATCATTAGTTGCCAGCGTTTAAAGACGGGGACTCTAATGAGACTGCCAGTGCAAACTGCGAGGAAGGTGGGGACGACGTCAAGTCATCACGGCCCTTACGTCTTGGGCTACACACGTGCTACAATGGTCGGTACAGAGGGCAGCTACCAGGTGACTGGATGCGAATCTCGAAAACCGATCTCAGTTCGGATTGGAGTCTGCAACTCGACTCTATGAAGCTGGAATCGCTAGTAATCGCATATCAGCCATGATGCGGTGAATACGTTCCCGGGCCTTGTACACACCGCCCGTCAAGCCATGGAAGCTGGGGGTACCTGAAGTCGGTGACCGTAAAAGGAGCTGCCTAGGGTAAAACTGGTAACTAGGGCTAAGTCGTAACAAGGTAGCCGTACCGGAAGGTGCGGCTGGAACATCTCATTTTTAGAGAGACGACAAATTTTCTTCTATACATTAGAAGGATTGATCTTTGTATTGACTTTTATTTTTGGCTTGTCAGATTATTTAAATTACTTAAGATATATAAGAAAAGAGTTATTGGCTATCACACCGATAGTTATTAACATCTATAGACCACTCTTTAAGAGTTTTAAAGAGTCTCATAGCTCAGCTGGTTAGAGCGCTACACTGATAATGTAGAGGTCGGCAGTTCGAGTCTGCCTGAGACTACTAAATACTAATAAAAGAGGGGGATTAGCTCAGCTGGCTAGAGCGCTTGCCTTGCACGCAAGAGGTCATCGGTTCGACTCCGATATTCTCCACCAATCTTTTACCGCAAGGTAGAAGAAGAAGAGTTCATTGACATATTGAAATACAAAAACATACAATCATTAACAGATTAAGAAACGAACAAGATTAGAGATAATCAAAAAGCGAAGAATAATCGAAGTAATATTAAAGTATACAATTAAACATAAAACGAGTAAGATTAACATAACCTTCGATCAAAAGATGGTTATGAATTCGAGAAAAAAGTTACAAAGGGCGTACGGCGGATGCCTAGGCTTTGAGAGGCGATGAAGGACGTGATAAGCTGCGATAAGCTTCGGGGAGTGGCACATACACATTATATCCGAAGATTTCCGAATGGGGCAACCCGGCAGGTTGAAGATCTGTCACCCAGCAATGGGAGCGAACGTGGGGAACTGAAACATCTAAGTACCCATAGGAAAAGAAATCAATTGAGATTCCGTAAGTAGTGGCGAGCGAACGCGGATCAGCCCTAAAGATTATATAATTCTAGTAGAATAACCTGGAAAGGTTAACCAAAGAGGGTGATAGTCCTGTAAATGAAAGGGTTATATAATTGATAACGAGTAAGGCGGAACACGAGAAATTCTGTCCGAATATGGGGGGACCATCCTCCAAGGCTAAATACTCCTCAAAGACCGATAGCGAACTAGTACTGTGAAGGAAAGGTGAAAAGCATTTCGAATAGAAAGTTGAAATAGATCCTGAAACCGTGCGCCTACAAGCGGTCGGAGCCCTACGGGGTGACGGCGTGCCTTTTGCATAATGAGCCTACGAGTTAATGTCACTGGCAAGGTTAAGTTGTTCAGCAACGGAGCCGCAGCGAAAGCGAGTCTGAATAGGGCGATATAGTCAGTGGTATTAGACGCGAAACCAAGTGATCTACCCATGGGCAGGTTGAAGCTTTGGTAACACAAAGTGGAGGACCGAACCGGTTGACGTTGAAAAGTCTTCGGATGACCTGTGGGTAGGGGTGAAAGGCCAATCAAACTTGGAAATAGCTCGTACTCCCCGAAATGCATTTAGGTGCAGCGTTTAGATAAGTATATTAGAGGTAGAGCTACTGATTGGATGCGGGGGCTTCATCGCCTACCAATTCCTGACAAACTCCGAATGCTAATATATGTTTCTAGGCAGTGAGGGCATGGGTGCTAAGGTCCATGTCCGAGAGGGAAAGAACCCAGACCATCAGCTAAGGCCCCCAAATATATACTAAGTTGACCAAACGCGGTTGGATTGCATTGACAGCTAGGATGTTAGCTTGGAAGCAGCTATTCATTTAACGAGTGCGTAACAGCTCACTAGTCGAGCGATCCGGCATGGATAATAATCGGGCATAAGTATATTGCCGAAGCTATGGATTACATCTTTTAGATGTACTGGTAGGGGAGCATTCTAGCGGCGCAGAAGTCGTTCCGACGAGGAGCGGTGGAGCTTCTAGAAAAGAAAATGTAGGCATGAGTAACGATAAAATAAGTGAGAAACTTATTCGCCGTAAGACTAAGGATTCCTCAGCTATGCTAATCAGCTGAGGGTTAGTCGGGACCTAACGCGAACCCGAAAGGGGTAGTGGATGGCAAACGGGTTAATATTCCCGTACCTGCTCACAACAAAAGTGACGGATGAATGTAGGTGGTGCGTACTGACGGAATAGTACGTTGAACTTAGGTAAACTAAGGATAGTACACAAAGCCTTCGGGTGGCGTGATAATCCACTGAAATTTGTTCCAAGAAATAGCGAGTGAAGCAGCCCGTACCGTAAACCGACACAGGTAGTCGAGGAGAGTATCCTCAGGCGCTCGAGAGATTCGTGGCTAAGGAATTAGGCAAAATAGACCTGTAACTTCGGGAGAAAGGTCGCTCGTCGCAAGGCGAGCCTCAGTAAAAAGGCCCAGGCGACTGTTTATCAAAAACACAGGACTCTGCAAAATCGAAAGATGACGTATAGGGTCTGACACCTGCCCGGTGCTGGAAGGTTAAGGAAGGGGGTTAGCCTTTGGCGAAGCTCTTGACTGAAGCCCCAGTAAACGGCGGCCGTAACTATAACGGTCCTAAGGTAGCGAAATTCCTTGTCGGGTAAGTTCCGACCTGCACGAATGGTGTAACGATCTGGGCACTGTCTCAGCCACGAGCTCGGTGAAATTGTAGTATCGGTGAAGATGCCGGTTAATCGCAACGGGACGAAAAGACCCTGTGAACCTTTACTATAGCTTCGTATTGACTTCGGGTAAATAATGTGTAGGATAGGTGGGAGATTATGAAGCAGTGTCGCCAGGCATTGTGGAATCATTGTTGAAATACCACCCTTTATTTATCTGAAGCCTAACTCCATTCGTGGAGGACATTGCGTGGTGGGTAGTTTGACTGGGGTGGTCGCCTCCAAAAGAGTAACGGAGGCTTTCAAAGGTACCCTCAGCACGCTTGGTAACCGTGCGTAGAGTGTAATGGCATAAGGGTGCTTGACTGTGAGACCTACAAGTCGATCAGGTGCGAAAGCAGGACATAGTGATCCGGTGGTTCCGTATGGAAGGGCCATCGCTCAAAGGATAAAAGGTACTCCGGGGATAACAGGCTAGTCTCCCCCAAGAGCTCACATCGACGGGGAGGTTCGGCACCTCGATGTCGGCTCGTCACATCCTGGGGCTGGAGAAGGTCCCAAGGGTTGGGCTGTTCGCCCATTAAAGTGGCACGCGAGCTGGGTTCAGAACGTCGTGAGACAGTTCGGTCTCTATCTGTTGTGATCGTTAGAAGTTTGAGCGGACTTGACTCTAGTACGAGAGGACCGTGTTGAACAAACCTCTGGTGTATCAGTTGTGCCGCCAGGTGCACCGCTGAGTAGCTACGTTTGGAAGAGATAAGCGCTGAAAGCATATAAGCGCGAAACTCGCCGCAAGATTAGACTTCTTTAAAGGGTCGTGGAAGACTACCACGTTGATAGGCTATAGATGTAAAGGCAGTGATGTCATAGTCGAGTAGTACTAATTACCCATAGACTTTTTCAAAAATAGAATCTCATAACCATCGATTAAGGTTGGTTAATCTAATTTGAATTATGTTAGTAGATGTTGATTTACTAAAATGATTTGTATGTTTTTTCAATATGTTAAGAAAATAGTAGCTGAAGAGCTACACAAAATACTATATATTATTATATTTATATAACAATATTAGGGTGACTATAGCAGTAGGGCTCACCTCTTCCCATTCCGAACAGAGAAGTTAAGCCTACTAGCGCCGATGGTACTGGGAAACCGGGAGAGTAGGTCGTCGCCAGTCTTTATCCAAAAGCCTCAAGATTTTTTCTTGAGGCTTTTTTTTGTCTTTAGTTTTTAGTAGTTAGATATTAGTACATAGATGTTAGATTTTAGTAATTAGTAGATAGATCTAATAGCTTACATCCTATTCCCAATAAAGCCTTCAATGTAGGGGCGAATTGCAATTCGCCCAACGTTAGATAAAACCTTAAACTATTTAAAACCTTAAACCCTTTCCTTCTCCATTTCTAAAATCTGATATCTTATATCTATAATCCAATTCCCTATTTCCAACAAAGCCTAAAATGTAGGGGCGAATTGCAATTCGCCCAACGTTAGATAAAACTTTAAACTATTTAAAAACCTTCTTCTCCATTTCTAAAATCTGAAATCTGAAATCTAAAATCTAACATCTGATATCTAATATCTGAAATCTAATTTCTAGCAGTATATTTGCCGGCCTTAAGAGGTTTAGTATTTATAATTTGAAAGAATGAAAACAGGGATGATGAATTTAGGTAGTAGAACGTTTTTAACAGGAATGTTCATCTTGGTTGCTATGGGAGGAAATGCTGTTGCACAAGATGCACCTCCTAGGATTGAGGAGGTCATGAAACCATTAACGGCTGATGCAATCTTGGAAGAGAAGGAGATTGCAATACAAGAAGCTATGGAGGCTAAGGCGATGGCTGATGCTGCTAGAGCTGCAAGAAAAGAAGCCAAACGTGACGCGAAATTGGCTGCTGCTGAACGCAAACAAGCGATTCGAGATGCAGAAAAAGCAAAACGAGAAGCGCTGCGTTTAGAGAAGAAACGTGACGCTGCCTATAAAGAAGCTGCTAAAGAAGAAAAAGCAGCTAAGAAAGTCTTAAAAGAGGCAGAAAGAGAGAAACGCGAAGCATTAAAGGAGGCAAAGCGTTTGTTGAGAAAGCAAAAATAAATCGATTAAAAAGGAGGTCTTAGCAAGAGCTCCTTTTTTAATGGACGAGGGTAAATTCGTCTTGGTCGTTTAAAAAATTAAAATGTTTTCTGGTTTTGTCTTGTTCTTCTTTATTGATCTCAAATTGTAAAATTTCTTCATGATCATTAATTTGTACCAATTCTTCACCTAAGGTATTATGCATTTTCGAATCACCTTGATAAATTAAGTTATAGCCATCTTCTCCCGTTCGATTAACACCTGCTACAAAACTCATGTTTTCAATGGCACGGGCTTTTAAAAGAGTCATCCAGGCATCGCGACGCGCTTTGGGCCAGCTGGCATTGCAAAGCAGTAAATCGTATTGGTCGGTATTTCTACACCATACAGGAAAACGAAGATCATAACAGACGATTGGCCGTATTTTCCACCCTTTAAAGTAAATCGTTGATAACTGATCACCGGCACTATAGACTGTTGCTTCTTTTCCATAACTAAACAAGTGTTTTTTATCATAAATAAAAACAGCTTGTCCAGGTGTGATAAAATAAAAACGATTGAAATAACGATTGCGTTCGTAGGTAGAAACACTTCCAGCTACGGCCGCATTTAATTCTTTTGCTTTTTTGGCCATCCATTGAAATGTAGGTCCAAAAGGTGGTTCACCTATTTTTTCAACGTCCATCGAAAAACCTGAGGCAAACATTTCAGGAAGCACTATAAGATCTGTTTGATGTTGGTGCAGCAAAGTATCTAAATAGCGATGGTTGGCTACAGCATCTTCCCAGATTACAGGGTACTGGATAAGACTAATTTTTAAGTGTGTTTTATTTTCCATTTCGTCTTATGATTTTTTGATCGATATAATTTGGTGGCCAATGATTGATAACGTAATAGGTAAATATAAATATAAAAAAACCAATCAAAGCACCTCCAGCCGTATCAATGGCGAAATGTCTCGATAGATACATTCTGCTGACCGCTATTAAAGGCAAAAGCATTGAACAAAGGAATTGTATTTTTCTGTTTTTAATCATGGTGCACAACGTCATGGCGAGTATTACGGCTGTCAAGGAATGTCCAGAAGGAAAAGTAGAAGCCATTTTCGATGCGTAACCTTCGACGATATAGAGCGGTATCTTTTTTTGCTCAAAATAATAACTGGGTCTAAAAACCTCTTTGAAATAGATCAATTTAAAAAATACACTAATGAGACTCGCAATGGTTTCACTAATGATTAGGTAAAATAAATACCGCCATTTGCTTCGGAAAATAAGATAGACCGTTAATATAAATAAGAGGTAGGTAGTTCCAAAATTGGTGAAATATTGAAAGAATACATCGGCATAGGGATGATGGAATTGATTCAAATAGAGGTGAAACTCATCTCGCCCAAAATATTGTGTGAATGATAGTGCGGCAAAAGTATAGATGAAAAAAGTGATGAAGAATGGCCATATGTCTATAAATAGATCACGGGTATAAGGCTGTTTTGTCATGGAATAAAGGTTAAACACTCAAAAATAAGCAAAAAAAAACTTGACCGAAGCCAAGTTTTTCTAAAACGTTTTAATTATTTGGTAATTTATTTTACTTTTTCTACGACTGCAGTGAAAGCTTCTGGGTGGTTCATTGCTAAATCCGCTAAAACTTTACGGTTTAACTCGATACCTGCCTTTTTAGTAGCTCCCATGAATTGAGAATAAGACATTCCGTGTAATCTTGCTCCAGCGTTGATACGTTGTATCCATAACGCTCTAAAGTTTCTTTTCTTTTGACGTCTATCACGGTAAGCGTATTGTAAACCTTTTTCTACTGCATTTTTAGCAACAGTCCAAACATTTTTTCTACGTCCGTAATAACCTTTTGCAAGTTTTAATATTTTTTTTCTACGCGCTCTTGACGCTACAGAATTTACTGATCTTGGCATAACATTTAATTTTTTTATCTTAGGCGAGCGTAATTAGCTACTTTTGAAGCCTAAAGACAGGGTTAATATTGAATTAATAAACCAATAAGAACAATGTTCTTATCTTAAACCTAATTGAGATTTTACAGATTTTACATCAGCTTTATCAACTAAAGTAGTTCCTGTTAAATTTCTTTTTTGTTTAGTTTCCTTTTTTGTAAGGATGTGGCTTTTGTAAGCAGATTTTCTTTTAATCTTCCCCGTTCCAGTTAATTTGAAACGTTTTTTAGCCCCTGATTTTGTTTTTAATTTTGGCATGATTACAATTTGGTTTTTTACAATTAAAACGTTTTATATTTTCGTAACAACAATGGCCTATTTTTTAGGTGCCATCATCATAATCATTCTTTTTCCTTCTAATTTAGGCATTTGTTCTACTTTCCCGTAGTCTTCCAATTCTTGTGCAAGACGTAGTAATAGAATCTCTCCTTGATCCTTGAAGATAATTGAACGACCCTTAAAGAAAACGTAGGCTTTTAACTTAGAGCCTTCTTCCAAGAAAGATTTCGCGTGTTTTTTCTTAAATTCATAATCATGGTCATCTGTTTGAGGACCAAAACGAATTTCTTTAACAACAACTTTTTGTTGTTTCGCTTTTAATTCTTTCTCTTTCTTCTTTTGCTCGTAAAGGAATTTTTTATATTCCACAACACGACAAACAGGTGGATTAGCTTTTTCACTAATCATGACTAAATCTAAGCCTTGTCCTTGAGCAATTTCTAATGCTTTCGCGAGTGGGTAAACATCTGGTTCGATGCCTTCTCCAACTAGACGCACTTCAGCAACATCAATTTTCCCATTGATCTTGTGTAGATCTTCCTTAATTATGCGAGCAGGTCCTCTGCCCCCTTTTCTTCTGATTGCGATAGTATTCTGTTTTTTAGTTTAATTTCATCTCTTTTTCAACGTAAGCAATAAAGTCTTCAATCTTGAATTCTCCTAAATCGCCTTCGCCATGTCTGCGTACCGAAATTGTACCATTTTCTGCTTCCTTCTCCCCAACAATAAGCATGAAAGGGATTTTCTTCACTTCGGCATCACGGATCTTTTTTCCAGTCTTTTCATTTCGACTGTCAATCAAGCCATTAATTTCTTGTTCAGCGAGCAAATTTAATACTTTTTCTCCATATTCCACATATTTTTCACTAATTGGTAAAATTGTGAATAAATCTGGGGTCAACCATAGGGGTAAATTCCCTGCGGTATTCTCTAATAAGATGGCAATGAAACGTTCCATAGAGCCAAATGGCGCACGGTGAATCATTACTGGTCGGTGGGCTTGATTATCTGAACCAATGTACGACAATTCAAATCGTTCTGGTAAATTATAATCCACTTGAATCGTTCCAAGTTGCCATTTACGACCTAATGCATCTTTAACCATAAAGTCTAATTTAGGACCATAGAAAGCAGCTTCGCCTTTTTCTATGACATAATTTAAGCCTTTATCCTTCGCAGCGTTTATAATCGCTTGTTCAGCTTTTTCCCAATTCTCGGTAGAGCCAATGTATTTATCGGGTTGATCTAAATCGCGTACCGAAACTTGAGCAGTGAAATCATCAAACCCTAAATTTCTAAATACGTATAAAACTAAATCAATTACTTTTTTAAATTCTTCGTCAATCTGATCTGGCATACAGAAGATATGAGCATCATCTTGTGTAAAACCACGTACACGTGTTAAACCATGTAGTTCACCCGATTGCTCGTAACGGTATACCGTTCCAAATTCAGCATAACGCTTTGGTAAATCACGGTAAGACCATTGTGAAGTTTTGTAAATTTCACAGTGATGCGGACAGTTCATCGGTTTCAATAAAAACTCTTCACCTTCATGAGGTGTTAGAATTGGTTGGAAACTATCTGAACCGTATTTTGCATAGTGACCCGATGTTACATAAAGTTCTTTCTGACCAATATGAGGCGTAATCACCATTTCGTATCCCGCTTTTTGTTGTGCTTTAAGAAGGAAGTTTTCTAACTTTCGTCTTAATGAAGCACCTTTAGGCAACCAAAGAGGCAATCCTTGTCCTACTTTTTCTGAAAAAGCAAAAAAGCCTAATTCTTTCCCTAATTTACGGTGATCTCTTCGCTTTGCTTCTTCAAGCAATTCTAAATATTCCGTTAAGTCCTTTTGTTTTGGAAAGGTAATTCCATAAACGCGAGCTAACATCTTATTCTTTTCATCTCCTCTCCAGTAGGCTCCTGCAACACTTAATATTTTAGCTGCTTTAACAATTCCTGTATTTGGAATATGCCCTCCTCTACATAAATCGGTGAAATTATCGTGTGAACAGAAAGTGATTTGACCATCTTCAAGATTTTCAATCAATTCTGTTTTATACGGATTGTCTTTGTAAGTCTCTAAAGCTTCCGCTTTGGAAACAGGATATAAGGTAAACTCGGCTTTCTTTTTTGCATTTTCCAACATTTTCTTTTCGATTTTCTCGAAATCCTTGTCTGTAAATACGTCTTCACCAAAATCTACATCATAGTAAAAACCATTTTCAATGGCAGGTCCTATGGTTAATTGGGCGTTCGGATAGAACTCAACAATGGCTTGTGCTAACAAGTGAGCAGAAGAGTGCCAAAAAGCTTTCTTTCCTAAATCATCGTTCCAGGTCAATAATTTGATCGTGGCATCGTCGGTGATCGGGGTGGTTACCTCCACTTGCTGTTCATTTACTAGGGCAGAAATTACATTTCTAGCAAGCCCTTCACTAATGCTTTGTGCTACACCTATTGGCGTAATACCACTTTCATACTGTCTGACGCTTCCATCTGGAAGAGATACGTTTATCATTTTACTGTTGCGATTTTTTACTAGCTTACAAAGTTAAGGAAGTTTATAAAAACATTCTATATGAAATACATAAAAAAAGCGACCAAACTGGTCGCTTATGTAATATTTTTTCTGTTTATGAATTTGCTCGACGTAAGTAGAGGATCAAGGTTAGGGTCCCAAAGACAATATTTGGTATCCAAGCAGCTAATAATGGGGTTACATAACCTTTCTCCGAAAATGTAGAGGTCGTTTGTGTAAAAAAGATGTACACAAAGGCAAGTGACACACCAATGGCTAGGTTGGCTCCAATACCCCCGCGTCGTTTTTTCGATGAAAGCGATAGCGCTAAAAGGGTTAGAATTATCGTTGAAAACGGGTTACTTAAACGCATATTAAGTTCGTTTTGATAGGTATTAACATTGGCAGAACCTTTTGATTTTTGCTTTTGTATAAAAGAACTTAATTCGAACGTATTCATAGTCTCTGCAACGTATTCTTCAGGAAGAATCTCATCAGGTGTAGCAGGAAGTTTCATAGAATAATTCGCCTGATAATCTAACTTCTCTGTATTGTCAGGAAGTATAGTTCGCAGGTATGCGTTTCTTAAAAGATACAATGAATCTTTGCTATTCCATTCAAATGTAGACGCTAATATTTGCTGTTTTAAAACAACAGAATCAAATCGTTGATAGGTAAATGCATTACCAAGTTTATCGATCCGATCATAACTATCGATGAAAATAAATTCGTTGGGTGATATCTGAGAACCAATACGTTGTTTTTTATAATACTCTTCCTTATCGGTATTATTCAACATATACACGTATTGGTATTGATTCTTCTTAATATTAGCCCAGGGCAGCATAATGTTGTGAACAAACATAGCCGAAATCGCTAAGAATAGCGCAACCCATATGTAAGGTAATGTAAATCGATAAAAACTGATTCCTCCAGAGAGAATACCAACAATTTCGGTTTGCATCGTTAAACGGGATGTGAAATAAATAACGGTAATAAACACTGCAATAGGTAAGAAAGTATTGATAATCCATATCACCCAAAAAGGATAAAACTGAATCAAAGCTTCTATTGCTGTTGAACCACTGTCGTCTATTCGACCTAGCTTTTGACTAAGATCTACAATAACAGCAATGGTCGATAAAATCAAGACCATGAAAATAAAGGTCCCAATAAAGTTTCGGATGATGTATTTATCAATAATTTTCAAATTACAAGCGATGTTTTAATTGTGGCAAAATTTGATTTTTCCAAGCCGTAAAATCTCCCGCTAAGATATGTTCTCTGGCTACACGAACCAAATCTAAATAAAAGGCTAAATTATGAATCGATGTAATTTGTTTTCCCAAAGCTTCCTGTGCGTTAAATAAATGACGTACATAGGCTTTAGTGTAAAACTGATCAACATAACTCGTGCCCGATTCATCCAACGGTTCAAAGCAATCTTTCCATTTGGCATTGCGTAAATTTACAACGCCATTCCATGTGAAAATCATTCCATTTCGCGCATTTCTAGTAGGCATTACACAATCAAACATATCTACGCCTAAAGCAATTCCCTCTAATATATTCCAAGGTGTTCCCACACCCATTAAATAACGCGGCTTTTCTTGTGGTAGAATATCCGTAACTATGTCTGTAATTTCGTACATAATTTCTTCGGGCTCACCAACACTTAAACCTCCAATAGCATTTCCTTCAGCATTAAAATCGGTAATGTACTTAGCCGACTCTTTTCGTAGATCATGAAAATCGTTTCCTTGGACAATCGGAAAAAGTGTTTGTTTGTAACCGTAATATTCCGGATTGTTATTTAACCAAGTACGACAACGTTCTAACCAACGATGTGTGACATGCATAGCGCGTTTTGCATCATTGTATTCCGCAGGAATGCCTGTTAACTCATCAAAAGCCATAAAAATATCAGCTCCAATATAACGCTGAATCTCCATCGATTTCTCTGGCGAAAAAAAGTGATAAGAACCATCAATATGGGACTTAAATTTAACTCCTTCCTCCGATTTCTTCCGACTGGCAGCCAAAGAATAAACCTGAAAACCTCCCGAGTCTGTTAAGATGGGCCCATCCCAATGCATGAATTTATGTAATCCACCAGCTTTATGGAGTATCTCCGTTCCTGGGCGCAGGTATAAATGATAGGTGTTCCCTAAAATAATTTGCGCTTTTATATCTTCTTTAAGTTCATGTTGCTGAACCGACTTTACTGTGCCTACAGTTCCTACGGGCATGAAAATAGGTGTTTGAATTGTACCATGATCGGTTTCAACTACACCTGCTCTTGCTTTTGAGAAACTATCTTTTTTATCAATTGAAAATTTCATAGTGTGCAAAGGTATTAATACTTTAGTTTCTTACAATTGCGAAATATAAAAAAATGTAAAAAGGAAGAAAACCATGGTTTTCTTCCTTTTTAGAATTCAGTTTAAAAAAATGAGTATTTATTTTGAAAAACGTAAAGACATTTTACGGTCTGCAGCTCTTTCTTCGTCTGAAGCAGTTTCTGCTACAGTAGCAAACTCTTCACCGTAACCTTCAGCTCCAGTAACTTGAGCCCCAACACCTAATTTAGTTAATTCTGCTTTCAAATAATCTGCACGCTTTTGTGATAATTCTTTGTTTTTTACAGCATCACCTACATTATCTGTGTAGGCACCAATTTTAATTTTAGCCTCGGGGTATTTCTTTAAAATAACAACTAAATTTTCTAATTGTAAATGAGAATCGCCAATTAACTTATCCGTTGTACCAAATTCAAAATTAATATTGTCAAAATCAAACCACTGATCTTTTAACTGGTCTTCCGTTGCATTGGCATAATTAGGTGATTGAAGAAAATCAATCATTTTCGATTCAAGTCCATTGGCAAACGCTTTTAGTTTAATGCCCTCTAAATCAATTTCACCATAGGTCTTTTCAACGATAGGTTCATCAACCATGGTGTCGTTCGTCATTGAATCTTGTCCTGTAGGCGTAGCAACTACAGGTGTATCTACTTTATTACAATATTTTAACAATAAGAAGCCTGCTAATGCTAACAAAATAAGTGGAATTAACCATTTCCACATACTCGATCCTTTTTCGGGCTCTTCGTGTACGCGAACTGGTTCAACATAGGGTTTTGCTTTTGGCGTAATCGTTTCTTTTACAGCAGCAGTTACATTTTTTTTAGCTCCGCCAAATAAATTTCCTAATCCCAATGTACTCAATCCTAATCCGGCTGGTAAGAAAGAAGCTAAAAGCGATTTATGGTCTCCTAAAATAGACATAAAACTTGCTTCCGTCATATTATGATCTTCCGCATATTTACCAATTCCTCCCAAAGTTGCCTCAGAAGTAACATCAAGTAATTTTGCCGATGAATTCGTAGAAATTCCAGAAAATTCAGATACTTTTGTTATAATATTTTGAACATTTCCTCCAAACAGACCATTTTTTAGTTCATTAATCGTATCTGGTACATTCGAAGTTGTCGATAAACTGTTCAAACCCCTAGATGCGCCAAACGTTTTTAACGTATGAAATAGACCACTGATGCCTTGGTTTTTTTCAACCAAACTCCCTAAAATAATCGGAATAAAAGCAGATACCGCTTTCGATACACCTGATTCGTTTTCTCCTAATTCACTCGAAAAATTAGAAATTACAGATGGAGTAAGATACTCCTTCGCTAAGTCAAAAAAATTTACTGACATAATAGTTTATAGTTTTATAAGTTATTTAATATAGTGCTAAGTGGTTATTAACTAATATTGTACCAAAATGTTAAATGTAGTGTTAAATGTTAAATAATTTTAAATCTTTAATAATTTAGGAATTATTTTCCAAATCCATAGTATTTTTAGAGAAATAGTTAAAAAATGCCAGAAGTACAAAATCAACCCGCACAATCCCCTCCAGAAAATTTACAAGAAGCCGTTGGCCAAACAATCGAAACCATCCAGCGCGATTGGACTTGGTTATTTGAAAAAATATCCAGTATAGGTTGGAGTTTAATGACAGCTATATTGGTTCTAACCATTGGTTTTTGGATTACAGGAAAATTAAAAAACCTAATCGAAAGACGAATGATCGCTCGGGATGTCGATTTATCCATCCGAACCTTCTTAATGCCCATTATCAATATTATTTTAAAAATAATGGTTATAATTCCTGTAATTAGTCGTTTAGGATTAGACGCTTCAGGTTTTTTAGCTGCATTAGGAGGTATGGGACTTGCCGTTGGTCTTGCCTTGCAAGGTTCTTTATCCAATTTCGCAGGGGGATTATTAATTATTCTTTTCAAACCCTTTAAAGTAGGCGATTATATCGTTTCTCAAGGAAACGAAGGTACCGTAGAATCCATTAGTATTTTAAACACGGTATTAGTTACTGCTAAAGGACAGGTGATTGTTTTACCCAACGCCAATGTGTTCAATAACCCTATCACAAATTACTCGATTAAAGAATATAGAAGATTAGATGTTAACATAGGGATTGCATACGATGATGATTTTGATTTTGCAAAGGGCGTTATTCAAAACGTATTAAAAGAAAATCCATTAATCGATGATAACATGGGAAGCACCGTCGAAATCTTAAATTTCGGAGATAGTTCGGTCAATTTAGCTATCCGATGTCAAGTTAAAAGTGAAGATTACTGGGCCACCTATTGGAAATTACACCGCGATTTGAAATATGCATTAGATAAAAATAATATTTCTATTCCTTACCCACATACCGAGATGATTGTTAATCAACCTATCTTGAAAGATAAATAAAATGAAAAACAGCTTTTTATTTCTACTTCTGTTCTGTTTTACACAAAGTAGAAGTTACGCACAACAAGAACTATTAGATGCTCATTTAAATAGCGATTTTTATGCCACCCAATTTACGGGCTTTTATCTCTATGATCCTGCAACGAAGAAAGAAGTTTACAGTTACAATGGAAACAAATTTTTTATACCGGCTTCCAATACCAAGATTTTTACACTCTATGCGGCAACTAAAATGCTCACCGATTCTATCCCAGCATTTAAATATGTTTTGAAAGGAAATGAACTTCATGTGGAAGGAACAGGAGACCCCACTTTTCTACATCCCAAATATAAAAACAATAAAGCGATTAACTTCTTAAAGAAAACAGGGGATAAAATCGTTTTCCATTGGAATAATTTCGACGAAGAGGCTTTCTTACCTGGTTGGACTTGGGATGATTTTAGAAAAAATTACTCCCCAGAGCGAAGTCAATTTCCAATCAACGAGAATTTAGTCACCATTTCAAAATCCGGAACAGCTATAAAAACCTTTCCAGCCTATTTTAAAGAGTTTACTGAAATTAAAGAAAGTAAAGAGGCAAGGGATTTTTACGAAAACAAATTTTATATAGGTAGTCGATCTGCATCAACAAAAGTGCCTTTTATCGTAAAAGAAGAAGTCATTGAAAATGCTTTAACCGAAATTATTGGTAAAAAAGTAGAGATGAATAAATCGCCTTTACCTAGTGGAAGTAAAGTGTTTTACAGTGTGGCCAGTGATAGTGTTTACAAAGAAATGATGGAAAATAGCGATAACTTCTTGGCAGAACATCTGCTCATTGTCGCTTCAAGCGCTTTACCAGGAAAGTTAAGTTCAGACCAAGTCATTCGCCATATGACTACAAAATACTTGAGCGATTTAAAACAAAAACCTCAATGGAGTGACGGTTCCGGGCTATCGCGATACAATTTATTCACTCCACAAAACATGGTTCAAGTATTAGAGAAACTGTATGCTGAGAACCCAGAAAGCAGACTGTTCAATATTTTTCCTGTCGGTGGAAAAACAGGGACCATTAAAAGTAGATACCGCGATTCTGCATCACCTTATATTTATGCTAAAACAGGAACCCTTTCCAATACAGTAACGCTAAGTGGTTATTTAAAAACAAAAACAGGGAAAACGTTCATTTTTAGTTTAATGAATAACAATTCACCTAAAGACTTATCATGGATCAGAAATGAAAACGAAAAACTATTACGCCTTGTACGCGATAATTACTAATTTTTTTTGGGCGGCCGCTCCGCGCTGGGCTCATATCTTAGCAAAAAATATTAACTTTCATAATAATTAACTAGAAAACAATACAAAGCTGCATAATTGAAACCGGGCTAGATACATTAAAAATGATATTGACGTTATAGGAAAATCAGCTTTGTTTTTTTACAAAAAGTTACAATAAGTACTTAGGCACTGATGACTTTCATTAGATGCAGAATAAATATGAGCAAGGACTATTGTAAAAAATTTGTTTTCCCTAAAACGATAGAATTATGAATTTAAAGTACAGTGTTGGAATCGATGTTTCAAGTGAAAAAATCGATGTATGTCTTTCAAGGATTGATGATAAACAGAGTGTTAAAGTGGTATCTAGTAAGAAATTTACCAATGGATTATCTGGTTTTTTAAAGCTAGAAGAATGGATTGAAAAAAATCATAAAGAAAAAGAGATTTCTTTAGTTATTTGTATGGAAGCCACAGGAGTATATCATGAAAATTGTGCGTTTTATTTTCACCAAAAAGGCCATAAAATATCTATTATACTACCTAATAAAGCGAAGCATTATTTAATTTCATTGGGACTTAAATCAAAAAATGATCGCATAGATGCAAAAGGTTTATCTCGAATGGGAGCCGAACAGTGTTTAGAATTATGGGAACCGATGGGTATTTTCTTTTATAAATTACGCCAGTACACGCGTCAATATCAGAATTTACAAGAACAAAAGACCGTTTTTAAAAACCAACTTCATGCTTTTGAACATTCGATGTATGATAATTCTGAGATGATGGAATATCAGAAAAACATCATCTTATTAATTGATAGTCAACTTAAAGGGATAAAGGAATCTATAAAGAAACATCTCGATTCAGATCCTATAATTAAGCAAAAGGTAGAAGGGATTTGTAAGATCAAGGGTATTTCGACTCTTAGTTTAGGAACAATACTAGCAGAGACCAATGGTTTTTCTTTATTTAAAAATTATAAACAACTTGTTTCTTTTGCAGGATTTGATGTGGTTGAGAATGAATCGGGAAATAGTCGAGGCCGAACAAGAATATCCAAAAAAGGAAATGGGCGTATAAGAAGAGCGTTGTTTATGCCTGCTTTTACAGCAGTAAAACATAATGAAAAGCCTTTATCAAATCTATTTCATCGAACTTATGAAAAACATGGAATAAAGCTGAAAAGCTATGTCGCTGTGCAAAAGAAGTTACTGGTTTTAGTTTATCATTTATGGAAGAAGAATCAAGCTTATGATCCTCTGTATAATCAAATGAAATATAATAGCCCCAAACAAGTTGAGGCTACACCAGATAAACTTACTTTTCTAGAAGAAAAGAAGCTTTCTATTATTTAACAAATTTAATCAAAAAAAGGATAAAAAGTTAGGTTTTTAAGATAGTACCTATACGCTATATCTTTGCTGCCACAACATCTCGGTTTGTTGATGTTGAAGATGGCAGCAAAGGATGCCGCTACTATCCCTGCCGCAGTACGTTCGGTAAAAGTTAGTATAAATAATTTGCCACTCATTATATCCAATAGACAAGGTCACACCACTTTCCGTGTTTAAAGAAAACAGTTTTGTTCAAGTAAAGTGAAATTAAAAAGATAACCTATAAAAAAAGCGCCCAATAGGCGCTTTTTTTATAGGTTAACTAGAGACTAGAAAGTCATCTTTATCTGATCATTATCTTTTCTTAAACTGTATGTCTTACGGTTGTTTTTAATCTCAACATTAACCATGTTTTGCTGATCATCGAATACCTCCGTTAAGAAGTCTAGTTTCATTTCTAAAGAAGAAATATCCGAAACTTTTTCTACCTTAAGGTAAATACGAGTAGACTTATCGTTGGTTTGAAAACCAAAATAGGCCAAAGTAATGGGTTTTCCATTGACTTTCACACTTAGTTTGTTGTTTAAATATCCTTTTAGCTTTCCTTCAAAAGCGGCCTTGTTAGATGTTTTTTCACCTACGGCTTTTTCTAAATGACTCGTAAAAAAACGAGTGGTCATGTTTAAGGTACCTGACTCAACTTCGTAATCGATTTTGGTATTCGACGTATGAAATTCTTGCGCTTGCGTAAAGGCAAAGGTTAACGTCATAAATAAGAGAGAAAATATATATTTTAAATAGTTCATCGTTTTTGGATTTGCATAGTTTAAATTCAAATCGAGTGCCAAACACCTTAATAAGATGTTAAATTAAACAGTTCGCGGAATTAACTTCATGGGTAAAAGTATTGTTCTTAGGAGAATTATACAAAAAAAGAGTACTAAATTTTAGTACCCTTCGCTTATCCTTTTATAATAAGGACGTTTATTGTAATTATCCCATCCAAGTTTCCCATGGAATTCGACTAATTAATGCTATCATTCCTAGAAACCCAAATATCACCACTGAATAAGGGACCATTTTAGAACGTTTTAATTTAGCGTTGGCAATCGTTAAGAAAGTAATCGCTACAATCATCATTAATGGGTGTTCAACAAAAGAGAAGCGTAAAACATTGCTTTTCATAATATTACCAGCTCCATCCATGGCTAGAAAACGCATAACATAATACACGATACCAACGAGTAGTTGTACGTGAAAAACGATTGTGGTAACTAAACCAATTCTTCGAATTGTATTGTCTGTATCTTTCTTTGAAACCGCGTAGACTAAAGTCGATAACAAAAAAATAATCCCCATTAAGATAGCCAAATATGCCCATCCACTATGAAACTGTTTGATAAAATCCATGTCGTAAATTTTGTTTTTTCATTACAAAAATAGCAAACCTTTTGACATAATCGCTCATTGTTATTATTTAAACTCCAATTATTCACTCGGCTAATTCACTAAAATGATTTAATTTTGCAGAAATTAATTGGGAAAAATGGGAAAAGATAAAATACGAAGGTTTAACGAAAACAAAACGTTTGATCATGTAGTTCAGCCAAATCGTGCAGAAGCTATGGAAGATTTTGCTCTAAAAGGAAAGTGGAATCAAGATTTTTTTAAGAACAACAATCCAATCGTTCTGGAATTAGGTTGCGGAAAAGGAGAATATACCGTTGCAATGGCTCGCCGGGAAGCTGATAAAAATTTTATTGGTGTTGATATAAAAGGAGCCCGCTTTTGGCGTGGTGCTAAAACTGCTTTAGAGGAGAATTTAGACAATGTTGGGTTCTTAAGAACACAAATTGAACTAATCGATCATCTATTCGCAGAAAATGAAGTAAGTGAAATATGGATTACATTTCCAGATCCTCAAATTAAATTTAGACGTTCAAAACATCGGTTAACACACCCAGAATTTTTAAGAAAATATGCGCATATTTTAAAAGGAGATGGCACGGTTAATTTAAAAACTGATTCAGAATTTTTACATGGCTACACCCATGGGGTTATTCAAGTTGAAGGCCACAAAGTAATTACTTCTAGCCACGATGTCTATCATCCAGACAATGGCGAGATGCCAAGTATAGTTACCGAGGTTCAAACTTATTATGAAGAGAAGTTCAAGGCTTTAGGGAAAAGTATAACCTATATCAAATTTCAATTGAAATACTAATCGAATAATCCTCTGTAAAGAGGATTATTTACTTTAAAATTTGTACAGATCAACTTGCATAAAATCATTATCTTTCTTACAACACTAGAGATAACATGATTATGTATTTAAAATCTATTTTTTTAGGATGTTTAAGTTTTGCTTTAACATCTCTTCATGCACAAGACCGAACGGGTTTTATTCATGCTACCATGCAAGAGAATCACGCCGTAGAACTTTTCCACCAATTTCCTCAACTGATTGATATTATTGAATCTAAAAATCAACTATCGGCAGTTTATATTCATCCAGATGCCACACACGAATTGCATCAGAAAATTCTTTCTCATGGGCCAGGATTTATTTTTCATCCAGATAAGCAACAAGCTATTCAAGCGTTGGATCAACCTGTAGGAAAATGGATGAATGTAACCAACTATACCCTATCTGAATCGAGTTTTGTTTACAAAGCCATTGACGATGTTAAGGCCGATAGAATTAAAGAAGTGATGTTGATTTTAGAAAATTTTGGAACACGTTTCCATACAGATCCAAAGGCCAATTTGGCTGTTCAAAAAGTCAAAGAACTTTGGGAAGAGTTAATTGCAATAAGTGGACGAACTGATATCCATGTTCGAATCATTAACCATGTCAACACACCAATGAAATCCGTTGTTTTAACCATCGACGGAAATGAAAAAGCAGACGAATATGTGATTATCGGAGGGCATTTGGATTCTACAGCCCCTGATAAAACAAATGCACCGGGTTCCGATGATAATGCTTCTGGTATAGCCACAATAACAGAAGTTATTCGGGTGTTATTATCCCATGATTTTATGCCACAACGCACCACAGAATTTATGGCTTATGCCGCTGAAGAAATTGGATTGGTGGGTTCAAAAGAAATTGCAACTACCTACAAAAATCAAGAAAAGAACGTTATCGCCTATGTGCAATTTGATATGACCAATTATCAGGGTTCGGTTGAAGATATTTTTATTACAACAGATTCTTATAACAACAACGACTTAAATTTATATTTAATAGATTTAATGGAAACGTATAATAAAACAGGTAAACATGCTTTAACCTATAACTATACGAAGTGTAACTATGGTTGTTCAGATCATCATAGTTGGGCGCAGAAAGGTTATCCAACAGCTTTTCCTTTCGAGGCTTCCTTCAGTGAATCAAGCCCCTATATTCATACAGCTTCGGATAGGTTTACTATCGTAGGTCATGCAGATCATGCCGCTAAATTCTCTAAATTAGGTTTGGAATTCGTGATAGAGGCAGCAAAAACCTCAAATAAAATGTCACTTACAAACATTCACTATAAAAATCAGGCTAAATTTTATAACGATAATCAATTTCTAACGATTCAATTGACTAATCAGTCGAAAGTTCATACCATTAAAGTTATTGATGCGGCTGGATTTACTCATCTATCGAAAGAATATTTAGCATCTACCAAACTGGATATTAGGTCATTAAAATCAGGCTTTTATATCGCCATCTTAACCGATCAATTGGGAGAAACGTTCACCCATAAATTCAGAGTTTATTAATAGTATTGAAATAATTGCATAAAAAAAGGAAGCCTAGGCTTCCTTTTTTTATGCAATTATACGATGAGTATATAATTAATTGTTTAAACTCTGTAGGTAAGAAATCCAACCAAGGGTTTGATATTCTTTCGCTGCTGTTTTAACATCAGCTGCTTTATAGATTCCACGACCAACAATCATAAAGTCGGTATGGTAGTTTTTAAATACTAATTCGGGAGTATTGTATTGTTGTCCTTTGCTATCTCCTGTAGAAGAAATGCTTACACCGGGAGTAAACAATAGCATGTTTTCTGGTAGTTGACGTTGAGCAACACACCCCAGAACATTCGATGATTGTTCCGACAGATTAACCGCCTTACTGAAATAGTAATCATCGGTTAACGTACCTTTTGAAGACATTTCAACAATGGTTACTACACCTGTATTGTCAAAAACTTTCAGGGATTCCAAACCACCAATAGGGTGAACCGTTACAAGATCGGCCCAATCGGCAATTTTATAAATTGATTTCTTAAATTGCAATTCTTGGGTATTGCCAATATCACCAAATTTACGGTCTTCAAATAATAAAAACTCTTTTTCGCGAGCAATTATCTTTAAATCTGTAATTAATTGGTCAGAGAAATCTTGAATAATATCCGAATGCAGCTTTAAAGCCACGATATGTTCACCAACTTTGTTTGCGAAAGAAACAATTTCTTCTGAGGTAATTAAATCGGCAGAAGCAATTAAGTTCGATTGTTTTTTTATAGCTAATTCAACCAAGCGTTTTCCAACAGGATGGTGGATTTTTTTATCCTCTAAAGCTATGCGTTGTTTAGAAACAGGTTGCTCAATCGGTTGTTGCAAGAAGTCTTTTATTTGTTTGGTTTCCTCGTCCGATAAACGGTGAAATTTATGCAAAATATCAATGACTTCATTAATCGTAAATAAAGTCATTACATTATAACCTTGTTCACGTAACTTGTCTACACCACCTTGTTCGCGATCTAGAACAACGACTAAATCGTGTACTTTTAATCCTTCGCGTTCAACCTGATCTACCGTTTCCAATAAGGATTGCCCAGAAGTAATAACATCCTCAACTAAAAGACAAGACTGCCCTTCTTCGAAAACGCCTTCAACCATCCTTTTGGTACCATAGCCTTTATTTTCTTTTCGTTTAATGATTAACGGAATGTTCGAGGTTAGACTCATGGTGGTTGCCATTGGCAAAGCTGCATAAGGTACACCACAGATCAAATCGTAATCGACATCTTCGACTAAATCTAATAAATTATTGGCTAAGGTCTTTAATAATTGGGGACTAGAAGCAAGTGGTCTTAAATCCACATAAAAAGGTGATTCTACACCACTCTTTAAAGTAAATTTTCCGAATTTTATAATTCCAAGCTCGTAGGCTTTTAATAAAAAATCTTCACGCTGTTGCATTTGTGTAATGTTTGAGCAAAGTTAAAAGGATTTCAATGAAACAACGAATTTTTTTAACATTACTTTTAAAAAGTTGATTTTTTCTTTATAATGGGGCTTTATTTACTTTTCTAAGCATGAAATAGAAGATTTACAATTTTACCTCAAGAATAAACTTTATTTTTGAATTTCAAACATTCCAAAAATTCGCTGAATGAAAAAATTTATTATACCTTGTTTTTTAGTGCTTACGGCTTTGGGTTATGCACAAACAACGCCATTCAAGTTTAAAACGTTAGTGAATAATGATGCATTAACGGTCATTAGTCAAGGTGAAACTGGGACGTGTTGGTCGTTTTCGACGATTTCTTTTTTGGAATCTGAAGTGAAGCGTCTAACAGGTGAAATAGTTGATTTATCGGAGATGTATAATGTTCGTTATACCTATCCTGAAAAAGCGTATAATTATGTGTACCGCCAAGGAAAAGCACAATTCAGCGAAGGGGGTTTATCGCACGATGTTTTTAATTCAATTCAGCGTTATGGCGTTGTTCCGCATACGGTGTATACGGGGTTTGCGCAAGGGACTGATCTGAAGCACAACCATAAGAAATTAGTGGAGGAATTAAAAACACAGGTCGATTCTATTGTCGCTAACCCGAAGAAGTTTTTGACGAAGAATTGGCAAACGAATTTCGATCAAACTTTGAATAACCATTTGGGAACACCTCCAGAAAAATTTACGTATAAAGGAAAAACGTATACGCCTGTTGAGTTTGCTAAATCGTTAAAGATTGTTCCAGAAAATTATATTACCGTAACCTCTTTTCAACATGCGCCATATTACAAGCAGTTTATTCTACAGGTACCTGATAATTTTTCCAACGGAAACTATTATAACTTGCCGCTAGATGAGTACATGGACGTTTTAGATCAAGCCTTATACAATGGTTTTACAGCTGCTTTTGACACGGATGTATCTGAAAAAACGTTCTCGAAAAAATATGGAATGGCAATTTGGCCTTCTGAAGGTTTAGAAAAAGATTATTTTACCACCATTTTACCTGAAAAATGGGTAAAAGCGGAGGAAAGACAAGCTGCTTTTGAAGATTTAACAACGCAAGATGATCATTTAATGCATATTACAGGGATTCTTCGCGATCAGTTGGGGAACCAATATTATGACGTTAAAAATTCATGGGGAATAAAAGATTTAGGAAACAATGGACATATTTATATGTCAAAAGCCTATTTTAGAATGAAGTCATTGGCATTTACAGTGCATAAGGATGCCTTAACAAAAACAATGAAACAAAAATTAAATATAAACTAAAACGAGAAAGTCAATTAATAGACATGGGGACATTAGAACAAGCGATTGAGAAATTAGATGTAAGAGGGTATTTGGATCTAGAAATTCCAAATGGAATTGATTTGGTTGAAGAAATTAAAAAAATCAAGAAAGAGAAAAATGCAGTTATTCTAGCTCATTATTATCAACCTGCCGAAATACAAGATCTAGCTGATTATTTAGGCGACAGTTTACAGCTTGCACGTGCGGCTGCCAAAACAGATGCCGATATGATTGTTTTTTGTGGTGTGCATTTTATGGCGGAAGCAGCGAAAATTTTAAATCCTTCGAAAAAAGTGGTTCTTCCTGATATGAAGGCGGGTTGTTCCCTAGCTGATTCGTGTTCTGCAGAAGGATTGCGTGGTTTAAGAGAGCTTCATCCTAAGGCAATTGTCGTAAGTTACATTAATTGTGATGCTGGAGTAAAGGCCGAAAGTGATATTATTGTCACCTCATCAAATGCGGAGACCATTATTAATTCTTTACCTGCCGATCAAGAAATTATTTTTGCGCCTGATCGTAATTTAGGTCGTTACCTAAATGAAGTTTGTCAACGAAAAATGATTTTATGGGATGGCGCTTGTATCGTTCACGAGGCATTCTCTTTAGAAAGAATTGCGATGCAAATGGTGGAACATCCGAAAGCCAAGTTAATTGCCCATCCAGAAGCTCAGGAACAATTATTGAATTTATCTCACTTTGTTGGATCGACATCTCGTCTATTGGATTATGTCGTTGAAGATGAAGCAACCGAATTTATCGTAGCAACCGAAGAGGGAATTCTTCATGAAATGCGTAAACTAGCTCCTGGTAAAACGTTAATTCCAGCGATGGTAAAAGATGAATCGTGTAATTGTAGTGAATGTTTCTATATGAAGCTATCAACGCTGGAAAAGATGTACCTATGCATGAAATACGAATTACCTGAAATTTTAATGGAAGAAGAATTACGCGTAAAAGCATTGGCTTCAATTAACCGCATGTTGGCTTTATCTGAAAAAATTAAATAATCATGACAGAGGATGTATTGGTCATTGGATCAGGAATATCAGGGTTATCGTATGCTTTGAAAATTGCTTTAAGACACCCTGAAGCTAAAATAACGATTGTTACCAAGGCCCAAAAAGAAGAAACCAATACAAAATACGCTCAAGGTGGTGTTGCGGTGGTCAGTGATTTTATTAATGATAGTTTTGATAAGCATATCAAAGATACGTTACGCGCCGGCGATGGTGAATGTGCGATTGAAGCCGTTGAAGTTGTTGTAAAAGAAGGCCCAGAGCGAGTAGAAGAATTAATTAATTGGGGCGTTCGTTTCGATCAGTCTACCAATGGTATTTATGATTTAGGAAGAGAAGGCGGACATACAGAAAACCGAATTGTTCATCATAAAGATATTACGGGTTGGGAAATTGAAAGAGCTTTATTAGAAACGATTCAAAAGTTTCCTTCAATTCGTTTATTGACCCATCACTTTGTGGTTGATTTAATCACGGAACATCAATTACAGTCGAAAGAGACTTCAGATCAATTGAGTTGTTATGGCGCCTATATTTTAGATACGGAAACTAATCAGGTGATTCGACATTTAGCCAAGATAACTTTATTAGCTACTGGAGGTGCTGGACATGTGTATAAAAATACGACAAACCCTGTTATTGCAACAGGCGATGGGATTGCTTTAGCGCATCGGGCAAAAGCAGCTGTATCGGGTATGCAGTTTATTCAGTTTCACCCAACTGCTTTCTATAGTAATTTCGATGGCCAATTATTTTTAATATCTGAAGCTGTACGAGGTTTTGGGGCAAAGCTTCGAACAAAAGATGGTGAGTTATTTATGAATCGTTACGACGATCGTGAAGAGCTTGCTTCGCGTGATATTGTGGCTAGAGCCATTGATAATGAAATGAAAATACGTGGTGATGACTATGTGTATTTAGATTGTCGCCATTTGGACAGAGAAAAATTCTTACAGCATTTTCCGAATATTTATGAAAAATGTGAAACAGAAGGTTTTGATATGTTTAGAGATTTGGTTCCTGTAGTACCCGCTTCCCATTATTTGTGTGGAGGAATAGATGTTGATTTGGATGGGAAAACAACCATTGAGCATTTATTCGCGGTTGGGGAATGTACCAATACAGGTTTGCATGGGGCAAATAGATTAGCGTCGAATTCTTTACTCGAAGCGATGGTTTTTGGTCATCGTGCTGCCATGAAAACGGCCGAATACCTCATCGATAAACAATTTAAAGAAGTAGATCAGATGATCCCGCCATGGAATGAGGAAGGAATGACCAAACCAGACGAATTAGTGCTCATTGCGTATTGCCGAAAACAATTACAAACCATGATGAGTGAATTAGTCGGTATTGTTCGTAGTGATCAGCGTTTACAGCTTGCTCAGAAAAGATTACATGATTTAGAAGAAATGATGGAGGAGATTTACCAAAAATCATTGATATCGTTACCATTATTAGAGTTACGAAATTTGGTAGCCGTTTCACGATTAATTATTGAAGAGAGTTGTGCCCAAAAAGAAAATAAAGGAACATTTTATAATAAAGATTTATAGTATGAAAAATTATATCGCAGGGATAGGGATTTTTCTGTCGGGATTTTTGTTTGCTCAAAAGCAAGAGGCTGCGTCGAAAATGCCCGTTTATTTTGGATGTGAGAAAGAAGTGACCGATGAAGGTCGATTGAGCTGTTTGAATAAAATATTGGGAAATAATATTTCTCATGAAATTGAGTTTTTTTCCAACATAGCCGATTACTTGCATGTGTCCTCTGCTCAAACAAAATTGGTCTTTACGATTAATGCAGAAGGTAATTTTAGTGATGTAAGCGTTCATGGTTCAAATCCTATTTTTAATAGTTTTGTTAATTCTGGTTTGGTGATGATTCAGAATAAAATGAATAAACTGAAAGTGACTATTGAGCCAGCTAAGGATAAGAAAAATAAATCAATTCCGATGCAATTAAGCTTACCTGTCCGTTTTGAATCCCAAGAAATAAAGGGTGTTTATGATGCGTTTCCTGCCGATTCGCGCGTTCTTTTTACGGTTTCAACCCAAGAAGAGGATATTGAGGTAAGAATGGACAAAAATTATGGTTTAACGACCTATGGGAATAATGGTCGGTTTACGTACTTTTTAGGGAAGTATAATAACTTATTTGAATTGGCCTTTGTTGAACCTTATGGGGCTAAAATAGAAGAATCTTTTCAGTCGGGCTATACCTTATTAACCAAGGGAGAGGTGGAAGGAAAAAATTATACGGTGCGTTTAAAGAATTTTTTTAGTACCAATCCTACTGATATGTTTTTGGTGGAAGTTTTTCGCGAAGAGAACGATCAGTGGGTAGAATTTCATGAATATAAATCCAAAGAGGAGTTTAACAATTCCCCATTTGCAAAATTAACCTACAGATAATGACAAGACCAGAATATATAACCGATCAAAAAATAGAAGCCATTATTGCACAAGCTTTAAAGGAAGATGTGGGTGATGGTGATCATTCAACCTTAGCAAGTGTGCCTACAGACGCCATTCAATCGGCTGAGTTAAAAGTGAAAGATAATGGTATTATTGCTGGTGTAGAACTGGCTAAAATTATTTTTCATCAGGTGGATTCATCGCTAAAAATAGATGTCTTAATACACGATGGAACGCGCGTTAAATTTGGTGATGTGGTTCTTATAGTAACGGGTTCGTCTCAGTCTATTTTAACGGCGGAAAGACTTTTATTGAATTGCATGCAGCGGATGTCTGGTATTGCAACCTATGCGGATGAAATGATGACCTTGATAAAAGGAACGAAGGCAACCATGTTAGATACCCGAAAAACAACCCCTAATTTTAGAATGTTCGAGAAGTGGGCGGTTAAAATTGGTGGTGCCGACAATCATCGATTTGGCTTATTTGATATGGTAATGCTAAAAGATAATCATGTCGATTTTTCGGGTTCCATTACCAAAGCGGTTGAACAAACAAAATTGTATTTACAAGCGAATCATTTAGACTTGAAGATTGAGGTGGAGACCCGAAATCTTGAAGAGGTTAAGGAAGCTGTTGCCTGTGGTGTAGATGTGATTATGTTGGATAATTTTACCATTTCTGATATGAAAATAGCGGTGGATTATATTAATGGTCGTGTAAAAACAGAAGCGTCTGGTGGAATTACAAAGGAGACCGTGAGATTGTATGCTGAAACGGGGGTTGATTATATTTCTTCAGGAGCGATTATCCATTCGGCGAGAAATTTTGATTTGAGTTTAAAAGCTTTGCCTAAGGTGGGATAAATGCCAATGGGAATGGCGTATGTTGTTGGTTGCGGCAAGGATTGCAGCGGCATCCTTTGCTGCCAAGCAAAGATATAGCGGAAAGCCTGGCCCGAAGGGGCCGCCCAAATAAAAAAGACCGTCAATAAATAATTTATAGATTAACCATATTTAATGAAACAACAGGACCAGTTTGGTTGTGTGAGCGCGTGATGAAAAACTATTTTTTTGCAATAGGTTGTATGATTTTTTGGTCAGTTTCTGGTCAGGATGTTTCAAGGGGAGAAGACTATAAAATGGTGGTTCATGCGAAGTGTGAAAAACAGGTAGATAATACGGCGTTGTTGAACTGCTTTCAGAATTTATTAATTGGTCGTTTTACGAAGAAACTGGAACAATATATGGGTCGTTTTGAGTACTTTCAGGTGGAGAATAGTGATGCTAAGATCGATTTTATTGTTAATAGACATGGGCAGTTGAGGTTGAATACGATTAATTCTACCAATGGCATTTATAGAGCCTATGTTGAACGTGCTTTTTTAGAGGTGATGGATGAAATTAATTCAGACCACGATGAGCCGCTTCAGCCTGCGATAAAAATAAGTACCCAAGAAGCTATAGGAATTGGTCTGTCGTTTCCGGTTAGTTTTAAAATGAACCCAAATTTTTATGCAAGCGACCACAATGATCGTGTTGTAGCCCATTTAGGTGACGCGAACTTTTCGTTTGAAATTATATTGACAGCTAAGAATGAATTGAGGGTTTATGAAGTAAGGGATGAGACGATGGCTGTTTTTCTGGGTAAATTTACTGCCTTAACCGAGTTAAGTGGTGTAGAGCCTTATAAAACAATTATTGAGAAGCATGCTGGTGATTATATTTTTGTAGCCGAAGGAGTTATTAATGACCGTGTTTATCAGGTGCGGACTAATAATTTATTGATTGATTCGGGTGCACCTTTCTATATTCAGATTGTCGAGAAAAGAGTTGATAAGCGGAAAGTTTTTAAAGAAGTTGCGTTATTTTCTTCTTTCATGGCATTTAAATCGTCTAAATATTTTGGTTTAGTGAAAAGAAATTATTAATTTTAATACTTGAAAGGGGTTGGTATTATTGGTTTGCAATAATATATACGGTTTATATGCAGACTGATTCTAAATAAACCTTTCAGGTTGTACTACAATTTATAAAAAGAGGGCTAATACCTCCTATATTATGCGAAATGAAGTGTATTCGCTGTTAAAGTTATTCTCACTCTCGTAAAATAATTCGCTGAAACATCTATTTAATAGTATAAAATTTTCAAATCATTCCATTATTAGCAGTGAAATTAGATAATTATTAATAACATTAACGTTCTGTTAAATATCATTGAATTATTCTTAATTTTTTAATGTTTTGTTAACAATAATACCAAATAAAGTCCTGAAATTTGCATCAGTAAACTTTAAACTATTTCACACGATGAGGTTAAACTCAATGAAGCTTTTACTCGTAGGAGCTTTCGCCTTAACGGCATCATTTTCAATGGCTCAGGTTGTTGAACCAACGGATTCTACGAAGGTTGAAACTGGAGACGAAAACGTTACGTTAACTGAAACATTAATCATTGGTAAGGGGCTTATCGATTTAGAAGAAAATCGTAAGACGCCAGTGGCTTCAACAATTATTACCCGAGAAGAGATTCTTGAGAAAGGTGTTGGAAACGTTGAATTCCCTGAAATCATGAAACACTCACCTTCTGTTTACGTTGCCGATCAGGCATCTGGATTTGGAGATGGTAAAATGTTTATGCGTGGTTTTGATCAATCAAATACAACGTATTTATTGAACGGACAACCAATTAACGGTATGGATAATGGTAGTTTATATTGGTCTAACTGGTCTTCTTTGACAGATATTGCCAATGTAATTGACATGCAACGTGGGTTAGGTTCTTCTAAATTAGCTATTTCTTCAGTAGGGGGTACGGTAAATATCGTTACCAAAGCAACCGAAAGAAAGCAAGGAGGATTTGTACGTTACGTTGTAGGAAATGATTCTTACCAAAAACAAACTATTGGTTACAGTACTGGAATGAAAGGGAAATGGGGTGCGTCTTTCTTAGTTGATAACTGGCAATCTCACCGTAACTTTGCTAGAGGAACACAAGGAAAAGGACAATCTTACTTTGTTTCTGTAGGGTACAAACCAAACGATCGTCACCAAATTAACTTTATGCTTTTTGGTGCTCCACAAGAACACGATCAGAACTTCTCTAAACCAATGGTTACAGAGTACCAAAAAGATGGTAAAACTATCAAAACTCCAGGGTATGATATTACCGGAAGAAAAGGTAACTACAACTACGGTTTCTACAATGGAGAAGCTTTATCTCAAAAAAGAAATTATTACCACAAACCAGTAGCCAATATTAACTGGGATTGGACAATCAACGATAACTTATCGTTATCAACTGTTATCTACGGATCTGTAGGTCGCGGAGGTGGAACAGGAACATTAGGAAATGGACCAGGGTACATCTTAGGCGGGTACAATGAAGAAGATGGTTCAACAAACTGGGATTTAATTGCTGCTGAAAATCAAAAACTTAAAGATGGTATCTCTGATGGTACAAAAGGAACAGTTTTAGCAACTTCTGTTAACAATCACCTTTGGTATGGTGGTGTATCGAATTTAACATTTGATACCAAAACAGGATTTGTATTTAATGTAGGAACTGATATCCGTTTTTATACAGGAGATCACTACCAACAATTAAATAACTTATTAGGTGCTAAAGGTAGAATGTCTGGTAATAAAATTCCTTCTAAAAACGTTCTAGTTACAGAGACTTACAGCACAAGCCCATGGAAATCTTTATTTAGCCACGCATCTCGTGACGAGAGAGTTGGATACGATAACGGTGAGAAAATTAATTACCAAGGTTTATTTGGACAAGCAGAATACGCTAACAAATTATTCTCGGTATTTATTCAAGGAGCTGTTTCTTGGCAAGAATACACAAAATACGATCGTTGGAATTATACAGCAGAAAGTAAAGGGGTTGTAGACGGATCGATTAAGTTTAAAAACGGAACTGCACGTTCAGCTGAGCGTACAGAATTTGGATACAACTTAAAAGGAGGTTTTGCCTTTAACTTAAACGAAGAAAATAAAGTATTCGTGAATGCTGGTCGATACTCTCGTCAGGCCTACCTGAATAATATCTTCATGCGTAATACTGTTGATTTTGTTGATCCGGATATTCCTAATGAGGAAATCTTAGGATTAGAAGCAGGTTATAAATATTCTACAAGAGGTTTGAATGTAAATGTAAATGCTTACTATACCAAATGGGATAACAGAGCAGATACGTATACAGGACGTGATTACAAATCTCCAAGTGGAGTTAATCATAGAAACGTACGTTTTATCTTGAATGATATTACCCAAATCCACAAAGGACTTGAAATAGACTTTAATACAAAAATCAATAGATCATGGACTTTAAGAGGTTTTGCATCGATCGGAGATTGGAAGTATGATGGTGAATTCAATTACCAAGTACAGGATACAGATACACAAGAGATTGTTTCTGGTGAAGGTTTAAACAGAGAACGTTTTGGTGATGTGAAAGTTGGTAACGCAGCTCAATTCACATTCGGTATGGGAACGAAAGTTTTTATTACAAGAAACTTCTCTCTAGATGCTGATTTTAACTACTACGCTCGTTTACACGAAAACGTAAATGTCTCTGACTTAGCGAAAGCTAGAATTGAAGGGAAAGAGTACAAAAATCAAGCCATTGCGCCTTACGCAACAGTTGATGCTGGTGCTTCTTACACCGTTAAATTTGGTCAACAATCGCTTAAATTTAGAGGTAACGTGAAAAACTTATTCAATGATCAATACATTGGTCGTAAAGATAACTACGGATACTTCTACGGTTTAGGTAGAACATTTAATGCTGGAGTTACTTACAACTTCTAAGAATTAAAAGAATACATCTTATTATATAAAAGGCGAACCATTTGGTTCGCCTTTTTTTATGGAAACTTTCACAATTGATATAAACTATTTTCGGTTATTTTTGTAACCAAATTATTTTGTTCATGAAACAACCTAATCATTTAAAGGAAGGAGATAAGATAGCCATTGTTGCTCCAGCGAAGCGTATTTTATATGGTGAGCTTGATGAGGGCATTGCGCTTATTAAGGAATGGGGGTTTGAACCAATACTAAGTCCAAATATGTATAAAGAGCACAATTTTGGATATGCTTATGCTGGAACAGATGAAGAACGTTTATCCGATTTTCAATGGGCCCTTGATCATCCTGAAATTAAAGCAATTTGGTGTGCAAGAGGTGGCTATGGTTCGGTAAAGATCATCGATGATTTAGATTTTACTGCCTTTTTAGCGAATCCGAAATGGATTATGGGTTATTCCGATATTACGGTATTTCATGCGCATTTAAGTCGTTTGAAAATTCAAAGTCTTCACGGTGTAACCCTCAAAAAGTTAGCAGGGGTTGATTATCAGGTAGATTCTTATAATAGTATGTTTAATGCTCTTACCAGGGATAAAATGGTTTATGAAATAGCTTCGCATCCATTGAATAACACCGGTCTAGCTACAGGCGAATTAATTGGAGGTAATCTTTCCATGATTTATTCCTTAATGGGAAGTTCATCGGCGATTGATGTACAGGGAAAAATACTGGTTTTAGAAGATTGGTTCGAAAACTGGTATGCAGTGGATCGGATGTTGATGAATTTAAAACGCAATGGTTTTTTTGATAAAATTAGTGGATTGATTTTGGGGAGTTTTACCCATATGGATATTGAAAATGAAAATTTAGCACATTATAATCATCCATTTGACCCGATGACTTATTCAATTATTCATACATTTACTCAACATTTAAAAGTGCCTGTTGCTTTCCAATTTCCTTGCGGACATATTGGCCATCATTTAACCTTAAAAATGGGTGCAAAAGTTCACTTAAATGTTAGTGCAAATTCTGTAAATTTGCAGCAGATTCAATAGACAAATATGAAAACATCCAATTTAACGGTGATCGAGCACCCGTTGGTAAAATCTAAAATTACCCAAATGCGCGATAAAAACACAACAACGAAGGAATTTGGCGAATTAGTCGACGAAATTTCAGGGTTGATGTGTTATGAAATTACCCGTGACTTACCGGTTGAAGAAATTGAAATTGAAACACCAATTACGACGACGATTGGTTATCGTATTAAAGGAAACGATATGGCTATTGTTCCTATTTTACGTGCTGGTTTAGGGATGGTTAAGGGAATTCATGAGTTAATCCCCACGGCAAAAATTGGACATATTGGTTTGTACCGTGATCACGATACCTTACAGCCCGTAGAATATTTATGTAAACTACCTACTGATATTGAATCACGGGATGTTATTTTAGTTGACCCAATGCTTGCGACTGGTGGTTCTGCCGTGAAAGCGATTGAAATATTAAAAGATAGAGGCGCTAAATCAATTCGTTTAGCTTGTTTAGTTGGATGCCCTGAAGGGGTGAAGGCTGTACATGATATTTACCCAGATGTAGCCATATTCTTAGCCGCATTGGATGAAAAATTAAATGAATTAGGATATATTGTTCCTGGTTTAGGCGATGCCGGTGATCGTTTATACGGCACAAAATAAAGCGATGAGTGATAGCTATCAATTCGGAAAAGAAGCAGAAGAAATTGCAAAGGCTTATCTTGTACAAGAAGGTTACAAGATATTGGCCCAAAATTATTTTGTTCAAAAAGCCGAAATTGATCTCATTGCTCAAAAAGGAGATTTGGTTATCATTGTTGAAGTTAAAGCACGAAAACACGATACCTTAACCGAGCCTGAAGCCGCTATTACTTCCAAGAAAATGAAATTATTGGTTAAAGCTGCAGACCATTATATGCAGCAGTCGAATCTTAATTTAGAAGTGCAATTTGATATCTTGGCACTTTTAAAAACTGGTACTAACTGGTCGATCAAACATTTAAAAAATGCGTTTGACGCCTCAGAAATTTAACAACCCGAATGGAAATTTTATTAAACTTATTTGATTTTGTGATGCATATCGATCAGCATTTGAGCGAGTTTGCAAATGAATATGGTGTATGGTTTTATGCTATCTTATTTCTAATTATCTTCGTTGAAACAGGAGTCGTCGTGATGCCTTTTTTACCAGGTGATTCATTGTTGTTTGCCGCGGGTATGTTAGCCGCTCAACCCAACGATATCAATGTATGGGTGATGATTGGTATTCTACTTGTTGCCGCTATATTAGGTGATTCATTGAATTATACCATAGGTAAAGAGATTGGAGCTAAAGCCCTAAAGGTGAAAATATTTGGAAAAGTGTTTGTTAAACAAGAACATATCGATAAAACCCACCACTTCTACGAAGACTACGGTGCTAAAACCATTGTCATTGCGCGTTTCGTTCCTATTGTACGTACGTTAGCCCCATTTGTAGCCGGTATTGCCAGAATGAAATATGCAACGTTCTTTACCTTTAATGTGGTCGGTGCCATTCTATGGGTAGTCGGCTTAGTTTTAGGAGGATACTTTTTAGGGAACATCCCTTTGGTTAAAGACAACTTCTCTAAAGTAGTTTTAATCATCATTGTGATTTCTCTATTTCCCGTATTATTTCAAATACTACAACAACGAAAATCAAAAACAAATTAATAGAAAAACTCGGTTCCTAGGAACCGAGTTTTTTGTTTATATTCGTGAAGCATGGAACTATTAGACTATATCTTACACATCGATCTATACCTACAGGATTTTCTAATCCATTATGCCCAATGGTTTTACCTTCTCCTGTTTGTCATTATATTTTGTGAAACAGGCTTAGTCGTTCTCCCTTTTCTTCCAGGCGACTCTTTGCTCTTTGCCTCAGGAATGCTTGCTGCGGCTTTTCCTGATCAACTTAACATCTATGTAGTATTGCTTGTTCTATGGTCTGCTGCAATAGTAGGAGATACGCTTAATTACACCATAGGACAACGCTTTGGGTTAGGTTTATTAGACAAGCAATTCCGTGGACGTCGTATCATTTCAGAACAAACCCTCCACAAAACACAAAATTTCTTTACAACCTATGGGGCAAAGACCATTGTTATTGCACGTTTTGTACCTATTGTGCGTACACTAGCCCCTTTTGTAGCGGGTTTTAGTCGCATGCATTACCCAACATTTTTAAAATACAATTTAGTTGGAGGAACTTTATGGGTTGGGCTATTAACCTTAACAGGCTTTTTTCTAGGAACTCGACCAATTGTTCAACAAAACTTCGAAATAATTGTTCTTTTAATCATCGCCTTTTCTTTGTTACCCGTGCTAATTGAAGCCATACGAGCTAAAATGAAAAAATAATCATTACCTTCAAGTAAACTATACTATCTTCCAAGTTATGATTCTACGTTTCTATTTAAGCGCAATAATTAGTTGTATCGCTTCGTTTTCTATGGCGCAAGAAGGTTATCCTGTACCTCCAGATTCGTCAACACGTTTGTTTTATATACAACATAATAATAACCACAATACGTTTGTCTATGACGCCAATATGGCTTCAGCAACGCATATTCATGAAGAAGATCCTATAGATATCTATCGCTATATCTATACGGCTGGTGGCATAAAAGAAGATCTTACCAAAATGCAATTACGTATGGCGTATGGAATTCGCTTCAAAAAAATTACAAGCAATCATTTCGAATTTTCATTGGTGGCTTATCCCAGTCAGAAATTTCATCTTAAAATAAAAGATAAAGTGCCTTACGTCACCATCACTGTGAATAAGAAAACCTTTACTTTATCGCGCATGTTTCTACAGCAGAAAGAGAATTCTACATTTTTATCAACCAAATTAGACTATATTATTTTTTATGGAAAAGATCGCCACGGGAAAGCGATTCAAGAAAAATTTATTCCCTAAATTAGTCCGCTAGAAAATAATCTGCACAAAATGATTGAAATAAAGGAGGTAATGTCTAAAGCAGAGATGAAGCAGTTTATAGAATTGCCATTCAAAATCTACAAAGACAGTCCATATTGGGTTCCACCTATGAAAAAAGCGGAAATGGAGAGTTTCGACCCTTCTAATGCCATTTTTAAATCCGTTACCGCAAAATATTTCATTGCCTCAAGAGCAGGTGAAGTGGTTGGACGAGTAATCGCAAGTATCAACTGGACCGAAGTCAACGACTTAGGCAAGGCTAAAGTTCGCTTTGGATGGTTAGAATACATGGAAGATATCGACATTCTTCGTGCGTTAATGACACGCGTAGAGGCATTTGGTAAAGAGAACAACCTTTCGTATTTAGAAGGTCCCATGGGATTTTCAAATATGGATAAAGCTGGTATGTTAACCGAAGGCTTCGAAGAATTAGCCACCATGATTGGTATTTATAACCCTTCTTACTACCCACAACACTTAGCCCAATTAGGCTATGCCGTAGAAGCGGAATGGTTAGAATACACCATCGATATCGAGAATCTGGCACCTGTTGCACAAATGGACAAGTTTGCCCGCATTATCGAAGAGCGTTACCAGGTAAAAACCATGGATTTTAAATCCATGAAAGAGATGTTGCCTTATGTAGACGAAATGTTTGCACTTCTAAATAAAACCTATGCCGATTTGCAAAGCTTTGTTCCTATAGAACCGTTTCAAATTGAACATTATAAAAACAAGTACCTCCAATTTCTTCACCCCGATTTTATCTCGTGTATTCAAGATAAAGAGGGGAAGATGATTGCCTTCTCGATCACCATGCCTTCGTTTTCGAAAGCATTTCAAAAAGCAAAAGGAAAATTATTACCTTTCGGTTGGTGGCATTTGCATAAAGCCCTTCAAAAAAATAATCATATCGAATTCTATTTAATCGGTATCGACCCTTATTACCAAAACAAAGGTATTTATGCCTTAACCTTTAGAGATTTATACCAACGTTTTATGAAACGTGGAATTCTTACCCTAGAAACCAATCCTGTTTTAGAAGAAAACTTAAAAGCACAACAGCTCTGGAAACATTATAGCCCTCGCGTTCATAAACGTCGTAAAACATTTAGAAAAGATATTTAAAATAGTTTTTTTAATAATAGTTCAAGTAGGCATAAGGAAATAGAAAGTCGTTTTTAGCCATAAAAAAATCAGGAAGTTTTGCTTCCTGATTTTTTCATTCGATACGAAATCATTTTTACATATGATCTTCTTTCCAATCTCTAATTTCTTGCTCAACCTGCTCTCTTGTACGACCAGATTTCTCCTGAATCTTTCCAACAATTTCATCAAACTTTCCTTCTGCAAAAGCTTTGTCATCGTCGAACCACTCACCATATTTTTGTTTTACAGCTCCTTTAACGCGGTTCCATTTTCCTTCTAATTCTAATTTGTCCATAATAATTGTTTTTGGTTTGTTATACTAGGAATAATGCAAATCAAACGCCAAACTGAACAAGTAGGGATTAAAATTTTGTTAAAACAATGTCAATCAATCACAATAAAGCGTTCTGAATATTTTTGGGCGGTCGCTCCGCGCCGGGCTATTCGCTATATCTTTGCTGCAAGAACTTTTCGGTTTATGGAAAATCAGGGTGGCAGCAAAGGATGCCGCTGCTATCCCTACCGCATTTCGCTGCGCTCAATTTAGGATGCGGCTGATTTCAAAATAGATTGATAACCATTAAATTCAATCTCAATTTTTTAGCTGTTGGGTTGAAGGGGTTTTGAATCTGATTCAATTATTTTCCTAATGTTTAAGTTCAGGCTTTAATGTGAAAAAAGAACCTTGATTTTACTCCATTCGTTCTAAAATCTGAGATTTCATTTCTACCATCTACTTATACAATGCACTTCCATCAATGTATTCCCAAACCTTAGGTGGTAACATAGGTTGAATTAGTTTATTCGCTGCAATAGCCGATCGCACAAATGTCGAAGAGATTTCCATTAACGGAGCTTCAATAATCGTTACGCCATCTAAATTTTCATCGACCAAATGACCAGGTCTAGGGTATACGTAGATCGGATAATTGGCTAAAAGTACTTCTGCATTTTTCCATTTATGAATTCCTTCCAGATTATCCGAACCCATAATTAAGCAAAACTCTTCAGTGGGAAACTTTTCTTTTAAATGAATCAATGTGTCAATCGTATAAGACGGTTGTGGTAAATTAAATTCAACGGAAGATGCCCTTAGGTTCGGGTAAGGCGCAATGGCTAATTCCACCATTTCTAAACGATCGTATGAATTGGCTAAAGAATCTTTCTTTTTAAAGGGATTTTGTGGTGAAACGACTAGCCATACTTGATCGAGGTCGGTAAACTGTTGAAAATGATTGGCAATAATTAAATGACCAATGTGAATGGGGTTAAAGGACCCGAAGTATAGACCGACTTTCATAGAAATTGAATTAGAATACAAATTTATTGAAATGTCAATACATAAAAAAATCCGATCACATGGATCGGATTCTGTATTAAAAGTTCATGAGTGCTTTATATAATTTTTGGGTGGGTAAACCCATAACGTTAAAAAAACTGCCTTCAATTTTTTCACAGCCCATATAACCGATCCATTCCTGAATGCCATAGGCACCCGCCTTGTCATAGGGGCGAAAATTATCCACGTAAAAGTAGATTTCCTCATCGCTTAATTCAGCGAAGGTAACAATGGTTTCATCAGAGAAGGTATGTTCTTTGTCAATCGATTTAAGCGTTACAGAGCTATACACGCTATGTGTCTTTCCCGATAAGGCTTTAATCATCTCAAACGCTTCTTCACGGTCTGCTGGTTTTTCCAACGATTCCTCGTTTGCCCAAACCGTCGTGTCCGACGTAATAATCAGCTGATGGGGTTGTAGATTCGGAAAAGCATTCGCTTTTTTAGCCGAAAGATATTCCGTGATCCCTTCTTTTTTATAGATTTCCCGATCAAATGTTTCATCGATGTCCAAGGAAATGGTAGAGAAATTCACTCCTAAGCCCGCTAATAATTCCTTTCGGCGCGGTGATTGTGAAGCAAGAATTACGTCAATATTCGCTAATTTTTCAGTGAGTAAAGCCATTAGATCGAAGCAATTTTGTCATCTTCTCCGTACCATTTACTTTGTACTTTCAGAATTTGCTCTAATAAATCGCGTACACAGCCTTTTCCTCCATTTTCTGGTGAAATATATTCTGCGGCTTTGCGCACATCCATACACGCATCATTGGGGCAGGCCGATAAACCAACCAACTGCATAACGGCTAAATCGGGATAATCATCACCCATATAAGCAATCTGATCCGGATCTAATCCGTAAGAAAATAATAAATCTTCAAAGGCGTCTACTTTGTCGCGAGCGCCTGTATAGATATCGTGAATACCCAAATACTTTAAGCGATCCACTACAGCTTGATCTTTTCCACCAGTAATCACGGCTATGCGAATTCCTTTCTGAACCGCTAATTGCATGGCATAACCATCCCGTGTATTCATTGTACGTACCATTTCACCTGAAGGTAAAAGAATTAAATTCCCATCGGTTAGCACCCCATCTACATCCAAAATCACCGTTTTAATGTGATTTAATTTTTCTTTGTAACTAGTCATTGTCGTATTCTCGTTTAATCGAGTCCGTTAAGATTTGATATATTTGTAATAATCTTGAGTCGTTTTGCAACACGTCCAAATGACGGTTTATAATGATATCATCGCCCCGTCTTGCTGGTCCTGTTTGCGCTTGTTTGGGTTCCATTTCTAACATCTTTTCTGCCGTCTCATGAATAAGAGGCTGCAACACATCAAAAGGTAAACCATTTCGTTCACATATTCCACCCGCAATGGCATACATATGATTCACAAAGTTATTAGCCCATACGCCACACATTTGTACTTGTAAGCGCTTTTCAAAAGGTAATAAATGCACTTCATTTGAGATTCTATTGGCTAGTTCTACTAAATCTTGTGCGTCTTTTTCGTGTTCAGTTTCTATAAAGAAAGGAATATTATCATAGCGCATAGTCCGCCCTTTGGAGAATGTTTGTAAAGGATAGAGTACACCTTTTCGGTAATCTCCTTTAAGAACAGACATCGGACTAGACCCCGACGTATGAACAACCAACACATCATCATAAGGAATGTAATGTGAAAATTCTTCAATGGCGGTATCAGCACAGGCAATAATGTATAAATCCGCTTTTTCTATTTCAGATATTTTATCTGTATATGAAATACGGCTGGCTTCACCAATTTCTTGGGCCTTCGATAAGGTTCGATTAAAAATTTGACGAACATTTAAGGTGTTCTCTAACAGTGCTCTGGTTAAGTGGAATGCAACATTACCAGCACCTAGTATAACAATAGAATTCAATAGGACAAGGTTTTATTTTAAGAATTTTCTAACGATAAAAGTAAGTTTTTACTTTCACTTTATAAAATATTTTAAATTTTTTTAAATTACAGTGTAACGTTTTGGTTTATTCTTCGTCTAATGGATAAATGAGATACATTGTGAGGGTGTATTATGTTAAACAAAGTACTATTGAATTGTAAATACTAAATTATGAAGCTGAATAAAATTACATTAGCCTTATTATTTTCCTTAACCACCATCTGTGGCTTCGCCCAAGAAGTTCATCCTATTAAAGGAAAAATAACGAACGAACAACAACAAGCAGTTGGTTTAGCGAATATTGCTGTTTACCGAGTAGAAAATAATGAATACATTGATGAGATTGATTCGAATGAGGATGGAACCTTTGAGTTAATTGATTTAGCAGATGGACAGTATAAATTAATTATTACTGAGTTTGGATACCAACAATCTGAAATGATAGTGGATTTAAAGGATGGTGCTTTTGATACGGGGATTATTTCGTTAAAAAAATCGGAGGTTATTGAATTAAAAGGTGCATTTATTCGTGGGGAAGTTTCTCAGTACCGAAATGAAATTGATAAGCGGGTCGTTGAAGTAGGTAATGATTTAGTGAGTGCGGGTACAGATGCTGCGGCTTTGTTAAATAATATTCCATCGGTGAATGTCGATCAACAATCGGGAGAACTATCTCTTCGTGGAAATGAAAATGTAAAAGTGTATGTAGATGGAAAGCCTTCTTCAATCGCTGCATCTCAGCTATTAAAACAATTGCCTTCGAATCAGATTCAGCGCGTGGAAATAATCACCAATCCTTCAGCGAAATATGAAGCAGATGGTAAATCAGGGATTATTAATATTGTAACCATCAAACAAAAGAGAAAAGGCTACAATGTTGGTCTGGTTACAGGATATGAACAAGGAAAAAAGAGTCGTTTCAATAATTCACTTAACGCCAATATCAATACAGGTGCTTTTAATTTATTTGGTACCTATAGTTACAACAAACGTCCAAGTAAATTTACGGGGAATGTTGAAAACTTACGCGATAAAGTAGGACAAGGATTAGAAATATTAAATGACGATGATTCGCAATCTTTTAAAGTTGGTTTCGATTGGTTTATCAATGAGAAGACCGCACTAACTGTTTATACCAATCAGTGGTTTTATAATGGCGTAGGAGATATTGCTTCGGATGTTACGCTACATAATACAAACGAATTTTTTCCCAATCTTTCTAGTTATGATGGTGATTCAAGAACACAAGATTATAGCTTAAACTTTAAACGCGATTTTGGACGCGATGATCATAACCTTGTCTTTGATGCATTTTATGCCCGTACAAAAGATGGCGATTTACGTGATGTTACCAATACCTACCCGAAACAAGTGTTTTTTGTAGAAGACCGTGATAAAGTGATTGAAAACATGCGTTTTAATTTAGATTATACCAATCAAATTAAAGGGGCTGGTAAATTAGAATTAGGACTTCAATATCGCCAAGAAAAAAATGACAATGGTTTTACTTCTACCCAAGAAGTTGTACTAGAAAACCAATTGATTAATCCTTCTTCTCAGTTCGATTTTAAACGTGAATTTATTTCAGGTTATGCCAATTACGGACAAAAATTTGGGAAATTGGGAATACAATTAGGTTTAAGAGCTGAAAATGTAACCGATAATGCCGATTATACCATTGCTGGTAAAGGTAAAGGAAATTATAAAAATGAAAAATTCGATTTATTTCCTTCAGCTTTCTTCACCTATGATGTAACTGAAAAAGGACAAGTTTCTCTAAACTTTAGTCGACGCATCGATCGCCCAGGTATATATCAACTAACAACTGTACCGGAATGGTCTACGGCTTTAATGTCGAGTGTCGGTAATCCAGAATTAAAATCCGAATTTACAAATTCATTTGAAGTAGGTTATTTACAGCGTTTTGGTAAAAACTCAATCTCCGCTAATGCATTCTACCGTTCAATTGAAGATAAAATCTTCCGCTCAATTACCGACGATCCCGATAATCCGTTAGCAGCAGTACAAAAATTTGTCAACTATGATAAAGTGAATGCTTATGGAGCTGAATTAAGTTTTAACCTAGTGCCTACGAAATGGTGGTCTGCTAACTTAAGTGGTGATTGGACCAACAATACCATTATTGATGTAACCGATCAGGTTGAAAATGAGATTAAAACCGATCGTTTAACAGGACGTTTAAGTAATACATTTAAAGTAAGCCCAGCTATATCAATTCAGCACTTTACCATGTACCAAGGGAAGTATACGTTTATCGAAGGTCAAATGAACGATATGTGGCGAATGGATTTAGGGGCTCGCTATACCTTCATGCAAGGCAAAGCTTCATTAAGTGCTCGTATGAATGATATTTTTAAAACAATGTACGGTCGTTTAGATATGGATAGACCTTATAATGGAAAAGGTGAGTTCCGTTGGGAATCTCAATCGTTCTATGTTGGTTTTACATATAATTTTGGAGGACAAGTGCGTTCTCGAAAAGATGCGCAACAAAACCGTTCTGAAACTTCTGGCGGTGTAGGATTCTAATTACACTTATTTGAATATTTTTTAAAACTACTGAGTCGGGTTTCTTTAAAGAAACTCGGCTTTTTTTATGCCTTTTAGCGAAAGTCATCCGTAGATGAATATGAGTGATGAATAATTTTTTTCATTGAAATGGATTAAATCAATCGCGTAACTAATTTTGATAAAAAAACACCAAAGAAAACTCTTGGTGCTTTTTTGGTATAGATACAATATTTATTTTTTCGCAAATAATTTACTAAGTACTACGGCTATTGCTCCGTCTCCCGTTACATTGGCAGCAGTTCCAAAACTATCCATTGCAATGTATAGGGCAATCATTAATGCTTGTTGCTCGGGATCAAAACCGAGCATCGATGCAATAATACCAATAGCAGCCATAATTGCTCCTCCTGGTACACCTGGTGCGGCAATCATAGCAACTCCTAACATAAGAATAAACCCAAAGAAGGTCACAAAATCAATAGATGTTCCTTGAATAAGCATTAACGCAATACAGCACGAAACTATTTTTAACATTGAACCCGATAGGTGAATAGTTGCACATAATGGAATACTGAAGTTGGCAATATCATCCTTTACGCCAAGCGATTTTGTTTGCTTTAACGTAATGGGAATAGTTGCCGCAGAAGATTGGGTTCCTAAAGCGGTGAAATAAGCAGGAAGCATTGTTTTTAACATCGTGAAAGGATTCTTTTTGGCGATCAAACCAGCCACACAAAATTGAAGCACCAAAAGAAATACATGCATAATAAAGATTACACCAATAATTTTAATGAACACATTGAGAATGGTGAATACTTGTCCAGAATAACTCATACTAAGAAAAATTCCAAAAATAAATACCGGTAATAATGGGATAATGAGTTGCTGAATTAAATTGGTAATAATGGTTTCAAAATCATCGGCTAACTTCCCAAATGTTGACATAGGCGAGAGTTGACTTAGGCCAATGCCAAATAAAAATGAAAAAACCAATGCGGGCATTACTCCAAATAAAGGTGGGAATTCCAACGAAAAATAAGGTGTTAATTCCCTGGTTACTTCGGCTATTTTTAATTGATCAGCCTGCCCTGCCAAAAGGGAAGGGAATATAGCTGTACTTGAAAAATAGGCTAATAACCCCGAAAATAACGTCGATCCATAGGCAATTAATACCGTTGCTAACAATAATTTCCCTGCGGTTTGCCCTAGCTTTCCAATCGATGGAATAATTAATCCAGCAATAATTAATGGAATTAAAAAGTTCAATAGCTCGCTAAAAAAGTCATTGAATGTACTAAATAATCGACCAAACCATTGCGGAATATACGGCCCAAGAAGAGTTCCAAGAACCAAGGCAAGGATTATTTTTAAGAGTAAACTGTTCTTTAATGTTTGCATGTGTAGGGAAATGTGAGTTTAAGCTGTTGAAAGTAATTAATTATTTACGGATAGACCTACTTCAAAGCATAAAAAAAACGACTTCTTTTGGAAGTCGTTTTTTTAGGGTAGTTCTATTATTTTTTTGGCAAACGCACTAAACGACTCGAGTCGTTGACATAGGCCTTGTTATTACCTGTTTTTTTGTAAGCAAATTTAGAAGCTAGACGGGTGTTTTCACTAGATAGATTATTTAAGACATCACCACGGCTGTTCATACGATCAACAATGTCGTAAACAACATCATACCCAAGTTGTTCATAGCGGTTAGGGAAAGAACAGTAGGCATCCTGAAAATCTTTGATAACGCTTTTTACTTCGGTATCTCTGGTGTTGATTAATCGGGCTGTACTAAAAACAAAACCGAACTCGCGAAATGCATCAATGTTTTTGGCATTGTCGGGGTTGTACACATCATAAATATCTACCGCTTTAATCCCGTAAGCTTTTAGGTTGTCTTTGTTGAATGTTTTTAACTTATCCAAGTACTGACGCCCTAAGGTACTGTTGTCTGAAATTAAGACCGTAGTAATTGGTGTAAAGTACTCTACATCGCCAATCTTTTCATTGGGTTGAACAATTTTTGATGGACTGTCAACAATAATTACATTGGCCTTGCTTAATTTCTCCAATTGCTTTTTGGTGTAGTTCGCTAAATCTTGGTGATCATTGTCTGCGATTAAATAAACTTGCTCTCCAGCAAATGTCTTTTGGATTTCTTCAATAATCTGATCAGCAATAAATTCTTCACGAGGGTTAGCCACTAATACATTGTCGTAACTATTCAGTAAATCTTCATTGGCAAAAGGCGAAACAATAGCAATTCCAGAATTGTTTAAGAAGTCAGCTACTTCCATAATATTCTGCGATTGTAGAGGACCAATAATCGCATCCACTTTTTCGAATGAATGACTCGAAAGAATCGATTGCATGGTTGTACTTGCTCCTTTGGTATCAATAACTTTTACATGAACGCTTTTACCAGCCTTGCTCAAGCGATTGAGTGCAATTTTTGCACCTGAGAAAAATTGCATGGCTTCCGAATTCTTAATTTTAGCAGGATTATCCAGCTCGAATGGAAGCATTAAGACAAGATTAATTTCATTGTCATTCACTCTTTTTACTTTTCCTGGTTCTGCAAATTTGGTGATTTTAGCTCCAGCTTGTAGTGGAATTTTCAAGGTCATCCCAGCTTTTAAACCATCGATTAACGAAGGGTTTAAAGCTAATAGTTGGTCCAGTGATGTTGAATAACGCTTAATAATATCGTAGGCAGAATCACCACCTTGTACAACATAATTAATGGTTTGCTCTTGAATAGTTACGGTACCCGATTTTTTAGGGAGTGAAATCAACATGCCTTCTTGCAATTCCGATGTTTGTAATACGGGATTCTGGGCATATAAATCGTCTACCGTAATTTTATTATTACGGGCAATGGTATATAGTGTTTCTCCTTTTACAACTAAATGACTTCCTGCAGGAACTTTAACTGTAGCTGTAGAACCTTGTTTTGGAGGAGTTTTTACATGGGGTTTCGGTAAACGAATGATATCACCTACTTTTAATCCATCTTTTAACTGAACAGGATTTAATTGGCGTAATTTTTCTTCCGTTACATGATAGGTGCGTGTAAGGTGGTAAAAATTTTCTTTGGGTTCTATGGTAATATAAAGATAGAAATCATCTTCATACGGTGTTTGCTTCTGGTCGGTGGGGGTTGATGTAACGGTTTCCTTTGCAGGAGGTGTTGCTGTTTGGTTACCTTTTCCACCCGGAATAATTAGAATATCTCCAGGATGCAATCCTTCTTTTTCAATTATTGGATTGGCTTTGTATAATGCTTCCTGACTGATATTATACGTTTTAGAAATTCCATAAATGGTCTCTTTAGGCTGAACCGTGTGCGTCTTCTGTTGTGCGTAAAGCACGCTGGCACCTATGAATAATAATAACGAAGCTAATTTTTTCATGCAAATGAATTTTCGGTTTAAATATACGAAATTTGTTGGTTTATAGGTCTTGATTTAAAGTCATTACAAGAAACTTTTGCTCAAAAGGCAAGAGGTTTTCATAAATCCATTCAATAAAATGCGGTAGATTGACAATAGGAAAATCCGCAAAATTCTGATGTCGTTCTTGAAGACTATTTTCTTGATGTAAGCCTAAAAGTAATTGAGAAACGCGTTCTTGATAGGTTTTTTGTTCGCGTACTTCGGCTCTTATTAAGCGTTGCTGAATTTTCTCAAATCCTTTTAATTGTTTTGCTTTTTGAGCCTGAATCATGTTAGTGAAAGAAACATCGGTCGATTCTCCTAAAGCTTCCAATTCCTCAAAGATAGCTTTTAATCGTTCATTAAAAGCAGGCAGTTGAGGTGCTATGTTAGATTCTTCCATCGCCTTTCGTTGCGTAATGCGTTGGCTATTGGTGAAAAGATCTTCCGTGCTTAAACCTAAATTTAGTTGTTGTTTATATTGTTTTTCAGTACGAATAAGAACCGAATTCCGAAGGGTTAATATAGGGAAATCTAAACCGAATGTACGAAACATCGTATTCAGTTGTAACCAATAGGCCAATTCACCGCCACCGCCTATGTAAGCGATATTAGGTAAAATTGTTTCTTGATATACAGGTCGTAAAATTACATTGGGACTAAATTTTTCTGGAAATTGCTTCAATTCGGTTATTAATTCGTCTGCTGTAAATTTTAAGGGTGTATTATGAATGGTATAAATATCGTTTTCTAAAATTATACGCTCTCGGGAGTTGTCATCTGCGATATAAAATAAATTGATCTCGCGTGGATTGACTTGAATGGGATACCCCAAGTTGGTCAGTTTTTCGTTCTGTTTAAGAACCTCCTGGTAAGCTGTTGAATGCATCAATTCCTTTTCAAAGGTAGGAATCATAACTTCTTTCAAGGCCGAATCATCGCCATCAATCATCAGTAAGCCATATTCACCAAATAGTGCTTGAATCAATTTACGGGTGGCTTCGGTTAATGTATCAGAAGACAAGTAAGATTCATCAATTAATTGCTTCAAACTTGTTTTTTTCTGTCCATTAGGAATAAGAGCTAACAGCTGGCCGAAAACTTCTTGTAGTCCTGTTGTCGACAAACGACCTACAGGTCCACCATGTGGTTTTTCCCAAACTATTTTTCGGTCTTCAAAGTAGAAATGATTAATTTCTTCAAAATCGTGATCTTCTGTAGCCATCCAAAAAATGGGCACAAAACGAATTTCTGTTTGTTCAGCATTCATTTCTTTACACAAACGAACTATCTGCAATAGTTTGTAAAAAAAGAAGATGGGACCAGAAAAAAGATTCAACTGATGACCTGTTGTTATGGTAACCGTATTGCTATTAGCTAATAATGCTAGATTATTAATCTGTGCTTCACTTAAAGAAATCGTATCCAATTGAGCGGTTAATCGTTCAACTAAACGCTTGCGGTGGGGATAGTTTTTTAATTTTTTTCGGGCTTGTTGTAAATAGGCTTCTTTCGTCGGATAATCCGTATAAAAAGGACGTAATTGTTCTTCTTGATCAACGTAATTCAACATTAATTCAGAAAAGTAATTCGCTTTATGGATAGAAATAGTTTCGTTCATTGTTTAATTCTTGTTAATCGTTTCATGGACATCAAGCGCTCGGTCGGTTGCAAATATATCAACGCCCATTTGCTCATAGTCCACATAATTTTTATTGCCTCTAGCCGCAGCCTTTTTATCTAAGTTACCCAAGGTTCCTAAAATAACCCATATCCCATGATCATGAATTTTTGCATAAAGTGAAGGGTTCGATAATTTAGTTCCTGTAAACGCAATCATTTTATTTTTTCTAATACCACTATTTAACATCGTTTTTACTTCCTGTTCATTTCGCATGGCGACAGAAAGTAACATTTCAGGTGCAAGTCGGTGCAATTTTTTAGCTTGGTTCAAGGTGTAACTCACCAAGACAACCTGCTCTTGCATCCCGACAGCCTTAATCTCCTTTATAAGCTGTTCATAGGGAACCCCTCGTTTTATATCCACCATTAAATAAACCGGTTTGCCCTTTGCCCATTTCAATGCTTCGGTAAAAGTGGGTATTTTGTAGGGGGTTGTAGAACCAAAGTCATCTACCAAAAAATATTCCTTAATTGTAGTCAGTGGAATCTGATTCACATCTTCTTTACCTGTCGACGTTCGTTGAAGCGAATTATCATGCATTAATATAAGCGCATTATCTTTGGTCTGAGCAACATCAATTTCAAAAATCTGAATGCCTTTAGCATACAGATAATCCATGGTCTCTAGACTATTTTCAGGATAGTTTTTTAGACCACTTCCTCCTCGGTGAGCGCTTACATAATTCTTCGTTTTTTGTTCAAAAGACTGTTTTAGAAAATTTTGGACAGAATTTTGTTCATACGCTAAATCATCCGCTTTTGGCTGACAACCAATTATAGCAAAGCTGACTAATATAAACTGAATAAAGAATAATGTATTCTTCTTTAGGTACATACGTAAAAAGTTTATTGAACGAATTAATACAATAGTTAAGCTGGTAAATTTATGGCTTATTCATTAACTTAAAATATAAAATTATGGGACTTAAATCAATTTTAAAGAAAATCACCAATCAAACCGATGAATCATTAGACAAAACCAGTGATCAAATAGATGTGGTCGCTAGAACGCTTTACAAAACTTCTTCACTCATTGCTGATGAAGCCGTTCATTTTGCAAAAAGCACCTATCATCACATGAAGGATGCAGGTTCTGAAATTTCTGAAAAAACAAAAGCGTATTCTTCCGAATTAAAAGATAAAGCGAAAGAAGATTTTTCAGAGGTTAAACAAATTGCAACCGATCAAATGAACGAAACAAAGCAGTTTGTAACGGAAAATGTCCATAAAATTGAAAATGCATTGAAAGATGACCCTATCGCTGAGCAAACAAATGATAATGAAGACACAGCCTTAAAACAAGACAGTTAATGTTAATTAGTATTTTTAAACAGTGATTTTGGTGTGGTTTTTGCTCCAGTATCCGTGCTGATAATTTGACAATGAACGAAGAATACAAGGAGCTTGAAACAAAAACTCACCGACGCAACGAAAGTTTTATCAAAAATTTAATTATATGTGTACTCGCATTTTTGCTGGTAATCACGGTAGGTTATATTGTGTTTGACAGAGAAACCAATAGTACAAAATTCTCCGATATGCAGATCGATATTAATAATCTTGAGCGTTCCAGAGAAGTTCTAAAGCAAGAGTTACGCATTACTCGTGCCCAATACGAAGAATCTAAAAACGCCCAATTCGCTAAAGATTCGTCTATTAGTTACCGCGATCGTCTAATTTTTGAAAAACAAAAAGCCATTCAATCTATCCTTAATAAGGAAGAAATTGATAAAAAACAGGTCTTAAAAGCCAAAAACTTAATCGTTTCTTTACAAGGTGATATTGCCGATTACAAACTTGAAATTGCCAAACTTAGAAAAGAGAACCAACAGTTACTTTATAAAAACACCGAATTAACCAAAGAAAAAGAACAAATTTCAGTCGAGAAAAAAACGGTAACCGAAAACCTTGAACAAGAAAAAATAGAGCACGATCGTTTGTTGCAAACAACCAATGCAACACTATCCATCTCTAATTATACCATCAAAGGTTTAAAAGTAAAATCGAGTGGACGTGAAGTGGAAACCGATCGCGCCAAACGAATCAATAAAGTAAGAGTCACCTTCGATATCGACAAAAATTCAAATGCAACTGCAGAAAGCAAAGAGCTCTTTGTAAGGGTCTACAAACCCGACGGTAAAATAGGGCACTTTGAAGGCGCTGAAAGTGGATTTTTAAAACTCCGCTCTGGCTCTGAAATCGAATACTCAGACAAAGTAAAAGTGAATTATAATAATACTGATGGAAGCCGTGTTAATTTTGATTGGATCGATTATGATTTTCCGAAAGGCGATTATAAAATAGACATCTATCAAAACGGATTTAAAATCGGACAAAATACCCTTACTTTAAAGTAAATTAGATTTTTAAAATAGCAGTAACATATAAGCGATGAAGAACTTAATTTCTCATCGCTTTTTTATTTGGGCGCCCCTTTCAGGTCGGGCTATACGCTATATCTTTGCTGCAAGCACATCTCGGTTTATGGCGAAAAAAGGTGGCAGCAAAGGATGCCGCTCCTATCCCTGGCGCGATTCAACACTAAAACCGTACAAGCTTGTACGGTTTTAGTGTTGAATTATTGAAAACTCGGACAGTATTGGGCATACCCAATCCATCCATGGCTCTTTATTTACTTTTCTTTAAAATATATTGTTCTGCATTTGGACCACCAATGCGTTGTTGCTTCTCGTCTAATTGGTATATTTCATTATCACCCACTAAAAAAGCATTCGGAACGTTTGCTATTTCGTTTAACACAAGCGTATTGCCATCTTTTTCGAAGTGGTAAGTTCCTGCGGTAAACATGGCCTCTTTGTCAATACCAATTCGTTGGGTCGAATAAACAAAATTATAATCAGGCATCAACTCAAGACTCAATTCGACTTGGCAATCTTCATCAGGGCAAGGTAGTGTACTCACATACGTACCAAAGTAGTTATTTGCTTTCTCGGCTGTTATTCCACTTGCTACTGGGCTAGGCATAGTTGTTAATTTTTCATCCTCCACCTTCTTCGTTTCCGTATTACAGCTTACGATAAATAGACTAGCAAAGGCAATTATGGCGACAATTACTTTGTTCATGAGTATTGATTTATAAATTAGTCTTAAAGATAATCAGAATATTAGCGACATAAAAAAATCCCTCTAATTAATTTAAAGGGATTTTTTATATGTATCGTTGATTCGTTTGCTTTCGCTTAGAAAATTTCTTTTGCAGCAAAATGAAAAGCTGCTTCGATTGCTGCATTTTCATTTGAATCTGATCCGTGTACTGCGTTAGCATCAATAGACTCGGCATATTTGTTACGGATTGTACCTTCCGCTGCATCAGCAGGGTTAGTTGCTCCGATTAATGTACGGAAATCTTCAACAGCGTTGTCTTTTTCTAAAACTGCAGCAACAATAGGTCCTGAAGTCATAAATTCAACTAAATCCTTAAAGAAAGGACGCTCGCTGTGTACAGCGTAAAATGCTTCTGCATCTTGTTTCGCTAATTGAGTCATTTTTGTCGCTTTGATTTTGAAACCAGCGTCTGTAATATCTTTTAAGATATCTCCGATATGTCCTTTTGCTACTGCATCAGGCTTAATCATTGTAAAAGTGATGTTATTTGCCATTTTATTGAAATGTATTTAATGCTTAAAATTCTAAGCTAGCAAATTTACAAAAAAATGACATAAGATGTTATTTATCGGCCATTTTAAATGCAATGGTCAATTTTAGGTCATTCTTTAGAATAAGTAAGTACCTCCAGAATAACATCTAGATCAGTAGTTATTGCCCTATTTCGTCAATATTGCTGTGGGATTGCTTTGGGTCTGGACCCCATTTATTGTCGTGTGTTTCCCCTTCAACGGTTAACCAATATAGAACAACAAAAGCACCAAATGGAATTAGAGCGACAAAATAAGTCCATCCACTTTTTCCAATATCGTGCAAACGACGTACAGTTACCGCCACTGAAGGAAGGAACGTTGCCAATGAATAAATGAATAAGATACCAGAAAAAATACTTGTTAAGGCCGATCCTCCTTCTCCAGATGATACAATTGTAGCGATCATCAGTACATATAAAATAGATGATATTATCACATTACATAACGCAAAATACCAATATTCACTTCTTCTTGCTCTTCCTGAAAAGTTGGTGTAATTGTTTAAAATTACATTTTTGTAGTTATCAATCATAGGTTTAAAATTTAAGCGGCAAATGTAATTAAAAAATAGGCCTGAGGATAACTCGTGTTTACTTAAGTGGTTGTTTTTTAGTTATTTCGAGTATTATTGAGCATTTTTTATCGAAGCAATCATAAGCAAAAAAACACAAAAAAAAGGGAACTCATAGGAGTTCCCTTTTTAAAAAGTTCTATTTTTTATTAAAGTATAAAATCCTGTGCTTGTTTTAACGCAGCGTCTAAGCCATTGGCATCTTTTCCCCCAGCAGTTGCTAAGAAGGGTTGACCACCACCACCACCGTTGATGTGTTTAGCAACTTCACGAACAATATTTCCAGCATTTAATCCACGTTCTTCCACTAAGTTTTTAGCAATAGATATGGTAATGGATGGTTTTTCAACATCATGAGTACCAACCACAATAAAAGCATTCTCAATTTCTTTGGTTAAATCAAGCGCATTTTGTTTTGCGGTATGGGTATCTAAATTGGTTTTAATGGCTAAGAAATGAATACCATTAATCAGTTGAACGTCCTTTTTCCAAATCTCTTTTTCAGCAGCTGCTTGTTGAGCAACATACTTTTCCAATTGTTTTTTCAACTGCGCATTTTCATCCAATAGTGAATGGATTGCTTTTACAGCATCATTCTTTGTCTTTAAAGCAACCAATACTTCATTGTAATGCAATTCGGCTTCCTTATAGCTCTCAATCGCCTTGTCAGAGGTAATTGCTTCAATACGACGAATTCCTGCAGCCGTTGAAGATTCAGATAAAATTCTAAATAGACGAATATCGGCGGTGTTTTTCACATGCGTTCCACCACATAATTCGGCAGAAGACCCAAAACGAATCAATCGGACCTTATCACCATATTTTTCACCGAATAAAGCCATGGCTCCTTCAGCAATCGCTTCATCCATTGCGATTTCACGTTTTTCAATTAAAGGATAGGCCGCTGCAATTTTTTCGTTGACTAAACGCTCCACTTCGGTTAATTCTGCTTCTGTCATTTTTGCGAAATGTGAAAAGTCGAAACGTAAATACTCCTCACCAACATACGAACCTTTTTGTTCAACATGGGTTCCTAGGACTTCGCGTAAAGCTTCGTGCATTAAATGGGTAGCCGAGTGATTTTTGGTAATCTCACGGCGTTTTTTAGCATCTACTTTAGCCGTAAAATCACCTTCAATGGTCGTAGGTAAGGTTTCAACAAAATGAATAATTAAATTGTTTTCTTTTTTGGTATCCATCACGTTAATGGTTTCATTGGCGTTTGAAATACTTCCTGTATCACCAATTTGTCCACCACTCTCTGCATAAAAAGGGGTTTGATTAAACACCAGTTGAAAGAATTCTCCTTTTTTATTTTTCACCTTGCGGTAACGGGTAATTTTTATCGTCGCATCCGTAAAATCGTATGCAATCGATTGCTCATTTCCAGCAGCATCTACAATCACCCAATCATCGGTAACCAAAGCGGTTGCTTTTTTAGAGCGCTCTTTTTGTTTTTTCATCTCTTCCTCAAAACCAGCTTCATCGATAGAGAAACCGTGATCTTCGGCAACAATGCGCGATAAATCGGCTGGGAAGCCGTAGGTATCATATAATTCAAAAACAACTTCACCCGGAATAACGGTTGAGTTCTTCAATTGTTCAATAATTTGATTTAAACGATTTAAACCATGTTCAATCGTGCGCAAGAAAGAAGCTTCTTCCTCGCGGATAACGCCTGTTACAATGGTTTCTTGTCTTACTAATTCAGGGAAGAAATCGCCCATTTCCGCTTTCAAAATCGGATATAATTGGTAAATAAAAGGTTCTTTTAAATCAAGGAATCGGTAACCGTAAGAAATGGCACGGCGTAAAATACGACGTATCACATAACCAGCTCCGGTGTTCGATGGTAATTGACCATCAGCAATGGCAAAGGCTACAGCGCGTAAGTGATCAACAATAACACGAATAGCAATATCGGTTGATTCGGCAGCACCATAGTGGATACCTGAAATAGCTTCTAATTTTTGAATCGTCGGTTGAAAAACGTCGGTATCATAATTCGATGTTTTTCCTTGTAAAACCATCGCTAAACGCTCAAACCCCATACCTGTATCAATATGTTTTGCAGGAAGAGGTTCTAAAGATCCATCGGCTTTCCGTTGAAATTGCATAAAAACTAGGTTCCATATTTCAACCACTTGGGGGTGATCCATATTGACCAAGGTTTTTCCATCAACAGCTAATCGGTCTGCTTCTGGACGGATATCGACATGGATTTCTGAACAAGGTCCACAGGGTCCAATATCGCCCATTTCCCAAAAGTTATCTTTTTTATTTCCATAGAGAATACGGTCTTCAGCAATATGTTGTTTCCATAAATCTAAAGCTTCTTGGTCTAGAGCAGTCCCATCTTGTTGGTCACCTTCAAAAACAGTGACATAAATTTGATCTTTTGAAATGCCATAGGTCTCGGTTAATAATTCCCAAGCCCATTCAATGGCTTCTTTTTTAAAGTAATCGCCAAATGACCAGTTTCCTAACATTTCGAACATCGTGTGGTGATATGTATCCTTACCCACATCATCTAAATCGTTATGTTTTCCTGAAACGCGAAGACATTTTTGTGTATCAGCTAAACGATTATTTTTTGGTTTTCCATTGCCTAAGAAAAATTCTTTGAACTGGGCCATCCCTGAATTGTTGAACATTAATGTGGGATCGTCTTTTAATACAATTGGCGCAGAATCAACGATTAAGTGGTTTCTTTGCTCAAAAAATCGAAGAAATTCTTTTCTTATATCTTTGGATTTCATTTATTTATGTTATTTTTATACTTTGATTAACATGAATGCTCAAACAATAATTGTTACTTTGCAAACGTTTTACAAAGATAATAAAAGGTTGGATAAGAATGGAAAATAAAAAATATAAGTACAAACCTACACAAATGTTTATGACGTGGTTAAAGAAAAGATTTCTGGCTATACCACGAACAGTTGTCTATGGTTTTGCATTTGTTTGTTTAGCGACTATATCCGCTGGAATGGTCGGTTACCGTTTCAATGATTCTGAAGATGCTACAAATGCTAGTCGTTTTAAAAGCAAAGAAAGTCAGTTACTGGCTGAATTGGAACGCATGGAAGATGAAAATCAGTTATTGCATAAAAAATTCAAAGAAGTGGAAGCTGCTCTTTCTGAAATTGAAGAGAAAGACCGAAATATATACCGCACAATTTACGATTTAAAAGTCGATGAAAATATTGACTCTCTAGCCAATGAAGTTGATAACTATACCGCGGAAGACATTGATAATCTCCTTAAAAAGATCGGTGAAGAGTCTAAGTCATTGGATGAAGTCTTTAAATCGGCTGGTGTAAAGGATAAGAATTTAACGTCTATGCCTGTTTTAAAACCAATTGCCGATAAATACTTAAGCCGTTTAGCTTCTGGTTTTGGTTCTCGTTTTCATCCTATTTTAAAAGTGAATAAAGTCCATAACGGATTAGATTTTGCTGCAAAAACAGGAACGCCTATTTATGCAACAGGTGATGGAACCGTAAAAAACGCGTCCTTTAATTCGGGCTATGGAAATATGGTTCAATTGGAACATGGAAATGGATACCAAACATTATATGCCCATATGTCACGTGCAAAAGTAAGAACAGGTCAACGTGTTAAGCGTGGTGATGTTCTGGGTTATGTGGGCTCAACCGGTTTGTCTACCGGAGCTCACTTGCACTATGAAATTCATAAAGATGGTAAACCCGTTGATCCTATTATGTATTTCTACAATGATGTAGATCCAGATGATTTTATTAAAATTTATCAAAATGCTCAGAAAATGAACTTATCATTGGATTAATTTCTGCATATCGCGCCAGGGATAGTAGCGGCATCCTTTGCTGACAAGCAAAGATAGAGCGAATAGCCCGCCCGTAAGGGGGCGCCCAAATAAAGATTACAACGTATTTTTACATATTACCCAAAAAAGAGGTCACTAGGACCTCTTTTTTGGGTTTAATACCCTTTGTTTTGTTTTAAGTTAGGATTTCGATGAATGGCATCAATCGGCAACGGCAATTGCCAGCGATAGTCGTCTGCCTTTAGGAATAGCTGGATGGGAGCTGAGCCACTTCCGTCTGCGCGGTAGCCATTTCCTGAACGTTGAAGCCCTTTGTGATAGCTGCTGGGTGCTTTAGTGACCCCCAATAAACGTTTTAAGGTAAACCAGCGATCTCCATTCTCAAAGGCTAATTCTTTCCGCCTTTCTGTAATAATGGCATGGAATAAATGATCACCTGTTTCTTTGCCAGGATAATGGCTGTAACGTTGATCTCTTAATTGATTCAGTGTTTTAAGGGCTAAGGCCGACTGACCTGTTAAATAATAAGCTTCTGCTAAATTGAAAATAACCTCTTCTACCCGCAGGTAACGCGCATTATTGACATAGTTTTTGACTTGGCTTTCAAAGTACTTATTAACAATGATGTTTTGGAAACCAGCATCTCCGGCTAGTTTATAAATTTTGAAATAGGCATTGAATCGTTCGGGTTCAGTAGTCGGGTCATATAAATCATACAAGGCTTTATCTACTGAAAATTCCATAACCATATTTTTTTCATTGGTCCCATAACCAAAACCAGATCCTATCGATATATCATTGGTGAGTGGAAACGGAATTTCGAATAATACACCTGTGCTCATTTTAGAACGCCAAAAATCAGCTTGATCAGTTTTACTCACCGGATTCACTTGGCTTATGACAGGTTGAGCATGTTCAATAACTTTTAGATAATTGCCGGTGTATAAATACACCCGGGTTAAGAATCCTTGAGCCGCATGGCGATTGATGCGTGTGGTTATTTTACTGTTAGTGTCTAAATAAGGCAAAGCTTCTTCAATATCTGCAATGATTTTGGAATAAACTTCTTCGATGGTTTTTGTTCGTGCGGGCTGGATCTCGGGATTATAAGCTTCCAAGTAGGGAATTCCTATGCTTGAATTGGAACGACTGCTTTGTGTTGGGATTTCGGCATAATGGCGTGCGATTTCAAAATGAGCAATTGCTCTTGCAACCTTCGCCTCGGATTGAATACGATCTTTGAAATCACCCGCTTTCAGGTGATCTATTTTCCCCAAGATTAGATTGGCATCGGTGATAATTTTATAGGCACCGATGTAGATATCGGTTGGGGTTTGACTTGCATCGAACGTCCAGTTGTTGGCTGCACGATTGGATCCTCTACCTCCATAGTTGGATAGCAAATTATCGGATAGAATATCGCCTACAATAACAAGGTCTCTTGAATAACCATTGCCCGCGTAAAAACCTGCTTGCTTAAAGTCTTGGTAGACTCCATAAATGGCTTTGGTAAAATCGTCTTCGGTTTGATAGAATTGATCTGCCTGTGTGTAACTAGGTGATTCTTTATAGATATCTTCGTCTGTACATGCCGTAAGGAAAACGAAGGATAATAAGGTTGTTGTTAATATATTTTTTTTCATGATCAATTAAAATGTGATGTTAAAACCCAGTGAATAAGTGCGGACTTGTGGATAGGTGAAAAGCGAATATGAACCAGATACATAACCTTTGTCGTTGACGTTTGCCATGCTTTGTGCACCAGTGGCTGAAACAGGGTCGCCATGGTAATTGGTCCATAGGGCTAGGTTTTGAACTTGCCCATAAATACGTAAGCTTTTGATAAATGTATTGGTCAACAAGTGATTAAAGGTATATCCTAGTGATAGGTTACGGAATAGGATGTAATCTGATTTTTCTAGATATTTCGTCGATTCTTGTTCACCCAACGTTGTAGGTCTTCCAAAACGGGCTTTATCACCTGGTGTTTTCCAGTAATCCGTTGCTTCAACTACTTGGTTGAAATTCATGGGGGCATTGGTTAAGTCGCGATAGGTGTTATTGTACATGTAAGCACCGAGTGAATACGTGAAATCTGCCTGAATATCGAAACCATATATCGATGTAGTTAAACCAAAACCACCATAGTACTTGGGTAATGGGCTTTTTCCAGTGGCTACAGCATCTTCTGCTCGATAGATATCAGTAATTTCACCGTTTTTATCCAAGAATACATTTTTTCCATTTTCAGAATTCACGCCTGCATAACGAACCAGTCTAAATTGATAAGGGAGTTGCCCATTGATATGAACAAGATTTGGGGCTGCTTCACTTCCTGTTCCAACGAGTAGTTGTTCAGTGCCGTTTAAATCATTGATTTTATATTGGAGGGCGGTGAAGTTTCCATAGAAAGCAAGTTGAACATTCTTTCTTTGAACAATGTTCAGATTCAAATCGGCTTCAATTCCTTTGGATGTAATTTCGCCTGCATTAACAGTTTTGCTATAACGCCCACCTTCAATAGAAAGGGGAATGGTGAAAATAAAGTCTTTTCGATTGTCTTTAAAATAAGCGAATGAACCTGTGATGCGATGGTGTAAGAAATCGAACTCGGCCCCAATATTGAGTTTTCTATTGGTTTCCCATGTGGTATTAGGATCCACAACATTTCGAATAGGCGTTGCGCTAAAGTTACCACCATAGTCTCCAGTCAGATCGATATAGGCAAGATTAGCGTAACGATCGATCGAAGAGTCGTCTCCCACTTGACCGTATGAAGCTTTAATTTTTAGACTGCTAAGAATAGGGTTATTCTTGAGGAAATCTTCGCGTGTTATATCCCATGTTGCAGAAACTCCCCAGAAATTACCATATGGATTATTGAGTCCTGCAAGTGAAGAGCCATCACGACGAAAGTAAGCATCGATAAAATAGGTACGATTGTAATCATAAGAAAATGCGCCGATATATCCATAGCGAGCGACTTCCCATCGATTGGTTCCAGAGGAGTTTAAAATGCGGCTAGCTAGTGATTGTAGATCTTTGTCTCCTGAAGGAAATCCCTCTCCTCTTAACGTTACATGATAGCTTTTTTCATTGGAATATTCAGTAGCTAAGGTGAAACGTAAGGTATGGCGATCTATTTTTTTTAGATAATTTAACTCATTTCGCCAATTGTACGCGAATCGATCTTCACTTAGATCCATCTTAGAACCCCCTGTACCGCGATTTTTTGAGACGTATGCATCTGGAGAAACAAAACTTTCGTATTGATTTCTGTCGTATTTCCCACCAAATGTTGTTCGAGCCGTTAGATTATCAGCTAGATTAACTTCTAAATAAGTCGATCCAAAAAGTCTAAAATTGCGGTATTCTGATTTTGTGTATTTCATTTGATCCAAAACAGGATTCTGTAGAATATTTACATTTGAATTATAGACGGGCTCTCCTTTTTGGTTGTAAACAGTCTGATTATTGTGGTCTTGTTCAAAAACAGAAGCGTAAGGGTAGTTGAGGTAGATATTGGCAAATGGGCTCGAGAAGTTGTAGATGTCAGAAGGTAAATCGCGTGTTACGTAAGAACCGGTAACGTCTATTCCATAATGAGCCCAATCGTTAATTTTAGAAGTTAAATTGATTGAAGCATTTAGGCGTTCAAATCCTTTGTGGTATTCAATTGTGCCATTGTCTTTATCGTACGATAAACTAAACGACTGTGCGTGATCACCATCATTTTTTCGGATCGAGAAATAATGAGACATTAATATACTGGGTTTGTAAATATCGTTTTTCCAAGAGTGATTATTTTTTGAAAGTTGATTTATTTCATCCTTGCTTCTAGCTACACCTAAGCCAAGGTTTCTTCCTGTTTCTAGATCGTTGAGTTGGCTAATTTCATTTTGAAAATCAAGAAATTCACGCCCATTCATCAGGTGGATGTTTTTTAGACCCATGTTGGTGCCTGTGCCTATGCGTGAACTATAAGAAATGGCTGCCTCATTCTTTTTTGCTCTTTTTGTGGTGATTAAAATGACACCATTGGCTCCTCGTGAGCCATAAATAGCGACTTGGGATGCGTCCTTTAAAACTTTGATTTCTTGAATATCATTGGGATTTATAGCGACGATATCGCTGGCGGTAAGATAGGTTCCGTCCACAACATACAGCGGGTTTTTGACACCGCCATTTAAACCAATGGCGCCACGGATAACGACATTGGCATTGCTCCCTGGAGCACCATTTTGCGCTTGAGAGGATAGTCCGGATACTTTTCCTGCCAACAATTGATCAACAGAGCTGCTGGGGTTGAGGTTTTTGAAATCCTCGCCTTTTACAGTGGTGGTGCCAGCAGACTGTGGTGCTTCAAAAATACTTGTAACGACCACCCCTTCAAGCGTAATGTTCTCTTCTTTTCGGGGATCAAGTGTACCCAGTTGAGTAGAGTTAACGATGTATTCTTTTTCATGGATAATTAGCGTAGTTCCTAAGGGTACGTCAATTGAAAAATCACCATTTTCATCCGTGTAAAATAGTTGTTGACTCCCTTTTATTTTTATTTCCGCGTCTGCCTGTGGAAAACCTAACGCATCGTTTACTCTTCCAGTAATTTGAGAGAATACGGATGAAGATAGAAGTAGAATGCCTAAAAAGCTTAAATTTCGATAGCTTCTTTTCATGGTCGTTTAATTATGATTATTAAATCACAAATCTTGTCAATTAAAGAATATTATCCTTATAAAATGCAGTTTTTTTTATTAATTCAGAAAATAAATGTTTGTTTTCATTATATTATATGTTTTTATTCTGTTTTATAAAGTGTCTATTATAGTTTATTATCCTATTTATAGGTGTATTGGGAGAATTATTTTAGGAAAAAGAAACAAAATGTAGTGCATGAATGGATAATGACTAACAGGAAATTTTTCTATGAAATAAATACTCTATAGGTTAAATATAGTTTAGGTGATTTTTCCGTAAAATATTGTTTTAAAAACAAAAAACACGATGAATATCATGTGTCGCCTATTTAGTGATTGGTTTTTAGTGCGTTAGTGTATAGGTCAACGCGTATGCCAATAAAAGGTAGTCAGTGTTTATTGATTGAAAAGATGAGTTTTTGGCGTATTTAGCTGAAACACTTCCAAAATTGCAACGATTTTGAAGTGAAAACAGTGGGGGTAATTTTTAGGTGCTGAAAAATGTATTGCGCCTTATTATGATTTTATTTTAAGTGGTCTATTGGGGCAGTAATTACTTTCATCATGCCGCTTCACAAGCAGTTTATGCGTCCCTTATTAATTGTATGCATCATCTCTTTTGTTGAATTATAAAGAGTTAACTTGTTTTTTTTGAAAAAAATGGTAAATTTGAGAGACATGGAAACACGTTTACCCGATAAATTGTACTACTCCATAGGAGAAGTAGCCAAAGCATTTGATGTTAATGCTTCGTTGATTCGTTTTTGGGAGACGGAATTCGTTGAAATCCGCCCGAAAAAAAACAAAAAAGGAAATCGTTTATTTACCAAACACGATATTGATGTTTTGGAAAAGATTTACTTTTTAGTCAAAGAAAAAGGGCATACACTTGATGGCGCTAAACAAGTTTTAAGTCAAGAAAAGAGTTCGAAACTCGAAATTGATGTGGTACAGCGGTTAGAGAATATTAAAAATGAATTATTCTTGCTCAAGAATAGTTTTGATGAAATCGCTTAAGCTTTATTGAGCATTTACTTTTACAACGCCTTCCCTTTTAAACTCCTTTTATGCTAGCAAAGCGAAGCGAGATTTCGTAATTTTGCTTTTTCTAAGAATTTCTAAAGAACGTCTATTCATTATGTATTTAATTTTTGATACAGAAACAACGGGTTTACCTAAAGATTGGAATGCCCCCCTAACAGATTCTGACAACTGGCCACGATGTATACAAATCGCATGGCAATTGCATGATGAGATGGGACAAATCATCGAACATCAGGATTATTTGGTTCGACCAGATGGTTTTGATATTCCGTATGACGCTGAACGTATTCATGGTATCTCGACTGATTTAGCGCGCGAACAAGGTATTTCATTAGAAGAAATGCTTGTAAAATTTAATGAAGCTTTAGGGAAAACTAAATTTATTGTTGGGCAAAACTTAGGATTTGATCTCAACATTATGGGGGCTGAAATGTATCGCATGCAACACGATAATACCCTAGAGGGTATGCCCGTTTTGGATACGTGTACAGAAGTTACAGCCGAGTTGTTGAAATTACCTGGTGGACGCGGTGGACGTTTTAAGTTACCAACGCTTACCGAATTGCATTCGTACTTATTTAATGCGCCTTTTGGTGAAGCGCATAATGCTACGGCCGATGTGGAAGCAACGACGCGTTGTTTCTTTGAGTTGGTTAGAAGACAGGTTTTTACGAAAGAGCAATTAGAAGTTGATGAACATTATTTTGATCAATTCGCACAAGCCAACCCTACGAATATACAGCCTGTTGGCTTAAACCATATCAATTTAAAAAAGGCCTCGGAAGAGGTGGCAAGGCAAAAGCAAAAAGAAGCGCCACGAACCGATCTTCCTGTTATTTCGGATGAAGTAAAGGAACAATTTGAATTGGCTGAATTTGCTCATCTACACAATCACACCCAATTTTCTATTCTTCAATCGACTATTTCAATTAAAGATCTGGTCGCTGCAACTGCGCGTCAGCGAATGCCTGCTGTGGCGATGACCGATCATGGAAATATGATGGGGGCTTTTCATTTTGTAGCTGAGGTACAAAATCATAACAAAGGGGTTAAGCAACGGAATGCTGATCGCATTGGTGAAGATGCTGAAGCATTGGAACAACCGATAAAACCCATTGTTGGTATTGAATTTTTTGTGTGTGAGAATCACTTGGATAAATCGCGAAAAGACAATGGCTATCAGGTCGTTTTTCTCGCTAAAAACAAGAAAGGGTATCATAATTTGGCTAAAATGTCTTCTTTGGCCTATACCGCTGGTTTTTATTATGTACCGCGAATCGATCGTGGAATTATAGAACAGTACAAAGAAGATTTGATCGTTCTGTCTGGGAATTTACAAGGGGAAGTGCCCAATAAAGTTTTGAACTTAGGTGAAAAACAAGCGGAAGATGCACTCCTTTGGTGGAAAGAACAGTTTGGAGGTGATTTCTACTTGGAGTTAATGCGCCATAATCAGGAAGATGAAAATCGGGTCAACCAAACATTGATTCAGTTTGCACGTACACATGATGTGCCTTTAATTGCGACAAACAATACCTATTATATAGAAAAAGAAAATTCCAATGCCCACGATATTTTATTGTGTGTACGGGATGCAGAAAAACAATCGACTCCCATAGGGCGAGGACGCGGTTTCCGTTTTGGACTACCGAATACCGAATACTTCTTTAAATCGACTTATGAAATGAAGGAGCTTTTTCTAGACGTTCCCGAGGCGATTATTAATATTCAGGAACTGATTGATAAAGTCGAAGAGTTTACCCTCTTTCGCGATGTATTACTTCCGAAGTTCGATATTCCTGCTGAATTTATTGATCCAGAAGACGCGGGCGATGAAGGAAAACGGGGCGAAAATGCCTACTTAAAGCACTTGACGTATGAAGGTGCAATTAAACGCTATGGCGATGTGACACCCGAGATTAAAGAACGCCTGGATTTTGAATTGGAAACCATTGAGCGTACAGGTTATCCGGGGTATTTCTTAATTGTACAAGATTTTATTGCAGCCGCACGGGCAATGGGTGTTTCCGTTGGTCCTGGACGTGGATCTGCAGCAGGTTCAGCCGTCGCTTACTGTTTATGGATTACCAATTTAGATCCCATTGAATACGACTTGCTTTTTGAGCGTTTCTTAAATCCCGATCGGGTTTCCATGCCCGATATCGATATTGATTTTGATGATGAAGGTCGTGGGTTAGTAATGGATTACGTTATTAATAAATATGGGGCCAATCAGGTTGCCCAAATTATTACCTATGGAACCATGGCGGCAAAATCGTCTATTCGAGATACTGCTCGTGTGCTCGATTTACCTTTGTTTGAAGCCGACCGTGTTGCCAAGTTGATTCCCAATATGAAGTTGGCTAAGATTTTCAATTTAGACGATAGAGCTTTAAAAGGGGCTTTGCGTTCGGAAGAGTTGGAAGGCGTGAACGAATTAAAACGTTTAGCCGATGGAATGGATCTAACTGCTGAAACCATTCAACAAGCCAAAATATTAGAAGGATCGGTTCGAAATACCGGAATCCATGCTTGTGGAGTGATTATTACACCCGATGATATTACGAACTTTGTACCGGTAACAACCGCCAAAGATTCCGATTTATACGTAACCCAATTCGACAACTCCGTGGCCGAAAGCGCTGGATTGTTGAAAATGGATTTCTTGGGGTTAAAGACTTTAACCCTGATCAAAGACACCGTTAAGTTGGTGAAAATGCGATTAGGAATTGATATTGATCCCGATCAGCTGCCTATTGATGATGAGAAAACCTATGAACTCTTCCAGCGTGGTGAAACCGTTGGGGTATTCCAGTACGAGTCTGCCGGAATGCAAAAATACATGCGCGATCTAAAACCCACCGTATTTGGTGATTTAATCGCTATGAATGCCCTGTACAGACCAGGACCATTGGAGTATATTCCATCGTTCGTTCGCCGTAAAAATGGAGAAGAACCCATTACGTACGATTTAGATGCCTGTGAAGAGTTTCTCCAAGAAACCTACGGGATTACCGTATACCAAGAGCAAGTAATGTTGCTGTCGCAAAAATTAGCAGGTTTCTCGAAAGGGGATGCCGATGTTTTGCGTAAAGCCATGGGGAAGAAGCAAAAAGACGTTCTCGATAAAATGAAACCGAAGTTTGTTGAACAAGCGGCGGAAAAAGGACATGATCCTAAAGTGCTCGAAAAAATCTGGACCGATTGGGAGGCATTTGCATCGTATGCTTTCAATAAATCCCATTCCACCTGTTATGCTTGGATTGCTTATCAAACAGCTTATTTAAAAGCCCATTATCCAGCCGAATACATGGCGGCTGTGTTATCGAATAACATGAGCGATATTAAGCAAGTTACCTTCTTTATGGAAGAGTGTAAGCGAATGGGATTAGCCGTATTAGGACCAGATATTAATGAATCAATTACCAAATTCAATGTAAACGAAAACTATGAGATTCGTTTTGGAATGGGGGCTATTAAAGGCGTTGGTCAAGCTGCTGTAAATGCCATTGTGCATGAACGCGATACCAATGGACCTTTTAAAGATGTGTACGATTTTGTGAAAAGAGTCGAGTTAAGGGCCGTGAATAAAAAAACCATTGAGAACTTGGTCTTGGCTGGTGGATTCGATTCTTTCGAATTTCACCGGGGACGCTATTTCTATATCGAAAATGGAACAACCAATCTCGAGAAACTAATTCGCTATGGTAGTAACTACCAAATTCAAAAAGATTCGGCCCAAACTTCTTTGTTTGGCGATTTTTCTGAAGACGGAACGGGCGTTGATGATGTAGTACCTTCATTACCCGATTGTGAAACATGGAATATGTTGCAATTATTATCGAAAGAGAAAGAAGTGGTCGGTATTTATATCTCTTCCCATCCGCTGGATGATTTTAAACACGAAGTGCGCCTAGTTTCCAATATCACCATTAGTGATCTCGCAGGGAACGAAGATAAATTAGTGGGTAGGGATCTTTCTCTTTGCGGTATGATGAACAACATTCAACATCGGATTTCCCGTAATGGAAATGAATTTGGCTCTTTTACCTTTGCCGATTATTCCGATTCGTATGAAATGACTTTGTTCGGTGAAGATTATTTAAAATTCCGCCATTTTATGCAAGAAAATATGTTCTTGAATGTTCGTATGAGTATTACAAAAAGAGAGTTTAAAGACAAAGAAGGCAATATAACAAGCAGTCGAATCTTTACCAAAATCACCAAAATGCAGCTCTTAAATCAAATAATAGAGGAGATGGTTGATAAAATAACGTTAAAATTAAACATAGAAGATGTCAGCGAAGATGTACTGAATGACTTAGTCGATTTAATGTATAAATACCCTGGTGATCAACCTATACGCATAAAATTAATCGATCCTGCCGAACAAATCGGCGTCGAGTTTCCATCCCATAAAATCAAGGTGCACATATGCCGCGAGCTATTGCACGAGATGGAAGCAATGGAAGTCCTTTCTTTTAAGTTGAATTAACCTATATTTGAAAGCTATTCGTTAATTGATAGAAGCTATCGGCAATTTTTTTTATCCCATTAAAAATTGCGTAAATTTGTATAAACAGAAAAATAGAGATTATGACATTAGAAGTAACAGATGCATCTTTTGTATCGGATATTATCGAGTCAGGGAAACCAGCAATGGTTGATTTTTGGGCAGTTTGGTGTGGACCATGTCGTATGGTAGGACCGGTTGTTGAAGAACTGGCTGGAGAATTCGAAGGAAAAGCCGTGATTGGTAAGGTAGATGTTGATACCAACCAAGAAATGGCCGCTAAATATGGTATTCGTAACATTCCTACCATCTTGTTCTTTAAAGACGGAGAAGTAGTGGATAAAGTAGTTGGTGTAGTTCCAAAAGAGCAACTAGCTGAAAAATTGAATGCTATTTTATAAAAGATAACGCATTGATAATGAAATTAAAAAATCCCGATTGTAAAAACAGCGGGATTTTTTTTGCAAAATCATTAGGAAATATCAGATTTGAGCGTATATTTGCAATCCGAAAACATGACTGATCTGGTAGTTCAGCTGGTTAGAATACTTGCCTGTCACGCAAGTGGTCGCGGGTTCGAATCCCGTCCAGATCGCAAAAAGTTTCGTTCTTTTACAATATTATTTTTTTAAAATCAGATCTGGTAGTTCAGCTGGTTAGAATACTTGCCTGTCACGCAAGTGGTCGCGGGTTCGAATCCCGTCCAGATCGCAATTTTAAAAAATATACTTAAAAATAATTTCAGATCTGGTAGTTCAGCTGGTTAGAATACTTGCCTGTCACGCAAGTGGTCGCGGGTTCGAATCCCGTCCAGATCGCAATCTATTTCTTTTTCTATTATAGACCATAGAAATTAATTTTTAAGACTGATCTGGTAGTTCAGCTGGTTAGAATACTTGCCTGTCACGCAAGTGGTCGCGGGTTCGAATCCCGTCCAGATCGCAAAAAACAAAGCTTCACTTTTATGTGAGGCTTTTTTTGTGCCCAAAATTTCCAATTGCCTATAATTCGTATTATTTTTACCCTATGAATCAATTGTATTTGGCCTGTGCCCTCATAACAGATACCCAAGGTAGAATGTTGGTTGTCCGTAAAAAAAAATCAACCTATTTTCAAATGGCCGGTGGAAAAATTGATCCAGGTGAAACCCCATTACAAACACTGCGAAGAGAATGTGAAGAAGAGCTGTCTTTCGATATAAGCCACTACGCGGTTACCTTTTTAGGAGAACATAGTGCTATCGCCGTCAATGAGGCTCGTACGCAAGTCAACGCTCACGTTTACCACGTTCAGTTAACACCTGCCATCCCTATTCAAATTGCTGCTGAAATAGAACAAGCGATTTGGCTAACCCAAGAAAATTACCACAAATATACATTAGCCCATCTGCTCGAAGAATTTTCCTTGCCTATTTGGTTGAACATGTAATTGAAAAACGCGTTTAGTTCATCGTATCCCTTCTCTTATTCTTAACATTTCAATGAAATTATTGTGAAATGTTTAAGTATTGTTGTTTGTTTTATTATTTATATTCGTCTCATTCAAAAGAGGTTAATAGTAGGCTGTTCAACTTCTTTAGATGGATCTAAAAATAAACTTATGCGGTATTTTATATTTTTTATAGGCTGTTTACTTACAGCGATTAACCTTCATGCGCAGACCACTGTTATTACAGGACAATTAGTTATTGATAATGAGGTTAATAAAGACAATAATCCAAGTGGACTTCTTATTCGCAATACACAAACAACAGCCTCTACCCAATCAAATTCGGAAGGTGTTTTCACGCTGAAAGTTAGTTTAAACGACGAGCTATCCATCACTGGTGCCGACATTGAAGAGCGAACACTTAAAATAACAGAAACCATGCTCCATAAAGGTTATGTTCGTATTCATTTAAATATACCGGTTATCGAATTAGCCGAAGTACAATTGAAGAATAAACTTAAAAAACGATTAGAAGATAATATCGAGATCTCGCAAACGGCCGGTGAGAAAATCAATAATGCCATGGGAATCAACGATCTCGATTTTAAAATTAAATTAAACCTAAAGCATTATGAAGCTCAAGCCAATCGAGTAATTCGTGATGTGGGAGGTGTCAATATGATGGGGCTAGCGAGCCTATTAAGCGGTTCCTATAAGAAGGTATCTGGTCCAGCAACAGTAAAGAGTCAGGCCGATCAAGTCGAAGAATTAAAGCAGTTGTTTACCGAAAAATACTTTGTAGAGAACCTTAAAATTCCAGTGGGAAAAATCACCGATTATATCACCTATTGCTATGTTAATTACAATTTCGCAGCCTTCATAAGCCATAACAATTACGATATGATTTTAAATTATTTAGAAGAACAAGCACCTGTTTATCTAGCACTCTTAGATAAAGTAGAATAAAGACTATTGTAAAAATTTCACCCCCCTTTCAGTTCCTTTTCCCCTGCTTAAAAAATAAATAAAAATTTTCGTGTAACATTTCATTACTTTCGATACTAACCATATATAACACATCGAATATGAGGAAATATGAATACCACGTTCTTCAATTTATCAGTAGGAAGAAATTATTGAGTACAGATAATAATTTTAATCCTACAGAAATGCAAGAAGAATTAAATCGACTGGGCTTACTAGGTTGGGAGTTAATCAATGCGGTTGAAGAAGCATCACACGGCTACTCAACAGTGATAAAATTATTTCTGAAAAGAGAAATCAGCTAAAACCTCCTCTTTTGAAAACCAAAGAAACCGAATTTTTACAACACATAAACCAGCATAAGGGCATTATTCATAAAGTGGCCCGTATGTACATGGATAATGCAGATGATCGGGAAGATTTGTTTCAGGAAATTATTCTCCAATTATGGAAATCGTATGAACGTTTTCAAGGCAATAGCCATTTTTCTACATGGATGTATCGCGTGGCTTTAAACACGGCTTTAACCTTTTTTAAAAAAGAAAAAAGGAAATTAGATCAACCGATGTTGCACGAACCATTCGACTTGGTCGACGAATCCACTGCTACAGAAAAAGAATCTCAATTAAGCCACTTTTATACAGCTGTTCATCAGCTAAACAAAGTAGAGAAGGCCCTTATTTTCCTTTTTTTAGAAGGTCAATCCCATCGGGAAATAGCCATCAACTTAGGAATTACGGAAGTAAATGCCCGCGTAAAATTAAATCGAACAAAAGAAAAAATCCAACAAATCATAAAAAGTAACGGCTATGAATTTTGATGAATTACAAAAACAGTGGAACGATCAAAAAGTAGATGATCTTCCAATGGATACTCGCCTCGATAAAATGGGCGAAGCCAATCTACCAATCGATAATGTAAGACGAAAAATGAAGAAAGAATTCTTTACACAACTAGTTTGCTTCGTCATTATTTTATCGTTTCCGTTACTAATTACTATAAGCGAAATTCAACTGCTTATTTTCGGTGTCTTCTTTACTTTTTTTACGGCTTTTATCCTCTATTATTTTTATAAATTTTTCAAATTTTATAAACATTCCTATAACCTTAGCTTTAATTCAACAAGAAACCTTGCGTGGTTTTATTATGAATTAAAAATGAACATCGAACTCTATAAAGCCTTAACTTATATCTTATTTTTTATCGGTTTTAGCTACGGTTTTGTAGCCGCAACCATGGTCGAAGGCCATACCATTTTCGATGGACTTATTTCGCGTTACCGAACGAGTAGCTCATTTATTGTCGTTATTATCGTCATTATTCTTTTCTCCTTCACCATTGCCGAAATGTATCCCAATTATATGTACGGAAAAGACTTAAAGCGCATAAAAAAGGTGCTCGATGAATTAGATGAATAAAAGGAATACTAGAACAAGTACGAAAAAAGATTTGCTAACAAGCTTCTTTATTTTTTGGGCGGGTGCTTCGCACCGGGCTATTCGTTCCCAATCTTGGCTGCTAGCGCTTCTCGGTATTTTAGAAGATGTGGGCTTGCAGCCAAGGATTTCCACTGCTATCCCTCCCGCAGTTCTCGGTCTATGGTAAAAAAGCGTTTTAAGTGAGAATTTTTTTTCTGCACCGAAAATCATACCTTAAACCACACAACCACACCAGCAATTGGGTCGGTGTATTGGTTTGATGTATAACCGTATTTCTTTAATCACACCAGAACTTTCGTACAAAACGTTAGGTATGCACTCACATCTTTTAGATGATTTACAATCAGGGAATAGGGTATGAGCACCAGACTAAACGTTTAAAGATTCCTGCATAAAAAAACCCTCGCTTGTTCAGGGCGAGGGTCTATAGTTAAGTGTTGTATGCTAAGAATAATAATTAATCAAAAGAGTGATTAATATCTATAATATTCTGGTTTAAACGGTCCTTCAACCGTTACACCAATGTATTCTGCTTGTTCTTGAGAAAGAACTTCTAATTCGATTCCTAATTTAGCCAAGTGCAATTGAGCTACTTTTTCGTCTAAATGTTTCGGTAAAGTGTAAACTTTATTTTCGTAAGCATCCGGATTAGTCCATAACTCGATTTGAGCTAAAGTTTGGTTGGTGAACGAGTTCGACATCACGAATGATGGGTGACCAGTTGCACAACCTAAGTTTACAAGACGACCTTCAGCTAAAAGAATAATATCATTTCCGTTGATGTTGTATTTATCAACTTGTGGTTTGATTTCATCTTTTGTGTGACCGTATTTTTCGTTTAACCAAGCCATATCGATTTCGTTATCGAAGTGACCAATGTTACAAACAACGGTTTTGTCTTTCATGCGCTCAAAATGCTCACCACGTACAATACCAAAGTTTCCGGTAGTTGTAATAATAATATCAGCATTTCCAACAACGGTATCCAGTTTCTTAACTTCGTATCCTTCCATAGCGGCTTGAAGCGCACAGATCGGATCGATTTCAGTAACGGTTACAATGGCACCAGCTCCGCGGAAAGAAGCCGCAGTTCCTTTACCAACATCTCCAAAACCACAAACAATAACACGTTTTCCTGCAATCATTAAATCGGTTGCGCGTTTAATTGCATCCACAGCAGATTCACGACATCCGTATTTGTTGTCAAATTTAGATTTCGTTACCGAATCGTTTACATTAATGGCAGGCATTGGTAATGTTCCTTTTTCCATACGTTCGTATAGACGGTGAACACCTGTTGTAGTTTCTTCAGATAATCCTTTGATCTCTTTCACCAATTCTGGGAAACGATCAATAACCATATTGGTTAAATCACCACCATCGTCTAAGATAAGGTTTAATGGTTGACGATCTTCACCGAAGAATAAGGTTTGTTCAATACACCAATCAAACTCCTCTTCATTCATCCCTTTCCAAGCATACACAGGAATTCCTGCAGCAGCAATAGCAGCAGCAGCATGATCTTGTGTAGAGAAAATATTACATGAAGACCATGTAACATCAGCTCCAAGGGCTACCAACGTTTCAATTAACACAGCCGTCTGAATTGTCATGTGTAGACAACCAGCGATGCGAGAACCTTTTAACGGTTGAGCAGCCTTGTACTCTTCACGGATAGACATTAAACCGGGCATTTCAGCCTCAGCTAATGTAATTTCCTTTCTTCCCCACTCAGCTAAAGAAATATCTTTAACTTTGTACGGAATGTATTGCGTTTTTGTATCCATCAAATGATATATTTTGATTAACTTTTGATTTAAGTTTTTAAGTAAACAAATCTACAAACTAATTTACGATTTTAAAAATGCCTATTATCGATTCTATTGATCACGCTGGTCATACAAAAATTATCACTTGGGACGTTACCGAAAGTAATGAAGAAATGCTTATGTTGCTTAATCTCAATCCGTATAGATTGTATAAATTTAGTCAACTACGCCCAAAACAGGCACAGGAATATTTAGGTTTACGTGCTTGTCTTCAAGAATTAGGGGTGGATTACGATGTTAATTATAATGAAAAAGGCAAACCGTATTTACCAACAACCGATGAGATCTCCATCACACATTCTTATGGTAAAGTGGCTGTGGGTGTTAGCGAGGTTTCTATAGGGATTGATATTGAATTAGAACGACCGAAGAAAATTGCGAATATCAAACAGAAATTTGTCCGAAAAGACGAACAAGATTGGCTTCCTGAAGTCAACGAGCTAGATTATTTGCATATTATTTGGGGCATTAAAGAAGGTCTATATAAATTAAATGGCGGAAATCTTTGGAATTTTTTACATCATTATCGGGTCGAGTATTTTCCATTAGTGGAAAATCAACCCATTGTTTGTTGGATATCCGATGAGTATAAAAGCCAAAAATTGACGGCCTATTACAAACGAATAGGCGACCATTATTTAATTTGGGTCTTGGATCATGAATAATTGGTTGGCCTACCTTCTAGATCCTTACCAAACCTATACGCTTTCCCAAATCATGGTGGAGAGTATCGCAGCCTTGTTTGGTATTGTGTCTGTTTTCTTTTCTTTAAAAAGAAATATTTGGGTTTTTCCAACGGGGATTATTTCAACATTCCTTTATACATTTTTATTATTTAATTGGGGTCTCTATGGTGAAACATTAATCAATGTATATTATACCCTTATGAGTATATACGGTTGGCTGCTTTGGCATAAACAGACCCAAGTCGATCGTGTGCATGTCCATGTAAATTGGTCCACTAAAAAAGACTATTTCTTTACAATCATCTTGTTTTTAATGAGCTTTTTCTTGGTGCACCTCATTTATTATTTTCGTCCTTACTTACAAGGAACGGGAGAACTCCCTTTCACTAACCAATTTAATCTCGTCAATAACCTCGATGCAACCACTACATCAGTCTTCTTAATCGCGATGTGGTTAATGGCGAAACGGAAAGTAGATAGTTGGTTATTCTGGATTTTGGGAAATGTATTGGCCATCGGTTTGTTTACATACAAAGGCTATGGTATTACGGCGATTCAATATGTTATTTTTACCATTCTTGCCGTTATCGCTTTCTTTAGTTGGCGCAATGATGCTAGAAAAGCAGGCCAGTAGATTCCATGCCGACCATTTATTTTTTTTAAAAAAGCTGTATATTAGAGCTCTTAATTAAGTTTAAATTATGTATCAAAATTCCAATCAAGTCGTTGCAGAAGCGACATCAGTAGAACAAGCAACTTTTTATAAGCATACCTACGGGCATGTCGCAGGGGGTGTTTTAGTGTTTATCATACTTGAAACGTTGTTTTTACGAAGCGAAACGTTGGTTAATTTAATGTTAAGTTTCACACAGGGGTATATGTGGTTAGTTTTAATCGCAGGATTTATGGGAATCTCATGGGTGGCTCAAAAAATGGCGGAAGATCGTGTTTCACGCCCGAAGCAATACTTGGGTTACTTCTTATACATTGTGGGGCAAGCCTTAATTTTTGTACCCATGATTTATTTGGCACTGGCTATGGGAGGTACCGAAATTATTAAACAAGCGGGGATTGTAACTTTGGCACTTTTTGGGGGGTTAACCGCAACGGTTTTTATCACCAAAGCCGATTTTTCATTCTTGAAAAGCATTGTGACCATCGGGTTTTTTATCGCACTTGGTTTAATTGTTGCAGGAATGATTTTCGGATTTGATTTAGGATTATGGTTTTCAGTAGGAATGTGTGCCTTGGCCGCAGGATCTATTTTATACAATACCCAACAAATTAAATACAACTATGCTACAGATCAATATGTTCCAGCAGCCTTAGGTTTGTTTTCTTCTTTAATGTTACTGTTTTGGTACATTTTAAGAATTTTCATGAGCCGTGACTAAACGAACATTTACGTAAATAATATGTATATTGAACCGTAGCCTGAGCTGCGGTTTTTTTATTAAACGAATTTTATGACCGATAAAGAGAAAGAAGAAGAAAGAATCCAATCCCCTTTTAGACCAAAAGATTGGAATGAGATACGAATTAATGATTCGTGGGCTCTGTTTAAAATTATGTCAGAATTTGTGAATGGCTATGAAGCGATGTCGCAAATAGGCCCATGTGTATCCATCTTCGGATCGGCCCGAACCAAAGAAGATCATCCGTATTACCAAATGGCTGAAGAAATCGCTTTTCAATTAACTAAAATTGGGTTTGGTGTTATTACCGGTGGTGGTCCTGCGATCATGGAAGCAGCCAATAAAGGCGCTCAACGCGGAGGGGGAAGCTCAGTCGGTTTAGGTATTCGATTGCCGTTTGAAACCGAATTGAACAAATTTATCGACCGTGATTTTGAAATTAATTTTGATTATTTCTTTGCCCGTAAAGTGATGTTTGTTAAATATTCTCAGGGATTTATTGTTATGCCAGGTGGTTTTGGAACATTGGATGAATTATTTGAAGCCTTAACACTAATTCAAACCAAAAAAACGGGTCGTTTCCCTATTGTGTTAGTTGGTAAAGCGTATTGGTCGGGTCTTATAGATTGGATGAAGAACCGAATGTTAGAAGATGGCTATGTCAATGAATCCGACTTTGAATTATATCGTTTAGTCGATACCCCAGAAGAGGCGGTTGCTCATATTGCCGAGTTCTATGAAAAATACAATATTAAATTAAATTTCTAAGGAGGCTTGCTTTGGAATGGGTTTAATCGTTATAAAAAAGGGCGCAGATATTTCTGCGCCCTTTTTAGGGTATAAGTTCTAAGCAACAACTGTAACAAGGCTTTTGGTCCCGTACAATGGTGAAAGCAATTGTATTTGCTGTTGTTTTTTTATAAAGGATGACCTCATCGTTTAAGTTGAGTTCTTTCATAAAATTTTGGTCAAAGGCCTTAATTCTTTCCTCAAGAATAATAGCGGGGTCGATATGATTTAAACACCATTCTAAATACTTGGTATTATTCACATGATTGACAATATCCAAATCTGAAAAACAGACTTGGTAGTTAAAATGTTCATCGGAATCTTCAACAATGGCAATTCGACTATTTTCAATCACCGTACCATGCTCCTCTGGGTAAAACGCTAGATGGTCAAAAGGAATTTGTAATACGTCTGGTCGTCTTGTTTGGGTATTGAATACAGCCCAAAGGGAAGAAACACCAATGCACTTTTCTCCATTTTGTTCAACCGTAAATTCCCGGGACGATTTTACCCCTTGTAATTTCTTGATCCAAGTTACAATATCAACTTCTTCTAAGCGTTGGGGCATCCGATGAATTTCGATGCGCATCCGCATCAAGACCCACGATTGATGGGCTTTTTGCAAATCGATATAGCCTAAACCACATTCAATAGCGTGTTCAGAAGCCGATAATTGCAATAAATTGGTTAATTCGGGCAACTTTAAACGTGAATTGGGGTAGCATTGCGAAAAATAGATGTCCCATTTTTTGCGGTGTTTAGATCGAAAGTTAGGCGCAATAGGCATAATCAAAAAGAGGGATTAAAGCCCTGTGACTTTTTTCTTCATGTCGGCCATCATAACGGCGGCTACACCAGCTTCAATACCTTTATTCCCGTGTTTTCCTCCTGAACGATCCAATGATTGTTGTTCGTTTTCATCGGTTAATACACAAAATATAATGGGGGTATTGTGTTGAATATTTAAGTCTTTGATCCCATGTGTAACACCTTCACATACATAATCGAAGTGAGCGGTTTCACCACGAATAACAGAACCAATGACAATGATTCCGTCTAAATCGGGTTGATTTTTCGCTAATTTATCCGCACCATAGATTAATTCGAAACTTCCTGGAACTGGGTAGGTGGTTACGTTTTCAGGGTTAGCGCCTAAATCGATTAACGTATCTACAGCTCCTTTTTCAAGATTACCGGTGATATGGTGATTCCATTGTGAAGTAACCACAGCAAATTTAAAATTTGCAGCATTGGGTAAGGTAGCCTTATCGTATTGCGATAAGTTTTTATTTTCTGTTGCCATGTTTATAAAGATTGAAATGTAAAATTACATAAAAATTACGAGGGATTAAACTGAGTTAACTCCATAAAAAAAGCCAAACATGGCGTTTGGCTTTTTTTAAATTCTATATCGAGTTGCTTATTTAGCTGTTTCAGTAGCGTATTTTAGTCGCTCAACAAATTTTTCGGCTTCACCATTATTTACATTAGGGTATTTATCAACAATTTTTTGAAAATACGATAAGGCGTCTTGATTTTTACCTAATTCCATTGCAATTTGACCTGCTTTGGTAAAATACATCGTTTGTAAAGTTTCTAAATCGGTTGCTTCAGCTGCTTTTACAAGGTAGCTTAAGCCTTCCTCCATTTTATTCGATTGAACTAAAGAATTCCCTAGCATTCCGAATTTCTGAGCCAACATAATGTCGTCGCTCGTTTTGAAGTCTTCCAATAATTTGACCGCCGAGGCAAAATCACCTAATTTGTAATAGGCAACCCCTGCTTTAAATTTCGCTAAGTTTCCTGCGTCGGTGTTTCCGTATTCGTCAACGATTTGTTGAAGGCCTTGGAAGCTACCTGGAGCGCCGTTTAAGGCAACGTTAATTGAATCTTGATCAAATAGACGTTCCGCTTGAGCCATCTCTTTAAAAGCAGTCTCTGACTTTGGGTCAACCACTAGTTTCATGTAAGCGAAGTAGCCGATTGCTGCTACTAAGATTCCACCAATGATATAACCAATGAGCTTCGCATTTTTTTCAACAAATGCTTCTACATTGAAAGCTGTCTTATCTAATTTTTGAACAAATTGCTCTGTCGCAAATTCTTCTTTCTTATTATTTTTTGCCATTTTATTAATTTACCGGATTGCAAAAATACATTACTGAACAAATATATCCAATTAATTTATCTACAATGCCTATTTAAAATAAATATGTTACCGATAGATTAATAAATTGGGGACGATTTTTTACTTCAAAATTGGTGTTATCCTTGGCGAAATTAGTCGTCATCTTCGAAAAACCGCGTTGGTAACGTAAATCAAATAATAATTTTGAGATCTGAATTCCTCCACCAATGTGATAACTTAATCCGAATTCATCTTGTTTGGCATTGGTAAAATCACCTACATTCAATTTATCATCGAAGTAATACGAGAAAACAGGCCCTATTTGTATATGAGCAATACCCAAGAAACGTTTTCCAATTCCAACCGGAATATCCATGCTTTTCGATTTTACGTCGTAAGTTTTTTTACCTTGTTTGTATTCGCTTTTTGTTTGGGTATATAATAATTCGGGTTGAATGTATAATCCAGCTAAGCGAGCACGTAACAAAGCACCAACTTGAAAACCAGTTGTCCCTTTTCCTTCGGTTACTTTATCCATTCCATTCCAGAAACCATCACTGCTGTTAAAGACAACACCTCCTTTAAGACCAAAGTCAATTCCTTGAGCCGAAGCGAATGAAGAAACAGCCAATGCTGTCATTAAGAATAATTTTTTCATGTGTATAAGATTATTTTTTTTGTTCTTTTAATAAGGCTTCTCTTAATTTTTTGAAAAGATTTGATGAGTAGACAAAATCGATCACCGAGGGATTGTCGGCCGTTAAAATCTCGTCTTTTGTTCCTTCCCATTCTTTGTATCCGTTTTTTAGGAAAACAATTTTATCCCCAATTTCCATCACCGAGTTCATATCATGGGTATTGATAATGGTGGTGGTGTTTAATTCAACGGTTAAATCGTGAATTAATTGGTCAATCACTAAAGCTGTTTTAGGATCCAACCCTGAATTGGGTTCATCAGCAAACAAATATTTGGGGCTATTGACAATGGCACGTGCAATGGCCACCCTTTTTTGCATTCCACCAGAAATTTCAGAGGGGTATTTTTTCAAGGCGGTACGTGCAATTTCTACCCGATCTAAAACTTCCCGCGCGCGTTGATCAATTTCAGCTGCCGTCATATCCGAGAACATTTCCAAGGGAAACTTTACATTCTCTAAAATATTCATCGTATCATACAAGGCACTTCCTTGGAATACAACGCCAATTTCGCTTCGAAGGCGCTGCTTTTCGGCATAGTCATATTGAATCATATCTTCGCCTTCGTACAAAATCTGTCCAGAGGTTGGGGTCAATAATCCAATTAAGTTTTTAATAAACACCGTTTTGCCCGAACCACTTTGACCGATGATTAGGTTCACTTTTCCTTTTTCAAAATTCAATGAAAATCCTTTTAAGACTTCAATATCATCAAATGATTTGCGAATATCTTTTACTTCGATCATTAGCTTAAGATTGTTTGGGTTAATACAAGGTTAATCACAATAATGGCAATAGAGGTCCATACAACAGCTGTTGTTGAAGAACGTCCCACTTCCAAAGATCCACCTTTTACATTGTAACCAAAATAAGCTGGAATGGTGGCAATGACAAAGGCAAAAACCATGGTTTTTACAAAGGTATACACATATAACTTCGTCGCCATATGCATTTGCAATCCAGTGATAAAATCAGATTCTGACCATAACTTGGTCGATACACCAATTAAATGACCTCCTAATAAACCGAAGCCAATACTAATCATAATAAGCAGGGGGTTAAAAAAGATACAGGCCACCACTTTGGGCATAATTAAAAAATTAGCCGAGTTGATTCCCATAACGTCTAGGGCGTCGATTTGTTCGGTAACCCGCATAGTCCCAATACTGGAAGCAATATAGGAACCTACTTTACCTACAAGAATTAAAGACATAATGGTTGGTGCAAATTCGAGCACCAAGACAACTTTGGTGGCATAACCAATATAGCTATCGGGTACGGGTATATCAGCTCCTTGAAAGTTCTGTGCCATCTGTATAGCGACAACAGCTCCCATAAAAGTTGATATAAAGGTAACGATACCTAATGAGTTCATTCCTAGGTCATATATTTCTCGAATTGTTAATTTCCAAAACACACTCCATTTCTGAGGTTTACTGAATACTTTAGCCATCAGCATAAAGTATTCTCCGATGTGAGCAATTAATTTCATTAGGGCAAAATTAATATTTTTATTCAAATGGGTTTTTATTTATCTTGCACAATGTGAATTTAAATCAATTAAATCCGTATTTGCCGCTGAATAGCTGTGTTTTCATCGAAAAATGGCTAAAAGATTATTCTGTGACCTTAATCATTACCCGAAGTCGCAAAACGAAATTAGGCGATTATCGCAAATTACGGCATTTAACGCGTCATCAGATCACCATTAACGGTGATTTAAATCCCTCTGCATTCTTTTTTGTCCTTACGCACGAAATTGCCCATATGATGGTGTATGCCCGTTATGAGTTTGGACAGGTTGCACCCCATGGTGTTGAATGGAAAACAATTTTTGGGCAATTGTTGGTGGATTCTTGCGGTATTTACGCAGAAGATGTTCAACCTTTTATACTTCATCATGCTCAAAAACCCAAAGCAAGTGTTGGTGCCGACCCAAACATTGCAAGGTTTTTGATCGACGATTGCCCAAACCATAAAATGTATTTAGCTGACTTAGCGCTAGGCGAAGTTTTTGAATTGAATACAAAGCGCTTTGTAAAAGGTGAAAAAAGGAAATTAAGATATGTCTGTGTTGAGTTATCAACACAACGAAAATATTTAATTCATGCTACGGCATTTGTTGAAAAGAAAGAAAACTATGAAGAGTAATAATTACGCGATTATCCTGGCCAGTGGTACAGGTGTTCGTTTATGGCCAATGAGTACAATAAAGAAACCGAAACAGTTTCATGATTTATTGGGAGTAGGGAAGACCTTTGTTCAATTAACCTATGAGCGTTTATTAAAAATTATTCCAGCCACCAATATTTATTTTACAACAACACCTGAATATATTCCATTGTTGAAAGAACAAATAAGTGAATTAACCGATGAGCATATCATTTGTGAACCCCGAATAATGAATACCGCTGCTTGTAATATGCTAGCAGCCATGACCATTTATAAAAAAGATCCCTTGGCGAAATTAATTATTTCTCCTTCAGATCATTTTATTATGAATGAGGATGAATTTAGAGATAAAATTAATTTAGGGCTAGACAACGCCGATGACGATAAGTTGATTACGTTAGGGGTGGCCCCCACTAGACCCGATCCGAATTATAGTTATATCCAAATGATCGAGAACCATACACCGATTAAAAAGGTGAAAACGTTTGTAGATAAACCCGATATTGAATTTGCAGAGTCTTTTTTGCAAAGTGGTGATTTTATCTGGAATTCGGGAATTATGATTTGGTCTGCCAAGTCGATTTTAAAAGCTTTTGAAAAATTAACGCCAACGATGTTCGAGACGTTATATCAATATTTTGAATTGGATGAACAGAATGATGAAACCTTGAAACCTATTTATACCACATTGGATGTCGCATCCATTAATAAAGCCATTTTAGAGCGTGCCGATAATGTGTATGTGATACCGACAACCATCGGGTGGAGTGATATTGGAACCTGGGAATCGATTAATAAAGGCTATGAATTAGCCGATAATGGAAAAGATAAAGCGATGAATGTGGTAAAAGCAAAACTTTTTAGAGGCTATGATGCCCATCATAACTTTATTCATTCAACCACCGATCGTGCGATTGTTGTCGATGGATTAGATAATTATATGGTGATCGATTCTCCCAATGGATTACTTATTTGCCCGAAAGGGAAAGCGCGCGAAATTAAAACCTATGTAAGCGATTTGAAATTAAATAAAGGGGAAAAATATTGTTAGACCGCCATTTTTCTTGGGTTATTTATTCAAGTGATGCCGCGCCAGGGATAGCAGCGGCATCCTCTGCTGCCACCCGTTTGTTCTAATAGAAGCTTTATTAATGCAGCAGAGATATAGCGGATAGCCCGGCCTGAAAGGGGCGCCCTAGTCATATTAAGTCCACTTCGTGTGATGTGGTGAATAGTCTATGGAAGCTATATGGTTAATGGAATGAATTGTTTTGCAACCTATTTATAGACGATTATACTGTTTTTTTAGTGGATTTTGCACGATTTTGATTAACTTATAGCGAGGTGTAAATTTCAATGGAAAAAATAGACTATGGAATAATTATCGCTATAGATTCTATTAATCAACTTGATTCCTTATTTTTGTAGAATTATATGTTAGAAAAAAAAGAAGTACATTACGAGAAAGTCGTTTTAGTAGGCTTGATCACTCGTGAACAGTCTGAAGAAAAACTGACTGAATACATGGATGAGTTAGCGTTTTTAGCCGACACCGCAGGGGCAGTCGTTGATCAACGTTTTACCCAACGCTTGGATCGTCCAGATCCTAAGTTTTTTGTTGGAAGTGGAAAGTTGAACGAAATCTTAGCCTATGTGGTTGAGCATGATATAGACACCATTATTTTTGATGATGAATTGTCTCCATCTCAGTTAAAGAATATCGAGAAAGTTGTTGAACGTAAGATTATTGATCGTACGCAATTGATTTTGGATATTTTTGCGCAACGCGCGCAAACTTCGTACGCTCGTACACAAGTCGAATTGGCACAATACCAATACTTATTGCCTCGCTTAACGCGTATGTGGACCCACTTGGAACGCCAACGTGGTGGTATTGGAATGCGTGGACCTGGTGAAACAGAAATTGAAACAGATAGACGTATTATTCGCGACCGAATTACCTTGTTAAAAGAAAAACTGAAAGGGATTGACCGCCAAATGGCAACTCAACGCACCAATCGTGGAGCATTAGTTCGTGTGGCTTTAGTTGGTTATACCAATGTAGGTAAATCGACCTTGATGAATGTGTTAAGTAAATCGGATGTGTTTGCGGAAGATAAATTATTTGCCACGTTAGATACAACAGTTCGTAAGGTGGTTATTGGTAACTTACCTTTCTTGTTAACCGATACGGTAGGGTTTATTCGTAAGCTACCGACACAGTTAGTAGAATCGTTTAAATCGACTTTGGATGAGGTGAGAGAAGCCGATTTATTAATTCATGTGGTGGATATTTCACACAAGAGTTTTGAAGATCACGTGAATTCAGTGAACGAAATTTTAGCTGAAATTGAAGTGAAAGATAAACAAACCGTGATGGTTTTTAATAAAATTGATAATTTCTCTTATACGGAGAAAGATGCCGACGATTTAACCGAGAAAACATTTGAAAACTATTCGTTAGAAGATTGGAAGCGCACGTGGATGGCCAAAACCGATCACCCAACGTTATTTATTTCAGCTACTGAAAAGGATAATTTAGAAGAGCTTCGGAAAGAGATTTATGAACAAGTGAAAATTATCCATACCGAGAGATTCCCGTACAATAATTTCTTGTTTGAATATTACGATGAGGAAATCGATGAAGAATCGGAACCCCTTACAGAGGCTTAAGGCCTAATAACTTCTAAAGGAACGATATAATCGTTCCTTTTTTTATTACCTTCGGTATAGAAACCGACTTCAATTTAAAAAATCAATGGCGCTATCAACCGACGTAAAAAATGCTTTATTGGCTTTGGCTGATCCTTCAAAGGCTAAAATTCTTCAACGATTCTTTAAAACAGGGAAAGGTGAATACGCGGAAGGCGATATTTTTCTAGGAATTATAGTTCCTTTGCAAAGAGCAGTCGCTAAAGACTACGTTCAATTAGCGAGCTTAGATGATATCACCATTTTATTGAACGATGCTTACCATGAATGCAGATTAACGGCTGTGTTTATTTTGGTGCTTCAATATGAAAAATCAAAATCGTTTCACGAAAAAGAAAACATCGTATCTTTTTATTTAGATCACCTGCATGGAATTAATAATTGGGACCTAGTAGATAGTTCCGCCTATAAAATTCTTGGGCGCTTTTGCTATGAACAAAATGATTCTGAAAGGATGGATGATTTATTGGCAACAGGTGATTTATGGAAAATAAGAATAGCGATTGTAGCTACATTGTATTGGACTAAAAAAGGATCAACTGAGCTTATACGTAAGTATGTGCTAGAAACGATTGCTCATCCACACGATTTAATTCACAAAGCCAATGGCTGGATGCTCCGTGAAATGGGAAAGGTAGATGAACACGCATTAATTGAGTTTTTAGATGTGTATGCCACTCATCTTCCACGCACCACTTTACGCTATGCCTTAGAAAGACTAGCTCCTACCGTTAAAAATTATTATATGAAATTAACATGACGCATCAATAGGCTGAAGTTCTAAAAACTATTCCTTTTATAAGGAGGTTGCAAGACAATTGGCGTATTTTTGAATAATAAAAGTAAATAACTTAAAAGAGATGATTAAACTAGGAAAAGCGTATGCTTCAACAGATAATTTAATTTTATTAGTTGATAAAGCAACAAAAAAAGAATATACGGTTGATCAATGGATCAATCAACCCATCGAGGCCTTTATGAGCAACGAGGAGAAATTTGATTTTATTAAGTTGGGTACCCAAACTATTTTTTTAGTAGACGCCAATCAAAATTTAGAAGCTTTACGGGTAGCGGGTCACAGCATTCGTGAGAAATTACCTGTAAAATCAACGGCAATATCACTTATTGGTGATGGGAAAGAGGCCTTGGCCTTGGCTGAAGGGTTAGAGTTGTCGAACTATCAATTTCTGAAATATTTTAAAGATGCCGATGATAAAGAATATGCCTTAGAGGATATATTTGTTATTGGGCAAGTTACGGAAGCCGATATCAATGCATTAAATAATGTGATTAAAGCGGTTTACTGGGCGAGAGATATGGTGAATGAACCCACTTCTTACTTAACGGCGACCCAATTAGGGAAAGAGTTAGAAGAATTAGGGAAAGAAGCCAATATTGAGGTGGAAGTCTTTAAAAAAGGAAAAATTGAAACCTTGAAAATGGGTGGATTAATTGCCGTGAATAGAGGATCTATTGAGCCACCAACGTTTACCGTGATGGAATATAAACCAGAAAATCCGAGCAACGAGAAACCACTTGTTTTAGTTGGTAAAGGGATTGTTTATGACACAGGGGGGTTAAGCCTAAAACCAACGGCTAATTCAATGGATGAAATGAAAAGTGATATGGGTGGTGCGGCTTGTATGGCCGGTGCTATTTATGCAGCTGCCCTAAACAAGTCGAATAAACATATTATTGCTTTAATTCCTTCTACGGATAACCGCCCTGGGGAAAATGCTTATGCGCCTGGTGATGTAATTACAATGTACGACGGAACAACTGTTGAGGTATTGAATACCGATGCCGAAGGACGTATGGTGTTGGCCGATGCCATTGCTTACGCCAATCAATTCGATCCAGAATTAATTATTGATGCTGCTACATTAACGGGTGCTGCTTTAGTGGCCGTTGGTACGCGTGCTATTTGTTTAATGAGTACGGCTGATGGAACAGTGAATGATGCATTGAAAGCTTCAGGACAAGAAGTCTACGAACGTTTGGTAGAATTACCTTTATGGGATGACTATAAAGAACAAATTAAATCGACCATCGCCGATTTAAAAAACATTGGTGGAAGCTATGCTGGAACAATTACCGCAGGGAAATTCTTAGAGCATTTTACGACCCATCCATTTGTGCATTTAGATATAGCAGGACCAGCTTACCACACAGCAAAAGAGAATTACAAAGGCTTAGGTGGATCAGGCGTAGGTGTTCGTCTATTAGCTGATTTTATTGCGAAGAATTAACTCCTTTATACAATCATTTATTGAGGTCAAATTGTGAAAACAATTTGACCTTTTTTTATATAAAAATTAACAATACTCTACTAAAATGGTATAGAAATAATTCTTACATTCATCCCTTTATAAATCAATGTTCCATGGACAAATCATATTTGCGTTCCCTAATTTTTCGTCACCTTGACGGAATCGTTATTTCGCCCGTTATTTCAGCTTTAGCTGAACGAGGGGTATTACATTTTATACTCGAAAAAAAACAAGTTAATATTGCCGATATTACCACTGAATTTTCGGTGAATGAAGGCTACTTAAATGTTGCTTTACGGACATTGGCTTCACAAAATATGCTAGAATACACTCTCGATTCTACATTGAATTCAGTGACTGTAGGTGTCAATAAATATTCTGAACGAGCATTTACCAATTTCGATATCTATACCGATTTAGCGCACTTTTTAGCCCAAGATGAAATCTTGAATTCCCAGGAAATTACCGACGATTTTTGTAAGAAATGGTTGCGCTTATTCAACAAATACGAAAGTTATCTGCTATCGAGTAACGAGGCTGAGTTTAAAGATAAACCCTTGCATTTCCAAATCGCAAAACACATTGAAGGTGTGTTATTAGGACCACTAATTGTACGTTTGGGCATGAGTGGTTTATTCCACAAATATTTTATGGAAGCCTCGTTTAGTGCAGAGGAATTCCATAAAAACCCTCATTATTTTCACCAAGTCTTAGAACGATTAACCCAATTGAACTGGTTTGTTCGCCAAGGAAGTAATTTTCGTTTTACCGAAGACGGTCTCTTTTTCGCCCGTCGAGCAACTGCCTATGGCGTTACCGTTTCTTATTTACCCATGTTTAGTCAACTAAATGATCTCTTGTTTGGTTCTCCCAATAAGTTAAGAGAATTAAGCGATGGGGAAGACGAGCGCCATGTCAATAGAGAAATGAATGTGTGGGGTAGTGGTGGTGCCCACTCCACTTATTTTAAAGTTGTCGATGAGTTTATTATAACTATTTTTAATCGCCCCATAGAAGAACAACCCAAAGGCATTTTAGACATGGGGTGTGGAAACGGTGCTCTTTTAAATCACCTCTACGAAGTCATCGAACGACATACCCTTCGCGGAAAACATTTAGACGAACATCCGTTATTTTTAGTAGGAGCAGATTATAATCAGGCTGCCTTAAAAGTGACCCGCGCAAACCTTATAAAAAACGATGTTTGGGCTAAAGTAATTTGGGGTGATATTGGTGACCCCAATCGCCTTGCCAATGATCTTAAAAAAGATTATGCCATTGATTTGTCCGACTTGCTAAATATCCGAACCTTTTTAGATCATAACCGAATTTGGGAAGATGTGAATCAGGTAAAAGCAAACCATACCGCACAATCAACAGGGGCTTTTGCTTTTAGAGGACGCCGTTTACCTAACCAAGAAGTAGAAGAAAACCTACGCCTTCATTTACAGAAATGGACACCTTATGTCGAAAAATTTGGTCTATTACTGATTGAGTTGCATACACTTTCACCGTCAATCACTGCGGCTAATTTAGGTAAAACTGCTGCAACCGCTTACGATGCAACCCATGGTTTTTCAGATCAATACATTCTCGAAGTCGATGTGTTTCTAAAACTTTGTCGAGATGCAGGCCTTGTATCCGACACGAGTTTATCAAAACAATTCCCACCCAATCATTTAGCAACAGTGAGTATCAATCTGTTTAAAAAATAAAAAAAAGCTCAGTAATTTTGCTGAGCTTTTTTTGTTTTAAAATGTATAGCCTATCGCTAAACCACCACGTATTCCATACCAATCTGTCGTTCCTTTTACGCGAATCTCTTTTCCTTCAACATCTACATCAATAGTATTGTGGTAAAAGTTTTTGGTAATATCTTTAACCGATTGTTCAATTTCGTGTTCAAATGGAGACAAATCATAAATGGAAGTACCTTTCAGATCAACATTCCCTTTTCCAACATGACCACCACCAATCCACCAATCAATTACAAAATGGTTCCCAATCACCCATTTACTTCCCAAAAGTAGTCCCAAAGAATTTACACTTAAATGTCCATCTACATTTACTTGTGCGTCTTCCATATAATTCACATGCAAATCGGTTAAGTTGTAATAAGAATGCTTGTAATAAGGCGCAAAGTAAAAACCACTATTGCCTTTTTTACCTGTATATAGCCTTACTTCGGCAATAAAACTATTTCCTTTCAACGCAACATGATCCAATACATCCATAAGGTTTTGGTCATTTTTCGCATCCACCAGACTCTTTATCGTACTTTTTAACGGTAAATCACCATTGGTGAGATGACTAAATTGTAGTGAAAGCCCAATTCCGCGAACAATTTCTCGTTCAAGACTTACATTCAAATTCCCTATTCCATAGGAAGGGAGATTCGTTGAAATGGTGTTTTTCTGTGCCAACATGCTGCTGCTGATAAAAATAGCAATTAATGTGTAAAATTTCATGTGTTTAAAGACTCTTAAGGTCTAAAGTTATTCATTTTCGTTCACCTATAAAGCGAAAAAATAAAACAATACTTGCATTTATTTTTAATCACAGAAATGCATGTTTTTCTTCTGGGCGGCCGCTACGCGCCGGGCTATTCGCTCTATCTTTGCTGCAAGAAATTTTCGGTTTATGGAAAACGAAGGTGGCAGCAAAGGATGCCGCTACTATCCCTACCGCAAATTTGGGTTGGTTGAAGCAGCGGGTTTTAGATGGAGAAAAGTCGCCAACAATCCCACCCATAGAATACTTTAACGCCTTAGTGTATAGTGAGCCTAAGGAAGGCTTAACGCCGCAAAAATAATAAGAGAGCCCTCATCATGAAGCATAAAAAAAGGCTTGCAAATGCAAGCCTCAGGTTATATAGGGTTAGACTAGTTACGACAAAGTAATCTTTGCCTGACTTATTTTATAGCCATTTTGATACACATCAATGCGGTAAACACCTTTTTCAAATTGATCATTCTCCCAATCGAAACTGATCGTTTTACCTTGTCCATTCACATAGTTAAATGTTACAACATCAGAGTAATTAACGGTGTCACCAGAACGTAACTCCAATTGCCCACTCTTGGCATTGCTATATTTACCCAAAGCTCCGTTAGGACCATAGATAGCAACATACAAGGTTTTATTACCCGACTCAGCACGTGAATTACGATCAATATCAAAATTCACTCGAATTTTGTCGATTCGTCTCGCACGATTGGTCTCTTTTTCCTTTCCGTTATTACGTACTTTTATACCAGAAATCTCGTGGTTCGAAATCGAAAGCGTTGAACTCAGTTCATCAATCTTCCCTGAAGAAATTGCACTTTCTTTAGAACGCACATTTTTTTCTGTATCCAAGTTATAAGACAACTCTTTGTTATTTTCATTTAATTGTTGGTTCGATGTCGTTAACGATTGATTTTTAGTATTTAAATCATCCACATTGCGAACTAAAATGGCATTTTCTTTCTGTAGTTTAGCTACTTGGGTTTTATACGTTCCAATTTCCGAACGCAATGAAGCAATCATCCCTTGTGCTTTTTCCAATTCTTTCGCCGTAGGATTTTCTTTATCCATTAACTGCTGAATATCCTGATTCTTTAAACGAATCATATTTTCATTATCACCTAATAAATTATCTTTATCTTCTATACGGGCTTTAAATTCGCTGTATTCATTTATTAATGAGTCATATTCTTGCTGAAGGTTTTCTTTTTGAGATGCTTCTTTTTTGATCATTTGACCGGTTAATAATTCATTTTTTTCCAATGAACTAATTTTATTTCCTTGTACAACATTGTAAACAATACTACCTATTAATAGTATTCCTAAGATAATTAGGGGAACCAGTAAGCTCTTCTTCTGGGATGTGTTTTCATTCATTTGCTCCATGTTCAAAAATTTAGTTTTTAAAAAGTTTTTCAGAGTCCTAGCAAGAAAATATTGTACCGTAATTTAATTTCAAATGTTAAATGCATCCATATCACCGTTTATAAGTGGATTTTATGCCATCTTGTTTATTATTTATTATCGTTTATTATTAAGGTTAAATTGGTGATATATAGTGTTTTGTGTGTTATTTAAAAATAGGATATTCTCGTAAATGAAAAGAGTGTTAAAATTTTGATTTTTTTGGCTTTATCTCTATTTAAATGGGTTGTTTTAGAAGAGAATTCTACGTTTTTTAAGTTTTTTAACCAATCAATAAATGTATTTAGGCTCAGTTATTGCAGTTGTTTGATTTGTAGTTATATAGAGTTGATGAGCGTTTTGAGTTACTTGTTTTACAGTACTTTAGTTAAGCAACTTATTTTTACGCATAAGCAATTAAACCAACAATTATTCGGCTCTTTATTAAACGTCTCGTCAAGACCTCATGGAACTTTAGTGCATCGGTGGTTAAGTTAAATAATGGTTGAAAAACTTTCTAAATGAGATGAACGAACAAGGGTTAATCCTATAATAAACACAACGACCAAAATAGATAAATTATGAAAAAGAAATTAATTACTTTAATGCTATTATCAGCGACAACATTTGTTTTTTCTTCATGGAAAACAATTTCCCACGTAGAACAAACCATTGATGGATTAGTTAGCGTAGATTTAGCTGATGTCGACCCATTAGACCAAACACAAAGAGGCATTCCTTTAAAGGCAACCTCTTTTTTATCAGACCACTTTTCGGGTGTAGCTATTCGCAAAGTAAAAGTGAAAAAATATGCGACGGAAGCCGCTCAGAAAAAATATGAAGTGAAGTTAATCAACGGTGTCGAAGTCGATTTCAATAGCGATGGTGATTGGTTGGAAGTCGATGGTAATCATCAAGCCATTCCCAATGCCATTTTACCTAAAAATGTGGCTCATTATATAAAAAATAACTATCCTAATTCCGCTGTTGAGAAAATTGAAAAAGAAGCAACAAAATACGAAGTTGAATTATTGAACGGCATCGATTTGGAGTTTGATCTTCAGGGTAACTTCTTGCGGATTGACTAAAAATGAATCAAATATACACGTAAAGCGACACCAAAAGGAGTCGCTTTTTTTAGTGCATCGTCAATAAATCATTCCCAATTCTTTCCAAGAAGATACAATATCTTTGTACTTTTATAGAAACTATGGCATGAAAATTTTAATTGTGGAAGACGAACTCGAACTCAGTAGAGTGATTCGTCAATCTTTAGAAGACGAGCTTTTTGTTGTTGAAAGTGCTGCGAATTTGAAAGAAGGGCTCGATAAAATTATTGCCTTTGATTACGACCTTATTTTACTCGATATTATGCTTCCCGATGGCAGTGGAATAAACCTTCTTAAAGAGCTCAAGAAGCTGCATAAAAAAGAGGCTGTTATTATTCTCTCAGCAAAAGACTCTGTGGATGATAAGGTGGAAGGATTAAACCTTGGTGCCGATGACTACTTGGCTAAACCTTTTCATTTAGCCGAATTACATGCCCGAGTTAAATCAGCCATTCGTCGCAAAAATCAAGACGGAGACCAAAGTGTAGTATTTAAAAACGTACAACTTTTTCCAGATGATCGAAAAGTGTTAATCAATAAGGTAGAAGTTAAGTTGAATAGAAAAGAATATGACTTATTGTATTACTTTATCATTCGCCCAGAAAAGCTAATGCATAAAACGGCTTTAGCTGAGGCTATATGGGGTGATCATATGGATCAAGCTGATAGCCTCGATTTTATTTACTCTCAAATAAAAAATCTTCGTAAAAAATTGAAAGATCATTCGGCCCAATTCGATATTGAAGCTGTTTATGGGGTTGGTTATAAATTGGTGTAAAATGATTCATTCCTTAAAAAATTATACCCTTCGCTATTTCGTCTTCATCATTCTCTTGGTAATCGCTGTTTGGGCTCTTCTATTTTATGCGTTTATCCTCGATGAAGTTTATGACAATGTCGATGATGGATTAAAAAATCAGAAAATAGAAATTATTCGGGAAACGTTTAAAGACCCTTCTCTACTTAAAACTGACGCTTTCGGAATCAATCAATACCGTATTCTTCCCATCAAGCAATCGGCTTTTAATTCGTCCAACATTCTCCACAACGATATGATTTATATGCCCTACGATGGCGAGAAAGAACCTTATCGGGTATTAACAACAGCATTTTACGCGGTGAATGGCGATCCTTATCAGCTTGAAATCAGGACTTCCACGGTGGAAGAAGATGATTTGTTAAAAGATTTATTCATAGCGTTAATTGTCTTATATGTCGTTTTAGTACTCAGTATTTACCTCGTCAACACCCTGGTCATTCGGAAGGCTTGGCGCCCTTTTCACACCATTCTTAATAATCTAGCTCACCATGAATTGGGAGCAGATAATTTATTTACCAATCAAGAAACAAAAATCAAAGAATTTAATACCTTAAATACGCAAATCGAAAAAATGATTGATCGGAATGAGCAGGTTTTTCAACAGCAAAAAAGCTTTATTGAAAACGCATCCCATGAATTGCTTACTCCATTAGCCATTACCATTAATCAACTCGATTTGTTAATGAACGATGAACAATTAGTAGAACATCAATTGGTGAAAATTAGCGAAGCGAAATCGTCCTTACATCGGTTGGTTAACCTCAATAAATCGCTACTCATGCTATCCAAGATTGAGAATGCTCAATATGCATTAAATGAGCAGGTGAATTTTAATGAGGTTATACGCTCTGTAATGGTCGAGCTTGAGGATTTTTTTGAATTTAAAAATATAGATTGTGAATACATCGAGAATGGTCAGTTTATATCCAAGGCCAATACCGATTTAATTAAAATCTTATGCTCTAATCTACTTAGAAATGCGATTAAATATTCGCCTAGTCATGGAACAATTCGTTTAAATGTGAATACAGATTCAATCATGGTGTCCAATACTTCGCTTGGTGTACCCTTGAACAGTCGCTATATATTTAACCGTTTTTATAAACAATCATCCGATAACCTTTCCACGGGTTTAGGATTATCAATTGTAAAATCAATAATCGACACAACTCCTCATCTCCAAATCAACTATAGTTTTGTCGATAATCTTCATCAATTTCAGATTACAAAATAACATTCCCATTTCTTTCCCAATTTGATTCTCAACTTTGTCCTATCAAAATAAATAAAGATGAAAAAGTTAATCAATCAAATCAAAGTTTTAAGTGTTATGGCTGCCTTGTTCTTAGTCACTGCAGTATCCGCTCAAAATAAAATTATTTCACCCAACGAGTTGCCTAAAAAAGCACAGTCGTTTTTAAATAAACATTTTTCCAATCAAACGATTTCATTCGTTACCCTCGATCGAAATTATTTAATGTCCAAAGAATACGATGTTTTATTAGCGAATGGTACGAAAATAGAATTTTCGAGCGATGGGGCTTGGGAAGAAGTGGATGGTGAATTGCAAACGATTCCTACAGCTTTTATTCCTACTTCTATCCTTCAGTATGTGAAGAGAAGTTTTCCAAATACCCAAATCACGAAAATAGAGAAAGATCGCTCAGGTTACGACGTCAAAATTTCAAATGGAATTGGTCTCGAATTTAATAGCCAAGGCGTTTTTAAAAGAATAGATGATTAATCCAACAATACGATAAATAAAAGAAAATGAAAAAAATATTCACCACACTTGTTCTATGTACTGCCATAGGATTCACATTAAGCTCTTGCCATAACGATGATGATCATCCTACCACAACCGAAATAATGACAGAGGCCAATTTACCCGAACCAGCTAAAAATTTTATCAATCAGTTTTTCAGCGATTATCCTGTTCAAACCATTAAGAAAATTGTTAATCCAAATGCCATTCAAACGACAATCTATGAAGTTGAATATACCAACCGAATGGAAATTGATTTTGATGTGGCTGGGAATTGGTTAGATGTGGATTCAGAAAATAATCTACCTATACCAACCGGATTCATTCTTCCTTCAATCATGGATTATGTGAAAACGAACTATCCACTGGCTCAAGTGAAAGGAATAGAGAAGAAAACGATGGGCTTTGAAGTTGAATTAACCAACAGCATCGATTTAATTTTCGATCCTAATGGACAATTTATTCGTTTAGACTAAACCACTAGACTAAACCACGTTTAACATTATAATTGTTTTTTATACTAAAAAGCGATTCAGATTCTGAATCGCTTTTATAGGTATTTCTATTAAATATCAAAATGTCCCTACATAGAAAGAACATAGTTGATCTAATTGAATGTATTTTTTAAAAACATCATTCACCTGTTTAAGGGTTAATTTTTCCATTTTCTTTTCCAATAAATCAAATTCATCGAAAGAAACACCTAATAACAAAAATGTATTGGAAAGGGATAGAAGTCGTGAATCATTACCCAAAGCCGTTTTTCGACTCACTTTCCAACTTTCAAGATTCGACGTTAGTTCCTTTTCGGTAAATCCATCGGTTAAGGCTTTTGTTATCTCATCTTTTACGGCATTCTCAACAGCAGTTCGCTTACTCGGGTTGAGGAAAGCATAAAAACTCCAACTACCTGCCTGATTATTCTTATCCTGAGAAGCACTCATAAAGGCCCCAGCCCCATAACTAATTCCTTCTTTTTCCCGCAGGCGTTGGGGTAAACGAGCCGACAAGAATCCACCACTACCAAAAATCTCATTGGCCATCAATAAGGCGGGGTAGTCTACATGATCTTGATTCAATTTAAAATTAATCCGCCCAATGGCGGCGGCATTTTCTTTATCTGCAACCTGTTTAATTTCATCGACTTTCTTGGTCGGTATTAATGTTGGGTAAGCTTTTACATAGATTGACGGGCTTTTCCATTGCCCAAAACTTTTATTGAATAATGTAGTTAATGCTTTAATCTCATTTGTACCGATAACCGAAATTACACCATGCTGTGCCCCTAATATGGATTGATAGAAATCCATCAAGTCGGCTTGTTTTACCGTTTTTAACTGGTCAATCATCTCTTCAAAAGTAGGGGTGTAATAGAGCGAGGTCGTTGGGTATGGACTAGCCATTCGATTAATTTCATTGAAAGCCAATGAGCGCGGATCATTTAATTGTTCTTCATAGGCTGTTATCCGTTGATGAACCATTTTATCGAGCTCGTCCTTTGGAAATATGGGCTCTCGAATAATTTGCCCAACAAGATGCATCGTTTGTTCTAATGTGTTTTTGTAGGTCTGAATATTAACGCTCAGCGTTTGCCGAGAGAAGTTGAAAGAAACGGTCGATTTTAAGGCATCGAGCTGGTCTTTTATCTGCTCTTTGCTTAGCTTTTTAGTTCCAGCCATGAGTAATTGAGCAGTTAAAGATCCAATATGCTGTTTGCTGGCTAATTGTTGCTCGTTGGAAACAGGAATACTCATGGAGATAATCACTTTTTCACCTTTAATTTCTTTGTTTATAAGGCCCAGTTTAGCACCGTTCTTTAATTTAACGTGTGAATAATGCTTTTTGAGGTTAGCAATCGAAGCCTCAAAGGGTTTCGCTTCTTTTTCGGCAGATCGCCCTTCGTAGTTGATTGTTAGTTCGCTAAGTGCTTTGTTAGATAACTCATCAGGGCGGACTCTAATTTCATCAGTTGTCGGTATAAACACACCAATAGTACGGTTATTGGCTCTAAAATACCTTTCAGCCACCCTTTTTACATCGTCTTTGGTCACATTTTCAATGCGATCGCGGTGAATAAATCCCAGTCGATAATCACCTGAAGATACAGCTTCGGTTAAACTTTGAGCCAATTGTAGGGTGTTATTCTGCCTATTTTCAATATTCTTTATTAATCGGGCTTTAGCGCGTTCTACATCTTCAGCTGTGTAATCAATGTGGGCGATTTTATCGAGTTCGTTTCGAATTAGTTCGCTCGTCTGTTTAATATCCTTTGTTTTGTTAATATCTGCCCCAAAATAAAGATACCCAGCATCCCGCACCTGGGGTTGAAAAGCCCAAATTTGGCTAACCGTTTGGTTGTTAACCAATGCCTTGTATAAATACCCAGAAGGATCCATGGTTAAAATTTGCTGTAAGACACTTAAAACCGCGTAGTCTTTGTCGCTAAAGGATGCGGTATGGTACATAGCTCCAAACGATTGACTATCGCCATGACGTTTCACCTCAATTATTTTTTCGCCATCTTGAGGCGGTTCAACGGTTAATATTTGATCGAGGGTACGTTTTGGTTTTGGTATTTTTCCAAAATAGTCCCCTATGTATTTCAACGCTTTCTCCTCTTCAAATTTTCCCCCAATAATCAATACAGCATTGTCTGGCTGATAATATTTCTCGTAAAAACGTCTTAACTGAGCCACTGTAACGCGTTCTATATCTTCTTTCGAACCTATCGTTGAATTTCCGTAATTATGCCACAAATAGGCTGTTGAAACAATGCGTTCCAGAAGAACACGCGTAGGATCATTTTCACCTATTTCAAATTCATTTCTGACCACCGAGAATTCGGTATCCAAATCTTCTTGAAGTAGTGTTGCATTGATCATTCGATCAGCTTCCATTTCTATACTCCAGCGCAAGCTCTCTTCTGAGTAGGGAAATACTTCGTAATAATTGGTTCGATCATACCAAGTGGTTCCATTCGCTTGACCGCCTTTTTCAGACAACATCGTTTTAATATCCCCCAAGTTTTTGGTCGATTTAAAAAGCATGTGTTCTAGTAAGTGGGCCATCCCTTTTTCGCCATAGCCTTCGTGCTTAGAGCCAACGAGGTAGACAATATTTACAATCATATTGCTCTGCGATTGATCGGGAAGCAACAGGACTTGTAAACCATTCTTCAAACGGTATTCCTTAATGCCTTCAACAGTTGTTATATAAGCAGGCGTTTGTACTTGTTGAGCTTTAACAACGGAATTAAACCCTATAAAGAACACAATCAGTAATTTAAGTAGTAATTTTTTCATGTGATATTTCTTTTAAGTGCTTATAAATGTAATGGTTACAATTTTTTTATACCCATCAAAAAATACTGAATTGTACTCGAAATATTTTTTTTTGGAGATTCATTATGGAATTACTAAATTTAGCCATCATTTATTGACAATATCATAACCACATTCCAATGCATTTCGGTAACAAATCTTTTGTTACTTTTGTGTTGCATCAAACAAATAAAATGGAAACGAAAGAAGAAAATAAAATCACTTTTCAAGAATTTAAAGCCCAAATCATTCAAGATTACAAAACGGCTTTTATGTCTCGTGAAGTCAGTCTTTTAGGACGTAGAGAAGTATTGACAGGCAAAGCTAAATTCGGAATCTTTGGCGATGGAAAAGAACTTCCGCAAATTGCCATGGCCCGTGTTTTTAAAAACGGTGATTTCCGCTCTGGTTACTACCGCGATCAAACCTTTATGATGGCCATTGGTCAACTAACTGTCGAAAACTTTTTTGCCCAGTTGTATGCATTAACCGATGTCGATAAAGAACCTTCATCTGCTGGTCGCCAAATGACCGCTCACTTCGGAACCCGTTCTTTAAACGAAGATGGTTCTTGGAGAAAATTAACCGAACAAAAAAATTCGAGTTCAGATATTTCCCCTACTGCAGGTCAAATGCCTCGTTTACTTGGTTTAGCACAAGCTTCTAAATATTACCGTGAATATACACAAGCCGATACCGAAGAAAATTTCTCTCGTCAAGGGAATGAAATCGCATTTGGAACCATTGGAGATGCCTCTACTTCAGAAGGTCATTTCTGGGAAACAGTAAACGCCGGTGGTGTTTTACAAGTTCCTATGATTATCTCTATTTGGGACGATGGCTATGGAATCTCCGTTCCCGCAAAATTCCAACGTACCAAATCAAATCTTTCCGAATTGTTGTCTGGTTTTCAACGCAATGAAAACGAAAGAGGCTATGAAATTATTTCGGTCAAAGCATGGGATTATCCTGCTTTAATAGAAGCGTATCAAAAAGCCGAAAACTTCGCCAGAGAACATCATATTCCTTGTATTGTTCACGTTTCAGAATGTACCCAACCACAAGGTCACTCAACCTCCGGATCTCACGAACGTTACAAATCTGAAGAACGTTTAGATTGGGAAAAAGAATACGACGGAATCTTACAGTTCAGAAATTGGATTTTAAAATTTGGGGAAACTGGTCCAGAAGCATTGATCTCAGAAGATGATTTAACGCTTTTAGAAACCGAAGTTAAACAACAAGTTAAAGCTGAACAAAAAAGAACGTGGGATGCTTACCTCAACCCAATCATTGCGTTAAAAAATGAAGCAATTGCTTTATTAGATCCAGTCGCTACAGAAAGCACAAACCGCGATTTTATTCAATTAGAAATCGAGGGCCTTAAAAAGAAAACAACACCTTTCAAACGCGATATATACACCGCCATACGTAAAATTATGCGTATTACACGTGGCGAGCAAATGACAGCCAAGCAAACCTTAGTTCAATGGTACCAGCAACAAATGGTAAAAGAAGAGGCCATTTATTCGTCTCATCTTCTTTCGGGTACAGCCCAAGAAGTTACCCAAGTAGCGCCTGCTTTTCCCGATGAATTAACTTACGAAGATGGTCGCGTGGTTGTTCGTGATAATTTCGATAAATTATTCGAAAAATACCCCAAAGCCCTAATCTTTGGTGAAGATGCCGGAAATATTGGCGATGTTAACCAAGGTCTAGAAGGTCTTCAAGCCAAATATGGAATTCACCGTATTGCCGATACAGGAATTCGCGAAGCCACTATTCTTGGACAAGGAATTGGTATGGCGATGCGTGGTCTTCGTCCAATCGCTGAAATTCAGTATTTAGATTATATTCTGTATTGTTTACAAGGCATTTCCGACGACTTAGCAACGGTTCTTTACCGTACCAAGGGCGGACAAAAAGCACCGGTTATTATTCGTACACGTGGTCACCGCTTAGAGGGGGTTTGGCACTCTGGCTCTCCTATGGGCGGAATCCTTAACCTTGTTCGTGGGGTAAACGTTTTAGTCCCAAGAGATTTAACCAAAGCTGCTGGGTTCTACAATACCTTAATGCAGTGCGATGAACCAGCCATTGTTGTAGAAAGCCTTAACGGTTACCGTCTTAAAGAAGCAATGCCAACCAATATGGGTGAATTTACAACACCAATCGGTGAAGTGGAGATTACCAAAGAAGGAACCGATGTCACAGTAGTCACCTACGGATCAACATGGCGTATCGTTATGGAAGCGGCCAAAGAATTAGCGCAAATCGGAATCGATGTAGAAGTCATCGATGCCCAATCGTTATTGCCTTTCGATCATGCAAAACAAGTAGCAAAAAGTTTAGCAAAAACCAACCGTTTGGTGGTGATCGATGAAGATGTTCCTGGTGGAGCAACCGCTTACTTGGTACAGCAAATTATCGAGCAACAAGGAGGATACTTCCAATTGGATAGCCAACCGATGACGATTACGGCTAAAGCCCACCGTCCACCGTATGCAACCGATGGAGATTATTTCTCTAAACCTTCTGCCGACGATATGGTCGAAAAAATATATGGATTAATGCATGAAGCAAATCCTACAAAATACCCAGCGTTGTTCTAAAGAACGTTTTCAAAAGGGCTATCTGAAGAGATAGCCTTTTTTAATATCATTTTGGGCGGCCGCTACGCGCCGGGCTATCCGCACTCGCTTTTTCGCTCCGTTTCACTCCACCAAAAAGCTCAAACAATTGCTCCTATCTCTTAGGTTTGTATAAATAAAAAAGATTAATAAATTAGAGTATTGTTTAATCAAGATTACAACTAGTAAAGGCGCTTTTAGCTTCTATCCAAGTTTTAAGACTTATGCAGGGATTTAATCCTTTACTAGTTTTTTAAACAAGCTTCAAATAGAAATTTAGGAAAGACCTATTATCAGAGAATTGAAAGTGTTTAAAATGTAATCTTAATCATAAAAGATATGACAAATATAGAAAAAGTAACGCATTACATTGGTATTGATATCTCTAAAAAAACGTTAGATATTGCTATTTATAAACAGAATTCGTTTTTATTTCATGAGCAAATCAATAATACTCCGACCAGTCTTAAGACCTTTTTTAAGTCCCTAAATAAGAGAGGTGTAGATTTAAGTCAGAGCATTGTCTGTGCTGAATTTACAGGAGTTTATACTCAATTTTTAATCAATAGTGCTCAGTTATTGAACCTTAATTTATGGCTTGAAAACGGAAACCATATCAAAAAATCACAAGGTTTAAAACGGGGTAAAAACGATAAAGTAGATGCTCAACGAATAGCTCAATTTGCCTATAAAAATAAGGATGATTATAAAGCTTATCAAGAACCACGAGCACTAGTTAAGACGTTAAAGGAACTGATTAATAGACGTAAGCAATTGGTTAGTTTAAAGAAACAATTATCAGGAGCTTTAGGTGAAAAAGAATATAAAAACGAGGAAGATCTTGCTCTACTTAAATCACTGTGTGAAAACACATTGAATGGACTGGAGACTGATCTGAAACGTATTGAGCGGGAAATAGACCGATTGATAAAGTCGGACGAAAAAATGTTCAATCAATATAAAATTATTAACTCTGTTGTCGGAATGGGACCCGTAACTGCAGCTAATATGATTATGATGACGAACGAGTTTTCAGCTTTTTTGGAAGCTAAAAAATTTGCATGTTACGCAGGAGTAGTTCCTTTTAGCTATACGTCAGGGAGCAGTGTAAGTAGTAAGGCAAAAGTTTCTAAAATGGCTAACCACCAGATGAAAACACTTTTGCATATGGCAGCCATGTCTTGTATACGGAGTGAAGGGAATTTACGTGAATATTATTTACGAAAAACGGAAGAAGGAAAAAATAAAATGTCGGTCATTAATGCTATTCGTAACAAGTTAATATTGAGAGTATTTGCATGTATTAGAGATAATCGGTTTTATGACAAAGATTATAAATATAGCACGAAATTAATGCAAAATGAAATGGCTATTCATTGTTAATAAAAGAGAAAAAGATCAAACTAGCATTAAACGTAAAAAAAAAACATTTTTAATTTGGTGAAACCATAGAAATCCCTGCCGCAATCCAACGCATGAATCAACTTCCTTTTAATTATTAAATATCCTTAATGAAGTCGCCCTTGATACGCTCATTTTTCGCTTACTTTACGTTTAAATACGAATTAAGTTTATGAAATATTTTCACAATTTATTATTTAAAATATGTTAATTATCTATCATTTGTGATATATGCAGTTTAATTAACGCTATTTATTGATTTTTATAGTTTTATATTCTTTTATTTCTTATTATTGAATCACTAAATATGAATTAATATGAGAAAATTTTACATTTTATGCGCATGTTCCCTTTTCAGCCTTTCATATGGACAGATTGCTTTAGATGAACAATTTGAAGGCACCGCTGTTCCTAAAGACTGGACATATGTAGGGAAAACAGGTTGGTTAACCAATGGTATTTCTCCTCTAAAAGGAAATAAATCCATGCGTAAATCTTTGAGCGCTACGGCCTCAACACCTAACCCAATCGCTGAGTTTACAACCAATGCATTACTGAATTCAAATGGTAATTCGGTTAAAATAACGATATCTACCCGAGCACATCGGTTTTCAGATGCGGCCATCAACGCCACAGTCACATTCTTTTATACCATCGATGGAGGGGAAACATGGATAGATTTAGGAAATCCTGTGACTTATACAGAAGCGAATGATCCCAATGCCAATACCGAACAACCCATTGTTCATTCAACGTTCGAACTAGAAAGAGGGAAGGTACCTGAAAATGCTGACTTCAGACTTAAGGTGAAAACGACCGCCGGTCTTTTGAATGAGACTATTCCGAATAACTTTTATATGTATTTCGATAATTTAACCATTTTCCAATCTTCACAAGATCTACCTCAGTGTACAACGATCACTGGACCGATGGCGAACAGCCAAAATGTTCCTGTAGACACGCCAATACAATGGGAGGCTGTAGGTGGAGCAGATAGCTATTTGGTTTATATAGGTACAAATTCAGGCGATTATAACATCGTCACTGGCGAGAAAGTGACCAATGCAACCCACTATAAGTTGAAAGCAAATTTGCAAGGGGATACGGTACATTATATAAAGGTCGTCCCATTGAATCAAGCAGGTGAAGCCATAAACTGCACCGAAAGTTCATTTAAAACGACTACGCCTCCTGTCAATGACGAAATACATGGAGCAACGGTATTGAATATTACCGATGGAATGTTTTGTGAAGGCGGAACAAAAGGGACTTTTAAACAGGCGTCTCAATCGGTCGATGAATTTAATTGTGATACTTCGGCTAACCCCAATAATGATGTTTGGTATTCTTTTATTGCCCAAGCTAAACGCCATATCGTTCAGGTGACTCCTGATGAAAATGCTACCAATGATTTATATATGACCTTATACCATGGTTCTCCCTATGCGATTATTCAAAAAGAATGCATCGATGAAGAAACGGCTATATTGGATAATTTAGAAATTGGTGAAATTTACTTCATTCGGTTATTTACACGAGGAAGCTCAGCCACAGATTCGGGCTTCTCCATTTGTTTAAGTACAGCTGGTGATGTTCCTGCCAATGATACGAAGGAAACGGCCTTTTTTATCGATCAATTCGATTTTAATCAAATTTTTGATACGTCAGGTTATACCAATCGTACCAACATGTCCCTAGAGGATGTTGTAACGACTTGTTCAGATGGAGCAGTTATCAATTTAGAAGGGGTGAATCTTACTTCAACCACCTACGCAGACGATGGTATTTGGGCTTCTTTTAAAGGGACGGGTAAACAATTCGCTATTCGATCAATTGCATCTGGTCCTTGGGATGCACGGATTGATGTGTATAGAACATTAACCGAAGCAGAAAAACAAAAATATCCTCAATTTGCTGATCAATTGACTTGTGTAGCGACTAAATCATCTCCTGTAACCAATCAAACGCATACCATAGGAATTGATCAATCCATTCATGATGTGATGTATTATATCAATATTTCAAATTTTATCAGTGCGACCAAAATGCCTACAGGGAAAGTTAATTTATTGGTGAACACCGAGAAATTAGGAATTGAAGATCCTGGTAAAAAGACGATTGCAATTTATCCGAATCCCGTATCATCCGTGGTCCATATCGATGCACCAAGCCCTATAAAACGGATCACTATTTTTAACGTATCAGGCGCTCGATTGTTAGAGAGCACTGCAAAGCAAGTTAACCTAGAAGCTTTACCTAAAGGAACGTATCTAATTCAGGTTATTTTAACCGATGGTTCGTCTTTTCAACAGAAATTAATTAAAAAATAAGCTATCTACCTAAACAAAAAGGCGGCCATTGGCCGCCTTTTTATATGTCATGTATTTGCTTAATCCCTGTAATCAATCACCACACGGCCATTGATTTTACCGGCGAGCATATCGTCAAAGATTTCATTAATCTCTTCTAATTTCTTCACCGTTATCACGGGTTTAATTTGTCCATTTCTCGCAAAATCCAATGTCTCAATTAAATCTTTTCGCGTTCCAACAATCGATCCCGCTATTTCATGACCGTTTAATACGGTATCAAAAATAGAAATCTCCATTGACTCGGGCGGTAAACCAACTGGAACAACCTTTCCACCCCGTTTAATCGATTTCAATGCCTGTGAAAAAGGGGCTTTTGCAACAGCTGTTACAATAACGCCTTGCACACCGCCTTGGGTACGTTCTTTAATCCATTCCCCTGCCTGATCACCAGGACCATCGTAAACCAAGTCTGCACCACACTCTTTGGCTAATTTTCCACTTGGATCATTCGGAGGAACAACGCCAATAACTTTCATTCCCATGGCCTTGGCATATTGAATAGCCACGTGACCTAAGCCACCAACACCCACAATAGAAACCCATTCACCTGGTTTAACACCCGATACCTTAAGCGCTTTGTAAGTGGTTACACCCGCACAAAATAAAGGTGCAGCAACAATGGGATCAACTTCAGAGGGTACGACAATGGTATAACGGGCATCCATCAGGGCGTATTCACCAAAGGACCCATCGACCGAATACCCAGAGTTCTGCTGAGATTCACACAAGGTCTCTCTTCCAGTAATACAGTATTCACAGTACCCACAAGCGGTATGTAACCAAGGAATACCAACAATATCACCCAACTTTAAATTTTTTACATTGTTTCCTAAAGCCACAACTTCCCCAATCCCTTCATGTCCAGGAATTCGAGGAAGTTGAGGTTTTACTGGCCAATCACCATGCACGGCATGTAAATCGGTATGGCAGACTCCTGTCACCATCATCTTCACCAATACGTCTTCTGGTCCAGGCGTAGGTATCGGCATTTGTTTAATCTCTAATGGTTTGTGAAATTCAGTTACTACTGCAGCTTTCATTGTTTTATTTTCCATATAATTGCGGTTTTTAAATACGTATTTGATAACTTACTTATGTGTTTTACATTAGGTTACCTTAAATATACGAAAATTTGATGAGATCATGTTTGCTCTTTATTAATAATTTATATTTTCTTAATACAACATTTTAACGACAGATTAGGATTTTTTTATCCTATTCTTCCTTAATATGTATATCAACGAAAACTCCATTTTTATAAGTAAGGGCGAATTTCTATCTTTAGCGCTATTAACTGTTTAGATACTATACTATGGTGAAATTATTTTTGAGTACTATTTTGTTGGGATTTGGTTCTCTAGCAATAGGACAAAACATAGAAATTCAACCGTCAGCATCGATTAAAACGGTGATGGTTTTCAATCCACAGACCAATGATAATACACCGATCATTAAATTAGGGTCGAGAGAATATCTGTTGTTTTTGTTTGATGATTTAGAGGCAGGCTATAAACGTTATCAGTATAAAGTAGAACACCGCAATGCCGATTGGTCTCCTTCAGGCATCTTCGACTCTGAGTACCTAAATGGGTATAGTACCGATTATATTAAAGTCCACAAGAACTCGTTTAATACCTATCAAAAATTCACCAATTATCAATTGCAGTTCCCCAACCAAGAAATGAGTTTAAAATTGTCGGGTAATTATCTGCTGAAAGTTTTCTTGAAAGACGAAAACAAACCGATTTTTACCAAACGTTTTGCGGTCCACCAGAATTCGGCCGATGTAGGTGTATCTGTTTCTCGGTATAATAACCCAACCCAAGCCGATCTCAATCAACGAGTACAAGTGCAGGTGAGTAGTGGAACTCAGAATTTAACCGAATCACCCGATGGGGCAAAGTTATTCATCATGAAAAACAACAATTGGGAAGAGAGCTTAACAATGAACCGCCCAAGTTTTTCTAGAACCAATCAATTAATGTACAATGGAACCGACATCTTGTTCGAAGGTGGAGCAGAATACAATTGGTTTGATACCAAAAACCTTGAAGTTCCGGCGATGACAACCGAGAAAAGTTTCCGTAAAGACAGTACATACCACAGTGTTTTACGGGTGGACTTCCCGAAGTACAATTTACCTTATGACGATTATCCCGATGTAAACGGAAACTTTTATATTCGTAATAACCGTTACGGTAATGAGTACATGGCTGCGTCAGAAGCAGATTATGGTTGGGTGTACTTTGCCTTGGATGATTTTGAAGATCAGAATGGTCAATTCACACCTTATGTGGTCGGAGCTTTTAACAATTGGATGATTACCGAAGAATCGCGTTTGAAAAAAGACGAAACAGGCCTTTGGGTGAATGAAATTTTTTTAAAACAAGGGTATTATAACTACCACTATGTGGTGAAAAACAATAAAACCAATAAAATAGAGCCGAGTTATGTAAGCGGGAGTTTTTGGCAAACCGAAAACGCCTACCAATCCTTATTCTATTACAGACCATGGGGCGCTCGTTACGATGTGTTAATTGGTTATGGCGTAGGGAATTCTCGCCGTTAATTAGATATCTTATTGAGAACCATTTCAAATGAAATGGTTTTTTTAGGCAAATTTGTTTCCTCGTTTTTTATAAGAATTGAATTGTTGTATTTTTGATTTATAAAAAACAACCTTTTATGCCAAGAGTATTAGTATTCTTTTTATTGATAATCAGTCTTTTGGGGTGTAGCTCGACCAAAGAAGAACATCCCATCGATTTTTACTATTGGCGAAGCCTCTATTCCATCTCTTCGTTCGAAAAACAAAAAGTGGCGGAACTTAAAGTTGGGCGTCTATATACCCGTTTCTTTGATGTCGATAAAATCCATGGAAAAATCCAACCCATTGGGCTTATTCAAAACTTCAAGGCCGACGATCAACTAACCCTTGAATACGTTCCAACCGTGTTTATAACCAACCGAACATTTGCCGATACCAACCGAACGCAAGTAGCTCAATTAGCCAAGAACGTCGCTAACTTTATTCAGGAAACGGCTGAAAGAGGGGAGTTACGCGATTATTCCGAAATTCAAATCGATTGTGATTGGACCGCGTCAACCAAAGACCATTATTTTTATTTTTTAGAGGAATTAAAAAAAGTCTCCAAGAAGAAATTATCAGCAACATTGCGCTTGCATCAAGTTAAATTCAGAAAGAAAGAGGGGGTGCCTCCGCTAGATAAAATGGTTCTAATGTGTTATGCCACAGAAAATCCCACAGAGGGTTCTACAAAAAATTCAATTCTTGATGTGGGTATTGCCAAAGACTACTTGCAAAACATAGAAAGCTACCCTATTGAATTAGATATCGCCTTGCCTATTTATTCATGGGCCATTATCACCAACCATTTAGGAAAAGTAAGGTTAGTGAATTCCTTTTCGGAGCAAAATTTGCTAAATCAACCTGTAAAGAAAATAGGCGAAGGCTTATACCAAGCTTATGACGACTTCTTTATTGAGAAATTATACATCAGCAAAGGGTTTACCGTTAAAGTAGAAACGGTTTCCCCAGCTGTATTAGACGAAATGAAACAGTTTTTAGACCAAAAATTAACGCATCCTTATCATCTTATTTATTACCATTTGGATGAACGGTTTTTTAAAACTCTTCAATAAATATTACCTTAAATAGACTACCATGAAAAAACTTTTTGTTACCCTATCATTGGTTTTTGCTACCCAACAAGCGTTAGCCTGTGCTGACGGGGGTGGAGAAGATTATTACTATTATAATCTATTTTCGCAAACGCTTATCCAAGCGCCCCAATACACGCCATTTTTAATGACGATGGATGAAGCCTTTTTTTCAGATACCACCAATGCCCCCAATGAAAATATTTCTGCTTGGCAAAAATCGTTGGATATCTCTTATGCGCAAGCCGAATATCTCGTGTTTAAAGCAAAGAAAGAAGAAGTAGATCAATTAATAAAAGGACAATCCGTTCAGAATGCTCAGTTAAAATTTGCTACAGCAGCTTGGTCAAAAAAAAATAAACAAGCCTTGTTGTATTTGTCTTATGCGAAATACTTAGAACCTTTTATGGCGTATTATTATATAGACAACGACGAATGGTCTTATGTATCCCGCCCTGAAAAGACAGCTAAACAACTCGATTCAAATAAAGTAATCAATGTTTTAATCAAAAGTTGGAACGCCGAAACGGATAAGGAAATGAAAATGCGTTATGGCTATCAGTTAGTGCGCTGGGCTCATTATACACGCGACTTTGCCAAGGCCAAAACCTATTTCAATGAGTATGTTGAAAGTTTAGGGATTAAAAATGTAATGTACTATTATGCTTTAGATCAAAAGGCAGGTGCAGAGCGTGCTTTAGATAATTTTATTCAAGCCAATTACGATTTCTTTGAAGTGTTTTCTCATTCAAATGACCGTAAATTAAGCGCATATAGTTCCATGCGTGTAACCCAAGATTTGGATTATCAACAACTATTGAAAAAAGCCAAAACTAACCAAGAGCGAAGCGATTTATATTTGCTGATTGGTTATAAGGATTTTTCAAATCCTTTGGCAGCCATGAAAAAAATTGTAGAGAAAGATGCAGATGCCGTACAAGCCAAAGTGTTATTTGCACGAAGTATCAACTTACTAGAGCGAGAATATTTACGCCAGTCAATGAACCCTTGGTATTGGCGTAAGGATGAGCAAAAGAAGAAAGCACCCGATTTATTTATCCCGACAATGTCTATCTCGGATTATTCAGATTATCAACCTTTGGCTTTTAGTTTAAATGAGGCCATTGAGATGGCGAAAAATCAGGCGAGTATAACGAAAGATAAAGCGTATTGGAATCTGTCATTATCTTATTTATCACTGATCTCGAAGGATTTTAAAAGCGCTAAAAATTACTTGACCCAAGTAAAAACAACCGATAAAGCCTTAGAGGATCAGAAAAATGCCATTTCAATGTTAATTGAAATTTTTGAAATAAAAACCATAACGCCGGCTTTCGAAGACCAATTAATGGCCAAATATGGTCATTTGATCAACTTCACCTATTCTCCTCTTCCTGAGAATCAATGGCAAAATCCTGCCGAAGAGGAACAACAGATGCGTTATAAAAATATCGTGGTCGACGTACTGGCTAACCGGTATTTTATGCAAGGGGATAAAGCAAAAGCATTTTTGTTGCACAATGGGATCGACGCCTTTGGATCTAACCCCGATTGGGCATTGTTAGAAGATTTAGAGAAATTTAATGCCAAGAAAAACAAAACAAACTTTGAAAAGTATTTGTTTTCCAATGTCGGTATCTCGTATTGGGATTTGGATACAAAGACCCACAAGAAAAACAAAGCAACATTAACCGAATATTTGGCCAACTATAAAGGCACACTTTATTTACGGGAACAAAAATTTGATTTGGCAAAGAAAGAATTCCAAAAAATTGGTCTTGATTTCGAAGTCACCAAAGCCGATTACGCCTACTACGATTATTATTCAGATAATACCGTTACGCTTACTGGGCAATACGATGGCTATAAGAATATTTCATCCCGTATTTTTGGCTATAATAAGATCGAATGTTTTAATTGTGAAGTGGAGGAGGTTATGGACACACCTTATCTAAGTGAATTTAAGTTCATAAAGAACAAAATGAACAAATTAGAACTAACGACTGCCTTAATTGAATTAGATAAATTAGCCCATGGAAAATCGGAGCAAGCGGCAAGAGCGAATTATCTATTGGGTAACTTTTATTACAATACAACAACACTGGGGTATTTTAGAGAGTTGTTGAGTTTCGATACGAATAATCAAAACGGCCCAAAGTTCAATACCTATAATTATAGAAGTTTACCTGAAGACAATAATAAACAGTATCAATTCTATTACAAAGATTACGCCTACCACAATGTTTTTAATGATCGTTTTTCGCCTTCTGAAAACTATTTAACTACAGCTTTAGGAAAAACCACTGACAACGAATTAAAGGCTAAAATTCTTTTTGCACTTTCTAAAAATGAACAAGGAAAGTTTTATACAACGGCAACCGATAAGGGTTTGAATCTTTTATTAGAAAACGAATGGAATAATCGCCAACAGATAGACCAATACCAACAAAAGCACTATAAAAATTATTTTAAAGAATTAAAAAATTATTCAACAACACAAGCCTATAAAGAAGCAAAGTCGAATTGTCAATACTTCGCTTACTATGCTCAAAATTATTAACCATTTAGAGCTTTCGTTCTTTGGTAAATAATATGTAAATTTGAATAATAATTCGTCAATACGTAACAAATAAACCAAAAATAATGTCAAAAGGATTTGCACAATTACCATTCGTTCATAACGAAGAAGTCTTAGGTTATGCCGCAGGTTCTGCCGAAAGAGCAGAATTACAAGCAGCGTATAAAAAAATGTTCAATGAGGTGATGGAAGTTCCTCAGTACATTGGATCTGAAAGAGTAACAACAGGAGAAAAGTTACCGATTTGTCCTCCCCACGATCACCAACATGTGGTTGGATATTACTACAAAGGAAATAAACAAGATGTTCAAAAAGCCATTGACGCAGCTTTAGCAGCTCGTCCAGCTTGGTCAAACCTATCTTGGGAAAATAGAGCAGCCATCTTTTTAAAAGCAGCTGATTTAATTGCAGGGCCTTACCGTGCGAAATTAAACGCTGCAACCATGATTGGCCAATCAAAAAATGCCATGCAAGCGGAGATTGATGCCGCTTGTGAAATGATTGATTTCTTACGTTACAACGTAGAGTTCATGACACAAATCTATGGTGATCAACCAATTTCTGGTGATGGTGTTTGGAATAGAGTTGAATACCGCCCATTGGAAGGATTTACATTTGCCATTACGCCGTTTAACTTTACAGCGATTGCAGGTAACCTAGCTTCTTGTATGGCCATGATGGGGAATGTTGTTGTTTGGAGACCTTCTGATAAACAATTATTGGCCGCTAATGTTTTAATGGAAATTTTCCAAAAAGCAGGTTTACCAGACGGTGTAATCAATATGATTATTGCGGGTGGTCAAGAAACAGCTGAAACATGTACATCGCACCCTGATTTTGCGGGTCTTCATTTTACAGGTTCAACAGCTGTCTTTAAAGATTTATGGAAACGTATTGCAAGCCATATCGATACCCACAAAACCTACCCAAGAATTGTTGGGGAAACCGGGGGTAAAGATTTCGTAATGGTTCATAAATCAGCTTGTCCTACAGAAGTTGCTGTTGCTTTAGTGCGTGGTGCTTTCGAATACCAAGGACAAAAATGTTCTGCGGCTTCTCGTGCTTACATTCCTTCTAACTTATGGGAACAAGTAAACGAGAAAATGCAAGCGATGTTAAAAGAAATTAAGATGGGTTCTCCTGAAGATTTCTCTAACTTCGTGAATGCGGTAATTGATAAAGTTTCTTTCAAGAATATTACCGGGTATATCGACCGTGCAAAAGCGTCTTCTGATGCTGAAATTATTGCGGGTGGTACCTACGATGATTCGAAAGGATACTTTGTGACACCAACGGTTATCTTAGCTTCTAATCCTCATTACGAGAGCATGGTAGAAGAAATCTTCGGGCCTGTTCTTTCCATTTATGTTTACGATGAAAATAAATACGAAGAAACCTTAGCATTAGTCGATCAAACTTCAGAGTATGCCTTAACAGGGTCTATCTTCTCAAAAGATCGTTATGCGACAGATATCGCGTTTAAAGCGTTAGAAAATGCAGCGGGTAACTTCTACATTAATGATAAGCCAACAGGTGCTGTTGTTGGTCAACAACCATTTGGTGGTGCACGTGCATCAGGAACGAATGACAAAGCAGGTTCTTCAATGAATTTATTGCGTTGGGTTTCTGTACGTACCATTAAAGAAACTTTTGTTCCAGCGAAAGATTACAAATACCCTTTCTTGGAAAAATAAATAACAACCAGTGAGTGGATGTTCCTCTAGCGTCTCAGATAAATCTGAGACGCTTTTTTTTTCAAATTATCGACTTATTTACCCAATTAAAACGGTGTTTTGCGGCAGCGATAGCAGCGGCATCCTTTTTTGGACAAATGTTCATTCAACCCTTCCATTTCATTCCCAAAAAAGATAGAGCGAATAGCGCGATCCTTTAGGAGCCGCCCTAAAAATAAGGTCGATGAGCGTTTAAACATCTAAAGATTGTAGGCCTTCGCTCTATGCAATATCTTTTTGTAATTTTTGTCAGCAAAGTCTTCGCTTACTATTTAAAACCTATACCTTTGTTAGGCTTATTTTATTGGTATGAACAACACAGAAACGGCTATTAAAGCTTCGGTTTTTAGTATTATTGGAAACGCAGCGCTTGCGGTAATTAAATTTACAGCAGGTTATTTTGGAAATTCGTACGCCTTAATTGCAGATGCCATAGAATCCACTACTGATATTTTTTCATCTATTTTTGTTTTCTTTGGTTTAAAATATTCATCGCGTCCAGCCGACGAAAACCATCCTTACGGACACGGAAAAGCAGAAGTGCTAATTACCATACTCGTGGTTTCTTTCTTAGTTATTTCTGCAGGAATTATTGCCAAAGAAAGTATCGAGAATATTCTTACACCCCACAGTCAACCAAAACCGTTTACCTTATTGGTCTTAGGAGCCATAATTCTTTTTAAAGAATTCTCTTACCAATATGTGATGCGGAAAAGTAAAATCACCAACAGTTCATCTTTAAAAGCCGATGCCTGGCATCACCGAAGCGATGCGATTACGTCGCTGATGGCTTTTATAGGGATTTCCATTTCCCTTGTGATGGGCGATGGTTGGGAAGCGGCCGATGATGTAGCTGCCCTTGTTGCTTCGGGTGTTATTCTTTATAATGCCTACCGCATTCTAAGACCAGCCTTGGGGGAAATTATGGATGAGCATTTATACGAAGCCGAAGAAGAGCAAGTACGTATCATCGCCTTAAAAGTGGATGGGGTGATCGCCACCGAAAAATGCCATATTCGTAAATCGGGTATGAGTTATTACGTCGATTTACATTTAATTGTTAAAGGGAGTATTCCTGTGGTTGAAGGCCACGAAATAGGACACCACGTAAAAGACGCCATTATAAAAGAAATGCCTTTGGTGGCGAATGTACTTATCCACATAGAACCCGATAACTGTCAATTGGCTTGTAAATAAGACCATTTGTTTATTTGGGCGGCCGCTTCGCGCCGGGCTATTCGCTCTATCTTTGCTGCAAGTGCATCTCGGTTGATGGAGAATAGAGCTGGCAGCAAAGGATGCCGCTGCTATCCCTGCCGCAAGTCCTGCGTTTAAATAAAAATCTTCAATTGAAAAACAACGTAATTTCAATTTATTATGCACTGTATCAATAAATGACCTTAGCTATTCTTAATAAAAAAATCCTTTGAATCAGGACTTTTTAAAACAAAAAAAAGGACTTCCATAGAAATCCTTTTGAGTAAGTTGTAGTTTATAGGTTGGTTAAAATAATTTAAACCCAATCCCTGTACTGAACATCCATGGATTTAAATCCACTTTTGCAGGTACATCGACACCTAAATTTGTGTATACATCAACATCTGTTTTTAAGTATACTTTTTTAACGTCTACGTTCCAGTATAAACGGTCGTTGATTTTATAATCAAAACCTAATTGGAAAGCATAACCTAATTTATTTTCATAATCCACTTTTGTGACAGCAGCATTGCGCCCTTTTCCGGCACCTTCGTCATAAAATATGGTGTAGTTTAATCCGATACCCGCATACGGTTTTAAATTGGCAGTCGGATAGAAGTGGTATTGTAAGTTAAGGGTTGGAGGTAATAACATTACACGACCCAAATCTACATTACCTAAAGAGGTGTTTACCGCGACAACTTCGTGTTTAGAAGTTCCAAGAATTAATTCTGCTGCAATATTTTTTGTAAAGAAGTAAGTTAAATCTACTTCTGGAATAAGGTTATTGGTTACGGCTACATTTCCACCGATAACACCTACATTGGCGTCTTCCATAGGGACAACTCCTGTTGCTCTAATACGCATGTGCAACTCACCAGCCTCTTGTCCGAAAGCCATTAATGATGTAAATAAAGCACCTGCCAATAATATATGTTTTCTCATGATAGATTGTTTTATAATTTCTTAGTACAAATGACGGACTAATTTGTCCGAATTAAAATGCGCAAAATCATTAACCACTTATGAATAAAATCAGTTGTTATTTTCAATGATTTTACTACCTTAAAAAGACCACATCTGCTTTGTTTTTAGTGAAAATAAATAAGAGTTTATCTGATGAGTTATTTTGCTAATAATCAGTCATATAGTTTGTTTTTTAAAAGCTCAAAAAAAACCATTAAACAATATTGTTTATTTTAATGTTTGACAAAATTTATCCGACGATTTTTATGTAAAACAAGACAACCGATTGCATCGTCTAAAAATAAAATAAAAAACCAGAGCCGTATCCTTTTTTAAATAAGAAGAAGATTGTGTATTTATTTTGTTACTTTTGAAAGTCTTAAAATAAAACTCAAAGAAATGGATTTTTTAATCAATGAAAACTTAAGTTTGATTGCACAATCAGCAAGGGAATTTGCCAAACAACATATTGAACCACACATTATGGAGTGGGATGAAGCGCAAACTTTTCCAGTAGAAGTGTTTAAAGAGCTTGGGAAAATGGGATTCATGGGGATTCTAGTACCAGAAGAATTAGGTGGAAGCGGATTGGGGTATGATGAATACGTTAGTATTGTCGACGAAATCTCGCAAGTTGATCCTTCAATTGGTTTATCAGTTGCAGCCCATAATTCTTTATGTACAAACCACATTTTAACGTTCGGTAACGAAGAACAAAAGAAACGTTGGATTCCGAAATTAGCAACCGCCGAATGGATTGGTGCTTGGGGTCTAACTGAGCACAATACAGGATCTGATGCTGGTGGTATGAGCACAACAGCGCGTAAAGAAGGTGATGAATGGGTTATTAATGGTGCAAAAAACTTTATTACACACGCTATCTCAGGAGATATTGCTGTTGTGATGACCCGTACCGGTGAAAAAGGAGAAGCCAATAATGCGACTGCCTTTGTAATCGAAAAAGGAACACCAGGATTCACTTCAGGAAAAAAAGAAAATAAATTAGGGATGCGTGCTTCGGAAACAGCTGAATTAATTTTTGATAATGTACGTATATCCGATGCGAACCGTTTAGGTGAAGTAGGGGGTGGTTTTAAACAAGCCTTAGCCATTTTAGATGGTGGAAGAATTTCTATAGCAGCTCTTAGTTTAGGAATTGCAAAAGGCGCTTACAATGCGTCTTTAAAATATGCCAAAGAACGTCATCAATTTGGCCAAGCGATTGCCAATTTCCAAGCAATCAATTTCAAATTAGCAGAAATGGCCACTGAAATTGAAGCATCAGAATTATTAATTCGCAAAGCGAGTTTCTTAAAAAATAATAAACAACCCATGACCACTATTGGTGCAATGTGTAAATATTACGCCTCAGAAGCTTGTGTGAAAGTGGCAAACGAAGCCGTTCAAATATTTGGAGGTTACGGATATACCAAAGATTTCCCCGTAGAGAAATTCTACAGAGACTCGAAGTTATGTACCATTGGAGAGGGGACAACCGAGATTCAGAAATTGGTTATTGGAAGAAATATTTTAAAAGATTAATAAGAAAGTATTTGGTTACTATCGAAAGAGTTGTATATTTGCAATCTTAAAAAGAAATAGATAAAATTATGTTGATTATACCAGTAAAAGACGGAGAGTCAATCGAAAGAGCTCTAAAAAAATACAAAAGAAAATTTGATAAAACAGGAGTTGTACGTAAGCTAAGAGCGCGTCAACAGTTTATTAAGCCTTCGGTTACAAAACGTATTAAAATGAGTAGAGCAATCTACAAACAAGCTTTAATCGAGAAGGAAGAGGCTTAGATCTTATTTACCTTATAAAGAAATTCTCTATAATTTCTGTTAACCTATTTATGAAAGTACTAACTTTGATAAATAGGTTTTTTTATGCAATACATTCAACCCTTTTTAGATTATTTACTGCTGGAGAAAAACTTTTCTCCTTTAACTGTTGTTAGTTACCGTCGTGATCTCGACGATTTTTTAATTTTTTATGAATCAGAAGAAGGCGAGCAAACGATGCACAGTGCCTCGCGTAACCATATTCGCGCGTTTATGATGGTCTTGTCACAAGATGGTAAGACAGAGCGCACCGTTAACCGTAAGCTAAGTGCTCTGCGCAGCTATTACCGCTATTTAATCAAAGAAAGTGTCCTTGAGGTGAATCCAATCGAGCAAATTCAATCTTTAAAGCAAACCAAGGAGGTGATTATACCTTTTACCAAACAAGAGATGGAAAGCCTTTTGGGAAATGATGCGTTTTTTTCAGATGATTTCAATGGGATTCGCGATCGTTTAATGATCGAGTTGATGTACCAAACCGGTATCCGCCGGGCAGAGTTAATTACTTTAACACAGAAAAATATCGATGAAAATACGTTGAGCATTAAGGTGTTGGGAAAAAGAAATAAAGAGCGTATTATCCCCATTGCTGCCCCATTGTTGGCTAAAATAAAAGAATATCAAGCGTTGCGAGATCAATTAAGAATTCACCCGATTGAAGCGGTTTTTGTCACCGAAAAAGGGAAACCTTTGTACGATAAGCTTGTGTATTCAAAAGTAAAATATTACCTTAGTTTAATCAGTGAAAAGAGCAAGAAAAGTCCTCATATGTTGAGGCACTCTTTTGCGACCCATATGTTAGATGCTGGTGCAGATCTGAATGCAGTGAAGGATATCTTAGGGCATTCAAGTTTGTCGTCGACCCAAGTCTATACCCATGGGAGCATAGAGAATCTAAAAAAAGTGTTTAATCAAGCTCACCCTAGGGAGAGTAAAAAACGAAAAGATTTATGACAATTAACGTTCAAGCAGTTAACTTTGATGCTAAACCCGGTTTAGAGGAGTTCCTAGTGAAAAAATTATCAAAACTATCGGTTTTATCAGACGACATTATCGGTGCTCAAGTTTTCTTAAAAGTGGAGAATATCTCTGAAAAAAATAACAAATCAGTGGATATTCGTTTAGAGGTTCCAGGCGATGATATTGTGGTTAATAAAATTGGTGAATCATTCGAGGAATCAATTGATTTAGCGGTGGATACATTAAAGAGATTGGTGATTCGAAAAAAAGAGAAAATAAACGATCGTTAAACGTAACAATAAATTAATCGAAAAAATGATTCAAAAATTTGGTTAATTCAAAAAACTACGTAAATTTGCAGTCCGTTATACAAAGATATACTTTTGGTAACGGACTGTTCTTTAACAATAGTTCAAGATTTTAAAAATGCCGATGTAGCTCAGTTGGCTAGAGCAGCTGATTTGTAATCAGCAGGTCGTGGGTTCGAGTCCCTCCATCGGCTCTATTTTTTTAAAAAAGAACACCATTAAATACAAACAAGGGGAGATACTCAAGCGGCCAACGAGGACGGACTGTAAATCCGTTGGTTTCACCTTCGCAGGTTCGAATCCTGCTCTCCCCACGTTTCTTTTGAACTAAAAATTAGTTTAAAAAGATTTTGTGAATTCAAATTAAGTTTTAAATTTGCAAAGCTTTAATAGAGAGGCGGGAATAGCTCAATTGGTAGAGCGTCAGCCTTCCAAGCTGAATGTTGCGAGTTCGAGTCTCGTTTCCCGCTCTAATTTTGGCCGATGTAGCTCAGGGGTAGAGTGCGTCCTTGGTAAGGACGAGGTCGTGGGTTCAAATCCCATCGTTGGCTCAGATAGCTGAGAAAGCTCATTCAAATTGGGAAAATACTTTATAAGTAAAGGTTTTTTAGCCTTTATTAAATCATTATAAAATATTTTTAATTTAAGTATAACAATAGAAATTAATAAAAAGTAACATGGCAAAGGAAACCTTTCAACGTAACAAGCCGCACTTAAATATTGGTACTATTGGTCACGTTGACCATGGTAAAACCACTTTGACTGCAGCAATTACTAAAGTATTAGCTGATGCTGGATTTTCAGAAGCAAAAGCTTTTGATCAGATAGATAACGCTCCAGAAGAAAAAGAAAGAGGTATTACAATTAATACATCTCACGTAGAATATGAAACGGCGAACAGACACTACGCACACGTAGATTGTCCTGGTCACGCGGATTATGTTAAAAACATGGTAACGGGTGCAGCACAAATGGATGGTGGTATCTTAGTAGTAGCTGCTACTGATGGTCCAATGCCTCAAACACGTGAGCACATCTTATTATGTCGCCAGGTAAACGTTCCTCGTATCGTTGTTTTCTTAAACAAAGTTGATATGGTTGATGACGAAGAGTTATTAGAATTAGTTGATATGGAAGTTAGAGACTTATTGTCTTCTTACGAGTACGACGGTGACAATACTCCAGTTATCCAAGGATCTGCATTAGGTGCATTAAACGGTGAGCCAAAATGGGTTGATACAGTATTAGAGCTTATGGCTGCTGTTGATGTTTGGATCGAACAACCAGTTCGTGAGTCAGACAAACCATTCTTAATGCCAGTAGAAGATGTATTCTCTATTACAGGACGTGGTACTGTAGCAACAGGACGTATCGAAGCAGGTGTTATTAACACAGGTGATGCAGTTGATATCGTTGGTATGGGTGAAGAGAAAATGACTTCAACTGTAACAGGGGTAGAGATGTTCCGTAAAATCTTAGATAGAGGTGAAGCAGGAGATAACGTAGGTTTATTACTACGTGGTGTTGAGAAAGCTGATATCCGTCGTGGTATGGTAATCGCGAAAGCGGGATCTGTAACTCCACACAAAAAATTCAAAGCGGAGGTTTATATCTTAACAAAAGAAGAAGGAGGTCGTCACACACCTTTCCACAACAGATACCGTCCACAATTCTACGTTCGTACAACTGACGTAACTGGAGAGATCCACTTACCAGAAGGAGTAGAGATGGTATTACCAGGGGATAACTTAACGATTACCGTTGATTTATTACAACCTATCGCATTAAACAGTGGTTTACGTTTTGCAATCCGTGAGGGAGGTAGAACAGTAGGAGCTGGTCAGGTAACTGAAATCTTAGAATAAGAAATTATTCCATTATAATACATAAGAAGTAGGTAGTCTTCTTTATAAAAGACTACCTCTTTTTTATTCTACGGGCATAGTTCAATGGTAGAATAGCGGTCTCCAAAACCGTTGATCAGGGTTCGAATCCTTGTGCCCGTGCTAATTTACAACGATATGAAAATCGTACAATACGTTAAAGAATCTTATTCAGAGTTCAGAGAACACGTTACGTGGCCTACATGGGCTCAGCTTCAGAAAGATACGATGATTGTTACAATAGCTACTATTTTGTTAGCTATATTTTTGTATATAGTTGATTCGGTATTTGCGAAATCGCTGTATACAATCTATGAAACACTAAGATAATTAGTAAGTAATTAATCCGTTTAGTAATAATAAGAATCATGAGTGAAAAAAAATGGTATGTAATCAAAACCGTATCTGGACAAGAGATCAAGGTAAAAGATTATATTGAAAGAGAAATTCAATACCAAGATTTGAATGATTATGTAGGGCAGATTGTTGTTCCTATGGAAAAAGTGATTCAAATGCGAAACGGTAAAAAATATCAAAAAGAAAAAGTGCATTTCCCAGGATATGTGATGGTGGAAGCTTCCCTAACAGGAGAGGTACCTCATGTGATTAAAAATATCCCAGGAGTGATCAGCTTCTTAAGTGCAACGAAAGGAGGAGATCCTGTTCCGATGCGTCCTTCTGAAGTGAACCGTATGCTAGGGAAAGTTGATGAACTAGCAGAAAACATCGATACAATGATTGGTACTTCATATATTACGGGAGATACGGTCAAAGTAATCGATGGTCCTTTTAATGGATTCAATGGAACTATTGAAAGAATCATTGAAGACAAACGTAAATTAGAGGTGATGGTTTTAATCTTCGGACGAAAAACCCCTTTAGAGTTAAACTTCACACAAGTAGAGAAAATTTAGGCTGCTTCCACATAAACGCTTAATTTTAAGATTAAAAAAATGGCAAAAAGAATTGAAAAAGTTGTAAAACTTCAAGTTAAAGGAGGTTCTGCAAATCCTTCGCCACCGGTTGGACCTGCTTTAGGGGCTGCTGGTGTTAACATTATGGAGTTTTGTAAACAGTTTAACGGTCGTACACAAGAGAAACAAGGGCAAATTTTACCTGTTGTTATCACCGTGTACCAAGACAAATCATTTGATTTCGTAATTAAAACGCCTCCAGCTGCTATCCAGTTGATGGACGCTGCGAAATTAAAAAAAGGATCAGGTGTTCCCAACCGTCAAAAAGTAGGGGCAATCACTTGGGATCAAGTAAGAGCTATTGCTGAAGACAAATTAGCAGATATGAACTGTTTTACTGTTGAATCGGCTATGAAAATGGTTTCTGGTACTGCACGTTCTATGGGTATAACTGTAAAAGGCGGACAAGCTCCAGAATAATTTAAAACATTTTAAGAAATGGCAAAGTTAACAAGAAAGCAAAAGGAAGCGTCAGCTAAAATCGATAAAACGAAACTTTACTCTATGGAAGATGCGTCTTCTTTAGTGAAAGAAGTAAATTACGCGAAATATGATGCCTCTGTAGATATCGCAGTTCGTTTAGGTGTAGATCCTAAGAAAGCGAATCAAATGGTTCGTGGTGTAGTTTCTCTTCCTCACGGAACAGGGAAAGATGTTAAAGTTTTAGCATTAGTTACTCCAGACAAAGAAGCCGAAGCTAAAGCAGCAGGTGCAGACTACGTTGGATTAGATGAGTACTTACAAAAAATTAAAGAAGGTTGGACAGATGTTGACGTGATCGTTACTATGCCAGCTGTAATGGGGAAATTAGGACCATTAGGACGTATTTTAGGTCCTCGTGGATTAATGCCTAACCCTAAAGCAGGTACCGTTACTTTAGAAGTAGGTAAAGCAGTTTCAGAAGTGAAAGCTGGTAAAATCGATTTCAAAGTTGACCGTTATGGAATTATCCATGCAGGTATTGGTAAAGTATCTTTTGATGCAGCTCAAATTAAAGATAATGCTAACGAATTAGTACAAACTTTAATTAAATTAAAACCAACTGCTTCAAAAGGAGTGTACGTTAGAAGTATTACACTTTCTACAACACAATCTGTTGGTGTACCAGTTGATCCAAAAAGTGTAAACGCTTAAAATTAGTAGACTATGGCAATGACAAAACAAGATAAAGCACAGATGATTGAAGAATTACAAGGAGTTTTAGCTTCTTCTAAAATCATCTATTTAGCAGATATCGAAGGGTTAAACGCTGTTAATTCTACTGAATTAAGAAGAGCTTGTTATAAAAACAATGTTTCTTTACGCGTTGTAAAAAACACTTTATTAAAGAAAGCAATGGAGCGTTCAGAAGATAAAAACTTCGAAGAGCTTTACGGATCTTTAAAAGGAAATACGGCAATCATGACTGCTGAAGTAGGAAATGCTCCTGCAAAAGTAATCGAGACATTCAGAAGAAAAGCAGAAAAACCTCTTCTTAAAGGTGCTTGGATTGAAGACAACTCTTATGTTGGTGATGATAAATTAGCTCAATTAGTTGCTCTTAAATCAAGAGAAGAATTAATTGCAGATATCGTTGCATTACTTCAATCTCCTATCCAAACCCTTATTTCTCAATTAGGAAATAAAGAGAATGAAAGCGAAGCACAAGTTGACGTTGTTGAAACGCCAGCTGCTGAGCAAGAATAAGACACACCCATATAAAATAGTTGTAATACAAAAAAATCAAACAATGGCAGATTTAAAAAAATTAGCTGAAGAGTTAGTAAACTTAACAGTAATCGAAGTTAACGAATTATCAACAATCTTAAAAGACGAGTACGGTATCGAGCCTGCTGCTGCTGCTGTAGTAGTTGCTGCTGCTGGTGCTGAAGCTGCTGAAGAGCAATCAGAATTTGATGTAATCTTAAAAGCTGCTGGTGCAAGTAAATTAGGTGTTGTTAAATTGGTTAAAGAATTAACTGGTAAAGGATTAAAAGAAGCTAAAGATTTAGTGGATTCTGTTCCTGCAGTAGTTAAAGAGGCAGTTTCTAAAGATGAAGCTGAAGCTCTTAAGAAACAGCTTGAAGAAGCTGGTGCTGAAGTTGAATTGAAGTAATTTTTATTACTCAAAAATATAGGTTTGGGCCTTCACAGCTTGTGATAGGTCCAAGCCTTTTTACGCATAAAGTCATTATATAAACCAAAATTCGTTCGAAATTGGCCACTAAAGCAACAACAAGCAACTCGACTGAGAAAAAACAACGATTTAGTTTTTCTTCTGCTAAAGCAGTCGCTCAGTTCCCAGATTTTCTTGACATTCAGATCAAATCATTCGAAGATTTTTTCCAGTTGGAAACCAGACCTGACCAACGAAAAAATGAAGGTCTTTATCGAACATTTGCGGAAAACTTCCCCATTACGGATACCCGCAATCAGTTTGTTTTAGAATTTTTGGACTACTTTGTAGATCCACCTCGTTACTCTATCGATGAATGTATCGAAAGAGGTTTAACGTATAGTGTGCCTTTAAAAGCACGACTAAAATTGTACTGTACTGACGAAGAACATGAAGATTTCGAAACCGTTGTGCAAGATGTGTATTTAGGAACTATTCCTTATATGACACCTTCTGGTTCGTTTATCATCAACGGTGCTGAACGTGTGATTGTTTCTCAATTACACCGATCTCCTGGTGTTTTCTTTGGACAGTCTTTCCATGCGAACGGGACTAAACTTTATTCGTCTCGTATTATTCCTTTCAAGGGTTCTTGGATTGAATTTGCGACGGATATCAACAGTGTAATGTATGCTTACATCGACCGTAAAAAGAAATTACCTTTAACAACATTGCTTCGTGCAATTGGTTACGAAAGAGATAAAGATATCTTGGAAATTTTCGACCTTGCGGAAGAAGTAAAAGTGAACAAAGCTACCCTTAAAAAAGCCATTGGCCGCAAATTAGCTGCTCGTGTTTTAAACACTTGGCATGAGGATTTTGTTGATGAGGATACAGGTGAAGTTGTATCAATCGAACGTAATGAAATTATCTTAGACCGTGAAACTGTTATCGAAAAAGATCATATCGATCAAATCGTTGATTCAGGGGTTAAAACAATTTTATTACACAAAGAAGATGTGAATTCTGCTGACTACGGAATTATTCATAACACGCTTCAAAAAGACCCTACCAACACTGAAAAAGAAGCGGTAGAGTATATCTATAGACAATTGCGTAACGCCGAGCCACCAGATGAGGAGACTGCAAGAGGAATTATCGATAAGTTATTCTTCTCTGATCAACGCTACTCTTTAGGGGAAGTTGGTCGTTACCGATTAAATAAAAAATTAGGGTTATCGATAGGCGACGAGATTCAAGTCTTGACGCGTGAAGATATCATTTCAATCATTAAGTACTTGATTGAATTAATCAACTCTAAAGCAGAGGTGGATGATATCGATCACTTATCTAACCGTCGTGTTCGTACAGTTGGGGAACAAATGGCCAGCCAATTCGGCGTTGGGTTAGCTCGTATGGCTAGAACAATCCGTGAGCGTATGAATGTGCGTGACAATGAAGTGTTTACTCCTATTGATTTGATCAATGCGAAAACATTATCATCTGTTATTAACTCATTCTTTGGGACCAACCAATTGTCGCAGTTTATGGATCAAACCAATCCATTATCTGAAATTACACACAAACGTCGTTTATCAGCATTAGGACCTGGAGGTTTATCAAGAGAAAGAGCGGGATTCGAGGTACGTGATGTACACCACACTCACTATGGACGTTTATGTCCCATAGAAACTCCTGAGGGACCAAACATTGGTTTGATTTCGTCATTATGTGTATTCGCTAAAGTTAATAACTTAGGGTTCATCGAAACACCGTATAGAAAAGTAGAAAATGGAATTGTGGATATCGAATCAACTCCAATCTATTTATCAGCGGAAGAGGAAGAATCTAAAGTAATTGCTCAAGCAAATATCGACATTGCCGACGATGGTAGTATTTCCACTGAACGTGTTACGGCACGTGAAGATGGTGATTTCCCTGTTGTTGAACCAAACGAAGTGGATTTAATTGACGTTGCACCTAACCAAATCGCATCGATTTCGGCTTCATTGATTCCTTTCTTGGAACATGATGATGCCAACCGTGCGTTGATGGGATCGAACATGATGCGTCAAGCAGTTCCGTTATTACAACCAGAAGCACCAATTGTAGGTACAGGATTAGAAAAGCAAGTTGCTAAAGATTCTCGTATCTTAATTAATGCCGCTGGAGCCGGAGTTGTGACCTATGTGGATGCAAATAAAATTACCATTAAATATGACCGTTCAGAAGATCAAGAGCTTGTTAGCTTCGATACTTCAGAAAAAACATATAAATTAACCAAATTCAGAAAAACCAACCAAGGAACTACAATTACCTTGAAACCAATTGTTAAAATTGGCGATCGTGTAGAAAAAGGGCAGGTATTGACTGAAGGTTATGCTACGCAAGGTGGAGAATTAGCGATTGGTCGTAACATGGTTGTTGCCTTTATGCCTTGGCAGGGGTACAACTTTGAGGATGCGATTGTTATCTCTGAAAAAGCCGTGCGTGACGACTGGTTTACATCGATTCATATCGATGAATATTCATTGGAAGTTCGTGATACGAAATTAGGAATGGAAGAATTAACTTCTGATATCCCTAACGTTTCTGAAGAGGCTACAAAAGACTTGGATGAAAACGGTATGATTCGTATTGGTGCTGAAGTGAAACCAGGTGATATTCTAATTGGGAAGATTACGCCTAAAGGTGAATCGGATCCAACACCAGAAGAAAAATTATTACGTGCGATCTTTGGTGACAAAGCCGGTGATGTGAAAGATGCTTCTTTAAAAGCTTCGCCTTCATTACGTGGAGTTGTTATTGATAAAAAATTATTCTCACGTAGTATTAAAGATAAACGTAAACGTTCTCAAGATAAAGCCGTAATTGATGCGATCGAAGGTGACTTTGATGTAAAATTCGACGAATTGAAAGACGTTTTACTAGAGAAACTTTATGTCTTATTAAACGGGAAAACGTCTCAAGGTGTCTTTAACGACTTGAACGAAGAAGTGATTAAAAAAGGTGTAAAATATACTCAAAAAATCTTATCGAACGTAGAAGATTACTTAAACCTAACTGGTTTAGATTCTCTATGGACGACCGATGAAGATAAGAACGAATTGGTCAAAGAATTGTTACATAATTACAAAATTAAGTACAACGATTTACAAGGAGCGCTTAATCGCGAACGTTTCACAATCTCTATTGGTGATGAATTACCAGCAGGAATCGTAAAACTGGCGAAAATCTACGTCGCTAAAAAACGTAAATTAAAAGTAGGGGATAAAATGGCTGGACGCCACGGTAACAAAGGTATTGTTGCTCGTATCGTTCGTGACGAAGATATGCCTTTCTTGGAAGATGGAACACCTGTAAACATCGTCTTAAACCCTCTTGGGGTACCTTCTCGTATGAATATTGGTCAGATTTATGAGACCGTATTAGGATGGGCTGGTCAAAAATTAGGACGTACGTACGCTACACCAATCTTTGATGGTGCAGAAAGTGATCAAATCAATGATATTACAGACGAAGCAGGTTTACCACGATATGGGACAACTTACTTATACGACGGAAATACTGGAGAGCGTTTTACGCAGAAAGCAACTGTTGGAGTAATTTATATGTTGAAATTAGGGCACATGGTCGACGATAAAATGCACGCGCGTTCAATCGGACCATACTCACTAATTACTCAGCAACCATTAGGAGGTAAAGCGCAGTTTGGAGGTCAACGTTTTGGAGAGATGGAGGTTTGGGCATTAGAAGCCTTCGGTGCATCTAATATCCTTCGCGAAATCTTAACCGTTAAGTCGGATGATGTAATTGGTCGTGCTAAAACGTACGAAGCAATTGTTAAAGGAGAACCAATGCCTGAACCTGGAATTCCAGAATCATTCAACGTATTGTTGCATGAATTACAAGGTCTTGGATTAGACATAAACTTGGAAGAATAATTAGGGAAACCTAATTATTTGACCTTTTCGTTATAAAATAAAATTGTTAGATACATTACTATATGTCAACAAAAAATAAAACAAGTCAATTCTCAAAAATTCGTATCGGATTAGCTTCTCCCGAGTCGATTCTTCAAGAGTCGAAAGGCGAAGTTTTAAAACCTGAGACGATTAACTATCGTACGCACAAACCAGAGCGTGATGGGTTATTCTGTGAGCGTATTTTCGGACCTGTTAAAGATTACGAATGTGCTTGTGGAAAATACAAAAGAATCCGTTACAAAGGAATCGTTTGTGACCGTTGTGGGGTAGAAGTGACTGAGAAAAAAGTCCGTCGTGAGCGTATTGGACACATCAATTTGGTGGTTCCTATTGCACACATCTGGTATTTCCGTTCATTGCCAAACAAAATTGGATATATTTTAGGTTTACCATCTAAGAAATTAGATATGGTTATATACTATGAAAGATATGTAGTAATCCAACCAGGTATTGCAAAAGGTTTAGAAGGAGAAGAATTAACGAAATTAGATTTCTTATCGGAAGAAGAATACCTAGACATTCTAGAGACTCTTCCAATCGAAAATCAATATTTAGAAGATACAGACCCTGCTAAATTTGTCGCGAAAATGGGAGCTGAAGCCTTAGAAGACTTATTAGCTCGTGTTAACCTTGATGAATTATCATACGATCTTCGTCATAAAGCACACCATGAAACGTCAAAACAACGTCGTACAGAAGCCTTAAAGCGTCTGCAAGTTGTTGAAGCGTTACGTGAATCAAATATGCACCACGTTAACCGCCCTGAATGGATGGTGATGCGCGTTGTTCCGGTTATTCCACCAGAATTACGTCCATTAGTTCCTCTAGATGGTGGTCGTTTTGCTACATCCGATTTAAATGATTTATACCGTCGTGTAATTATTCGTAACAATCGTTTAAAACGATTAATGGAGATTAAAGCACCCGAAGTAATCTTACGTAATGAAAAACGTATGTTACAAGAGGCTGTGGATTCTTTATTCGATAATACCCGTAAGGCATCGGCTGTTAAAGCTGATGGTAACCGTCCGTTGAAATCGTTATCGGATTCCTTAAAAGGTAAACAAGGTCGTTTCCGTCAAAACTTACTGGGTAAACGTGTTGATTATTCTGCGCGTTCAGTAATTGTTGTAGGGCCAAACCTTAAATTGCACGAATGTGGTTTACCAAAAGACATGGCTGCTGAATTGTTTAAACCTTTCGTCGTTCGTAAATTAATCGAACGTGGAATTGTTAAAACCGTAAAATCGGCCAAGAAAATAATAGACAGAAAAGAGCCTGTTGTTTGGGATATTTTAGAGAATGTAATTAAAGGTCACCCGGTTTTATTAAACCGTGCCCCTACCTTACACCGTCTAGGTATTCAAGCTTTCCAACCAAAATTAATTGAAGGAAAAGCAATCCGTTTACACCCATTGGTGTGTACGGCTTTCAACGCCGATTTCGATGGTGACCAGATGGCGGTACATTTACCGTTAGGGCCAGAAGCTATTTTAGAAGCACAATTATTAATGTTGGCTTCTCAGAATATCTTAAACCCAGCCAATGGTTCGCCAATTACAGTACCTTCTCAGGATATGGTTTTAGGTCTATATTACATGACCAAAATCCGTCGTTCTACAGAAGAGCACAAAGTAAAAGGAGAAGGACTTACGTTTTATTCTGATGAAGAAGTACAAATTGCTTACAACGAAAAAGCAGTTGACTTAAATGCACCAATTAAAGTAAAAACAATCGTTAGAGAAGGAGAAGAATTACTTCCTCGTATCATCGAAACTTCAGTTGGACGTGTTTTATTCAATCAAATTGTACCGAAACAAGTAGGTTATGTAAACGAAGTTTTAACTAAAAAATCCTTACGTACAATTATTAACCGAATCATTAAAATTACTGATTTCCCAACGACAGCATCTTTCTTAGATGACATGAAAACGTTAGGTTACCGTAATGCTTTTGAGGGTGGTTTATCATTCTCGTTAGGAGATATTATTATCCCAGAACAAAAGAAAGATTTAATTCAAAATGCGATCAACCAAGTGGCGACCATTAAAATGAATTATAACATGGGATTAATTACCAACAACGAACGTTACAACCAGGTGATTGATGTGTGGACAACAACCAACGCAACATTAACCGAGATTGTAATGAAGCGTATGACCGAAGATGACCAAGGTTTCAATGCTGTCTTTATGATGCTTGATTCTGGAGCACGTGGTTCGAAAGAACAGATTCGTCAGTTAGCCGGTATGCGTGGGTTGATGGCTAAGCCTCAAAAAGCAGGTTCTTCTGGAGGAGATATTATCGAAAACCCGATTATCTCTAACTTCCGTGAAGGTCTGTCAATTTTAGAGTACTTTATTTCTTCGCATGGTGCCCGTAAGGGACTTGCGGATACGGCACTGAAAACAGCCGATGCTGGATACTTGACTCGTCGTCTTGTTGATGTAGCACAGGATGTTATCGTTATGTCAGAAAACTGTGGTACACTAAGAGGTTTAGAAGTTACAGCGTTAAAGAAAAAAGAAGACATTATTGAAAATCTTGCTTCTCGTATCTTAGGACGTACTTCATTAAATGATATCTTTAATCCAGAAACCAGCGAATTAATCGTTGCTTCAGGTGATTTGATTGATGAAGAAATTGCTGACGCTATCCAAGATGCTGGTGTAGAGGCTGTAGAAGTACGCTCGCCATTAACCTGTGAAGCTAAAACCGGAATTTGTGCAGCGTGTTACGGACGTAACCTTGCGACTGGAAATGGTGTACAACGTGGAGAATCTGTAGGAGTTGTGGCAGCACAATCTATTGGTGAACCAGGTACACAGTTAACTTTACGTACTTTCCACGTTGGAGGTACGGCAGGTAACGTTTCTGAACAATCGTCTATTAGTGCTAAAGCAAACGGTACAGTCGATTTTGATGATTTACGTACAGTAAAAAGTGAAATAGAAGAAGGAAAAATTGTTGATATTGTTGTTTCTCGTTCTACGGAGATGAAATTAATTGACGATGCAGGTAATGTACGTCAAACAACGAATATTCCTTACGGTACTATTTTATTGGTTAACAATCACTCACGTGTTGAAAAAGACCAAGAAATTGGGTACTGGGATCCATACAACGGGGTAATCGTAGCTGAATCTACTGGTAAAGTAGAATACGAAAACCTAGAACAAGGGATCACTTTCCAAATTGAAATTGATGAACAAACAGGATTCCAAGAAAAAGTTATTTCAGAATCACGAAATAAAAAGATCGTTCCTGCGTTAAAAGTAATCAGTAGTGATGGGGAAGAAAAAACCTATAACTTACCTTTAGGAGCTCACTTAATGGTGGGGGACAACGATAAAATTAAAGCCGGTAAGGTTTTAGTGAAAATCCCGCGTAAGTCTGCTAAAACAGGCGATATTACCGGAGGTCTACCACGTATTACAGAGTTACTAGAAGCACGTAATCCTTCTAACCCAGCAGTGGTGTGTGAAATGGATGGTGTGGTATCATTTGGTAAAATTAAACGCGGTAACCGTGAAATTATCATTGAATCTAAAAATGGTGAAATTCGTCGTTATTTAGTAAAATTATCAGCACAAATCTTAGTTCAAGAAAATGACTTTATTCGTGCCGGTGAACCTTTATCAGATGGTGCAATTACGCCAGAGGATATCTTAAAAATTAAAGGACCTACTGCCGTTCAAGAATACTTAGTAAACGAAATTCAAGATGTATACCGTTTACAAGGGGTAAAAATTGACGACAAACACTTCGAGATTATCGTACGCCAAATGTTACGTAAAGTTCGTATTGTTGATGCAGGAGATTCTAGATTCTTAGAAGATAGCTTAGAGCATAAAGACGATTTCATGATTGAAAACGATCGACTTTTCGGAATGAAAGTCGTAGAAGACGCCGGAGATAGTAACGTATTAAACGCTGGTCAAATTGTGACTGTTCGTGAAGTACGTGACGAAAACTCTCGTCTAAAACGTGAAGACAAAGTATTAGTAACTGCTCGTGACGCTATGTCAGCAACAGCAGAAGCCGTATTACAAGGGATTACACGTGCATCGTTACAAACCAAGTCGTTTATGTCTGCAGCATCGTTCCAGGAAACGACGAAAGTCTTGAATGAAGCAGCCGTTGCAGGTAAAGTGGACCGTTTAACTGGATTGAAAGAAAACGTTATCGTTGGACATCTTATCCCAGCTGGTACAGGTCTTAAAGAATATCAGAACATTATTGTAGGATCGAATCGTGAATACGAAGAATTAATAAACGCAAAACAAGAATTATAATGTCAGAAAATCAACAAAACGAAGGATTAAACATCGAGTTAAATGAATTAGTAGCTCAAGGTGTTTACGCAACAGGTGCAATCATTAACCACTCTCCATCAGAGTTCGTGGTAGATTTTGTACAGTTTATGCCAGGTGCAAGACCAAGCGTAAAATCAAGAATCATTTTATCGCCATTACAAGCGAAACAATTGGTTAAATCATTAGCAGAAAACGTGACAAACTTTGAAACAAACTTCGGTGAGATCAAAGAACCACAAGCAAACAACAACGGAACTGCAACTTACGAAGCGTAAGCAGCATTCTTAAATATTTTAAAAATCCCCCAATCAACGATTGGGGGATTTTTTTTGTTTATGTAGGCGGTGTGCTTAGAATGTTCTATGGAGAACATTCTAAGCACACCTCGTTTAAGGTTTAAAGGGTTTAAGGTTTATTACGTTTAATGTTAAATTATAGCAATACAATAAGAATGGAGACCACCGAATCGACCATATCATTTAGCTATAAGCTCTTTTTTTGGAATAAATTTATTGAAATAATCCGCCTTTTTATTTGCAAAGAATAGTCCCATTTTTTAGCTTAAACCTTAAACCTTAAACCTTAAACCTTAAACCTTAAACCTTAAACCTTAAACCTTAAACCTTAAACCTTAAACCTTAAACCTTAAACCTTAAACCTTAAACCTTAAACCTTAAACCTTAAACCTTAAACCTTAAACCTTAAACACCATCCATCTAAAAAATAATAGAAGGTGCTCTTGAAGTGGCGACATGCTCTTTCTTTATGAATTCTGCAAAACAGAATGAATAAAATTAACGATTTTTATTAAATTCATAAATATCCGCGTTATTCATGGTGAATATTTAATCGATTAGGTAAAAAAATCGGTTTTTAGAATTGAAAAAATTGATTAGATTTGTATTTAGCAAATAAAACAGAGAATGTCTGATTATAAATTAATTCTTCCTTCAATGGGTGAAGGTGTCATGGAAGCCACTGTAACCAATTGGATTAAAAATATAGGCGATTCTATCGCCGAAGATGAATCGGTTGTAGAAATTGCAACGGATAAAGTAGATTCGGATGTACCGTCTCCTGTAGCTGGTGTCTTAAAAGAGATCTTAATTCCCGTAGATGGGGTAGCGAAAGTGGGTGAAGCCATTGCTATTTTATCGGTGGATGGAGATGTTGCTCAAGTAGAGACAACTTCTAAGACGACCGATACACCGAATGAGGTTGTTGAGGCTGCTAGCACGCTAGAGCAAGAGATGACATCGACGATAAACGAACCCATTAGTTCGTCTGATGATAAGTTTTATTCGCCATTGGTTAAATCGATTGCCCAAGCGGAGGGTATTTCTCAACAAGAATTAGATCGCATTCAGGGAACGGGTTCTGGTAATCGCGTTTCGAAAGAAGATATTTTGGCTTATGTACAAAATCGTCAGCAACCACAAGCTGCTGTTGTTCCTGTAACAGAAAAAGCGATTGTGAAAGTAGCTCCGGTTCAATTAGCTTCTGGTGATGAAGTGATTGAAATGGATAGAATGCGTAAGATTATTGCGAAGAATATGGTGTCTGCGAAACAAGTTGCACCCCATGTTACGAGCTTCTTAGAAGTTGATGTTACCAATATTGTACTTTGGAGAAATCGAGTGAAGAATGCGTTTTTAGCCAAAGAAGGTGAGAAAATTACCTTTATGCCTATTTTTATTGAAGCCATAGCGAAAGCGATCAAGGATTTTCCAATGATCAATGTTTCAGTAGATGGGGATACCATTATTAAAAAGAAAAATATTAATATAGGGATGGCTGCGGCTTTACCTTCGGGTAACTTAATTGTTCCCGTGATTAAAAATGCTGATCAATACAATTTAGCTGGTTTAGCTAAAAAAGTAAATGATTTAGCGAACCGCGCTCGTCAGAATAAATTAAAACCAGACGAGATTCAAGGCGGAACGTATACCATTACCAACATTGGTTCTTTTGGGAATGTGTTGGGTACCCCAATTATTCCACAACCTCAGGTTGCTATTATGGCTGTAGGAGCTATTGTTAAGAAGCCTGCAGTTATTGAAACACCTCAGGGCGATGTTATTGGTATTCGTCATAAAATGTACTTATCGCATGCGTACGATCACCGTGTGGTGGATGGTGCTTTAGGTGGTATGTTTGTAAAACGCGTAGCGGAATATCTTGAAGCTTTTGATATGGATCGTCCTGTTTAAGGTTAAATTCGTTCATTATACCATAAAAAACCGCTGATTTGTCAGCGGTTTTTCTATTTTTTTAAGCCGTATAATCCAAGGGTTTTTTTTCAACTTTAAAAGTTTGTTGGTTTGTATTTAATCTAAAAATAATTGTACATTAAACATTGGATGTATTTCTGAAAACCATTCCCATTATCAATGGTTTTTTTATAACTTTATACACAGACTAAAAGATATTTTATGGCCACCTTATTATCGATACTCATACTTTTCTTAATCTTTACTGTTTTTATGGCTGCATTTTTTATTATAGCCGTTTCTGATGCAAAAGTCAGAGAGAAGAACGAATTGTATATCTTAGAGAACTTACCTGCTGACATAAGCTTAAAAGCGGTTGTACGGTATAATATTGGTCGCCCACAAGGTCGTTTCTTGAAGATGAAATCATTTCAAGGCAGTGGTGTGCTTTATGTGCAAGGTGAACAATTATTTTTTAAAGATATTTTAGGAAACGAAGATCATCAGTTCGATTTGAAGTCGTGTAAAATTTCATGGGTTGAAAACAAAATTAATGGGATCACCAATGCATTTAAAGTCGTTGATCACGATATATCGATCTTTTTCTATATTGAGAAAGGACTATTTATCTTTAAAGCCATTGAAGAAAATGCTTCAACTTCTGCGCTCTATGTTCGTTTAAAGGAACTTCGAAAAGAATTGAAAAAAAACCATAAAGATGCTAAAACAACTGAGTAGGTAGATGTAATTTTAGTCCGAAACGAAAGCCTTCCATCGATTTAAAATTTTTATTCTCGTTGAACTCAAATGCATAACCAGCGTTAAATTCTAACAATCCCAGTACCGCTATACCTGCTTTTGGACTAATCGTCCATGGTGATACTTCTGCGCGAATGCTGTAGAATGAGGCATTTAAATTACTTGAATAGGGATCCATGCCATTGTTCTTGAAATTGAATAGGTACCCTATACCTGCTTCTGGAATGACACGAAGTCTATCTTGCATATAGCCCATATTTGCATTTGCGCTAAAAGCAATAATCGAATGATTGTTTTGGACCAAGTATAATTCCGCACCTACATTACCCCAGCTTCCCTGCCAATTTTCGTATCCCGCATTCAGGAGTATATAACTCGTCGATTTCGATTGAGCAAAGCCGATTGAACTCGTTAAGAGAAGTAAGCCTAACCATAAATTTCGCATACGTTTTTGTTTTATTCTTGACAAAATTACAAATAAAAAAATCGAGCGAGTGCATGAATCACCGGCCCGATTTTCAATATATAGATAAAATCGACTTTTTGTTAATTAGTCCATTGTAAACCCTTTGGTATACATTTGACCATAGAAATCAACGAAACTGATAGAGACACGTCCTTTGTAATTTTTAAGGACCTTATTGATGTCGTCTTCAGAGGTAATTTGTTTATCGTTAATTTTTAAGATAATAAAATCTTCACGAACACCAGCCTGAGCCAGTTTTCCTTGGGTTAAGTTTTTAACCATCACCCCGTGATTGATACCAAAACTATCTTTTTGTTTCTCGGTTAAGGGTTCGAAATCGGCCCCAAGAAGTTCGGCAGCACTTAAATCGGCTTTACTTCTTGCTTTTGTACTTCCTTTCGAATCTTTCAACGTCATCATATAGCTACGTTGTTTTCCATCGCGTAAAACTTTAACTTCAATTTTATCGCCTGGACGACGGCTACCAACAATAAGTGATAGGGTAGAGAAGCTCGATATTTTTTTACCGTCGACTTCAATAATGATATCCCCTTCTTCAATTCCTGCATCAATGGCCGAACCTTTATCGACTAATTCAGTTACTAAAACGCCGTCTTGGGTTTTAATGTTCTTTTTGTATTCTTTGTTGTAAGCTTTTACTGCATCGGGTTCCGATAAATCGAATCCTTTAACACCTAAGAATCCACGTTGTACTAAACCAAATGATTTAATATCCTCCACTACTTTTTTAACTAAGTTCGCTGGAACAGCAAATCCATACCCTGAATAGCTCCCAGTAGGTGAAGAAATAGCGGTATTAATTCCAATTAAATCACCATTGGCATTGACTAAGGCACCTCCCGAGTTACCAGGGTTAATGGCGGCATCTGTCTGAATAAAAGATTCAATAGGTGAGTTGGAGTTACGACCAAGAATATTAATGTTACGACCTTTTGCCGATACAATTCCTGCGGTTACCGTTGAGTTTAATCCAAATGGGTTTCCAACAGCCAATACCCAATCACCGACATTGATATTGTCTGAATCGATGAACTTAATAAAAGGTAAACCTTTGTCTTCGATTTTTAATAAAGCAATATCTGTACTTGGATCGGTTCCGACCAATTGAGCCGTATACGATTTTTTGTTATTTAAGGTGACCTCAATTTTAGAAGCGCCTTGAATTACGTGGTTATTGGTAACGATATACCCATCGTGAGACAAGATGACTCCAGAGCCCATTCCCGATGGTTGATTCGGTTCTTGTTCTTGTGGCTGTTGTCTTCCTCTGCTCGGATCGGGTTGCCCAAAGAAAAACTCAAAGGGATCCATCATTCGTTGTTGACTTCTATTTTGAGTGGAAAAGTTTTTAATACTAACCACGGTATTGACTGTCTTTTGAGATGCCTGCACAAAATTAGGGGCATCATAACCGTAATTTCCTTTGTAATCGACCAATTGAAAATCGCCATTTTGCTGATTCGATTGGGCATTGGAGGTTAAGGGATGTCCAATTACATTCGATTGATCCAATAAATAGAATCCACCTAATGTGGTCATCGAGCTCACTAATCCAACCAATAAGTAATTTGTGTATTTTTTCATTTTATATGTTATAAGAATTAGTTTCTGTTTTGTCTTATTCAAATTTAAGACCAATTTTTTAACATATCCAACGGGTTTAACGCCATTTTAACATAAGAATCAAAATACATGGCGATTCGTTAATGGTAACAGAAAAAGTCTTTATTTTGTAGAATAATTTAACAGTATTGAAACTACAATTTTTTAAATATCAGGGTGCGGGAAACGATTTTGTCATGATCGATAACCGTCTAAGTGGGCTAAATTTGTCAACAAAGCAGATCGAACGGCTTTGCGACCGCCATTTTGGCGTAGGTGCCGATGGTTTAATTCTGCTGGAAAAAGATCCTCAAACCGATTTTAGAATGGTTTATTACAACTCAGACGGAAGGGAGAGTACCATGTGTGGAAACGGTGGTCGTTGTATTGCCCAGTTCGCTTTCGATTTGGAGGCCGCACCGGCTCAAATGACTTTCTTAGCCGTTGATGGGGTACACCAAGCGATTGTACAGCAAGAGCAGGTGCAATTGCAAATGATTGATGTTCATCAGATCACCCTAGAAACGAATTATACATTTATGAATACAGGTTCGCCCCATCATGTGGTATTTGTTAATGATGTAAAGGGCATTGATGTTTTCAATGAAGGCAAACAAATTCGGTATGGAGCTCCTTATTTTGATGAAGGGACGAATGTGAATTTTGTTGAAGTAATGGGTGAAAATCATTTGTCGATTCGGACCTATGAAAGGGGCGTAGAAGATGAGACTTTAGCGTGTGGAACAGGAATAACGGCAGCGGCTATTGCTGCTTATTCTAGAGGTTTAGTCCATAATAATCTGATAAAGGTTGATGCATTGGGTGGAAAATTATCTGTTTCATTTGATGAAAAAAATAATACCTTTGAACAAGTTTGGCTAAATGGGCCAGCCCGTCAAGTTTTTGAAGGTGTAATAGAAATCTGATATATGAAAAAGACAATCGTCCTAATGATGATGGCAATTTTTACGTTAACAAGTTGTCATTTTATGGAAGGATTTAAAGGCAATGCGATTAAAGATGGCTTCGTTTATATCCCACGCGGCTCATCATTTGATCAAGTGATGGATTCTTTAGCTCCGTTTTTAAAAGATGTAAATCAATTTAGAAGTTATGCGGAAGAAGCCGACTATCCAACGACCATTAAATCGGGAAAATATAAAATAAATTCAGATGATTCTAACGGGGCTATTATCGATCGTTTGCAAGGTGGTGAAGAAGTAGAAACCAAATTGACGATTAAGAATCACCCAACGTTATATCATTTAGCCGGTGCAGTCTCAAAGCAAATCGATGCAGATTCAACGCAATTGATAAAAGCGGTGATGGATTGGGCCCATGAAAAAGATTCAACGCTGAATGAGGAAACGGTGAAACAGTTCTTTATTCCCGAAACTTATTTCGTTTATTGGTCAATTACGCCAGAGAAATTTATGCAACGCATGGATAAGGAGTATAACAAGGTTTGGACTGATGCGCGTAAGCAAAAGGCAGCAGACTTAGGATTTACCCCTTTAGAAGTCGTTACATTAGCGTCAATTGTTCAATTAGAGTCGTCAGACAACAAAGAAGAGCAACAAATGGTCGCCAAAGCTTATATGAATCGTTTAGAGAAAGATATGCGCTTAGAAGCCGATCCAACCTCTATTTATGCGTATAAACTTGAAAACGGCTTCGATCAGAACGTTCAAAGGGTGTATAAAAAATGGACATTTTCTTCCAATGCTTATAATACCTACCGAAACAAAGGTTTACCACCTGCTCCAATTTGCTTGCCTAATTTAGGAGCGGTCGATGCGGTGTTATCGCCAGCGTCCCATGATTATATTTATTTTTGTGCCGACCCCGATCGCCCAGGCTTTCATAGTTTTACCAACAACTACAGCGAACACTTACAGAATGCGGCGAAATACCGTGCTTGGGTAAAAGCCAATAATATTCGTTAGAAATTAGTGATAAACAATATACATCATAAAAGAAAAATCCGCCTCGAGCGGATTTCTTTTTTATAGGTCAAGTCTATTCTTAAGTTGAATGCGTTAATGGTTCTTACTTGGGACCCTTCTAAATATAAAATGGAGTTATTCGGTACCGAATAACTCCATAAAATGCCATCATCAATCGCTTTAGAATTTGTAACGGAGGTTAACTAAGAAGTAACGTCCTAATACATCGGTGGTGGTGGTCTGAATGTAATTAAACTGGGTATTGGCCGAGTTATTTACAATGACGTTGTTTCCGAATATATTCCCAGCGACAAAAGTGATATAGGTCTTCTTAAACATCTTATAGCGAATCGAAGCATTTAATTCTTTTGCTTCATTGATTTTCTCTTTGTCACGATATTGTAAACGGTAAGAGATATCGGTTTGAAACAAGAAGTTATCGTTAATCGACCAAGCTAATTCTCCAAAAGGGCGCCAGTTTTCGAATTTCACACTCGTTTCGGCATCATAGGATGAAAGCGAGGTGTTTAACCCTGCTTTTAGTTCCAACTTCTTGCGCAGTGTAAACGTATTGGTTAATGTGTAGTTTTGACTTACCGATGTGTTGTTAACCGAATTGGTTTCCGTGACACCCGTATTATTTTTCCGTTGTATATACGTATGGAAGTCGGAATACGAAATATTTGCATTTAAACGAACGTTGTACCAACGTACAAAACGTTTACTAATGTACCAGTTGGTTGAATATGATTTTTCATTAAAATCGGAATTCAATAACGAACTTTTTTGGGCTACGCCAAATTCGGTTAGTTCAGCTAATGAACTTGTTTGAATATTCTTTTCGCGTAAGTTGTAATTTATCGATCCAAAAATACTTAGAAAAGAGAACGAATTAAAATGGTTAAAATTTAAAGAGGCATTATGGGTAAGCGCCTGTTGTAAATTACTGTTTCCTTCGAAAATTGAAAAATAGTTTTGCAAGACTGTCGTTGCTGATAAATCGCGTGCATTGGGGTAAGCATAACTCTGGTTATAACTCGTCGAAATACTGGTTGCATTATTAAAATTGTATTTAATATTGGCATGGGGCAACAAGCGTGTCTCACTATTTTTGACCGATGTACGGTCGTAAAAGTTAGCTGTTTCACTAAAGTAGTGAAGCCCTGTACCTGCATCGATTTGTAATCCGCCAATTTTCTTGGTTAAGTTCACATCGGCAAAGGTTTCGTTGTAGTCGAAATCAGTTTTGGTCACCGAATTTCCTAAATCGATTAATCGATCATAATTACGGATGTTATTTCCAAAATCTTGAAAGCTAAAGTTGGTCCCTGCTTTTAATTTTACATTAAAGGTATTGGTCACTAAATGATTGTAAACCGAATACAGCTGTAGGGTATTAATGGTGTATTTCTGATTTTGGGTTAAGTTATAAACCCCGTTTTGTTCAGTTAAATTTCCGAATATAGAAAACGGATTCACGGTAGAATTTAACGTTAAATCGGGCGTTTCCTCCTGATATTGGTGGCGGATATAAAACCCAATATTATTGTTTTTTCCTATTCTTCGTATGTACGAAATGTTTTGAGCCAAGTTGTAGTTTTTACGATTGGTAAAGTTCTCGCGCACACTGGTCGCTTCATTATCCGATTTATAGGTATTAATCAACTGCTCGTCATCATTCCCTAAATAATTAAGGTTTAGACGGTATTTTACTTGGGCATTGGCTGTAGGCGAATAATCGATTCGTAAGCGAGCCATTCCGGATAAGATATTGTTTTTATTTCGTTGCTCTTCCAAGGTTGAGTACGGATTTTCTTCCGCATTGTAAAATCGCTCAACTTTCGAATTATAGCGCAGATTGTTGGTGTTTAATAAACCAAAACCCGAAATCATCATTTTTTTACTCGGTTCGTATCCAAAGTGAGCTGCCCCATTAAAGGTATTCATCTCTGCTGTATTGGTATTGCCCATAAAGCCTAAACTCGATATTCCATTTCGCAGCGAAAACGAACTTCCTTCAGCAGTAAATTCAGACATTCCACCAAAAAAACTAAAGTAATCATCTCGATCAAAGACTTCTTTCCCATAGGTATTAAAATCGGCGATTAACGTTGCGTCTGTTTTCTCGCTAAAGAAAAAGGTCTTCGACTGTAAATCGCTATGTTCTTGAGCATCTCCACCCATAGTGACATTTCCAAAAGCCAATTGCTTCATATCTTCTTTTAACTCGATGTTTAAAGAAGCTTGTTCATCTTCTTGCAGGGAAGAAGAAAAAGGGTTCGATTTAAATTTGGTGTTTAATTGAATCTTCGAGACCGCATCTGAGGGAAGGTTTTTGTTTAGCAATTTGGTGTTACCGCCCAATACTTCGCGTCCCCCTACGGTAATGTTCTTAATTTCTTTCCCTTTGTGGTATACTTTTCCATTTTCTACCTCAATTCCTGGTAATTTTTTAAGAATATCCTCCAAGACCTCTTCATTTCCTACCTTAAAAGAATCGGCGTCGTATTCAATGGTGTCCCCCTTAACTTTTATAGCTTGTTGGGCTTTAATAATGGTTTCTTGTAAAGAAATGGTTTCTCCTTTTAGTAGGCGAATGCGTTCGGTTTTGGTTTTATCCAATTCAAATTTTTTCACGAAAAGTTGAAAACCTGGCTGATCAATTTCTATTTCATAGGTTTCATTACAGGGCAATGAAATTTCAAATTCCCCTTGGTTGTTGGTAAAGACAAAACCCTTTCCCTGGTTGTTTTTATCAAAAGCAGATACCGAAGCATCGGTTACAGCAATACCGTTTTCGTCTTGCACAATTCCTTTCAGTTTACAATCTTGGGCAAGGGCCATTGGGCCAAAACAGATTAAACAGATAAAGTAGAGTAAATTTTTCATGTAAATTGAATTGGTTAAATATTTTATTCTGTAGCAGTATTATTTATTGTCGACACCGCCACTAGTCATTTCTTTCATTTTATTTTGTAGGGCGATCATATCGTCCATAAATTCTTTGTTGGTAACGACTTGCCCTTTCGTTGGTAACGAAATTTTTAATTCTTTCTCTAATACGTTCAAGCTTTTAAGGGTATAAATGGTTTTAAATCCGCCTGTTTCCATTTCAGCTTTTACAATTAAACCAGGTAAACCCGATAAGTAGTTAGGACCATCTTTATAAGGTAACGATGGCGCATACCAGGCTGTTACATGTATAGAGTCCATCATAACCCCTTCGGCTTTGTTGGCACTGTAACCAGCAATGTCCATTTTTTCACGGGTCATTTTCCATTTAAAATCGGGAATTTCATCTTTAATCAAGTATTTTTTACCTGCATCCACTTCTTTGTAAAAGGTAGCAGTGCTATAATCCTTATACATGGGGTATTTTTCCATGGCTGTCATTTGTTGTATAATTATACCAGCTGCATCTTGCGAATTATTTAACTTTTGTTCCATGGTAAAACTGGACATTTTACCATTGCTTTCAAGAAAATAATTCATAAAAATGCCTTTGGCTATCTCTGCTTTCAAAGGAGCAGCAACGGATGAACGCCATTGTTCGGGTATGTTTTTTATAATTTGATCGTAGTCTAAAATAATTTCAGCGACATAATCGGCTTTAATGTTTTGTTTTGCAGGTTGTGCAAAAGCCGTGATGCTTGTTAGAATGCCTAATCCAAAGGCGAATATTGTTTTTTTCATAATACTCTTTTTAGCATTAGTATGCTTTTTTACAAAACGTTACAAAATATAGGTCGATATTTTACCTCCCTTATCCTCAAATGCCGCTTTTAACTCCTCAAATACTTCGGGATTAATCGCTTTTGTAGACCCTTCTAATATATGGGTCGGATAACCCAACGATAAAGCATCCATGGCTGTATAATAAACGCAAAAATCAGCTGCTAAACCGCATACATAAACACTGGTAACTAAGTGATCTTTAAGATACCCATCTAAGCCAGTGGCCTTTTTACGTTGATTGTCGAAAAAAGCACTGTAGGAATCGATTTCTGTGTTTGTTCCTTTACGGATTATAGCCTCAATGCGTTCTTGCTTTAAATCTTTATGCAAAGCAGCACCAAAAGTACCTTGTACACAATGGTCTGACCAAAGGGTTTGCGGAGTACCTTTCCAATCAATCACATCAAAAGGTTTTTTTCCTTCGTGCTGAGAGGCAAAACTCTTATGTTTTGCTGGATGCCAATCTTGTGTAGCCACAATTAATTCAAATTTCTCTTGCAATTGATTAATGCGCTCAATCAATTCATTTCCGTGTTCTACGGCTAATGCACCACCTTCTAAGAAGTCGTTTTGCATGTCAACAATAATTAATGCTTTCATATTTTTTTTGAAATAAGATATGCAAAATAAAGCCCAATCTAAAAGAATAAATATTTTTTATTCACTAGCTCTACAAATGTAGAAATAAATTTATATTTTCCAACTCTTTTTTTATGATGCAACAAAAATTGTCATTAAAAACCCCTAGAATAGCGAATAGACTCGTTGTCGGTTCGTTTATTGTATGGGCGCCTCCCTACGGGCCAGGCTATACGCTATATCTTTGCCCAATGAAGAACATAAATTAAATCAACTTCATAATATTGGGCAAAGGATGCCGCTCCTATCCTTGGCGCAATAAGTGTTGTAATTTTGAAACGAAGGCTTTGAAAGAGCAGGGTGTATTTTTAAAACAAAGTAATTAATTCCATAAAAACCCTTGTTACCAATTTCTATAAATAGGAATTGCAGCAACGATAGAAGCGGAAATCTTTTGCAGTTCTCCCCTTCTCCCTATTTATAGAAATGTTGAACTGCAAAAATTGGGAGCGGATAGCGTGACCCGTAGGGGGCTGCCCAAGAAGGAATAAAAAAACCACTCAACAGAGTGGTTTGCAATTGTAAATTATTCTAGGTCTTTGTAGACGTGTTTTTTCTTAATGAAATATTGATAAGGTACTAATTTCTTTGTTCCGAAATTGGTGATTTGGTGAGGTCCACGTTTTTTATACATTGTTGAAAAACCGCGGTAAAAGTGCATATGCGACATGAAAATAGCCCAAAGATGACCTATACCTTCATAGAATAGGAAGACAATTGCCGACATACCGTCTAAACAAAGGCGTTTAAAAATAAGCGGAAATAACTGCTTTTTAGGTAAATTCTTCAGATACATATATAAGCTGTTTCTGAAGTTGAGGTAGGTTTTTTTGGGATTGTTTTTTTGCAATGTTCCGCCGCCCACATGGTAAACGGTAGATGACCCGCAATAATAGATTTTACGACCGTTATTTTTTAATCGCCAACACAGATCAATTTCTTCCATATGGGCAAAGAAATCTTCGTCAAACCCTTGCTGCGCTATAAAGTCGACTTTACGAATAAAAAGGCAGGCACCAGAAGCCCAAAAACATTCGATGGTATCATTGTATTGGCCTAGATCTTCTTCTAAAGTCCAAAATACGCGGCCACGACAGAAGGGGTAACCGTAATTATCCATAAAGCCACCGCCAGCACCAGCATATTCGAACTTATTTCTGTTGTTATAATCTAAGATTTTAGGTTGAATAGCGGCGATTTCAGGATGGGTGTCGAGCAGGTTTTCAATGGGTTTTAGCCAGTCTTTGGTCACTTCAACATCAGAGTTTAGTAGACAATAGTAATCGGCGTCGATGGTTTTTAAACCTTCGTTATACCCTTGAGCAAATCCGTAATTTTTTTTGTTTTGAATGATATGTACAGCTGGAAATTCAGTTTCTAGAACCGATACCGATTCGTCTGTAGAAGCATTATCGATGACATAGATGGCTGCATCTTCTGAATACGAGAGGACAGATGGTAAAAATTGACGTAATAGTTTTACGCCATTCCAATTAAGGATAACAATGGCTGTTTTCATAATTTATTCGTTCGCATATTTCCAACGTTTATGGCTCCAAAGCCAGTTGTCGGGATGTGCATGAATTGTTTTTTCGAGTTTATCAAAGAATTGATGAACGATTTCGTTTTCTTGGAATTTTTCACCTTCTGGAAAAATGCGTTCAAAAGAGGTGTGGTAATATCCCCGTTTAACTTTTACGGTTTTGCAATAAATAGGAGCCATGTTGAGGCGTCGACTAATTTTATCGAACCCAACAAAAACAGGGGTGTCTTGGTTTAAAAAATGAATGCGGTAATGGATGGCATCTTGTTTAGGGCTTTGGTCGGCAATGAAAAGGTAGCACATTTCTCCATTTTTAGGTGCACGCATCATAAAGCGAATAATCTCTCTCATCTCTACGGCTTTGCTCCCAAATTTACTACGCATTCGATTAATCTTGTCATTCCAAAACGGGTTTTTAATTCGGTGGTAGACCGCCGAAGTGTTTGGGAAGGGCAAATGATCGTTTAAACCGATATACCATTCCCAATTGAAGACATGACCCGACATTAGCATGGCATTTTTATGTTCACTTTTTACATCGTTGAAAACGTCTAATTGAGAATAGGTATGTCTTTTGTCGAGTTCCTGTTGTGTAATTGAAATACTTTTTAAGGTTTCAACCAGGTAGTCGCAAAAGTTTTTATAGAATTGCTGATGAATCTGCTTAATTTCATGGGGCGATTTTTCAGGAAAAGATCGTTTTAAATTCTTTTTTATCACGCCTCTTCTATACCCAATTAAGCGATATAGAATAACGTAAAACACATCGGACATGAAATACATTACCGGAAATGGAAGTCGAGAAATTTGATAAATAATGAAATAAAGCAGTGCATTCATAGGCAAAAATTTAGTGAATACTATTCGGCATTAAATATAGTGGTGGCTTGCCAAATTGGGTCTTGAGGAACGGGTGCCGTCACCGTAATTACCTCTTTGGTCGTAGGGTGTTCGAACGTTATTCTTTGGGCGTGAAGTGAAATACTTCCATCTGGGTTAGAACGTTTAGCACCGTATTTTAAGTCACCTTTAATCGGGCAACCAATCATTGATAATTGAGCACGAATTTGGTGAGAACGACCGGTAAATAATTTTACTTCAACACAATGAAAGCTAGTAAGTGCACCTAAATATGTATACTCTAGAATAGCTTTTTTAGCATCCTCTGTAGGTTTATGAAATACGGTTGTTTTATTGTTCTTCGCATTTTTCTTTAAATAGTGCTCTAAACGATCATGATCTTTTGGCGGTTTACTTTGAACGATGGCGCGGTAAACTTTATCGATGGCCCGATTTTGAAATAATTCGTTCATGCGAGTTAAGGCCTTGCTCGTTTTCGCAAAAATTAATACACCCGACGTTGGTCGATCTAATCGGTGAACTAAACCAAGGTATACGTTTCCGGGTTTATGATCTCTTTTTTTGATAAACTCTTTTAGGCTATCGATTAATGGAACATCTCCGGTTTCGTCACCTTGGGCTAAATCACCAGCCTTTTTATTGATAATTAGAAGATGATTATCTTCAAATAAAATTTCGTTCGTCATTATAGGGTATTAATATTGTTCGTTAGCATTGGGGAAAGATGAATCTTTGACGTCGGTAATAAACTGACCGATGGCTTGATGCATTTGATCTTCCATGTTTAGATATCGGCGGACAAATTTGGGTTTAAATTCGTTATTTAATCCAAGCATGTCGTGAATAACAAGAACTTGTCCGTCTGTACCAGCACCAGCACCAATTCCAATGGTAGGAATCGTAATGCTTTGGGTGACTTGAGTAGCAAGTTCAGCAGGGATTTTTTCCATCACCAAAGAGAAACAACCCAGTTGTTCTAGCAATTGTGCATCTTCTAAAAGCTTGTTGGCTTCTGCACCGTCTTTAGCGCGTACTTTATATGAACCAAATTGGTAAATAGATTGTGGCGTAAGTCCTAAGTGTCCCATAACTGGAATACCCGCATTTACGATACGACGAATTGATTCTTCTATTTCTTTACCACCTTCTAATTTTATAGCATGAGCACCTGATTCTTTCATGATTCTTACGGCAGAATCTAATGCTTTTTGTGGATCCGATTGGTAGGTTCCAAAAGGAAGATCAACCACTACGAGCGCACGTTTAGCCCCACGAACAACACATTGTGCATGATAAATCATTTGATCCAAAGTAATCGGTAAAGTTGTTTCATGACCTGCCATCACATTGGAAGCAGAATCACCCACTAAGATAATTTCTATACCAGCAGCATCAACAAGGGTTGACATAGTAAAGTCATAGGCCGTTAACATGGCAATTTTTTCACCTTCAAACTTCATTTTACGTAAAGTCTCGGTGGTAATTCTTTTTATTTCTTTTGTAACAGACATCGCTTAAATGATTAATTTCTGCTAAGGTAAAATGAAAAAAAGGCAACAGCTAATTTTATACCCTTTTTTTAAGGCGTGATGCTCTTATAGGTAGCTAATTAGGTTATATTTAATAGGTATTGATATTTTATTGTGAAAAGAAAATTCTATTTTTGTAGCTTAGATAATCAATAAATCCTAAAGAATGAATATAGCAATAGTTGGAACAGGTTATGTAGGTCTTGTGACTGGAACTTGTTTAGCTGATTTTGGAAACCACGTTGTCTGTGTTGATATAGATCAGAACAAAGTTGATATGATGCGAAATGGTCAAGTACCCATCTATGAGCCAGGATTAGAAGAAGTTTTTTCACGCAATGTGAAAGCTCAACGAATAGAATTTACAACCGATATACAAGATGCATTAAACCACAGTGATGTTATCTTTTTAGCTCTACCAACACCTCCTGGGGAAGATGGTTCTGCCGATTTATCGTATGTAATAGGTGTAGCGGAGAAAATAGGTGAATTAATGACTTCCTATAAAGTGATTGTTAATAAGAGTACTGTTCCTGTTGGTACGGCCGATAGAGTAAGGGAGGTTATCTCTTCAAAGACCACGATTGATTTTGATGTGGTCTCAAATCCAGAATTTTTACGAGAAGGGTATGCCGTACAAGATTTTATGCAACCAAGCCGAGTTATTGTTGGTACATCTTCAGAGAAAGCTTTAGAGATTATGAATCGCATCTATAAACCGCTAACAGAAGATGGAATACCTGTTATTGCCATGGATGAGAAATCGTCTGAATTAACCAAATATGCCGCAAATTCTTTTTTAGCAACCAAGATAACCTTTATGAATGAGGTCGCTAATTTTTGTGAATTGGTAGGAGCTGATGTTGATAAAGTACGTTTAGGGATGGGGTCGGATGACCGGATAGGTAATCGCTTTTTATTTCCAGGTATCGGATATGGAGGTTCATGTTTTCCGAAAGATGTAAAGGCTTTAGTAAAATCGGGTAAACAAGAAAATTACCAATTTAAAGTTTTGGAAGCTGTGGAAGAAGTGAATCAAGATCAGAAGATTATCTTAATTCCGGCTATGAAGGAATATTTTAAAGGAAATTTAAAAGGGAAGCGTATTGCTTTGTGGGGACTGTCATTTAAAGAAAATACAGATGATATTCGGGAAGCTTCTTCTTTAGATATGATTGAAGAACTTTTAAGAGAAGGCGCAAACATTGTTGCGTATGATTCAGCAGCCATGGATAATGTAAAGCAAGTTTTAGGTGATAAAATTAGCTATGGAGAAGATATGTATGCGGTTTTAGAAGATGCTGATGCATTGCTTATTGCAACGGAATGGTCGGAATTTAGAAACCCAAAATTTGAAATAATAGCCGATAAATTAAAAAATAAGGCTATTTTTGACGGTAGAAACTTGTATGAACCCAAACGTTTACAAGAAAAAGGTTTTTTCTATAAATCAATTGGACGTCAAACAGTTTTGCCTAACTAAACCAAACTATGAAAACAATACTAATAACGGGAGGAGCCGGATTTATCGGCTCTCATGTTGTCAGGGAATTTGTTGTGAAATATCCTGAATATAAAATTCTTAACCTCGATGCATTGACTTATGCGGGAAATCTTGAGAATTTAAAGGATATTGAGTCTGCAAAAAACTACGAATTCATTAAAGCTGATATCACAGACCAAAAACATATTCAACACATTTTTGAAACCTATCAACCCGATGGTGTAATACACTTGGCAGCTGAATCCCATGTAGACCGTTCCATTACAAATCCATTAGAGTTTGTAATGACCAATGTAATTGGAACCGTTAATTTATTAAATTCGGCTAAATCAATTTGGGAAGGGAATTATGAAGGTAAGCGCTTTCATCATGTTTCCACGGATGAGGTCTACGGGACATTAGGCGAAGAAGGATTCTTTTTAGAATCGACCGCTTATGATCCCCATTCTCCATATTCTGCTTCTAAAGCGAGCTCGGATCACTTTGTTAGAGCGTATGCAGATACCTACGGATTACCTGTTGTTATAACCAACTGTTCGAACAACTATGGACCTAATCATTTTCCAGAAAAATTAATTCCACTGTGTATTCACAATATCTTAAACAATCATCCATTACCTATTTATGGCGATGGGAAGTATACCCGTGATTGGTTGTTTGTGATTGATCATGCAAAGGCGATAGACTTGGTTTTTCATGAAGGATTAAATCTAGAAGCTTATAATGTTGGTGGATTTAATGAATGGAAAAATATAGATTTGGTGAAAGAGCTATGTCGTCAGATGGACCAGAAACTTGGTCGTGAACAAGGAACCAGTGAACAATTAATTACGTTTGTAAAAGATCGTCCGGGTCATGATTTACGCTATGCCATTGATGCTACAAAAATTAATCAAGAATTAGGATGGAAGCCTTCTGTTACTTTTGAGGAGGGACTATCCATCACGATTGATTGGTTTTTATCAAATAAAGCGTGGTTAGAAAATGTAACTTCGGGTGACTATCAACATTATTACGAAAAACAATATACGGCTGAATAAAGGTTCCATGATTCAACATGGAATAGAGTTTGTTGTACCCAATAACTAGCATATAGGTATTGGGGTAACGATGAACCAATTTTACCAACTACACAAGAATATTCTTTACAAGAAGAGTGTTTTTACTAAAAAAATATACAATGAAAGGAATTATATTAGCAGGAGGTTCTGGCACAAGGCTATATCCATTAACCATAGCCGTCAGTAAACAATTAATGCCTGTTTACGATAAACCAATGATTTATTACCCGTTATCTACTTTACTTCTAGCGGGTATTCAAGATATTTTAATAATCACGACACCACATGATGCTGAACCATTTCAACGACTTTTAGGTGATGGTAGTCAAATAGGTTGCTCTATAGAATATGCGGTTCAAGATTCTCCAGACGGATTAGCACAAGCATTTATTATTGGAGAAGAATTTATTGGTGACGATTCAGTAGCATTGGTCTTAGGTGATAATATATTTTATGGAACAGGATTAGGAGAGTTGTTAGAAAGCAAAACAAACGTTCAGGGAGGTTGTGTTTTTGCTTATCAAGTAAGTGATCCAGAACGTTATGGTGTGATTGATTTTGATGAAAATTTTAAAGCGCTATCGATCGAAGAAAAACCTTCTGATCCCAAATCTAACTATGCGGTTCCAGGATTGTACTTTTATGATAACCGTGTTGTTCAAATTGCGAAGGATTTAAAACCATCACCACGTGGAGAATTAGAGATTACTGACATCAATAAGGTTTACTTAGAAATGGGTGAGCTAGAAGTAGGAATCATGGGAAGAGGAACCGCCTGGTTAGATACAGGAACATTTGATTCTTTACATGAAGCGTCTGAATTTGTTCGGGTGATTGAAAAACGTCAAGGGGTTAGTATATCATGTATTGAAGAAATTGCTTATCGCAAAGGATTTATTAACAAAGAAGAATTATTAGTTTCTGCCCAAAAATATGGGAAAAGTGGTTATGGAGAATATATAAAAAAATGTGTTAATTAGATGAGTCAATTAGAAACAACAAACACCGAATGGACTGAAGTTATTGAGTCTAAAAATAAATTTCTATCTCTAGATCTGAAAGAAGTATGGCGTTATAGGGATTTAGTATATATGTTGGTTAAAAGAGATTTTATAACCTCTTTTAAGCAAACAGTTTTAGGTCCATTATGGTTTTTTGTGAATCCTATCCTTACAACCATGATGTATGTGATTGTATTTGGGAATGTTGCAGGATTATCAACTGATGGAGCACCTATGATGGCTTTTTATTTATCGGGCGTGACGCTTTGGAATTATTTTTCAACTTGTTTATTAGCTACATCGAATGTATTTAAAGGAAATGCGAGCATATTTGGGAAGGTTTACTTTCCTCGATTAGTGATGCCTATTTCAATTGTTTTATCCAATTTAATGCGCTTTGCAGTGCAATTCTGTCTTTTTGTGTTGGTAGTCCTTTATTATTATTTTAAAGAAGGAAGTGTAGCACCTAATTGGTGGGTATTGGCAACTCCATTATTAATTTTATTAATGGCTGGTTTTGCTATGGGGGCTGGAATGTTCATATCGTCACTTACAACGAAATACAAAGATATGTCGATGTTATTAGGGTTCGGTATCTCATTATTTATGTATGCTACGCCAGTAATTATGCCTGTATCCGCATTTCCAGAAAAGTATAAATGGATTCCAGAAATTAATCCTTTGACGGGTATATTTGAATGTTTTAAATATGGCTATTTAGGAGTAGGTGATTTCTCAATCTCCATGTTAATGTATTCAGTAATTTTTACAATGGTTATATTTTTCTTAGGCTTATTAGTTTTTAATAAAGTAGAGAAAAGCTTTATGGATACTGTCTAATTCGCCCTATCCATTAATTTATTAATTTTACGTATGAACAACAAAAATATAGTTTTAGATATAGAAAATGTTTCCAAACAATACCGTCTAGGTGAAGTGGGGACAGGCACATTGTCCCACGATTTGAATCGTTGGTGGGCTGGTATTCGTGGTAAAGAAGATCCTTATTTAAAGATTGGAGAAACCAATGATCGTACAAATAAAGGGAACTCGGATTACGTGTGGGCGATAAAAGATATTAATTTTCAGGTAGAACAAGGTCAAGCTGTTGGAATTATTGGACGAAACGGCGCTGGAAAATCAACCCTGCTAAAACTTTTAAGTCGTGTAACCAAACCAACAACGGGCTCAATTAAATACAAAGGACGTATTGCTTCCTTATTAGAAGTTGGTACAGGTTTTCATCCAGAAATGACGGGACGTGAGAATATTTATTTAAATGGGGCGATCTTAGGAATGACTCGAAGGGAAATCACGCGAAAATTTGATGAAATAGTCGCATTCGCAGGGATTGAACGTTATGTCGATACGCCTGTTAAACGTTATTCTTCTGGGATGTATGTGCGTTTAGCATTTGCCGTTGCAGCTCATTTGGAATCGGAAATCCTTATTGTTGATGAAGTATTGGCTGTAGGTGATGCTGAATTTCAAAAAAAATGCCTTGGTAAAATGGGAGATGTGACTCAAGGAGAGGGACGTACTATTTTGTTTGTAAGCCATAATATGGCCGCAGTTAAAACATTGTGTGAAAGTGCGATTATGTTAGACAAAGGTATGATTAGTTATGTCGGAAGTACAGAAGAAGCCATTAGTCACTATTTAGGCGCTAGTAATGGAAAAATTTCAAATCAAAGAGCTTTTAATGACATTAAGAATAATTTTTTTGAACTAAAAGAGATTTATTTTAATAATTTAAATCAATCGATTGAAAATCCATTGACGGAAAATAATGATATAGAATTCACTACTATTCTTGAATTAAACACCTCTCTACCGGAACGCTATCATATTACCTATCATTTACTGAATGAATATGGAGAGGCATTGTTTTCAATTTCTCCAAGTTCCTCTGACATAAAATTACATCAAGGGGTGAATAAATTAACTTGTACGTTTCCAAAAGGTTTTTTCCAATCAGGGAATTATTATTTATCTTTTTTCTTAATAGAAGATAAAGCGAAAGCTGTTTTAGTTGAAAAAGATATAATAGTATTTACAGTCACCGATGCTGATCGTGAATTGGGTGTTTATCTAGGAAGAGAGCCTGGTTTTATTCGCCCAAAATTTAATTGGATAAATCAATAAAAATTAAGAGATATGATACCCGTAACAATTCCTTTTCTACCCCCTCAAGAAGAATATAATAAAATATTAGAGGGTGTTTGGAAGCGTAAAAGGCTTACCAATATGGGACCACTAGCAAGTGAATTAGAAATGAAATTAAAAGATCATTTAGAGGTTAAGCACTTACTGTATGTAACTAATGGAACAACTGCCTTGCAAATGGCGATTAAAGTGCTAAATCTAAAAGGAGAAATTATTACAACTCCGTTTTCTTTTGTAGCGACTACGAGTACAATTGTTTGGGAAGGCTGTACTCCTGTTTTTGTGGACATCAATTCTGAGACATTGAATATTGATGCCGATAAAATAGAGGAGGCTATAACAGAAAAGACATCTGCTATTTTAGCAACACACGTGTACGGTAATCCATGTGATGTTGAAAAAATTGATAGAATTGCTAAAAAATATAATTTAAAAGTGATTTATGATGGTGCTCATGCTTTTGGTGTTAAAATAAAAGATAAATCTATCTTTGAGTACGGTGATATTTCTACCTGTTCTTTACATGCAACAAAATTGTATCACTCCATTGAAGGAGGTCTTGTTGTTACAAAAAGTGCGGTATTATTACAAAAGCTTTCTTCTATTCGAAATTTTGGAATTTCTAGCCATGATTCATTTCAGGAGTTAGGAATCAATGGGAAGAATTCTGAATTACATGCTGCTATGGGAATTGTCAATCTAAACCATATTGATGATATTAATGAGAAGAGAAAACAGTTAAGTGAACGTTATGATGATAAATTAAGTGATTTTAAAGCTTATCGACCTAAATGGCATCATCAAGCAACCATAAATTACCCTTACTATCCGATAGTTATAGATAACGAAGAATTACTTCTTAAAGTGAAAGCTAATCTTGATTTGAATGAAATATTTACCCGACGATATTTTTATCCTTCTTTAGCAAGTTCACTTCCATATCTAAATTCTCAGTTTTTTGAAATAACAGAAGATATTTCAAAAAGAGTTTTATGTTTACCACTGTACTACGATTTAACTATTGAGGAAGTTGATATGATATGTCGGTTAATTTTAAGAGTTCAAAATAATTAACTTATGCTTGTAATTGGTGCAAAAGGGTTTGCTAAAGAAGTATTGGAAGTTATACATTTAAATAATGATTTAGTTAATTTAGCTTTTTATGATGATGTAAATGAGGATATAGGAGAATTGTTATATGACGTATATCCAATTCTTAATAACGTAGAAAAAGCAAAGAACTATTTTGATGAAGTTGATAAAAGATTTACAATAGGTATTGGAAATCCTGTCCTAAGAAAACAACTTTATGAAAAATTTTCCAAGCTTGGAGGTGAATTTACTTCAATAATTCATCCGAATATTGTCATGGGGCATTATGGGAATAAATTAGGTACAGGTTGTAACCTAATGGCAAGTGTAATTTTAACCAATGATATTATTGTTGGAAAAGGAGTAATTATTAATCAATTAACTTCAATTGGTCATGACGTGATAATTGGAGAGTTTACAGAAATATGTCCTAATGTTTCATTGTCAGGAAATTGTGTTATAGGTGATTTTACTTTTATTGGAACAGGAGCTATAATCTTACCAAAGATTACCATTGGAAATAATGTTATTGTAGGTGCAGGCGCTGTTGTTTCTAAAGATTTACCTGATAATTGTGTTGCAGTAGGAATCCCCGCTAAGATTATTAAACAAAATTAATATTATATGAGCTATCCATTAGTGAGTGTGGTAATGATTTCATATAATCATGCTGAATATTTAGAGAATGCTATAAGAGGAGTTCTATCTCAAATTTATAATGGTCAAATAGAATTAATTATAGCGAATGATAATTCACCTGATCATTCAGATGAAGTCATTCTAAATTTAGTAAATCTTTCAACAAATAAAATTGTTATCAAATACACTAAGCACCAAAAAAATAAAGGGATGATGAAAAATTTTTCATGGGCGCTTAGCGAAGCTAAAGGAGAATATGTTGCTTTATGCGATGGTGATGATTATTGGATTGATCCATATAAAGTACAAAAACAAGTTGATTTTTTAGAAAAAAATTCAGATTATTTAATTCATAGTGGCAATGCGCAAGTTTTAAAAAATGGTATATTAGGTGAGTTTGTACGAATGCAATTAGGACAAAATACGTGTTCTTTTAATGATTTTTTAACTAAAAATAACCTAGCGACTTGCACAGTTATGTATAGGAATAAACCAATTGATATCACAATCTTTAATGATATCATTTTTGGAGATTGGATGTTATATATCTATCTATTATCACAAGACAAGTCTAAAAAAGCTTGGATTGATAATGATGTTTTTTCAGTATATAGAGTTCATGATAAGGGAATTATGAGTAGTATATCACAGTTTCAATTAAATGAACAACATATTAATCAGACAAAAAGAATTTTAAAAAACTTTAATGTTAAATTTTCTTCAAAGGATTGTGAAATAATAAACCGATTTAGCATTAATAGTTTTAAATATTTAATTTATCATCATCAATATTTAAAAAGTCTCACTGTATTCTTCAGAAACTTTTTACTGACTAAATCTCAGATGAATTATAGAAATTATCTAGGGGTATTACGTTACAAAAATTTAATAAAAAACACTTTTGGAGGATGAATACATTAATTTCTATAATAGTTCCTTGTTATAATCAAGCTCAATATATGGATGAATGTTTGCAATCAGTCTATGATCAAACATTTATTAATTGGGAATGTATAATTGTTAATGATGGATCGCCCGATTATACAGAAATGGTTGCAAAAAAATGGGTAACTAAAGATTCTCGATTTAAATACTTGTTAAAAGAGAATGGAGGATTATCTTCCGCTAGAAATGCTGGTATTCGGATAGCTGAAGGTCAATGGATTTTACCATTAGATTGTGATGATCTCATTTCAAGTAATTATTTAGAATTAGCCTCAATGAGATTTAATATGGATAATATTAAAGTGATTTACGCAAAAGCTGAGAAATTTGGAATAGAGAATGGAACTTGGAAATTAGCAAAATTTTCATTAGAACAATTGGCTCAAGGTAATCTAATTTATTGTACTGCTTTTTTTAGAAAAAAGGATTGGATAGCTGTTGGAGGCTATGATGAAAAAATGATTTATGGGCTAGAAGATTGGGAGTTTTGGATATCTATTTTAAAAAATGAAGGAGATGTCTACTTTATCGATTCCGTTTGTTTTTACTATAGAACAAAAGAAATATCAATGATTAACGAACTTTCTGAAGAAAGACTTCATTTGATGTATAATTATTTATCGAAAAAGCACACCGATTTTTTTATCCAATACTTAGGCAGCTTCAATTATTTAAACAAAGAGATTCGCAAGTTAAATTATCAAAGAAATATGTATAAAAGAGCTTATGAAAGTAAGCGATATAAAATTGGAGATGTTATTGTTTCAATACTTAATAAATTTAAATTATGAATCTTTTTTCAATCATTGTCATTTATAATGGAATGCGAAATAATTGGATTGAAAAATGCTTCAACTCCTTGTTAACATCTACATATTCTACAAAAATTATTGCGGTCGATAATGCTTCTAACGACGGAAGTGTAGATTTTATTAAAAAGAATTATCCACACATTGAATTAATCGAATCATCTGAAAATTTAGGATTTGGTGGAGCTAATAACCTCGGGATTTCTTCTGCTCTAAAACAAGGAGCACAATACTTTTTTTTATTAAATCAAGATGCTTGGGTAGAACCATCTACCTTAAATCAATTAATTAATTTTAGTAAAGAACATCCTGCTTATGGTATAATAAGTCCTTTGCACTTAGATGGTAATGGGGAAGGGTTAGATCGTAGTTTTGCGCGATCTGTTAGTCCTTATTTCTGTGAAGATTTTTTATCTGATTTAGCTCTAAGTAAACCCCTAAAAGATATCTATCCTATAGATTTTATTTGTGCAGCTGCGTGGCTAGTGACAAAAAAGTGTATAGAAAAGGTTGGAGGATTTAGTCCAACGTTTTTCCATTATGGTGAAGATGATAATTTTTGTCATCGGATGAAATATAAAAAGATAGGGCTAGGTTTTCTGCCATCTGCTAAAATATTTCATGATCGAAAAGATCGAGCTAAAAATAAATTTGCTCAACGTGTGGAAACAGAAAAGCGACAGATGTTACTCAGTGCTTCTAATCCTAATAAGCCTATTGATATTCAAATATTAATTAAACAGTATAGAAATAAGGTTATAAAAAACAAATTACTTTTTGATAAAAAAGAATTGAAAATTAATAAAGAAATTCTTTCATATTTAAAGAAAAACTCAGCCATTTTGACATCTAATTTAAAAAAATCAATGGCTTCAACTAACTATTTATTCTTAGATTAGTATTAACTAATTTTAAAAAACTGATGAAACCTTTTATTACCATATTTACACCTACTTATAATAGAGCCTATATTTTACCCATATTATATCGTAGTTTACTAGATCAAACGAATAAAGAGTTCGAATGGCTTATTGTTGATGATGGTTCTACCGATGATACAAAGAATTTAATTGATCAATATATACAAGAAAATAAAATCCCAATACGTTATTTTTCACAAGAAAATCAAGGTAAGCACGTTGCAATTAATAAAGGTGCTCTTAATGCCAAAGGGTTGTTATTTATGACAGTAGATAGTGATGATTTATTAGTTGATAATGCTATCGAAATACTAGCTAATAAATATGAACTAATCAAAGATAGTGAAGATGTAGCAGCAATTGTTGCGGTAACTAGACATATCAATGATACTTCACTCATGATGACTAATCAGCGTATTCCTCAGCAAGATTGGGTATTGTCTCCGTATGAACTTAAATATAAACATAAGGTTGTGGGAGAATTCTCAATGGCTTTTAAAACAGCAATTCTTAAAAACTATCCCTTTCCTGCTTTCATAGATGAACGATATATGAAGCTAACCGTTGTATATAATCGTATTGCTAAAAAATATAAAAATATTTATATCCAAGAACCTATTTATTTAGCAGAGTATTTATCTGATGGATTGACGGCTAAATATTGGTCTTTAATGAAATCGAATCCTAAAGGCGCAAAGTTATCTTTTAAAGAGTTAGTAAATTATCCCATTCCTTTGATTGATAAATTAAAGGCAATCAATATGTATTGGAATTTTCAAAATAAAGAAAAAAATTTATCTTTTAAAGACAAAAGTCAAGATATCCCTTATTTTTTAATACTTATCGTCTTACTCTTGAGGAAAACAAAAATATTCCATTTCATAATTAATAAACCCTGATAAAACATTGTAATTTCACATATCCATGATCCCTAAAAAAATACATTATTGTTGGTTTGGTGGTAAACCTAAACCTGAATCATTCATCATTTGTTTAGATAGTTGGAAAAAAAATCTTCCAGACTACGAAATTATCGAATGGAATGAATCGAATTTTGATCTCGAGATTTGTACCTATGTTAAATTAGCAGTTGAAAATAAAAAATGGGCATTTGTCTCAGATTATGCCCGTGCACTTGCTTTATATGAGCAAGGCGGCATTTACATGGATATTGATGTTGAAGTGAAGTTTAACCTTGACGAGTTCCTTGTTCACCGCGCATTTTCAGGTTTTGAAATCAAAGGATCTCCTTTTACAGCACTTTGGGGGACAGAAAAAGGACACCCTTGGCCAAAAAAAGTAATTGATTTTTATCATACAAAAACCAATTTCGATTTAACAACAAATACCGTCTTTGTTTCCGATTTACTAATTAAGGAATACGGTGTAGATCCTCAAAAAGATCAATATCAAGAAGTAGCGGATGGTATTATTATCTATCCATCTACCTATTTTTGTTTAGATCTTCCTAAGAACTACGCCACTCATCATTTTGTAGGTACCTGGCATGAACGTGATACGCCTAATCCATTCAAGGACTATGTCCATGCATATCATCATTTAGAACAAGTTGTTTTACTACCAAATGGAAAAAAACAAATTCATAATGTAATCTACAATCAAAAAATGATTAAAGCAGATGATGTGTTAAATCAAATTCCTTTCCGAATGATTGTCCATTATGTTTTGCGTAGCTTATTTAAAAATAGAAAGTAATTAGCGTCATTCATTTATCCAACCCTGGTTATGATTATAGGTAAAGGGCTTATTGCCTCTGCATTTAATAATGTTGATAGAGAAAATGTTATTTTTTTCGCTTCCGGTGTTTCCAATTCATTAGAGGCAGATCCTTCTCAATTTAAGAGAGAAGAAAATTTAGTTTTAGAAACTATTCATAAATACCCCAGCAAATACTTTATTTACTTTAGCACTTGTAGTATTTATGATTCTTCTAAATATAATAGTCCTTATGTACTCCATAAACTACATATGGAAGAAATTATAAAAACACTATGTAAAACTTTTTTAATACTTCGAATTAGTAATGCGGTTGGAAGAGGTGGTAATCCAAACCTATTAATGAATTATCTTTCGAGTACTATTCGAAAAAATCAACCCATTACGGTTTATAAAAATGCTGCAAGAAATTTAATCGGTATTGACGATGTAAGAAGAATAACAATTCAATTAATCGATAATGAGGTGATTAAGAATAAAATTATTAATATTGCATATACACAGAACTTTTCAATATTAGAAATTATAGAAGAATTCGAGGTTTTTTATGGAATTGTTGTTCCAAAAAATATACGAGAGCAAGGTCAGAGTTATTCAATTGATATAACTGAAATAGAATCCTATTTTGCGTTGAATTCTACGACGGAATACCTCAAACAATTGATTCATTTATACTATTGAAAAATGATGTGAATTTTTAACCATACATTATACCTCTATTTATGCCTAAATTACTAGAACGCGTAACCTCTTCAGGAAAATTTCTTCCATTCATAGATGGTTTACGCTTTGTATCAATTCTAGGAGTTGTACTCTTTCATTTTTTTAATTATTATCACGCACGCGTTTATAGTTTCACCTTAGAACAAGAAGAAATTATCAAAAAATTTACTACCACAGGTTTTTTCGGTGTAATGCTTTTTTTCGGAATATCAGGTTTTATTCTAGGGATGCCCTTCCTTAAATACTACGTATATGATGGTAAAAAAGTGAAAATAAGAGATTATTTGCTTCGTCGGGTTACGCGTCTTGAACCTCCCTATATCATTGTACTAACCTTGCTATTTATGCTTAGTTTAGTTGCTGGAACAAAAGGAGGTTTTACAGAATTATTACCCCATTACATAGCTTCACTTTTCTATAGTCATAATGCAATTTATGATGGATTTCCTGTATTAAGCGATGTGTTGTGGAGCTTAGAAGTCGAAATTCAATTTTACCTTTTAGCTCCCCTTTTAGCCCTAGTCTTTCGGTTCAATAAAGTTACACGACGTATCATATTACTTCTGCTTATCCTATTTTACACGCATTACATCCGTTCTTATATCGACCCTTTTGCTTTTAAATCTATTTTTAAATACGTTGAATATTTCTTAGCAGGCTTCTTAGCAGTCGATTTATATTTAGACTACAAAGATCACTTAAAACCTCATTTTATATTTGATATAATCTGTGTTTATTTATTGTTGAGTGCATGGATTAAAATAGATGATTATATTCCCCTATCATTTAAAGTATTTGGAATTATTGCGGCAACTCCATTTTCAATACTTTGGAAAAAGATTCTTTCCTTAAAATGGATAACAATAATAGGAGGTATGTGTTATACCATTTACATGCTACATCAGCGTATACTTTATCTAGTCTTAGGTAATTTTTCACCCAATAAATTAATCGTTGATCAATTGTGGTTAGATGCGCTTATTCGTTTCTTAATCTATCTTTTCTCGTTGATTCTAATCTGTTCCATTTTCTTTATATTTATAGAACGTCCAACGATGAAGCGTAAGTGGTGGAAATATAAAAGTCTCAAGAAACTATTTTTCGAATAGGGCGGCCACTATGTGCCGGGCTATTCGTTCCCTATCTTTGCCAATTAGCTTACGGAAAAGCTCAACTTTTTATGAAAGGCAAAGGATTTCCACTTCTATCCCTGCCGAAGTTTCCGATGTATTCAGATTGCTATCACACATTATATCTTTTAGAAATAAGTAAATCATAAAAAAAGCTTAACCTATAGGTTAAGCTTTTCTATGATCCATATCTCTTTTTAAAAACTTTGAAACCAATCGAAGTTGGTAAATTTTGATAAAAATTTCTCTTTTTTTCCTGCCTCGTAAAGAAATTAGTACAGTAATCTATAACCGATAAACTAGGGGCTTTTTTCAAACGGCTATAATTTTTTTTCCAGTAATCGATATCGTCTCTCATACTTTTCCATTGCATTTGCATCGTAAGATCTTTAAAGTTAATTAACTTACGTTTAATTAAACGCTTTCTTTTTAAAGTACGAGCTTCTTTATATGATTTACCGAACCATTCAACAATCGTTTGATGATTCTCAAAATTTACTTTCTTCTTATTAAAAATTGTAGACTCTCCATGTAAATAGTAGATGTAAGTTACGTCTTTTATGAAACTGATAGACACTAATTTTAAGGCACAATGAAAAGCAAATAATTCATCTTGAGAGTATAAATCCCTTACGAAACGAATCGAATTTTTATTTAAAAAACTTCGTCGATATAATTTATTTGGACCAATTACAGGCCAATCACCATTCACAAACCGTTCAAAAATAATATGATTTTCGGTTACATAATTATTGATACTTTTATTTCGAAATAACTGCTTTTTTTCATTGGATTCTGCAACTAGGCAAATAGTCTCACCAACAGTTATCTCACAGCTATATTTCTCAGAGTTTTCCACTAATTTTTCTATGCAATCAGGTGTAATATAATCATCGCTATCAAGCATGTAAATATACTTTCCCATCGATTCATCTATACCTCTATTACGAACAATCGATAATCCCTGATTTTTATCATGATGAATTAAACGCATATTTAATTCAGGGTTTTTTGAAAGATAATCTTCAATGATAGCGACACTATTATCAGGTGTACAATCATTAATTAAGAGTGTTTCTATAGCGGGGTAAGTCTGTTTCTTTACAGATTCCAAACAACGTAGAATATATGCTTCACAGTTGTATACAGGGATATTTATACTGACCAAAGGCGTCTCCATTTTCTATATTTTTTAATAAAATACGAATTATTCATAAAATAATTCATAAAAATTGGGTAAAATTATTGAAAGATTAGTAGTTTAATCAATTTGATAATAGATTTTATACCAATCTATAAATTCAGAAACTCCAAATTCAACAGTTTTAGTTGATTTATATCCCAAATTAAACATCAATTCATTCACATCAGCATAGGTGCTGGTGACATCACCAGGCTGCATAGGTAACAAATTTTGTTCTGCTTTAACACCTAATTTATTCTCTATAGCTTCAATAAAATCGGTTAATTTTACGGGGTTGTTGTTTCCAATATTATAGACTTTGTAAGGCGCGGAAGACTGAGAAACTGTAGTTGTTTGCCAATTTAAATCTTCTTTAGGTGGCGAATCGTTGACTAAAATAATCCCATTAACAATATCATCAATGTAAGTGAAATCTCTTTTCATCTCGCCATAATTAAATACATTAATAGGCTGGTTTTTTAATATGGCTTCGGTGAATAGAAACAAAGCCATGTCTGGGCGACCCCAAGGACCATATACTGTGAAAAAACGGAGACCTGTGGTGGGAATTTTAAATAAATGACTATACGTGTGTGCCATTAATTCATTACTCTTTTTACTCGCTGCATACAAACTAACTGGATGGTCTACATGATCTTCTGTAGAGAAAGGCTGTTTCTCATTCAAACCATATACACTCGACGAACTAGCATAGGTTAAATGTTGTACTGGGAATTGTCTGCAGCATTCCAAAATATTAAGAAAACCTACAATGTTTGATTGAATGTAGGCATCAGGGTTGCTTAGTGAATAACGAACACCAGCTTGAGCTGCTAAATGAATAACGTGATCAAAATGCTCATTTTTAAATAACTCAATTAACTCACTTTTATCATTTAAATCTAACTGAATAAAACGGTAATCTAAGTATTTACTACTCTTAACTAATTGATTGTATTTTATTTTATTTCTTGAAATACCTGAATGAGCTAACCGATCATATTTTAAATCTATATTATAATAATCATTGATATTATCTAAGCCAATAATTTCATCTCCTCGTTTTAAAAGTTGTTCTGCCACATGGAAGCCAATGAAACCAGCAGTTCCTGTAATTAGTATTTTCATAGTTAAGTTGTTGTATTGGTAAACAAATTTAACGCCTTCGAATTGAAATTAAAATTCTAAATAGTTTTAATTATCTTTGATATCAATTCTAAATAACCTAATCGATGTTTAAACGCTTTATCTTTAGCTTGTGTGATACAATTCGTAAATTTTTTAAGTGGTTTGAAAAAGAGCAATTGATTCAGTTGACCGATTCAAAAAAAAACCAACATTTTAAATTAGGGAAAGGAACGACTTGGATTATTCATCCAAAACGAAAGTCATTTAAAATTGGACAACAAGTTGATCTTAGAAATTATCTTAATTTTGTTGTCGGTCAATCAGCCAATTTATTGATTGAAGATGGAGTCTTTATGAATAATTATTGTTCAATTAATTGCTTAGATTCAATCACTATCGGATCTCATACATTATTCGGAGAGGGCGTTAAGATTTACGACCATAATCACCTCTATACATTTAAGGATCAATTAAACGTTAGCCATAAAGAATTTTCTACTGCTCCAGTATATATTGGAGAAAATTGTTGGCTAGGTTCTAATGTTACCGTTTTAAAAGGGGTAACGATTGGAGCAAACACAATTATAGGTGCAGGATGTGTTATTCATAAAAATATACCTGCTAACAGTATTATAATTAATCAACAACAATTAGTTATAAAAAAACAAATCAACTAAACATATGAAATTTTCTGTTCTCGTTGCACATTACAATAATTGGGACTATTTCCAACAATGCTATCAATCCTTGAAACAACAAACGGTACAAACGTTTGATATCGTTATTTTGGACGATTATTCAACTGATGGTTCTTTTTTGAAATTAGAAGAACTAGCTCAAAGCGATTCATCGATTAGGCTTTTTCAAAACGATATGAATCAAGGGGTAGGGTATACTAAGAAAAAATTGATCGATTTAGCCCAAGGTGAAATTTGCGGATTTCTAGATCCAGATGACGCATTAGCAGAATGCGCTATTGAAGACTCATTAGCTGAGTATATTGGTCATAGTGACTGTATCGCTACTTATTCACAGATTATGGTTTATAACAAAGATTTTGAACCAGTTAAATACTTTGAATTTACAAAAAAAATAAAAAATGGTGACGATAAATTCCTAAATATTAATTTTGAAGTAGCCCACTTTTTTACATTTAAAAAATCAGTTTATGCTTTGACAGAAGGGATTAATACTAATTTAACTTCTGCAGTAGATCAAGATTTATATCTCAAACTTTATGAAAAGGGGCCATTTTATTACATTAATAAACCATTGTATCAATATAGAATCCATGAGCATGGAGTTTCCCAAAATAAAAGTAAAAAAACTAAATTAAATCTAAACTGGCATCAAGTGATATTCGATACTCTAAAACGTCGAAAAATAACTCATTGGAAAGGAAAGGCTATTAATGATATTGAATCATTGCCTAAATACATTCGTAAACACCAATATAGCATCTTTCAAAAGCTTTTATTAAAATTGAAATAATCTTATGCTAACCATTCTTATTAAATCTTTTAATCGACCGCATTACCTCGATCGCTGTATTTACTCAATTATTAAAAATGTATCAGGAAACTATCAAATAAAAATATTGGATGATGGTACTCCTGATGTCTATCTACAAAAAATATTGGTTAAATATCCTCAAGTCGATTTAGAAAAGTCCGCTGCTTATAATCAAAAAATTCAAGCGATTATACTTAATATTGAAAAAGGAGTGCCTATTAATGGTTTTCATATTCCAACCGATATGTGGGTAAACAATGTAAAAAAAGCCAATCGATATGTATTAGTAACTGAAGATGATGTGTGGTTTACTGAGGCAGTTAACGTTGATGAGCTTATGCAACAAATAAAAGAACATCAAATGCAGCTTTTAAAACTCGGATGGTTAGGAAATTCCAAAGATGATACGAGTTTGAATATTTCCACGTTGACTTCTTTAATCAATACCACCCAACCAAAAGATTTGTTTACAGCAAATAATCTTATTATGAACATGTTTATGTTCAATCGTTTTAAATTATTTAGTATTCTTTTTAAACTAGGCCTAGTTGATAATTATACCAAAAGAAAATATTGGGCACTTAATTCAATTTTAATGGGACTTTATGATAAAGAGTATTGGTTGTATATGTGGAAAGATTCTACCACTCAGATGAATGAGAAAATTCAATTAAAAAATGCCGCAGTCTACTACCATAAAAATAAGAAGAATCCTCATTTAGTAGGAAGGACAGTTAATGAAATTATGAAGACTACTTTTCAGTCGTCGGCTTCAGGTTCTTATCATGAATATGGGATAAATTTCGATGCGAATCGATTCAATTATATATTAAATGAAGCTTGGCTGAAGGGTGATTTTGATGCATTAGAGAATTACCCAAAAGACTTCTCAGACGACTATATAAAAGTGTTTTTAGACAAAGAAAACCATCCTTTAGCTCAATTTAATCAATGGAAGCAATGGGCCGATCGATTTAGACAACAGTATAGAAATTTAGGGGCACAAGTAGATAAATAATATCATAAAAAAAGCACTCCAATTGGAGTGCTTTTTTTATGTTTTGTGTTCTGCTAGTCTTGTACTAATAAGCGGAAGCCTTCTCCATGTATGTTGACAATTTCAACTGCAGGATCTTTTTTCAAATACTTACGCAATTTAGCGATATAAACATCCATGGAACGTGACGTAAAGTAATTATCATCGTGCCATATGCGTGTTAAAGCAATTTCGCGAGGCATTAAATCATTTTTATATACGGCTAATAAGCGTAGTAATTCGTTTTCTTTGGGAGATAATTTTTGAGGTTTTCCATCATAGATGAGCTGTCTCAATTTTGCATTGAAAGAAAATTGCCCAATTTTAAAATCTTCTTGTTCAAATTTTTCTTCATCCCCTGAATTACGTTGTAATACAGCTTTAATTTTATATAATAAGACTTCAGAGTCAAATGGTTTTAAGACATAATCATCTGCACCAATTTTATAGCCTGTTAGTACATCTTCACGCATGTTTTTTGCGGTTAAGAAAATGATAGGTTGTTCACTTTTTAGTTCTTTGATTTCCTTTCCAAGAGTAAAGCCATCTTTTTTAGGCATCATTACATCTAGGATACATAAATCATAATCACTTTCTTTAAATTTGGTAAGTCCGTCTTCACCATCGATTGCGTGCGTCACGTCATAATCGTTTATAACTAGATAATCCTTTAAAACGCTTCCAAAGCTAGGGTCATCTTCTACTAAAAGTAATCGTTGTTTATCACTCATTGATTTATGATTTTAAAGGAATTTTAATATAAAAAGTACTGCCTTTGCCTAATTCACTTTCTGCCCACACCTCACCATGGTGGAGTTGGACAATTTTTTTAACATAGGCTAAGCCTAATCCGTGACCTTTTACATTGTGTATATTTCCTGTTTCTTCTCTATAAAATTGTTCAAATATTCGTTTAAGCACATTGGCTGACATTCCGATGCCTTTGTCTTTTATTTCAATCATAAAAAAATGATCTACATTATAGGTTTTAATCAGAATCTCAGGAGTCTCACTCGAATATTTTCGCGCATTATCCAAGACATTGATTATAATGTTTTCTAAGTGAAAAGGATCGCCATTGACAACATAGTGCTCAGCTCTATATTCTTCAAATATTGTACCATTTCTTTCTTCTACAATAAATCGTATCGGTTCTAGGCTTTGATTAACGACTTTACGCATATCGAGGTCTTGAAAATTCATATCCATTTGATTTCGTTCAAGCTTAGACATTCTTAAAACCATCTCTACATGAGCATTCATCCGTTTATTTTCTTGCTTAATTAAATCGGCATAATAATTCACCTTTTCTGGTTGTGTATTAATTTTTTCATTCTTTAAAGCATCGGATGCAATATTGATTGTTGCAATAGGTGTTTTAAATTCATGGGTCATATTATTAATAAAATCGGTCTTAATTTCAGAAATTTTACGTTGCATTTGCATATAGTAAATTGCTAAAGCAAATACAGTAATAATAATCATTGTTAAGATAAACGTTAAAGAAAGAATAGGTACAACATCAGCTAGTACAAGTATTGCTAAATTTCGATCTGGAAAATAAACGGTGAAATTATACTCGGCGTGATCATCTTTATTATAAAAAAGAGGCACGGTGAATCCAATTTCTTTTTGTTTAAATTTTTCAGAATGAATGGTCGTCATTACCGTGTCTTTTGTAAAGACAGCAATTTTTGCAGGTGAATGAATTCCACGAATCTTTAACTCCTGTTTAAAAATAGAATCCAATACTTTCAAGGAGATTCGTTTATTTATGGGTGTGGTTCCTGCATCCCATCGAGCGACGCTTTCCAAGGTATAGGTCCCATCGTTCAGAGATTCTTCTAAATTAAGATTTAATTTTGATAAGCCTTCTGATTTAGCATCTTTCTCTATTTTATACAAACTTTCTTGTGTGTATATGTTTGCACTGGTTAAACTATCGTTGTAAAGTCCACTTATAGGAACCATCGATTTCTCTACAACATAACGTGTTACCGATGCATAGGTAACTCCTACAGAATCTTTTATTATTTTTGAAGTTACGACTTGAGGTTTTTGTGCATTAGCCTTTAAATCTTTCTCAACGCTGTTAAATTTGTTGTAGTATTTTTCTAATTCAGCTTTATTAATCCGCTCACTCGTTGAGTTCATCGCTTGATAAACACTTGTGTTAAAGTTTTCAAGTCCCGACTTGAATGTTAAATTAAGCCAATAAAACTGAATGATAATTAATCCGATAAGTGCAATACTCATTATCACGATTAATATTTTATAAAATCCTTTTCTCATAGAGTGTTAATTACAACAAAATTAAGTTAGTTTTTTGATTTCATCAATCACTTTTATTACTTGTTGTTCTAAATAATTTAAATCGTGGTTATTATCAATAATATAATTTGCTACTTCTTTTCTTTTATCATCAGTTGTTTGATTATTCATGCGCTCAAGAATTTGTCTACGGGTTAATTGATCACGTTCAATGGTTCTTTGTACACGTATTTCCTGATCAACTAAAACAACAACTACAATATCACATAAAAGATGCCCTCCTGTTTCGATAAGAATAGCAGCTTCTTTTAAGACAAGGTCTGTCGCTTGTTCGTTTTTCCACTGCTCAAAATCTGCATAGACGGCTGGATGGATGATTGCATTTAATGCCGCAAGTTTCGTTGGGTTTGAAAAGGTTTGTGATGCTATATATGAGCGGTTCATTTGATTGTTGACATAAGATTGTTCACCCAATAAAGCACAAATCTTTGTGCGAATATCAATGGAGGTATTGGTTAATTCTTTCGCCCTTGTGTCTGAGTTGTAGACAGGAATCCCCATTTTTTCAAAATAGCGAGCAACGGTTGTCTTGCCAGAACCAATACCGCCCGTTAAACCAATGATTTTTTTTTTCATGGCTGAAATATAAAGAAAATGCCGAAGATATATCTTCGGCATTTTCATATTTAAGAAAACTTTATCTTATTTGGTCTCTTCAACAGCCTTTGGGCTAGTATAACGAGAAGCGGTCATTTCTCTAGAAATAGCAGCTTTTTCAAACTTAATTTTTCCAGCGCCTGTTTCAATAATTACAGCATCATCATAAATCTCATTGATTTTTCCATGAATACCAGCTGTTGTTACAACTTGATCACCGCGTTTTAATTCGTGTTGAAACTGTTTTTCTTGTTTTGCTTTTTTCTGTTGAGGACGTATCATGAAGAAATACATAATCACGAACATTCCTCCGAACATTAACAACATGGACATACTACCTCCTCCAGGTTGTGCTTGTAAAAATATTGATTGAATCATTTTTATTTATTAGGCAATTAATCTATAATTTATTGAGCTCCAAAAGCTTGCTGCGCAGACTGAGTAGTCGTTGTTGCTCCAGTTACATTGGCAGAGATGTCAAATTGTTCTTTCCCTGTTGCTGTATTGGTTACTAAAGTTACTGTTTTTTGTTGTTTTCCGTTTTGATTTCCTGCAGTGTAAACTATTTTTACAGAGTCAGTTGCACCTACTGCTATTGGTGTTTTCGGGAACTCAGGGACTGTACATCCACATGTTGCTGATGCATCACGGATAATTAAAGGAGACTGTCCTTCATTTTTAAATTTGATATAAGTTTCAACGGCATCATTGGCTTTCACATCACCAAAATCGTGATTGCTTTCTTCCAAAGTTAAAACAGGAGCAGTTGCTGGGTCAATAACATTGGCCGCTTGTTCTGTTTTTTCTTCTTCGCTATATAAATCGGTTGCACTTTCTTTTTTACACGAAGCGGTTGCTAGAATTATAGCAAGTACGCCTGTGAACCATACATTTTTTTTCATTGAAATAGAAATTAAATTAATCAAATTTAAGAAAAATATTAAAGCAAACCTCTACCATATTTCGGTAAATTATTAGTATCCTTTAATTCTTTCAAGGTTTTATCTAAAATTCCGTTGACAAAAACACGTGATTTTTCCGTTGAATAGTTTTTTGCTAATTCGATGTACTCATTCATTGTTGCTTTGGCTGGGATATTAGGGAAATATAAAAATTCGGTCAAAGCCATTTGAAGAATGATTAAATCGACAGAAGCAATACGATCTAATTCCCAGTTTTGGGCTTTTTCTTCTATGATCTTACGAGTTTCACTTTGGTAACGAACTGTTTTACGGTAAAGTTCTTCTGTAAATCTTCGATCATCTTCATCTTTGTATACTTTGAACAGACGAATTAAGCTATCACTACTTGCGCGGAAAGATTTTAGTGTGGTGTGAACCATTGAGTTGGCGATGTATAAGTCATCAGCCCAATTTAACTGAATTCCTTCTAACCAATCGTGTAGATCTTCATAGTCGGCAATAAATTCAATGAAAAAATCAACAATAAATGCTAAATCCTCGTCAAAAGATGACGTTGTTGATTGCATATAATTTTTGTAAAGTTCACTTTCTGTAAGATTCTTGTAGATATGATTGGGGTAAGTATCGTAGATATCCCAATTGAGGTTAGAATGATCGTTGGTGTAACGATTCAATTCAAGATTGCTATCTAGAATTCTGAAAACACGGTTGTTGACAAATTTTAGATTTGGATTTAAATCTTCGGTTGTTGGTAAGTTTTTATTTTTTGCCAGTTCGATTTTACTGTATGCAATATCTTGTTGTACTTTGACTAAATTTAGAAGATAAATGTACAAATCATAAATTTGATCAATTCCATTCATCAAATTTTTTTCGACCATTCGCTCTTCTCCTTCAGTGCGTAAACTATTGTATGCATACACGCTTTGCATTACTTTTTCTCGGAGTTGTCTTCTTCCCAACATAATTTCAATGATATAACGACTATTAAATTGATGCAAAGGTAAGTAAAAAGATGTAATTTTGTTCTGTGAAATCATTACAGAAACTTAATAAATTTTTATGGAAGTATAAATGGAGAATCTTTGCAGGCTTCATTTTTACATTATGTGCCAATTTTGTCCAAGTTTATTCGGTCACTTTTATCCGTGAAGCGATTAATACAGTGGAAGAATTGTTACGTGGATACAATGACCAAAATCAAGATCAATACGCGCTGCTAAAACAAGGTTTAATGTATGCTAGTTTGGCTTTTGTTGGTTATAAGTTGTTAGCGGGGGTCTTAACCATAGGAACTCGTCAGATGATCATTGTGGCCTCACGACTCATTGAATTCGACTTGAAGAATAAAATCTATCAGCAATATCAAGAACTGTCTTTGTCTTTTTATAAAAAATACAAGACGGGTGATTTAATGAATAGAATTACGGAAGATGTAGCGCTTGTGCGAATGTATTTAGGCCCTGGCATTATGTATCCCATGGATTTAATCTCACGGGTGAGCATCATTGCGTATTTTATGATACAGATTGATTCAGAACTGACTTTGTATACGTTAGCTCCTCTTCCGGTACTATCTGTGTTGATTTATTATGTAGCAAAAGTTATTAACCAAAAGAGTAAGAAAGTTCAAGAACAGCAATCGACTATTTCATCTTCGGTTCAGGATACATTTTCAGGGATTCGAGTGATTAAGTCGTTTAATACCGAAAATTACGTGAAGACTAATTATGAGGTGGAAGCAGAAGAATATCAAAAGAGAGCACTAAGTCTTTCTCAGGTTCAAGCAGCTTTCGGGCCATTAATGGTGATTGTTGTTGGAGTAAGTAATTTAGTGATTCTTTATTTAGGTGGTTTAAAATACATTGAAGGCACCTTAGATATTGGATCTATCGCTCAGTTCTTTCTTTATTTGAACATGTTGATTTGGCCTTTTACATCGCTAGGATGGATAACCATGGTGGTACAACGTGCAGAAGCTTCTATGACCAGGATTAATGAATTTTTAAATTTTAAATCGGACATTATAAATACAACGGATGAAAAAATAGAACTTAAGGGTGATATTGAATTTAGAAATGTAAGTTTTATTTATGAGAATACTGGAATAAAAGCGTTAGATGATGTTTCATTTTTTTTAAAAAAGGGTGAAACTTTGGCTGTGTTAGGAAAAACGGGTTCAGGTAAATCCACGATTGCCTTATTAATAGCCCGATTGATTGAACCTACATCAGGAACTATCCTGTTTGACGGTCATCCCATAGATACAATTAATGTTGAATCGGTTCGTGCCGCGATTGGCTATGTACCTCAAGAAGCTTTTTTGTTTTCGGATACGTTAACTCATAATATTTTATTTGGTTCCGATTATAGCACGAAAGATGAGGCTATTAAATTTGCTAAAAAAGCAGCTGTTCATGATAATATAGAAGGGTTTAAAGAAGGTTATGATACGGTTGTTGGTGAGCGTGGTGTTACCTTATCTGGTGGTCAGAAACAGCGTGTTTCTATAGCACGAGCGTTGGTGAATAATCCAACAATCTTAATTTTTGATGATAGTTTGTCGGCTGTTGATACAGAGACTGAAGAACAGATTTTAAATAATTTAGCAGTAGATTTAGCAGGTAAAACATCTGTGATTATAACGCATCGAATTTCTTCCGCCAAAAATGCTGATCAAATAATTGTTTTAGATCAAGGTAAAGTGATCGAAAATGGCACGAATGAGGATTTGTTAATTGAGAAAGGATATTATTACGAATTGTTTAATAAACAGTTGGTTGACTGATAAAACGATTGATTGTAGCACTGGATGTTTTTTTTTTGTTCTTATTTCTTGTATTATTCTTAAATTTATTTAGATTTGTTAGGAAACTTTTAACAATTAAACCCTAAGAATTACTATGAATGAATTAGAAACGAATGAGAAGATGGATGCTGAGGCGGTCCATTCTAAAGTGTTAAGGGCTGGACGAAGAACCTATTTCTTTGATGTAAGGGAGACCAAAGCTGGAGATTACTATTTGACCATAACAGAAAGTAAGAAAAATAGCAATGAGGATGGTTCATTTTTTTATAAGAAACATAAGATCTATTTATATAAAGAAGATTTTAGTGACTTTAATGAACTATTAAATGAAACCACTCAGTTTGTTTTAGAAAATAAAGGTAAGGAAGTCATTTCTGAACGACACCAAAAGAATTTTGAGATGAATAATGAAGCTTCGTCAAACGGTGAGTTAAATGAAAAGTCAACGATTGAATCTTTCACCAATGTAAACTTTGATGATATTTAATTTTCTATTTTATATGAAAATACTAAACAAAAAAATAACCCTAACATATGTTAGGGTTATTTTTTTATTTGTTAATTGAAATAGTTTAGATAATTAACCATTTTCAATTGTATTTATTAAGCTAATAATTGTTTTACTTTATCTGCAGCGTCTTGCAAGGTGATTGCAGAATGAACTTCTAATCCTGAATCATCAATCATTTGTTTTGCTACCTCTGCGTTTGTTCCTTGCAAACGAACAATAATAGGAACGTTAATTGCATCACCCATGTTTTTGTATGCATCTAAGATACCTTGAGCTACACGGTCACAACGAACAATACCACCAAAAATATTCACTAAGATTGCTTTTACGTTTTCATCTTTTAAGATGATACGAAATGCTTTCTCAACTCGTTCAGCATCTGCCGTCCCACCAACGTCTAAGAAGTTAGCTGGGTTTCCGCCCGAAAGTTTAATGATATCCATAGTGGCCATAGCAAGACCAGCACCATTCACCATACATCCTACGTTTCCGTCAAGTTTAACAAAGTTTAATCCAGCTTCACCGGCTTCAACTTCTGTTGCATCTTCTTCACGTGTATCGCGCATTGCAGCGATGTCTGCGTGACGGTATAAGGCACTATCATCAATTGATACTTTTGCATCAACGGCAATAATTTGATTGTCTGATGTTTTAAGAACAGGGTTAATTTCGAACATTGAAGCATCAATAGCGACATAGGCATTGTATAAAGCAGTAATGAATTTTACAGCTTCTTTGAATGCATTTCCTGATAAACCTAAGTTAAAAGCAACTTTACGCGCTTGGAATCCTTGGATACCTACGTTAGGATCAATTGTTTCGGTGAAGATTCTATCTGGAGTTTCTTCGGCTACTTGTTCGATATCCATTCCGCCTTCGGTAGAATACATAATCATGTTTTTACCTGTTGCACGGTCTAAAAGAACAGATACGTAGTACTCTTCTACTTCAGACTCACCTGGGTAATATACATCCTCTGCAACAAATATCTGGTGAACTTTTTTACCTTCAGCAGATGTTTGAGGGGTAATTAATTGCATTCCGAGAATATCGTTTGCTCTTTCTTTAACCTCCTCTAGGTTTTTGGCTAATTTTACACCGCCACCTTTACCACGACCTCCAGCATGGACTTGTGCTTTCACAACGTGCCATCCAGTTCCGGTTTCTTCTGTTAATTTTTTAGCTGCGTTAACGGCTTCTTCTGGTGTAGTTGCAACAATTCCTCGCTGAACTTTCACACCATATTTACTAAGAATTTCTTTTCCTTGATATTCGTGAAGATTCATTTTTATGATTTTAGAAATACAAAAATAGAAATATTGTTGATGTATTCTAAATTTTAGGAGGTTAATTTTATCATCTACTGTAAAATGAGGTCGATTTGTCTCTTCTTTATGTTTTAATTTACAAGGATTCGATCGTCGTTTTTTTTGTTAATTTTGTGGAACTTAAACCTAAACGAAATGCAGCTTAAAATTTTCATTGTTTTAACTTTTTTTTTAAACCTAGCTCAGGCATATTTCACACCTATCATCGATGACGAGGCGTACTATTGGATGTGGTCTCGTGCTTTGGATTTTGGTTATTTTGATCATCCGCCCATGATTGCATGGTGGATAAGCGTAGGAAGTGGTTTGTTTAATGGTGAAATTGGGGTGCGTTTATTCATCGTTTTGATGAATACAATCTCTGCATTTTTGGTCTGGAAAATACTTTTACCTAAAACAAAAAAAGAAGTTCAACTTTTTTATGTTTTCTATTTTAGTTGGATTTTTGTGAATATATTTTCTTTTGTTGCTACACCTGATGCCCCTCTTTTATTTTTCACGCTCTTTTACTTGTACATTTTAAAACGATTTTTGGACAATTTTTCGGTGGGTAATGCATTTTTACTTTCCATTGCTTTTGCTGGTTTAATGTATAGTAAGTATCATGGTTTGTTAGTGATTATTTTTACACTTCTACCCATTGCTTTGATCGTCGGCAAACAGCGTAATTTTTATATAGCTGTTGTCTTATCGCTTGTCTTGTATAGCCCACATTTGTACTGGTTGTATATCTATGATTTTCCAGCTTTAAATTACCATTTAGTCGATCGTAGTGATGAATCCGTGTTCTATTGGGGTAGTATAGGCGTATATCTATCTACATGCCTAGTGGGTGCTTTAGGATTACTGTCCTATTATTCTAACAAGGCAATGGTTAAGTGGAGAAGTAAAACACTTTTTGACCAATCTGTGTATTCTCTAGCGGTTTTACCGATTCTATTTTTCTTTCTAATGGCTTTTCGAAACGAAATACAGGCACAATGGTTATTGATAAGTTTTATAGGCATTGGTCTTATCTTTTATGAATATTATAGGAATGAGATAAATTTAAGGAGGGTATTTATTGTTGGAGGTATCAATGTATGTTTGTTATTGATGGCAAGAATTTATGTTATGATACCTGTGTGGTCTCCTTTTGAAATGAATAAAGAATTTGCAAATAACTTAGCCTATGTTGATGAAAGGCTTGTTGCATTTGAAAAATACCAAGAAGCTTCGATTTTTACATTTTACAATACTTTGCATAAAGAAGGAGTAGTGTATAGAACAATGGGGAATAGGGAAAGTCAATTCACACTTTGGGATAGCGAGAGCAGATTAGGTGACGGATCATTTGCTTATGTGTCCCAATGGATGAAATCGAATGATTCATTGATGGGATTAAAACAGAAGGTTTTTTATGTGAATACCATCGATGCCTACATCCCGATAAATCATATAAGTTCTTCTTTTGTCGATTATACTAAGATCAGTCTTGAACAAGGAAGTGAGCTTAAGATAGGGATAAGGTTTTTGTTAAATGGATATACGTTAGATGAATTTAAAAGGAATAATAAGCTGTCGATTGTTCTAACTAAGGATGCTCAATATAATATAATTGAGAATATACCTATAGATAATTCTGCTATTTCAATATATGATAAGGATAATTGTTTTATAATGTTTTTAGAGAGGATTTATTTAATGGAAGGTATATATAAAGCCTACGTTGGAGTTACACCTACACATATGCCTATGAAATATATTTCTAAGCCACTTTTAGTAGAAATAATAAAACCTCAAATTAATAATTAGATGTTCTTTATTTTATTCTGAATTATTTTTTTCATAGTCAATGGTCAGTTAGTTAACAATGATTATAATATGAAAAATTGGTTTATTTAATAGAGTTTAGATAAAATTTTTATGACATAGTGAGATGTGTTGCGGCAGGGATAGCAGCGACATCCTTTGCTGCCACCTCAATTTTCCATAAACCCGAGAGGTTGTTGCAGCAAAGATATAGCGAATAGCCCGACGCGTAGCGGCCGCCCAATTGATTTTTATAACGATTTGTAATGGTCTATGATTTGGTTTGTTAGGAATGCGTAAATTTTATGTTTAGAAATTAATACGTTGTAGATTTTTATATCTTTACACGATGATAAGAGCAGAAAATGTTGTTAAAAAATTTGGAGAACTAGAAGTTTTAAAGCGTGTTTCTTTAACGATTGGTGCAGAAGAAATTGTTTCGATCGTTGGTGCATCTGGAGCTGGTAAAACAACGCTTTTACAGATTTTAGGTACGCTTGAAAAAAGTACGGAGCCTAAAATTAATGAAACCTATATAGCGATTGCAGGTCAGGATATTACGACGATGTCTGATCGGGAATTGTCGCGTTTTAGAAATGAAAACATTGGTTTTATTTTTCAGTTCCATCAATTATTACCCGAGTTTGATGCTTTAGAGAATATTTGTATACCTGCATTTATCCATAAAACGTCGAAGTCTGAGGCTGAAAAAAGGGCGAATGAATTATTGAGTTATTTAGGTTTATTAAATCGTGCACATCATAAGCCAAATCAGTTATCAGGAGGAGAACAGCAACGAGTTGCGGTTGCAAGAGCTTTAATTAATCAGCCAAAAGTTGTTTTTGCTGATGAACCGTCGGGTAATTTAGATTCTAAAAATGCGGAGGAATTGCATGAGTTGTTTTTTAATTTGCGTAAAGAATTTGGGCAAACTTTTGTGATTGTAACTCATAATGAAGAGTTGGCCAATATGACCGATCGTAAGCTAATTATGCACGATGGTCGATTTCAAGTATAAATAAATATAATACGATGAATCAGGAGGATTTAAAAGGCTTTTTAGATGAAAAAGTTCAACAGTATAATACGTTAGATTTTATTGAAACTGATCCTATTCAAATTCCGCATCGTTATCAGTTAAAAGAAGATATTGAGATTGCTGGCTTTTTAGCAGCAACCATTGCCTGGGGAAACAGAACCATGATTATTCGTAATGCAGATCAATTGATGAAACGAATGGGGAACTCTCCTTACGATTTTGTGATGTCGCATACTGAAGATCAATTAATGGCCTTGGATGGTTTTGTGCATAGAACATTTAATAGTGAAGATGTGAAGTTTTTTATGAAGGCTTTACGGAATATCTATGTTCATTATGATGGCCTAGAGACTTTATTTTCTGCGAAGCCTATGGGTGATTCTCTTCAAGGGCGTATAGCCATGTTTAAAGAGGTTTTTTTTGAGATTCCCCATCTAGATCGTACGCGAAAACATGTTTCTGATCCATGGAATAATTCAGCAGCTAAACGTATAAATATGTGGCTTCGTTGGATGGTTAGGCATGATGAGCAGGGTGTTGATTTTGGACTTTGGAAAAATATTCCGGCTTCTGTTTTATCTTGTCCTTTGGATGTTCATTCGGGTAATGTCGCTAGAAAATTAGGGTTGTTAGCGCGTAAGCAGAATGATGCCAAAGCTGTTTTGGAATTGGACTTAAGGTTGCGTGAAATGGATGCAAAAGATCCTGTGAAGTATGACTTTGCTTTGTTTGGTTTAGGTGTTTTTGAAGGATTCTAATAAATAAAATTGAAATGGAAAAATTTGTATGAAGGAATATGTAGGAGAGATTTTTAAAGAATTTCCATTGGAGGGTAATAGAACATTGCGATATGCTATTTCAAATTATGGTAGGTTGGTGAGTTTTAAGCATTGCATTGAAGAAGGAAAGGTGTTAAGAGGAGGTACAATAAATGGATATCGTATATTTAGATATTCCTATAAAAACTCTTCTGACGTTCGTTGTTATGGCCAGCATTTATTTTATCATTTGGTCGCTGAATATTTTTTAGAAAAGGCTAAAGATGATGAGAAATACTTATTGCACAAGGATTATAATAAACAGAATGATTATGTTGGGAATTTGAAATGGGCTACAAAAGAGGAATTCACATCCCATTTTATGAATAGCCCTTCTTTTGCTGAAGGGGTTGAGAAATCTGCTGAGACAAGACGTAGGATGGATGGTGTAAAACTAACCTCTACGCAAGTAATGCATATAAAAAAGATATTAGCTGATCCTAACCGTAAGACTCGTTTAAAGATGATTGCAAAGCGTTTTGGGATTAGTCCAATGCAGTTGTATCGAATAAAGTCTGGTGAGAATTGGGGACACGTAAAAATTTAATATGAAAGAATTGAATGGAATAAGCTACTTGGAGCGTTTACCAACAGTAACAACGGAGAAAGCGTCTTTGTTTTTACTGATTCATGGTTATGGGAGCAATGAAGAAGATTTAATGAGTTTTGCACAAGATTTACCTGCGGAAGCTTATGTGGTCAGTGTTCGAGCACCATTTTCTATTATGTATGGTGGTTATGCTTGGTATGCGATAGATTTTGTGAATAATGAAAAATTTATGGATATTGATCAGGCGCTTGAATCTCGTAAATTATTGGTTGACTTTATAGATTCTTACACCACCCAGAAAGAGATTGATGCTGATGATGTTTGGTTGGCTGGTTTTAGTCAAGGAGCGATACTTACGTATGCTATCGCATTAAATAACCCTGATAAGGTAAAACATGCACTTATATTATCGGGTTATCCAGAGCAACGTATTATAGGTGATTTACCAAAAGATAAAGATTATAGCGGGTTGAGCTTTTTTGTTTCTCATGGGGTAGAAGATGTTGTTTTACCAATTGAATGGGGTAGAAATGGAGAGCAGTTGTTGAAAGATTTATCGATAAAACATGAGTACCATGAGTACAGAAGTGGTCATGGTATCCATCCACAAAATTACCACGATATGTTAGCGTGGATTGCATTGTTTAAATAGCAATTAAATATAACGAACTTCAATGGCGTCTCCGTGATATTCTTTAAAGGAGGCGTCGTAGAATTCGATGTTGGTGTAGCGGTAAAGTAGATTGGTTAATTCTTGCTTTAAAACCCCTTTTCCAAAACCGTGTATTAAAATTAATCGGATTTGACTTTCAAACATTGCTCTTTCGATTTCGTTTCGAGCAACGTCTAATTGAATGGTTAGAATTTCATTTTTATCGAGTAAACTAGCTTTTTCTACTAAATTTTCAATGTGTAAATCGATTTCGCGAATCAAATAGGGTTGACGATGCGATTTTCTAAATGTTTTGAATTTTGGCTTAACGAATGAATTCGGTTCTTCGTCTTTGTATTCATCGTAGTCTATGGATAGGTCTTTAATAATTTCGGATACGTGAAAATAGTATTCAAAACCCTCAGAGTCATTGAAATAAATGTATTCGCCTTTTAGTTTAGTGATCGTTCCAGTAATATTTTCGTCGATGACTTTTATTTTTGTTCCTATTTTGAGCATGGAAAGCTTTTTTGCAAAATTATCATATTTTTTTGGCTTTTATGTAGGAAGGATTATTCAATTCAAAATCAATACTGTACTTTTGTCTGACCAAAACTAACCGAATGACCGAACAACCCGAAAGAATAAAAGTTCTTTTCAGATTACGTTCCCTTGAAATGGGGGGGGTACAGAAAGTAATTTTAGATCTTTTAGAAAATCTCTCTCGAGAAAAATTTGATATTACCTTTTTAGTCAACTTAAAACAAGGCGATTTCGTAAAAGATATTCCGAAACATATCCGTTTTGTTTATTTAGCCGAAGGAAAGGAAAACTTCTCAAAGCAACCAATCATTTATTATGCACAGTTAATAATAAGAGGGTTGAAACTTAAGCTATATAAAAATTTTCCAAAGTTGTATTATTCTCGTCTGGGATTAAATGATTTTGATGTGGAAATAGCCGCAAGTTATTCTGAATTAGAAGAGGTGCTAAATTCTCCGAACAAAAAATCAAAAAAAATTGGCTGGTTTCATACAGATATCCGTTTCGTTGAGAAATCGTTGGCTATAAAATTCATTCACTGGATGCATCAATTTGATGTTATGATTTTTGGTGCAAAACAGACGATGAACGTTTTAAATGAAATGTATCAAGAAACTTTTCCCAATGGTCGAGTAATTTATAATGTCATTGATCGTGAAATTATCTTCAATAAATCGACTGAATTTAAGGTGGATAGAACTTCTGAAATCCCGCAGTTTATTTCAGTTGCTCGTCTTCAGAAAAGAAAGAATTTTGATACGCTTGTACGGGTTCATAAGCGTCTATTGGACGAAGGTTTTGTTCATGAAATTGTTGTAATTGGTGATGGTGATCATCGTCAAGTTGTCGAAGAAGTCATTGAGAAATACAAAGTGAATTCATCTTTTCTACTTTTAGGAACTAAGAAAAATCCATATCCTTATTTAGTGGCTGCAGATTACTTTGTGTTGCCATCTAAGACGGAATCTTATCCGTTAATTATTGGTGAGTCTTTGAGTTTAGGAATTCCTGTTTTAAGTACGAATGTAGGCGGAATTAATGAAATGATTGATCATGATTTTGACGGAATGCTTGTTGATTACACAGAGGATGCAATTTATGAAGGTATGAAGAGGTTCTTAAAAGATCGTGATTATGTATTTGAATTGAAAAATAATGCAGCAAATGCCTATAAGAAATTTAATAATAAAGCGATATATAAACAAGTTGAACAGGCGATTGAGGAATAAAATAGACTATGAAATTGATAACCATAATTACTCCAACCTATAATAGGGCAGATCAATTGAAACGATTATATCAGGCATTAGTAAATCAAAGTTTTCAAAATTTTCGATGGCTAATTGTGGATGATGGTTCTAATGATCATACAGCAGAAGTAGTTACACAGATTAGTGAAGAAAATAAGGTAGAAATAGAATATGTATATCATGAAAACGTACAATTGTTTTTAACGATGTATAGAGGCTATCAGAAAGTTAAAACGCCGTATGTAATGCGTGTAGATTCTGATGATACAATTCCTAGCAATTCATTGGAAATTTTGTGGAAGAAAATGGAAGAAGTGATACATAATCCTGAGGTAGCTTCTGTGATTGGGAGAGTTAATTATTCTGCTGACAAGCCTTTAGGAGATTGTTTTCCTAGTAATTACATTGATTACGTGTTTAAGATGAAAAATGACTTGCATTTGAAAGGAGTTCATGCGGGATTATTTAAAACTGACTTTTTAAAATTAGAAGATTTGAATGAGGAGAAGTATTTAGGTAGAGGTTATGTCTCTAATTTTATACATATGAAAACCGATTCAATGTTTAAAACCTATTTTATAAATGAAATTGTTTATACCTACTTTCTTGATGAGCAAGATTCTTCATCTTTAACCAACACTAAATTTAACCTGAAATACGCTTTTGGTTTAAAGGAGTATCATCTTCATTATCTACGCTACTATTTTCCGATGTATTTTAAATCTCATCCGAAGTCTTTTCTAAAACAAATGTTTAAATATATTTATTATGGTAGTTTTGTGAATGATCAGTCTCTTTGTAAATTAGCTAGTGATTTAAAATCGTTCAAATTAACCTTATTATTTTACCTTATTTTACCAGTGGTTAAATTGTATAAATTAAAACATCCCGTGTTTACTAAATTATGATATTGACAAGTGTCTTCTCGCGATTATTTTTTAATGAATGGTTGGAGAATAATAAAAAGATACACCTATGAAAAAGAAAATACTTATTCGGATAGGCTCCCTTAGACATGGCGGTGCAGAAAAGGTTTTGATTACCTTTTTAAAAAATCTACCCAAGGATAAATATGAAGTAGATTTATTGCTTAATCTTTATTCGGGAAAGTATTTAAAGGATGTTCCTGAATGGATAAATGTACTTTATTTGTTTAAAGGCGAAATGATAACGACCAATAGACCCCAAGACATACCTGTTAAAGCATTTCGTGTTGGTATCCAGAAAGTTTTGAAATTATTTCCGGTATTGCTTTATAAATTTGTTTTAAAAAATAAAGTTTATGATATTGAGTTTGCTGCTATTCATGGAATTGCCCCTGATATCTTGAAATCTCCGAATAAAAAATCGAAAAAAATTGTTTGGATACATAATGATTTAAGCAATGTGCCATTTTATACAGATCAACGTTTGAAACAATTTTTTGAATTTGAAAGAATCATGGTTATTTCTAATAAAATTCATAAAATGTTTGTGGATTTAGCGGATAATCAAATGCAAAAAGATAAAATTGTTCGTATTTTTAATCCGATTGATGTTGAGGAGATTAAGTCTTTGTCTTTAGAGTCAATAGATTATGATTTTGAAGATCAAGTAAAAACTTTTTTATCTATCGGTACTGTATTTCCACAAAAAGGGTTTGATCGATTGTTGAGGGTTCATCGTCGATTATTGGATGAAGGTCATTTTCATAAAATATTAATTATTGGGGATGGTTACGACTTTGCTTTGACCCAAAAATTATTGAAAGAGCTCGACGTACAGGAAACAGCAACAATGGCTGGTTATAAAGAAAATCCTTACCCGTTTTTCGTTCAAAGTGATTATTATATTTTATCTTCTCGTTATGAAGGGTATCCAACAGTACTTTTTGAAGCGATGGTGCTTCAAAAACCTATTGTAGCTACTGATGTTTCTGGGGTAAATGAAATTTTACACGATGGTAAACTAGGGTATGTTATTCAAAATAATGAAGAAGGGATTTATCAAGGAATGAAACGCTTCTTGGAACAACCAAAATTTGCAGATGATTTTAGAACTACAATTGAAGGAGAGGAGCTTCCTTTTACTTTAAAAAATGCAGTACAGAAAATAGATCAAATAATAGATACTTTATGAAGACGAAAATAGAAAAGGATTTTTATAGACAGTTTGGTTATTGGTCTAGATTCCCATTTTTTAAAGGATACTTTAGTCCAGGTTTTCGATTTATCTATTATTTTAGGAAATCTCAACAATTTTCAATAAAACATCCTTTGGGCATTTTATATCGATTATTATTGCGGAGGTATTCAATAAAGTATGGTTATCAGATTTCTGCAAAGACAAAGATAGGGGACGGCTTACATTTAGGTCATTGGGGGACTGTGGTTATTAATCCGAAATCGAGCATAGGGAAAAATTGTAATATTTCTCATGGTGTGACAATTGGGCAAACAAATAGAGGAAGTACAAAAGGTTTTCCAATTATTAAAGATGAAGTTTGGATTGGGGCAAATGCTGTCATTGTAGGGGGAATAATAATTGGAAGTAATGTTTTAATCGCCCCTAATAGTTATGTAACTAAAGATGTTCCTGACAATTCAATTGTTGTAGGGAATCCAGCCCAAGTGATTTCTAATTTGGAAGCAACTAAAGAATATATTAACAATAAAATAGATTGATGGAAACAGCAACTCACGGTTATTTTGTCATTTCATTAGATTTTGAACTTTTTTGGGGTATACGTGATATTTATTCTTTTGAACATTATGGAGAGAATGTTTTAGGGGTATGGGATGTTATTCCAAAATTATTAGATAGTTTTTCAGCATATGGTATTCATGCTACTTTTGCAACTGTAGGTGCTATGTTTGCTAAAGACAAAGATGAATTGATGCACTATATTCCTACTGTTAAACCAGAATATAGTGATCAAAATCTTTCGCCTTACAATGGGTATATTGAACAAAGTGATCGAAATGATTATCGATATTATTATGGAGATAAATTAGTTCAAATGGTTAAAAAGTATCCTAATCATGAGATTGCTAGTCATACTTTTACGCATTATTACTGTTTAGAACCAGGACAAACAGAATCTTCATTTACAGAGGACCTTTCGAGTGCTTTGGCTATTGCCGAAAGTAAGGGTATAAAAATATCAAGTTTTGTATTTCCTCGTCATCAATTGAACCACCTGTATATAGAACAGTTTAAAAATTTAGGAATTAATTGTTATCGAGGTACAGAGAGAGCCTGGTTTCATTCCCCTCAACGTGGTGCCGATGAAGGAATTATAAAGAGAGCATTTCGTTATGCGGATTATTTTATATGGATGGGGAGTAATCATTTACAACAACTAGATGAAATAAAACAGAGGGATATTTATTGTATTCAAGCCAGTCGATGGATGAGACCTTATGATCATCGCACGATCTTTCAGAGATTAAAAATGATTCGAATTAAAAGACAGATGTCTGCAGCAGCTAAACAGAACAAGATTTTTCATTTATGGTGGCATCCACACGAATTTGGTGTAGATACTGATGAAAATATGAATATGTTGAAGGAAGTTTTGGATCATTATCATAAGCTTAATTTGAAATATGGTTTTAAAAGTATGAATATGCGTGAATTAGTTAATCACTATGAAGGAAAATAATCAAAAAAAAAAAATAGTTTTTGTTATCCCTCGTCTCAATGTGTGGGGGGGGGCTGAAAAAATAACTCATGCTATTGTAAATTCAATGGACTATAATCGATTTGATGTAACACTTTTGTTGTTGCAAGATATTGGAGATTTACGATTTTCATTGAATAAAGAAGTTCACTTAAAAATTTTAAATGTGGATAGAATTCGGTATTATCCAATAAAATTTATTCCTTACTTAATTAAAAATAAGCCAGATATTGTATTTACAGGTTGGGGTGAATTAAGTGCTTTTATTAGTCCTTTTATCCCATTGTTTCCAAATATTAAATTTATTGCTCGTGAAACAAATATCGTCAGTGAGCATGTAGTGCGCAAAGAAATTTTATTTTTCTATAGATTTTATAATAATTTCGATCGCATAATCGTTCAAAGCAATGATATGGAAAAGGATTTAATAGAAAATATTCACGTTAATCCCTCTCTTCTTTACAAAGTGAATAATCCAATTAATTTACACAATTTCGATGAAAAGTGCCGTGAATTTAATCCATATGATTCTGATTTTAAACACATAGTGGTTGTAGGGAATATCTCTTACCGTAAAGGTATTGATCAAATCATTCGAGTATTACCATTTATTAAACGTAAAGATATTGTATTAAACATTATTGGTGATGGAAATAATTTAGAAGAATTTCAAAAATTATCCATTGATTTAGGATTAACCAATGTTATTTTCCATGGTAAAAAATCGAATGCACTACCCTATATTTATCATGCGGATTTATTTGTATTATCTTCACGTTATGAGGGTTTTCCAAATGTTTTGCTTGAAGCCGGTGCTTGTGGAAAATACGCTATTTGTAACAATTGTAAGGGGGGGATAAATGAAATTATAATTGAGGGTATAAATGGGGAAATCAGACCGATTGAGGACTACCAATTATTTGCAGATAGTATAGATGAAGCTATAGATAAATCTTCAGATTCAGCCTTAATTAAAGAATTAACGCTCTCAAGATATCGTAGTGATTTAATTATCCCTAAATTTAACCAATTATTTGATACCATATAACCAACCAATGATTACCTATAGAAAAGCTGAAGAAAAAGACTATCATCAATTGTTAGCCTTTAATCTGTTGCACTTCCCTTTGAGAGAGAGTGTTAAAGAGTTTATAGATTATAAAATAGCCCTTTATGGCTATGATAGTATTTACCTTGCATTTGATGAAGAAAAATTGATTGCTCAGCGATTTGCCCTATTAAATGCATATTGTCTTAATGAAAATATTCAACATAATAGTTGGGGAACTGATTTTTTCGTTGATCCTGAATATCAAGGTAAAGGGATTGGAAATAAGATCGTTAATCAAATGCTTCAAGATCACAAGGTGACCTCAACTACTAATACTGGTGGAAATAATATTAAGATTCACTCTAAGATGGGGTATCAGCAAATAACAGATCTACACTTATTGTTTAGACCTTTATCTGTTTTTTACGTAGGTCTTACGATTCTCTTTAAGCGAAAATCTACCTATAAAGAAAATATAACTTTTCCAGTAGAACTTTACGGATTTACCAAAATAGAAAGTGCAAATCAATTGCAATCGAATACATTCAATTGGCAAGTCAATCGTTTAGAAACTATTCGTTCGTTAGATTTTATAGATAAAAGATTTTTTTATAAACCTAATGTTTATCAAGTATATTCAAGAACAGGAGACTTGTCAAACAGTGATTATTTTGTAATTAGACCAATTATTTGGAAAAATTTGAATTGTATAATGATTGTTGAAATAAAACTTAAAGATGAAGAAAAAGACTTGAGTTCTTTATTGAAGCTAATTATTCGTTTCTCAAAAACAGTTTTTCAAGGTATATTAGTTGCGAATTCTTTGCAGAAAAATCAACAAATTTATAATTCGAAAGGTTTTATAACCTATAAAAAAATGGGTGTCATCAGCAATATAAGCTTAGAGGAGGATACAGAAGTTGCTATTCAATTTTCTGATGGCGACTTAGATTTTAATTATAGTAATACACCATTTGTTTATGGAGAATAATCTGTGTCAATATAGTACCATAATATTTATGTTAAGCATCAAGTTTTATTCCTTAAAAAATTATTCTAGATGAGTTTAATCTATTTATTGATTTTTTGGTCGCTACTTATATCTGCAGCCTATGAGTTCTTTAAGGATAAGGTCTTAAGTGAAAAGTGGTATTACTTTATTGTTTTAACAATGGTAGTTACTGCTAGTTTAGCCTATGCTGTAAGCCCTGATTGGCTGGCTTATTTGAAGGCATTTAGGCAATTAGGAGATGTGGATTGGCTATACATTAAGGCCTATGGCGACTATACAGGAATGGAACATGGATATTTGTACTTAAATAAATTAATATATTCACTAGGATTCGATTTTGGAATGGTATCTATTGTCGTTGTATCTATTTCATTATTTTTAAAAGCGATTACTATACATAAATATGGAGGTTATGTTTTTTTGGCTTTATTTATGTATATGGGATCTACTTATTTATTTGAAGAACATGTTCATATTCGACAAGGTCTGGCCAACGCGATATCGTTTTATTCAATCCGGTATATATTGGATAAAAAATTATGGAAATTTTTGCTATGCATTGTTATTGCTTATCAGTTTCACGAATCAGTTATTGTCTTTGTTTTAGCTTATTGGATAGCTAATGTGAAAGTGGGACCGCTTTTCATTGGATGGATTGTCTGTCTTACTATTGTTGGTAGCTTTGCCGGAATGAATGTTGTTATTGATGGAATAATGAATTTTATGCCTTTCGGTCAAGATAAGTTTGAGGCCTATGAAAGTGCACTATATGCAACAGGTGATATTGCTGTAGGAGATTTTGTGAAAGTTGGAACTATTTTAGTTATAGTTTTATTTGATAAATATGCTTCTCATGATCGATATTATTGCGCATTTAGAAATTTATTCGTCACTGGAGTACTTCTGTACTTCTTCTTAGGAAAGGGAATTTTCGGGATTCGATTACCCAACTACTATTTAGTGTTTATTGGTTTAGTCGCCTCCAGAATGGTTTATGTTTTTTCAGGGAAACAAGCTTTAAAATCGTTGGTTTTTACCTCTTTCTGGACATATACGATGCTACTTTTCTTTTGGTTTCAAATAAAACAGGCTCATAAATCTAACTTTGGGGATTATAAAACGATTTTTAATTCATCTTCAATATATGGGATATGGAGATAGTGTCAATTATTACCCCATGCTTTAATTCGTCTAAGTATTTAGCAGAAACATATAAGTCGATTCTTGATCAGACTTATACCAATTGGGAATGGATAGTAGTAGATGATTATTCAACAGATAATTCTGTAGAATTACTAAAATCTTTTGAAGAATCTCGGTTAATTATTATACAAGCGAAAAGTAATAAAGGTGCCGCAAATGCTCGAAATCAAGGGTTGGATATAGCGAAAGGTAGATACATTACTTTCTTAGATAGTGACGATATATGGAAACCAAATTTTATTGAGAGATGCCTCACTTTTTTAAGGGATAATAATGAAACTTTAGTTTATGCTACCTATCATCGGGTTAATGAAGAATTGCAACCTATATTAAAAGATTTTATAGCGATTGATAAAGTAAATAAAAACAGAATTCTTTATAATTGCCCAATTCCAATGCTAACTTCCATGTATGATCAAAAAGAGATAGGTAAAATCTATTTCCCTGATATAGAGTTACGTGAAGATCATGCCATGTGGATTAATCTATTGAATAAAATAGAACACGCTAGAGCAATTAAAGAGCCATTAGCTTATTACCGTATTCGGGAGAATTCGGTTTCAAGAGATAAATTTAGAATTGCAAAAAAACAATATAACCTATACCGAGAATTCTTAAAAATGAATGTTTTTAAAGCAAGTTTTTATACTTGCTGTTGGGCATTAAATGGATTGAAAAAATATGGAAAACTTTAAACTTTTAGACTTTATTTATACCTTAGAAATTTCGCCTATTTATATTAATTTATTTGGAGCTTTTTTCACGGCCTTAACAATAACCTTAATCGCTATTCCTAAAATTATTCGTATTTCTTATAAGAAGCAATTAATGGATATTCCTGGTGAGCGAAGTTCACATACTCAAAAGGTTCCTTCATTAGGAGGTGTGGCCATGTTTTTTGGAATCGTTGTCTCTACTTCAATTTTTGCAACAGATTTAGGGGTTAATTACTCTTTCTTTCTATCTGCGATTACAATTCTTTTTTTTATTGGCTTAATGGATGATTTACTAGTTGTGGCGCCTGATAAAAAATTATATGGACAAATTATCAGCACCATTCTTATTATTTTTGGGTCTGGTATTATGATTAATTCATTATCTGGTCTTTTTGGGATTTATGAATTGCCCTATTTTGTTGGAGTTGCTATTACATTATTTATTTTTATTGCGTTAATTAATGCCTATAATTTAATTGATGGAATTGATGGCTTGGCACCGAGTATTGGGATATTTATTTGCCTTTGCTTTGTTTACATTTTTTATAGGATATATGATTATGCTATCGGTATTTTAGCAATAAGTACAATGGCAACTTTAATAGGTTTTGTTCGTTATAACTTATCGAACCGTTACCGGATTTTTATGGGAGACACAGGATCCATGGTGATTGGTTTTATTTTAACATTTATGGCTATTCGATTTTTATATGTTAGTAATGAAACAAATTCTAGAATTTTGACGGCTCCAGTTTTATTACTATTTATTTTTGTTGTACCTATTGTCGACACTTCTACCGTATTTATTACTCGTATTTTACAGGGTAAACACCCTTTAAAACCAGATAAGTCACATCTTCATCATCAACTTTTATCCATTGGGTATTCCCATGTGAAGACTTCCATAATTTTGGTCATCATCAATGTTATTTTTGTGTTAATAGGGTATAATTTAAGAAAATTAGAAATCAACCAACTTTTTTTGATATTTATCGCTTTATCTTTTAGCTTTGTGCTTACCTTAAAGCTATATGTCAACCATTGCAATGTAAAAAAAACCATATGACCATACTTAAACACTATTTAATTAAATTAGGAGCAATTATGCTGTTAATGAACCTATTCTCATGTATATCACTCAAAGATGTGCAACTGCTTCAAAGTGACCCTAATCTAAAAATAAATGAGAAAGGAATTATAGATTATAATATCCCAGTCTATCATATTCAAATTAATGATGAAATTCTGATTAATGTTTCCTCGGCCAATAGAGAATCTATGGGAATATTAAGTGATTTTATCACGGCGGGTAATCAAACTTTTGGAGGGGGAACAAGCCAAACGTCTACTGGGGGTAGTACTGGTAAAGGCGTACTAGTCCGTAAAGATGGGAGCATAGAGTTACCAAGAATTGGAAAGATTCACTTACAAGGTCAAACGTTGGAACAGGCGCGGATTACAATTCAAAATGAGTTTTATAAAATTTATGCTCCTCAAGGAACCTATATTGATGTTAATTTAGCGGGTGTCGAATATACGATAATTGGAGAAACTTCTCCGGGGACTTATCGTTCAACCAAGCGTGATATGACCATTATTGAAGCTTTCGCACGTACAGGCAGTAACAACATATATGCCGATTTAAAAAATGTTCGTATTATTCGAACCAACTCTGAAGGAACAAAGCAAGTGTATGTTGATTTAACAAAGGAAACCATTATGAATTCAGAATATTATTGGATACAAAACAACGATATTATTGTCGTAAATCCACGTAAAGAAAAAGTATGGGGAGTTGGCTTGAATCCGTTATCTGTTGTTACTACAGTAATGGGAGTACTTGCAACGGTATTAGGTGTGTGGTTGTTTTTTGATAAATTGTAATTATGAGTGAATCGATACAAGAAAAAAAATTAAAGAAAAAACAATCAGATATTTTAGATTTTGAAAGGCTTTTTCCTCGTTTAATGCGTGCATGGCCTTATTATATTATTAGTGTATTGTTTGCGTTGGCTATTGGCTATTATTTAAATAATTGGAAATTCAATAAAATTTATAGTGCAACCACTACATTTAAAATAAAAGATAATTCTTCTTCAAATAGTGCGCTTGCTTCTAATTCAATTAATTTTATTTGGGGTGGAAATTCCAATAAAGTCGATGGATTATCCTATACATTATCCTCTAGGGCACATAATGAGAAAGTGGTTAAACAAACGGCATCCTATATTTATTATTTTGAAGAAGGTCGAATAAAAAAATCGAACATTTATAAACTCGATGCTCCTTACGTTGTTGAAATTGATACAACTCATCTTCAGGTAGTTAATGCTGAGATATTAATTGAAACAAAAGATGCTTCTTCATTTTATATGAAAATAGTCAATGGCGATGGTAGAGTGTATGATTTTCAGAAAGATAGTATTATTGATAAGCTGAATTTAACATTACCATCAGTCGGTGCCTATGGGCAGTGGATTATTAGTAATAAATATAAGTTTAGAATCACTAAATCATCAAAACCTTTTTATGATTCTAAATTTTCTTTTACATTAGTTCCAGTGAGTTTAGCAACTCAGAGGGTCATGAAAGATTTTTCAGTTTCGATGCCTACTAAAATTGCAAGTATTATTTCGGTATCAAAAAATGCCGAAAGTCTCAATGAGGCGGTTGATCTTTTAAATAATTCGATAGAAGTTCTTAAAGAAACAGAGATGGCTGAAAAAAGTCTTTCGTCGATTAAAACCAGAAATTATTTAAAAGAGCAGTTAGGCATTGTCAAATACAAATTAGACAGCACGTCAGCAAATCTTCAAGCTTTACAAAAGCAGCATGGGATCTATAATTTTGACGCTAAGAAAAGCGAAATTTTAACTGAATTAAATAATTTAGATAAAGCTAAATTAGAAGTTGAGGAACGCATCCGTGCTTTAAAAGCGCTAACCCCTAAATCTTCGAGTAGTGTTAATAATTTAATTGCCTTAAATATTGCAGGTCTAGATGTTTCCTATTATATGACCAATGTAACCACTTTAGAAAGTCTTGCAAACCAGAAGCATATTTTATTACAAACCTATCAACCAAATACCGATGAAATTAGGGAGATTGACAGACAAATAGCGAAAGCTAGAACAGCTATTGATAATGTGGTTAATGCCCATATGACTAAATTAACCACCGATTTTAATAACTTAAATGGTAAAATTAGTGGTATTGAATTTCAAGCAAAAGATTTGCCTTTTCAAGAAATAGAATTTATTGAAGCCAATAGAGGTTTCGAATTAAATAATTTGATTTATTCCAATTTGATGGCTCAACTCAATGCAACCGATTTATCTTTAGCTTCTAATGTGTCAGATATTGCCGTTATTGATGTTGCTAAAAATCAGAATCAAGGTTTTATTTTTCCCAATATGAAAAATAATTATTTGATAGCCTTAGCCATCGGTTTAATTATCCCTTTAGTGTTAGTTGTTCTAAAAGAACTTTTAGACTTTAAGGTGCGTGTGGTAAAAGATGTTACAGGACGTACTAATATTCCTTTAATAGGTCTTGTGGGTGCTTTAGGTGATAATCCTCCTTTAGTCGTATTAAATAACCCTAAGTCGGGTCTCGCTGAATCTTTTCGTTCAATACGTTCAAATTTAAAATTTTTGTATAAGGAACCTAGTCTACATCCTACAAACAAAACGTTATTATTGACCTCATTTATTGGAGGAGAAGGTAAGACGTTTAATTCTATGAATTTAGCGTGTACATTAGGTTCAATGGATAAGAAAACGGTTTTAATAGGTTTAGATCTTCGGAAACCCAAAATTTTTGGTGATTTTAATATTAATAATTCAAAGGGTGTAACCAATTTTGTTTCTAGTGACCAAGCTATAGATGATATTATTCAATCAACCATTTTACCCAATTTAGATATTATTACGGCAGGCCCAATTCCACCTAATCCTTCAGAATTAATCCTTAGTTCTAAAATGGACGAATTGTTTTCACAATTGAAAGAACGTTACGATTATATTATTATTGATTCACCACCGATTGGTTTAGTTACTGATTCCTATGATCTAATGCGTTTTGCAGATTGTACATTGTATGTGGCTCGTTATAACTATAGTGAGAAGAATTTCATTAATACAATCTCGAATAAGTACGATGAAGGTGAGGTGAGTAATGTTGGGGTAATCCTAAATGATTTCCAAGTTAAATCGGGCTACGGTTACGGCTACGGCTACGGTTATGGCTACGGTTACGGCTATTTTGCCGATGATGAAAAGTTCGATGACTCCTTAAAAGGGCGTATTAAGCGCTTATTCTATCGCATCAAAGAAAAGTTTGTTTAGCCCACGATGAACTATAAAATAACTCTAGATTATATACTAGCATTAATCCTACTCTTCTTTTTAGTAGGATTAATTGCTTTATTAATTCTTCTAAGCACTCTTGATACAAGAGAATTCGGCTTGTTTTCCCAAAAGCGTATTGGCAAGGATGGAAAGTGTTTTTATATCTATAAGATACGAACCATGCGTGGAATTCAAACTTCTTCAATAACAACTGATGCCCATCCTATTACTTCGATGGGACATTTTCTAAGAAAATATAAATTAGACGAATTGCCTCAGCTTTTTAATATACTAAAAGGGGATATGTCTTTTGTTGGTCCTCGACCAGATGTAGAAGGCTATGCGGATGTTCTTATTGGAAGTGACCGGATAATTTTAACCGTAAAACCAGGTATTACTGGTCCGGCACAGTTAAAGTATAGAAATGAAGAAGAGATTCTTTCTTCGGTGGATAATCCTATGGCATACAATGATCAAGTGATATGGCCAGATAAAATAAATATCAATAAAGAATATGTCAAAAACTGGACTTTCTCTACTGATATTTATTATATTCTTAAAACGGTTTTTTAAACCTAAACCTAAACTTGAATGACACCTAAATTAAATGGTTTTTCTATAGGGGCATGATTCGCCGCTTCTATGCCCATACTAATCCATGTACGGGTATCCAATGGGTCTATAATACCATCGGTCCATAAGCGTGATGCGGCATAGTAAGGGCTTGTTTGAGCCGTATATTTTGCCGTTATTTCATCCAACAAAGCTTTCTTTTTACTTTCATCGACTTCAATGCCTTTACCTTTCAGAGTAGCTTCTTGGATTTGTAGTAGAACCTTAGCGGCTTGTTCTCCTCCCATTACAGCAAGTTGTGCTGAAGGCCAAGCCACAATTAGGCGTGGGTCATACGCTTTACCACACATGGCGTAGTTACCAGCACCATATGAATTTCCAACGACAATTGTAAATTTAGGAACAACTGAATTGGCTACAGCATTTACCATTTTAGCTCCATCTTTGATGATTCCTCCATGTTCCGATTTTGAACCGACCATAAAACCGGTAACATCTTGTAAGAAAACCAACGGAATTTTTTTCTGGTTACAATTCGCTATAAAGCGTGCCGATTTATCGGCGGAGTCTGAGTAAATCACGCCTCCAAATTGCATTCCTTCTTTTTTCGATTTCACTACTTTCCGTTGATTGGCAACTATACCTACAGCCCAACCGTCAATGCGTGCGTACGCACAGATAATGGTCTGTCCATAATCACCTTTATACTCTTCAAATTCCGATTTATCAACTAATCGTTTAATAATATCGTACATATCATATTGTTCCGCTCTCGATTCAGGGAGAATTCCGTAAATCTCCTTTTCATCTAATGCTGGTTTTTCAGCCTCAACTCGATTATACCCAGCCTTATCAAAGTCCCCAATTTTAGAGAAAATAGATTGAATGCGGTCTAAAGCATCTTCATCATTCTTCGCTTTGTAATCGGTTACACCCGATATCTCACAATGGGTAGTCGCTCCACCCAGGGTTTCATTATCGATATCTTCTCCTATGGCTGCTTTTACTAAGTAACTACCCGCTAAGAAAATAGAACCTGTTTTGTCTACAATCATTGCTTCATCACTCATAATCGGTAAATAGGCTCCACCAGCAACGCAACTTCCCATCACTGCTGCAATTTGGGTAATTCCCATAGAAGACATCACAGCATTGTTTCTGAAAATTCGACCAAAGTGCTCTTTATCAGGGAAAATTTCATCTTGCATGGGCAAGTATACTCCGGCGCTATCTACTAAATAAACAATCGGTAAGCGATTCTCTATCGATATTTCTTGAGCTCTAAGATTCTTTTTTCCTGTAATAGGAAACCAAGCCCCTGCTTTTACAGTCGCATCATTGGCAACAACAATACATTGCTTTCCACTGATGTAACCAATTTTCACAACAACTCCTCCAGATGCACATCCGCCGTGCTCTTCATACATTTTGTCACCTACTAATGCACCTATTTCAATGGCTGGTTTATTTTTATCCAAAAGATAATCAATACGTTCTCTCGCGGTTAATTTCCCTTTTGCTTTGTGTGCTTCTATTTTCTTTTTTCCGCCGCCTAAATAAACTTCATTCAGTTTATTGCGAAGCTTCGATAATTCAAGCTTATTAAAATCTTCTCGTTTATTAAATGTTAAATCCATTGTGGGTTTGTTTATAAATGAATGGGTTTGTCTTTTGCTTTATAAATTGATTCTTTTTCATCAAGAAAAGCTTTACAATATAGTATTAATTCAGGAAAGAATTCAAGGAATTCAGCTTCTATTTGTGCCTCATTTGCCTCAATTACCGCTAAAGCATTGCCTAAATTATGCGGATATTTTGTTCGTGCACCAATTCCATTTAAAGTTTTCTGAATCCCTTCCAATGTTCGGTAGTTTCCAAACCAGTCATACTTTAATAAATAATAGAGAAGTTGATTTAATGAAGGGGAGTGGTTGGGCGATATTTCACTAAAAAACAGATAAGCATTGGCTTTATATTCTTCATAAGGCTGATTACTAAATCTAGCCCAGTTTTTTATCAACATATAATCGTAAACCACATCAATAATGATGGGTGAAAATTTATGCTGTGTTTTATGAAAGTGACTAGATGATTGTTGTACAATTAAATGTTCATCGGTAAATGTATCAATGGCTCTATGTAGTAATATGCCTTGTTGAATAGATTTATCGAAATTTTTGTACTGATTTCCTTTCACTATTTCACCCAATAGATTGCCTAATTGCAATGCAGGATCTTGAAAAGATAAATAATAATGGGCTAGAAAGTTCATAAAATAAAATTGACTATTAAATATAGGTTAATTTCAACAACTTAACATTGAAGCACCATTAATTAATAGTCAATTTTTAGGATAAAAAAATCCGCTACTCTTTCGTCTTTCCTTGTAAAATAGGATATTTTTCTAACATTTCTAGTTTTAACGACTCATCCAGCGCAATCGCTTTCTGCAGTGCTTCAATACCAAACTGTTCCTGATCCGTAAGTAAATAACAGCTACTTAATTGATAATACAATTCAGCTCTGTTAAAATGCTTCAACGCATTCAGGGCAGACTCTATACCTTGCTCGTATTCACCTAGAATAATGGCTGTTTCTATTAGACCAAGCCAATTATAAATATTCAAAGGCTCTAGTTCAACCAAGGTGGTATAAGCTCCGGCTGCCTCTTCTAGTTTACCCAATTTAATCTGAAGAAAAGCATGTTGTTTCCAATAGTCAGTATTGGTACTATCCAACTCAATCGCTCTATCTAAATAGAAAATAGCTTCCTCGTAATTCCCCATTTTTTCATAGAGATTAGCGGTCGCCACCCACGCTTTATCCAATTGAGGATCATCTTTAATCGATTGATGAAACGCTTTCAATGCTTTCGAATATTTCTCCAGCTTTTTATAGCACTTCCCAATTCGTAAATAGGTGTAAGCAGCAGAATCGTCCAACTCAAGAGCTTCTTCGTATACGGAAATCGCTTCGGCATAGCGCTTTAAGCGTTCCATGCACAAGGCCTTTTGGGTAAGACCAGAAATACTTCCCGGATTGATAACCGTAACAAAATCAAAAGCTTCTAAAGCATTTGTATAATCACTAATGGCTAAATACTGAGTCCCTAGTTGAGACCAAGCTGCCTCAGCATAAGGGTTTTCATCTATAAAGTCTTGTAAAAATTGAATACAATCATTAATGGCATGTAATTCTTTATAACATTGTATAATAGAATAAAACGAATAATCGTTTTCAGCATTAAATTCCAACGCTTTCTTATAATGATAAAGCGCTAAATTCACCTCATCCAAATTCAGGTATTCATTCGCAATACAATTATAAACAAAGTCCACTTCATCTTCTTCTAACTCTAGGGCTTTTTTATAAAATTGAATCGCTTTTTTGGGCATGTTTTTCATCCCCCAATAACGCGCTACAACCAATAAATAATCAATATCTTGATCGGTTAAATCTTTTAGTTCGCCAATCAGTTTTGCCGCATTTTTTAATTGGGTAAGCGACAAATAATATTCAATTTGTTTTACTTTTAAATCACTGTGATCGGGGTACAACGAGAATGCATAATTTAAAGCCTTTTTTGAATATTCACTGTCACCAACATCCAAATAAAACGAAATGATTTCATACAAATCATCGGGTTCAAAATAGACCTGCTCTCGGTTGTCTAACATACGCTCAAAACGTTCGATCAACTCATTATTCAAAAAATCATCTTCCATCATTTTCGTTTTTTGTTCTACATAACGGCTATCTATCTCGAAATGAATAAAATAGATAGCCGTTGTTATTTTAAATGATTGATTGGATTTGGGCAATCATCCGATCGGCCAATTCCTCTGCAGCCTCTTGCGAGTAACTCTCCGTATAAATACGAATAATAGGTTCGGTATTCGACTTTCGTAAGTGAACCCATTCCTTCTCAAAATCAATCTTTACACCATCAATGGTATTCACATCCTCATTGGCATACAGTTTTTCCACTTCAACCAACAGCTGATCCACATCAATTGAGGGTGTTAGTTCAATTTTCTTCTTTGCCATAAAGTAAGATGGGTAACTCGCACGAAGCGCAGATACCGACTTCTCTTGCGTGGCTAAATGCGATAAGAACAAAGCAATCCCCACTAATGAATCTCGGCCATAATGCAATTCCGGATAGATGATTCCACCATTTCCTTCACCACCAATTTTGGCACCAGTAGCCTTCATTTCAACCACCACATTCAGCTCGCCAACAGCCGATGGCGAATACACCTCGTTATATCCTCTGGTTACATCGCGTAATGCCCTTGATGAAGATAAATTCGATACCGTTGCAGAAGGGGTCTTGCTCAACACGTAATCAGCCACAGCGACCAAGGTATACTCCTCTCCAAACATATTTCCAGCTTCATCAATAATTGCTAATCGATCCACATCTGGATCAACCACTATACCAAAATCAGCTTTCTCTTCCAAAACTTTGGCACAAATATCCCCCAAATGCTCTTTTAAAGGCTCTGGGTTATGCGGAAAATGACCAGTTGGCTCACAGTACATTTTTATATATTCTACTCCTAAACGATCTAATAAGGGCGGAATAGAGATTCCTCCTGTCGAATTAACAGCATCAATCACTACTTTAAACTTTTTCAGCTTTATAGCCTCGGTATTAACCAATGGTAAAGCAAGAATTTTCTCAATATGCTCTTCAATCGCTCCCTCGTAAGTGGTATAACTTCCCAAAGAATCTACATCAGCAAAATGATAATTATCTTTTTCGGTGAAATCTAAAATAACCGACCCGTCTTCAGCCGATACAAACTCACCTTTCGCGTTCAACAACTTCAAAGCATTCCATTCTTTCGGATTGTGCGAAGCTGTAAATATAATTCCTCCATCGGCTTTCAATTCAGTTACCATCACTTCAACCGTTGGGGTAGTCGAAAGACCTAAATCAATCACGTCAATTCCAATCCCTTGTAACGTAGCACTTACAATCTGTGAAATCATCGGACCAGAAATGCGCGCATCCCTTCCAATCACAATGGTATATGTCGTTTTCTCTGTTTGTTGTTTTACCCAACTGCCGTAAGCTGCCGCAAATTTAACAGCATCTATAGGGGTTAAATTATCACCAGGATAACCGCCAATTGTTCCTCGGAATCCTGAAATCGATTTTATTAAAGCCATGTTAAAATGTTACTATATATCCACAAATTTACAAATGTTTACATGATTTTAATCAAATTTTTGGTATGGTTTTAGTTAAGAATAAGTTAACGACTTTTTATAAACTATTTAAAACACAAACATGTTATGATTACATCAGCCCTTATTTTTACATTTATCTGGAACTGGATTTCTTGGGGAATCTTCGGAGTTATTGCAGGAGCCATTGCCAAAGCCATTATGCCAGGAAAAGACCCCGGTGGTTTTTGGGTGACTATGTTCATTGGAATCATTGGTGCAATGCTTGGAGGATGGTTATCAACCATCCTATTAGATTACAACCCAAATAACTGGTCATTCGGTGGATTCTGTATCGCCATTTTAGGAGCGCTTTTATTATTGTTTATTTACAAAAAAGTAGCAACCAAATAACTTGTTGCTAATTTTGGGCGGCCGCTACGCGCCGGGCTATCCGCTATATCTTTGCTTGTCAGCAAAGGATGCCGCTTCTATCCCTGCCGCAGACAACGCCGTTCTTTAACCCTATACTAGGCAAAACAGCCAACACCCTTTTTTATACACGACATATAAAAAATACAAAAGCCGCTGGTTATCCAGCGGCTTTTTAAATGATATCTTTTAACGTACTTATTTTTTACGTTTTTTATTCTGATTTTGTTCTTCTTGCATTTCTTGTGCTTTACGCATCATGTCTTGCATTTTCGAAGAGAACTTTCCTTCTTTCTTTGGTTTGGCTTTATTAAACGCTAAGATCGATTGAATCTTGGCATCATTAATCATAAAGCGTTTAATATACATCACTATCCCAATGTTAATCGCATTCGATACCAAATAATACCACGATAAGCCCGAAGCATAATTGTTTAAGAATACAAAGAAAAACACCGGCATTACATACATCATATACTTCATAAATTGCATGTTCGGCATACCTTCTTGTTGAGGCATCTGGAAGTTATCCATCGATCCCGAAACCTTAAAGTAAATCATCATCGCAACAATGTAAAGGACAGCAAATATACTCAAGTGACCGTTCAAGAATGGAATCCATTCTGGTATACGAATCAAATCATCATAAGCTGTTAAATCTTCTGCAAATAAGAAAGGAACCCCTCTTAAGTCGATTAAGTTAGGGAAAAATCGAAACAACGCATAGAAAATAGGTACCTGTAATAAAGCAGGTAAACACCCAGCTAGCGGATTCACTCCAGCACCACGGTAAATTTCCATAGTTGCTTGTTGCTTCTTCATTGCATCTTTCGAATCCTTATACTTCTCGTTGATCTCGTTTAACTCTGGTCGTAAAACTTTCATTAACGCAGACTGACGGTATTGTTTGTACATGATAGGTGATAGAACCAATTTAACAACAATAGTCATTAAGAAGATAACCCATCCATATTGAATACCTACAGAAGCCAACCATTTAAAAATATTCAAGAAGAAATATTTATTCAACCAACCAAAAATACCCCAACCGAAATCAATTAAATTTTGGTATCCTTTGTCATTGTAATCCTTCAACATTTTATAATCCAAAGGCACAAAATCAAACGTGAATTGGTAGTTCAGCTCTGAATTCTTTAAATCCATTGTCGATGAGAAAAAGTAGTGTTTACTAAACTCTGTCCCTTTTTCTGCATTCACAGATCCTCCTTTTACTTTTTTAAACCCTTCATCAAATGATAAAACCGAAGCAAAAAATTGTTGCTTGTTCGCTACCCATGATACGGCTTCTTCCTCTTCCCATTCATCTGCTCCAAAAAGGCTGTATTCAACATCTTTCGAGTTTTTAAATTGGTAGTATGTATGCGACCAATACATTTCTTGGTCTTTTCCTTTTTCACTACTGTACCCATCCATTTTCCAGTTCAAAGCAACTTGCTTATCACTCGTAAGGGCGGATAGGCCTTTCGACTGAACGTCTAAATTTATTCCATAGGTTTTGCCAATGGTGTATATAAACTGAATTAAGCCTTCTTGCACTTGGGCTGTCATCGTTACAACAGTTTCGTCATTCGATTTTTTAATCGTTGGTGAAAAAACTAAATCCGCTGTATTTAATACAGTTCCTTGTTTGGTTTTAAAGGATAGATTAAAATCGTTCGATCCATCTTTTACCAAATACAATGGGGTGTTATTTGATCCCTTTACCGTATCAAATGCAGTATAATTCAAGACCTTGATCTCTGAAATTTGTCCTCCTTTGGTACCAAATTTCATCGCTAATTTATCATTTTTTACATCGATGGTCTCTTCGATGGCTGGTGTTGAAGGCTGGAATACTGTTTGGGAAGCGATTTTACTCTTTTCTTCTTCTACTTTCTTCGCTCCTTGCTCTACTAGCTCCTTTTTCTGGGTTTCCAATTCTTCTTCTGACGGACTGTTCATATACATAAACACTCCTATAAGAATGGCAATCAATAAAAAAGCAATGGTTTGATTTTTATCAAATTTTTTCTCCTGTTGCATGAATATTATCTATTTGTTTATTGGATAAGGCTGCTTCGATAAAACTTATAAATAAAGGATGTGGCGAAGCAACGGTACTTTTATATTCCGGATGAAATTGAACTCCAATATAAAATGGATGTTCCTTGTATTCTAATATTTCAACTAATTCGGTCTCGGGATTAAAACCTACAGGTATAAATCCTTTGTTTACAAATTCGTCATAGTATTCGTTATTAAACTCATAGCGATGGCGGTGACGCTCTAAAATGCTTGTCGATTGGTAGATGTTGGCAATTTTTGAATCTGCTTTTAAATCACAGGCCCAATTTCCTAATCGCATCGTTCCCCCTTTCTCACTTACATCTTTTTGCCCTTCCATTAAACTAATCACTGGATAAGGTGTTTGCGAATCCATTTCTGCACTGTCCGCTTTCTCATAACCGAGTACATTACGGGCAAATTCAATCGCCATAATTTGCATTCCTAAACAGATGCCTAAGGTAGGTATATTGTTGCGTCTCGCATAATTTGCAGCAATGATTTTTCCATTAATCCCACGATCTCCAAATCCAGGTGCAATCAATACGCCAGAAACACCTTTTAGGTTCTCTGCGACATTGTCTTCCGTTAAATCTCCTGAGTATACCCAACGAATCTTTACCGCTGTTTCACAAGTGGCTGCCGCGTGGGTAAATGCTTCTGTAATCGATTTGTACGAATCTTGCAAAGAAACATATTTACCAACTAAGGCTATTTCGATGGTCTGTTTTGGATTTTGGTGACGCTCTAAGAATTTTTTCCATGTGTCAAAATTAGGTTCCTGGTTCGTCGGTAAGTCTAATCCATCTAACACTACACCATCAAAGTTTTGGGCATGCAATAAAAATGGAACTTCATAAATCGACGATGCGTCAATCGATTGAATTACATTTTCTTTTTTCACATTACAAAACTGGGCCAGTTTGGCTTTAACATCTTTTGGTAAGTTGTGTTCTGTTCGTGCAACCAATACGTTCGCTTGAATCCCGCTTTCCATTAGGGTACGTACAGAGTGCTGTGTCGGTTTAGTTTTTAATTCGCCTGATGCGGCTAAGTAGGGAACAAGGGTTAAGTGAATAACCATTGTGTTTTTTTCACCCAGTTCCCAAGTTAATTGGCGAACTGTTTCTATGTAAGGAAGTGATTCAATATCACCAACTGTTCCTCCTATTTCAGTAATTACAATATCGTAATCCCCGGTATTACCAATCAGTTTTATACGACGTTTAATTTCATTGGTGATATGCGGTATAACTTGAACCGTTTTTCCTAAATAATCGCCGCGGCGCTCTTTTTCAATGACAGATTGATAAATTCGACCAGTGGTGACACTGTTCGCTCTCGAGGTGGGACGATTTAGATAACGCTCATAGTGCCCTAAATCTAGATCTGTTTCTGCACCGTCTTCGGTTACATAACATTCGCCATGTTCATAGGGGTTTAACGTTCCCGGATCAATATTGATGTAGGGATCTAATTTTTGTATCGTTACCCGATATCCTCTTGCTTGTAGCAACATACCTAATGAGGATGCTACTATTCCTTTTCCTAATGACGATGTTACTCCGCCTGTTACAAAAATGTACTTTGGTGCTTTGTTTTCCATTGAATTGTTTGAATCAATGGAGGCAAAACTACGAATAAATTGTTGTGTAAAAAAAAGTATGAGGAGGAATTGAAGAAATAAAAATAGGCAAGCGATCTACATCACACCGCTACAACCGTATACCTTTGCTACGTTCCCGTCCTGGAGGATTAAACAGGAGCTGGTTGTGTAGGACTTGCCTAATGCAAAGGTAAGAATGTTTTTGAATAATAAAAGCGATTGGCTTAAAATAGTTAATCAAGTTTTGGCTATTTTATTTTTGATATTTCATTTCCAGTGCTTTAATTCAAGATTATTTTTTAAATAAAATTATGCATTTTCGGGGTCTTTAGTCTAAATACTAATTTTCCGGCTAATTTAGTTGACTTTTAAGCCGGGTTTTTACGTCTTTTATTGCAGTGATTTTATGAATTGTGCATGTAATTCTTTGCCTTTAAGCGTCAATTTTTTATTGTTTTTAAAGAATAAAAGACTTAAAACAATAAAAATGGCTGTTAAAATACCTGTAATGAAGAGTGTTTTTAGGGTGAGATGATCTTTTCGTTCAGCTAATTCTTCTTCATTTGCTTTAATGGAGGCGTAAATTGATTCATTTTCGTCGATTAAAACAGTCCTTGAAAGTTTGGTTGCATTGGCATAAGAAGATTCATAGGCCTTCCAATCGTTAGTAGCGATATAATTATAGTAAAAAAGTGTTTCTATAGAGCGTTGTAAGGTTAAATCTTCAATATCTTTCGACAAAACAACGGCTTCTTTTAAATAAGTAATCGACTGCTCAAATTTCGTTTGTTCAAAATAATACGAAGCTAACCCTTTCAAAGAATAAGCTTTTAACAAATTTGTTCCCGATAGCTCTGCATAAGCTAGCGATTCATTAAAGACATTCTTCGCTTCATTTAAATTGTCCTCTCCTAAATAACAATATCCTAAATTGTAATAGATCACACTTCTATTTGCATTCGCTACATAAAGATCTTTAATTTTTGCATATCCTTTCGCTGCTTGTAAAAAATATTCTTTGGCAATATCACAGCGTGAAAGATCTTTATAGATTAATCCTCTTACAACCTGGTTATAACACAGGTTTTTCAATCGTATATCAGGATCCTTTTCTTTTTCTATAATTTTTAAAGCCTCATTCAAGTTGTGTATCGATAAATCGTACAATTTTAACCCTTGATAGGCCCCAGCTATTTTGTTTATCAATTCGATTTTTAGCGTTGAATCGTTTAAAGTTTCAACTTTATGAAAGGTTTCTTTTAATTGGTCAAGTAATTCTTCATGGTGTCGTAAAGTGGAATAAGCTTTTATTTTTATAAAATAAGAGGCAATTTCAATTTCTTGGTTTTTAGAATTTTTAATTAAATAATCAGCTTGCTTTAGCGCTTTCTTGGGGTGATTATAGGCATTGTTTTGGGCCTCTTCATACACTTTGTTAATCGCAGTTGTATCGACTGTTGCAAAAGAATAAGAAATGTTGATTACGAATAGAATGATCGTTAATAAATACCTCATATATTTAACTTTTTGGTTTGGATCAACGTATGTATAAAATGGGTGGGGGTATCGCCAGTATAGAGTTTAAAGGCTGCAATAAAACTATTATGGGACGAGAACCCAGCTTCTTCTGCTAAATAGCTAATCTTGTAATTTAAATACGTAGGGTCATCCATTAATTTGTTTAAAATATATTGTATTCGTAATTCATTGATGTAAGTATTAAAATTCTTTTGCTTGTGCGAATTGATTAACCCCGATAAGTATTTGGTATTTGTTCCCAATTCCGATGCAATCATGCCCAAAGAAACATTCGGAGAGAGGAACAACGTAGACTGTTCAAATTCTTCCAGTTTTGACAGTAAAAGCAATCCTTTATCTTTCGGTAATAATTCAGTTTTTAGTTTATGCAATGGTTTTTCATCACCATTGACAAGCGAATGGCTTTTTATCGCTAAAATTGTCTGATAGAAGTGTATTTTTTGTTTTTTTCGCCATACTATAACCGCATAAGTTATTAAGATAAGAAGGAAGCCAATAGTTAAATAAATAATTTGGTGTGTTCTTTTATCTTCCAATGCATTGAAGTCGGAAACATCCTCTTTCGTTAAATTATCAAATACAATATTGTTAATTTGTTTATCTACCAATAGGTTTTTCGCATACAAAGAATCGTATTTTGCTCTGTAAAGTGCAAATTCTTTTTCATTGCGTGTGCCTAAATATAGTGTTGCTAAGTTTTGGTAGACCTGATTGATTAAATACGGGTGTTCAAGCTCCTTGGCAAGAATCAATGCTTTTTGATTGTAATAAATAGCCGAGTCCATAGCTCTTTCTTGAAATGAATAATCCGCATGTAACAAATAAGCATTTGTCTTGTAGTATTTTCCTAAATCAGGCGTTTTTTTCCATGCCAAAATACGACGCTTAGTCGCGATAGAGGGATCCATTTTTAAATGAATTTTTAACCATAACAATTGTTCGTCTCTTGAGCCACTTTTATCTTGTTTTTCTAAAAGAGTTCTAGCTTCCTGATATCTTTTTTCGTAATAAAAATAATTGGCTTTTAAATAGCGAGCCGCTTGAGGAGGGAAATCAACCTCTGAAATGCTTTCTTTAAAATTACTCAAATTATAAGAAGCGTAAATTTGATGAATCACGTAATCTGCTTTTTGCATCATAGAGAAATCATCTAATTTTTTCGCTGCTGTTTTCGCTAAATAAGCGTTGTTTAACGCTAAATTTATTTGGCCTGCATAAAAATATCCATAACTAGCTAAGAGATGTCCTTCAGCAACTGTAATGGGTGTCTCATCACTCTGAATTAAATATTCCCCATTCGCGATAACAGTTTGCGGATGATCAAACAATAACAATGTACTGTATTTGAAAAACGAATCCATAGCTGGCCGTGGCTCTTTGGCTTTTGTAAAGTAAAGAACCATAAATAGGAAGAGTCCTAAATAATATTTTGGTGGTGTGTTTTTCATCATAGTGTCTAAACAAAAATAATATTTTTTTTTAGAGTTTTTTACCCCTTCTTAAAACATTGTTTTTTTCATATAAAATTATTGTTTGATATCTTTATCTTTGCCTTATGAATATCACCAATAGAATTTTTAAAAATTCATCAATTTTAGCCGCTATTGTGCTTGTACTCTTTTTTGGGTTGTACATTTTGTTTTCGTTAAATGGCGCAATTACTAGCCAACAATATTATAGTTATAGTATTTTTATTTGTTCTTTTGTTGTGTTGCCACTCTTTACACTCATTAGCTTTTTTAGTATATTAAAGCTATCGAAGGAAAGAGCAAAAAACGCAACAACAATCGAAGAGTTAATGACTTTCAAAGAAGGTTTCCGTTTAGGTTTCTTTACTTTACTAATTGCTGGAATCGTTAGTTTGGCTGTTATCTTTATTTTCTTTAATACCGCTGGCGAATGGGCTCAAGCTTCTTTAAAAGATGGTATTTTAGATACCTTCATGATCAATATGGATCCCGAACTTGCTGAACAAGTAGAGAAAACTAGAAATGTACCCGAAATTCAAAAGATTAATTTGTTTTCAACCAAGAATTTCTTTGGCTTATTTTCAATGTTTTTATCTTTTTATATGGCCATCTCGGCGATGTTCTCACAATTTCTTAAAAAACGCGTATATTAAACGATGGATATATCAGTTGTAGTTCCTTTATTAAATGAACAAGATTCTTTAGAAGAGTTATTCTCTCGAATCAAAAAAGTATGTAATCAACACGATTTTGCTTTCGAAGTTATTTTTATCGATGATGGAAGTACCGATAATTCGTGGGAAATTATCGAGTACTTAGCCAAATTTCACGAAGAAGTTAAAGGAATAAAATTCCGTAAAAACTATGGTAAATCACCTGCTTTATCAGCTGCTTTTAAACAGGTTAAAGGGAAAGTGGTCATTACCATGGATGCCGATTTACAAGATTTCCCTGAAGAAATCCCGTCTTTGTACAATATGCTTATCAATAAAAAAGCAGATATTGTTTCAGGTTGGAAACAAAATAGGAAAGATCCGCGGCTAACCAAGAATCTTCCTTCAAAATTATTCAATGCTGTTGCTCGTAAAACCTCCGGGGTAAAGTTACACGATTTTAATTGTGGACTAAAAGCCTACCGTTGGGAAGTAACGCAGAATATCGAATTGTATGGCGATATGCATCGCTATATCCCGGTTTTAGCTAAACAAGCAGGCTATCCCGTTATTCTTGAAAAAGAAGTTCGTCACCAAGCTCGTAAATACGGTGTCTCAAAATTTGGTACAAGTCGTTTTGTAAATGGCTTCTTAGATCTTATTACGCTTTCGTTTACCTCTAAGTTTGGTAACAAACCCATGCACTTCTTTGGTTTATTAGGTACATTAATGTTTATCCTAGGTTTTTTAGCATCCATCTATCTCGGCTTCGATAAACTTGTAAAAGTGTATATCACCGACAAACCTGCTCGACTAATCACTGATAATCCGTACTTTTATATATCCCTAACATCGATGATGCTTGGAACACAATTATTTCTTGCCGGTTTTATAGGTGAATTAATCGTTCGTAATAATAGGGACCGAAAATTGTATCGTATTCAAAAAGAAATTAATTTAGATTAATCAACCAACCCCTAAATACATGTATATGAAAAACGCTCTTTTTATTTTTATCGCTAGTCTATTATTGGTCTCATGTTCATCATCCATCGATGGCGATGGACCTGCAACAGCACAACGCGATTACACGGCCGATAAAGTGATCAACTTAACCGTTAATTGTAACTGTAATGTGACGCTTGTTCCTGGAAACAAAGTGGGAATAAAAGTTGAAACTCACCAAAACTTAATCGATAACCTAAAAGTCGAAGCGAAAAATGGTGTCTTGAAAATTGCTGAAAGCAGTAGTGTTAATCAGTTCAGTGCCTATGATATCTACATTTATATAACGAGGGACCTGAAAGAAATAACCCTTAACAAACAAACCAATCTTAAAGTTTCAGGTACGCTGAATGTCGATGGGTTAACCATTACGGCTAATGATCAATCAAAAATTGCACAAAGCTATATCATTACCAATAATATAAAACTAAATACAAACGATCAATCGGTAGTTGCTTTAGAAGGAACTGCATTATCAATGCGACTAAGGGCTTACGGGCAATCGAAAAGTGATTTATTGAAATATGAAATCAACGATGTCGAATTTATAACAGATGATAATGCATTAGTCGATGTCAATGTGCGTAAATCTTTAGTGGGTACAGCCAAAGGAAGTTCAATTTTGGTCTACCTAAACGAACCTTTTAAAGATACCAAAGTAGCCGATAAGGCACAGATCGTTAAAAAATAATAAACCAATGAATACAACCCTAGATAGAGCAAAATCGTGGCTTTCTACAGCCTATGATTTAGAAACACGTAATCAAGTACAACAACTTATCGACCATAACCCTACCGAATTAGACGATTCTTTTTACAAAGATTTGGAATTTGGTACGGGTGGAATGCGCGGAATTATGGGAGTGGGTACCAATCGCCTTAACCGCTACACCCTTGGTGCTGCAACTCAAGGATTGGCTAACTACATCAACCAACAATTTCCCAATAAAAAGAAATCCGTAGCCATTGCTTACGATGTTCGTCATAATTCAGACACCTTTGCTAAAATGGTTGCCGATGTATTAACGGCCAATGGAATTCATGTGTATTTATTCGAATCTTTTCGACCAACACCCGAGTTATCATTCGCTGTTCGCCATCTTGGTTGCGATGCGGGTATTGTTTTAACAGCATCCCATAACCCACCAGTTTACAACGGTTATAAAGTGTATTGGAACGATGGTGGGCAAATTGTTCCGCCTCAAGACGGGCATATCATAGCCGAAGTTCAAAACACGGCTGTCGATCAAATTAAATTCCAAGGAGACGATTCGTTAATCACAATGATCGGACGAACTGTTGACGAAGCCTTTATTAAAGCCGCTGTAGAAAACGGAAGTTTTACCAATCAAGGCAAAGAGGCTATTAAAATTGTTTTCACATCCATTCATGGTACTGCGGTCGCTATTACACCAGAAGCATTTAAAGTAGCTGGTTTCACACAGGTTCATCAGGTTCCAGAGCAGGCCATTCCAAGTGGAGATTTCCCCACGGTTGTCTCGCCTAACCCAGAAGAGCCCGAAGCACTAACCATGGCCGTCGCTTTAGCGAATAACATCAATGCCGATATGGTTATTGGAACCGATCCCGATGCCGATAGAGTAGGGGTAGCAGCCAGAAACAATGCCGGTGAAATGATTTTATTAAACGGAAATCAAATGAATACCGTTTTAACCTATTACTTGCTCGAAAAATGGCAAGAAGCGGGGCGTTTAACGGGGAAAGAATTCATTGGCTCAACCATTGTGACTTCTGATATCTTCTATGCCATCGCCAACAAATTTGGTGTAGACTGTAAAGTAGGCTTAACTGGGTTTAAATGGATCGCCGATATGATTCGTACGTTCGAAGGCAAAGAAAAATTCATCGGTGGTGGTGAAGAATCCTTCGGATTTATGGTGGGTGATTTTATTCGCGATAAAGATTCGGTTACAACAGCCTTATTGATTTCAGAAATTGCCGCCGTTGCTAAAGCGAACGGAAGCTCTTTGTACAATAAGCTCATCGATATCTATGTTCAATTAGGTATGGCCTTCCAAGAAGACCTTATTTCAATTGTGAAGCCAGGGAAAGAGGGGGCCGAATTAATTGCGGCCATGATGGTCGATTTTCGTGCTAACCCACCAAAAGAGTTAGCAGGTTCAAAAGTTATCCGCGTCAAAGACTTTCAAACATCAATTGACAAAGATTTAGTTTCTGGTCAAGAAACGACCATTACCATTCCGTCATCAAACGTCTTAATTTTCTATACCGAAGACGGTAGTAAAGTGGCGTGTCGCCCTTCAGGAACCGAACCTAAAATAAAATATTACTTTTCAGTAAGTGCTGCCTTAACAACAGCAGAAGCGTACCCAACCGTTCAAAAACAATTATTCGCTAAAATTGCTCAATTAAAAGAAGATTTTAGTAAATAAAGAAAATAATAATTTCCAAGACCATAAAGACGCTTTTTGTAAGCGTCTTTTTTTATGTTGGGCGGTTGCTGCGCACCAGGCTATCCGTTCCCAATCTTTACCACTTGAAATAAAGGTTAACGAAGTTTCAAGTTAAGAAGTGGTAAAGGATTTCCACTACTATCCTTACCGCAGATTTCGGTTTGTTGATAAATCCATTTCCAACCGGTATTATTTTTTCATATTCAAAAACATCGATAATCTCAAAAGTGATTGCTGTATTTCAAATCCCGAAAATAATTTTTACGCCTCTCGAAAAATAAAAAGATAAAAATGCAGAAGCGAGAAATAGTGAACAAGAAGTTTTAAAATACAATCCGTATTATTTTTTACATTCAAAAAACATCGATAATCTCAAAAGTGATTTTCGAATTTAAAATTCCGTATTAATTTTACGCCTTTTGAAAAATGTAAAGATGAAAATGCACAAGCGAAAAATAGAGAACAAATTTTTAAGCGTTTCTATCTAAACAAGATTTGAAGAAGATGAGATGACGGTTAAACAACAATTTTCAAATCGATTCCCAACAACCCACTTTGTTCTTGTAAATAATGAGCCTTGTCATTGTCAACCACCATAAAATAATAGTGGTCGGCCCAACTGTTATAATTCATCAAACAAACATTTCGCAGTCGAAGTTCGGTTTGTATAAAAGGAAATAAATCATGAGAATAAGTTTCGGGTGGATAGTTCATCTGAAAATCTTCATGGATTAAACTTTCAATTCCATCGTGTATATCTTCGGCATCAAATTTCCAATCACTCATCCAATAATTTGATGAAATCCATTCAATCAAATTTCCGGTATCCATTTCTTGTTGCTTCACAAAATACGTGTATAACTTTTTTGCCATTTTCTGAAGTTGCTTTTCATCCAATAGAGGATTTAGTTCTTTTAGAAATTCGAAATAAGCTTCGACCGTTTTTTCAACCAATAAACTTTCTTCCGAGGTGTTCGGAAAAAATGTTGCGGTATTTTCCAACCCTAAAAATTCACAAGTGGCTTGTTGAACTTTTTCAAATAAAGCAAAAGCGGTTTCTTGTTCCAAGGTTTCCGGTTTGTCTAAATTCACTTCTGTGGCCTTTAATAAACTAGCGATATAATCGAAAAAATGATCTTGAGCATAAAGAACTCTAAAGTCATTTATATCCTCTGAATCGGTACAACAGAAAAAAACCATGAAATGATGCGTAACCGACCGCACATCATTTTCCTGACCAGATAGGGGAGGTGTGTTGAATTGTAGGTGAAGAAAATCGTAGCTTAATTCCTGTTCAATGGCTTCGCGAATGGCTAAATCTGTTAATCCTGCAATTCGTATTTTCTCATAAATGCGATTCATTACTTCATAGCCGTTGGTAAATCCATTTGCTTTTAATTCATCCGCATCGAAAGAAAAAGGAATAGAGTAACGGTTCACAGCGACGTCGTCTAAAACACCTCTCATTCTAAAATCTATTTGACTAGGATTGTGTTCAAGAAGATGTTCATAGATCCAATGTAATCGTTCAAAATAAGGCATTGTTCGTGTTTTTTTTAGGGCGTGACACAGGGTGTAAATCCATTGTTTTAAATGTTTAAACATAGCGTGTTTATCATTAAGGAAGAACGAAAATAAGACTATTCTATAAACTAGAAAAGCCTTTCTTAACGACAGGCTTTTCTAGTTTATAACGTTTAGCGAATAGCTTAAATAAAATAATTTAATATGTAATAAAACAATGTTGCAATAACGGCTGAAACGGGGATGGTTAAAATCCATGCCCACAATAAACTAATTGTAACGCCCCATCGAACAGCAGAAATACGTTTCGTCATTCCAACACCAATAATAGACCCTGTAATTACATGGGTTGTTGAAACAGGCATTTTAATATGCTCTGTAAAAAACAACGTAATCGCAGAAGCGGTCTGAGCGGTGAATCCTTCGATAGGTGTAATCTTGGTAATTTTATTTCCCATGGTTTTTAGAATCTTCATTCCACCACCCAATGTTCCTAGGGCAATCGCCGAGAAACAAACAATGGGTACCCAGTCGTGAATATCGGTTGAACTTTTGGTGATAAAGAATTCTTCCCAATGAATAGAGTCGTTCATAAACCATTGACTCATGTCGGTATTTAAAATCGTATCCTGATTCGCCAATAAAGCAAAGGTAATCACACCCATTACTTTTTGTGAATCATTTAACCCATGCCCAATACTAAGTAGGGCAGAAGATACAAGCTGTAGACGTTTAAACCATTTATCCGCTTTATGGGGTTTTACATTCCGGCATAGATTAACGGTAATAATGCTGATGACATTACCTGCCAACAACCCTATAATAGGCGCGACAAATATAAAGGCGACAATGGTTAAAATAATGGGTGTGTTAATGGAAGCAAAGTCGAATCCTGTTGACGCTAATGCGCCACCTGCTAAGCCTCCAATAAGGGTATGGGAAGAGGAAGAGGGTATTCCTAGTTTCCAGGTTAATAAGTTCCAAGTAATGGCTGCTAAAAGTGCTGCAATAATCACAATACTGGGATTAGCCCCGAAATTGGTTAAGACATCTTCTTTAATAATCTTCGAAATGGTGTCGGCAACGCCAAATTCACCAATGATGTATTTGGCAATAAAAAAGGCAATAAAATTAAAGAATGCGGCCCATATAATAGCCTGTAAAGGCGTAAGGACTTTTGTTGCAACAACGGTTGCAATCGAGTTTGCAGCGTCGTGAAAGCCATTGATAAAATCAAAAACGATTGCCAAGGCAATCACAATAAATAGGATAGTTAAACTCATCTTGTGTCGTAATAGACTAAAAAATAATCCACAAAATTACGGGTTTAATTAAAGAAGGCGCCCATTTTTGGACGCCTTTTTTTTCTATATATTTTTATGGTCTTAAAATAAGCTAATAGATAAGTAGCAAAGTGCAGCGATTAAGGCTGATACGGGGATGGTCAAAATCCAGGCCCATAATAAACTAATGGTTACTCCCCAGCGAACTGAAGACACCCGTTTTGTTAATCCAACTCCAATAATTGATCCTGTAATGGTATGGGTGGTAGACACCGGAATTCCAAAATGTTCAGAGATGTATAAAGTCATTGCTCCTGCGGTTTCAGCTGCAACCCCTTCCAAAGGCGTTACTTTTGTAATCTTTGTTCCCATGGTCTTGATGATTTTCCATCCACCACTCATGGTTCCTAAAGCGATGATGATAAACGAGGTAATAGGCACCCACCACCAGTGTTCAACAAAGTATTGAAAACGATCGGGGGCATCCACATAAGCCGGATCAAAATCATATTGTAAATGATAGAAGATGACCGCAGCTCCAATAATTCCCATGACCTTCTGGGCATCATTCATCCCATGCCCTAAAGAGAACAAAGCCGATGAAACCAACTGTAAGCGTTTAAACCATTTCTCGGCTTTCGCAGGTTTACTCCGTTTACATATTTGTAGAATAAGCAACGTTAGTAAACTGGCAATGATCATACCGATCAGTGGCGCTAAGAAGATGAATAAGAAAATAGGTAATACTTTGGCGTAAACAACTACACCGCTTAATGTACCAAAGGTAACATAGGCATGGGTAAGTGCTGCTCCAATAAATCCACCAATTAAGGTATGGGATGATGATGAAGGGATTCCGAATTTCCAGGTAACTAAGTTCCAGGTAATGGCGGCTATAATTCCGGCTAGAATCACTTCAAGGGTGATGAAGTTTTCGTTCACTGATTTGGCAATGGTGTTACCAATTTTAAATTCCCCGATCCAATAGACCGAAATAAAGTAAGCGACAAAATTAAAGGCTGCTGCCCATAATACGGCTTGAAATGGAGAAAGTACTTTTGTTGCAACAATGGTTGCAATAGAGTTCGCTGCATCATGAAATCCATTGATGTAGTCAAAGACAAATGCTAAAAAGATAATCCCTAACAATAAGAGTCCAGCTTTCGATTCTAGCATTGCGCTTATTGTTGACAATAAGTCGTTAAAATGTTCCATGGATAATGAAAAATCTAAATAAATTAAGAGTGTTTAACGGCTACTGCTTCCATAACATTGGCGACACTTTTACATTTGTCTGTAGCAGATTCTAACGAAGAAAGTACTTCTTTGTACTTGATGATGTTTTTAACATCGGTTTCGTTTTCGAAAATTTCTTGAACCGCTTTATCAAAAATACGATCCGATTTGTTTTCTAATTTATTTATTTTCTCACAAATTTCATAGACTCTCGAAAGATTGCGGAAGTCTTTTAAATTATCAATTCCTTCACCAATTAATTTACAAGCTTCTAAATTGACTGCAGTAATTTTGCGAATCGATTTTGAAATTTTTTCTACTTGGTAGATATTAATACGGTTGGCTGCGCCATTTAAATTGTCGGCTACATAATCGATTGATTTTACCAATGAGTAAATATCTTCACGATCGAAAGGTGTAATGAAATTTTTGCTTAATTCTAAATTGGTCTTTTGAGTAAGGTACTCAATTTTGCTTTCTAGTTTAGCGATGGCTGCAAAATAATCTTCGCGCTCTTCTACAGGAGCATTCACACATTCATGTAATTGTTCTGCTAATTCGATTAAGCATTTAGATGATTCTTCAAATAAAGGATAAAAAACTTTGTCCTTCGGTGTAAATAATTTGAAAAAGGAGTTTATTGACATTTCAAAATGTTTTAGATGGCGAAATTAAATGATCTAATGTAAATTTAATATTAAATATCGAAGATTGAAACTTTATTTCACATACCTAGTTAATTGGTTTTAGGAATTAGTGTTGTAAATCAGGTCACTCGTTGTTTTCATTGGGATTTAATCAATAGGGCTGAATAAACGGAATGGTGTTTTGAATGCTATTAAAGGAGTGGAGGCTGAATTGTTTTTTGGTTGGGGAGGGGAATGTATGTGCAAAATGGTGTTTTGTGACTCTTTTTTAAAAGCAAAGTAGGTGTGTTTTAAAATAATGAAACAGCCAATTTTTAACCAAACGATTGTCTAATAAAGCCCTAAAGCGACAAATTAAAACCGGATTTTGCGGCAGGGATAGAAGTGGAAATCCTTTGCCTTAAAAATAGCTGAAGCGAAAAAAGTTGTTTAAGGCAAAGATTGGGAACGGATAGCCCGGCGCGTAGCGGCCGCCCAAAACAGTTGTTTTATTTGGTATTTTGAGATCGATGGAATTCTAGATTGGTCTGGCGATTTATTTTTTTATGAATTTGGTTGGTGATGATGAAGAATTTAACATTTTTTCGTACTTTTGCAGGGCTATATAAAAAAGGTTGTTTTTGCAGCGTGCTTTTGGCGTGTGGTGATTGATTTCTGTCGATAAGAGCCTCGTGAGGTGATTGCCGAATTGTGAAGTGAGTCAACATGTTAAAAAAATCAAAAGCATTGAAAATAAATGAGTAATTGTTTGTTATTGCAATAATAATTTGTAGTTTTGCAGACCCAAAATTGGGTTTAATTCAAAAATTAAAAGGTAAATTAGTATGCCAACAATTCAACAATTAGTTAGAAAAGGTAGAAAAAAGCTAACCAAGAAGAGTAAATCGGCTGCTTTGGAGTCATGTCCGCAACGCCGCGGAGTATGTACACGTGTTTACACTACTACACCTAAGAAACCTAACTCAGCGATGCGTAAAGTAGCGCGTGTTAGATTAACAAACGGTAAAGAAGTAAACGCATACATCGGTGGTGAAGGACATAACCTACAAGAGCACTCGATAGTATTGGTTAGAGGTGGAAGAGTAAAAGACTTACCAGGTGTTCGTTACCACATTGTACGTGGAGCGTTAGACACAGCAGGAGTAAACGGACGTACTCAGCGTAGAAGTAAGTATGGAGCGAAACGTCCAAAGGATGCTAAAAAATAATTAAGAAGAAATGAGAAAGACAAGAGCAAAAAAAAGACCCTTACTTCCAGATCCTAAATTTAACGATCAGTTAGTTACTCGTTTCGTAAACAACTTAATGTATGATGGTAAAAAGTCGGTAGCATTTAAGATTTTTTATGATGCTATGGAAATTGTAGATTCTAGAAAAGAAGATGCAGAGAAATCATCAGTAGATATTTGGAAAGAAGCGTTATCAAACGTTATGCCTCACGTAGAAGTGCGTTCAAGACGTGTTGGTGGAGCTACATTCCAAATTCCTAACGAAATTCGCCCAGACCGTAAGATTGCAACGGCTATGAAGTGGTTAATCAAATACTCACGTAATAGAAACGAAAAGTCTATGGCACAGCGTTTAGCGGGTGAGATTATCGCAGCAGCAAAAGAAGAAGGATCAGCGGTGAAAAAACGCCAAGATACTCATAAAATGGCTGAAGCTAATAAAGCATTCTCTCACTTTAGATTCTAATAAACGATGGCAAGAAACTTATTATACACCAGAAATATTGGAATTGCTGCACACATTGATGCAGGGAAAACAACAACTACAGAGCGTATTTTATTCTATACGGGTAAAAACCATAAAATTGGAGAGACTCACGAAGGGTCTGCAACAATGGACTGGATGGAGCAAGAAGCTGAGCGTGGAATCACGATTACTTCTGCTGCTACGACATGTAAGTGGAAGTTCCCTACAGAACAAGGTGAGCCTCTTCCAGATGCACAAGAATTTCACTTCAATATTATTGATACTCCTGGTCACGTTGATTTTACCGTAGAGGTAAACCGTTCATTACGTGTACTAGATGGTTTAGTTTTCTTATTCTCAGCCGTAGATGGTGTTGAGCCTCAGTCTGAAACAAACTGGCGTTTAGCAGATAACTACAAAGTTCCTCGTATGGGATTTGTGAATAAAATGGACCGTCAAGGAGCTGATTTCTTGAATGTTTGTCGCCAAGTAAAACAAATGTTAGGTTCAAATGCTGTTCCTATTGTTTTACCAATCGGTGATGAAGCAGATTTTAGAGGGATCGTTGATTTAGTTAAAAACCGTGCGGTTGTATGGCATGATGAGAATCATGGTATGACCTTTGATGTTGTTGATATCCCTGCCGATATGGTAGCTGATGTTAAACAATACAGAGCTCAATTAATCGAAGAGGTAGCAGCTTACGACGAAAATCTTTTAGAGAAATTCATGGAGGATGAGTCTTCTATTACAGAAGATGAAATCCACGTTGCTTTACGCGCGGCTACTTTAGATATGAGTATCATCCCAATGTCTTGTGGTTCTTCGTTCAAAAACAAAGGAGTACAATTTATGTTGGATGCTGTATGTCGTTACTTACCATCGCCGATGGATAAAGAAGCGATTCCAGGAACTGATCCTGATTCAGATGAGCCTATTTCAAGAAAACCGTCTGTAACTGAGCCGTTTGCTGCATTAGCGTTTAAGATTGCTACTGATCCTTTCGTAGGTCGTTTAGCTTTCTTCCGTGCTTATTCAGGACGTTTAGATGCAGGTTCTTATGTATTGAACACTCGTTCAGGAAATAAGGAACGTATTTCTCGTATTTTCCAAATGCACGCACAAAAACAAGAGCCTATCGATGCAATCGAAGCTGGAGATATTGGTGCAGCAGTAGGATTTAAAGACATCAAAACAGGGGATACTTTATGTGATGAAAAACACCCAATCGTGTTAGAATCGATGGACTTTCCAGATCCTGTAATTGGTATCGCTGTTGAGCCTAAAACCAAAGCTGATGTTGACAAATTAGGAATCGCTTTATCTAAATTAGCTGAAGAAGATCCAACATTTGTTGTTAAAACAGATCAAGCTTCAGGGCAAACGATTATCTCTGGTATGGGTGAGTTACACTTAGATATCATTGTTGACCGTTTACGTCGTGAATTCAAAGTTGAAGTAAACCAAGGTGAGCCTCAAGTTGAGTACAAAGAAGCATTTTCTCGTGAAGCTAGTCACCGTGAGGTATACAAAAAACAATCGGGTGGTCGTGGAAAATTCGCGGACATCGTGTTTAAAATGGGACCAGCGGAAGAAGGTAAAGTAGGTTTAGAGTTTGTATCTGAAATTAAAGGAGGGAACGTTCCAAAAGAATTTATTCCATCAATTGAAAAAGGATTCAAAACAGCGATGAAAAACGGACCTTTAGCAGGTTACGAAATGGATTCGTTGAAAATTGTCTTAACTGATGGATCTTTCCACGCGGTTGACTCGGATCAATTATCGTTTGAATTAGCTGCGAAAATGGGATACAAAGCTGCTGCGAAAGCTGCAGGTGCGGTTATCTTAGAACCAATCATGAAATTGGAGGTGTTAACACCAGAAGAAAACATGGGGGATATCGTAGGTGATTTAAATAGAAGAAGAGGTACAATCACAGGGATGGACGATAGAAATAACTCTAAAGTTGTTAAAGCATTAGTTCCACTTTCAGAAATGTTCGGTTATGTAACTTCATTACGTACATTATCTTCAGGTAGAGCAACTTCAACAATGGAGTTTGATCACTACGCACCAGCACCAACTAACATCGCTGAAGCAGTAATTGCTAAAGCACACGGAAACGCTTAATTCGAGAAAAAATGAGTCAAAAAATCAGAATAAAATTAAAATCTTACGATTATAGTTTAGTTGATAAATCAGCTGAGAAAATCGTAAAGACAGTAAAAGCTACTGGAGCTGTTGTGAATGGTCCTATTCCATTACCAACGCACAAAAGAATTTTTACCGTATTAAAATCTCCTCACGTTAACAAAAAAGCACGTGAGCAGTTTCAACTAAGTGCACACAAACGTTTATTAGATATCTACTCTTCGTCTTCAAAGACGGTAGATGCTTTAATGAAATTGGAGTTACCTAGTGGTGTAGAAGTAGAAATTAAAGTCTAGTTTTACCCGAAACAAACAAAAAATAATAAAGAGTCCTGCCGTCTCTAATCGGCAGGCTTCTTTCGCTTATAGTATTAACTTAATTTATTAACAACCATGTCAGGTATCATTGGTAAAAAAGTCGCAATGACTAGCTTATTTGACGAGAACGGGAAGAATATTCCTTGTACAATCGTTCAAGCAGGTCCTTGTGTCGTTACACAGGTCAGAACCATAGAGAAAGATGGGTACGTAGCTGCTCAACTTGGTTTCGATGACGCAAAAGAAAAAAACACGTCAAACGCTTTAAAAGGTCACTTTAAAAAAGCAGGAACTACTCCAAAAAGAAAGTTAGTTGAATTTTACGGAGAAGAATTCGTAAACTCATTAACCTTAGGGGATGAAGTAAATGTTGAATTATTCAACGAGAAGGAATTTGTAAGTGTTACAGGTACTTCTAAAGGTAAAGGATTCCAAGGGGTCGTTAAACGTCATGGATTTAGTGGTGTAGGTCAAGCTACTCACGGTCAACATAACCGTTTAAGAGCTCCAGGATCTATCGGTGCTGGTTCTGATCCATCTCGTGTATTCAAAGGAATGCGTATGGCTGGTAGAATGGGAGGTAAACAAGTTACCGTTCAAAATTTACAAGTTCTAAGAGTGGATTTAGAGAGAAATCTTTTAGTAGTAAAAGGTGCAATCCCTGGTCCTAAAAATTCATACGTAATCGTTAGAAGATGGAAGTAGTAGTATTAAACATCAAAGGTCAAGAAACAGGAAGAACTGTCTCTTTAGACGAAGCAGTATTCGGCGTTGAACCATCTACACACACTGTGTATTTAGAGGTTAAACAGTACTTGGCAGCACAACGTCAAGGAACGCATAAAGCAAAAGAAAGAGCGGAGATCGCAGGATCTACCCGTAAAATCAAGAAACAAAAAGGAACAGGTACTGCACGTGCAGGATCTATCAAATCTCCGGTTTTCCGTGGAGGAGGTAGAATCTTCGGACCACGTCCAAGAAACTATTCTTTCAAGTTGAATAAGTCTCAAAAGAAATTAGCGAAACGTTCTGTATTATCTCAGAAATTAGCTGATAACGAAATTAGAGTTATTGAAAACTTTGTATTCGAAGCACCAAAAACAAAAGAGTTTATTCAAATCTTAACTGATTTAGGCTTAGAGAATAAAAAATCTTTATTCGTGTTGGGTGAATCAAATAATAATGTATATTTGTCGTCGCGCAATTTAAAAAGAACGAAAGTTATAACTAACGCAGAATTAAACGTTTACGATTTAATCAACGCGTCTGAGATTATTTTCTTAGAAGGTTCTTTAGCGTCAGTACAAGAAAACTTAAGTAAATAAAACGAGCGATGGGAGTATTAATTAGACCAGTAATTTCAGAGAAAGCAACTAGCAACATAGAAGTGTTAGGGCAATATTCGTTTTACGTAGATACGAGAGCTAACAAATTACAAATCAAAGCCGCTATCAAAAAAGCATACGGAGTTGATGTAATTAAAGTGAATACTTTAATATCTATGCCAGAAGTTAAAACCCGTTACACAAAAACAGGTTTCCAAACTGGTAAAACAAATAAGTTAAAGAAAGCGATCGTTCACTTAGCTGAAGGTCAAGTAATTGAGTTGTTCGGATAATTTAAGAATTAAAAAATGTCAGTAAGAAAATTAAAACCTATCACCCCGGGACAACGTTTTAGAATCGTAAATGAATTCGCTGCAGTAGACAAGTCTGCTAAGCCAGAGAAAACATTAATCGAAGGTAAATCTAAATCGGGTGGACGTAACAACACTGGTAAAATGACAATGCGTTATATCGGTGGTGGACATAAACAAAAATACCGTATTATCGATTTTAAACGCGATAAAGCTGGTGATGCTACTGTAGAATCTATTCAATATGATCCAAACAGAACAGCATTCATCGCCTTATTAGTTTACGGTGACGGTGAAAAACGTTATGTAATCGCACAGAACGGTTTAAAAGCAGGTCAAGTTGTTGTTTCAGCAGACACTGCAGAACCGGAAGTGGGAAATGCTATGAAGCTTAAAAATATTCCTTTAGGTACCGTAATCTCATGTATTGAGTTACGTCCTGGTCAAGGAGCTGTTATGGCTAGAAGTGCTGGTACTTATGCTCAATTAGTAGCAAGAGATGGTAAATACGCTATCGTTAAGTTACCAAGTGGTGAGAGTAGAATGATTTTAGTAGAGTGTAAAGCGACTGTAGGAGTAGTTTCCAATACAGATCACCAATTAGAGGTTTCAGGTAAGGCCGGTCGTTCAAGATGGCAAGGTCGTCGTCCTAGAACTCGTCCAATGGTTATGAACCCTGTGGATCACCCAATGGGTGGTGGTGAAGGTAGAGCAACCGGTGGTATTCCACGTTCAAGAAACGGAATTCCAGCGAAAGGTTACAAAACCCGCGACAAGAAAAAATCGTCGAACAAATATATTGTTGAAAAAAGAAAGAAATAATTTATGGCACGTTCATTAAAAAAAGGACCATTTATTCACTATAAATTAGAAAGAAAAGTTCTTGCTAACGTAGAGGCTGGAAGCAAAAATGTTATTAAAACTTGGTCGAGAGCATCTATGATTTCTCCTGACTTCGTTGGACAAACGTTTGCAGTTCACAATGGTAAACAGTTTATTCCAGTTTATTGTACTGAGAATATGGTTGGTCATAAATTAGGTGAGTTCGCTCCAACACGTACTTTTAGAGGTCATGCCGGAGCTAAAAACAAAGGTAAAAAATAGTAGAAGGCCATGGGATCTAGAAAAAGATTAAGTAACGAAAAAATCAAAGAAGCAAACAAAGAAATTGCTTTTGCGAAATTAAATAATGTTCCTACATCTCCTCGTAAGATGAGATTAGTGGTTGATATCATCCGTGGAGTTGAGATTCAAAAAGCTTTAGGTATTTTAAAATACTCGAAACAACACGCATCTGATCGTTTAGAGAAATTGTTATTAAGCGCTATCGCTAACTGGCAAATCAAAAACGACGGAGCTGATGTGGAGGAAGCAGGTCTATTTGTGAAAGAAATTTCTGTAGACAGCGGAAGACAATTAAAAAGAATCCGTACTGCCCCTCAAGGTAGAGCACATAGAATCAGAAAACGTTCAAACCACGTAACTTTGGTTTTAGGAACTAAGGAAGATAAACAAATAGTACAAGATTAAAGAATATGGGACAAAAAACTAATCCAATCGGAAATCGTTTAGGAATCATCAGAGGATGGGATTCTAACTGGTACGGTGGAAATGATTACGGTGATAAAATTGCGGAGGATGCTAAAATACGTACGTATTTAAGAGCTCGTTTGTCAAAAGCCGGTGTTTCTCGTATTTATATTGATCGTACTTTGAAATTAGTTACAGTTACTGTAACCACTGCTCGTCCTGGTATTATTATCGGGAAAGGAGGACAAGAAGTTGATAAACTGAAAGAAGAGTTAAAGAAAATTACTGGAAAAGAGGTTCAAATCAACATTTTTGAAATCAAAAGACCAGAATTAGACGCAATCTTAGTAGGTGATAGTGTTGCAAGACAAATTGAGAATCGTATTTCTTACCGTCGTGCCATTAAAATGGCAATCACATCTGCCATGAGAATGAATGCAGAAGGAATCAAAATTCAAATCTCTGGTCGTCTTAACGGTGCTGAAATGGCTCGTTCTGAAACGTACAAAGATGGACGTATTCCTTTGTCTACATTCCGTGCAGACATCGATTACCACATTTCAGAAGCTCACACAACTTACGGTCGTTTAGGGATCAAAGTTTGGGTTATGAAAGGTGAGGTATATGGTAAGAGAGAATTATCTCCATTAGTTGGATTACAGAAGAAACAGAAAAAATCTTCTAGTAATGCAAAAGGAGGTGAAAGATCTAATAATAGAAAGCGATAATTTAGTTTTAAAACTAACATAAAGAAATTAAGTAGATATGTTATCACCGAGAAGAGTAAAATTTAGAAAAACCCAGAAAGGTAAAATGAAAGGGGTTTCTCACAGAGGAACTGAATTAGCCTATGGGACTTTCGGGATCAAATCTTTAGACGAGGCGTTTATTACAGCCCGTCAAATCGAGGCAGCTCGTATTGCAGCAACTCGTTTTATGAAGAGAGAGGGTCAATTATGGATTAAAATATTTCCAGATAAGCCGATTACAAAGAAACCAGCTGAAGTACGTATGGGGAAAGGTAAAGGTGCTCCAGAATATTGGGTAGCTCCTGTACAACCAGGTCGTATTTTATTTGAAGTAGGAGGCGTGCCATTAGAGGTTGCGACTGAAGCATTGCGTTTAGCTGCTCAGAAATTACCTGTGAAGACTAGGTTTATCGTTGCACGTGATTTCCAATATTAATTCAAAAAAATTAAGAAAAAATGAAAGCAACAGATATTAGAAATCTAAGCATAGAGGAGATTCAAACTAAAATTGGAGAAGAGCAAGATAATCTTGATTCTTTAAGATTAACGAATGCCGTTACTCCAATTGGAAATCCTATTGAGATCAGACAATTACGTAGAACTATTGCTCGTATGTCGACCGTATTGAACGAAAAACAATCACAACAGTAAAAGTAATCTGTAACTGATGGAAAGAAAATTAAGAAAAGAAAGAATTGGTTTGGTTACTTCAAACAAAATGGATAAAACCATTGTTGTAGCTGAAACTAAGAAGCAAAAGCACCCATTCTATGGGAAATTCGTTTTAAAAACGAAGAAATATACAGCGCACGACGAAACTAACGAGTGTAACGAAGGTGACACTGTGCGTATCATGGAGACTCGTCCAACATCGAAGAACAAACGTTGGAGATTAGTAGAAATTATTGAAAGAGCTAAATAATATAAGTTATGTTACAACAGGAATCTAGATTAAAAGTTGCAGATAACACAGGAGCTCGCGAGGCGTTAGTAATCCGCGTATTAGGTGGAACAAAAAAACGCTATGCATCAGTAGGAGACAAAATCGTAGTTGCTATTAAAGAAGCTACGCCTTCAGGAAACGTTAAAAAAGGTGCTGTATCAAAAGCTGTTGTAGTTAGAACGAAGAAAGAAGTTCGCAGAAAAGATGGTTCATATATCCGTTTCGACGACAATGCTTGTGTTTTATTAAATACACAAGGCGAAATGCGCGGTACCCGTGTATTCGGACCTGTCGCTCGTGAGTTACGTGATAAAGAATATATGAAAATTGTTTCATTAGCCCCAGAGGTATTATAATATAGCAACATGGCAAAGTTAAAAATAAAAAAAGGAGACAACGTAGTTGTTTTATCAGGTTCTTGTAAAGGACAAACTGGTACGGTATTACGCGTATTCCCTGACAAAGCTAAAGCTATCGTTGAAGGGGTTAATATCGCAAAAAAACGTGTAAAGCCAAGCGCACAAAACCCTCAAGGTGGGGTAGTAGAAAAGGAAGCTCTTATCTATTTATGCAAATTGGCTTTAGTAGATCCAGAAACTGGAAAGGCAACGAAAGTTGGAATCCAAGTTCAGGATGGTAAAAAAGTAAGAATTGCAAAAAAATCTGGTAAAGCCATTTAAAAAGATGAGTACAACTACATACACACCTCGTCCGCAGGTAAAATATAAAGAGGAAATCGTACCAGCCTTAATGGAAGAGTACGCTTACAAATCAATTATGCAGGTTCCTAAATTAGAGAAAATTGTTTTATCTCAAGGTTTAGGTGCTGCTACAGCTGATAAAAAAATTGTTGATTACGCCGTTGAAGAAATGGAATTAATCGCTGGTCAAAAAGCCGTTGCGACGATTTCTAAGAAAGATGAGGCCGCTTTCAAATTACGTAAAGGAATGCCTATTGGGGCAAAAGTAACTTTACGTGGTGAGAAAATGTACGAATTCTTAGATCGTTTAGTGTCTTCTGCTTTACCACGTGTTCGTGATTTTCAAGGAATTAGCTCAACTGGTTTTGATGGTAGAGGTAACTATAACTTAGGTATCAAAGAACAAATCATCTTCCCTGAAATTAATATTGACCGAATCAAGAAAATTCAAGGTTTAGATATTACATTTGTAACTTCTGCTAACACAGATAAAGAAGCTAAATCTTTATTAGCAAAGTTTGGTTTTCCATTTACGAAAGAACAATAAGTCATGGCAAAAGAATCAATGAAAGCGCGTGAGCGCAAAAGACAAGCGTTAGTTGCTAAATATGCTGCGAAAAGAACCGCTTTATTAGAAGCTGGCGATTACGAAGCATTACAGAAATTACCGAAGAATGCCTCTCCGGTTCGTTTACACAACCGTTGTAAAATAACTGGTCGTCCGAAAGGATACATGAGAACTTTCGGGATCTCTCGTGTGACTTTCCGCGAAATGGCAAACGAAGGGTTAATCCCAGGTGTTAAAAAAGCTTCTTGGTAATTTACCCAGAGCTTATAAATATAAAAATCCTTACTCGAAAGAGTAAGGATTTTTTTTGAAATAATTATTTCGCTTAAACCCGCATTCTATCGTTACTTCTTAAGTGCAAAACATTTAAAAGTCATTTTATTTAGGTTTATAGTTTGTAATTAAAAAATATGCAATATATTTGCAACCCAAATGCATAGTGCATTTTGGTTAAAGTTTAATTTTAAAAGTAGGGTGTAAGCTCTATACTATAGAATTATATTATGTATACAGATCCAATTTCAGATTTTCTAACTCGCGTTAGAAATGCAATGATGGCGGGCCACAAAGTTGTGGAAATCCCTGCATCAAACTTAAAAAAGGAAATCACTAAGATCCTTTTTGAACAAGGTTACATCCTGAACTACAAGTTCGAAGGGTTAGATCAACCTCAAGGAACGATTAAAATCGCTTTGAAGTATGATAAAATTACAAAAGAACCAGCGATTCGCAAGATCAAAAGATCTTCTTCGCCAGGTTTACGTCAGTACTCAGGTGCAAAAGATTTACCACGTGTGTTAAACGGTTTAGGTATCGCCATCATCTCTACTTCTAGAGGAGTGATGACTGATAAACAAGCTCGTAGAGACAATGTTGGAGGGGAAGTATTATGTGTTGTTTATTAATATTTAAAAACTAAGAAATTATGTCAAGAATAGGAAACGCAATCATTAATATTCCTGCTGCTGCTACAGTAGAATTTAAAGACAGTGTTGTGACCATTAGTGGAAATAACATTACCATGACTAGAGAGTTAAAGGAAGGTTTCGACGTTAAAATCGAAGACGGAATTTTAACTGTTGTTCGTCCATCTGAATCAAAAGAAGACAAATCTTTACACGGTTTATACCGCTCATTAATCAATAACATGTTTATTGGTGTTACTGAAGGGTTTAAAAAACAATTAGAATTGGTTGGAGTTGGTTATAGAGCTTCGAACCAAGGACAAAGAATCGATTTGTCATTAGGTTTTTCTCACAATATCGTTATGGAATTGCCAGAAGAAATTAAAGTGGAAACTTTAACCGAAAAAGGTAAAAACCCAATCGTAACGTTATCTTCGCACGACAACCAACTTTTAGGGATGATTGTAGCGAAAATACGTGCCTTCCGTAAGCCAGAACCTTACAAAGGAAAAGGTATTAAATTCGTAGGAGAAATTGTTAGAAGAAAAGCAGGTAAATCTGCATAAAAAACATTGAAAAATGGCATTATCTAAAGTACAAAAAAGAGAAAAAATAAAACGACGTGTTCGTCGTAATATTTTCGGAACATCTGTTAAACCTCGTTTATCAGTTTACCGTTCAAATAAAGAAATTTACGCACAGATTATCGATGATAATTCAGGATTAACTTTAGTTTCAGCTTCATCTCGTGAAAAAGAGGTGTCTTCTGAAGGAACGAAGTCTGACGTATCAACTTCTGTTGGGAAAGCTTTAGCTTCTAAAGCAATTGCTAAAGGAATTGAAACTGTCGTATTTGACCGTAACGGTTTCGTATATCATGGTAGAATCAAAGCTTTAGCGGAAGGTGCTAGAGAAGGTGGTTTAAAATTCTAAAAAAGAGAAAGAAATTATGTTAGGATTTAAAAACGTAGAAAGAGTTAAGCCAACAGGATTAGATTTAAAAGATCGTTTAGTTGGAGTACAACGTGTTACTAAAGTAACAAAAGGAGGTAGAGCTTTCGGATTTTCAGCTATTGTAGTTGTTGGTGACGGAAACGGAGTTGTTGGATATGGTTTAGGAAAATCGAAAGACGTTGCAACAGCTATTGCTAAAGCAATCGAAGACGGTAAGAAAAACTTAATTCGCATCCCTCTTCAATCGAGTACTATCCCTCACGAGCAAGAATCTCGTTTTGGTGGTGCGCAAGTATTCATCCGCCCAGCTGCCTTAGGTACTGGAGTTATCGCAGGTGGTACTGTTCGTGCAGTATTAGAGTCTGTAGGAGTTAAAGATGTATTATCGAAATCAAAAGGTTCTTCAAACCCTCATAACGTAGTAAAAGCAACTTTTGCAGCTTTATTAAGCTTAAGAAATGTTGAAACTATTGCTCGTCAAAGAGGAATTTCTATAACTAAAGTATTTAACGGTTAATATTTATTATTATGAGCAAAGTAAGAGTAAAACAAACACGTAGTGCGATCAACCGTGATAAGTCACAGAAAGCAACGTTAGAAGCCTTAGGACTTAGAAAAATGAATCAAGTAGTGGAACATGAATCAAACCCAGCAATCGAAGGGATGATCAGAAAAATCCAACACTTAGTACAAGTAGAAAGAGCTTAATCGCTTAACCTTTAAAGATTTAATAGATGAATTTAAGTAATTTAAAACCAGCAGCTGGTTCAGTAAAAAATAAATTCCGTAAGGGTAGAGGTGAAGGTAGTGGAAACGGTCTGACTGCAGGTCGTGGACACAAAGGGGCTAAATCTCGTTCTGGTTATTCAAGAAAAATCGGATTCGAGGGTGGTCAAATGCCATTACAAAGACGTGTACCTAAATTTGGTTTCAAAAACATCAACCGTGTTGAGTATAGAGGAATCAACTTGGACACTATCCAGGAATTAGTAGAAAACAATAAAGTTACAGATACTGTAAACAAAGAGATCTTAGTTCAACTAGGATTGGCTCACAAAAATGACCTTGTGAAAATCTTAGGTCGTGGTGAGTTAACAGCCTCTGTTACAATTACTGCCGATAAGTTTACTCAAACTGCTCTTGAAGCAATTGAGAAAGCCGGTGGAAAAGTAGAATTAATTAACGCTAAGTAATATTTTTTATAGATGAAAGGGTTTATACAGACCATAAAAAATATCTGGAGCATAAAAGAACTAAAGGATAAGTTATTTTTAACTATCCTTTTGTTGTTGGTTTATAGATTCGGATCTTATATTCCGCTTCCAGGTGTCGATATTAACGAAGTCAATCGTTTTATTGCAGACCAAGCTAGTGCCAACTCAGGAATTTTAGGATTAATAAACTCTTTTACCGGAGGTTCTTTCAGTAGAGCTTCTGTACTAGCGTTAGGTATTATGCCTTATATCTCTGCTTCAATTGTGGTGCAATTAATGGGATTAGCAGTACCTTACATTCAAAAACTACAAAAAGAGGGAGAAAGCGGTCGAAATAAAGTAAATCAGATCACTCGTTGGTTAACGATTGGGATATGTTTAGTGCAAGCACCAGCATACCTAACCCTTGTTAGCACGAATATCTTACGTTACGATCCTTCTTCAGCATATGCATTCTATTTATTACCGCCTACAAGCTTCTGGTTCTGGTTCCCTTCAATGATCATCCTAATTACGGGTACCGTATTTTCGATGTGGATGGGAGAGAAAATCACAGACAAAGGAATTGGAAACGGTATCTCAATCTTGATTATGGTTGGTATTTTAGCCGACTTACCAAGATCGATCCTGAATGCATTCGAAACTGATGCGTCTAACGGCATCTTTTTCTTAATCGAAATGTTAGGATTAATCCTTGTGATTGCCTTATGTATAATGATTGTTGCCGCCGTGCGTAAAGTACCTGTACAATACGTAAAAAGAGCACAAACATCAAGCAGTAGCTATATGCGTTCTGTAACAGATTCTGTTCGCTCGTATATTCCACTTAAAGTAAATGCTGCCGGTGTAATGCCTATTATCTTCGCCCAAGCGATTATGTTCCTTCCAGGAACCTTATCAAGTTATTTCTTGGACAATGATAGCTCGGTACAACAATTCTTTGCTAAAATGGCAGACCCATTCACGTTAGAGTATAATGTGATCTTTGGTTTATTAATCATTATCTTCACCTACTTCTATACAGCGATCACAATCCCTGTTGGACAGATGGCTGACGACCTAAAAAGAAACGGTGGAATTATCCCAGGTATACGCCCTGGTAAAGAAACTGCAGATTTTTTAGATGATATTTTATCAAAAATTACGTTACCTGGCGCAATTTTATTAACTTTGCTAGCTGTTTTGCCTGCGATTGTAAGATTGCTTGGAGTTGAACAAAGCTTAGCTATGTTTTTTGGAGGTACCTCTATGCTAATTATGGTAGGAGTTATCTTAGATACTGTACAACAAATTAATACCTATCTGTTAAATCATCGTTACGATGGATTAATGGAATCTGGTCGTACATCAAGAGACATTAGTTAATAGACTTAAAAAATTATGGCTAAACAGAAACATATTGAACAAGACGGAACCATTACAGAAGCATTATCTAATGCTATGTTTCGTGTTGAATTAGAAAATGGACATGTGGTTACATGTAATATCTCTGGTAAAATGCGTATGCATTACATTAAATTATTACCAGGTGATAGAGTGAAGATCGAGATGTCTCCTTATGATTTAAGCAAAGGGAGAATATCGTATAGATACTAAAAAGATAAATTAATGACAGGTGGTTGTATCCTATTGATACAATCGGATTATAGATAAATTAACAAAGATGAAAGTAAGAGCATCCATTAAAAAAAGAAGTGCTGACTGTAAAATTGTTCGTCGTAAAGGGCGTTTGTATGTGATCAACAAAAAAAATCCTAAGTTTAAACAAAGACAAGGTTAATTATTTAGAACTATGGCAAGAATTTCAGGTGTAGATTTACCTAAAAATAAAAGAGGGGTAATCGGACTTACATACATTTACGGTATCGGAAGAAGTACAGCTTCTAAAATATTAGCAGGAGCTAATGTTTCTGAAGACAAAAAAGTTAGCGAATGGACTGATGAAGAAATCAATCTTATCCGTCAATCAATAAACGACAGTTTTAAGGTTGAAGGTGAGTTGAGATCAGAAATCCAATTAAACATCAAACGTTTAATGGACATCGGATGTCAAAGAGGTATTCGTCACAGATTAGGTTTACCATTAAGAGGACAGAGAACGAAAAACAATTCTCGTACTAGAAAAGGTAAAAAGAAAACAGTTGCTAACAAGAAAAAAGCCACTAAATAATAAATAGGATCATGGCAAAAAATACAAAAGTAGTTAAGAAAAGAAAGGTAGTTGTTGAAGCTACCGGACAAGCTCATATTCAAGCATCGTTTAATAATGTTATCATTACGCTAACAAACAAAAACGGTGAAGTTATCTCTTGGTCTTCTGCAGGAAAAATGGGATTCCGTGGTTCTAAAAAGAACACGCCTTACGCTGCTCAAGTTGCTGCTCAAGAAGCAACCGTGCAAGCGTACGAAGCTGGACTAAGAAGAGTTAAAGTTTATGTGAAAGGACCAGGTCAAGGTCGTGAATCTGCTATTAGAACTATTCATAATGGTGGTATCGAAGTTTCTGAAATTATTGACGTTACTCCGCTTCCACATAACGGATGTCGTCCTCCTAAAAAGAGAAGAGTTTAATCACTCATTTCGTTTTATAATTTAATTAATAATAGAAAATCATGGCAAGATATACAGGACCAAAAACTAAAATTGCAAGAAAATTCGGTCAACCGATTTTTGGAGATGATAAATCATTTGAGAAAAAGAAATATCCTCCTGGGCAACACGGACCTAACAAACGTAGAGCTAAAAAATCTGAATACGCGATTCAGTTAAACGAAAAACAAAAAGCGAAATATACCTATGGTATCTTAGAGCGTCAATTTGCGAACATGTACAAAAAAGCAAACGCAGCTCAAGGTATTACAGGGGAAGTATTATTACAATTATGTGAATCTCGTCTAGATAATGTTGTATACCGTTTAGGTATCGCAAATTCTCGTCGCGCTGCTCGTCAGTTAGTTTCTCATAAACACGTTGTAGTTAATGGTTCTATCGTAAACATCCCTTCTTACCAAATGAAAGCTGGTGATGTAGTTTCAGTGAGAGAGAAATCTAAATCATTGACACCTATCGTGAATTCATTACATGCACGTTCAGAGTATGATTGGTTAATCTGGAATGACGAACAAAAATCAGGTACTTTCACAAAAGCACCAGAAAGAGTTCAGATCCCAGAAGATATTAAAGAGCAATTAATCGTCGAGTTATATTCTAAATAAACCTTAAAATCAGACTAATAAAATGACTATTTTAAATTTCATCAAACCTGACAAAGTAATCCTAATCGAATCTGATTCTCATTTTGGACAGTTTGAATTCCGTCCATTAGAGCCAGGTTACGGGATTACCGTTGGAAATGCTCTTCGTAGAGTTTTACTTTCTTCATTAGAAGGGTATGCAATCACTTCAATCAAAATTGAAGGAGTAGAGCATGAGTTTTCAACAATTCCAGGAGTAGTGGAAGATGTTACAGAGATCATTTTAAATCTGAAAAAGGTTCGTTTTAAGAAACAAATTGATGAATCAGATGCTGAAACTGTAACTGCTACTATCTCAGGGCAAGATCAATTAACAGCCGGTGACTTAGGGAAATTTATTTCTGGATTCCAGGTATTAAACCCTGAATTAGTAATCGCTAATCTTGATGCGAAAGTAAACATGACTATCACGTTTACAATCGAAAAAGGTAGAGGATACGTACCAGCTGATGATAATAAAAAGGCTTCTGCGCCTATCGGTACTATAGCAATTGACTCTATTTACACGCCTATTAAAAACGTGAAATATGCAATTGAAAATCATCGTGTAGAACAAAAAACCGATTATGAAAAATTGGTTTTCGAAATCACTACCGATGGCTCTATTACGCCACAAGATGCTTTAACTGAAGCAGCTAAAATCTTAATTCACCACTTTATGTTATTCTCGGATGAGCGTATTACGCTTGAAGCCGAAGAAGTAGCATCAGGGGAAACTTACGATGAAGAAGCTTTACATATGCGCCAGTTACTAAAAACTAAATTGGTCGACATGGATTTATCAGTAAGAGCATTAAACTGTTTAAAAGCAGCTGAAGTTGAAACATTAGGCGAATTAGTTTCTTTCGCTAAGTCTGATTTAATGAAGTTCAGAAACTTCGGTAAGAAATCTCTTACTGAATTAGAAGAATTGGTGGACAGCAAAGGGTTAAACTTTGGTATGGACATCACAAAGTACAAGTTGGACGTAGAATAAAATTATTAAAATGAGACACGGAAAAAAAATAAACCATTTAAGTAGAACAGCCTCTCACAGAAGAGCGTTGTTATCTAACTTAGCAATCTCGTTGATCACTCACAAAAGAATTAACACAACAATTGCTAAAGCAAAGGCTTTACAAACATATATTGAGCCTTTATTGACAAAGTCTAAAGTAGACGATACGAACAACCGTCGTGTAGTTTTTGCTTATTTACAGAACAAAGATGCTATCACTGAATTATTCAGAACAGTAGCTCCTAAAATCGCTGATCGTCCGGGTGGATACACCCGTGTTATCAAAACCGGTTTCCGTCAAGGAGATGGTGCTGATATGGCGATGATCGAATTAGTAGATTTCAATGAAATCTATACGAACGGTAAAGAAGCTAAAAAAGCAACTACTCGTCGTAGTCGTAAAGCGGCTCCTAAAGCAGACGAAACTGTAGCGGAAGCTCCAGCAACTGAAGCGGCAGAAAGCACTGAAGAAAAAGCATAAGTTTAAACTTATCATATCAAAAAGGGATTCCAATTCGGAGTCCCTTTTTTTTGTTTAGCGCGGCCGCTACGCGCCGGGCTCTCCGCTCTATCTTTGCTGCAAATACTCTCGGGTAATGCAATATAAAGGTGGCAGCAAAGGATGCCGCTTCTATCCCTGCCGCAACGTAAAGCCCTTTATTTGTTTGATAAACAAATAAAGGGCTTTACTTTTTTACCAAGAACGATCAATCACGTTCATACCTTACCCATAAGGCTATACATAAACCCACCACCCATCCATTCGCTTCATTACTATGCTCATTTTATCTCAACTCTAAAACTTCAACTCTAAAACCTCAACTCTAAAATCTCAATTCTAACTTCTAACTACTAACTACTAACCACTAACCACTAACCACTAACCACTAACCACTAACCACTAACCACTAACCACTAACTACTAACTACTAACCACTAACCACTAACTACTAACCACTAACCACTAACCACTAACCAAGAACAACAAAGACCTCACATTTTTAATGAAACGTTCACCATCAGATACCCTAAATTATTCTTTGTAGTTGTCTGTCTCAATGTATTGCCATCTGTCTGCGTATTTACATAGTTATACCGATTAAGATCAAACAATGTTAGTAAAGATCGGCCAGAAAGCGTGAAAGCCAAGTTCTCTCTCACATCATATTTTAACGATAAATGCAGATCGGGTACATTAAACCGCTGGGCATATACATTGTACAACTGGTACACAAATTCCATTTGCCAATCTATTTTCTGATCATGACCGCGCAGCGTCCATGTATTTGTAAACACCTTCTGGTGGTTGACTTCGTTACCATCCATTTTAAAAAAGGAATTATCCCATTCAATTCGGCTTTCAATATCCTTAAAGAACCATTCCCTTGGTTTAAAATTAACATTCAAACTAGGTACCCACCGATTTACTGCGTTCATCACCTCAATCTGATCAATTAAACTCGCATACCGATGAGTGGTATATTTTAAATTAATAGCCCCCCTTAAATAATGATAAGCACTCCCAAGATATACACCTTTAGAATACACTAAATCCGCCGTATGAAAATCGTTTTTATCAAACAGTTGGTTCGAATAATAAAATGTGGTTGTTTGAATTGAATCCAATACATGCTGCATTGCGTTGAGTTCACGTTTAAAACCATAACTTAATTTCAAATACTGATTTTTAGGCACATTGTTATATTCCCAAGTCAAACTCGTTTGATTGGTGGTTGCAAATTCTCCTAGATCTAGAAAAGAGCTATGGGTCTGTAGATTATAACTGGCCATGACATGATTATACATTGATCTTAATTCGTGAAAACGAAAGTCTCTATTGTATCGTAGACTAAGCTCATTTTGGGGTTCAAAATAGTATGTTAACCGATTGGTCGTTTTAAAAAATCTTTTATGCGGTATACGTTCGGTTAAGAACAATGAAGGACTTGCCAATAACCGGTACTCTATTTTTCTTTTCGTGCCATTGAAGCGCAACGGCAATTCAAGTAATCCAACCGATCTTTTTAAAAGCTGATTCGATGTTGTTGTATTTATTAAATCCAAATTGGCTTTTTCATTTGTATATGTATACCGTATACCTGAATTAAAGACCGATTTTTTAATGAGCCATTGATGATTCCCATAGACCGAAAGATAACCTTTCGTAAAATCTTCGGTTAAAAAAAGAGGGGGTAAATGATAATTGACTAGTTCCGTTTCAATTTTCTTTTCGCCATTTTCATAATATGCATTCACCTTTAAATCGAGCATCGATTTTTTATTCAGCGAACGTGTCCATGATAAGCTGTTCAATAGGGCGGTGTTTTGTGGTTTTTGTTGTGTGTTTTCAACAAAAGACTGCTGTTGTGGTGTATAAACAGTATCGCTAATCGCTTGCCTAAATCGGTGTTGAACGGTTAAAACACTTAGAACATTCTTTAACGCGGTATGGGTAGAGATCATTTGGTCGTAATTAAAGGTCGTTGATAGAAAGTGTCCTCTTTCAGAATTTTGCCGACTTCCATTTCGCAATAAATCTTCTCCAACAGAGGTGTTTGTTGTTATCGCTCTCTTTAAATCCATATACCCTTGGTTAGTTACTAAACCCAATTTGCTTTTACGGTCTTCCCACCGTAAGGTGAGGCTATTATGATTTACAAAATTCTTACTCACTTGATAATCTTCCATAAAAAAGGGATTAAGTGTGGTATTCATCCAACTGGATGCATAATCTGAAACAGATGAGGAGACATCGCGTTGACTTAGTTCTTTGTGGCCAACATTATTTGCATTGGTGGTTATAAAGGCATTGAGTATATCAGAAAAAAAGAAGCCCTTCGCATTGACATTATACGCATTCTTTATTCCATAACTTCCGTCAATTTGTGTTTTAAACACCCCTTTAAATTTAGATTTTGTTTTAATATTAATCACCGTTTCATCTTGCTTATTCAAGTCCAAGGTAAACCGATCCTTGTAATTCGAAACAATTTGAAGAGTATCCATTAACTCATAATTCAAATTATCCAAGGCTACTTTATTTTGATTCACAAAAACTTCTTTTCGATTTATTAAAATTTTATTAATCTGTTTCCCTAGAAATGTAATTGCTCCATCTTTACTAACTAATACCCCATCGGTTTTATTTAGAATATCTCTCAGGGTAGCATTTTTACTTAAATTCATATCTTCTAAATCTAAATTCAGTACATCGCCAGCTGCCCGCGCAACAATGACCACTTCTTTTAAATCGATATTTTTTTCTAAAGCTATGGTAAGTGCTTTTGATGTTTCTACATTGGTTTTAAGCGTTATTTCCACATACCCAAAAGCGGTTATATTGATGGTGACTTGTTTCAAATCACTAGGAATCTTCAAATTAAATTCACCATGCGTATTGCTTTGGGTGTGGGCAATGTTTTTTTCATTGCTATCGCTAATCGTTATATTCGCAAAAGCAATGGGTTGTTCATCATCTAGGTTTACAATGCTCCCTGAAATCGTATGCTCTTGAGCCGAAATTGTGAGGAAGCAACATAAGAAAAAAAGCCATAGTGTTTTTTGCATCATAATCGTTTTTTATACTGTTGTATCATGTGATTTTAGTGAACCGAAGGAAGCAATGTTCCAAACAATCATTATGGCAGAAAAAGCATATAAATTCATCATCCATCCAATCCCCAAGTGCATCGAGATGATAGCAATCAGCATCCATTTTCGAGTCGTTTTAAGATACATAAACAGGGGATAGGTTATTTCGACAAAAAGTGTCATAAGCCCAGCGGTGATATAGAGTATCGGTGGATAATAAGAAGAATAATTGTCCACTGAAGTAATTGCATTCCATACCGAATTGCCATTCCACCAGCCTGCATCCAAAGCTTTTGCAATACCAGAAAAGAAATATGCAATGGTTAAATGAATCTGTAGAAGCCTTTGGTAGTTGAAAATAGTCTGCTTAGTTCGCTTTTTAAAAATAGGGTGATCAATAGCATAATATTTACCTACAGGGAAAACCACACAATAAAAAAGGGACATCGTCATAAAATAATCATACCCATAATTAAAGTGTGAAAAACTTCTATAAATAAGGAGTTGTAACAGCAAGGCTAAAATTGCCGTATAGCGTGTTAGAAATCCAATCAGCAAAAAGATAAGCGCCGTAATGTATAACAGAACACTCAATGTATAAAACTCGTTTATATATCCATTTTGTTTTAAAAATTGATTAAAAGGATGTAAATACATAAAATAGTCCGACTGCATATACATTAATTCTTGTGGTATTAATGTGTTGGATGCACTAAAGAAAAAGGTGAAATCCTGTTGAAAAGAAGCTAGTTCTACCAGAGCAATGAGGGCGATGCTGATTCTAAAAAAGAATATAAAATACTTTTCCGCATACGGTTTTGTGAAAAAACTAGCGAGCCTTTGGTAAGGTATACAGATGATCTTCCAATACATATAACCTTGGTTTTAAGGTTTTAAAATCTTTATCTTTTACACGAATAGAAGTTATACTAAATACTTCTACTCGGTACGATGTACATTCAGGCAGTCGTTCTGCTTTCATTTGACCAAGCCATTTCAATGATTTATCCATGTATTTTTTTCTAAAATCTGTCACTTCAGAGATCGAATCTTCTCTTATAAATAGTTCCGTTTCTACATGATAATTAATCAAAAAGGAGGCATAGCCATCCAAGCGTGAAATGCCATTCCACGAATTTAAATCGAGGTATCGATCAGATTCAATAACCCTATTTTCAGCATTATAAAGCGTAATTCTAAAATATTTATTACTCGATGCTCGGATACCATAAAAACCATAGCCTGTATTAATTCCTGATAAAATATAATACCATTTAGTTTGTTTTTTTTGTTGTAAAAATCGAGGAATATTGGGTTTTTCCTTATAATGATACATCCAATAGCCATCAAAAGTTGTATACACAGCTTGGAAAAAAATGAGACCCAAATGGCATACAAAAAAAAGAATGATGAAAACATGTTTTATATAACTCATAGGATGCATGATCATTGTATATTATTTCCGATAGGGTTTTCCATGGGCGTGTTTATAGGAATAATGATAAAAACCTCCTTTTTTAATCATAACCAAGGGCTCACGGTCATAACGGGTTTTCTTTTTCTTTTCGTCCAAAAATCGATTGACTTTTTCGTTATAGAGTTTTTCAAATCCTTCTATATCATCAGTGTATTCTGTCTTGTACGCCTGGGTTGTTCTTGAATAAGATTCCGCAAAGAGCACTAAACCAGGTAGGCCTTGGTAAATCGAAGGGCCGTTTGAAACCGGTAGCTCTTTGGTATACCAAACCGTTAGCATGGGGAAATTTTTGGCCTCCGCTTTTAAACAAATCAATCCATTAATATTCTTGGTTTCATTGGTTAAATCCCATTGTATGTCTCCTACTTTTCCTTCTGAAAAGTAAATTTGATTCATAAACCATTCGTGCTTATAGGTAATCTGATCAGGTGTTTTAACGGTCGATAGAATGGTATCAATCAATGCCGCTCGTGTTCTAGGATTTTCCCAACCAATGGGTCTAATTTGTACAGTGGAATCCAATACAAAAACGGATGATCGGTCTTTTAAATTGATATATAGGCTAAAATAATCCGTGATGCCCTCCATAAAAGAATAGATAGATGCTTCTGTGGCGGTACTTCGGATATCATCATCGGTCATCTGATATTGGCTAACAGGTGATTCTGTATAGCTCACTTTAAGTATTTTAGGTGATTGGGCCATTCCAAGAAATAGACCGGATAAGAAAGAGGTTAATAGTAATCTTTTTAGGTGCATGAGGTTTCAATTTATTAATTCATCATTTGACAGTTGAGTATTATTTCCGGTAGGGTTTTCCATGAAAGTGTTTATAGGAACTAAGAAATAAATCCCCTTTTTTAAGCATAACCAAGGGCTCGCGGTCATAACGGGTTTTCTGTTTTTTCTCTTCCATAAAACGGTTGACCTTTTCGTTATAGAGCTTTTCAAATCCTTCTACATCATCGGTGTATTCTGTCTTGTACACCTGGGTTGTTCTTGAATAAGATTCAGCAAAGACAACCAGTCCAGGAAGGCCTTGGTAAATCGAAGGGCCGTTTGAAACCGGTAGCTCCTTGGTATACCATACCGTTAGCATGGGGAAATTCTTGGCCTCTGCTTTAAAACATTCCAGTCCATTAATATTCTTGGTTTCATTGGTTAATTCCCATTCTATATCCCCAACTTTTCCTTCAGAAAATATAGTCTGCTCCATTATCCATTCATGTTTATACGTCTTATTTTCAGGTGTTTTAACCGTGGAAATAATGGTATCGAGTAAAGCAGCACGAGTTCGAGGACTTTCCCAGCCAATGGGTCTAATCTGTCTTGTTGAGTCCAATACAAAAACGGATGATCGGTCTTTTAAATTGATATATAGGCTAAAATAATCCGTGATGCCCCGCACAAAGGTTTCAAAAGACGCTTTCGTTGGCGTACTCTGAATGAGTTCACTACTCCTTCGGTGTTGACTAAAGGGATATTCCGTATAGCTCACTTTGAGTATTTTCGGTGATTGGGACATTCCAAGAGACAGACCGCATAAGAAAACGGTTAATAGTAATTTTTTTAGGTGCATGACGTTTCAATTTATTAATTCATCATCTGACGGTTTAATATTATTTCCGAAAGGGTTTTCCTTGAAAGTATTTATATTCACTTAGAAATAGATCTCCTTTTTTAAGCATAACCAAGGGCTCATGGTCATAACGGGTTTTCTGTTTCTTCTCTTCCATAAAAAGGTTGACCTTTTCGTTATAGAGCTTTTTAAATCCTTCTACATCATCGGTGTATTCGATCTTATAGGCTTCAGTTGTATTGGTATAAGATTCGGATAACATGACTAAACCAGGTAGGCCTTGGTAAATCGAAGGGCCGTTTGAAACCGGTAGCTCCTTGGTATACCATACCGTTAGCATGGGGAAATTCTTAGCCTCCGCTTTAAAACATTCCAGTCCATTAATTTTCTTAGTTTCATTGGTTAAATCCCATTGTATATCACCTACTTTTCCTTCAGAAAATATAGTCTGCTCCATCACCCATTCATGTTTATACGTCTTATTTTCAGGTGTTTTCACCGTAGAAATAATGGTGTCCAATAAGGCGGCCCGTATATTATCCCAACCGATTGGTTTTATTTGACGTGTAGAATCCAATACAAAAACGGACGATCGATTTTCTAAATTGATGTATAAACTGTAATAATCCTTAATACTTAGCCTAAATTCATTTCGTGATGCTTTTGTTGGAGAGCTCTTTAAATCATTTTCTGTCATTTGATATTGACTAACTGGCGAATTAAGGTAGTTGATCTTTAAAATTTTGGGTGATTGGGAAAAACCGATCAAAGTAAACCCAAACAGTAGCAACAATGTTTTATGGATTTTGTTTAGATTAATCATAATTTGGAGTTTAAAATAAAACCTCCCAAGATGGTTCAGTGAAAATCCGTTTGGGAGGTTAGGTTTTAATAATCATCTAAAGATTTTCCTTCTGAATTTATATCTAAATCCTTCCATACTTTAGTACATTTATAATTTCCTTCAGAAAGTTCATATGTTGTACTACAACTTCCTTTTTCAACTTCATCAGACGTTACGTCTAAGCTGTTCATCGCATCATTTTTTTGAGGTGAAGCAAATGAGAATGCTACAAGTGCTGCACCGATTAATCCTGTAGAAAAAATTAATTTTTTCATGGTGTAAAATTTTAAATTATACATTAGTTTTATATTCACTGTAATAAAAATAAATTAAAAATGGTTAACAATCAAGTTTTAATTAATATTCAATAAGTTGGTTTTTTTACCGTTGTTTGAATTGGTTTTATTATTCTATTGTAAATAATTCTTTTTATAGATTTTATAAAGGTTTTCGAAGATTTATTTTAGTGAAATTAACTTGATCTTGATAGCTTTCAACCGACTTTTTTTCTATGGCTAATTTTTAATAGAAAGAAGTGTTCTTTTCAGATTCCAAATACATAACGATTATTTCCGGTAGGGTTTTCCATGAAAGTATTTATACGAACTAAGAAATAGATCTCCTTTTTTAAGCATAACCAAGGGTTCACGGTCATAACGGGTTTTCTGTTTCTTCTCTTCCAGAAAAAGGTTGACCTTTTCCTGATAGAGCTTTTCAAATCCTTCTATATCATCAGTGTATTCTATCTTGTAGGCTTCAGTTGTACTAGTATAAGATTCGGATAACATGACTAAACCAGGCAGGCCTTGGTAAATCGAAGGGCCGTTTGAAACCGGTAGCTCTTTGGTATACCATACCGTTAGCATGGGGAAATTCTTAGCCTCCGCTTTAAAACAATTCAGTCCATTAATTTTCTTAGTTTCATTGGTTAAATCCCATTGTATATCCCTTACTTCTCCTTCAGAAAATATAGTCTGCTCCATCACCCATTCATGTTTATACGTCTTATTATCAGGTGTTTTCACCGTGGAAATAATAGTATCCAATAAGGCGGCCCGTATATTATCCCACCCGATCGGTTTTATTTGACGTGTAGAATCCAACACAAAAACGGACGATCGATTTTCTAAATTGATGTATAAACTGTAATAATCCTTAATGCTTTGCCTAAATTCATTTCGTGATGCTTTTGTTGGAGAACTCTTTAAATCATTTTCTGTCATTCGATATTGACTAACTGGCGAATTAAGGTAGTTGATCTTTAAAATTTTGGGTGATTGGGCAAAACCTGTAAAAATTAAGATGAGGTAAAGAAGAAGTGCTTTCGATAATTTCTCAAATTCAATCATAATGTAAAATATTATTATTCTCAGATGAAAATAAAATAAAAATCCAAAACAAGAAAATATGAACAAATTATATATCAATATCTTATGACTGAATTACCTTGTTTTAAATGATTGTTTTATACTATTGTCAACCATTATCATGGTAGGGTTTTTACAGGCTTTTGAAGATTTATTTCGAAAAAAAATAGCCTTAATCCTAGAGTATACAACCGAATTAAAATTTTAAGAGGAATCCTTGCCGACTTCAAAATGAGTGCAAAGACAATGCAAAGCATAATAAATTAATCGTTACTCTTTTGAATAACGAAGAGAATAGTATAAAAGCGGTCAACTTAGTTGAGGGATTTAGATTGATCTAAAATACAACGACTAATTACTAACCACTAACTTACTTTTTCAATCGCTGCAGAGAGTTGCTTCGTTAAATTCTCTCGGGTAAAGCGATTTACAGCTTCTTGATTAATCTGGCTATTGTTAGGGATGCTATTCAGCCAATGGGTGTACAATAGCTTTATATAACTTTGTATAGCCGTTATATCTTGGTGGTTGAAGTAGGCACCAGCTGAGGTGTCGTTTAATATCTTTTCTACATCGGCATCCGCTGGTCCAACGGCTAAAATAGGATTGGAAGTGGCCATGTATTCAAAAATTTTTCCAGGGATAATTCCACGGGAAGCATTGTTGTCAAAATTTGTTAGCAAGAGGATATTGGCCGATTGAATCGCTTGTAAAGATTCGCCATGTGAGACATAACCATGAGCAATTAATGACTCACCCAGTTGATGGTCGATGATGGTTTGCTGAACATCTTCGGCAAGACTACCATAAAAATGAAGTTGTAGATCTTTTGCAAATTGGGGGTTTTCCTGTATAATATTCTCAAGAGCTTTCCAAATAGCCAGAGGGTTTCTTAGCATTTCTAAACCACCGGAATACGTCATCTTAAAATGGTTCGATTTTTCCTGGGCTATTCGTGGAATAGGATCAAATCCATTGGTAATTACTTCCACGTTCTTTGCGCCTAAGGCCTTAAAGTTTTTGCCATCGGCATAGCTAGTCGCTAACACCAAATTGGCATTTTGCATAACATAACGCTCTAAGTTTTGATGGCGTTCAGCGGCCCATTTTGTTAGTTTTAACTGACTGTGATAGCTAATCTGTGTCCACGGATCTCGGAAATCAGCAATCCATTTTAAATTGGGTAATTGACCTTTTAAGTTTAGACCAATCAGGTGTAAACTGTGTGGGGGACCTGAAGTAACAATGGTGTCTATTCCTTCTTGTTCGATGTAGTCTTTCAGAAAAACCACAGATGGTTTAACCCAAGCAACACGTGCGTCGGGAATAAAGAAATTACCACGGATAAATACCGATAGACGTGAAAGTAAACTCTGACTTTCTTTTTTTTCGAAATGGCCACCTTTATAAGCCTTATTTTTTGGATTAAGTTTTTCGGCCAGTTGATAAGGTTCCCATATTTTTTGGCGAATCACTTTAACTGCGGGGTTAATTTCGGTTAACAACGACTCATCTAAAATTGGGTAGGATGGGTTTTCAGGACAATAAACATGGGGCTCATAGCCTAAATCAGGTAAGTATTTGGTGAATTTCAACCAACGCTGAACACCAGGACCTCCCGCAGGAGGCCAATAATAGGTGATAATAAGTATTTTTTTCATGGGTAGCTTATGCGGCGTTATCCATTGATTCGTCTTTTTTATTGTTTTTGTAAAGCATAAATCCTCCTCCAGCAAAAACCAATAATAAAATTAAATTCGAGGCAATAACAATGCTATTTCCAGTCGAAATTACATCGGGCTTGTAGCTGAAGATAATGCTGTGTTTTCCTTTTGGAATCGGTAAACCACGTAAGACATAATTCGCCTTTTCTATAGGAACTTCTTTTCCATCTATCGTCGCTATCCACCCGTGTGGATAGTAAATTTCAGAGAAAACACCGTATTGATCGGTTGTTGAATTAGATTCATAGGTGATTTTCATCGGTGAATAATCCACCAATTGAATCGTTGCTGTCGAATCGATAGCCGAAGGATTAAACGTTTTGTCAATCACTAAGTCTTTACGCAATACAACCGTATTTTCTAAGGGCGTTGTATTTAAAGCTAATATTTCCTCATCGGCGTTGTTCGTCCATTTCACATTCGGCGTTAACCAAGCAGCTCCTAAAGCGGCTGGGTTTTTTTGAATTTGAGGTTCTTGAACCGAACCATGCACAATGTATCGTGTATTTAGCATGTTTAAGACATTAATTAAACCTTTTTCGTCTGTTATTCCAAATTCTTTCATGCGGGGATCTTGAGAGAAATACACATCGATTAAATCTTGGTATTTTCCCAATTTAGCAGCATGGTAACCACCAATTGATGGTACGAAATAAGAAGTACCAGCCTCATTAAATGTACTTAAAACGGTATTGTAAACTCGGTAGTGCTCTTTATCATTTTTAGCTAAGTCGGCTAAACTTTTGTTCATGGGTATTTTATAAGCCAATTGAGCTACGTTGTTATTGGTACTGGCCTCTGTTTCTAATCGAACCGATAAATCGGTTGGGAAAGGGTTGTCGACAATGTATTTAGAGACAAAGTTATCACCGTTTAAATAACGGGTATTGATTTGTAAACCGTCGATTAAAGCTAATCCACCGATGGCTAAAACAACAATAGCCGATTGTTTAATATAGCGGTATTGATAAGCGATTAATAAACCAAAAGTAAGTACCACAAAAAACAAGGTGCGTAGGGTATCGCTTTTAAATAGGGCGATACGATCGCTTATTATAGCCTCGTCCAATTGTTTCATCATGCTATCCCAGAAAGCAACTGCACCAGGATTGGCTTGTTGAACTAATCCTAAGAATTGAGTTTTTAAATAGTCATCAGATGAAGACTGAAAGGCGAAGATAGAACCTCCGAAAAGGTAAAGAATAACCAATATGCCAATGGTTCCACCACCAGCAATAAAGAGCATTTTCTTTTTAAACTCTTCGCTTTCTTCACTTTTGAAAAAGGCATATAAACCAATAATAGCTAATAATGGCATTGTGAACTCAGCCATAACCAAGATCGAAGATACGGCTCTGAACTTGTCGTACATAGGGAAATAGTCGATGAAAATATCGCTAAACCATTGTAAGTTTTTACCCCAAGCCAATAAAATACTGAGAATGGTTGCTGCAACAAGCCATTGTTTATAGGGGGCGAATTGACCACGAACCAAGAATAAGGCAAGGATAAATAGAAAGACAACAACTGCTCCTTGATAAGCTGGACCTGATGTACCTGGTTGTTCTCCCCAATAAGTGCTGCGCGGTTGCCCAGCAATTGCTTGAAATGCTTGTTGGTTAAATTCGTCATCACCTATCGAATAGGCCATGGATTGTAATTTCTCGTTGTAATTTTTCAGATCTTCCTGAGGGGAAGCCGAAGAACCACCCATTAAGTTCGGAATAAAAAGATTCAAGGTCTCTAAACGCCCATAACTCCATTGAGTTATATAGTCTTTGTCAAGCCCCGTATCATTTCCTTTTAATAAGGTCATTTCGGATTTTCCACGCGTTGTTTCTTGGCTATATTCATAGGTGGCCAATAAACGATTGGCATTTAGTCCCAGAGCAATAACACAAGCGCCTACAACCAAGGCAGACGATTTTACAAAAGCGGGAATTTCTTTCTGCTTCACCGCATGAACCAATTGTACAATTCCAAATATTAACATCACCAAGAACAAGTAGAAGGTCATCTGAATGTGATTGGCTTGTAATTGAAGTCCCATAAAAAGCGTTGTCAATAAAAAGCCTGGAATGTATTTCTTTCGGTACAGCAACAATATTCCGGCAACCAAAGGTGCAAAGTAAGCAATGGTATGTACTTTGGCATTATGGCCTGCGGAAATAAGGATAAAATAATAGGCTCCCACAGCAAAAAAGATGGCACCTGTTAGGGCGTATTTCCAATTTTTAAACAGGGTGTAACCTAAGATAAAAAAACCAGTGAATAATAAAAAGATATAATCGGCAGGGCGGGGTAGGAAGCGAATGAATCGATCGATCGATTTAATCCCATCAAAGTCGTATTGCGCTCCTGTCTGATAGGTTGGCATACCACCAAACATGGCATCAGACCAATAGACGTGTTCACCTGTTTTGTCCTGATACGTTAACATTTCTTGTGCACCGCCGCGGTAATTAATAATATCGGGTTGAATCACCGATTTACCTGAAAGCACAGGGGCACAGTAAAAAATCGCTATGGCTGCAAAGAGCAATAACGAGCCAAGAACGTAGAGTAAATTCTTATTATTTTTCATTCTATTTTTTATCTATAATTTCATAGTCCACGGTTTCGGCCTCAATATTAAATTTTGGTGGACTAACCGACGGACTTTCTGCTTGTGTGTTCTTCTGTTGATTCGTATTTCCAAACGGGTTTTGTGCATCCCGCTGCTGGTTGATCGCATCTTTGAACACTTTTCGGAACATAAAAATTTTTCGTATAAATCGGAAGACAAATAAGAAAATAATGCTCAATAAAATAATCCAAATTATTGTTTTCATGCTTAATTTACGTTTGTTGTCGTTGTTACGGTTTCTGTCATAGTTTGTTTTTGACCTTGTCCTTCAACGGTTCTTTTTAAAGTTTCTTTTTTGGTTAAGCTGACTTTATTAATCCATCCCGATTCGGTATCTAAAATAATAGACCCATTGACATCCGCATTGGCATTGGCCGACATTTTAACCTCTTGTTGAGATTCAGATCCACTTACTTTTTGTACCCCTTTCACCGTAATGGTTGTTTTGGTAGGCTCAACACTACTTAGCGTTCTCGTCATGGTAATATTTCCTTTCATAGGCCCTTCGTTGATGTTTTGAGAATCAGACCATGATTCTTTCAACTTCAGGTTTTTGTTCGGGTAAATATTCATGGTTTCCTCAAATTGGGCTGCCAAGACATCTTTGCTCAACGAGTTTTTAATCACTTCACCAAGCATTTTTTGCTCCTCTGCATTCAATTGTTGTTTCACAGAATTTTCAATCGTCTTACGAATCGGTTCTAAACCTTCTACCGCGATTACTTTCCCTTTCTGATCAATTTTCATGGTATATGATTTTCCAATCATCGCTTTATAGATCGACCAAGAAACGGCAATACTTTTATCGGTCGGTTTAGCCGAGTTGGTATCGTATGAAATCGATTTTCCATCTGGACCAGTCATTTTTTCACTATAATGTTTCGAGTTAACTTCTAAGGTATAGATGCCGTTTTGAACATCTTTGACCGTATACTCAATCGATTTTTTACTCGAGTTCGACATTTTCATGGTCTCCTTTCCATCACTCGCCGTATGCGTCGATTGAATTGCCATGGTTAAAGGATAGGTTTTACCCTTTTCTAAATTATATTTAAACGCGTATTGATCATCGGTTGCTTTGTAAACTGCCAATGGTTTTTCAACCGTAACAGCAGCAGGTGTAGTAACAGAATCCGTTGAGGTTATTTTGGCAATTGTATCCCCCGTTTCGTTGACAACCAATTCTTGTCCAGCTTCATTTTTTCCAACAACAGTGTCAGTTTTCTTTTCGTTCTTACAGGCAACAAAAGTACTGATGGCTGCAATGGCTAATAATATCTTCTTCATAAATTGTTTTCTTTGGATGTTGTTGATACCAAAATCAATCCAAAAATAAGGATTTTAGATGGTATTTTTACGATTGATTCAAAAGTATTGATAATTAAACCTTCCACGTTTCATATTTTTTTTGAACCCATGACATCTGGCTATAAAATTAAGAAACTGCCTTATTTATAAGGCAGTTTCTTAAAAAGTATTTTGATAAAATACAGATTATTTACACCTTTATAAATAACGGACACTAAAATTCAATGAGTTATCATTATAGGGGCCAAATAGGGTATTAAATTAGAAGTCGTATTTGTTAAATTATACACGAAAAATAAACTTTTTATCAGTTATTACGCTACTTATTTCTGTTTAAAACACTGATAACCAGTTTTTTTGTGATCTCCATTTCATCTGGTTTACTCGTAGCGATGAACAATGTTAAACTTGCTAAGGTATCATTGCTAATAATCAGTTCATTGTGTGTATTGTATAGTATTTTATTGGTTTTCAAAAATTTTAGAAAACATGCTGCTGCAATTCTTTTATTGCCATCTACGAAAGAATGATTTTTCACTATGAGATACAAAAGCATTGTGGCTTTTTCTTCCAAGGTTGGATAAAAATCGATTTCTCCAAACCCTTTTGCTATTTGAGCGATGGAACTCTGAAAATTTTGATCCTTTTCTTTTCCAAATACCTGCGAATCAAAATCAACAATCATTTGATTAATGAGTTTCTGATAATCTTCTCTGGTAGGATAAAGTGCTTGTTTTTTAGTTAAACCTTTAGAATCCAATTTTTCGTGATCATAATCATCCAATAATTGTAGTCCTTTAGAGAAAATCGACAGCCATTCATTTTCCTCTGTTTTCACTTCAATGGCTCTACTTAAGATTTGAATTCCATTTTTTAAGAATTGAACTTCTTGTTCTTTTTGGGCTAATCTTTTTTCATTTACGACGTAACCTCTGACTAAATATTCTTTTAGAATGCTATTTGCCCAGATTCGAAATTGTGTTCCTTGTTTGGATTTTACTCTGTAGCCAACTGAAATTATCACATCCAAATTATAATATTTAACATCTCTAGACTGGTTTTTTCCTTTAATAGCACCATGTTGAGTGGTGTGTCGGAAATCCCGACATACCTCTTCTTTTACAAGTTCGCCTTCAGTAAACACATTATTTATATGTTCAGTAATGGTAGTTCTTCCTTTTCTAAACAATTCTGCCATTTGTGCTTGCGTAAGCCAAACCGTATCCTGCTCAAATTGTACATTTATTTGAGTAGAACCATCATTGGCTCTATAAATTTCAATTTGGTTTTTAAATTTCATAAATTAGTTTTACGTATAAGTATATGAAAAAGAATGTATTATATCAATATTAAGTTTCTTCTATCTTGGCAATAAGCACGCTGGGCTATAATCAAGGCCATGTTTTATACGGTTTTTCTTAGATACTTCTTTCTGTCGATAAGTGTAATATAGGTGGGTACTACATCAAAAAAAAAATCGCTGTAAACATTATGTTTACAGCGATTTACTAATTTATTTCAATCGATACTAATCGACGATAAATGCTAATTATTTTACTTCTTCAAAATCTACATCTTGTACATCATCAGATGAATCTGCTGTTGCATTCGCGTTTGGTTGAGCACCACCTTGTTGTTGGTTTTCATTCATCGCTGCATAAATTTCTTCAGAAGCAGCATTCCAAGCTGTATTTAATTTTTCCATTGAAGCATCAATAGCTGCGATGTCTTCTGCAGCATGCGCTGTTTTAACTTCGGCTAAAGCCTCTTCAATAGGTTGTTTTTTATCTGCTGGAATCTTATCTCCGTATTCTGATAATTGCTTATCCGTTTGGAAAATTAAAGCATCAGCCGCGTTTATTTTTTCAATTCTTTCTTTGGCTTCAGCATCTTTCGACGCGTTTTGTTCTGCTTCTTTTTTCATTCTTTCAATATCCGCATCGCTTAGTCCAGAAGAAGCCTCAATCTTAATCGATTGCTCTTTTCCTGTTCCTTTATCTTTTGCCGATACACTTAAGATACCATTGGCATCAATATCAAAAGTTACTTCAATTTGTGGAACACCACGTTGTGCTGGTGGAATATCCACTAAGTCAAAACGTCCAATTTCTTTATTATCATTAAATAAAGTACGTTCACCTTGACCAATTCTTAACGTTACGGCCGGTTGGTTATCAACAGCTGTTGAGAACGTTTCCGATTTTTTAGTTGGAATTGTTGTGTTGGCTTCAATCAATTTTGTAAACACACCACCTAAAGTTTCAATACCTAAAGAAAGTGGTGTAACGTCTAATAATAAAACGTCTTTTACATCACCTGTTAAAACTCCACCTTGAATAGCAGCTCCTAAAGCAACTACTTCATCAGGGTTAACTCCTTTCGATGGTTTTTTACCGAAGAATTTTTCAACTTCTTCTTGAATTTTAGGGATACGAGTCGATCCACCAACTAAGATAACTTCGTCGATATCACTAATTGATAATCCAGCATCGTTTAACGCTTTTTTACAAGGCTCCATAGAACGACGTACTAAATCTTCCGTTAATTGGTCAAATTTAGCTTGCGTTAAGGTTTGCACCAAGTGTTTTGGTCCTGTTTCGTTTGCCGTGATGTATGGTAAGTTAATTTCCGTTTGAGAAGAAGAAGACAATTCAATTTTTGCTTTCTCTGCTGCTTCACGTAAACGTTGTAAGGCCATTGCATCTTTCTTTAAATCAACATTTTCAGCTGCTTTAAATTCGTCTGCTAACCAGTTAATGATCGCATCATCAAAATCATCCCCACCTAAATGAGTATCTCCGTTTGTTGCTAACACTTCAAAAACACCGTCTCCTAATTCTAAGATTGAGATATCAAAAGTACCTCCACCTAAATCGTAAACAGCAATTTTCTGGTCAGAATTTGCTTTGTCTAATCCATAAGCTAAAGCTGCTGCTGTAGGCTCATTGATAATACGCTCAACTTTTAATCCTGCAATCTCTCCAGCTTCTTTCGTCGCCTGACGTTGTGCATCGTTAAAGTAAGCAGGTACCGTTACAACCGCTCTTGTAACTTCATGACCTAAGTAATCTTCAGCTGTTTTCTTCATTTTCTGAAGTGTCATTGCCGAGATTTCTTGTGGCGTATAAAGACGTCCATCAATATCAACACGCGGTGTGTCGTTATCTCCTTTTACAACTTTATAAGGTACACGACCAATTTCGTTTGCATCGTTGTTAAACTTGGTTCCCATAAAACGTTTTATAGAATAAATCGTGTTATGAGGATTCGTTACGGCTTGACGCTTTGCCGAGTCTCCTACTTTTCTTTCTCCGCCTTCTACGAATGCTACGATAGATGGTGTAGTTCTTTTTCCTTCTGCATTAGGAATAACAACTGGTTCGCTTCCTTCCATTACAGCAACACAAGAATTTGTTGTTCCTAAGTCGATTCCGATTATTTTGCTCATATTATATAGTAATCTGTTATGTTATAATTATAGTTCTCTACTCTTTCGTGTATCATTGGATACAACTCACTGTAGACAATCTTTGTGCCAACCAAATTTCTATGCCATTAAATAATTCATAAAATGTCAGGTTGTCAGTTTCTTAAATAAAACACCCCTTAAACAAGACATTTTATCAACGTGTTATGACAATTATTTTTATATAGTACATGGTAATTGACAGAAAATGGTGCATTTCTTGGGATTAACCCACTTTAGAGCCGTTTTCAACCTTTTTACCAGGATGCAATAGAATAACATCCTCGTTTTTCCCATAGACCCCCATCACTAAGCACTCACTCATAAACGTCGCAATCTGTTTTTTCGGAAAATTGACAACCGCCATTATTTGCTGACCAATAAGTTCCTCTTTGGTGTACAAAGCCGTTATCTGTGCCGAACTCTTTTTTATGCCCAACCCACCAAAGTCAATGGTTAATTGATAGGCAGGCTTTCTAACTTCAGGAAAGTCCTCCACCGTTAGAATGGTTCCAATACGGATCTCTATTTTTTCAAAATCCTTCCAAGAAATTTCATTTTGTTCTTTTTCTTCCATGGTATTTAATGTTTCTAAGATTCGTGTTAGATGGTTGTATTCCGACTTGTATTTTTGTTGCAAATCAGATCCTTCGCCCATGCGTAGGTAGTAGCCCATTGCTTTATGGGCAAATTGCTTCACATAAAAATCCTTTAGTGGAGGCACTTTCGGGTAACAATTATGCACAATCATTTCATAATACGCTTGCCATTCTCGCTCTTCCTTATTGGTTATTGGGTTTTTGCGCATGCGTTGTTCCACATGCATCATTTCGTGCATCAACATATTCACCACCAAGTCCCATTCGAAATTCAAAATGTTTTTGGGAATATGAATGGCAATACCAGTCGCTTTACCACCCTCAGCAGTTAACAACAAGCCTGTAGGATTAAGCTCTTCCCGAAATTGAAAACCCACAAACCCCTCTTGTTCTAACTCATAAAAAGCTAAAATTTCCGAAAGCCCTTCCAGAACACGGCCAGCTTCTCGGTGTTTAATAATCGATTCTTTAAGGGCATCCAGTTTCATGCGCAATTCTTATTTCATTCAAAAATAGACTAGTTTTTATAGCCCACAAAAATTATGCGCTTTCTTACGGCACATTTCTACGCATTAAAGTGGTCTGTTTATAGTATGGCGGCCGCTACGCGCCGGGCTTTCCACTCCCAATCTTTGCAACATGAAGCAATGGGCACTCATTGAAAATTGAGCTGTGTTGCAAAGGATTTCCGCTTCAATCCCTGCCGCAAAACGCGATGTTTCATTCGGACAGTTGAATAAAATTGGTGGTAGTTACAGCTATAGAAAAATTAAAACGGCCTATTAAAACGCCGAAGAAGTGAAACGAAAAGAGGTCTATTTCGGCATTCCGTTTAATTTATTTTCTCCAATTTAAAAGCTATTATCTCCCTTCTCCAATCTAAAATCTAATTAATAATGCTATTTTTGAGAGTAGATTATAGTTCAATGAGAAAATGTATTGTATTATTTGGTTTGTTAGCTACAGGTTTATCGGCCCAAGTATTAAACCATAAAGAAACCTTTACAAGACAAGATAGTCTTCGAGGATCGAATAATGAATTCCGAAATTGGTGGGATGTTAAAAAGTATCTAATTTCGGTAGAACCCGATTTTAGTCAAAAATCAATCAAAGGAAGTAACACCATTATTTTTGACCTTCAAGGCAAGCAACAATCCGAATGGATGCAAATCGATTTGCAAGAACCGATGCAACTGCACAATGCGCAATTAAATGGAGTAGGGGTAAGCGAGATAAAAAAGGAGGGCAATGTGTACTTTATCAAAGTTCCAGCGAAATTAAAGAAAAAAGGCAATGCACTGCATCTAACGTATGCCGGCAATCCTTTGGTGGCTAAAACGCCTCCTTGGGATGGGGGTTGGATTTTTGAAACCGATGAAAAAAACCGCCCGTGGATGACCGTCGCTTGTCAAGGATTGGGCGCATCGGTATGGTATCCCAATAAAGACTACTTAGGTGATGAACCCGATAAAGGGGTCGAATTAGAAATTATCACACCCAACGATTTAGTGGGGGTTGGTAATGGACGTCTAATCGAAAAAAAAGCTTTGCCCAATCAACGAACGGCTTACCGTTGGAAAGTAATCAACCCCATTAATAATTACAATGTCGTGCCTTCAATTGGTCATTATGTGAGTTATGAGGAGGTTTATCAAGGCGAAAAAGGCCCATTGGATTTATCCTACCATATCTTGGATTATAATCTTGAAAAGGCTAAAAAGCAATTTATACAAACGGCGAAGATGCTTAAAAGTTTTGAGCATTGGTTCGGGCCTTATCCTTTTTACGAAGACAGTTTTAAACTAATCGATAGCCCCCATTTAGGCATGGAACATCAATCGGGAATTGCGTACGGAAACCGTTATGAAAACGGTTATTTAGGCCGTGATATTTCGGGGTCAGGTTGGGGAATGAATTGGGATTTTATCTTAATACATGAAGCCGGACACGAATGGTTTGGTAATAATATCACCAATAAAGACGTAGCCGATATGTGGATTCACGAAGGCTTCACATCGTATTCTGAAGCCCTTCATACCGAGATGCTTGACGGAAAGAAAGCCAGTAGCGAGTATGTGCTTGGTGTACGAAGAGCTATAAAAAATGATTCTCCCATTATCGGGGTTTATGGAGTGAATAAAGAAGGGAGTGGCGATATGTATAACAAGGGGTCCAATATCGTGCATACCTTGAGGACGTGGATGAATAACGACGAGCAATTTAGGCAAATGCTAAGGGGAATGAATCACGAATTCTACCATCAAACCGTTACCACGGAACAAGTCGAAGCTTACTTAGAAAAGAAATCAGGACTGAATCTCAAGGCCTTTTTCAATCAATATTTACGCACCGTTAAAATACCTGTGTTGAATTATAAAGTAGAACAAGGAAAATTGCATTACCGTTACATCAATACCGTCGATGGTTTTACCATGCCCTTGCGGTTGATGGATGAGGTGACTATTTTAAAGCCCACCAATCAATGGCAAACAGTCACGTGGAATTCCAAGGATAAACAAGTAGTAATCGATCCCAATTATTACATCGATACCCAAGAAGTAACCAGTGCATTACCTGAATAATTATCATGTTATGAACAACATATTTCTAGTTAAATTTACCCCATGAAAAAATATATTGCTTATGCCATTGCAACAGGCTTATTGCTAACTGCAGCATGGCCATCGCATGGATTCCCCTTGCTGTTGTTTTTTGCTTTTGTGCCTTTACTGTTGGCCGAGCATCAGATTAGTCAACGCCCACAATTTAAGAAGAAAGGGCGCAAGATTTTTGCTCTATCGGTGATCGCGTTTTTTATTTGGAATGCCGCCGTAATTTGGTGGTTGCATTATGCCAAGGAAACCGATCAAAATGGCGAATTGCATAATTCTTGGATTTCCTATTTTATTCCCGTCTTATTAAATACGGTATTAATGTCGCTTGTTTTTCAATTGTATCATTTTGTAAAAACAAAGTCGGGAAATTTATACGGCTTAATCTTTTTACCAGCGGTTTGGATTGCGTTTGAAAACTTACATCTCAACTGGGAACTAACATGGCCTTGGTTTAATCTCGGAAATGGATTCGCAGCTTATTACGAATGGGTTCAATGGTACGAAGTAACGGGGGCATTTGGTGGAACCTTATGGGTATGGATTGTGAATATTATTATTTTCTACTATTACACCGCCTATATTAATAAGAAGGATAAAAAATATTTAAAGCAATTGGGAATTTACGCAGCCTTATTAATTGGTATTCCTTTAGCGATATCCTATATCCGTTATTATACCTATACAGAAAAGGGCGAAGCCATGCATGCGTTAATTATTCAACCCGATTTAGATCCTTATCATGAAAAATACATGAAAGATGGGTTAGAGATTTATGAAGAGATTAAGCAATTAGCGTTAAAAAATATACGTCCAGAGACTCAATTTATTGTTTCACCCGAAACATCGATTCCTGGTTCTTCTGCTTTGGTGTTCGACAATATGTACCAAGATTTAATTATCCAAGATATTAAAGAATGGACAAAAGTAAAGAAAGACTTGCATTTTGTCACCGGCGCTTCGGTAATTCGCATTTATCCAACATCGTCTTTAGCAACAGAAACAGCATCGGTTATGCGCGATGGAATTACTTGGTACGATAGCTATAACTCAGCCTTACAGTTGGGTGGGAATGACTCCATTGAAATTTACCACAAGTCGAAATTAGTAGCCGGCGTAGAAAATTTTCCATATAGAAAGTATTTAACACCAATTATTGGAGAAATTATGCTTAACTTTGGCGGCACAACAAAAACATTAGGGGTTCAACCCGAACGTTCTGTTTTCAAAAACGAGACGAATCATGCCGTTGTTGCACCAATTATTTGTTACGAATCTATTTTTGGTGACTATACAACAGAATATGTGAGAAAAGGCGCAAACGTCTTGTTTACGATGACCAATGATTCTTGGTGGGAAAACACCGATGGACATCGTCAGCTACTTTTATATGGTAATTTAAGAGCTATTGAAAATAGACGAGCTATCGTTCGATCAGCCAACTCTGGGGTTTCTGGTTTTGTAAGTCAGCGAGGAGACCTACTGAAATCGTTACCATACGGAGTTAAAGGTACCCTACACGGTACTGTATTGATGAATGATGAACTAACGTTTTATGCGAAATATGGTGATTATTTAGCACGCATAGCGCTACTGGTAATGGGAATTATCTTGGCCTATACATTTGCTCAAAAGTTACTGTACAAGCCTATGAATAAAATAAATAAGAAATAATAACTAAAACAGTTGCATAAGTAGTTTTTTATATATTACTTTGCACTCCGTTTATAAAATAAGACAAGAAAGGAAATGTCAAAGATTTGTCAAATTACAGGTAAGAAGAGATTAGTGGGAAACAATGTTTCTCATGCTAATAATAAAACAAAACGCACGTTTGATGTGAATTTGTTTAAGAAGAAATTTTTTATGCCAGAAGCTGGTGAATGGATTACATTAAAGGTTTCTGCACACGGTTTAAAAACAATCAACAAATTAGGTGTTGATGAGGCTGTAAAACGTGCACGTAAAGAAGGTTTAATCAAATAAATTAAGTCACCATGGCAAAAAAAGGAAATAGAGTACAAGTTATTTTAGAGTGTACAGAGCATAAGGAAAGCGGTATGCCAGGAATGTCTCGTTATATTACAACGAAAAACAAAAAGAACACTCCAGATCGTATCGAGTTAAAAAAGTTTAACCCAGTATTGAAAAAATATACTGTTCACAAGGAGATTAAATAATAAAATTTTAGACAATGGCAAAGAAAACGGTAGCAACCCTACAAACAGGGTCTAAAAAAATGACCAAAGTTATCAGAATGGTGAAATCACCTAAATCTGGAGCTTATGTATTTACTGAAAAAGTAGTAAATGCTGATGATGTTGAAGGATTTTTCAAGAAATAATCATTCTGCATTACGCACAATATAAAAGGTTATCGAAAGCTGCTCATCTATATAGAGCAGCTTTTTTTATTTCTTGAAACATCGTATCTTCGTACTTAAATTTTAGATAGTTTAACTTGAATGAGTTGGTTTAAAAAAATATTAGGAAAAGAAAGCAAAGAAAAATTAGATGAAGGTTTGCAAAAATCAAAGTCTTCTTTGTTTGATAAACTGAGTCGAGCAGTTGTTGGAAAATCCAAAGTCGATGAAGAAGTCTTAGACGACTTAGAGGAAGTCTTAATTTCTTCGGATGTTGGCGTGGAAACAACCATAAAAATTATTCGCCGAATCGAAGAGCGTGTTGCTCAAGATAAATATGTCTCTACTTCTGAATTGGATGTTATTTTACGGGAAGAAATCGCTGGATTGCTTTCTGAAAATAATGTGGAAGAGTCCCATGGATTCAATATCAATTCAGATAAAAAACCCTATGTGATTATGGTGGTTGGTGTAAATGGTGTTGGTAAAACAACCACCATTGGTAAACTAGCTTCCCAGTTTAAATCCCAGGGATTGAAAGTAGTGCTTGGGGCCGCGGATACATTCCGTGCCGCCGCTGTTGATCAATTAGTCATTTGGGCCGAACGTGCCGATGTGCCTATCGTAAAACAAGCCATGGGATCTGATCCTGCTTCGGTGGCTTACGACACGGTTCAATCGGCTGTTGCTCAAAATGCCGATGTGGTTTTAATCGATACCGCTGGTCGTTTACACAATAAGGTAAACTTAATGAACGAGTTATCGAAAATTAAACGTGTAATGCAAAAGGTTATGCCCGATGCTCCCCACGAAGTTATGTTGGTACTCGATGGTTCCACCGGACAAAACGCTTTTGAACAAGCCAAACAATTTACCCAGGCAACCGAAGTAACTTCGTTAGCCGTTACTAAATTAGATGGTACGGCCAAAGGTGGCGTTGTCATCGGAATATCCGATCAATTCCAAATCCCTGTCAAGTACATTGGCGTGGGTGAAGGCATCAACGACTTGCAAGCATTTAATAAAATGGAATTTGTCGATAGCTTCTTTAGAAAAGAAAACTAACGCAAGTTTTAAAATATAAACGCCTTACGAAAGTAAGGCGTTTTTTTTGTGTCTTGAAATTGATGAATCAGCTGTTTAATAATTGGGCAACCGCTTCGCGCCGGGCTTTTTCACTATAGTTTTGTTTTGGCGCGCTTACGCGCAACGCGCCATAACAAAAGCTGCCGTTTCAATCCCTGTTGCAAAAAATGCATTCACATTTTTTATTCCACTGGAAATGAGATCAACTAAGCTCAAGCATTCATATAAAAACATCATCTTATGGCTAATATGGAAGCTGGGATAAACTTAAAAACTGATGGTAACTCATATTTATAAAGTTGAATATTAATTTCTTCATGTTATTTCAAACAAGGCTCTAGAAATATTATCGTAATTATTTTTACTCTATTAGATGTTTCGTGTCTTTCAAATCATATTCTAATAAGTATTTTGTGATCCTCATTTTAAGCGCTAATTTGGGTATCTTTAATTATATGTCGTTCAATATATTTTAGTTAAGTGAGAATTATTTTACGCAGAGAAGAACATAAATAAGCTATGTGCTTATTACTTTTCTAATTAATCATTTCAAAGAGGAAAATAGCTAATACTTAATCTATTTACTAATAATAGTTGTTGTGTGTCGCTTATTTTTATTATATTTAAAATTATTAACAATAAAAAAAGAATTTATAAAAAAATTAGTATTATCAACAAGTTTAGTTCTTATGGGGACATTCGCTTTTGCGAACAATTCACTGTATGAAGCGGAAGTCGAATCAGAAATTGAATGCCGTGAAATGAAATCTAAATGTGGAGAGATTGGGATTTTTTGCTGGTTTAAAGGTGAGCCTATTGATGCTGAGGAAGTAGAAGATTTTGACAATTATATGTGTAATAATTAGTACTCCATTTAAGCGTTTGTTTAATAAACATAGATTAAACAAACGTTTTTTTAAAAATAAACGAAAATGAAAAAAAACATTCTTGTACTATTTTTCTTTTTAGCACATTTTCTAAGTGCGCAAGGAATAAAAGTAAATTATGAATTTATGTACATAAAAGACACTATTGATGAGAAGACAATCACAACAGAAGGAATGCTTCTACAAATTAATTCAGTGGGCGATTCCTATTATATTAGTCACAATAAATACAAAGCAGATTCCATGCGTTTTTTAAGGAAAAACGATAAATTAGTGATTCCCAAAAGCGGTCCAATAATTATTGCAGATCTAAACAAAGATATACCTGTGTTTCAGTTACAATATTCCGTTGAAAAAAAGAATGGGAATTACTGTGTACGAACAAAAATTCCAATGAAAAATTATTTAATTACCGATGAAATGGAACAGATAAACTGGAAAATTTTCGATGAGTCAAAACAATGGTTAGGTTATACGCTTAAAAAAGCAACGACCACGATGTATGGAAAAAATTGGATTGCTTGGTTCACAGAAGAAATTCCTTATGCCGAGGGACCTTATAAGTTTAAAGGTTTACCAGGTTTAATTCTAGAAATTGAAGACGATAAAAAACGTTTTCTATTTAAAGCAAACGAAATAAAAAATACATCAGCGAATTATGTGGTGTATGAAGATTACAGAGATTTTATTAAAATAGCTAAGAAGGACTACCAAAAATTAGTAAAAAATTATGAAGAGAATCCTTTGTCGGCAATGCAAGATAGTCGATTTTCTGTCCCTAACGAAGAAGAATTTTTAAAACGAAAGCAAGCAGGTATTTTAGCAAATAATAACCCCATCGAAAATGCGTTTAAATTGAATCTGAAATAAGACTATAAATATTTTAAAAGTCCTATGCTAACCATTGTACAGCCTATTAAGCTCTATCACCAAGTCCTAGATGAAACCTTATATTCGGTTTACTACGATTGGCACCAATAGTAATTTGATTCTATTGTTGCCACCTACTTTGACAAACCCCTTTGGAAGATTACCTGGGCTTATCTTAGGAGTGTTTAATGAGAATAATGAACATCATCTTCGTATCAATGCCTTGGATTAAATGCCGAGAAACCTCTTCTGGAACCATGATCCTTCAATCATTAAAACAGAAAGAAAAGAGCTATATAAAAGCAAACGATCATTTTATGAGAATCCCAAATTATTCTTACCAAAATTGCATTCCCGACCTGGAGTTGAGGATAGTTCACCCGCTAAGTCCATTCCGTATAATCCCATAGAATTGGAATAATTAAGTCCATTGATAAATGTTTTTTAGCGGGTATATGGAGTAATAATTCTAGTCAGTCGTACAAATAAAATGAATCTTCGCTATAATTTATTCTTGATGTAGAATACGAAAGTAAGGCGTTTTTTTGTAGATTATATTCAGCTATGGACGGGTTTTGAAATCTCCCCAAACACCTTTTAATTAACCGACAGCGTGATTTCATCGTTTTAATTTACCCTTTATGGTTTTTTCAAAGGAATAACACCGAGTAAAAATAAGTACTTGAAATGTTTTACTTTTTTTAATTTCTTTTTAATTTAATGAATAAGTTATTGATATATAGCTTGTTGATTTTTTAATCAATTCGATCGATTAGAAAAGGAGGTTACTGAAAATCCTAATAAAAGAGTAAGTATAATGTTAAAAAATCGGTTTATGAAAAAAATTGTATTCACCTTAGGGTTTGCACTTATTGGAACTTTTGTTTTTGGAAATGATCAGTTTGACCGGAGAAATCCAGATATTACATGCAGTGAAGTAGAGGCTGGATGTGGTGAGTTTGGTGTTTTTTGTTGGTTTACAGATGAACCTATAGTTATTCAAGACATTAAAGATTTTGAAGATTATATGTGTTCTAATATCCCACCGGATACACCAGATACATCAGGGGAAAACTAACTTGAAAAGAGAGTGGTAATGAAACGACTCTCTTTATTTAAAATTTTAAAAAATGAATCTATGAAAAAAGTGAATTTATTCGTTTTTGGTTATCTAGGTTTTATTGGACTTATTCAAGCCCAAGGATTGTTTGTGGAATATGCATTTAATTATGTACAAGATACTATTGATAAAAACAATATCCGAATAGAGAATATGTCTTTATACGTGAATAGCCATGGAGATTCATATTATATTAGCAGTCCTAAAATAAAGGCGGATTCAATTAATTTTATTCGAAAAGATGAGGTGCTCATCCCTGGTAATGGACCAATTCGTATAGCTGATTTTTCACGAGATATTCCGAAGTTTAAAATTCAATATTCATTAGAGAAAATAGGTGGTGTATATAAAATAAGAACAACTATTCCATTGCGGTTTTATCTGATTGAAGAACAAATACTACCCATGGATTGGAGACTCTTAAATGAAACAAAGGAGCAGTATGGCTATCGGTTAAAAAAAGCAGAGATTGATTGTTTTGACAGAAGGTGGGTGGCTTGGTATACAGAAGAAATCCCATTTCATGAAGGCCCATACAAGTTTAAAGGTTTACCAGGTTTAATCGTAGAGTTACACGATGAAAATAAATGGTTTCATTTTCAACTAAATCAAGTTAAGCTGCATTCGTCTACCTATACTATATTTGAAAATTACCGTCAATTCCTTCCTGTTGAAAGGGATGCTTATACTAAAATAATGGAAAAATACCTAAAGAATCCACTGATGTCCCTTGAAGGTACCAATCATTCCATACCGAATGAGCAATCTTTTCTTGAAAGAAAACAGGCGTATTTAAAGCGATATAACAATCCTTTGGAAAAAAGGTATTTTCTAAATTTGAAATAATCGACCAATGAGATGGTTAATGTTTAGTTCATTCATGGGATTTTTTACCTTGTTTATAAATGCACAAGAATTTACCGTGCCCTTCCATTTAAAAGTACAGCCTATTAAGCTCTATCACCAACCCATGGATGAAACCTTATATTCGGTTTACTACGATTATGTTTTTGTAGAAAATGTGAATGAAAAAAAAAGAACTTTCACTACGGCACTGCTTGAAATAGGAAATACTTACGTCAAATTTTACGATTGGCATCAAAAACAATTCGATTCTATTGTTACCACTTACTTTGACAAACCTTTTTTGGAGGTTAACGAGGTCAATTTTCTAACCCCTATTCGGAGAAAAATAAAATTGAAGGCTTTCATTATAAAAAATTTAAAGACAAACGAAATTCGTATTCAAGACAAAGTATATACTAAATTATATGAATATGTAGATGAGATCCCCAATTTCGAATGGAAAATTGAATCAGAATTGCACTATATAATGGGATATAAATGCCGACGAGCAACCGCACAATTCAGAGGCAGAAAATGGATCGCATGGTATACTGAAGAACTTCCATTACCTTATGGTCCTTTTCTTTTTGGAGGATTACCTGGGCTTATCTTAGAAGTGTTTGATGAGAATAATGAACATCATCTTGGTATCAATGCCTTGGATCAAATTCCGAGAAACCTCTACTGGAACCATGATCCTTCAATCATTAAAACAGAAAGAAAAGAGCTTCATAAAGGCAAACGATCATTTTATGAGCATCCCGAATTATTCTTACCAAAATTGTATTCTAGACCTGGAGTTGAGGATAGTTCACCCGCTAAGTCCATTCCGTATAATCCCATAGAATTGGAATAATTAAGTCCATTAATAAACGTTTTTTAGCGGGTGTATGGAGTAATAATTCTAGTCAGTCGTACAAATAAAATGAATCTTCGCTATAATTTATTCTAGATGTAGAATACGAAAGTAAGGCGTTTTTTTTGTGGATTATATTTCAGGTATGGACGGGTTTTAAAATCTCCCCAAAACACCTTTTAACCAAGCGACAGCGTGTTTTCCTCGTTTTAATTTACCCTTTATGGTTTTTTCAAAGGAATAACACCGAGTAAAAATAAGTAGTTGAAATCCAGTTGGTAATTCATCAATTACAATTGAATCGTACACCTTAAGTGGGTGTGTTTTATCTATCTATTATATTTTGATTTAATTTCTAATGCGAATTGTATGAAGAAATCGATTAACATTTTTTTAGCCTTATTTGTTGGGTGTATAGTACTCAATGCACAAGAAAATTATGTGATACATTATAACTACACCAGTCAAAGAGATAGCCTAAAACCCCATCAACGATTAACGGAGACCATGAATCTCTATATCGGAAATCAGTCCACGTTGTATGCGGCACAGAATCGAATTGGTATGGATTCCTTGGTATTGTATAACAAAGCGAGCCAAGGACTAGACGCTTTTAAAACAGAAGGACAGCTGGATATGAAACAATTGATGCAAGGTCTGCCAAAAACCATTTATTCATTTTATATCTGGAAAGCGATAGGTGAGCAAGAACCGCATACCATGGCCTTCTCATTATTAGGTGACTTTTATACTTATCAGCGAATTAAGGAACCCATAGCCTGGCAATTGCATCCAGAAACTAAAATTATTGGGGAATACACAGCCAAAAAAGCAACGACAACCTACCTGAAAAGTGAGTGGACGGCTTGGTATACGGAAGCGGTCCCCATAGCCGAAGGACCTTATTTGTTTCAAGGATTACCGGGTTTAATTCTCGAAATCAGCGATCGACAAAATTATTTTGTTTGGACATTTTTGGGATTAAGCAAAATCCCATCTTTAGAACCTTATAAAACAATGTATAATACCCTTTATCAGCTTAATACGCATTTAAAAACAAAGGATTTAACGACATTGCTTTATTTGTATAACACAGATCGCATGACTTTCAGAGAACAAAAAGGCTTTTATTTAAGTGAAGAAGAAACGCGTCGCCGCCGGCTTCTTGAAAAGCAAACTAAGTTTATCTTTCTCGATCCCCTGATAAACTTTCGGTTTTAAACTAATTTCTTATTATATATTGTTGTTATTTAATGTTGTTTGACTTACTTTTAAACCTAAACGAGTGTAACATTGAGATTGTGGATATTTCATTCTAGAAAGAGTAACTCTATGTTTGTAGAAAAATAATTTTCCACTATATTTAAAATCAATCTTTCATCCATAAATATTGCCGTTTGTTTAAAAGCTATTTACTTATTCCTTTCTTTCTATTGGCTCAATGCATTTGGGCTCAATTCGTCATTTCGGGCACTGTTCGCAACGAAAAAGGAGAGGCTGTTGCAGGGGCAAATGTCACGTTATCCCCAAGTGATCGTGATCAAACATTAACCTATGCCATTACAAAAAGCGATGGTCAGTTTAAACTTCAACTTGAAAAGAAAGAAAGCGACCTCTATGAAATTCGTGTTCGCGCCATGAATTATGCCTTTGTTTCGGAATTGGTGGGTGAGTCGGTTCATAATTTCGATTTTGTTCTTCAAGAAAAAGCCATCGAATTAAAAGAGGTATTGGTGAAACAGGCGCCTATCCGACAAAAAGGTGATACCATTGCCTATGATGTGAGTAATTTTAAAGATATTCAAGACCGTACCATAGCTGATGTGATTAAGAAAATGCCGGGAATAGAAATTAAACCCAGTGGTCAGATTCTTTATCAAGGGGAGCCTATTAATAAATACTACATTGAAGGGATGGATTTACTCGGTGGACGTTATGCTTTAGCCAATGAAAATTTATCAGCTAATGCGGTGGATAAAGTTCAGATCTTAGAGAATCATCAACCCATTAAAATGCTCGACAGTTTAGTGTACAGCAATAAAGCAGCCCTGAATATCAAGTTAAAAAATAAAATTACGTATTCGGGCAGGGCCGAGGTTGGCTTGGGGGCTTCGCCAACGCTGTATCAGGCGAATATTACCCCGATGTTGTTTAAAAAGAAGCAACAAGTGATTGGTTCTTTTCAAGCGAATAATCGGGGAGACGATATTAGCCGTCAATTAAGAACGTTTTCCCTAGAAGATTTATTGAACAATGCCGAAAAGTTTTCAGAGGAATCGTGGGTGAATGTTTCGGGCGTTCAAACGCCCTCCTTCGATGGCAAACGATGGCTAGACAATGGCGTACAGTTAGGAACATGGAATCATCTGTTTAAAGTCGCCAAAGAGATTGATTTACGGTTTAATATTTCTTATATAAACGATTATCAGAAAAGAGTAGGGGAAACAACGACACAGTATTTTTTACCTTCGGGCGATGTACTTCTCGAAGAACAAAAACGAAATCATTATCAAACCGAAAGCCTTAAAGCAACGGCGACTATTTTACGCAATAGTGCCGAGAATTATCTTCAAAACATCATCGAATTTCAAGGTGATTGGAATCGTACCCATGGTTATTTAACTCAAAATAATCAAATCATTGATCAACAACTTCAAAAACCGAATCGGGCTATATCGAATCAGTTTCATATCATTAAAAAAATGGGAAAGCAATTAATCACTTTTCGATCGATTGTTTCATACAAAGAATATGCAGAAACATTGCGCATACGTCCAGGGATATTTTCGCCATTGGTGAATGATTCGTTGGCGTATGAGCAAGCTGAACAACAGATACAATTTAGAAAATTTTCAACCAATAACTATGCAGAGTTTACCAAGGGGATCAAGTCTTTTGTTTTAAAAACAAAGGCCGGATTTCAATTCACAAGCCACCAATTTGAAAGTGATTTATTAACCGATCAACAGCCTACGGGTTTACAATTTACAAACGATTTAAGTCTACAGCAGTTTAGTCCGTACCTAGAACCGTCTATTGAATGGAAAAAAGGGGATATCCGAAGCAATTTTGCACTACCGATGCGCTTCGAATCCATTGCTCGTGAAAATAAAGATCTACGAACGAAAGTAGATGTTCAAAAGGTTATTTGGAGACCGAGTTGGGGATTCAATTGGAAACTCACCAACTTTATGGATCTAAGGGCTTCTTCGGTTTTTTCGAATCGACTTAGCTCATTAACCGATTTGCATGAGGGTTATATTGTTTATCGTTACAATTCAATTCAACAGAATGACGGTCAGATTAATCAATCCAAGCATTGGTCGAACAGTCTTCGTTTGGAGTATAAAAATCCTATTAAGTCGATTTTTGCTAATATTGGTTACCGCCATAGTTGGACAGAGAATGAATTGATGTACGACTACCGCTATAACCCTGATGCAAGTACCGTATTACAAACCATTGAACAAATCAATCATCATCGATCGCATGCGATTAATGCAAAAGTGAGCAAATATTTTTCGAAAATTAAAACAACCGTTGGTCTATCTTCCGATTATAGTTTAACCACCAATGATCAGTTGTTAAACAGTGAACTACTCGAAGTCAATAATAGAATTTTGAATACCGCATTTAACGTTAAAGTACGCGCGCTTTCGTGGATAACGGCAGAATACGATTTTGCGGTTATGAATTATAAAAATCAATTGGGGCATCTACCCAAACGATCGTTAACCAATCAGCAACATCAAGGCATATTGCATCTTTTTCCAGCCAAGAATCATTACATAAAAATGAATGGCGATTATTATGTGAACGATGATAGCCGAATTAATCCCAACAGCTTTTTTGCCGATTTCACATACCGCTATACGCTCACCAAAAAGAAGATTGACTTTGAACTAGGCTGGTTGAATATTTTCAATGAAAAAACGTTCTCTCAGAATTCGTTTAGCTCCAATTACGAGCAACGCTATACGTATAAACTTCGCCCAGGACAATTTATGATGACCACCCGTTTCACTTTTTAAAAACCGAAAATCACTCTTTTTTCTTGTTTTTTTTGATAGTCTGAATTATATTTAGTTTATTCTTAATCAATTAGTTGTGTTGTTTTGATATAAGTTTTCTTTATGAAATATTTTTTTGGTTTAATTTTTATACATTTCGGCTTAATACTTTTGGCTCAGTCTAACTATTTCATTCAGTATGCGTATAATTCTCAGCGAGATAGTGTGAAGAATAAACGAGTAGTCAGCGAGATGGTTAATTTATATACGTCGCCCACAAAGACCTTATATGTGGCGAATAATAGACTCGTTACCGACTCGTTGTATCAAGAAATTGATCAGGAAAAAGAAATGGCAGCGATTATGGAGTCTAAGGTGCTTAATGTTGCGGATCTTAAAAAAAAATACCCAAGTACTCGCCTTAACTATTATGTGTGGGATACGTTCGATGAACCTTCCGTTAAATTTTCCGTAAGTCTAGGGGGGAATGGATATCTCTTTGAATATCCCAAAGAACCTTTGGATTGGTCTATTGGAAGTGAAACGAAAGAAATAGCTGGTTACCTGGCCAAAAAGGCTAGCCTCTTTTTTTTAGGCAAGCAGTGGACGGCTTGGTATACTGAAGAAATTCCTTTACAACACGGTCCATTTGTGTTTAACGGATTACCAGGACTTATTTTATCACTAACCGATGAAAGAAAAGATTTTAATTGGGAAATAAAACGGATAGCAACCGTGGATACTTCTTTATTAGATGCCTATGAAAGCATTTATAAAGCGACTGCAAGGGAGTTGAAATCAAAATTTATTGATGTAGATTCACTTAAGAAAGCATTGCGTCGTTATCACGTTAATCGTATAGCGATAACAGAACAAATGGGTTTGAGCTTTGATGAGGAAACTACTCAGCGAATACGTCAGCGGCAACAAAAAGCGAAGCCACTATTTTTGCATCCAGCGTTTGATTTCTTTTTTTAACGAAGAGGGTATACTATCGTCAATACATTCATCGATTCTTAGATCAATACATTTGTTATAGAATGTGAATTACTCGAATATAAAAAGAGCGGTCATTCAATGACCGCTCTTTTGGAATATGATAAACTGTTTTACAGTTGTTCTAGAAAGGCTAACGTATCGATACCATCGGCATAATCGGTTAATGCTGGCGATTGAGTTTGACCAAAAGGCACATAACTGCTATGGTCTTTAAAATCGTTTCCAAGCACACATTGAATCGCGTCCTGCTGTTCGTCTAAACTGGTTTTTACGGCAGAAAGATCGGTATAGATTTCGTAATTAATAACGGCAATGGCACTGTGTAAAGCGGCTTCTTTTTTTAATAAAACGAAATTATTATCTAAGAAATCATTCTTACCCAACAAGAAAATAGCCCGATTATAATCGTAATTATTAGCGTATTTCGTGTGATGAATAATGGTGTCTCCCCAAGGGAAAACGGCATCAAAGAATAAAGGAATTTGTTTTTCATCGTTAAAATAAAGCTTGGTCACATTACGGCATCCTAACCCGTAATAGGTAAAGATATCGTTGGTTAATGCAGCTAACTCTTCTTTGCTTTCTTTGCCGTTAAGAACAGCTACCGAGGTTCTGTTTTTTCGGATAATGCTGGGTACTTTGGAAAAATAATGTTCAAAGTAACGGGCTGTGTTATTACTGCCAGTTGCAATAACCGCATCAAAGTTGTTTAATCGTTCAATGATTTCTAGCGATTGACTAAATTCGGCATTAATGCCTATTAAATAGTTAACAACCAATTTCATTAACTTCTCATCTTTCGAAGAAGGCTTAATTTTTGCATGATGCCCACTAAGAATAACCGCCAATAAATCGTGAAAACCAACCAAAGGAAGATTTCCAGCCATAATAATACCAACCGTTTTTGGTGTGGGGTTAAAGGAGTAGGGCGCAACCCAATGGGTTAAATTTTCTGGGGTTAATGCGTTTGCCCAACTTTTAAAAGCGAAGCGAATGCTATCTTGCGTAAACCACTGATTGTAATCCTGAGCATCTTGCATCAAAAGTAGCGCATCAGCTTCCGCATCTTTAAATTTGGTTTGTAATTCTTGATCGTTAGGGCTAGTTTTGTCTACTAAGTAATTAAAAAACTGACCTAACTCAGCAAAAGCTGAAATCCTTTGTTCAAATGTCATGACTTTGAAAATTAAAATGTAATTTTGTATCGCAAATTTAGGAATTTAAAACAGAAACAATGGCTATTATTATAACAGATGAGTGTATAAATTGTGGTGCTTGTGAGCCAGAATGTCCAAATAACGCAATCTATGAAGCTGCTGTGGATTGGAAATATTCGGAGGGGACGTCATTAACAGGAAGCTTTGTCAATATAGATGGAGCAACTTTTAACGCTGATGATGTACAAGACCCTGTGAATGATGAAGTTTACTATATTGTACCCGATAAATGTACAGAATGTAAAGGTTTTCATGAAGAACCACAGTGTGCTGCGGTATGTCCGGTAGATTGTTGTATTCCAGATGATGATCATGTGGAAAGCGAGGAACGTCTTTTAGCAAAGAAAGCATTTATGCACGCCGAATAATCGTTAATTAACGTATACATAAAAAGCCCTGTCATAACAGGGCTTTTTTTATTGGAGATTAGTGGATGCCTTCAATGTAGGGGCGAATTGCAATTCGCCCAATGTTAGATATGAGTACACAGATATGGGATAGACACAGGCTATTTCAATAAACCTTAAAAATTTTCTGTCGCTCCTACAGAGCTTAATCGTATGGGGTTTGTTTAGCTATTAATATATCATCCCTCCGGGATTGGATTTGCCCTTAGTAATTAGTAAATAGTTTATAGATAGATCTAATAGCCCACATCTAATTAATAAAGCCTTGAATGTAGGGGCGAATTGCAATTCGCCCAACGTTAGATATTAGTACATAGATATGGGATAGGATTATGCAACTTCAACAAACCGAATGTTATCTATTATCTAAAATCTGACATCTCATATCTATAATCTAATTCCCTATTTCCAATAAAGCCTTGAATGTAGGGGCGAATTGCAATTCGCCCAACGTTAGATATATGGGATAGGATTATGCAACTTCAACAAACCGAATGTTATCTATTATCTAAAATCTGACATCTCATATCTATAATCTAATTCCCTATTTCCAATAAAGCCTTGAATGTAGGGGCGAATTGCAATTCGCCCAACGTTAGATATGAGTACATAGATATGGGATAGACACAGGCTATTTCAATAAACCTTAAAAATTTTCTGTCGCTCCTACAGAGCTTAATCGTATGGGGTTTGTTTAGCTATTAATATATCATCCCTCCGGGATTGGATTTGCCCTTAGTAATTAGTTTTTAGTAATTAGTAAATAGTTTATAGATAGATCTAATAGCCCACATCTAATTAATAAAGCCTTGAATGTAGGGGCGAATTGCAATTCGCCCAACGTTAGATATGAGTACATAGATATGGGATAGACACAGGCTATTTCAATAAACCTTAAAAATTTTCTGTCGCTCCTACAGAGCTTAATCGTATGGGGTTTGTTTAGCTATTAATATATCATCCCTCCGGGATTGGATTTGCCCTTAGTAATTAGTTTTTAGTAATTAGTAGATAGTTTATAGATAGATCTAATAGCCCACATCTAATTAATAAAGCCTTAAATGTAGGGGCGAATTGCAATTCGCCCACCGTAAGATGTGTGTACTTAGATATGAGATAGATGTAGGCTACTTCAACAAACCGAATGTTATCTATTATCTAAAATCTATAATCTAATATCTATTATCTAAAATCTAATATATATAATTTAAACCCTAAACGCCAATTGCTAAAAATGTTCGTCATCGAACATTTTTAGCAATTGGTTCTGCGGCAGGGATTGCAGCGGAAATCCTTTGCAACATCCCGCGATTTTCAATTGGAACCTTTATTTCTTGTTGCAAAGATTGGGAGTGGAAAGCCCGGCGCGTAGCGGCCGCCCAAATAAGAAGGGTGAGCTTACTTTGTAAATTGTTTTCGTCTTATAAAAAATCCGATTCCTCCTAGGGCTAAAATGCCTAGTGCAGGTATAAGGAGGTTTTTGTATTGCCAGTTCTGTTTTTCGGCCAATACTTTCGATTCGCTTAACAACGGAATTTCTAATTGGCGGTTTCTTAAAGCCAAGAAATCTTCGTCGCCCAACAGATAGTCCATGGCATTCATAACGAATGTTTGGTTGGCGTAGGTGGTTGGACGAGAATTGGGGTTGTCTGGTCTAACCGAGAATTTATCTTCGCCTAAACGCATGGGCATACCTCGCCATAAATTATTTTTTAAAACATCACCATCAGAAATCACGATCATTTTACCGTTGGTTGCACGTTCTTTAAAGTGTTTAATTTCTTTGCGCTCGTAACGCGAAGCATAGGCCGAGGTGAAATTACCTTCTAACAAAACAGCCATGGGGATTTTTCCCATGGTGAATTCTTCGGGTTTTTCAACATCAACTTCTTCTAAAGATATGTAGTTTAATGACGGTTTTAGCGTGGTTTGATCTGAACTACTCAGCAAGACCGTTTGCTTAATGTTGGGGTTTTTTAATAACTCGATCGGATTTGCAAATTGAAAAAGCACCGGATCTATGGAATTGGTAATGGGGTTATCTTCACCTTTTACACCCAATTCAAAATAAGGCCAGGTGTAGTAATTGTAACTCACATTACCCGCTGTTTCGCCATCGGCTAATACAATCTTGGCACCGTTAAGATCTTTGATAACGGCCGGATGTAAGCGAACACCGTAGTTAAATAAGAAATCGTTTAACTTTAAATCGCGCGGAAAGGCCACTATTTTTCCTGAACGGAAAATGGAATCCATTTCGGCATCTACGGTTTCAACAGCCATCATCATTCGGCCTCCATTCATCATGTACTGATCCATAACCATTTTATCCATTTCGCTAAAAGGAAGGGTTGGTTTGGCTACAATAAGGGCATCGAATTTTTTTAAGCTGTCGATATCGTTTTCTTGAAAAGAGAACGTTTTGTTGACAATGGGATTAAGATAGACTTCGACATCGTATTTTTCCGATAAAGCTCTTCCTAATCCGTCTATATGTTGTTGAGGTAATTCGTCATGGTGAACGATAAAGCCAATTTTCTTACGTTCGAAATTGGTGATCTTTTGTATTTTTTCTGCAAATAGATACTCTAATTTATCGGTAGAAGCCAAGGCCAGTTCTTCAAAAGGAATAGAAGGGTTGTTGACTAAGGTCTCCATCCAAATGCTGCGATCGCCATAGGTAAGTTTGGCGTACGGATAGACGTTTAATAAACCTTTATCGGTTTTAATAGGCACGGCTACCAAATTATTTTGTTCTAATTCGGTGGTGTTGGCATCCACTGGATCGATAAATTGATAGGTGATATTTTTGTTTTTATCGCGAAGTTCGTCCAGTAAAAATTGAATTTCGTTTTTTAAGATGCGGTAATCGCCGGTTAGTTCGCCACCCAGTAGAATTTCTATTTTTAGAGGTTCTTTCACGTTTTTCAACAAGGTCGTCGATGTTGAGGTTAAGGTATAGCGTTGATCTTTTGTAAAATCGTACCGTTGGTAAACCCATTGGGTTAGGAGTAAGCCAATGAATAATCCGATAACGATTAACCAGGTTTTATGAGTCTTTTTGTTCATCATTTCGAGCGCTGTAATTGTAGAATGGTGAATTGAAGGAATAAACCGATTAGGAGAATGAAATAAAACAAATCGCGTGTATCAATAATTCCTTTTAAGAATTGACTGTAATGGGAGTAACTGCCTATTTTTTGAACATAGAAATCGGCCGAACCTAAGAGGTTATAAGAGGCAAGACCTTCGAAGCCATAAAACATTAAAAAACATAGACAAACGGCCAACACAAAAGCCATGACTTGATTCTTGGATATGGAAGAGGTGAATATCCCGATCGCAGCAAAAAGGCAACTCATTAACAGCAAACCGATATAACCGCTGTAAATTACCCCATAGTCTAATGCCTGTCCGGGAATAATTAAATCGCTGATGGTGAAAATAAACAATACACTTGGTAATAGGCAGAAGAGTATAACCGAAATAACGGCTAAGAATTTTCCACCAATAATGGCGCTATTTTTTATAGGGAGTGTAAATAACCAGGTTAATGTACCGTTGGCTTTCTCTTCAGCAATCATTTTCATGGTTAGGGCCGGCACCAGGAAAAGTAAAATCCAAGGAGCAATAAAGAAAAAGCTGTTTAAAGAAGCATTGCCTGTATTAAAAATATTGTATTCGTTTTCGAAAAACCAAAGAAACAAGGTCGAAATAATCGCAAACGCCAACGCTGCAACATAGGCCGTAGAGCCTAGGAAGAAGTTAGCGAATTCTTTTTTAAAAAGGGTCCACATCATTTAATTCTTGTTGTTACGGTTAATAATTTTTACCATCATCATAATAATTGCACCAATCATAACAAAGCTAACGACAGCCCACGGCCAATGTTGTACAAAGCCACCTTTCTGTATAACCGCAAAAACAATGGCAAATAATAAAACGGTAGCCACTTCATTCATCATGCGAAGACGGACCGACGTGTATTTAAAAATATCTTTTTTTAATTCGCGCAACGTTTTCCAACACCAGTAATGGTAGCCAAATAAAATAGCCAGCATTCCCAGTTTAAACTGCATCCAACCCGCGTTCAGCAAAGACGGATTCTTCACCAACATCCATGTACCCATAATCACCATCACGGTAAATGCAGGTACGGTGATTACATTCCACAGCCTACCTTCCATAAACTTATATTGTTCAGCAAGGATACTGCGTTTAGGTTCATCCATTTTTTGTGTATCGGTATGGTAAATCATTAAGCGTACAATGTAGAACAACCCAGCAAAATAACTCACCACCAAAATAACATGTATAGCCTTATAAATAAGGTAATTATATCCCATAAAATTAAAATTCTAATCTTTATTTTTCAGCCACATCGGGTTCTAGTATATTTTCGAATTCAATGGTAATGGGGTCTCCCTTCTTTAAGCCCATCAAGGTATTGGCACCTCCAGAAACAATCGGATTACTTTTGTACAACGTAACTTCCAGAAAATTGGCCGAATTAAACAAACAGAGCGTTCGCCCCATCGCTTGCAATTCTTTGCTAAAATCTTGCACCACCTCATTGTAATGTTCGTAGATAACATTAATGTCGGTAATGGAAAAATCTTTCTGTCGTAAAATAATCTTGTATTTTCTATTCTGCATGGCCTCTTCAAAATGCTTGCGCGAAATATTGGTCACCACATTTCCAAAATGATCAATGTAAATCACATTTCCCACTAAAAACTTATCATCGCGGTAAACCGGATTCAGTTCATTCAGTTGTTTTAGTTTTTTACGCTTTTTACCCAATAAGGCCATAACTCCTCCACGTGCTATATGGCAGGCAACAGGAACAAAACAGGTTTTTACAGGAAAAAGACTATCGATTTCTTCGGGGTGAATGGTAATTTCAACAAGCTCTTGCGGTTGATGATTTTGGCAGATTAACGATAAAATACCATTGTCTCCACAAATAAAGTAATGGTCGTTAATCAAGGCACAAATTGGCCGTTGGTTGGGCGTACTCAGGGCATTTACACCAATAATATGAATAGTGCCTTTAGGGAATTCACTGTATGAATTTCGAATGATATAAGCCGCTTCTGATAAATCATAAGGGCTAACGTGATGCGATATATCCACAATCGTTACATCCGACAATTCTTTTAGTATAGACCCTTTGATACTCGAAACAAAGTAGTCTTTTAACCCAAAATCTGTTGTTAATGTAATAATTGCCATTTTCTTATTATAGATAGCAAATATATTGTTTATTTTTGTGTTAGTGAACCTAAAATAAGAACACATTTGACCGAAATTACAATTCAACTCGATGAGATAAGTGCCCAGGATTTCTATGGAGCGAATAATGAACATTTAAAACGACTGAAGGAATATTTTCCTAAACTAAAGATTATTGCCCGTGGCAAAGCTTTAAACGTTTTAGGAAACGAAGATATCCTTACGGTTTTCGAACAGAAAGTAAACCGACTAATAGACCATTTGCAACGCTATAACAGTTTAAGTAACCGAGAATTTGAAATCGTTATGATGGAAGATAAGCAAGAAATGCATCGGATGAAAAAAGAAGATGAGGTTATTGTGCATGGTGTAAACGGGAAAATGATTAAACCCTTAACATCCGGGCAAGCCCAATTGGTTCAGAAAGTTCGCGAGAAGGACATGGTCTTTGCCATTGGACCCGCCGGAACGGGTAAAACCTATACAGGCGTGGCCATGGCTGTAGAAGCGCTAAAGAACAAAGAAGTAAAACGCATTGTACTTACGCGTCCTGCGGTGGAGGCAGGCGAAAGCTTAGGTTTTCTCCCTGGCGATATGAAAGACAAGCTCGATCCTTACCTACAACCGCTCTATGATGCCTTAAAAGACATGATTCATTTCGAGAAACTCGGTGCCTACTTAGAGAAAGGGGTTATTGAAGTCGCTCCCCTCGCTTTTATGCGTGGACGAACGCTAGACGAAGCTTTCGTAATCTTAGATGAAGCACAAAACACCACCTATGCACAAATGAAAATGTTCCTTACCCGAATGGGCAAGAACTCTAAATTTATGATAACCGGTGACCCTAGCCAGATCGACTTACCACCCAAACAAAAATCGGGTCTTAAAGAAGCAACACGCATTCTAAAAGACGTAAAAGATATAGGTTTTATTTACCTCGACGATAAAGATGTTGTAAGACACCCACTCGTTCGCGATATCCTGAAAGCGTATAAGGTGAACGACGAAGCCAATGAAGAATACAATGAACAAAAAAGAGAACGTGTATAACGTTCTTTTTTTATGGGGGCGGCCGCTACGCGCCGGGCTTTCCACTCCCAATCTTTGCAACAAGAAATAAAGGGTTCCAGTTGAAAATCGCGGGATGTTGCAAAGGATTTCCGCTGCAATCCCTGCCGCAGCGCCAAAGATTCTAATTGTTCTATTCAGAACAATTAGAATCTTTGGCGTTTAGGGCATAAACGGTGTAAAGTTTAAATCTTAGATTATAGACGATAGATTTTAGTCGATAGATAATAGATTATAGACAATAGACAATAGATTTTAGATAATAGACGATAGATAAAAGACAAAATTCTTTTTGTTGAAGCCACCTTATCCTATCTAATATCTATTTACTCATGTCTTAAATCTAATCACTAAAGACTAACAAAACAGATAAAATTCGTTTTCTTGAAGGCCACCTTATCTCATCTAATATCTATGTACTAATATCTTAAATCCGTCCACTAATATCTTAAATCTAACTACTCATATCTCAAATCTAACTACTCATATCTCAAATCTGTTCACTAACAGCTATTTCCCTACATTTTTATCCAAGCTGCGGTACTGAATCGCTTCAGCAACATGATGGGAGGCAATCGTGTTATCACCCGCTAAATCAGCAATGGTTCTCGCCACACGAATAATCCGATCATAAGCACGTGCAGAAAGATTCAAACGATCCATGGCCACTTTGATCAATTGCTTCGACGTTTCATCCAACACACAAAACCGATCCAACTCCTTAGGGCCTATTTGGGCGTTGTAATGCACAGGCGAATCCGTAAATCGTTTGTTTTGTAAACTTCGCGCCCGAAGGACCCTTTGCCGAATGATGGCACTTTTTTCGCCGGATCGTTCCATCGATAAATCATCAAAGGGCACGGGTGTTACCTCAATGTGCAAATCGATCCGATCCAACAGCGGCCCCGATATTTTATTCATATAGCGCTGCATCTCAAAAGCGGTTGAGGTGTTGTTGGGGTCATCCATAAAATAACCGCTTGGACTGGGGTTCATAGAGGCGACCAACATAAAACTAGACGGGTAGGTCACGGTAAATTTCGCCCGAGAAATGGTCACTTCCCGGTCTTCCAAAGGTTGACGCATCACTTCCAAAACGGAACGTTTAAATTCTGGTAGTTCGTCTAAAAATAAAACACCGTTGTGGGCCAAAGAGATTTCCCCTGGTTGTGGATGACTTCCTCCACCCACCAAGGCGACGTCCGAAATGGTATGGTGGGGCGAAATATAAGGGCGATGCGTAATTAAAGTCTGTTGAGGTAATTTACCAGCCACGCTATGAATTTTGGTTACTTCCAACGATTCATCAATCGTTAAGGGGGGAAGGATAGAAGCAATGCGTTTGGCTAACATGGTTTTTCCGCTTCCAGGAGGTCCTATTAAAATAATATTGTGCCCACCTGCAGCCGCTACTTCCATGGCTCGTTTCACGGTTTCTTGCCCTTTCACATCCGAGAAATCGAACGGATAATCCTTGGTTTGTTCAAAGAAAGACGTATTTAAATTCACTGTACAAGGTTCAATGCTGGTTTCACCGTTGAAATAATCAATTACATCGGTAATGTGGTTAACAGGCAATACATCAATGCCTTGAACAACGGCCGCTTCTTCTGCATTTTGAACAGGGATCATAAGGCGCTTAAATCCTTCTTCTTTGGCCTGAATAGCGATAGGTAAAGCTCCTTTTATCGGTCTTAAAGATCCATCGAGGGATAGTTCGCCCATCATCATACACTCATGAATTTTCGCGGGTGAAATTTGTTGGGAAGCAGCCAATATACCTACGGCAATGGGCAAGTCGTAAGCAGCCCCTTCTTTTTGCAAATCGGCTGGGGCCATATTAATGGTGATCTTTTTTCCAGGAATCTTATAGTTCGAATTTTTTAAAGCCGCATTAATGCGGTAATTACTTTCTTTAATGGCACTATCGGGTAGTCCCACTAAGTAATAGCCAACACCTTGATCGATGTTTACTTCTACAACAATGGTTTGTGCCGCTATCCCATAAATGGCACTTCCAAAAATTTTTACCAACATAAAATCATAGTATCAAGGGTCCATAAATAAAACCTTAAAATACATATATTTAATTGATTATGAAATAGTTTGTGTAATAATTTAAGGAGAGAGGGTCATTTCAATACATTGAATTAGAGCACTATAGAAGGGGGCGCAAGTTGGGGTTTATTCGGTTATTCCCTAGCGAAAGGAGGTATATGCTATGATTCTTATAATTTCAGGTTTATGGAAAAATAGATGCTCGCTCAATGCCTAGAGAATTATTTGTTTGTAAGATTAATGGAAAAACCATCGGGTCGTTTTATCGAAGAAAAGCGTTCTGTTTCCGAAGTTTGAAAATAGAAATCAGAAAGCCGATTCAGAATTCAATCTTTTGAGGAAGCTATGTTGAGTAAAAAAAATCCGTCTACAAAAAATATTTTTCATAAATTTACTTCCTTTTTCTATTGAATAAATAGTTTTAAGGATTTATAGAGTTAGTAATTAATAATATAGCGCTTTTTAGTGTTAAATCCTTTATGAAAAAAGAAAAATTCTCATTCGAATATACCCGTTTTGCCAATAAAGCAGCATTAGATCCGGCGTTTAAAACCGTGGTTGAATCTGCAGATGCCATAGCGCTAAATGCCTATGCGCCTTACTCCAATTTCAAAGTTGGAGCAGCCGTAGAATTAGAAAACGGAGAAATCTATAGTTCCTCTAATCAAGAAAATGCAGCCTATCCGGTCGGAAGCTGTGCAGAACGCGGTTTATTGGCCTATGTCAATGCCAATTTTCCCAACATTAAAATTGCCAAATTAGCGGTTTCAACACCCAATATCAATTATCCATTGCCTCCTTGCGGCATGTGCCGTCAATATATCTTGGAAATGGAAAAGAAACAAAACCAAAATATAAACATCGTTTTAAGTGGAAATGAAGGGGAAGTTATCCTATTGGATGCCGCTGCCGATTTGTTGCCATTGTACTTCGATGAAGAATTTTTGCAAGACTGATTTTGCACACTTATTATATTAGTTTAAATTTGTCCAACGGAATTGTGCAATTATGGAAAAATTAACGCAAGAAAAGTACCTTCAATGGTACAAAGAAATGACGTTTTGGCGCCGCTTTGAAGATAAGTGTCGCTCTTTATATTTAAAACAAAAAATCAGAGGATTCTTACACCTTTACAATGGTCAAGAAGCATTACCTGCTGGTTTTTTACACGCGATGAAACCAGGGGTTGATAATGTGATCACGGCTTACCGTTGTCACGTATGGCCAATGGCAATGGGGGTTGACCCGAAAAGAATTATGGCTGAAATGTGTGGTAAAGCTACAGGAACCTCTCAAGGTCTTGGTGGTTCTATGCACATCTTTAGTAAAGAACATAATTTTTACGGGGGGCACGGAATCGTTGGTGGACAAATCAACTTAGGAGCTGGTATTGCTTTCGGAGATAAATACAACAAACGTGATGCTGTTACGATTTGTTTAATGGGAGATGGTGCGACGCGTCAAGGAACATTACACGAAACGTTCAATATGGCGATGAACTGGAAACTGCCAGTGGTATTTGTGTGTGAAAACAACCAATATGCGATGGGAACTTCGGTAAGCCGTACGGCCAACCACGAAGATATTTGGAAATTAGGTCTTGGTTACGATATGCCTTCAATGGCGGTTGACGGAATGGATCCAGTGAAAGTAGCAGAAGCTGCCTACGAAGCAATCGAACGTGCGCGTCGTGGCGATGGCCCTACCTTCTTGGATATTCGTACCTACCGTTTTAGAGGTCACTCAATGTCCGATGCTGAACCGTATCGTACGAAGGAAGAAGTAGAGAACTACAAACAAGAAGATCCTATTTTAAACGTAGAAAATCATATTTTAATTAACAACTGGGCTACCAAAGAACAATTGGAAGCGATGGTCGAAGAAGCAAAAATTGCCGTTGAAGAATGTGTCGAGTTTGCCGAAAATTCACCTTACCCAGATGCTGATGTTATGTATGATTACATTTACTCGGAAGAGAATTACCCTTTCTTAGATAAAGTAGAAAACAACTTATAAAACCATGGCAGAAATTATAACAATGCCTCGCTTAAGCGACACAATGGAAGAAGGAACCGTTGTGAAATGGCATAAAAATGTTGGTGATTCAATTGCAGAAGGTGATGTCCTAGCTGACATTGAAACCGATAAAGCAATTCAAGAATTTGAATCGGAATACGACGGGGTATTATTGTACCAAGGAATGGAAGAAGGGAATCCAACGAAAGTAGATACCGTTCTAGCTATTATTGGTCAAGCCGGTGAAGATATTTCAGCTTTAATTAGCGGTGGGGCTCCTTCAGCCGAATCAGCTAAAGAAGAGCCGAAAACAGAACAAGTAGAAGCGAAAGCCTCAGCTCCAGTAGCAGAAATTCCTGCGAATGTACACGTAATTACCATGCCTCGACTGTCAGATACGATGGAAGAAGGAACGGTGGTTGTTTGGCATAAAAATGTAGGGGATGCTATTGCTGAAGGTGATCTTTTATCAGATATTGAAACCGATAAAGCGGTTCAAGAATTTGAATCAGAATATGACGGTGTATTATTGTACCAAGGTGCTAAGGTAAACGAACCTGCTCCAGTAGATACTATTTTAGCCATCATCGGAGAAGCGGGTACCGACGTTTCTGCTATTGTAGCAAACGGCGGTCAAGTTGCAGCTCCAGCTGAAACGAAAACAGAAACCCAAGAAGATGAAAAACCAGTGGTTGTTGAATTAGATGTTAACCATCAATCAACAAATACAGGGGAACGTGTATTCGCATCACCATTGGCTAAATCAATTGCAAAAGATAAAGGAATTAACTTAGCCGATGTAAAAGGTTCAGGTGATCAAGGTCGTATCATTAAGAAAGACGTTGAAAACTTTCAACCAGTCACAGCAGCTGCTCCAAAAGCAACCGCGGCTGTATCTGCTCCACAAACATTTGTTTCAGGAGAAGATACCGTTATTCCAAACTCACAAATGCGTAAAGTAATCGCTAAACGTTTAGCCGAATCTAAATATTCAGCACCTCACTATTATTTAAATATTGAGTTGGATATGGATAACGCTATCGCAGCGCGTAAACAAATGAACGCAGTGCCAAATACCAAAGTGTCGTTTAACGATATCGTGGTAAAAGCGTGTGCAATGGCCTTAAGAAAACATCCTGCTGTTAATGCTTCATGGACTAACGAGAATATTACCCAACACGGTGATGTGAACATTGGTGTTGCTGTAGCGGTAGAAGATGGTTTATTAGTACCTGTTGTAAAAAACACAGACCAAAAGAATTTTGCACAAATTTCAGCAGAGATTAAAGACTATGCGGGTCGTGCAAGAGAGCGTAAGTTGAATGCCAATGAAATGGAAAAATCAACATTCTCTGTTTCTAATTTAGGAATGTTCGGTATCGAATCGTTTACATCGATTATCAATCAACCGAACTCGTGTATCCTTTCTGTAGGAGCAATCATCGAAAAACCAGTTGTAAAAGACGGGCAAATCGTTGTTGGGAACACCATGAAACTTTGTTTAGCATGTGACCACCGTACAGTAGATGGTGCAACAGGCGCACAATTCTTACAAACTTTAAAAATGTTTATCGAGAATCCAGTAACTATGCTGATTTAAGAAACATACAATACATAAAAAAAGGGCCATTCTATTTAGAGTGGCCTTTTTTTTGTCCTTTGTAGAATCTTACCTAATTTTATACAAACACCAATCCTATGCAAAAACTCCGTTTATTTTTCAAAATATTAAAACAGACTCTTGTAGAATTTGGTGATGATCGAATTTTAAAAATGAGTGCCTCCTTAACCTATTATACTATATTTTCATTATCGCCACTCATTTTAATTCTTATTTCAAGCGCGAGCTTATTTTATAAGAAAGATGCTGTGGAGAACCGACTGTATTACGAACTAAAAAATATTGTTGGGCCCGATGTTGCCCTACAAATTCAAAATTTCGTTACCAATTCAACCTTGTCGGGTGATAGTTCTTTTGCGCTCTACGTGGGGTTAGGGGTTTTGCTCTTTGGTGCAACAACCATGTTTACCGATATGCAAGACAGTCTCAACTTAATCTGGAAAATACAAGTAATGCCCGACAAAGCATGGTTAAAGTTTATCATGAACCGAGGAATTTCCTTTCTAATGATTTTGGCCATGGGACTAATTCTCTTTGCAACCGTTTTACTCAGCAGTATCTTTGTGGCTTTCGATGCCGAAATAAGGGATCTGCTCCCCATCGATGCCCGATTTTCAAAAACAACCCTCGTATTAGTGAATAATGTATTGAGTATCTTCGTCTCGGTCGCCGTATTTTATGCCCTGTTCAAAATGTTGCCCGACGCCAAGATCAAAACGCGTCCAGCATTTGTTGGTGCCGTGTTTACCGCTGTCCTGTTCTATATCGCAAAATACCTGATTGGTGTTTATATATCGAATACCCGCTATTCGTCTATATTTGGATCCGCCGGATCATTAATTATCCTACTCCTTTGGATTTATTATGTGTCGACCATAATCTACCTGGGTGCAAAATTCACCAAAGTTTTTGCAGAAGTCAATGGATATCCCATTATTCCTTCAAAACAAGCCATGATTAGAGAAATCACTTATTACGATCCCCGTGTTGATAACTCTCAGTCTAAATTATAACAACAAAAATCCCTTCTCATTAAGAAGGGATTTTTGTTTATCGTTTCATGGCCATACCGCGCGACAAGGGTAAAGTGTCTTCGAAACCATATTTTTTGTACAATTCAGAAGCTTCACCATCTGCTATAAGGCTGATATAACATGTTGAAGGTAATTTCTCTTCTATAAATCGCATAATATCTTCCATAATCATTTTACCTAAACCTTTTCCCTGGTATGTTGGTAAGACACATATATCAACTACCTGACAAGCGGTTCCTCCATCGCCAATAACACGCCCCATACCAATGTACTCATCCGTTTCATTTTTTAAACAGGTAAAATGAAGCGTATGCTTTAATCCTATTTCAGTTGCCACATCGGTTTTGGCCGATAATCCCGATTGAATACGGAGGTTCTGATAAACCTTAGCCGGTATTTGTTCATTACTGCAATGTATCATGCTCTATTTTTTGTAAAAATAGGCTATTATTCCGCCAATCAACGTCGTTATAATTTTTATCAGAGAATAACCTCACTTCTTTTTAAGTGGGGCACCCCCTACGGGCCAGGCTTTCCGCACTCGCTTTTCGGTTTCGTTTCACTCCACCCAAAAGCTCAAACAATTGCTCCAATCCTTGGTGCGCATTGGGGTAGAATTCATTATTCCAAACTGTTTTCCCTAGATTTTCGCACCTACCCATAGACCGAGTTAAAAATTATTTCCTACTTTTAACCTTCTAAACCCATTGCACGTGCAATTTAATCCATTAGATAAATAACCAGTATGCTTGAAGGCTTTATAGAATACGGATACATTGGCCTTTTTATAGCCTCTTTTTTAGCAGCAACCATTCTGCCTTTCAGTTCAGAAGTGGTATTAGTCGGGATCCTTGCCGTTGGTGGTAACCCATGGCTATGTGTGTTTTTAGCCTGTATCGGAAACTGGCTTGGCGGAATGACTAACTACTTCTTAGGGAAACTCGGCAAAATAGAATGGATTGAGAAATACCTGAAAATTAAAAAAGAAAAAATCGATCGCTTCCAAAACTGGATGGAAGGTAAGGGGGCTTGGATGGCTTTCTTTTCATTTCTGCCTGTAGTGGGCGATATTATCCCGGTTGCCCTTGGCTATATGCGTGCCAATATCTATGGCGTAAGTATATCCATGTTTATCGGTAAGTTGTTTCGCTACATCGTTATTATGTATAGCGTCGGCTTATTCATGAAATAACCAATAGATTATAGATAATATTCGGTTTGTTGAAATAGCTTACTTCTAACTTCTAACTACTAATTACTAAAAACTAATTACTAAAAACTAATTACTAAGGGCTAATCCAATCCCGGAGGGATGATATATTAATAGCCAAAGAAACCCCATGTGATTAAGCTCTGTAGGAGCGACAGAGAATTTTTAAGATTTGAATTTGTTTAAGGTTTAAAATGGATTTTAGATATTAGATTTTAGAAATGGAGAAGAAAGGTTTATTGAAATAGCCTGTGTCTATCTCGTATCTATGTACTAAAATCTAAGATCTAACGCCTTCTATCTACTAATTACTAAGGGCTAATTACTAAGGGCTAATCCAATCCCGGAGGGATGATATATTAATAGCCAAAGAAACCCCATGTGATTAAGCTCTGTAGGAGCGACAGAGAATTTTTAAGGTTTAAAAGTTTAAGGATAAATGAAGCAGCCTACATCTATCTGCTAATGACTACCTTTTTACGAATTCCTTTTATAAAATAAAAAGCCTCTACATAAAATATAAAGGCTTTTTTAGGATGATAAACATTAAATGATACCTTTCTGTTTTGTGAAGAATACTTCAATAAGTAATTTGTAGTAAGGTATAATTAGATAGAGGTTGAGAATAAACATCAAAGCATCCCAAATGAGGAAGTCCCAACTTTTAGAGAGATAGATATGCGTAGCAATCATTCCGACATTCATAGGAGCTAGGAGAACGGCACCAAATAGGTAGGTTTTTTTAGGAATCAGTAATAATCCCATGATGAGTTGTAAAACACCAATAAAAACGATAAACCCTGTTTTTTCCCAAAGTAAATAGAAATCGATAAAGTCTTGCCCTAAACCAAAGTCGTGATATTCTTGTATATCGATGGTGGTGGTTATCTTTTCTATTCCGTGCGGAATAAATACATAGGCTAAGAAAAATCGTGTGAGATAAGTTAGCCCTAGATGTATTTTGTGTAAAATAGTCATCTGTTTTATTTAAGGTGTTATTATATGGAAACCCATCAATCGTCCGCTTTCTTTTAGGCGGATGGTTTCTTTAATTTTACCCGTTTTAGGATCGTATTGGTTTACTCCAGCATAGTTATCAGTAGCATTGTTCGATAAGAAATAAATTTCACCGTTATGGAAGAAAGGATTCTGATAAGAATAGAAGTTATCAACCGGTAGATTTAAACGTTTAGCTCTTTTGGTTTTTATATCAATTTCATTCCAGTACCAAATGTCTTTTCGGTAAGAGACACCATGTTGCCCTCCGCCATAGTATGAAGTTGGTCGATCGGAAATGGTGGTGTATATTTTGTCATTATAAGCTAGTATTCTATTAAAGTCAGAAGGGAATTGATAGTCTTTAATGTCCAACTCAAAGGTTGTATCAAACGATGTTTGTCCAGCTTTAATCCGTAGAATTTTTGATGCCGGTTTTTGTTGTTTCATCTCTCCAACGGCAATTACATATAATGATTTGGTTACTTCATCGATAGACCACAAAACATGATCTGCAAACAATCCTAAATGGGAAGCTTTATCATAAGTGGTTACGTTTTCAATCTTTTTCTCTTTTAAATTATAAACAGCAATCTGTACCTTTTCTTCATCAGGAACCACTTGCCATGATGCGGTACGTGTGCCAAATTGTAAATCGACAAATAAGCGATCATCATTTTTAGCTAAGATCAATTGTCCAGCGGCCTCATATGGACGACCTTTCGTTAAAGAAGAAAAATCGATTTCACCGGTTCGTTGCATAGTCGATGGATTGAATACCTGAATTTTTAAACCTCCTGCACTTAAGTCCCAATAATAACCCTCTGTGTTACTAACAATTAAAGTATTGGTTTCGTAGGTATTGTTTGGTGTTGCTAAAAAACCAGCTGCATTTACTTTACCTTGCTTGTCGATAGCGTATTTAGATATACCAATATCAGTACTGCTAGCACCGTTTAATTTGTAAAGGGTATTGTCTACCACTCGGCCCCCTGCTGAATAAGATACCTGATAGAATGGAATTCCGGATAGGTTCATCGAACGGGATTTATTGTCTTTTAACGCATAAATTCCACCGCTCCAATCAGCATTGGCATTAAATACGACCCAGGTTTCATTTTTCGGTAATTCATCGGTAAGAATAGGCTCATCGGGTAATGAGTTGTCATCACTTGAACACGACCACATCAATAGACCGGTCGCTAAAGCGATAAATGCTGTTTTAAATGTGTGTTTTTTCATAATAAAAATATTAAATGTGTAAAAATTATAAGAACTGATAAACAATTTTGAAATGGAAAGAACGACCAGGTCTCTGTACGTTAAAATGATCGTAAAGCTTATTGTTGGCTATATTTTGAATTTCGCCACTTAAACTGATTTTTTGATTTGAAAATTGATATGTGACTGCAGTATTATGCGTTATTTGACCTGTTCTCCCATCACCAGGAATTATCAATGAAGTTTGTAAATGTTTGATTGAGCCAAAGAGGGATGGTTCCTGATTTTTAGGAATGGCTTTTAAGAAGAAACGATGGGTATAATGGCTATTCCAATGGAATGTTAAACGATCTTTTTGTTGAAAAAGATTATTGATAGAGGTCTCTATAAAGGCATTTCCGAATAGGTAAGGAATATTAGGTACGCGTGATCTTTCCAAATTTTTAAAAATGGGTTCTTCAATGTGAATGCGCCTTATGTCTTGATAGGTACCATTGAAACCAAACTTAATAGCGTTAATAGGGGTGTAATTTGCCTCAAACTCTATCCCTTTAATAACAGATTCCTCGTAATTAATGTATCGGTTAAACGGAATATCCAATTGAAGAAAGATAATATCCTTTACACGTCGGTAAAAAAGATTGGTCGATAACACCAATTTCTGATCAACAAAAGCGTATTGCCCATTCAAGTTTAAATTATGACTCCTTTCAGGTTTCAGGTCAAGATTTTCTTTCACTAAGCGGCCATCTCCAAAAATTTCGAATTCATCTGGTAAACGGGTAGCATATTCATAAGAAAGCTTTAATGCGAAAAGATCATCAGTCCATTTTAAACCAGCCATATGCCCTAAGTGATTTCCTGTTGCCGATGTATTCCATGCAAAGTTATATTTGTCTGTAGTATAGCCTTTCGTTGTATAATTTGCATATTTTACCCCTACAATACTTTCTAACGATTTTCTAAACCATTGTGAACGAAAGCCTAAGGCAAGAATGTTTTTCTGAAATACCGCGGGAATATTTAATACATCCACTTGGTCAATAACGGAAACAGCCCCCAACGGATCACTTCCTTTTCGTTTTTGATGATAAAACAATTCGCTCATTTCCACTACATGATTTTTTGCTACTTCGTAACTTGCATGTAAGCGAGTCGACCAGAAATCGTATTGGATTCGTTGATTATTTCCCTTATTGATCTCACCAATCGGCATTCCTTGAACAGTTATTTTGCCGTCCCAATTGTAACGGTCTGTTGCTAAATCAATGAATTTGGTTGAGAAATGACTGTAAACACTCGATCCTGTAATCATCAATTTTTTCTCTAGAAAAGCTTTCTTGTATTGTAATAATATTGTTGTGTTGGCTTCCTTGGAGAAAGCTTCGCCATATACACGGTTCATTTCGGCATCATGTTGAATCTCTTTGTAGAAATCCGAGAGAATAAATGTTGTCCTAAAATCCTCAGCCCATACTTTATTTTTTATTCCAGCATAGAATTCCGAATACATCGACCGTGTATCATCATGAAAGCGTCTACTTTTTCGCGTTGTTTGTCGGCCTGTTTCAGTATCGTAAAAAGGCGCATCAACCTTATAGTTATTGGCTGAGTAATTAAACGAACTGTTTAGTCCACCATAAAAATCGGGATTGTTTGCGTGTGTTAAATACAATGTAGCTGTCGTTCTGTGTGTATTAAAAGAAGCAATTTCATAAGCCACTTCTGCCAATGTTCTTTTGGGTTGTCGGGTTATAAAATTTATTCCACCACCCAATGCATCGGCAGCTAAATAAATTGGCATAACCCCTTTATAAATTTCAATTCGTTCTAATAATGTCGTTGGCAGTGTTCCAATACTAAAACCATGTCCAAACAATTCTATTGGCAAGCCATCTTTAAAAAGCCGAACAGCCTTTCCTTGTAAACCCCCTAAATTAATCTGTGTTGTAGCCCCTAGTCCTCCATTCGTTCGTAATTTCACACCGAAAGATGCGTTCAATATTTCACCTACATCACCCGCTTTGTCGTAGTGCGATTTCATATCAATAACTTGTACAGAAAAGGGACTATCCTCTAAGCGTTCTTTTACCGTACGTGTTTTTAAATTGACATCGGCTAACGTAATTGTTTCGCTTGTTTCAAAACCAGAAGAAATATCAACCGTAATTACATAATATCCTTTCGTACAATCCATCACCAGCGATTGTTCTCCAACGAACTCACCTTCTTTAAAAATTACCACATGATGTTCTGTTTTAAAGTCTGTTTCAAGATCTGTTTCCCAAGTCGTTTCTCCTAAATTTGACGTGATTGGTAACCAATTTTTGTTAACTCGAATCGTTAAACCTTCTAGTAAATTACCTTGTTTATCTTCCACATGCAAGATGATAGAACAAGCAGATACAAAGCTGCAAAAGCAAAACAAAAAAATAGTTAGAAGAAAATGAGGCATCAAAAAGCTTTATTTAGATTAATTATAAATTATATTTGTGCAAAAGTATTGACCTTATCTCCAAACCAAGAACGGTTTCGGAAGTAATAGTTATGAAATAAGAAGTTTGTGATGGAATTTAAACTAGAAGTGGAAGATTTAAGTGAATTGATGATTTACGATAGTAATAGGTTAGAAACGATTGTTGACGAAGATCGAGGAATATACCAAGATAAGTTTCTATTACCAAAAGGAAACGTGAGCTATAAACAACATATAGTTCGCGAAGAATTGTCTATTCTAGAAGGTTCTTATTGTATGAACCAAGATATTCGACTAGGAGGAAAGGGAACTGATGAGGTTTTAGAAATGTATTTCAATTTATCCTCAAAGAGTATCTATTATAAGAATAAGATAATCACCACCGATGTTGTCCCCTTAATGTCGGGTAATCTGATTTATATACCACAAAGCGATGAACATATGCACATCGGCTTAGAAAAAGATGTTGCATATACCACCTTCGATCTTCATCTACCCAAGAACATGTTGATGCAATATGCTGGTGAAAGCCGTATTTTAGATGACTTCTTAGAAGAAATTACCTTAAAAAGAAGCGCTAGTCTTTGCCCTAATCAGATTCGGGTAAATTCTGCTGTTTACGCCGTTATTCAAACTATTCAGCAGTGTAATTACATAGGTTTAACCCGTAAAATATTTCTCGAATCAAAAGTCTTTGAGCTAATTGCATTGGCTTACAATGGACTCGAGAGAAATCAAGACCCTGTTAAACTATCCAGTGCTGATCAACAGTTTATTCATTATGCAGCACAACTCATCAAAGATCACCTCGATAATCCCTATACTATTATTCAACTCGCTCGGAAAGTAGGTATCAACCAAACCAAATTGAAAGATGGTTTCAAAGTTCTTTACGGAACAACCGTCTTTAATTATATGCAAACACTCCGAATGAATAAAGCCCATGCTTCCTTATTAAGCACTCATTTATCAATATATGAAATAAGTTTAGCATCAGGATTTAAGAATACCTCCAACTTTAGCGCTTCCTTTAAAAAGGTTTTCGGCTATTCTCCCAGTCAATTAAGAAAGTGATAAGCATTTCGCAATATGAAGTGATGTTCGAATTTGGAAATAACGAATAGATTATAGATATGAGATGTCAGATTTTAGATCATAGCTAACATTCGGTTTATTGAAGTAGTCTTCGTCTATATCCTATCTAAGGTTGGGCGAATTGCAATTCGCCCCTACATTTTACTAAGGGCAAATCCAATCCCGGAGGGATGATATATTAATAGCCAAAGAAACCCCACACGATTCAGCTCTGTAGGAGCGACAGAGAGGGTTGATGGTTTAAAATTGTTTAAAGTTTAAAGTTTAAAACGGATTTTAGAT